>NZ_LMKE01000011.1:0-12188 GCF_001421245.1 Sphingomonas sp. Leaf10 | reverse complement strand
GCGTCGTTATCCTCGCCGCCGTCGAGCGTGTCGTTGCCGGCACCGCCGATCAGCTGGTCGTTGCGCTCGCCGCCGCTGATCGAGTCCGCACCTTCGTTGCCATAGAGCGTGTCGTCGCCATAAGCGCCGTTGATGGTGTCGTTGCCGGCCAACCCCGAATAATTGTCGCGGCCCGCGCCGGTGAAGCTGTCGGCGCCGGTCGTGCCGCTCTGCACCGCATAGACGCCGGTCGAGCGCAGGTCGGGGGTGAAATTGTCGGGGGTCAGCGCGGTCGCGGTGACGTTCTTGAGCAGCAGATATTGCTGGAAATTGTCGCCGCCGCCATTCTGGTCGAAATCGATCGCGGTATCGCTGCCGACCTGGCGCAGCCGCATCCAGCCACCCGAGATCAGCTTGGTCGCGTCCATCCCGGTACCGCCACCCAGCGACAGTCCCGCCTGGTCAAGGACGATCAGGTCGCCGCCACTGCCCGTGGCGAAATCGGTGATCGTGCTGACGATCGGCGTCTGGTTGAACAGGTAATAGAGGTTATAGCGATCGCGCCCAGTGCCGCCGCTATAGCTGTCATTGCCCTGATAATAGCCGACAAAGTCGAACCGGTCGTCGCCCGCGCCGCCGCTGAACGTGTCCGACCCATAATGGTCGGCGAAACTATCGTCGCCATCGCCACCGACGAAGCTGTCGTCACCATAGGAATAGCTGAAGCTGTCGTCCCCGGCCCCGCCGTCGAAGGTGTCGTTACCCTGTTCATAGCTGCTGAACACGTCGTCGCCATCGCCGCCCGACAGGCTGTCGTTGCCGTTCTGCCCGACCAGCGTGTCGTTACCCGCGCCGCCGAGCAGCGTGTCGTTGCCCTCGCCCCCGTCGAGATAGTCGTTGCCGGTGCCGCCATCGATGCTGTCGTTACCGGTGCCGCCATACAGCGAGTCATCGCCGCCCAGCCCGGAGATGGTATCGCCCATCGGCGTACCGTCGATCCGCTGGTTATTGGCATCGCCGGTCAGCGTCGCGCCGGCAAAGCCCGGGCGGTACCAAGTCGTGAAATTGTCGGCGGTGAAGGCCGACGGGTTCGTCACCCCTTCGAACCGGGCGATCGTCCGCCACGCATAGCCGGTGCCGCTGCCGTCGTTGTCGACCTGGAGCACGACCGCGCCGCTGTCGGTGGTGAAGCGCAGATAGCCGGCGGTGAACGGGTTGGTCGACGGGTCCCAGCTCTGGAAATAGCTGGTGTCGATCTGCAACCGGTCGCCGCCCGTGCCGGTCGCGAAATCGGTGATGACGGTCAGGTTGGCGTTCGTCGTCGGATAGGCCGACAGGATATAGGTATCGCGCCCGGCGCCGCCGGTCACCGTATCGACCGACCCGCCATAGCCATATTCGCTGCCGAACGTGTCGTCGCCATCGCCCAGATCGACCGTCGCATTGCCGGCATAGCTGTAATAGCCGCCGCGCACGCTGTCGTTGCCCGCGCCGGCGACGACCGTGTCGTTGCCATAGATCGCCTCGATCGTGTCGTCGCCATCGCCGCCGATCAGGCTGTCGTCACCATACCCGCCATCGACATAGTCGTTGCCGGCATCGCCCGACAGCGTGTCGTTGCCGCCCTGCCCGTACAGCCGGTCGTCGCCCGCGCCGCCTTCGGCATCGTCATCGCCTTCGCCGCCATCGACATAATCATTGCCGTCGCCGCCCAGCAGCGCGTCGTTCTGATAGCCGCCATAGAGATAATCGTCGCCGGTGCCGCCATCGATGCTGTCCGCGCCGGAGCCGCCGTTCAGCGTATCGTTGCCGCCAAGGCCAGTGATCGTGTCGCCGTCATTGGTGCCGTTGATCTCCTGCGCCAGCGCGCTGCCGCTCAGCACCAATCCCTGACCGTTCGGCGCGAAGCCCAGCGTGAAATTGTCGCGGGTGAAGGCTGAGGGTGCGATCCCCTCGAAGGTCAGCCACGTCACCCAGTTGTTCGCGCCGCCATCCTGGTCGATCTGGAGCAGGGTGTTGCTGCCGCTCGCCAGCAGCCGCAGATGCCCGGTCGTGAACGGGTTGGCACCAGTGGCGAGGCCGGAGAAGTTCCAATAACCATCGACGACATCACCGCCCGCGCCGCCTTCGAACCCGGCGATCGTGTCCGCGCCCTGATTGGCATAGTAATAATAGGTGTGGAACGTGTCGCGCCCCGCCCCGCCGACGAAGCGATCCGCGCCGGCGCCATAGCCGACCCAGTCGAACCGGTCGTCGCCATCGCCGCCGACCAGCGTATTGTTGCCCTCGGTATCGCTGAAATAGTCGTTGCCCGCGCCGCCGACCAGGCTGTCGTTGCCGGCATTGCCGTACAGCGTATCGTTGCCGTCGCCGCCCGCGACCGTATCGTTGCCGCCGCCACCGTACAGCGTGTCGTTGCCCGCCCCGCCGTCGAGGCTGTCATTGCCGGAATCGCCGCTCAGCACGTCGTCGCCGACGCCGCCCGACAGGGTATCGGCGACCAGCGATCCGTTCAGCACGTCGCGCCCTTCGCCGCCGGTCAGGACATAGCCCTTGTCGGCAGGCGCATAGCCGATGAAATTGGCGGCGGTCATCGCGCTGGCGGTCACGCCGTTCAGTTGCAGCACCGATACCCAGCCAAAGCCGGTGCCCGCCCCGTCGCGATCATATTGCAGCAGCGTGTTGCTGCCCGACTGAAGCAGCCGGAGGAAGCCGGTCGCGAACGGATTGGTGCTCGAATCCCAGCCCGACAGATAATAGACGACGTCGTTCAGGTTGATGACGTCGCGGTTCTCGCCGCCACCGGCGACGAAGTCGGTGACGATGTCGGTATGCTGGTTCGACGGATAGGCATAGAGACCGTAGCCATCGATCGTCAGCGTGTCATTGCCGGCCCCCAGCGTGATCGTATCCGCGCCGCCCGCTTCGCCGCGGCCGACACCGACATAGCGGATCTCGTCGTCGCCCGCTCCCGCATTGATGAGGTTCGCGCCGGCATTGTCCTCGAAGATATCGTCGCCGGCACCGCCGATCAGCGTGTCGTTGCCGGCGCCGCCAAGGATAGAGTCACCCCCATCGCCACCATCGATCGAGTCATTGCCATATCCGCCGATCAGCGTGTCGCCCATCGATCCGCCGCGGATCGTGTCGTTGCCGCCGCCGCCATCGATCCGGTCGGCAAAGGCGCCGCCGTCGATCAGGTCGTTGGAATCGGTGCCGGTCAGCGTATCGGCGAGCGGGGTGCCGGTGATCGTCTCGCCCACCCCGGTCGGGCTCCAGCTCGGTGCGAAATTGGTCGCGACCAGCGCGGTGGCGGTGACGTTCTTCAGCACCAGCAGCGTCTTGATGCCATGCGCCGTGCCGCTGGCGTCGATGTCGACGCGGATCAGCGTGTCGCTGCCCGACTGCACCGCCGATAGGAACCCGGTGAGGAACGGGTTGCTGCCCGCGCTATAGCCGATCAGGTCGTTGACGACTTCGGACAGGTCGATGACGTCGCCCGACGCACCGGTGGTGAAGTCGGTGACGGTATCGGCCAGGAAGCTCAGCGGGAAATTGCGGACGCCATAGCCATCGACGCGCAACGTGTCGCGACCCGCCCCGGTGGTGATGGTATCGGCGCCACCGACACCATCGGATCCCATGCTACTGATCCAGTTGAACGTGTCGTTGCCGGCCCCGCCATCAAGGACGTTGCTGCCGCGATAATCCTCGATCCAGTCGTCGCCTAAGCCGCCGCGCACGGTGTCGTTGCCGTCATTGCCGTACAGCACGTCGTTGCCGTCGCCGCCGTCGATGCTGTCGTTCCCGGCATTGCCGTACAGCGTGTCGTTGCCGCCATTGCCGGCGATGCTGTCGTCCGAGGAGGTACCGGAATAATTGTCGCCACCGGTGGTGCCGCTATAGTTCGCCATCTGCCATCCCCCCCACGTCCGACGGCATGCCCCCTGCCATCGCCTTCACCCGACCCATTGCCGGAAACGCGCGACATAATGGTTACTTGAATGTGAATTCTCAATAACTTTAACTGTCTATTGACAGGACATTATTCGTTTATTTGCGTCTACCCCAAATGGAGTATTGCGGTTGGACATATTGTTCATTCACCAGAACATGCCGGCGCAGTTCAAACATCTTGCTCCGGCACTGGCGGCATCGGGAAAACATCGCGTCGTCTTCGTAACCCGCGGGAAAGGCGTTGATATTCCCGGCGTCCGCTGCGTCGGGTACGAAGCGCCACGTCCGGCCAATCCGACCACCCATCACTATGTCCGCCTGTACGAAGCCAGCGTCCGCTATGGACAGCAGGTCGCACGCACCCTGCTCCAGCTCAAGCGCGAAGGATTCGTGCCGACGATCGTGATTGGCCATCCGGGCTGGGGCGAGATGATGTTCGTGCGCGACGTGTTTCCGCGCGCGGTGATCCTCAGCTATGCCGAATTCTATTATCATGGCGCCGGGGCCGATGTCGGCTTCGATCCGGCGCAGCCCGCCGATCTCGACACCGTGTGTCGCACGCGGGCGCGCAACGCGCATCTGCTGCTCAGCCTCGACATGGCCGATGCCGGCATCGCGCCGACCGAATGGCAGCGCAGCCGCCATCCCGAAATCTACCAGCCCCGCATCCGCACCATCTTCGACGGGGTCGAGACCGATGTGGTGAAGCCCGATCCGGCGGCGCGCTTCCGCCTGCCCGACGGGCGGACGCTGTCGCGGCAGGACGAGGTCATCACCTATGTCGCGCGCAACCTCGAACCCTATCGCGGCTATCCGTCGTTCATCCGCGCGCTGCCCGCCATCCTCGCCGCCCGGCCCGAGGCACAGGTCGTCATCACCGGCGGCGATCAGGTCAGCTATGGCGCCCCCGCCCCCGATGGACGGTCGTGGCGCGAGCAGATGGAGCTGGAAATCTCACTGACCACCGGCCCGTTCGCCGACCGGGTCCATTTCACCGGCAAGCTGTCCTATGCGAACTATCTGTCGTTGCTGCGCGTCTCCAGCGTTCACACCTATTTGACCGTGCCGTTCGTGCTGTCCTGGTCGTTTATCGAGGCGATGGCGACCGGCTGCGTCATGGTCGCGTCGGACACCGCGCCGGTGCTCGAATTCCTCGAACCCGGCATCAACGGGCATCTGGTCCCGTTCCACGACCCCGCCGCCATCGCCGACCGGATTATTGGGGTGCTGGCCGACCGCAGCGACCACCTGCGGCTGCGCAAGGCGGCACGCGCGACCGCCGTCGGCCGCTGCGCGCTGTCGGTCTGCCTGCCGCGCCAGATGCAGCTGGTCGAGCAGTTGACGGGGGTGTCGGTGTAGGCCGGCGGCAGGAAGCGATAGACGCCGCTGCACGAGATCCTCAGGTTAGGCGCGCCATGCGCCGGCGACCGGCTCGATCCGCCCCCGACAAATGCTAAATCAAAATTTCAAGTCCGAGAGATCGAACGGGGGCAATACGCGCTTCGAGTTCAGCAATGTATCGGCCGATCGCCTGACGCGACGGATGGTCGTTCAGACGGTCGATGATATGTTTTGCGCGGGTAATTTCGCGTTCAATGGCGGCCTGCTGCATCATCGTCTCCGGCCCCCCGAAAACAGACCACCGCTCGTGCCCAGGGAACGTTAAAAATGCGTTAATTTCCTACTCTCGAAATTTTCGTTCTTGGATCAGCGCCGATAATTCCGGTTCCTACCAGGACCGTCAGTCCACGACGAACCGCTGTCGCTGTAGGTCTCATACCAAAGGATGAATGACCATCTAACCCGTTTTTAAGATTACGTTTCTAAACAGAACGAATGTTTTACGGTCTTCGCATAAAGTCAAAAGACCACAGCCTGCGCGCGGACAAACGGGGCGCCGCAGCGATCGAGTTCGCCCTGTGCGCCGCGGGGTTCGTAGGGCTGCTGATAGGCACGCTGCAAATCGCGATCGTTTTCTTCGTTCAGAACAGCGTGCAGACGGTTGCCGAGACGGTTGCGCGACAGGTGCTGACCGGACAGATTCCTTCGGGAACGACACAGAAACAGTTCCGTGTACTGGCATGCGGCAGTCTTCCAGCGTTCCTGACCTGCAGCAACCTGTATGTTGATGTCCGGAAGCTGACGGACCTGAGCGGCGTCGGATCGGTTGATGCCGGGGTCAGCGTCAATGCTGCTGGACAGGTAACCGATGCTACCCGCTTCGAGTTGGGCGGCGCTGGCGACATCGTCGTGCTGCGGCTGCTCTACAACTGGCCGATTGGTACCGCGCCGCTCGGGCTTAAACTCAGCAATCAAGAAGGCGACACGCGCATCATCGTCGGCACGATGGCGTTCAAGGCGGAGCCGTACGCATGACGCGCTCGCAACCCACCGGAATGATGGCCGACAACCGCGGAACCGCGCTCATTGAGTTCGCCATCGCTTTGCCGGTGCTGCTGCTGCTGTTCCTCGGCGGATACCAGCTGAGCGACGCAATTACCGCTAGGCGCAAGGTGACCATCATGACCCGCGCGGTCGGGGACATGACGTCGCAATACCGGGCGCTGACGACCAACGAACTCGACGGGCTGATGAACGGCTCCACACAAATTCTGGCGCCTTACGCCACCGCTCCGGCCCGGTTGCGGGTAACCCAAATAACGATCGAGAGCAGCGGAGATGTCTTCCGGATCGACTGGAGCCGTGGCCGTAACGCCTCAGCACTTCCTACCGGCCGCTATTACGCAAGCGCACTGCCGGCAGCGTATCGTCAGCCGAATACGGTCTTCCTCTACACGCAGTCGGCCTACACCTACGATACTGCGCTGTCCGGTTACTTTGGATCGATCACCTTCTCGGAAGATCTGTGGTTGCTGCCGCGCCGCTCCTCTACAATCACGCTGTCCTGAGCCAAGCCATGCGCATATCTTTCCTGTCCGCATTCGCCCGCGACCAGCGCGGCAACATCATGATGATCTTGGGGTTGGCCCTGGTACCGATCACCTTCGCTACCGGAATGGCCATCGACTACGGAACGGCCATGCAGCTGCAGACCGATCTCAATGCTGCGGCCGATGCGGCCGCTCTGTCGGCGACGAGTGCGGCGATGATGCGCCAACCCCTTGCCACTGCCCAAGCGCAAGCGCGAGTAATGTTTCAGGCGCAAACGTCTGATTTGCCTGGTCTCGTCCCGTTAAACTACGCGGACACGGCGCAACTGCAGATCACCGTAACCGAAGGGACGTCGCAAGCCGAGGGCTTCGTGCGCACGGCAACGGTCACCTACCGTGGGCAATCCACAAACAGCTTCGCTGGCATCCTTGGCAAAGATACACTGACCGTAACGGGTACCGCCACGGCAAAGGCGAGCACGGCACCCGATACCGACTTCTACGTCTTGCTCGATGCGTCGTCGTCGATGGCGCTGCCGACCACGACCGCCGGCATCAACTTTCTAAAATCGCGGACTGTTCGCGATGGAAACCCCGATGGCTGTGCTTTCGCATGCCACCAAACAAATCCGGACAACCCGAACATCCGCAATTCCAGCGGCCAGATCATCGACTATTATACCTTCGCACATAACAACGGCATCGAACTCAGGATCGACGCAGGTAAAAATGCCATTCGCAATATGGTCTCGAGCGCGCGTAGCGAAGCCGCATCGAACGGCGCGGCGTATCGCTTCTATCTCGCTACATTCGACCGAAGCGCCAACTACCGTGAACTGACCGGGTCGACGCCGTCAGGTGATTTCAATTACGTTAGTTCCAAAGCTATTACGGCTGAGACCATTGCCGTACAGATGCATGGCTACCTATACGATCGCCAGACAGAACATGCCGGATCACTGGCCAAGCTGAACGCCGCCGTGACGTCGAATCCGGGAAATGGCCTTCGTACGCCGGGAGATCGTCCAAAAGCGACGCTATTCCTGATCACTGATGGCATGCGCGACGAAGAGATCAACGGTCGCCAAATGGGTCCGATTGCCCCGGATCAGTGCGATGCGATCAAGGCGCGCGGCATCCGGATTGCCGTCCTCTACACGACGTACACCCCGGAATCGATCAATTACGATCCTTGGGCGGTCAGCAACGTAGTCCCACGCCTGCCGGAGATCGGACCTGCTTTGAAACGGTGCGCATCGGACGACTTGTTCTTCGAAGTATCGACCGATGGTAACATATCGCAAGCGCTCGCCGCCCTGTTTCAGAAGGCTGTGCAGACGTCCCGCCTTACGAGATAGCCCTTCTACACCGCTTACCTTGCACTCGCCGACGCTGTTTCAGAATCTGCAACGCCGTTGATCGGCGCGCATTTCGCTCTATGCAGCGCAGTCACGCGCTTAACCTGCGCGATGCTGCACCCCGCCAGTTCGGCCGTACGGGCGATGCTCATGCCAGCTTCGCGCAGTGCGACGATGCGGCGGTGGTGCGCCAGATCGGGCTTCCGCCCGGTGTAGCGCCCTGCCCGCTTGGCGATCTCGATCCCCTCGCGCTGGCGCTCGCGCCTTGTTTCGTAATCGTCGCGGGCGGTTTGCAGCGCGACGCGGAGCAGCATGTCCTGCACCGCTTCCAGCACGATCCGTGATACCCCCGAACTGTCGGCGACCAGATCGGACAGGTCGACGATCCCCGGCACCGCCAGGCGCGCGCCCTTTCCCCGGATCGTTGCGACCAGCAGTTCGGCTTCAGGCAAAGGCAGTCGGCTGATCCGGTCGATCTTCTCGGCGATCACGACTTCGCCGGGTTGCAGGTCGTCGACCATGCGCAGCAGTTCCGGTCGATCGGGTCGCGCGCCCGACGCCTTCTCGCGGTACACCGCCGCGACATAGAAGCCGGCCGCCCGCGCGCCGGCGACGATCGCCTCCTGCCGGGCGAGATCCTGTTCGTCGGTGCTGACCCGCAGATATACCCGCGCCGCCCGGATCATGTTTTGCTGCTTGCTCATCATTCCCCGGCTCAACTGGGTATACCCATATGCGCCGACCACCCACCGACCGGCTCGGAACTACGATAGCCGATCCTGCATGGCCTAGCCAACCGAACCGTGTTCAACTAGCCATAATGTCTTGGCAGTTGGTTATCGCGGTGCCCGAATGTCTCTCACTAGCCTCTAAACCGGATTTGTGGCATTCGGTACTGCAAATGCTATTTTGCGAAAGCAGCGCCATATGATACTCTAGGTCAATATAACCCCCAACGGCCGCATGAGCCTACCGATTGGCATCCGCAAGCGCTTGGGTCTCGAAGCCGGCGGCGCGGTCCTTGTCGAGGAAACTGCCGATGGAGTCGTGTTACGCACCGTCGGGCAGGCAGTGGCCAAGGCGCAGGCAATCGCCAAACGCTATGCGCAACAACCCGATGCGTCGGTCGATGCCTTTCTGGCTGCGCGGCGTGAGGATAGCGGGGAATGACCCATGTCGTCCTCGATGCCTCGGCGATCGTTGCGTTGCTAAAAGGTGAGCGCGGGGCCAGCAAGGTTACGGCCGTCATCGCGGACGCGTCGGTCTGCGCGATCAACCAGGCCGAGGTCGTCAGCCATTTCGTCCATCTCGGCGCGCCGCTCGAAGAGGTCCGTGCCATGCTGGGCGCGCTGCCCTATACTGTCATTCCCGCCGACGACGCCTTGGCATGGGAGGCCGGCAGCCTGCGCACGGCGACGGCGGCGGCCGGGTTGTCGCTGGGCGATCGCTTCTGCCTTGCCCTGGCCAAACGGCTCGGCGTTGCCGCCTATACGGCCGACAAGGCGTGGCGCGACATCGCCTCCGATGTCGCGGCGAAGGTCGTCATTATCCGTTGACGGGGCGCCCCGCCGGTCGTGGCCACCCGCTTCGCGTGGTGGTCAGGCCGGCACGCTGTCATAGACGACGACCCTGCGCCACAATGGCGCGCAGGCGGCGACGAATGCCTGATGCGCCGGATGATCCTGATAGGCCTTCTGATCGGCAACCGTATCGAACAGCATCAGTTCGGACACGTCGAAGCTGGCATCGACCACGTCGCGCTGCTCGGTTCCGGCCGGCACACCGACATGCAGCTCGCGTATCTGCGGTATCGCCGCCAGCGCTTTCAGCCCGGCGATCAGCTTCGCCCGATCCGCGGCATTGCCCGGACGCTCGAGCCAGAAGAACACCTGATGCCGGATCCGGCCGGCGGGTTCGGCCCTGGCCGGATCGCTGCCGGCCACCGTCGCAGCGGCAAGCCCGATACCTGTAAGAATGTCCCGCCTGTCCACCTTGCTTCCTCTCCTTGCTGCCGATCGACGATACCCTAGAGCGTGATGACATGGTTTTGACCCATCGGGATTGCGTTGGGGCGTTTGCCGGCGAGGAAGGACGCGCAGCGCGGGCTATTGGCCCGGGCAAGCTTCCTGACGACGTCCGGCGAGCGCCCCAACGCAACCGCATGGCGGCGGGCGAAAATGGCTGCGTGGCAGCGTCGCTCGTCGGTCACGGGGGCAAAGCCCCGCTCCCTCCTCGCTTCTTGCCACGCAGCCATTTTCGCTCCGTCACGATGGGTCAAAACCATGTCATCACGCTCTAGGCCAGCGCGGCCGTCCGTCGAACCCCTTTCGTTTCAGATGTCTAGCCGCAGCGAGGCGCGCACGCTTCGCGGTGCGCCGGGATAGACCCACAATGCGCTGTACGAGCTTGCCGCGTAACGCCGGTCGAACAGATTATCGGCGTCGAGACGGATACGCAGACCCTCCGTCAACGGCGCCTCGACGCCCATTTTCACCTTCCAATATTCGGGCAGCACCAGCGGCTGCGCGGTCAGCGATCCGGCCCGGTCGCCGACATAGGCGGCACCGCCGCTCAGCTGCCAATCGCCCCGCGAGGTCGCAATCCGGTGCACGACCAGCAGGGTCGCCGAATGCGCCGGCACGTTGAGCACCCTCGGCGTCGCGAATGCCGTGTCGTCCGCCTTCGCATCCACCCACGCATAGTTCGCGACCAACTGCCACCCAGCGCCAAGCCGTGCCGACGCGTCGAGTTCGATCCCGCGGCTGACCATGCTGCCGACCGGTGCCAGGAAATTGGGATCGACCGGATCGGTGGTGAGAATGTCCCGCTTGCGGATGTCGAACCATGTAGCCGCCAGATCGACGCCCGGCAGATTGGCGGCGATCCCGACTTCGTACCCACGCCCGGTTTCCGGTCCGAACCCGGCACCGTTGCGGTCGGTGCCGGTGTTCAGCGAAAAATTCTGACCCCAATTGGCGTGCACCGCGAGCATGTCGGTCAGGCGATAGCGCCCGCCGACGCGGAAGTTCACCGGCGCGTCGATGTTGCGCCCGGTGCCGCCGCTATTGTTGTTCACGATCTTCTGTCGATAGGGATCGATCCTCGCCCCGCCGACCAGGGTCAACCGGTCGGTGACGTCCCACATGTCCTGCACGTAGAAGGTCCCCGCCCAACGGCTTTCGTCATTGTTGGTGAACGGTCGCAGCGCCGCGGCCACAGACCCATAGACCGGATCGTACAGGTCGATCGCATAGGGTGCGGCCGCCGACGGATTGATGCGCATCCATCGCTCGCCATAGAAGAAACGATAGCCCTTCCATCCGGCGCTGACCCGGTGCCGCCCGATCTGTCCGGCCAGTTCCAACCGTGCCGACAGGTCATCGACGCTGAAATCGCGCGAGCGGCGTTGCCGCCAGAGCGCCGTGCCGACGATCCGCGACTGATCGGCCGACAGCCCCCGCAAGCTCCCCTTGCGCCAGACCACGCCGCCGTTGAGCGTCCAGCTTCCTCCCAGTTGCGCCAGGGCGGTAATCTGGTGCTGGTCGTTGCGGGATCGGGTGATGCCGTTCGTCGGTTCGCCATAATAGTTCGATCGCGGCAATGCGTTCGCATCGCCATTCACTGCCGGTATGCCGCGGTCGAACGGCGTGTCGAACTGGCTGAACTCCCCGGTATAGGTGAACCGGAGCGCATCATTCGGGCGCCAGGTCAGCGACGGCGAAACGATGCGGCGGCGAAGCGTGACGGTGTCGCGCCAACCCTCGCTGTCTTCGCCGGCCACCACGATCCGCGCCGCCAGCGTGCCCGACAACGGTCCGGTCGCGTCCATCTCGACGCGACGGGTGTCGAACGATCCATAGCTGACCATGGCATTCGCATGCGGAGCGAAGCGCGGCACCTTCGTCACGATATTGACCCGTCCGCCGGGATCGACATCGCCGAACAATGCGCCCGCCGGTCCTTTCAGAACCTCGATCCGCTCGGTCGTGGCGGGGTCGCGGGG
>NZ_LMKE01000010.1:82322-96130 GCF_001421245.1 Sphingomonas sp. Leaf10 | reverse complement strand
TGAATGCCATAGACCGCAAGCCGCCGCCCACATGTCCCTTCATCTAAACTACAATGTCAAATAGCGGACAAGGAAACCGGCGTCGCTTCGCTACCCCTTTTTTAGGAGGGGCGGTTCGCGTCGCCTGCGTTTCGCTGTCCCGGTTGAAGCGATTGGCTCACCCCGTCCGGTGAACAGCCCTCTACGGGTGATGCCGGAAACCGTCAACGGCTTTTTGCAATTTTGTTTCGAGAAAGTTGCAGATTGACGGATTTCCGCGGGTTTACGCGGTTTCAATCGCATGGCGTACAAGGTGGCAGCATGGACTCCCCTACCGAATCGCCTCCTGCCCCGTCCGAATCGCTGCGGGGACAGGTGCGCCGGGCCGTCATCTGGCGATCGGGTAGCCAGATCGTCGGCCAGACCGTGTCATGGGCATCGACCTTTCTGGTCATCCGACTGCTGACGCCTGCCGATTACGGGCTGGTGGCGATGACCGGCGTGGTCCTGCTGTTGCTCAACATGCTGAACGGCCACGGCCTCGCCAATGCGCTGATCCAGCATCGCGACGTGTCGGTGCGCGAGCAGCGGCAGGTGTTCGGCATGTTGCTGCTGCTCAACATCACCCTCGGCGCGATGCAGTTCGTCGCGGCACCGCTGGTCGCCGCTTATTATCGCGAGCCGTTCGTCGCCGATCTGCTGCGGGTCCAATCGCTACTCTATCTGACCACGCCGTTCAGTTCGCTCGCCTATGCGCTCCTGGCGCGGCGGATGGATTTCCATCGGCAGGCACAGGTCAATCTGCTATCCTCCTTCTTGGGCGCAATGGCCGCGATCGGCGGCGCCTATGCCGGGCTGGGCGTATGGACACTGGTGCTGGCGCCGGCAGTGCTGTTCGCCACGCGCGCGATCGGACTGACGATCGCAGCACGGGCATGGATGTGGCCGAGCTTCGACTTTCGCGGCGCCGGGCATCTGGCGCGCTATGGCGGCGTGGTCGCCGGGGCCAGCCTGCTGAGTTTCGCGCAGAGCCAGGCCGATATCCTGGTCGCCGGGCGCTGGTTCGATGCGCATGTCGTCGGCGTCTATACGACCGCGCTGTTCCTGACGCAGATATTCACCAACAAGGTCGTGCCGCCGATCAACGAAGTCGCCTTCTCCGCCTATGCCCGGATGCGCGACGATCGGGCGGCGGTGGCGGAAGGGTTCGTGCGATCGGTACGCGTGCTGATGCTGATCGCGGTGCCGTTCTTCATCGGACTGGCGGTTACCGCCGAACCAGCGGTCGTGATCGCGCTCGGGCCGCAATGGCACGAAGCCGCACCGCTGGTCGCCCTGCTCGGCCTCGCCATGCCGTTCATGACCCTCCAGGCGCTGTTTCCGCCGGCGGTCGATGCGATGGGCAAGCCCGGCACCACCGCCGGCACCACCGCCATCGGCGCGATCCTGCTGCCGATCGCGTTCCTGATCGGCGCGCGCTTCGGGATCGGGGGGATTGCCGGTGCCTGGATCGTTGCGCACCCGCTGTTGCTGGCATTGGTTGGGGCGCGAGCCTTGCCCGTCCTCGGCTTGTCGGCGGGAGCGTTTGCACGCGCGGTCGCTCCGGCATTCGGGTCGGGAGCGGCGATGGCGGGGGCGGTGACGCTCGCAGCATACCTGGCCGGACCGTTGCCGCCGGTGCCGATGCTCGCGCTATCCGTCGTGGTCGGGGGCAGCGTCTATACTGCTACCCTGTGGTTGTTCGCGCGTTCCGCGGTGCGCGACGCGTGGGCGATGTTGCGCCGGTCCTAACCCAGTACCGCGATCGCCCGGCGCGTGGCGGTCAGATAGGCATCGCCATGGAAGCGATACGTACCGATGAAGTGGACGAACGCCGCTTCGTCCGGCAGCGCGTTGCGCGCGAACAGCGCCGCATTCCAGAAATTGAGATAGCGGTCATAGGGCAACAGCAGCGGATCGCGCCCATTGGCGACGACGAAGTTCGACGTCACCTGCTCGCTGCCCCAGCGCGTCCAGCTTGCCCGGCCGATCGCCTCGTCCATCGCCTGTGAAAAGCCTTCCGCCAGCGCCCGCCCCGGCCCGCCGGGAGCGAAGCCGGCGAACCCCGAACAGCCCCGGACGTAACGGAGCTCGCCATACCTCGGAATCGCGACCGAACCGATCGCCGCCTCCGCCGCGTCCTGTACATGCAGACCGGCACCGCGCGGATCGATACTGACCCTGTCCCGGGCGATAGCGGTCACCGCGCGCAGCTCCGCCGCCGCCTCCCCCCGCAACGTGAAGTCGCGGCCGGCGTCGATCGCGGCGCGGACCTCGACCGGATCGCGCAAGGTCACCGTGTCCGAATCGACCTGTATCACATAGGCATCGGCACGGACATCGAGGATCGTCAGCAACCGCTCCCACGTCCCGCCCTGCGGACAATCACCAGTCGTCACTTCTGCGATCGACAGGATGCGGGGATCGTCCATATGATGCGCGAGCACGGCGCGATCGGCGGCGGTCAGCGTCCCGTCATCGAGAACCATCACCCGACCCCGGCCGAGGTGATACCGTAGCGATTTCACCGCGACCAGATACGGCAGCAGCACCGCCGTGCCGATCATCGAAAACAGGACGACGCCGTCGTCGCAGGCCCGGATCGGCGGCGTCCTCAGCACGCCGCGCGCCAGCCGCCGGTGCCGCCATTGCTGCACGCGCCAATTGATATGTTCGGCGATCGAGGGCGAGGACATGGCTGTTGTGTATCGCGCCGGGCTTAACCGGCGGTCAATGGCGGTGCCGGCCGATCCGGCTTCCGTTGGCAGGGCGCGACCGCCGCATCGTCGCCCGGACGTGTTCCAGCGCCTACCCGGAAGGTAGCGGCGTCGGTCGACGGATCGGTGCCCGTGCCGCCCTTACGCCTGCTGGATATATTCGCGCATCGCATTCGCCTCGGCCTCGATCCCGTCGATGCGATATTTCACCAGATCGCCGATCGATACGAATCCGACCAGCCGATCGCCGTCGATCACCGGCAGGTGCCGGATGCGCCGCTGCGTCATCAGCGACAGCGCACCGAGTATCGACGCGTTCGGATCGACGGTGATCGCCGGGCTGGTCATGCGTTCGGCAACCGGCAGGTCGAGCGCCGCCGTGCCGCATTCGACCAGCGCATGGATCATGTCGCGTTCGGAAAAGATGCCGACGACCCCGGCGTCCGCCAGCACCGGCACCGCACCGATGCGGTGCCCCGCCAGTAGCGCCACCACATCCCGCACCGTCGCATCGGCCCCGACCGACACGACCGCACGCTTGCCCAACAGTTTCGCGATTGTCATCGCCCTCTCCTCCCACTGGCGCCCGGTCCGACCCGCCGCAGGCATCCATGGCTTGAGAATTCCACGCTTCGCGACCATTTGGAAGCCATGGCGAACGATCTCGACAATCCCGAATATGCCGCGTTCGCCTGGGCACGATTCCGCTGGCTGCTCAAGGTGATGGCTGCGATCTCGGTGGTCGCGGCGCTCATCGCGCTGGGCGGCATCTGGTGGTGGATCGGATCGATGAACTGGGTGATCGCCGCGGCAACGCTGGCCGGGGTCGGGCTGTCGGTCATGCTGGGCGGCGCGTTGATGGCGCTGGTGTTCCTGAGCAGCGGATCGGGCCATGACGCGGCGGTCGATGCGTTCAACGCCGATCGCGATCCGGGGCGCGACCGGCGGGGGTAGCGAGTCGCGGAGGCGAGACCTTTGCGAAAGTCCGCGCGCTCGACCGCAACTACGCCGTACCTTCGCGCAGGCGGGGGGCCAAGCCAAGCAAAACAACGGCTTGCGCTCGGGACCGTTGGCGCCCGCCTGCGCGGAGCCACGGCAAGGTTTCATCAAGGCTTACGCCGCCGTTCGCTCCCCACACGACAAACACAGCAAAACCCGCCGGTCGTCCATCGACGTCCGGCGGGTTTTGGTAAAAGCCACAAGCGGCACGCCCGGTCCCGATGGACCGGCGCGGCTTACTTGATCTTCGCTTCCTTGAACTCGACGTGCTTGCGCACGACCGGGTCGTACTTGCGGAAGGTCAACTTCTCGGTCTGGTTGCGCGGGTTCTTCTTGGTGACATAGAAGAAGCCGGTATCGGCCGAGCTGACGAGCTTGATCTTGACGGTGGTCGGCTTTGCCATGACCCAAAAACCCCTTGGGCCTGACGCCCGCGAATTGACAATAAAAAGCGGCCCGCCACACGGGGGCTGCTGCAAGACGTGGGCGCATGAGCCAAATGTGCGCCGAAGTCAAGGCGAGCGACCTTCACCGGAACGTAACCAACGCCGCCTAGCTTATGATTCAAGGAATTGGAGGTGAGGATGCGGATCGAGTCGGTGCATATCGATGCGGAACGGGCACTACGCGTCGGGCATCGCGCCTGCCCCCTTGCCGAGATCGAGGCGATTCGCGCCATCGCCACTGCCGAATCGAGCCTGCCCGCGCTGACCGTCCTCGCCGTGGTCGATGCCGCCCTTGCCCGTGGCGAGCGTCGCTCGATCGGCGAATGGACCGCGCTCGCCCGCGAAGCAATGCATTGCGGGCGCAGCGACGCCGTCACGGCGCAGGCCTATGCCGCCGCCTGCACGGTGCGGCTGGCCGACTGATTCGCATCCGGTGGACCCGCTCGTTCCCGCGCTGGTCGCGGTCCTGCTGGCGGGGGTAAGCGACCGGCCGCCGCTGCTTGCCGCGATCCTGTCCGGCCGGCTCGGTCGCGGCGCCGTTTGGGGGGCGATCCTCGCACAGGTGGTCGGCTTCGCGCTGGCGGCGATCGGCGGGATGCTGGTCGCGCCGATCCTGACTCCCAATGCCCGCGACCTGATGCTCGCCGTCGCGCTGATCGCGGCCGCGACCGCGGTGCCGATCCCGGCGCGGATCAAGGACCGGCTCGATGGCTGGCGATTGCCGCCAGTGCTGACCGGGCTGCTTGGCATGGCGGTGCTGACCCTCGGCGATCGCAGCCAGTTCCTGGTCTTCGCACTGGTCGCGCGCACCCCCGATCCGGTGACCGGCACGATCGGTGCGTCGCTGGCCGGGACGGTGCTGCTGCTCGGCGCGGCGACGCTGGGCGAGCGCGACTGGCAAAAGCTGCCTTTTGCCGCGATTCGAATCGTGGCGACGCTGCTGCTCGCGCTGACCGGCGCGACCCTTGGGCTCGGCGCGCTCAGGCTGCTGTGATCCAACCGGACGATCACCGCGACCGGATTTTTTGACTGGAGCGTGGCGGAAAGATTCGGCAGCGCGATCGTTGCTGAACCGAACCATATCCAGCCGGAGACTTTCCCCGTGACCAACCCCGCGCTCGACACGCCGACCGACCTGCCCAACAACAAGACGGTGACCGTCGCCGATGGACTGAACGCCGCGCTCGCCGACTGCTTCACTTTGTATCTGAAGACCAAGAACTTCCACTGGCACGTGTCCGGCCCGCATTTCCGCGACTATCACCTGATGCTCGACGATCAGGCGTCGCAGATCCTCGCCGTGACCGATGTGATCGCCGAACGCGTGCGCAAGACCGGAAACACCACGCTGCGCTCGATCGGCGACGTCGCCCGCCGCGCCGCGATCAAGGATAACGACAAGGATTTCGTGAAGCCCGACGACATGCTCGCCGAGCTGCGCGACGACAATCTGAAGCTGGTCGAGCGCCTCCGCGAAGCGCGCGAGGCTGCGGAGGATGCCGGCGACACCGCGACCAGCAGCCTCGCCGACGACTGGATCGATCAGGCGGAGGAACGCGCCTGGTTCCTGTTCGAAGCTGCGCGCAAGGGCTGACCGCGTTTCTGCATCCGCCAAGCCCGTCGACGCCGACCGCGTCGGCGGGCTTTTCCATGCGACGTCCATGAAACCGGAACCGCCCCGCCCGCCACGCGCTACCCCTGACGGTACCGCCGCATCGGCGGGTTACGAAGGATTTGCAGCATGTTGAAATGGGCGGTCATCTTCCTCGTAGTCGGGCTGGTGCTCGGCGCCCTCGGCTTCGGCGGATTGGGCGGTGCGTTCGTCGGCATCGCCAAGATCCTGTTCTTCGTGGCGATCGCCATTTTCGCAGTGCTGCTCGTGCTCGGCCTGCTGGCGGGCAAGGGCGTGAAGAACGCGATCGACTGACGATAGGGGATCGGGCGCGATGCGGGCCTTTGCCGATCTGCTCGACCGGTTGATCTATACCCGGTCGCGCAACGCCAAGCTGGCACTGATCGGCAGCTATCTGCGCGACACGCCCGATCCCGATCGCGGCTGGGCGATTGCGGCGCTGACCGGCGATCTCGACCTGCCGGCGGTCAAGTCGGCGACGATCCGCGCGCTCATCACCGAACGCACCGACCCCGTGCTGTTCGCGATGAGCCGCGATTTCGTCGGCGACACGGCGGAAACGGTGGCGCTGTTATGGCCCGAACCCCCGCCGGGCGCGATTGCCGACGCCGATCCGCTGACGCTCGACACGGTCGTCACCCGTCTTGCCAGCCTGTCGCGTTCCGACGCGCCGCGTGCGCTTGCCGACATGCTCGACCGGCTCGAATCGGATGAACGCTACGCCCTGCTGAAGCTCGCCACCGGGGCGCTGCGCGTCGGTGTGTCCGCCCGCCTCGCCAAGACCGCGCTGGCGCAGGCGTTCGGCCTCGACGTCGATGCTGTCGAGGAGGTCTGGCACGGCCTTGCCCCGCCCTATGCCGAACTGTTCGCGTGGGCCGAGGGGCGCGGGGAGCAACCGGATGCCGCCGACCTGCCCGTCTTCCGCCCGTTCATGCTCGCCCACCCGCTCGACGACGGCGTGGTCGACCTTGCCGACTATGCCGCCGAATGGAAATGGGACGGCATCCGCGTGCAACTGGTCCATGTCGGCGGCGAAACCCGGCTCTACAGCCGCGCCGGCGACGACATCACCGCCGCCTTCCCCGAAGTCGCCGCCGCCTGCCGCACCCCCGGCGTCCTCGACGGCGAATTGCTGGTGCGCGGCGAAGGACAGGGGGCGAGCGTCCACGAGGATGCCGGCGCCGCCAGCTTCAACGCGCTGCAACAGCGGCTGGGGCGCAAGGTCGTGTCGAAGGCGATGCTGGCCGACTACCCAGCCTTTGTCCGCCTCTACGACATCCTGTTCGACGGCGTCGAGGATCTGCGCGACCAGCCTTGGACCGCACGCCGCACCCGCCTCGAAGCATATGTGCCGCAACTCGACCGACAAGTGTTCGACCTGTCACGCCTGATCGACGCCGCCGATTTCGACGCGCTCGCCAATATCCGCAGCGGCGCCCGCGACGCTGCGATCGAAGGCGTCATGCTCAAACGCCGCGACTCGCCCTATGTCGCGGGGCGCCGTGTCGGGCTGTGGTACAAATGGAAACGCGACCCGCTCGTCGCCGATTGCGTGATGATGTACGCGCAGCGCGGCAGCGGCAAACGCTCGTCCTTCTATTCGGACTATACCTTCGGCTGCTGGACCGCCGACCCGGCCGAGGGCGGCGAGCTGCTGCCGGTCGGAAAGGCCTATTCGGGCTTCACCGATGCCGAGTTGAAGGACCTCGACCGCTTCGTCCGCCAGCATACCGTGCAGCGCTTCGGCCCGGTGCGCGAGGTCGAGAAGACACTGGTCCTCGAAGTCGCGTTCGATTCGATCCACGCATCGAAGCGCCACAAATCGGGCGTCGCGATGCGCTTCCCCCGCATCAACCGCATCCGCACCGACAAGCCGGCGGCCGAGGCCGACCATGTCGCGACGTTGCTGAAGCTGGTGAGTTAGCGCACCACCCCACCGCCACAACCGTCACCCCAGCCTGCGCTGGGGCGACGATCAGGGCGCAGGCTCCAGCGCGATCTCGAACAACGTCGGCCACCATTTGCCCGTAACGAACAACCGCTTGCTCGCCGCATCCCACGCGATCCCGTTCAGCACCGCCTCCGGGTCCAGCGCCCCCAGTTCCGCACGCAACGGCGCCAGATCGACCAGCCCGTCGACCGCCCCCGTCGCCGGATCGATCCGCACGATATAGTCGCGGTGCCAGATATTGCCCCATAGCTTGCCGTCGATCATCTCCAGCTCGTTCAGGTTATGCACCGGCCGCCCATTGGCGGTGATCGTCACCCGCCGCGTTTCCCGAAACGTCTTTGGATCGAGGAAGCGTAGCGTCGGCGTCCCGTCCGACAGGATCAGCGACCGGCCATCGCTCGCCAGCCCCCAGCCTTCGCCCGGATAGCGCGCGCTGCCGACCGCTTTCAGCGTCTTGGGGTTCCAGCGGTGCGCGATGCCGTCCTGCCAGGTCAGGCTGACCAGTTGCTGCCCGTCGACCGCCAGCCCTTCGCCGAACTGCTGCCCCGGCAACCGCTTGCGCGCCAGCACTTTGCCATCGGCCAGATTGACCCGCCGCACGTCAGACACGCCGGGCTGGCCGGTACTTTCGAACAGTGCGCCGTCATGCCAGACCAGCCCTTGGGTAAAGGCGGTGCGATCATGCGGATAGCGCGCCACGACCCGCGCCGAAATCCCCTCGACCGGGACCGGCCGCACCGGCGCGGCGGGGGGCGCACCGGTCTGGGCCGACGCGACGGAGGCAAGCGCAAGGCTCACCGGCAGGAACCAGCGGATCATGGTCGTCGTCATCCTCGCATTCGCCTTGCCGCCCCCTGAACGATCAGAACGGCACCGCCGGTCCGGCGGGCACGATCCCGGTCGGGTTGATATCCTTGTGGCTGCGATAATAGTGCGTCTTGATCTGGTCGAGGTCGATCGTCGCCGCGACCCCCGGCAGGCCCGCAATCCGTTCGGTCAGCGCCCGCAACCGCGGATAATCGAGCAGACGCCGGACATTGCATTTGAAGTGCCCGTGATAGACCGGATCGAACCGCACCAGCGTGGTGAACAACCGGATATCCGCCTCGGTCAGCCGATCCCCGACCAGCCATTCGCCGGTCAGCCTTTCTTCCAGCCAATCGAGCGATTCGAACAACGCCCCCACCGCCTCGTCATACGCGGCCTGCGTCGTCGCGAAGCCCGCGCGATAGACGCCGTTATTGACGGTGCCATAGACGCGCTCGTTGACCGCATCGATCTCGCTACGCAGCGCCTGTGGATAAAAGTCGCCCGGTGTCGCGCCCAGATCGTCGAACGCCGTATTCAGCATGCGGATGATCTCCGACGATTCGTTGTTGACGATCCGTCGCTCGACCTTGTCCCACAACACCGGCACCGTGACCTTGCCGGTCATGTCGGGGTTGGCAAGCGTATAGAGTTGGTGCAGATGGTCGACGCCATTGACCGGATCGCCCGTCCCGCCAAAGGCTTCGGCGAAACTCCACCCCTGCGCCCCCATCAACGGGCCGACCACCGTCACCGGCAGCAAGTCTTCCAATCCTTTCAGCGCCCGCACCACCAGCGTCCGATGCGCCCATGGACAGGCAAGACTGACATAGAGCTGATAGCGCCCCGCCTCGGCCGGCCAGCCGCGCTGCCCGTCCGGCCCGGCACCACCGTCGCGGGTCAGCCAATCGCGAAACCTACTCTCCGCCCGTTGGAAATTGCCCGACGCATCGGTCGGCGCGACCGGCGTATCGTTGGTCCAAACCCCGTGCCGCAACATGCCCATCGCTTTGTCTCTCCGCTTGGCTGGCGGGATAACGCGGTCAGCCGGGATCTGGGTTCGTCCCCACCTTGCGGGCGGCGCTTTCCCGCTTCAACGGCCGCGCCACCGGACAGACTTCCTGTACAAAACCATTGAGCGTGTTCGTCAGATTGTCGGGCACCAGCCGGTAAAAGACATATTGGCCGCGCTTCTCGCTGCTGACCAGGCCCGCCGCTTCGAGGATCGACAGATGCTGCGAAATCGATGGTTTCGACATGTCGAATCGCGCCGCAATCTCCCCCGCGCTGAGTTCGGCATGGGCGAGATAGGCAAGGATCTTGCGCCGGGGGACCGACGCCAGTGCTTCGAACACTCGTTGCATCGTGAACGACATAGGTCGCCCCGCTCATCTTGACAAACATCCTTCGCTATTTAGGGATATACCTAATTACCGAAGGAGGCATCATGTCCGATCGCTCGACGCTGCGGGTAAAGGCATCGGCGGAGACGTCTGCGGTGAATGGACGGGTCCGCTGGGCCCCGGCGAGGTCGCTGTGGATCGGCGGAATGACCATCGCCGCCCTCATGCTCGCCCCAACATACGTCACGACCGGCAGCGTCCTGCTGTTCCTCGTTACCAGTGCGGTGACGCTATGCGCCGGCCATTCGATCGGTTTGCATCGGCTGCTGATCCATCGCAGCTTCGTTGCGCCGCGTTGGTTCGAACGCGTGCTCGTCTATCTCGGCACGCTGGTCGGCATGACCGGGCCGCTCGGCATGGTCCGGCTGCATGACATGCGCGACTGGGCGCAGCGCCAACCCGATTGCCATCCGCTCCATGCACATCGCACGGCGTTGGTGCACGACGCATGGTGGCAGATGCATTGCCGCCTCGACCTCGACCATCCGCCGCGCTTCGAACCCGAACCCTATTTGCGCGACGACCGCTTCCTGCGCTCGCTAGAAGCAAGCTGGATGGTGCAGCAACTGCCTTGGGCGCTGCTGTTCCTGGGCATGGGCGGGCTGCCATGGCTGGTGTGGGGTGTACCGGTACGGGTCGCGGCCGGCGTCACGGGTCATTGGCTGGTCGGCCACATCACCCATCGCCGCGGTCCCCGGAACTGGGTGGTCGACGGCATGGGCGTACAGGGTCATGACCTGCCCGCCGCCGCGCTCATCACCTTTGGCGAGGCATGGCACGGTAACCACCACGCCTTTCCCGAATCGGCGCGGCTGGGGATATTGCCGGGCCAGCATGATCCGGGCTGGTGGCTGTTGCTGGCGTTGCGGCGGGTCGGGCTGGTCAGCGCGCTGAACGAGCCTGAGCATCTGCCGCCTCGCGCGAAACTGCGGCGGGTCGGAACGGCAGGGGGCACGCCCGATGAACGATGCTAACCGCCCGTCGCTTGCTCGCCGCGCAATTGCGGTCGTGATTGCCACGATCGCGGGCGTTGCAGTTGTCCTGCTGTTGTTATGGGCAACGGACAGCTTGACAGGTCCCTCTCCGCTGGACGGTTCGAGCAGCCGTCTTCCATTACCATTCTCCTTCCCGTTTGGGCTGGTCGTCGGGACATTCATCGGCATACCTTTATGTCTTCTGATCGGTATGCCGCTGTGGCAGGTGGCGCTATTGCTGGGATGGCATCGACGGCATGAAGCGGCGAGTTGTGGAGCAGCCTCCGGGTTGGCCATTGCCGTCCTGCTGCCATTGTGGCTAGGCATGCCGAGTCCGGCCGCGCGGTGGGACTATGCGGTGCTGTTCATCGGCAGCTTCGTTATCGCCGGAGTTTGCGCAGGGCTGGTCGCCCACCATATCGCCTATTCGGACCGGCCCTGACGCTCAGCGATTCTGAATCAGCCGCAACAGCGATCCATCGGGGTCGAGCAACGCGCCGATCCACAGGCCGTTCTGCTCGCGCGGCGGTTGCAGCCGGGGAAAGCCGGTCGATTTTTCCGCGATCCCGGCCGCCTTCGCGACCGCGTAGAACGTGTCGAGGTCGTCGAGGCGCAGGCAACTCCCATAGCCGCTGGTCGTCGGATCGAAGTCGGGCCACGGAAAGAATTCCAGTTTCAGCGTTCCGCGTTCGACGATCATCCACGTCGCATCGCGCCACGTCTCGACAAAGCCGAGCGCCGCGAAAAAGGCCGATGTCACCGTAAAGTCGCGCGACGGCAAATTGGGTGTCGCCAGATCCATCCGCTTCCCCCGAATCGCGACCGCAGTTAGCCACAACGAAAAGGGCCGGCCACCCCTTCGAGTGACCGGCCCCTTGTCTATCGCCGAAGCGCGAACCTCAAAGCTTGTTGAGGTTCACCGCGGCGTGCTTGCCGCGACGGTCGACTTCGAGTTCGAACTCGACGCGATCACCTTCGTTGAGCGTCGGCAAACCCGCGCGCTCGACGGCCGAGATGTGGACGAACGCGTCCGGCTGGCCATCGTCGCGCTGAACGAAGCCGAAGCCCTTCATCGCGTTGAAGAACTTCACGACGCCGCTGGCGCGCTCGCCGGTCAGCTGACGCTGCGGGGCACCAAAGCCGCCGCCGCCGCCAGCGCGCGATTCACGCGGTTCGCGCGGTGCGCCGCCGCCGGTGACCGGCATCGGCTCGCCGTCGATCTTGAGGTCGGTCGCCGAGATGCGGCCGCCACGATCGACGAGCGTGAAGCCCATCGGCTGCCCTTCGGCAAGGGCGCTCAGGCCAGCCTGTTCGACGGCCGAAATGTGCACGAACACGTCTTCGCCGCCATCATCACGGACGACGAAGCCGAAGCCCTTCTGCGCGTTGAAGAACTTGACCACGCCGGTCGCTTCGCCGACGACCTGCGGCGGCATGCCGCGGCCACCGCCGCCGCCACCACCAAAGCCGCCACCGCCGCCGCCGCCGAAGCCGCCACCGCCGCCACGGAAACCACCGCCGCCGCCGAAGCCGCCACCGCCGCCACGATCACCGTAGCTGCTGCCGCCGCCGCCGAAGCCGCCGCCACCGAATCCACCGCCGCCGAAACCGCCGCGATCGCCGCCGAAGCCGCCGCCGCCGTAGCTGCTGCCGCCTTCGTCACCAAAACCGTCGCGCTTGTCCCTGCCGCGCCCACCGCGCTCGCCGCGCCGTCCTCGATCGAAACTCATTGCCCTGTTCGTCTTCCTGGTTCGCCCAACTTCATTCCTAAACCCAAGCGCCGAGCGAAAAACGCAGGTGTTCGGGCACCCCAAAGCCGGGTGCCACATCCCTGCATAGCGTAAAAGCGCACACTCCCAAACGAATTTCGCCGCTGCAATCGATCTGGTCGTCGCGAACCTTGCGATTATGTGGCGAAGACGGCACAGAATCACCCGATGGACACCATTTTGGCGCTGGGCGCCGACCCGACGGCTTGGGCTGCGTTCTTCACGCTGGTCGTGTTGGAAGTCGTGCTGGGCATCGACAACCTGATCTTCATTTCGATTCTGTCGAACAAGTTGCCCGCGCATCAGCAACAACTGGCGCGGCGAATCGGTATCGGTCTGGCACTGGTCATGCGACTGCTGCTGTTGTCGATGATCGCCTTCATCGTATCGTTGACCAACCCGGTGTTCGACCTGGGTATTCAGGGTTCGCCCGACGGCTATGGCCGCCCCAGCTTCGAAACCGCCTTTTCGTGGCGCGACATCATCCTGATCGTCGGCGGCCTGTTCCTGGTGTGGAAGGCGACCAAGGAAATCCATCACACGATGGACGACGAACCGACCGGCGACGCCCTCGACAAGCAGGGCAAGGTCGCCCTGAGCTTCGGATCGGCGATCGCACAGATCGTCGCGCTCGACATGGTGTTCTCGATCGATTCGATCCTGACCGCGGTCGGCATGACCGACGAGGTGCCGATCATGATGGCCGCCGTGATCGTGACCGTCGCGATCATGCTGGTCGCCGCCGATCCGCTGGCGCGCTTCATCAATGCCAATCCGACCGTCGTCATGCTGGCGCTGGGTTTCCTGCTGATGATCGGCGCGGTGCTGATCGCCGACGGCTTCGGCGTGCATGTGCCCAAGGGCTATATCTACGCCGCGATGGCCTTTTCCGCCGGGGTCGAGACGCTCAACATCACCTCGCGCCGGTCCAAGGCCAAAAAGCGCGCGGCGCGCGAGGCCATTGAGCGCGAAGCCTCCAACCGCTAGGCGCTACGCATGACCGTTCATTTCCACGAAGAAGACCTGCCGGGCGACGTCTTCGCGCCGGGCGCCGACATCGCCGTCGATACCGAGACGATGGGCCTCATCAC
>NZ_LMKE01000010.1:12105-82284 GCF_001421245.1 Sphingomonas sp. Leaf10 | reverse complement strand
CCCGCGCGACCGGCTGTGCGTCGTGCAACTGTCCGACGGGGGCGAGGATCAGCATCTGGTCCGCTTCAACCCCGGCAGCGACTATGCCGCCCCGAATCTGAAGGCGGTGCTCGCCGATCCGGCGCGGGTGAAGCTCTATCATTTCGGCCGGTTCGATCTGGCGGCGATCCAGCATTATCTCGGCGTCACCGCCGGCCCGGTGTTCTGCACCAAGATCGCGTCGCGGCTGGTCCGCACCTACACCGATCGCCACGGCCTGAAGGAACTGGTCCGTGAACTGCTGGGGCAGGATCTGTCGAAGCAGCAGCAATCCTCGGACTGGGGCGGCCCGGTCCTGTCCGATGCGCAACGCGACTATGCCGCCTCCGACGTCCGCTTCCTCCACGCGCTGCGCGAGGAACTGACCAAGCGGCTGGCGCGCGAAGGGCGCACGCATCTGGCGCAGGCATGTTTCGACTTCCTGCCGCACCGCGCCGCCCTCGATCTTTCCGGCTGGCCCGAGACCGATATCTTCGCACACATGTAAGGGACGGCCATGTCGGAAATCGCCCGTCAGGAACGAACGCGCCGGCAACGCCGTGCCGCGCCCGGCAGCGCGCATGACCGGCTGATCGCGTTCCTGATGGTCGCGCTGCCGATCGGCATCGGCGTGCTGGCGGCGTTCCTGGTCATGGCGCCGCTGTTCATGCGCGGCGATACCAGCTTCGTGCTCGACAAGAACAAGGTCGATGTCGCGCAGGAACGGATGCGGCTGCGCTCCGCCGAATATCGCGGACAGGATGCCAAGGGGCAGCCCTTCGTCATCGATGCCGGGTCGGCGGTGCAGAAAAGCTCGGCCGAACCGGTCGTGCAGTTGCAGGAACTGGCCGCCGCCATCCGCCTGCCCGATGGTCCGGCGCGCCTGACCGCGCCGCGCGGCCGCTATGACATGCGCGCCGAACAGGTCGATGTGAACGGCCCGATCCGCTTCCGCGCGGCGGACGGCTATACGCTCGACACCAACGACGCGACCGTCGACCTGAAGACCCGCCGCCTGCAAAGCGGCAGCGCGGTCACCGGCACGACGGCGATGGGCACGTTCAGCGGCGACCGGCTCGATGCCGATCTCGAGTCGCGCACCGTGCGGCTGACCGGCAATGCCCGCTTGCGTATCGACCCGGCACGCACGAAATAGCCGCGATGATTCGCCATGCGCTACCGGGCCTTGTCGCCACCATCGGCTTCCTCGCCACCCTGGGGTCGGCCCCGGCGCAGACGCGGCACGACTCGACCGCACCGATCGATTTCTCGGCCAATGCCATCGAGTTGCAGGATCGCGCCAACCGCGCGGTGCTGACCGGTGGGGTCACCATCCGCCAGTCGACCATGACGCTGACCGCCGATCGCGTCGTCGTCGCCTATGTCGGGCAGATCACCGAAGGCGCCTCGCCACAGGCATCGCGCATGGACGCCACCGGCAACGTCACCGTCACCCGCCCCGATCAGACCGCCAAGTCCCGCTTCGCGGTCTATGACGTCAACCGGCGGGTCGTGACGATGATCGGCGGCGTGCAATTGACGCAGGGGGCCAACACCCTGACCGGCGGGCGGCTGTCGATCGACCTCGACACCGGCCGCGCGACGATCGACGGATCGGGCGTCGGCACCACCCGCGCCCCCGACGGTACGGTCCAGCAGAGCGGCGGCCGCGTCACCGGCCGCTTCTCCGTGCCCAAGCGCAACTGATGTGCGGCCCTGTCTCCCCTCCCTGACAAGGGAGGGGTCGGGGGTGGGTCGGCCTGCGAGGGAAGGTTATCGCGCCCCAATGTGCCTACCCGCCCCCAGCCCTCCCTTGTCCGGGACGGCAGCAGCATGGCGACGTTGATCGCTTATCGATCTCGACCCGACGAACAGACCTTTCCTTTTTCGCCAACTCCATGCAATAATCCTGCCAACCGGATCGTCCTAACGGTACGGTAACCATTGCCATGCGATCAGGACGCTGCCGATGACCGACACCACCCTGTTGTCCCGCAGCGCCGACGCTGTACCGGTGCACGAACTCCCCTCCGACCGGGGGCTGTCGGTCGTGTCGATCGCCAAATCCTATGACAAGCGGGTCGTGCTGTCCGACGTGTCGATGTCGGTCGGCCGCGGCGAGGTCGTCGGCCTGCTCGGCCCCAATGGCGCGGGCAAGACGACCAGCTTCTATTCCGCGATGGGCCTCGTCAAACCCGATGCCGGCCGCATCCTGCTCGATGGTGAGGATATCACCGCGCTGCCCATGTATCGCCGTGCGATCCTGGGGCTCGGCTATCTGCCGCAGGAAACCTCGATCTTTCGCGGCCTGTCGGTCGAAAAGAACATCCTCGCCGTGCTCGAACTCGCCGAACCGGACAAGGCGGCGCGCGCCGCGCGACTCGAACAGCTGCTCGACGAATTCGGCCTCACCCGCCTGCGCACCGCTTCGGCGATGGCGCTGTCGGGCGGCGAGCGGCGCCGCGCCGAAATCGCGCGCGCGCTCGCCGCCAATCCGACGATCATCCTGCTCGACGAACCCTTTGCCGGCATCGATCCGATCTCGATCGCCGACATTCGCGACCTCGTGATCCAGCTGAAATCGCGCGGCATCGGCGTGCTCATCACCGACCATAATGTCCGCGAGACGCTCGAAATCGTCGACCGCGCGTACATCATCTACGACGGGCGCGTGCTGTTCGCCGGATCGCCGGCCGAACTGGTCGCCGACGCCAATGTCCGCCGCCTCTATCTCGGCGAAGGGTTCGAGCTCTAACGACATGAGCCTCGCGCCGCGCCTCGACCTGCGCCAGTCGCAATCGCTGGTGATGACGCCACAGTTGCAGCAGGCGATCCGCCTGCTTGCGCTGTCGAACCTCGAAGTCGAAGGCTTCCTTGCCGAGGAAATCGAAAAGAACCCGCTGCTCGAATCGGGCGGCGGCGACGATGACGGCCCGGCGATCGAAGCGCCTGAACCCATCACCGCCAGCGAACCCGCCGGATCGGACGAACTGCTCGGCCTCGGTGCGGCAAGCGGCGAGTCGCTCGACCTCGATCTCGGCGACACCTTCCACCATGACAGCGCGTCGGATGGCGTCGGGTCGCTCGACGGCAGCCTGGGCCTTGCCGCGACCGGCGGCGGCGGATTCGAGGACGCGCCCGATCTCGACGCGCTGGCCAGCGCCGATATCTCGCTGGTCGACCATCTGCTGCAACAGGCCGGGGCCTGTGTCTCCGGCGCCGACCTGTTCATCGCCAGCGCGATCATCGACCAGATCGACGATGCGGGCTATCTGTCGGGATCGTTGCTCGACATCGCCAATCGGCTCGGCGTGCCGCTCGCCCGCGTCGAATCGGTACTGACCATCGTCCAGACCTTCGACCCGAGCGGCGTCGGCGCCCGCAGCCTTGCCGAATGTCTTGCCATCCAGGCGCGCGAGGTCGACCGTTACGATCCGTGCATGGCGCGGCTGCTCGATCATCTCGACCTGCTCGCCCGCGGCGCGCTGCCGCAGCTGCGCCGGATATGCGAGGTCGATGAGGAAGACCTTGCCGACATGATCCGCGAATTGCGCGGCTATGATCCCAAACCCGGCTGTCGCTTCGGCGGCGAACGTACCCAATCGGTCGTCCCCGACCTGTTCGTTGCCCCGCGAGGCAGTGGCTGGGCGGTCGAGATCAACGGCGCGACCCTGCCGCGCGTGCTGGTCAATCGCGGCTATTTCGCCGAACTGAGCGCAGGCGGCACCAAATCGTCCAAGGCATGGCTGTCCGACTGCCTTGCCAGCGCCAACTGGCTGGTCAAGGCACTCGACCAGCGTCAGCGCACCATCCTGAAGGTCGCGACCGAGATCGTGAAGCAGCAGGAGGCGTTCTTCCGCCAGGGCGTCGCCCATCTCCGCCCGCTGACACTCGCCAAGGTGGCGGAGGCGATCGAGATGCACGAATCGACGGTCAGCCGCGTGACCTCGAACAAGTATCTGTCCTGCCCGCGCGGTCTGTTCGAGCTGAAATTCTTCTTCACCTCCGCCATCCAGTCGGCGGACGGTGGCGAGGCGGTATCGGCCTTGGCGGTCAAGGAAGCGATCCGCACCCTGATCGCCGCCGAAGACCCGAAGAAGATCCTGTCCGACGACACGCTGGTCGAACTGCTGAATGCCAAGGGCTTCGACATCGCCCGGCGGACGGTGGCGAAATACCGCGAAGCGATCGGGCTGGGATCGTCGGTGCAACGCCGGCGGCAAAAGGCGCTGGGCGGGTAACGCTTTCCTACAGCGGGCGGCGGCGTCAGGATCGCCGGCGCTCTTTCGCACCGTCGATTCTGCCATGGCACCAGCCGGGTCAGGTCACGCAGGTCGCGAAACGCGCACGAGTGTGACTTTTGTGAACTTTGACCCCGGCGCCAAGGGCTAGGTAGTTGAAAAGGCTAGAATATCCGTTTGGTTCGAGCAGCTTCGAGCGAAGTCGAGAAGCGACCGTCGAGAACGCGACGCCGTGCGCGGAACCGGAATGGGTTTCCCTACAATGTCCAGTTCTCGACAGACACTGCTCGACAGGCTCAAGCCGAACATTTGAGGCTGGGGTAAACGGGTCAGGGGCGGGTCAGCCCCGCACGACGCCGATTTCGCGGAACGGGCGCGGTTCCTTCGGCGGCACCGTTCCCTCGTTCAGCCGGCATTGCCAGAAGCCGACATCGATCCAGCGGCCCTGCTTGAAGCCGACCTCACGGTACACCCCCGCCCGGCGAAAGCCGACCGCTTCGTGCAGGGTGATCGAGGCGTCGTTGGGCAGCGACAATACGCCGATCGCCTGGGTGAAGCCTTGGGCGCGCAGGGTATCGACCAGCGCCTCGTATAGCAGCCGTCCGGTCCCCTTCTGTTGCGCGCTGCCGGCCATGTAGATCGAGGTTTCGACGACATAGCGATAGGCCGGGCGCTCGCGGAACATCGTCGCATAGGCATAGCCGAGCACCCCGTCGCCGTCCGCCTCGCCGGTGGTCGCGACCAGCCACGGGTAGAAGCCGTCGCTGGCCGCCATGCGGTGGCGGATCGCGCGGGTGTCGGGCGCCTCGGTTTCGAACGACACCGTGCCGCCCAGCACATAGGGCGCATAGATCGCGCCGATCGCGGCGGCATCCTCTGGCCGGGCGGCGCGGATCGCGATCATAGACCCAGCCGCGCGACGATCAGGTCGAACAGCGACGCGTCCTCTGCCGACGCGGTCACCGGCCCCAGCCCGGCGCATTCGAGGCAGCGGGCCTGCACCCCGGTCCGCGCGGTCAGCATCCGCCGGGCATCGCCCAGCGCCTGCGCCATCAACGCACGCTGTTCGATCGCGGCCATGCCGAGCAGGTCGGTGGCGGCGTCGGTCGTCTCGCCCTTCTCGCGGTCGGCAAAGCTCTTGAGCAGCTTTTCATAGGCGGAAGGTTCGCGGTCGAGATAGACGGCGCGGGCCTTGGCCGGGTCGAGCTTCGCCCGGCGAGCAGCCTCGGCGACGGCATCGTTCAGATTGCCGAAGCGGTCGACCAGCCCCAGTTGGCGCGCGGTGCCGCCGTCCCAGACCCGACCCTGCCCGATCTGGTCGACACGCTCGGGCGTCAGCTTGCGCGAAGCGGCGACGAGGCCGGTGAAGCGGCGATAGATATCCTCGACATTGCCCTGCATGATCGCGTCGAACGCCGGGCTGGTGCCGCGCATCACATCGGGTTGGCCGCTCAAGGGCGTGGTGGCGACGCCGTCGGCGGTGACGCCGATCTTGGCGAGGGTGTTTTCGAAGGTCGGGATGACGCCGAACACGCCGATCGACCCGGTGATGGTGTTGGGTTCGGCAAAGATCACGTCGCCCGGCGTCGACACCCAATAGCCGCCCGATGCGGCGAGGCCACCCATCGATACCACGACCGGGATCTTCGACACCTGCTTGGCCTGCAATATCGCCTGCCGGATGCGTTCGGAGGCGAGCACCGATCCGCCCGGCGAATCGACGCGAACGACCAGCGCCTTCAGATTCTTGGTCGCGAGACCGTCGAGCAGCAGCTTGGCGATGGTATCGCCGCCCGCCGTTCCGGCCTTCGCCTCGCCATCGACGATCGTGCCGGCGACGGTGATGACGCCCACCGCGTCGCCGCCGGTCGGGACCGGGTTCGCCGCCAGCCAGTTGTCGTACTTGATGGTGCGGAAACTGCCCGCGCCCTTGCCCTTGTCCTCGCCCGCCAGCGCCGCCACGCGGTTGCCGAAGGCGATGCGGTCGCCGAGCTTGTCGACCAAGCCGCCGCGCAGATTGGCCTGCGCGATGTCGCCCCCCGCCGCCTGCACCGTTTCCGCCGGGCGGGTCAGGAACGCATCGAGCTGCGCCTTGGGCCGCGCCTTCTGCACCGCCGCGCGCCATTGGTCGAAGATCGCGCGGTACAGCGCCTGATTGGCGGCACGCGCGGGTTCGGACTGGTCGGCGCGGGTAAAGGGTTCGACCGCCGACTTGAACTGGCCGACGCGATAGACGTGGGCAATGACGCCGAGCTTGTCGATCAGCCCCTTGTAATAGGGCTGCGACCCGCCGGGGCCGCGGAACAGCGTGCCGCCGAACGGATTCTGCCAGATCTCGCTGGCGTTCGACGCAATGCGATAGCCGCCATCGGTGTAGAGCGTGGCATAGGCGAGCACCGGCTTGCCCGACGCTCGCACCCGCGCGACCGCGTCGCCGACCTCGGCCAAGGCGGAGGGATAGCCGCCGGCGAACTTGTCGAGATCGAGCACCACTACCTTGACCCGTGCATCCCCCTTCGCCGCATTGAGCGCGCGGACCACGTCGCGCAGCCGCAGTTGCTGCGCGACCGGCTGGCCGCTCAGCACCGCGACCGGATCGGCCTCGGCGGGTTGCTCGACGATCGATCCCGACAGGTCGAGCAGCAGCGCGCCGTCGGTCACCCGCGTATTGGGGCGGCTCGACAGCGCGGCGAACAGACTGCCGAAGAACAGCAGCAGCAGGATCAGGACCAGTGCGTCCTTGATCCCGACTAGCAGCTTCCACGCACCCCGGACCAGTTTCACGGCAATTCCTTCATTTATCGTCTAGCGATAAATAGCCGGATGGTCGGGCGAGTAAATGGGATTTTGGGACGACGCAGGCTGGGAATGCTCTCCCCTCCCTGACAAGGGAAGGGTCGGGGGTGGGTTGGCCCGTTGGCGGGCGTGACCTGCCCTCGCTGGCCGACCCACCCCTAACCCCTCCCTTGTCAGGGAGGGGAAGGCACATCGTTCAGACGCGCATCGGCATCAGCACGTACAGCGCGGGCGAGGCGTCGTTCTCACGGATCAGCGTCGGGGCCGCCGCGTCTGAAAGGTGGACTTCGCACAGGTCGCTGTCGATCTGCCCCAGAATGTCGAGCAGATAGCGGCTATTGAAGCCGATCTCGAACGGCAGCGCGGTATATTCGCCCGGCACTTCTTCCGCCGCCGCGCCGTTTTCGGGGCTGGTCACCGACAGGGTGATCTTGTCGCGGTCGAGCGCCATTTTCACCGCGCGGGTCTTTTCGGTGGCGATGGTCGACACGCGGTCGACACCGGCCATGAAGCTCTTCGGATCGAGCTTCAGCAGCTTGTCGTTCGCGGTCGGAATGACGCGCGAATAATCGGGGAAGGTGCCGTCGATCAGCTTGCTGGTCAGGATTGCCTGCCCCAGATCGAAGCGTATCTTGCTGCCCGACAGCGACACACCGACCGACCCGTCGACTTCGTCGAGCAGCTTGCGCAGCTCGGCGACACATTTGCGCGGCACGATGACGTCGGGCATCTTTTCCGCGCCTTCCGGGCGGTCGACGGTCATGCGGGCAAGGCGGTGGCCATCGGTCGCGGCGGCCTTCAGAACCGGCTTGCCGTCATTGTCGGCGACGTGAAGGAAAATGCCGTTCAGATAATAGCGCGTTTCCTCGGTCGAGATCGCGAAGCGGGTCTTGTCGATGATCGCCTTCAGCGTGGTCGCGGGCAGTTCGAACTGCGTCGGCAGTTCGCCCTCTGCAATGACCGGGAAATCGTCGCGCGGCAGCGTCGCAAGGCTGAAGCGCGCGCGCCCGGCCACCACGGTCAGCCGGCCTTCCGCGGCCGACAACTGCACCTGCGCGCCCTCGGGCAGCTTGCGGGCGATATCGAACAACGTGTGTGCCGACACGGTGATCGCGCCTGCCTGATCGATCGCCGCCGAAATCGTCTCGTCGATCTGGAGATCGAGGTCGGTCGCCATCAGGCGCAGCGTCGATTCGCCCGCCTCGATCAGCACGTTCGACAATATGGGGATGGTATTGCGCCGCTCGACCACGGACTGGACGTGGCTGAGGCCCTTCAACAGGGTCGCGCGTTCGATCGTCGCCTTCATGATGTTCCCCTGCGCGGATGCGCTCGCACTCGGGCCGGCGGAATCGGCCGGCGCCTCTTTAGATCAACGCAGCATGTCTAGCGCAAAGAAAGGCCGGAGCAAGCCGCTCCGACCTTCCTCGCGGTTAACAGTTAGCACGTGGTTAACGCGCGCTAACCTTCTATCAGAAGCGGATGCCGACGCCCGCCACGACCTGATGCCGGTCGGTGTCGATGTCGAACTGCGACGTGGTGCTGCCGTCGACGCGCTGGAAGTCGGCGTTGTTGTAGTTCGAATAACGATATTCAACCTTGGCATAGGCGCGCGACCCGATCGCCTGTTCGACACCGGCACCCAGACGATAGCCGTTCAGTTCGAAATTCTCGCGGCGGTCGACAGTGCCGTCGCTGGCCAGCACGTTGAGGCGGGCATTGGTATAGCCGCCCTTCACATAGGCCAGCGTGGTCGGGGCGACGAGCAGGCCGGCGCGGGCGCCGACATAGAGGTCGCGGCCGGTCGACACGCTGCCGAAGCCGAAGAAGTTCGGATCGGTGCGCGCGGTTTCCACCTTGCCGGTCGATCCGGTATATTCGCCTTCGACACCGATCAGGAAGTTGCTGAGCGCGAAGTCGTAGCCGGCATCGACGCCGTAGAGCAGGCCGTTGACGGTCTGGTCGTCGCCGTCGAGGTCGGTATCCTGGGTGCTGCCCGGACGGATGCCATCATAACCGGCCAGCGCGCCGACGCGGAAGCCGGTGAAGGCGGGGTTCACGTCCTGCGCCATGGCGGGCGCGGCGGAAAGGGCGGTGCCGGCAGCGGCAAGACCGAGGATAAGGGTACGCATAGTCGAAACTCCATTGTCGCCGCCCACATATATCGGGCGCGGAGATTCAATGGACGCTTTGCCCGGGCGTTGCATGAACCTCACCTAAACAGCGAAAACCGTTGCATTATCGCAACACGGGCTTGAAAGCAGGACCATGACGACCCATCCCCACGCCGCCCGCAAGGGACGCGATTTCATCGCCCGCCACGGCGAGACCGTGTACAATATCGCGCAGCGGATGCAGGGCGATCACCCGCACACCCCGCTGACCCGCAAAGGCTTTGCACAGGCCGATGCGATGGGCGCGACGCTGCGCCACCTGCTGGGGGTAAAGCCGAAGCTGACGCTATGGGCGTCGAGCGCGGGGCGTGCGCTGCAAACGCTGGCGATCATCGCCGAGCATCTGGAGCTCGACTGGCATGGCGCGCGGCGCGACGACCGGCTGGTCGAGATCGGCATGGGCGAATGGTCGGGGCGCTATTATCACGAACTGACCGGGCCGGACGCGGACTTTCTCGACGTCGACGCACGGCTGTACCGCCGCCCGGCGCCCGGCGGCGAATGGTATGACGCGATCGCGGCACGGGTCGGCGGTTGGGCGAGCGATACCGACGACGATCCCGGCGACCGGCTGGTCATCATGCATGGCATGTCCAGCCGGGTGCTGCGCGGCGTGCTGACCGGCGCCGATGTGATGCCGCAATTCGACGCGCCGGTCGCCCCCGACCTGCCGCAAGGATCGATCGCGCTGATCGAAGGCGGGCGCGAGACGATCGCGCATCTGGGCAGCGGCGGGCCATCGATGGTGGCGCCCGCTTGATCGCGCTGCTGCTGGCGGTGGCGGCACCGCAGGCGATCTCCATCCACCAACGCTGGGGCGCGTTTCGCGACGAGGCGCCGACGCGCTGCTATGCGATCAGCCGCCCGGTGCGTGGGCGTACCGGCACGCCCTTCGCCAGTGTCGGTAGTTGGCCAGGTGCGGGCGCGCGCGGGCAAGTCCATGTCCGTCTGAGCCGCCCGCGCAGCGACCGCGCGCAAGTCGTACTGGCGATCGGTGAGCGGCGGTTCGAACTGAAGGCCGGGCGGATCGACGCATGGAGCCCCGACCCGGCCACCGATCGCGCGATCGTCGCGGCGATGCGTGGTGGCCGGTCGATGAGCGTCGAGAGCGTGGGCGAGAACGGCGCGCCGTTCGTCGACGTCTATGCGCTGGCGGGCGCGGCGACCGCAATCGATGCGGCGGCTTTGGGGTGTTTATAGGGTATCCGAGCGCGTCCTTCGTCATTCCCGCGCAAGGCGGAAACCATTGCCGCCGACGTCCGTGGCAGAGTCGCCGCTGCTGCGTTTATGGATCCCCGCCTACGCGGGGATGACGGTGGTGGGACCAGTCGTAGCCCCCAGTGGAAATCCCACCTGAAATCGGCTATATCCCGCCGATGCTGACAGTCTCGTCGCCCCCCATGCCGATTCCCGGCCATGTCGACCCCGTGCCCGTTCCGCGGCCGCTAGCCCCGCGTCCCGACGGCCGGACCGATCTGGTCGGCCTGTCCAAGCCCGAAATCCGTGCCGCGCTCGAAGCCGCCGGGTTCGATGCCCGCCAGGCGAAGTTGCGCGCCAAGCAGATCTGGCACTGGATCTATAATCGCGGCGCGACCGAATTTTCGGCGATGACCGATATCGCCAAGGTGCAGCACCCGACGCTCGAGCATCACTTCGTCATCGGCCGCCCCGATGTGAAGGAAGCGCAGGTATCGAACGACGGCACGCGCAAATGGCTGCTGACCTCGCCCGACGGGCAGGATTACGAGATGGTGTTCATCCCCGATGCCGATCGGGGGACGCTGTGCGTGTCGAGCCAGGTCGGCTGCACGCTCAACTGCACCTTCTGCCACACCGGCACGATGCGGCTGGTGCGCAACCTGACCCCGGGCGAGATCGTCGGACAGGTCATGCTGGCGCGCGACGCGCTGGGCGAATGGCCGAGCCAGCCCGAGGGGCGGATGCTGACCAACATCGTGATGATGGGGATGGGCGAGCCGCTGTATAATTTCGATGCGGTGCGCGATGCGCTGAGCGTCGTGATGGACGGCGACGGGTTGGCGCTCAGCAAGCGGCGGATCACGCTCAGCACGTCGGGCGTGGTGCCGATGATGGCGCGCGCCGGTGAGGAGATCGGCGTGAACCTCGCCGTGTCGCTGCACGCGGTGACCAAGGAGGTGCGCGACGAGATCGTGCCGCTGAACCGCAAATACGGCATCGAGGAATTGTTGCAGGCGTGCGCCGACTATCCCGGCGCGAACAACGCCCGACGCATCACGTTCGAATATGTGATGCTGAAGGACAAGAACGACAGCGACGACGATGCACGCGAACTGGTGCGGCTGCTGCGCAAATATCAGCTGCCGGCGAAGGTCAATCTGATTCCGTTCAACCCGTGGCCCGGCACCGTGTACGAATGCTCGACGCCCGAACGCATCCGTGCGTTCAGCGACATCGTGTTCGAAGGCGGCATCTCCGCCCCGGTCCGCCGGACACGCGGGCAGGATATCGGTGCAGCCTGTGGGCAGCTGAAGACCGCCGCGGAAAAGAAGAGCCGGGCGGAGCGCGACCGTGAGGCGGCGGCGATCGCCGACTGACGTTCGACCAAAACCGGCCCGGACGAACCAATGTCGCCCGGGCCGTCAGGGATCAGTGGTTCTTCAGCGCGGCGTGGACCGACTGGACGAACTGGTCGCCCGGACGCGCCTGACAATTGGCCACCACGGCCGGACGGATCGTTTCGATACCATCGACGGTCAGGGTCGGGTGCGGTTTGCCCTTCGGGCCATAGTTGGCGGCGTATTGGATCGCTTCCGGCTGGAAACTATCATCGAGCGCGTTGAAATCGCGGCAGCTTACGGTTTCGAGCTTCTTGCCGCTTTTGATGAGGGCGACGGTGCGTTCGGTCCCCTGCCGACCGGGGACCTCGGCGGCTTCGGCGACCCATGGCTTGTTGGCCTGTTGCGCGACGGCGATACCACCAGTGGCGAGGGTGGAAGCTGCGACGACTGCCAAAAGAACCTTCTTCACGATGCCTTCTCCTTTCCATGTGAGGCTCTCCGGAATCGCGCAAATCCGCGCTTTGTTTCTGCCCCGGTCCGAATTTCCGGAGCTTTCATACAAGGGTATGATATTTTGTCGCATACTATGAACGAACGTTCATCGTGTCGGCCGTTCGCGGTCGCGGACAGGTCTGCGGCACCGTGAAACGGCCTCGACAGGCGACGGCGCTTGCGCTCTAGCGGCGCGATGATCGATCCCGTTTCCCTCGGCCTTGCTGCTGGTGCCGGCATGGTCGGCGGCGCGATGAATGCGCTGGCCGGTGGCGGCACGTTCGCGACGATGCCGGCACTGATCGTGCTGGGGCTGCCGGGATCGATCGCCAATGCGACGTCGAACGTCGCGTTGCAGCCAGGCGCCATCGCCAGCGCATGGGCCTATCGCCGGGGCCTCGGCCCCTTGGGCGGATTGCCGATCCGATTACTGACCACGATCACCTTCGTATCGGGACTGGTCGGCAGCCTGTTGCTGGTATGGACGCCCAGCGACCTGTTCGACGTGATCGTGCCGTGGCTGTTGCTGGTCGCCTTCCTCGCCATCGCGACGGGCAGGCACGCGGCGGTATGGCTGCACGATCGGGTGACGATCGGGCCGGCGTCGCTGGTCGTCGCACAGGTGCTGCTCGGCATTTACGGCGGCTATTTCGGCGGGGGTGTGGGCATGATGGTCACGGCGACCTATGGCCTGCTCGCCGGGGCCGATCCCAAATCGATGGCGGCACCGCGCACGCTGATGCTGGCAACCGCCAACAGCGCGGCGGCGATCATCTTCATCCTGTGCGGCATGGTCGCATGGGCGGCCTGCGTGCCGATGGTGCTGGGCGGCATTCTCGGCGGCTGGCTGGGCGCGAAGCTGGGGGTGAAGCTGACCTCCGGGCAGGTGCGGGCGTGGACGTTGCTGGTGACGTTCAGCGTGACGGTGGTGTTCTTCGTCCGGGCCTATGGCTGAACGTCAGCGCGGACGACGCATGTCGAAGCGTTCGCCGGGTTCGAAATAGTCCCCCGCCCCGCCACCGCGCAGGATCGGGTGCGCGCGTTCGGTGCGGTAGATGCCGTCGTCGAGCAGCGCCGGGTCGATATGGACCTGCACCACTTCGCCGAGCACCAGCCACGTATCGATTTCGCCGCCCGCATGAACGGTCAGGCGGACGATCTGGGTCGATCGGCATTCGAACTGGACCGGCGATCCCGCCACGCGCGGCGGCGCGACGGCCGTCGAGGGAAGCGTGTCGAGGCCGGCGAGCGCAAATTCGTCGGCCTCGGTCGTCGCCGATGTCGCGTTCATCGCATCGGCCTGCGCACGGGTCGCGAGGTTCCAGACGAACTCGCCCGTCGCGCGGACATTGGCGAGCGTATCCTTTGCCGCGGTCGAGGCGAAGCCGATGATCGGCGGGTGATAGTTGAAGGCGTTGAAGAAACTGTACGGCGCGAGATTGCGTTTGCCCTCCGCCGACACGCTGGCGATCCAGCCAATCGGGCGCGGCGCGATGATCGCGTTGAACGGGTCGTGCGGCAGGCGGTGGCCATCGGCTGGCGCATAGGAGTGGAAATCGGTCATGCCCGGCCCCAACGCACGATCCGCACCGATGGTGCAACCATGCTTCGCAATTGCCGCGATCCGGCCTAGATCAAGGGCATGACGCGTTCGATCTATCGCCACCGACTGGCCACCCGCCTGTGGCACTGGGTCAATGCGGTCGCGATCATCATTTTGATCGGCAGCGGGCTGATGATCCTGAACGCGCATCCCCGGCTCTATTGGGGGCGCTATGGCGCGAATTTCGATTCCGCCTGGCTGACGTTCGACCGGTTTCCGGGATGGGTTACGATTCCGCAAAACTATAATCTTGCGCTGGCCCGCAACTGGCATCTGAGCTTTGCGCTGGTGCTGGGCTTCGGGTTGCTGGCCTATATGGTCGCCAGCCTGCTCAACCGGCATTTCCAACGCGACCTTCGCATCCGGCGGGCCGAGTTGTCGCGGGCGCATCTGATCGCCGACATCCGGGCGCATCTCGCCTTCCGCTTTCATGATCCGGAGGCGCCGGGCGATTACAACGTGCTCCAGAAACTCAGCTATGTGCTGGTGATCTTCGGGCTGTTGCCGCTGGTGATCCTGACCGGCATCGCGATGTCTCCGGGGCTGAACGCGGCGTTTCCATGGGTTTTGGGAGTGCTCGGCGGGCGGCAGTCGGCGCGGTCGATTCACTTTCTGGCGGCGAGCGGCATCACCTTGTTCGTCATCGTCCATCTGGTGCTGGTGATATTGGCGGGGGCGGTGAACGAGGTGCGCTCGATGGTCACCGGGCGTTGGCGGGTGCCTGAATGAGCCGGCTGATTTCCCGCCGATCGGCGCTGGTCGTGGGGGCCGGCGGGCTGGTCGCGGCATGCGATCGGGTCGCGCAGTTGCCGGTAGCGCAGCAGCTATTGGGCGGGGCAGAGGTCGCGCATCGCGGGTTGCAGCGGGCGATCACCGCGCGCGACGCGCTGGCGGTCGAGTATCGGCCGGAACAACGCTCGCCGATCTTTCGCGCCAACGGAACCAACAATCCCAACACCCCCGACTATAACGCGCATGCCGCGAACCGCTTCGCCGACTGGCGGGTGACCGTCAACGGGCTGGTCGCGCGACCATTGTCGCTGCGGCTCGATCAGATCCGGTCGATGCCGTCGCGCCAGCAGATCACGCGGCACGACTGTGTCGAGGGGTGGAGCGCGATCGGCAAATGGACCGGACCGCGGCTGTCGCGAATCCTCGACTTGGCGGGGTTGCGGCCGGACGCGCGCTATGTGGTGTTCCATTGTGCCGATGCGATCAGCGGGCGGCCTTATTACGAGTCGATCGACCTGATCGACGCCTTCCATCCGCAGACCATATTGGCGTGGGCGCTGAACGACCGGCTCCTCGGCGTGCCGAACGGGGCGCCGCTGCGGCTGCGGGTCGAGCGGCAACTGGGCTACAAGCACGCCAAATATGTCGAGCGGATCGAGGCGGTCGCGTCGCTGAACCCCATCGCGGGCGGCAAGGGCGGGTTCTGGGAGGATGTCGCCGGTTACGACTGGTATGCCGGCATCTGATCGACGCGGGTCCAGGCGGCCGCCTTGCCGACCAGCCACGGCATCCGCCCGCCCGCCAGCAGCAAAGCACTGCCCCGCCGGTTCTCGGCCAATGTCCTGAGCAGGCCCGCCAGCGCGATCGGCCGGCGGAGGGCTTTGGCCAAGTCGCGCTGATAGCCGATCGCCCCGGCCGCGCCCTGATGCTGCCACGCCGCGACCGCCCGGATCGCGCTGGCGATGGCGATGCCCATGCCTTCGCCGGCCAACGACGGGATCACGCCTGCCTGATCACCCAGCCGATAGACGCCCGCCCCGGTCGTACGCGCGCGCCAGCCATAGGGGACATTGGCGACCGCATCGATTGCGGGTGTTTCGGCGAGATAGGCCAGCCGTTCGCCCAGCGCCGGACATTCGCCAGCCAACATCCGCAGCAATCCCGGCAGATCGCCCGCCGCGCGCAGGCGCGACCGGCGCAGCGCCATGCACAGATTGGCGCTGCCATCCTCCTGAACCACCAGCCCGCCATAGCCGCCGGCAAAGGCGTGGAGTTCGATCGCATCGCCGACCAGACGCGCGAGTGCCGGATGCGGTCCAAGCCGGACCCGCACCCCCATCGCGGGGTCGGCACCCGGATGGGCATCGCGCATCGCCCCACGCAGGTCATGCTTGCCGGTGGCGAGGAACAGCGTGTCGCCGGTAACCTCTGCCCCGTCACCGGTATGCAGCGTGCGGCTTTCGGCTGACCGGATCGTCACCCCGCGTTCGACCCCCGCCCCCGCCGCCTGTGCCGCGTTCAGCAACAGCGCATCCAGCCGCCGCCGCGACAAGCCGATCGCGGGCGCGGGTAGCGGTGATTCGGAGCGACCGCCGCCGGCGAACAGCACGACCCGACGCACGACATGACCCTCCGGCTCGACCCCGATCTGCCGCAGCGACGCCAGCGTCCGCCATGACAGGAACCCGCCGCACAGCGCATCGGGCGTGCCGCGCGACCGCTCCAGCAGGACTGGTGCCGCACCTTGCCGCGCCAGCAGCAGCGCCGCGACCGCGCCGGCCGGACCGCCGCCCGCGATCAGCGCCGACGTTCGACGCATAGCCGGAACGGAAAATGCCGCCGCACCCGCGCGTCGCCAATCCCTGCTTCGGCAAGGATCGGCGGCCATTCGTGCGGACGATAGGACCGCGCGATCGACAACGTACCATCAGCGCGGACGATCGGGTGCCAGCCCATCAGCGTGGCGAGCAGCGGATAGCCGCGATGGGCAAAGCGATGGCGGTGCAGGTCGTTGACGAACCAGCCGCGCGCTGCCTCCGCCTCCATGAAGCGCAGGAACGCGACCAGTTGGCCATGCGTCATGTGGTGCGCGACGAGGCTGGAGACGATCACGTCCCAGCCCTGCCCCGCCAGTTCGGCATAATCGCCGGTGCGATAGGTCACCGCGAAATCAGGCGGCGTATCGGCGCGGGCGATGGTTTCGCTGCGAGGGTTCAGGTCGATGCCGACCAGCTCCGCCTCCACGCCCCTCGCCGAAGCCCAGCGTGCGATCCGGCGCAGCATGTCGCCATCGCCGTACCCGACATCGAGCAGCTTCAGCCGATCACGCCGCCCGGCGATCCCCGACAGGAACGCGAGCGTCGGCCGCGCCGCCATCGTCACCCGGTTGACCCGCGCCAGATCGCGCAGCACCGCCCCATAAACGTCCGGGTCGAGCGCGGGATCGTCCATCGCCTCCTCGGCATGGACGCGCGCGAAGCTCATGCCGCGCTCCGAAAGCCGAAGCCTTCGGCGGCGAGCCCGGGACCGAACGCAAGCGCGATACCGCTAGAAACCGGCGGTCCGGCCAGCAGTTCGGCAAGGACGAACATCAACGTCGCCGACGACATATTGCCGTTCGCCGCCAGCACGCCACGCGATGCGTTCAGCGCATCGGGCGACAGCGACAGGCTGCGTTCGACCGCATCGAGGATCGACCGCCCGCCGGCATGGACCGCCCAGCCATCCACCTCGGCGAGCGAGCGCCCTCCGGTGGCCGCCGCCGCGAAGCCGGGATCGGCGAGCGCGGTGGCGATACGGCCGGGTACCTCCCCCGACAAATGCATCGCGAAACCGGCATCGGTGATGTCCCATCGGATCAGTTCCGCCGAATCGGGTAGCGCGGCGGCGAACGGCGTCTCGATCGCGACTCCGGCAGGGTCGGTCGTCACCAGCGCCGCCGCCGCGCCATCGCCGAATTGCAGCATCGCCAGCAAAGGTTCGAGCGTGACCGCCGGTTGCAGATGCAGCGTCGACAGCTCGACGGTGACGACCAGCACACGTGCACCCGGTTCGGAGCGGACGATGTGGCGGGCGCTGCGCAGCGCGGCGACGGCGGCGTAACAGCCCATGAAGCCGATCAGCAGCCGTTCGGTCGCGGGTGGCAGGCAGAGCCGCGCGGCGATGATCTGATCGATCCCCGGCGCGACGAAACCGGTGCAGCTCGCCACGACGACATGGGTGATGGTGCCGAGCGGATGCTGGGCCGCCAGCCGTTCGATCGCCGACAGCGCCAACGTCGGCGCGGCATCAGCATATACGGTCATCCGCGCCGCCGTGCCGGGCATCGCATCGGCATAGAAGCCACCAGGCGCGACCGGCGATCCGCCGTCGTCACCCTGCGGCAGTACCGACCAGCGCCGCCCGATCCCGGCGCGCTCGACCATCCGGTCGAACAGTCGCGCCTCACGCTGCGGCAATCGCAAGCGCGCCCAGTCGATAAAGGCGTGATGAATGTCGTGAGCAGGCGTCGCGGTGGCGACCGCGTTGAGCCAGGCGACGGGCGCGGCGGGGAAAGTCATTGCGGCGTCAACGCACCGGCGCCGCAAAAGGCTACGAAATCAGTCCTTCCACGCCCACCACAGTTGCGCGGGCGGCATGTTCCACCATTCCATGTCGTGGTCGATCCGCGCGAATTGCCGGTCGAGAAAGTCGCGGACGCGCGGATTGAACTGATAGACGAGGAACGCGCCGCCCGGCCGCAACACCGCCTGCGTCGCGGCGGCGATATCGTCACCCACCCCGGCGGGCAGCGTCGAGAAGGGCAGCCCCGACAGCACGTAATCGGCATGCGGCTGACCATGATCGGCGACGATCCGTTCGACATCGGCCGCCGACCCGTGGACCGCCGAGAAGCGCGAATCGAGGATCGTCGCGTTCAGATAATCGATGAAATCGGGGTTGGTATCGATGACGATCAATTGCGCATCGGGGGCGAGGCGTTCGAGGATCGGGCGGCAAAAGGTGCCGACGCCCGGACCATATTCGACCACCACCTTCGCATTGGCCCAGTCGATCGGGGCCAGCATCTTGCGGATCAGGCGGTTCGACGACGGGATGACCGACCCGACCATTACCGGATGCTTCACGAACCCACGGAGGAAAATGCCGGCCGGCGATGGTACGCCGCGCGGCTTCCGTCGGGTCGCGGCGTTGGAAGTCGTCGTCATGGAAATCCTCGAACGGATGGCCGGGCGGCCATGGTCATCGCGTCGTCGCAAAAGCGAAACGAACTTGCAAGCATATCGGTTTCGCTCCGGCGCTTCTGTCCGCCGCACGGTGTTCGATTTCGGTGCCGTCCCGCCACCGGCAAGACGGCTCGCCGACCGCTATCCCTTCGGCCCCCGCCCCTCGACCATACCCGGCGCGATGAAGCCAAGTGGCTGGATCGACAGCGCATCCTGTTTCAGCCGCGACGACATGGCGCGATATTCCTCCTCCATCTCGGGCGTCACCGAGGCGCGCGATTCGCCCAGCGCCGCGTCGAAATGTGCCATCGTCACCGCGCGCGTTTCCAGCGACTCGCGTAGCGCGAACAGCCCGGCGCGGCGGACCACATCCTCCAGATCGGCCCCGGTGAAGCGTTCGGTCCGGCCGGCGACCACGTCCAGATCGACGTCCTCGGCCAGCGGCATCTTCTGTGTCTGGATCCCCAGGATGCGCGCGCGCCCCGCCCGGTCGGGCACACCGACATAAATCAACTCGTCGAACCGGCCGGGACGCAGCAGCGCCGGATCGACCATGTTCGGCCGGTTGGTCGCACCGATCACGACGACCGACTGCAATTCCTCCAGCCCGTCCATCTCGGCGAGGATCGTGTTCACGACCCGCTCGGTCACTTGCGGCTCGCCGAGGCCACCGCCGCGGGCGGGCACCAGCGAATCGAGTTCGTCGATGAAGATGACCGTCGGTGCCACCTGTCGCGCGCGGGCGAACAGGCGGGCGATCTGCTGCTCGCTCTCGCCATACCATTTCGACAGCAGGTCGCTCGATTTGGTGGCGATGAAATTCGCCTCCGCCTCGCGCGCCACCGCCTTTGCCAACAGCGTCTTGCCGGTGCCGGGCGGACCATAGAGCAGGAAGCCCTTGGCCGGCCGGATGCCAAGGCGACGGAAGGAGTCCGGCGACTTCAGCGGCAGTTCGACCCCTTCCTTCAGCTTCATCTGCGCATCGTCCAAGCCGCCGACATCGTCCCAGCGGACGGTCGGTGCCTGCACCATCACCTCGCGCATCGCGCTTGGCTGCACCCGCTTCAGCGCCTCGACGAAATCGTCGCGGGTGACCGACAGGCTGTCGAGCACATCCTGCGGGATCGTCCCTTCGGACAGGTCGATGCGCGGCATGATCCGCCGCACCGCTTCGATCGCTGCCTCGCGGGTCAGCGCAGCGAGGTCGGCGCCGACAAAGCCATAGGTGGTGCGCGACAGCTCACCCAGCTCGACATTGTCGGCCAGCGGCATGCCGCGCGTGTGAATGCCGAGAATCTCACGTCGCCCGCGCTCGTCGGGCACGCCGACCACGATCTCACGATCGAACCGGCCGGGCCGGCGCAGCGCCTCGTCGATCGCCTCGGGTCGGTTGGTCGCAGCGATGACGACGATGTTGGCGCGGGACTCCAGCCCGTCCATCAGCGTCAGCAACTGCGCAACCAGCCGCTTCTCCGCCTCGCCCGATACCTGGCCCCGCTTGGGCGCGATCGAATCGATCTCGTCGATGAACACGATCGACGGCGATGCCTTGGTCGCTTCCTCGAACACCTCGCGTAGCCGCTTTTCGGATTCGCCATAGGCCGATCCCATGATCTCGGGACCGTTGATCAGGAAGAATTCGGCGTCGGATTCATTGGCGACGGCGCGCGCGAGCCGGGTCTTGCCGGTGCCGGGCGGCCCGTGCAGCAACACCCCCTTGGGAGGATCGACGCCGAGGCGCTGGAACAGTTCGGGATAGCGCAGCGGCAGTTCGACCATCTCGCGCAACTGGTCGATCGTCTGGCCCATGCCGCCGATATCGTCATAGGTGACGTCGGCGCGGCGCGTCTCGCGCGGCTCCTCATATTCCGACCGCAGCTCGATCTCGGTCGATTCGTCGATATGCACCACCCCCTTGGGCGTCGCCGAGACGACCAACAGGCGGATTTCCTGCAGCGAGAAGGCCGGCGCATTCACATAGCGGCGAACGTTGGGCGACAGATTGTCGACGCGCTGGTGACCGGTGGTGGCGACGATATCGCCCTGACACAGCGGCCGCCCGAAAAAGGTGCGCTTGAGCGCGTTCGACGACCCTTGCAGCCGCAAATTCTGCTGGGCGGGCGCAAAAACAACCCGGGTGGCGGGACGCGATTCGGCCTTGCGCACTTCGACCTGATCGCCCGAACCGACGCCGGCATTTGCGCGCTGCAACCCGTCGATGCGAACGATGTCGAGACCCTCGTCCTCCGGATAGGGCGCGATGGCACGCGCCGGCGTCGTCTTCTTGCCGACGATCTCGACCACATCGCCCTCGTTGATGCCGAGCAGCGCCATGACCGATCGCGGGAGATGGGCAATGCCGCGCCCGCTATCCTCGGGCCGCGCATTCGCCACCTGCAACCGTCGTCCGCCTGTTTCGCTGTCCGCCATGCACTATCCCGTCCTGATGGAACGATTGGAAAGGCGAAGATAGGCGGGAGGTCGGCCGCAACAAGGCGAAAAAAAAGGCCGATCGCAAAGGACCGGCCGGAAAGTTTTTAGGAGAGGATGCCTGAAAGGCCTGCTCTATGTGCAGTGCGGCACGGTTTGTTGCAAGTGCGAACGCGGCAACCGATATTGCAAAAACTGCAATGGTTAATCGTGCCGGTGGTTGCAACGGAGACGATCGCAGTGCAGCGTGTACCGCACCGCAACCAAATATCAGGGACACGGATGCGTCGCCTTCCCCCACTCACCGCCATCGAAGCGTTCGTGCACGTCGCGCGGCTGGGATCGGTCAAGCTCGCCGCCGACGAACTCGCCTTGTCCTCACCCGCGCTCAGCCGGCGGGTGCAGGCGATGGAGCGCTTCATCGGCAAGCCGCTGTTCGAACGCCGGCATCAGGCGCTGCGGCTGAATGCCGATGGCGAACGGCTGCTGGCGCTGCTGTCGGGCGCGCTCGACACGTTGTCCGATGCGGTCGAGCAGATGTCGGGCGCGGTCGAGGTGCTGCGGTTGCGGTTGGGCGTGCTGCCGCTGTTCGCCATCCAGCGGTTGATGCCGCGCATGGGGGATTTGAAGGACAAGCATCCCGAACTGCATCTCGATTTCGACACCGCGCATCACGGCCTCGGGCGGCTGGGCGAAGGGATCGACGTCGCGATCGTGCTCGACCATGCGATCGACCCGGCGCTCTATGCGCGGCGGCTCGACCGCAATCGCGTCTATGCGATTGCCGGACGCGCGCTGATCGAGCGGTCGCCGATCACCGATCCGGCGCAGCTGGCACAGCATACCGCGCTGATCCACCGCGACATGCCCGATACCTTTGCCGACTGGATGCATGCCGCCGGCCTGCCCGATCTGGAGCCGGCGGCGATCGACCGGTTCGATTCGGGAACGCTGATGCTGGAGGCGGCGGCGCAGGGGCTGGGCGTCGCCTTCATGCTCGAATCGCATTTCGAAACGGCGCGCGACGACCGGCTGGTGCCGCTGTTCGATCGGGCGGTCGATTCGACCTACAGCCACTGGTTCGTCTGCCGCCCGCGCATGTTGCAGCAGCGGCCGGTGAAGCTGTTCCATGACTGGCTGGTGCAGGCGCTGAACGCGCCGGCGGAATAGGGCGCAACGCACCCTCACCCACGACGTCATTCGGGCGAAAGCCGGAATCCATTGTGTCGGGTGTTGTCGATCGATCGCAACCGCCCCCAATCCATGGATCCCGGCCTACGCCGGGATGACGAGAGGTCGTTCGCAATCGTCACCCCCGCGAAGGCGGGGGTCCATAACCGCTGACTTTTGCGATCGAGCCGGAACGTCAGCGCCTATGGATTCCCGCCTACGCGGGAATGACGAATAGGACTTACGCCTCGCTGCGCGCCGTCACGATCTTACCCGGATTGCGCGGCGGTTCGCCCTTGGGCAGCGCGTCGACCGCGTCCATGCCGCTCTCGACCACGCCCCAAACCGTGTACTGCCGGTCGAGGAAGGTCGCATCGTCGAGGCAAATGAAGAACTGGCTGTTGGCCGAGTTCGGGTCCATCGTCCGCGCCATCGAACACACGCCACGCACATGCGGTTCGGCGTTGAACTCCTGCTTCAGGTTCGGCTCCTTCGACCCGCCGGTGCCGTCGCCGCGACCGCCGTCGCCACCCTGCGCCATGAAGCCGTCGATCACGCGGTGGAACACCACGCCATCATAAAAGCCCGAATCGGCGAGCTTGACGATGCGTTCGACATGGTTCGGCGCCAGATCGGGGCGCAGCTTGATGCGCACTTCGCCCGTATCGAGCGTCATCACGAGCGTGCTGGGGGTATCGGCCATTGGAAGCTCCTTGAAAGTCGCGCCTAGCTAGGGTGCCGAAGGGGCACTGGCAACCGCACAGGGTTTGCACGGCGGTGCAGCATGGCTACAGCGTTGCGACGCACGTGGCAGGAGGGTTGCACCCATGACCGAACTCGACCTTCCCGACACGACCAGCGAACTGGACGAGGATGACCGGCTGAAGCCCGAATTCGTCCGCGCCGTTTGCGAAGCGGTCGATCGCGGCGATGACGAAGCTGCGCGCGAGCTGGTCGAGCCGCTCCACCCCGCCGACCTTGCCGACCTGTTCGAACTGGTGCCGGGCGAACAGCGCGCGGCACTGGCGGCGGCGATCGCCGAACGGCTGAACGGCGACGTGCTCGCCGAAATGAACGACTGGGTGCGCGACGCCGTCATCGACGCGCTGACCGCGACGCAGGTCGCCGATCTGGCGGCACAACTCGACACCGACGACGCGGTCGCGATCATCGAGGATCTCGACGACGCCGAGCAGCGCGCAGTGCTCCGCGCGCTCGACCCCGACGATCGTGCCGCGATCGAGGAGGCGCTGTCCTACCCGGAGGAATCCGCCGGCCGCCTGATGCAGCGTGAGCTGGTCGCGGTGCCCGAACACTGGACCGTCGGCGACGCGCTCGATTACCTGCGCGCCGACGAAGTATTGACCACCGATTTCTGGGAAATCTTCGTGGTCGATCCGGCGCACAAGCCGATCGGCACCTGCCAGTTGTCATGGATCCTCCGCACGCCGCGCGACGTCGCGATCGGCGACGTGATGGCGCGCGAACAGACGTTGATCCCGGTCGACATGGACCAGGAAGAAGTCGCGCTCCGTTTCCAGAAATACGCGCTGATCTCCGCCGCGGTCGTCGACGGCAGCGGGCGGCTGGTCGGCATGATTACCGTCGACGACGTCGTCCACATCATCCAGGCGGAGGCGGGCGAGGACGCGCTGCTGCTCTCGGGTGCGGGCGAAGGCGACATCAACGAACCGATCCGCGATTCGTACAAGGCGCGGGTGCGCTGGCTCATCACCAACCTCATCACCGCCTTGCTGCCGGCGACGATCATCGGCGCGTTCGGCGCGACGATCGACAAGATGGTGACGCTGGCCGCGCTGATGCCGATCGTCGCCGGCCTTGGCGGCAATGCGGGGACACAGACGATGGCGGTCACCGTCCGCGCGCTCGCCACCAATCAGCTGACCCAGTCGAACACGTTGCGCGCGATCCGCCGCGAGATGGTGATCGCGCTGATGAACGGTGCGACGGTCGCCGCGCTGATCGGCATCGGCGTGACGCTGTGGTTCGCCAATCCGGGGCTGGGTGCCGTCATCGGCACGGCGATGCTGCTCAACGTCGTCATCGCTGGTTTCGCCGGGGTGTTCGTGCCGCTGACGCTCGACCGGTTCAATGCCGACCCGGCGGTCGCGTCGTCGATCTTCGTGACGATGACCACCGATTCGATGGGCTTCCTGGTTTTCCTGGGGCTTGCGACCGTGAGCGGACTTACTGGCTGAGATTGGGCGGTTGAGGTGCACGCACGCGCTTCCCATCTGGGTCGCGTGCCGCTGCATCTGACCAAAGTCGCCTTCGCCATCGAATCGGTCGAACAACTCGCCGACCGGCTGGCGTTGCGCCATGCCGAGGGCGGGGCGCTGACCACCCGCTATCTGCCCAAGCGCGCCGCCGAGATCGAGGGCGGATCGCTGTTCTGGATCCTGAAGCATCGCCTCGTCGCGCGCTCCCCGATCCTGGGGTTCGGCGAGGCGGAGGGTGGTCGCGTCGCGATCCATCTCGGGCCGAAGCTGGTGCTGGTCGAGGGTCGCCCGAAGCGCGCGCATCAGGGCTGGCGCTATCTGGAGGAGGCCGATGCGCCCGCCGATCTGGGTGGAGAGGGCACTGGCGCGGACGAACTGCCGCCGCGCCTGATCGGCGAGTTGATGGCGCTGGGGTTGCTGTAAAGAAGGTCGTTTTCAAGCGGAGGCGCGGAGCGAGGTTTCGGCTCCCGGCCGTTCCGCGTCAGCGGAACCCCCCATCCTCCTAACAGGAAGCGGAGGGATCGATCGCTGCGCGATCCGGTTGCAGCGAACGCACCTCCTCCGCGTCTCCGCGCCTCCGCGTGAAACCGAATCTTCTTCTACCCAACCAACCCCGGATACGCCGCCCGCGCCACAGCGACCTTCGGCTTGTCCCAGCGCACGATGTAGGGGTGTGTCGGGTTCCGCCGGGCGAAGTCCTGATGATAGGCTTCGGCCGGGTAGAAGGCGCCGGTTTCGACCTTCGTGGCGATCGGTTTCGGAAACGCCTTCGCCTGCGTCAGTTGCGCGATATAGCGTCGCGCGACCGTCGCCTGTGCCGGGGTCTGCGGAAAGATCGCCGAGCGATAGCTGGGGCCGCGATCGGGATATTGCCCGTCGACCTGCGTCGGATCGTGCGCGACCGAGAAATAGAGCCGCAGCAACGTGCCATAGCTGACGACGCGCGGGTCGTAGGTAATCCGGATCGCCTCGGCATGGCCGGTGCGTTCGGTCGATACCTGGTCGTAGGTCGCGGTGGCGCGGGTGCCGCCGGCATAGCCGCTGACGACCGATTGCACGCCCTTCACCCGTTCGAACACCGCCTCCATGCCCCAGAAACAGCCGCCCGCCAGCACGGCGGTGGCCAGACCGGGGGTCGGCGGCGCATCAGTGGCGATGAAAGGGACCGGCACCGCGCGTTCGGCGGTGGCGGCCGGGATCGACAGCGCGGCGGCGATACCGATCGCGACGATCGACAGGGGCAGCAGGGACTTCATGATCGGTTCCTCGACGGACGAACCGACCGGAGATGGGGGGCGGCCGGGCGCCCCGCCAGATCAACCGATGCGTTCGACGACCGCCGGTGCGGAACGGACCGACTTCGCATCGCTCGGCGCCGCGACCTGTACCGCGACGAGCGCGACCGCGCCCAGTGCGAAGCCGCTGATGAAATGGCGAAGGAAACCGGTGCGCTTGCTTGTCATCTGCCTCATCCTCTTGCCGGACCGAACGCCCGGATGGCGCACGGCAGCGGGTCGATCGCCATCGCGGCGGACGACCCGTTCGTTCAGCGGCAAGATATAGTTGCTGGCGGTGAACCGACGCTGGCGCGTCCGTTCATCTCCTGCACAGCCTCAACCATGTTGCGAGTGCGAAATCAAGGGTGCGGAGGGGTCCGTTTCGGCAACGCTGCGTTGCCTATGCGATGCTGCGGCTTGCGTCCCGGTTGCGCTGCTTGACGGCATACATGTCGAGGTCGGCCTCGACGATCAGGTCGGCGATCCGGTCGAGCGAGCCGGTCGCGCGACCGATGCTGAGCGTGACCGGCAGGTCGGGCGGGGCGATCGCGGCCATCGCATCGGCATAGCGCACCGCGATGGCGGCGGCGGTGGCATCCGCCCCCGCCCGATATGCGCCGGGCAGGACGCAGACGAATTCGTCCCCACCCCAGCGAAATACCGATGCCCCGTTGGGCAGCGCCGCCGACGTCGCGCGGACCAGCGCGACCAGCGCCGCATCGCCCGCGGCATGGCCGCAGCGATCGTTGAGCGGTTTGAACTGGTCGAGGTCGATCATCAGCACCGCGCCCTCCCCCCGCCACGTCGCCCGCCGCCGGTCGAATCCGGCGCGGTTGAGCGCGTCGGTCAGCGGATCGCGCTCCAGCAGCGCCGAGAGCAGCTGATGCCCGCGCTCGGCATCCATCGTCAGCAGCGACACGCCGCGAAACAGGATGAACGAGATCGGCAGCACCGTCAGCCACGCCGCCAAGCCGTATTTCAGCCCGGTCAGGCTGGTGCCGATATCGCCGTTGAACGCCGACAAGGCGCGCGCAACGAACAACAGCACGGTCGGCGCGAACAGCGCGACGACGATCCATGCGGTATGCAGCGATTCGCGCCGCGCCAGCCGGATCGCGATCAGCGTGATGGCCAGATCGAACAGCGCCCGCAGGCTGCTGAGATAGCCGACCCGGAAGCCGAGTTCGGCGATATCGACCGAAAAGAACAACGGGATCGCGGCGACCAGCGCCGCGGCGAGGATCAGCCGGTTGCTACTGTCCGGATAGGCGAAGGTCCGCAGCCCAATGAAGATCGCGGCATAGGCGACCACCGCCAGCGGGTTGCCCAACCAGACGATATAGTCGCCCCCGCCCATTTCGCGCACCACGGCGGCCCCGGCGGTGATGCCGAGCAGGATATGCCCGAACCCCCACCATGCCGCCCATGAATCGAATCGCCCGGTTGCCCACGGCACGACATGGATGACGCCGGCAACGATCGATGCCAGCGCAACCAGGACGTACATCGTGGAAAGATCGAGCAAACCATCCTCACTATCGCGAACGGTCCCGCAATAGACGAGGACGGCCTAATAGTCCGTTTATACTACAGACTTACTTCAAAGCAGCACAAGCGGTACGAATACGTGCACAAGCCTCGCGCAGCAGTTCGTCGGACGTCGCGTAGCTGATCCGCATCGCTGGCGAGAGCCCGAACGCCGCCCCCTGCACCGCCGCGACCTTGGCGTCATCCAGCAGATAGCCGACGAAATCCTCGTCGGTTTCGATCCGCTTGCCGCCCGGCGTCGATTTGCCGATCAGTCCCGACAGGTCGGGATAGACATAGAAGGCGCCTTCGGGCGTCGGGCAGGTCACGCCGTCGATCGCGTTCAGTTCGGCGACGACCAGGTCGCGGCGACGCTGGAACGCGGCGTTACGCTCCGCCAGGAACGACTGGTCGCCGTTCAGCGCGGCGACGGCGGCGGCCTGTGCGATCGAACATGGGTTGCTGGTCGATTGCGACTGCAACTTGGCCATCGCCTTGATCAGCCATGCCGCGCCGGCAGCGTAACCGATGCGCCAGCCGGTCATCGCATAGGCCTTCGAACAACCGTTCACGGTCAGCGTGCGATCGTACAGCGTCGGGTTCACTTGCGCCATCGTCGCGAATTCGAAGCCGGGATAGACGATGTGTTCGTACATATCGTCGGCGAAGATCCAGACATGCGGATGCCGTTCCAGCACCTTGCCCAGCTCGCGCAGTTCGGCGCGGGTATAGCCTGCCCCTGTCGGGTTGGACGGCGAATTCAGGATCACCCACTTCGTGCGTTCGGTGATCGCCGCGTCCAGCTGCTCGGGCGTGATCTTGTACTTCTGGTCGGCACCCGCCGCGATGAACACCGGCGTGCCGCCCGCGAACTGCACGACATCGGGGTAGCTGACCCAGTACGGCGCCGGCACGATCACCTCGTCGCCGGCATCGACCGTCGCGACCAGCGCGTTAAACAGCGTGTGCTTGCCGCCGACATTCACGCTGATCTGGTTCGCGGCATAGGTCAGGCCGTTGTCACGGCTGAACTTCGCGATGATCGCGTCCTTCAGCTCGGCGGTACCGTCGACGTTGGTGTATTTCGTCTTGCCCGCGCGGATCGCCTCGATCGCGGCGTCCTTGACGAAATCGGGCGTGTCGAAATCGGGTTCGCCGGCACCCAGCCCGATCACGTCGACGCCCTGCCGCTTCAGTTCGAGCACCTTCGACGTGATGGCGAGGGTCGGCGACGGATTGATGCGGTCGAGCGCGGCGGAGGGCTTCATGGGACGTCCGATGCTGAGAAGGAACAGGTGCCGCGCCCTTAGCCGCCCCGTTCCCCCTCCGCAACCAGCCGCGCATGGATCAATCCGCGAACCGCGTTGCCGATGTAAAATCCTTGCGCAAGATCGGCCAGCGTCAACGGCATTTCGACGGCTTCGCCACGTGCGATCAGTTCGGCGCGCAGCACGCCCGGCAACAATCCCCGGTCGATCGGCGGCGTCAGCAGCTGCCCGCCCTCCTGCGCCCGGACGAAGACCGAGGTGAAGCTGCCCTCGGTCACCTCGCCATCGGGGCGGGTGAAGATCGTTTCGAAACAGCCCGGTGGCGGTGCGGGCCAGAAGCGCCGGTCGCTGGTCTTGTGCGCGATACGCAGGTCGGTGGCGGCGAGTGGCAGCGGGGCGACCGCCACCGGCACCGGCCCGGCGGGCGGCGTCGGCAACGGCGTCACATCGACCGCGATCGCCCCCGATCGCGACAGCAGCAACCGGATGCGCGACGGATGACGCAGGCGGAAGGTCGCCGCCTGCAATTCGTTGCGCGTCGCATGCCGATCGAACGCGAAACCCAGCCGCCGCGCACTTTCCGTCAGGCGGGCGATATGTCCTTCGAGCAGCGCGATGCCGTCCAGCGGATCGAACGCCATCGTCTCGACAAGATCGAACCGCGGCTGCGGCACGTCGAGGAACCGCGCCTTGGCCAGACATTCGCACCATTCCTCGGGCGGGCGCGAATCGGCGACGATCCCCGATCCCAGACCCAGTGTCGCCTGCGCGGCACCGGGCCGGAGGTGCAGCGTGCGGATCGCGACGTTGAACGATGCGTCGCCCCCACCGTCGATCCAGCCGATCGCGCCGGTATAAATGCCGCGCGCGCGACCCTCGATCCCGTCGATCGCCTCCATCGCCCGCTTCTTGGGCGCGCCGGTGATCGACCCGCAGGGGAACAGCGCCGCCAGCGCATCGACCGCATTCTTCGTCGGCAGCAACTCGGCGGTGACCGACGACACCAGCTGGTGGATGCTGGGATAGGTTTCGACGACGAATCGCTCGGGCACGCGCACGCTGCCCGCGACACTGACCCGCGACAGGTCGTTGCGCATCAGGTCGACGATCATCAGATTTTCGGCGCGCTGCTTGGGATCGGTGGCAAGGTCGCGCGCCGCGGCGGCATCGCGCACCGGATCGGGATCGCGTGCCGCCGTGCCCTTCATCGGCCGCGTTACGATCCGCCGCCCGTCGACCGCGAAGAACAGTTCGGGTGATAAGGACAGGATCCAGTCCTCGCCGGTCCACACCACCGCGCCATGCCCCGCCGCCGCGCGCGGCCGGATTGCGGCGTAGAGCGCCAGCGGATGGCCCGCGACCGGCACCTGCGCCCCGAAGGTCAGGTTCGCCTGATAGATATCGCCCGCCGCGATCAGGTCGAGGACGCGGTTGCACTGCGCGGCATAGCGATCGGCATCGATCGCCGGCTCGACTTCACCGATCCACGCGCCGGCCGGGTCGGGCAATGCCGCGACGACGTCGACCGCGTCGGCCATCTCGAACACACCGAACCACAGCAGCGGCGCATTCCCGCTCCGCGCGTGCAGCCCCGGTACCAGCGCCGCACCGGCTTCATATTGCAGATAGCCCGCGACCGACGCACCTTCGCCGATCGCGGTCGATAATTCGGCCAGTGCCGACGGCACCTCCTCGACGCGATCCGCGCGAATGATCCGGATCGGTGCCTGATACAGCTTTGCCGAACCGCCCGACCGGGCATTGTCGAACAGCACGAAAGGCCGGGTCGTATCGAACATCGCCCACGCTTGCCGCTTGCCGAGGCGCGGAGCAAGCGCCGAACCGCGCTTTGTCGTTACGGCTTTCGGCGGTAAGGCACGGCCATGACCCCATCCCCGATCCGCGCGGCGATCATTCCGGTGACCCCGCTCCAGCAGAATTGCACGTTGCTGTGGTGTACAAAGACGATGCGCGGCGCGTTCGTCGATCCCGGCGGCGACCTTCCGCGCCTGATCGCCGCCGCCGAGCAGCACGGCGTGCGAATCGAAAAGATCCTGCTGACCCACGGCCATATCGACCATTGCGGCGAGGCCAAGCCGCTGGCCGAACAACTGGGCGTACCGATCGAGGGACCGCATGAGGCCGACCGATTCTGGATCGCGCGGCTGGATGAGGACGGCAAACGCTGGGGCCTGCGCGGCGTGCCGTTCGAACCCGACCGCTGGCTGGTCGAGGGCGACACGGTGACGGTCGGCGAGGCGAGCTTTGCCGTGTACGAGACCCCCGGCCATACGCCGGGCCATGTGATCTTCCACCATGAAGACGCCAAGTTCGCACTGGTCGGCGACGTGCTGTTCCAGGGATCGATCGGCCGCACCGACTTTCCGCTCTCGGATACGCAGGCGCTGATCGATTCGGTCGTGACCAAGCTATGGCCGCTGGGCGACGACGTGGCGTTCGTACCCGGCCATGGTCCGGGCAGCACCTTCGGCCACGAACGCGCGACGAATCCGTTCGTCGGGGATGCGGCGTTGTCGAGCCATTGATCGTCATTCCCGCGCAGGCGGGAATCCATTGCCGCTACCGTCACGGATCGTGCATAGACGTCGGCGGCTATGGGTCCCCGCCTGCGCGGGGACGACGCAGCGGATGGAAGCGGCCTTCGCCTTCTCCCTTGCAACGCCGCGCGAAAACGCTATAGGCGCGGTTCGCTTCGCGACCAGCCTGTCTGCCGGTCCGGCGGGTCGCCGGTCGCGAAAAGCGGTCGGGCACTTGCCTGGGCCGCGTCGTCAGTTGGTGGCGAAACCAAGTGATACCCAAGTTATAAAGGTGCCGAAATGGCAGTTCCCAAGAGAAAGACCTCGCCCTCCAAGCGCGGTATGCGTCGCAGCCACGATTCGCTGAGCGTCGAGTCGTTCCAGGAATGCCCGAATTGCGGCGAACTCAAGCGTCCGCACAATCTGTGCAACGCGTGCGGCCATTATAACGGTCGCGAAGTCGTCTCGGTCGAAGCGTAACCGCCGGACCGGACAGGGAAGCACGCATGGCCGACGGGTCCTGGATCGCCATCGATGCGATGGGCGGTGACGAAGGGCTTGCCACCATGCTGGCGGGCGTCGCACATGCGCGACGCCGCCACGAATCGATGCGGTTCCTGCTGGTCGGGGACGAAGCGGCGATTCGTGCGGGGCTCGAATCACACCCCAACCTGTCCGCCGCGTCGGAAATCGTCCACGCCCCCGAAGTCGTCGGATCGTCGGACAAGCCCAGCCAGGCGATCCGCCGGGCCAAGACGACGTCGATGGGCGTCGCCATCGGCCTGGTAAAGCAGGGCCGTGCCGCCGCCGCGGTGTCGGCGGGCAATACCGGCGCACTGATGGCGATGGCGAAGCTGGCGCTGCGCACCATGCCGGGCATCGATCGCCCGGCACTGGCGGCGCTGCTGCCCAGCCTTGGCGACAACGACCTCGTCATGCTCGACCTCGGCGCCAATGCCGAGTGCGATGCGCGCAACCTCGTCCAGTTCGCGGTGATGGGCGCAGCCTATGCCCGCACCGCGCTCGACCTCGAATCGCCCCGCGTCGCGTTGCTGAACATCGGCACCGAGGAGCTGAAGGGCATCGACAGCGTCCGCGAGGCGGCAGCGATCCTGCGTGCCTCGCCGCATCTGCCGATGACCTTTTCGGGCTATATCGAGGGTGATCGCCTGTCGCGCGGACAGGTCGATGTCGTCGTGTGCGACGGTTTCTCGGGCAATATCGCGCTGAAGACCGCCGAGGGCACCGCGCGATTCGTCGCCGATCTGCTCAAGCGCGCCTTCCGCTCGTCGATCCGGTCGAAGATCGGGTTCCTGATCTCGCGCCCGGCGACCGAATTGCTGCGCCATCACCTCGATCCCAATAACCATAATGGCGCGGTCTTCCTCGGCCTCAACGGGCTGGTGGTCAAAAGCCATGGCAGCGCGAACGAGGCCGGCGTGTCGAACGCGATCCAGGTCGCGGCCAAGATGGTTCGCGACGACCTGACCCGCAGCATCGCCAGCGATCTGGCGGCGATTGAGGCGCGCGCGGCATGATCCGTTCGGTCGTCACCGGCACCGGTTCGGCGCTGCCGGCGCAGCGCGTGTCGAACGCCGAACTGGCGGAGCGCGTCGACACTTCCGACGAATGGATCGTCGAGCGGACCGGCATCCGCTTCCGCCACATCGCCGCCGAGCATGAGACGACGGCGACGCTCGCCGCCGATGCCGCGCGCGCGGCGATTGCCGCCGCTGGCATCGAGGCGCAGGCGATCGACCTGATCGTGCTGGCGACCGCCACCCCCGACCAGACCTTCCCCGCGACCGCGACCAAGGTGCAGGCGATGCTCGGCATCAACGACTGCGTCGCGTTCGACGTGGCGGCGGTGTGCTCGGGCTTTCTCTATGCGGTACAGGTCGCCGATGCGATGTTGCGCACCGGTATTCACCGGCGCGCGCTGGTGATCGGCGCCGAAACCTTCAGTCGCCTGCTCGACTGGGAAGACCGCACGACCTGCGTCCTGTTCGGCGATGGCGCGGGCGCAATCGTGCTGGAGGGACGCGACACCGACGGCGAAAAGCCGCAAGGCATCCTCGCCACCCGCCTGCATGCCGATGGCCGCCACAACGGCCTGCTCTATGTCGATGGCGGTCCGTCGACGACCGGCACCGTCGGCAAGCTGCGCATGAAGGGCAAGGAAGTGTTCCGCCATGCGGTGGTCAACCTTGCCAGCGTCATGGGCGAATCGCTGGAACTCGCGGGACTGACCGCCGACGATGTCGACTGGGTCGTGCCGCATCAGGCCAATGCCCGCATCCTCGATGCGACCGCGCGCAAGCTGGGCCTCGCGCCCGAAAAGGTCGTGGTGACGGTCGACATCCACGCCAACACATCGGCCGCCTCGGTCCCGCTCGCCCTGGACGTCGCGACGCGCGACGGACGCATCCAGCCGGGCGACATCGTCGTACTGGAGGCGATGGGGGGTGGCTTTACATGGGGCGCCGCCGTAGTGCGTTGGTAATCCTTTAGTATTTTTGAATCTTCGTATACGCTGTGCTAGCGGACGCGGTGTAGTCGAAATAAGGATTTCTCCAATGGTTTCCGATGGTACGCTGACCCGCGCCGACCTCGCCGAAGAAATGCATCGTGAGATCGGTCTGTCGCGTGCCGATTCCGCGGGCGTCGTCGAACAGATCCTCGATCATATGTGCGATGCGCTGGCCGCGGGCGAGAATGTCAAGATTTCGGGCTTCGGCAGCTTCGTCCTGCGCGACAAGGGTGAGCGGATCGGCCGCAACCCCAAGACCGGCATCGAAGTGCCGATCGCGCCACGCCGCGTGCTTACCTTCCGCGCCAGCCAGATGATGCGCGACCGCATCGTCGCCGCCTGAACGGAATCGGTTGCCGCCCCCGGTCGACAAATCCGCCACCGCCTATCGCACGATCGGCGAAGTGGCGCGCGACCTGGGGGTGCCGCAGCACCGGCTGCGCTATTGGGAAGGGCGTTTTCCACAAATTCGCCCACTGACCCGCGCCGGCGACCGCCGCTATTACCGGCCCGAGGACGTCGCGCTGCTGCGCCGGATCCAGACGCTGCTCGGCGAACACGGCTATACCGTGCGCGGCGTGCAGCAATTGCTGGCGCAGGAGGCAAAGGCGCCGGCGGTGCCCGTCGCGCCCGTCCCGCGCCGCGCCGCACGGATCATCGAGCTGCGCGCGATCCGCTCGCTGCTGGCCGAAGCGCTGGCGGCGGACGACTGACCTTCTTTCTCCGGGCAGTCCGTACGCAGCGGCGTATCGAAGGACCGGCTGCACCGCCGATCCACGCCCGGCTTTCCCCCACGGCCAAACCTGCTAAACCGCGCGGGCGATGAGCGTATCCGATACCGACACCACCCCCGCCCCCTCCCGGCGGGCCCGTTTCGCCCGCATCCGGCGACGGTGGTGGTTCCGCCTGCCGGCCATTGCCCTGTTGCTGTCCGGGATCGGCGTGTTCCTGATCTGGCTGCTGCTGTGGCGCACCCTGCCATCGGTCGATTCGCTGCGTGCCTATGAACCGCCGTTGCCCACCAATGTCCGCGGGATCGAGGGCGATCCGATCCACAGCTATGCGCGCGAACGCCGGGTGCAGCTGTCCTATGCCGAATATCCACCGCTGCTGGTCCGCGCGTTCCTCGCCGCCGAGGACCGGACCTTCTTCGAACATCACGGCGTCGACTATCCCGGCATCGCCTCGGCGATCCTGACCAATTTGCGCAACGACGGCCGCCCGATCGGCGCGTCGACGATCACGCAACAGGTCGCCAAGAACCTGCTGCTGACCAACGAGGTCAGCTATGTCCGCAAGGCGAAGGAAGCGCTGCTCGCTTACCGGATCGAAGACGCGCTGACCAAGCAGCAGATCCTCGAACTCTATCTCAACCAGATCGCGCTCGGCCGGAACGCGTTCGGCGTCGAGGCGGCGAGCCATGCCTATTTCGGCAAGGAACTGCGCGAGCTGACGCTGCCGCAAATGGCCTATCTGGCGATCCTGCCCAAGGGGCCGTCGAACTACACGCCCGAACGCGGATACGACCGCGCGATCACCCGCCGCAACTGGGTGCTGGGCGAAATGGAGCGCAACGGCTTCATCACCGCCGCCCAACGCGCCGCCGCCATCGCCCAGCCGCTCGGCACCATCCCGCGCCAGACCCCGCGTCAGGAAACCGCCGGGGGCTATTTCATCGAGGAAGTCCGTCGCCAGCTGCTCGGCCAGTTCGGCGAGAATGCGAAGGACGGCCCGTACAGCGTCTATGCCGGCGGCCTGTGGGTCCGCACCTCGCTCGACCCGAAGATCCAGCAGGATGCGCAGGATGCGCTGCGCAGCGGCCTCATCCGTTTCGATTCGGGGCGCGGCTGGTCGGGGCCGCTCAACAAGCCGCGCGCGACGATCAACGGCGACAATTGGCAGCAGGCGCTGCTCAACACCAATATCGGCGTCGATTATCAGGATTGGCAGGCGGCGATCGTCATCGACAAGGATGCGAGCGACGCGCGGATCGGGTTCGCCGACGGCCGCACCGGCACGTTGCCGCGCGGCAATGCGCAGATGCCGGTCCGCGGCGGCACCGGCAACGCCTTTGGCGCGATCCAGCGCGGCGACATCCTCGCCGTCGCGCCGGCCGGCAGCCAATGGTCGCTGCGTTCGGTCCCGCGCGTGTCGGGCGGCATGGTGGTCGAGGACCCGCGCACCGGCCGCATCCTCGCCATGCAGGGCGGGTTCGACAGCCGCATCCAGTCGTTCAACCGCGCGACGCAGGCGATGCGCCAGCCTGGCTCCACGATCAAGCCGATCGTCTATGCCGCCGCGCTGGAGGCTGGCATGACCCCGGCCTCGATCATCGTCGACGGCCCGTTCTGCGTGAATCAGGGCGGTCGGTTGGGGCAGAAATGCTTCCGCAACTTCGGCGGCGGCGGGGCCGGCCCGCACACCATGCGTTGGGGCATCGAACAGTCGCGCAACCTGATGACGGTGCGTGCGGCGGCGCAGACCGGCATGGACAAGGTCAACGACCTGATCCAGCGCGTCGGCGTCAGCGACACGAAGTTTCCGCCCTATCTCTCCTATGCGCTGGGCGCGGGCGAGACGACGGTGCTGCGCATGGTCAACGCCTATTCGATTCTCGCCAATCAGGGCCGCGAATTGCAGCCGACGGTCATCGATTTCGTGCAGGACCGCCGCGGCAAGGTGATCCTGCCCACCAACTGGCGCGCCTGCGACGGCTGCAACGCCCCCGACTGGGACGGCAAGCCGATGCCGCGGCCGCAGATCAAGTCGCGACAGGTGATGGACGCGATGAGCGCCTACCAGATGGTGCATATCATGGAGGGGGTGATCCAGCGCGGCACGGCCACCACGCTGCGCGATCTCAATCGTCCGATCATGGGCAAGACCGGCACCTCGACCGGTCCGACCGACGTCTGGTTCGTCGGCGGCACGCCGCAGATGATCGCGGGACTTTATCTAGGCTTCGATTCGCCCCGCAATCTCGGCGGCTATGCGCAGGGCGGGACGATCGCCGCGCCGATCTACAAGACGTTCGCTGTAAAGGCCTATCAGGACATGGAGGTGCTGCCCTTCCGCGCGCCCACCGGCATCCGCATGGTCCGCATCGACCGCGCCAGCGGCCGTCCGGTCTATGGCGCATGGCCGACCACCGATCCCAAGGCGGCGGTGATCTGGGAAGCGTTCAAGCCCGAGACCGAGGCGCGCCGTGCCGCCGGCCGGCTGGGCGAGGCGCGGGCGCCGGTCACCCGCGATCCGACCCGGACCGCCCCGACACAGCAACAGGCGCAACCGCGCGACAGCGACTTCTTGCAACGCGAAGGGGGAATCTACTAGCGCGCCGCCTATATCGGCGGCATTCCCTTCGATTCAGATTTTCCGGAGTTTTCCCATGCGCGCCGAAGCGCAAGCCCATGTAGACAAGATCAACGATGCGCTCTCGCTGTTGCGCCGCTTCCTCGATTGGGACCGCGCGCTGCGTCGGCTCGACGAGCTGAACGCGCGCGTCGAGGACCAGGCATTGTGGAACGATCCCAAGGCCGCGCAGGAAGTCATGCGCGAACGCCGCCGGCTGGACGAGGCGATTACCGCCACCCGCACCATCGAACGCGAACTGGCCGACACCGTCGAACTGATCGAGATGGCCGACGAAGAGGGCGATGCCGAGATGGCCGACGAAGGCGTCGCCAATCTCGCCGAACTCGCCAAACGCGCCGATCATGACAAGGTACAGGCGCTGCTGTCGGGCGAGGCCGATGCCAACGACACCTATATCGAAATCAATGCCGGCGCGGGTGGGACCGAAAGCCAGGACTGGGCCGGCATGCTGCAACGCATGTACACCCGCTGGGCCGAACGGCGTGGGCTGAAGGTCGAGCTGGTCGACCAGCATTCGGGCGAACAGGCCGGGATCAAGTCGGCGACGCTGCTGATCAAGGGCGAGAACGCCTACGGCTTCGCCAAGACCGAGGGCGGCGTCCACCGGCTCGTCCGCATCAGCCCCTATGACAGCGCGGCGCGGCGGCACACCTCGTTCGCGTCGATCTGGGTCTATCCGGTGATCGACGACAATATCGAGGTCGAATATAACGAAAGCGACCTGCGCATCGACACGTACCGCGCGTCGGGTGCCGGTGGTCAGCACATCAACACCACCGATTCGGCGGTGCGGATCACCCACATCCCGACCGGCATCGTCGTGCAGTGTCAGAACCAGCGGTCGCAGCACAAGAACAAGGCCGAGGCCTATAACCAGCTGCGCGCGCGCCTGTACGAGCGCGAACTGGCGATCCGCGAGGCGGAGGCCAATGCGGAGAACGCGACCAAGACCGATATCGGCTGGGGTCACCAGATCCGATCGTACGTGTTGCAGCCGTACCAGATGGTGAAGGACCTGCGCACCGGTGTCGTCTCGACCGCGCCGGGCGACGTGCTCGACGGTGCGCTCGACCCGTTCATGGCGGCGGCGCTGTCGCAGCGCGTGACCGGCGAATCGGTCGATGTCGAGGATGTCGACTGAGATGCACCGCGTCCTCCCGGCGTTGTTGTTGCTGCTGGCCGGCTGCGATGCGACGCAGCCGAGCGCGGTCGCCAATGGGCAGCGGGAGGACCGCCATGACTTTCCGAAGGCCGACCGGCCGGTGGCGACGATCGTGTCGGCGCGCTGGTCGACCGAGGAAGCGCGCGACCGGCTGAACGAGGCGGAGCTGGTCATGGACCGCGCCGGCATCGCATCCGGCATGACCGTCGCCGATATCGGCGCGGGTGAGGGCTATTACACCATCCGCATGGCGCAGCGCGTCGGTCCCGATGGCCGCGTGCTGGCCGAGGATATCATCCCGCAGATCCGCGACGCGCTGGCGCAGCGCGTGGCGCGCGAACGGCTCGACAATGTCAGCGTCCGGCTGGGCGAACCCGATGATGCGAAGCTGCCGGCGAACAGTTTCGACCGGGTGCTGATGGTCCATATGTACCATGAAATCGCCGAGCCGTACGCGTTCCTCTGGAACTTGCGCCCGTCGCTGCGCGCTGGTGGACAGGTCGTGGTGGTCGACGCCGACCGCCCGACCCAGAATCACGGCACCCCGCCCGCGCTGCTGAAATGCGAATTCGAGGCGGTAGGATATCGGATGGTCGAGTTGCAGAAAATGCCCTCAGCCGGCGGCTATATCGCGATGTTCACGCCAGAGGGTGCACGGCCGGCACCGGAAAAGATCGTACCGTGCCGCGTGCCCGGCCCGACGCCGAGTGCCAGCCCGAGCGGCAACCACAAGGGCTGACGCCCTCCGCACTTACTCTTCCTTACTGTATCCCGTTCGGTTCGAGCAGCTTCGAGCGAAGTCGAGAAGCGTCCGTCGAGAACGGGTTGCGTGAGGCACCCCCTTCTCGACTTCGGTTCTCGACAGGCTCGAACCTGCGCTCGAAGCAAACGGGCGAGGAAGATACGGGACAGGACGGGAAAAACCGAATCCTACCCCAACCGTTCGTCCTGAGTAGCCATTGAGCTTGTCGAAATGGCGTATCGAAGGACCGCCCACGGTGCTTCGATACAGCTCTTCGACTTCGCTCAGCCCCTACTCAGCATGAACGGTCTAGTCGCAAATCACGCCAACAAAACCGGCGCCAACAGCAACAACAACTTCACATCGACCGCCTTCCCCGCCGCCCGCTGCTCCGCAACGAACCCGGCCAGTTCCGTGCACGCCACCCGGTGGACGACAATGTCCTCCCCCGGCACCCCGCCGCCATCGCCGACCCGCGTCAGCTCCCCGGCGCGGAACAGCGTGAAACTTTCCGACACCATCCCCGGCGACGAATGATATTCACCGAGCGACGTCATCTTGCCCGCCCGGTAGCCGGTTTCCTCTTCCAGCTCGCGCGCCGCCGCGACCGCGGCCGCCTCTCCCGCCGCGTCGTCGCCGACCAGTCCGGCGGGCAGTTCGATGCATGCGCGGCCCAGCGGCACGCGATACTGCTCGACCAGCAGCACATGGCCGTCGTCGATCGCCACGATCACCGCCGCGCCGATGCCGTTGGCGCGCCCGACATATTCCCAGCGCCCGCGTTTCTTGGCGGTGATGAAGCGCCCGGCCCACATCACTTCTTCGGGAGCGTCGCTGTCGATCATCGAACTTCCTGTCCTGGCCCTTGCCTGGCGGCACCGTATCGAAGCACAAGGGTGCCCTCAACCATGGGGAGATGGTCATGGGAATGATCAAGGAATTCCGCACCTTCGTCGCGCGTGGCAACGTCCTCGACCTCGCGGTCGGCGTCATCATCGGTGCGGCGTTCGGGACGATCACCAAATCGCTGACCGACGACATCATCATGCCGGTGATCGGCTGGCTGTTCGGCGGGTTCGATTTTTCCAGCTATTTCCTGAAACTCGGCCCGATCCCGGCGACCTATGCCGGGTCGCCCGACAATTATGCCGCGTTGAAGGCGGCGGGCGTGCCGCTGTTCGGCTATGGCGAATTCATCAGCGTGGTGATCAACTTCCTGATCCTCGCCTTCATCGTCTTCCTGCTGGTCAAGTTCGTGAACCGCGCGATCGCGGTCGTGCACGAGGAACAGAAGACCGGCGAGGCCCCGCCCGCCGCCGATCCGGCCGACATCGCCCTGCTCCGCGAAATCCGCGACGAACTGCGCGCGGCGCGGGCGCGGCCGGAAGCCTGACCTTACTCCCCTCCCTGATAAGGGAGGGGCTACCTCACGCCGCCGCCAGCTCCAGCGCCGCTGCCTGCGCCAGACTGGTCCCGTCGAGGATCCGCGCCGTCTCGTCACGCACCCGTGCCATGGCATGGCGAATCGCGCAGCTCGCCTCGTCCTTGCAATCGCCGCACGGGCGATAGGCGGTGCGGCTGACGCACGGCACCAGCGCCAGCGGCCCCTCGATCACGCGAATGATCTCGCCCAGCGAGATCAGATGCGCCGGCCGGGCGAGGTGATAACCGCCCGCCTTGCCGCGCGTCGACAGCAGGAACCCCGCCTCGCGCAGGTCGGCGAGGATCAGTTCTAGGAACTTGCGCGGCACGTTCGCGGCGGTGGCTATGCGGTGCATCGGCATGGGCGCCTCGCCCGCGGGTTGTTCGGCAAGGAACAGCATGGCGCGCAACGCATAGCGGGAACGCTGGGTCAACATCGTCCAACGCCCATGCCACTTGCGCTACATCAAGGGAAGTACGCTTCTTTTCAAAGCCGGGACAACCGCCTATATCCCATCTTGTCGGCTTCCAGCCGGCTATGACGATAAACTGCGGCGTGCAATAGACGCAGCGGACCCGGGGGCAGTACCCGGCGGCTCCACCACAAGGTGGTGTTTCTGGACACCGTTTCTGACGGGGCCGAACCAGGATCGACGTGTGTTGAAAAGCGCTGTTTTCGTTCGGAATGGGACCACCGCAACGGCCCATACACACAAGTGCCAACGATAACGAAGCACTCGCGATTGCGGCGTAACTAAGAGCCTCACGGCCTGAAGTTACTCCAAAATAGCGCGGTTGGACCGAACCGGGCAACAGAATCGGATTCCAGCGGTACGGGGAGCACCGGGCAACAGAAGCTCCCCACCTGTTTCGAACATCCGACGTCGTTCCCGCGCAGGCGGGAACCCATAACCCATGCCGCCGCGGCTCATTCGCGAACGTGGCGTTTATGGACTCCCGCCTGCGCGCGAGTGACAAAGGGGTGGAGACGGGAGGTTCCCCACCACCACGATCCCCGCTACCCGCACCCGATGGACATCGACCTCATCGCCCTGCTCATGCTGGTCGCATTCGCTGCGGCGACGCTGGATGCGATGGCGGGCGGCGGCGGGCTAATCACCCTGCCGGCACTGCTCGCCGCGGGCGTACCGCCGGTCGCGGCACTCGGCACCAACAAGCTGCAAAGCTCGTGCGGCACCGCCGGTGCGACCTTCGCCTTCTGGCGCAAGGGACATATCGACCTGCGCCGCTTCGCATGGCCGACGCTCGCCTCGTTCGTCGGAGCCGCGGTCGGCGCGGCGCTGGTGCAGGCGATCGACCCGCATTTCCTGTCGGCGGTGCTGCCGGTCTTGCTGGTCGCGATGGCGATGTATTTCCTGTTCGGCCCGCGCCTGTCCGACGTCGATACCCATACCCGCCTTGCGCCGGCCGGGCTGCTGCTCGCGGTCGCGGCGATCGGCACCTATGACGGTTTTTTCGGGCCGGGCACGGGGTCGTTCTTCACCTTGTTGCTGGTCACCGCCGCCGGCATGGGCGCGACGCGGGCGGTCGCGCATACCAAGCTTTTAAACCTCGCCAGCAACCTGGCCGGCGTCACCGTGCTGGTTGCGGGCGGGCATGTGTGGTGGACGCTAGGCGTCGCCATGGCGGTCGCCAGCCTCGCCGGTGGACAGGTCGGCGCGGCACTCGCCATCCGGTTCGGCGGCCGCGCCATCCGGCCGTTGCTGGTCGTCATTTCGCTCGCGCTGACCGTGAAGCTGGTGGCGGACCCGGCCAATCCGTTGAGGGTGTGGCTGGGGGTCTGATCTCTACGCTACCCGTTCGGTTCGAGCAGCTTCGAGCTTGTCGAGAAGCGCCCGTCGAGAACGCCCCGCTTGGGGCACCCCCTTCTCGACTTCGGTTCTCGACAGGCTCGAACCTGCGCTCGAAGCAAACGGTGGAGGAAAGACGGAGAGGCTAACCCAGCCGCCGCCCCTCGATCCGGGTCAGTCGGCACGCAAGGTCCGCTTCGCCCGACGCCACGATCCAGTCGTCGCCGTCGCGCACGATCCCGGTCGTGAACACCACCGGCTGCGGCAGATACGCCTGATGCGCGATCGGCGCGATCAGGTCGCTTGCCGCCTCCAGCACCGCGACCGATTCGTCGCGCTCCAGCACCCGGGTCGCATCGGCATCGATCAGCGCGCGATAGGTCCGGTACACCCCGACCGCGCCCTGTTTCTCGACGCCATGATACAGCAGCATCCACCCGCGCGCCGTCCGCACCGGGGGCGTGCCGCCGCCCAGCTTGTACGCCGCCGCCCCCTTCAACGGCCTGAGCGCCGGTTCGGAAAGCGGCCGCCAGTGCAGCATGTCGGGCGAGGTGGCGAGGTTGATGCTCGGCCCGCTACCCTCCGCCCCATCGGGCGCCGCGACGAACCACGCATCCGACAATGGCCGGGTCAGCGACACATAGCACTCCCCCACACGCCCCTCGAACGGCACCATGTCCTTGTTGCCATGATCGAGCACGATCTCCTGCGACCGCCAGTCGAAACCGTCGTCCGACCGGTACATCACCGTGCACAACCGCCCGCCCGACACCCCGCACACCGTCATCCAGTAGATGCCGTCGATCACGACGATGCGCGGGTCCTCGATCCCGTACTGCGCATACTCGGCAGACGGTTCGACCGCGCGGTCGTAATGTACCGCCACCACCCGCTGTCCATCGGCCGACAATTCGACCGGCAGCAACCACGACAGCGACGTCAGCCCGAGGAACGGATAGGCCCCACCGGTCAGCGCGAAGAATCGCGGATCGCGCACATCCGCCGCATCCGCCGCGAACCCGTCGAGCACATAACCCTTCGCCGTCCAGCGGATCGAGCGGACCTGCCCGTCCCGCACCGGATCGCTGAGCGCCTCGGCAATCCGCACCAGCAGCAGCAGATTGCCGTTGGGCAGCCGCGTCAGCGCCGGATTGAACGCGCCGAGCACATAGGTCGGCTCGGCGATATCGCGGCGAAGCGGCGATCGGGTCAGATCGACATCGTCGGGGGCGAAGACGATCCGGTCGTCGCTCACGCCGCGCCGCCGTCCTGCATCGACCGGTGATGGCGGATCACCTCGTCGATGATGAAGCGCAGGAATTTTTCGGAAAATTCGGGGTCGAGATCGGCATCGCGCGCCAGCGCCCGCAACCGCGCGATCTGCGCCTCCTCGCGGCCCGGATCGGCGGCGGGCAGTCCTTCGTCGGCCTTGTACCGGCCGACCGCCTGCGTCACCTTGAACCGTTCGGCCAGCAGAAAGACCAAAGCGGCATCGATATTGTCGATGCTCTGGCGAAAGCGTTGCAGCGTCGCATCGGACATGGCGATCCTTCCTGAACGGCGGGTGATGCCGGGGGTCCGCCCCTTTCGCGCGACCGGGCGCGTCGCGCAACCCCGCCTTTCCCTTGCGTTCGGTAGCGTGAACCGCCACATCGCTTACGACATGACGGCTACCCTGCACCGCCTCGACAAGCGGACCGAACCCTCGCTCGATCCGCTGATGGCGCTCGTCGCCGACGACATGAATCGCGTCAATTCGGTCATTCTGGACCGGATGCAGTCGAAGATCCCGCTGATCCCCGAACTCGCCGGCCATCTGATCGCGGGCGGGGGCAAACGGATGCGGCCGATGCTTACGCTCGCCTGTGCGAAGCTGATCGGCTATGGCGGCACGCGCCACCACCTGCTGTCCGCAGCGGTCGAATTCATCCACACCGCGACATTGCTCCACGACGATGTCGTCGACGGATCGGATCTGCGCCGGGGCAAGCGCACTGCCAACATCATCTGGGGCAACCCGGCGAGCGTCCTGGTCGGCGACTTCCTGTTCTCCAAGAGCTTCGAACTGATGGTCGAGGCGGAAAGCCTGAAGGCGCTGCGCGTCCTGTCGGGTGCCTCCGCCGTGATCGCGGAGGGCGAGGTCAATCAGCTGACCGCGATCCGCCGCATCGACACGCCCGAGGACCGCTATCTCGACATCATCGGTGCCAAGACCGCCGCCCTGTTCGCCGCCGCCTGTCGCATCGCCGCGATCGTCGCCGAACGCCCGGACGCCGACGAAGCCGCGCTCGACGCCTATGGCCGCAATCTCGGCATCGCGTTCCAGCTGGTCGACGACGCCATCGATTACGTGTCCGACGCCGATACCATGGGCAAGGATGCCGGCGACGATTTCCGCGAAGGCAAGATGACGCTGCCGGTCATCCTCGCCTATGCCCGTGGCGATGAAACCGCGCGCAGCTTCTGGCGCGACGCGGTGTCGGGCAAAAGCGCCAGCGACGCCGATTTCGCCCATGCGATCACCCTGGTCCAATCGTCGCGCGCGGTCGACGACACGCTCGCCCGCGCCCGTCATTACGGGCAGCGCGCGATCGACGCGATCGGTCGTTTCCCCGACGGTCCGGCCAAGGACGCGATGGTCGAGGCGGTCGAATTCGCGGTACGTCGCGCCTATTGATCGACATTGGCGGCGTTCGGTTGCGTAAAAACCGCCGCTAGCGGAATAGGTTACGATGCCCGATTCGCTGAAGATCGACGATGCCGCCTTCACCATCCGGATCGATCCGGCGCGCAGGATGCTCGACATCGACCTGCGCGGGCTGTGGGATCCGGCGATCGTGCTGCGCTTCCGCGACGCGCTGGCCACGACGCTCGGCCGCCTGCCGACGCTCGGCTGTCCGCTGGGTCAGCAGGTCACGTTGTTCGACATGACGCAATTCGCGGTCCAGCCGCGCGACGTGCTGCCGCTGCTCGAACAGATCGCCGCCAATCCGAACGTCACGTCGCGTCGCATCGCGATCATCGCCAACAGTACGCTGCTGAAGATGCAGGCCAAGCGCCTCGCCCCCAACATCGCCCTGTTCGAAGCGCGCGAATCGGCGCTGGCATGGCTGGCCAAGGACGGGCCGATGGGGCGGTAACGTTGCCCCGCATCCTTACGTTAGCCGGACCCGATCGAAAACGCGGCGAACGTCGCCCGTCACTCGAAAACTCCCCGTACCCCGGCGCAGGCCGGGGTCCAGTTGGGAAGGCTTTTCCGTAACTTACTGCCATCCCCCAACTGGGCCTCGGCCTTCGCCGGGGTACGGAAAGGGACTTTCGCAAAGGTCTCGACCCGATCCCGGTCCTTCCTACCCCCCGACGACCGAGCAGGTCACCCTCATCCGCAACCGACCGGCGCTTTCCTACACCGCAAAGCCGTGACAGGCTCGCCCCACGCTCTGTCGCACCGTCCGTATCTCCACCCGCGCGGCCCAAAAACCGCAGGTGCATCAGCCCACCGACGTCAACGATACAAAGCCTGCACAAGTGTGAACTTTGTGAACTTTGGGCTCAAACCGCCCGCTTCTCCAGCGCTTGCGCGGCTTCCGCCATCAGCGTCGCGATGATCTCCGCCGCCGGCTCTTCCTTGGTCACCATGCCGACCGACTGGCCGGCCATCAGGCTGCCATGCTCGACATCGCCGTCGATCACCGCCCGGCGCAGCGCGCCCGCCCAATAATGTTCGATTTGCAACTGCGCCTCGGCCATCGCCACGCCGCCCTCGTCGAGCATCTGCGCGACCTCGCGCTGCTTGGCGGTGAACAACTCGCCCCCGGCATTCTTCAGCGCGCGCACCGGGATCACCGGCAACCGCGGGTCGATCTGCACGCTGGCGACGGCGTCACGCGCCGATGCGCGCAGAAACGCCTTCTTGAACGCCGGATGCGCGATAGATTCGGTCGCGCAGACGAAGCGGGTGCCGAGCTGCACGCCCGCCGCACCCATGTCGAGGTAACCGGCGATCGCCTCGCCCCGGCCGATCCCGCCCGCGACGAACACCGGCACCTGATCCGCCACCTCGGGCAGCATTTCCTGCGCGAGCACACTGGTGGAGACGGGGCCGATATGGCCACCGGCCTCCATCCCCTCGATCACCAGCGCATCGGCGCCCGACCGGATCAGCTTCTTCGCCAGCGCCAGCGCGGGCGCAAAGGCGATGACCTTGGCCCCGGTCGCCTTGATCGCCTCCAGCGACCCCTTGGGCGGCAGGCCGCCGGCCAGCACGACATGGGTCACGCCGTGCCGTCCGCAGACGTCGATCAGGTCGAACAGCGCCGGATGCATGGTGATCAGGTTCACGCCGAACGGCTTGGTCGTCAGCTTTTTGGTCCCGGCAATCTCGGCATCGAGCAGCTCGGGGGTCATCGCCCCACACGCGATCACCCCGAAGCCGCCGGCATTGGAGATGGCGGCGACGAGGTTGCGCTCGCTCACCCACGACATCGCGCCGCACAGGATCGCGGTCTCGGTACCCAGAAAGTCACAGCCACGCGCCATCCGGCGCTCAAGGCGCTCGGCGCCGATCGAAGCGTTGGTCATTGCCCCGCCTAGCGCGGGCGGGCGGCTTCGGGCAAGCAGTGACGATGATGCGACAGGAACATGGCGAGCTGGTCGTCACCACCAATGGACAGGGGCTGGTGCTGATCACCGGACAGGTCCGGCACTGGGTCGATTCGACGGGCATCGCCAGCGGGCTGCTGACCCTGTTCTGCCGCCACACCTCGGCCTCGTTGCTGGTGCAGGAAAATGCGAGCGAAGCGGCGCGCGACGACCTCGAACGCTATTTCCGCCACATCGCGCCCGAAAGCGACCGCTATGCCCATGACGAGGAAGGGCCCGACGACATGCCCGCGCATCTGCGTACGGCATTGACCAACACGTCGCTGTCGATCCCGGTGATCGGCCACCGCCCGGTGCTGGGCACGTGGCAGGGCATCTATTTGTTCGAACACCGCCGCGCGGCGCATCGCAGAAGGATCGCGGTGCACCTCATCGGCGAATAAATCCTCCCCGCGGAGCGGGGAGGGGGACCAGCCGCAGGCTGATGGAGGGGGGTGTCGGCATCCACAACGGTTGCGTTGCGTGGCTCACCCCCTCCACCACCGCTGCGCGGCGGTCCCCCTCCCCGTGCCGGGGAGGATCTGGTTACCCCTCGGCGTCCAGCCCGTACGCCGTGTGCAGCACGCGCACCGCCAGTTCGGTATAATCCTCTTCGATCAGCACGCTGACCTTGATCTCCGACGTGGTGATCGCCTGGATGTTGATGCCGCGATCACCCAGCGTCTGAAACATGGTCGACGCCACACCCGCATGGCTGCGCATGCCGACGCCGACGATCGAGATCTTGGCGACCCGCGTGTCGTGCAGCAGCTTGGCGAAGCCGATATCGGTGCTCGCCTTTTCCAGCGTGTCGAGCGCACGGGCCAGTTCGGCGGCGGGCACCGTGAAGGTCACGTCGGTCGACCCCGCCGAATGGGCGATGTTCTGCACGATCATGTCGACATTGATGCCGGCGGCGGCCAGCGGGGCAAAGATCGATCCGACCGCACCGGGGCGATCGGGCACCGCGACCAGCGTGATCTTCGCCTCGTTCTTGTCGTGCGCGATGCCGGTGATGAGCTGCCGTTCCATGTCCGTCACTTCCTCTTCGCCGACGATCAGCGTTCCACGATATCCATCCTCGTCGCGGCTATCGTCGAACGACGACAGCACGCGGACGCGGACCTGTTCCTTCATCGCCAGCCCGACCGATCGGGTCTGGAGCACCTTCGCCCCGACCGAGGCGAGCTCGAGCATTTCCTCATACGTCACCCGCGCCAGCTTGCGCGCGCGCGGCACGATGCGCGGGTCGGTGGTATAGACGCCGTCGACATCGGTGTAGATGTCGCAGCGATCGGCCTGCATCGCCGCCGCCATCGCCACCGCCGACGTGTCCGACCCGCCGCGCCCCAGCGTCGTGATGCGCTGCTCGTCGGTCACGCCCTGAAATCCCGGGATCACCGCCACCTCGCCACGCGCCAGCGATTCGTCGAGCGCGGTCGTATCGATCGATTCGATCCGTGCCGTCGCATGGGCGTCGCTGGTGCGGATCGGCAATTGCCAGCCCAGCCACGACCGCGCCGGCACGCCGATCGCCTGTAACGCGATCGCCAGCAGCCCGCTGGTCACCTGTTCGCCCGACGACACCACCGCGTCATATTCGCGCGGGTCGTACAGCGCCGATGCCTCGCGGCAGAACCCGACCAGCCGGTCGGTATCGCCCGCCATCGCCGACACGACCACCGCGACCTGATTGCCCCCTTCGACCTCGCGCTTTACGCGCTGGGCGACGTTGCGAATGCGTTCGATCCCCGCCATCGAGGTGCCACCGAACTTCATCACGATCCGCGCCATGCGTTTTGCCATTCATCCTTGGGGGGAATGGCGGCGGCTGATAGGAGAGCGCCATGACGAACGCAAGCGAAGCAATCTTTATGTCCCCAAAAGCCGCGGTCGCGCAATCAAGCGTCGTCGCGCGCGAAGCGGCGCATTTCGGCGAGCTCGCCGCCGACTGGTGGAACCCCCATGGCAGCTCGGCGATGCTTCACCGGCTGAACCCGGTGCGCCTCGGCTTCGTCCGCGCCGCGATCGATTCGCATTGGGGCGGCGACGGTCTCGGCTTCACCCCGCTCGAGGGCAAGACCGTGCTCGACGTCGGCTGTGGCGCGGGGCTGCTCGCCGAGCCGCTCGCCCGGCTGGGCGGTCGGGTAACCGGCGTCGATGCCGCCCCCGAAAATATTGGTGCCGCCAGCGCCCATGCCGCGCAATCCGGCCTGTCGATCGAGTATCTGGCGGGGGGCGTCGAAGCGGTCGCCGGGCGGCAGTTCGACCTCGTCACCTCGCTGGAGGTGATCGAGCATGTCGCCAACCCCGCCGCCTTCGCCCATGCGCTGACGCAGGCGGTGGCACCCGGCGGCTTGCTGATCGTGTCGACCCCCAACCGCACCGCGCTGTCGCGCCTTGCGATGATCTCGGTCGGCGAAGGGATCGGCCTGATCCCGCGCGGCACGCATGGCTGGGACAAGTTCCTGACGCCCGACGAACTCGCCACGCATCTGCAAGCCGGCGGCATGACCGTATCGCCGCCGACCGGCCTCGCCTTCTCGGCGACGCACGGCTTCAAGCTTTCGGACGACGTCTCGCTCGACTATTTCCTGACGGCGACGCGGGACTGACCCGCGCCGCCGCAAGGCTCACTTCTTGTCGAGATTGATGATGAACAACGGCCCGAATTCGAAGGTCTGCTTACCCGTCGCCAGTTGCAGCGACGCCATCAACTCTCCCGCTGCATAGTCGCGATCGGCCCGGCCGGTCACCTGCTGGAACTCGAACGCCTCCCCGACCTCGATCGGCCCACCGAGAATGGTGGTGTAAGGTTCCTTGTTCAGCTGAACCCCCGCGCTGGCGATTTTCGCCTTGGTTCCCGCCGGCATGCCGGTCGCGCGGACGTGGAAGGCGAGGACCAGCCGGTCCCCCTTCGCCACCGGCGCGTTGGTCGGCGACTGGAGCTGGATGTTCCACGGCTGCTTGTCCGCGCCCGGTATCGCGATCCGCAGCATCTTGCCGCCATCGACATCCTTGGTCCGCGTCAACGGCGGCTTGGGAATGCCATAGACCTGCAGGCTGCCCGGCATCGGCGCATTGATGACCTTCGCGGCAAAATCTTCGGCGGTCTGTGCGGTCGACGGCGCAGCGACCACGGCAACCAAAGCGGCCGCCATCCAGCTCTTATACATGTCCCCTCCCAAGGATCGTTGGAGCGCCCATGCTAAGCCAGCCTTGGTATACGGATCAACGGTAAACGTTGTCAGCACTGGCGATGCCGCCACGCATCCCCATGTCGCGCCAATGGAAAACGACCTGCACCGCTTCGTCGAGGCACAGCGCGACAGCTATCCGCAAGCGCTTGCCGAACTGCGCGCCGGGGCCAAGCGCAGCCACTGGATGTGGTTCGTCTTTCCGCAGATCGCCGGCCTCGGCCAAAGCCCGACCGCCCGCCATTTCGCGATTCGCGATCTCGGCGAAGCCCGCGCCTATCTCGCCCATTCGTTACTCGGAAAGCGGCTGCGCGAATCGGTACAGGCGCTGTTGCCGCATCGTGGGCAAGATATCGGCCGCATCCTCGGATCGATCGACGCAATCAAGCTACGCTCGTCGATGACCCTGTTCGAGGCCGCAGCGGATGGCGGCGAACCGGACTTCGCCGCGATCCTCGACGCCTTCTACAATGGCGAGCGCGACCCGGCCACGCTCGCCCGCCTGTAATCAGCTGCGCGGAGTGAGCTTCAGCAGCTTGGCATTGGCCCCATCCTGCAACACCCAGATGGCGCCATCCGGCCCCTCCTCCACTTCGCGTATACGGGCGTTCATCGGCCACTGATCGCCCTTGGCGGCATTGGTACCGTTGACGTCGACCCGGACCAGCGCCTCGCTCGACAGGCCACCGATGAACAGGTCGCCGGCATATTGCGGGAACAGCTTGCCCGAATAGACGATCAGCCCGCCCGGCGAGATCACCGGGTTCCACGCGACCTTGGGCGCCTCCAGATCGGGGCGGGTGCTGTGGCGCGGGATCGGGCGGCCGTCATAATGATCGCCCTCCGACACGAGCGGATAGCCGTAATTGCGTCCGGCGACGATCAGATTGACCTCGTCGCCGCCCTTCGGCCCCATTTCCTGCTCCCACAAATTGCCCTGCGCGTCGAAGGCGATGCCCAGCAGGTTGCGGTGCCCGTACGACCATACCGCGGGATGGAAGCCCTTCGCCGTCAGCCCCGGATCGCCCGCCGGCTGCCCGTCCAGCGTCAGGCGTAGCACCTTGCCCAAAGTCGCCTTGGGGTCCTGCGCCGGATCGAACTTCTGCCGCTCGCCATTGGTGAAGAACAGGTGCCGCCCATCGGGGGCAAAGGCGATGCGGCCCGAATAATGGCCGTCGCCGCTGACGAACGGGGTCGCGCGGAACAGTTCGCTGATCCCGGTCACGCGGTTGCCATCGAGCACCCCGCGTGCCAGCACCACGCCCTTGCCGCCGTCGCCCGCCACCGAATAGCTGAGGTAGACGCGGCGACTGCTCGCGAAGTCGGGGGCCAGCACCACGTCCATCAACCCGCCCTGCCCGGCCGAATCGACCGGGATGGTCGCGGCGGTGGTCCGCTGGCTACCATCGGCGCTGACCAGCAACAGCCTACCGCCCTTCTCGGTCACCAGCATCCGCCCGTCGGGCAGGAAAGTCATCGCCCAGGGCGCATCGAACGTCGCCACCTCACGCGTGGCGAACGGCACGCCGCCGGTGGTTGCGCCGGGCGTCGGGGTCGGAGTCGCGGTCCGTGCGGGTGAAACGACGACCGGCGCCGCATCGACATCGCTGCCGGCATTGCACGCCGCCAGCAACGCGGCGACGGGAATCAGCGAACGGAACGGCGACATCGGCGAAATCCTCTCGAAACAGCATATTTGTCTGTGGCAACGCGGCGCCCGGCGCGACGATCCTGCGCCCCTTGCCGAGACATGCAATTTTACATATATGGACGTTGCTTCCTCGACATCGTCAACGTGCCGAGGCCGGTTCCGACAGGAACCGGCAGCGAAGCGGCGTAGCTGATGGAGACGGCATGGCGGATATCGCCGAACTGACGCGATTGATCGAACCGGAGGCGCAGGCCTTGGGCTTCGCCCTCGTGCGTGTGAAGATGATCGGCGGCAAGTCGGACCCGACGCTGCAGGTGATGGCCGAGCGCCCCGACACGCGCCAGCTGACCATCGACGACTGCGCCGAACTGTCGCGCCGCATCTCCGACCTGCTCGACGAGAACGACCCGATCGAGGAAGCCTATCGGCTGGAGGTCTCGTCGCCCGGCATCGACCGGCCGCTGACGCGCCTTGCCGATTATACCGACTGGAAGGGGTTCGAGGCGCGCGTGACGCTCGACGCGCCGATCGACAATCGCAAGCAATTGACCGGCATCCTGCTGGGTACCGACGGCGATCAGGTCACGATCGACGTGCGCAAGCACAAGCCGATGACCGTGCCCTTTGCCGCGATCATCGATGCCAAGCTCCTGATCACCGATGCGCTGCTGAAGGCGACGGCACCGCTGTCGACCGAGGGTGCCGACGAGTATGAAGACGAACCTGCCGACGACGAACCGGCTGACGCAGAAGGACTGAACTGACATGGCCACCGCCGTCACCGCCAACCGCGCGGAACTGATCGCGATCGCGAATTCGGTCGCATCGGAAAAGATGATCGACAAGGCCATCGTGATCGAGGCGATGGAAGACGCGATCCAGCGCGCTGCCAAGACGCGTTACGGCTCGGAAAACGACATCCGCGCCAAGCTCGATCCGAACACCGGCGACCTGCGCCTGTGGCGTGTGCTCGAAGTTACCGAGCTGGTCGACGACCATTTCAAGCAGATCGGCGAGAAGGATGCGCAGAAGCTGCAAAAGGGCGCGGCCATCGGCGACTATATCGTCGATCCGCTGCCCCCGATCGAATTCGGTCGCATCCAGGCGCAGGCATCGAAGCAGGTCATCCTGCAAAAGGTCCGCGACGCCGAGCGCGAGCGCCAGTTCGAGGAATTCAAGGATCGTCAGGGTGAGATCATCACCGGCGTCGTCAAGCGCGTCGAGTTCGGTCACGTCGTGGTCGATCTCGGCCGTGCAGAAGGCGTCATCCGCCGCGACCAGCAGATCCCGCGCGAAGCGGTCCGGGTCGGCGACCGCGTCCGTTCACTGATCCTGAACGTGCGCCGCGAAAATCGTGGCCCGCAGATTTTCCTCAGCCGCGCGCATCCCGACTTCATGAAGAAGCTGTTCGCGCAGGAAGTGCCCGAAATCTACGACGGCATCATCGAGATCAAGGCTGCGGCCCGCGATCCCGGTTCGCGCGCGAAGATCGGCGTCATCAGCCATGACGGCTCGATCGATCCGGTCGGCGCCTGCGTCGGCATGAAGGGCAGCCGCGTGCAGGCCGTCGTGCAGGAAATGCAGGGCGAAAAGATCGACATCATCCCGTGGTCGCCCGACACCGCAACCTTCGTCGTCAACGCATTGCAGCCGGCCAATGTCGCGCGCGTGGTGCTCGACGAGGAAGAGGACCGGATCGAGGTCGTCGTTCCTGACGATCAGCTGTCGCTTGCCATTGGTCGTCGTGGCCAGAATGTCCGCCTCGCCAGCCAGCTGACCGGCAAGGCGATCGACATCCTGACCGAAGCCGATGCGTCGGAAAAGCGTCAGAAGGAATTCATCGAACGCTCCGGCATGTTCGAGAAGGAACTCGACGTCGACGAGACGCTGGCGCAGTTGCTGGTCGCCGAAGGCTTTGGCGAACTGGAAGAAGTCGCCTATGTCGAGATCGAGGAACTGGCGGGTATCGAAGGCTTTGACGAGGATCTGGCGCAGGAGCTGCAAAGCCGTGCGCAGGAAGCGATCGATCGTCGCGAACAGGCCGCCCGCGAAGAGCGCAGCGCGCTGGGCGTCGAGGACGCACTGGCCGAACTGCCCTATCTGACCGAAGCGATGCTGGTCACGCTGGGCAAGGCGGGCATCAAGACGCTCGACGATCTGGCCGACCTCGCCACCGACGAACTGGTCGAAAAGAAGAAGGCCGAACCCCGCCGTCGCGGCGACGACGCGCCGAAGCGCGAAGCGCCGAAGGGCGGCATCCTCGCCGAATATGGCCTGACCGACGAACAGGGTAACGAGATCATCATGGCCGCCCGCGCCCATTGGTTCGCCGATGAAGATGCGACGGCCGAAGATTCGGAGGACGCAGTTGCGGAATCCGAACAATGACACGCCACGGCTGACCGACAGCCCCGAGCGAACTTGTATCCTGTCGCGTGAACATGACGCACGCGACAGGCTGGTCCGACTCGCACTATCGCCAGACGGTAACGTACTTCCCGATGTCAGGGCCAAGGCCCCCGGCCGCGGCGCATGGATCGGGGTAACCCGCGCCGAACTAGAAACCGCGATCGCCAAGGGGCGATTCCGGGGTGCGCTGGCGCGTGCGTTCAAGGGCGCGGCGCTGACCATCCCCGCCGATCTGCCGCAACTGGTCGAGGATGCGCTTAGGCGTCATGCGCTCGACCGGCTGGGTCTGGAGGCGAAGTCGGGTTTCGTTGTGATCGGCGGCACCGCGATCGACAAGGCGGCGCGCAGCGGCAAGCTGTACGCCCTGTACCATGCGTCCGACGCCGCCCCCGATGGCGCCGGAAAACTGGCGCAGGCATGGCGTGTCGGAACCGATGACGAAGGTTCCGGGCGCAAGGGATTGGCATTGCCGGTCCCACGCACCATATTGTCATTAGCGCTTGGGCGCGAAAATGTGGTACATGTCGGCCTGACCGACGCACGGGCGGCACAGCGAGCCAATGACGCGCTGTCCCGCTGGCTGCACTTTATCGGACCCGAACCTATCCCTGCGGCTTGCGAAACATCTTCGCAGGGCGCATCGACGGCGCAATTTTCCGGCACGGACGTTGTCGGTCACATTGGCGTCGACCAATTGAAGCAGGAACCTGAGTAACCGGATGAGCGACATCGACAACGACAAGCCGAAGCTGGGCACCCGCGCGCCGCTCGGCCTCAAGCGCACCGTGGAAACCGGCAAGGTGAAGCAGAGCTTCAGCCATGGCCGCTCCAACACGGTGGTCGTGGAGGTGAAGCGCCGCCGTGTGCTTGGCCGTCCCGGCGAAGAACAGCAGCCTGTCGAACAGGCGGCACCCGAAGCGGCCTCTGCGGCGCAGCAGCGTCCGGCCCCCGCGCCGGCGGCTCCTGCCCCGCGTCCGGCGGCGAGCAGCAATGCCGGCCTGTCACGTCACGAGCTGCAGGCGAAGCTGCTGCGCGAGGCCGAAGAGGCTCGCATGAACGCGGCCGAGGAACATCGTCGTCGCGACGAACGGATCGCGCGCGAAACCGCCGAGGCCGAGCGTGTCCGTGTCGAGGAAAAGGCGCGCGCTGCTGCCGAGCCGACACCCGCGCCGGAACCGACGCCTGCGCCTGCCCCGGTAGCCGAACCGGCCCCTGTGCCGACGCCGGCTCCCGAGCCGACGCCCGCACCGGTCGAGGCAGTGCCTGCGCCGACCCCGGCACCAGCGCCTGCCCCGGAACCCGTTGCCGAAAACCCGGCGCCAACGCCTGCGCCCGCACCGACGCCTGCGCCGGTTGCGGCGAAGCCTGCTCCGGCACCGGCACGTCCGGCGCCGCCTCCGGCACCCGCATCTGCTCCGGCACCGCAGCCGATCATCCTGACCGCCGACCCCAACCGGCCGGCGCCGCGTCGCTTCACCCCGGTGCAGCGTCCGGAAATCCCGAAGCCGCAGCCCAAGCCCGAGCCGGCCCCCGCGCCTGCGCCCACGGCTGCTGCGACTCCGGCTGCCCGCACCGTCGCTGGCGGTCAGACCGCGCGTCCGACCCCGTCGGGCACCGGTCAGGCGACCCCGCGTCGCAACGAACCGGCACGTCCGGCGCCGTCGCGCGACCGCAAGGGCGACGATCGTCGCCAGTCGGGCAAGCTGACCGTTACCCGCGCGCTTGGCGACGATGGTGCGCGCTCGCGCAGCCTCGCTGCCCTCAAGCGTGCGCGTGAAAAGGAAAAGCGTGGTTTTGGCGGCCCGCGTGAACCGCAGGTCAAGCAGGTTCGCGACGTGCAGGTGCCGGAAGCGATCACCGTGCAGGAACTCGCCAACCGCATGGCGGAAAAGGGTGCCGATCTGGTCAAGACGCTCTTCAAGATGGGTTCGCCTGTCACGATGACGCAGACGATCGATCAGGACACCGCAGAACTGCTGGTTACCGAATTCGGCCACAACATCGTGCGCGTCAGCGATTCGGACGTCGATCTGGCGCTCGATACCGCCGAGGATTCGGCCGATGCGCTGCAACCGCGTCCGCCGGTCGTCACGATCATGGGTCACGTCGATCACGGCAAGACGTCGCTGCTCGACGCGCTGCGCGGCACCGATGTGGTGCGCGGCGAAGCCGGCGGCATCACCCAGCATATCGGCGCCTATCAGGTGACGCTGAAGGACAAGTCGCGGATCACCTTCCTCGACACGCCCGGCCACGAAGCGTTCAGCGAGATGCGTGCGCGCGGTGCCGACGTCACCGACATCGTCATCCTCGCGGTGGCGGCCGATGACGGGCTGATGCCGCAGACGATCGAGGCGATCCATCACACCCGCGCTGCGGGCAAGCCGATGATCGTCGCGATCAACAAGGTCGACAAGCACGAGGCGAACCCGCAGCGTATCCGCGAACGCCTGCTCGAACATGACGTGCAGGTCGAGGAAATGGGTGGTGAAACCCAGGACGTCGAAGTATCGGCGCTCAAGAAGATCGGTCTCGACCAGCTGATCGAGAAGATCCAGTTGCAGGCCGAACTGCTCGAACTGCAGGCCAACCCCGATCGCCCGGCCGAGGCCAGCGTGATCGAGGCGAAGCTCGACAAGGGTCGTGGTCCGGTCGCGACCGTGCTGGTCCGTCGCGGTACGCTGAAGGTCGGCGACGTGTTCGTCGTCGGTGCGGAAAGCGGCAAGGTCCGCGCGCTGATCGACGACAAGGGGCGTCAGGTGAAGACCGCCGGTCCGTCGACCCCGGTCGAGGTGCTGGGCCTGTCGGGCGTGCCGATGGCGGGCGATCCGCTGCAGGTTGTCGAGAGCGAGGCACGTGCCCGTGAGGTCGCCGAATATCGTCAGGGCGTGCTGCTCCAGAAGCGCACCACCCAGGCGCCGGCGAGCCTCGAAAGCATGTTCTCGGCGCTCAAGTCGAAGCAGGCGATCGAATATCCGCTGGTGGTGAAGGCCGATACCCAAGGGTCGGTCGAAGCCATCGTGGGTTCGCTCAACAAGATCTCGACCGACGATATCCGGGTGCGCATCCTGCATTCGGGCGTCGGTGGCATCACCGAGAGCGACGTGACGCTGGCCGCGGCATCGGGTGCGCCGATCATCGGCTTCAACACCCGTCCGAACGCCAAGGCGCGCGAGATCGCCGAGCGGAACAAGGTAGCGTTGAAATATTACGACGTCATCTACACGCTGACCGACGATATCCGTGCGGGCATGGCAGGTACGCTTGGGCCGGAAGCGTTCGAAACGGTCGTCGGCCGTGCCGAGATCCGCGAGGTTTTCTCGGCAGGCAAGCATGGTCGGGCCGCAGGTCTGTTGGTGGTCGAAGGTGTCATCCGCAAGGCGCTCAAGGCGCGCATCACGCGCAACGACGTCATCATCTATCAAGGTGAGATAGCGTCGCTGCGTCGCTTCAAGGACGATGTCGCCGAAGTGCGCGCGGGTCTGGAATGCGGTGTCACGTTCACGCAGAACTTCACCGACATCAAGGCGGGCGACTTCCTCGAAACCTACGAAGTCGAACTGCGCGATCGCACGCTGTGATTGACGGGCGGCAGGGGGCGACCCTTGCCGCCACCCTCCGCCCCCGGCTGCGCTTGTGCGTCGCTTGGGTGATCGGCGGGGCGGCGGCGTTGTTCGTCGCCAACCTGCTGTCGGGCTGGGCGATGCTGATCGTCGTGGTGCTGCTGGCGCTAAGCTGGCTGGGCCTGTTCGTCGACGGAATGCTGCGGACTTGGCGGTGGCGTGCGGCAGGAATGCCGGCGCTCCTGCCAGCCTTCCTGCCGGTCATCGCTCTGCCCTTCGCCGCCTTTCTCGCCAGCCATGCGCTCTATTTGTCGCACGTCGTACCGTCGTGGTGGCTGTTGCGATCGGAGCATAACGCGTTCGATCAGGCGTTGACCGGCGGTCCGGTGCCAACCGGTGTCGCTGGCATCGAACGGTCGGGTTCACGCGTCTCCTTCCGGACCGTGAACGCAAAGACCGGAAGCTGGGCCGCCATCGTCCATGACCCGACCGACCGCATGGCCGCCGCGCACGGCTGGAACGGCGGACCGGTCGCCACCGACATCGCGCGGGTGTTCCGCGGCAACACCATCTGGTGCCAGCGACTCGACAGCCACTGGTTCCACTGTCAATTCGGTTAGGCCATGTCAGACTCTACCCAAGAAACCCGCTCCGTCCGCCTGCTCCGCGTCGGCGAACAGGTCCGCCACGTCCTGTCGGATGTCCTCGCGCGCGGCGACGTGCATGACGACGTGCTGGCCAGTCATTTCGTATCGGTCACCGAAGTCCGCATGTCCCCCGATCTGCGCCACGCGACGGTGTTCGTGAAGCCGTTCCTCGGCAAGGACGAGGAGGTGGTGCTGAAAGCGCTGCGCACCAACACCGCCTATCTCCAGTCGGAGGTCGCCAAGCGAGTGAACCTGAAATACGCCGCGAAGCTCAAATTCCTGATCGACGAGAGTTTCGACGAAGGCAGCCGCATCGACCAGTTGCTGCGCGATCCCAAGGTCGCGCGCGACCTCGAACCGGACAACGACACGGCCGAGGACTGAGTGGCCAAGCTCTATTTCTATTATGCGTCGATGAACGCAGGCAAATCGACGACGCTGCTCCAGGCCGATTTCAACTATCGCGAGCGCGGGCTGACCACGAAACTGTTCACCGCCGCCATCGACACGCGCGAGGGCATGGGCGTGATCGGTTCGCGCATCGGTTTGTCGGCACCGGCGATCCCGTTCGATGAGGGCAGCGACCTGTACGCCTGCATCGCCGCCGACCCGGTCGGTTGCGTGCTGGTCGACGAGGCGCAGTTTCTGACCACCGGACAGGTCGATCAGCTCGCCCGCATCGCCGACGAACTGAACGTGCCGGTGCTGGCATATGGCCTGCGCACCGATTTCCTCGGGCACCTGTTTCCGGGCTCGGCGCGGCTGCTGGCGATCGCCGATGCGCTGATCGAGCTGAAATCGGTCTGCACCTGCGGGCGCAAGGCGACGATGAACCTGCGCGTCGATGCCGACGGTAATGCGGTACGCGACGGGCAGCAGACCGAGATCGGCGGTAACGACCGCTATGTCGCGCTGTGCCGGCGTCATTTCTGCGAGGCGATGCGCTGATGCATGGCTGGATCATCATCGACAAGCCGCTCGGCCCCGGATCGACGCAGATCGTCTCGGCGGTCAAGCGCGCGCTGCGCGAAGGCGGCTATGGCAAGCACAAGGTCGGCCATGGCGGGACGCTCGATCCGCTGGCGACCGGCGTGCTGCCGGTCGCGATCGGTGAGGCGACGAAGCTCGCCGGGCGGATGCTCGATGCGTCGAAGCGCTACGACTTCACCATCCGCTTCGGGGCGCAGACCGATACGCTGGACCTTGAGGGCAAGGTAATCGCCGAGTCCGCAGTGCGGCCGATGCTGGCGGCGATCAAGGCGGTGTTGCCGCGCTTCACCGGGCCGATCGAGCAGGTGCCGCCGGCCTATTCGGCGCTGAAGATCGATGGAGAGCGTGCCTATGATCTGGCGCGCAAAGGCGAAGAGGTGGTCCTCGCGACTCGCAAGGTAACGATCTACGACCTCCAAATCCTCCCCGGCACGGGGAGGGGGACCATGCGCAGCATGGTGGAGGGGGGCATCCACGAACGCTCCCCTGCTGGAAGCCCCCCTCCACCCCCGGCCGCGCCGGCGGTCCCCCTCCCCGCAAGCGGGGAGGAGCTGGAGGAAATCACCCTTTCCGCCTTCGTCTCCAAGGGCACCTACATCCGCTCCCTCGCCCGCGACATCGCGCTCGCGCTCGGCACGCTCGGCCATGTCACCATGCTCCGCCGCACCAAGGCCGGCCCGTTCACCCTCGAACCCGCCATTTCGCTGGACAAACTGGCCGAATTGGGTAAGGGCCACGCGCTTGAAGAAACGCTCCTGCCACTGGGGGCGGGGCTGGACGACATCCCGGCTCTGTCCCTCGACCCCGATCAGGCAGGGCGGCTCCGCAAGGGGCTTCGACTGATCGGGTTTGCAGCGGACGACGGTCTGGGCTTCGCGACACTGGACGATGTGCCGGTGGCGCTGGTCGAGACACTCGATGGGGAAACCCGTGTCGTCCGCGGCTTCAACCTCGAATAGAAAGGACGACGATGTCGATCACTGCTGAAAACCGTCAGGCCCTCATCAAGGAACATGCCCGCGCCGAAGGCGACACCGGCAGCCCCGAAGTGCAGGTCGCGATCCTGACCACCCGCATCCAGAACCTGACCGAGCATTTCAAGACCCATGCGAAGGACAATCATTCGCGTCGCGGTCTGCTCATGCTGGTCAACAAGCGGCGTTCGCTGCTCGACTATCTGAAGAAGAAGGACGCGGAGCGCTACAGCGCGCTGATCGCGAAGCTCGGCCTTCGGAAGTAACGAAGAAAGGGCGGTCCGACGGGCCGCCCTTTTTCCATGTGGGGCGGCCAACTCCGCCCACGAAATTCCCCGCAAAACGGGGTATAGGCTTTGCGACCGGATCTCCGGCCAAGCCGTCCCGTCGCAATCCGGCGACATGGGACACCGGGCCGAAACGGTCCGACACTCGGGATGGACATCCATCCAAGCTGCCCCGGCGCGCATAGGGCCGCCGGTGTAAAGGAAACGACATGTTCGATATCAAGAAAAGCACCATGGACCTGGGCGGCAAGACGCTGACCCTCGAAACGGGCCGCGTAGCCCGTCAGGCCGACGGCGCGGTCATCGCGACGCTGGGCGAAACCGTGGTGCTGTGCGCGGTCACCGCCGCACGCTCGGTCAAGGAAGGACAGGACTTCTTCCCGCTGACCGTGCACTACCAGGAGAAGTATTCGGCCGCGGGTCGCATCCCCGGCGGCTTCTTCAAGCGCGAACGCGGTGCGACCGAGAAGGAAACGCTGGTCAGCCGCCTGATCGATCGCCCGATCCGCCCGCTGTTCCCCGAAGGCTTCTACAACGAAATCAACGTCATTGCCCAGGTGCTGAGCTATGACGGCGAGAACGAGCCCGACATCCTGGCGATGATCGCGGCATCGGCGGCGCTAACCATTTCGGGCGTGCCGTTCATGGGCCCGATCGGCGCGGCGCGCGTCGGCTATGTCGATGGCGCGTACGTCCTGAACCCGACGCTGGATCAGGTGAAGGAAGGCGATCTCGACCTGGTCGTCGCCGCCACCGGCGATGCGGTGATGATGGTCGAATCCGAAGCCAAGGAGCTGTCGGAAGAGGTCATGCTCGGCGCCGTCGTGTTCGCGCACGACGCGTCGAAGAAGATCGTCGACTGCATCATCGACCTCGCCGAACAGGCTGCCAAGGACCCGTGGGAACTGGCCCCGGTCGCCGACCAGTCGGCCGCGAAGAAGAAGCTGAAGTCGCTGATCGGCAAGGACCTGACCGCGGCCTATAAGCTCACCGACAAGCAGGCGCGCCAGAACGCGATCAACGACGCCCGTACGAAGGCGCGCGAGGCGTTCGCCGACCTCAAGGAAAGCGATCCGGCGCAGTATCTCGGCACGCTCAAGCTCGTGAAGAAGCTGGAAGCCGAGATCGTCCGCACCGCCATCCTGAAGGACGGCCGCCGCATCGACGGTCGCGACACGAAGACGGTCCGCCCGATCGAGGCGATGGTCCATTTCCTACCGCGTGCCCACGGCTCGGCGCTGTTCACCCGCGGCGAGACGCAGGCGATCTGCACCACCACGCTCGGCACCAAGGACGCCGAGCAGATGATCGACGGCCTGAACGGCCTGCATTATGAACGCTTCATGCTGCACTATAACTTCCCGCCCTATTCGGTCGGTGAAGTCGGCCGCTTCGGTGCGCCGGGCCGCCGCGAAGTCGGTCACGGCAAGCTGGCATGGCGTGCGCTGAACCCGGTGCTGCCGTCGAAGGAGGAATTCCCCTACACGATCCGCGTCCTGTCGGACATCACCGAGTCGAACGGCTCGTCGTCGATGGCGACGGTGTGCGGCGGGTCGCTGTCGATGATGGACGCGGGCGTTCCGCTCAAGCGTCCGGTGTCGGGTATCGCCATGGGCCTGATCCTCGAAGGCAAGGATTATGCGGTCATCAGCGACATCCTCGGCGACGAGGATCACCTCGGCGACATGGATTTCAAGGTGGCGGGCACCAGCGCCGGCATCACCTCGCTCCAGATGGACATCAAGATCGCCGGCATCACCGAAGAGATCATGAAGGTCGCGCTGGCGCAGGCCAATGAAGGCCGCGCCCACATCCTCGGCGAAATGGCGAAGGCGCTGGGCGAAACCCGCACCGAGCTGTCGGCCCACGCGCCGCGCATCGAAACCTTCTCGATCGACAAGTCGAAGATCCGCGAAGTGATCGGCACCGGCGGCAAGGTGATCCGCGAGATCGTCGCCACCACCGGCGCGAAGGTCGACATCGACGACGAGGGCGTCATCAAGGTGTCGTCGTCCGATCCGGCCCAGATCGAAGCCGCCGTCAACTGGATCAAGGGCCTGGTCGAAGAGGCGGAGGTCGGCAAGATCTACAACGGCAAGGTCGTCAACCTCGTTGATTTCGGCGCGTTCGTGAACTTCATGGGCGGCAAGGACGGCCTAGTCCACGTCAGCGAAATCCGCAACGAGCGGGTCGAGAAGGTCGCCGACGTCCTGTCCGAAGGGCAGGAAGTGAAGGTCAAGGTCCTCGAAGTCGATCCGCGCGGCAAGGTTCGCCTGTCGATGCGCGTCGTCGATCAGGAAACCGGCGCTGAGCTGGAAGACACCCGCCCGGCACGCGAACCGCGCGAAGGCGGCGACCGTGGCCCGCGTGGACCCCGTCGTGACGGCGGTGATCGTGGTCCCCGCGGCGAAGGCGGCGATCGCGGCCCCCGCCGCGACGGCGGCGACCGTGGCCCCCGCCGCGACCGTGGCGATCGTCCGCGTCGCGAAGAGGGTAACGAAGGCGGCAACGGCCTGCCGTCGTTCATCACCGATAACTGATCGTTCGCCGGTCGGTTTGAAGAAGGGCTCGCGGCGACGCGGGCCCTTCTTCATTGTGCGGAACGCGGCAAGTCCGGCGCGCATCGCCGCACGGGGCTTGTGCCCCCCCGCCCGGAAGCGGTATCCGGCGCATCTCCATGGCACGCTCTTCCCAACGTCCGCAGAAGCGGCCCGCCGCCGCTCCCTCCCGCTGGCGGCGCATCCTGCGCTGGACGCTTGGGATCGGGTTCGGCCTCGCGCTGATGGCGGCGATCGCGCTGGTCGTCGCGGTCTATAATGCCAGGTCGAACATCCCGAGCTTCAGCCAGCTGAAATCCTCGCCCAATGGACAGATGATTCGGGTGCGCGCCGCCGATGGGTCGATCCTCGTGTCGCTCGGGCCTAGCTATGGCGAGTGGATTCCCTATTCGCAGATTCCGGCGCCGATGCGCGAGGCGATGGTCGCGGTCGAGGATCGCCGCTTCCGGTCGCATTGGGGCGTCGATCCGGTGGCGCTGGCACGGATCACCAAATTCGCGATCGACAATCGCGGTACCGGCCGGCGGTTGCAGGGCGCGTCGACGATCACGCAGCAGGTCGCGCGCACCATCTTCCTGTCGAACAGCTATACGGTCGGGCGCAAGTTCCGCGAGATCATCCTGGCCCTCGCGCTGGAGCGCAAGTTCACCAAGAATCAGATCCTCGAGCTGTACCTGAACAAGGTTTATTTCGGCGGCGGCGCCTACGGCATCGACGCGGCGTCGCGGCGCTTCTTCAACCATCCCGGCACCAATTTATCGCTGTCCGAGGCGGCAGTAATCGCCGGCCTGGTCAAGGCGCCGTCACGCTATTCGCCCACCGCCGATGCCGAGGCGGCGGTCGGACGGGCCGGCGTTGTGCTGAAGCTGATGCAGGAAACCGGCGCGATCACCGCGGCGCAGGCGATGGACGCCGATCCGCAGGCGATCAAGCTCGCCCCCGAACCGCAGCAGAACAGCGTGCGCTACTTCACCGACTGGGCCCTGCCGCAGCTCGAAACGCTGATCGACGAGACCGAAGCGCCGCTCGACGTATGGACCACGCTCGATCCGTCGATGCAGCAGAGCGCCGATACCGCGATCCGCGCCAATGCGCCCGCCGGCGTGCAAGGCGCGCTGGTCGCGCTCGACCGCGACGGGGCGGTGCGGGCGCTGGTTGGCGGCAAGGATTATGTGTCGTCGATATACAACCGCGCGACGCAGGCGACGCGTCAGCCGGGGTCGGCATGGAAGCTGTTCGTGTATCTCGCCGCGCTGGAGGCGGGCATGAACCCCGACAGCCAGGTCAACGACACGCCGATCACCATCGACGGCTGGACCCCGCGCAACGCGTCGCGCCGCTATAGCGGGCAGGTGTCGCTGCGCACCGCCTTCGCCTATTCGCTCAACACCGTCTCGGCGCGGCTGGGACAGGAGGTCGGCTTTGCGACCGTCGCCGACATGGCGCGCCGCTTCGGCATCACCACCCCGATCAATACCAAGCCGGCGATGGTGCTCGGCACGTCGGACGTCCGCCTGATCGACCTGACCCGCGCCTATGCCTCGGTCGCGAGCGGCGGGACAGCGGTCGTCCCCTATGGCATCACCCGCGTCACCGCCAACGGATCGGTCATCTACCAGCATCAGGTCGACAGTTCCCGCGTACTGGTCGCGCCCTATGTCGCGCAGCAGATGACCGACCTGCTCCAGACCGCGGTCAATACCGGCACCGGTCGCGCCGCACAGATCGGCCGGCCGGTGGCGGGCAAGACCGGCACGACCACGTCGTACAAGGACGGCTGGTTCATGGGCTTTTCGTCGGGCATCACCACCGGCGTGTGGATGGGCCGCGACGATGCAAAGGCGGTCGCGGGGCTACAAGGCGGCACCGCGCCGGCTCGGGCCTTCGCCGCGTTCATGCGGCAGGCGGTGGCCAATCGCCCGGTCGAGGAGTTCAATACCAAGGTGACGCTGCCCGAATGGCAGGAGGAGCCGGACGCGGAGAGCTATTACGGCGCGCCCGACGACCGGGTCTATGTCGATCCCGACGGCAACCCGATCGAACAGCCGCGCACCGGCGACGATCAGGGCGATGTCGATCAGGGCGACGACGCACCGGCACAGCCGCGCGTACCCGACGAACAGCTCGATCAGGATTGGATCGACCGCGCGCTCGGCCGGGGGCAGCAGCGGCCCGAACAGCCGGTGCCGGCGCAACGCCGCCCCGCACCCGATCGCCGCCAGCCCGTGCCGCCGCCGGGCTATACGGAAGAGGATACCCGCCCGAACCAGTGAAGCGCCGCCCCTTCCGCCCGCAACCAGTGGCGGGCGGCGTCCGGATCGCCCTCGAACAACTCGGCGACCAGCGCGTGAAAGGCGGGGCCGTGATGCATATGGACGCGGTGCGCCACCTCATGCGCGACGGTCGCGCGGCGGACATGGGTGGGGGCGAGCAACAGCCGCCAGCTATAGCGGATCGTGCCACTCGAACTGCAACTGCCCCAGCGTGCCTTGGGATCGCCGATCGCGACCTGCGCGACGGTCACGCCGGCCTTGGCGGCATAGTGCGCGGTGTCTTCGGCAAGCACACGTAGCGCCTCGCGCTTGAGCCAGCGTTCGATGCGGGTGGGGAACTGGTCGATCGGCCCGCCGCAGGTGAGGATGGCGTTTCTATCCATATCCCCACCCCTCTCGCCGCGTACGTCACCCCAGCGCAGGCTGGGGTCTTCTGGTAATGAAGCGTCGCTCCTCGCTGCGGAAGATCCCAGCCTACGCCGGGGTGACGATAATGGTGCAGGTGAGTTCGCTGGGTTCACGTCATCTCGTGACCATGGACCCCGGTCTGCGGCGGGATGACGATCGGTCGAGAGCGCAACTGCCCGCGACGCACCCTCCCGCCACACAAGCCGCACCATCCGATCCGCAACCGCCAGCACCGCCCCATCCACGAACGGCCGCCCCTGCGGCAACTTCGCCCGCTGTGCCGCGATCCAGTCGGCCTTCTCGCCCGCCCATGCCACGGCCTTCGCCAGTGCCATCCGCTTCGGCACGGTCAGCCGTACCCGCCCGGTCGCCGGATCGACAGACAGCCGCGCGACGCGTGCGCGCGGATGACGGACAACCTCGACGCCGTCGATCACAGCGTCCGGTCGGTCAGGTGATGCTCGAGATCGCCGACGTCGTTTTCGGACACGGTCCAGCCGCGTGTCGACTGGCCGGCGGCATGGACGCTCTCCCGGTCGCCGCTGTTCAGATAATGCCAGTCGGGCAGCTTCTTGCCCTCGTCCCGCAACCGATAGGCGCAGGTGGACGGCAGCCATTCGATTTCGGCGACGTTGCGGGCGTTCAGTCGCACGCATTCGGGAACATAGGCGTGGCGGTGGCGATAGTCGCTGCACTGGCCCATGCGCCGGTCGAGCAGCTTGCACGCGACATTGGTCGCATGGATTTCGCCGGTATCCTCATCCTCCAGCTTGTGCAGGCAGCATTTGCCGCAGCCGTCGCACAGCGCCTCCCACTGCGCCCGGTCGAGCGCGGCGAGCGGCAAATCTTCCCAGAAACGGCCGCTCACCGGACCCACTTTTTCAGTTCGGCCGCGACCGCCGGACCGCCTTCGTCCTGCGGCAGCAGCGCGACCGGGCGGCCCTGCGGGTCCATCAGGATCGCGGTGCGGCTATGGTCCATCAGATATTCGGTGGCGCCGGGCGGCTGTGACTTGGCATAGGTGACGCCGTACGCACGCGCGGCATCGGCGATCGCCTGCGCGCTGCCGGTCAGCCCGACCATGCGCGGGTGGAAGGCGGAAACGAACTTGCCGACCACTGCCGGCGTATCGCGTTCAGGATCGACGGTGACGAAGATCGGCACGACCTTCGCGCCCAGTTCGGGCGATTCTTCCTCGAACGCCTTCACGCCGGCGGCGATATTCTGGACATCGACCGGGCACACATCGGGGCAATAGGTATAGCCGAAATACATGATCCGCCATTTGCCGGCGAAGTCGGTATCGCGCACGACCTTGCCCGCCGAATCGGTCAGGACGAACGGCCCGCCGATGCGCGCTCCTGCCAGGGGCGGAGTGCCCGGCGATTCGGCCTGCCCGCCACAGGCGGCAAGGGCCAGCGCGAGCGCTGGCGCGAGGATGCGGACGATGCTGTTCATGGTGTTGCCAGCCATGATCTGATAGGCGACGCCTTGCAAGCCGCGTAACGTCCTTTCGGAGCCTGTTCCATGCCCGCCATCCGCCTCATCCTCGTCGCCGCGCTGATGCTGCCCGCCGCCGCGCAGGCCCAGCAGATGTCGCCGGGCTATATCTTCCTGAAGGCGATCCGCGACGAGGACGGGAACAAGGTCAACGACATCCTCGGCCAACCCGGCCAGACGATCATCAATACCAAGGACCGTTCGACCGGCGAAAGCGCGCTGCACATCGTCGCGAAGAACGGCAACCTGACCTATCTCCGCTTCCTGCTCGCCAAGGGGGCCAACCCCAATATCCAGGACAATCGCGGCAACACCCCCGCCTTGCTGGCGGTCGAGGCGGGATCGGTCGAGGCGATCAACGCGCTGACCGCGCGCAAGGCGAACCTGAACCTCGGCAACAGCAGCGGCGAGACCCCGCTGATCCGCGCGGTGCAATTGCGCAACATCGACATGGTCCGCACGCTGATCGCCGCCGGCGCCAATCCCGATCAGCCCGACGTCCTCGCCGGCATGTCGGCACGCGACTATGCCAAGCGCGATACGCGCACCCCGGTGCTGCTCAAGACGATCGAGGACAAGCCCGCCGCCGGGGAAAAGGCGCCGGTCGCCGGCCCGCGGCTGTAGGTCATCGCCAATCATAGACGGTTCGACTTCTCCCCTCCCTGAAAAGGGAGGGGTCGGGGGTGGGTCGGCACGCGAGGGAGCGTTATGCCAGCCCCAAACCTACCCATCGTCTTCCTAGTCAGGGACGAGAGCAAGTATTCGCGCCGCCGGCTGAATGTCGATCCATCCTGAGCGTCCGATTCCACACAGGTAGATGAACAGCTCCGCTCAACCCGCCAGCGCGACCTCGGCCGGGGCGGACCGTTCGGCCAGCAACCCCTCGCGCTTGGCGACGATCGTCGGGACCAGCATCTGCCCGGCGACGTTGACGGCGGTGCGGCCCATGTCGAGGATCGGGTCGATCGCCAGCAACAACCCTGCGCCCTCCAACGGCAGGCCTAGCGTGGTCAGCGTCAACGTCAGCATCACCGTCGCGCCGGTCAGCCCGGCGGTCGCCGCCGATCCCAGCACCGATACCATCACGATCAGCGCATAGTCGGCGGCGTGTAGCGTCAGCCCGAAGAATTGGGCGACAAAGATCGCTGCGACCGCCGGATAGATGGCGGCGCATCCGTCCATCTTGGTCGTCGACCCCAGCGGCACGGCGAACGCGGTGTACGCGCTCGGCACGCCCAGCGCGCGCTCGGTCAGCTCCTGGGTCACCGGCAGCGTACCAACCGACGAGCGGGTAACGAAGCCCAGCTGGATCGCGGGCCATGCCCGGCGGAAGAACCACAGCGGATCGATGCGATGCACCGCCAGCAACAGCGGGTAGACGACCAGCAGCACAAGACCGAGGCCGAGATAGACGGTGCCTGCGAACGCGCCGAGCGACGACAGCGTGCTCCAGCCATAGCGGACGATCGCATCGCCGATCAGCGCCGCCGACCCGATCGGGGTCAGCGCGATCACCCAGCGCAGCAGCCGGCGCAGGATCATCAGCGCCGAGGTGTTGAAGGCGAGGAACGGCTCGCCCGCCGCCCCGACCCGGACGGCGGCGGCGCCGACTGCGATGGCGACGACGATGATCTGCAGCACGTTGAAGCCGAGCGCGGTGGTCGCCGCACCGTCGGCGACCTTGGTCGTCGCGGTCAGGCCGAGCAGATTGGCCGGTACCAGCCCTTTCAGGAAATCGAGCCACGACCCGACCGTCGTCGGCGCGGCGGCGGTGGCGACCGGAGCGCTACTGTGCAGGCCCGGCTGGATCACCGATGCCAGCACGATGCCGATCGACACGGCGATCAGCGCGGTGATCGCGAACCACAACAGCGTCTGCCCGACCAGCCGCGCGGCATTGGGCAGGTCGCGCAGCGCCGCGATCGATCCGACGATGGCGGTGAACACCAGCGCCGGGACCAGCACCTTGAGCAATTGCACGAAAATCTGTCCGACCGTGTGCAGCGTCGTACCGATCGCGCCATCCGCCCCACCCGCCTCCGCCGCGACGAAACCGAGGCCGACCCCGACCGCCATACCTATCGCGACCTGTACGCCGAACGACGGCCAAACTCTGGTAATCTGCATCAACCCCATGTCGTCGCGGCGGACGGTCGCGACAACGAAGCAAAACTAGCCTTGCTGCAACGCGCCGTTACAGTCCCTCACCGCCTACCCAATGCGCGTTCGACAGATAGCGGGCGACATCCCACACCTGTCGCCGCAGGTCCGGCACGGCAACGATCTCCCAGAACGCACCGCGCGTCATTGGGCCGATCGCGAACAGCGCATCGTCGCCGGCGCCGTCGGCACGCAACACCCGGCCCGCCTGGTCGACCTCGATGCCGAGATGCTCGGGATCGGGCCGGATGCGGCCGGTGGCATGGAGATGGGCGAGCAGCGGCTCGTCGGTCCGCGCCAGATCGCCTTGCGGTCCGGTGCAGGCGATGATCCGGGTGACGTGCAGCGTCTGCACCGCATCGCTGCCGCGCGGTCGCCAGCGCACGTCGATGCCACCTTCGGCCGGGGCGGCGTCGCAGGTCTTGCCCGGCAGCACGGTCAGCCGGCCGCTGTCGACCAGCGCGGCGATCCGGTCGGCGACGGCGGGGGCCAGCCGGTGGCGATGGATATCCCACCACGGCCGCAAATGCCGTAGGAACCGGCGGCGTTCTTCGCCGTCCGCCGCCGCCCAAATGCCTTGAGTGAAGGGGCGCAATTCGTCGACCGCG
>NZ_LMKE01000010.1:0-12054 GCF_001421245.1 Sphingomonas sp. Leaf10 | reverse complement strand
CCAGCCAATCGCGTCGCCCCGTTCGCGGACCGCGCGCACCAGTGCCGACAGCGGCGGGCGCGGTCGTTCGGCCAGCGGCGGGTCGCCGGGCGTGGCGTGCGCGTGGCGGTGCGGCAGCAGCCCCCGCCGCGACAGCGCGACCATCCGCCCGGCAAACCCCCGTGCCTCCAGTGTCAGCACGACGTCGACCATGGTCAGCCCGGTACCGATCAGCAGCACGCAATCCTCGTCGCCGAGCCCGTCCGTCGCCCGCGCCGCCCAAGGATTGCCGACATAGGCGGGCGATCCAGCGACCGCGTCGAGCCCCGGCGGTACCTGCGGCGCGAGATTGCCGACCGCCAGCACCGCGACATCGGCGACGACCGTCCGCCCGTCGTGCAGGCGAACGGTGCCGCCGTCGCAGTCCACCGCCTCGCCTTCGACGATCGTCAGTCGGTCGGGCGCCGCTGCCTGCGCGCTGGCCAGCAGGTCGCGCAGATACGCGCCATAGGTCGCGCGCGGCACGAAATCGGCCGCGCCCTGCCCGTCGCCGCGCTCGGCCAGCCAGCGAACGAAATGATCGGGCCGGTCGGGAAAGGCGCTCATATTGGCGGCGCGGACGTTCAGCAGATGGTCGGGCTGCGCCATGCCGTACGCAACGCCCTGCCCGGCCGCGCCGCCGCGTTCGATCAGCGTCGCGCGCGGCCCGTCGTGGCGCAGCAGGTTGATGGCGAGCAGCGTTCCCGAAAACCCCGCGCCGATGATCGCGACATGGCCGATCATGCCGCATCCCCCTCGCGCCGGCGGAAGCTGCTGGCGTCGATGCCGTGGCGCTGTAATCGGTCGTACAGGCTGCGGCGCGGCAGTCCCAGCGCCTCGGCCGTGGCGGTCACGTCGCCGCCCGCCTGTTGCAGCGCCTCGCCGATCATCGCCGCCTCCAGCCGCGCGAGCCGCTCGGTCAGCGACAGCCCCGCCTCGCCCGGATCGTCGCGGGTAAGCGCCAGCACGGTCTGCACCGCGAAGTTGCGCAGCGCGCGGACATTGCCGCGCCACGGATCGGTCATCAGCCGTGCCTCGACCTCGGCGGTGATCGCGGGCACCGGCCGGTCATATTGCGCGGCCACGTCGCGCAGGAACCATGCGAACAGCATCGGCACGTCGGCGCGGCGTTCGCGAAGCGGCGGGATGCGCAGCCGGATCGTCTCCAGCCGATAGAGCAGATCCTCGCGGAACCGCCCGCTCGCGACCTCTTGCGCTAGGTTCGCCTTGGCGGCGGCGATCACGCGCAGATTGACGACGCGTGGCGGTTCGCGGCCATTGGCGGGCAGTTCGCGCTCCTCGATCACGCGCAGCAGCTTGCCCTGCACCGCGCTCGACATGCTGTCGATCTCGTCGAGGAACAGCGTACCGCGATCCGCCTCGGCGATGCGCCCGCCGCTGCCGCGCGTGCCGAACAATATCTCGTCGACCAGATGGTCGGGCAGCGCCGCGCAGTCGACCGACACGAAGCCGTGGTTGCGCCGCTTGCTCCAGCGATGCAGTTGCCGCGCCGCCAGCTCCTTGCCGGTGCCGGTCTCCCCCTCGATCAGCACGTCGACGTCGATCTGCGCCAGTTGCCGCAGCTTGTCGCGCAGCGCATCCATCGCCGGCGTCGTCCCGATCAACGGATAATCGTCCTCCGCCGCCGCATCGACCGAGGCGCGCAGCCGCCGGTTTTCGAGCACCAGCCGCCGGACCTCCAACGCGCGGCGAACACTGGCGATCAGGTGGTCGGCGGCAAAGGGCTTGGCGATGAAGTCGAACGCCCCGTCGCGAATCGCCGCCACCGCCATCGCGACCTCACCATGGCCAGTCATCAGCAACACCGGAATTTCGCCGTCGCGCGCGCTGACCGCCTCGAACACGGCATGGCCGTCCATCTTGGGCATGCGGATGTCGGTGACGACGATGCCCGGAAAGTCGGGCGTGACGCGCGCCAGCGCGGCGGTCGCGTCGGCAAAGTCCGCCACCTCCAGCCCGGCAATGGCGAAGGAATCGACCAGCGCCGTCCGCAGCGCATCGTCGTCATCGATCAGCAGGATCATCGCCCGTCTCCTTCTGCAATGTCACCCGGAACGTCGCGCCCGACGACGACGGCACCACCGTCACCACGCCGCCGAATTCGGTGACGATGTCGCGCACGATTCCCAGACCCAGCCCCAGCCCATCGGCCTTGCCGGTGACGAAGGGTTGGAAGATGTCGTCGGCGATCGCCGGATCGATGCCGGGGCCGTTATCGGCAACGGTCAGCAGCACCCGATCGCCGGACGGTTCGACCTGCACCGCGACGCGCGGATCGGGCGTGCCCTGCACCGCCTCCAGCGCATTGGTCAGCAGGTTGACCAGCACCTGTTCGAGCCGCACCCGCCCGGCGCGCACCATCGGCTGCCCCGCAGGCGGCAGGTCGAGCGCCACCCCGGTCATGCGAAACCGGTCGCCGACCAGCAACAATGCCCCCGCGATCACCGCGTCGAGCGGCACCGGGCCGACCGTTCCCTTTCCCCGCCGGGCGAAGCGCCGCATCTCCTGCGTGATCGCGCCGATCCGCGCGGTCAGGTCGACGGTCGTCTGCAGGTTCGCCGCGACGCGGTCGATCCGCCCGCTCGCCAGATGATGTTGCGCATTCTCCGACAGCGTACGGATCGTCGCCACCGGCTGGTTGATCTCGTGGACGAGGCCCGCGGTGATCGACCCCAGCGACCCCAACCGATTGGCCTGCGCCAGTTCCTCGCGCGCCTCGCGAAAGCGACGGTCGATCGCGGTCCGCTCGGCAATCTCCGCGCGCAGTGCCGCGGTCCGCTCCGCCACCGCCTTTTCCAGCGACGCGCGATAGCGGGCCGCCTGCGCCGCCCGGGCCGAACGCCACAGGAACAGCGCAAGCAGCGCGGCGATCGCCAGCGACGCGGCGATCGTCGTCAACCGCGCCAGCGCCGCCGCATCGCGCAGCGTCCGCTGCGTGGGCACGACATGCAGCAATTGCCACCCGCTCAGCGGCATGGCGACCCGCGCGAGCAGCAGGTCGTCGCCGCCCGGCCCCCGCGCCATATCGGCGCCGAAGCGATAGCGACTGGGCGACAGCGGTGCATTGCCGAACTGACCGCTGCGGGCGATGTCGGCCCGAATATCGGCGGACAACGGTCGGGTGATCCGGAATCGTTCCTCGGCATCGGTCGCGAACAGCACGATGCCCCGCCCGTCGCTCACCAGCGTCTGTCCCGGATCGCTCGACCATGCCCGGGTCAGGTCAACGAACTCGACCTTGACGACGATCGCGCCCGCCGGGTCGCCGGCAGTGCCGATCCGGCGCGCGAGGAACAGGCCCGGCCGGCCGCTGACATTGCCGACCGCGAAATATTCGGCCGCGCCCTGCCGCATCGCCCGGACGAAATAGGGTCGAAAGCGATAGTCGCGCCCGACAAAGCTTTCCGCCGTGCCGGCATTCGATGCCGACACCGTCATTCCGTCGCGGTCGAGCAGATAGATGACCGGCGCCCCCGTCCGCGTCGCCAGCAGCGCCAGCTTGCCGTTCATGCGCGCGGTCGCCGCCGGATCGCGCCGCTGCAGCGTATCGAGCAGGTCGGTATATTCGCCGAGCACGATCGGCAGCAGCCGGAATTTGGCGAGGTCGCTGGCGAACAGTCGCGCCTGTTGCCGCGCCGTCCGGGCGGTATCGTCCCGTAGCTCGGCAAGGCCCGATCGTTCGAACCAGAGGAACGCCGCCAGCCAGATCATCCCGATCGTGGCGATCGCTACGATGATCCCGGCGATCAGCGTCGTCCTGCGGTACAGCCAGCCCATGCGTGCAGGTTATCGCACGGCGTCCCACGGCGCCATGCGAATTTTTGCGCGAATCCGCCGCGCAAATATGCTGCCCGGAGTTTATAACTGTATTTTTCAGTATGTTATCATAACACGAAAAATGGTTCGGAGAATGGCCGGCATGGGTCATTCTATGACCCGTAGTGCGGCAACAATGTCGGCACGGGCAATCTTGGGAGAGATGCTGTGGCCTCCATACCCCATTTACCGGCCGCGACCGGTCCGTCGACTAATTCGCGCCTAAAATCGATCATCGGCGGATCGACCGGCAATTTGGTCGAATGGTTCGACTGGTACGTCTATTCCGCCTTCACCCTCTATTTCGCGCCGCATTTCTTTCCGTCAACCAGCCAGACCGCACAGTTGCTGAGCGCCGCCGCCGTCTTTGCGATCGGTTTCGTCATGCGACCGATCGGCGCATGGATCATGGGCATCTATGCCGATCGCCATGGCCGCAAGGCCGGGCTGACGCTGTCGGTGACGTTGATGTGCGCCGGGTCGCTCATCATCGCCTGCACCCCGGTCTATGAATCGATCGGCCTGCTCGCCCCGGCGCTGCTGGTGCTTGCGCGGCTCATGCAGGGCCTGTCGGTCGGCGGCGAATATGGCGCCAGCGCCACCTATCTGTCGGAAATGGCGGGCAAGGACCGGCGCGGCTTCTTCTCGTCGTTCCAATATGTCACGCTGATCTCGGGCCAGTTGCTCGCGATCCTGCTCCTCCTGCTGCTGCAATCGGTGATGCCGAAGGCCGAGCTGGAAGCATGGGGCTGGCGCATTCCGTTCTTCGTCGGTGCCGTGCTCGCCGTCGTCGTCTTCTACCTGCGCCGCGGCCTTGCCGAGACCGAAAGCTTCAAGAACGCGAAGAAGACCGATGCGCCGAAATCGGGTTTCCTGATGCTGCTGCGCAACCACCCGAAGGAAACCGCGCTGGTCATGCTGCTGACCGCCGGCGGCACGCTCGCCTTCTATGCCTATTCGATCTACATGCAGAAGTTCCTGGTCAACACCTCAGGGTTCACCAAGGAAACCGCGACCCAGATCAACGCGATCACCCTGTTCGTGTTCATGCTGTTGCAACCGATCGCCGGCGGCCTGTCGGACAGGATCGGGCGCAAGCCGTTGATGATCGCCTTCGGCATTGCCGGGGTGCTCTTCACCTATCCGATCTTCAGCGCGCTCGAACAGACCCGCGACGCCGTTACCGCCGGATTGCTGGTGATGGCCGCGCTCATTATCGTCACCGGCTATACCTCGATCAACGCCGTGGTGAAGGCCGAGCTGTTCCCGGCGCATATCCGCGCACTCGGCGTGGCGCTGCCCTATGCACTCGCCAATACGATCTTCGGCGGCACGGCGGAATATGTCGCGCTGAAGTTCAAGGACGCCGGTTGGGAGCGTGGCTTCTACTGGTATGTCACCGCGATGATCGGCATCTCGCTGGTCGTGTACCTGCGGATGCGGGATTCGGGAAAGAACAGTCTTATCCAGGAGGATTGATCAGCGTTTCCGATCTCCTTCCCCCTATGGGCGGCGAGGCAACTCGCCGCCCATCTTGTATGGGGGCGACGACCGGCCGACATGGAAGCGATGCGTGCGTTGCTCCCCTGCCTGTTGCTGCTGACCGCTGCCTGTAACGGCGGCGCCGCGCCCTCCCCGCAACCCGAAGCCACTGCCGCGACGCGCGGGCTGAACGCTTCGGCGATGCAGGCGACCGTTGCCGATGCGCAACGCCTGCCACGACTACGATCGCTGCTGGTCCTGCGCGACGGCCGGACACTTACCGAACGGGTATTCAACGGCGGCCCGGCGCTCGACCGGCCGGTCAACATCAAATCAGCGTCCAAATCGGTAATGTCGGCACTGGTCGGCATCGCCATCGCGCGCGGCGTGTTCACCGGCGTCGACCAGCCGGTGCTGCCGATCCTGCGCGCCGACGCGCCGGCCAATCCCGATCCACGGTTGGCCCGGGTGACGATCGGCAACCTGCTGTCGATGCAGGCCGGGCTGGAGCGGACCTCGGGCGAATATTATGGCCGCTGGGTGTCCAGCCCCAACTGGATCCGCTTCGCGCTGTCGCGGCCGTTCGTCGCCGATCCGGGGGCGGACATGCTGTATTCGACCGGATCGACCCATCTGCTTTCGGCAGCACTAACGAAGGCGAGCGACCGCAGTACGCTCGCCAATGCGCGCGACTGGCTGGGCGAACCGCTGGGCATCACAATTCCGGTCTGGCCGGCCGATCCACAGGGCATCTACTTCGGCGGCAACGAGATGCGGTTGTCGCCGCGCGCGCTGGCCCGGTTCGGCGAACTCTACCGGCTCGACGGGGTGGTAGGTGGCAAGCGCATCCTGCCGGCGAACTGGGTGCGGACCAGCTGGACGCCGCGTGCAACATCGCCGTGGAGCGGGCAGGCCTATGGCTATGGCTGGTTCCTGACCGAGATGCGCGGCCATCCGGTGCGCTTCGCATGGGGCTATGGTGGGCAGATGGTGTATGTCGTCCCCGACCTGCGATTGACCGTCGTCATGACCTCCGCCGCCGACGCCCCGCGCGACAATGGCCATATCGAGGCATTGCACCGGCTGGTGGCCGACGGGGTGATCCCAGCGGCGGAGGCGGGGGCCGGAATGCCACCAGCAAGTGCAACCGTTCGTCCTGGGTAGCCATTGAGCTTGTCGAAAGGGCGTATCGAAGGACTGCCACAGATGCTTCGATACCGGCCTTCGACTTCGCTCAGTCCGTACTCCGCACAAACGGACTTACACCGCGTCACAGGCTGACGATCGCCTTCAGCACGCTGTCCGCCTCGTCGATCAGCTGCGGCATCCGGGTCGGGGCCTCGTCGATCGACAGGTGATGCGTGGCGATGCGATCGGTGGCGATCCGGCCGCTGCGGATGCTGGCGATGACATGGTCGAAATCGACCGACAGCGCGTTACGGCTGGCGCGCAGTGTAGTCTCGCGCTTGTGGAATTCGGGATCGGCGAAGACCAGATCGTCCTTGCAGACGCCGACCAGCGTATAGTCGCCGCCATGCGCGACATAGGCGAGGCCGGCGCGCATCGCCGCGATATTGCCGGTGGCGTCGAAGACCTGATCGAACATCTCGCCATCGGTCATCGCCGCCAGCGTGTCGGCCAGCGTCGCATCGGCGACCACCGTTTCGTCGAACCCAAACTGCGCGCGGGCATAGTCGAGCCGCTGCGCCCGCGTATCGGCGAGCACGATCTGCTCCGCTCCCGCGATCCGCGCGAACAATGCGGTACCGACCCCGATCGGCCCCGCCCCGACCACCAGCACCCGGTCGCGCGAACCGACCCCAGCCCGCCGGACGGCGTGGGCACCGATCGCAAGGAATTCGACCATCGCCGCTTGTTCGAGGGTGAGGCCGGTCGCATCCACCACCGCCGCCTCGGGCACCGCCAGCCATTCGCATAGACCGCCATCGACATGGACACCCAGCACGCGAATTGCTGCGCAGCAATTGGGTTTGCCGCGCCGGCACGCGCGGCAAGTGCCGCATGGCAGATACGGATTGACCGTCACCACCTGCCCGACCGCAAACCGGCTGCCCGCCGGCGTCTCGGCTACCTCGCCCGCCAGTTCGTGACCGATCAGGCGGGGATATTCAAGGAACGGGTGCTTGCCGGCATAGATGTGATAGTCGGTGCCGCACAGACCGACCCGCCGCATCTGCAACAGCACCTCGCCCGCCGCCGGACGGGGCGGTTCGCGGGTTTCGAGGCGCAGGTCGAACGGATCGGCACAGACGAGCGCCTTCATGCGGTCAGCCCCCGCCCCGACAGGATCAGCGCGACGCCGATCGGATGGCGCGCGGCCGGCGGCAACGTCACCTCCAGCGCGTCGCCGGTGCGCCTGAACGCCAGCGGCGTGGCCTCGCCCGCCAGGGTGATGCGATGCACCTCGCCGGTCAGCGTCGGATCGTTGCTGCCCAGCAGCGTCATGCGCACGACGTTATCGTCGGGCCAGCCGAGCACCAGCGCGTGCAGGTCGTCGCCACGCGTAGCGTAGCGGACGTCGCGCGCGCCATAGGGCGACTTCGGGCCACCTTCCGAAAACAGCCCCTGCCCGGCCCTGGTCGGCCCCTCGCCGAACCGTTTCCACGGCCGCGTCGCATAGATCGCGCTGCCGAAACGCTGCATCCAGTCGCCGATCTCGCCGACGATCCGCTCTTCCTTCTCATCGATCGTGCCGTCGCCGCGCATCGGCACCGACAGCATCAGATTGCCGTTTTTCGACACGACATCGCACAAAGTATGGATGACGGTGGCCGCCGACTTGTATCCGTCGCGTGCCGCCAGATCGGCGTCATAATGCCAATTGCCGATGCAAGTGTCTGTTTGCCAAGGGAAACGTTCGATATAGCTCTTGCCGCCACGTTCAACGTCATCGACAATTCCCATACGCCGCTGCGGCGGCGTCGTCTTGGCGGTGACGACGGCCTCCAGCCGGCCGCCGTTCCACGCCATCGACTGGTTATAATACCATGCGGTCAGGTCCAACCCGTGCTGTTCCAGCGGCAGGTCGAAATTGTCGAAATAGACCATGTCGGGGCGGTGCTGCTCGATCAGGTCGCGGCAGCGGAGTTCCCATTTGCGCGCGAAGTCGCTGTTGGCCGGCACCCCTTCGGTCCACAACCGGTCGGTGGCCTCGTGCCATAAATCGGCTTCGGCGCGGGTCCGGATGCCATCGGGCATCGGCATATGCCGCCCGGTATAGAGCTGCTGCGGGTCGAGGCCGTCCCACCATTTGCCGCGCCCCTGCGCTGCGGTCAGCTTGTACGCATCATAGCGCTGGCCCGCGCGTGGCCCGTCCGGGTCATAGCCATAGGCCGGCTGGTTCCAGTGCCACGCATGCGCCGAATGGTTCGACACCCCGAAGCGCAAGCCTCGCTCGCGCGCCAGTTTCGCCCAGGTTCCGACGATGTCGCGCTTCGGCCCGACCCGCGTGGTGTTCCACGCATGATCGCGCGACGCATAGGCATCGAGATTGTCGTGGTGATTGGCCAGGGCCATGAAATAGCGGGCGCCGGCTTTCTTGTAGATGTCGAGTAAACGGGCGGGATCCCAGCGGTCGGCCTTCCACAGATTCTGGATTTCCATGAAGCCGCGATCGGCGGGGTGGCCATAGTGTTTCAGGTGATGATTATAGGCGCGGCTGCCCGGCAGATACATGTCGCGCGCATACCAGTCGCCCGCCTCCGGCACGCATTGCGCGGTCCAGTGCGCCCAGATGCCGAACTTCGCATCGCGGAACCAGTCGGGCGCGCTGTAGCCCGAGGTCAGCGACGCCCAGTCGGGGGTGAAGCGCGCCGGCGGCGGCACCTTCAGCGCCCGGCCCGCGCCCATCGGCGTCGGCTGGGTCGGCACCGCCGATGCCACCGCCGGGGCCATTGCCGCGGCGGCCAGACTGCCGCCGATCATCTCGCGCCGCGTCGCCTTCATCATTCTCTCCTATAGATCGAGGTTCAGCCGATAGAAGCGATCGGCGCTGCGTCCCCAGATGTCGCGTCGTTCGTCGTCCGACAGGGACGACAGCAATGCGGCATAGGTCGCCAGCGTCGCATCGAGTCCCGCCGCCAGCCGGTCGGTCGGAAAATTGGTGGCGATCATCACCCGGTCGGGACCGAACCGGTCGATCACCTCACCGACGATCGGCGCGAGTACCGCGCGGTCGAGCGCAGGATCGACGAACCCTGCCCCCGACAGCTTGATCGCGGCATGCGGCAATTCGGCAAAGGCGATCAGCCCGCGCCGCCATTCCTCCAGCCCGTCGGACAGGATCGGCAGGCCAAGGTGATTGAGTACCACCGGCACGTCCGGGTGCGCGCGCGCCAGTTCGACAAGACCGGCCAGTTGCGGCGGGAAACCATGGAAATCGAAGCTGAGCCCATATTTACCGAGCAATCCATAGCCGCGCGCCCAGTCCGGATCGCGGGTCAGGTCATGGTCATAGGCACGGCGCGTGGCATCGCGCGGATGCCAGTTGATCAGGTGGCGGATACCGCGCACGCCCGGTTGCCCCGCCTGCCACGCCAGTTCGGCCTCGACATCCGCCCGGTCGAGCGCGACGCGCGCGACGATCGCGCTCGGCAGGCCATCGGCCGCCGCTATCCCGGCCAGCCAGTCGGTCTCGCCCCGCCCCTGATCGGGATGTGCACCGGCATCGACATGGACCGCACCGACCGGGTTCCATGCCGCCGTCTCGCGCCGGTAATCATCGATGCGATAGTCGGAGGCGATCGCCGCCTGCGCCGGATCGTCGAGCCACGGATAGTGCAGCACGCCATGGTCCCACAGGTGGAAATGCGCGTCGACGAAAGGCGGGCGATGGTCGTCGCCTGCGGTCACCGCCGTCCCTGTTGCTGCCGACGCATCGTCGCTGCCTCGCCCACAGGCCGCTTGCACATGCGCGACCTTTTTATCGGTGCGATCCTAATTCGCGAAACGGCCCGGTGGCAAGCCGTCAGTCGTCCGCTGGCGACAATGCGGCGGCGCGATCCTCGTACATGCGCTGAAACCGGGCGTGCAGGGCGCGGCCGGCGTCATCGCAGCGTTCGCCCTGCCGCCGATGCTGGTCGGCACGCTTGAGCAGATAGTCGCGGTCCTCGGGTTCGGGGACGGCATGCGGCTGGGGCGGAGGCTGGTTGGGCATGACCAATCCTACCCCCGCCACCACGTCCGCCATATCGTGCAGAACTACCGCCGGTCGGGTAGATTTGCGTCAGCTACCTACACGAAACAGCTTCGGCGCGAACTGGTTGAGATAGCTGCGCCAATTGCCCCACACATGCCCACCCTCGCTTTCGACATAGGTGTAGCGGATGCCGTATCTGTCGAGCATCGCCCGCGTCGGCGCGACCGTGCCGTAGAGGAAATCGGTCTTGCCCATGCCGTACCAGACGAGCTTCATATTCTTGGCCGACTGGCGCAGCCCGGCGGCGTTGCGGGTTTCATAGTCGGCGATTTCCTTCGCCGGGTCCTGCAACCCCAATCCCATCGAGAAGATGCCGGCATAACGGAACAGGTCGGAGCGCGGCAGGCCGAAATTCAGCGTATGCGCACCGCCCATCGACAGCCCGGCCATCGCCCGCATTTCGGGCTTTGCCACGGTGCGATAGCTGCGATCGATCAGCGGGATCAGATCGGTCGTCAGGTCGCTGCCGAAATCGGTGTTGACCAGCATATTCTGGTTCGGCCGCATCGGCGTATGCCCGGCGGGCATGACGACGATCATCGGCACGGCCTGTCCGGCGGCGATCAGATTGTCGAGGATGTAGTGGGCATGGCCGATGCTGGTCCAGCTATCGTCGCTGTCGCCGGCACCATGGACCAGATACAGCACCGGATAGCGTCGCGCATCGCCGGTATAGCCCGGCGGCGTATAGACATGCGCGCGCCGCTTCATCCCCAGGCCGTTCGACCAATATTCGACCGTGCTGACCACGCCGTGCGCGACGTCCTTGCGATATTGCTGAAATGCGGCGGCGGGGCCGGGCACCTCGAACACACCGGTCAGGCCGGTCACCTGTTCGGACCACATCGTACCACGCGGATCGGGAACCGGCGCGCCATCGACCTGAAAATTGAAGCGATAGGGCGAGGCGGGTACCGCGCGGCTGGTCGTACCGGTCCACAGGCCCGTAGCGTCGCGGGTCAACACCAGTCCGTTGACGACGCCGTCGGTCGCGCCACCGGGGATCAGGTCGCCGAGATCGGGACTGATGACCTTCGCTTCACGCGCGAGCGGTGCGCACAGCCGGAAGGTGACGCGGCCATCGGGCAAGACTTCGACCGATTTATAGGGCGCCTGAAGATCGAGCCAGCTTTTGGGCAGGCAGTTGGCGACCGGTGCGGCAGGCGCCGGCGTCTGCGCCGATGCGACCGCCGGCCATAGCCCCAGCGCCAATATTGCGAGCGAAACCCGTGCCTTCATCCATCCCTCCCCTTGCTTGTTACGTGCATGGTTGGGGAAAGGCGGCGTTCGTGCAACGGAAATTTGGGGCGGTGCGGCGTCCGGATCGTTGGTTTTCGCGTGGGCAGACTCGCGGGCGGGGTCGGGGCAGTCCGATAACCGACGTTGGCGGTTATGGACTTCCGCCTTCGCGGAAGCGACGAAGGGGAATCTACGTCGGTTCAATCGAGGTTCGCTGGCGTCTCTATCTCTCCCCTCCCTGGAAGGGAGGGGCTGGGGGC
>NZ_LMKE01000009.1:66531-122304 GCF_001421245.1 Sphingomonas sp. Leaf10 | reverse complement strand
GGACAACGCATCTCATCCTCCCTGTCTCAACCCTCGGGAACAGACAAGAATCCAAAATGCTGCAGGTGTAAACAGTCCCCTGGAAGGGAGGGGTTAGGGGTGAGTGGGCGCGTGGCGCGCGCGCCGCTCCCTCATGGGCCGACCCACCCCCGCCCCCTCCCTCGTCAGGGAGGGGAGAGTGGGCGTTACGGATGCGCGACCTTGATTTCGGCCGCATTGGGTGCTTCCACCGCGCCGGCGGGCCGTTCCGAAAATACCGGATCGTGCGGAGCAGGGATCGTACCCTCATCCGCAATCCCCGCCGCGAACGATGCCGATGCGTCGGTGCCATCCACCTGATGCGCGGTGGTCGGCGGCGGTAGCAGCTTCACCTCGCTATCGCGCCGACGCGGGGTCGATCCGCGTAGCGACAGCAGCATGCCCGCCGCGACTCCGACGCCGCCCAGAATCGCCATCGTCGTCCATGGCCGCATCTGCGCTTCGAGCGCGAGACTCTGCTTGCGCACGTAAATGTCTTGGTTCGACCGTTCGCGGCCATCCTTGCGCGGCTCGAACAGATTGTCCTTGGCACCGGGCGTGGCCGGCGTGTCGATCGTTTGCGCCTCTTCCTTGAAGAACATTTCCATGAACCGATCGGCGCTGCGCGGCAGCAGGTTGCTCATCTTGGTCATCGCCATGCCGGTCCCGCCGACCGTCAGGTCGCGCTTGGGATGGGCTGCGGCGAAGCAGATCGCCTTGGCGACCAGTTCGGGGTCGTAGACCACCGGCGGCACCCGCGCCGGCTTGTCCATCCGGTTGCGGGCATGTTCGGGATAGGGGGTGTCGATCGCGGCGGGCTTGATGAGGGTCACCGAGATCGGGCGTCCTTCGGCCTCCATCTCCATCCGGAACGCTTCGGTGAAGCCCTGCACCGCATGCTTCATCGCGCTGTACGCGCCTTGCACCGGCACGGTCCGGTCGGACAGGATCGAGCCGAGATTGACGATCGCCCCGCCGCCCCGCGCGGTCAGTTCGCGCGCGGCATAGAGCGAGGCGGCGACGGTCGCGAAATAACCGACGTCGAACACCCGGCGCTGTTCGTCGATGCCGGTCTCCTCCAGCCGGGCATAGAGCGCGACGGCGGCATCGTTGACCCAGGTGTCGAACCCGCCAAACACCGATCGCGCCTTTGCACCGATCCGTTCGGGCGCATCGGCGGTGGTAATGTCGATCGCAAGGAAATCCGCCTTGCCGCCGCGCAGCCGGATCGATTCGACCGCCTCGCGCAACGCGTCCTCGTTGCGCGCGACCAGCAGCACCTTGGCCCCTTCGCGCGCGGCGCGGCGGGCGGTGGCAAGGCCGATGCCCGACGATGCACCGGTGATGACGATGGTCTGTTCGGACAGCGGCTTGAGCGTGACGGCCATGACGGGAACCTCCGAATGTCTGGATGGCGCGCTCAACGCGCGGCAACCGTCCGGGGTCCGGCTATCCTATTGTTCGAGAACCGCCATCCGTTCCGGCAGGATCGCCATCACCGCGCGGCGGGCGTCGCTGTCGATCGCGGTCCAGCGTCCAATTTCGTCTCGCGTCCGTCCGCAGCCAAGGCACCAGCCGGTGTCGGTATCGATCGAACAGACCAGCACGCACGGACTTTCGATCGCAACTGGCGCGACCGATTCGAACGGGTCGTCCACCCGATCAGACCGGGATGCGGACATTCAGGAAGGCGGGGAAGGGGCCGTTCCAGCCGCCATCCTCGACCGCGTCCTGCTGAACATAGCGGGCCGGGCGTTCGTCGCGGCGTTCGGGGGGGCGCTCCTCGCGTTCGCGGCGCGGGCGGCGTTCCTCGCGCTCGGCACGCGGCGCTCGTTCCGGCTCGGCGGCAGCAGCGGGACGCGTGCGGCGGCCACGGCGGGGCGTTTCCTCGACCGCTTCGGCCTCGATCGGCGCTTCCACCGGTTCGCCGCCCATCTCCAGCACCGGAATCTTCTGCCCGGTCAGCTTTTCGATATTGGCGATGTTTTCGGCATCGTCGGGCGTGACCAGCGTGTAGGCGACGCCGGTCGCACCACCGCGCCCGGTGCGGCCGATGCGGTGGACATAATCATCGGGATGCCACGGCGCATCGTAATTGAAGACGTGGCTGACGCCCTTCACATCCAGCCCGCGCGCGGCGACGTCGGATGCGACTAGGATCGACACGTCGCCCTGCTTGAACCGTTCCAGTTCGGCGATGCGCGCCGACTGGTCCATGTCGCCATGGATTTCGGCCGAGCGGAAACGGGCGCGTTGCAGGCTCTTGTTCAGCTCGCGGACCGTCGTCTTGCGATTGCAGAAGATGATCGCAGTGCGAACGTCCTCCTGTGCCAGCAGCGTGCGCAGCACTTCGCGCTTCTTGGCGGCCGCGACCGGCACCACATGCTGGGTGATGTTCAGGTTGGTCGATGCCGGGCGCGACACCTCGATCGTCTTGGGATTGTCGAGGAACTTGTCGGCCAGCTTCTTGATCGGCGGCGGCATCGTCGCCGAGAACAACAGCGTCTGCCGTTGCTTGGGCAGCTTGGTGCAGATTTCCTCGATATCGGGGATGAACCCCATGTCGAGCATCCGGTCGGCTTCGTCGATGACCAGCATCGAACAACCGGTCAGCAGGATCTTGCCGCGGGTGAACAGGTCCATCAGCCGGCCCGGCGTCGCGATCAGCACGTCGACGCCCTTTTCGAGCGCGGCCAGCTGATCGCCCATCGACACGCCGCCGATCAGCAGCGCCATCGACAGCTTGTGGTTGGCGCCGTACTTCTCGAAATTCTCGGCGACCTGCGCGGCCAGTTCGCGCGTCGGTTCGAGAATTAGCGAGCGCGGCATCCGCGCCCGGCTGCGACCCTGAGCCAGAATGTCGATCATCGGCAGGACGAACGATGCCGTCTTGCCAGTGCCGGTCTGGGCGATGGCGACCAGATCGCGCATCATCAGCACCGACGGGATCGCCGCCGCCTGGATCGGGGTCGGTTCGGTATAGCCCGAATCATTGACGGAACGCAGCAGTTCGTCGGACAGGCCGAGATCGGCGAAGGTCATTGCGGTTCCATGGCTGGGGAACGCAACAGGCCCGCGCTCCGGTAAATCGGACCGCGCGTCGCGGAAAATGCCGGAAAAGTCAAGTTTGGCGTATGCGTTGCCTGCAAATCAGCGCGCCGGGACCAGCGCACGGAACTGCGCGATGCGGCACTGGCCGCCGGTGCGCGATCGGATGACGTCGCGCGAGGCGCACATCCGCCCGTCGCTGCTGGGCTTGATATACATGCCCGAATAGAAATCGAGCGAGGGGCAGTCGTCGGCCAGCCGCGCGCGCACCCGTCCGCCGCCGTTCAGCAACAGGTCGACGCTGTCGGTACGGCTGATCGTCACCGCCGCGACATTCTGGACCGGCAGGCAACGGTCGGTACGCTTTTCGACCCACTGGATCGGCGGCAGCGCGCGCGGCGCGCTGAACGCGACGGGGGCGAAGGGCGCACGAGGGACACGGATGATCATCCGCTGGATCCGCACCTCGGTCCGAACCGTCGTCGGTGTCGCGGGAGCATCGGCAACACGACGCTGCGCAGCGCCGGGCAGGGCGAGCATCAGCAACATCGCGGTCGCTGCGGGAAGCGGCAGGGCAGTCACGCTAACAACATCTCCGATCGGAATTTAACCGCAGATGAACTGGTCGCAAGGGGGTTCGCGGTGCTACCGCGTTATCCATGATGTTGTCGCCCGTCGCCGCGATGGTCGCCGATGCGCGTGAGGCGCTGGGTGACCGGATCGTCACCACCGATGCTGATCGGATCGCGCCGTGGCTTACCGACTGGCGCGGCCGGTACCATGGCAACAGCGCCGCCCTGTTCGAACCTTCCGCTACGGAACAGGTGGCGCAACTGGTCGCGCTGGCCGCCAGACATGCCGTGCCGATCGTGCCGCAGGGGGGCAATACCTCGATGGTCGGTGGGGCCACCCCGCCTGCCGATGGCGCAGCGGTGCTTCTGTCGCTGCGACGGATGGACCGGCTGCGTCGTATCGATTCGGGACAGGCGATCGCCGAAGCCGGCGTCATCCTCCAGAACCTGCACGAAGCCGCCGCCGACACCGGACAGCGATTCCCGCTGACACTGGGTGCGCGGGGCAGCGCCACGATCGGCGGGTTGGTGTCGACCAATGCCGGTGGTACGCAGGTGCTGCGCTGGGGCAATATGCGGCGGCTGGTGCTGGGCATGGAGGCGGTGCTGCCCGACGGCTCGATCCATGACGGACTTGCGGCGCTGCCCAAGGACAATCGCGGGTACGACCTGACGCAATTGCTGGTCGGGGCGGAGGGGACGCTGGGCATCGTCACCGCCGCGACGCTGCGGCTGGCCCCAGCCATTGCCGAACGCGCCGTCGCCTGGGCCGGGATCGCCGATCCGCAGGCGGGGCTGGACCTGTTACGAGCGATGCAGGCGGTGACCGACCGGATCGAGAGTTTCGAGATCATCCCCGCCGACACGCTGGCACTGGCCGTCGCCCATGTGCCGGGCGCGCGCGCACCGCTGGCGGACGATCATCCTTGGCATCTGCTGATCGAAGCGGTCGCGGCCCCCGGCGAGTCGCCGCCTGCGCCACTGCTCGAAACGCTGCTCGCCGACGGATTCGCGGCCGGCCTGATCGGCGACGCGGTGATCGCCAGCAGCGAGGCACACGCCGAAGCCTTTTGGCGGTTGCGCGATTCGTTGTCGGCGGCGGAAAAGTCGACCGGACCGGCGGTCCAGCACGATGTCTCGGTGCCGGTCGACACCATGCCGGGCTTCATGGTCGAGGCGGCGGCAGCGGCGGAGGCGCGCTTTCCCGGCACCCATGCCACCGCCTTCGGCCATCTTGGCGACGGCAACGTCCATTTTCACGTCCGCGCGCCGGCCGGTGCCGACCCGACGCGCTGGTATGCCGAGGATGCGAGGGTCGTCACCCGCTTCGTCCATGACGCGGTGACGGCGGCGGGTGGGTCGATCTCTGCGGAGCATGGCATCGGCCAGATGAAGCGGGACGAACTCGAGCGGCTGGGGCCGCCCGCGCGCCTGGCGGCGCTGCGTGGGATCAAGGCCGGGCTGGACCCGCTCGGGCTGTTCAATCCGGGCAAGCTCGTATCGCTTGCGCCCCGCGCGACCAACCCATAGACGGTGGCACGAGGTACGCCCGGGGGGGCGGCCGTCCGGCCAAATAGTCGGGCAGAATTGAGTATCTGGAGACCCTGAAATGGCCAGCGCGCCGCAGAATCAATCGCTTCCGCTGTTCTACAACAATCTCGAACCGCTTTCGAGCCAGACGCACGGCAACTGGAAGGTCCGTTCGTCGGATCGTGCGCCGTTCCTGACCGGGCAGCATGCGATTCCCGTCACCGTCGAGGAATTTCCGCTGGTGCAGCGCCGGATGCCGATCGTGTTCTCGGTCGGTGACGATCCCGTGCCGCTGGCGCTGATGGGCCTGAACGAAGGCGTCAACACCTTCCTCGACGACGAAGGCCGGCTGATCGACCAGGAAACCTATATCCCGGCCTATATCCGCCGCTACCCTTACCTCCTCGCCCGCCTGCGTCCCGATTCGGACGAGCTGTCGCTGTGCTTCGACCCGACGTCGGACGTCATCGGCCCGTTCGAGGATGGCGAGCCGCTGTTCGACGGCGACCAGCCGAGCGAAGTCACCAAGCAGATCCTCGCCTTCAACGAACAGTTCGAGCAGGCCGGCCAGAAGACCGGCATGTTCATGAAGGAGATCAAGGATATGGGCCTGCTGATGGACGGCGAAGTGTCGATCCAGCAGGAAGGCGCCGACCAGCCCTTCGTCTATCGCGGCTTCCAGATGGTGTCGGAAGAGAAGCTGAACGAACTGCGCGGCGACCAGCTGCGCAAGATGCAGCAGTCGGGCATGTTGCCGCTGATCTTCGCCCACCTGTTCTCGCTGTCGCTGATGCGCGACGTGTTTGCGCGCCAGATGCGTCAGGGCAAGGTGCAGCAGCAGCCGGTCGCGGTTCCGACCTTCTGATGCGCGGCGCCCGGTCGTTCCACGCCCAGCGTTATGCGCGCGGTGCGATCTTCTTTCACTGGATGATCGCGTTGCTCGTGCTGGTCAATCTGTGGATCGGCCTGGTCGGCGGATCGATGGGCGTCCACAAGGCGGTCGGCATCACCGTGCTGGTGCTGACCGCCGGGCGCATCGTCTGGCGTATCGCCAACCCGCCGCCGCCACTGCCCGCCTATGTCGCGGGCTGGGAGCGGCTGGCGGCGACGTGGACGCATCGCCTGTTCTACCTGTTGCTGATCGTCCTGCCGCTCAGCGGCTGGGCGATGGTGTCGGGGGCGAAGCGCTACCCGCTCGATTGGTTCGGGCTGTTCCCGATCCCCTATCTGCCGATCCCGCCCGCCGTCGCCGGGGTCGGGCATGAGGCGCACGAGCTGCTCGGCCTGCTGATGGCCGGGCTGGTCGCGCTGCACGTCGGCGCGGCGCTGCGGCATCGGTTCCTGCTGCGCGACGGCATCGTGTCGCGCATATTGCCAAGCGGTCGCCGGACGCGCTGAGACGCGTTGCGATAAAGTCACGGTCAAATGCAAAAAGGCTCTTGAAGCCGTTCGACCTGCTTCCTAAATGCTGGCTACACGGTTCGATGTCCCCCCTTTCGTTGGACCGTGCGGCGCGTTTCACGCGCCTCCTCCCTGAACCTTGGCCACTCCGTGTTTTGCACGGGGTGGCTTTTTTCTTGGGGCTATTCCGCCGCGATGCGGCGGGTGGCGTCCAGCGCGAAATCGGTCAGCCGGTCGATCACCATGCGCACCAGCGCGATCGTGTCGTCCAGGCCCGCACCCGGCAGGTCGAGCGCTTCGTCGAGATAGAGGCTGCGGTCGATCTCCAGTTGCAGCGCATGGACGTTCGCGCGCGGCCGGGCATGTTCCGACAGGATGTAACCGCCGGCATAGGGATGGTTCATCGCCAGCGGTAGCCCCAGATCGCGCACCACCGAAGCAACCATATCGGTCATGCGTCCGGGGGCGGTCCGCCCATAGCGGTCGCCCAGCACGATCCGCGCGGGGGCCAGCCCGACCAGCGGCGGCATCGAATGCAGGTCGAGCAGGATCGCGATGCCGAACCGGGCGTGCGCTGCCGCCAATGCCGCCGCCAGCGCCGCATGATAGGGCGCATGGTCGTGCGTGATCCGCTCGGCCACTTCGGCGTCGGTCAGCTTGCGCCGCCACATATTTTCGGCCCCGCCGCCCCGGCGCGGGATCAGGCCGATGCCGCTGCGCACCTTGTCCGATGGCGACAGGCCGGCGATGCGCGGTTCGGCACCGGCATCGACCTGCGGATCGCGATCGCGCAACGGCGATCGGTTCAGGTCGATCCAGCCGCGCGCGCGCATCGCGACCAGCATCGTCTCCCCGCCATGCGCACCCAGCGCGACCGCATCGACGTGGCGGTCCTCCAATGCCGTCAGCAGCGCGGCCGGTACGGTCAGCAGCGACAGCATCGCCGGTGGATAGTCGCGCCCGGCATGCGGCACCGACACCACCACCGGCGACACCGGATCGGGCGGGCCGAAGCGGCGAAAGGACGTGGGCAAGGCGGGGACCATGTCCCGTACAGGATCACGGGTCACCGCACTTGTCGAGCATATCGCTGGAAAATCTTAACCCGGCCGGGCATAATGTCGCCGCTCTGGTCGAAGGGGTTGGGATGTACAGGATTTTGCTGGCCGAAGACGACCAGGTGATGCGTGAGTATCTCACGCGCGCGCTGGAACGTGCCGGCTATGGCGTCAGTGCGGTCGATCGCGGCACGGCGGCAATCCCGCTGCTGCGGACCGAATCGTTCGACCTGTTGCTGACCGACATCGTCATGCCCGAAATGGACGGCATCGAACTGGCGCAGCGCGCCGGCGAAATGGTGCCCGACCTGCGCGTGATGTTCATCACCGGCTTTGCCGCAGTCACGCTGAAGGCCGGGCGGCAGGTGCCGCACGCCCGCATCCTCTCCAAGCCGTTCCACCTGCGCGAACTGGTGGCGGAAGTCGATCGGCTGTTCGCGGAAGAAAGAGTCCCGACCAGCAATTAAGCGCTTGTCAGGCGGCAATCGCGCCGCTAACAGCGCCACTCCGGTTTCGCTCTCGCTGGAAACAGAGAGAGCGCCGGGCGCGTAGCTCAGTGGTAGAGCACTGTGTTGACATCGCAGGGGTCGCAAGTTCAATCCTTGCCGCGCCCACCATTTAGAAAGCCCGCTAGGTCAATGACTTAGCGGGCTTTTTCTATGCCTACGACCTTCCCGTCGTCGCTGCCGGTTGCGGTAAAGCTGCGGTAAAATGCCCCCGGCGCCAGCTTTTCGACCTCGTCGATGATCGCTTCGATCTCGCGGCGAGCGGCCGAAAGATAGTCCGGATCGAACGGCGCATAGATATCGCTGACGCTGTCGAATCGGTCGTGGCCCAGCATCATTTCGATTTCGGTCCAGTCCGCCTTCGCCATCCGGTCGCGCAGCAGCTTCGCCATGGAACGCCGGATCAGCTTCGTCCCGGCCTCGCCATCGCCGGGCAGGTCGAGGCGTTCGGCCATCGTGTCCCATGCCGACCGGATGCTGTTGATGGGGATCAGGAACCCGGTCGTCGCGTCGAGCCACGGCGCGAACTGGCGTGCGACCGGGATGATCGGCCGGTATTTCTTCGTCTGCCGCCGGTTGGCCGGATTGAGCGCGAGGATGCGCCGGTCGCTGTTCCACTGCCGGCGGTCTGGCGTGGTCGAGATATCGAGGATCGCGTCGGGTCGGGCGAGGGTCGCGACAGCGGCGCGCAGGAAGTTCAGTAGATGACTACGATAGACCCGGTGGCGGGCGAGCCACTTGGCAGTCGTGTCGGGCTTTTCATCAAGCGCGAGCGCGTAGCGGAACATGCTGGCGATCTGGGCGACGCTCGACCGATGTTGCGGCGTGCGGTTCAGTTCGCGGACGGGGGTCGCCCGAAATTTGGCGGCGGCCGGCGTGTCGCCGCGTCGGTGCGCTTCGTTGATCGCGGCCGCCAGTTGCAGGACGCTGTTCTCGATCGTCGCCAGCGAGCGTTCGCGGGTCTTTCCGGTCGGCGAGACGATCGGCTGCGCCAGTGCCCATTTGCGGAAGCGCTCGACCCATGGCCCGTCGATCTGCGAGCAGCGGACCGCGACCTGATCGGTCGCGACCAAGTAGGCGACGACGTGGTTGAGGCGGGCGCGGATGGCCTCGATCGACGGCTTGTCAGCGGCCAGTACCAGATAGTCGGCGATGGCCGATGTCAGCGCTGCGCTGCCGCTGCCTTGTCGGACTTGGCCGCAGGTCGGGCAGATTGCTTCGCCCTGGGTGTGTTCGAGGTAGTGGCGATCGAGCGCAAGCCGCCCGGCCTCGTCGCTGCTTGTGCCCGCGCTAACGCTTCGCTCGCGCTTTCGCTCGACATCGTACCAGCAGATTTCGAGGTTGGCTCGGTCAGGCCGGCGGATAAGCTTGTATTCGCCCCGCTGGTAGATCGGTTTCGGGCGCTTCGTTGCCGGCATTGGTCTCTCTGGCATTCTTCAACGGCGAGTCTGAACGTCGCATAGGCTCCTGTCGAGACGAACAGGTCAAGGTCGGCGGCCGAAAGCTGCATGCCCTTGCCCGATTCGATTTTACGGGACAGGCGGCGGTCGAGGTCGGGAAGGGTCGTCATGCGGCGGCTCGATTGCTTGATTGGCGCAGGCGAAAGGCGGCGTTGGCGTGGGCCACGTCGAGGATGTTGCTGATGTGGTCGGGCGGGCGGGCGTGCCATGCGAGCGCGGCGACGGCTTCGGCGAAGTGCGCTGCCTCGGCATCCTCGCCATGGCGATCGGCCAACGCTCGGGCGCGATCGGCGGCGGCGTTCAAGTCCGTCCGCAGTTCGTGCGGATAGGTGCCTTCGGTGCCACCGCTGACGATCCATGCCGTCTCGGCGTCATAGGGTGGCTGGCCGGCGGCGATGCTGTCCCATTGCGCGACCAGCGCCGTCGCGACGCGTAGGCGGGCGGCGGCATCGGCTTCGGTCAGCCTTCCCTTTGCGACCTGTTGCGGGTCGAGCGTCCGGCGCTGTTCGAGGATGCGGCGCGCAGCGACCGCCAGTGCGGGCCAATCCGAAGCCAAGGGCGGCATCGGTGTCACCCCTCCACCTTCGCGGGCGGGGATTGCAGGGCTAGGATGCGGGTGACGGCGTGGGCGGCACAATCCCGCGCGGTTCCGGCATCGTCTGCCACGTAATGGTGGATCGATTCGGTTACGATTTCGATCAGGTCATTCCGCTGCCCCACCGCTGCGCGCGGGCCGTTCATCCGTTCGATCGCAGCCGCAAAGTTGCGCGCCGCCTGTTCTACTTCAAAGTCCGCGCAATATCCGTCGATGACGATACGCCAGATGGGCGGCGTTTCGCTGTCGTCGAAGGGGTGCAATAGCGGCACAGTTTCGACACGCTCGACCTTGACCGACCCCACCGCTGCGCGCGGGCGGGCGAGGGCTGCGGTGCATTCGTCGGCAAGTATTTTCGCCGCGTTCCGATGCTGCGGCGGGATTATGCCAAACTCGATAGCATTCGACCAACCTTCGCGCGACCGCTCAAGGGCCGCGCGCATAGCTTCCACACCCTGTCCTGTAGTCGATCCAGCAAAATGATCGCGAATGCTGGATAGAGCAGCATTCCACCCACGATCGAAGTCATCCGTCACTATAACCAAACGCTTATCGCATTCGGCCTCCACCCCATCCCCGGCAGGCGCGGAGGCGGGTTCTGCGTCGCCGGTAATGTCGTCGTAACCGCGCCCATCATCCCACAGGACGCCAATGCCGCCGCATTCGCTGCACCCGCCGCCGGGCTGGCATCGGAATATTGGGTCAAAGGGATAGTCGCGCTCGGAAACGTACCCGTCGCAGCTTTCCTGACAGCCCGAACAGGCGGTCCAGAATCCGTCGCCTTCGTCCATCAATTCCTTGATCCGGCGGGCGGTGAAGTCCCGGTTCAGCTTCCCGGCAGGCGCGGAGGCGAGGGCGGCAAGGCGGCGAAGCATATCCGCCGTCTCGCGCAGTACGGCTTGATCGGTAAGGGTCGGCTTGTCGTTGTCCTCACGGATGCGGTCGAGCCGATGCGCTTGCATTTCCAGTTGCTCCACCGTCACCGGCGCGTCGTTCGTGGGGGTCATGCGGCCTCCGTTGCCGGCACGTAGCCGGTGCAGTGTTCGGGAAGGTTGGCGCGGGCCAGCACCTCGGACATGTTCGGGCAGACCGAGTTGCCGATCTTCGCGATCTGGTGCGACTTCGGGAGCGGGCCGTAGCGGCGGTTGCCGTTGTCGGTGACGTACCAGCATGTCGGATCGAGGATGTAGCTGGCCGGGAATCCCTGTGCCGTTGCCAGTTCGCGCGGGGTCAGCATCCGCATACCGATGTCGACCAGCACATAGGTCGCGGTGTCGATCGTCACCGTCACCACGGCAAAGCGGTCGCGCGTCGTGACCGTCCCGAGCGGCCGGTCGATGGCCTGCCCCTCTGCCTCGTTGCCGTAGTATTTTACAAGGAACGCGGCAGTCTGAACCGCGCGATCGAGCATGTCTGCGGGCAGCGCGTCGGCGTCGACCAGCACTGTCTGCACAAGCTGCTGTTGCGTGCCGCGATGGACGATCGTCGACAGCGGCTTGTCGGCAGCGTTGCCGACCATGCCGGTGTTGTGCTGCGCCATGAAGGCGGCGACGGCGGCGTGCTTGCCGCCGCCTGCCATGACGGTGCTGATCGGTTCGTCCAGCGCCGGGCTGCGCGCAGTTTCTCCGGGGCGACGCTCGCCGTGACCCAGCATCGCCAGCGCGCCCGCGACCAGTCCGTGATGACCGCCGCACGTCACCGTGCCGAGCGGTGCCCGGGCGTCGTCCCCGACCGAATGCCGACGCAGGCGAAGCATGTTCGCCGCCACTAGATTCTGATGCGCGCCGCCGGCGGTGATGGTGTGCGTCGGTTCGTCGATCGCGGTGTACGGCTTGCCCGCGTTGCGCATCGTCATGACGTGCGGCACCGCGACCGCCATTTCGCCCCGGTGCGCCCCGGTGATGGTCCGCGCCGGTTCGTCGACCGGATGGACGCGAACGCCGCCCGAATGGGTCACCGGCACGATGAACGGGCGCGCGCTGTTCACGACGTAGCGCATCACGCCTGCCGCGATGCGGCGGCACGTCGCCGGTTTCAGGTCGCGGGTGCGATCGAAGATCGAGGGGCACTCGATCGACCAGTCGATGCACTCGGCCGCCGTACGGCGCGGTAGCAGCTTGCCCGCTTCCACGTCCGGCGATCCGGCCTTGCCGCGCGTCGGGGTCGGCCAGACGATCGGGCGGCCGTCGCGGCGGGCGATCAGGAATAGACGCTTGCGACTGGTCGGCGCGGCCGGCAGAACTTCGCCGTCATAGTCGGCGGCGACCAGTTCGCGCCATTCGACCTTGTACCCCTGCCGCCGGATGCGGGCGACCCAGAGCTTGAACTCCTCGCCCTGCCGTTCCTTGATCGGCTTGCCTTCGGCGTCGAGCGGCCCCCACTGGCGGAACTCTTCGACGTTCTCCAACATGATGACCATCGGCGCGCCGCTGCCGCCGGGCGTCGCGCGCTTCAGGCGGTCGATCCAGTGCGGCACGATGTGCGCCAGGTCGCGGATGTTCTTGTCGCGCGGCTTCCCGCCCTTCGCCTTGCTGTGGTGCTTGCAGTCGGGGGAGAACCAAACAAGCAGTACGGGCGCGCTGCCGGTAGCGTCGAGCGGATCGATCGACATGATCGACTGGCACAGGTGCTTGGTGTGTGGATGGTTGGCAGCATGAACCGCCACCGCCGCTTCGTCGTGGTTCACTGCCACGTCGACCGATCGGCCGAACGCCGCTTCCAGCCCGGTCGACGCGCCGCCCCCGCCAGCGAAGTTGTCGATGATGAGGGGGCGCATCATGCTGCCGCCTCCGCGCGGATGCGCCGGCCGCTCTTCGCCATGACGATGAACGTCTTGCCGGGGTGCTGCTTTGCCAGAAGCTGCGCGGCGCGATGCGCTCCCGCGTGGGCCTTATGTTCGACAGTCGGCGACGGTCCTCCGTCCGGCGACCAGACGATAAACAGCGCGTTGGCGGCCTTGCGTTCAAGGTACGCGTCGATCGAGTTGGCGACCGTATCCATGATGATGCGAGCGAAGTGACCTTGCCCGTTGCGGTTCGCCGGGAACAGTTCGGCACCGAACCGGCGAAGGTTTTCGGCGCAGGTCGCCAGTTCCTCGTGCGTGCCGGTCGATTCCCGATCGGCGGTCCAGTGCGCACGATAGTTCGCCTCTGCCTCTGCCAAGCGGGCGTCGGCGCTGTCGGCGGCCGACAGGTGGCGATCGAACTCGTTGTGGTCGGGGTGCGCGTTGGGCGCGATGTCCCATGCGCGATCGACGATCGCGTCGGTCAGTTCGAACGGGGCGCGGTTGCCGGCACGAATGCTTGCTTCGGCATAGGCAGCGAAATAGCCGGTTTCGAAAAAAAACCGGGCGGGGGTGCGCGGCAAGGGCGCTTCGGTGGTGTCGGTCACTGGTTGCCTCGCAGGATCGAGAGGGCAGCGGTCAGGGTGGCGAGCAGCGCCAGCGACAGGACCGCGATGAGGATGCGCCACAGGCTGGGGCGTCGGACGGCGGGGCGGGGCATCAGTCCGCCCAACAGTGCAGGTCTTCGTCGACCAGCACCGCCGCGTTATCACGGTCCAGTTCTTCGGCGTACGGGGCCAGCGAGCCGTCCAGCACCGCGGCGTCATAGGTCGCGTGTGCGTAGGACAGCGCCGCAGCCCGCGACATGGAATGCCACCGGATGCCGAAGCGTTTGTGGGACGTGCGCTCGCGGTAGTGATCGGCCATCCAGTTGATGAACTGGTCGATGGCCTCGATCCGATCTGTCGTTACAGTCAACGCGCGGCGGACTCGCCCCAAATGTTCGGCCTGCGAAACCGCATCATCGAGCGCGTTGTGATGGGTTCCGGTCCGATCGATTTTGACGTGTGGCGTCAACGACTTCATGGTCCGGTAGCAGCGATGTCCGAACGGCGGCCATGCCGGCTTCACTCCGGCTGACATCGCGGCCGCGTTCAGGATCGCATTGTCGAAGTCGCTGCCGTTACCGTACACCTCGACGTTCGGTCCGCAGTAGCGGACGAAGGCATTGAACGCGTCGAGTGCTTCTACCAGTGAAGGCGCAGCGGCCTGCTGTTCGGTTGACAGTATGGCGCGCGCCGCTTCGGACTGGGCTGCCCACCAGTCGAGGGTGCTGCCCTCTTCGTGCAGATGATACTCGCGGCAGCTATCGCGCGAGACGACCGTGTAAAAGCGGTTGAGGATATACCCTTCGTATGAAGCGTGGGCTGCGCCGATCGATACGATTGAGCAGCCGGGTACGGTGCCGAGCGTTTCGAGGTCGAGCATGATAAAATGGCTCATGCGTTGGCACTCCATTCGGGGGCGCGCCGCAGAATGCGAGCGATGCGGTTCGCCTGGGGGATGATCGTCGTGGCGATCGAGCCGACTGCGACGACGAAGGCGCTGACGAACAGCGCGTGACAGGTAAGCGCGATCACGCGGCGTCCGCCACGCGAACGTCGCGCATGATCGGGAAGTGGTGGTGGATGACGGGGGCGGCGCCGTCAGCGCCGGCCGCGCAAAGGATGGCGGCCTCCGCCACGGCCAGCATTGCGCGAGCCTGTTCGGCGAGGTCAGCGGCGGTGACGATCGACGTGCCGACCTGCACGCCGTCGTGGTCGAGGTAGCGGATCGCGAGCGCGGCGTTGGGGACGCCGACGCCGGTCAGCGTGCGCGCGGTGGCGTACAAGTCCGTGATGAATGGGGTTTGCATTCGGCAACTCCGGCCGGTGCATCCGGCGGAAGCTATAATGCGATCATCGCATTGTCTGCGTCAATCTAGAAAATGCGATGATAGCATATTGCCGTTTCCGGATTGATATCGTTCTTTTTTTGTTCCAGTTTTATCGCGCAGTTTCGGGACAGAAGGGGAAGGCGATGTTTGTCGTGTCGTGGTATCGCGCAAGGTGTTTTGACCGCCCAGTCGGCCCATGGCGGGAGCGGTTCAATGAGGCCTGCCTTGATCTAGAGGCTGCCGATCTGGCATCGCGGGACGAACGCGGTCAGCTCTTTATTACCGTTCCGGGCGATGTGCAGGTTCTTCGGGATTACGACGCTATGGCCAGCGCTACATGCGCGAGGCGCGCCAGATGACGCGGCCGACGATCGAGAACGCGGTGCCGTCGCCGATCGTGATATCGACGTGCGCCCTGTTGTTCGAGCAAGGGACAAGGCGCGCCGGGTCGTTGGCGAACTGCTTGAACGTCGTCTCGCCTTCGTCATTCAAAACGACGTAGAAGCGGCCTGGGAACAGTGCTCTATCGCTTGGGTCAACGACTACAGTCCCGCCATCTTCTACGTACCGATCCATCGAGTCGCCGACCACCCGGAGTGCGAATGCCCCCTTCGGAATAGAAGGGTCGGGTGACGGAAGATGACCAATAGGCTGCTGAATCGCTTCCCGCCAATTCCCGCCGCTTACCTGCCCGATGATGGGAATCGGTGTTGCAATGGGCGCATCGATTGAGACGGCCGTTCCGAGCCAGTCATGGATTGCAGCCGCCTCCTGCGCCTTCAGCACGCGCTTCCCGGTCAGTATCTTCGAGACTGCTGTCGGGTCGATGTTTAGGAGGTTCGCAAGGTCGATGTTGCGCTTGCCGTGACGCTTCATCAGTTCGCGAAGTTCGCCCGGAAGGTGGATACTGGCCATCGTTCTATGAAGCGGATGGTTGCGAACATCGCAAATGCCATTATCGCAAAATTCCGCTTGCGATAGAAGTGCGATCATCGCATTATCGCGGACATGGACACGGTTTCCCCTGAGATCACATGCCGCGTGCTCGCGGGTTTGGACGGCACGACCGCCGTCGCCAAGCTGCTGAAGCTGCCGACCTCGACGGTCCATAGCTGGCGGCGCATCGGTATGACCCCTTCCCGCGCCGATCATTTGAGGTTGGCCGCTGAAGCGGCGGGCAAGTCCGTCGACTTCGAGACCGGCCACGTCGCCGAACAGGTGCCAGCATGAACGCTGCGGTCGTACTGCTGATCGCGGCCGTCGCTGCGCCGATTGCCGTCATGGAAGCCCGGCGCAAGCGGCGTGACTGGTGCAATACGGATCGGATCGGGCTGCATGATGGCTTTTCGTATCGCGCCCCTCATCATTCCGCATCTGGAACGTCCGCTGATTTTTCCAGCGACTTCGGGAGCGAGAAGTGACCAGTCCCGCGGTGCGTGGACGGATGCTCAAAATCCGTACCGGCGAATTGATCGAGCGAATTGGCAAGTTGGAAGCGGCGGCTGACTTTTGTCGGACGGGCAAGACAGCGCTGGCGCAATATGCGTCGTTGGCGCCTGCCGATGCCGACCGTTTCGCGCCGATCGATGTCATCCGCGACCTCGAAGCGGTAGTTGGCGACCCAATCGTCACCCGGCATCTGGCGGTCGAGGCCGGCGCGGCAGTGGTCATGGTGCCGGCGTCCGTTGCGGCGGGTGCCGACCTGCTGACGCTGCTTGCGTCGCAGTCGCGCGAGAGCAGCGAACTGACGACCGCGCTGTGCCTTGGTCTGGCGGACGGGCGGCTGTGCGCGGCGGAAGCGCGCAAGGCGCGCGAAGAGGTCCGCCAGTTGGTCGCGGTTGCGATGCAGATGGACGCCGAACTGGCGCTGATCGTGGGAGAGGACGCATGACGAAGCTGTACCTGCCAGCGCAGGTGCCGAACGAAGGGGCGCGGCGTCTGGCGGCGTTCCTGACCGGTGCGACGCCCGCACGCGCAAGCCGTGCGCTGGGCGCGGCCGGGCTGGATGCGGGGCGGGTTGATCGCCTGATAACCGGGGAATTGATCCCCGGCGCCGACGAACGCTTCGCGATCGCGTGCGCCACTGGCCATGCGGTGCTGGTGCGCGATTGGTCGTCGCAAGCTCGCGGTCGTTGGGGTGATCCGGTGCCCGCACGGACGATGCGGCAAGCAGCGTGATCGACGAAGCCCCCGGAATGGTCGCGGACCCGGCGCGTATCGACGCATGGATTGAAGTCGCACGTCCGGGCGATCGGTTCGTCTATGCGTCGCGCCAGTTCCTGCCGGCGGGGTGTCGCGCGGGCAAGCACATGCGCCAACTGGCCGACCGGGGGTTGGTGACGCTGTCGCAGAAGCGATCGGCGCTGGATGCCAGCTTTTTCAACTACACCGCGCATCGAACTGCCGCACCTACAGCCCTGACGCGTCCGGTGCGGGCGACCCTGGCGCTGGCGCCGGTTGACCTGACGTTGGATGAGGCGGCGACCACGGACGCGCTGCTGCCGGTGCTCACACGCTTTGCGCATCACGGTCGGCCCTGTCCAACCGATCGACAATTGGCAGTTCGTTCGGGTCTGACTGTCGAGCAAGTGCGGGACGCGCTGGTCTCGATGACGGCGGCGCATCTGATCCGCGTCCAGAAAGTGGCGGCGCCAACGCAGCGCCGCATCATCATCGTGGCGACCGGCCATATCACGGGAATTGCAGCATGACGAAGAGGGCATCTGGCGCGACCGTGACGCGGTCGTTCGAAATCGACGCGCCCAGCTTGCGCGCAGGGCTGAAGGACGTTGGCGATATCGTAGAGAAGCGCACGACGATTCCGTTGCTGTCGAACGTGCTGATAACGGTAACGCCCACGGCGTTGGTGTTGAGCGGGACCGATCTGGATAGCTGGGCCGAACGCCACGTCACGCTCGATGGCGACGCCGATCCGATGCGGATCACTGTTCATGCCGGCACGCTGGCCAAGATTGCCGACAAGCTGACGGTCAGCGACCCGGTGCGCCTGGCGCTGACGGATGGAAAGCTGACGGTCAGTGCCGGCCGGTCGCGCTTCACGTTGCCAACGTTGCTGGCGGACGATTTCCCGGCGGCTCCGGAAAAGGTGTGGGACGCGGAGTTCGAGATACCAGCCTTCAATCTGGCGGCGGCTTTCTCGACCGTGGCGTTCGCCGTGTCGTCGGATGAGACGCGCTATTACCTCGGCGGTGTGCTTGTTCACACGGCCGGCGGGGCGGATTTGCGGTTCGCGGCGACCGACGGGCATCGCCTCGCTCGTGGCGTCGTAGCGTTGCCCGATGGGGCTAGAACGCTACCGGACATCATCATACCGACGAAAACCGTCAAGGTTCTGGTGACCCTGCTCGGGCGCCACGAAGGGCAAGTGACCGTTCGTGCCTGTTCGTCGGCCGTCGTGTTCGAGATAGGGGAAACGACGCTTCAGGCGAAGGTGATCGACGGTACGTTCCCCGATTACACGCGGGTTATTCCCACGCATCACGATGGTTTGCTGAAGGTTGACCGGGAAACCCTGATCGCTGCGATCAATCGGGTGACGACGGTATCAAGCGACAAGGTCCGCGCGGTGAAGATGAGCATCCGCGCCGACGCAGTCGCGTTGTCGGTGTCCAGCGCCGAGCACGGCACGGGCGATGAAGAAATTCCGTGCGAGTGGTCGGCAGCACCGCTGACCATCGGCTTCAATTCCCGGTACCTCCTCGAAATCTTGGCGCACCTGACCTCGATCGAGGTCGAGGCAACATTCACCGATCCCAAGGGGGCGGTGTTGTGGCGTGACCGCGAGAATTCGGCCGCGACGTTCGTCATCATGCCGATGGCGGTCTGACCATGTCTGATGTCGTCGATTTTGCCGCGCAGATCGAAGCGGATCGGATCGCCCGTGGCATTGCTGAAGCGTCGCAACCGATGGCTGTCGGCGTCGCTGGCGAGTGCGACGAATGCGAATGGTGGATGCCTCGCTTGGTCGGTGGCCTGTGCCCCTATTGCCGCGATGGGCGACCGCGCCCTGCCGACTGGGAACCCCCGGTCCCCCCAAACTCTTCGTCGGCGCCGGTTGCGCCCGCTATCAGCAAGGAACCCGCACCGATGCCCGCAAAATCGATCCAGCTCCCTGCCGCCGCGCAGAACGCCATTCGGAAGGTCGAGGAATTGGCCCAGTCCAAAGGCATTTCTATCGGTCAGGCTGCGGCCGAATTGATTGACCGCGAAATCGCGCTGCCCGCATCAAATGTGGTGACGGTCGACCTCTGCACGATCGGCGTGCCGGCGTTGCTCGATCACCTGCGCGCGGCTTTTGACGATCGCGCCGATCATTCGGCGGAACTGGTCGCACTGATCGAACGCGCGGAGGCGGCGGAAGTCCGCGCAACGGCGGCCGAAGAGAAACTCGCCCAGTTCAAGGCGCTGCTCGCCTGACATCAACCCCGCGCATCTGCGCGAACAGGGGACCGATACCGTGTCGTCCAATTCCACGCTGTCGCCCATGGGGCAGGCGGCGATCGCTTTCGCACGTCGGGGGTGGTTCGTCTTTCCGTGCAACGTCCAGAACGGCCGCCCCTTAGTCGGTGGTGACCGGGACGACGACGGTAATGTCATCAAGAATAGCGGCGGCCTGCACAAGGCGACGTGCGACGAAGCCCAGATCGAGGCTTGGTGGCGTCGTTGGCCGGTCGCCCAGATCGGGCTGCACTCGGGGATTAGCGGCCTGCTGCACCTCGATTTCGATCCGCGCGTCGACGAAACCGTCGATCCCGAAACGGGCGAGGTCCTGTCCGACACATGGACGGTCGACCGGCTGAAGACGGCGTTGCTCGCCCAGATGGGCGAGGCGCTGCCAGCAACGCTCACGTCTGTTACGCCGTCCGGCGGTGAGCATCATTGGTTCCGGATGCCAGCGGGCGATCCGATCGGCAACCGTGGCAATCTACCCAAGCATATCGATGTCCGTGGGCAAGGCGGATATATCATCGCCCCGCCATCCGAACGGACCGGCGATCTGGATCAGGGGGGAAAGAAAGGGCCTGGGGCCTATCGCTGGCTGTCGGGCGACTGGGGAGATATCGATGCGGTCGCCGAAGCACCGGCTTCCTTGGTGCGTATATTGCGCGATCGGACAAAGCCCGTCGCGGACCGTCCGGCGCAGCGCCGCGTTACGGGGGCTGCGCCGGTTGTCGGCGACGTTGACGATGATGTTCGTAAATACGCGCTCGCCGCGCTCGACGGCGAATGCCGGGATATCCAGACGGCTGCCTCGGGACAGCGCAATGCGCGGTTGAATGAGGGCGCGTTCAAGGTGGCAACGCTGGTCGCGGCCGGCGCGCTGTCCGAAGTCGTCGCGCGTAGCAGCGTTGAGGCGGCCGCGCGTGCCAACCCCGGCAGTGATGATGAGCGCCAGTTGATCGCCACGATCGACAGCGGATGGACAGCCGGACTAGCAAATCCTCGCGATCTCGCAGAGATCGCGGCATCATCGCGTTCCCGCCGGGAACGCGGGCCACCTCGATCCTCCCGATCTTCTCCCCCCGCCCCCGGTTCGACGGTTGATGGCAAGCCATCCTCCCAAGCGGGAGGCGCGGATGTACATGTCGGTAGAAAGGGGGCCGGGGACGATGAACTGACGCAGGAATGTGCGTTCCTGCCGCAAACCGACCTTGGCAACCTGCAAAGGTTCCTACGGAGGTACGGCCGGGATTTCCTCTATGTCGAGCAATGGGGCTGGCTGGCATGGGACGGGCGTCGCTGGAACCGCGACATGGCGGTCAGCCTGCTCGGCCGCGCGGTGCAGGACACGATGCGCGCGATACAGGAGGAGGCGGCGTTCGTCGAGGCAAGCGGCGTGCCCGAGCCGGCGCCGGACGGACTGGATGCGTCCCAGATACTCGCCCACGAGGCGCAGCAACAGCGGCGGCTTGATCGCGTGTTGAAGGTGCTGCGCGACGGGACGGTCATCACTCTGTCGAGCACGATCAGCAAATGGGGTCGCACGTCTGAAGGTGCCGGACATATCTCGAGCCTGCCGAAGCTGGCAGAGGCGCGCCTGTCAGCGCGGCCGGCGGATTTCGACGCGGACCCGCTGCTGGTCAACATGGCGAACGGGACGCTTGAATTCACCCGGCCGGACGGTGATCGAAAGGCCAGCGTTCGCCTTGTCGAACCGCAACGCCGGCATCGCATCACGAAGGCTGGCACGGCGATTTTCGATCCCACGGCGACGTGTCCGTCCTACGATGCGTTCCTCGCTCGCGTGCAGCCGAAAGATGAGATGCGCGGGTTCCTCGACGTGTGGGCCGGGTACAATATGCTCGGCGATGCCAGCGCCCAGAAGATGGCGATCTTCTATGGCGAAGGAGCGAACGGCAAGGGCGTGTGGATCAATACGAAGCGCGCGATCCTCGGCGACTATGCCTGGGCCGCCAGCATCAACACGTTCATGGATTCGGAGCGGTCGCGCAAAGGTTCGGACGCCTCGCCCGATCTGGCGGCGCTCGCCGGCCGGCGCATGGTCTATGCGAACGAAGCGGAGCATGGGAGCAAGTTCAGCGACGGTCTGGTCAAAGAATTGACCAGCGACGAACCGAAAGGCGGCGTGCGCGAGCTGATGAAGCCGCCATTCGAACTGATCATCACGTTCAAGAACACGATCATCGCCAACACCAAGCCCGGCATCGGTACCGATCACGGTATCCGACGACGGATGCAGTTGGTCCCATGGGACGTGATCATCCCGGATGAGGAACAGGACCCGCAACTGAAAGCGAAGCTGGTGCAGGAAGCGAGCGGCATCCTGAACCGGATGGTCCGGGGTGCGATCCAGTATCTTGGGACCGGCCTGCCGCTGCCCGAGACGATCAAGGAGGCGACCGAGGCGTATCTCGATGAGAACGACATCCTCGGCAAGTTCCTGTCGCTCTGTATCGAGCGCGTGCCGGGCGAGACGATTGGGTCGAGTGCGCTGCACGAATTGTTCGCAGCATGGCAGACGTGGGCGCAGTTGCTGCCGGCGAGCGGCAAGCCATGGTCGCCGAAATATCTGGCGTCGCAGTTGGAGCGAAAATCTTTCCGCAAGCGCAAGTCCAGTTCGATGGTATGGGGCGATATCTGGCCGCTATATGCGGCTGACGACTTCGTGCGGGATGGTCGGCCGGTTGAGAACGACCTGCCGCCGCCGCGCCGCAAGGCCGGCGGAAATGCGCCCCCCGGACCCTCCAATTCGGGGTTCGATGAAGATGATATTCCGCCCTGATCCTCCCATCCTCCCGCCGATGGGAGGATCGCGATACCTTGGGAATGGCGGTTTTCTGCGGGTTTGGGAGGTTGTGGGAGCTTGGGAGGCAGAATGCAGCCCGGTTCCATAGCGCACAGATATGCGGGCGCGCGTGCGAGAATCACCCGCGTTTTCCTTCCCACCCTCCCGAAAGATACCTAAATGACTGATAACACTACATTCTATCCTCCCAATTACCCTCCCATCGTTCGGGAAGGTCAATCCTATCCTCCCATACTGGGGTTCGAGGATGTGGAAGACCGTCTGGTCGAGGCAGTGCGCACCTGCCAGCGCTACCCGGACCGCGAGCGCGGATGGCAACGCATCCGTTCGGCATGGCCGGAGATCACGCGCGATGTGTTGGCAGGCGATTACGATGCGCGCGGGGGCGATGGCAGTAGCAGCGATGTAGCCCTGCGCTCGGCCGCGATGACCCGGCAGGATGTGGCGGAGATGGAAGAGGCGTTCGCCTGGCTTGATCGTGTGGACCCGGTTGACCGGAAGCTGATTGGGCTTGCCATTGCCCAGTTGGCGCGTGGCACTCGCGAGGTGCGGTGGAGCAAGCTGCTACCGGTCATGGGGTTGACGAAGGGTGCGGATGGCCTTCGGATGCGGTACGGGCGTGCGATCACCGCGATCTGCAACGCGGTAAATGGCGGAAATCCACAGCGCGACGTGTCAATGGGGTAAAAGTGCGTCGGCGAACATTTTACCTGTTCGCCTATCGCTAATTTTTCGCCTATTTCCCGTCATGCTGGGACGGGCCTTCGGGAACGGCACAGCAACCCCAATCCTCCCTGAGCCTCGCAGCGCCCCGTCTGGCCTCGGTCCGGCGGGGCGCTGCGCGTTTGTGCCATGGCAAAGCTGACAACGCTCAAGCCCAGACTGTCGCCTCTCCGCTCGAAGCTGTCCGCGCCTTCGGGGCGGCAGGCATATGACGCGGACCGGGACCGGCAGGACTGGCGGCGCTGGTACAAGACGGCACGCTGGCAGGCATTGCGGTACGCGGTGCTGACCCGCGATCTGTTCACGTGCCAGTGGCAAGGGTGCGGTCGTGTCGAGGCCGACACGTCGTTGCTGGTCGCCGACCATCGGCGTGCGCACCGTGGGGATGAGAAGCTGTTTTGGGATGAACGCAACCTCCAGACGTTGTGCAAGCCGTGCCACGACAGCCGGAAGCAACGGCAGGAGCGGCGCGGCGACCGCTGACCGGCAGGACCGGGGGGGGTGAAAAGTCCAAGGGGTGCCGGTGGCCTAGACCGCATCCGATGCCACGCGGAGAATTTTTTTGTCGGACAGGGGAATTCCAGAGGTCGACCTGTTCGGCGATCCCGTTGTGCCGCGCGAGGAAGGTCGTGGGCGGCCGGAGCATCAGTGGAGCCGCGAAAACTCGAACAAGGTGCTGATCGCGTTCGCGATGCGCCGTAGTGTGAAAGAGGCGGCAACGGCGATCGGGGTCTCGGTCCCGACGTTGCGCAAACATTATTTTGCCGAGGTCGCAAAGCGTGATGCGGCCGAACTGCGGATGGAGATGACGCAGTTGGCTCGGCTCAACCGATCCGCTGAAAGCGGCAATGTTGCCGCTGAAAAGGAACTGATCAAGCGGCTCGAAAAGGCGCGGCTCCGCGCTCTATCGCAGACGGTCGCATCGCCTGAACCGGCGGCCCAGTCGCAACAGCCCCGCCCCCGCAAGGGGAAAAAGGAAGCTGCGATCGAAGCCGCTGCACAGGTGGACGGCATCTATGCGCCGCCGCGCCCGCCGTCGCGACTGGTGAACTGACGCGATGAAGCCGCCAATCTGGTCAACCGCGTGTCCCGACTGGGAAACGCGAATCGTTGAGCGGCGCTCGCTGGTGCCGATCGCACCGCTGTTTCAGGCGGAGGCTGACGCGGCGCTGGCCGTATTCAAGTCCCTGCGGATCGTCGACGTGCCGGGCATGCCGACGTTTGGCGAGGCGTGCGAGCCGTTCGTGTTCGACTTCGTCGCCGCGATCTTTGGGGCCTACGATGCCGAGACCGGCCGCCGGCTGATCACCGAATTCATGCTGTTGATCAGCAAGAAGAACGCCAAATCGACGATCGCCGCTGGGATCATGGTCACGGCGTTGGTCCGCAACTGGCGGCACAGCGCCGAATTGCTGGTGCTGGCGCCCACAAAGGAGGTGGCGAACAACGTCTTTACCCCGGCGATGGGGATGGTGCGGCACGACCCGAAGTTGCGGGAATTGCTGCACGTCATCGAGCATCAACGGGTCATCAAGCATCGTGTGACCGAGGCGGAATTGAAGGTGGTCGCGGCCGACACGGATATCGTGTCGGGCAAGAAAGCCGCCTTCATTCTAGTCGAGGAACTGTGGATTTTCGGGAAGAACCCGAAGGCCGACGCGATGCTGATGGAAGCGACCGGCGGCATGGTCAGCCGGCCAGAAGGGTTCGTCGTGTTCCTGACGACCCACAGCGACGAAGCCCCTCGCGGGATATTCAAAGCCAAGCTCGATATCTTCCGTGGCGTTCGCGACGGCACGATAGTCGACCCCCGCAAGCTGGGTGTGTTGTACGAATGGCCGGCGGCGATGATCGAGGCCGAAGCCTATTTGAATCCGGAAAATTTCTACGTCACCAACCCGAACATTGGCCGGTCGGTCGATGCGGTCTGGCTCGCAGAAAAGTTGGCCGAGGCTGTGCAGGGCGAGGATGGCAGCAAGCAGGTGTTCCTTGCCAAGCACCTGAATGTCGAAATCGGGATGCGCCTCGCCCGCGACCAGTGGACCGGAGCGGTGTTCTGGGACGGGGCGGCGGAAACCGCCCTGGCAATGATCGACGCGTTCCTTGCCCGCTGTGAGGTGGTGGTCGCCGGGATCGACGGCGGCGGTCTCGACGACCTGTTGGGCCTGTGCCTGATTGGCCGCGAGAAGGGTTCGAAACGGTGGCTGGTATGGTGCCATGCGTGGGCATGGTCGATCGTCTGGAAGCGGAGGCAGGACATTGCCACCAAGCTGGACGAACTGGTCAAGGAAGGGTCGCTCACCCGGTGCGAATTGCCGGAGTTCGCAACGATCGATGTCGACGCTGCGGATGCCGCCGATGATGCCGACGCTGAACTGACCGAGGATTTGCGCGGTGTGGCGGACATTCTGGTCCGCGTCCGCGACGCCGGGCTGTTCCCGGCGGAAGGCGCGATCGGGCTGGACCCGGTCGGCGTGTCGGTGCTGGTCGACGAACTGGCGTCGTCGGAATTCACCGACGAGCAGATGGTCGCTATCGGACAGGGGTTCAAACTATCGAGCGTGGTCAAGGCGACCGCCCGCAAGCTCGCGGCGCGGACGATGCGGCACGCAGGCACGGCGCTGATGCGCTGGTGTGTGGGTAACGCGAAGATGGAGCCGCGCGGCGCGACCGCCGTGGCGATCGTCAAGCGCGAGCCGTCAGCGAAGATCGATCCGCTGGCGGCCATGTTCAACGCGGCCATGCTGATGAGCCGCAATCCGGAAGCCATGGGAGGCAATGTGGACGATTGGATCGCATCGCTTCGGGCGACGGCATGACGGGCTATATGCTGTCCGCACGCGCGGCCGAGCAGGAACGCCGCTGGGCGACCGAGCGGAAAGAGATCGTCAGCGGTTGGGTCGGCGACACCGTCGCGACCGCCAACCGCAACGATTTCGAGATCAACCGGGTCTCGGTCGCCCAGTTCCGGGACGGCCAGTCGCTCGGCGATGGCAATGTCGAAGGGCTGGCGACGGCCGGCGCGTGTGTCGCGTTCTGGGCGGGCAACATCGCCGGCCTGCCGCTGCACGTGCTGCGCGAGGTCGACGGCGTCGACGTGGCGTTCCCGGAACACCCGCTCTACTGGCTGCTGCACGACAGCCCGAATTACGACCAATCGGCGTTCGATTTCTGGGAATTCATCGTCGAGAGCCTTGAATGGCGCGGCAATGCCTATGCCCGGATCAGCAAGCGCGGCGACGGCACGATCACGTCATTGCTGCCGCTGCATCCCGATATCGTCCGCGTCACCCGCCTGCCGACCGGCCAGCTTCAATACCAATGGACGATCGACAGCCGGACGATCACGGTCGGCGTCGAAGAGATGCTGCATATTCGCGGTCGCGGCGGTGACGCGCTGGGCGGCGCGTCGACCATCGGCACGTATCGGCGCGCGCTGCGGCAGGCGTTGGCGACCGAGGCGTCGGCCGACGCGCTGTTCGCCAATGGTGTCCGGTCGAGCGGCGTGCTCAAGACGGACAAGCCGTTGACCGGCGAGCAGCGCGGCGTGCTCGAGCAGTTGCTGGGCGACAAGTTCGTCGGCGCCGCGAATGCCGGGCGGCCGATGCTGCTCGATAACGGGCTGACGTGGGAGAAGATCGCGATCGACCCGGTCGACGCCGAACTGGTCACCAGTCGCCAACTGGGCATGACGATCATTTGCCAGATTTTCGAAGTCGACCCGCATCTGGTCGGCATCACTGCCGGCAATACGAAGCTCGGCAGCAGCATTTCCGACCAGACACTCTCGCTGGTCAAATTCAAGATGCACAAGCGTTTGAAGCGGATCGAGAGCGCCTTGGGAAAGCAGTTGCTGACCCGTGCCGATCGGCAGCGCGGCTTGAAAATCCGGTTCAATATCGAAGGCTTCCTGCGCGCTGATAGCGAGGGTCGCGCGCGGTATTACAACCTGATGAAGCCGTTCATGACGGTCAATCAGGTCCGCGCGATGGAAGGCTGGGCGCCGGTTGCCGGTGGCGACCAGATCTATCGCCAGATGCAGGACGAACCGCTTGGCAAAAGCCCGACCGACATCACCCCACCGGAGAACGAAGAATGAGCGAACTCGGCTTCGGCTTCGAGATCAAGGCGATCGACGAAGCCGGTTACATCGCGGGTATCGCCGCTGGATATGGCAACGTCGACTTCGGTGGCGACGTGATCATGCCGGGCGCGCTGACCAAGGCCGTTGCCGGCCGTGCCTCGGTGCCGATGCTGCTGTTCCACGACCACAAGCGTCCGATCGGTGGATGGTCGAAGTTCGAAGAATCGTCGACCGGCCTGCATGTCGAGGGCCGGATCGCGATGAAGTCGGAAGCCGGCCGCGAGGCGCATGCGTTGGCGGAAGCCGGAGCGCTGCCGGGCCTGTCGGTCGGGTATCGGACGCTCAAGCACCGGTATGAAGGCAAGGCGCGCCAGTTGCTTGAAATGGCGCTGCACGAGGTGTCGTTGGTCCCGGTCGGGATGAACGACCGCGCCATCGTGACCAATATCAAATCTCTGGTGGAGGCCGGCGGGATGCCGACCGTTCGCCAGTTCGAGGAATGGCTGCGCGATAGCGGCGGTTTCTCCAAGTCCTTGGCCGCCGCCATCGCGGGCAAGGCAGCGCCGCATCTTCGGGGGGAGCCCGAGGCGAAGGCGAACGACGACCTGGCCGAGCTTTTCAAAAGCTGGGCCGGCTGATCCTTCCTCTCTGCCGAAAGGGCACATATGCGTAAGACGTTTTTGCTGGGCAGCGCGCGGGCGCTGCTCGGACCGATGACCGCTGCCGAGCGCGCCAAGGGCCGCTACATGCGTGATGGTCAGGGCCACCCGTTTCCGTCCCTTGAGGGCAAGTCGGCGAGCGAGATCGGCACCGAACTCAAGACGTTCTTCGAAAAGTCGTTGAGCGATGTCCGCAAGCTGGCGGAAAAGGCCGATACCGAGATCAAGCGTCTCGGCGAAGTCGCCGGCGAAACGAAGGCCAACGCCGACAAGGCGCTGACCGAACTGAACGTCATCACCGAGGTCAAGTCGCGGCTCGACGAACTGGAACAGAAGGCCGATCGCCCGGCCGGTCGCGGTTCGCTCGACATGGATAGCTGGGGCAAGCAGCTGGCCGACAATGACGACGTAAAGGCGCTGTCGCGCAAGGAACGCCCGTCCGCCCGGATCGAATTGAAGGCGATCACCACCGCCAGCGGTTCGGCCGGCGGCATGATCTGGCGGCAGCGCGAGACCGATCCGATCGACCTGCCGAAGCGCCCCGATCTGGTGGTGCGCGATCTGCTGACCGTCGTGCCGATCACCACCGGCACCGCCGAATATGCCAAGCAGACCGTCCGGCAGAACAACGCCGCCCCGGTCGCGGAAGGCGCGCAGAAGCCGTACAGCAACTACGGATGGGAAAAGGCGACCGCGAACGTCAAGACGATCGCGCACCTCGCCAAGATCACCCGGCAGGCGCTCGACGACGCGCCGCGTCTGCAAGGCGAGGTCGACAGCGAAATGCGTTACGGCCTCGCGCTGGCCGAGGATGCACAGATCCTCAACGGCGACGGGACCGGCGAAAACCTGCTGGGCCTGATGCTGCAGGCGACCGCCTATGCCGCGCCGGCAAACGTGACGATCCCGAACATGACCCGGATCGACAAGCTGCGCCTCGCGCTGTTGCAGGCCAGCCTCGGCCTGTATCCGTCGGACGCGATCGTCACGTCGGAAACCGACTGGGCGGTGATCGAACTGACCAAGGATAGCGCGGGCGGCTATATCTTCGCCAACCCGCTCGCCATGGCCGGGCCGACCCTGTGGGGCAAGCGGGTGGTACCGACCAACAGCATGGCAATCGGCAGCTTCCTGGCTGGCGCCTTCAAGATGGCGGCGACGCTCTACGACCGGCTCGCGGTCGAGGTGCTGATTTCGTCCGAGAACGCGGACGACTTCGAAAAGAACCTGCTGACCATGCGTGCGGAAGAGCGCGTCGCGCTCGCGGTCAAGCGCCCCGCCGCCCTGATCAAGGGCACGTTCTGATCGACCAACGCGGGCGGCCGGTCAGCGGTCGCCCGTACCCGTTTCGGAAGGACCGAACATGAAGAAGTATCAGGTGATGGAAGCCCATCAGGGCGACAAGTTCTACAAGCCGGGCGATCCCGAAACCGGCACCCGCATCGCCGACCCGAACGCGGTCGATCATCTGGTGCGGCTTGGCGCGCTGATGGAAATCGGCGATGCAGACGAGGCCCCGCCGCCGCCGGTCGACGATGCCGCCGTCACGATCGCAGATTTGCGCGATCAGGTTGCGGCGCTGGGCAGCGATCGCGACGCGATGCGCGAACAGATCGGCACGCTGACGCAGGAGCGTGACGCAGCCGGTCAGGAAGCCGCGACCACGATCGCGGACCTTCAGGGTCAGGTCAGCACGCTGACGGACGGGCTGGAAGCCATGCGCGGTGAAGTGGCCGCGCTGGCGCAGCGCTTCGCCGAAGCCCCGGCGGCCGAGCCGTCCGACCAGTCGCAGGCGGCCGATCAGTCGCAGGCGGAGGAACCCGCGCAGGCGGCGGAACCGGTGGCGGCCGAAGAGCCGACGCAGACCACGCGGCGTTCCCGGACCAGCAACTGATGCCGTGGGGCGGCGGCGTTCGTGCTGACCGCCCCATCACCGCCGCTATCTCCGATCCCATCGACTGTAGGACGCGCCTGACATGCCCACGCTGACGCTGGAATTGGTCAAGGCCTTCCTCCGCTATGATGCGGACAACGAAGATCAGGACGATACCCTCAACCTCGCGCTTCAGGCGGGGGTGCAGTGGGTTGAGCAATATACGGGTCGGACGATCGCCGGGGCTGATCCCGAGACCGTACCCGCGCCGCTATTACATGGTGTGCTGCTGTATGCCGGCGCGTTCGACCGGTTGCGGGATGGCGAGGCGGCCACCTCGCTCGCGCCGGCCATGGTCGTGTGCGATCCATATCGGCGGACGCTGGTATGAAGCCGTCGCGTCTGGATAAGCGTATTCAGATCGAGCGGCCAGGCCCGCCGGTTCATAACGGTACGCAGAACGTGCCCGGCCCGCCCATCGTGGTCTGGAAGCGTTCTGCCCAGTTCATTGGCTCGCCGGGCCGCGAGCGGTATTCGAATGCGGAAACGGCGGCCGCCATGCCCGCTCTGTTCCGAATCCGCTGGGATTCGAAAATAGACCCGGATGCGGTCGGCGGGCTTAGCGTAAAGGACCGCCTTCGCTGCCCCGCGCGCCCCGACGGACAGTTGTGGGAGATCGTCTCGGTCGTGCCGGTAGGGCGGCAAGATGCGATCGACATCGGCGTCGTTCGGATCGTTCGCTGATGGGCAAGGCCGGGTCGTTCGGGACGACTGGTTTCCGCCAGTTGGACCGCAAGCTGACGCGCCTTGCGAATGCGACGCCGCGCCGCAAGGTCGATGGGGTGTTGCGGGTTGCGGCCAACGTCATCGCCACCGAGCAGCGCCGGTTGATCCCGGTCGACACAGGCCGACACCGCCGCACGATCACAGTGACCAACTCGCCGGGGTTCGTGCTCGACGGCATGGGGCCACGCGACGTGTCGATCTTCATCGGCCCGCGCCGGGGCGGTGCCGGGTCGACGATGCACCTGCTCGAATGGGGCACCTCGCATTCGGCACCGCAACCGTTCGCCCGCCCGGCGGTGGACGCAAAGGGCGCGGAGGCGATCGGAATCGTCGTCGCCGGGCTGGCGGCATTGGTTAGGGAAGCGGCGCAATGAGTTTCGAAGCGGCGCTGGCCAAGCGGTTGCTGTCGGCGGCGCCGGTCAGCGCAGCCGTGGGAACGCGGGTCGATTGGATGCGGCGGGTGCAGGGTGCCACGCTGCCGGCGATCACGCTCCATACCATTTCCGACCGGCGCGGGCAGCACATGAAGGGTTTCCAGCCCACGGTCGCCCGCATCCAGATCGATGTCTGGGCCAATGATTTCGCCGCGTCGCTGCTGCTTCGCGACGCTGTCATTACAGCGGTCGTGCCAGCGGCGGCGATCGATGGGGTCCGGTTCCAGCGTGGGAAGGACGTGTCGGTCCGCGCCGAACGCGAGGAAACAGGCGACGGCACCGACCTCTACCGCCAGATCATCGACATCCAGTTCACGTACACGAATTCATTGCAGGAGCAGAATAATGGTTGATGAAACCGGCAACAGCGAAGCCCAGATCGGCTACGGTACCGAATTCTGGCTCGGCGATGCCACTGGCACGTTGAAGGAACTCGACGAAGTGACGGAAATCCCGTTCGCCGAGGAAACGGCGGACGATGTCGAGGTAACCCACTTCAAATCGCCGAAGCGTCGGAAGGAATACAAGGCCGGCATGATCGAACCCGGCGAAGGTTCGATTACGCTGAACTATATTCCCGGCTCCGACACGGACAAGCTGATCCGCGCAGCGCATAATGACGGCAAGGTGCGGCCGTATCGGGCGATCGTCCCGGCGGGCGAAGATGCATCGTGGGTCATCGACGGGTTCCTGATCGTCAAGAGCCGTAGCCGAGCCGTCCCGATTGGCGACCGCATGACGCAGACCGTCAACGTCCGCTTCACCGGGGCGACCGATGAAGCGGCCGGTCCCGCATTGCCCGCGTTAAGCGATGCCGCGCCTGCCGCTGCCGCCTCCGTTCCGGCTGAGGAAGGGGCCGGCGCGTAATGCGTGGAGAAGTCCCGTTCGACGCCATGGGCGCGCGCTGGACGCTGTTCATTGGAACCGCGGCCCAGTGCGCGTTGGAGGAAGAGCACGACAAGGGGTTTTTCGCGATCCTTCAGGACGCGATGCCGTCGGTCGGCTTGGGTGATGTCGACGACAAGGCGAAGATGGCGGCAGCGGCACGCGATCTGCGCATCGGCACCCTGCGGTCGTTCGCCCTTCATGGTCTCGCCAAGCATCATCCGGGCGTCGGTATGGCAGAGGTCAACGACATCATCGACGACCTCGGGTTCAAGCGGTTCGGCGAGATTATCGGTACCGCCATCGCCGCTGCCGCCGATCGGGTCGTCGAGGAGGGCGGCCTGGCGCCAAAAAAGCCGTCGACCCGTACGCGCCGACCGACTGGGAAGCCCTAGAGCGGGCATGGGCGGCGGCGGGGTTTCCGCCGTCGTCGTTCTGGGACCAGTGTCAGGCGACGTACGGGGCGGCCATGCGGGGTGCGGCTGACGCGCTCCGCCGCGATCGGGAGCGGGTGCTATACGGTGCGTGGGCGACCGAACGGTTCGCCCGTGTGGATAATCTGCGGGGCTTTTCGCACTACGCTGAAGCGATGCTCGGTCGCGAAAAGCGAGGCCGGCAGACCCCGATGGAACAGCTTGCCGTGTTCGAGACGATGCGTGCGGCGGGCGTGCCGATGACGATCAGGAAGGTCGAGCGGCGTCGGTAGTTTCTAGTTTGATGCTGTTAGGATTGAGTTGTTAGGTTGGCAGCCACCAACCGTTCGAGGGCGCAATGCGAATCGTCATATTGCTGGTTGCTTGCTTAGGCGCGTGCAGTGTTTCGAGCTCTTCGGACGACGCTTTCCAAACGGCTGTCGAGCAGAGTGTTCGAAAATCTCTTCGAGAGCCAGATTCTGCGCGCTTCGAGCATGTCACCATCAATCCTGCCGAAAAAACCGCATGTGGACGGGTCAATGCCCGGAACGGATTCGGCGGGTTCACTGGTTTTCAGTGGTTCTCATATCGAGATGGCATCGTAACGCATGCTGACGATCCTGATACGAAAGAGTTTCAGGATTCGTTTAAAATTTGCATGGATACCGCGACTAAACGAGCCTTGGAATGTGCCGAAACGATTAAGCGTGGTGGCAGCACAAGCTGCCTCAAGCGACCCGTTCGGTAATGATCCGGAACAACTGAAACCGATCACTACTCACGGCCAGATTGGCCAACCGAAAGGGCGTCGCGATTGCGGCGCCCTTTTCGTTTTCACGAAGGGGGTTTGAATGCAGCAGCTTATCGCCTCGCTTGTCACCTCGATGAGCGTGAAGGATGCTGCGTTCGAGTCCGGCATGAAGGCCGCCAGTGCGCGTGCCAAAAAGACCGAACAGGATCTGGAACGCTCGACCGACAGCATGGGCAATGCGGTCGAGCGCGCGGCGGACCGCATCAATACCGCCATGATCCAGGCGGGCGAAGCGGTTGCGTCGGTCGGTCAGAAAGTGACGCGCGCGGGTGTGGCGCTGACCGCCGGCATTACGGTGCCATTGGCACTGGTCGGCAAGCGCAGCAAGGATACGGCGGCCGATTTCGAGACCGCAATGAACCGGGTGCAGGCGGCAATGCTCGACGCCTCGCCAGCCCAGCTACAGCAGCTATCCGATACGGCAATGAAGCTGGGGCCGGCGATGGGCCGTAGTTCGATCGAGGCGGCCGGCGCGATCGAGATGCTGGCCAAGAACGGCATGTCGGCGGCAGCGATCCTGAACGGCGGCCTGACGGCAGCAATGCGGCTCGCGGTGGTCGGGCAGACGGAACTGGCGGGCGCGTCGGACCTGACGACCGACATCCTCGCCCAGTTCACGAAAACGAGCAGCGATCTGCCTGATATCGTCAACAAGGTGTCTGGTGCGCTCGACGTGTCGAAGATGGGGTTCGACGATTATCGCCTCGCGATCGGTCAGGCCGGCGGTGTTGCCGGCGGGCTGGGCGTACCGTTCGAGGATTTGAACGTTGCGCTGGCAGCAACCGCGTCGACCTTCGCCAGCGGGTCGGACGCCGGCACCAGCTTCAAGACGTTCCTGACCAGCCTGAACCCGGTGTCAAAGGAAGCCGCCGGGATGATGAAGCAACTCGGCATCGAGTTTTTCGACGCCACCGGCAAGGCAAAGCCGCTGACCGAGGTCGCGGAAATCCTGCGGCAAAAGTTGAGCGGACTTTCAGACCAGAAACGCCGTGACGCGCTTACGACGATGTTCGGCTCGGACGGGATGCGGACTGCCATCGCGTTGATGAACCAAGGTGCCGCCGGCATCGAGCGCTATCGCGGGGCTATCAACAAGGTGACCGCTGATCAAAAGATGGCGGTTCTGCTCGAAGGGGATGCCGCCGCCAGCGCGCGACTGGCGACCGCGATCGAGAACCTGTCAATCAAGCTGGGGCAAGTCCTGCTGCCGGTGTTCGCGGCGGTCAAGAACGCTGCTGCTGCCGGGCTGCAATGGCTGGCCGATCTGCCGGCCGCGTTCCACTACGCGTGGATTGCCGCGGGCCTGTTCGCTGCATCACTCGGCCCGGTGCTGATCGCCATGGTCACGCTGTCGAAGATGGCGCTGCCGTTATTTGCGCTTCGTCTGGGCGCCATCCCTGTTGCCCTCGCCGCGATCATCAATCCCATGGGATTGGTCGTCAGCCTGATGGGCAGGCTCGCATTGCAGGCCGGTGCCGCAACCATGGTGGGAATGCTCGGTACGCGTCTGATCGCGCTTGCCGGGCCGCTCGGGGTCGCCATCTCGCTATTGACACTGCTGTGGCCGCTGCTGTTCCGGACGGCGACTGCATCGGATGCTGTGCGCAAGGCGCAGGATGCCGCGAACAAGACCTTGGACCTAGCCCGCGAACGGTCGTTGCAACTGGCAACCGCGACGGGTCAGTTGCGCAAGGAACTCATCGCCAAGGCGAAGGCCGATGGTCAACAAGCCGTCGCTTCACTGAAAGCTGCCGCTGCCGATATGGTGAAGGCTCGCGCGGCTTTGGCACGTGCAAAAGCGGAGCGCGCCTCGATCGAATCAATCGCCGCAGCGCAGGGCGGCACCGCGCCGGGTGCGGTCGGTTCGTCCATGCGTCAGCGCGCCGATGACCGGATCGCCCAAGCGGAAGCTGATCTGCGCGGCCAGATGGAGGTCGTAAAGACCTACAATGAAGGCGTGCGCGGGATCATCGCCGATATCCGCAATGCCACGGCGCAGGACACCGGCACGTCTAATCCCAACTTCGGCGGCGGCGATAGTCCGAAGTCCGACCGTTCGAGCGGGCCAAAGGGTAAGACCGCCGAGGACCGTGCGCGCGAGCAGGCCCAGTATCAGGATGAACTGGGTCGCATCCGGGTGGCAACGCTGGAAGCGACCGCCGACCTGACCGGCGCAATCACTGCACGGTACGATGCGGAGATGGCGGCGATCGAGGAAGAGCGCGCCTCCTATGCGCGGTCGGTAGCGCTCGACGATGGTCTGAACGAGGCGAAGCGTGCGGCGCTGATCGCGGCCAAGGAAGGCGAACTGGCGCAGAAAGAGGGGTTGGCCGAACAGCGGCGGTCGGCGGCTTTGGCGCAGGAACGGTACGATCTGGGCAAGGCGTCGAACGAAGCTGCGCAGGAAACCGTCCGGGCCGAAATGGACCTTGCCGACAGCGCGTCCGCGCGACGGGCGGCAGCGTTGCGACTGCTTGATCTGCAACGTCGGCAGGAGGAAGCGGACCTTGATCTGATCATGGCCACGGAAGCCACGTCCAGCACAGCATGGTCGAACGCACGCGCCCGCAAGGACCAACTCGACGCGATCTATGGTCAGCGGCAGCAACAGGCGGAACGGGACAACGAAGGTCCGATGGACGCCTATCGCCGCGATCTGAACCGGTCGGCGGCGGCGGTGAACGAATCGATCGAGAGCATTCAGGTCGCTGGGTTCGAAAAGCTGAACGACTGGATGGCCGATGCGGTGATGGGCGCGGACGATCTGGCGAAGTCGTTCCGCGACATGACATCGTCGATCATCCGCGATCTGGTGCGCATCGTGGTGCAGCAACAGTTGATCAAGCCGCTGGCAAACATGCTGGGCGGCGGTGGTGATGCTGGTGGCGGTTTCTTGCGCGGGCTGCTCGGCGGTGCCAAGGGCGGCGGTGCCAGTCTGGTCTCAACCGGGGAATCCATCGATATGGGTCCGAATTTTGGCGGCTTGGGCGGGCTGTTCGGCAAGGGTTGGAACGTGTTTTCCAAGCTCGGTTTCGGCGGCGGCAAGGCGTCGGGCGGCCGGGTCGGACCGGGCAACTGGTACATGGTCGGCGAACATGGACCGGAACCGTTCGTGCCCGATAGCGCCGGCACGATCCATCCGAATAGAGCTTTGCGCGGCGGACGCGGTGCGCCGCCCGTTGTCGAACTGATCGTGGGCGAAGGAAAGACGTTCGAATCGCGTGTCGAGGCGATCAGCGGTAACGTCTCGATCCGCACCACGCGCGCGGCGACCGCGCGCCAGCAGATGCGGGCGCGGCAGGCGCTGTAATGCAGACGCTTCCTGATCATATCGCGCCGAACGGCGCCACGCCGGCGCTTGTCGATCGCGGCGGCGTGCTGCGCGGCGCGAGCGCGATCCGTGTCGACCGGCTCGGCAGTCATTACAAGCTGGCGGTGACGCTGCCGCCGCTGTTCGAGGTCGATGCGCGCGTCGTTGTGTCGCGGCTGATCCGGGCGAAGCGGCAGGGATTGCGAATGCCGTATCCACTGCTGTCGATCGACCAGTCGTTGTGCGGGCCGGCGGTGGTCGACGGTTCGGGACAGTCCGGATCGTTGCTGGCGGTGCGCGGCCTCTTCCCGAACGTGGCGATCCGGGAAGGGTATTGGCTATCGATCGAGGACAGTGACGGTCAGCATTACCTGCACAATGTCGGCGCGAATGTCGTCGCTGATGGCAACGGCCGGGCGGTGCTTTCGGTCGAGGATACCATGCTGCGTCGGCCTTTCGCGGACGGGTGCCGGGTTCATCTGGCGCGGCCGATGATCGAAGGGCTGGTTGACGGCGACGAATTCGCCTGGGGGCTGGCGGTGGACCATCGCAGCGAAATTCAATTCACGATCGAGGAGGCGGCATGATCATCAAGATAGTGGATGCGCCTATCGTCGCGGGCGGCAAGGCAATGATGCTTTGTGCGGACAACGGCGAAGTGCTTGGGAAGCAGGTCCTATGTGACCTGCACCAAACGACCGAAGGTGCCGAACTCACGGTACGCTTTATCGTCGACGGCGAAGAGTTGCGGTTCGACTGATGGAGCGGATTACGCTGGTCGGCCTGATGAAGCTCGAACTGCCGGGCCGTGATGTGCTGCTGTGCGACGGCGGCTTCGTAGTGTTCGGCGGCGAGACCTATCAGTCCGACGACGACACGTTCGGCACGGTCGCGGGATTCGAGGCGCTGACCGAAGGGACCGGCGATGAACTGCCCGCCGGCACCGTCACGTTCCTGCCCCGCGACATTTCGGCAGCGATCGACCTGTCGCGGCCGGGGTATCAGGGCGCGCGGCTGCGCATGTGGATTGGGGAAGTGGACCCGACGACGGGAACGCTGATCGGGTCGCCGGACCTGATGGCCGACTGGCAGACAGACAAGACGGTGCTGAAGCGCAACACCGGCACCCGGTCGCTCGACATGGTGTGCGTTACGCGGTCGCAGCGGCTGCTGGTGCGCAACGACGGCAACGCCATGTCGACCGCCGCGCATCAGCGCGTGTTTCCGGGCGAGCGCGGGCACGACAACGCGGTCGGCATGGATATCGACGTGGCGTGGGGCGTGAAGGCGCCGCCGCGCGGGGTGCAGGGCGCATGAACCTGCACGACCGCGCGGTCGCTACGGCAGTGGTCGTCGACAGGTTCCGCCGCCGCCCGTTCGGGTGGAACGGCGGCACCTGCATTCACCTCGCGCGCGCCCAGATGCGGGCCATGGGGCATCGACCACCGTCGATCCCCCGTTTCCAGTCGGCGGTCGGCGCGCGGCGCGCACTGGCGGCGACAGGGCATGAAGATATCGGGTCGCTGCTCGACACGATGTTGCCGCGCATCGTGCCGGCGCAGATGTGGGTCGGCGATCTGGCAATGGTGCCGAGCGAAGATGGGCTGGGCGCGCTGGCCGTCGCGGACGGCGGCGGCACGCTGTTCATGTACCATGCCGGTGCGGAATGGCTCGCGAACGTCAAGGATGCGATGACAGATGTCGTCGCGGCGTGGCGGCTATGAGCCAAGCCTTGAAGGTCGTTGGCACGATCGCAGGCGTCGCCGCGCTGATCCCCGGTCCACATCAACCCATCGCGGCGATCGTGGCGGTCGCGGCCAATGTCGGCGCGCAGCTGACCGCCAAGAAGCCGCCCGCCCAGACCGGGCAGTCCAATCGCACGACGATCGGGGCCAACCAGCCCCGCCCGTACCTGATCGGCGAGACCTATTATGCCGGCAACCGCCGGCACTGGACCGGCTATGGCGGCAAGGTCGGCGGGGTCGAGAATCCGTATCTGCTGATGGTCGATGTCTATTCTGGCGCGGGGCCGGTCGAAGGCTTCGTCGCGCCGTATCTCGATTTCGTGCAAGTCGGCCTGTCGGGTAATGCCGCTACCGGCTATGCCGCCAATCACCTGTACCTGTACCATCAGGCGGGGCAGACGCCGGAGCCGCAGGCGCTGCCGGTCCATTGGACGACGGCACCGGGTTGGGGACCGGATTACGGCCTGTCCAGCTATGCGGCGATATCGTGGTGTCTGCGGTTCGATGAGGATGGCAAGCGCTTCTCGGCCGGCATCCCGGCAACCGGAGCGGTATGGCGCGGGGTGAAGGCGTATGACCCGCGTAAGGACAGCACCTATCCCGGCGGAAACGGCGCGCATCGATGGGCCAATCCGTCTGACAAGGCAGCGTTTGCGGCGGCGAAGGCAACGTGGGAGTGGACCCGCTGCCCCGGCCTGCACGGGCTGCGCTATGCGCTGGGCACATGGGAGCGCGACGAAACCAATCCGGCCGCTGCCTATCTCAAGACGTTCGGGGTCGGGATACCGATCGACGGCATTCGTGTCGCTGATTTCGTCGCGCTCGCCAATGTCTGCGACGCCAATGGCTGGACGGTCGATGGCGTCATCAGCGAGCCGGGCGACCGCGACGCCAATCTGAAGCGCATCCTGCAAGCGGGCGGTGCCGAGCGGTGCTGGGTCGGCGGGCTGCTGGGCCTGAAGTTGTCGGCACCGCGCGTCGCGCTCGACACGATCACCGAAGCGGACCTCGCGAATGACGAAGTCGAGGCCGGCACGATGCAGGGCTGGGAACAGCGGGTCAACACGCTGACACCGAAGTATCGGTCACCCGACCACAAGTGGGAGATGGTCCCCTCCACTCCGGTTACAATCGCAGCCTATGTGGAGGAGGACGGCGAAGAGAAGGGCGATGAGCGCGAATATGTGTTGGTCGATAACGCCGATCAGGCGGCGCAGCTTGCCGCCTATGAACTGCTCGACGCGCGCGAACTCGGCGAAATTGTCCTGACGTGCAAGCCGCGCTTGCGGCGGTATGGGCCGGGCGATCTGCTGATCGTCGATCTACCCGACGATGGCCTGACAGAGCAACCATGCGTCGTGCTGCGGCGGACGTTCGATCCGGTCAGCATGACCGTCGAATTGATCCTGCGCGGCGAGACGCCGTCGAAGCACGCCTTTGCGCTCGGCCGCACCGGGACCGCGCCGCCGACCCCGGCGCTGGGCGGGACCGAAGCCTATGACGCAGCGGTCCCGTCGTCCGCGCCGCCGCGCGCGGCCTATCTGATCATCCGTCAGTCCGTCGCCTATCCGGTCGACGGCGACGATACGACGATCACGATCGAGGCGTTCAACGCGACGATCGACGACGGCCGCACCCTCAGCTTTCCGGCGCAGACGATCAGCGGGGTCGATCCGGCATCGACCTATATGGTGCTGTGGGATTTCGAGGCGGAGGCGTTCGTCGCCGTCTCCTCGCCCGCGCTCGCCGAGGTCGCGTCCACCCGCTACGTCATCGTCCGTGAATGGACGACGGCCAACGCCGACGGCACCTTCCCGCCGACGACGACACCACCCGGCGGCGATGGCGGTGGAGGCTATGGCGGCGGCGGATGCCCGATCGTCACCGCGCGCATCCTGCTGGCGAATGCCGACCGCACGGGGCCGGGCGATACGATCGAGGCCGGCCGGATCGAGGCAGGCATGTGGGTGTGGGCGCAACGCGAGGGCGAAGCGGGCACGCCAGCTTGGGGCGCCTATCAGGTCACGATGGCACGGACTTTTGCCAGCCCGCTGTGTGCCGTCGCTGGTCGCCCGCTGACCTCGCCCTCGCACCTTTGGTGGGATCGGGGCTGGGTCCGGTCCGCGACGATCGGCACTCCGGCCGGTGACGGCAAGGTGGTGGCGCTGACCGTGTCGACGGCCGCGACCTATGTGCTGGTCGGCGACGATGGCCGCTGGTGGTTGAGCCATAACAAGCGCGCGGACGCGGCCGAGGCATGAAGGAGACCACGCCGCGCATCCAGCGCATCTATCTCCGCTTCTCCTATCCCGGCGACGGCAATGTGAAGCTGCACGCGTCGTTGACGCCGCCGGATTATGACGAACCGCTGTTGGTGCTACTGTCCAGGGGCGTCATGCCGATGGGCCAGCCTTTCTCTGTGCTGATGGTCAGCGACCCTTCGCAGAACCCTGCCTTGCGCGGCACGGCGGCGACGGTTCGGGTCGGGACGGTGAGTGCTGGTCCGGCCGGATCGGCCCCGAAGGTCGCGAACAGCGGCAGCGAGAGCGCGGCGGTGCTGGACTTCACGCTGCCCGTCCCGCGCGACGGCACGAACGGCCAGTCGGCCTACGAGATCGCTCGCGCGCTCGGCTACGGCGGGACCGCGACGCAGTGGCTGACGACGCTGGTCGGCGCCGATGGCAAGTCCGCCTACCAGCTGGCACGCGAGGCAGGCTATGGCGGCACGATGACGCAGTGGCTGGCGACGCTGGTCGGGCCACCCGCTACGACGCTGCTCGGCACCGTCACCCTGACAGAGACAGCCACCACCGTCGCGATCAGTGCCGGCACGCGGCGGCTGTCGATCGCGACGCCGGAATCGTGGGGCGTGAAAGCCGGTGACGATCTGGTCGTCGCTCCGGTTTCGGTCCCATCGGGCTATGCCACGCATGATGTGACCGTGACCGCGCCCAACCTGATCAGCGTCGGCCTGACCGCGCCGCTGATCGCGATCGGCCAAAAATATTCGATCCAGTGCCGGTTGCGACGCTTCAACTGACTTCGGAGATATCGATGGACATCAACCCATGAGGCCGGTGCGCTACGACCTTCGTGCCAACCGCTACGTGCCCTTCGTGCAGAGCTTCGACCTTGAGGGGTACGATCTGACGGCGCCGGGCGCTGCCCCTTTCTTTGCGGCGCAAATTCGCTCGCCGCAGAGCGTGGTCGTCGCCGATGACGGTCCGACCGAGCCGGTCGTGAATCTGCCGCTGGTCACGACGGACGATACCGGGATCAGGATCATGGGCGTCCGCACGGAAAACGGCGTGCCGACGACGACCATCCGTCTCTTCATCGATCAGCTTGCCATGAAAGCGCTGCCACGGACCGGTGAGCCGGGGGACGACGTGCGGCTTGTCTGGGATCTGCAATTCGCGTCGGTGAGCGTGGTCAAGGGCTACCTCCTCTTCGGCGACTTCCTCGTGCTGGAAAGGGCGACGTACACATGACACCGGTGCTGCGGATACAGGACGACAGGGTGGTTCTTCGGCCCGAAGGGCTGCCGTTGTCGGCAGAAATCAGCCAGATCGCAGCGGCAGCGGGCCAGTCAGCCGGCGCAGCCGCAATCGACGCGGCGGCGGACCTCGGCGACAGCTACAACCTCTTCGACAAGGATGCAGTCCGTGTGGATGCGGAGGTGCAGTATAACGGCGGCCTGTATGTCGCGGGGGACAGCGTCACATCGGCGGCGATCGACGTAAGTCGCCTTCCGGCAGGCAGCAAGCTGACGATCAGCGGGTTGGCAGCAAACCCGGCGCTCGCCCGGGTCTGGGCGTTCTATTCCGACGAACCGCTTGCCACCAACGCGCCAGAACCGAACCTGATTTCCTATGTGACAATTCCCGGAAACGGGCCTTTCACGGCCACGCTTCCCAACGGTGCGAAGTCGACGCGGGTGTCGGTGCGTCAGCGTCAGCCCGGTGCCGGTTCCTTCGCCGGCGTCCAGATCGAGCGAGGAGACAAGGCGACCGCGTTTCAGCCATATGCTCCGCGGATCATCGGCTTCAACGGGCGACCGATCGGCGCAGCGGCATCAGAGCCGTCGCCCGGCCCCGATACCTCGGTCGGCGTCGTCGCGATCTTCGGAGACAGCATCACCGCGACCGAGAATGTCGAGGCCGGGCAGTATGTCTATGGATCGGGGTGGAGCAAGAATTGGCCGGACTTTGCACTGCCAATGCTTTCGCCGACCAGCGCCTACAATTTCGCTCGCGGTGGCGCGGCATTCGGAAATTACAGCAGCGCAGTCCCGTGGCAGCGCTTTCACCACCAGCTTGACGTGGCCTTCGCGCAGGGCTTCACGCCGGACTGTGTGATTGTGGCACTGGGTGTCAACGATCTGCGGATGCAACAGGACAGGCTCGGCAGCTACGACACCGCCATGGGCAAAGCGTACAATGCGTTGGACTTGACCGTGTCGATAGAGGCCGCACGTGCAGGCTTCTATCGCCTTCAACAGCAGTGGCCCGACGCCGTGAAATTCGTGTCGCTGCCCTTGCAACAGGCCCAGTTGGACGGCCCGACCTTGCAGACGTGGAATGCACTGATCGCGCGCATGGCAGCGCGGTACGGGTTCACTGTCATCGACGCCTTTTCGGAAGCCGGGATCGTCTCGGACTTCGAGGTCAGCGGCGCGCGGGGGCGCGACTTGGTGGATGGCCTCCATACCGGTGAACGATTCAACGATGCAAATCCGTCCGGCAGGCGCAAGCAAGGGCGACTGATCGCCGCGCGCGTGCGGGCGCGATTGGGGCTGTGACCGCCGCGATCGTCTGGCCCGCCTGACCTAACCTCGAAAGGACTGATCGTATGATGACGCTCGCACGGGCGCGCTGGGGCGCGTCCGCATGATTTCGGTCGCCCATGCCAAAAGCTATGCCGCGCAGGCGGTCGCCGATGGCCCCGCCACGGTCGCGCCGCCCAGCTTCGACGGGCAAGGTTGGCTGGTCGTCATCAACCTCGCGGTGATGACTGCCGCGCTGGTGCTGGCGACGATGATGGCGGTCGACCTGATCCGTCATATCTGGCGGCGGCGGGGCATCGACAAGCTATGCCATCCCGTGACGGTCTGGCGGGGCATGGTGCTGTGCTTTGCCACCGGCATCGCGATCCGGTCTGGCGGGGCGGCCATGGTGCTGTGGGGCTGGAACGCAAAAGACCCGGCCGGCACCGGTACGCTGTTGCTGTTGCAGCGGCTGATGGACCCGATCGCGGTTGCGTTCGGCCTGTCCGGTCTCGCGCTCGCCTACATGGCCGCGCCGGGCATGGTGATGCAGCTTCGCCGCAAGCCGCACCCGGTCGATTTCTGGACCGCGCTGCCATTGCTGAAGCGGCCAGCGTGGATCGTCCTCTTGAGCCTGCTCGCGGCGCTGGGCGTGGTGGCGACGCGATGATGGGGAAAGCGGGGGTAACCTTGGGCGCGGTGGTGCCCGTGGCGGCGGCGATGGGACAGGACAAGGGGGCGACGGTGGCTGTTTCGGTTCCGACCGTCTGGCATTTTCTCGGCTATCCGTTCGAGGCCGGCAGCATGATCGCCGCGATCTGCGCCTGCATCGCGGTGCGCTTCTACGTCGTCCAAACCGATCGCAAGGCGCACCGCTGGACGGTCGACGTGCCTGTGTCGGCGCTAACGCTGCTGTTCACCGCCGGCATGGTCATCTCGCAGCGGCCGGAGCCGCTTTGGGCGCTGATGACCGGGACCGGGATCGGCGCGCTGGGCGCCGGCATCATCTCGATCGCGCTGACGTGGGTGCAGCGCGCCACCGGCCCGTTCGCGCCGGGGCCGAAGGCCGACTGATCTTCCGCCGCCGGGCGCGGCATTCCTGAAAGGCAAAGCAATGGCAATCACCCTGGGGCCGCGTTCGCGGTCGCGGCTCGAACGCGTGCATCCCGATCTGGTCCGCGTCGTGGAGCGCGCGGCGGCGATGGCGGAGGCGCGCGACGACTTCACCGTGCTGGAAGGGGTTCGCACGAAAGAGCAGTGCTTCGTCAATTTCGGCAAGGGCCGGACCGAGGCGGAGTGCAAGGCGGCGAAGGTACCGGCGAATTACGCGTCCCCGCGCGTCGGCAAGGTGACGTGGCTCGGCAACCCGCTGGCGTCAAAGCATTATCCCCGCCCGGACGGCTATAGCCATGCGGTCGACCTCGCGCCGTTCCCGATCGACTGGAACGACCTCGCGCGTTTCGACCGGGTCGCCGCGCTGATGCTCGACGCCGCGAGGATCGAGGGCGTGCCGATCCGCTGGGGCGCGGACTGGGATCGCGACGGCAAGCCGCGCGAACGGGGCGAGACCGACAGCCCGCATTTCGAACTGGACCGATGATGGTCTGGGTCACGCTGTATCTGCTGGTCGCGGTGGTCGCCTTCGCATGGCTGCTGAACGATAAGTCGGCGGATACCCCGCGCAGCACCGTCGTCGTGATCGCGCTGGGCTGGCTACCGGCGCTGGCGCTGATCCTGCTGATGGTCGCCGTCTCGCTGACGATCGCGCTGTGGCAGCGCGTGGGATGCCGGTGATGGTGGGCGCACTCGCCCTGTTCCGCCGGGTCTGGTGGCTGGTGCCGATCGCGGCGCTGGCGGCGGGGTGGTGGTGGACCGATCGCCAGCTTGCCGACGTGCGGCTGACCCTCGCCCGCGAACGGCAGGTCTGGACGCAGGACCGGGCCGAGGCCGAGAAGGCCAAGCTGAAGGCGGAGCGAGACGCCGCCAATCGCGTCGCTGCGGCGGCGATGTCCTACGCCGATCGGCTCGCCAACCGCGCGCCGATCATCCTCGAAAGCACGAACACCGTGAGGGAATATGCCCAGACTGATGCTGGTCGCGTGCGCTGTCGCGCTGCTGACCGGGTGCAAGCAATCGATCTGCTCGACACCCGCCTTGCCGAAGCTGCCGCCGCCCCCGGTCGCCGCGACCGAGCCGTGCCGGCCGACGCCGCAGCACCGGCAAGCGGACGGTAGCGCCACGGCGGCCGACGACGACGCCACCATTCGCGACGGCCGATTCGATCTGGCCGCCTGCGACGACAAACGCCGCCTCGCGATCGACGCGTGGCCCACTGCCCCTGACATGGAGAAGAAGTAGATGGCACGATATCCACGCCGGTTCGGTAGCCCTGCGGCGCGGGCGCAGTCGCGCGCGGCGTTCACGGCACTGGGCGGATTCCTGCCGGTGCTGGGCGCGGCCCTGTCGTCGGTGATCGAGAGCAACACGGTCACGTTGTCGGGGCTGGTCGGATCACCCGCGCTGACGATCAACGGCGGGCAGTATTCGAAGAACGGCGCAGCCTATTCCAGCGCGGCGACCACCGTTACGAACGGCGACACGCTGAAGCTTCGCGTTACGTCGTCGGCGACTGCCGGTGCTACTGCCAGCGTGGTTGCGACGATCGATGGCAGCGCCCGGACGTTCGCCGTAACGACGGCAGCGGCAACTGGAACGCCTACCCCGTCGCCGACGCTGACGATCAGCGGCACGCCTGCAGCGGCCATGGTCGGTGGTAGCGACGCGTTCACGCCGACGATCAGCGGCGGCACTGCACCCTACACCCTCTCGCTGGCTAGCGGCACGCTCCCGCCCGGGCGCGCAGTCAACGGCTCGGCGCGCACCGTCACCGGCACCTACACGACCGCCGGCACGTACAGCTATGTCCTGCGGGCAACGGATTCGGCGGGCGCCGTGGCGAACCTGACCGTCAATCTGGTCGTGCAGGCCGCGCAAGCCCTAATCCCGTGGACCCCCGCCATGATTGGCGTGGACGAGCTTTACGACGCCTCGGTCGCGTCCTCGATGCTGAACAGCGCTGGCACACAGGCGCAACCGGGCGAAGGCGTTGCGACGTGGCAGAGCCAGACCAGCAATGGTCGGACCGCCGCGCAAGGCACCGCAGCCGCGCAGCCGATCTTGGGCGCAGATGCTGACCGGTCGCCCAACGGCGTACGTCCGTTGACCTTCCGGGGTGCGCAGTTGCTCCCGACAGCGGCTCGCCCCAGTCAGCTACTGCGCTATACGGTCTTCGGAATCTTTCGTTTCAAGGGTGGCGTGAGCGGTACGCGATATGTCGTGGGCGCACCTGGGGGGGCCTACAACCTCCTTCAGTCGTCGTCTGCCACGGCGGGCGGCGTTCGAGCCTTCATCACGTCGCAGGATATCGAGACCAGCACGGAAGAGCGTTTCCGCTCGTTCACCCAGAACGTTCAGGACACAGGCCTGACCTTTACCGCCCTTCAAGGACGGGAAGAAACGTTCAACACCACCGCTAGCGGCAAGGGCTTGCTGACTGGTGAACGGCTCGTCCTAGGCGGCACAGCCAGCGGCACGCCCAGCGGCATGTTTGATGCTTTCGGTTGGGGTTTGGTTCCGTTGAACGTTGGGCGCGCCAATGAGCAGCGGATGCAGGGCTATCTAGCACATCTCTACAGCCTTGCAGCCGAAGTTCTGGACGCAAACCACCCATACCGCGCGGCACCGCCTATGGTCCCGGCGGGCACGACCTCGACGCTCGATTGGATCGAACTTCCGGCGGTTGCTGCGCCTCGACAGGCGTTCCTCGGCGGCATGACCGAGTTGCAGGCCGATAGCTACAATCGGGGGGTCGCCCCGCCAACGGACAATAGCCTACCGTGGGGCTTTCCGTTCTCGCTTACTACAGCGGAGCGGGCGCGCCTGAAGGCAGAGATGTACGGACCGGTTCCGATCATCATGTTCACCCGATTTCCGAACGGCTTCGGATATCGTGGTTTCCGGAACATCGATTCGGCTACTGGACTCGCAAAGAACATTGGCGAGCGCTTCTCCGGCCAGAATGAAGCGGTTCGTGACTTGCACTCGAACGTAGCACCGCTCGGTGGTGGACTCATTCCAGGTGTCTGGTCACCTCCGCCGTACTGGAAGACGACGAGCACGTATGGATTCGGGCGCCTCTGGGCTGGTGGTACCTATGCCCGAGACGTATCGCTCGACAGCATTAGGACTTCTGATCCGACGCAATTCGCGGCGCAAATCGAGGCGCTAGCCAGCGCGCAACTCGACGACCTTGAATATCTACACGTAAACGTCGCTCCGGTTCGCGGGTATGAAGGGCCGAACGAACCGATCTCGGATGTCGACAACTTCTACGGCACCTGCCAGATGTCTGCTGCCGAGTACCGTGCGCTGATTCGCGCGGTCATTCCGAAGATTCGGAACAGTGCCGTGCTGTCGACTTACAACGGGCAGCCGAACTTTGTCATGCTTTCCGGCGAAAGCTACAAGGGATATGATAACGCCGGTACCACCTTCACCGACCCTAGCCTGCTCGCGACCGGCAAAACTGTTCTTGCCGAAATGTCCTACCAAACCTTTCACGAGATCCCCTCGATTTACCAGAACCCGGATTATATTCGGACCCGTTCGTGGGACTGGATTGCATCAGGACGCGGCAAGCCAAGTGTTGTCAATGAGATGTGGTTCAAGCCGGGCGAATACACCGATGCGGAGCGCTTCTCCCGCGTCTGCACATGGCAGCTGCACCAGCTAAATCTGGTCCGCGCTCCGATCGTCCTTCCGATCATTCACGCTATGAAAGACATTCCGGTCAACAACGCAGCACATGATGCGATCGGGTATCCGCTCGCCCACATGCGGCTCCCTGCACCCTACGGACAGGACCCGTCGACTCCCGGGGATTTCGATCCGTCGATTCCTTACGGCGCCTTCAAGTTCGTCAAGCCGAACTGGCACGGGGCGCTCTTTGTGCTGGGCAATATCCCGGTCGGCTCGGTCATCCGCAAAGTCGACCTTCCGCAAGGCGTGAGCGGTATCGCCGCTGTCGGTACGATCGTCGGCGGCAAGCGGCGGATCTTGGTCGTGAACTGGGCAGCAACGGCAACGACACTCATGACGACGCTTGGGTCGAACGCCACGTACAACGTGTTCACCTACACTGCGACCGATGCGGCAGTATCGGCCGGGAGTGTCAGTGGGCCATTGTTGTCGATGACATTCGCACCGTATACCGCCTACGTGATTACAGAGGCTTAGAATAAACTTACGATCCTAACATACTTGGTGGTAATGGGCCTCGTCGAGCCGGGGAGGCTCATTACCGCCGGGGGGCATATGAAGACTGCGGTCAAGCAGCGCGTCGAATGGATCGACGTAGCTAAAGCTATGTCGATTTTGATGGTCACGATGTTGCACGTCGGCCAGCTTGCGCAGGCGGCCGAGATCAACGTTGGACGTATCGTGGAGTTAAATGCGTTCTTGGCGCCGATCCGAATGCCGCTGTTCTTCGCGGCATCGGGCGTCTTCGCCGGGTCGGCCTTGCGGAAGTCGTGGTCGGATTTGCTACGCCATAAGGTGGCGCTCTTCGTCTGGCTGTTCGTCATCTGGACGTGCGTACGGTGGGGCTTCTGTGCTGCCGTGCTGCCCAACCCGGACAACCCCAACGAGGGAACCTATCTGTCCGAAATTGGCTGGGCGCTGCTGATGCCCACGACCGGCCTCTGGTTTCTCTGGTGCCTCGCGATCTTCTTCGTCGTGGCAAAAGCCCTTCGGCAATTCGATGCTCGTCTCACCGTGGGTTTGGCGGTGATCGTATCCGTCGTGTCACTTATGATCGCTGATGCCCCTGCACAGGCCGGCGAAGATGGGCTGCTTGCGAATCTCGCTCACCGCAATTCCCTGCGGTATTTCGCATTCTTCTACGGTGCGGCGATGTTCCCGGACATCGTGAAGCGGTTGGGAACGTGGAAGATGGCACCGGGCGTGATCGCCATGCTTGCGTGCTTCACGGTGTTCTACGCGCTCACGAAGATCGCGCCGACCCCGATCGCCGCGACCGCGCGCTTCGCGGCCTCGATTTCCGGTGTTGCCCTCCTTTTCCTCTGCGCCCGCCCCCTTGATGCTTTCGGACCAACCAGCAGGGCGCTTCGCTATCTTGGCCTGAACACACTGCCAATCTACGTCGCGCAGGTGCCGTTGATCGTGATCTACCTTGAGGTGCTGGAGGTGACCGGCATCGCAACCATGCGGGGCGTGTCCAATCTAATCGTGCCGACCGGCGTGCTGCTGGTCGTGGCGGGGACGCTGCTCCTGCGCGACCTGCTGATCCGTCTTGGCGCAGGCGTGATGTACCGCTTGCCGCGCTTCGAAACTGCGAGGCCGGAACAGGCAGCCGCGTAATCGAACAGCGGTAACCCAGCGCGGCCCGGTCCGAATAATGCACCGCGCAAATACCTGACCGTTTAAGATAGATTGCAGCTTCTAAATAGCGCCCGGCCACCCTTCGTGGTCGGGCGTTTTTGCGCGTCCATTTGACGCGAAGAATGCCCGTCAGCGGTGGCGCATTACCGCGCTGACGCCGCATCGGTGACGCGCGGGCGTCGCCGTTCCCTCCGCTTGGAGAAAAGCGAATGCTCACGAACGCCTTTTCGGCGCGGCTGTCGGCCGTGCTGCTGATGCTCTGTGCCTGCGTCATGCCGGTCAGCGCCATTGCCCAAACTGCAACGGGCAGCATCGTCACCAGTCCCGTCCTGATCCCCGACAGCAATAAGGATGGCGTGATCAAACTCGACGGGTGGGCGCTGAAGGTCAGCCCCAAGCTGCCACGCAAGACGACCGTCCATGGTCCGTGCCCCGGCCTGCCGGATTTCAGCTATCGCGTGCGGCAGGCGTGTGCCGAAGTTACCGCGCCACCCGTGATCGAGCCGCCCGTCGTGACGCCGCCTGCACCGCAGCCCGATCCGGTCCCGAGCGATATCGTCACCAAGATGCTGCCCGAAGGCGGCGTGGCGATCCAGCGTCCTAGCTTCAGCGTCGCCTTCGGTCCGGACGGCAGTCTCGGCACCACCCAGAATGTCGGCACGCCTTTCCTGACCGATGCGAAGAACGGTTTCCTCCGGCTATCGATGTATACCGGCAAGGGCGACGACGTGCTGCTGCAAGGCCGATCGCAGGATATCGCCGGGCTCATCGTCAACGGCCGCTATTATGTTGCCGGCCTGCTGCACGGCTATCGCCAGATGCGGGGCGTCTTCACCGATCCCTTCACCTTCGTGGGCGAGACGGTCGATACGACGAAGAGCGTGCCGACCCCGGACGGGATCAAGATCGTCCAGCGGGTTGCGGTCGAGGGCACGACGCTGTCTTACCGGGTGCGGCTGACCAATGCGCGGTCGGTGCCGGTGTCGGTGACGTATTTCCGATCGGAAGACCCCGACACCGCCGCCAGCTTCGCGACCCAGAACCGGGTCGTCTCGCAAGGGCGCTGGGAAGCGGGCATGACGACTGGCGAGACCTATTTCATCGAGACGACCGATGCCAGGGCCTATGCCTCGACCAACCCGTATGACAAGGCACAGGTGACCGGCACGCGGCGCGAGGTCGGGTACAACGTCAAGGCCGATCTGACCCTGCAACTGGTGTGGCCGGCGGTGCTGCTGGCGCCGGGTGAGTCGACCGAGGTGACGTTCCGGCAGGGGTTGAAGTAACCGAAACGCGTCTGTTCAAGGGGTTGGACAGACGCGTTTGTTCTGCCAATGTTCCGTTTATGTGGGGCGGACCGGAATCAACGATGGCGCATCTGGCGCTGGCGATCCTGCGGGACGCCGCGTGGAAGAAGCCGGAGGATTTGGCTGGACTGCGGCTCGCCCTGCGGGTGCTGGGACATTGTGGGGTCAGCACGAAGGCGCTGGCGGCCTTCTGGGAATGCGCAGCGTTTCCCCGCGACACGAATTACATGCATCGCGGGCCTATGTACGATCGGCTTGTCCGGTTGGCGCGCGACATAGGGTATGATGTGGCCGGCGAGTATGTGCCGTGCAATGGTTGGAGCATGTGCAATCATTATCGCATGACCGCTTCGCGCGCGATGCTGCTGGAACGCTACGGCGTCCAGCCCGGCTATATGAGCCATGACGATCTGCCGGCACCCGATGTCTTTCCCAAGCGGAAGGCGGTGGTGATCGAGCACAATCGGACCAGCGGTTTCCGCACCGCGTCGATGCCGGACTGGGGGTTCCCCCGCAAGATGCGTGGCGCCAGCGGCAAGGTCATCACCAGTCATGTGACGAACGTCCGCAATCTCGATAGCCAGTTCTGGCGGTCGTCGCTTGAGGACGCCCGGAACCGCTGTCTGGTGCCGGTTACGTCTTTCAGCGAATATGGGCCGGGGCCGAAAGGGCAGCGCCCGCTGTTCTGGTTCGATGTGCCCTCACGACCAATCTTTTCGTTCGCGGGGATCTGGCGGATGACGCCGGCCGGAGCGGTGTTCGCGTTCCTGACGACCGAGCCGAACGAAACCGTGCGACCAATCCATCCGAAAGCCATGCCGGTAATCCTGCACGATGAGGATGAGGAACGCTGGCTGACCGCGCCGATCGCGGACGTGATCGATCTGGTCGCGCCCTATCCGTCGCAGTTGATGTCAGTGAAGCAGGCCGCGCAGGCCGGACAAGAGGGCGGCGACGGAGAGGGCGACGATAACGGTCGCCTCGATCTGTAGCAGCGTGATGCGCGGTCGTTTCATTGGAGTATCCGACGCAGTCCAAATGCGTGCGGTAACCTTGCGGTAAAACAGCGTGATCTGGCTAGTCTGTTCCTGATCCGTACGGCTTCGATCGGCACGAAAAACCGCAGAAATTGGCGTTTCCGGCGCTACAGCATTTCGTTGACATCGCAGGGGTCGCAAGTTCAATCCTTGCCGCGCCCACCATTTAGAAAGCCGCCGACCCCCGGGTTGGCGGCTTTTTGCTTGTTCGGGCCGCAATCGAACGTCGAATATTTCAGGCAGGCGCATCTCGCGTTTCTCTCTCGGCGCGAACCGACTTTCCCTTTGCGCGTTCGCGTAAATCCAAATCCGTCCCCACCAATGTTGCCGTCCCGTTCCGCCGTGCCCATATTCCCGCGCATGGCGATCATGATCCGCACCGACCTGTCCGAGCCGGAAACCGGGCAGACCTTCATCCCCCACCGCCCGGCGCGCCCGGACAAGGTGGATGCGGGCAAACGCTTCGTCATCAAGTCCGATTACCAGCCCGCCGGCGATCAACCGACCGCGATCCGCGAACTGGTCGCGGCGGCGCGGGCGGGGGAGAAGGATCAGGTGCTGCTCGGCGTTACCGGGTCGGGCAAAACCTTTACCATGGCGAAGACCATCGAGGAATTGCAGCGGCCGGCGCTGATTCTCGCGCCGAACAAGATACTTGCGGCGCAGCTGTACGGGGAGATGAAGTCATTCTTTCCCGACAATGCGGTCGAATATTTCGTCAGCTATTACGACTATTACCAGCCCGAAGCGTACGTCCCGCGCTCCGACACGTACATTGAAAAGGAAAGCTCGACCAACGAGGCGATCGACCGGATGCGGCACTCGGCGACGCGATCGCTGCTGGAGCGCGACGACGTCATCATCGTCGCGTCGGTGTCGTGCCTCTATGGTATCGGATCGGTCGAAACCTATTCGGCGATGATCTTCGACCTGAAGAAGGGTGACGTAGTCGACCAGCGCGAGATCGTGCGCAAGCTGGTCGCGCTGCAATACAAGCGCAACGACGCCGCGTTCCAGCGCGGCAATTTCCGCGTGCGCGGCGACAGTCTCGAACTCTTCCCCTCGCACTATGAAGACAGCGCGTGGCGGATCACCTTCTTCGGCGACGATATCGAGGAGATCACCGAATTCGACCCGCTGACCGGCAAGAAGATCGCCAATCTCAACTCGATCCGCGTCTATGCGAACTCGCACTATGTGACGCCGGGACCGACGCTGAAACAGGCGGCGGAGGCGATCAAGCATGAGCTGGCCGAGCGGCTGAAGGAATTGGTGATGGAGGGCAAGCTGCTGGAGGCACAGCGGCTGGAACAGCGCACCAATTTCGATTTGGAAATGATCGCCGCCACCGGGTCGTGCGCGGGGATCGAGAATTACAGCCGTTTCCTGACCGGGCGCCTGCCCGGCGAACCGCCGCCCACATTGTTCGAATATCTCCCCGAGAACGCGCTGCTGTTCGTCGACGAAAGCCACCAGACGATCGGCCAGATCAACGGCATGTCGCGCGGCGACCACCGGCGCAAGATCACGCTGGCCGAATATGGCTTCCGGCTACCCTCGGCGATCGACAACCGGCCGCTGCGTTTCAACGAATGGGACGCGATGCGCCCGCAGACCGTCTGTGTCTCGGCGACCCCCGGCGGCTGGGAGATGGAGCAGACCGGCGGCGTGTTCAGCGAACAGGTGATCCGCCCGACCGGCCTCATCGATCCGCCGATCACGATCCGCCCGGTCGAGGAACAGGTCGACGACCTCATCCACGAGGCGAAGGAGACGGCGAAGCTCGGCTATCGCACGCTCGTCACGACGCTGACCAAGCGCATGGCCGAGGATCTGACCGAGTTCATGCACGAAGCCGGCCTCAAGGTCCGCTACATGCACTCGGACGTCGAGACGCTGGAGCGTATCGAACTGATCCGCGACCTGCGCATGGGGGTGTATGACGTGCTGGTCGGCATCAACCTGCTGCGCGAGGGGTTGGACATTCCCGAATGCGGGCTGGTCGCGATCCTCGACGCCGACAAGGAAGGGTTCCTCCGCTCCGAAACCTCGCTGATCCAGACCATCGGCCGCGCCGCGCGCAACGTCGAGGGGCGCGTGATCCTCTATGCCGACCGGATGACCGGCAGCATGGAACGCGCCATCGCCGAAACCGACCGACGTCGCGAAAAGCAGCGCGAATATAACGAACTGCACGGCATCACGCCGACGACGATCAAGCGCCAGATCGGCGACATCATCGCCGACGTTGCCTCGCGCGATCAGGTAACGGTCGAGATCGACGAGGATCGGCCGCACATGGTCGGCCACAATCTGCGTTCGTACATCGAAAGCCTAGAAAAGCAGATGCGCGAGGCGGCGGCGAACCTCGAATTCGAGACTGCCGGGCGGCTGCGCGACGAAATCCGGTCGCTGGAGAACGAGGAACTCGGCCTGCCGGCCAGCGAGCACAAGGCGCCGATCATGGGCCGTTCGAACGAGGGCAAGCCCGGCACGCGCAAGACCCGCTATGGCAAGCAGAAGGCGATACGCATGGCCGGCGGCGGGGGAAGGCGGCGGTAGCGGCGCTGGTTGCGTCGGTCCACCGGGCGTTCGTCGCTCCCGCGCAGGCGGGAGCCCATACACGCTGTCGTTGCGCATCCCGCCGAAACGTCAGCGGTTATGGATTCCCGCCTGCGCGGGAATGACGATGGCCCAACGTTCGTCAGCCCGGCATAGGCCGGGATCCATTGTGTCGGGCGCTCTCGACTTCATCGCGACCTTTCCCGATCCACGGATTCCAGCCTTCGCCGGAATGACGGCAGGAGTGGAGATCGCGCACGCCGCCCCTTCCCGGTTGAGGCCGCCGGCCGCATCGCCCATAAGGTGGCGATGCGTATCAAGTTCCTAGCCCCCGCTCTCCTGCTGGCCGGGTGCGTGCCGCCCGGTGCGCCGCCCGCGCCCGAAACCGTGCCGTCGCCGACGCCCCGACCCGCCGCGGTCACACCGACCCCGGCGCCGGTCAGCGACTGGCGCGATCTGCCGCGCAGCCCCGGCGACTGGCAATATCGCGGCCTCGGCACCGGATCGGCGGCAAGCTACGGCGTGCGCGGTGCGGCACCGGTCGCGACGCTGACCTGCAACCGCAGCGGCCGCCAAGTGACGATGATGTTCGCCACCCTGCGCCCCGCCGCCGGCACGGTGACGATCCGCACAACCAGCACCCAGCGCAGCCTGGCCGTCCAGCCGATGGCGGGCGGCGTCGGCGTGGCGCTGCCCGCCAGCGACAAGCTGCTCGACGCGATCGGCTTCAGCCGCGGCCGCTTCGTGGTCGAAGGGGCGGGGATCGGGCGGCTGGTCCTGCCGGCCTGGGCCGAAGTGCTGCGCGTGACCGAGGATTGTCGCGGCTGATGCGCGCGCTCGCGCTCTGGTCGCTGGTGCTGCTGGCGGGCTGTTCGAGCGAACCGCCGCCAGCGCCGCAACCGACCACCAGCCCGACGCCGACCCCACGCCCGACCCCGTCGCCACGCGCGCTCAAGCCCGGCGAGCTGCCGACGCCTGAACTCGACGGTGCGACCCCGCTGGCCGGCGACTGGCGCTATCAGGCATCGGCAAGCGGCAGCGCGGTGCGCTACGAATCGAACGGCGGTGCCTCCTTTACCGTCCGCTGCGACCCGCAGGCCAGGCGCATAATCTTCGGCCATCCGGGGCAGGGCCGAACGATCCGCCTGTATGTCGCCGATGCCGCCGCGACCTTCCCGACGCAGACCGTCGACGGCGCGGCCGAAGCGGCGGTCACCACTGGTCAGACCTTCCTCGACGCGCTTGCCCGTGCCGACACCATCGGCCTGCAGGTCGATGACGGCGCGGTCGCGCAGTTGCCGGGCGACAAGGCGATCGGAACGGTGGTGCAGGGGTGCCGGCCGGGGCTTCGCTGACTCGGGGCAAGGCCGCGAAGTATGGCGGAAACATTGCGCAATACAAGTCTTGTACGTTGCCCCGCGATGCACCAGATTCGGGGTGCGCACCGATCGGTGCGTAACGGCTTTAACTAGCGAAAGGAGGTGATCCGATGTCTCATGGTTCAGCAGTGGGTTCGGTTCAGTTCGTTCGGGAGACGCGCCGCTAACGCGTGAGGCCGCGTGCGGGGGGTATCCTCCCCCAGTCAACGCTGCGGCAACAACCATGCGGCTCGCATGGTCTCCCGGGCTGGAGCTTCCGGCCGCTGACCATGCTTGAGGTCGCCGGGCGTCGAGAGACCCCGGCGGCCTCTTTCATTTCTGGGGAATGCGCTGCTTCTTCTCCCCTC
>NZ_LMKE01000009.1:59822-66476 GCF_001421245.1 Sphingomonas sp. Leaf10 | reverse complement strand
GGTTTGCGAGGGAGTGGCACGTCCGACAACGGACCGACCCACCCCCAACCCCTCCCTTGTCGGGGAGGGGAGCAACGGCGCTCGCCGTCTACTTCGTCAACACGCGATGCCCCGCCGCCAGCACGATCGCGACCAGCGACCCGCCGACGATATTCCCTGCCGTCGCCAGCAACAGATTGCCGAGCAGCGCACTGACCGGCACCGCTGTCGGATCAAGGCCCCACGCGATCGGCAACAACGTCATGTTCGCAACCGAATGTTCGAACCCGGCCGCCACGAACAACGTGACCGGCCCGATGACGCCGACGATCTTGCCCGCCACCGACTGCGCCCCCGTCGCCATCCAGACGGCAAGGCACACCAGCATGTTGGCCAGCACGCCCGACGCGAGCAGTTCGACCCAGTCCTTCGCCAGCTTCGTATCGGCGGTCTTGAGTGCCGCCTGCCCGACCGCGCCGTCGATCGCCCCCGTCGCGCCCGACGCGACGAACAGCGCGGCGATGACGAAGCTGCCGATCAGGTTCGCGGCCCACACCACGCTCCAGTCGCGCACCGTTTCGCCCACGCTCAACCGGTCCTGCGCGGCGGGCAGCACCAGCATCGTATTGCCAGTGAACAATTGCGTGCCCGTCACCATCACCAGCATCAGCCCGACCGAAAAGGCGATGCCCGACAGCAATTGCGTCGCGCCGCCCGGTTCCACGCCGGCATGCGCCACCAGATAGCCGATCGCGCCGAAACCGATCTGCGCCCCCGCCGCGATGCCGAGCAACAGCATCGCTCCCACCGGCGGGCGCGTCTTGGCGAGCAGGGCGTCGTCGACGCTGTCGGCCAGATTGTCGGCGGTGGCGTCGTCCTTGGCCATGGCGTTCCCTTCCGGATGGTTCAGGAACGAAACGACCAAGCCGGCCCCCGGCTCCGTCAGCGCAGCATCGGCCGGATATCGACGATGCGAAGATCGTGCATCTGGTGCAGATACGCCTCCAGATACGGCTTGTGCGATGCGCCGACCACGATCAGTGCGCGCATCCCCGGCCCCGGCGCCTCGGCCAGCATGTCGCGGATGTTCGCCGCCATCCGCAGGTTGCGCACTTCCCAATAGGCGACATATTGCCGCCCGAACCGCTGCGGCGACAGCTCTTCCAATGCCGCCCCGAAATCGGTGTCGAACACGACCTGCCCCTGGTCCGGCGCGTTGAAACCCCGATACATCGCCAGCACGCCGGCGCCGGTCGCCAGATCGACCTGCGACGCATCGATCGCCGCCATGCGCCGCTTCATCGCCGGACTGTCCCAGACCGCTTGCATCGTCTTGCCATAGGCGGCCTCGTCCGCCTTCGGCACCGATCGGTCGGCGGTGTGATCGTCCATCGCATAGACGCGCTGTAGCCCTAGTCGCGCAGCCAGCCGTGCCGCGATCATCAGGCTTTCGTCGCGCTTCGTCTCCAGCTTGGCGAGCCGCGTTACCAGGGTCGCGTCCAGACCGTCCCCGGCCTTGCGCTCCGCCGCCGGCAGTTGCAGCCACTGGACCAGTGCCGATGCCTGTTCGCCGCCGGCAAGGAACAGCGCGGCCAGCTTGCGCCGATCGGCCGGGGTCGGTTTGGCGGGCAGTGCCAGCAGCATCGCTTCATAGGCTGCGGTGGCGGCTGCCACGTCCAGCCCGGTCGCGGCCTTGGCCGGCGCCGGGTCCCAGCAATAATCGGGCACGGTATCGGCATAGCGATAGGGGTAGCGCCGCAACTGATCGCATTGCGCCCCCGACAATGCCTCGATCGCGATCGCCTGCGGCTTCCACGCCGCCAGCCGGTCGAGCAACGGCCCCAGCGCCTCCGGCCGGAACCGCTCGGGCAGTTGCGACAAATGCGCCGATCCCAGCACGGCGATCTCGTTGATCGGGCCATTGCGCGGCCCTTTATGCGCCGCCGGGGCGAAGTCCGGGCGGTAGGATTGTGCCGTCGCCGGCGCGGCGAGCAGCAATAAGGTCGACAGGATGCGTTTCATGGATTTCCCCCTTGGGTTGCAGCGTACGGCGGCAAACGGGGAAGGGGAATGCGGTTTGATGAGGCTCCCTCGCCCCGACAGGGGAGAGGGATGCGCAGACTTGGTCTTTGCGTCAGCAAAGGCCTAGTCGAAGCTGGGAGAGGGGAGCGCTCGCACATGCGAGGGCGCGAGCCAAAGGCTCGCTTCGCCCCGCTCCCAAGCTACGCTAGCCAGCGAGCAGGCAAGCTCCGCTATCCCTCTCCCGTGTCCGGAGAGAGGGCAGGAGCCCCCCACAAACGAAACCGCCGCCCGGTTGCCCGGACGGCGGCTCGTTCACGCAATCGATAACCGAACGATCAATCGTTCAGATAATCGCCCGCATCGGCGTCGGTGCCGGTGCCCGAGGGCACGACATCGGCCAGCGGATCGGCCACGCCCTGACCGTCGCGGGGCGAGCGGGCCAGTTCGGCGGCGTGTTCTTCCTCGGCCGAATTCGGCGCGACGAAGCCGGCCAGTGCCTTTTGCTGTGCCCGTAGCGCCGCATCGCGCGACGATGCCGCGACCCGCAGGCGGTTCATGCCGGCGCCGGTGCCCGCCGGGATCAGGCGGCCAACGATGACGTTTTCTTTCAAGCCGTTCAGGCTGTCGATCTTGCCCTGCACCGATGCCTCGGTGAGGACGCGGGTCGTTTCCTGGAACGATGCGGCCGAGATGAACGACCGCGTCTGGAGCGACGCCTTGGTGATGCCGAGCAGCACCGGCTTGCCCTGTGCCGGGGCCAGACCCGGCGCGAGCTTCGCATTGGCTTCGTCCATCTCGTCACGGTCGAGCTGTTCGCCGGCCAGCAGGGTGGTGTCGCCACCGTCGGTGATCTCGACCTTCTGCAGCATCTGACGAACGATCGTCTCGATGTGCTTGTCGTTGATCTTCACGCCCTGCAGTCGGTAGACGCCCTGGATTTCGCTGACCAGATATTCGGCCAGCGGCTCGATGCCGAGCGTTTCCAGAATGTCGTGCGGGTTCGGCGAACCACCGATCAGGTTGTCGCCGCGCTTGACATAGTCGCCTTCCTGAACGTCGATCACCTTCGACTTCGGGATCAGATACTCGACGACATCGCCGCCATCCTCGGGCTGGATGCCGATCTTGCGCTTCGCCTTGTAATCCTTGCCGAAGATCACGCGGCCCGACACCTTTGCGATAATCGCCGCTTCCTTCGGAATACGTGCTTCGAACAATTCGGCGACGCGCGGCAGACCGCCGGTGATGTCGCGGGTCTTGGCCGATTCACGGGCGACACGGGCAAGAACGTCGCCCGCCTGCACCTGTGCACCATCCTCGACCGACAGCACCGCGCCCGGTGCCAGCATGTAGCGTGCGGCCTCGCCCGAATTCGCGTCGAGCAGGGTCATGCGCGGACGCAGATCCTCCTTCGACTTCGACGTCACGCGATATTCGATGATCTCGCGCTGGGCGATACCGGTCGCTTCGTCGACGCGTTCGGTGACGGTCTTGTTCTCGATCAGATCGATGAACTTCACCGTACCGCCCGTTTCGGTGATGACCGGCGCGGTGAACGGATCCCATTCCGCCATGCGGTCGCCCTGCGAAACGATGTGGCCATCGTCGAACAGCACATACGCACCGTACGGGATGCGGTGGACCGAGAGGTCACGGCCGTCCATGTCGACGATCGCGATTTCGCCCGAACGGCTGAGCACCACGCGCCGGCCGCGCTGATCCTCGATCAGGCGCAGGTCGCGGAACTCGACCGTGCCGTCGACCGGCGCTTCGAGGTTCGACTGTTCGTTCAGCTGCGCCGCACCACCGATGTGGAAGGTACGCATGGTCAGCTGCGTACCCGGCTCACCGATTGACTGCGCCGCGATAACGCCGACCGCTTCGCCGATGTTCACCGGCGTACCACGGGCAAGGTCACGGCCATAGCAGGTGCCGCAGACGCCGACCTTGGCTTCGCAGACCAGTGGGCTGCGGATCTTCATCGCCTGCAGCCCCAGCGCCTCGATCTTGGTGATCATCGCTTCGTCGAGCAGCGTGCCCGTGGGGAACACGACCTCACCCGTCTTCGGATCGACCACGTCCTCTGCCGTGGTGCGGCCGAGGATGCGTTCGCCGAGCGACGCGATCGTCGCGCCACCTTCGATGATCGACCGCATTTCCAGCGCGCGCTGGGTACCGCAGTCTTCCATGATGATGACGCAGTCCTGGCTGACGTCGACCAGACGGCGGGTCAGATAGCCCGAGTTCGCCGTCTTGAGCGCCGTATCCGCCAGGCCCTTGCGCGCGCCATGGGTCGAGTTGAAGTATTCAAGGACGGTCAGACCTTCCTTGAAGTTCGAGATGATCGGCGTTTCGATGATCTCGCCCGACGGCTTGGCCATCAGCCCGCGCATGCCGGCCAGCTGCTTGATCTGTGCCTGCGAACCGCGGGCACCCGAGTGGGCCATCATGTAGATCGAGTTGATCGGCTTCTCGCGGCCCTTGTCGGGGCCGTCGTCATAGCGGCGGACCGCCTTGATCTCGTCCATCATGCTGGTCGCGACCTGGTCACCGCAGCGCGACCAGGCGTCGATCACCTTGTTGTACTTCTCCTGCTGCGTGATCAGGCCGTCCTGATATTGCTGCTCGAAGTCCTTCACCTGATCGCGGGTTTCGTCGACCAGCTTGTCCTTGTCCGGCGCGATCAGCATGTCGTCCTTGCCGAACGAGATGCCGGCACGGAACGCGTGGCGGAAGCCGAGCGCCATGATCGCATCGGCGAACAGCACGGTCTCCTTCTGACCGGTGTGGCGATACACCTCGTCGATGACGTCGCCGACATCCTTCTTGGTCAGCAGGCGGTTGACCGTTTCGAACGGCACCTTGTGGCTCTTCGGCAGGGTTTCGCCCAGCAACATGCGACCCGGAGTGGTCTCATAGCGCTTGAGATACTGCTTGCCGTTCTCGTCGGTCTGCGGAACGCGGCTGACGATCTTGGTATGCAGCGTGACGGCACCGGCGTGCAGCGCCTGATGCACCTCCGCCATGTCGCCCAGCAGCATGCCTTCGCCCGGCTCGTTCGTCTTTTCCATCGACAGGTAATAGAGACCCAGCACCATGTCCTGCGACGGCACGATGATCGGCTTGCCATTGGCGGGCGACAGGATGTTGTTGGTCGACATCATCAGGACGCGCGCTTCCAGCTGTGCCTCGAGGCTCAGCGGAACGTGGACGGCCATCTGGTCACCGTCGAAGTCGGCGTTGAACGCCGAGCAGACCAGCGGGTGCAGCTGGATCGCCTTGCCCTCGATCAGCACCGGCTCGAACGCCTGGATGCCCAGACGGTGGAGCGTCGGCGCGCGGTTTAGCATGACCGGGTGCTCGCGAATGACTTCGTCGAGGATGTCCCAGACTTCCTTGCGTTCCTTCTCGACCCACTTCTTCGCCTGCTTGAGCGTCATGCTCAGGCCCTTGGCGTCGAGGCGCGCATAGATGAACGGCTTGAACAGCTCGAGCGCCATCTTCTTCGGCAAACCGCACTGGTGCAGCTTGAGTTCCGGCCCGGTCACGATGACCGAACGACCTGAATAGTCGACGCGCTTACCCAAAAGGTTCTGACGGAAGCGGCCCTGCTTGCCCTTCAGCATGTCGGACAGTGACTTCAGCGGACGCTTGTTGGCGCCGGTGATCGTGCGGCCGCGACGGCCATTATCGAACAGCGCGTCGACCGCTTCCTGCAACATGCGCTTTTCGTTGCGGACGATGATGTCCGGCGCGCGCAGTTCCATCAGCCGCTTCAGGCGGTTGTTGCGGTTGATGACGCGGCGGTACAGGTCGTTCAGATCCGACGTCGCGAAACGGCCGCCGTCGAGCGGCACCAGCGGGCGCAGTTCGGGCGGGATGACCGGCACGACGTCGAGGATCATCCACTCGGGACGGTTGCCCGACTCCAGGAAGCTCTCGACGACCTTCAGCCGCTTGATGATCTTCTTGGGCTTCAGTTCCGACTTGGTAACCGCCAGCTCTTCGAGCAGGTCGCGCTTTTCACCCTCGAGGTCGAGGTCGATCAGCATCTGCTTGACCGCTTCCGCGCCGATCCCGGCCGAGAACGCGTCCTCGCCATACTGGTCCTGCGCGTCTAGCAGCTCGTCCTCGGTGAGGAGCTGATACTTCTCCAGCGCGGTCAGGCCCGGCTCGATCACGATGTAGGACTCGAAGTACAGCACGCGCTCGAGCTGCTTGAGCTGCATGTCGAGCAGCAGGCCGATGCGCGACGGCAGCGACTTCAGGAACCAGATGTGCGCGACCGGCGCGGCCAGTTCGATATGGCCCATCCGCTCACGGCGGACCTTCGACACCGTGACTTCGACACCGCACTTTTCGCAGACGATGCCCTTGTACTTCATGCGCTTGTACTTGCCGCACAGGCATTCGTAATCCTTGATCGGACCGAAGATGCGCGCGCAGAACAGGCCGTCACGCTCGGGCTTGAACGTGCGATAGTTGATCGTCTCGGGCTTCTTGATCTCGCCGAACGACCACGAGCGGATACGCTCCGGCGAGGCGATGCCGATCTGGATCTGGTCGAAAGTCTCCGGCTTGGCCACCGGGTTCGCGAAATTGGTCAGTTCGTTCATGATCTTACCTCATAGCCCTCTCTCCTTCAGGGGAGAG
>NZ_LMKE01000009.1:39790-59758 GCF_001421245.1 Sphingomonas sp. Leaf10 | reverse complement strand
GGGGAAGTGCGGAGAGGGTAGTGGGCTGGACTGCCCCTCTCCCCGACCCTCTCCCCACGCTGTGGGGAGAGGGAGAAGTTCGCTTACTCCGCCGCCTCGGCCAGTCCGTCATTCTCCTCCAGGCTGCTCAACTCGATGTTGAGGCCCAGCGAGCGCATTTCCTTGACCAGCACGTTGAAGCTTTCGGGGATGCCGGCCTCGAAGGTGTCGTCGCCCTTGACGATCGCTTCGTAAACCTTGGTGCGGCCGACCACGTCGTCAGACTTCACCGTCAGCATTTCCTGGAGCGTATAGGCGGCGCCGTACGCCTGGAGCGCCCACACTTCCATTTCCCCGAAGCGCTGGCCACCGAACTGCGCCTTACCACCCAGCGGCTGCTGGGTAACGAGGCTGTACGGCCCGATCGAACGCGCGTGAATCTTGTCGTCGACCAGGTGGTGCAGCTTCAGCATGTAGATGATGCCGACGGTGACCATCCGGTCGAACTGGTCGCCGGTACGCCCGTCGAACAGCACCGACTGACCCGAGCTGTGCAGCCCTGCCAGCTGCAGCATGTCCGACACGTCGCTTTCACGCGCACCGTCGAACACCGGGGTGCCCATCGGGACGCCCGTGCTGATGTTCTGGACCAGCTCGGCCAGCTGCTCGTTCGACCGCGTGTCGAGGTCTTCGGCATAGTGATCGCCGTAGATCTCCTTCAGACGATCCTTGACCGCCGCCGGCATTTCGCCGCCGACCGCATCCGGGTTCGCCTCGCGCCAGTCGCGCAGCGACCGTGCGACCTGCATGCCCAGGTTGCGCGCCGCCCAGCCAAGGTGCGTTTCGAAGATCTGCCCGACGTTCATGCGCGACGGCACGCCCAGCGGGTTCAGCACGAGGTCGACCGGCGTTCCGTCTTCAAGGAACGGCATGTCCTCCTGCGGCAGGATGCGCGAGATGACGCCCTTGTTGCCGTGACGGCCGGCCATCTTGTCGCCCGGCTGCAGCTTTCGCTTCACCGCGACGAAGACCTTGACCATCTTGAGCACGCCCGGCGGCAGTTCGTCACCACGCTCCAGCTTCTCGCGGCGATCGTGGAACTTGTCGGTGATGCGCTTCACCGCCTCGTCATACTGCGCCTTGATCGCTTCGAGATTGCCCTGCGCCGCATCGTCGGCGACGGCGAAGCGCCACCACTCATGCTTCTCGACGCTGTCGAGCAGGTCGCGGTCGATGACCACGCCCTTCTTCACGCCCTTGGGCGCGGCCGTCGCGGTCTGCCCTTCGAGCATCTCGCGCAGGCGTGACCACGTCGCACGGTTCAGGATGCCGCGTTCGTCGTCCGAGTCCTTCTTCAGGCGCTCGATCTCCTCGCGCTCGATCGCCATCGCGCGCTCGTCCTTGTCGATGCCGTGACGGTTGAAGACGCGAACATCGACGACCGTACCCGACACGCCCGGCGGCAGGCGGAGCGAGGTGTCGCGCACGTCGCTGGCCTTTTCACCGAAGATCGCGCGGAGAAGCTTTTCCTCCGGCGTCATCGGCGATTCGCCCTTCGGCGTGATCTTGCCGGCGAGGATGTCGCCCGGTTCGACCTCGGCACCGATATAGACGATGCCCGCCTCGTCGAGGTTGCGCAGTGCCTCTTCACCCACGTTCGGAATGTCGCGGGTGATGTCTTCCGGCCCGAGCTTCGTATCGCGGGCCATCACTTCGAACTCGTCTATATGGATCGACGTGAACACGTCGTCCTTCACGATCCGCTCGCTGATGAGGATCGAGTCCTCGTAGTTGTAGCCGTTCCACGGCATGAACGCGACGAGCGCGTTGCGGCCCAGCGCCAGCTCGCCGAATTCGGTCGAGGGACCATCGGCGATGACTTCGCCGGCACGGACCACGTCGCCCACCTTCACCAGCGGACGCTGGTTGATGCAGGTCGACTGGTTCGAACGCTGGAACTTCATCAACGTATAGATGTCGACGCCGCTCTCGGTCGCATCGACCTCGCCGGTCGCGCGGATCACGATACGTGCCGCATCGACCTGATCGACCACGCCGGCACGCTTGGCTGAGATCGCCGCGCCCGAATCGCGCGCCACGGTTTCTTCCATGCCGGTGCCGACGAACGGCGCTTCCGCCTTCACCAGCGGCACCGCCTGGCGCTGCATGTTCGAACCCATCAGCGCGCGGTTGGCGTCGTCGTTTTCCAGGAACGGAATGAGCGACGCGGCGACCGACACCAGCTGCTTCGGGCTGACGTCCATCAGCGTGACGTTTTCGGGCAGCGCCATCAGGAATTCGCCGGCCTGACGCGCCGACACCAGTTCCTCGGCGAAGCTGCCGTCCTCGTTCAGCGCTGCCGACGCCTGCGCGACGGTGTGCTTCTGCTCTTCCATCGCCGACAGGTACACGACCTCGTCCGACACCTTGCCGTCGATGATGCGACGGTACGGGGTTTCGATGAAGCCATACTTGTTGACGCGGCTGAAGGTCGCGAGGCTGTTGATCAGACCGATGTTCGGGCCTTCCGGCGTTTCGATCGGGCAGATGCGGCCATAATGCGTCGGGTGAACGTCGCGGACTTCGAAGCCCGCACGTTCCCGGGTAAGCCCGCCCGGCCCGAGCGCCGAGACGCGACGCTTGTGCGTCACTTCGGACAGCGGGTTGGTCTGGTCCATGAACTGCGACAGCTGCGACGAACCGAAGAATTCGCGAACGGCAGCGACGGCCGGCTTCGCGTTGATCAGGTCGTTCGGCATGACCGTCGATACGTCGACGGACGACATGCGCTCCTTGACCGCACGCTCCATGCGCAACAGCCCGACGCGATACTGGTTCTCCAGCAGCTCGCCGACCGAACGGACACGACGGTTGCCGAGGTTGTCGATATCGTCGACTTCGCCCTTGCCGTCCTTCAGGTTGACCAGCGTCTTGACGACTTCGAGGATGTCCTCGCTGCGCAGCGTGGTCACCGTGTCCGGCGTGTCGAGGTCGAGGCGCATGTTCAGCTTCACGCGGCCGACGGCCGACAGGTCGTAGCGCTCGGGATCGAAGAACAGGCCGGCGAACAGCGATTCGGCGGTTTCCAGCGTCGGCGGTTCGCCGGGGCGCATCACACGGTAGATGTCCGACAGCGCCTGTTCGCGCTCCTCGGCCTTGTCGACGTTCAGCGTGTTGCGGATCCACGGGCCCGTCGACACATGGTCGATGTCGAGCAGTTCGATCCGCTCGATCCCAGCCTGGTCGAGCAGTTCGAGATTCTCGGCCGACACTTCGTCGCCGGCTTCGATATAGATCTGGCCGGTCGTCTCGTTGATCAGGTCATAGGCGCTGTAGCGGCCGAAGATTTCCTCGGTCGGAATCAGCAGGTCGGTCAGGCCGTCCTTGCCCGCCTTGTTCGCCAGACGCGGCGAAATCTTGGTGCCGGCCGGGAACACGACTTCGCCGGTGTTCGCATCGACGATGTCGAACGACGGCTTCTGACCGCGCCAGTTTTCCGGCGCGTACGGAATGCGCCAGCCGCCTTCGCCACGGACGAAGGTCACGCGGTTGTAGAAGTGGTTGAGGATGTCCTCGCCGGTCATGCCCAGCGCATAGAGCAGCGACGTCACCGGCAGCTTGCGCTTGCGGTCGATACGGACGTTGACGATGTCCTTGGCGTCGAATTCGAAATCGAGCCACGACCCGCGATACGGGATCACGCGGGCGGCGAAGAGATACTTGCCGCTGGCGTGGGTCTTGCCGCGGTCATGGTCGAACAACACGCCCGGCGAGCGGTGCATCTGCGACACGATCACGCGCTCGGTGCCGTTGATGAAGAAGGTGCCGTTCTCGGTCATGAGCGGCATGTCGCCCATGTACACGTCCTGCTCCTTGATATCGAGGACCGACCGCGCCTCGGTATCGGCGTCGACCTCGAACACGATCAGGCGCAGGGTGACGCGCATCGGCGCCGCATAGGTGATGCCGCGCTGACGGCATTCCTCGACGTCGAACTTGGGATCTTCCAGTTCGTAGGTGACGAAGTCCAGCTCGGCGGTGCCGGCGAAGTCGCGGATCGGGAATACCGACCGCAGCGTCTTTTCCAGGCCGGAGACATAGCCGATCGACGGGTCGCTGCGCAGGAACTGTTCATAGCTCTCGCGCTGAACCTCAATCAGGTTCGGCATCTGCACCACTTCGTGGATGTCGCCGAACACCTTGCGGATGCGGCGCTTGTGCGTGCCGGTTGCGGTTGCCTTGGTCGCCATGGGGTCGTGGGCCTCGCTTGCAGTCAAATCTCGTGCCCGGTTGCCACCGGGCTGGCGTGCGATCGGGACGACGAAAGCCGCGTCACCCATGATGGGCCGCAGCTGATCGAGCGTCCTGGAATGGCGACAGGCCCATACATGCAATGCGTTGCGCGACGACGCATTCTTTCCCGGTCCTGAAGCAAGGCTGCGATATAGAAGCGGGGGCGGGGTGTGTCAACGCGGGCCAGCGGTTGTTTCGACTGGGCGTGGAACCAACTCGTTTCGTCGCAATGGCGGCCTGGGCGGGCTGACAGGTACTGCGAAAGCCCGGTTGAGGGCGGGCATGAAGTTCCAGCTTTCGTGCGCGGCGATCGTCGCGAGTCTCGCCGTACCCGCCGCCGCGCAGCAGGCCAATCCCGGTGGATCGATCCCGATCTACGACATCACGCCGCAGGTCGTGCCGACCCCGGTGCCAACTTCGACGCCAACCGCAACGCCCACGCCGACGCCGACCCCGCGCGTCACTCCGGCACCGCGCCCGACGGCCACCCCGACTCCGGTCGCGACACGTCCCCGCGTGACACCTTCGCCAACTTCCACCCCGTTGCCCGTCGCCCTCCCGACCGCCGCTGCGGCGCCGGCCCCGGCTCCGGCCCCGGCGGCGACTTATGTCGGCCCGCAGGTCCTGCCTACCCCCGAACCGACCGCGACCCCCGAACCCGCCGCCGCACCGGCACCCACCTCGACCCCGGAAGCCGCCCCGGCCCAGACCGGCGACGCGTTGCCATGGTGGCTGTGGTTCCTCGGCGGGATCGTGGTCGCCACCGGTGCCGCGCTGCTTTTCACCCGCCTCCGCCGCAACCAGGCCGCCGTCGTCGAAGACATCGAGCCGGTCGCCCCGGTCCCGGTGCTGCCCCCCGAACCGGTGCCCCCCCCGCCACCGCCGCGCCCCGTCGCGCGACCCGAACCGGTAGTCCCGCCGCCCGCCCCGGTCGCACCGGCCCCGGGACCGTTCCTCGAATTCCAGCTCGCCCCGCTGCGTGTCGCGATGGAGGGGGACCGGATCCTGCTCGATTTTGACCTGACCGTCGGCAACCCTTCGGAGACGCCGGTGCCCGAGGTCCGCATCGCGACGATGCTGCTGACCGCCCATGCCGAACAGGACGAAGCGATCGCAACCTTCCTCGCCAACGATGGCAAGCGCGGGCTGGACCCGTTCGCGCTGGGTGCGGGCGAGCGCCGTCACCTCGAAGCGACGATGACCCTGCCGCGCGTGGCGGTGAATATCGTGACTGCCAAGGACCGCCCGTTCTTCGTGCCGATGATCGCGATCGACGCGCGCTATCGCTGGGAAGACGGCCGTGAATCGCGCACTACCGCCGCCTTCATGGTCGGCCCGACCGCGCCGCAGGGCAAGCTCGCCCCGATCTTTACCGATCGCGGCGACCGGGTGACCGACCGGTTGGAGGTCCGGCTCTATGGACAGGTGCGGCGGACGTGACCTGCCGCGGCATTCCGCTTGGCGATAATCGATATACGCTTTAGCGTCCGGACGGGATCGAATTGGGGGCGGCATGGGGCGGCGGGACCGGATATTGCGACTGACGCTCGGCGTGCTGCGGCTGCTGCTCGCGCTCAACATCCTCTTTGCGGTCGCCCTGCTGCTGGCGGCGCTGGCCAGCCTGCCGCTGCACGACATGCTCGCCGCGCGGATCGCCGCGAAATATCCGGGTATCGACGTCGAGCGCGTGGTCGGCGGAATCCGGGCGCTGCTGTTGCTGGGCGTCGCGGCGGCGGTGCCGGCGCACGTCATCTTCTCGCGATTGACCGCCGTGATCCGTACCGTGCTGGCGGGGGAGACGTTCGCGTCGCCCAACGCCCGGCGGGTGCGCGCGATCGGCTGGGCGCTGCTCGCCATCCAGCTGCTCGACATTCCGCTGTTCGTGATCCTGCCGCGTTTCGCCGGGACCGGGGTCGGGCTGGACGGTTCGTCCTTCTCGATCGGGGGCTGGTTGTCGGTGCTGGTCGCGTTCGTGCTGGCGCGGGTCTTTGCCGAGGGCGCGGCGTTGCGTGAGGATCTGGAGGGGACGGTCTGATGGCGGTGCTCGTCCGCCTCGACGAAGTATTGCTCGCGCGGCGCATGACGCTGACCGAACTGGCGCAGGCGGTCGATATCACGCTCGCCAACCTGTCGATCCTGAAGACGGGCAAGGCGCGGGCGATCCGCTTCACCACGCTCGATGCGATCTGCCGCGTGCTCGAATGCCAGCCCGGCGACATTCTGGTCCATGCCGATACGGCAGAGGAAACCGATGCCGACGACTGATTTGCAAAAAGGGGGACCGACGATGCGTATCATGAAGCGGCTGTTGCTGGGGGCGGCACTGGCCGTGCTGCCGGTGATGGCAACCAATGCGGCGGCACAACCGCGCCCCGCCGCCGCTCCGGCCAAGCTGGCCATCGACATGCGCTATTTCACGCTGCCCAACGGGCTGAAAGTGGTGCTGTCGCGCGACACGCTCGCCCCGACCGTCACCGTCGGCGTCTATTACGGCATCGGTTTCCGCGTCGAACCGCGCGAGCGCACCGGCTTTGCCCATCTGTTCGAACACCTGATGTTCCAGGGGTCGCAGAACGTGCCGAAGGGCGTGTTCATCCGCACCATCAGCAATGCCGGCGGCGTGCTGAACGGCTCGACCCGGTTCGATTTCACCAATTATTTCGAGATCGTGCCCTCGAACGCGCTGGAGCGTATGCTGTGGCTAGAGGCCGATCGCATGGCCCGCCCCGTCATCAACGACACGGTGCTCAAGAACCAGCAGGGCGTGGTCGGCAACGAGGTGAAGGTCAACGTCCTCAACCAGCCCTATGGCACGTGGCCGTGGATCGACCTGCCGATGCTGGCCAACACCAACTGGTACAACAGCCATAATTTCTACGGCGACCTGAAGGAGATCGAGGCGGCGACCGTCGCCGATGCGAAGCAGTTCCAGTCGGAATTCTATCGTTCGAACAATGCGGTGCTCGTGGTGGCGGGCGACATCGACTATGCCCAGGCCGAGGCGATGGTCCGCAAATATTTCGGTCCGCTGCAAAAGGGGCCGCCGGTCAAGCTGCCCGACCTGACCGAACCGCGCCAGACGGTGGAAAAGACCCGCAGCCGCGTCGATGCGCTGGCGCCCAAGCCCGGCTGGGCGGCGGGCTATCACATGCCGCCGCGCGGCACACCCGAATGGTATGCGATGGGCCTGATCGACCAGATGCTGGTGCAGGGCGACGACAGCCGCCTGTCGCGTAAGCTGGTGGCGGAAACCGGCATCACCGGCGACCTGTCGGGCGGCATCAACGCCTATCTGGGCAACATGTACAATTATAACGGCCCGATGCTGTGGGCGTTCAACTTCACCCACGATCCCAAATTCACCGACGCGCAGATCCGGCAGGCGGTCGACGGGGTCGTCGAACAGCTCCGCACGACGCCGGTGACCGCAGCCGAGCTCGACCGGGCACGGACCAAGCTGCGCTCCGACCTCTATTCGTCGGTCGACGGTGGCATGCGGACCGGATTGATCGATCTGCTCGCCGTCTATGCGCTCTTCGACAATGATCCGCAGGCGGTGAACCGGATCGAAGCGGGTTTCGCCAAGGTGACCCCCGCGCTGATCCGGAAGACCGCGCAGGAATATCTCCGCCCGACCAATCGCTCGATCTACACCATCGTGCCCGGCAATGCCGCAGCCCAGGGAGCCAAGTGAGATGCGCCGTTCGATCCTTCTCGCCGGTCTCGCGCTGGTCGCCACGCCGCTCGCCGCGCAGACCCAGCCGCCGGCCCTGCCCGCGCCCGAGATCGGCGCGCCCAAGCCGTTCAGCGTGCCGGCCTCCGAAACCTACACGCTGCCCAACGGCATGGGCGTGACGCTGATCCCCTATGGCAATGCGCCCAAGGTCACGATCGTGTTGCAGGTCTATGCCGGCAACCTGGAGGAAGGCCGCGATCCGTCGCTCGCCGATCTTACCGGCAGCATGCTGAAGGAAGGGGCGGGCAGCCGCGATTCCTCCGCGCTCGCCACTGCTGCCGCCGGCATGGGCGGCAATCTGGGCGTGCGGGTCGGTTATACGGGCACGTCGATCAGCATGAGCGGCCTCAGCGAATTCGCACCGCAGGCGGTCGCACTGATCGGCGATGTTGCCCGCCGTCCGACCTTTCCGGCGGGCGAGTTCGATCGCGTCAAGGCGAACAGCGCCCGATCGCTGACCCAGTCGCTGGCACAGCCGGGGATGCTCGCCGACTATGCGCTGGCCCGCGCGACGTACGGCGACCATCCCTATGGCCGTATCCTGCCGACGCCGGCGCAGCTGAACGGCTACACGCTCGATCAGGTGAAGCGCTTCTACGCCACCAATTTCGGTGCCCAACGCGCACGCCTCTATGTCGCGGGACGCTTCGATCCGGCGCAGGTAAAGGCGGCGGTGCAGCAGGCGTTCGGTGACTGGCAGAAGGGACCGGCGCGTCTGTCGCTGGTCCCGACCGCGACGCCGGGCCCACGCGTTGTGCTGGTCGATCGGCCGGGCGCACCGCAATCGACGATCCGGCTCGATTGGTCGTCGCCGCTGGCCGGCAGCGACGGCGACATTCCGATGCGCGTCGCCAATGCACTGCTCGGCGGCAGTTTTTCGTCGCGGATCACGCGCAACATTCGCGAGGACAAGGGCTACACCTATTCACCGGGATCGGGAATCGGCCAGCGCCCCGGCGACGCCCGCTGGACCTTCGATGCCGACGTGACGACGGCGGTGACCGGACCGTCGCTGAAGGAAGTGTTTCACGAAATCCGCACGTTGCAATCGACCCCGCCGACCGATGTCGAGGCGGCGGGCATGCGCAGCTACAATGCCGGGCTGTTCGTACTACGTAACTCGGACAGCGCATCGCTGATCGGACAGCTCGCGACCCGCGACGCGCTCGGCCTCCCGGCCGACTGGCTCGACCGCTACGTTCCGGCGACGATGGCGGTCACCGACGCGCAGTTCAGCAGCGCGATCAGGGACAGCCTGCCCCTCGACAAGTTCACGCTCGTCGTGGTCGGCGATCTCGCCAAGGTGAAGCCGCAACTCGACGCGCTGCCCGAGTTGAAGGGCGTGCCGGTGCAGACGGTGACGGTTCCCTGAACCGGGATGCCGGGGCGGTGCGACCCGCCCCGGCGTTACCGGGTGACGACCGGGGGTGGCGGCGGCACGTCAGCACTCGCCGCTGCCTCGGGCGGTCGGATCGCAAAGCGGACCCGTTCGATGCAGCCACTGGCACCGGTCGTCGACGGTGCGCGACGCGCGGTGCGGACCACCTGCATCGCTTCCCGACCGAAATCCTCGGCCGGCTCGCTTGCCAGCACGCGCGTGTTGCCGACTTCGCCCCACGGGGCGACATCGAACTGGACGACCGCCCATCCTTCGATCGAACGGCGGTTCCACGGCTGCGGGTAGTTCATCCGCGGTTGCTGGACCCATGGTGCGGCCGGGCAGTGCGGCGTCGGACCGAACGAATCTTCCGATGGAGCGGGTGGCGCTGCGATCCGGAGCGGGCCACGCCAATAGGGGTACATGCAGCCGGTACGCGCACCTGCGACGAATCGCGATTTCGCGACGGCCTTGCGCGATGCCGCATCCAGTGCTGCGTCGCCGGTACCGGCAACGGTTTGCACATTGATCGGGCGACCCTTTTTGTCGAGGTCGTAGCCGGTCATCGACCATTGCCGCTCGCCCGGCGTGCCGGGAAGCTTTTCGAAATCCGGATAGGCGCGCAGCAGTTCCGCCGGATGCGGCCGACGCCGACAATCCGTATCGGGTGGCGTGATCCGATCCCAGCCTTCGGGGGGCAACTGGCCACTGCTTTGGTCTAGCGAATAAGTCATCAGGTCGGTCCGGTCGGCCATCGCGAGTGGAGCCAGCTCGATCGTGAAGTCGATCGCGCAGTCGTTTCGCGGACTGCCGGACGCGAACTGCGATGCGGCGAAGGCGGGGATGAGATCGCTGCCGAACGGAATATAATCGCCGCCGCCCTCCCGCTTGATCGACAGCGGCCGGCCGCTCGCATCGATGCGGAAGCGTAAGGTGGTCATCTTCAGCGGCACTTCGGCCCATGCCAGCTCGGGGCGCGACCGGACCAGTCGTACCGGATCGATGACGGTACCGCCGCATCGGACCGGGCCGGCCTCCCATTGGGCCAGACGTTGCTGGGGCGGCGGCGGTACGACCGAAGTGGTGGCTGCCGTCAGGAACAGCGCGAGCGAAGCGATTGCCATGCAGCGAGGATGCGGGCGTTTTATGACCTGCGCAAGTCGTCGCGGCTTCGGGTTACCGGATGGCGCGGGGGGCATCCAGTGGCGAGGGCGGAAACGAAAAAAGGGGCGGTCCCCGTTCGGGGCCGCCCCTTTTCCTTACCGTGTAAGCCGGGATCGAAGTGAATTCGATCCTGTCGGTCGGGCCGTTCGGCCCGCCGGCCGGCCTTAACGGAGATAGCGGAGCCTTGGCTCCGCTGTCCCGTCTGCGGCTTACTTGACTTCGACGGTTGCGCCGGCGCCTTCGAGCTGCGCCTTGATCTTGGCGGCTTCGTCCTTGTTCACGCCTTCCTTGACGGCCTTCGGAGCGCCTTCGACCAGCGCCTTGGCTTCGGTCAGGCCGAGACCGGTGATGGCGCGGACTTCCTTGATGACGTTGATCTTCTTGCCGCCGTCGCCGGTCAGGATGACGTCGAATTCGGTCTGCTCTTCAGCAGCCGGGGCAGCGGCGCCACCGCCAGCGGCCGGAGCGGCAGCAACGGCAGCAGCGGCCGAAACGCCCCACTTTTCTTCGAGCAGCTTCGACAGTTCAGCCGCTTCGAGGACGGTCAGTTCGCTCAGCTGTTCGACGATCGCGTTCAGGTCAGCCATGATATTCTCCGTAAATCAGATAGGGGTAAATTGGTCGGAAGCCGCCGATCAGGCCGCGTCCTTCTCCGCATATGCCGACAGGACCCGGGCGATCTGTGCCGCGGGAGCCTGGGTGATGGTCGCCAGCTTCGTTGCCGGGGCAACGATGAGGCCGACGATCTTGGCGCGCAGTTCGTCGAGCGACGGCAGCGAGGCGAGTGCCTTGATACCTTCCGCATCGAGGAGCTGACCGCCCATCGCGCCACCGACGATCTCGATCTTGTCGTTCGTCTTGGCGAAGTCGTTGATGACCCGTGCCGCGGCAACGGGGTCGGTCGACGTCGCCAGCGCCGTCGGGCCGGTCAGCAGGTCGGCGATCACCGCGTACGGCGTGCCTTCGGCTGCGATCCGGGCAAGACGGTTCTTCGAGACCTTGTAGCTCGCGCCGGCGTCACGCATCTTGTTACGCAGGCCCGTCGACTGTGCGACGGTCATGCCGAGGTTGCGGGTGACGACCACCACGCCGACCTCGTTGAAGGTGCGGTTCAGCTCGGCGACGGCTTCACTCTTCTGAGTGCGATCCATGCCGTTCTCCTTAACTGGGGCGGTTCCCGATGCCGGAAAACGCCCGCGTACAATCCGCCCGCCGCGGTTGCAACGAACGGGGCGACAGTCCGTGAAGGGGCATGGTCGCCATGCGAAGGGACCGGGCAGTCGCGCGGATTTCCCATGGCTGGCCCGGCGTGGCGAAAGCTGCGCCCGGCGATATAACGCATTCCCCGCCTCGGCAGGACATTAAGCGGGGAACCCGCACCTGCTGTCTCGGACGGACGTCGGACATGGACGAATCCAGCCACGACGCTTGGCCGCGCGCTTATGCCGGACGGCCGCCGGAGTCAAGCATGGGAAGCGGCTTGACCTTCGGCGGCGACGCTTCATTAGTCTGATAAACCGACGGGGGTCGCATGGTGCGGACGACACTGGAAATCTGTATCGACAGTGTGGCGGGATTCGATGCCGCCATTGCCGGTGGCGCGGACCGGATCGAACTGTGCGGGGCGCTGTCGGTGGGCGGACTGACGCCGTCGCCGGGGCTTGCCGCACTGATCGTCGCGCGGGCGCGGGCGGCCGGGGTCCGGATCCATGCGATGGTCCGGCCACGTGCAGGCGACTTCACCTATTCGCCGAGCGAGGTCGCGACGGCGGTCGCCGATGCGCAGGCGCTGGTCGCCGCCGGTGTCGACGGGTTGGTGTTCGGCGCGGTGCGCGGCGGTGCGATCGACGAAGCGGTCACCCGGGAATGGGTCGCGGCCGTCCGTGCGGTGCGCGGCGACATCGACCTGACGCTGCACCGCGCGGTCGACCTGCTGCCTGATCCGGTCGCGGCGATCGAACCAGCGGTCGAGCACGGCTTTGCCCGCATCCTGACCTCGGGCGGGGCGGTGCGTGCGGTCGATAGCAGCGGCGTGATCGCGGCGATGACGCGCGTGGCGGCGGGGCGGATCGTGGTGATGCCGGGATCGGGCGTGCGGCCGGACAATGTCGCGGCTCTGCTGACGACGACCGGTGCCCGCGAAGTCCATGCCTCGGCCGGGATCGCCGTGCCGCAGGACGATGCGCTGGTCCAGGCGCTGGGTTTTGCCGGTCCGGGACTGGCGCGGACGGATACGATGGTCGTGCGCGCGCTGCGCGCCGCGATCGACGCATAAGGGGAGAGATCGGATGAACTTCATGCCGCTGGGCCGGCGCGCCCTGCTGACCGGAACTGCCGGATCGCTGGCCGCAGCGACGCTGCCGGTGCGGGCGATGGCAGCGCCGCGCGGGACCGAGCCGAGCGGGTTGCTCCACGGCCTTGCCCCGCGCGACGGTCTGTTCGAACGGTTGCCCGTCGAGGACCCGTCGCGGACGCTGCTGGCGCGCGGCTGGCTGTTTCACGAGGGCGATATCACGCCGCCCGCGCCGGTCACTCATGACGATACGTACAGTAATGCCAAGGCCGGCAATGCGCGCGGCGCGGCGGCGATGGATTATGACGACAGCGACTGGACCGACGTAACGTTGCCGCACGACTGGGCATCGGCGCAGGGGTTCGTCGAGACCGCGAACGTGGCACAGGGCTATCGCCCGCGCGGGATCGGCTGGTATCGGCGGACGCTGCGGCTTGACCCCGCGGATCGCGGCAAAAGGCTCGAACTGCATTTCGGCGCGATCGCGACGGCCGCCACGATCTGGATCAACGGCAGCATCGTCGCGCGCAACTTCTCGGGCTATAACGCGATCGATATCGACATGACGCCCTTCGCGCGCTTCGGCGACGAATTGAACGTCATCGCCATTCGGGTCGACGCCAACGCCATGGAAGGCTGGTGGTACGAAGGCGCGGGCCTGTACCGCCATGTCTGGCTGTCGAAACGTCCGCCGGTGTCGATCGCGACCTATGGCGTACATTGCGATCCGCGCCTTGGCAGCGACGGCCGCTGGAGCGTGCCGGTCACCGTCACGTTGAACAGCATCGCCCGCGAGGCGGCAACCGCCAACGTGCTGGTCGACCTGCTCGACCCGGCCGGAAAGGTCGTCACGAGCGCTCGCGGACAAGCTCAGTTGCAACCGCTGGCTGAGGGAGAAGTCGCCCTGTCGCTACCGGTCGATAAACCGCAGCGCTGGTCGATCGAAACGCCGACGCTCTACACTGTGCGCGTAACAACCGACGCGCCGGGCGGAGGCGACGAACGCCGTATCCCGATCGGTTTCCGCACGATCCGCTTCGACGCCGAACAGGGGTTCTTCCTGAACGACAAGCACGTCAAACTGAAGGGCGTGTGCCTGCATCAGGACCATGCCGGGGTCGGCGTGGCGGTGCCCGATGCGTTGCTGGAATGGCGGTTGCAGCGGATGAAGGATACCGGCGTCAACGCCATCCGCTGTTCGCACAACGCGCAGGCACCCGAATTCTATCAGCTGTGTGATCGGATGGGGTTCGTCTTGATGGACGAGAACCGGATATTCAATCCGGCGCCCGAGAATATGGCCCAGCTGGAATGGCTTGTCCGGGCGCATCGCAATCACCCCAGCATCATCCTGTGGTCGGTTTTCAACGAAGAACCGATGCAGGGAACCGAAGCAGGCGTCGAAATGGTGCGGCGGATGGCCGCCCATGTCCATGCGCTCGACGACAGCCGGCCGGTGACGGCGGCGATGAACGGATCGTTCTACGACCCCAAGAACGTGTCGAGCGTCGTCGATGTCATGGGGTTCAACTATTATCAGCGAGAATATGACAAGTTCCACGCGCTGAACCCGGTCAAGCCCAGCACGTCGTCCGAAGACACCAGCGCGTTCATGACGCGCGGAGCGTACACCACCGACAAGGCCGCCCATGTCATGTCGTCGATGGACGACGAGGCTGCACCATGGGGCGCAACCCATCGCAACGCCTGGGCAGAGATTGCCAAGCGTCGCTTCGTCGCCGGCGGGTTCGTGTGGACCGGGTTCGATTATCATGGCGAGCCGACGCCGTTCACCTGGCCGACCATCGCCAGCTTCTTCGGCATCCTCGACCTGTGCGGGTTTCCAAAGACCGCCTACGACATCCACCGCGCGCATTGGATCGACGATCAGCCGGTCGTCGGCGTCGCCCCGCACTGGACGTGGCCGGGCAAGGAAGGGCAGTCGATCGCGCTGCTGGTCACCAGCAATGCCGAACGGGTGCGCGTGGTGCTGAACGGACGGATGATCGGCGAACAGGCGGTCGACCGGATCATGGGCAACAGCTTCACCGTGCCCTACGCACCCGGCAAGCTGGAGGCGGTAGCGCTGAACGGCGGACGCGAGGTCGCGCGGGCGGTACACGAAACCGCAGGCAGGGCGGTCGCACTGCGCCTGACCCCGGCGCGCCGTCAAATACTTGGCGATGCCGAGGACGTGGTCCCGATCACGATCGACGCGATCGACGCGAAGGGGCGGCATGTGCCGACCGAGAACCGCATGACCCGCTTCAAGATCGACGGCGCGACGCTGATCGGTGTCGGCAATGGCGATCCCAACAGCCATGAGAGCGAGAAGGAGCCCGAGCGGTCGCTGTTCAACGGTCTGGCGCAAATGCTGGTGCAGGCTGGTGAGGGACGCGGCAAGGTGACGGTCGTTGCGAGCGCCGACGGGCTGCGGCCGGCGCGGCTGGTGATCGACCGGGTCGCGGCGACCCCGCGCGCGCAGGTCGCGGTGACGCCGCCGGGTGCCTTCATCCTGCAGTGGCGGCGTTCGCCGTCGTTCGCGACCGCGCCCGATCCGGGGCTGATGCCGCCGACCAACGACAATAACAGCTGGGATTTCACGCGCAGCGGCAACACGACGGGGCCGGAGGCGGGCGCGTCGTTCCGCCTGTATCGCGCCACGCTGCCGGTCCGGCGGCGGGTGGTGGCCGATGGGGGCAACATCACCTTTGCCCGGATCGATGGCCGGGCGATCGTCCATGTCGATGGCAGGCAGGTCGCGACCAAGACCGATTTTGCCGCCGCGCCGCTGGTCGCGCCGATCCCGCCTGGGGCCAAGACGATCGCGGTGATCGTCGAGGCGCAGCCGAACACGCGGTCGGGGTTCAACGGGACGGTGCGGGTCGCGCCGAAGGGGTAGGCGGCTGGCCGACTTATCCCCTTCCGTTCGCTTCGAGCGGAGGTTCGAGCCTGTCGAGAACCGCAGTCGAGAAGGGGGTGCCCCAAACGGGGCGTTCTCGACGGACGCTTCTCGACTTCACTCGAAGCTGCTCGAACCGAACGGGGAAAGTACGGGCTCTACCTCACCGGAACGCGCCGATTTCCGCGACGGCGATTGCCGGTGCCGGCACGGCTGGTTGCGGGAAGGCGAAGCGAAGGTAGCGGGCCGGTCGTGCCTTCGGGAAGGGCAGTCGCTGGGTCGCGCGGGCGTAGTTGATGTTCTGGAACTCGCCTTCGCCGCCCGGCGTCCACGTCCTGCCGTCGACGCTGGTTTCGACGCGATATTTCATCGGCGGCGCGGCTTGCGGATCGACATGGCGGGTCGGGGTCAGGGTGAAGCCGGCCAGTGTCTCGTTGCGGCCCATGTCGATCGTCAGCGACGCAGGCGCGGGGCTGGTCCATGCGGTGCGCGGACTGTCGTCGAGGATCGCTTCGCCACCGGGCGCGCTGGCGGCGGTGACCTTCCAGCCCGCACGGTCGACGATGCTGGCGTCGGTGACCTTCAGCGGCGGCAGATCGACCGGGGCGACCGAGCGGAACAACGCAAATTCGCGGAGTGCCGGGCCGGCTTCGGCGGCGACGGTGCGGAACCGCACGCGGCGGGGGCTGATCGGTGCGGGCAAACGGACGAGACGCTGCGGGCCGACCATGTCCTTCTCCGCGACGGTCGTCCACTGGTCGCCGCCGTCCGACACGTCGATCGCGAAGCGGGTGACGCGCAGGCCCAGCGGCAGCCATTCTTGCAACCGCACCGTGTCGAAGCTGCGGCCGGGCGGCAGGTCGAGGACGATGCTGGCGTCCTTCGTCTCCGGAGGAGCGAGCCAGAAGGTGTCGAGGCGGCCGTCATTGACGAATTTCGCCGATGCGCCGGTCAGGTCGGCGCTGGCGGTCGCGACCGCGCCATCGGCCTGGTTGTTGGCAAAGGTTGCACGTAGCGCGTCGCCGAAGGCGGTCAGGCTGGCGACGTCGCGGTCGTGGATACGGCCGCGGCGGTCGGGGGGAAGATTGAGGTGGAAGGTCGTACCGTGACCGATCGAATCGTCGTACATCTCCATGATCTTGCTGGGTAGTTTGACCTTCGCATCCTCATCGGCATGGTAGAACCAGCCCGGTCGGATCGAGACGTTGGTTTCCGCCGGCCACCAGAGTTCGGCGCCGCGGACGCCGGTGTTGCCTTTCGCCTGGTCATAGGGTTCGTTGGGCATGGTCGGCCAGCAGGGGTCGGCGGCATGGCCGTCTTCGTTCCCGACCCAGCGGATATCGGCACCCAGCGGGTCGAAGGTGCAGGCGTCGGGTTGCAGGTCGTGGACCAGCTTCACGATCGACGGCCAGTTATAGTACTCAACCGCATTGATTTTTCGCGTCTCGCGCGCGCCACCATAATAGCCGTCGCCGCCGTTCGCGCCATCGAACCACACTTCGAACAGCTCGCCATAGCGGGTGCACAATTCGGTTAGTTGGGCGCGGTAATAGGTGATGTAGCTGGGCGTGCCGTAATCGGCGCGATTACGGTCCCAGGGGGACAGATACACGCCGAAGTTGATCCCGCCGCGCCGGCACGCCGCCTCCAGTTCTCCGACGATATCGCCTTTCCCCTGTTTATAGGGCGAATTGCGGATGCAATGTTCGGTCAGCATCGTCGGCCACAGGCAGAAACCGTCATGATGCTTGGCGGTCAGGATCAGGCCAGTGAGTTCGCCTGCCTTGGCCGCGGCAACGATCTGATCGGGATCGAAATCGGTCGGGTTGAACAAGGCGGGGTCTTCGTCGCCATAGCCCCATTCCTTGTCGGTGAAGGTGTTGATCGAGAAATGGATGAAGCCGTATTGGCGGCGGTCATGCCATTTGAGCTGGCGTAGCGACGGCGTCGCACCCCAGGCCGGCGGCAGAACGCGGTTGCCGCCGCCACCGGCCGCGACGGTCGTGACCGGGGCAACGCGCGGCGTGCAGGCGGCGGCGCCGGCGATCAGGCTGCTGCCCATCAGGCTGCGACGGGAAAACTTCATTGCTCTGCTCCGGTGGATTCGAGGTCGGGAGAAAGGGGTTCGGGGATCAGCCACGTCTGTGCGATCTGATGACCGCGCCCGCCGCCGCCGATGCCGGACGGGCGATGCCATTCGAGGGTCAGCGCGCCATCGGCGGTGAGGCTTTGCGGGATGGCGGTTTCGACGGTCTCGCGATCGCCGTTGCGCGCGCGGAAGTCGTGGAGTTCGACACCGTCGCCGGTCAGCCGCATCGGCAGGGCATAGTCTTCCCCGGCCCAGCGCGCGATCAGGCGATAGCGGCGGTTCCGCTCCAGCCCGGTATAGGACAGGCGGACCGGGGTTTCGTACAGCCCCTCGGCATAGCTCAGATCGGCCATACGCCAGCCCTGATCGGGGACATGGTCGGCGACGCCGTCGATCGCGCTGGAGAGCGACTGCGGATCGGCGTCGAAGCCGGCCCCACGCACCAGATGCGGTTCGGCGGTCGGATCGCCGAGATCGTCGTAGAGCGCCATATCGCGGCTGCGCCATGGGTCGCCGATTTCGGCGAGGCGGGCGGCGGCGTCGGGATGGGTCAGCGCCTCGGCCATCTCCGCCTCGACGACTTTGCGGTCGTTCAGTTCGATATCGGCGCGGTCGAGATTGGCACCGCGTTCCCAGTGGGAGGCCCCATGGCGCGGCACCGACAATTGCATCCGCGCGCGGTCCCACAGCCGGTCGGCGATGGCGGTCAGCTCGCCACGCAGCGGCGCGACGATCGCCGGTTCGGGGCGGGCATAGGCGAAGCGGGCGGCGGCGACCGTGGCCTGCGCGCCGATCGCGGGGGCCTGTCGCAGCGTCCAGCGGGCCTCGCCTTCGTTCGCCTTTGCGGCGATCAGGCGGTGGCGGACCAGCGCGTCGTAGGTGGCGCGGTAGCGATAGAGGTCGATGCGCCAATCGGCCCATGGCGGGGGGCGCAGGTCGGCGACCAGCCGGGCGGTGGCGTCGATCCCGGCATTGGCCGATGGGTCGCCGTTCCAGTTCGTCTCCAGCGCATGCGGTATGGCGGCGAACGCCATGTCGCCGACGAACATCCGCGCATAGTCGGCGGCGACGGCGTCGGCGGTCGTGGCCGGGTTCCAGCCGAGGCGGAACCACTGGGTCACGTTCCAGTCGTCATTGACGCCTTCGCTATAGGTCACGAAGCCGCGGGTGCCGGGCGCGAGATAGGCGAAGATGCGTGTCGTCGCGGCGGGGCGCGGATTGACCGGCTCGCGACCCTCGGTGAGGGCGAAGGCCGGGTGCCAGTCGGCGATCGGGAATTGCGCGTGCATGGTATGCGCGGTGTCGGGATAGGTCTCGATCGGGTATCGTCCGGCGATGCGGCGGCGATGCTGGGCGATGCTGTCGCGGGTCTGCGGGCCGACGAAGATCGCGGTAAGCCAGCGCGGGTTCTTGCCGAGTTGCACGTGGAAGGCGTTCAGGCCGGCGGCGTCGAACCCCTGTGTCGACAGCAGGACTTCGGCCTTGGCGAAACGCTGGCGGAGCGCGGTGGCGATGCGTTCGGCGACGGGGAACAGCCGGTCGGGGGCGGTGTGACCGGGATCGCCGCCCGGGATGTAGAGCGCGTCGAGTGCGGGGAGCTTGGCGGCGAGGGTGGTGAAGTCGGCGACTTCTGCGTCGGCGCTGCCCGGTTTCGCGTAATCGCGCAGCAACGGGTAGAAGAGCGCGACGTCTAGGCCAAGACGGTGGGTGGCGGCACTGAGCGCGACGAGCGTTTCGGTGGCGGGCAGCGGCGAGAGCGGCGAGGTGACGGCATCGTCGGACACGGGGGCGACGAACTGGATGCGGTTGCCGCCGAGCAGCGCGAAATCCTCGATCCGGCGGGTGAGCATGGGCACGGTCCATGCGTCGTAGCTGTTGTTCTTGGGCCGGTAGCCGATCTGCGTGCCGCGGATCGGCATGGCCGGGGCTTCGGCGACATGGGTCGGGGCGGTCAGGATGAGGTTGTCGAGGTGGCGGAGCAGGTAGCCGGCGGCGTAGAGGCGCGCGCGGGTGGTGGCGGCGCGGATGGTGATTGCGCTGCGGCTGGTGGTGATGGCGAAGGCTTCGGGGCTAGTTTGACCTTCAGACGGGTGAGGGTCAAACCGCTCCCCTCCCTGGAAGGGAGGGGCTGGGG
>NZ_LMKE01000009.1:10347-39724 GCF_001421245.1 Sphingomonas sp. Leaf10 | reverse complement strand
GGGGGGGGGGGGCTTGGGGCGGGCGCGACGTTCCCTCGCGGGCCGACCCACCCCCGACCCCTCCCTTCCAGGGATGGGAAAGGCGCATCCCGCGCTGAACCAGGTTGACCGGGGTGAAGCGGATAACCACCTGCGTCATCCCAGCGGAGGCTGGGATCTCCCGGTTGTCGGGGGCGGCAGGAGCCGCGGGAGACCCCAGCCTGCGCTGGGGTGACGCTTTGGGAGACGGGAGCGGACACACCGCACCGCGCTCCACCAACCGCTCGCGCAGGACCTGCGCCGCCGGGTCGGTGCCGACGACACAGGCCGCGTCGAGCGGTACCGTCAATGGCGCGGCGGTGGCGAGGAGCGCGGCGGCGATCATGCGTGGCCGGGACGGTCCTTGGGTGCGCGGCCGAACGCCTTGTTCGGCTCGGCCGCCATGTCGAACACCAGCCGCCCGCCCTTGACCAGATCGGCGTGGGCGATCCAGCTTTTGGTCCAGGGGCGGCCGTTCCACGTGACGGCGCGGACATAGGGGCGGTCGGGGGCGTTGTTCCGCGCCTCGACCACCAGCTTGCGGCCACCGCCGACCTGCACCGTCGCCCGGTCGAACAGCGGGGAGCCGAGCACATAGGTCGCGCTGACCGGATCTACGGGATAGAAGCCGAGTGCGGAGAGCAGATACCATGCGCTCATCTGCCCGCAATCGTCGTTGCCGATGATGCCGTCGGGAAGGTCGTGATACATTTCGGTCAGCAGGCGGCGGACCATCGCCTGCGTCTTCCATGGGCTACCGCACCACGCGTACATGTACGCGACATGGTGGCTGGGTTCGTTGCCATGCGCATATTGCCCGACCAGCCCCGAAATATCGGGTGGGGCGTCGGCGGGGAGTTCGGAGGAGGCGGTGAACAGCCCGTCCAGCTTCGCCTCGAACGCGGCGTCGCCGCCCATCGCCGCGATCAGGCCGTAAATGTCGTGCTGGTTCAGGAACGTCGCCTGCCAGCCATTGCTCTCGGTAAAGTCGCGCCATTTCTTCGAATGGCCCAGCGCATTGGGGGCATAGGGTTCGGCCCAGTCCCCGTTCGCCAACCGCCCGCGCGCGAAGCCGATCCGGGCATCGAAGACGTTGTGCCAGTTGCCCGAGCGCTTGCGAAGGCGGGCAGCGCCGCCGGTGTCGCCCGCCGCATCGGCGATGAACGCACCGGCATAATCGTCATAGGCAAATTCCAGCGTCTTCGACACGCTTTCGAAGATGCGGTCGGCGGGCGCGTAGCCGAGTTCGTCGTACGCCTGCACGCCGATGCTGTTGTCGAGATTGGGCGTCGACCGGTCGAACGAGCGCTTCTTCACCCCGCCCCATGCCGCCGCATAGTCGGCGGCGACGCCCTTGGCGCGCGCTTCGGCGAGGACGGGGACGGCGTGCCAGCCAATCATCGTGCCGGTCTCTACACCCTGCAACGGCCAGACGGGCGGGCCGAACGGGCTTTGCTGCGTCTGGCGGATCAGGTCGCGGGTGAACGCCTGGGTCAGCTTCGGACGGATCAGGGTCTGGAGCGGGTGGAAGGCGCGGTACGTGTCCCAGAGCGAATAGGCGCTGTAGGCGGCCTCGCCCCGCGGCACGGTGTGCGTCTGCCGGTCGAGGCCGATATAGCGGCCGTCGACGTCGGAGAAGAGCGTCGGGCCGATCGAGGCGTGATAGAGCGCGGACGACGCGACGGTCCGTTGCTGCGGGGTGCCGCCTTCGAAGCGGATCAGGTCGAGTTCGCGTGCCCATGCGGCGTGTGCCGAGCGGGCGTAGCGGTCGAAGTCCCAGTGTTTGGCTTCGGCGGTCAGGTTGGCCTTTGCGCCGGGAATGTCGACCGCCGAGATGCCGGTGCGGATGACGATCGGCGCGGCGCCGGCGTCGGTATAATGAAGCACGGCTTTCAGGCGTTTGCCGGTGACGCCCTTGTCGCCGGCCGGCGTGTCGTTGTCGCCGAAGAACTCGATGCGGTCGGGACGGCGCGACAGCTGCATCGCGAAGAAGATGCGGCGGCCCTTAGCCCAGCGGAACACGCGGCGGGTGCCGGTCAGCGTGCCGTCGGGTTCGAGGGTGAGTGCGGCTTCGTCGATATAGGGGCGCTGGTTGGGGCCCTCCATCACCAGATGCGACAGGTCGATCAGGATATGGCCGGGACCCGCCGGAAAGCGGTGACGCTGGATACCGGTGCGGTCGGTGACGGTCAGTTCGGCGCGCACCCCGCTTTCGAGAGTTACGGTGTAATAGCCGGGTTCGGCGACCTCATCCTTGTAGCGCTGGCGATAGCCCTTGTCGGGATCGTCGAGCGGGCCGCCCTCCAGCAATACCGGTCCGCGCGTCGGCACGACCAGCACGTCGAGCATGTCGCCGATGCCGGTGCCCGACAAATGGGTGTGGCTGAAGCCGAGGATCGAGCTGTCGTCCTTGTGATAGCCCGAACAGGTCGCCCAGCGCGCGGTGTCGGTATCCGGCGACAGCTGCACCATCCCGAACGGCATGGTCGCACCGGGGAAGGTATGGCCGTCGCCGCCGGTGCCGATGAACAGGTCGGGTTTGGCCGGGGCGGTGCCGGCCGCGCCGACGGGGAATGCATCGACCACCGCCAGCGCGGCGGTGCCGGCCAGCAGGGTGCGGCGCGAAAGGCGGATCATTTCGGCAACTCCTGCGTGCCCGTAATGGTGAAGGCGACTTCCTGACCGGTCGTGTCGCCCGGCTGGCCGCCGCCGATGAACAGTCGGTAATCGCCCGGCCGCACCGCGCGGGTGCCGTCGAGCGACACGGTACTGAGCAGGCGCGGGTCGAGGGTGAAGGTCACCGTCTTTACCTGTCCGGGCTTGAGCGCGATTCGCTGGAAACCGACCAGGCTGTGACGCAGGACCGGATCGTTCCACGCGCCGATCTTGTTGAGCGTGGCCGGCGCGATCAGATAGGCTTGCGCGACCTCCTCGCCGCTGCGCTTGCCAGTGTTGGTGACGCGGGCGGTGACGGTCAGCGGCTGGCCGGCGGTCAGGGTTGGGTGTGCCTTGGCGTCAACATAGGCGTAGCTGGTGTAGCTGAGACCATGGCCGAAGCTCCAGAGCGGCGTGCCGTCGAAATAGCGATAGGTCCGGCCCTTCATATTGTAATCGACGAAGGCGGGCAGATCGCTGGTGCGGGCGTAGAAGGTGACGGGCAGGCGGCCCGACGGGTTGGTCGTGCCGTCGAGCACATCGGCGATGGCGGTGCCGCCGACTTCGCCGGGATACCAGCCGGCGACGATCGCGTCGGCATGAGTTTTCGCCCATTCCATCGCGACGGCGCTGCCCGAGAGCAGCACGACGACCAGCGGCTTGCCTGATGCCTTCACCGCCTCGAGCAGTTGCTGTTGCGTTTGCGGGAGCGCGATGTCGGTGCGGTCGCCGCCAGAGAAACCGGCGACTTCGAGGCGGAGCGCTTCGCCCTCGACCGCGGGGGACAGGCCGACGAACGCGACGACCGCATCGGCGGCTTGTGCGGCGGCGACGGCTTGTGCGCGCTGCGGATCGGCGGGGGCGATCCAGGTCAGGCGGATGCTGTCGTCGGTGCTGGCATGGGTCAGGTCGAGGCGGAAGGGTTTCGCTGTCGTGTCAATGAAGTCGAGCGTCGCCTCCATCCGTTCGGACTTGCTGTCGTTGGCCGCGCCCTCGACCGCCGCGGTGCCGGTGGCGCTCAGCACGTCCTTGCCATCGACCCACAGCTTCACCGCGTCGCGGCCCGAACATTTGTCCCAGCAGCGGTTGATGTCGATGCGCAGCGTGTAGCGGCCCGGCCCCGGCGGGGTCAGCATCCCCGTCCAGCGCACGCCGTAGCGGTTGACCGGCAGGTTGGCGGCAGGGCTAGTGCGCGCCCAGTTGAAATCGATCGTGCGATCGGTGCGGGTCAGCACCGGTGCGCCGGTCATTCCCGGGTCGGCGAAGAATTCCGCCTTCAGGCCCGAACCGAAGGCGGTCTGGGGCACGGGGAGGGGAACACCCTCGGCAAGGGTCGACCCCTGCGCATAGGTGACGGCGAAACGGTCGGTCAGGCCGGTCAGCGGCGTGACCGGATCGGCCGAGGTGCCGTTGTAATTCGCCTCCAGCACGTCGAGGCTGTCGGCATTGGGGCCGACCACCGCGATCTTCGCACCGCGCTTCAAGGGCAGGACGCCGTTGTTCTGGAGCAGGACCAGCGATTTGCGCGCCGCCTCCAGCGCCAATGCGCGGTTGGCGGGGGTGTGCAGCGCACTGGCGGGGATCGCGTCCCAGCGGCTCTTGGCACCGAAGGCGTCGCCCAACCGCTTGCGCGCCTCGAAGGTGCGGGTCAGCGCGCGGTCGATGACCGCCGGCGTCGTCAGCCCGCGTTCGAGCGCCTTGGGCAGCGTGGCATAGGCCGAGCCGCAATTGAGGTCCATGCCGGCATTGATCGCGGCGGCGGAGCCGGCGGCGTTGTCGAGCGCATAGCGCTGATAATGGGCGATATTGCCGATCGCGTCGCAGTCCGACACGACCAACCCGTTCCAGCCCCAGTCTCGGCGGATGCGATCGTTGAGCAGCCAGTCGGCGGCGCAGACCGGCACGCCATGGACGCCGTTATAGGCACACATCACCGACTGCGCCTTGCCCTCGGTCAACGCCCGGCGGAAGGCGGGGAGGTAGGTCGCCTCCATGTCATAGGGCGCGGTCTGGACGCTGAAGGCGTCGCGGCCGGCCTCCGGCCCGCTATGCGCAACCAGATGCTTGGGCGTGGCGATGACGCGCGGTTGCAACGGGTCGGGCCCTTGCAGCCCACGGACATAGCCGACCGCCAGCGCGCCGGTCAGTACCGGGTCCTCGCCATAGGTTTCCATGCCGCGACCCCAGCGCGGATCGCGGAAGATGTTGATGTTGGGCGACCAGATGGTCAGCCCCTCGTAGCGGCGCCGGTTCTTGCCCGGCAGCGCATTGTATTTGGCGCGTGCCTCGGTCGACACGACGGTGCCGATCCGCTCCATCAGCGGCGCGTCCCATGTCGCGGCAAGGCCAATCGCCTGCGGAAAGACGGTGGCGACGCCGTTGCGGGCGAGACCGTGCAGCGCCTCGTTCCAATAGTCGTAGGCGGGCAGGACGTCGCCCTGTGCCGGGGCGGTGCTCTGTAACTGTGCTGCCTTTTCCGCAGGCGTCATCGCCGCGATCGTTGCCGCGATCTGCGGATCGGGTTCAGTGGCTCCGGCGAGCAATGCGAGGAGGATGCTCACTTGGCGGCTCCCAGCGTTTGTAGGCGCAATGCCTTTTTAAGCGCCCCGGTCGATGCCTTGCCCTCGATCGTCACCGTCACGCTTTCACCCGGGAGCAGGTCGAGGAAATTGTCCGACGCCTGCACGTCGAGCGTGCCGAAGCCGATCCACAGCGCGCGGGCGAGGCGGGTGGCGGTGACGGTCAGCGCCGGTTTGCCGTCGACGACCGACCAGCGGGTGACGAGGCCGGGATCGGGCAGGGCCATCGTCTTTTCGGGGAGCGCCGACACGAGCGCGCGCGACGCGACCTTGCCATCTACCAGCAGTTCGAACACCGCGAAGCTGCGTTTGGGGTCGGCGCCCTTGAACAGATCTTCGTCGGTCAGCGTCGCGATCTTCGTCGAGGACAAAGCGGGCAGTTGCACCGCGCGTTCGAACTGGTTGGCGACCTTGCCCGCGACGTCGATCGTCCGCACCCGCCAGCGCGCGGTGACCGGCTGGGTCGCGTCGGAGATCAACGCGACCTCGGTCGGTCCCTCCGCCTTGCGCGCCGCCGAGATGGCGAGCGGGGCGTAGAAGCGGCGGGCGGCGAAGTGCAGCGCCTTCCACCGGCCATAATAGTCGATGCTCGACCATGATGCGCCGGGCCAGACGTCGTTCAGCTGCCAGTAGAGCGAACCGCTGGTGACCGGGCGGCAGGCGCGGTGGTGCAGTGCGCCCAGCTGGATGCCGTCGGCCTGCATCACCTGGCTGAGATACACGAAATCGGCGAAGTCGCGGGGTTCGCGGTAGCGCAGGCGGATATAGTCGAGCAGCCGCTGTTGCCCGGCACCCTTCAGGAACTTCTGGTGCGCGGTCATGACCGGTGAATCGACGGCGTAATCGGCGGGTTTGGCGAACTTCGCGATGGTCGCCATATCGGGCATCGCCTGCAGCCCATATTCGGACATGAAGCGCGGGCAGCTGTCGAGATAGGCGGTGGCGGGCTTCTTGCCGCCCCATACGTCCCAGTAATGGCGGTCGCCATTGCCGTCCTGATCGGGCTTGCCCTCGTAATTCGCGCTCGGGCTGCCGGGCCAGTACGGTACATCCGCATCACGGCGTTCGGCGGCGTCGCGCAGCACGCGGTCGAACAGGATCGCCATGCCGACGCCGACGCGTTCCTGTTCGTCGGCGCCGACACGCTTCTTGAAGGCGGTGCGGTCGCTCCAGCCCTCCCAGCCCGACAGCACTTCGTTATTGCCCGACCACAGCACGATCGAGGGATGCGCCTGTACCCGGTCGACCTGTTCCTCGGCCTCGATCTTCACGCTTTCCCGGTACTCGGGATCGTACGGGGTGATCGCGCCGCCGAACATGAAGTCGGACCAGATCATCAGCCCCAGCCGATCGGCGGTGTCGAAGAAGCTGTCGGGCAGGTACATGCCGCCGCCCCAGATGCGGATCATGTTCATGTTGGCCGCCTTCGCGTCGCCCATGATCTTCGCCATATAGGCGTCGGTGACGCGCGGGCCGAAGCTGTCGAACGGGATCAGGTTCGCGCCGTTGGCAAAGACGGGAATGCCATTGATGCGGAACAGGAAGCCGCGACCGATCGTGTTCTTTTCACGGACCAGTTCGACGGTGCGGATGCCAGTGGAGCGCTGTTGGCTGTCGACGATTTCCCCGTCGAGCCGCGTTTCGGTGGCGACGGTGTAGAGCGGCTGCGCGCCGTACCCGGCGGGATACCAGAGTTTCGGATTGGCAATGGCGAGCGGCACGCTGACCCGGTTCTCGCCCGCCGTCACCGCGACGGTGCGGGTTGCGCGGACCTTGGCGCCATCGGGGGCGGTGACGATCGCGTCGACCTGCACCGTCGCATCGCGATCGGCGATGAGCGTCACGTCGGCGGACAGGCGGGCCTCGGCCGGGGTCACCGCCTCCTGCTGGACGCGGAGCGTATCGATGCGGACATCGTCCCACGCATCGACCTTCACCGGGCCATTGGGGCCGATATTGAGGATGCGCGGGCCCCAGTCCCAGCCATAATGATATTTCGGCTTGCGGATATAGGGCGAGGTCTGGCGCGCTTCCGGCTCGTCGCCGGCGGTCGAATCATATTCGCCGGGGAGGGGGTTCTCGATGTTGGCGACCATCGGCTTCAGCACGCCGAGCGGCGATTTGAACGCGATGCGGATCTCGTTCGCGCCGGGCTTCAGCAGCGGCTTGGCGTCGGCGCGCCAGCGGCGATGGGCATTGTCGGCGGTGAGCAGCTTGGTGCCGTTGACGAACACCTCGGCAAAGGTGTCGAGCCCGTCGAACACCAGATCGACATGGTCGCGCGCCAAAAGAGCCGGCGTGGCGTTCAGCCGCCCGCGATAGTCCCAGTCGCTGCGCCCGACCCACTGGATCGTCGCTTCGTTCAGGCGAACGAACGGATCGGGCGTGATCCTTGCCGCGATCAGGTCGGTCTGAACGTAACCCGATACTTTGGCTGGCAACCAGCGCGCGGCCTTCGGATGCTCCTTCGCCGCCGGATCGCCGGGGGCAAGGCGAACCTCCCAGCCCTTGTCGAGCGTCACCGTTTCGCGGGGCGCTCCCCAAAGCGCGGCGGGGGCGGCGGCGAGCAGCAGGAACAGGGCAGGTTTCACTTGGAGCTTTCCAGTTGCAGCGTGTCGACGGTGTAGAAGGGCGCGGATAACGGGGAGGTGAATTGCAGGCAGATATCCGCATCGCCCGGCTGTTTCGGGAAGCTGCCGGTGAAATCGAACCGGTTGGGCGCGGTGTCCGGGTTCGGCAGCGGGAAGGTGGCGGCGACCATGCCGTCGCACCCGCCGACGCGCATCACCAGTTCGCCATATTGCGTGACCGCATAGTGCAGGCGCAGCTTGCCCTCGTCATGCGCCAGACCATAGTTGCGCGGTAGGCGGGCGACGGTGACCGTGAACGCCTGCGCCACGTCGAGCGGCATTTTCGGCGCCTGGGTACAGGTGTCGAAGATGTTGACGTTGTAGGCGGGGGCATCGCCCGACTGGCCCGAGACCAGCGGCACGCGCAGGCCCAGCGCACCCTTGGGGCAGGCCACCATGTCGCTGCTGCCGGTCGCGCGGAGGAGGGCGGGGCGGGTCGCGTCGAAGCGGCGGGGGTCGGCTAGGGCGTGGCCGTCCTTCGCGAACGCCGTGGCGGTGACGACCTGCCCCGGCCTCAGCGTGATCGGCGCGGCATAGGTGCGCGAGCGGGCGGTCGGCTGGCTGCCGTCCACCGTGTAGCGGATCGTGCCCGCGCCGGTCTGGGTGGCAAGCGTCAGCTTCGGCGCCTTGCCGCGCAGAATGTCGCCCTTCGCACCGTCGAGCGTATAGGCGACCGCGAACGCCGCATCGGCGGCGGCGATGCCCTGCCGCTGATAGCGCAGCATCTGCGGTTGCAGGCGGGTGACAAACCCCTTCCAGTCGCGCTTGTCGCGCGGGCTCCACGTGAACTCGGCGATCGCGGAGAGGCGCGGGAAAGTGGCGTGCTCCTTCTGCTTCGCGGTCGCCAGATATTCGGACCACGCATTGCCCTGCGCGCCGAGCACATGCGCGGCGGCCTCCGCCGTCACGCCGGGGCGGACCGGTTCATAGCCATAGACCGCCTCCAGCGTTTGCAGCCCAATGCGGCCGGGCGGTTCGTCGCCGGCGGTCGACTGGATATTGTCGAGATACAAATTGGGGGCGGGCGACATCACCACGTCATGCCCCTTGTTCGCAGCTTCCACCGCACCCGCCTCGCCGCGCCACGACATGACGGTCGCGCTGGTCGGCACATCGCCCTCGAGGATTTCGTCCCAGCCGATCAGGCGGCGGTTCTTCGACGCCAGATATTTGCCGAGCTCGGAAATCATCCAGCCCTGCATCTGGTTCTCGGTCTTGAGGCCCAGCGCCTTCATCTGCGCCTGTACCTCCGGCGAGCGCTGCCACTGGTCCTTCACCGCCTCGTCGCCGCCGACATGGAAGAATTGGCCGGGAAAGATGTCGAGCAGTTCGTCGAGGACGTTCTTGATGAAGGTCATGCTGCGCGGGGCGGGGGAGAACAGCCACGGGTTGACCCCCCAGTCATGGCCGACCGGCGGGCGATCGCCGAGTACGCCGACCTCCTCCGGATAGGCTGCGACCGCCGCCTGCGCGTGGCCGGGCATGTCGATTTCGGGGACGATGGTGATGCCCCGTTCGGCGGCATAGGCGACCAGCTTGCGCAGTTCGTCCTGGGTGTAGAAGCCGCCGACCTTCGGCCCCGGCTGGCCACCCGCGACGGCGGGTTCGCGGAAGGCGCCGATTTCGGTCAGCTTGGGATAGCGCTTGATCTCGACCCGCCATCCCTGATCGTCCGACAGGTGCATGTGCAGTGTGTTCAGCTTCTGCGCGGCCATGGTGTCGACGATCGGATAGAGTGTCTCGATCGGCTGGAACGAGCGCGTCACGTCGACCATCAGCCCGCGCCAGCGGAAGCGGGGGGCGTCGTCGATGGTGGTCGCGGCGACGCGGACCGGACGGCCGAATTGGGTGTCGGGGCTGAGCAATTGCGCGAGCGTCATCGCGCCCCAAATGAGGCCCCGGTCGCCGCTGGCGGCGATGGTGATGACGCGCGGCGTGACGGTCAGGCGATAGGCTTCGTCGCCGGCAACGGCAGCGTCGCGGACGAAGCGGATCGGCCCCTGCGCGGCGGTGGCCAGCGTCAGGCCGCGATCGATCTTCACCCGGTCGGTCAGCAGCCGTGCGGCGGTGGCGGCACCGGTGTCGCCGGCGGGCACGACGATGCCCGCGCCGTTCGCGATGGTGATCGCGCCGGTGGCCGGCGTCATCTGTGCGGGCAGGGGAAGGAGGGGGGCATTCTGCGCATAGACCGGCGCGATGGTCGCCGTGGTCGCGGCCAGTGCCGCCCGGATCAGATGCTTCACGCGGATACTCCCCTGTGGGTGGCAGGCCGATTCGAACCTGCCCGGAACTCTAGCGGCCCGAACGAAAAAAGGCCCCGGCAAAGCCGGGGCCTTCTGACGAAGCGGGGGGCACGGGCCGCACCCCCCGTATCGCCGGCCCCCTTACATGCGGAAGGTGGCGCTGAGCGAGAACACGCGACCGTTCTTGTAGATCGACGTCGGTGCGTCCGGCGTGCTGCTGTACTGGTAGTAGGTTTCGTCGAGCAGGTTCGACGCCGCCGCGGTGATGCCGATGCCTTCCGAGATGGCATAGCTGATCTGTGCATCGAGCTGGCGATAGCTGTCGGTATAGTCCGAGCTGGCCTGACGACCGAAGCGATAGAAATACTTCGAGCGGCGGTTGTAGCTGACGCGCGCCTGGAACGGACCGTACTCGTAATAGGGGACGACCGTGAAGGTGTGGCGCGACAGGAACGGCAGGCCGTTGGCGAACGGCGTTTCCGCATCGGCAAAGGTGTAGCTGCCCTGCACACCGAAGCCCCAGATCAGGTTGGTGTTGCCCGACAGCGAGAAGCCCGTAACCGACGCCTTGCCGCCGTTGATCGGACGCGAGATCGAATAGGTCAGCGTACGGCCGGTGACGCTGTTGGTGAACTCCACCCCGTCCTCGACCTGATTGCCGACATAGTTCGAGATGTCGCGATAGAAGAATTCACCCGACAGGAAGCTGGCCGGTGCGAAATACCACTCGGCCGACAGCCCGTAGTTGGTCGCGGCATAGGGCCTCAGGTCCGGATTGCCGCCGCTGCCCGCGCGAGTGGTGTCGTCGAGCGACAGCGAACCGGCGAGGTCGCCGTAACGCGGACGCGCGATCACCTTCGCCGCGGAGGCGCGCAGCACCACGTCCTCGCCCGCCTGGAAGATGACGTTGGCGGCGGGGAGGAAGCGCGTCTCGTTGCTGTTGACCTTGGTCAGCGCGAACTGGTTGCTGCTCTGGACATAGAAGGTTGATGCGTCCGACGTGTTGACGACACGACCGCCGACGTTGCCGCGGACCTTGCCCAGCTCGAAATTGGCCTGGATATAGCCCGCCGCGATCTTTTCGCGCACGCGCCAGTAATCGCCGCGCGACAGACCGCGATCGTCGGTGAAGTTGCCGTACTTGGTCAGCGCGGCGAGAATGCCGTCCTTGTCGAGCGTGGCATAGGGCGTGCCATTCCCCGACGTGCCGAGGCCGTTGTACAGGTTGCTGTCCTGCACATAGAAATCGAGATCGGCCAGCGTGTAGTTCTGGTTGGTGAAGACGGCATTGCTGTACGACGTGTTGCCGTTCAGGTGCGAAGCATAGCGACCACCGAACAGGATGGTCTTCAGCGGACCGAATTCGACGTCACGCTTCACGTTCACTTCGCCGAAGACTTCGCTATCGGTGGTGAAGCCCGACTGGAGCGGAATGCCGCCGATCTGGCGACCGAAGAAGCGGCGGCCGTCGGTGGCGGTGATGTTCTCGCCGCCGTTCGCGGTGAAGTTGCTCAGCCACTTGGTCGCATCGCTCGCCGGCGAGTTCCAGTTGACCTGCGTGTTGCGGCCGTTCGCACCGGCGGTGAAGCCCTGCTGCGTGCGGAAGTCGAGCAGATATTCGGGATCCTTGCCGCCGGTAGCGCGGGTGGCACCGAGGTTGCCGGTGACCGTCCATTCGCCGGGCGTCCAGTCGAGCAGCAGCGAGACCGAGTCGTTCTTCAACCGGGTGCGGCGATAATAGGTATCGAGCTGGCCGGTCGAACCGGTCTGGCCGGTCGGGATGCCGCTGAAGGTCGCCGAATCGACGATGCCGGGCTGTCCGTTCTGGCCCGGAATGTAGGTCGCGGCGGTCATCCGCGATCCTTCGAAGCCATAGGTATATTCGGAGTTCGATACGTTGTCGTAATTGCCGCGGATGATGAGCGCGGTGCCGGTCACGGTCATGTTGTCGGTCGGCTTGGCCGATACCGCGCCGCTGAAGCTGATCCGCTCACGCTCCTGCTTGAAGAATTCGCGGGCGAGGAACGAGGCGTAGCGCGAGGCGCTGAACGCGGCGATCGTCGCGGCGGTCGGACGCGAACCGTTGATCGTGGCGCCCATGACCGCACGGCCGTCAGCACCATATTGAATCGGATTGCGCGAGCCATCGGCATTCGTCGTGCTGAAGCTTTCGAGCAGCGCGGCACCGGTGCGATACCAGTAGCTGGCGACGCCAGCGCGGCTCAGCTGTTCCTTGTCATAGCTGACCGAACCGAGGAAGCCGATCGTCTCGTCGTCGTTCTTCCAGCTGTACAGCGCCGAACCGCGGAAGCTGCCGCGCTTTGCCCGGTCGTTATATTCGCCGCCGGCGGTCGCAGCGATCGTGCCCGACTTCAGGTCGAGCGGCTTGCGGGTGACGATGTCGACGGTACCGCCGATCGCGCCTTCCTGCAGGCGCGCTTCGGGGGTCTTGTAGAGGACCGCCTGGCTGATGATCGTCGGCGACAGCAGCGAATAGTTGAAGCTGCGGCTCGACCGGTCGGACGGGTTGCCGCCCCAGTCGGCCGATGCGACCGAGTGGCCATCGATCGTGACGCGGTTCAGCGCAGGCTCGGTGCCGGCGATCGAGAGCTGTTCGCCCTCGCCGAACTGGCGGTCGACAGTGACGCCGGGCAGGCGGGCGAGCGAATCGGCGATGTTGCTGTCGGGCAGCTTGCCGACGTCTTCCGCCGAAATGACGTCGACGATCGAATCCGCCGCACGCTTCGTCTGGATCGAATCGGCGATCGACTTGCGGATGCCGGTGATCGTGATGGTGTCGTCTTCAGCCGTCGTACCGGCCGGTGCGGGCGCTTCCTGTGCCAGTGCCGGTGTCGCCAGTGCGACCAGCGCGGTGGAGGCTAGATATGCGAAACGCGAAAAAGCCATGGTCCCCTACCCCTTATATCCGGGCGCGAAATGCGCCCTCCCCGATTGGCCGCGACGGGCAAAGACGACGTGCGTCATGCATTGGTACTATATTGGTGCCATGCAAGCTCGTTTTGGTCGTTCGCAATGTGACCAATTCCCATCATAAAATCTACATAAAAATGAAAAAGGAATGCACAGGTGAGAATTGCTGGTGTTCCGCATCGGGTCCGTTGTCCAAAATTGATCGTTCCCCCGCTTTTGGTATAATATAGTTCTAAAAATACCGGGGTTCTGGTTGACGGCTATTGATCGGCGAGCAGGCTTTCCGGCGTGATGGATATGATGCCAATGCCGTCCGAACCGCGGTTTGCAACCGTTCGAGAGGGTAGTTTTCAGGCTGGCAAAGGCGCTTGCGTAGTACCAAAAACATACCTATCACGCCGATTGTGAACGCTCCGACCGCCCTTTACGTTGACCATTCGACGGGTTCGAAGGGCGTGGTCATGGGGTTTTCAGATCGGATCGGCCGGCTGCGCGACGACGCGCACGCGCCGCTCTATGTCCAGTTGCAGCAGCTGGTCCGCACCGCGATCGAGCGGAAGGTGCTGTTGCAGGACGATGCGATCCCGCCCGAACGCGAACTGGCCGTCGAATATGACGTGTCGCGCATCACCGTGCGCAAGGCGATCGAGGGGCTGGCCAAGGAAGGGCTGGTCGTGCGCCGCCGTGGCGCGGGCACCTTCGTCGCGGCGCGGGTCGACAAGAGCTTTTCGAAACTGTCGTCCTTTTCCGAGGACATGGTCGCGCGCGGCCGGGTGCCGAGCAGCGCATGGGTGTCGAAATCGACCGGGCTGGTAACGCCTGAGGAATCGATGTCGCTGGGCCTGTCGCCCGGTGCGCCGGTCTATCGGTTCCAGCGGATGCGCTATGCCGACGATGTGCCGATGGCGGTCGAATATGCGACCATCGCCGGCAATTGCCTGCCCGGCGTCGATGCGGTCGGCGACTCGCTCTATGCCGCGCTGGAGGCGGCGGGATCGCGGCCGGTGCGCGCGTTGCAGCGGCTGCGCGCGATGGCGTTTCCCGCCGAACAGGCCAAGCGGCTGGGCGTCGAGACCGGCCATGCCGGCCTGTTCATCGAACGACGCGGCTTCCTGGCCGATGGCGACACGGTCGAATTCACCCAGTCCTATTATCGTGGCGACGCGTACGACGTGGTCGCCGAATTGAACGCAAGCTGATCCGGCAGGGGCCGGTACCAAGAGGGGGTTCATGACGTCCACCGTCGAAGCCGGGCCGAAGCCGGTCGTTGCCGAACAGACCGCGATGCACCGCGAAGCGGGGGAGGGCGGCGCGTCCGTCGCCCGGTTCCTGTCGCGCAATGCGACGGCGCTCGCCGAACTCGGCGCATCGCTGCGCGCCGATCCGCCGGCGCTGGTCGTCACCTGCGCACGCGGGTCGTCGGACCATGCCGCGACCTATGGCAAATATCTGGTCGAGACGCTGTGCGGCGTGCCCGTCGCCAGCGCCGCGCCGTCGGTCGCGTCGGTCTATGCGACGCGCATGGAGCGGATGAACGCGCTGGTGATCGCGGTGTCGCAATCGGGCCGCAGCCCTGACCTGCTACGCACCGTCGAAAGCTACAAGGCGGCGGGCGCGCGCGTCGTGGCATTGGTCAATGTCGAGGATTCGCCGCTGGCGGGTCTGGCCGATACCGTGCTGCCGCTGTCGGCCGGCCCGGAAACCTCGGTCGCGGCGACCAAGTCGTTCATCGCCTCGCTCGCCGGCCTTGCCGCGATCGCCGCGCATTGGAGCGAGGATGCCGGTCTGCTCGCCGCGCTCGACGCTTTGCCTGCGCAATTGGAGGCGGCGTTCGATCTCGACTGGACCGCGGTCGCCGATACGCTGGTCGATGCCCGCAACCTGTTCGTGATCGGGCGCGGCTACAGCTTTGGTGTCGCACAGGAAGCGGCGCTGAAGATGAAGGAAACCTCGGCGCTCCATGCCGAAGCGTTCAGCAGCGCCGAAGTCCGCCACGGGCCGATGGCGATCATCAACGACGGCTTTCCGCTGCTCGGTTTCGCCACGTCGGACGATGCCGGCGACGACGTCCGCGCGGCGGCGGCGGAGTTCGCGTCGCGCGGGGCGGCGGTGCATCTGGCCGATGCGTCCGATGACGACAGCCACCCGCCGACGATCCGCAGCCATGCCGCGATCGAACCGATCCTGATGATCCAGAGCTTCTACCGCATGGTCAACACGGTGTCGCTGCGCCGGGGGCTGAACCCCGACCAGCCGCCGCATCTGCGCAAGGTCACCGAAACGCGATGAGCAGCTTCGTCTTCCGTGGCGGGCGCGTGCTCGCCGATCAGTGCCAGCACGACAGCTGCGCGTTTCACGTCGTCGACGGCGTCATCGCCGATTTCCATGTGGGTGGCGATGCCGAGGCGATCGATCTGGACGGTGGCTGGCTGGTCCCCGGCTTCGTCGACACGCAGGTCAATGGTGGCGGCGGGGTGTTGTTCAACGATCACCCCACCGTCGAGGGCATTCGCGCGATCGGCGCCGCACACGCGACCTATGGCACCACCGCATTTCTGCCGACGCTGATCAGCGACCGGCTGGACGTGGTCGCCGCCGGGCTGGACGCGGTCGATGCCGGGATCGAAGCGGGCGTGCCGGGTGTCGTCGGCATCCATGTCGAGGGGCCGTTCCTGAATCCGCTGCGCAAGGGCATTCACGACGCGAACCATTTCCGCGCGCTGGACGATGCCGCGATCGAATTGCTTACCCGTCCGCGCAAGGGCGTGGTGATGGTGACGCTGGCGCCCGAGCGCAACGACACGGCAGCGATCGAGCGGCTGGTCGCCGCCGGTGTGATCGTCAGCATCGGCCATAGCGACGCGACCTATGAACAGGCGCGCGCGGCGATCGATGCCGGCGCGCGCGGCGTGACGCATCTGTACAATGCCATGTCGCCGCTCAAGCATCGCGATCCGGGCGTGGTCGGTGCGGTGCTGGAGGACAAGTCGGTCTATGCCGGGCTGATCGTCGACGGCGCGCACCTGCACCCGGCGGCGATCCGCGTGGCGCTGGCGGCGCGGCCGATCGACCGGTTCATGCTGGTGACCGATGCGATGCCGACCGTCGGCGCGGAAGCCAAGGAATTCGTGCTGAACGGGCAACCGATCCATGTCGAGAACGGCGTGTGCGTCGATGCCAACGGCACGCTGGCCGGCTGCGATCTCGACATGGCGACGGCGGTGGCCAACACCCACGAACTGGGGGTCGCGTTCGAGGATGCGGTGGCGATGGCTTCGGCCAACCCGGCTGCCTTCCTGCGCCTGTCGCACCGCATCGGCAGCATCGATGTCGGGCACAGCGCCGATTTCGTCTGGCTCGACCGCGACCTGAAGGTGCGCGGCACCTGGATCGCGGGCAACCGCATCGTCTGACCCCGGTTCGCCGGACCAATTTGCGCGCACCGTGTCGCGCATACCCAAGAGGCCGCCCATGACCGCCATCCTGCTCACCGCACCGTTGCAAGGCTGGGCAAGCGCGCTCGACGACGTGCCCGACGCGGTGTTCGCGGGGCGGATGCTGGGCGATGGCGTTGCGATCGACCCGACCGGCGGCACGCTGCACGCGCCGTGCGATGGTGAGGTGCTGACGCTGCACGCCGGTGGCCACGCCATCACCCTGCGCGGCGAGGGTGGGGTCGAGCTGTTGATGCATGTCGGGATCGACACGGTGCAATTGGGCGGCAGGGATTTCACCGCGCGGGTGCAGATCGGCGACCGGGTCGAACGCGGTCAGCCGCTGATCGATTTCGACCTCGACGCGCTGGTGCGCGCCGCGCCGTCGCTGATGACGCCGCTGATCGTCACCAATGCCGACGCCTTCCGCATCGTCCGGCGCGAGACCGACCGGGTGGTCGGCATCGGCCAGTTGCTGATGACAATCGAACCGATCGCGGCGAGCGCGCCGGCGATGACGACGGCCGAGGGCGAACGGATCGTGCGACAGGTGCGCGTGCCGATGGCGCATGGCCTGCACGCCCGACCGGCGGCGAAGATCGGCGAGGTCGCGCGCGGCTTCGTCGCGACCAGCTGGCTGGCCAAGGACGGGAGCGAGGCGCGCGCCACCGGTGCGGTCGGGCTGCTCGGACTGGGCGTGCGGTTCGGCGACACGATCGACGTGATCGCCAGCGGTCCCGATGCCGGCGAAGCGGTCGCGGCGCTGGTGACGCTGATCGAGGGTGGCATGGGCGAGCGTGCCGAGCGCGCCGCGCCCGCGCCGGTGGTCGCGCCGCCGCCGCCACCGGCGATCGTTCTGCCCGAGGGGCAGTTGGCGGGGACACTGGCGGCGCCCGGCTATACGATCGGCACCGCGCGCTGGCTGCGTGTTACCGACATCGCGGTGCCGGTCGACGGGCAGGGCGTCGCGGTCGAGGCGGCGCGGCTCGATTCGGCACTGTCGGCGGTGCGCGAGAAGCTGGCGACGACGACCGGTGAAGGGGCGGCGATCCGTGCCGCGCATATCGCCTTCCTCGACGATGCCGATCTGCATGAGGCGGCGAACGGTGCCATGGCCGAGGGACGCGATGCCGGTCATGCGTGGCGCAACGCGACCCGCGCGCAGGCGGCGACGCTGCGCAACCTCGGCGACGCGCGGCTGGCCGAGCGCGCCGACGATCTGCTCGACCTCGAACGGCAGGTGCTGGGCGAACTGACGGGGACGGAGGCGGAGGCGATGACCTTCCCCGCCGGCACGATCCTGCTCGCCGACGATTTGCTGCCGTCGCAGGTGATGGCGATCGACCCCGCCAATGTCATCGGCCTCGCGGTCGAGCGCGGCGGGCCGACCTCGCACGTTGCGATCCTCGCCGCGACGATGGGCCTGCCGGCACTGGTCGCGATCGGTGCGCCGCTGAACGACGTCGCTGATGGCGCGACACTGATCCTCGACGCCGATGGCGGCGTGCTGCATGTCGATCCCGATGCCGGAACGCTGGCCGAGGCCCGCGCGCATGCCGATCGCCGCATCGCCGATCGCGACGCCGCACTCGCCCGCGCGAACGAAGCCTGCGTCACGCTCGACGGCGTGCGGATCGAGGCGTTCGCCAATCTCGGGTCGATCGAGGATGCGAAGGCGGCGATGGCCAATGGCGCCGAAGGATCGGGGCTGCTCCGCACCGAATTTCTGTTCCTTGAACGTGACAGCGCGCCGGACGCGAACGAACAGGCCGCACTCTATGGTGCGATCGCCGCCGAACTCGACGGACGGCCGCTGATCGTGCGGCTGCTCGATATCGGTGGCGACAAGCCCGCGCCCTATCTGCCGATCGCGCCGGAGGAAAATCCGGCGCTGGGCCTGCGCGGCATCCGCGTCGCGCTGGCCATGCCCGACATTCTCGAAACCCAGTTGCGCGGCATATTGTCGGTACAGCCGGTCGGGCAATGCCGGATCATGATCCCGATGGTCGCGAGCGTCGCCGAGATTGCCGCCGTGCGCGCGGTCGTCGACCGGTTGCGCGGCGAACTGGGCATCACCGACCGGGTCGAGATCGGCATCATGGTCGAAACTCCCGCCGCCGCAGTCACCGCCGCGACGCTCGCCGCCCATGCCGATTTCCTGTCGATCGGTACCAACGACCTGACGCAATATGCGCTGGCGATGGATCGCGGCAATCCGGCGGTCGCCCCCGGCATCGACGGCCTCCACCCGGCCGTGCTGCAACTGATCGCGCACACGACCGAGGGGGCGGCACGGCATCGCCGCTGGGTCGGGGTATGCGGTGGCCTTGCGTCGGACCGGCTGGCGATCCCGCTGCTGGTGGGGCTCGGCATCACCGAATTGTCGGCGTCGCCCCGCTTCGTGCCGGAATTGAAGGCGCTGGTCCGGCGGCTCGATACCCATCGCTGCCGGTTGCTGGCGGTTCGTGCACTGGCGGCGGCATCGCCGGCCGAGGTGCGGACCATGGTTCGCGAATTTCTGCAGGAGCAGGGTGCATGAAGTCGATCGTCGAAACGCTGCAGCCGATCGGCCGTGCGCTCATGCTGCCGATCGCGGTCCTGCCGGTGGCGGGGCTGTTGCTGCGGCTGGGTCAGCCCGACCTGCTCGATATCGGCCTGCTGGCGGCGGCGGGCGATGCGCTGTTCAACAATCTCGGCCTGCTCTTTGCGATCGGCGTCGCCTGCGGCATCGCCCGCGACGGTAACGGCGCGGCGTGTCTGGCCGGCGTCGTCTGCTATCTGGTCGTCAAGAATGGCGGGCCGGTGTTCCTGACCGTGCCGCCCGAGGTGACGCAGGGCTTTGCCCCGGACGTGGCGGCGACCCTGTCGGCGGCGTGGAAGGCAAAGGCGTTCGCCAAGCTCGACGTGCCGATCGGCATCATCGCCGGTCTGATCGGTGGCCATGCCTATAATCGCTATGCGACGATCAAGGTGCCGGAATATCTGGCCTTCTTCGGCGGGCGGCGGTTCGTGCCGATCGTCAGCGGTGTGGTGGGCATCGCCATCGCGGTCGTGGTGGGCCTCAGCTTCGCCAGCATCACCGCCGCACTCGACCTGCTCAGCCGCGCTCTGGTGGCGTCGGGCAGCTTCGGTCTGTTCGGCTTCGGCCTGCTCAACCGGCTGCTGCTGGTGACCGGGCTGCACCATATCCTCAACAACGTCGCGTGGTTCGTGCTCGGCGATTTCGAAGGGACGACCGGCGACCTGCGTCGCTTCTTCGCCGGTGATCCGACGGCGGGGGCGTTCATGGCCGGTTATTTCCCGGTGATGATGTTCGGCCTGCCCGCCGCGTGCCTCGCCATGTACCGCTCGGCGCTGCCCGATCGGCGCAAGGCGGTGGGCGGCATGCTGCTCAGCCTTGCGCTGACCAGTTTCCTGACCGGCGTTACCGAGCCGATCGAATTCTCGTTCATGTTCCTGGCGCCCGTGCTCTACGCGATCCACGCGGTGCTGACCGGTCTGTCGATGGCGCTGATGGACTGGCTAGGGGTGAAGCTGGGCTTCGGCTTCTCGGCGGGTCTGTTCGACTATGTGCTGAACTATGGAAAGGCGACCCGGCCGCTGCTGCTGCTCCCGGTCGGTGCCGCCTATTTCGCGCTCTATTACGGTGTGTTCCGCTTCTTCATCCTTCGTTTCGACCTGAAGACGCCCGGCCGCGACGCCAGTGCGCCGTCGTTGACCGGTGCGCCGGTAGCGGGTGGCGGCGAGCGCGGACGGGCGTTCCTCGCGGCGCTGGGCGGCAGCGGCAACCTCGCCAGCATCGGCGCGTGCACCACCCGTCTACGGCTGGTCGTCGCCGATCAGGCGCTGGTCGACGAAGCGGCGCTGAAGGCGCTGGGCGCGATGGGTGTGCTGCGTCCTTCGGCCCGCGCGGTGCAGGTCGTGGTCGGCCCGATCGCCGATCAGGTCGCGGAGGAGATTCGCGAAGCCGGCATCGGTGGCCCGGCCGCCGCACCCGTTGCAACGCCCGAGGTGGCACAGGATGCGGCACGGCCGACCCTGCCGCCCGCACTGGTCGAAGCATTGGGCGGAGCGGGGGCGATCCTGCGGGCGGAACCACTGGCGGGCCGGATGCGGGTCGAACTTGCGCAGCCGGCAACGATCGATCCGGCGACCCTTCCCGGCGTTCGCGCCATGGCGCAACCCAGCGCGACGGTGGTCCATCTGCTGCTGTGATCGTCCACAAGGTGTGTTGCCGAATTAGCACGCCTATTAGCAATACGTATCGCATATATGAAATCTGGTTTCATTTAATATTGACCCTTTTGCGTGCCGGCGGAAAACTGTCGCACAGGTGAAACAAACCGCGCGACGTGATGGGCGACGGTTCGACCCGATGGGCCGGCGTCCCTCAAAGCGAAAACCGCGACGCGGCACCGGCAAAGGGGATCCAATGAAATCGATCACGAAGCTGCTGGCTACATCCTGTCTCGCGACGATGCTGGCCGGTACCGCACATGCGCAGGTCGTGCCCGTAGAGGCGCTGCCCGACACGAACACGCAATCGACCGATGACGAAGACGATGCGATCGTCGTCACCGGCACGCGCATCGTCCGCCCGAACAACAAATCGGCCGCGCCGATCGCCACCGTCACCTCTGCCGAAATTCAGGCACAGGGTGCGACGACGATCGAGGAAGTGCTGAACCGGCTGCCGCAGGTCGCGCCGAACGCCGAACAGAATTTCGCTGAATCGAATGGGCGTCAGCGGATCAAGCTGCGCAGCCTCGGCTTCGAACGCACGCTGACGCTGGTCGATGGCCTGCGCCTCGGCATCCAGAACGGTCTGGACGTCGGCATCATCCCGGCGACGCTGGTCGAGCGGATCGACGTGCTGAGCGGTGGTGCGTCGTCGGTCTATGGTTCGGACGCGGTGTCGGGCGTCGTCAACTTCATCCTGAAGAAGAACTTCGACGGCGTGGAGTTGAATGGCAATTACAGCTTCTACAACCACCAGAACCGCGAAAATGCCGTAACCGAGGCGGCGCGGCGATCGTTCTTCCAGACGCCGACCGGGCTGACGAATGACGGCGGGCGGATGGACGTTACGCTGACCGCGGGCAAGTCGATGCTCGACGGCCGCGTCAACCTGACCGGTTTCTTCAGCTATCGTCAGTCCGATCTGCTGCCGCAGGGTTCGCGGTCATGGTCGGCGTGCGAAGTCACCCAGCCGACCAAGGATGCGGCACTGACCTGCACGCGCAGCCAGTATACGCAGGTCGGCACGATCATCCCGGGCAGCGGTGCCAATGCCGGGCGGGTGCTGGTCAACAATCCTAACGGCTCGGGCAATCTTATTCCCTGGGGATCGGTCGCAGGCGCAGCCGCCAACCCGTTCGACGAGTTCGCGGCACAGCGTGAATTCAACCGCATCAACGCCGGCGGCTTCCTGAACATCGACCTGTCGGAAGCGGCCGAAATCTATTCGACGTTCCTCGCCTATCGCGACCGGTCGCAGAACCCGACGCCGCTGCGCATCTATCCGTCGGGCATCTATGGCGCGACGCCCTATCAGGTGAATTGCAACAACCCGTATCTGTCGGCGTCGCAGGGGCAGACGCTGTGCGGTACGGCCGCCGGCACCAACACGCTGGTGCCGTTCAACCTGCTCTATCGCTTCGACGGTCTGCCGCCGGCGTATAACCGGTTCGAAAACCTCGGCTACCGCGTCACCGGTGGGATCCGTGGCAAGGTGCTCAAGGCGTGGAATTACGACATTTCGGGCGTCTATTCGGCGAACCGTGGGTCGTTGACCTATCCGGCGTTTCCCGATGAGACGCGTCTGCGCCAGTCGCTGATCGTCGACAGCGTGGGCGGCGTGCCGACCTGCCGCACCGGTGGTTCGGGCTGCGTACCCTTCAATCCGTTCCAGCCGTACAACAACAACGCGGCGTTCGCCGATTATGTGTACCAGAATGTCGACGGGTCGGAGATCAGCAAGCCCAGCATGTGGCAGGTGCTCGGCACGGTGTCGGGCGACCTCGGCGAATATGGCATCAAGTCGCCGCTCGCCGATCAGGGTATCGCGATTGCTGCCGGTGTCGAATTCCGTGCCGAACGGTTCATTTCGACCGCCGATGCGCTGTTCCGCCAGACCAATGGCGGCACCGACGCCCGCTTCACCCAGAATGTCTGGGAAGGAAACGTCGAAGCGCAATTGCCGATCGTCGAGGACCAGAGCTGGACCCAGCTGCTGCAACTCAACCTCGGCTATCGGCGGTCGAAGTACAACCGGCTCGACGGTGCGTTCGACACGTGGAAGGTCGAGGGGATGTGGGCGCCGATCGACGACGTCACCTTCCGCGGATCGATCAACAAGGCACAGGCCGCCCCGTCGCTGATCCAGGCGGTGCAGGCGAGCAACATCAACTATGTGACGGTCGGATCGCGCAACGATCCATGCGCCACCGCGCCCGATCCGCAGAATCCGGGCCGCTTCCTCGCTCCCACCGCCAGCATCGAGGCGTGCCGTGCGACGGGCCTGCCCGACAATCTATATGGCAGCCAGACGCTGAACTGCCCGGACGCGCTGTGCACGATCCGCAATGGCGGGTTCGAACTGACGCCGGAGACCGCCTACACCAAGACGTTCGGCGTGGTGCTGCGGCCGCGGTTCCTGCCGGGCCTGACCGTTTCGATCGATCGCTTCCTGATCGATCTGGACGATTCGATCAGCTATTTCAGCGCGGGCGATTTCGTGAACGGCTGCGTCCAGACGCAGAATCCGTATTTCTGTCGCGGTATCGTGCGCAACCCGGGCAGCTTCACACTGTTCAGCCCGGCGGCGAGCAATCCGGCGACCGGCTTCATCATCCAGGGTACCAGCAACGGGTATAAGAGCGACTCGCATGGCTGGGATTTCCAGAGCCAGTATGCTCTGAACCTGAACACCGCCGGGCGGCTCGACATGAGCTTCAACGGGACGTTGATGACGTCGGTCGGCGGGCAGGAATCGCCGACCGTCGATCCGCGCCAGTGCGTCGGCTATTATGGTCCGTTCTGTGGCGAAGGCTTCCCGAAATGGGTCCATACCCTGCGGACGACGTGGTCGACGCAGGACAATGTGGTGAACGTGTCGCTCAACTGGCGCCATCAGGGGCCGATGACGATCACGTTCAACGCGGCAGCCGATACCGGCATCCCGTATGGCGCGACGGACCGCCGTTCGACCTATAACGGCATCGAAGCCTATGATTATTTCGATCTGGCGACGACGTTCAACGTGGCGAAGCGCTTCACGCTGCGCCTTGCCGTCAACAACCTGTTCGACCGCGATCCGCCGCTGATCCCGAACTCGCGTTCGGAACTGGGGCTGCTGCGTAACAACACCGTGTTCCGCTACGACCTGCTCGGTCGTCAGATCGTGGCCGGCGCGACCGTCCGCTTCTGATCCCGACCGTCGGGTAAATGAAAGGGCCCTGTCACCCCATCGGTGGCAGGGCCGTTTCGTGTCAGGCGCTGCGCAGGCTCGCCGATTTCAGCACCGTGCTGCGGCCATCGTCGCCGGTGACGGCATAGGTGAAGCCGGGCAGGATCGCGAAGGCGCCGACCTGTCCGTTCCGGTCCATCGCGAGGAAGCCGACCTGTACCCCGTTGAGCGCCGATCCGCGCAGTTTCGCGATATGCTCCACCGCCTCGTGGCACGCCGCCATCGGCGACATGCCGGCACGCAGCGACGATACGACGCGAGCGGTACCGGCGATGCGGGTCACTTCCTCGCCAAGGCCCGTCGCGGTGGCGGCACCAACGCCCGCCTCGACGAACAGGCCGCTGCCGACCTGCGGTGAATCGCCGACCCGGCCGTGCAGCTTGAACGCCATGCCCGATGTCGTGCAGGCACCGGCCAGCGATCCGTCAGGTGCACGCGCGATCATGCCGATCGTGTCGTGGTCGAGCGGCCCGCCGAGCGGCGCACGCGCATTCTCGCTATTGGCGGCTGGCGCGTATTTGGACGTCTTCAGCCATTTGCGCCATTCGGCCTCGGCTTCCGGGGTCAGCAGCTTTTCGGCGGTGAAGCCGTTGGCCAGCGCGAATTGCCGCGCGCCGTCGCCCACGAGGAAGGTGTGCGGCGTGCGCTCCATCACCGCGCGCGCGACCGAGATCGGGTGGGCGATATCCTCCATCGCCGCGACCGCGCCGACATGGCCCCGGTCGTCCATGATGACCGCGTCGAGCGTCACCCGACCGTCGCGATCGGGGTAACCGCCCTTGCCGACCGAATGGTTGGTCAGGTCGGCCTCTGGCACTTTCGCCCCGGCCTCCAGTGCATCGATCAGGCTGCCGCCGTTCCGGAAATGGGCGACGGCGGCATCGTTGGCGGCAGCCCCAAAGTCCCAGGTCGATGCGACGCGCAGAACTTTGGCGGCTCGCGGCTGGGCGGGCAGGGTCGCCGATCCGGTGGCGGCGGCGAGGCCGGCGATGGCGGTGCGGCGGGTGATGGTCGGCATGGATACCCCGTTTCACTGGTGATGCGCGGTTGTGCGCAGTCGCCGGGGGCGGGGCAAGCCTATAGCGCGATCTCGCGCAGCACCGCGTCGAGCACCGGAAAGCCGGCAGGGGTCAGTGCCAGCCGGTCGCCGTCGCGCGCGAGCAGCCCTTGCCCTGCGAGCAGCGCTACCGCATGGGTGTGCACGACCGCATCGATCGGGCGTTCGCCGAGCGCCGCGACGCGGGCAAGGTCGATGCCCTCGCGCATCCGCAGGCCCATCACCAGCGCCTCGGTCACCCGCTCGTCGGGGGTCAGCGCGTCCTCGCGTTCGATGCCATGGCCGTTGCGGGTCACCGCCGCGATCCAGTTTTCGGGCTTCTTGCGCCGGACCGTCGCCAGCCCCTGACGCCGGCCGTGTGCGCCCGGACCAATGCCGGCATAGTCGCGGTAGCGCCAATAGGTCAGGTTGTGGCGGCTCTCCGCGCCCGGCCGGGCGTGATTGGATACTTCGTACAGCGGCAGGCCGGCGGCCGCCGTCATTGCCTGCGTCACCTCGAACAGGTCGGCGGCAAGATCGGGGTCGGGCAGGGTCAGCGCCCCCTTGGCCGCCAGCGTCGCGAAGCGCGTGCCGGGTTCGATGGTCAACTGATAGAGCGAGAGATGCTCGGTCCCGAACGACAGCGCGCGGGCTAGTTCGGCTTCCCATGCCGCAAGCGACTGACCCGGCCGGGCATAGATCAGGTCGAAACTGACCCGTGCGAAATGACGCTGTGCGACGCCGAGTGCGGCCAGCGCCTCCTCGACGCCATGCGCGCGTTCGAGGAAGGCAAGGGCATCATCGTGCAACGCCTGTACGCCCAGCGACACACGGTTGACCCCGGCGGCGGCGATGTCGGCGAAGCGCGCCGCCTCGACCGAGGACGGGTTCGCCTCCAGCGTGATCTCGATATCGTCGGTCGGTGGCCATGCGTGGCACGCGGCGTCGATGATCGCGGCGACGGTCGCGGGCGGCATCAGCGACGGCGTGCCGCCCCCGAAGAAGATCGACGCCAGCCGCCGCCCCGGCAGCGCCGCCACCTCATGCGCCAGATCGGCGAGCAGCGCCTGCAACCACGCCGCCTGATCGACCGCGTCACGCACATGGCTGTTGAAGTCGCAATAGGGGCACTTGGATACGCAGAACGGCCAGTGGACGTAGAGCGCGAGAGGAGGTTGGTCGGGCACCATCGCCGTCCCATATGGGCGTCATGCCATCGATACAAATAGTGGCGCCGCTTTTGCTGCTGGCCGCCTGTTCTCCGGGCGTCGAAGCCGGTCCCGAACGCATCGTCGAACCCCGTGCTTTCGAAGGGCCTGCCCCGCGCGGGGTGGCGCTGTTGCGACAGGCGATGGAGGTCGGCCACCGCGCGGCGCGGGGCGAGGCGGGACTGCCGCCGCTTGCGTGGGATCCGGCGCTGGCGCGCGATGCAAAGGTCTATGCCGATACGCTGGCGACGACCGGCCGCTTCGAACATTCGGCGCAACCGCGCGGCGTTCCTGAACAGGGCGAGAATCTGTGGACTGGTACGCGGGGAGCGTACCGCTATGATGAGATGGTCGGGCATTGGGTCGCGGAGAAGCGCGACTATGTGCCGGGCGTGCTGCCGGCCGTGTCGCGGACGGGCAAGTTCGGCGATGTCGCGCACTATACCCAGATCATGTGGCGCACGACGCAGCGGTTCGGCTGTGCGGAGGCGGGCAACGCGCGCGACGACTTTGTCGTGTGTCGATACGTGCCGGCGGGGAATGTCGCGGGGCGGCGGGCGTTTTGACGTCTGGGTCGGTGCGACGGTTAGGGGATTGGCTGATTCGCGTTCCGTTCGAACGGTTTGCACCGTCGAACGCGAACAGCTTGATCGCCCTCACCCTTCCGCGGCTGCGCCGCTCCCTCCCTCTCCCGGAGGGAGAGGGAAAAGACGCCGAATGCGGCGATGGGTGAGGGGGATCGCGTCCGATCAATAGCGGACTTAGCCCCGTGCGCCGGCGATCATCTTGGCGGCGATATGACGGACGGCGTTGTCGTCCTTCTCGCCGCCCTGGCTCGGATCGCCCAGCTTGTCGAGGCTGGCCTCCAGCGAGTCGAGCAGCCCCGGATGCTGTTCCTCGACATAGCGTATCGTCCAGAACAGGAGATGCTCGACCGCGATCTCGCGGTGGCGGGTTTCGGTGATCGCGTCGGGCATAGGATTTCCTTTCGGGGCGTCCAATGCGCAGGGTTAGGGGGGTGTTCCGTTCGGGCGCGCCCAATCCACGCAACAAACCGTTCGTGCTGAGTAAGGGCTGAGCAAAGTCGAAGACCTGTATCGAAGCACCTGTGCGATACAGGTCCTTCGATACGCCATTTCGACAAGCTCAATGGCACTCAGGACGAACGGATGTTGCGGGCAGGTGCCAGCTAGAACACCGCCTTCACCAGTTGCGCGAACGCATCGGCGCGGTGGCTGATCGCATGCTTGTGGTCGGGATCGATCTCGCCATAGCTCTGATCCATGCCGTCCTGAACGAACATCGGGTCATAGCCGAAGCCATGTTCCCCACGCGGCGGCCACACCAGCTGCCCGTCGACGCGGCCTTCGAACCATTCGACATGCCCATCGGGCCATGCCAGCGCCAGCGCACAGACGAAGTGTGCGGCGCGGCTGTGATCCGGCCCGGTTGCCTGCATCCGGTCCTCGACCAGCCGCATCGCCGCGTCGAAGTCCTTGGACGGACCCGCCCAGCGTGCCGAAAAGATACCCGGATCGCCGTTCAGCGCCTCGACACACAGCCCGCTATCGTCGGCCAGCGCCGGCAGGCCCGACAGGTCGGCGGCCTGCAACGCCTTCAGCTCGGCATTGGCGACGAAGGTCGTGCCGGTTTCCTCCGGTTCAGGCAGGTCGAGCTCGCCCGCCGAAATCGGGGTGACGCCGTACGGACCGAGCAGCGCCGCGATCTCGCGGATCTTGCCGGGGTTATGGCTGGCGATGACCAGTTTGCCGGGCGTCAGCTTGCGAATCGCCTGGGGTTCCTTGCCCTCGCCGCTCATCGCCCGGTCGCCCGCAGCTGTTCGGCGAAGATGCGGCCGCAGCCGATGCGGGCGAGGCGGAGCAGACGCAGCAGCGCTTCCTCGTCATAGCATGCGCCCTCGGCGGTCGCCTGCACCTCGGCGATATTGTTGTCGCTGGTCAGCACGAAGTTCGCATCGGCATCGGCCGCCGAATCCTCGATATAGTCGAGGTCGAGGACCGGCGTGCCTTCATGGATGCCACAGCTGACCGCCGCGACCTGCCGGCTGATCGGATCGACCTCCAGCTTGCCTTCGCGCATCAGCCCGTCGACCGCGAGGCGGAGTGCGACCCATGCGCCCGAGATCGACGCGGTGCGGGTGCCGCCATCGGCCTGGATTACGTCGCAATCGAGCGTGATCTGCCGCTCGCCCAATGCCTTCAGGTCGACCACTGCCCGGAGGGAACGCCCGATCAGCCGCTGGATTTCCTGGGTCCGGCCCGACTGCTTGCCCTTGGCCGCCTCACGGCTGCCGCGGGTATGGGTGGCGCGGGGCAACATGCCATATTCGGCGGTGACCCAGCCTTCGCCCTTGCCGCGCAGCCATGGCGGCAGGCGCTCCTCTAGCGAGGCGGTCACCAGCACTTTCGTATCGCCGAAGCCGATCAGGCACGAACCCTCGGCATGGCGGGTGAAGTTCGTCTCGATCGTGATGGGGCGCATTTCGTCGGGGGTGCGGCCGGATGGGCGCATGGGAATCTCCTGAAATTTCGCGAAGTCCTAGCCGTCCGTTCATCGCCGCGCCAGTCGCCGTGCGGTACGCCTAAGATGACGGGTCCGAAGCGACGGGTCCGCAACAGGGAGCGGCCTTATGAAGATCATCGCCTTGGGATTGTTGCCGATACTGGGCGGCTGCGTGATGGCGGTCGGAAACACGACGACCGAAACCGCGCCGGTCGCGATCGAGCGTGAGACGATCAGCTATGAAACATCGCCCTGTTTCGGCACCTGTCCGGTGTACCGGGTGACGATTCAGCCTGACGGGACGGGGGTGTTCGAGGGGCGACGCTTCACAAAGGTCGTCGGAACACGCGATTTCAAGGCGACGCCGGGCCAGTATCGCGCCTTCGCCGCCAAGCTACAGCCCTATCGGCCCCAGCAGGGCGAGCGGCTGGTGCAGCCGGGCCAGCCGGGGTGCGACAATGCGCCGACCGATATGCCGTCGGTCGACGTCCGCTGGAGCGAATTGTCGGGCGCGTCGCAGCATCTGTCCTTTTATTATGGCTGCCGGATGCGCGATCAGCGCATGAATGAAGCGCTGCGCTCGGCGCCGAATGAACTGCCGATTCGCCAGTTCATCGAGACGCCCTGAACTCCTCCCCGCTGCGCGGGGAGG
>NZ_LMKE01000009.1:0-10265 GCF_001421245.1 Sphingomonas sp. Leaf10 | reverse complement strand
GGGGGAGCGCGGCATACGGCAAGGTTGCGTTGCGCGGCCAACCCCCTCCACCATCCGCTGCGCGGACGGTCCCCCTCCCCACGGGGTGGGGAGGATTTGGGTTCCGCAATTCGCTCCGCCACCCTACATTCCCATCCATGGCACAACCGATCCACGAACTGACCGACCGCGCGCGCGACGTGTTTCGGATCGTGGTCGACAGCTATCTCGCCACCGGCACGCCGGTCGGCTCGCGCACCATCGCGCAACTGTCCGGCATGAACCTTTCGCCCGCCTCGATCCGCGGGGTGATGCAGGATCTGGAGGAAGCCGGCCTGCTCGCCGCACCGCATGTCAGCGCCGGGCGGATGCCGACCGAAACCGGCCTGCGCCTGTTCGTCGACGGCATGATGCACGCGATGGAGCCATCGGCGCAGGAACGTGCGACGATCGAGGCGCAGGCGGACACCGCCGGCCCGGTCGAGGAAGCGCTGGCCGGTACCGCCGCTGCGCTGTCGGGCCTGTCGGCCAGTGCCGGCGTGGTGCTGGTGCCCAAGCGCGAACCGGTGTTGCGACAGGTATCGTTCGTGCCGCTGTCGGGCACCCGCGCGCTGGCGGTGCTGGTCGGGGCGGACGGATCGGTCGAGAACCGCGTGCTCGACTTGGCGCCGGGCACCAGCATCGCGGCGCTGGTCGAGGCGGGCAATTACCTGACGGCGCGGCTGTCGGGTCTCACCCTGCCCGAAGCACGTGCCCGGATCCTGCGCAAAATCGGGCGGGAACGTGCCGAACTCGACGCGACCGCGCGCGCGCTGGTCGAGGCGGGGCTGGCGATGTGGAGCGAGGATGGCGGGCAGCGCCCGGTGCTGATCGTACGCGGCCAGGCGCGGCTGATCGACCCCGCCGCCGCCCACGACCTCGACCGCGTGCGGCAGTTGCTCGACGAACTGGAGGGCAAGGAAGAGATCGCCCGGCTGCTCGAATCGGCACAGGACGGCGATGCCGCGCGCATCTTTATTGGCTCCGAAAACAAATTGTTCGCATTGACCGGATCGTCGGTCATCGCCAAGCCGGTCCGCGCGCTGGACGGGCGCGTGGTCGGCGTGGTCGGCGTGATCGGGCCGGTCCGGTTGAACTATGCGCGCGTCGTGCCCATGGTGGATTTCACTGCCGCGACGCTGACGCGGCTGCTCGGCTGACAGGACAAGAAGAGACCCGAATGAACGACACTCCCGCCAACGACGATACGAACGACCTGCGCGAAGCCACCGCCGAGGCCGCGCCCGAAGTCGCCGAAGCGGATCGCCTCGCCGAACTCGAAGCCAAGCTGGCCGATTCGCAGGCCGAAACCCTCTATGCCCGCGCCGATCTGCAGAATGTGCGCCGCCGCGCCGAAAAGGAGGTGGCCGACGCCCGCGCCTATGCCGCGACCGCCTTTTCGCGCGACATCCTGTCGGTGGCCGACAATCTGTCGCGCGCGCTGTCGGCGATCCCCGAGGATTTGCGCGGCGACGACCGGCTGAAGGGGCTGATCACCGGCCTCGAAGCGACCGGGCGCGAGCTGGAAAGCGTGTTCGGCCGTCATGGCATCACCAAGATTGTGTCGGTCGGCGAGACGCTCGACCCCAACAAGCATCAGGCGATGTTCGAAGTGCCCTCGAACGACGCGGCACCAGGCACGGTCGTGCAGGAAATCCAGACCGGCTACATGATCCGCGACCGGCTGCTGCGTCCGGCGCTGGTCGGCGTGGCCAAGGCGCCGGAGGGCGGCGCCTGAACGAGGCGGTTCGGCCCGACCTGGCCACCCCGCCCCGGTTCGAACGGATCGTCCACCCCGAGGCGATCGTCGAGCCGGCGGCGCTGGCGGTTTCGCTCGCGGCACTCACCACCGGCGATCAGGACGGCACGGCGCTGCGTCGTGCCGCCACCGCCGCGCTGCGCGACGCGATGGCGCGCGGCCGGGCGGAGATCGAACAACGGCTGCGCGCCCGTCCCAGCCATGGGTTGGAAACGGCGGCGGCCTATGCCTATCTGACCGATGCGATCCTCGTCGCGCTGGCGGGCTTCATCGTCCGCTACGTCCACCCGAACCCTAATCCGACCGCTGCCGAGCGGATGACGCTGATCGCGGTCGGCGGCTATGGCCGGGGGGAGATGGCGCCGCATTCGGACGTCGATATCGGCGTGCTGACCCCGTGGAAGCAGACCGCCTGGTCCGAACAGGTCATCGAATCGATCCTCTATGCGCTATGGGATCTCGGGCTGAAGGTCGGCCATTCGTCGCGCTCGCTCGACGAAATGGTGCGGCAGGCGAAGGGCGATGTCACCATCCGCACCGCGCTGGTCGAGGCGCGCTATGTCTGGGGCGATACCGCGCTCTATGGCGAGGCGGCACAGCGCTTCAAGAACGAGGTGCAGGACGGGACCGCGCGCACCTTCATCGCCGAAAAGCTGGCCGAGCGCGACGCGCGGCACAAGAAGCTCGGCGACACACGCTATGTCGTCGAACCCAATGTGAAGGAAGGGAAGGGGGGCTTGCGCGATCTGCACGCCCTCTTCTGGATCGGCAAATACGCCTATAACGTCCGCCGCGCCGCCGATCTGGTGCGGGTAGGGCTGCTCAGCGCGCCGGAATTGCGCAAGTTCAACCGGGCGGAGGATTTCCTGTGGGCGGTGCGCTGTCACCTCCACCTCATCACCGGCCGGGCCGAGGAACGGCTGACCTTCGACGTGCAGACCGAGATCGCGACGCGGATGCGCTATAGCGACCGGGTCGGCAAGTCGCGCGTCGAACGCTTCATGCAATATTATTTCCTGCAGGCGAAGCGGGTCGGCGACCTGACCGGCATGTTCCTCAGCCACCTCGACGAAACCTATGCCGCACGCGGCAGCCGCTTCGGTTTCCCGCGGTTGCGGCGGCGACCGGGACGGTTGCACGGCTTCGTGCTCGATCGCGGACGGCTGGCGCTGCCAAAGGACGATTTCTTTGCCGACGATCCGGTACGGCTGATCGAAATATTCGCGCTGGCCGATCTGCACGGGCTGGAAATCCATCCGCTGGCGATGCGCGCCGCGTCGCGTGACGCGCGGCTGGCGGCACAGGTCCGATCGCACCCGCGCGCCAACCAGCTGTTCCTCGACGTGCTGACATCGCCGCGCGATCCGGAACTGGTGCTGCGCTGGATGAACGAATGTGGCGTATTCGGCCGCTTCATTCCCGATTTCGGCCGCATCGTCGCGCAGATGCAGTTCGACATGTACCACCATTATACGGTGGACGAACACACCATCCGCATGATCGGACTGTTGTCGCAGGTCGAGCGCGGCATTTGTCGCGAGGAGCATCCGCTCGCCACCGCGCTGTTCGGCGGCATCGTTCAGCGGCGCGCGCTGTTCGTCGCGGTGCTGTGCCACGATATCGCCAAGGGGCGCGGCGGCGACCATTCGATCCTAGGCGCAGAGGTTGCCGAACGGCTGTGCCCGCGCCTTGGCCTGACGCCGGCCGAGACCGAGACGGTGGCGTGGCTGGTCCGCTACCACCTGCTGATGTCGGCAACCGCGTTCAAGCGTGACCTCAGCGATTTCAAAACGATCCTCGATTTCACCAGCGTCGTGCAATCGCCGCAGCGGCTGCGGATGCTGCTGGTGCTGACCGTCGTCGATATCCGCGCGGTCGGGCCGGGCACATGGAACGGGTGGAAGCGGCAGTTGCTGACCACGCTGTTCGAAACCGCCGAGGAAGTGCTGCGGCTCGGCCACAAGCAGCGCGGCCGCGACGAACGCATCGCCGAAAAGCAGGAGCGGCTCCGCCAGACGCTGGGCTGGGATCGCGACACGCTGGCCGCCTATGTCCGCCATCTGCCGCCGGCCTATTGGATCGCCGAGCCTGACGACGTGATCGCCGCAAATGCGCGCATGGTCGACCAGTCGGGCGACGCGCGGCTGACGATCGAGACCAGCGTCGACGAGGATCGCGGCGCGACGCTGGTGACGGTCCATGCCGCCGACCATCCGGGGCTGTTCTATCGCATCGCCGGCGCGATCCATGCCGCGGGCGGCAACATCATCGACGCGCGCATCCACACGACGCGCACCGGCATGGCGCTCGACAATTTCCTCGTTCAGAATCCGCTGGGCGGTCCGTTCGACGAGGCCGGGCAGTTGCAGCGATTGAAGACTGCGATCGGCGACGCGCTGGCCAACCGCATGAAGCTGAACGACCGACTTGCCGCCAAGCCGCTGTCGCGCGCTCGGGCGGAAGCCTTTCCGATCGAGCCGAACGTACTGATCGACAATGCCGCGTCGAACCGGTTCACCGTGATCGAGGTCAATGCCCGTGACCGGCCGGCGCTGCTCCATCATCTGGCGCAGGCGCTGTTCCAGTCGAAGGTGACGCTGCATTCAGCACACGTCGCCACCTATGGCGAGCGCGCGGTCGATACCTTCTATGTCACCGACCTGACCGGCGACCGCATCACCGGGCAATTGCGCCTGAAATCGCTCGAACGGCGGATGCTCGATGCCGCGGCGGGCAAGGATTTCGGGGTGTTCGCTTAATTCCTTGCAGATCGATCGGGATTGCAGCAGGATCGGCGTATGGATCCGATCCTGTTGGTCGTTCTGGCCATCGCCGTTCTGATGATCGTCATCGTCACGATCGCATCGAACCCTCGCAAACGCCGCCGGTCGGATGGCAGCGGCGATGAGGCAATGTTCGTCGGCTGGTTCGACGGGGGCGGTTCCTCCGGTGATTGCGGCGGTGCGGATGGCGGGGGGTGTGGCGGCGGCGATTGATGCATTCAGCGGCTTCATCCATCGAGAACTTCGGCGGTGGTGAAGCTGACGCCCGGTCAGGTGACCGAAGTTGTTCGCCACGCTTCCGAACGGAATGCTTCCGGCAACGTATCGCCCCAAGGGTCGAACCCGAGCGTTTCGACCTTTTCGAACCATGCATTCCGCTGCGACGGCGGCAGTTTCTCCCCGCACCACGGGCAGTAGAACAGGCATTGTCGCGCTGAGCCAGCGACGATCCAATATTCGTCGAACCGGCTGTCATACTGAACCGATCCCCAGTCATTCTGCCTATGCCGATCCATATGTCCTTGCGACGTTGGCGTAACGGGCTGCTGCGGGTCGGGAATCGGTACCTCCATCGTTCGCCGTTGGCGTGATCACACGCGGCCGCCAGTCCCGCCGGCCTATGTGTATCCAGCGGATCCTGCCGACGGTTCGTCCTCTTTACTCTCTTTCGGGATAGCTCTGTGAAAGTCGCGTGTTTATTCGCACACTCACCGTACCCCCGACCTACTCGAAACCTCCGCGAATGCCATTCTTCATATCCCGGCGAAGGCCGGGGTTCCGTTCGCCGGCGTCAGTAAGATACGGAAAAGCCATTCCCGAATGGACCCGGGTTTCCGCCGGGATACGAGGATATTTGGCTGAGCGTGCGACGTTCGCAGAGATATCCTGCCAGTAAGAGAGCAAGTCCGCTGACCCAACGGGCCGTTCCCAAATGTCTGTAATTGATCCCGAATGACGTCACCGACGGATTGCCGGTCGTCCCTCAGTCTGTTCCACTATTTTTTCAACCGTGCGCCCGGCCGCTGCGCACTAAAAAAAAGCCGCCACGTCCGACCCGGACATGGCGGCTTTTTTGATCGAGTAACCGACGACGCAGCGCTTATTTCGGCGACAGCACCATCAGCATCTGGCGACCTTCCATGCGCGGATAGGCTTCGACCTTGGCGATTTCCTGCGTCGCTTCGGCGACACGCTGCAATACCGCCATGCCGAGCTGTCCGTGGCTCAACTCGCGACCGCGGAAGCGCATCGTGACCTTCACCTTGTCGCCCTCGGTGATGAACTGCTCGACCTTCTTCATCTTCGTATCATAGTCATGATCGTCGATGTTCGGACGCATTTTGATCTCCTTGATCTCCTGCGTCTTCTGGGTCTTGCGGGCGAGGTTCGCCTTCTTCTGCGCCTCGTACTTGAACTTGCCCACGTCGAGGAACTTCGCGACGGGCGGATCCGCGTTCGGCGATACCTCGACCAGATCGAGCCCGACCTCGGCCGCCTGCGCGATCGCTTCGCGCGTGAACATCACACCCAGATTCTCGCCCTCATGGTCGATCACGCGGACCTTCGGCGACTGGATGAACTCGTTGAATCGGGGGCCGTTCATCGGCGGCGGCGCATTGGGGCGACGCATCATGGGCGGACGGATAGGTGCTGCTCCTTCAGTGTTCGAAAGTCCTATATAGTCAATCTTGCGCGATTACGAAAGGTTCCGCGCAAGATCGGGTGCCAGCGATTCCGTCGACAACATCGCGACTAGGTCGTCGAGCGCGATGACCTGCTGTCCCTGACTGCCCAGCCGCCGCAATGCGACGGTGCGTTCCTCCGCCTCACGCTTGCCAACCACGACCAGCGCGGGGACCTTGGCGAGCGAGTGTTCGCGGACCTTGTAGTTGATCTTCTCGTTGCGCAGGTCGGTTTCGACGCGGATTCCGGCCGATTTCAGCGCGCTGGCGACCTCGTTGGCATAGTCATCGGCGTCGGACACGATCGTCGCGACCACCGCCTGCACCGGCGACAGCCACGTCGGCATGCGCCCGGCATGATGCTCGATCAGGATGCCGAGGAAGCGTTCGAAGGTGCCGAGGATCGCGCGGTGGAGCATCACCGGGCGGTGGCGATTGCCGTCCTCGCCGACATAGGTCGCGTCGAGTCGTTCGGGCAGCACCCGGTCCGACTGGATCGTGCCGACCTGCCACGTCCGCCCGATCGCGTCGGTCAGGTGGAATTCGAGCTTGGGCGCATAGAAAGCGCCTTCGCCCGGCAGTTCCTCGAACTTCGCCTTGATGTCTTCGGACAGGTTCGACGACAGCACCGCCTCGCGCAGTTCCGCCTCGGCCGTGTCCCACATCGCGTCGCTGCCGAAGCGCTTGTCGGGGCGCAGCGCCAGCTTCACCGCATAATCGGTGAAGCCCAGATCTTGATAGACCGAGTCGAGCAGTTCGCAGAAGTCGCGGACTTCCTGCACCAACTGATCCTCGCGGCAGAAGATGTGCGCGTCATCCTGCGTGAACTGGCGCACGCGCATGATGCCGTGCAGCGCGCCATGCGGTTCGTTGCGGTGGCAGCAGCCGAATTCGGCCATGCGGATCGGCAGGTCGCGATAGGACTTGATCCCCTGACGGAAGATCAGGACGTGCGCCGGGCAGTTCATCGGCTTCAATGCCATCATGTCGGCATCGGCGCTGACGATCGCGCCCTCATCCTCGGTATTCGGGATTTCGTCGGGCACCACGAACATGTTTTCGCGATACTTGCCCCAATGGCCCGACTGTTCCCATTGCCGCGCGTCCATCAACTGCGGCGTCTTCACTTCCTGATAGTCATGCGCGTCGAGCCGGCGGCGCATATACGCCTCCAGCTGGCGCCACATCATATAGCCCTTGGGGTGCCAGAAGACCGAACCCTGCGCCTCGGACTGGAGATGAAACAGGTCCATCTCCGCGCCCAGCTTGCGATGGTCGCGCTTGGCGGCTTCCTCCAGCCGGGTCAGATGCGCGTCGAGCTGCTTCTTCGACAGCCAGCCGGTGCCGTAGATGCGGCTGAGCATCGCGTTCTTCTGGTCGCCGCGCCAATAGGCGCCCGACACGCGCGTCAGCTTGAACGCCGACGGATCGAGCTTGGCGGTCGATTCGAGGTGTGGTCCGCGACACATGTCGAGCCATGCGCCCTGACGATAGATGGTCAGTTCCTCGCCCTCGGGCAGTTCGGCGGCCCACTGCGCCTTGAACGTCTCGCCCTGCTGGGTCCAGCGGTCGATCAGCTGCTGGCGGGTGACCACCTCGCGTTCGAACTTCTCACCCTTGGCGATGATCTTGCGCATCTCCGCCTCGATCAGCGGCAGGTCCTCGTCGGTGAACATGCCGCGGCCGGGAGCGGGCGCGAAGTCGTAATAGAAGCCGTCCTCGGTCGCCGGACCGAAGGTGATCTGCGTCCCCGGATACAGCGTCTGCACCGCTTCGGCCAGAACGTGCGCGAAATCGTGGCGATGCAGCTCGAGCGCGTCGGCCTCGTCCTTTGCCGTCACCAGCGCCAGCGACGCGTCGCCATCGAACGGCCGGTTCAGGTCGCGCACCTGCCCGTCGACGCGCGCGGCGATCGCCGCCTTGCGCAATCCCGGCGAGATCGCGGCGGCGATGTCCGCCGGCGTAGTGCCCGGCATCACCTCACGGACGGCACCGTCGGGAAGGGTGATGCGGAACATTGCGGACATGAAGGAACACCTGGAATGTCGGAGGATAAACGCCTGCCGACTAGCCGCTGGGCGCGGGGAGGGCAAGGTTGCGTGGGTTCGTCACTCGACGGCCGCACCGGCGTCGGTATAGGTGATCCGTATCCGGACCCAACTGCCGACCAGCGGCCGACCACCGACGCGCGGCGGCAGGATGCGGAACTGCCACGCCGCCTGTCGCACTGCGCGCGCCAGGCCCGATCCGCTCGCCGACTGGCCGATCTCGCGGCAGTCGGTCACCTGGTTGTTGGGGATCGTCCGGCACGCGACCTCGCCCCAGCCCGGTTGCGAACGACGCGGCAGATAGGTCGACAGTTCGGCATGGGTCGGTCGGCGGTACCAGTCGGCGGCGTACAGGCGCTCGCCACCGCCGCTGCCGCCGCCGGCATCGGCCTCCGCATCGCCATCGCCGCTATCCCCCGCCGCGGTGCCGGCGCCGACCCCGTCGGCGCCGCGCGTACCAGGCGTGATGGCGGCGCGCGCGAATTCACGACCGGTCATCGGAATGACTTTCGACCAGACGTCGGAGGGTCGCTCGGCAGGGACCAGCGGCGGGGGAATGTCGGGTGGTGGTGTGACCGTCGCGGTCGGTGGCGCGGTTGCCGCGCTGCCGGCAGCGGCCTTGCGCTGCACCTGTTTGGCGGGTGCGGCCGCCGGTGCGACCTGATCGGCGGGCAGCATGTCGACGACCAGCGGCGATTTCTCGCCCGGCGGCGGCAACATCATCGTCGGCGCGATGCGCAGCAACAGCCACAGGATCAGCACATGGATCGTAACGACCAGCGCCAGCGTCGTCAGGCGGCGCGACAGCGGTGGCGGGCTTTGCGCCGAGAACCGTTGCTGAATCACCTGCGTCGCCACGCCGAAGCCCCTAGCGCAGCCGACGCATCAGGGCGACGGGAAAGAGCGGGGGCCCATCACGATCCGTTCCGATCCGGTCTGGGCCCGCGCTATGATGTGGCAGCAACGGGCATTTTCTTCGGACCAAGCATCATGCGCACCCCGTGCGCGCCATAAAGCTCCACGGTCTTGAGGCGGCCTTTTGCCAGCACCCTGGTGACGACGAGGCCGGCAGCGACCAGCGAAAGCGCGCCGAGAGAATGTACGTTGCCGAAGGAGGTGTTCTGCGCACCCACCGCGTTCGGCGACAGGACCTGGAACAATATCGCCGCGACGATGCTGTGGATGAGATAGATGCCGAACGAATATTTCGCGATCGCTCCGATCGCGCGGCCAAATATTTACTGCCTGCCGATGTCCGGGGAATGTTGCATCGATTTTTCGTGCCGGTCGGTGATACTGGACGCAATATGTCGGAAACCGGCTCAGCGCGGTTGTTGTCGCGCGCCCAAATCTTCCAAGGCCGCTTTCAGCAGGCCAATTTTTTCCGACGCTATTCCTTCTGAAACGCAATCGGGTACGGCGCGGTTATCTGTTCCGAAAAAATATTGGCACCAGATACTTTGGTCGGTGTCCCGTTGATCGGCTCGGAATATCTCGAATAGTACATTACGCAATTCGGTGGCAGCGACCATGTCTCACCCCTAGACAAACTGGCCGCTTTCGCGCCCTGTCCGTAGCGGTAGCGATTTCACTATATGAATCCTATAGTGTTTTAAGATGATTGTACGGTGATGTGCTGCCGCTCGGTCGGACGATGGCGGAAGGACGCCTCCAGTCACGCCGCAACTGCCGAGGTCCGAACGAAGCGCCTCCGGGCGCCGGGGGTGGAATATGTGTAAGGGAGCGGCGGCTCACCCAGCCCTTCCTGTTACCAGTTCCGAAACGCGGACGTAGTTGGAAGATCGACCTGTGTGATGCGTTCTACGCATTGCGTTGCCGTGCCCGAGCGGGGGGCAGATGTTATCAAACAATCTCGGTATATTGTGTGTTGGTGGTTCCGCCGCTTGATACATCGGCTGTGACGTGACCCCCGTTTCTTCATCCACGTTGAACTAGAGACCGGCCCTTGAAGGGA
>NZ_LMKE01000008.1:36865-51723 GCF_001421245.1 Sphingomonas sp. Leaf10 | reverse complement strand
TCCCTGTCTCAACCCTCGGGAACAGACAAGAATCCAAAATGCTGCCGGTGTAAACAGTCCCGCGCAGGCGGGGGTCCAGAGCCAGGCAGAACAGAGGCTTGCGATCGGTGCCCTGGACCCCCGCCTGCGCGGGGGTACGCATTGGGGCCGGTGATCGGGACTTTCGCAGAGGCCTTGCCTTCGCCGGGTACGCGCAGGAGCGGGTGCCGGCCGGGACTTTCGCAGAGGGCCTCGCGAAGGCCGGTATACGGCAAGGTGCGCTGCGGAACCCGCTCCCCTATCCGCACCCACCCCTTGCAAACCGGTTGCGCCTGCACGGCGCGCGTGCTTGGGAATGATCGGGGATTTGGGAAACGCTATGGCCAGCAGCGCAATCAACGGACGGTTCGATGCTGGCGCGACGGGTGGGCGCTGGCTGGAGGAATATCGGACCCGCGCGCCGCGGGGCGATATGCTGTCCGCCGCCACCGATGGCGACCGCGCGGCATGGGAGATCGCGTTCGAGGAACTGGCCGGCCTGCCCGGCAATACGCTCGCCACCGCGCGCGAACGGGCGCAGCGCCATGCCGACGATATCGGCACCGCCTACCGCGCGGCGGGCGAGAGCGAAGAGCGGCGCTGGCCGCTGTCGCCGGTCCCGCTGCTGATCGGTGCCGACGAATGGCGGACCATCGCCGACGGGATGGCGGAGCGCGCCGACCTGTTCGAGAGCGTGATCGCCGATATCCACGGGCGTCAGCAACTGGTCGCGGACGGCACGCTGCCGGCGATGCTGGTCACCGGATCGCCGCTGTTCCTGCGGCCGATGGTCGGGGTGGTGCCCCCGGGCGGACATCAACTGCACTTCGTCGCCGCCGACCTGTGCCGTGGTCCCGACGGCCGCTGGCGGGTGCTGGCCGATCATGTCCGGGTGCCGGTGGGGGCGGGCTATGCGCTCGAAAACCGGCTGGCGATGGGGCGGACGCTGGGCGGGTTGCCGTCGCGGCTCAACGTCGAACGCCACGCGCCCTTCTTCGCGGCGATGCGCGCCGGGATCGCCGCTGCCTGCCGCCGGGCCGAGCCGCGCATCGGCCTGCTGACGTCGGGCAAGCTCAATCCCAGCTATCCCGAACAGGCGCATCTGGCCCGGTATCTGGGGTTCCTGCTGGTCGAGGGTGCCGACCTCGCGGTGCGCGACGATCAGCTCTATGTCCGCACCATCGCCGGGCTGAAGCGGATCGACGCGCTGTGGCGGCGGATCGATCCGCGGCTGATCGACCCGCTGGCGTTCGATGCCGGTTCGACGATCGGCGTGCCCGGCCTAATCGACGCGATGGCGACGGGCAATGTCGTGATCGCCAATGCGCCGGGGGTGGGCGTGCTCGAATCGCCAGCCTTTGCCGCGTTCCTGCCGGTGCTTGGCGAGCGGTTGCTGGGACGTGCGCCGGCGCTGTCGTCGATCGGGACATGGTGGTGCGGCCGTGCGCAGGACCGCGACCATGTGCTGGCGTCGCTCGATCAACTGGTGATCGGCCCCGCCTTTGCGGGGCCGGTGCCCGAACTGGCCGGACCAGTGCTCGGCGCGACGCTGGACGCCGACGCCCGCGCACGGCTGGCGACGGCGATGGCGCTGCGCCCGCAGGATTATGTCGGGCAGGAACTTGCCGAACTGTCGACGATGCCGACGGTGTGCGGAGAGGGGCTTCAGCCGCGTCCCTTCTCGCTGCGGGTCTTTGCCGCGCGCGGGGCCGATGGCCGCTGGGTCGTACTGCCCGGCGGGTTCGTTCGCATCGGCGATCAGCCCGACGCGCGCGCGGCGGTGATGGGCGAGGGGTCGTGGTCGGCCGACGTCATCGTCCATGGTCCCGATCCGGTCGCGCCGGTGTCGCTGCTGCAAGCCGCCGACAGCGTCGAACTGCGGCGTAATCCGGGGACGCTGCCCAGCCGCGTCGCCGACAACATGTTCTGGCTGGGCCGCTATCTTGAACGGGGAGAGGCGCTGCTGGGCGTGATCCGCGTGCTGTTCGGCCATTCGATCTCGGCCGATACCGGCGCGGCCTTGGCACCCGAGACGGTCGAGCGGCTGGTGACGATCATCGCCGATACCGGGGCTGCGCCCCGCCCGCCCAGTCATCGTCGCCGCGATCTGGTCGATTTCGGGCGCGAAGCGATGGAATCGGTCGATGGCTGGGGCAGCGTCCGCGCGATCAACCGCATGGCGACCGGCATCGGCGGCGTGTCGCGCGACCGGTTGTCGGCCGACATGGTGCGCCTGCTCGACGCGCCGCATCCGACCGCAGGCACGCTGCTCGACCGCGCGGGCACGTTGCAGCGCCGCTATGCCGCGCTAGCCGGACTATCGGCCGAACATATGGGGCGGACCGATGCGTGGCGGTTCCACGATCTGGGGCGGCGGATCGAACGGGCGATGGCGGCGACGCGCACGCTGTTGGCGGTCGATCTGCGCCGCGCCAGTGCCGAGGATCTGTCGACATTGCTCGACCTGGCGGACAGCCAGATCAGCTATCGCCAGCGTTACCTCATCGGCTTTGCGCGGGTGCCGGTGATCGACCTGATCGCTCTCGACCCCGGCAATCCGCGCGGCATCGCGTTCCAGGTGGAAACGATCGTCGGGCATCTGGGGAAGTTGCCAGTCTTGAACGACGCTGGCATCGCCGAACCGCAACAGCGCATCGCTGCCCGTTTGACGGCGGGCATCGCGATGGCATCGGCCGAGCGGCTCGACCGCGGCTGGGTGCTGGAAATCAACCAGCAGTTGCAGAAGCTGTCGGACGCGATCGCCACCCGCTATTTTCTGCAGGGCGCGCAGGCGCTCCGTGAAGCCGGATTGACCCTCGCATGATGCGCTATGCCATCCGCCACATCACCCGCTTCGATTATGCCGAGGCGGCCGGCTTCGCGCGCTGCAATCTGCGGCTGCGTCCGATCCTGTGGTCGGGGCAGACGCTGGAGGACTATGCGCTGCTGGTCGAGCCGGGCGGACGGACCGCCCCGGCACGGGCGCAGGCGGGACTGGCTAACGTCACCCGGCTGGAGGTCGACCGCCCCGAACGCACGCTGACGATCGAGAGTCGTGCGACAGTGCGGGTCGAGCGGCCGATCCCGTTCGCATCGTCGGGTGATCCGACGCTGGCCGATATCCGGGCGATGGTGGCGCAGGTGCAGGATGCCGGACCGGCCAGTCCGGTCAGCTATCTGTTTCCCTCCGCCCATGTGCCGATCGTGCCCGAGATCGCTTCATGGTGTGCCGAGGATTTGTGGGACGATCGCGGGATCCTCGACGCGGCGATCGCGCTGGCCCGGCGAATCCAGCGCGACTTCGCCTTTGATCCGACCGCGACGCTGGTCGATACGCCGCCCGCCGAAGCCTTCGCCAAGCGCGGCGGGGTGTGTCAGGATTTTGCGCAGATCATGCTGTCCGGCCTGCGTGGGGCAGGACTGCCCGCTGCTTATTGCTCGGGCTATCTGCGCACTCTGCCGCCGCCGGGGCAGGAACGCCTGGTCGGAGCCGATGCGACCCATGCCTGGGTGCTGGTCTGGGCCGGGCCGCTGCTCGGCTGGGTCGGGGTCGATCCGACCAACGGCATCTGGATGGCGGAGGACCATGTCGTGATGGCGATCGGCCGCGACTATGCCGACATCGCGCCGATCGACGGCGTGGTGCTGGGGTCGGGCGCGCAGACGATGCAGGTGTCGGTCGATGTGGAGCCGTTGCCGGTTGGTTGATCAACACGAAGGCGTGAAGAGAAACCAGAAGGTAGATTTCGCGCAGAGGCGCAGAGGCGCAGAGGCGCAGAGGGGTTGCGTCTGCTACAGCCTTGTTCCGCGACAGCGGCCTTATCCCCATGGTATCCGGGTGCGGATCGTCTGCCGGACGCACGCGGATGCCAAGCCGCGCACCATCTCTGCGCCTCCGCGCCTTTGCGCGAGATCTTTCTTCGCGACCTTCGCGCCTTCGCGTGAAAATCATTCGAATCCCACTGGATTGACGAATCCGCAACAGACGCGCGATAAAGAACAAATCATGAACGAAGAGTCGTCCACCCTGTCCGCGCTGAAGCGGCGAGTCGCTGCCATGGAGCGGCGCGCGCCCGCAGGCAAGGCGGTTCGGGTCGCGACCGGGCATGGCGATATCGATGCCGCGCTGGGTGGCGGCATCGCGCGGGGGCGGCTGCACGAGATTTTCGCGGCTGAAGCGGGCGACGCCGGCAGCGCGACCGGCTTTGCGGGGATGTTGTCGATCCGGCTGGGCGGCGGCATCGTCTGGCTGCGCGAGGAGGCGGCGGTGCGCGGCGGCGGGCACCTGCATGCGCCGGGGCTGGTCGAGATCGGACTCGATCCGGCGCGACTGCTGCTGGGGCTGCTGCCCGATGCGCTGTCGGTGCTGCGCGCTGCCGCCGATGTCGTGCGCTGCGCGGGAGTCGGGGTGGCGGTGATCGAACTGCACCGCGATCCCAAAGTGCTCGACCTGACCGCCAGCCGCCGGCTCGCGCTGGCGGCGGAAGAAAGCGGGGTGGCGGCGTTGTTGCTGCGCATCGCCGCGACGCCGGTGGCGAGCGCCGCCGACACACGCTGGGCGGTGCGATCCTGCGCGTCGCAACCCTTGCCCGCCAATGCGCCGGGTCATCCGACCTTCGACCTCGAATTATTGCGTCAGCGCGGCCGGGGTGCCGATGGCCGCTGGCAAGTGGAGTGGAACCGTGAGCAAGCCGTCTTCACCAGCCCGACGCCATCTGGCGCTGTGGTGGCCGTTCCTGCCCGCCGACCGGCTGCTGCGCCAATCCCCCTGCGCCGTGCCGGATGATGCGCCATTCGTCTGTGTCGAGACGGCGCGCGGTGCCTTGCGCATCGCATCGGTCGACCCCCAGGCACTGGACAAGGGCCTGTCCCCCGGCATGGCGCTGGCCGATGCGCGCGCGCAACTGCCCGAACTGGCGGTGGTCGATGCCGATCCGTTCGCCGATCATGGCTGGTTGGAGCGGATTGCCGATGCCTGCGACCGGTTCACGCCGCTGGTGGCGCTGGACGGGGGCGACGGGGTGACGCTCGACATCACCGGCTGCGCGCACCTGTTCGGCGGGGAGGGGGCGTTGGTCGCCGAGGTCGAGGCGCGGCTTGCGCGGTTCGGGGCGCTGCGTCATGCGCTGGCCGATACGCCCGATGCGGCGCAGGCGCTGGCGCGGTTCCAGAGTGCGCCGGCGGCAAGCGAGGCGGCGGCGATCCGGCGGCTGGGGGTGGCGGCGCTGCGGCTCGACGACGAGATTGCGGTGGCGCTGCGCCGGGCGGGCCTGCGTACCATCGGCGATCTTGCCAGCCGTCCGACCGCACCGATCGCGGCACGCTTCGGCGAGGAGACGGTGGCGGCACTCGCACGGCTGCTGGGCGATGCCGATCAGCGGTTGCGGCCGCGGCGCGCCTTGCCGGCCCTGTTCTTCGAACGGCGCTTCGCCGAACCGATCGCGCGCGATGCCGATGTGCTGGCGACGATCGGCGATCTGGCGGCGGAGGCGGAGGCCGAACTGACCGCGCGCGACCGGGGCGGGCGGCGTTTTGCGGTGCGGCTGTACCGCGCCGATGGCGCGCTGCGCGATCTGGCGGTCGAAAGCGGGCTGCCGCTTCGCGATCCGCCGTCGATCCTACGCCAGTTCCGCGAACGGATCGACGCGCTGGCCGATCCGATCGATCCGGGGTTCGGTTTCGACATGATCCGCATGAGCGTTCCCGCGCTCGAACCGTTGGCGCCGACGCAATTGCAGCTGGAAGGGGGCGCGGTCAGCGAGGAGGCGATGGCGGCGCTGGTCGACCGCCTCAGCACTCGCCTCGGCCGGGGGCGCATCGCGCGGGTTGCGCCCGGCGACAGCCATCTGCCGGAACAGGGCGTGCTGACCATCGACGCGATCGACGCGCCGGTACCGACCGGGTGGGACGCGCCCGAGACGGGCGAGCCGCCGCTGCGTCCGATCCACCTGTTCGATCCGCCGCAACGGATCGAGGTGATGGCCGAGGTGCCCGACGGCCCGCCGCACCGCTTTCGCTGGCGGCGGGTGCTGCACGACGTGATCCGGTTCGAGGGGCCGGAACGGATCGCGGCGCAGTGGTGGCGTAGGGGCCAGGCCAAGGTGCGGACGCGCGATTATTATCGGGTCGAGGATGTGCGCGGGCGGCGTTACTGGATCTTTCGGCATGGGCTGTACGATCGCGAGACGCCCGATCCGCTATGGTATGTGCATGGGGTGTTTGCGTGACTCTTTGTCCGGCCCGTCATTCCCGCGAAGGCGGGAATCCATATGCGCAAACGTCCCGCTTCCGTCCGCAGCGTCGGCGTGAATGGATTCCCGCCTGTGCGGGAATGACGAAGGGTGGTGTGGCAAGCTGGGGGGGCAAACGGGTTGCTCGCCACTTTGTCATCCCGGCGCAGGCCGGGATCCAAAGTTCCGCAAGCGCCGAAGCCATCGGATATGCGGCCAGGTGGATCCCGGCCTGCGCCGGGATGACGAAGGTTGGTGCGATGACGAAAGGGGCGGGCGAGGCCCGTCCGTGAGATGGCCTTTGCCGAACTGATCGCCGCGACGCATTTTTCGTTCCTGCGTGGAGCGTCGCCACCCTCCGACATGGTAGCCCGGGCGAACGAACTGAAAATGGCGGGGATCGGGATTGCCGACCGCAACACCGTGGCGGGGGTCGTGCAGGCGCATCTGGCGTTGAAGAATGAGAAGGAAAAGCGACGCGAGGCGGGGCTGCCCGACTATCCCTTCGACCTCGTCGTCGGCACGCGGCTGGTGTTCGCGGACGGGACGCCGGACATCGTCGCCTATCCCGTCGACCGGGCGGCATGGGGGCGGCTGACGCGGTTGCTGAGCGGGGGCAATCTCAAGGCGAAGAAGGGTGACTGTCATCTCGAACTGACCGATCTGCTGGCGTGGCAGGAGGGGTTGTTGCTGATCGTCACCGCGCCCGATGCCGCGCTGCTGGCGCGGTTGCGCGATGCCTGTCCGGGGCGGGTGTGGCTGGCGGCGACGATGCCGCGCGGCGGGCGCGACCGGCGGCGGTTGGCGGCACGGATGGCGTTGGCGCGGAGCGTCGGCGTGCCGCTGCTGGCGACCAACGACGCGTTGTATGCCACGCATGAGCAGCGCCCGTTGCACGATGTGCTGACCTGTATCCGGGAGGGGACGACGATCGCCGCCGCCGGCAAGCGTTTGGCGGCCAATGCCGAACGCCACCTGAAATCCCCGGAAGAGATGGCACGGCTGTTCCGCGATTGTCCCGAAGCGGTCGAGGAAAGCGTCGCCATCCTCAAGCGGATCAGCTTTCGCCTGACCGACCTGAAGTACGAATATCCGCACGAGCCGGTGCCGCCGGGTTGGGAGGCGCAGGATTGGCTCGAACATCTGTCGATCACCGCCGCGCATGACCGTTATGGTCCTGACCTGCCGGTCGAGGTGCAGCGGCGGCTGGACGAAGAATTCACGCTGATCCGCAAGGAGAAATACGCGCATTATTTCCTGACCGTCCACGATCTGGTCCGCTTTGCGCGGACCTGCGATCCGCCGATCCTGTGCCAGGGGCGCGGGTCGGCGGCCAATTCGATCGTCTGTTTCCTGTTGGGCGTCACCTCGGTCGATCCGAGCGAACATGACCTGCTCTTCTCGCGCTTCGTGTCCGAACAGCGCGGCGAGCCGCCCGATATCGACGTCGATTTCGAACATGAACGGCGCGAGGAGGTGATCCAGTATATCTACGCCCGCTATGGCCGCGAGCGGGCGGGCATCGCCGCGACCGTGATCCATTACCGGCCACGCAGCGCGGTGGGCGAGGTCGGCAAGGTGCTGGGCCTGACCCGCGACGTGACGCAGCGGCTGGGCAGCACCGTGTGGGGCAGTTTCGCGGGTGAGATGGAGGCGCGGCGCTATACCAGCGCGGGGTTCGACATCGACAATCCGGAGATCGCGCAGCTGCGCGATCTGGTCGACCAGATCCTCAAATTCCCCCGGCATCTGTCGCAGCATGTGGGCGGGTTCGTGCTGACGCAGGGACGACTGGACGAGATGGTGCCGATCCATAACGGCGCGATGGAAGGGCGGACCTTCATCGAATGGGACAAGGACGATATCGATGCGCTGGGGCTGATGAAGGTCGATGTGCTGGCGCTCGGCATGTTGACCTGCATCCGCAAGGCGTTCGACCTGCTGCGCCTGCACGGGCTGGGCGATCACGACCTGACCGTCGACCTGAAGGCCGATGACGAAGACGTCTACAGGATGCTGCACAAGGGCGACAGCATCGGCGTGTTCCAGGTCGAAAGCCGCGCGCAGATGAACATGCTGCCAAGGTTGAAGCCGGTGAACCTGTACGACCTGTCGGTGCAGGTCGCGATCGTGCGGCCGGGGCCGATCGAGGGGGATATGGTCCACCCCTATCTGCGCCGCCGTGCGAACAAGGAGGTGGTGACCTATCCCTCGCCCAAGCCGCCGCACGATCCCGATGAACTCAAGACGTTGTTGAACCGAACGTACGGCGTGCCGTTGTTCCAGGAACAGGTCATGAAGCTGGCGATCGTCGCTGCCGGTTTCACGCCGGGCGAAGCGAACAAGCTGCGCAAAGCGATGGCGACGTTCCGCAATCCCGGTACGATCCAGGAACTGCGCGACAAGCTGGTCACCGGTATGACCGCACGCGGTTACGAGCCGGACTTCGCCGAGCGCTGTTTCCGCCAGATCGAGGGGTTCGGCAGCTACGGCTTTCCCGAAAGCCACGCGCTGTCGTTCGCGCGGCTGGTCTATGTGTCGTCGTGGATCAAATGCCATCATCCGGCGGTGTTCGCCTGCGCGCTGCTCAATTCGCAGCCGATGGGATTTTATGCGCCCGCCCAGATCGTCCGCGATGCGCGCGACCATGCGGTCGAGGTGCGCGGCATCGATGTGAATGTCAGCGACTGGCAGAACAAGCTGGAGGGGACGTCCCTCGCGCTGCGGCTGGGGTTTCGGCAGATGGACGGGTTTCGCGAGGGCTGGGCCGATGCGATCGCCGCCGCGCGACCGTTCGCCAGCGTCGAGGAACTGGCGCGGCGGGCACGGTTGCCGCAGCGGGCACTGCGGTTGCTGGCCGATGCCGATGCGTTCCGCTCGATAGGGTTCGACCGGCGCAAGGCATTGTGGGAGGTGCGGCGCACGCCCGATGCCGAACTGCCGCTGTTCGCCCATGCCAGCGCCGCCGAACTGGGCGCGGAGCCGGACATGACGCTGCCGTCCATGCCCGCGGTCGAGCATGTCGTGACCGATTACCAGACGCTGCGACTGTCGCTGCAGGGGCATCCGATGCAGTTCCTGCGCGACCGGCTCGACCGGATGGGGGTGACCAGTTGCGCCGGGATCATGAGGGCGAAGGCGGGGGCGCGCGTCACCGTCGCCGGTCTCGTCCTTGTCCGGCAGCGGCCGGGCAAGGGCAATGCGATCTTCGTCACGCTGGAGGATGAGGGCGGCATCACCAATGTCGTGCTGTGGGCGCGGCTGTTCGAGGCGTATCGGAGCGAGGTGATGGGCGCACGACTGATGATGGTCGAGGGGGAGGTGCAGCGCAGCCGCGAGGGGATCGTGCACCTGATGGGCGCGCGGGTATGGGATCGCAGCGACCTGCTCGACCGGCTGGGCGAAGCACCGCCACCGGTGCCGTCGTCGCGCGGTGACGAGGTGGTGCGACCGATCGCATCGCGCCATCCGCGCGACGTGCGGCTGGTGCCCAAATCGCGCGATTTCCACTGACAGCGGCGGTCCATTTCCGTGGAAGCGGCATCGGCCCACTCCCCCACCCGACCACCCAGTCAGGATACGCTGTGGGTGGTCGGGTGGGGGAGTGGGCCGGTGCCGCCCTGATCCGGCTTTGCCGGATCGGACTCTACGCGTAGGACGGCAGGCCGGAGGGTCGGCATGAACGGATTGCTGCTGTTCGCGGTCGCGATCGGATATGCCGCATTGCTGTTCGCGGTGGCATGGGGCGCGCGTCGGCGCGGGCTGACGCCGCGCGACCGGCAGATCGTCTATACGCTGGGGTTGGCGGTCTATTGCAGCAGCTGGACGTTCAACGGCGCGGTCGGCAGCGCGGTCGCCGATGGATGGGCGTATCTGCCGATCTATCTGGGGCCGATCCTGATCTTCGTGCTGGGCGGGCGGTTGCTGGTGCGGCTGGTCAGTGCGGTGCAGGCCGATGGCGCGACGTCGATCGCCGACTTCATCGGATCGCGCTTTTCGCGCAGCCGGGGGGTTGCGGCGCTGGTCACGCTGATCGCGCTGATCGGCACCGTGCCCTATGTCGCGCTGCAATTGCGGTCGGTCGCGACCAGCTATGCCGCATTGGCCGGCACGGCGGACGTCACGCGGCCGGTCGTCGTCACCGCGCTGGTGCTGGCCGGGTTCGCCATCGCCTTCGGACCACACAGCGATGCCGAGCCGCGCGCTGAGTCCGGCCTGCTGGCGGCGGTCGCGATCGAATCGGTGGTCAAGCTGGCGGCGTTTGCCGGGGTGGCGCTGTTTGCCGTCCTGCTGGTTACCCGCGCGCTACCGGAGGCTCAGAGCGCCGGGCTGGCGCGGCTCTCGGCCGGGTTCGCGCGCGCGCCGGACCTGGGGGATTTCATCATCACGACGCTTTTAGCGGCGGCCGCGATGCTGTGTCTGCCGCGCCAGTTTCAGGTGACGGTGGTCGCCGCGACCGAGCCGGGCGATCCGTGGCGCGCGCGATGGCCGTTCGTCGCCTATCTTACGCTGACCGCGTTGCTGGTGCTGCCGATCACGCTGGCCGCGCTGGTGCAGGGGGGCATGGCCCGGCCCGACCTGCTGGTCATCGCCATGCCGATCGCGGCGGGCGCGCCGGCGGTGGCGCTGCTCGGCTTTCTCGGCGGGTTTTCGGCGGCGACGGCGATGGTCGTGGTCGAGACGGTGGCGCTGGCGACGATGGTGTCGAACGACCTGATCGCGCCACTGCTGCTGCGCAGCCCGCGCCTTGCCGCCGCCGAGCATGTCGGGCGCACGCTGCTCTGGGTGCGGCGCGGGGTGGTCGCCGGGATCATCGGCGTGGCGACGGCGTGCGCGTTGCTGATCCCGACGACCCGGGGACTGGCCGCGATCGGGCTGGTCGCGTTCGCGGCGATGGCGCAGTTCGCGCCGGCGCTGCTGCTGGCGATCGGGCGCGGCGGGCGCGATCCGCTGGCGGCGAAGGCGGGGCTGACCACCGGGTTGGTCGGGTGGACGTTCCTGTTGTTCGTGCCGACGCTGACCGGCGCGCCGCTGCCGGTGTCGGGGGTGCCGGGACTGGGTGCGCTGTCGGCGGCGGCGGTGGCGACGCTGGCGGCGAACCTGATCGTCCATGCGATCGTCGCGGCGTCGCGCGCCCCGCGCCTGCCGTTCGCCCGCGACGAACGGGTGCCGCCGGTCCGCGATCTGGGCGAGCTGACCCGGCTGGTCGCGCGCTTCGTCGGCGAAGAGCGCGCGGTCGCTGGTCTGGGCGAGGGGACGCATGTCGATGCCCGCGCGGCGCGGCAGGCCGAGCGGCTGGTGGCGCAGGTGGTGGGCGTGTCGTCGGCGCGGCGGCTGGTCGCGTCGGCGCTGTCGGGTGAGGCGCTGGGTGCCGAAGACGTCGCGCGGATGCTGGATGCTAGCGGACAGAGCCTGCAATTCTCGAAAGGGCTGCTCGCCGCGACGCTGGAGCATATCGATCCGGGGGTCAGCGTGGTCGATGCCGAGCTGAACCTCGTCGCGTGGAATCAGCGGTACCTCGACCTGTTCGGCTTTCCGGCCGGCATGATCCGGGTCGGGGCGCCGGTTGCCGATGCGATCGCCTTCAATGCCCTGCGCGGCGATTGCGGCCCCGGCGAGGTCGACGACCATGTCGCCCGGCGGCTGGCGCATATGCGGCGCGGTGCGCGGCACAGTTTCGAGCGGGTGCGCAACGACGGGCGGGTGCTCAAGACCGTCGGCGGGCCGATGCCGGGCGGCGGCTATGTCATGTGTTTCTCGGACATTACCGCCGAGGCACAGGCGCTGCGCGCGGTCGAGACGGCGCGCGCCGAGCTGGAGCAGCGGGTCGAGGAACGGACGCGCGCGCTGTCGGAGGCGAATGCCGCGCTGGCGCGGGCGACCGCGGACAAGACCCGGTTCCTCGCCGCCGCCAGCCACGACCTGTTGCAGCCGCTCCATGCCGCGCGGCTGTTCACCGCCGCGCTGGCGCGGGGGGCGGACGATCGCGCCAAACCGCTGGTCGAGCGGATCGACCAGTCGATCGCGGCGGCGGACCAGTTGCTGCGCGCGCTGCTCGACATATCGAAGCTGGACGCCGGCGGGATCGTGCCGGTGCCGACCCGCTTTGCGGTGCGCGGGTTGCTCGGCGAACTGGTCGACAGCTTTGCCGATCAGGCGCGGACCAAGGGACTGACGCTGCGACTGGGGCCGGGCGATGCGGTGGTCGAGACCGACCGGGTGCTGCTGCGATCGATCGTGCAGAACCTGCTGGGCAATGCGGTGCGCTATACGGCGCGGGGTGGCGTAGTGATCGGGGCGCGGCGGCGGGGCGGCATGGTGCGGATCGAGGTCGTCGACAGCGGACCGGGGATTGCCGAGGGTGATCGGGCGCGGGTGTTTCGTGAGTTCGAGCGGCTGGCCAATGCCGAGGATGCCGGGCTGGGGTTGGGCCTCGCCATCGTCGCCCGGACGGCGGCGCTGCTGGGGGCGGAGGTGACGCTCGACAGCCGGGTCGGGCGGGGGAGCCGGTTTGCCGTCGCACTGCCGATTGCGCAGGGCGCGGTGGTCGTTCCGCTGGTGCGGGCGGTGGAGCGCGAGGTCCGGCCGCTCGACTGCCTGATCGTCGACGACGATGCCGGGGTGCGGGCGGCGATGGCGGCGCTGGCGGTGAGCCGGGGGCATGGCGTGGGGGTCGCGGCGACGGTCGAGGAAGCGTTGGCGCAGGTCGAGGGGGCGGCGGTAGCGTTCGTCGACCATGACCTGGGCGGGGCGGTCGATGGGCTGGCGCTGATCGACATGCTGCGGGCAAGGGCGCCGGGGTTGCGGGCGGCGCTGGTGACGGCGGATGCCGGGCGGGCGCTGGCGGAGCGGGCGGAAGCTTCGGGGGTGGCGGTGTTGCTGAAGCCGTTGTCGGGGGAGGTGTTTGATGCGTGGCTGGCCGCGCCGGGCAACGCGTAGCGAAGCTAGGCCGAGCCGCCGAAGACGCGGCAGGCCGGCGGCGCGAAAAGCGCCGTCCGACGACGCGGGCTTTGCCCGCGGCGGGGTCTGAAAACCTTACGGAAATCGGCCAAAGGTCACAAAAGTCACACTTGCCGCGTTTTGTGTTGTGTTGCGCATTTGGGGCGTGGTGCGTGGAGGGTTAGCAGCAGAGAGAAGGAGCCGGATGGGAGGGTCGCAAAGGATGGCGCTGTAGGAAAGGGGTCGGGCGGGTGGGTGCCGGTCGCCATCGACGGTCGGCGGACGGTATCGGTGTTCCTGCGGTTCCGCAGCTTCCCGTTTCGCTATGGCCGCACAGGGGTCTCGGGAAAGCGGAACCCGCAAGCGGCCGTTAGCGGGATCGGCGCGGCGGAATTCTCGTCACAGGTTTCTTTTCGGGACGGCATTGTCATCGCTCATTTGCAGACCGCGCTCACAGTTGCATAAGGTCTGGCTGGGACAGAGGTTGGGAATATATGGACACCCGCACAGCATCACTCGATGATGCGGCAGCTATGAGCCAAGTGCTACGCGAGATAATCGCACATACGGGTCGAGAACGGCCGAACGATGAAGCGTTCGTGACCCAGCAATACATCGCCAACCCGGCCAGTATTCGTTGCACGGTAGCGATTGACAACGAAGGGGTTGTTCTCGGCTTTCAGTTATTGATTCGGGCGGAAGTGGGCAACCGTTACGACGTGCCGGCGGGCTGGGGGATCATAGGCACCCACATCAGCCCCCGCGCCCATCGGCAAGGCGTAGGGAGTGCGCTGTTTCGATCGAGCCGAGACGCGGCAGAACAAGTGGGGATGGAGAAAATAGACGCCTATATCGGTGCCGATAATCCGTCTGGTCTTCGCTACTATGAGGCGATGGGCTTTCAAACTTATAGATCGCCTGAAGGTATCGTGCAGAAGGTCTATACGGTCCAATAGGATTCCTGGCCCATCCGCTTTCCCGCAACTCGATCCAATTTGAGAACTTTTCGTCTCTACCCCGCCACCTCCAGCCCCAATGCCCTCGCCGCCACCGCCGCCTGCGTGCGATTGCCGACGTCGAGTTTGCGCAGCACGGCGGTCATGTGGACCTTTACGGTGGCTTCGGCGATGCCGAGGTCGTGGGCGATTTGTTTGTTGAGGCGGCCGGCGAGGACGCCGAGCAGGACGCGCAGTTGCGTCGGGGTGAGGGTGGCGACGCGGGTGGCGATGTCGTCCTCGCCCGGAGCCTCGATGGCCATGCGTTCGCCGGACAGGGCGGCGGCGATGGCGGTTTCGATCTGGTCGAGCGGGGCGTCCTTGCCGACGAAGCCGACCGCGCCGAAGCGGGCGACCTGGGCATAGGCGGCGGCGCGGTCTGCGCCGGAGATGACGAGAATGGGGACGTCGGGGGCCTCGGCATGGAGCAGGGCGACGCCGCTATAGCCGACCGCGCCGGGCATGTTCAGGTCGAGGAGGATCAGGGTCAGGTCGGTTGCTGCACGGACCGCTTGCACCGCGCGGTCGAGCGAGCCGGCTTCGAGGATGGTCGCTTGCGCGCGGACCTGGGTGACGGCGAGGGTCAGCGCCTGGCGGAACAGCGGGTGGTCGTCGGCGATGAGGATGGTGGGGGTTATCATGCCTCTTCCGTCGCGCTCACCCTTCCGCGGCTTCG
>NZ_LMKE01000008.1:4928-36803 GCF_001421245.1 Sphingomonas sp. Leaf10 | reverse complement strand
CCCTCCCTCTCCCACCGAGAGAGGGAAGGGGCCCGCCGGCGTAGCCGGTGGGTAGGGTGAGGGCGATGCTCGCTGTTAAATGCTTACGCCGGACGGATGCGTTCGCTGACCAGCGTGTCGACCACGCTCGGGTCGGCGAGCGTCGAGGTGTCGCCGAGGTTCCCGGTGTCGTTCTCGGCGATCTTGCGCAGGATGCGGCGCATGATCTTGCCCGAGCGGGTTTTGGGCAGACCCGGCGCGAATTGGAGGGCGTCGGGGGTGGCGACGGGGCCGATTTCCTGCCGGACCCAGTTGCGGAGTTCGGCGCGCAGGTCGTCGGACGGTTCCTCGCCGGCGTTGAGCGTCACATAGGCGTAGATGCCTTGCCCCTTGATGTCGTGGGGCATGCCGACGACCGCGGCTTCGGCAACTTTTTGATGCGCGACGAGGGCGCTTTCGACCTCGGCGGTGCCCATGCGGTGACCGCTGACGTTGATGACGTCGTCGACGCGGCCGGTGATCCAGTAATAGCCGTCGGCGTCGCGGCGCACGCCGTCGCCGGTGAAGTACTTGCCAGGATAGGTGGTGAAATAGGTCTGGAAGAACCGGTCGTGGTCGCCCCACACCGTCCGCATCTGCCCCGGCCAGCTGTCGGCGATGCACAGGTTACCCTCGGTCGCGCCGTCCAGTTCCTTGCCCTCCGCATCGACGATCAGCGGCTGTACGCCGGGCAGGGGTTTTGTCGCGCTGCCGGGTTTCAGGTCGGTGGCATAGGGGAGGGGCGAGATGAGGATGCCGCCGGTTTCGGTCTGCCACCAGGTATCCACGATCGGGCAGCGGCGGTCGCCGACGACGCGGTGATACCAGTCCCATGCCTCCGGATTGATCGGTTCGCCGACTGAGCCGAGGATGCGCAGCGACTTTCGGCTGGATTTCGTCACCCACTGGTCGCCTTCGCGCATCAGCGCGCGGATCGCAGTAGGGGCGGTGTAGAAGATGTTGACGCCCAGCCGGTCGATCGTTTCCCAGAAGCGGCCATGGTCGGGATAGTTGGGCACGCCGTCGAACATGACCGTGGTTGCGCCGTTGCTGAGCGGGCCGTAGACGACATAGCTGTGGCCGGTGACCCAGCCGATATCGGCGGTGCACCAGAAGATTTCGCCATCACGGTAATCGAACACGTCGCGGAAGGTGGTGTGCGCCCAGACCAGATAGCCGCCGGTCGTGTGGAGCACGCCCTTGGGCTTGCCGGTCGAGCCGCTGGTATAGAGGATGAACAGCGGGTCTTCGGCGTCCATCGGTTCGGCCGGGCAGTCGGGCGAGGCTTCGGCGAGCAGGTCGTGGAGCCAGTGATCGCGGCCCTCGACCATCGGTACGTCCGCGCCGCTGCGGCGGATGACGATGACGGTGTCGACGCCGGGAGCATGGGCCAGCGCCTTGTCGACATTGGCCTTTAGCGGGATGCGCTTGCCGCCGCGACAGCCTTCGTCGGCGGTGATGACCAAACGGCTGTCGCAATCGACGATGCGGTTGGCGAGGCTGTCGGGCGAAAAGCCGCCGAACACGATCGAATGGATTGCGCCGATGCGGGTGCAGGCGAGCATCGCCGCCGCTGCCTCCGCCATCATCGGCAGATAGAGGGTGACGCGGTCGCCCTTCTTCACGCCCTTCGCCTTCAGGACGTTGGCGAAGCAGCAGACTTGGCTGTGGAGTTCGCGATAGGTGACGCGGCGCGTCTCGCCCGGTTCGTCGCCTTCCCAGATGATCGCGACCTGGTCACCGCGTTCGGCGAGATGGCGGTCGAGGCAGTTGACCGAGACGTTGGTCTGGCCATCGGCGAACCAGCGGATGCGGAAATCGGCTTCATCGAACGAGGTGTCCTTGACCTCGGAATAGGGCCGCGACCAGTCGATGCAGGTGCCGCCCTCGCGCCAATAGGCTTCGGGATCGGCGACCGAGGCGGCGTAGCGCGCTTCGTACTCGGCCTGGTCCACGCGCGCGGCATCGTCTTGGCGGGCCGCGTGAATCGTCTGGGTCATATGTCTCTCCTATGCCCTTGATCTGTGGTGAGGGGTATGCGCGTCAAGCCGCTTGCCCCTACGACCAAGGTCGTACTTCCGCCCATGGCCCGCGCAGATGACACTGGCGCGGCAGGGAAGTGCGGCGAACGATCGTGCCCCTGCGCAACGCGCCGGTTTCCCGCCTCCTCCCCTCCCTGAAAAGCGAGGGGTCGGGGGGTGTGTCGGCCCGCGAGGGACGGTAACGCCAGCCAACTGGCCGACCCACCCGCAGCCCCTCCCTGTCAGGGAGGGGAGTGAAACGCCGGGATCGGGCAACGATCCGGCAAAGGAGAGGATGCCGCCATGGCGGAAGCAACGGCCGGGGCGACCCCCAAGGGCCAGAACGAGAAACTGGTGATCGCCGCGTCGTCGCTGGGCACCGTGTTCGAATGGTATGATTTCTATCTGTACGGGCTGCTGGCGACGTACATCTCGAAGCAATTCTTTTCGGGCGTGAACGAAACGACGGGGTTCATCCTGGCGCTGGGTGCGTTCGCGGCCGGGTTTGCGGTGCGGCCGTTCGGGGCGCTGGTGTTCGGGCGGATCGGCGATCTGGTCGGGCGCAAGAACACGTTTCTGGTGACTATGGGGATCATGGGCCTGTCGACCTTCGCGGTCGGGTTGCTGCCCTCCTATGCCAGTATCGGCGTGGCGGCGCCGGTGATCCTCGTCGCGCTGCGCATTTTGCAGGGGCTGGCGCTGGGCGGCGAATATGGCGGCGCCGCGACCTATGTCGCCGAACATGCGCCCGACGGGAAGCGGGGGCTGTATACCAGCTTCATCCAGACGACGGCGACGATGGGGCTGTTCGCGGCTTTGCTGGTCGTGATCGGGTTCCGCACGCTGCTGGGCGAGGAGACGTTCGGTGGGTTCGGGTGGCGGTTGCCGTTCCTCGTGTCGATCCTGCTGCTGGGCGTATCGATGTGGATCCGGCTGCAATTGTCGGAAAGCCCGGTGTTCCTGAAGATGAAGGAAGAGGGCAAGACGTCGAAGGCACCGCTGACCGAGGCGTTCCTGCGCTGGCCGAATTTGAAGGTCGTGCTGATCGCGCTGTTCGGCGCGGCGATGGGTCAGGCGGTGGTTTGGTATACCGGGCAATTCTATGTCCTGTTCTTCCTTGAGAAGATGATGAAGGTCGACGGGGCGACGGTGAACGTGCTGCTGGCGATCTCGCTGGCGCTGGGGACGCCGTTCTTCGTGTTCTTCGGCTGGCTGTCGGACAAGATCGGGCGGAAATGGATCATCATGGCCGGCTGTGCGCTGGCGGCGATCACCTATTTCCCGCTGTTCGGGGCGCTGACCGATGCCGCCAATCCGGCGCTGGCGCAGGCGCAGACGGCGTCGCCGGTGCGAGTGAGCGCGCATGACGCGGACTGCTCGGTCCAGTTCGATCCGATCGGGCGAAACAAGTTCGATGCGAAAAGCTGCGACATCGCCAAGTCGTATCTGGCGAAGAACGGCATCAGCTATACCAATGTCGAGGCACCGGCGGGGACCATCGCCAGCGTGAGCGTCGGCGCCCGGACGCTGGTCGCGCCCGATCCGGCGCAGGTGACCGGGCCGGCGCGGGCGGCGGCGATCACCGCCTATCAGGGCGAAGTGGCGGCGGCGCTGGCGGAAGCAGGCTATCCGGCCAAGGCCGATCCGGCGGCGATCAACAAGCCGCTGGTGATCCTGATCCTGTGGTTCATGGTGCTGCTGGTGACCATGGTCTATGGCCCGATCGCGGCGCTGCTGGTCGAATTGTTCCCCAGCCGCATCCGCTATACGTCGATGTCGTTGCCCTATCATATCGGCAATGGCTGGTTCGGCGGGTTCCTGCCGACGACCGCGTTCGCGATGGTCGCGGCCACGGGGGATATCTATTACGGGCTGTGGTATCCGGTGGTGCTGGCGGTGGTGACGCTGGTGCTGGGCGCGCTGTTCCTGCCCGAGACGTTCCGGCGCAATATCCGGGAGTAGCGGTTCTTTGCTCCCCTCCCTGACAAGGGAGGGGTTGGGGGTGGGTAGGCCAGTTGGTTGGCGTTACCGTTCCTCGCGGGCCGACCTACCCCAACCCCTCCCTGTCAGGGAGGGGCTTTTTTGTGCCGTTCCATAAACGTCATTCCAGCGCAGGCTGGGATCTGCCGGTTGGCGGGCGGGACAGGAGCCGCGGGAGACCCCAGCCTGCGTTGGGGTGACGATTTTGGTGTAGGCCCCTCAGCAACACCTTGGCGGGGCGCCGGGGCCGGTGCCGTAGCGACGGGCGATGCGGTCGCGGTGGAATTCCTTGACGCTCATCACCGGTTCGTGCGGATGGTGCGCGACGCGGTGGGCGACGTAGCGGTCGTAATCGGGGATGCCGACCATCAGCCGCGCCCCCTCGGCCAGCTTACGCAGGAACCGCATCGCCGACCTCCTGTGTGGTAGGGGTGCGGGCCGCCTTGGCCTTGCGGATCGCGCCGATGCCGTAGGTCAGGATCGAGAGCACGACGACGATGAACAGCACGCACAGCCCTGCATCGATGCGGTCGTTGAGGATGATCCGCTGCATCTCCGCCGCGGTCTTGGCGGGGGCGAGGATCTCGCCGCGTGCGAGGGCTTCCGAAAAGACGTTGGCGTGGGCGAGGAAGCCGATCTTCGGATTGGCGTCGAACAGCTTCTGCCAGCCGGCGGTCAGCGTGCAGATCAGCAACCATGCGGTCGGGACTATCGTGACCCATGCATAGCGGTCGCGCTTCATCTTGAAGAGCAGCACCGTCGACAGGATCAGCGCGATGGCGGCGAGCATCTGGTTCGAAATGCCGAACAGTGGCCACAGCGTGTTGATCCCGCCCAGCGGGTCGGTCACGCCGCTATAGAGGAAATACCCCCAAGCGGCGACGGCGAGCGCGGTGCCGATCAGGTTGGGGCCGAGCTTCTGCGTTTCCTTCATCGCCGGAATGAAGCTGCCGAGCAGGTCCTGGATCATGAAGCGGGCGACGCGGGTGCCGGCATCGACCGTGGTCAGGATGAACAGCGCTTCGAACAGAATGGCGAAATGGTACCAGAAGGCCATCATCGCTTGTCCGCCGATCACTTGGGACAGGATATGCGCCATGCCGACCGCCAGCGTCGGCGCGCCGCCCGCGCGCGACAGGATGCTGCTTTCGCCGACGTTGCGCGCCAACTGATCAAGCATGTCGGGGGTGACCACGAAGCCCCATCCCGCGATCGCCTGCGCGGCGCTCTGGGCGGTGGTGCCGATGAGGGCGGGCGGGGCGTTCATCGCGAAATAGACGGCGGGGTCGAGCACGCAGGCGGCGATCAGCGCCATGATCGCGACGAAACTTTCGGTCAGCATCGCGCCATAGCCGATGAAGCGGAGGTCGGCTTCGCTTGCGACCATCTTGGGCGTGGTGCCGCTGGCGATCAGCGCGTGGAAACCGGAGACTGCGCCGCAGGCGATGGTGATGAACAGGAACGGGAACAGCTTGCCCGAGAATGCCGGGCCGGTGCCGTCGATGAAGTGGGTAACGGCGGGCATCTGCAGGTCGGGACGGACATAGAGGATGCCGAGCGCGAGGCCGGCGATCACCCCGATCTTGAGAAAGGTCGACAGATAGTCGCGCGGGGCGAGCAGCAGCCAGACCGGCGCGACCGAGGCGACGAAGCCGTACGCCATCAGGATGAGAGCCAGCGCCGGCCCCGAATAGGTGAACAGCGGGGCGAGCGTCGGCGAATGCGCCACCGGCTCGCCACCGACGATCGCGGCCATCAGCAGCACGAAACCGATCACCGACATTTCGGCGATCTTGCCGGGGCGCAGGAAGCGGCCATAGAGACCCATCAGCACCGCGATCGGGATGGTCGCGAAGACGGTGAAGGTGCCCCATGGACTGCCGGTCAGCGCCTTGACCACCACCAGCGCGAGGACCGCGAGCAGGATGATCATGATCATCAGCACGCCGATCAGCGCGATGGTGCCGGGGATCAGCCCCATTTCGCTGCGGATCATGTCGCCGAGCGACCGGGCATCGCGCCGGGTGGAGAAATAGAGGATCAGGAAATCCTGCACCGCGCCGGCGAACACCACGCCGGCGAGCAGCCAGAGCGTGCCCGGCAGATAGCCCATTTGCGCCGCGAGGACCGGGCCGACCAATGGCCCCGCGCCGGCGATGGCGGCGAAATGGTGGCCGAACAGCACGCCCTTGTGGGTGGGAACATAGTCGAGGCCATCGTCGCGACGGACCGCCGGGGTGGGGCGGGAGGGATCGACGCGCAGCACGCGGCTGGCGATGAACAGACCATAGAAGCGATAGGCGATGGCGTAGACGCACAGCGACGCGACGACGATCCACAGCGCGTTGACCGGTTCGCCCCGCATCAGCGCGATCCAGCCGAGCGCGATCGCACCGACGATCGCCACCGCCGCCCAGCCGATCCATTCGCGCACCGTGGTCGGTGCGATCGGTGTGGTTGCTGTTGCCATCGGCCTCTCCCCTGTTTGGGATACTATTGGCGTATGGGGGCGGGGGATGCCATGGGTTTCGTCCGTTTTCGCCTCATCCGTTTGCTTCGCTCGAAACTGCCCGAACCGAACGGATATGGAGAGCACTATGTCGCTATCGTCCACCCGCTCGTTCCTGCTTGTCTGTCTCGGCAACATCTGTCGCTCGCCGCTGGCCGAGGCGGCACTGCGCGATGCGGCGGCGCGGGCGGGGGTGGCGATGACGGTCGATTCGGCGGGAACGGGCGCGTGGCATGTCGGCAACCCGCCCGATCCGCGGTCGCAGGCGGTGGCGCTGGCCCATGGCATCGATATTTCGGGGCATCGCGCGCGGCAGGTCGTGGCGGCGGACTTTCGGCGGTTCACCGATATCCTCGCGCTCGACCGCGACAATCTGGCGGAACTGCGGCGGCGGGCGCCGAAGGATTCGACCGCGAGGATCGGGTTGTTGATGGATGCCGTGCCGGGCCGGACGGGGCAGGCGGTGGTCGATCCCTATTACGGCGGCGCGGCGGGATTCGAGGTGACGTGGGCCGATGTGTCGGCGGCGGCGGGGGCGATCGTGGAGGGGGTGGCAGCGGATCGTCGTTCCTGCACGGGTCGGAATTCATAAACGCCGACGCTGCGATCAGGGCCGGGAAGTCGGCGTGTATAAATTATCGCCGGTGCAGGGGAGCCAGGTTTCTGTGGCAAACAGCGGCGCGTCAGTCGGGTCGATCCCCGCGGGTGCGGGGGAGCCACGCTCTCGACCAGCCCCCGGTAGGTGGTCAGGGGTCGATCCCCGCGGGTGCGGGGGAGCCGAAGTTGGGGCCTTTGAGAATCTTGCCGATGGGGGTCGATCCCCGCAGGTGCGGGGGAGCCATCGCCGACGATTACCGCCGACAGGTGCAGGCGGGTCGATCCCCGCAGGTGCGGGGGAGCCACGAAAGCGAGAATCGACAGCACCATTTGCAAGGGTCGATCCCCGCGGGTGCGGGGGAGCCGGCGACACGATCAACGCTCGTCGCCGGACTGGGGGTCGATCCCCGCGGGTGCGGGGGAGCCTTGCCCGCAACTACACGACGAAAAAGTGGGAGGGGTCGATCCCCGCGGGTGCGGGGGAGCCGGCGGCGGTGTAGTCGTCGTACGCGGCGAACGGGGTCGATCCCCGCGGGTGCGGGGGAGCCTCTCACCAATGCGTGGGCCGAGTTTTCCAGCGGGGTCGATCCCCGCGGGTGCGGGGGAGCCGGGCATCAAGCGGTTGCGTGGCTACTCGCGTCGGGTCGATCCCCGCGGGTGCGGGGGAGCCGCAGTGGTATACTGCCCCTTGCCGCCAACCGTGGGTCGATCCCCGCGGGTGCGGGGGAGCCAACGAGGCGCGGTATCTAGAAGCGACCCGCATGGGTCGATCCCCGCGGGTGCGGGGGAGCCCGGCGAACAAAGCCGCGGGTCCATCAAATGCAGGGTCGATCCCCGCGGGTGCGGGGGAGCCGCAGCAAACTCCGCGCTAGACCGGGTATGGGCGGGTCGATCCCCGCGGGTGCGGGGGAGCCCGAAGTATCGATCGCCTGCCCATAAATGGGAAAGGTCGATCCCCGCGGGTGCGGGGGAGCCTTGCGGCCGAACTCACGGCCGCTCGAAAACATGGGTCGATCCCCGCGGGTGCGGGGGAGCCGTAGCCAAGACGACTGCTGCCCCGAACGTCACGGGTCGATCCCCGCGGGTGCGGGGGAGCCTCTGCCATCTAACTGCCTCGATTCCTTCACGATGTCAAAGACCGTCCTTCTCGTACCCCCGCCAACCTCATCCCGGCGGCTCCGGCGGCTGCGGTGTCTGTCGCGCGGACAGTGCGCGGCGGACCAGGAGGATGCCGTCGTGCGCGATCACGTCCTTGGGCGGTTCGCCCAGTACCGACAGGCCGAGGCCGCCGGCGGAGGCGGGTTCGGCCCAGCACATCACGATGCTGCCGCGGCGCAAGCGGGTGTGCCATTCCTCGACGACGGTCCAGATGCGGCCGCGTACGCCCGCGCTCATGCGGGGCTGGGCATAGACGCCGGGCGCCAGTTCGAGCATCGCCGAGCCGAGGAAGCCGCGATAGCGATCCTCGACGTCGCGGGTGATGACGACGGTCAGCGGCACGGCGTCAGTTCGGTTCGGGCAGCGGCACGACGGCGGGCGAAGCATCGGCGGGCGGCCCGGCGGCGGGGAGCAGCAGCGCCTTGATCCGGTCGATCATACCGGGAATGACGCTGCGCTGGCGAAAGAGCAGCGCAGCGCGTTTGCGGACCAGCCGCTCGATCGGCGCGGCGCCCCTGGCGCGTGCCTCGCGGACCGCGCCGAAGGCAATGTCGAGCAGCATGTCGTGGCGATAGAGGTCGGCGATGTCGAGGACGAAGCTCTGCCCCGAATCCTCGTGTACGAAGCCCAGTTGCGGGATTGCGCCGGTCGCGGCCACCGCGACCGCGGCGGCGGCGGTCATCGCCGATCCGGCATGGTTGATCGCTTGGTTGGCGAGGTCGCCGGCCTCCGGATTTTCACGGTCGTAACGGCGGCCGTTCCACACGATGCCGTGTCGTTCGGCGGCAAGGACATAGGCGCGCTTGATCCGCGCCCCTTCCTGTCCGCGCAGCACGGCGATGTCGCGGGTGCGCACGATCTCGCCGAAGCGCATCGCATACATGGCACGCGCGGTTTCCATGCGCAGCTTCGGATCGGCCCAGCGGCGGACCTGCGCACGGGCCAGCGCCGAACTGTCGGGCATCAGCGGCGGCGCGGTGTAGAAGCGCACCGCCCCGTCGCCGATCGCTGCGAGCGCGCAGCCGTGCCGGGCGAGCAGGCGCAGCGCGTCATGGGTGACGCTCGATCCGGGGCCGAGCAACACGATCGAGATCGCGTGATAGGGAATCTGGTAATCGCCCGCGCCTAGCGTCCCGCCGCCCGCTGTGACGAAGCGGAGGCAGCCATCCTCCACCTCCAGCCGGCCGCGATCGAGCCAGACCAGCCCCTGCCGGTCGGCATGGGGAATGCGCGCCTTTTCGAGACCGAGGCGACCAGACAGCATCTATCCGGCCCGGGGCGGCGGGGCGAGCAGCAACATGCCATAGCCGAAGCCTGCGTGCCGCCCGACCCCCTTGGCCAGCAGCGCCGCAAACGCAGCCGGATCGGTGATCGTCAGCGTGCCGCCGATCAGCGCGTCCGGCCCCTCGACCCGGTGGGTGCGACGCCCTTCGCTGCGGTGGGTGTTGCGCAAGGTGCGGGTGCGGCAGAAATGGCGGAGGTCGGCATGGTCGAGCGTCGCTGCACCAGCCAGACGGGTCGCGAGCCAGTCGATATACACCGCCGCCCGATCGACCGTGTCGGGATCACCGCCCGCGCGTTCGACCCGTTCGCGCGCGGCGGTGTTGGCGTCGATCTCACCGGCACCATGCAGCCATCCGCCACCGCGTTCGGCACGCGCGGCACGGACGCTCTTGCCGAAGCGCACCACCGGGCGGACGCGCACTTCGAAGCCATAGCGTGCCCCTTCGCGCCATGGATCGGGCATTGCCCTTAGTCGCGGTTCGCCGGGCAGGACGGCGGCGACCATGGCGTCTGCGGGCGGTAGCGCGGCGGCTTCGTCAAAGGCCGTGCGATCGGACACATAGCCTAGCAGGTGCGGACCCGATTCATGGTCGGGCAGGAAACGGAACGGGCGGGGGGCGGCGTCGCCGAACCGGGCGAGCAGCGCCGCGTGCAGCGCATAGCCGAGATCGTCGTCGCTGCGCCGCCACGCCACCGCCAGGGCGGCAAGCGCGCGGACCTCGATGGGGATGTGAACCAGATGGAGGGTCATGGCGTCGCCTCCGGGAAGTTGATCCGCCCGACCTTCACCCGGCGAAGTCCGGCATGGACGCCGGCGGGCCAGTGGCGTTCGTCAGTCAGTTCCTCCACCTGCGCGTCCTGCGGCACGAGCGCGCTGGAGGGTTCGCCGAGCGGCCATTGCGCGCGAAGCGCGGCGGGGCGGGGGAGGTCGATTCTGGCGAGGCCGAGGGCGAGTGCGTCGAGGATGGTGTCGGCCTCGACCACGCCCAGCAGCAGCGGTCGCGACGGGAGGAAGGGTTTGCGACCGAGGAACAACGGGCGTTCGGGGCGGGACAGCGCCGCCGCCAGCGCATCGAGATCGGGTGCGGCGTCGGCCGGTTCCAGCCGGCAGGCGATGAGGACGCGGGCATCGGCGTCCATGTCACGATAGCGGATGTGCGGGGACTTATAGGTATCGGCGCCGCCCGCGCGCCCCTCGACCCGGCCGCGCGTGGTCCAGCCGCGGTCATTGGCACCGAGCTGTGCGGTTTGGAACTCGCGCTGGCGCTGCCCCTCGACCACGCGCGCCGATCCGATCGCCAGACGGTCCTGCAACGCCGCCTGCGCATCGATATCGTAGCGTTCCCATCCGAGCGCGTTGGCGAACAGCCCCGCCACCATCGACTTCGCCGGAAAATCGCGCACCACGCCGTATGCATCGACCAGATCGCCGCCGAAACTCATCAACGGCGCGTCGCAATCGAGCAGCAGGTGTTTCACGCGCGGGCGTCCCGCACGATCGTGCCGGCCCATGCCGCCAGTTCGCGCAACGGGCCGTTGGCGATGCCGGTCAAGGCGAGATCGGGCATAGCAGTCAGTCGACGGGCCTCGCCGGTTTGATAAAGGCCGTCATAGTCGGCGAGATGCTTGGCCATGGCCTGCGCCGTCCGTTGGCCGAGCGAGCCTTCAGGGTCGTATTTGGTCGCGATCGCATCGCGAAAGGCATTGGCGAGGGTGCGCGGCTGGCGGTCGCCGGCCTCGACCAGCACCAGTTCGGCGCGGCTGTACGGCGCGGTCGATCCCTTCTTCGCGCCGGGCGAGATTTCGGCGACGAGGTGGACCAGATGCTCGACCACCTGCGCGGCCAGCGCGCGGTCTTGATCGCCCGCCCAGTCGCGCCGGTCGCAGCCGGTCAGGTTCGATACCAGCAACGGCACGTCGACCACGACATAGCCGTAATAGAGGCCCGAGGTCAGTTCGGTGTCGAACACGCCGGCGGCCCCGGCATCGTCACCCTGTTCGCGGTCGCTGAGGTCGTCGACGACGGTGAAATAATCGGTCTCCGCCTGCATCGCATGGACGGTGAAGGCGTGGGCGACATGGATCGCCGCATCGCGGTTCGCCTTCGTATCGCTGGTCACCATGCGACCGAACAAAGCGGCTTCCAGCGAGGCGGCCAGCAGGTTCTGGTCGCGCAGCTGGTTCAGATTGTTCTTCTGTTCCTTGACCCAGATGTCCGCTGCCGCCTTCACACCGGCCGCACTGCCGCTTTCGGCGAGGAGGCGTTCGGCCTCGGCGCGCAGCCAGTTCAGTTCGGGGCGACCGAACAGCAACGCCTGACGCTGCTGCTTGTCCTTGGCGTTCTTGCCATAGAATTTGGCGATGAAGGCGTCCTCGACCGCATCGACCATGTCCTTGTCGAAGCGGGCACGCAGCGGGCCGGTGACTTCGCGTTCGATCGCCTGTTTCGAGCGGACGCCCTCGACGCCGTTCTGCTTCGCCAGTTCATGCAGGGCGTGCCGGTCGTCGGCCATGCGCCAGTGCCGCTTCAGGCATTGCGACGAAATCCGCGTCCGCGTGGCGGTGCCGAAGGGCAGGCGCTTGGCAAGGCCGGCATCGTCGCGGTTGAGCAGCGCGCCGGGCCATGCGGCGAGGAAATGGATCTGGATGAATTTCGGCACGGTGCCGTCGGTTGCGGTGGTCGTCATGCGAAATCCCATGATTACGGTCGGGCCGGTGCGGCGGAATGTTTTGCCTGTGCGGCATAATAATGCCGCGCCATGCGCAGCCGGGCGGCGTCCGACTTGGTTGGATCGTCACCCAGCAGGTGATAGATGTCCCACAGGTTCACCGGCTGGCGCTCGCGCGACAGGATGCGGACGGCGAGGGCGAGTTGATCGCCAAGCGCCTCCCCCCGGCTGGCGAGCAGGCGCAGCAGGCGCTTTTCGGAGAAACCCGCCTCGAACAATGCGGCCCCGACGCCGCGCTTTTCCTCATGCGGGTACAGGGCGGCGGTGCCCGACAGCAGTCCGGAGAAATGGCCGATCAGGCGTAGCCGCGTCCAGTCGTCCCTGATCCGCGATTGCGGAACGTCTGCGCGCAGCAGCATCTTGATCGCGACCGCATCTGCCGCCGGCGATCTGGTCAGTTCCATCCTGCGCAGCGCGGCACGATCGCCGCTCGACATTCCCTTCACGCGACCCGAGATCGACCACATCCAGTCATTGGGCGGCGCAGCGGCCGCACCTGCGGCGGCAGGGTTACTCGCCATATTCGGCATCCTCGACCCATTTCTTCATTTCGTGGTGGAGTAGCGATCCGGCGCGCGCGCGGGCGGGCAGGCGGCGGACTTCGGTGCCCGGTGCGGCTTCGGCGGCGATGGCGAAGCTATCGGTCGCAAGGTCGCGCAGGGTTTCCCGCCACGCCATGCGGTGATTGTCGTCGGTCGCCGCGACCTCCGCCCAGAATGGCGGGTCGAAGAAGATGCCGTCGACCGCTTCGTTGAAGCGGTTCATCCAGCGTTCGATCTTCTTCTTGGCGCTGTCATCGTCCAGCCGTGCCTTGTCCGGACCACCCTGTACCAGCGAGATCAGCGCGCGGCTCAGGCGGCGGCTGGCCTGGAACCCGTCCTCCGCGCGCTTTCCCGCGACCTCGCCGATCCGGTCGAGCGGGAGCGGGCGCCCCTCCGCATCGCGAAAGGCACCGGGCGTGCGGATGGTGCGGCGGTGCAGGCCTTCGGTCTTGCCCTGTCCGCGCACCAGGGCGGCGGCAACGATCGCCAGCCCGTCGCGGTCGTCGGCGGGGTCCGGTTTGGCGAGGCGGGGCAGGGCGATCTTTTTGGAATCGAGCAAGGTCGCCATCTGGCGATAGCCGAAACCGGCGCCGGTGGGCGTGTGGCTGGTCGAACCGTCGGCCTTCATCGGCGCCCAGGGGTCGAGCGTATTGCCTTTCAGTTCGGTCGCCGCGACGCGCGCGCATTTCGATCCGGCGGCCAACGCCTCGATCGCGCCGGTCGCATCGCGGCGCAGGCGGACACGACGGCAGATTTCGACATAGAGTTCGTCGAGGTCGTCATAGCGAAGCGACGCGGTACCATCCCATGGCACCGTCCACAGCAATTCGGTACCGGTACGGCGATCGGGACGCGCGCGGCCATCGGCGACCAGCCGTTCGACGTCGCGCCGGAACATCGCGCCCGCGCCGCCGGTCGGCCGGATGCCGATGCTCATCCGGCTGGCGAAGCCGCCATTCATCCGTGAAATGCCGTAATTGCCAGCCCCCAGAAACCCCTCGGTCGTCTGCAGCGTCACCAGCGCGAACAGCCAGTCCTCGTCGCTGGCACCGACCATCCGCTCCTGCTTCACGTCGTGATTCTTGGCGGTCACCAGCATGTCGAGCGCGTCGGGGGTCGGCAGGCGGTTCTTGTACGCCGCGCGATCGGTCGCGGCGATGGTCGGTGGCTGGAGCAACGCCGGTTTCGACCAGTCGTCGACCACCAGTTCCCATGCCTCGGGCCGGTCGGGGGTCAGGCCGTGGAGCAGGTCGCGCCACGCCGCCTCGCCGCCGGGCAGCGTATCCAGCCCCGCGCGCAGCAGCGCCATCGCCGCGACCTGCACGGTGAAGGCATGCCATGGCTCGCGCTGATGCGGGCGCAACGCCGGAAAGCTCCATGCCGCTCCGTCCGCCAGCGCCGCGAACACCGCGAACAGCGAACCGCGATGCACCCCGCCGTTCTCGTCCCGCCAACCGATCATGCCGCCCTCCCGCGACGAAGCATGGCCGATAGGGCGGGGCAGTCAAGCATATGCGGGCAATCGCCGCCGCTTCGGTTGCATTCCCGCCAAAGCGGCCACCGGCTGGAACGCGGGGTCATGCGTTGAACAACGCCGTCGCATCGGTCAGCACGGTCGGGGCGGTCAGCGCGCGGTCGAGGTAGAGGTTGCGCGCCTCGCAGCTGGTTTCGGCGACCAGCAGGCAGCTATGGCAGGCCGCGCCGCTCAGTGCGCGTTCGTCGGCATGGGCATCGGGATCGTGTTCGGCGCAGATCGGGTCGCCGCTGCACAGGGCCAGCCGGTCGAGCGCGCGTTCGGCAATGGCGCCGAGCCGCGGCAGCACCGCGACCAGCCCGCCCAGCGTCCCCTGCGTGCCGGTCGAGGCGGTGTAGAGCAGCAGGCCGAAGCGTTCCCCATCCTCGTCGACGATCGCGTAGAGCCGTTCCTTGAGCGCAGTCGCGGGATAGCCGCAGTCGAGCGCGATTTCGGTCATCAGCGCGTGGGAAAAGCCATGCATCGCATAATAAGCTAGGCCGGGGAAACGCAGCTTGTCGCCATAGGCCTGTCCGGCACGCCAGCGATCCCAGCCCGACAGCAATGCTTCGCCGCGCATCGCGACCGCCGGGCGGCACAGCCAGTCGCGGATCGCCTGTGGGTCGAAGCGCAGGAAGATGCCTTCGCCCAGTTGTTCGACGGCAGGCAGCCATTCGAGATCGACGGCGAGCGCGGCACCCTCGACCGCGATATGCAGTTCCTCCAGATCGCCGTCGATTGCGGTCGGGGCGGCTTCGAAGCGGGTGAAGCCATAGAGACAGGCGACCTCGCGCAGGCGGTGGACGGCGACGGCCGAGGCGATCGGCGACAGGCGCGGGCGGTCGCCATCCCATTGTTCGCGGCTCAGGGTGCGGGCGAACAGGCGGGCGTCGGGCGTATCGCTGCCGATGACGGGCAGGCCGGAGGCGAGGAGGTCGAATTCGGCGACCTTCGGCGCCTTTGCCATCGTCTGATGCCCGGTGCTGCGCAGTTGCGCGACACGGGCGACGACGTCGGCATCGCTCCAGCCGGCGAGTGCGGCGCGGAGCGCCGGGTTGGCGCGGCGGGCGATCGCCATCTCCGCTTCGCTGGTCACCCAGTCGATCGCGTCCATATGCGCCTCGACCAGACGGGTCAGTTCGTCCTCGCCGGCGGGCAGCGAGATGACGGTCAGCACCTGCGGGAAATAGGCGTTGGTCGCCGTGCGGGTCAGGAAGCGCAGATTCTCTCCGCAATCGGCATCGTCGGTCGGCAGCCATGGGCGACGGCCGCGACATTTGCCGAAGCGGCCATCGGCTTGCGCATCGCGCAGCGACAGCGCCGCACCGCATCCGCACATGATGCGGGTCGAGGCGGGATCGCCCGACGTGCCGCGTTCCTCCAGCCACAGCGGCTGCACGCAACGACCGGGCAGGTCGACATGCACGGCATAGGCCCAATCGATGTCCTGCAAATGCCCCTTGTGACAACCGGCGACGAAGCGGATCGGGGTCACCGCGAGGTGACGGCCGTCATCGTCGACCAGCTCCGCCCGCCCGCGCGGATTCAGGTCGCGCCAGCGGACCAGCCGGCGGCGCCGAACCTCGCCCAGTTCCTCGGCATCGCGGGCGACGAACCATGCGGGAAAGATGCGCGCCTCGATTCCCGGCGGTTCGCCGGGGCCGGTGCGGTTCTCGTCATGCACGGGCGGGGTGCGCAGCATCAGCCGTACGCCGTCGGCCAGCCGGCCGGTGCCCCGCAACAGCGTCTCCAGCACCGCCGCCGCGCGGGGTTCGTGGATCGGACGCCAACTGCCGCGTTCGCGCATGTGCCACAGGTCAAGTCCCCCGATGACGACCGAGCGTGTCGGCAGGTCGACCATCGCGCCGGGACCGAAGCCCAGCACCAGTTGCGACTGGCGCAGCGTCACCTTCTTGCCGGTCATGCCATGTCCCCCGCGCCACCGACCCGTTCGCCGGTCGGTCCGCGAGGCCGGACCAGCACCGCCGGCTCGACGTCGCGCATGCTCCAGCCGGCCTGGAACCGTTGATGGCCGGGCGACAGATTGTCCAGCACCGGGTCGAGCGGCGGATGGAGCAGGCGCTGCGGGCGGTCTTCGTAGGTGAAGCGTCCGCCGGCGCCGGTCTGTTCGGCGGCGATGGCGATCCAGTCGTCGAGCAGTTCCTCGATCGTCGCTGCCAGCCGGTCGCGGCCGCCATCGATGTCGGCGGGCGCGCGGTCGACCAGATACGCGACCACCGCCGCGCGGGTCGCCGGGGCGCCGGCGAGTGCCGCGACCGCGCCGGACGGGGTAAGTGCCGGATCGAGATGGCGAGCGATCGCGACCACGACCGCAGCCAGCGACCGGTCGAGCGCGCGCGCCGACCACGGCGTGACGCTGGTCGCCTCGACCGCGCGGTAGAAGGTGTCGTGGAAATGTTCGAAATGTTCGAAGTGCATGCGGTCGCGTGGGCGATGGATGTTCAACACGGCGACCACCAGTCCGGGGCGGGCCGGATTGCGGCCGACGCGGCTGGTCGCCTGGATATATTCCGCCGCGGTCTTTGGCTGGCCCTGCACCAGCATCAGTCCCAGCCGGTCGATGTCCAGCCCGACCGAGATCATGTTGGTCGCCAGCGCCACGTCGACCGGATCGACGCCGTCGAAGCCGGTTTCCAGCCGCCGCTTGGCCGCCGCGACCTGATCGGTCGACACGCGTGAGGTCAGTTCGACCGGTTCGCGCAGCATCCGGTCGCCGAACGGGCGGTCGACCGGCTCGATCCGCCGCCGCTGCGCGCCATAGCTGGCGAGGCGATTGGCGACCTCGTCCTCGACGATGCGGCGCGCACCGCCCAGTTCGCGCAGCGCGTTGAAATAGCACAGCGCGGTGCGATAGGCATCGGCGTCACCGCCATCGTCGGCCAGCCCCTGCGCCGCGCCGAGCAGGGTCACCAGCGCCTGCAGGAACACCAGTTTCGGCCCGCGCCCCGCCGCCGCGATGCCGACATACCAGCGGGCCGGATCGGCCGCGCTTTCGGGCCGTGTGCGCGCGAAGAAACTGTCGCGCCGGTCGATACCGGGCGGCGGAAAGATGCGCGTCTCACCCCGATCGAACAGCGCGCGGATCTGATCGCCCGCGCGGCGGACGGTGGCGGTCGAGGCGACGATCTTGGGCCGGACCCGCTGCCCGTCGACGATGCGGCTGGCGAGCCGGTCGATCGCCGCCTCGTACAGGCCGGCGACGGTGCCGAGCGGGCCGGAGATCAGATGCAGTTCGTCCTGCACGATCAGGTCGGGCGGATCGAGCCGGTGGCCGCCGTGCAGTGCCTGCCCCTTGCCGGGTTCGGCCGCGCCATAGAAACCGCTGGCATCGGCACGGTCGACATGGCCGAAAAAGGCGCCCGCCGCGCCGATCCATGGCAGCGCGGCGAATTTGTCGACCGTCGCGATCAGGAAGGCGGGCAGGCGGCGATAGATCGCCTCGTCCACCGTCACCACCGGGAGCGCGCGGTCGCCGGTGAACGGGCAGGCGAGATTGACGCAGCGCAGTTCGAGATTGGTCGGCGCGTCGGCATGGGGCACGCAGCGAAAGCTCTGCGGCGTGAAGGCGGTGCCGCACCACGGACACGCCTTGATCGGGGCGGGGGCGCGGCTGTCGCGACCACTGGTATAGGCGCGGACGCGGCGGACGGCGGTGCCGTCGCTCCTGTCGCCCTTGCGCCCCAGCCGGTTGGGGCTGGCGTCCGAACCGACCCAAAGCCCGATTTCGATCGGCCAGTCGCCCAGCAGCGGACGTCCGGCATCGTCGCGATAGTCCGGACCGGTGCGCAGCAGTTCGAGCGCGCAGACGAGGCCGGCGGCGCGGCCGAGCTGGTCGAGCGTCAACAGCCGCAGCGTATAGCGCATGATGACCGCCACGCCGGCGCCGAGCAGCCCGTCGCCCGACAACCGGCGCAGCGCGATGGTGAAAGCGGCGAGGCCCAGATACGCCTCGGTCTTGCCGCCGCCGGTCGGGAAGAACAGCAGGTCGGCAATCTCGCGGTCGCCATGGCGGCGATCGGCCATGCCGGTGAGGTTGAGCAGCAGGAAGGCGAGCTGGAACGGCCGCCATGCCGGTCCGACATCGCCCGGCCGGCGGGCACGGGTGGCGTCGGCGACGGCACGGTTGGCGATTCCGAACGCCTGTCGCACGCGCGCGTCGGCCGCCAGCAGGGCGATGCCGGCGGCGATCCGGTCGCGGGCCTCGTGCTGCGCGGCGATCAACGCGGCGGCGGTGCGGATGCGCTGCGGCGCTTCGGCGATGTCGTCGGCGCCGGCGGCGTGGTGCTGGTCGTCGGTCCAGTCGGCATAGGCGGCAATCAACGGGTGCAACGCCGCCTGTAACGCCGGCCCGTCGCCGCCTGCCAGTTCGGCCAAGCGGTCCATGGCGAACGGCACCGCATCGACGCCCGCCGCGACCGTCCGTTCGACCGATGCGCGTGGCAGGTGGGTGGTGTGAACCCGGCGGACCATGTCGTCCGCGTCGACGACATGCGCCGCCGCACAGCCGAGACCGGCGGCATAAGCCGCGCTGTCGCGATAATGGAGGTCCGCAAGCTGGTCGTCCCAATCGTCGCGGGCGATGCGCGACAGGTCGTACTGGGCGACGAACCCGGCGGCGCAATCGAGGGTGAGCCGCACCTGATAGGCATAGGCGAGGTCGCGGTAGCGCGATGGCGGTTCGTGCCGTTTGTTGACGAGGAACACCGTCACCACCTGTACCGCGCGCGTCGCGCCGCTTGGCAGTTTAAGTGCGAACGGCCGCGCCCGCACCGCAAGTTCGAGCGCGCCGCCGGGGCGCGCGGTGGCGGCGGTGCCGGGCAGGGGGTGGTGCGCGATCCCGACCGCCATCGGCGGCAGCGGCACGGTGATCGTGCAGCCGCGCGGCACGCGGCGCCAGCCGATCGGCTGTCCATGAGGTTCGCCGCCGCTTTCCAGCACGTTGGGCGGCAGCGGCGGTTCGGGGACGTAATCGCCCCAATCGACCCTCACATCGATCGAGGCGACGGCGGTATCGACCATCGTCGACAGGCCGATGCTGCTCGGCAGGAAGCGGCGACGGGCGGGCGGCGGATCGGGTTCGTCGTGATCGCCCGCCGCACCGCCCGCGCCGAACCCCATATCGTCGAACAGGATATTCTCGCTATCGTCGCTCTCCGCGTCGGCAGGAATGTCGGGATCGGCGGTCAGTTCGCCCTAGGGGGCGATGAAGCCGGCCAGATACCAGCGCGACGGGTTCTCGCCGGGCGGCAGTCGTTCAGCGGCGAGGTCGGCATCGTCCGGCTCGCACGGGCCGATCAGATTGCGCCGCAACCGCCGCACCAGTTCGGCGCGCACCCCGTCCGCGTTCATCGCATCCGCTCCATGCCCACGCGTTCCTCATTCAGTCGAAGCAGCCGCGCCAGCACCGCGTCGCGAAACGGCGCGGGCCAGAACAGGCGATGCCGGTAACGATGGTCGTCCTCGCCATCGGGTTCGAGCGGGACCGCTGTCGCCTCCGCGGCGAGATCGTCCCAGCCATAGGCGGCCAGCACCGTGCGATCGACCACCGCATGCAGGTGCCGCAACGTCACGATATCGTCGGCGGTATCGGCGGCGCGGTGGAAGCGGTTATAGGTCGGCGTCAGCCCCTCGCCCCGCACGACCATCATCGCCGCGCGGTGGTCGTGACAGGCACGGCCCGCCGCTTCGAGCGCGGCATCGCGGTCATGGTCGGGGGGCAGCGGGAAGGTGTCGAAACAGTCGGAGGGGGTGTAGCGCAGCCGATCCTCCAGCGTCGAGGCGAAGAACCGCGTCCAGACTTCGTGGACGCGCGATTGCAGCACCGCGAAGGAGCCGAAGCTGGGTAGGGCAAGCACCGCGAGGGTATTGCCGAACAGGCCGCCGGTCGGCACCCGCGCCAACGCCCAGTGCGGCGTCGCGGCGCAACTGGTCACCAGAACGTGCGACAGCCGGTCGATCGCCGCGTACAGGCCGGGTCGTGCTTCCTCGAACAACCACCAGTGATCGCGTGTCCGCGGGCGCGACACCGTGTCGCGATAGGGCTTGACGACGTCGCGCAGCAGCGCGACCAGCGCCGGATAACGATCGGTCGCCTGCGCCAGCGACAGGCCGGTCAGGTCGATCGCATGGCGGAAGGGCCGGTGCAGGGGATCGTTATAGACTTCCTCTCCCCCCAGGAACGGCCGGATCGCGGGAGCGGCGTCGGGATGATCGCGCAGCAGGCGGTCCATCGCAGCAAGGGTGTTGGCAGGACTGGCCGGCTTGTCGTGGCGGAACAGGAAGCCCGCGCCATAGACCTTGCTCCCTTCGAACACCTTGCCCGCATTGGCGCGCAGCTTTGACGGCGATCCGTCGAGATCGCCCTCCATCAGATAGGCCGAGATGCGGCGGACCGGTCGGCCGTCGAGTAGCGGCGGCGCATCGTCCGTCCCGCCGCGCCGGACGAAGACCTGCGCGACGACCACCGCCGCCTCCCCTTCCCAGACATGGCGGCTGACCGCGCGATCGATGACGCCACCGTCGCGCAGGATATGGGTCAGGCCGGTGTCGCGCGTATCGCCCTGCCGGATAGTGTTGGTCGCGATCAGACCGAAACTGCCGCCATGGCGCAGCAGGCTGAACGCGCGACGAAAGAAATGCGCCGCCAGATCGGCATTGCCGTGCGCGCCGGGATGCAGTGTTTTCAGCCAGTCGGGATAGGCGGCGGCATGGCCGGCGGCGATGGTGTTCTTGCCGGCAAAGGGCGGGTTGCCGATGATCGCGTCGAACCCCGGATTGGGGCGGGTGAACACGTCCTCGAACGCCAGTTCCCAATGAAAGCTGGCGATGCCGATCGGTGGAGCCCGCAACGCCGCCTGCCACGCCGCAAGTTGCGCCCAGCTCGCCGCGTTGGGGGCGAGTACGCATTGCTGCACCTCGGCCAGCCGCGCGTCGCGGTCGCGCGCGCCGGTGCCGGTGAAGAACGACCACAGAACCCCGTCGGCGACCAGCTGCGCGCGTTCGAGCGCGGTGGTCGCGGCGCGGTGGCGGCGTTCCTGCGCGGCATAGGGTGCGATCTCCGCCTCGCTGCGCATCAGCCGGCGCAGTTCGGCGGCGGCGTCGATGCCGTCGCGCACGATCGCCTCGACGAAACCGTGCTGCGCCGACACCCGGTTCCACGTCACCGCGACGATCCGGGGATTGGGCAGGCCGACCAGGCTGTCGCCGGCACGCAGGACCGCATCGAGAAACGTGAATTCATGCGCGCTGGCGAGCGTTTCCAGCCAGAGCGACAGCTTGGCGAGGTCGATCGCCAGCGGATTGCGATCGACGCCGCGCAGGCAATGTTGCGCGACGAGCCGCTTGGCATGGAGCAGTTCGTCCTCGTCGGCGGGAATGGTCGGGCGCTGCGCCGGCCAGCGGCTCCATGCGGCGACCAGCCGTTCGCCCAGTTGCCGGCACGCCTCGACCAGGAACGCGCCCGATCCGGCGGCGGGGTCGCAGACCTTCAGGTCGAGGACGTCGGCCGGGCCGGCATCGGCGCCGATCCGGGCAAAGGCGGGGGCGAGCGCATGGGCGACGATCGGCCGGGTCAGCGACGCCGGCGTGTAATGGCTGCCGGTACGGCGGCGTTCGTCGGTCGGTTGCAGGATCGGGGTGCCGGCTACGACCGGCCGGCTGCGGGGGCAGGCGCGACGGTCGGCGACGGGGGCAAGCGCGGCGGCAAGGCCCGCCGCATCCCCGGCCGACCGGATCGCGCGGGCGACGGGCGGGGCGAAACCGCCGCGTCCGGTCGTGGTCTTCAGCCGTTTCTCGCGCTCGCCGGGCGCCGTATGCGCCAGTGCGTCGAGATCGACCCAGACCGGCACCCGGTTGCCCTTGCCCGCGCGGATCGCCAGCGACGTGCCGGTCGCCCGCTCGACGGTGAAGCCCATGACCGTTTCGTACACCGACCCGATCTGTTCGACGCTGAGCGAGCGATAGGCGACGCGCTCCCCGCCCAGCATCAGCAGCCCGTCGAGCATACGCAGCACGCACCCGTCGCCGACCGGCAGCACCGTTTCGGGATCGTCGGGCGTATTGCGACCGAGCAGGAAGGGAAAGGCGTCCTCGCTGAACAGCTTGCCACCGCGTGCCTGCATGAAGCCGGACGGATGGCCGCGATCGACCAGCCGGAACAGCGCGATCAGCCGCCCCCATGCGCCACGCCGGTCGTCGATCGTGTCGGGGTAGAGCGCGGCATCCTCGCGCAGTCGCAGATGGAGCGCGCCGAGCGCATAACCCTGTTCGTACAGGGCCGCCGCCGCGCCGCCGGCAGCCGAGGGCATCAGCGCGCGATCCTCGGCATAGAGGATGAAGATCAACCGCAGCAGCACGGTCAGCAACGCTTCGTAGAGATGCTGCGGCCGGTCGGCGGCAAGCGTGCGGATCGGGTCCGGCGCGGCGGCGTCGAGACCGCGCAACAGTTCGTGCAGGCTGGCGAGCACCTGTCCGGCTAGGCGCGCCGACACATCGGCCTGCGCGGCGCGGCTTTCGGCGAGGAGCGCGGGCAGGCGGTGCGACGGCGGGCCGGTAAACAGCGCATGGGCATCGAGCAGCAGCTTCAGGCCGGCCAGCATCGCCCGCCCGCCGACACCGGCCAGTGCGTCCAGCGGCCAGCTCATATGCCCCGACACTTCGCCGCGCGGGGCGACGACCAGCCGCAGCAGGCGTTCGGTCGGCACGTCGTGACGACCGGTCTCGCGCACGCCGATCAACACGCCGGCCAGCACGCCGCTTTCACGCAGCAGCCGTTCGAAGCGTTGCTGCGCGGTCGCTTCCCATCCGTCGAGGGTCGCGCGCCGGTCGAGGATCACGTCGTCTATCCGCACCAGCAATTGCGGCGTGCCGTCGCCCGCCAGCACCGCGCCATGCGGTTCGAGCAGCGTGTCCTGTTCGGGAAACGCGATGCGCAGTGTGTCGGGCAGCGGCGGGCCGCCCGGCGCACCCGGCACCCGATCGGCGGGCCAGCCGAGCACGTCGTGGAAGAACCGCCACGGATCGCCATCGGCCAGCGCCTCGGCGACCAGTGCGGAATCGCGGGCATGTTGCGGGGTCGGCCACGCCCCGATCCGGGCGAGCGCGGCGGGGGCGACGACCAGCCCGACCGGCTGGAGATAGCCGATCCAGTCGTGCAGCCCCTCGGCATCGGCGCGGCTCATGCCGCCGGCCACAGATAGACGAGGCCGATCGGTTCGAGGCGGGTGGCATGGATGGTCGCGGCCCCGCGCAGCCGTGCGGGTTCGCGCACCAGTTCCTCGCCCAACCGGGTGGCGGCGCGTTCCCACGACCGGCGGTCGGCGGCGCGCTGCCGCGCCTCGGCCGGATCGAGCAGCAGGTCGAGCTGCCCGTCGTCGCTGCCGCGTTCGCGCCGGATGCGATCGATCCGTGCAGCGAGCAGCGTTTCCAGCCCGCGCGCTTCCGCCGCAGCGCGCCGGACGAGATCGCCGGCAACCCGCTCGCGCCGCGCGTCTGCGCGTTCGGTCAGGGGCGGGCGCAGGTCGGCGACGTCGCGCGCCGACCGGGCGGTGGCGCGGGCCGCGGTCTGGGGATCGGCATCCTCGGCGGTCCGCAGCGCCGCGATCAGTTCGTCGAGCACGCGCGCCTCCGCTTCGCGTCCTTCGGCCAGGACTCGTAGCGGACCGTCGTCGCGCCAGTCGGCGGCGACGCTCAACACCTCTTCATGCAGCCGGACCGCCTTCTGGCCATACAGCGCTAGTCGCCCGAGCAGGACGACGCGCGGCGATGGCGTGGCGGGGGTGCGGATGACGCAGGCGCGCTCCAGCCCCTGACGGAACCCCGCCGACACGAATTGGCTGAGCAGGCGGCGGACCAATCGGTGTTCGAGATGCAGTTGCACGACATCGCCCGCGTCGCGCCCGTCAGGCAGGATCGCGGGAGCGAAGCTGACCCGCCGGACCATCGCATCGGCGCGCCATTCGCCGGGGCGTTCGCCGGGTTTGGGCGGGCGGGTGCGCAGATCGTCGAGCAGTGGTGCCCAGCTGGGATCGTGGGCCAACCGGGCCTCGTCCAGCGCGAAGACCGGTGTCGTGCCGACCGTCGCCGGTCCCCAGCCGCCGCCCGAACGCGAAAGCGCCAGATCGACCACCGACTGTAATTCATGCGGATCGACGCCGACCCGATCGCGCGCCTTGTCGAGTGCGGTCGCCAGATCCGCCTGTTCGCGCCGCAACCGTGCCAGCCGTGCCTCGGCCCCGTCGCCCAGATCGTGCACCGCCGCGCGCACCCGTTCGTCGGCCTGCGCATCGCGGATACGATCGGCCAGCGTCGCCGCCGCCGCCCGGTCGATTCCGCCACCGGCCAGCCGTTCGGCAATGCGGTCGCCCAACACCTGTCCGGCCGACCCCAGCTGCCGCCGGATCAATTCGGTCTTGCGCACCAGCGCGTCGAGCACGACGTCCTCGGGCCGCTGGGCATAGACGAAATAGCGACAGGTGACGTTGTCGCCGGGTTGCAGCTTGCGGTCGATCCGCCCGTTGCGCTGTTCCAGCCGCGACGGATTCCACGGCAGGTCGACATGGATCAGGTCGTGGCATTGCGCCTGCAGGTTGATGCCCTCGCGGGCGGCATCGGTGCAGATCAGGATGCGTAACGGATCGGCGGGATCGTTGAAGGCGCGCTTCACGTCCTCGCGCCGTTCGGTCGAGGTCATGCCGGTGAAGCTGTCGATCCGCCGCGCCTCATGACGGTCGGCGGGGTCGAGCAGGACCGACAATTGCCGCTGCAACCAGCGGCGCGTATCCTCATATTCGGTGAACAGGATCAGTCGGCGGTCGCGCCACCGCCCGTCGCCGTCGAGCAGATGCGCGCGTGCCCAGTCGAGGATCCAGCGTATCCGCGCATCTACCGCCTCCGGCATCGTCCGGTCCAGCCCGTCCAGATGCACGCGCAACGTCCGCGCGAACGCCGGGATCGACGACAGCAACCGCTGCTGCAACCCGACGAAGCCCAGCCGCGCGCGTGCCGCCTGCGCGCCGGGCAGCGCCGCGGTCCGCGCCTCGCGAAGGACGCGATAGTCGGCGAGCATCCTGGCCAGTACCAGTTCGGGCGCGTCGGCGGGCAGGTCGTCCAGCACCACCGGTTCGACCACCCGCTCCGGAAACGCCTCGCCCAGCGCGCGCAGGTCGCTTTTCAACCGGCGCACCATCACCGGTTCGAGATCGGCGGGCCGCACCGGCACGCCACGCGTGAAACGCTGCGGATCGAGCAGTTCGAGCAGTGTCGCGAAGCTGTTGGCATGGCCGTTATGCGGCGTCGCCGACAGGAACAGGCGATGTTCGAACCGGTCGGACAGGTCGCGCAACGCACGCGTGAACTGGCTTTCGATCGCATAGCGCCCGCCGCCCGCCGGGGCGGCATGATGCGCCTCGTCGAGGATCAGCAGCGATCGCGCACGAAAGCCGCCGAGCAGGTCGCGCAAGCCCGCGACATAGGCTTCGTCGCCCAGCAGCCGGTGCGACAGGATGAAGCGCGACCCCGCCGCCCACGGATTGGCGCCATAGCCACGCCGCCGCCGGAGCGCCTTCAGATACGCGGCATCGACGATGTCGAAGGCGAGGCCGAACTTGCTTTGCAATTCGTCGCGCCATTGCAGCGTCATCGCCGCCGGTGCCAGTACCACCGTGTAATCGACCCGACGCCGGAGCAGCAGTTCGCGCAGGACCAGCCCGGCCTCGACCGTCTTTCCCAAGCCGACATCGTCGGCGATCAGCAGGTTGACGCGCGGCAGCCGCAACGCCTTGCGCAAGGGGAGTAGCTGGTACGGGTCGAGGCGGATGCCGGCGCGGAACGGCGCCTGGAACAGGTCGCGTTCGGCGGCGGTCGCGGTGCGCCAGCGGACGGTGCGCAGATAGGCGGAAAAGCTCGCCGCATCGCCGCCGCCGCGTGCCAGTGCGTCCCACGCCTCTTCGTCATGCAGCCGGGCGTCGACTTCGGCGCTCCACAGGATGCGCGCTTCCTCGCCACTGGCATCGTCGTCGATACAGGCGAGCAGATGGCCGTCGAGCGGCCCGTCGGGTTCGGCCTCGACCATCCATAGCCGGCCGCGCAGCGACACGAACTGCCCGACCCCCGGCGGTCCGGCGCGCGCGGGTGCGCGGCCGGTGGATTGCGTATCGGCCATGCGAACCCGCCCCCTTTCCTGCGCACCAGACTGCGCGGCGGCGGTCGCGGTGCCAACGAGGGTTGCGTCCGCTTTGCTTGGCGTGTTCCTCCGTTTCGGATCATTTGCGGGGTGCGTCGGGCGCGAACCGGTGCAGGATGGGCGGGCGGGGGAAGGCTATGGGCGACGTCTGGGCAAAGCTGGCGCGGGATGCGGACGGACGGGTTACGGCGGCGCTGCCGCTCGTCGACCATTGCCTCGATGTCGGTGCGGCGATGGCGGCGGTGCTGCCGGCATGGCTCCCTGCGCTGGAGGCGGCGGCGGGGCGGCCATTGACGCCGCAGGATATCGCGCGGCTGGCGGTGCTGGCGGCGCTGCACGATCTGGGCAAGGCCAATCGCGGGTTTCAGGCGCGGATCGATCCGAAACGCGCGGCCATCGGCCATACCGGCCCGGTCGCATCGCTGCTGCTGCATTCGAAACTCAAACAGGGGGCGGCGGCGCAGGCTGTCCACGCGATGCTCGCCGACTGGGGCGCGACCGAGCATTTCGCGGCGGTGATGGCGCATCACGGCCGGCCGCTCGATGCGTTCGCCTGTCCGCCCGACTCCGCTCACTGGATGCCGTTCACGAAATACTGGATGCCGGAGCAGGGGCATGATTCCGCCGCCGACGTCCTGCCGGTCATCGCCGCCGTCCGCGATCGCTGGCCGTTGGCGTGGGAAACCGGCGCGCCCTTGCCGCAGGCGCCGCGCTTCGTCGCGCTGTTCGCGGGACTGGTGACGCTGGCCGACTGGCTGGGGTCCGACAGCCGGCGCTTCCCGATCGAGGGGCCGTATGGCGCGGAGCGCGGCGAATTGCGCGATCGCGAGGCGTCGGCAGCGGCCATCGCACGCGGGCTGGTGCCGACGGATACCCCGCCCGGCGATTTCCGGGCGGCGTTCGGCACGGACCCCTACGCCTTTCAGACACAGGCCGCCACCGACGATCTCGGCCCCGTCGCGCTGATCGAGGCGGAGACGGGATCGGGCAAGACCGAGGCGGCGCTGTGGCGCTGGATCGAACTGCGGCGGCGGGGGCGGGTCGATGGGTTGTTCTTCGCGCTGCCGACCCGGTCGGCGGCGGTGCAGTTGCACGGCCGCGTGAACGCCATGCTGCGAGCCGTCTGGGGTGACGGCGCGCCGGAAGCGGTGCTGGCGGTGCCGGGCTATCTGAAGGCTGGCGACGCGACCGGGCAGGCGTTGCCCGACTATGCCGTCCGTTGGGACAAGGGCGAGGACGGCGCGGCCCCCGATGCGCGCTGGGCGGCGGAGCGGGCCAATCGCTTCCTTGCCGCGCGGGTCGCGGTGGGAACGATCGATCAGGCGCTGCTCGCCACGCTGCCGGTACGCCATGCGCTGTTCCGCGCATCGGTGCTGGCGCGCAGCCTGCTGGTCGTCGACGAGGTCCATGCGTCGGACGCCTATATGGCCGGGCTGCTCGACCGGTTGCTGACCCAGCATCGGGCAGTCGGCGGTCACGCGTTGCTCCTGTCGGCGACGCTGGGGGCGGAGGCGCGGGCGCGGCTGTTGCGCCAGCCCAGGGCACCCCGCGACGAGGCGGTGGCGGTGCCGTACCCGGCGCTGTCGGGCGGCGATACCGTACGCGGTGTCGTTGGGGCGGGGCGCGAGAAGCAGGTGCGGATCGAGACGTCGGGGGCGATCGACGATCCGCTCGCCATTGCCGAACGCGCGGTGGCGGCGGCGCGCGCCGGGGCGGCGGTGCTGGTGGTGCGCAACAGCGTCGGCGGCGCGATCGCCGTGGCGCAGGCGGTGGCGGCAATGGTCGACGATCTTGCCTTCAAGGTCGGCGACGTCGCGACGCTGCACCATGGCCGGTTCGCGCCCGACGACCGGGAATTGCTCGACAAGGCGGTGGAGGCGGCGTTCGGCAAGGACCGCAAGTCCGGTGGTCGGGTGCTGGTCGGCACGCAGACGCTGGAGCAATCGCTCGATATCGATGCCGATCTGCTCATCACCGATCTGGCGCCGATCGACGTACTGTTGCAGCGGATCGGGCGGCTGCATCGTCACGTTCGCGAACGTGGTGCCTTTGCCGAGGCGCGGGTCGTGGTGCTGCGGCCGGCCGAGCGCGACCTGACGCCGTTGCTGGCGCGCAAGGTGGGGTTTCACGGGCTGGGCGGCCATGTCTATCCCAATCTCGTCCAGCTCGAAGCGACGCTGCGCCGGATCGAGGAGACGCCCGACATCGTCATCCCGCGCGACAATCGCCGGCTGGTCGAAGGGGCGCTGCACCCGCAAGCGCTGGCTGAGGTCGAGCGCGATCTGGGGACGGCGTGGCAGAACCATGGTGCCGAGCGATCGGGCGGGGTGTCCGCCGCCGCCCAGACCGCCGCACAGGTTGCGCTCGACCTGTCGCAGCGCTTTACCGAACTCGATTGGGGCAATGCGGAGGCGGCGGTGACCCGGCTGGGCGGGCGCGACCTGCTGATCGATCTCGACCCGCCGTTGGCGGGACCGTTCGGCAAGCCCGTTTGGCGGATGCGGGTGCCGCACTGGATGGCAGGCGGGGCAACCACGATCGAGCGCGACGGGGCGACCGGCTTGCGGCTCGGCGACCGGGTGCTCCGCTATGATCAGTGGGGTTTGCGACAGGGGTAGGGCCGATCGACCTTCGAGGACGATCGCGAACTTCCGTCATTCCCGCGCAGGCAGGAATCCATAACCGCTGACGTTTCGGCCGGATTCGCGACACTGGCGCATATGGACTACCGCCTTCGCGGGAGTGACGACAGAAGATAGAGCAGTCATCTGCTGTAGATCCATGGCCCCGGTTGACGTACCCCTGCGATCGTCGGAGGTTCGGGCTTTACCACCACCGGAGCCGCCATGACCGCATCCGCCGCTGCCGCGGCCCCATCGCATTCGACGCTGCCGGGGCGCCGCGCGATGCTGGTCTATGGGTTGCTGGGCTTTGCCGCCGGCCTGCCCTTCTATATGTTTTCGACGGTGCTGGTCCTGCGGTTGCAGGCGCATGGCGTGGCGCTGACCATGCTCGGCTTCTTTGCGTGGGTGCAGTTGCTGCCGACGCTGAAGTTCGTGTGGGCGCCGCTGCTCGACCGCTATGACGTGCCGGGGTTTGCGCGCTTCTGGGGGAAAAGGCGCGGGTGGATCATGCTGGCGCAGATGGGCATCGTCACTGCGATGGCGGCGATGGCGTGGACGTCCGACGACGCCAGCCTGCCGCTGACCGCGTTGTTCGCGGTGCTGCTCGCCTTCTGGACCACGACGCTGGAGGTGGCGGCGGATGCGTGGCGGATCGAACTGTTCCCGACACAGGACCAGCAGGGACCGATCGTCGCCGCGAACCTGTGGGGGTATCGCAGCGCGATGGTCGCGGCGGGCAGTGGGGCGCTGTTGCTGGCCGACAGCGGCGGGTGGGCGCTGGCCTATCTGGCGATTGCGGTGGCGGCGTTTCTGCCGTTCCCGATCCTTGCGGCGATGCGGCCGGAGGACGGGCGCGGCGGCGGGCGGATGGTGGCGCTCATGACTGGGGTGTTGGGCGGAGCGGCGATCCTGAGCATCGTGGCGGCGGTGACGGCGGCGGTCGGCTATCTGCTGTTACAGGCGGCTGCGTCGATCGGCATCGAAGCGAAGAGCAACGTGACGCCATGGGTGCTGGGGCTGTGCATGGTGCCGTTCCTCGCCATGGCGGCGGCGCTGCCCTGGATCCGCAAGGCACCGCCGACCGCGCCGATCCGCACCTCGACCGCGATCGGGCCGTATGTCGATTTCTTCTGGCGATATCAGTATGCCGCGCTCCTGCTGATGGCGTTCGTGTCGCTGTACCGGATGGGCGACGTGCTGGCGCTGAACCTGTCCAAGCCGATGATCAAGGAACTGGGCTATACGCTCAGCCAGATCGGGCGGGCGGATGGTGCGGTCGCGCTGGTGGCGAGCATGGTCGGGGTGGGCCTTGGCGGCTGGATGGTGACGCGGCGGCCGATGGCATGGGCGCTGGCGGTGGGGGCGGTGGTCGCGGGGATCGGCAATTTCGGCTTCGTCTGGCTGGCGCACCGGCAAGTGAGCGAGGGCGTGTTATATGTCGCGACCGCGCTCGACCAGTTCGGCAACGGGTTCGCGGGCGCGGTGTTCGTCGTCTATCTCTCGCTGCTGGTGAACCCGCGCTATCCGGGCGCGCAATATGCGTTCCTGACCGGCTTTGCGTTCCTGTTGCCGCGAATGCTGGCAGGCGCTGGGGGATCGATGGTCGGGGTGATCGGCTATGACGGGTTCTTCCTGCTGTCGGGGGCGGTCAGCCTTGCCGCCATCCCGTTCCTGCCGGTGCTGGCGAAGATCCGCGCGCGGGCGGACGACGCATGATCGACCGGGCGTTTTCGGAAGCGGAACGGTATGTCGGGGAAGGGCGGATACCGGGGGCGACGCTCGGCATCGTCACCGCCGATGGCACATGGTCGGTGCGCGTCGCCGGCCTCGCCCAGCGCGTGCCGGTGGTCGAGCCGCTGACCCGCGAGCACTGGTTCGATCTGGCGTCGGTCAGCAAGGTGATTGCGACCACCCGCTTCGTCCTGCAACTGGCGGACGAAGGGCGCATCGACCTCGACCGGCCGTTGACCGACGCCATCCCCGACCTGCGGCAATATGATGTGGCCGGCGCGGCGGAGCGGTGGCTGACGTTCCGCGACTGTCTGGTCCATCGCACCTTCCTGCCCGCGGTCGAGCCGATCTATACCTATGGCGACGATCCGGCGCGATTGCGGGCGTTCGTGCTCCAGCGCGAGTGGCGACAAGGGCCGCCGGTCTATTCGGACATCAATTTCATCCTGTTGGGGATCGCGGTCGAACGGATCATCGGCGCCGGGCTGGAGACGCTGCCGCTCGGGCCGGGCCTGAGCTGGGGGCCGCCGCCCGGACCGGCGGTCGCGACCGAGCATTGCTCGTGGCGCGGACGGGTGCTGAAGGGCGAGGTGCATGACGAGAATTGCTTCGCGATGGGCGGGCGGACCGGTCACGCCGGGCTGTTCGGGACCGTCGATGGCGTGCTCGATTTCGCGTTGGGCCTGCTCGACGGGACGGGGGCGTCGGCGGCGATGCTGGATGCGATCCGGACGCCGGTTCAGGGGCACCGGACGGCGGGGTGGGAGAACCGCTTTCCCGGTTGGTCGGGGGGGAAGGCATGTTCGGCGGCGACGATCGGGCATACCGGCTTTACCGGCACCGGGCTGTGGATCGATTTCGAGCGGGGGCTGGCGTGGACGCTGCTGACCAACCGGGTGCATCCGACGCGGCATGTCGACAGCGGGATTTTCGAATTGCGGCCGACGACGGGCGATGCGGTGGTAGC
>NZ_LMKE01000008.1:0-4852 GCF_001421245.1 Sphingomonas sp. Leaf10 | reverse complement strand
GGGGGGGGCGGGGGTGGGTTGGCCTGTAAGGGAACGTCACGTCTGCAACGAACCGACCCACCCCCAACCCCACCCTTGTCAGGGAGGGGAGTTGCATAATCCATTGGTAGCGCTGGTGCCGCATAGCAGGTCCCGTTAGGCTGGCCGACGGGGAATGATATAGCCGACGCGGGGGCGCATGGCCGTAATTGTCTGGTTGGTCTGGCTCGTCATCGAGACCATTATTTTCAGTCTAGTTGCGCAGACGATCGGTTATCTGTGTTTTCGGAAACGCATTCCAAAGCATCGCGCGGGGTTGGCGGTGCTTTGCGCCTATGTCGTCTGCCTCCTGATATCGGGTATCAGTTTCAGGCGGGGTTATGCGATCGATCCGGTAAACATTCTGCTATACATCGTGCCGGCAGTCATCACTTTCGCATATCTGTACCATCGCTACAATGCGGCGTGGCTGGATGAATCTCCTGCCGATCATTTCGAATGATCGCCCCTCACGGCCCTTCGATCACCTCCCGCAACACGCCCAGAAACTCGCTGGCGAGCGTGCTGGGCGGGCGGTCGAGCAGGTGCATGGCGTGGACGTCGAAGGTCAGCGAGGGTTTTAGCGGACGCATCGCAAGGCCATCGGCGAGCGAGGCTTCGGCGGTGAAATTGTCGACGACGCTGAACCCCATCCCCGCACGGACCAGCGCGGCGGCGATGTAGAAGGTGCGGGCGGAGGCGATCTCGTGCAGTTCCAGCCCCAGCCGGTCGAGTTCGTGCGCGAACAATTGGCCGATCGGACCGCTGGCGGCCAGCGTGATGAACGGCCGCCCGACCAGCATCGGCAGGTCGATGCGCGGCGGGGCGTCGGGCAGGTCGGCTTCGCGGTAGAGCACGACCAGTTCGCCCTCGCCGAGCCAGACTTTCCCCAGCGGTGCGCCACGCGGGACTTCGGCGGCGATGGCGATGTCGGTCTCGCGTTCGTACAGCTTGCGCAGCAGGTCGTCATGATGGACGGTTTGCAGGTCGAAGCGCACCTCCGACCGGCGCGCCATGAACCGGGCGGCGGCGGTCGGCAGCGCGCCGAGCGCGAGGCTGGGCAGCGCCGAGATGCGCAGCGTCGCGCCGCCGCCGGTGCGCAGGTTGCGGCCCGCCTCGCGCAGCGCCCGCACGCGTTCCTGAATGTCCGCCACGTCGCCGAACAGGGCGTGGGCGTCTTCGGTGGGGACAAGGCGGCTGTTGGTCCGCTGGAACAGTTCGAAGCCGAGCAGCGTTTCGGCATGACGCAGCGTCTTCGAAACCGAGGGCTGCGAGATGTTGAGCGCGCGGGCGGCGGCGCTGACCGATCCGTTGACATAGACCGCGTGGAAGATTTCAATATGGCGCAAATTCATACGGTGGTGTGGCCGCGATAGCGCGCTTCGTCCAGCCCATGTTCCGCCCGCGCCACCAGCGTCGCGACGGTCAGGTTGGCGCTGGCAGAGGGCACGGTGCGCGTCATGTCGAGCAGCCGGTCGAACGGCAGCACCAGCCCCACGACCAGTGCGGTCTGTTCGGCGCCGACCCCGACCGCGCCCAGCATCGCCGCCAGCATGAACAGCGAGGCGGAGGGCACCGGCGCGGTCCCGAAGGCGGCGAGCGCGCCGGTCAACAGCATCACCGCCAGCATCCACGTGTCGGGGACGATGCCGAGCGCCTGCAACGCGAACTGACCGAGCAGGCCGACATACATCGCCGTCCCGTCCTTGCCGATGCTCGCGCCCAAAGGCAGCACGGTCGAGGCGATCGGGCGGGCGATGCCGAGATTGTCCTGCGCCACGCGCAGCGCGACCGGTAGCGTGGCGGAGGAGGAGGCGGTCGAGAAGGCGACGATCAGCGCATCGACGATCCCGCGAAAGAACCGCACCACCGGCAACCGCGCGACGAAGCGCAGCAGCCCGGCATGAAACGCCATTTGCGTGAGCGAGGCGAGGATCACGCACAGCGCCAGCCAGCCGACATGCACGAAGACGCCCATGCCGCTGCCCGCCACCGCATTGGCGATCAGCGCCAGTACGCCGAACGGCGTCACCTCCATGACGATGCGCACGAGGTGGAGCAGGACGGCGGCCAGCCCCTGCAACAGCGCCACGACCGGCCTGCCCGCCTCGCCCGACACGACGCTGGCGATGCCGAGCAGGACCGCGACGAAGATGATGGCGAGCATGTCGCCTTTCGCCAGCGCGTCGACGATGTTGACCGGCACGATGCCGAGCAGCAGGTCGGCGGGCGTTACCGCCGGGCCCGGTACGTGCGGCGCGACCCCGGCCAGCGCGATGCCCTCGCCCGGTTGCAGCAACAGGCCGAACCCCATGCCGACCGACACCGCGACCAGCGTGGTCAGGGCGAACAGCGCGACCGTCCGCCCGCCGATCCCGCCGAGGCGACGCGGATCGCCGAGCGATGCGATGCCGGCGGCGATGGTGATGAGCACCACCGGCACGACGAGCATCTTGATGAGGCGGACGAACAGGTCGCCGACGATCTTGATCGCTGCCGCGCCCGCCGGCCACAACAGCCCGATCGCGATGCCCAGCAGCAATGCGCCGACGACGCGCTGCCACAAGGGGATCGCGAACCAGCCGCGCATCAACTGCCCCAAAAACCGGGGGCGGGCGGCGACAACATGCCGTTTCGATCGGTCACGCCGCCGGGGCGGTCGTCGCTGAGCCATAGCGGCCCGTCGAGGTCGACGAACATCGCCTGCCCCCCGAGCAGCATCGCGGGCGCGATCCCCAGCGACGAACAGACCATGCACCCGACCATCATACCGAACCCCTTCGCCCGCGCCGTGTTCGCGAGGGTGAGGGCTTCGGTCAAGCCGCCGGTCTTGTCGAGCTTGATGTTGACCACGTCGTAGCGGCCCCGGAGCGAGTCGAGATCTGCGGCGGTGTGGAGCGCTTCGTCGGCACAGACCGGGACCGGACTGTCGAAGTCCGCCAGCGCGCCGTCCTCGCCAGCCGGCAGCGGTTGTTCGAGCAGGTCGACGCGCCATTCGGTAAGGTGGGGTTTCAGCGCCCGCAGCGTGTCGATCGTCCAGCTTTCATTGGGATCGACGATCAGCCGGGGCGCGGGCGCGGCGGCGCGGACGGCGGCGATCTGCGCGGCGGGGTCGCTGCGGTCGACCTTGATCTTGAGCAGCGGGACATGGCCGACCTTCGCCGCCGCGCGCGCCATCGCCTCGGGCGTGTCGAGGCCGATGGTGATGGCGGAGGGGATGGCGACCGGCTCGGCGATGCCGGCAAGCGCGGCGACGCTGGTCCCGGCGAGGCGCGCCTCCAGATCCCATAGTGCGCAGTCGACGGCGTTGCGCGCGGCACCGGCCGGCAACAGGCTGGCAAGGTCGGTGCGGCTTGCCCCGGCGGCGATCTGCGGGGCGATCGCGCGGATCGCGGCGAGCGTGTCGTCCATGCCCTCGCCATAGCGGGCATAGGGCACCGCCTCGCCGCGTCCGACCACCGCGCCCTGTCGCACTCTGACCGTGACGACATCGGCCGCCGTCTTTACGCCCCGCGAAATGCGGAACGGGGTGCTCAGGCCGAAACGGTCATGGGCGACGTCGAGATGTCGAAGCATGTCTGCATCCAGTCGATGATCGGGTCCGCGCCGAAGCGATAGGGGTCGGTGCAGGGCAGGCCGAGCGCGGCACCGGTTTCGGCACAAAGCGCGCGGGCTTCGTCCTCGCCCAGCTTCGCGGTGTTGAGCGCGACGCCGACCGCCTGCACCTCCGGGCTGGTCAGCCGCGCGACCGATAGGTTGGCAGCAAGGCAGGTGGCGAGATCGGGCAAGGCGTAGTGCGGCAGGCCGCGCATGTGGTCGCGCGACGGATCATGGCACAGCACCAGCGCGCGCGGCTGTGCGCCGTGGAGCAGCCCGGTCGACACCCCGGCAAAGGACGGGTGGAACAGCGATCCCTGCCCCTCGATCAGATCCCAGCCCTCATCGCTCCGCGCCGGGGTGATCGTCTCGATCGCGCCCGAGATGAAGTCGGCGACCACCGCATCGACCGGTACGCCCGAACCGGCGATCAGGATTCCGGTCTGTCCGGTCGCTCGGAAATCGGCGCTGATCCCGCGCGCGACCATCGCATCACGCAACGCCAGCGTCGTGTACATCTTGCCGACCGAACAATCGGTCCCGACGGTCAGCAACCGGTTGCCCGCGCGGCGCCTGCCATTGCCGACCGGCAGGTTGGCGGGCGGATCGCGCACGTCGAACAACTGCACCCCGGCCTGCCGTGCGGCGTCGACGATCTCGGGCACGTCGCGCAGCCGCTGGTGCAGGCCGGAGGCGACGTGCATGCCGTTGGCGATTGCCGCCAGCGCGTCCTGCACCAGCGCCTTGCCCATCATGCCCCCGGCATTGGCGATGCCGAGGATCAACGTGTTGGCGCCCGCCGCGCGTCCCTGTGCCGCATCCATGCGCGGCAGGCCCAGCGTCAGCGGACAATCGTCGTGCCGCCATTCGCCGACGCACTCGTCGGGCCGGAAGGCGGCGACCCCGCGCGACGTCTTGATACCGACCGCGTCGTCGGAATGGCCGAGATAGAGGAGGAAGGGTCCGGGGATCATCGCGCACCTGCTGGCTGTCGGGACGATGGGATAGGGCGAGGGCGGCTCGGTGGTTGTATCGTGCGAAAATGCCGACCTATAGATCGAGGTTATGTTGTCGTTCCTCCCCTCCCTGGAAGGGAGGGGTCGGGGGTGGGTCGGCCCGCGAGGGAACGTTGCGCCCGCCCCAAGCCTACCCACCCCCAACCCCTCCCTTGTCAGGGGGAGTGTTCACCTCGGACTCAACAGGCGTTTTCTGGCGAGGAATATGTCGAGGGTGATCT
>NZ_LMKE01000007.1:33182-58562 GCF_001421245.1 Sphingomonas sp. Leaf10 | reverse complement strand
GCGCCCGACATAGGTCGTGTGCTTGACGGTGTTGGTGGCGGTGTCGATCCACGACACGGCGTTGGATCCGATCGACACGACCGCCAGTGTTTTCCCGTCCGGCGAGAAGCCGAGGCCGTGAACCAGCACCTGCCCCTTGTAGAGCGGGGAAAAATTCATCGGCTGCGGATCGCCGAGCTTGATGACGCCGAGCAACCTGTTGTCGGCCGGGTCCGTTACCGACACCGTGTTGGAGAATTGTTCGGATGCATAGACGCGGTCGCGGTGGCTGACAGGCACGTCCTTGGCGTTCCACGGCGCCTGCTGAGCCATGGCAATGCCCGGTGCGGCGCTCATCAGCAAGGCGGCCGAGAGCAGGAAGGTCCGGATCATGTCAGTGCTCCATATGGCTGTGGTGGTCGCCGCCCTGCGTCGGGGCTGGCGTCGAAGGGGGTAGCGGCTGACCGATCGCCAACTTCATGGCGGCGATCTCCTGCTGCTGATCGATGATGATCTCCTGCGCGATGCGCTTGAGCTGCTCGTTATGGCCGTAGCGCAGCTCTGCCACCGCCATATCAATGGCGCCCTGGTGATGCGGAAGCATCATCGCGACGAAATCGCGGTCGACGTCGCCGGACGGCTTGACCATCATGCCCGCCATCATCCGGTCCATCGCGGCAGATACCATGCTGGCGTAGCCATCGGCGGGGGCGGCCGCGACTGCGCCGGTGAGCATGGCCGAAGCAGTCAGACCCAGCATCCAATTTCGTCTACGCATAAGCCTCCTGCGGATCAGTCTCGAAAGGGTAGACGACGCCCGTCGGGGTTTATTCCATGGGTGAGCCAATTATTGATCCTCAGCAAAACAATCGTCTCATCGTGACCCTGCCGTTGGTTGACCAGGTCGCCGTCGGACAGCATATGCTCGGGCACGGCGATGGATTTCCGCCGGGCCATTCGGCCGAACCGCCCTCGCAAGGGCCGATGATTCCTACCAGGCGCCGTAAGGCAGCAAGGAGGAATCGTGCGCGCGACATTTCGCAATCTCTACGACCAGTTCAACATGGCAGCGTTCATTCGCGATCGCCGCACCCATGCCATGTCGGTGCTGCGGTGGGCTTTGATCCTGGTCCCGATGGCCGCAACGGTGGGAACGCTCTGCGCAGCCTTCCTGTGGAGCCTCGATGCCGTAACCCGGATTCGCTTCGCCTTTCCCTGGCTGCTCTACCTGCTGCCGATCGGCGGGTTCGTGGTCGGACTGCTCTACCATCTGACAGGGCGCTCGGTCGAAGGTGGCAACAATCTTATCGTCGAGCAGATCCACGAACCGGGGGGCGGCGTGCCGCTGCGCATGGCCCCGCTCATTTTCTTCGGCACGGTCGTGACACATCTGTTTGGTGGATCGGCGGGGCGCGAAGGCACCGCCGTGCAATTGGGCGGCAGTCTTTCCGGCGGGTTCGGGCGCGCCCTCAAGCTGGATACGCAAGCAACGCGCATCCTGCTGATGACCGGGATCGCGGCAGGGTTCGGCGCAGTGTTCGGGACGCCGATTGCGGGAGCGGTCTTCGCGCTGGAGGTGCTGGCGATTGGCCGGGTCGAGTATCGCGCGCTGGTGCCGTGCCTGGTCGCGGCACTGGTCGGCGACTGGACCTGTCTTGCCTGGGGCATTCACCACGGTATCTACCAGGTCGATGCGACAGTGCCGGTCGACGCTCTAATCGTCATCAAGGCTGGCGTCGCGGGCGTCGTATTCGGGTTGGTCGGACTAGCTTTTGCGGAGGCCAATCATGCGTTTGGCGGATGGCTGACGCTCATGGTGCCTTATGGCCCACTACGACCCGTCATCGGTGGCGTGGCCGTGATCGCACTGGTCTGGCTGTTCGGAACGCGCGACTATCTCGGCCTTGGCACGCTCGCCGCGACATCGGACGGCCTGACCATCGCCAGCTTCTTTGGTCCCGACACCCATCCACGGAGCTGGGCGCTGAAGCTGCTCTTTACCGTCGTGACCCTGAGCGCTGGCTTCAAGGGCGGAGAGGTGACGCCGCTGTTCTTCATTGGCGCGGCGCTCGGCAATGCGCTCGCGCCCATGTTCGGAGTGCCGACGGGGGTCTTCGCGGCGATCGGCTTCGTTGCGCTGTTCGCGGGTGCTGCCAACACGCCGCTTGCCTGCACGTTCATGGGGATCGAATTGTTCGGGGCGGCCTATGCTGTGCCGATCGCGGTCGCATGCTTCGTCGCCTACCTTTGCTCGGGTCATAACGGCATTTATCTGTCGCAGCGCGTCGCAGTCCCCAAGGTGCCTGCTGCGCACCTCACACCCGGTGCGACCCTGCGTGATGCCCGCACGCACCGTGCTTCCCGCCGACGCTCGCGCGTCTGATCCTGCTTCCTATCGAAAGGCCCGTTATGCCTGATCGTTTCACCGTCCAGCACCGCGAGGTTGGAATGCTGCGCATCTATTTGAAGCCGTCTGACAAGGTCGGCCCACGTCGCTTCTGGGGTGCGACCTTTCTATCGCGAGCTGATCCGCACCGCGAAGGCGGACGGCATCATCAACGCCGTCGCGCAGAACATGCATTACGGCTTCAGCAATCGCGGCCCGGCGGCATTCAACCGTTCCGATCCTGAAAGCTGACTGGCAGGAAAGTCCCCATGAGAAGTCCGTCAGCCGGGGCCATTACCAGCCGGTCGGCTTCCGACCCAAAGGCAGACGTACGTGAGGCATGTTGCCGGTCTTGGAAGCGGACATTCTGAAACGGGGTTCTGACACACGCAAACCCCCGGAAAACCGTGGTCGCGTCTGCAGCGTCAAAACCGACCGGTTATGACACCAGCAGTATTACGGACTAGAATGACGAAACAGGAAACGTGTTGGCGTGGTCAGTCGGGGATCAGTGCCCAACCACGCAGCTGCAACGTCGCCATAGTCGTCAGCGCAGACACGTCAGTTTCGACATTTTTTCCTACCGTAGCGGGATCGATCTTGTTTCCAATAAGAGCCTGGCTGCATACCCGAACGGACACACCCGCCTTTTTCAATGCCTCAATCAAAGCAAGGTTGGGGTTCGCAGCTACCCCCGTCTTTGTCGCATAGGCGCGATCTTCGGTGACGATGGGCGTCGCCGCACCGTGGACAATCACGACGACATCGCCTTGTTCTGGACGAACGCCATCGTTACCTAGCAGGTTCAGGAAGCGGGCGACCTTCTCCAAAGATGGATTGATCTGATCCGGCGTTGCCGCGGCCTTGGTCACATTGAACAGTACGCGATAGCGCAACTTGCGATCAGGCCGTTCCGCAGCACCTTCGATAGGTGTGATCGCGCCATATCCTGGTATGACCGCCTGCCCAGGCACGCCGGCTGAAGCACTGACGCTGCTCATGAGTGACAAACATGCTGCAAGAGCAATGATTGGCATACGCATCCGCTTTTTCCTTCTTTAGCCAAAATGATCAGCCAACTTTCGCAAAAACGGCCGCACCAATGTTTTGCGGTCGAACCACGGACGGCGTCTCGCGCGGCCGCACTGGGCGGGGGGCCGGGGCCGTTTGGGGAACCGACAGGTCGTCGGCTCCGAACATCGCCTCCAAAGTTCGCACGCACAGTGCGGCTGTCTCGTCGGCAAGACGGTAGTAAACCTGTTTGGCCTCCCGCCTGGTCTTAACGAGATCGGCGCGCCGCAGCTCGGCAAGCTGCTGGCTGAGCGCTGGTTGGGTCACGCCCGTGGCGGTCTCGATGTCCGCCACCTGCCGTTCGCCGCCCAACAGATAGGACAGGATCATAAGCCGCTGAGGCTGCGCGAACACGCGCAGCTTCTCGACTGCAACGTCGGCGATCGCGCGGGACTGATACATCGCCGTCACCGGTCGGCCTTCGTTTGGTGAAACCAGTCGGCGCCTGCGTTCCCTGGCAAAGCGGGAGGCAGGAGCACGTCGTCGCCCGGCTGCCAGTCAGCGGGCGTATAAGCCTCGCCATCGGCCGAACGCTGCAACGCCCTGACCGTGCGAAGCATCTCGTCGACCGAACGCCCGACATTCATCGGATACCAGCTGAGTGCGCGGATAATGCCTTCGGGATCAATGAAGTAGGTTGCACGCACCGTTGAGGCATCGCCGGCCTGCTCGTCGAGCATGCCGTAGGCATACCCAACCGCCATCGAGGGATCCTCGATCACCGGAAACGGCACCTCGACATCAAAAACTTCGTGGATCGCGCGAAGCCAGGCGACATGAGAGTAGAGGCTGTCGACCGACAGCCCCAACAATACGCAATCCAACTCCTCGAATTGAGGGGCCGCTTTGGCCAAGGCCACAAACTCGCTCGTGCAAACCGGCGTGAAGTCGGCAGGGTGCGAGAAGAACACGACCCAGCGCCCACGATACTGATCCAGCGCAATCTCGCCCTGCGTGGTGCGGGCGGTGAAGTTCGGGGCTGCATCCCCGATGCGCAGCGATCGCGGCATGTTCGCATCCATCATTTCCATTCCTCCCAAATGGCACGAACACCCCGTTGACGCAATATGTTTACATAACTACATAAACCGTGATACTGATTAAACGGAGGTGGTCATGGACCCGGTTTTGAGCGAAGCCAACGCCCAGATCAGACGCGCAAAAACGGCTGGATTGCCGGTCGTTCAGTCCTTTTTTGATGAGCCTACCAACACAGCGACCTACGTCGTTTGGGACGCGGCGACGAAAAAGGCTGCGATTGTCGACAGCGTCCTCGATTTTGACGCCGCGGCGGGCCGGACCAAAACCGCGTCGGCGGACGCAGTGATCGCTTACGTGCGGGATCAGGGGCTGACGGTCGATTGGCTGCTGGAAACTCATGCACATGCCGATCACCTGTCCGCGGCACCCTATCTTCAGCAGGCGCTTGGCGGGCAGCTCGCGATCGGTCGTGAGATCATCCGGGTCCAGAACGTATTTGGCAAAATCTTCAACGCTGGCACCGACTTTGAGCGCGATGGCTCGGAGTTCGACCGGCTGTTCGAGGACGGCGACCGCTTTGCCATCGGCAACATCGACGCCATTGCGCTGCACGTGCCCGGCCATACGCCGGCGGACATGGCCTATGCCATCGGTGACGCGGTCTTCACCGGCGATACGCTCTTCATGCCCGATTACGGCACCGCGCGGGCAGACTTCCCTGGTGGCGACGCACGCCAGCTATTCCGCTCGATCCGCCGGCTCATGCAGCTGCCGGACGAGACCCGCCTGTTCCTCTGCCACGACTACAAGGCGGTGGGCCGCGACGAATATGTCTGGGAAACGACTGTAGGCGCGCAGCGTGCCGGCAACGTCCATGTCCACGAAGGGGTCAGCGAAGACGACTTCGTCGCAATGCGGACCAGTCGCGACGCCACCTTGTCGATGCCCAAGCTCATCCTGCCCTCGATCCAGGTGAACATGCGCGGTGGTCATCTGCCGGAGCCGGAAGCCAACGGCACCCGCTACCTCAAGATTCCGCTGGATGCGCTGTGATGCCGGGCTTTCCCCATGCCATGCCATTCGAAGGCTTCATCGGCGGGCTGATGATCGGTGTCGCCGCGGCGATCATGCTGCTCGGAAACGGCCGCATCGCTGGAGTCAGCGGCATGTTCGCGCGAGTTCTGGGTCTTACCGATGGAGGTCCGCCATGGGCAATCGCGCTGTTCTTCACCGCGGGTCTGCCTTTGGGCGCGGGTATTGTTGCAGCCAGTTTAGGCGTGAAGGCCAGCTTCCCTACATCGCTTTCGCTGATCGCCGTCGCCGGTCTGATCGTCGGTATCGGAACACGGCTCGGGTCCGGGTGCACCAGTGGTCACGGCGTATGCGGCCTGTCTCGCCTGTCGCCCCGGTCCATCGCCGCGACCGCTACGTTCATGGCGACCGGCGTCGTCACGGTCACGATCATGCGTCTGTCCGGGGTACTACTGTGATGCGCCAGAACCTCATTTCACTCGCCAGCGGGACGCTGTTCGGCGCCGGCCTTGCCGTCTCGGGAATGATCGATCCGGCGCGCGTGCGGGCGTTCCTCGATGTCACCGGCGCGTGGGACCCGACCTTGGCGTTCGTCATGGCGGGCGCAATTCTGCCGATGGCGATAGCGTGGTTCGTCGTGCGGCGTCGCTCGACCCCGATTGCGGCCGAACAATTTCACACGCCCGCCACCTCGCCGATCGACCGGCGCCTCATCGGCGGTGCGGCCTTGTTCGGTATAGGCTGGGGCATCGTCGGATTGTGCCCAGGTCCTGCCATTGCCGCACTGGCGATCCAGCCTCTGCCGGCACTGATCTTCATCGCTGCAATGGCCCTCGGCGCTGCCGTCCACCGCTTTGCATTCACTTTCCGCCGTTCGGCCTGATCAGACAGGAGACATCACATGGCTTTCAAGCAGATCACCTCGTCCTTCTCTGCCGCCCCCCAGCTAACGCAAGCCGACCTCGCCGCTGCCGCGCAGGCAGGATATCGCTCGATCATCTCAAGCCGCCCGGACGGCGAGGAGGCGGGCCAGCCAAGCGCGGAAATAATGGCTCGATTGGCCAGCGAACACGGGCTCGCGTTTGCGCATGTTCCAATCGTACCGGGCAAAGCGACTGACGCCGATGCGGATCGCATGAAGGAGGCGCTGGCCACGCTGCCACAGCCGACGCTCGGCTTCTGCCGCAGCGGGACGCGCGCGGCGACATTGTGGGCATTGGCCGAGGCCGATCGCGCCGACCCGACGACGATCATCGGCCAGGCAAAGGCAGCCGGGTACGACCTTGCCGATCTCACGCCTGCGCTGAAGCGCCGTTCCGAAAGGGCTGATCAATGACCTACGACATCGTTATCATTGGGGGCGGTGCCGCCGGCATCGCGACCGCTTCCAGCATTCTGAAGCGCAACGCCAAGGTGACGATCGCGGTCGTCGATCCCGCCACGGACCACTATTACCAGCCTGGTTGGACGATGGTCGGAGCCGGCGTCTTCACGCCCGAGCAAACCTGGAAGGCCGAAGCCGATGTGATGCCTAAGGGCGTCCGGTGGATACGGTTGCCCGCGATCACCATCGACCCCGACCGCAACGCGATCCAGCTCGGAGACGGAAGCTCCATTGATTATCACGTCCTGATTGTAGCGCCCGGGCTGCGCTTGGCGTGGGAGAAGATCGAGGGGCTACCAGAAGCCCTTGGCCGCAACGGTGTCACCTCCAACTATCGCTATGACCTGGCGCCCTACACCTATCGGCTCGTCAAGGAATTGCAGCAGGGGCGTGCGCTGTTTTCGCAGCCACCAATGCCGATCAAGTGCGCCGGCGCACCGCAAAAGGCCATGTATCTCTCATGTGATATCTGGCGAGGCTGCGGCGTCCTCCCCGCGATCGATGTTGAGTTCCACAACGCCGGCGCCGCCCTGTTCGGGATTCCGACCTACGTCCCGGCGCTGATGGAATATGTCGAGAAGTTCGGCATCGATCTCAGGCTTGAATCCAACCTTGTCGCAGTCGACGCCGATCGTCGTGTCGCCACGTTCGAGCGCAAGCAGGACGGCGTCTCCGAGAGGATCGAACGCCCGTTTGACATGCTCCACGTCGTTCCGCCCCAAGTGTCGCATGCCGTCGTCGCCAATAGCCCGCTCGCGGCCGCGAACGGCTTTGTCGAGGTCGACGAGACTACGCTGCGGCACAAGCGATTTGAAAACGTCTTTGGCCTTGGCGATGCCGCTGGGACCAGCAACGCCAAGACGGCCGCTGCTGCTCGCGTCCAGGCGCCGGTAGTCGCGGTCAACGCGCTGGCCGCGCTCGACGGCAGCCCCCCCGTTGCCGACTATAATGGTTACGGCTCATGCCCTCTCACGGTCGAACGCGGTAAGATCGTCCTCGCCGAGTTTGGCTATGGCGGAAAGCTGCTGCCCAGCTTCCCATCCTGGCTGCTGGACGGAACGCGACCCACGCGCGCCGCCTGGTTCCTGAAGGAGCGGATGCTTCCCCCGATCTATTGGCAGGGCATGCTGAAGGGCCGCGAGTGGATGGCCGCCCCGCATGAAATCGGCGAGGCAGCATGACTCTCGAACCGATCCAGTATCTGCTTGGCACCCTTTCGGGCAGCCTGGTCGGATTTACCCTTGGCCTTGTAGGAGGCGGGGGTTCGATCCTTGCCGTACCGCTGATGGTGTATCTGGTGCGCGTGCCCGATGCGCACCTTGCAATCGGCACGAGTGCGTTTGCCGTGGCAGCCAATGCCGCGACCGGTCTGATCGGCCATGCAAAGGCTCATACCGTAAAATGGCGGTGCGGGGGCATGTATGCCACAGCGGGCGTCATCGGTGCGCTGCTGGGGTCCACCGTCGGCAAGGCCGTCGACGGCGGCAAGCTGCTCTTTCTGTTCGCGCTCGTCATGGTCGTCGTCGGCGTCCTGATGCTTCGCGGGCGGGGTGACGCAGGTAATCCCGGCGCGGAATGTAACCGGGAGAAGGCACCCAAGGTGCTGGGCTACGGCCTTGGGACGGGCTTGTTCTCAGGATTCTTTGGCATCGGAGGTGGCTTTCTGATCGTTCCGGGCCTGATCGGATCGACGGGTATGCCGATCATCAACGCGGTCGGCACGTCGTTGATTGCTGTCACCGCCTTCGGCCTGACGACCGCCGCTAATTATGCATTCTCCGGGCTGGTCGACTGGCCGCTTGCCTTCGTCTTCATTGGCGGCGGGGTCGTCGGCGGGTTGATCGGCACACGCATCGCCAAGCGCCTTGGCTCGGGCGGAACGCTTACCACCGTCTTCGCGGTGCTGATCTTCGTCGTGGCAGCTTACATGCTTTGGAAGAGCGCAGGCGCGTTTCTCTGATGGGAAGCGCGATTGCCATCGGACCGCTTATGATGGCGGTCGATCGTGGATTGGCGGTACTGTGCGTCGCCGTGTTCCTGGGGCTCACGACCGTGGCAGGGCGGTTCCGCTTCCAGCAAGTGTCTACGGTTACGACCGGTGCCATCGTCGCTGGACTGGTGGCGGCGCGGATCGGCTATGTCGCGGCACATTGGGCAAGCTATGTCGAAGCGCCGCTATCCATTTTCGCCGTCTGGCAGGGTGGCTTCTCTGCGATGGCCGGCATCGTTGGTGCTGCCGCAACGCTGGCTTTCCAGCTTGGCCGAACACGCGCCTTGGCGGTGGGCTGGGGGGCATTGGCGATCGCGGGGGGCCTGTGGTTTACGCTCCAGGCGCTTATCCCGCCCGTGACCTATGGCCCTTTCCCCTATCATTTAACGTTGAGGACGCCGTCCGGCGCTCCTCTCCCGCTTGCACGCTTCCGAGGCCGCCCCTTCGTGGTCAATCTATGGGCGACATGGTGCGGGCCGTGCCGGCGCGAGCTGCCGATGCTCGACGCCGCGGCAACGCGCAATCGTGATGTGCCGATCCTGCTTGCCGATCAGGGTGAGGCACCAGCAATCGTCACCGGGTTTATTACCCGTGAAGGCATCGGCGTGAACAATGTCTCGCTCGATCATGCCCGTGGGCTTTCCCAAGCCTTCGAGGTGGCTGGTTATCCCGCAACCGCCTTCGTCGCTGCGGACGGCACGATCATGCAGCTTCAGTTCGGCGAGCTGTCGCGCGCCGCCCTCGCCGATGGAATCGATAAGGCAAGGAAACCCCGATGAACCGACGCAACCTGCTCTGTCGCAGCTTTCTGGCGTTGCTCGCCGTCGCCGTGCCGACGATGCCAGCAGTCGCGCAGCAGCCCGATCTGTCGCGCAAGGCGGTCGTGGACGATCCCGTTGCTCCGAAGCGTGCCGGCCAAGCCTATGACGTCACCGTCGTCGAGTTCTTTGACTATAACTGCCCCTATTGCCGTCGCATGGAGCCGGTGCTGAACGCGCTGCTTCGCTCCGACCCGAAGGTCCGGATCGTGTATCGGGATTGGCCAATATTCGGACCCGCCTCCCGTGAGGCGTCCCGGGCGGCCGTCGCGAGCCAGTGGCAGGGCAGGCATGCCGCCTTCCATGAGGCGCTGCTTGCCTCGCCGGCGCGGCTCGACAGCGCCGGTATCAGAGCAGCTGCTGTGAAAGCCAAGGTGGATTGGCCGCGTCTGCAACGTGACCTGAAGACGCGTGGCGCGGAAATCGACGCGCTGCTCACACGCACCAATGCGATTGCCGAAGCGATCGGGTTCAATGGGACGCCGGCGCTGATCGTCGGCTCACAGGTCGTGGCGGGCGCGGTTGATCTGGCGACGCTGCGGCGCCTCGTTGCGACGGCACGCAGCAAGCCCGGAGGACGTTGAGCGTGCCGGGGTCACTCAATCGGAGGCAGGCGGTCGGGCTCGGCGCTGTAATCGTTGGGGGCTGGGCGGTCGGACAGGTGCTACGGCGCACCGCCCCGATTGGGCGCGACGTTGGTCCGACCGCCGACCTGATCCTGGCAGGCGGCGGTTCGCCTGAACACGGTCCTGCCGATGCGACGCTGCGGCTTGCCGTGTTCACCGATTACCGCTGTCCGGCCTGCCGTCATGCCTTTCCCGCATTGGAAGAGGCGGTGGAACGCGATGGCAAGGTTCGGGTCATCTACAAGGACTGGCCGATCTTCGGTCCACCGTCCGAACGTGCCGCCAGCATCGCGCTCGGCTGTGCCGAACAGGGCATCTACCCCGCCGTTCATCGCCAGCTGATGACCGACAGTCGTATGATCGATGACGATATGCTGCGGGACGTCGTCACCGGCGCTGGCGGGGACTGGCTGCGCGCGACGACCTGGCTTGCTGCGCATGCACAGGCTGTCGCGGCACGCCTGCGGGCGAACGGCCGAGAGGCCTATTCGATCGGTTTGGCCGGCACCCCGGGCTTTCTTGCCGGACGCGTGCTGGTGATGGGCGCAATCGAAGCGGGTGATTTCGAACGGTTGTTCGCGCGGGCGCGGACGGAACGCTAACAGAGCGAGAGGATGCATACATGATCGAGTATAAGCACGATGGCATGACCGTTGCGTCGCTCCATGACGAACACACTGGCAGCTTCCAATATGTTGTCATCGACGACACCACGAAAACGGCCGCGATCATCGATCCAGTCCTGGATTTTGATCCGCGCGCTGGTGCGACCGCGACCCGCAACGCCGATCTTATCCTCGACTATGTGCGCGAGAAGGGGCTGACCGTCGAATGGGTGCTCGACACCCACCCACACGCCGATCATTTTTCAGCTGTTCCGTACCTTGCCGACAAGACCGGTGGCAAAACCGCGATCGGCGACAAGGTCGTGGAAGTGCAGAAGCTGTGGCGGGACATTTACTGCCTGCCCGATCTCGCCGTGGACGGCACCCAGTGGGACCGGTTGTTTGCGGATGGCGAGCGTTTCCGGATCGGTACGCTAGACGCTGAGGTTATGCTGTCTCCGGGCCATACGCTCGCCTCGATCACTTATGTCATCGGTGACGCCGCGTTCGTTCACGACACGCTGATGGTTCCCGATAGCGGCACAAGCCGGGCAGACTTCCCGGGTGGTGATGCTCATGCGCTGTGGCGCTCGATCCGCGCCATCCTCGATCTGCCACCCGAAACCGCAACTTATGTCGGGCATGACTATGGCAAGGATAGTCGGGACGTACTTGGTCGCTCGACCGTCGCCGATCAGCGTCGCGACAACATCCATGTTCACGATGGCATCGACGAAGCCGAGTTCGTCGCGACCCGCGAGAAACGCGACGCATCGCTCCCACTACCCGACCTGATGCTTGCCGCGCTTCAGGTGAACATACGTGGCGGCCGACTGCCAGATCCTGACGAATGTGGGACGGCGTTTCTCAAGGTGCCACTGAACCAGTTTGGACCTGCTGCTTCATAGCTCAGTTCGCGCTGTTTCAAGTGTCACAACCGAACGGTTGTGACACGACGTGCCGGCGGCTCTCGACCGTTCCAATCCTGAAAGCTGACTGGCAGGAAAGTCCCCAATTTAAGACGTTGCGGGTCACGTGAACGAAGGGTGAGTTCTAGAGCCACGACGGAGGCCGCTACCCTCTCTCGGAATCCCGTTACTGCCCTTCCGCGCTGATGCTTTCTTGCTCCGGCGCTGGAAGGTGGCGGTAGAGTGTTGGAACTGAGACCCCGATCGCGGGGGCGATCTCACGCATCGGCATCCCGGACGCCAAGAGTTTGCGAGCAGCCGCGAGCCGGTTGGGCGTCATCACCGTCTTCCGGCCGCCCACCCTCCCCTCCCGCCGCGCCACCGCGAGGGCGGCTGTCGTGCGTTCGCGGTTAAGGTCGCGCTCCATTTCAGCCATGGCAGCCATAATGTGGAAGACGAGCTTGCCGGCAGTGCCGGCCGTGTCGATGCCGTCGGTCAGCGATCGGAACCCGATGCCGCGCTTCGCCAGATCAGCGGCCAGGTCGACCAACCCCTTCATCGTTCGGCCCAAGCGGTCGAGCTTCCACACGACCAACACGTCGCCGGGTCGGGCATGGGAGAGCGCGTCTGCCAAGCCGACGCGGTTCGCCTTCGCACCGCTCGCCTTGTCGCTGAAGGTCCGTTCGCAACCTGCCTCGCGCAACGCATGGAGCTGCGGTGTCAGATCTTGTTCCGCTGTCGAGACCCGGGCGTAGCCGATCAGCATGAAGCGTTCTCAAAACTCATTTCTTGTGCCTAGCACGGGTCCCCGCAATCGAGAATGTGTTTTGATACGTCCGTGACCGCTGCTAGACGTTCTCATATGATGGCGCGTCAAAATCGATCGTTTGTGAGAAGGCTATGTTGGCAGCCGGCGGACAGAGTGGGTATGCGGATGACGTCCAATCGACGGAACTACCGACCCTAATGGAACAGACTGCTAACCCGTTGCCTGCTGATGCCTGCGCCAAAGTTCATCTAAGTGCGAGGCGTTCTTTTTATAAACCCCAGGGGCCATCATCGGCGCTCCCTCGACGGCAGAATTATAGTCGCCCATGAATACAAGCAGGTCCCCCTCCGGGTATCCCGCGGCACGGATTGCTCTAATCCTGGCCTGTGTCGAGGACAGCGCTAGGTGCGCGCGTGCGTAATCCCGTGCGCTTCCTAAAACCTCTTGAGAGATTAAAAAGATAAGAACGACCAACGCAAGGCGAGACGTAAAGGCGATCTTCGCAGCGTCGATAAAGTACACGGTCGAGACGAACAAGCCAAAGCATATCGACCCGTAGACTACGAGTTTTCGCCAAGTGGATGCAGCGCTGAGCCGGTATAGCCGACAGGAATAAAACGCGCTTTCCTCGATTAATTCGAGTAGTCGCTCCTTGCCCTTTTCCTTCGTGCTAGCAAAAAACTCAGGGTTGTGTGCCCGTTCACCCTGTTCTTTTGTTACCGTAAACCCGGACTCAATGTCCCTTATTTCGCCCGGTGAAACTGTTCCGACTAAGCCTTCCACGACAAGGAGTGCTCTGCGGCCTCGCTCAGCTTGCGCCCGGCTAGCTCGGTACAACCAGTCTGCATACGCCCAGCCAGCAAAGATGACAGCGGCAAGGATTGCCAACAACAGGGTTACGGTCGTGTCGCTCACAAAGACTGTAACTGCCGAAAGCACGGCCAGGGTTAGCTGCGCTCGCCCCGACCAAGTGAATAGCTTCTCGGCTTTGCCAAACTCAGCGTTCGTCAGCCCTTCCAGTATCTTAGCTTCAACTACCAACCTGCTTGCTCCCTCTGCCGCATGCAGCATAGGGCCAAACCTACCGGGACCAAGCGCTGCGTCCTCATGTGATCACGACATGGAATGGGCGGCTCTGGCCCACGAGCCTGCCGTCGCCATCCCGGATCACGAACGCTTCGGCGAGGTGCACGCCGCGATATTCAAGCGGCTCCCACCGCCGCGTTCCCTCCTGCGGCGTCTCGAAGCCGCCGCGCCCTTTGCCGATTGCCATGGCAATCGCGCCAGTGTTGGTGATCCTGTAGCGAACCGAGTGGCCGGACGGGAGCCGCTGGCCATCGTTGACGAGTACGTCAAACCAAAGCCCCCCTCTGCCGGGAACCTGTTCGAAATCTTCCACCCGGCGCCCTTCCGGCGAGTTTCGGTTCGGTCGCCAGGTGGCGGCAATTTGAACGCGATCGGAGACGATGTCGGCGCGCGGCCAGATTGGTTGGCGCATATGGCTGGGCCGATCAAGGCTCGGTTTCCAGAGCCAGCGCCCCACTCGGGTGACCATGTCGACAATCCTGCTGTCGTGGTGCGCGTCAGAACGGATCAGCCCTGCCAAGAGCACATTCGGATCCTCGTCAACTTCGTCCTGGTCGGCGCTTTCGGTCAAGGAGGAACTGAGCACCGTGATGCCCTTGGCGAACTTGTCCCCGAAGATTTCACGCCAAGCGAGAATGCTTGCGAATTTGCCTTGTGTCTCGAAGGCGGTGTCGATCTTAGCCCGAAGTTCACTCACCGCGGTTCGTAGATCGGCGTAGGCCTGGTCTGTTAATGAGGCGGCGAAGTCCTCGCTGATGAGTTCGGGGTTAGGCACCTGTGGGCGTCGTGGGCGCGCCTGCAGCCAAGTGTCGAGGCGACGCATGATTGTGCGCAGGGTGGTGGGCACGTCCTTGAACTCGGAGGCGCCAGCGTCCGACCATTGTATGCGCTCGCCAATGAGTGTGGTGAGGAGGACCGAGGGGCAAGCGAAGTCACCTCGGATGTCTCGTAAGTATTTGATGAGCCGGGCAACCTTCCGGAACGAGTTAGATCCCGAGTAGCCATTCTTCGCGTTGAACCATTCGGTGTATTTAACGGGTTCGGTTCGCTCGAAATCGTTGGTGGCGCGGTTGCAGACCTCGAGGCGTTCGGCGACCTTGCGGCCGCGAACGCAGGGAGCGATGTCGATGCGCCGGTCAGTAGCGTAAACGATCGTGACGCAATAATCCCAGACTTCAACCTTGTCCTTGTAGAGGCCGCTCGCCTTAAAAGCGTCGCCGAGCTTGGATACGTAGTTTGCGGCCGTCCAGCCCTCGACAGGGTCGACGATGACGAGGAGGTCAGCGTCAAATTCCTTGCTATCGACGGGTCGGATAATAGTGTTGTGCGCCCAAGAGCCTTGCTCCACGAACTTCCAAACTCGCGGTTCCCAATCGGCCTCTCTGATAAACTTCTTAATGGCGTCGACGCTGGCTTCCAGGGTGTCGATCCGGTTCTGGTTGAGGTTGACCGTGTCAGTCAAAAACTCCGAGAAATGCTTGATCAGTTTCATGCGGTCCGCTCGTATCCGAGATGCGGACCTTAGCCGGGCCGCTCTTGCTGTTGTGTCTGGCTGATCAAGGTACCTGCGTTATGGGTGGTTCGGCTAGGGTCAGATGCTCCCGTCTGACCTACGAGCTATTTCCGCGACGGCTGAACCATGTCGTGCCTCTTCCCGGCCCTAGTCCGCTGCAGGAAAGTGACGATAGTGTTGCTTCCGCGACGCCGATCGTCGGCGCGCGTTCAGGTGAAGAGGTCGCCGATTGCGCGCACTCGGAAGGCGTTGTGCCATCGACGTCGGCGATGCTCGCTGGCGTCGTGACGCATGTGGCAACGCTGGCAGAGCGCGGCGAGATTGCGCGTCCGGTTGTCGCTTGGATCATGGTTCAGGTGTGCGCTTGCGAGGACCACGCGCGTGACACGCAGATGAGCGGGCGGGGCGATGCCAATGAACCCGGGTTGCGCGCGTGAGAGATCGTCGGGCGTCGGCAGGCGCCGGACTTTTCTACCCTGCCCGTCGCGCCACAGGGCCGCATCCTCATCCCACCAGATCCCGTTTCCAAGATGCAGGACGTCGCGGCCGTGAGGACGGCTGCAATGCTCACAGCGTCCCTTGGCACGGGTAAAGCGAATGACCGCAGACAACTCGGGCCAGTCGATCGGGTATAGCCAACGATGTTCGCGCGCGATCGGCATGACGATTCTATGAGTCACGCAGGCATAGAACGAAAGCAGAAAACGCCTGTGATTCAGATTTATCATCATCACTAAGCGATTAAGCGACTAAGGCACTAACCGATTTAGCTAATCTACGGTTTAGGCGAGCACTTCCAGTCCATGCTTTTGAACGACCGTGAGCAGTTTCAGGGCTAGGCCGCTCGGCTTTTTCGTGCCCGCTTCCCACTTCTCGACCGTGCTTTCGCTGGTGTTGAGGTAACGCGCGAATACCGGTTGGCTGACATGGTGGCGCTCGCGCAATTGCTTGATCTCGGCCGGCGCGAACGTGGTTGGCACAGCCAGGCACGTCTCATCGAAATGGCGCATGGTCGCCTTGCTGATCGTGCCCGCCCGCAACATACCGGACGCGCTGCTGTGAATCGCCTCGAAGGCGTCGCTCTTGAATTTAGGCTTTGCGGGCATGGCAAATCTCCGTCAGTTCCTTGGCCTTCAGTTCTAACTCAATCTCCACATCGGTCTTCTGGTCGTAGAGGTCAGCGAGATCACGAAAGGCGCTCAGCTCGGCATCGGTGATATTATCGCGGTCCTTCTTGGCGAACAGATAGGTGTAGACCCAATAGCGCCGCCCTTTGGCCAGGATGATGCTGCGATGGCGATTCTTGTCGAGCCGCTTCTTAAACACGCCCCCGCCGAGGTCATCGCACTGGCCTTTCCGCACCTGCTCGACCGCATCGCATAGCTCCTTGTCGGCAATGAGTGCCTTGCGTGCCGCCTTCGAGAACCAGGCCGTCTTGAAGGTTCGCGGCTGTTCTCCATCCGACATGGCTCATGTGTAGCACCTAGTCCGGTGTTTTTCAATCCTCTCGCTGATGGGCGCGCCCATGCGGGCCGCGCTCTATCTCCGCTGCGCTTCGATCAAGCCGCCTTCGGCGTCTCGCCCCATGCGGGTGACGATCACTCGCGTGGCGGCATGCCTGCCCGGAGGTCGCCGGCGACGCCGGCGATAGCATTTGATCGGCAGGGAAAGTGGGGGGGCGCCCCCTCTCCCAGCAACGGCAATCAGCCGGGCCGTGGCTCGGCTGCGCCTGCGCCCGCACCACCCCGGCAGATTCCCGCTGCCCCCTCACCCCCCGCTGTTCGCCACGAGGCAGGGCCGATGGCCGAGGCCATCGCCCATGCGGGCGATTTGAAGGGAGGCAGGACGATGGAGCAGGACAATCGCGAAAGTTGGTTGAACCGGGTGGCGGTCGGCATGGCCCCGCTGTTCGGGGCGTTGGGCGCCCCCCTGCCCTCCCGGGTGCGGGTCGCGATCGGGTTCACAAGCTGTGGCGCCAAAGGCAAGGCGATCGGCGAGTGTTGGGATAACCGGTGCAGCGGTGACGGGCACTTCGAGATCTTCATCCGTCCCGACCTCGCGTACGCCTCCGACGCGATGCCGGCACAGATCGCCGCAATCCTCGCGCATGAGCTGGTCCACGCCGCGGTCGGCATCGCAGCGGGGCATGGGAGGGCGTTTAAACGGATTGCGCTCGGTCTCGGCTTGGTCGGGCCGATGCGTGCCACTACTCCCGGCGATGTCTTTCTCGCGACCATAACCCCAATCCTTGCTGGAGCCGGTCCCCTCCCCCATGCTCGGCTCGACACAGGTGGCGACACGACGCGGCCGAAGAAGCAGGGAACGCGGCTACTCAAATGCGAGTGTGAGGCGTGCGGCTATACGGTGAGGACCGCGCGTAAATGGCTGGAATTGGCAGGCGCGCCGTTGTGCCCGATCAAGGGGCATGGGGTGATGCGCCACGATCCAAACGAAGGCGACGAGAATTCAGACGAGAGCTAAGCGACTAAGTGGCTTTACGACTAAGCGGCTAAGCGGTATAAGTCGCTTAGCCGCTTAGTAGGAGCAAAGCTGTGCAGGTATGGGCCGTCATCGCGCAGAAGGGTGGGCAATCGAAGACCACTCTTTCAACCGGCTTCGCCGTCGAGGCGGCGCGGGAAGGGGCATCCGTCGTCATCCTCGATGCCGACGACCGGCAGGGGTCCGCGCTCTATTGGTCGGAACGCCGCGACGACGACGACGTGATAGTGAAGGACAGCAGCGTCGCTGGCCTCCCGCTCCACGTTTCGCGTGGACGCGCCAGCGGGAAGATCGATCTTATCATCATCGACACGCCCGCGAATTCCAAGGACATCGCCATGCTCGCGGCCGAGCAAGCGGACTTCGTCATTGTCCCCGTCGCGCCGCGTGGGCTGGACGTTCATTCGGTGCTGCAGACGGTCAAGCAGGTGCAGCAGGCAGGCACTCCGTTTGCGGTCATTTTGACGCAGGTTCCGCACCAAGGCGGGGAGGGGCAGGAGGCCCATGCCGGCTTCGCGGCCAAGGGCGTAACGCTGTTCGACAGCCGGCTCCACTTCCGCAAGGACTTCTACAAGGCCACGCCACTCGGGCGGACGGCGGCCGAAACAGAGCCGGACAGCAAGGCTGCAGCCGAGCTGCGTGCCGCTTATATCGAGGCTAAGCGACTAAGCGGCTCTACGACTAAGCCAGTAAGCGAGGCAGCATAATGGCGAAGAGACCGTCCGCACTTGCCAGCATCTTCGATGATGAGCCCGAAGAGGCCGCAGCGGCTCCCATCGCCGAGGCTGCCTCCGAGCCGCAGCAGGCGGTCGGGCCACGTCGATCGCGGCGCTCGCCCGACACGCCGACACCGGTAGCGCCAGCGCGTCGCAGTAGCCATCCAGGCAAGAAGCCGGTGCTGATCCACATTCCCGAGGACATGCACCGCGCGCTGCGCCAGCTCAGTGTAGAGGAGGGCGGGGAGCCGCTTACCGTCGTGACCGAGCGCCTGCTCCGGCAGTATCTCGTCAAGCGGGGCCACACCAGGTTTGCTCCGTGAGCAAGCGGCGTGATCCCAATCCCGAGTTCGACCTGTTCATCCCGGCGCTTGGCGACCTTCCGCTCAAGGACCAGCGGGAGGTCATGGAGCGTCCGTTCTTCTCGCTGCAAAAGCGCAAGCGTCTCAAGCCCATCGAGTATCGCAGCCCGGATGGCGAAGCGTGGGTGCGCGTCCAAGCGATCCCCGACTATGGCATGGCGACGATTTGGGATGCTGACATTCTGATTTGGGCGGCATCTACCCTCAATCGCATGAAGCAGCAGGGCTTGAACGACCTGCCGCGCACGCTGACGACGACCCCTTATGACCTGTTGCGGGCTATCAAGCGTGGCACTGGAGGTAGGGACTATCAGGAGCTGCAAGCGGCGCTGCTCCGGCTCCAGACGACCTCCATCACCACCTCAATCCGCGCGACCAAGCGCCGGCAGAAAGCTGGCTTCAACTGGCTTGATAGCTGGACCTTCGACACCGACGCCGAGACCGAGCAGCCGCGGGGCATGACGCTGACGCTTTCGGATTGGGTTTATGAGGGGATCGTCAACGAGAAGTCGTTGCTTACCATGCATCCCGATTATTTCCTCCTGTCCGGAGGACTGGAGCGGGCGCTGTATCGCATCGCGCGCAAGCATGCCGGCACGCAGCGCGGGGGATGGTTGTGCCGGGTAGAGGTGCTCCGCGACAAGACGGGCAGCGATGCCCAGCCTAAGGAATTCAACCGGATGCTTCGGCGCGTGATCGAGGCTGACCAGCTTCCCGATTATACAATGGAAACAGCCGAAACGACCGACAAAAGCCCGGCCGTGCTGTTCAGGCTCCGCGGCGAGGCCGAAGCGCTGGCGCTGGCCGAGAAGATGCGCGTGGAGGAGGAACGGCGCGCCCGCATCGACGCCGATCGCCGGCGCACGGACGAGGTGGACGCCCATATGGACCGACTTGCCGGCCGGCGGTGACTATCGGGGTTTCACCCACCTCAACGCTATTTATCGGGGTTTCACCCACCGGTTGGAATCATCGGCCGATCACCGAAGCACTTTAGCTCGGACGGGACAGGCGGCTAGTCTGTGGATAACTGGCATGCAGAGCCTATTTCGGCACCCTAGACCCGGGGTTTCACCCACCATTCGTTCGGGGGATCACACACCGCACTATCGGGGGATCACACACCGAATCACGGGGTTTCACCCACCAGCGGTGCCGCTAAGCAACTGATAAGCCAAGAGGATTCGGGACATTTCTAGCCCTTAACCTTCTTAAGGATTCCTATTTAACAGAATCACTTAATCCCAGCCGACAACGTGAGAACGCAAAAGGACCAATGGAATCGGCCTACCGGCCGATGCACTTTTGTTGCGTGACGGCATAGCCGTCACCAGAACGGCGCAAGCGCCGCAGGGCTAGGCGAGAAGAGAGTCGGCGAGGTAGCGGAGGAATAATGCCCGAGCGCCGCCCAGAGCGGCTGCCAGGGCAGAAAAGGACTTCCGCTAAGAGAGGAGGCCCCGGTAACGGCAAACGTCGCTAGAAGGGCTTAAATTGCCATGCGGGTTTGGTAGGCGGTTAATCATAACACCGCCTACCGGTGGGTCTAACTTCCGGTCCGCGAAAGCACGAATTATCGCCGATTATACGGAGGAGCGGCGCTGCCTTACGGCGCGGCAGGTGTGTGTGTTCGTGCTTTCGCGGACCATTCAAGCCGGATCAAACAAGCCGGCAAACTCACGCTGGTCGTAATATCGGATTTTCTCGACCGCGAGCGGATGTTCGCCTTGGCGGAGCAGCAGGAGCTGGTCGGGTCGCATCCGCATGATTTCGTCGGGTGTAGCAAGACGGCGGGCCGAGACATGACCGCTGACGCTTTCCGATGGGCCGGCGCGATTTTCGCCCCAGCCCGTGCCGCGCGACGTGCTGACGGTATCATATTCGATCGTGGTGTCGCCGATCGTGCGCGAGAGCATGTCGGCGGTGGCATGGTCGTTGACCCCGAACGTTTGGATCACGCCCGCGTTGGACATGAAGGTGCCGGCGCGCTCGCCATAGGTCGCCTTGAGCTGGTGCATGTCCTGAAGGATCGGCCAGAGCTGGAGGCCATAGCCCGCCATCAGTCCCATTGCGCGCTCGACGGGTTCAAGGCGACCGAGCGCGGCGAACTCGTCGAGCAGGAACAGCACCGGCCGGGCAGGGCGGGCGGTGGACCGCGCCATGTCGGTGACGGCCTGGCTCACCAGCAGCCGCAGCCAGCGGGCATAGGTGTCGAGCCGATCGGGCGGCAGGCACAGGAACACGGTGGCGGTCGTGTCCTTCAATTCCGCGAAGGTGAAATCCGACGCGGCCGTGCTGGCGACGATGCGGGGGCTATCGAGAAAGTGAGTGTGCCGCTGCGCCGAGGACAGCACGCCGGCGGCTTCGCGATCAGACTTGCCGAGCTGCCGGTTGGCGGCGCGGGCGATCAGGCCACCGGCGCCGGCGCTGTCCTGCATATCGGCCAGCAGCGCGGCGAAGGCGGCAGGGGCGAGCGTCAGCTTGTCGCGCACCGTCGCCAGCACGCGGGCGTGGGCGGGTTCGTGGACGACGGTGTGCAGGATCAGCCCGGCGATTAGCGCCTTGGCTTCCTCGTTCCAGTGGGCTTCGCCCGATTGTCCCGGCGCGTCATGCACCAGCGCGTCGGCGAGGGTGTTGGCATCTTCCGCGAGATCGAGGCTGGCGGGATCGAGCCGGTCGAGCGGATTGTAGCGGGCAGGGGGCTGACCCGACACGCCGAACGGATCGAGGCACCAGACCTTGCCCTTGGCGGCACGCGCGCGGGCGGTGACCCGCGCGTTCTCGCCCTTGGGGTCGATGCAGATCACCGAGCGATCCAGCAGCAGCAGGTTGGGGATGATCGTACCGACGCCCTTGCCCGATCGGGTGGGTGCCATCGTCAGCAGATGCGCCGCGCCGTCGTAATGCAGCAGCTTGCCCGACTTCGCCGAGCGGCCGATCAGAAGATCTCCGTTCGCTTCCAGCTTCCGCACGTCGGCACGGTATCCGAAGCGGGCGGAGCCGAGCAGATCGCTGCGCTGGTTGGCGGCACGCCGGTTGAAGCGCCAGGCGAGGAACAGGACCGCGCCGGCAAGCAGGAACGGAATGTCGGTCGCTATCTCGCCATAGCCGAAGATGCCCTTGAGCCAGGCGTTGCTCGCCATCAGCACCACGAAGGCGACGAAGACCGCGAACAGCGGGCTGATCCGTCGCCTGAGCATCAGTGCGCGCCCATCGGCGTGACCGGCAGGGACCGATCGGCGTCGGGGTGATCGAGCAGCCGGAGCAGGATTTGCGAGACGAGGGGAGGGGGCACGCCCTCATCCAGCATCATCTCGAAAAACGCATCGTCGTTGCGCGTCGGGATCATATCCTCGATGACTAGGTTGGCGCGCGAGTCCGCCATGTCCTCGTGCCACATGGCAACTTCCGCCGGGGTACCGCGCACGAAATCCATCGCGCGGACCTGGCGGCGGATCGCCTTAATATCGAAATCGCTCATTGCGCTTCGCTCCCTTCCGCTTCCGCGTCGAACGCGCGTTTTCCGCGTCTTTTCCATAGCGCCAGGATGTCGCTAGAATCGTCGCCACGACCACGTCCGGCGAGATCAAGCAGCGCGCCGTAAAGGGTGGCGCGATCGTCGTCGGTTAGTTCGACCAGGCCGGCTTTCTGGACCAGCCCGCCCAGCTCAATCAGGTGGCGCGTTCGTTCGCGACGTTGCACGACCCAGCCCCTGCTATCCGTCCGCCGTTCCGCTGCTTCCGCCCGCAGCGTCGCCGCCCGGTTCAGTCGCAGCGCCCGATCCGTCGATTGCAGCAGCGCCAGCACCTTTGCGCCCGCGCCGTTGAAAGAAGGCAGCGCCCTTCGCGCGCCATGCCTCCTTCGCGCTGGCATCCTTCGATCCGATCGCATCGAGCAGGACGCCGGCAAGGGTTTCCGCATCGAACGCATCGGCCCCGGTTGCGGCGACGAGCTGGCCGAGCTGTTCGACCCGCTTCGCCTTGAGCGACCGAGCCTTGTCACTCAGCGCCCTCAGCTCAGCATCATAATCGCGGACCTTACGCATCACGCGTCATCCTCATCCGGGTTCTCCAGCGCAGCAGGAATATCCGACCACAGCGAACCCGCTGTGCCGCTCACATCGACACCGGGTGGCGCTTCCGTGCCCCAAACAATGCGCCAGCCATAGATTACGCCATCCTCCCGCCATGCCGTCGTGACTGGCGTTTTCGTCACGCTGAAGGGGTAACTAGCGAGCGTAATAGCGCTGATCCCCAATGCACTCGCGATATGCTCATCGCGGTGACGTTCTGTCGTTTCGTCGTCGGGACCGCTCATCATATTCTCTCTGCTTCGGGCAGTTTGCCAAAGTGTGGGGAGAGTTCAAGTCAGAAAGCCGCACCAAGTCAATCATGAAAAGCGCAGCGAGTTGTGAGTGCGCGCTTATACGTCGTTGCCGACATGCGCTAAGTAAGGCAGTGTGCGGCATCATGGCGATCTACCACTTCTCCGCCAAGGTTGTGAGCCGCGCAAACGGGTCGAGTGCCGTTGCGAGCGCCGCTTATCGTTCCGCTTCCGAGCTGCACGATGATCGGCTTGGGCGTAACCACGATTTCAGCAACAAGACGGGTGTCATTCACTCCGAGGTGATGTTGCCGGAGGGTGCACCGGAGCGTTTAAACGATCGCACGACGCTGTGGAACGAGGTGGAAGCAGGCGAGAAGCGCAAGGACGCGCAGCTTGCCCGCGAGGTGGAGTTCTCGATTCCTCGTGAGATGAACGAGAAGCAGGGCGTCCAGCTCGCGCGCGATTTTGTGAAAAAGCAGTTTGTCGATCGCGGAATGGTCGCGGACCTGAACGTGCATTGGGACAAGGCGAAGGACGGCACGCCCAAGCCGCACGCGCATGTGATGATGACGATGCGCGACGTAGGGCCGGAGGGGTTCGGGAAGAAGAACCGTGACTGGAACAGCACCGAACTGTTGAAGGACTGGCGCGAGGCGTGGAGCGCACACGTCAACGAGCGCATGGCCGAACTGGGGCTTGAGGGTCGCATCGACCATCGCAGCTATCAGGCGCAGGGCATCGAGCTTGAGCCGCAGCACAAGATCGGTCCGGCAGCGTCGCGCAGGCCGGAGCAGGGGCTTGAGGCGGAGCGGATCGAGGATCACACGCGGATCGCCCGTGAAAACGGCGCGAAGATCATCGCCGATCCCAATATCGCGCTGGACGCGATCACCCGGCAGCAGGCCACGTTCACCACTCGCGATCTTGCGACGTTCGCGTTCCGGCACAGCGACGGCAAGGAGCAATTCGACCAGGTGATGGGGGCGGTGCGGGGATCGCCCGAACTGGTCGCATTGGGGAAGGACGGACGCGACCAGGAGCGGTTCACGTCGCGCGACATGATTGCGGTGGAGAACCGGCTTGAGCGCGTAGGCGACGAGCTGACAGGCCGCGTCGGGCATGGCGTCGCCGATCGGCATCGTGATGCGGCGATCGGCGCGGCCAGCGCCAAGGGCCTTGTCCTGTCCGGTGAGCAGCGCGACGCCTTCGATTATGTGACCGGCAGCGCCGGGCTGGCGTCCGTCGTCGGCTATGCCGGTTCGGGCAAGTCGGCGATGCTGGGCGTCGCGCGCGAGGCTTGGGAGGGGCAGGGCTACACGGTGCGCGGCGCGGCCTTGTCGGGTATCGCGGCTGAGAACCTTGAGGGCGGGTCCGGTATCCAGTCCCGCACCATCGCCAGCCTTGAACACGCATGGGGGCAGGGGCGCGAGCAGCTAGGCCCGCGTGACGTTCTGGTCGTGGATGAAGCCGGCATGATCGGCTCGCGCCAGATGGAGCGGGTGCTGTCCCAGGTACGTGACGCCGGTGCCAAGGTCGTCATGGTCGGCGACCCCGAGCAGTTGCAGGCGATCGAGGCCGGCGCGGCGTTCCGCAGCGTTACCGAGCGCCACGGCGCGGCCGAGATCACCGAGATACGCCGGCAGCGCGAGGACTGGCAGCGCGACGCCACGCGTGCGCTGGCGACCGGGCGCACCGGGGAGGCGATCCACGCCTATGACGGCAAGGGCATGATCCACGCGGCCGACACCCGCGAGCAGGCGCGGGGCGAGCTGGTGGACGGTTGGGATCGCGCGCGCCAGGCCGAGCCGGGCAAGAGCCGGATCATCCTCACCCACACCAACGCCGAGGTGCAGAGCCTCAATGGGGAGGCGCGCGACCGGTTGCGTGCATCCGGCGACCTTGGCGACGACGTGACGGTGAAGGCCGAGCGGGGCGAGCGGCAGTTCGCGACCGGCGACCGCATCATGTTCCTGCGCAACGAGCGGGGCATGGGGGTCAAGAACGGCACGCTGGCGACGATCGAGCGGGTATCGCCCGAGAGGATGGCGGTGCGCCTCGATGACGGGCGCGGCGTCGCGTTCGACATCAAGGATTATGCCCATGTCGATCATGGCTATGCGGCGACGTTCCATAAATCGCAGGGCGTGACGGTTGATCGCGCGCACGTCCTCGCCACCCCCGGCATGGACCGCCACAGCGCCTACGTCGGCATGTCGCGGCACCGCGACGACGTGCAGCTCCACTATGGTCGCGACGACTTCGCTGACCAGCGCCAGCTCGTCCGCGCCCTCTCGCGCGACCGGGGCAAGGACATGGCCGGCGACTATGCCCG
>NZ_LMKE01000007.1:4453-33098 GCF_001421245.1 Sphingomonas sp. Leaf10 | reverse complement strand
CGAGATCCGGTTCCCGGATCTCGCGCGCCAGGTGGCGGAGAAGGTGCGCGACAAGGCTAAGAGCATGTTCGACGGCTTCCGGCCGAAACCGGCGGCCGAAAAGGTAACGTCGCTGGAGCGTACCGCGGCCGATCGGCCGCTCGCGCCCTCGCAGGCCCGCGCGATCGAACGCTATGGGCGTGCCGCAGCCGATATAGGCCGGATGCGGGATAAGGGGTTGCCGGTGCTGGCGCACCAGGAACAGGCATTGGCGAAGGCCGGCGACGCGCTCGACCAGGTGCGGCCGCATGGCGCGCGCGACCTCGCCAGCGCGATCGAACGCGATCCCCGGCTCGCGCGCGACGCGGCCGAGGGGAACACGGGCGGCGCGGCGAAGGCGATGGAAACGGAGCGTCAGGTCCGCATCGACCCGGAGAAGCGCGCCGGACGGTTCGTGGAGCAGTGGCAGGGCATGATGGAAGCTCGCGCCAGCATGGAGCGCGCCGGCGACCATGCGGGTGCGGAACGGCTCGGTAAGCGCATGGAGAGCATCGCGGGCGGGCTGCACCGCGACCCGCAGCTCGAATCCGCGTTGCACCGGCGCGCGCCCGAGCTGGAACTGAAAATGGAGCGCGGTCGATCGATCGCAAACGAGCTGGCGCAGTCGGTCACGATTAGCCGCGACCGCGATCATGGCATGAGCCGGTAGGTGACGATGGACGACGATATTCAGGAAGGCGGCGATCCAGCGGAAGCGTTCGACCGGTTGCGCGCCGTGATAGAAGGCCAGGACCGCGAGCTGGCGTTGCTGCGCCGTGCCGTGGAGGGCTTGGCGGCCGAGCGGGCGCATATCGACGTTCCCGACTATTCCGAGACGCTGGGGCGGATGCAGCAGGGCGTGGACGCCACGGCCGACCGGATCGCTGTCATCAACGATGTGATCGCCCGGAGTCCGGCGCTGGCGATGACGCCCGAACAGATGGCACAGAGGATTGCCGCAGCGGGCAACGCTGCCCGGCGTGAGGATCAGGCGGCACTCGCCAAGGCAGGCGAGGACAAGGCCCGCGTCATGGCCGAACTTCGCGCCATCGCCGGATCGGCATGGACGAAGGCCGATCAGAAGAACAGGCAGCTTTGGTTCGGGCTGGGCGGGGCGGCGATTGGCATCCTGGCATGGACGATCCTGCCCGGAATGGTCGCGCGCGAGGTCGCGCCGGCGAGCTGGCAATGGCCCGAGCGTATGGCGGCGCGGACGCTCGGCCTTCCTCGTTGGGAAGCAGGGCAGCGAATGATGCAGAGCGCTGCACCCGATGCCTTCGCCAACATCGCGGCGGGCGACCGGATCGTCACCGCCAACCGTGCGGTTCTGGAGGCGTGTCGAAAGCGCGCGAACAAGGCGCGTGAGGAAGTACGGTGCACGGTCAGGGTCGCACCTGCCGTTAGTTGAACGGTTATCAGCTACCGTCTATGTGAGAGGCACAGGCGGCCTTCCTCGGAGAGGGAGAGTCCGTTTCCCGCCAGGGAACTAATGGCCAGGGCCGCCCAATGGGCGGCCTTTGGTTTATCTGGACTGCAGCGTCTTCAACCTATGCGTGAAGGCTTTCCCCGCCTATAATCGCGGCAACATGGCCGTCCCCGCTGTTGCCGTTGGCATCAAGGGGCGGCCTTCTTCGTATCGAGGCGCAGCGACAAGCTGCGAAGCTGCTCGTTTTCGCGAAGTTGCCAACTTCACGGTGGGTGCTAGAGCTGACTGCGGAGGCTTTGCGTTCGCGCATTGCCTTCTTCCGCTCTTGGCAGATGCAGCTTCACCGTGTTGGTGTGCCACGTGGCACACCCGTGCTCTGACCCGGAGCGATCACTTCGGACCCAAGGCTTCGATGATCCTGCAATCGGCCACAGTGTTGCGGCTACAGGAGTCGATCAGAGCGTCCAGTTCACCAGCGAGGGCCGTTAGATCGGCAATCTTCCGCGTAATCGCATCCCGGTGCTGGTTGGCGATCACGTCCACGGCCATGCAGGACTGTTCGCGACGATCAGCGAGCCCCATCAACTCGCGTACCTGATCGATCGAGAAGCCGAGGTCTCGCGCCCGACGAATGAAGGACAAGCGCCGCAGATGCTCGCCCTCGTAGGTCCGGTAATTGCCGGCCGACCGCGCTGGCGCCGGCAGCAAGCCGATTTGTTCGTAATAGCGGATTGTCTCGACCTTTGTGCCCGTCGCCGAGCCCAGCTTTCCAATCGTCAGTTTATCAGACACAGCGCTTGACCCTCTAGCGACTAGAGGGTGCATATAGGCTGCCAGATCGATTCTATCGAGGTGACGAACATGGCCTGCACGAGCTGCGCGTCCGACAAGGCGGGTACCCTCAACGACCCGAAGTGGCGGCGCGCGCTGTGGATCGCGCTCGCCATCAATGGCGGTATGTTCGCGGTCGAGATCGTAGCTGGGATCACGGGCGGGTCGAAAGCGCTCCAAGCCGACGCGCTCGACTTCTTCGGTGATGCCGCCAACTACGCGATCAGCCTGGGTGTGGCCGGAATGGCGATAGCCTGGCGGGCGCGCGCAGCGATGCTGAAAGGGGCGACGCTTGCCCTGCTCGGGTTCTATGTCCTGCTCGCGGCGGGCTGGGGCGCGTTCCACGGCACTGTGCCTCACGCCGAGGTTATGGGTGTCGTCGGGGTCGCGGCGCTGGTCGCCAACGGACTTGTCGCGGTGATGCTCTACCGCTTTCGAACCGGCGACGCGAACATGCGCTCGGTGTGGATTTGCTCACGCAACGACGCGATCGGCAACATTGCCGTCGTGCTGGCGGCGGCGGGCGTGTTCGGGACCGGAACGGCATGGCCTGACCTGATCGTCGCCGGATTGATGGCAACATTGGGGCTTTGGGGTGGCTTCCAGATCATCGGCCAAGCCAGGACCGAGTTGAGGTCAATCGGAAAGAGGCACGACCGTTCGGCAACTATGTCGTTACATCCTAACCGGTAACTGGTACCCAATCCCATATGCGTCGGCTGCTCGCCTTTGTTCTTTGCCTGCTGCTCGCCTCGTCATTGGGGCTGGGCGCGGCCGTGCATGCCGCCGAGCCAATCACTTGTCTCGAAACGTCGGCTGAGTCTGCAGCATCAACCCTTGTTCACGTCGATGGTGATGGTGACCAAGTCCCTGCGGATTCCGAGAAGGGCTACCCGCACCATCATGGAGGGTGCCACGGGCACCATATCGGCGTGCCGATTACGGCCGACGTCGTTCCGAACGCTATTAGCCAGACTGCGAAAAGTATGGCTTGGGAGCAGGCGCATGGCGCGGGCCTCATAGGCGATCCGGCTCTCCGTCCACCACAGGCCTGACGAACCCTAGACCCCCGCGAGAGAACGTCGCGGGATGCCCGGTTGCGTCAGGAGTCCTTCAATCATGCATCGTTTATTCGCGGCTTTGCTGGCCGCGGCGTCGTGCGCCTCAGTGGCGCAGGCGCAACAGGCGCCGGTGGCAGCGTCCGCTGCGCCAGTCTACACGCTCGACCAAGCTGTTTTGGCCGCGGGCGGCTCGGCACCCGCGTCGGAAGCGGCAACCGCGGCTATTGAGGCGGCTCGCCAAGGCCGCAGCGTCGCCGGTCTACGGCCTAATCCGGTTGTTCAGGGCCAAGTCGAGAACATCGTCGGCTCCGGCCCTTACAGGGGCTTGCGCAGTGCCGAGACGACGGTTGGAGTTGCGCTCCCGATTGAGCTTGGCGGCAAGCGGAGCGCCCGCGTGGCGGTCGCCAGCGCGCAGGTGTCGCGGGCCGAATTGCAGGCTGCGATCGTTGCGGCAGATATCCGCGTGCAGGTCACACAGCTCTACGTCGAGGCCGTCGCTTCCGAACGCCGGCTGGTAACGGCACGTGATCAAGCCCGGATTGCAGCCGAGGTGCTGAGAGGAGCGGGAGTTCGGGTCCAGGCAGGGCGCGCATCGCCGCTTGAAGAACAACGGGCGGACGTCGCGCGCATCAACGCGGATGCCAATGTCGAGCGACTGGTACGGCTCGCCGAAGCGGCACGAACGAACCTAGCGCGACGGATCGGGCGACCGATTGACGGCGCGCTGGACGTTGGGCTTCTTGACCGAATTCCCGCATCGACCTTCGGGCCGATGGCCCCCGCGCAGACGGCGGGCACGCTGGCGCTGGCGGCGGCAGATGCCGATCTCGCCATTGCCGATGCCGGCATCAGGCTAGCTCGCGCCAACCGCGTGCCGGACATCAACGTCGGGCCGGCGCTGCGCCGATTGGAAGCAACGAACGATACCGCCGCAATGTTTTCGATCTCCATTCCGATCCCGGTCTTCAACAATGGCCGCGCTGCCATTGCTCAGGCCACGGCGGAGCGGACACGGGCTGAAGCGGTGCGACGCGTGACCGCCCTCGATGTCGAACAGGCAATTACGGATGCACAAGCCGAGGCAGCGAACGCTGCGACCACGGCTCGCACCGCGGCGGGGCCGGCGCTGGCTGCAGCACAGGAAGCGGCCCGGATCGCGCGTATCGGCTACCGCGAGGGCAAGTTCGGCCAGCTCGACCTGCTCGATGCCGAACGCACCCTCGCTGAAACGCGCATCGCCGCGATCGAAGCGCTCGCCAATTATCAAAATGCCCGTGCGCGACTGGAGCGACTGACCGCCCCCGCGCCCACTACCAATTCCGGGGGAACCGATCGATGAAGACCATCCTGACGGGCGGCGTTCTGCCGCTCGGCCTTGCCCTGTTACTCGCGGCCTGCGGTAGCAGCCCGGAAGGCGGCAACGCGGCTGAAGCTGAAACCGAAGTCGGCACCGAAGCCGGTGGCGGTGAGTCGGCTCATGCCGACGAGGGTGTCGTGACGCTCTCGCCTGACCAGATTGCCGCCGCGGGTGTCCAGATCGGCCGCCCCATCACGGGTGGTGCCGGTACGATCGAACTGCCGGCAACGATCGAAGGCGACCCGCAAGGAACGCAGGTCGTCTCGGCCGCGATCGGCGGGCGGGTCGTGGCGTTGACCCGCAACCTTGGCCAGTCGGTCGGGCGCGGACAGACCATCGCGATCATCGAAAGCCGGGAAGCGGCTCAGCTCAAAGGCGAGGTCGAGGCATCGCGCGCCCGGCTCGCGCTCGCTAACTCGAACCTGTCGCGCGAGCAGCGGCTGTTCGCGCAACGCGTTTCACCCGAGCAGGATCTGATCGCCGCACGCACTGCGGCGATCGAAGCCAGCATCGCTTACCGGCAGGCACAAAGCCAGGTGTCCGCGGCAGGCGGTGGCGGGGGCGGACTCAATCGGCTCGGCATCGTCGCTCCGATTGGTGGTCAGGTCATCGCTCGCCCTGTCGTGCTCGGGCAGACCGTTGCAGCCGACACGGAACTCTACCGTATCGCGAACCTCGGACGGGTGTCGCTGGCCCTTAACCTGAAGCCAGAAGATGCCGGACGGGTTCGGCCCGGCAATGTGGTGATGGTGACGGCGCCTGGGCGGCAGACGAGTGCGCGCATCAGCTTCGTGTCACCAGCGCTCGATCCGGAGACACGGCAGGTGCCAGTTATCGCTACGCTCGACAACCGAGGCGGCCAATGGCGTGTAGGCGAGCCCGTCAGTGCCTCGGTCCAATTGAGCGGGAGTGGCGGAAGCTCGGCCATTCGCGTGCCGACGACAGCCGTCCAGACGGTTGAAGGCAAGTCGGTCGTGTTCGTCCGCACGCCCAAGGGTTTTCAGGCAACCCCGGTCACGCTCGGCGATGCTGCCGGCGACACCGTCATCGTCCGCTCCGGCCTCACCGGTCGGGAGCAGATCGCCACTACCGGCAGCTTCACGCTCAAGGCCGAACTCGGCAAGGGCGAAGCGGCGCACGAGGATTGATGTCATGATCGCTCGCATCGTCACATGGGCGGTCGAGAAGCGCTGGCTCGTCCTGCTCCTCACCGCCATCGCTGCCGTTATCGGTGGCTGGTCCCTCTACCGGCTCCCGATCGACGCGGTGCCGGACATCACGAACAATCAGGTTCAGATCAACGTCCGTGCGTCCGCACTCTCGCCCGAACTGGTCGAGAAGCAGGTGTCGTTTCCGATCGAAACGGCCCTTGCCGGCATTCCCGGCCTTGAAAACACCCGCTCGTTGAGCCGTAACGGCTTCGCCCAGATCACCGCAGTCTTCGACGAATCCACCGACATCTACTTTGCCCGCCAACAGGTCGGCGAACGGTTGCAAGGCGTTGCGGAGAGCCTTCCCGATGGCGTCAATCCGGAGATGGGTCCGATCGCAACTGGGCTTGGTGAGGTCCTGATGTGGACCGTGCGCCTCGATCATCGGAAAGATGACAAGCATCGACCTGGCGAACCCGGACAGCAGCCCGATGGCAGCTATATCACCCCTGAAGGCGAGCGGCTGACCAGCCAGGAGGACAAGGCAACCTATCTCCGCACCGCGCAGGACTGGATCGTAACGCCGCTGCTCAAGAACACGCCCGGCCTTGCCGGCGTCGACTCGATCGGCGGGTACTCCAAACAGTACCTCGTCGTCCCCGACGTGCAGAAGCTCGCCTCACTCAAGATTACGCTCACCGATCTCGGCACCGCTCTGGAGCGCAACAATACGAGCGTGGGCGGCGGCTTCGTCAATCGCAATGGCGAGGGTCTGGCGGTCCGCTCTGATGCGCTGGTGCGTAATGCCAACGAACTTGCGCGTACCGTTGTCGCAACCCGGGAGGGCGTGCCCATCACGCTCGATCAGGTTGCGAGCGTCCGCACAGGACAGGCGATCCGGATGGGCTCGGCGTCGGAGAACGGCACCGAAGTTGTTGTTGGCACTGCGGTCATGCGCATCGGCGAGAACAGCCGCAACGTCGCGACCGCGGTCGCTGATCGTTTGAAGGAGATCAATGCTTCGCTGCCGCCCGACGTGGTGGTGCAGCCGGTGCTCGACCGCACCGCGCTGGTCAATTCGACAATCAAGACGGTTGCAAAGAACCTGAGCGAAGGCGCGCTCCTCGTCGTGGTCGTGCTGTTCCTGCTGCTCGGCAACTTTCGCGCCGCGTTGATTGCCGCGGCTGTCATTCCGATCACGATGATGCTGACCGGCTTTGGGATGCTGCGCCTCGGCGTGTCGGCGAACCTCATGAGCCTCGGCGCGCTCGACTTTGGCCTGATCGTCGATGGTGCGGTCATCATCGTCGAGAACGCGCTCAGACGCCTTGCCGAGCAACAGCATCATGAAGGACGGCTGCTGACGGTAAAGGAGCGACTGGAATCGGTGGCGACCGCGGCGCGGGAGATGATCCGTCCTTCGGTCTACGGGCAGGCGATCATTATCCTCGTCTATGTGCCGCTGCTCACGCTCACGGGCGTGGAAGGCAAGACGTTCGGACCGATGGCGCTCACCGTCATCATCGCGCTGCTCTTCGCCTTCGTGCTGTCGCTGACGTTCGTTCCCGCAGCGATCGCCATCTGGCTCTCGAAGAAGGTCGAGGAGAAGGACGGTCGGATCATTGCTTGGCTAAAGGCACGCTACGAACCGGGTCTCGACAAGGCGATGAAGCGGCCCACGATCACGATCGGGGCAAGCGTCCTTAGTCTCGTCGCAGCAGCGCTGGCCTTCACGACACTCGGGCAGGTGTTCCTCCCCCAACTCGACGAAGGCGACCTGCTTATTCAGTCGCTGCGCATACCCGCAACGTCGGTTCAGCAAAGCCAGGCGATGCAGGTGCCGATCGAACGGATGGTAGCGAAGCAACCGGAGGTCCGGTTCGTCTTTTCCAAGACGGGCACGGCCGAACTCGCCTCCGACCCGATGCCGCCGAACGCAACCGACATGTTCGTCATCCTGAAGCCTCGCGACCAATGGCCTGATCCCAAGCTGGAAAAGGCAGCCCTGGTGGAGCGGTTGGAAGGCAAGCTTGGCCAAATTCCCGGCAATGCCTATGAGATCACACAACCGATCCAGATGCGGTTCAACGAGCTGATCGCCGGTGTCCGCGGCGATATTGCGGTCAAGGTGTTCGGCGACGACTTCGCCAGCATGAACCGCACCGCCGAACAGATCGCCGGCATTCTGCGCAAGACAGAGGGCGCGGCGGACGTGAAGGTTGAGCAGACGACGGGCCTTCCCATGCTCGACATCCGCGTGAACCGTGATGCGATGGCGCGGGTCGGCGTCACTGCTCAGGACGTGCAGGATACCATCACCGCCACCCTCGGGGGACGGGAATCCGGCATGATCTTCGAGGGCGATCGGCGGTTTCCGGTCGTTATCCGCTTGTCGGATGCCGAACGCGCCGATCTGGGGCGGCTTGAACAGGTGCAGGTGCCGGTCGCCGGTGGCGGCTATGTGCCGCTGTCGAGCGTCGCGGACATCGGCGTCGTAGACGGGCCGAACCAGATCAGCCGCGAGAACGGCAAGCGTCGCGTCGTTGTTCAGGCGAACGTGCGCGGGCGCGACGTCGGCGGCGTGGTGACGGATGCACAGGCTGCGGTCGCTAGCGGCGTACGTCTGCCTGCCGGCAGCTATCTCGAATGGGGCGGGCAGTTCGAGAACCTGGAGTCTGCCAGCCAGCGGCTCCAGCTTGTCATCCCGGCGTGCTTCGTCCTGATCCTCTTGCTGCTCTACGGGGCATTGGGATCGGTGCGCGATGCCGCGATCGTCTTCACCGGCGTGCCGTTCGCGCTGGTGGGAGGCGTGTTGCTGCTGTTCGTGCGCGGCATGGACTTCTCGATCTCCGCCGCGGTGGGCTTCATCGCACTGTCGGGGATCGCCGTGCTCAACGGCCTCGTCATGGTGTCATCGATCCATGACCTGATGCGATCGGGGATGGACCGGGCCGAAGCTGCGCATGCGGGTGCCTTCCAACGGCTTCGCCCCGTCGTGATGACGGCGCTCGTCGCCAGTCTCGGTTTCGTGCCGATGGCGTTTGCGAGCGGTGCCGGCGCCGAAGTGCAGAAGCCGCTCGCGACCGTCGTCATCGGCGGCCTGATCTCGGCGACGTTGCTCACGCTGTTCGTGCTGCCGACGCTCTACGCCCGGTTCGGAAGCCAGGCGATAAAAGTCGATGAGCCGGACGATGCCGCTCCGGTGCCGCAGCCTGCGTGATCGGCAGGGAGGGCGGGAACCGCCCTCCCATTCGCCACAAACCGGAAAGGGAGGTGCACAGATGACGACGATAGATAATGTGACGGCCCTCAATGCACCGCCGCTGCGCGTATGGACGGTTCTCACGGACTTTGCCGGGCATCCGCGTTGGAAGCCCTTCATTCAGCTCTCCGGCGCCGCTGTCCCTGGTGGCGATGCTACCTACACATTCCGCATCGGCGGACTCGACAGGTCCATGACGTCGAAGGCCGACATCATCCGCGCCGACAAGCCGTTGGCATTTGCCTGGACCGCCGGCGTCGCCAAGTTCCTCCTGTTTGAGGAAGCCTATGCGTTGGAAGGGGACTCTACGGGCACGCGTCTGCGCCATAGCTTGCGTTTTTCGGGCCTTCTCGCCTCTCCATTGGCGGCGCTGATGCGTCGCAAGCTTCAGGCTAGCCTGGTCCGATCTGACGAGTGCCTTGAGCGCCATCTTCGGCGTCTGTCTGCTTCGCCGTTGTCAAAGCATCGCACCCCGCCTGTCCGTGCCGGGGTAAATGGACAGCGGAGGCGGAAATGACAGCGTTTCGTGCTGCGGCCGCCAGCCTGAGCATGGGTGCGGCGCTGGTCATCCTCTCGGGCTGCTCGGAACAGCCCCGAAAGGGGCCGCCGACCGAGCAGGAGATTCATGCCAGCGACAGTGGTGTCCCCAATGGCACACCCGGTCGTCACCCTTATCGGTGTGACGATAATCGGGCGCTTCTGATCGATTTTAAAGACCAAGGTCTGACGGTGGAGTTGCGGAGCGACGCTCGCGCAGCGCCGATCGTCCTCACCGCGCCCTCGCAGGGGCTGCAATATGTTGGCGACGCCCAAAGCGCGACCTTCTCGGGCAACGAAATCAGGATTGAGGCGGCGGGGCAGCGTCCCGTCGTGTGCAGAAAGGAAACGCGGCAATGACTGATCGCGCTCGGATTGAACGGGCCTGACGATGGCAGCGCTCAAATTCTCCCTGATCCCCATGCTCGCGATTATGATCGGGGCACTCATCGCCGGGTGGCGCACGCCAGGGGAGAAGCTGGTCGCGGCCATGCAGCACCTGGCGGCCGGCGTGGTGTTCGCCGCCGCTGCGACAGAGATCCTGCCGCTGGTGAAGCACGGCGGGTCTCCGACCGCCACGCTTATCGGCGGAGCGCTTGGCGTCGCCGTGATGCTCGGCCTCAAGGCCGCGGAAAACCGGTTTGAGGGACCTGTCGCGCTCCTCGCCGCGATCGGACTCGATCTTGCGATAGACGGCCTGGTCCTCGGCCTCGCGTTCATCGCCGGCGAGAAGGCCGGCACGCTGCTGGCGGTCGCGTTGACCCTCGAAGTGCTGTTCCTGGCCCTGACCCTCACCAACGATCTGGCAGGCCGGTATCGCAAGATGAAGGCGATCGGACTGACCTGCGTGCTGGCACTGCTGGTGCCGATCGGCGCGCTGGTCGCGCAGCCGGTGGCGTTGTTGGCGCCGGTGTGGATCACCGGATTTCTGAGCTTCGGCCTGATGGCGCTGCTCTACCTCGTCACCGAAGAACTGCTGGTCGAGGCGCACGAGAAGCCGGACTCGTCGCTTATCAGCGCGATGTTCTTTGTCGGCTTCCTCGCGCTCCTCCTGATTGAGGAAATTATGGCATGACGGCTTCACAGAACGGGCAGGTCTCCGACGAGCGTCGCACGCTCTGGATTGTGCTGTTGCTCAACGCGGCGATCGCCGCAGGTTTCTTCGCCACCGGCCTGATCGGCGATTCCAGCGCCCTGATCGCCAATGGTGTCGACAACCTGTCGGACACGGCCGTCTACGCCCTCAGTCTGGTGGCGTTAAGCCACGGACCGGTCTGGAAGACCCGTGCGGCTACGGCTTCGGGCGTGATGCTGTTGCTTTTTGCTGTCGGCATCCTTCTCGATGTCGGCCGCCGATATATTCAGGGCAGCGAGCCGATTGGTCCGACGATGATGGCAATGTCGGCCGTTGCCGCTGTCGTGAACTATATTTGCCTGCGGCTCCTTCAGCGGATCGAACAGCCTGACGTCAATCTGCGGGCAGCGACGACGTTCAGCTTCAACGATTTCATCTCGAATGGCGGCATTCTGATAGCCGGCGCGCTTGTCCTCTGGCTGGGGACGAACTGGCCCGACCTCGTGGTCGGGCTCGCGACAGCGCTGATCGCGATCAAGGGCGGCATCGAGATCCTGCGCGACGCCCGCGCCGAAAGCAAAAGCGACGAGGACAAGACCGCATGACCGACAAACTCGAACTCGACATACCTGTCCTCCTTCCTGAAGTGCCGGATGAGGCCGATGCCTGCGTCGGCCGGCTCGTCTCGACGTTGAGCGCCAAGCCTGGCGTAGATCGCGCGCATGTCTTGCCCGCCGCAGGGGACACTCCGGCCAAGCTCTGCATCCATTTCGACCCCACGGCGCTGCCGCTGCCCCGCGTACGCGAGATGGTTCGTGCGGCGGGCGCCGAGATCAGCGGGCGGTACGGCCACGCGGCTTGGGAGGTGAAGGGAATCGGCCATGAACGCCGCGCCCGGACAATAGGGGAGACGCTTTGTGCGATCCCTGGCGTCCTTCAGGCCGACGCCAGTTCGGCCGGCACGGTACGGGTGGAATTCGACCGTGAGCGGATCACCGAAAGCGCGATCGTTGACGCGCTTGCCGGGCTCGGGCTCAAGCGACCCAAGCAGCTCACAACCGACGATCACGCCGACCACGACCATGGCCCCGGCGGCCATGCTGCCGGCGAGGAGAAGCATGGCCCGGGTGACGGGCATGACCACTCCCATGCTGATTTTCTCGGACCGAACACCGAGCTTATCTTTGCGCTCGCCTGTGGCGCAATGCTGGGAATCGGCTTCGCCATTGAAAAACTGGTGGCCGGGACGCCGGAATGGCTTCCGACCGCCCTCTACATCGCGGCTTACGGCTTCGGCGGGTTCTTCACGTTGCGCGAGGCGATCGACAATCTGAAACTCAAGAAGTTCGAGATCGATACGCTGATGCTTGTCGCGGCAGCCGGTGCGGCTGCTTTGGGCGCATGGGCGGAAGGTGCGCTGCTGCTGTTCCTCTTCAGCATCGGCCATGCCCTCGAACATTACGCAATGGGCCGCGCGAAACGCGCGATTGAGGCATTGGCTGAACTCGCTCCCGAGACCGCAACGGTGCGCCGCGACGGGCAAACCCTGGAAATCCCGGCCGAACAACTACAGGTTGGCGACGTCGCGATCGTCCGCCCCAATGAACGCCTCCCGGCCGATGGCTTTGTCATCAAGGGCTTGAGCGCAATCAATCAAGCGCCCGTGACCGGCGAAAGCATTCCTGTCGACAAGGCACCTGTCGCCGATGTCGCAGTGGCCCGCGCGAAGCCCGACGCCGTCGATGCCGCCTCCCGTGTCTTCGCTGGCACGATCAACGGAGGTGCCGCGATCGAAATCGAGGTGACGCGTCGGGCAAGCGAAAGCACGCTCGCCAAGGTCGTGAAGATGGTCAGCGAGGCAGAGACGCAGAAATCGCCGACGCAGCGCTTTACCGACCGGTTCGAGCGCATCTTCGTGCCCGCCGTGCTGATCCTCACCGTCCTGCTGCTCTTCGCCTGGGTGGTGGTGGACGAGCCGTTCCGCGATAGTTTCTATCGGGCAATGGCAGTCCTGGTCGCGGCGAGCCCGTGTGCGCTGGCTATCGCAACGCCGAGCGCCGTTCTGTCCGGAGTGGCCCGCGCCGCTCGGGGCGGTGTGCTGGTCAAGGGCGGTGCGGCGCTCGAAAATCTTGGGTCGTTGAAGGCTATCGCATTCGACAAAACGGGGACACTGACTGAAGGTCGTCCTCGCATCACCGACGTGGTGCCGGTCGATGGCGCGAGCGAAACCGACCTGCTGGCGGTTGCCGTCGCCGTTGAAGGCCTGAGCGATCACCCGTTGGCACAGGCAATCGTCAAGGACGGACGAGACAGGCTTGGTGACAACGCGATACCGGCTGCGAGCGACCTCAAGAGCCTTACCGGTCGCGGTGTGGTTGCGACCGTCGACGGTGAAACGGTGTGGATCGGCAAGGTCGAAATGTTCGGTGCAGAGGGCGTCCCCACGCTGGGAGCGGCGGCAACGGCCGCCGTGGCAGAGCTGCGCGAAAACGGTCGCACGACGATGGTGGTGAGGAAAGGCGATCGCGATCTTGGTGCCATCGGGTTGCTCGATACGCCGCGTGGCGAAGCCAAGGCTGCGCTGGAGCGTCTGCGCGGCATGGGCATCACCCGGATGATCATGATCTCGGGCGATCACCAGAAGGTTGCAGAGGCAATCGCCAAGGATGTCGGTCTCGATGAAGCCTGGGGCGACCTCATGCCTGAGGACAAAGTCGCATCGATCAAGAAGATGGCGGAGACCGACAAGGTCGCGATGGTGGGTGATGGCGTCAACGACGCACCGGCAATGGCCAACGCGACAGTGGGGATCGCGATGGGCGCTGCCGGCTCGGACGTCGCCCTGGAGACGGCTGACGTGGCGTTGATGGCCGATGACCTCGCGCACCTGCCGTTCGCGGTGGGCCTAAGCCGACAGACGCGTGGTATAATTCGCCAGAACGTGTTCGTAAGCCTAGGCGTAGTCGCTTTCCTCGTGCCGGCGACAATCCTCGGTCTTGGGATTGGCCCGGCGGTGGCCGTTCACGAAGGTTCGACTTTGCTAGTCGTCATCAACGCGCTGCGCCTGCTGCGTTACCGCGATCCAAAGAACACGGTGGCATGAAACTGTTCGGGATTGAGTATTGTACGATCCAGACCGAGGCAGCAGCCGATCCTTGCGAGGGCACCGGGCACCTGCACCCGTGAGCCCGATGTGACGACGAGAAAGCGATGGCGATGGACGGAGGAAGCCGACGCAGAGCTTCGCCATCGGATCGCCGCGAGGCAGCCGTTAGCGACGATCGCCAGAGAAATGGGCAGAACGATGGATGGCGTTCGCGGCAGGGCGGCATCGCTACGGGTCGCTCTTCCGTCTCCTGCGCGGCCTTGGCGTGAAACAGTGAAGCGTGGTCCTAAACCGAAGCGGTGAAAACCCTGCCGACCGGCGAAGAATGAGGCCATGTAGCCGAGGGCCAAACCGGCATGCCGCGTATTGTTCTAAGGGCGGGGGGCTTAGCGGAGACGACCGATGCACGACCAGATGAGCGCCGAAATGCAGGCCTGCATGGATGCCTGCCACCACTGCCACATCACCTGCCTGTCGATGACAACCCAGCATTGCCTTCAGGTAGGCGGTGCGCACGCTGCGCCTGACCACATCAAGATCATGTTGGATTGCGCGCAGGTTTGCGCCACCTCGCTCGACTTCATGGCCCGCGGCTCCGACCAGCATAAGCTCGTGTGCGGCATCTGCGCCCGGATTTGCCGGGCCTGCGCGGCGAGCTGCAAAGAGCTGGACGGCATGGAGGAATGCGTCGCTGCGTGCGAGCGGTGCGCCGAGGAATGCGAGAAGATGGCCGTGTGAGCGGCGAGGCGGGCGGCGTTCGGCCGCCCGCCCTCACATCACCGAAGCGGGTGGTTCGAGTGTTCCCAGCCATGCAACGAGCGCCAGAATCGCCACTGCGCAGCTCGCCTCGACCGCAAGGCTGCGCCGCAGGGCGCGAAGCGCGCCGTGATGATCGGCCGCGGCGATCGATCGCTTGATCGCCGGCGTGAGGCGAAAGCGGTTAAGCGATGCGAGCGCGAGCATCGCGCCGAAGAGGGCAAGCTTGGCTATCAGAAGCTGGCCGTAGCGCGTAGTCGGGAGGTCCGGCAGCTTGGCCAGGCCGACCAGCAACCACACATTGACGATGCCAGTGACGACGATGGTGCCGACGAGGATCGTGCCGACCAGGCCGAACCCGTGCAGGGCGCGATGCGTCAGGGTCAGATGGGCGGCGTCGACGCGACCGGCCGGCCGGGCGACGAGAAGCACGAGCCCGAGCAGGGCTCCGGCCCAGGCTCCGCCCGCAAGCAGGTGGAGAATGTCGGCGCCCAGATGCACCCAGCCAACAGCGCCCTCGTCCATCGCGCCATGTCCTGTCCAAGCAAGCGTGGCGAGCGCCACGGCCGCAGCGAACGCCACCAGGCCGAGCAAAGCCGCGCGACCGGCTGCCACGAGGGCCGCGACCGACGCCACCACGAGCGCAGCCATGCGCGCTTCCCACGCGGTGCCGGTCGCGGACCCGGAAAGGAGCATCCCGATCGCCTCCTGATCGACTGGCCAGGGCGGTGCCCCGGCCATCGCCGCCGCGAGCAGCGCGAGGGCGATCCCGGAGAACAGGAGGCCGAGCAGGCCGCTTCCGACGAGCCAGGGGCGCAAGGCGAGCGCGTCGGCGCGCTCGCCGGCTTTGAGGCCGTAGAGACTGAAGGCCGACAAGCCGAACAATCCGCTCAGCGTTGCATAAAGCGCGAAGCGAACCGCGATCAGCGGCCAGTCGGTCTCCACCCTTACTTGACCGCGAAGGCGAAGTTTCCGGCTACCCGGTGGGTGTCAACCGAGACCACGTGCCAAGCGACGCTGTAGCGCCCCGCGGCGAGCGGCGCCTTGGGCGTGACGACGAGCGTGCGGCCATCATCGGCGACTCCGGCCGCAGCCGCGACCTTCATGGGCGCGTGCGCGGTGCCGCCATGCGCGGTCATCATCAGGTCCGCGCCCGAGAACTTCGGCATCAGCTTTTCGCTGAACCGAAGCGCGAGACGCGCGGGCTTGGCGACAGTCGCGTTTGGCGCCGGTGAGGCTGACAGCAACTTAGGATGAGCCTGGGCGGCGCTGGCTAGCCCGAGGATGGCAAGGGCGGCAGGGATTAGGGCGCGACGCATGCGGTTACTCCGTGATGTTCTGTCCATTCTACGCGGCACGGTCGCGCACCCCTTACGCGACCGATGAGGGATGATGGGCAGCGCTGCGTAACCAGTGTTAGAGGGGCGGAGTGGAAAACATGGATGATCTGGACAGAGCGTTGGTGAGGTTGGCGGGAGCACCTGTTCCGGCTGCGCTGGACGACGTCGAAGCACGTGTTCTCGCGCGCATCGGCACACGGCCGGTCGTGCGACAGGCCGGGCTCGGCATCGGTGCGGTGACGGTCGCGGCATTGGCGATCGGCATGATCGGCGCCGAGCTGCCCGCGACCGCGAGCCCCGCGGTGTCGCTCGCACCGCTCGGCGGGGCCTCGCCGCTCGCACCCTCGACTTTGCTGATCGGCGAGCCGTGACCTCGACCAAGCGCGTCCTGCTGTGTGTCGTACTCGCCTTTCTCGCGGCGATCGGGGGCGTGTTCGTTGGACGTGCGCTGTTGCCCCAGCCCAAGCAGCCGGGCGCCGCGCTGCACGAGGTCCTGCACCACAAGCTCGCGCTCGATGCCGATCAGCAGGCAAAGCTGAAGGTTCTGGAGGACCGGTTCGCGGTGCAACGGCGCGCTCTCGAGCTGGAGTTGCGCGCGACCAATGCTCGGCTCGCCGAGGCGATCGAGGCCGAGCACGGCAACGGCCCGCGGGTCACGGCCGCGGTCGATCAGAGCCATGCCGCGATGGGCGAGCTGCAGAAGGCCACGTTGGCGCATATCTTTGCCATGCGGCAGCTTCTGCGCACCGATCAGACCTCTCAATTCGATGCTGCGGTGGTGAAGGCGCTCACCGACGGCCAGGGGTGAGCCTCGATTGGACCACGCTGTCCGATGGCGAGCTGGCGACGCTCAGCATTGCCGGTCGGCAGGCCGCTTTTGCCGAAATCGTGCGACGCTACCAACAGCCGGTGTTCCGGCTCGCGCGGGCATGCGTCGGCGAACCCGACGAAGCGCTTGATCTGGTGCAGGAGACGTTCGTCGCCGCACACCAGGCCCTCCCGCGCTACGACGGGCAGCGCGCCATGAGAGCGTGGCTTTCGACGATCGCGATCAACAAATGTCGTGACTGGGCGCGAAAGCGCACGGTGCGCCGGTTCTTCTCCTTCGCGGCCCCCATCGATCATCGGGCTGAAGCTGTGGTGGACGATCAGGTGGCAATCGACGACGGCGCAGCCGACCGCCAGGAGTTGGACCGGGTAACAGATGCCATTTCCGCTCTGCCCATGAATCTAAAAGAGGCTCTGGTGCTGCGCACCATCGAGGGTTTGAGCCAAGCCGAAACCGCCGACGTGCTGGGGATCAGCCAGAAGGCTGTCGAAACCCGCCTCTACCGTGCCCGCTCGCGCCTCCTCGAAAAGTTGAACACCGAACAAGGGATCGGCGTGCGGGACGCGTAGAAGGAGTGAAACGGGCCGGTAGCGGCCCACCTTCTAGGAGCTTTCATGTCGCGCGTTCTCGACCGCCGCCAAGTGCTGCGCGGTGCCACCCTAGCCGGAAGCGGCCTTGCTCTGTCGGCCTATATGCCGGCGTGGGCGCAGCCGGTGTCCGCGGGCATCGCCAAGCCGTTGCCGACAGTTTCGGGCGACGACATTACGCTAAAGATCGCTCACCAGATGATGATGATCGACGGGCGGCAGAGCCACGCGATCGGCATCAACGGCACCGTGCCTGCTCCGCTCATCCGCTTGCGCGAGGGGCAGAACGTGCGCCTCCACGTCGTTAATGATCTGGATGAGGAAACCTCTATTCATTGGCACGGGCTGCTGGTGCCCTTTCAGATGGACGGCGTGCCCGGCATTGCCTTTCCAGGCATCCCGGCACGATCGACCTTCACCTACGAGTTCCCGATCATCCAGAGCGGCACCTACTGGTATCACAGCCACTCGGGGCTCCAGGAGCAGGAGGGGCACTACGGGCCGATCCTGATCGACCCCAAGGACCCCGACCCGGTGCAGTTCGATCGCGAGCACGTCATCGTGCTGTCCGATCACAGCTTCCAGCACCCGCACTACCTGTTCGACCGCCTCAAGAAGGAGTCGGGCTACTTCAACCGCCAGCGCCAGACCCTAAGCGGGCTGCTGGCGGGCAAGGATCAGCCGCTCAAAGAGCGGCTGATGTGGGGCAAGATGCGGATGGACCCCGCCGATGTCGCCGACGTGACCGCCTCGACCTACACCTATCTGGTCAACGGCCATGGTCCCAAGGACAATTGGACCGCGCTGTTCCGGCCGGGCGAGCGGGTGCGGCTTCGGTTCATCAACGCATCGTCCATGACGACCTTCAACGTCCGCATCCCCGGCCTGCCGATGACGATCGTCGCGGCTGATGGGTTGAACGTGCGCCCCGTTCAGATCGACGAGTTCCAGTTCGGCCCGGCCGAGACCTATGACGCGATCGTCACGCCGCCCGACATGCGCGCCTACACGCTGGTGGGCGAGAGCGTCGATCGCTCCGGCATGGCGCGCGCGACGCTCGCACCCCGCGAGGGCATGGCTGCCGAAGTCCCGCCACTTCGCAAGCGGCCGCTCGCGACCATGAAGGACATGGGCATGGGCGGCCATGACATGAGCACGATGGATCACGGCTCCATGCAGGGCATGGGAAGCGCTGCGACGGGCGCACAGGCTGGATCAATGGCGGGCATGGACCATGGCGGTATGGACCATGGCGCAGGTGCCGGTTCGATGCAGGGCATGGACCATTCCCAGATGAACCATGGTGCCGCCGGCGCTGCTGCCGGCGCCATGGCCGGGATGACCGCGCCGCAGGGTCAGAGCGGCGCCATGCCCGGGATGGATCATGGGTCGGGTGCGATGCCGGGCATGACAGATGGGCAGCCGATGGCCGGAATGGACATGGGCAGCATGAACATGCGCGATTTCTCGAAGGCCCCGGGTGTGAAGAAGGGTCCGGGTGTCCAGACCATTTCGGCCATGCCAGTCGATCGCACGGGCGAGCCCGGTCAGGGCCTCGAGAATGTCGGGCACCGCGTGCTGACCTATCGCGATCTGGTGGCACTCGATCGCAATCCCGACACGCGGGCACCCGAGCGCGAGATCAAGCTCCACCTTACCGGTAATATGGAGCGGTACATGTGGGGTTTCGATGGCGAGAAGCTGTCGGAGAGCCCCGATCCGATCACCCTGCTGCACGGCGAACGGGTGCGTGTCACCCTCATCAACGACACGATGATGGGCCATCCCATTCACATCCACGGTCACTTCTTCGACCTGGTGACGGGGAAAGGTGCCTATGCGCCCCGGAAGCATACCGTGCTCGTCCAGCCAGGCGGCACGGTGAGCTGGGACGTGACAGGCGAGGAAGGCGATTGGGCGTTCCACTGCCACATGCTCTACCACATGCACGCAGGGATGATGCGCGTCGTCCAGGTCCGCAAGGCCGGGGAGGCATCAGCGTGAACCGGTCACTCCTTCTCGCCGGCCTTGCCTCGGCAGTCGTCGCCGGCCCTGTGTTCGGGCAGAGCATGGATCATTCCATGCACAACATGCCGGGAATGACCATGCCGGCGAAGCCCGCGGCCAAGGCGACCCCCAAGCCCGCGCGGAAAGCGGCAGCCAAGCCCGCGGCCAAGCGGAAGGCCCAGGTTCGGAGGGCCCCGCGTCGCGCTCAGGCCGCGCCGGCTCGGGTGGCCGATCCGCACGCCGGTCACGACATGAGCGGGATGCAGGGAATGGACATGGGCGCTCAGCAGCAGCCCGCGCCCGCGCAAGATCCGCACGCCGGGCACGACATGTCCGCCATGCCCGGCATGGGTTCCCCGGCAGCAGCCGGGCAGGACCCGCACGCCGGGCACGACATGAGCGCGATGCCCGGCATGGCGATGGATGGTAGCCAGACAGGCGCCAAGATCGGGACCGACCTCCCCCCCGGCAACAAGCCCGCTCCCGCTCCGCCCGGCGATCATCTCGCCGATCGTTTCTGGGGGGCGGATGCCATGGCCAGCTCCCGCGAGAACGACCTGCGGCGCGAGCATGGCGGGATGACCTACTATCAGGTGCTCTTCAATCTTGCGGAGTATCAGGCCCGCAAAGGAAGCGACGGCTACCGCTGGGATGGCGAGGCTTGGGTCGGAGGCGACATCAATCGCCTTTGGCTGAAGTCAGAAGGCGAAGGTGGTTTCGGCAAGGCGCTGGAGAGCGCCGAGGTGCAGGCGCTCTACAGCCATGCCCTCGATCCCTATTGGAATCTCCAGGCCGGCGTCCGCTACGACTTCAAGCCGAACCCGTCGCGCACCTATGCGACGATCGGGATCGAGGGCTTGGCCCCCTACCAGTTCGAGGTCGAGGGCGCGCTGTTCCTCTCCGACAAGGGGGACGTGCTCGCCCGCGCCGAGGGCTATTACGACCAGCGCATCACCAACTACTTCGTTCTCCAGCCCAGGGTAGAGGCCAACTTCGCCGCCCAGGACGTGCGGGAGACCGGGATCGGCTCCGGGCTGACGGACCTGGAGGCCGGTTTGCGGCTTCGCTACGAGGGCCGCCGTGAGTTCGCGCCCTATATCGGCGTGTCGTGGGAACGGCAGTTCGGCGACACCGCCCGCTTCTCGCGGGCGCGGGGCGACGACACAGGGGGCTTCAGCTTCGTCGCCGGCGTGAGGACCTGGTTCTGAGCCCGCGGCTCCGCCTCCACCTTGGAGCGAGCAAGATCCACCGCTGGCTTGCTCTCCTGATCGGCGCGCAGGCGATCGTCTGGTTCACCAGCGGCCTTGTGATGAGCCTGCTCCCCATTGACACCGTGCACGGCGATCACCGGATCGAACGGAACGCCGAGCCGGCGCTGTCGAGCACCCAAGGCTTCGCATCGTTGCCTGCCTTGCTGGCGTCGGCCGGAGCGCCGGTCCGCCAGCTTCAGCACCGAATGCTGCTCGGGCGAGCGATCGTTGAGGCACAGCTTGTGGATGGTCGCATCCGTCTGCTGGACGCTCGCACGGCTGCGCCGATCCCACCATTGGATGCCAGGGTGGCCGGGACGATCGCTCAGAAGGCGTATCGGGGGGCTGGTGTGCCCGCACCCACCATCGAGCGGATTGAACGAGCCAGTACCGAGTATCGCGGGGCGCTGCCGGCATGGAGTGCAACGTTCGCCGACGATGACGCCACCCGAATCTATGTAGCGGCCGAGACGGGACGGCTCACGTCGGTCCGAACAGGAACGTGGCGGCTGTACGACTTCTTCTGGGGTCTCCACATCATGGATTGGACGGAGCACGAGCGGTTCAACACGCCGTGGCTCAACGCTTTCGCCGCAGGCGGTCTCGTCTTCGCAGTGTCGGGTGCGATCCTTCTCTTCATGCGCTGGCCGAGACGGCCGCGCCGCAAAGCCGGGGGGCGTATTTCCAGACAGGGAGTCGCATGATGGACGAGCACCAAGGCAAGATGAACATGGGCATGGGCTACGGTCGTTTTGCGGCAATGGTGGCGACTTCGACCGTTGTCATGTTCGGGCTGATGTACGTGAACGTCTATGCCCTCGGGCATATAGAGTTCAGCCAGACGCGGTTCTGGATGGCCTTCGTGATGGGCGCCACGATGGCGATCATCATGCTCCTTTTCATGTGGTCGATGTACAAGAACAAGCGGACGAATGCCGCGATTATCGGCGGTAGCATCGTAGTGTTCGCGCTCGCGCTGTGGCTCGTCCGCAGCCAGGAGACGGTGGATGACGTGAGCTGGATGAAAGCCATGATCCCGCACCACTCGATCGCGATCCTGACGAGCGAGCGCGCGCACATCAAAGACCCCGAGGTGCGCAAGCTGGCGGACGGAATCATCGATGCTCAGGTTCGTGAGATCACGCAAATGAAGCGGGCCATTGCCAGGCTTGAGGCAAATCCTACGCCTGCGAATGCGCCCGACCTGCCTTCCTATCGTGACAAGCAGGTTCCCCCTCCCCCACCTGAAACTGATGATAGCGTCGGGGTGAATACCCTTCAGCCGATCCGCTGAATTCGATCATGGGCGTGAGGGATACGGTACGCGCGCCCGTATCCCTCCTGTGGGCGGGGGCGTTTACCCAGGAGAGACACGATGAAGAAGATGACTGTTTTGGCCCTCGCGGCCGCGCTCGGCGCCGCTCCGGCCATCGCCCAGATGCAGGGCATGGATCATTCGGGCATGAACCACGGTCAGATGATGAAGCCGACGCCGGCGAACCCCTATCCGCCCTCTGAAATGCAGATGCATCAGAAGATGATGTCGGCCATGGGCGCTGATGCGACCGAGACCTGGGTCCGCAAAATGGTCGAGCATCATCGCGGTGGCATTGCCATGTCGCAGATAGTGTTGCGCGAAACCAAGGACGCAAAGGTCCGCATGATGGCCACCAAGACGATCGCCGAGCAGAACAAGGAAGTCGGCGAGCTGAACGCCTGGCTGCGGGCGCACGGCAAGGCTGCACAGTGATCGGCCCCCGCCCCACCGCAGGGTTTGCCTGCGGTGGGGCGGCCATCTAGGAATAGACATGACCCGCATTCGCCTTCTCGCCGCTGTTGCAGCGTTCGCCATGCCGGTCGCAGCCGTGGCTGTCGGGCCGGTGCTGATGCACCGCGATCCGGGCTGCCCATGTTGCGAGAAGTGGGCGCAGCAGGTGAAGGCTCAGTTCGGTCGGGCGGTCCGCGTCGTCGACGACGCGAACCGGCCCGCGTTCATGAAGGCCCGGGGCGTGCCCGCGGACTTGGCCTCATGCCACACGGCCATCATCGACGGCATGACTTTCGAGGGTCATGTGCCAATCGCCGACATGAAGCGGGCTCTGGCAACGCACCCAAAGGGTGTGACGGGGCTCGCGGTTGCCGGGATGCCGATGGGCTCGCCGGGCATGGAGATGCCGGGCATGAAGACCCAGCCCTACGACGTCGTTGCGTTCGGACCTGGTGGACGCAAGGTGTTCGCCCACCACTGAAAAGGAGGGAGGCGCAGACGCCTCCCTCCCCTGGCTTACTTTTTGGGCATTCCGGACATGTCGTGACCGGCATGATCGCCGCCCTTCTTCATGTCCTTGCAGCAATCGCCCTTGCCGTCCTTGCAGCAATCGGCACCGTCTTTGCAGCACGCCATGTCGGCGCAGCAGGACCCGGCCGCGAAGGCTGCGGTCGGAAGGGCGAGCGCCAGCGCTGCGCCGATCAGCTTGAACTTGGTCATTAAAAGCTCCGTCGATTGAATGTGTGAAACCTGTTGGATGGTTACACGGCTCGTGGAGGTGGAGTGGCGGGCGGTATCAGCCACCCGTTCATGACAGGGGTCGGCGAAGGCCAAGCGGCGATCGGGAATGAGAATAACGGCTCTGCCCTCGCCAGGGCTTCCCCCGGGACGGCGATGCAGGGCGTCGCGCAGGCCGGCTGAGGTGCCTTCTTGTCCGGTGCCGAAGAGCCTTTTTCCTCGCACCCAGCCATTGCCGAGGCGATCGGAGCTGCTTGAGCACTGGTTTCGCAGATCGGCCCCAACCGGACGAGCAGCATCATCGCAAGCACGGCCAGGACGGCAGTGCGAACGAAGCTGACACGAGGGCGAGATCCGGATTTCACGCCAGCTATCGGCAGCCTTTTGGACCTGAAGTCAACGGCTCAGTGCGGCATCGAGAGCGCTGCCGGAGCGATCACCATCCATAGCGCCATGGCGACCATCATCACGTTCTCAGTCAGCGACAGGAAGCCCAGAGGCACATTGCTGTCCCCACCCACGCAGGCGCACTTGAGTTCGCGTTTGTCGACATAGACCGCCTTGATGACGGATACCGCACCGATCGTCCCGATGACGAGCGCGATCGGCACCGAAAGCCAAGTGAGGACACCAGCGGCCATCAGCACGCCCGCAACACCTTCTGCGTAGGGATAGACGTAGGAATAGGGCACCCAGCGCTTGGCGAGCAGATCGTAGTTGAGGAACATGCTCGAGAAGCTCTCGACGTTCTGAAGCTTCAGCATGGCGAGCACGCACATCGAGAAGGCGATGAACCATTCCCCAGCGCGGACCGTGAACGGCGAGCCGAAGGCAGCGTAGCTGGCCGCGAGCGCCATCAGCGCGGTCATGGCGAACACCGCGACTACGGGCCGGTAAGTGACCGCCTTGGGATCGCGCACCGCCTTGCCGAAGAAGCGGCGCAGATCGTCATAACCCCCTACCCGCTCGCCCCCGATGAAGGTCTGCGGTGTGGTCTTCACGCCGTGCTCCGCCTTGAACGCGTCGGTCTCCTCGCGCGTGCGCAGCCAATGATCCTCGACCTCGTAACCTTGCCGGCGCAGCAGATCCTTGGCCTTCACGCCATAGGGGCAGGTGTGCGTCGGCATCACCATGCGATAGATCGTTGCTTTCTTGGGCGCCGCGGTCGCCATCTCACTTCTCCATCCTGTTCGCGGAACCTATATAGGGTCCGTACTATAGTACGGAGTCAAGGCATGGCGGCACTGACGATTGCGGGTCTCGCGCGTGAAGGGGACGTCGGTGTCGAGACCGTGCGCTACTATCAGCGCCGAGGTTTGCTCGATACGCCGGACCGACCCGGAGGCTCCGGCGCGAGCGGTGGTATTCGGCGCTACGGTGTCGATGACGTGCGCCGCCTCCGGTTTATCCGCTCGGCGCAGGCAGCCGGATTCACGTTGGAGCAGATCGGCGAACTGCTAGCGCTCGACGCAACCGACGATCGCGCCCGCGCACGCGAGCTTGCCAATGAGCGGATTGCGGCGCTGGACACCAAGATTCAGGAGCTTGAGCGGGTGCGCGCCTCCCTTCGCCATCTCGCGAGAGAGTGCGGAAGCGGCTCGGCCGGGCCGTGTCCGATCCTTCAAGCGTTCGATCACGCTTGAGTGTTAGGCGCGCGCCATGTGGAGCAATGAAAACCCTGTGGACCGCGCTCATTGAACCGGCCGTTCTCTGGACGGCAGCTAGCCACCCACGAGCAGTCGGTCGGCCACCAGCGACGTCCTGCCGGTCGGCTCCCGACCCAAAGTCGGTCGTAGCCGAGGCACGTTGCCGATCTCCGAAGCGGGCATTCTGAACCACGGTTCTGACACACGCAAACCCTTGAGAGGCCGTGGTAGGTTCCACAGCGTCACAACCGACCGGTTATGACGACTTTCCCGATTGAAATGGTATTTTGGGATTATGGCTCGGTTAGCCGGTGCCACCTGAAACATCGGGAGCCACCTTGGGATCGGGGTCTTGCGCCTTGCCGGTTGCGGGTGCCGCCTTCTGATGCGGCATGGCGGTGAGATAGGCGACAATTTCGTCGACATCCTTCTCGGCCACCGGCGCCTTGTAGACCTCGCGCATCTTGGTGACGGTCGCCTTCCACTGATCCGCCGATAGCGCAGGCTGGGTCAGCGCCATGCTGGCCGAGTGGCACGAAGTGCAGTTGGCGTTGACGACGTCGGCGTGCAGACCATCGGGATAGGTCGCGTCGTCGACCGGCAGGTCGACGCTGGTCGAGGCGAGCGAAAAGCCGCGGGCTGAGACGCTGGTGGGCGGTGCCGGCTCGGATGTCTCGGAGATCGGGGCAGGCGCCTTGCGGCTGCTCGGCGCCCCGATCGAGACGAGGATAATGCCGGTCAGGCCGATCAGGCCAGCGGCCATGATGCCGGGAGACGGGGTCTTCATGCTACTCGCTCCTCAGGCCGCAATGATGGTGGTGGTTTCGATGTTGCCGCGCATGAACCCGCCGGGGTTCCAGATCGGCTTCATCGGCTGAGCGACACCGTTGGCGTTCCAGCAGCGCACCATGATGGGGTTGGGACCGCGCCTAAGCGGCACGCGACCATCCCAGCGCCGGAAGCTATACTTGCCCTCATCCGATCCGAGCGTCGTCCTGTACCAGGTGCGGCCACCATCGGATGAGACATCGACCTTGGCGACGCCGCAGTCGCCGCCCATCGCGATCCCGCCAACCGGGATGGACGCTTCATAGGCGATCACCTGGCCATCCGGCAGGCTGGTCATCCAGCTACGCGGGATCATGCGGTTAATCGGGACGGTCGGGAAGTCTTTCTGTCCCGGCATCACGTTGGCGCCCGGCGTCGCCGGGATCTTGTAAGCCTTGGCCATCCAATATTGGTCGTCAGGGCCGGGCAGCACCTCGATCGCGTTCAGCATCTTGACCCAATAGGTCGAATACCAGCCCGGCACGATCAACCGGCAAGGGAAGCCGTTGAGGAGCGGCAGCTGCTCGCCGTTCATGCCGAAGGCGATCATCACCTCGCCGTCGCGGGCATGGTCGAGCCCAAGCGCCTTCTCGAAGTCGGGGGCGCCAGCGACGACCGGCTGATCGAGAGCGCCGAAGCGTACCTGTACCGCGCCTGCTTTGACCCCGGCGAGATCAAGCACGTCGCGCAGGCGCACACCGAGCCATTTGGCATTGCCCATCGCGCCGTTGCCCCATTGCGCGCCGGCGACACGCGGCTGGAACAACCCACGGCTGTTGCCCGAGCACTGATTGACCGCTGCCATCTCGACGCGCGGCAGGCGCAGCAGTTGGGCAAGGCTGATCGACAGCGGTCTGTTGACGTGGCCGAAGACCTTGAGGCGAAAGCTCTCGACGTCGATCGAGGTCGGGATGTCGGCCCAGTGCCAGCGGACGAAGAACTGGTCGTTGGGCGTGAACACCGACTTGTCGAACACGTCCATCGGCGTCTCCAACAGCGGAGGATGGATGCGTTGGAGGATCATGCTGCCCTTGCCAGGAAAGGCGCTGGTCATCGGCCGCTCGGCATTGCCGCCAGGCAGCTTCAGGTCGACGAGCTGCTGCGCCAGCGCAGGTGCTGCGGCAAGGCCGGCGGTGCCGAGCGCCGTACGCCTGAGAAAGCGGCGACGGCTGGTTTCACTCGCCAGCGCGGCGTCAAAATTGTCCATGACAAGGCTCTCCTGTGGCCAGCCACGCTGGCGGATCGAAGGGGCGTTCTGCAAGTGATCGGACCGACTGATCCGATCATCAGGGTGGATCAGTTCGGGGTAGCGATGCAGGGCGAGACGAACAGGTTGCCGCGCCATGCTCCGGCGAGCGTCTTGGCACCGACCAGCAGCCACATCGCCGCGAGCGCGATCGTCAGCACCGTGCCGACGATACCGAAGAAGCCGAGGTTCAGCGTCGTACCGAGGCGGAAGGTGGCGACGGTGTAGACGCCGAGCGGGAAGGTATAGCCCCACCAGCCAAGGTTGAATGGGACGCCGGCGCGCCAGTAGCGGATGGTGATGAGCGTCGCGAGCGCCAGCCACCACAGGCCGAAACCCCACAGGCAGAGCCCGGCGACGACGCCGATCCCTTGCGCGACGGTACCGACACCGACCAGCCCGTGCGCCGCGAGGATCGCCGGCGCATCCGCCCCAAGCACCAGCATACCCAGCGCCCCGGTGCCGATCGGCCCCAGCGCGAGCCAGGAGGATGCCGCCATGCTCTCGTGCGGGAGCTTGTGGAGCGCCATGCGCAGGATCAGAATAGCGAGGATGCCAAACGCGACCGGCACCGAATAGGCCCACAGCACATACGAGGTCGCGAGCGTCACGATCTGCGCGTGGGGATCGGTCAGATGCGGCGCGAGCAGCCCGCCGCTGGCACCCGCCACTTCCGCTGCGACGACCGGCAGCAGCCATACCGCGGTCATGCCGTCCAGGCTGTGCTCGTGGCGGGTAAACATCAGGTAGGGGATCAACACGCCGCAGGCGAGCGACATGGCGACGTCGATCCACCACAGGACGTGTGCGACCGGCATGATGCCGTTACCGAATCGCGCGATCCCGAAGGCGAGACATCCGTTGATGATCGTCGCCAGGCCCATCGGGATGGTCCCGATGAACATCGACACGGTGTTGTGGCCGAAGATGCGCCGTGCCTCATGCCCGAACATCGCCCAGCGCGCGCCATAGAGACCGGCGAACAGGATGAAGAGCGCGATGTTGAAGAACCACAACACCTCGCCAATCGGTTTGAGCGCGGGGCCGATGCCGGGCACCTGCGGCAGCGCGAGAGCGAGGATGCCGGTGCCCATGGTCGCGGCAAACCAGTTGGGTGTGAACTGGCGGATCATCTCGCGCGGGTGATCGAGCCTGCTTAGCGGCTTGAGGCCGGTCAGGGCCGAAGGTGCGTCGGCAGTCATGCGACCTGCTCCTTGATGAGGTCCGTCAGCGCGTCGGCCGCGCGGGTGCGATAGCGTTCCTTGTGGCGCAGCGCGTGGAAGGCGCGATCGGGTAACTCAAGCGCCAGCTCGACCAGATCGCCGGCCTTGAGCGCGCGTGCGACGACCAATCGCGACAACACAGCGACGCCGGCACCGGCCTCGACCGCGGTACGCACCGCCTCGTTGGACGGCAGCGTCATCGCTACCGTCAGCTGGGCCGGATCAAACCCGCGCGTTCGCAGCACGTCCTCGAAGGTCGAGCGCGTGCCCGAACCCTGCTCGCGGACGATCCAGCGTGCAGCGCGAAGCCAGTCCTCGTCGACACGCTCGGCGTCCCTGCGTCCGACCAGCACCATCGGATCGCGTCCGACTTCCCAATGCGCCAGCGCTGGTTCGTCCACTTCGCCTTCAACGAAACCGAGTTCCGCCGCTCCGCTAAGGACCTGCGCTGCCGCGCCTTCGGTGTTGTCGATCGCCAGCTCGACCGCGATCTGCGGGTGGCGCTCGTGGAAGGCGGCAAGCCTTGCGGGCAACCAGTAGCTTGCGATCGTCTGGCTGGCGACGATCCGCAACGAACCACGGGCAAGCCCGGCATAGTCCGCC
>NZ_LMKE01000007.1:0-4418 GCF_001421245.1 Sphingomonas sp. Leaf10 | reverse complement strand
CATCGTCTCGGCATGCGCTGCCCGCCCCAGCACCGCGCGCGCTTCCTCCAGAAAGCCGCGGCCCGCTTCGGTCAGCTGGATGCCACGCCCGACGCGGTGAAACAGAGGAACCCCGTAGCGCGCTTCGAGGGCCGCGACCGCGCCGGAGGCAGCGGACTGCGTGACGTTCAGCACCTCTGCTGCCTTGGTGACGTGTTCGCGCTCGGCGACACCGACGAAGATTCTGAGCTGCTCCAGGGTCATGCAGCTTGTATCGCGGAAACTGATCGATACGACCAACCGTTTGATCTGTTTGTTCCAATCTGGATATCGGAACGATTGGTAATCCTTCGTCTGCGATAGTCTTGAAGGCTTGAAGCGATCCGCGCGCTTGCGGCGTTGGTTCGTCCATGACTGATATGATCGAGCGCAAATCCGATCCCTACAACGCCGAGCCGACGCCCGGCGCGCTGATCGAGCGGTTCCTGACGCCGCAGGCGCTGTTCTACGTGCGCAGCCATGGTGCAGTGCCCGATCTGCCTGCCGATCACCGGATCGAAGTGAGCGGGACGGGCATGGCGAGCCGCTCCTTCTCGGTGGAGGAACTGAAAAGCGCGTTGGCCACGCGGACGGTGACGGCAGTTCTCCAGTGCGCCGGCAACCGGCGCACGGATCTCCAGCAGGTCGCTAAAACGTCCGGCGACCCCTGGGACGTGGGCGCGATCGGCAATGCGGAATGGACCGGCGTACGACTGTCCGACGTACTGGATGCCGTCGGTGCGCCGAATGCGTCCGACCTGTTCGTGGCGTTCACCGGCGCGGACGAGGTGGACGTCGAAGGCGAGGAAGCATTGTTCGGGGTCTCGATCGCCATGGACAAGGCGCGGCAACCCGACGTCCTTATTGCCTGGGCGATGAACGGCGAGCCGCTGACGCCCGAACACGGCGCACCGCTCCGCATGGTGGTGCCGGGCTATGCCGGGGTGCGGAGCGCCAAATGGCTGACACGGATCGAGGTGCGCGAGACGCCATCCGACGCATCGATCCAGGCGCACGACTACAAGCTCTTTCCTGCCGATGTGACGAGCGACACCGTCGACTGGAGCCAGGGTCTGACCATCAATGCCATGCCGCTCAACGCCGCGATCTGCGTGCCCGGCTCTGGCGAAAGCCTGCCGGCCGGGGAGGTGCGGATCGAGGGCTATGCCATCGCCTATGATCGCCGCGTCTCTCGGGTCGAAGTGTCGGTAAACGGTGGTCGCGACTGGCAACAGGCGACGTTCACCGATGATCCGGAGGCGCACTGGGGTTGGCGGCGCTGGACCCTCGACGCCACGCTCGCCAAGGGGCGCCAGCACCTTGTCGTGCGCGCCTTCGACGAGACTGGACAGGGTCAGCCCGAGCGGCCGGATACGGTGTGGAACTTCGCCGGCTATCTGTGCACCGCCTGGCATCATGTGCACGTGCTGGTCGAATGATCGAAGCATCAGCGGCATCGGACCTCGGCTTCTGGATCGATGCGATCGGGCGGCTGGTGGTGGCGACCGCGGCTGGGATGGTGCTCGGCTGGGAACGCTCGCGCGAGAACCGGCAGATCATGGGATTGCGAACGCTGGGTCTGGTCGGTCTGGCGAGCTGCATCGCCGTGCAGGCGATCGTGCACAGTGGCTTGCCGAACGTAAACGCCGATGCCGCAGGACGGGCGATGCAGGGCATTCTGTCCGGCGTCGGCTTCATCGGTGCCGGCGCGGTGCTGCGGGTCGGCCAGGGTCAGGAAGTGCATGGATTGGCGACCGCCGCGTGCATCTGGGTCACGGCCACGATCGGCGCGGCAGCAGGGTTGGCGGTGTGGCCGCTCATCATCGGCGGGTTGAGCCTTGCGATGCTCGTACTGTTCGCGGGCGCTCCGCTCGAACGTCGCATTCGCGAGCGGGCCAGGCTGACTCCGGCAGAGGCCGACCGGAAGGATGCCGAGCGCAAGCCGTGATCCCGCTGGTCCGCCCAGTGCCTGTCGGCGCTAAGAAGCGGCCAGGCGCTATCAGGAGACAAGCCCCGCATCGGCCTGGCGCCGGACCTCATCGGCGATCGGATGCAGCTCGGCAGCGGGTCGCTCGCCCACTACACTATAGCCGATCCCGTCGACAGCCCATGTGACCCGGCCCATGGTCCCGCTGGACGTGCTGGTCATGCTTGCGCTCTTGTCGATCTGCATGGGCCTCGTCAGCACCGCGAGCTTCGACGCCTGCGGTCCATCGTAGAGGAGCAGTGCCGCAGGACCGTGGGGCGTCGCGACCAATCGCCCCCCGCCATAGCGGTAACCGGCTGTGCTGAGGTCCGGGATGGTCACGCGCTCACCCAATCGGGCGGAGGTCCACCGGATCAGCATGGCGCGCTGGTCGGGGCCGATTTCCGCCGGTCGTATCCGGTCGGCGGCATAGACACGGAAATTGTCACTCGCCTCGTTGGCCAGCGCCGCGATGCCCGCGCGGGGTTCGCCGCTCCAACGCGCACTCGACCAGCCCCCGCCAAACCCGACCGCCAGCAGAAGCGACGCGGCGATGGCGAGTTGCCAACGCGGTTGGCGTTGCCGTCCCCTGATGGCTGCGACGCGCATCGTCGCCGGGATAGGTTCATCCGCGATTGGAGCGAAAAGCGATGCAAGGGCTCGCGCCTGCTCCGCCTGCTCCCGCAAACGGGCATGCACGTCGGGCTGGCCTTCAAGGTAAGCGTCGACCAGACGCTGCCGCTCGGGCGACAGCCTGCCATCGATCCACGCGGCCAGATCGTCCTCTCCGATCGGGCTGGTCATCGAATACTCCTTAATCGTGGCCGTTCACCCTCCCGGAGGAGCGTCGCCAGACGGTCGCGCCCCCGCGATATGCGCGACATCACCGTTCCCAGCGGCACACCGACGACGGCAGCGACTTCCCCATATGACAGACCTTCGACGGAAATGAGGAGCAGCACCGTCCGCTGCTCCTCGGGCAACGCATCAAGTGCGCGCAACAGGTCTCGGTGGTGCAGGCCTGCGTCCTGATCGGCCGGGCGACCGAGCGCAACGTCGTCCACGAGGTGGAGCGGAACCGCCGTACCTCGCCGGACATGCTGCCGCTTATGATCGACCAACAGATTATGCAGGATTGCATAGACCCAGGGGCGAACCTCCGTCCCGCGTCGTTGCCGCCAGCGCCCGACCGCGCGCTCAAGGCAATCCTGCACCAGGTCATCCGCCATCGCCTGATCGCGCAACCACGACCGGGCATAACGGCGCAGACCGGGGACCAGGGGCTCGATCGCGGCGGCAAGCGGGTCCATCTCAGTCGCGCTGCACCTGCACGATGCGGCCCGGTGCGCCATTCACTACCTCGGCGACCGCCAGAAAGCGCCGGGGGGCCGCTGCACTGCCCTGAACGATCTGCCGGATCGGACCCGATGCGTTGACGATCGCCGCACCTGCCGGATTGCTCATGAAGTTCGCAAGCGGCTCTACCGCACCGCTGCCGTCCGCGTTGGCGGTGAGCACGAGCATGTAAGGCTTCTTGGGCTGCAAACCGGTAACGGCACTCTGCACGACCTGAATGATGCCCTGGTCGAAGAGGGTAATGCTGCTTGCCGCACCATTGCCGCCAACCGGCCCCATGTTCAGATGCACCGCCTTGCCTGCCGTACCGAGCGGTTGGAGATTGTCGGTGCCGGGGCCTGTCGGAACAGCGTTCGGCACATAGGCGATCGCCTGCGGTGCCTGTCCGACCGGCACGGTGGCAACGACCTTGTTGCCGGCGGTGTCGATCGCGGCAAGTTCATCGGCATTCTCCAGCCCGACATAGATGCGCCGGCCGTCGCCCGATGGCCAGACGCCGTGCGGCATCTTGCCGACCGGGATGGTGGCGACAAGCGCGAAGTCGGACGTGCGGAACACCTTCACCGCGTTTTCCCCGCCCACCGTGACATAGGCGAACTGTCCCTTGACCGTGCGGGCGAAGTTGACGTGATTGGTGATCGGTCCGGTATCCAGCACCTTGAGGATCGCGAAAGGCGGCTTGGCATCGAATGCGACCGTCTTGCCGATGTCCTTCAGCGTGAACCAAACCTGCTTGCCGTCCGGCGTCGCGGCGATGTTGGGACAGAACGGACTCGGCTGCGCCACCTGTCCGACCTGCGCGTGGGTCGAGACATCGAACACGGCCAGCACCGGATTGAATGAGGAACAGACATAGCCGTATCGGCCATCGGGAGAGAAGATCGTCATGCCCGGACCACCGGGCGTCTTGATGCGACCGGTCTCCTTGTACGTCGTGGGGTCGAGCACGGCGATGTAATCCTCGCCGCGTACCGTGACCCACACCTCCTTGCCGTCCGGCGTGAAGAACGCCTCATGCGGACTGCGCCCGACATAGGTCGTGTGCTTGACGGTGTTGGTGGCGGTGTCGATCCACGAC
>NZ_LMKE01000006.1:330767-362365 GCF_001421245.1 Sphingomonas sp. Leaf10 | reverse complement strand
CCACCCCGCCACCCGTTCAGGATACTTGCGTGGGTGGCGGGGTGGGGGAGCGGGCTGGCGCCGCCCAACCCGAAAACAACTCGATTGCTTGCACGCGCGAAAGGCGGTTCCTATGAAGCGTGCGATCAGGAGGCGCGGCATCGCCGCACCCGTGCATAAGGTATCGTGTTCCCGTGACCCTCCGCAAAACTGCCGCCGTTGCCGCTATCGCCGTCCTCGCGCTCGGCGGATGCAAGCGCACCGGCGAACTCGACGTGACGCAAGGCGTCGGCATCTCGGCGGTGCGATCGGCCTGTCCGGTCGCGGGCGTGCCCGCCGGGACCGGCGACATCACGCTGTTCGACCCGCCCGCCAGCCGCGAGGCGAAGGCGATCGACGTCGTCGCTACGCTGACCAACGTCCGCGCCAACTGTGCCGAGGGTGCGGACACGATCAACAGCACGCTGACGTTCGACGTGCAGGCGCGCCGCAACAACACGCAGGGCGCGCGGACGGTAACGCTCCCCTATTTCGTGTCTGTCGTGCGCGGTGGCACGCAGGTCGTGTCGAAGCGGGTGGGGCAGGTGACGCTAAACTTCGCCGATGGCGCGGCGCGCGCGCAGGCACAGGGGCAGGGGAGCGCGATCGTCGACCGCGCCGCCGCGACGCTGCCGCAGGAAACCCGCGACCAGATCAATCGCCGCCGCAAGCCCGGAGACCAGGATGCGGCGATCGATCCGCTGTCCGACCCGGCGGTGCGACAGGCGGTGCTCGCCGCGACGTTCGAGGCGCTGGTCGGGTTTCAGCTGACCGACGAACAGCTGAAGTATAACGTCACGCGGTAAGGTCGATCGACATCTCCCCTCCCTGGAAGGGAGGGGGCGGGGGTGGGTTGGCCCGTTGGCGGACGTGATCTTCCCTCGCGAGCCGACCCACCCCCAGCCCCTCCCTGCCAGGGAGGGGAGTTGTTTCGCCAGGGTGACGCCTTTAGGCGAAACAACAGGCGACGGTAGCGCACACTACTCCGCTTTCCCGATTGACTAATCCCGGCCCCCGAGCCAGAGCCTGACGCATCGACAGGCTTACAGCCGACGCCATGCGCGGGAGAGTGCGGATCCTGTCCGCCGCCGAAGGAGCAACCGCCCCGGAATCTCTCAGGCAACAGGGACCGCGCAATTGGCACAAGATACTCTGGAAAGCGTCGCGGTCGTAACGGCCGGACCACCGAAGGGGTAAGCCGGGCCAAGCGCCCGTGCGAAAGCTCTCAGGTTCCGTGACAGAGGGGGCGACGACCGACGCGGCACATCCGTGCCGACGGGCGTCGTTGGACCGATTCACGAAGGACTTGGCGCATATGAGCGATACCGCCCCGAACAGCGAACCCGCCCACGAACTGCGCGCCGATGGCAGCGATCCCGTCGAGGAATTGCCGCCCCAGACCCTGCCGCTCGATGCGTGGCACCGGGCGAAGGGCGGACGGATGGTCCCGTTCGCGGGCTATACCATGCCGGTCCAGTATGAAGGCATCATGGCCGAGCATCTGTGGACGCGCGAGCACGCCGGCCTGTTCGACGTCAGCCATATGGGCCAGTTGCTGATCCACGGACCGGATGCGACCGCCGCCTTGGAAGCGCTGCTGCCGGGTGACCTGAAGATCCTGAAGCCGGCCAGGATGCGCTATTCGCTGCTGCTCGACGAGCAGGGCGGCATCCTCGACGACCTGATGGTCACGCGGATCGATGCAGCCGGGCCGGAAGTGCCGTTCCCGTTCAAGGCGGAGGGCGATGACGTCACGGGCGGTACGGATGCCGCGCAGGACGCGTTCTACATGGTCGTCAACGGCGCGACCAAGTATGACGATATCGGCCATCTGCGCGAAAACCTTGCCGACGAAATCACGCTCAACCATCTCGACGAGCGCGCGCTGCTGGCGTTGCAGGGGCCGAAGGCGGTCGATGCGCTGGATCGCATCCTGCCCGGCGTCGCCGCGCTGACGTTCATGACGGCGGGCAGCTTCGACTGGCAGGGCCATGCGCTCTGGATCAGCCGCTCGGGCTACACCGGCGAGGACGGCTTCGAGATTTCGCTGCCCGAGGACGCCGCCACGGCCTTTGCCGACGCGATCTGCGCCGAACCCGAGGTGAAGCCGATCGGTCTGGGCGCGCGCGACTCGCTGCGGCTCGAGGCCGGGTTGCCGCTCTATGGGCATGACCTTGGTCCCGATACCACGCCGGTCGCGGCCGATCTCGGCTTCGCGCTGTCTAAGCGTCGGCGTGAAGAAGGCGGCTTTCCGGGGGCCGAGCGTATCCTTGCCGAACGCGCCGCCGGACCGGAATCGAAGCGGTTCGGCCTGATCATCGAAGGGCGCCAGCCGGTGCGCGAAGGTGCCGAGGTGATCGATGCCGATGGCAATGCCGTCGGTCGCGTCACCTCGGGCGGGTTCGCGCCCAGCGTGCAGGCGCCGATCGCCATGGCCTATTGCCCGCCGGCGCTGGCCGAAGCCGGAACCGTGATGCTGCGCCAGCGCGGCAAGGTGCATGCGGCGCGCGTCGTGCCGATGCCCTTCGTCCCCCATCGTTACGTCCGCTAAAGGGAGCTTGTCGGATGAGCCGTTATTTCACGCAGGAACATGAATGGATCGAAGTCGACGGTGAAGTCGCGACCGTCGGCATCACCGAGTACGCCGCCGGGCAGCTCGGCGACATCGTGTTCGTCGATGTGCCCGAAGAGGGCAAGCAACTGACCAAGGGCGATGACGCCGCCGTCGTCGAATCGGTCAAGGCCGCGTCGGACGTCTACACCCCGGCATCGGGCACCGTGCTGGAAGGCAACACCGCGCTCGCCGACAACCCCGCGCTGGTCAATGAAGACCCCGAGGGCGAGGGCTGGTTCTTCAAGCTGACGCTGCGCGACGACAGCGAGCTGGGTGAGCTGATGGACGAGGACAAATACGCCGCCTACGTCGCGCGGCTGTAAGGACTAAGGCCATTCCCGTTCGTGCTGAGTAGGGATTGAGCCTGTCGAAAGCCCGTATCGAAGCACCTGTGGCGGTCCTTCGATACACCGCTTCGACAAGCTCAGCGGCTACTCAGGACGAACGGATGGGCTGTGATCGGCGCCGCCTTCCCGCGGACCAACAAGGACCATCATGCGCTATCTTCCCCTGACCCCGACCGACCGCGCCGAGATGCTTGCCGTCATCGGTGCCGACAGCATCGACGACCTGTTCGTCGACGTCCCCGAATCCGCGCGGCTTGACGGGCCGGTGCCGGGTCTGCCCAACCATGCCAGCGAACTGGCGGTCGAGCGGCATTTGTCGGCATTGGCGGCGAAGAATGTGGCGGCGGGGTCGGTGCCGTTCTTCCTCGGCTGCGGCGCCTATCGTCACCATGTGCCGGCCAGCGTCGACCACCTGATCCAGCGCGGCGAGTATCTGACCGCCTACACGCCCTACCAGCCGGAAATCGCGCAGGGCACGCTGCAAATGCTCTTCGAATTCCAGAGTCAGGTCGCGCGGCTGCTCGGCTGTGACGTGGCGAACGCGTCGATGTACGACGGCTCGACCGCCTGCTGGGAAGCGGTGACGATGGCCAGGCGGGTGACGCGCAAGGCGAAGGCGGTGTTCTCGGGCGGCGTGCATCCGCATTACGTCTCGGTCGCGAAGACCATGGCGAAGTTCACCGGCGACGTGCTCGACACGACCCAGCCGTGGCTGGTCGCCGAGACCGATGACGACCGGCTGATCGAAAAGATCGATGCCGATACGTCGTGCGTCGTCGTCCAGTACCCCGACATCCTCGGCCGCATCCCCGACCTGCAACGCATCGCCGATGCCGCGCATGCGGTGAAGGCGCTGCTGATCGCGGTCGTGACCGAGCCGGTCGCGCTGGGCGCGATCGAGGCACCGGGCAATCTGGGCGCCGATATCGTCGTCGGCGAGGGCCAGTCGCTGGGCGTCGGCCTGCAATTCGGCGGTCCCTATGTCGGGCTGTTCGCGTGTTCGGAAAAGCTGGTACGGCAGATGCCGGGCCGGCTGTGCGGCGAGACGGTGGATGCCGAGGGCAAGCGCGGCTTCGTGCTGACGCTGTCGACGCGCGAACAGCATATCCGTCGTGAAAAGGCGACGTCAAACATCTGCACCAATTCGGGGTTGTGCGCGCTAGCCTTCTCGATCCACCTGACGCTGTTGGGGGAAAGGGGGCTGCGGCAACTGGCCGAGGTGAACCATGCCAAGGCATGTGCCGCCGCCGAGCGGCTGGCGCAGGTTCCGGGCGTCGAGCTAATCAATGACAGCTTCTTCAACGAATTCACGCTGAAGCTGCCAGTCGAGGCGCGGCCGGTGGTGCGCGAACTCGCCGATCGCGGCGTGCTGGCGGGCGTGTCGCTCGGCCGACTCTATCCAGGCGAGGCGGGCCTTGCCAACGGGTTGGTCGTGGCGGTGACCGAAACGGTGACCGAGGAAGATATCGAAGCGCTCGCCGCAGCGCTCACGGAGGTATTGGCATGAGCGTGAACCAGAGCGGCTGGCGTCCGGCCATGGGCGAAGCGACGGGCGGTGCACAGGCGACCTTCACCGGCAACCGTGCTCTGATGCTGGAAGAGGCGCTGATCTTCGAGATCGGATCGGCCGAGACGACCGGCGTCGATATCGACGATGCACCCAAGATTGCGACGCGGCTGGGCAACCATGCCCGCAAGAGCGCGATCGGCCTGCCCGGCCTGTCGGAACCCGAAGCGGTGCGCCACTATACGCGTCTGTCGCGCCAGAATTATGCGATCGACCTCGGCCTGTTCCCGTTGGGTAGCTGCACGATGAAGCACAATCCGCGCCTGAACGAGCGGATGGCGCGGTTGCCCGGTTTCGCCGACCTTCACCCGCTGGGCCCGATCGACACGGTGCAGGGCGCGCTGGAGGTGATCCATCAGCTCGCGCACTGGCTGGTGACGCTGACCAACATGGATTCGGTCGCCATGAGCCCCAAGGCCGGCGCGCATGGCGAACTGTGCGGCATCCTCGCGATCAAGGCGGCGCTGGAAAAGCGCGGCGAGGGACGTCGCAAGGTCATCCTCGTCCCCGAAAGCGCGCACGGCACCAATCCCGCCACGGCAGCGTTCGCAGGCTTCACGGTCAAGGATATCCCGGCCACCGCCGATGGCCGCGTCGATACGCAGGCGCTGAAGGATCGGCTGGGGCCAGACGTCGCGGGCGTGATGATCACCAACCCGAACACCTGCGGGCTGTTCGAGCGGGATCTCAAGGAAATCTCCGACGCGGTCCACGCGGCGGGCGGCTATGTCTATTGCGACGGCGCGAACTTCAACGCGATCGTCGGGCGGGTACGGCCGGGCGACCTCGGCGTCGATGCGATGCACATCAACCTGCACAAGACCTTCTCGACCCCGCATGGCGGCGGCGGTCCGGGGTCGGGTCCGGTGGTGTTCTCGAAGGCGCTGACTCCGTTCGCGCCGCTGCCGTTCGTCGAGAGGCAGGACGGTCGCTTCGTGCTGGTCGAGGAGGAAACGGCAGGTGAGCATCATGCCGACAGCTTCGGCCGGATGGTCGCGTTCCACGGCCAGATGGGCATGTTCACGCGGGCCTTGTCCTACATCCTCAGTCACGGCACCGATGGGTTGAAGCAGGTGTCGGAAGACGCGGTGCTGAACGCCAACTATGTCCTGCGCAGCCTCGACGACACGCTCGACGCACCGTTCGGCAAGAGCGGGCCGTGTATGCACGAGGCGCTGTTCAGCGATGCGAACCTTGCCGACGGTTTCTCGACGCTCGACGTCGCCAAGGGGCTGATCGACGAGGGCTATCACCCGATGACGGTGTATTTCCCGCTGGTCGTCCATGGCGCGATGCTGGTCGAACCGACCGAGACCGAGAGCAAGGCCGCGCTCGACCAGTTCATCGGCGCGCTGAAGTCGGTCGGCGAACGCGCCAAGGCGGGCGACACGGCGCTCAAATCCGCCCCGCATTTCGCCCCGCGTCGTCGCCTCGACGAGACGCTGGCCGCGCGCAAGCCGGTGCTGGCGTGGAAGGAACCCGCCGCTCCGATTGCCGAAGCCGCGGAGTAAACGCAGTTCCGTTCCGCCCGTACGGGCGGGGCGGATGTTGCTCAATCCTCCTCGACCATCGCCCGGACCTTCTGCCGGCCGAGGCGGTGTTCGCGCCACACGATGAACAGTCCGCTGGCGATGATGATCGGTGCGCCGGCCCAAGTCATCGGCGTCGGCAGCACGCCGAACAGCAGCCAGCCATAGATCGTCGCCCAGAGCAGCCCCGAATAGTCCATCGGCACCACCGCCGCGACCGGTGCGGATCGCGATGCAGCGGTCAGCGCGATCTGCCCCATGCCGCCGACCATGCCAATCGCGATCAGGTTCGCCCAGGTCAGCCAGTCGTGCGAGCGGATGTTGAACGCGTATGCCGTGGCGATGAACGGCAGCGTCAACGTCGAGAACCAGAACACCGTCGTTCCCGCCGGTTCGTCGCGCAACTGGCGCAGCGCGATCGCGACCAGCGCGACGAACAGCGCGGCCATCAACCCGACGAACGCCCCGAACAGCGGGACGTGGCTACTGCCCGGTTGCGCCACGACCAGTACCCCCACGAAGCCGAGCAGCACCGCGCTCCACCGCTGCCACCCGGTCGGCTCGCGCAGGACCAGCGCGCCAAGCAGCGTCGCAAAGATCGGCACGGTGAACTGGAACGTCGTCGCCTCCGCCAACGGTAGCAACAACACCGCGCCAAAGGTGAAGACCATGCCGACCAGCCCGATCATCGACCTGGTCAGATGCCCCTTGATCCGCGTCGTGCGGAGCGATCGCAGCCCGGGTCCGGCCGCCACGAACGCCAGCACAATCGGCAATGCGCATAGCTGGCGATAGAACATCGTCTCGGGCAGCGACGCGCCACGCGTCTCGGCCAGCTTCACCAGCGCGGACATGGTGGACAGGAAGAAGATGGCGAGCAGGCGAAGCGCCAGGCCCTTGAGTACGCGGTCGCCGGGCATGGGTGCGCCGTAGCGCGGGAATGGCGCCAGGGAAACCCGCTGCGCATCGCCGCTTGGCGAACGGCCCCCTTTGCCGCTATCGCGCGGTCCCATGAAGCACGCTCTCAACGTCACGCGCGAACAGGATTTCGCCGCCTGGTATCAAGCCGTCATCACCGAGGCCGATCTGGCCGAGGAATCTGGGGTACGCGGGTGCATGGTCATCCGGCCATGGGGCTATGGCATCTGGGAGCGGATCCAGCGGCTGCTCGACGACCGGATCAAGGCGACGGGGCATGAGAATTGCTATTTCCCGCTGTTCATCCCGCTCTCTTATTTCGAGAAGGAAGCCGAGCATGTCGACGGCTTCGCCAAGGAGATGGCGGTCGTCACCCATCACCGGCTGGTCGCCGATGGCAAGGGCGGGCTGACCCCGGATCCCGAAGCCAAGCTGGAGGAGCCGCTGGTCGTGCGTCCGACCAGCGAGACGGTGATCGGCACCGCCTTTTCACGCTGGGTGCAGTCGTGGCGCGATCTGCCGGTGCTGATCAATCAGTGGGCGAATGTCGTGCGTTGGGAGATGCGCACCCGCATGTTCCTGCGCACCGCCGAATTCCTGTGGCAGGAAGGGCATACTGCCCACGCGACGGTCGAGGAAGCGCGGGACGAGACGCTGAAAATGCTCGAAGTCTATCGCGAGTTCGCCGAGACCTGTCTTGGCCTGCACGTGATCGCGGGTGAGAAGCCGGAGAATGAGCGCTTCCCCGGCGCGGTCGCGACCTACAGCATCGAAGCGATGATGCAGGACGGGAAGGCGCTGCAGGCGGGAACCTCCCACTTCCTTGGCACCAATTTCGCGCACGCGCAGAATATCCGGTTCCAGAATGCCGAGGGGCAGTTCGAACACGCCAACACGACCAGCTGGGGTGTGTCGACGCGGATGATCGGCGGGGTCATCATGGTTCATGGCGACGATGATGGTCTCCGCGTACCGCCTGCGATCGCGCCGTGGCAGGTGGTGATCGTGCCGATGCTGCGCGACGCGCTTGAGGACGAACCGCTGATCGCCTATTGCCGCGAATTGCAGGCGTCGCTCGCGAAGCAGTCGGCGCTGGGCGAGCCGGTGCGCGCGTTGCTCGACCTGAAGCCCGCCAAGACCGCCAACAAGCGCTGGGGCTGGGTCAAGAAGGGTGCGCCGGTAATCGTCGAGGTCGGCGGACGCGACATGGCCGGCGGCAATGTCTCGGTCGTGCGTCGCGACCGGCTGTACCGCGCCGATGGCAAGCTCGATTCGCAGATCGTGCCGCGGGACGATTTCGCCGCGTCGATCGGTGAGGCGCTGGCCGATATCCAGGCGACGTTGCTGGCGCAGTCGACCGAAAAGTTGCGCGGCGGGATCGTGCCGATCGACGATTGGACCGGTGTCGAAGCGCATTTCGCCAATGGCATTAAGAACCCCGGCTGGGTCGATGTCCGCTGGTCGAAGCCCACCGGTGATGCACTGGAAAAGGTTGTGCAGCGACTGAAGGGCCTGAAGCTCACCATTCGCAACGCCCCCCTCGGCCAGACCGGTTGCGATGATGGCCCGTGCGTGTTCACCGGCGCACCGGCGGTCGAGCGCGTGCTGATCGGCCGGGCGTATTGACCTACGCCCCCCCCTGGAAGGGCGGGGGTAGGTCGGTCTGCGAGGGAGCGGAAGCGCGCAACAACCGGCCGACCCACCCCCGGCCCCTCCCTTGTCAGGGAGGGGAGTAACAAGCGCGCTCGAACCTGCCTTAATCCTTCAAATTACCCGGCACCTGCCCACCGGCCTTGCCCAGTTCCTGCAACACCGCGCGGTGCAGCCAGATGTTCATCTCGGCGCTGCCGTCCTTCGCCCCGGTGTAACCCAGTTCGGTCGCCAGTTCCTTGCGGTTGTCGAGGCTGGAATCGAGATCGAGCAGCTTCATCAGGTCGACGATCGACGTCCGCCAGTTGAGTGGGGGATTGCCCTTCTCCCGCGCGATCCGTTCGATCGCGGTCAGCGGATCGACCGGCTGCGGCGTGGCGGGTGCCGCCGGGGCAGGGGCTGGTGCAGCGGGTGCTGCCGGGGCGGGCGCGTGCTGCTGCGTCGGCGCGGGGATCGGGGCCGGCTGTGGGGTTTCCTTCTTTTTCCCGAGATAGTTGTCGCCGAACGGGCCGCCGTCCTTGCCGAAAATCTGCGTCTTGATGCGTTCGAAGATTCCCATGGCAGTCTCCTGTGTCCGATAGAGTGGCGGCCTAACGGACGGCGGCCGGTTCGGCTCCCATCGGCGTTTGCCATTGGTCTGACGCGCGGCACGCCTTATGTCGTGGGTGATGGTACGCACCAAAACGCCGCCCGGCCTGCCCACCCGCGAGCAGATCCTCGATTTCATCCAGACCTCCGACACCCCGGCAGGCAAGCGCGAGATCGCGCGTGCCTTCGGCCTGTCGGCGCAGCAGAAGATTTCGCTTAAAAGCCTGCTGAAGGACATGGCCGATGAAGGGCTGATCGACAGCGCCCCCGGTCGCGCCTTCCACAAGATGGGCGGATTGCCGAAGGTGACGGTGCTGCGCATCGCCGATGTCGACGACGGCGGTAATGTCTGGGCGGTGCCTGAAAAGTGGGAGGCGGAGACGCCGCCGCCGCGCGTCCGGGTGCGCGAGCGGGGGCGCAAAAGCGCGCTCGGCATCGGCGACCGCATTCTTGCGCGGACCGAAGAGGCCGGGTCGGGCTGGGCGGCCTATCCGATGAAGAAGCTCGACCGCGCCGCCGAAGCGGTGCTGGGCGTGTTGCGCGCCGAGGGCGACAAGCTGTGGTTGCAGGGCGTTGACAAGAAGGAACGCCGCGAGGTGCCGGTGTCCGATGCGGGCGGCGCGGCGCCCGGCGATCTAGTGCTGGCGGCACTGGGCGGTCGTCCCCCGCGCATTACCGCGCGCGTGGTCGAACGGCTGGGCGATCCGTTCGAGGCGCGCAGCTTCTCGCTGATCGCCATCCATAAGCACGGCATTCCGGATGTGTTTTCGGAAGAGGTCTTGGCCGAGGCACGCAAGGTTGCCGGGTATCCGATAAAATCCTCCCCTCCCCGCCAAGCGGGGAGGATCTCCGCACGCGAAGACCTTCGCCATTTGCCGATCGTCGCGATCGACCCGATCGACGCGCGCGACCATGACGATGCCGTCTGGGCCACCCCCGACGACAGCGGCGATAACGAGGGCGGCTGGCGCGCGATCGTCGCGATTGCCGATGTCTCCTTCTATGTCCGTCCCGGTTCCGAACTCGACAAATCGGCGCGCTCGCGGGGCAACAGCGTCTATTTCCCCGACCGGGTCGTGCCGATGCTGCCCGAAATCCTGTCGGCGGACGTCTGTTCGTTGAAAGCCGGACAGGACCGTGCGGCATTGGTTTGTCACCTGACTATCGCGAAGGACGGCAGGCTCAGGGACTGGCGCTTCACCCGCGGCGTGATCCGCGTCGCCGCCAACATCGCCTATGAACATGCGCAGGCGGCGATCGATGGCGTCGCGGACGCACCGGTCCCGCGCGACCTGATCGATGGCGCGCTGAAACCGCTCTGGGGCTGCTGGGCGGCGCTGGCCAAGGCACGCGCGCATCGCGAACCACTCGACCTCGACCTACCCGAACGGCGCATCGTGCTGGACGAGAAGGGGCGCATCCTTTCGGTCGCGCCGCGCGAACGGCTCGATTCGATGCGGCTGATCGAGGATTTCATGATCGCCGCCAACGTCGCCGCCGCCAAGGCGCTGGAGGCGAAGAAGGCGCCGGTCATGTACCGCGTCCACGAACCGCCGACGCGCGAAAAGCTGGTGGCGCTGAAGGACTATCTCGAAACCTTCGACGTGCCGTTCGCGCTGGGGCAGGTCATTCGGCCGGCGACGTTCAACCATGTGCTCGAACGCATCGGCGAGGCCGATTTCAAGCCGCAGGTGATGGAGCAGATCCTGCGCACCCAGACGCAGGCGTTCTACGGCCCGCAGAACCATGGCCATTTTGGTCTCAGCCTCGGCAGCTACGCGCACTTCACCTCGCCGATACGCCGCTATGCCGACCTGATCGTCCACCGCTCGCTGGTCGGCAGCTATGGGTTGGGCGAAGGGGCGCTGCCCGCCGACGACGCCGCGAATATGGAACGCGTGGGTGAAGCGATCAGCGGCCTCGAACGCCGCGCGATGGAGGCGGAGCGCGAGACCGTCGACCGCTATGTCGCCGCCTATCTGGCCGAACATGTCGGAACGGTGATGGAGGCGCGGATCACCGGCGTCGCGTCGTTCGGCTTCTTCGCGACGATCAAGGGCGTGGGCGGCGACGGGCTGGTCCCGGCCCGCGACCTCGGCACCGAATATTTCCGCTTCGACGAAAGCTCGCAGTCGCTGATCGGCGACCACAGCGGCGAGACGTTCAGCGCCGGACAGCGCCTGCCGCTGCGCCTTGCCGAAGCGAATCCGGTGTCGGGCGCGCTGCGCTTCGAACTGCCCGACGGCAAGGGATCGGCGGGCGGCAGCGGTCACGACCGCCGCAAGGGGCCGCCGCCACGCGTGCTGAAACGGCGCGGTCGGCCGGCCAATATCCGGCATCAGGGGCGCAAGCGATGAACGTCGCGGTGCGGGACAGCACGCCGCGCAACCGGCGTGGCCGCTTCCGCCGATGGTGGCGGATGAACGTGATCGGATCGGTCGATCACGACGCGGTGCTGCGACAGGTGGCCGAGGAATCCGGCTGGTCGCCGCGCTATGGGTTGATGATCGTACTGTCGATGGCGCTGTCGCTGCTCGGGCTGTTGATGCCGTCGGTCGCGGTGCTGATCGGCGCGATGCTGATCTCGCCGCTGATGATGCCGATCATCGGACTGGGGTTCGGTATCGCCGTGCTCGACGTGCCCGACATCCGCAAGTCGCTGATCGCGCTGGCGATCGGTGCCGGGCTGGCGGTCGGGTTGTCGGCGGCGCTGGTCGCACTGTCGCCGATCCAGACGATCACCAGCGAGATTGCCGGCCGCACCCGCCCGACGCTGTTCGACCTGCTGGTCGCGTTCCTGTCGGCGATCGCCGGTGCCTACGCGCTGATCCGCGGGCGGGGCAGTACGGTCGTCGGCGTCGCCATCGCCATCGCGCTGATGCCGCCGCTGTGCGTCGTCGGCTTCGGCATCGCCACCGCCAATGCGACAGTCGCGGGCGGGGCGCTGCTGCTGTTCTTCACCAACCTGATCACCATCGCGCTGACCGCCGCGTTCATGGCCCGCATCTACGGGTTTGGCCGGCATTTGACGCCGCGCAACACGACGTTCCAGATCGTGCTGTTCGTCGGCGCGATGCTGGCGCTGTCGGTGCCGTTGATGGCGGCGCTGCGCCAGATCGCGTTCGAATCGCTGGCCCAGCGCCAGACGCGCAGCGCGATCCTGGCGCGCTTTCCCGACGACGCCCGGCTCAGCCAGCTCGAAATCTCCTATGACCGCGATGCGGTGCGGGTCCGGGCCGTGGTGCTGACTCCGCGCCTCGACGCCGGGGCCGATGCGGCACTGGCGGCGCAACTGGGGCGGCGGCTCGACCGGCGGCTCGACCTGCATGTCGACCAGATCCGCAGCACCACCGATGCGCAGGCGACCGAAGCCGCGCAGATCGCGAAGGCCAACGAACGCGCCGGTGCAACCTTCGGCCCGGTGCGCGAACGGATCATGGCGCAGGTGGCGCTGGTCACCGGCGCGGCGGTGGATACGATGCAGGTCGACGATGCCGCTCGCAGCGTGCGCGCGACCGCCGCCGAACTGCCGGGGCTGCCGCCACGCGGGTATCGCGCGATCGAGGCACGCGCGCGCGCCGCCGCCCCCGGCTGGCAGGTAGAGGTCGTACCGCCGGTCGCGGGCGATGCCCCGCCGCAAATCGCCTTCACCGGCGGCGTCGCCGACGCCCGCGCGCTCGACGATGCGGCATGGCTTTCGAACCGTACCGGTCGCGGCATGGTCGTAAGCGGTGGCTCGACCGCACAGCGCACGGCGTTGGTGGACGGCATCGTCTCGCGCGGCGGGCAGGCGACGGCCGGCGGTCCCGCCGGTCCGCTGGCGCTTGGTTGGGTTCCGACGACGCCCTGAAAATTGCAAAAAACCGGGCGTGTCATCATGCTGTCACGCCCGGTTAGCCCCGGGTTTACCCTCTGATCGCTAGTCGGGGGGTGACGATGACCTTCCTCGCCCCCCTCGACCACGGCATTGCTGCCGAGCATCTGACCATCGGTCAGGATGCGACGCTGACCGCGATCGTCGATCGGTTTTGCGCCCATCACGACCTGCGGCTGCTGGCCGTGCTCGACGGGGCGCGGCGACCGGTCGGGGTGCTGCGCGAGGCCGATGTCCGCGAACTGCTGTTCAATCCGTTCGGCCATGCGCTGCTCGGCAACCCCAGCTTCAGCAGCGGCACGGCGCGTCTGATCCGCCGCGCGACGATTGCCGATGCCGATACGCTGGTGCCCGACCTGATCGCGCTGCACAGCGACGACGGGGTCGTGCTGGTGCGGGACGACAGGTTTGCCGGATTGCTGGATGCCGCGCGGCTGCTGCGCATGGCGGCCCGCTGGCACGGCGATGCCTCGATCGAGGCGCGCAGCCGGGCCGATCGGGTCCGCCGTGCCGCCCATGCGTTCGAAACCGGGATCACCGCGCTGTCGGGCGATATCATGACGGCCTGCGCGGCGATCGGGAATGTCGCCACCGACCTCGATCGGCGCGCGGCGGCCACCCGGGGTGGGGCGATGTCGGTCGCGGCGGCGGCGCATCAGACCGCGCTCGGCATGGTCGATATCGAACAGCGCGGGCGGGCGCTTGCCGCCTCCTTCGAACGCATCGCCCGCGATACCGATCGGGCCGACCGGCTGCGCGACGACGCCGGCCGGGCGGTCGACCGCAATCGCGGCCATGTCCAGTCGCTCTCCGACGTCGCGACCACGATCGAAGCGATGCTCGACCTGATCGGCGGTTTGGCCAAACGGACCAATTTGCTGGCACTCAACGCCGGGATCGAAGCGGCGCGGGCCGGTGAGGCGGGGCGGGGCTTTGCCGTGGTCGCGGGCGAGGTGAAGTCGCTGGCACGGCAGACCGATGCCGCAGCGGGCGATATCGGGCGCCGAGTCGATGCCGTCCGGGCGCTGCTGAACGATGTCGCCGGCGGGCAACGCGCGGTCCAGTCGGCCATCGCCGCGATCGGCGCGATCACCACGACCATTGCCACCGCCGTCGTCGCCGAACGCGATACGACGCAGGCGATCGCCAACCGGGTCGAGGAAGCGCGCGGGGCCGGTGCGGATATCGACGCGCGAGCCAGCGGCATCGCGACGGCGGCGGACGGGATCGGCGATCAGGCGGGGATACTGACCCGCCTCGTGTCTGGGCTGGGTGCGCTCAGCGAACAGTTGCAGGGGCGGGCAGGGGAACTGGTCGCGGCGGTGGCGTAGGGAAGCCCCAGCCTTCACCTCCACTCCCCTCGGCCCCAAGCCTTCCGTTCGGTTCGAGCAGCTTCGAGCCTGCCGAGAAGCGACCGTCGAGAACGGGTTGCCCCAAACGCACGGGTTTTCGGCAGAGGCTTCTGGACTGCGCTCGAAGCTGCTCGAACCAAACGGATTGCGAGAAAACTTACGCCTCAACCCGCCTCATGAAACTGCAGATTCGCCAACCGCGCATACAGCCCGCCCTGCGCGATCAGCTCGCCATGCCGCCCGGTCTCGACGATCCGGCCATGGTCCATGACGATGATCCGCGACGCTGCGCGCACCGTCGCCAGCCGGTGCGCGATCACCAATGTCGTGCGATCGGCCATCAACCGGTCGAGCGCATCCTGCACCAGCCGCTCACTTTCGGCATCCAGCGCCGAGGTCGCTTCGTCGAGCAGCAGGATCGGCGCATCGCGCAGCAGCGCGCGGGCAATCGCCACCCGCTGCCGCTGCCCGCCCGACAGGCGCGCGCCGCCTTCGCCAAGGAACGTGTCCAGCCCGTCGGGCAGGGCGCGCAGGAACGCGCTGGCATTGGCGGCTTCGGCCGCCGCCCAAAGCTGTTCGTCGCTCGCGTCCCAGCGGCCATAGCGCAGATTGTCGCGCGCCGAGGAAGCGAAGATCACCGTTTCCTGCGGCACCATCGCGATCCGCGCCCGCACCGCTTCCGGGTCAGCCTGACGGACGTCGACGCCGTCGACCGCCACCGCGCCCGATGCGGGATCGTAGAAGCGCTGGATCAACTGGAACAGCGTCGATTTGCCCGCCCCGGACGGTCCGACCACCGCCACCGTCTCGCCGGGCGTGACGTCCAGCGTGAAGTCGGCCAGCGCCGCCACGTCGGGCCGCGTCGGATAATGGAAGGTGACGCCCTCGAACGATAGCGCGCCACGCGCCGGTTCGGGCAGCGCCACCGGATGTGCCGGCGCGGCGATCACCGGGCGCTGGGCGAGCAATTCGGCCAGCCGCCCGGCCGCACCGCTGGCGCGGATCAGGTCGCCATAGACTTCGGTCAACGCGCCGAACGATCCGGTGACCAAGGCTGCGGTCAGGACGAAGGCGGTGATCGCGCCGCCGGTCGTCCGCCCGGCCGCCACGTCGCTGACCGCGTCCCACATGATCAGCGTGATCGCGGCAAACAACATGCCGATGACGAACGCGGTCATGACCGCGCGCGTCGCGAAGCGTTTCTTGGCGGTCTCGAACCCGCGATCGACGGCGGCTTCGAACCGGTCGCCCTCGCGGCGCTCCTGTCCGAACGCCTGCACGATCTTCATCGCGCCCAGCGTTTCCGATGCGACCGATCCGATATCGGCGATGCGGTCCTGGCTCGACCGTGACAATTTGCGCACCCGCCCGCCCAGCCACATGATCGGCAGCACGATCACCGGTATCCCGACGATCAGGTACAATGTCAGCTTGGGTTGCAGCGTGAACAGGTACAGCACCCCGCCGACCCCGACCAGCAGGTTGCGCAGCGCAACCGATACCGTCGTGCTGACGATCCCTTCGACGATCGCGGTATCGGCGGTCAGCCGCGATGCGATTTCGGACGGGCGGTTTTCCTCGAAATAGCCGGGCGACAGGGTCAGCAGGTTGCGATGCACCGCCAGTCGCAGGTCGGCGACGGTCCGCTCGCCCAGCCACGACACGAAATAGAAGCGCCCGGCGGTCGCCACCGCCAGGATGACGACCACGCCCAGCAACCCTTCGAAATAGGTGCCGATCCGATCGGGATTGGCGCCGATGGCGAACCCGTTGTCGACGACCTCTTGAAAGGTCCGGGGGATCCACAGCGTCGCGATGGCGGCGGTAATCAGCGACACGAGCGCACCGACCAGTTGCAGTTTATACTGGATGGTAAATTGCCAGACGAGCCGGAGCGCCGGCAGCATCTTCGAACGGTCGGGGGCGGGGGCCGGATCTGCCATGGCGCGCGGCTTAGCGGTTGTGCGAACCGACCGCAAAGGGAACCTCCGGGCCGTTTCGTTGCTTTCACGTATCGAAGGATGCGGTGCTCCGTATCGGCCATGCGCTTCAGCGCAGGGTAAGTTATGGCGTACAACGTTCGCAGCGTTGCCGATGGCAACGAATCGCTATATTTTTGCTGATACGGGTGTTCCCCGTCAGATCAGGTTCGGGGTGCCCCATGTTGTACGACGCTTATGAATGGCAACGCTCGTTGCTCGCCGGTGCCAGCGCGATGGCGAATTTCAACGCCGGCCTGCTTCAGAACCCCAGCAACCCCTTCGCCTATTTCGGCGGCGGTCCGGTGCTGGGATCGGCGCTGGCGGTGTTCGCCCATGCCGCCGCCCCGCGCGGCAAGCCTGCGTTCGGTCTGGCCAGCACGACCGTCGATGGCAAGCCGGTGGCGGTGCGTGAGGAAATCGTGCTGCGTCGTCCGTTCGGTCAGCTCAAGCGCTTCGTTCGTGAAGGCGTGGAAGGCGGGCCGAAGCTGCTGATCGTCGCGCCGATGAGCGGCCATTATGCGACGCTGTTGCGCGGTACGGTCGAACGGATGCTGCCCAGCGCCGATGTCTATATTACCGACTGGCGCGATGCGAAGCTGGTGCCGATGGCGGCGGGACGCTTCGACCTCGACGACTATATCGATTACGTGACCGCCTTCCTTGAAAAGATCGGCGAAACCGGCGACGCCCGCGCCCATGTGCTGGCGGTCTGCCAGCCTTCGGTCCCGGTCTATGCCGCGACCGCGCTGATGGGTGCGGATCAGCATCCCAACCGTCCGCGCACGCTGACCATGATGGGCGGTCCGATCGATACGCGCGAAGCGCCGACTGCGGTCAATACGCTCGCAACCGAACGCCCGCATGCGTGGTTCGAACAGAATGTCATCGCGACCGTGCCGATGACCTATCCGGGTGCCGGCCGCCGCGTCTATCCGGGCTTCCTGCAACTTGCCGGTTTCATGAGCATGAACCTCGGCAGCCACATGATTTCCCACTGGGAAATGTTCAAGCATCTGGTGCAGGGCGATGGCGAAGGCGCCGGTACGACCCAGCGCTTCTACGAGGAATATCGCGCAGTCTGCGACATGACCGCCGAATTCTATCTCCAGACGATCGATATCGTATTCCAGACCCATGCCCTGCCCGAAGGGACGATGCGCCATCGCGGCCGTCCGGTCGATCCGGGTGCGATTACCGACACCGCGCTGCTGGCGATCGAGGGCGAGCGCGACGACATTTCGGGGCTGGGGCAGACCCGCGCGTCGCTGACGCTGGCGACCGGGCTGTCGGAGGAATTGAAGCAGTATCACATGGCGCCGGAAGTCGGCCATTACGGCATCTTCAACGGGTCGAAGTGGCGCAACCGCATCGCACCAGTGCTGGAGGAATGGATCGCGCGTCACGACGGCTGATAGGACGGGTTTGGTATTAAACCGGGCGGGGGCGCGAACCCCCGCCCTTTTTCTTGTCAGACGTCGACCTTGGCGTGGCTGCCGGCTTCGTCACTGCCCTTGATCGTCTGGCCGGTGAACATCTTCAGCTTGCCGAGCAACGACTGGTCGGTTTCCCAGATTTCCGCACTGTCGAGATCGAAGCGCAGCATCAGCAGCGACGGGTCTTGCCGGCCCTGTTCGTACCAGGCTTCGACCTGCTTCGACCAATATTTGTCTATGACGGCGGGATCGCTTTCCTCGGTCAGCGTGCCGGCGATGCAGGCGAACAGGTCGTGACCCTTGGCGACGAACTGCACCATCGCCGGGCCGCCTTCGGCCGCGCGGTTGTCGCGCTTGGTATAGAACCAGAATTCGCTGTGCGCGTCTTCGTCCAGCACCGCATACATCGGTTCGGAATGCTGGTGCTTGCCGGTCAGCCCCAGCATCACATAGGGGCTGGCCGCCATCGCCTTCCACATGGCTTCGCGGATTTCGGCGGGGCTCTTGTCGGACATCGGCTTTCCTTCTTGGCTATGCCCCGTCTCAACGACCCAGACCGCACAGGTTTCCCGCACAAACCCGGTTGCATGACAACGACAATCCCCCTAGTGCCCCTCCACCGCGCCCGTCGCGGTCGCTGGGGCGTCGCCAAGCGGTAAGGCACCGGTTTTTGGTACCGGCATTCGTAGGTTCGAATCCTGCCGCCCCAGCCAGTTTGCTATCTAAGTTATTGTTTTAGCGGCAGAAAATTGGTCTCAGCCACTGGATTGGGCCGGTGGGTGTGACGGCTCCATGTGGAGATGCCGTGCCTGCAATTCAAAATGTCGAGCGCAGAGGCGCCGTCTATTACTGGCGCCGTACCGTCCGTTTTCAGGTTGGTAAGCCTTTCACCCTACGCCTAAGCCTCCGAACTACCGCCCAGGCGGTGGCGCGCAGCATGGGGTGCGCGATGACCGCGAAGAGCGAGACTTTGAAAATGACCTTGGGCCAGGACGGCGGAGCCGCAAGCCTGACAACGACCCAAAAGGCCGGGATCTTCCGTAGGGCGATGGAGGAGATGCGCGACCATCTCGAGTTGGTCCACGTCGGATTCCAGCGTACTGATCCGAACGCCACCTTTTTGATCGAGGGCCTCGTCGGCATCTACGAAGCAATGCTCCGGGATTTCGTCGTGAATGGCGTCCCAACGAACGTCGGTAGTCGCGAGCATGTCGAGGCGCGATTTCCAAGCCTGACGGACGACCAGAAGGAGACACTGATCGACTTCTTTGCCGATCGACCAGACTGGCGTGACCGGTCCCTCGACAAGGCCGCGTGTGACCTTCGCGCGTCAGGCGTATGCGAAACCGCCGACAATCTCGACATTGCCCGGAAGGTCAATCTCGAAGGACGGCTCGCCGCCGCTCTCGAATATCGGCGGCGACTGGTCGATCCCGCAACGATGTGGACTGGCATGATCGACGATCGCGCCGCGTCTGGGCCGATGCCCTTCGCTGCGGTTGCCGCTGTACCCGCGGCCGTTGCTACCACGGCGCCGCCGCCGGAGTCCCAGGTCGCCGAGCCATGGGCATCGATGACGCCGACCCAAGCGGCGGAACGCTTCATCGCCGACAATCCCAAGATCGTTGGTGACGCGAGGCGGAAGGCGCGCTGGACCGCGAAGACCCGGACGCAATTCCTGTCAGCGGCGCGCCTGCTTGAAAAGAGCTATGGTGCCCGCCCGATACGGCTCGTCGTGCGGAAGGATGTGGCGCGGCTTAACGAGCATTTCTCTCGTTTACCCGTTAGCCACCACAAATCGCGGCGCCACGATGCGATGTCGCTCGAGGAAATTTGCCGCGAGGCCGAGGCGGAGATCAAAACTGGTGCTCGCGACCCAGAGACGATCGGACTCCAATCGACCAGCACGAACCGCCATTTCCTTTTCCTGAAAGAGTTGATGGCATGGGTCGGCAAGCAGGTCGACGGCGTTACAGCCATCGACTGGTCGGACTTCCTGTACGAAGATGATCGCGACGCACGCGAACAGCGGGACGCGTATACCGAGGAGGAAGGGCGGCAATTGTTTCGTCTGCCGATCTGGACCGGTTCGCGATCGCTTGGGCGTCGGCTCGAACAAGGAACCGAGATCTGGCACGATGCAGGTTTCTGGGTGCTGCCCATTGCATGGTACACTGGCTGTCGGCGCGAGGAAATCTGTCAGCTGACGCTCGACGACATTGGTCAGGAGGATGGGGTCTGGTTCTTCACGATCACTGACGAGAACGGCGGGCACGTCAAGAACAGGGCGGCGGTTCGGTTGGTGCCATTCGCCGACGAACTGATGCGGCTCGGGCTGCCGGACTACGTCAAGGCGCTACGTGCCGCGGGCGAAACAATGCTGTTCCCTGAGCTTCGGACCGCGTCGGGCAAGCGCAGCTATGGCGACGTCTACTACAAGAACTGGTGGACGAAGATCGCAAGGAAACTCGACTTCATCGAGCCGGGGCAGGCAATTCACTCGTTCCGGCACATGGTTACGACGGAACTGAAGTATCGAGAGGTCTTCCTTGAAACCCGTGCCGACCTCGTCGGCCATACCATGAGCGGAGAAACCGCCGGTCGCTATTCTAAGGCGGCCCGGCTGACCCGGTTGAAGGAGGCAGTAGACCAGATCCCCAAGGTCACCGACCGACTTCAGCCCCTGCCTACGCATCTTCTACCCGCCTCCAGCCGACAACCTCGTCCGGCCCGTTTGAAGGCCAGTAGATGATTTTGCGTGGTTGGCGGGTAACGGATAGTATGCGTAGAAATGGCCATCTCTGGGACATATCTGCCGTTGCCCTGTGGCTTGTCGAACGGCTGGTCTGACCAGCAACGGACACTCGGCATCTGCCTTCATGATCTGGCCCCTCTCAACCTCAGCGGGCAAGTCCCGGTATTACTCTCGTTGAAATTTATCGACATCGACAGCTGATCGGTGCGGTGAACCAAGGAAGAAGCTATAAATGGCGGACTATGTCCGATTATGATTTCAGCCAGCTCAGTCCGCATGATTTCGAGCTTATGTGCCGCGACCTTCTCCAGGCCGAGTGGGGGCTGACGCTCGAATCGTTCAAAACCGGCAAGGACGGCGGAACCGACTTTCGATACGCGCGCGCCGGCAAACAGATCATCGTCCAGTGCAAGCGCTTCGTGGAAACCGGATTTGACGGCCTGATGCGGGAATTGCGCAAGGAAGCCGACAAGGTCCGCAAGCTCAAGCCCGGCCGCTACATCCTCATGACGGCGACCCCGCTATCCGACGCCAACAAGACCCGGATCGTCGAAGTGATCGGCGCCGAGTTCCTCGACAAGAGCGACATCTTCGGCTGCGCCGACCTCAACAACCTGCTCGGCAAGCACCCTGAAATCGAGCGGTCTCACTACAAGCTCTGGCTCGCGAGCACGAACGTCCTCGAGACGGTGCTGCATAACGACATCGTCACCCAGAGCGAATTTCAGGTCGAGAAGATCCATGGCGAGATCAAGCGCTATGTGCAGGGCAACGCCTATCCGCGGGCCTTGGCGGCGCTCAAGGCCGACCATGTCGTGATCCTGTCCGGCCTGCCCGGCGTGGGCAAAACGACCCTCGCCAACATGCTGCTCTATGAGCACTTGGCCAACGGATTCGAGCCCGTCGTCCTCCGGCAAGATTTCGCCGAGGGCAAAGCCATGTTCCGCAAGGGCAAGCCCCAGGTCTTCTATTTCGACGACTTCATGGGCACCACTTTCCTCGGCGACAAAGGATCGAGCGATCAGCAGCGCGAATTCAGGGCGATCCTGGAGTTCATCGAAATGGTGAGCGCGTCGAAGGACAAGCGGCTGATCCTGACTACCCGCGAGCAGATGCTCCAGCAGGCGTGGGGGGCATCCGAACAGATCCGCAATGCCGACCTGATCGACCGCAAGGTGGTCATTCATATGGGTGACTATAATCTGCGGCAGCGCGCGGAAATTCTTTATAACCACGTCTTCTTCAGCGACCTGCCCGCAGACTATCGCGACGAGCTGCTGAAGGGGGAATTCTATTTCAAGATCGTCAAGCACGACAAATTCAATCCGCGCCTCATCGAGTGGCTGTCGACCTATCGGCGGCTCAAGGCGGTTCTGGTGGACGGCTATCAGGCATTCGTCACCCGGCTGCTGCACGATCCGTCCGAAATCTGGCGGCACGCCTACGAAAGGCAGATCAGCGACGCGGGCCGCAGCCTTCTGCTCACCATGTTCAGCTTTGGCGGCAAAGCCGGCGATACCTTGCTCAGGGAGGGCTTTGCTGCGCTCCACGCGCACCGTGCGCAGAAATACGGGCTGCCGCGGCGCCCCGACGACTATACGACCGCGCGTGCCGAACTGCATGGCGCCTTCGTCCGCCCGACCGGGGTGGAAACAGTCGAATTCATCAATCCGTCGGTGCAGGACTGGCTGAACCGGGTGGTGCGAACCGAGCCAGACAATGCCATCGACCTGATCGTCGGGTCTGTCAGGTTCACCCAGATCGCGCAGGTGTGGAGCTTCGTCCAATCGGCGGTGGGCGGCGCGACCCGCGACACCCTTCGCAGCGACGTGGCCCTAGTCGCACCGCAGATCAGCGCGCTGGCGACAGCGCAGCGCGCGATCCCGCACGAAAAGGGCGTCGCCTATATCGCACCGTCCTATGAGGAGCGGCTGGCGACGATGATCCGCATGGCCGATGCACTGCGCGCTCCGGCGCTGCTGCCGGTGATCGATGGCATCATCGCCAGGATCAAGGAAGAGCGCAGCGAAACGCTGTGCAAAATCGACGACACGATCTCAGCCGTGAAGGCTTTCGAATCTGCCGGCTGGGAAGAGCTGCAGCGCTTTGACCCCTTTTTCGACGATTGTGCGGGTGAGTTGGTCGCGAGCGCCGAACATAGCTGCGGGTCGGGCGAGCTGCGCGCGCTGCTGGAGCAATATGAGGATGCGCAAACACCGGACCATCCGTTCAAGGAGTCGCTCAAGAAGGCGTTCGAAGGATTTCTGGGCAGCTACCTTTCCGACGAGATCCGAAACTGCCAGTCGGAGCAGGACTTCGACGGTCTGATCGACCATCTCGAATATTTTGGTCGAACGTTCGCGTTCGACGTCGACAATCAGATCGCGTCGGTCAACGAGGCGCGCGACGAATATGTCGATTACGAAGAGCAGCGCGCTGATCAGCAGATGGACGAGTATAAGGAACATAGGCGCGAGGAACGTGCCAATGAGGACGGCATCCGCGAGATGTTCGGCTCTCTCCGCTTGGAGCGCTGAAGCCGGGCTATTCCTCCATCCGATAGCGGATACGGACCTTGGGGATTTCGGCGATAACGCGCTTTTTGCGCTGGTCGCCGCCCAGATCCTGCCACATGCGCTCGCGCTTGCGGGCGGATGCGAGCGACAAGTCCATCAGGTGCGCCACCGCCATCGCTGACTTGCCCATGTCGAAAAGTTGGTAGCACGTCTCGACGCCGCGCGGAGTCAGCCGGCCCCGGTCATAGCGGTTGTCCGGCCAACCCGGATCGAACAGGCCGGTGAGTGGCGATCCGGCCACGCTTAGCTCGTCATTAAGGGTGGCGATTGCGTCGCGACGCTGGCGGACTAGCTTGCATATGCGGCGATTGAGCGCCTTGATGTCCGCTGACAGCGCGCGCTCGGTTGCATCGAAGAACAGCGACCGCATCGAGATTTCGCCTACATAATGCTTCGCGATCATGCGATCGGACAGCAGGCGGCGAGCCACGCGCAACTGATCGAGCGCCTCATAGTCATGGCTTTGGCGATCGGGCATAAGGGTAAGCCAGTCGAGGATGAACGGATCGGTCGAGAGGTCGGCAGTTACCTGATCAAGATGGTGGGCGATGCTGTTCCGCTTCTCGATCAGAGCGACCATGTTGCGTCGCTCGTCGGCGGTGAGAACGCCGTCCTGAACAAGATGGGCGAAGGCCCGCTTGAGCTTCGTTCCCTCCTTCACGACTTCTGCCGGCGTGGCGGCGTCATCACCCGCGATGGCAGCGCGCAAGTACGCCTGCGCCGCCACCCCGTTGATGACATCACGCTTCAACTCTTCGGCATGGTAGATGATCAGTATCATCTGAAGCGCACGATGACGAATGAGGCAACGTTCAAGCTCTGGGAGCGCGCCGCGCAGCGGATCGGTGTAGCGCCGCTTGCGCCCCTCATGAATTTCGGCCGCTGGACCGATGTCGTTCCTCACGGCTTGGGTACTGGCACGGCATAATCGAGGTCGTGCCCCACATCGTCGTCGAGCTGGGCGCAGAGATGTTCGGCCGCTTCGGGTGAAGCGCTGGCGCAGAGATGTTCGGCCGCTTCGGGTGAAGCGCTGAAGGCATCGACATCGAATTCGAAGCGCTTGAGGTCAGGACCAAGGCCAGGATCGGCCTTACCCGCGGCTTCCAGTTCGGCATTTACCGCGTCGAACAGCCGCTGGTAGCGATCCGCGATCTCTTTCAGGCGGGTTTCGAGCAAGGTCGCCAGCCGCGCCGAAAACGCCACTTTGTGCGCCGCGCGCGTGGTGTAGGCGCCGATCCGGGTCTTGCGGTGGTCTCCGTCCAGATAGAGGCTGAGCACGACCGCTTCCTTTACCAGCGGGCCATCGAACAGAGCCTCGCCTCGGCCGAAATGCGCGATGACCTTGTTGCGCATGTCCATCGCCTCTTCATGTGTTGCGCGCTGATCGGGGTCGAGCTTGGCTTCGCCGAGCAGCTTCGGCCGATCGCCCTGGGTCTCGGTAGCGCGCGCGTAAAGAACGACGGCCTGGGTGAACAGCGCCCCCGTCCGCACGGTTTCATCGTGCCGGGAGTTTTCGCTCGGCTCGGAGAAGCTGCGATCTTGAATGTCGACGATCTGCCGCAAAGCGTCGAGCGCGGTTCGCAAATCCTCGCGGATTGAGCCAGCAGCAGCCGCGCGATCAATCGCCTTGACGAGCGCGGCATGGCGTCCGGAATCGCGCAAATGTCGCGCTAGGCTGGTTAGATCGATACGGCCGACAACGCGCATATGGGTACTCGTGAATTTACCTCCCAAACTTGTTCTTGATGTGTGACGTAGGCGATCAAAAGTCCATGTTCTGAAAGTTCTCCCAACGGCGCGACCAAGCCTCGATAAAGGTGTCGACTCCCTCCGGCCCTTCGGCAATGGCCTCGGCATATTCGGCAGAGTGCGCAGCGTCAAAATTGGGGTCGATGCCCCAGCGAACGAACTGGTGCGGGCTGGCGAGCGCGCCAGTGCTGAGAAGCGCATCAAGCGCGTCGAATGTCTCGCAGACCTCCGCATGGCCATCGGCACCGACGGGAATTACCGAAAAGCGGATGCTATCGCCGAAGCGCGTAAAGTTGGCGGGAATCATGCCGATCCGTGGGAGGTGAAAATGGATGGACCCCTTGTCGTTTTCGACGCCGCCATGGGAGAGCGGGTTGCGGATGCGCTCCTTAATGCGGCGCATACGGCCTATGATCGCGGCCGCCTCGGTCGAATAGGGTAGCCCAAGAACGTCTTTGAGCTTGTCGCCCCAGCGCATCCTAAGAAGCTCTAGCACCTCGCCCGGTTCGAATGGGCGCCCGGTGAAAGCGCGCAGCAGAACAAGGCGATGCTCGAGGCAGCTGAAATAGGCGTCGATCATCGCAGTGGAGTGGAAGAAGGCCTCGCGCTGCATCGTCGCCATGCGGTTCATCCGTTGGGTGATGTCGGGGCTAATGATCCCCGAACGCGCGATGACATTTCCTTGTGCATCGACGGTGTCGTCGGGCGGCTCGAGCTTGAGGCCGTGCGCGGCATCGGCAAGCTGACGGTGAAACCGGTAGCGATCTTCAAATTCCGAAAAGTGGTTGGCGATGACGACTTCACCGGCTTCGACCTGTGCTTCGGCAAAGTCGGACAGATAGGATTCGACCTCCCACAGCGCAGCACGCAACTGCCCTTCAACACGCGCCTTCAGATCAGCCCGATCCTTGGGGAAAAAAACGGTGAAACCGAACTTTTGAAGCGCAAACGCGACCCGTTGACCGTCGATCGTGCCGCGCACCGTCCAAAGGACTTTTTCGCCTTGGCCGTGCCATTGCCACCCCATCCCTTCGCGCAACGCGAAGAGAACGAGCTCCGGCACGGGAAAAAGCGCTCGATCGGGACGGTAGGACCGCACGTGGGTCTGCTCGGCTTCAGCCGATATTTCAGCGCTGAAGCCCTTGAGTCTAGCCGCAAGCGCTAGACGGAACGCGGCAAACCGGGCGTCTCCCTCACCTGAATTATGTTCCGTCTTATCCACATGACTTCCCCGATTCGATGAGGAACAGATTGCCATGATCATATAGATCCGCAAGATTGATCGACACCATGAAGATCGTCGATCGCGTGCAGAATGCATAGAAAGAAGTCACCTACAGCGAACTGAAATGTAGTGCCAGAAACAATGGGAATGTTATCTTGATTTTGCGGATCCCATACTAGTCGAATTACTTCGCGCGGCGGCGCTGCGATCGTTCCATTCCAACGGCAATTATCGCTCGATGCTGACGCTCGAATAGGCGCAATGCTGAAGGTGTGGTTCTGTCGACTTGTATGTCCGCTTCTGGCAGGATGCGACGTAGATCGGTTCATGCTTGTACGACCGAGTCTGGTCGAGAGCCGCTATCGCGGAAAACGGTGGGAATCGGACACTCGCGCGATCGCAAAATCCGGGTCCGCTAGGGTAAAAAGCGAACCCGTGTTGGACAGATCATGCAGGAAAATGAATTCCGCATAATTTGTTGCCGTCTGGGTCGCGAAAATAGGCAAGTTCGACTGTTCCCAGCGATGCCGTATTGCGCGGGCCGGGCGGGGCTTCGATCGAGGTGCCGCCGTTGGCGACCGCGGTATCATGAAGCTGCTTCACTTGTTCAGGCGAGTTGCACGAAAAGGCGACGGTGCTGCCGTTGGCGACGCTTGCCGGTTCGTCGTTAATCGGCTGGCTGACGATGAAGTTGGTTCCGTTGCCATTATTATAGATCAGCCGCGTATGGCCGCTGTCGGCGATGTTCCGCGCCCCTTCGCCTGCCCCCAAAGTGGCGAGCACCGTGTCGTAGAAGCACTTCGACCGTTCAATGTCGTTCGATCCGACCATGGTGTGAAAAAGCATCCGGGCTCTCCTTGGGGCTGATCGACTTCCGATCGCCACTAGCCTTTTAACCTAACCGGCCCATAGGACGCGGTCACCCCCGGGTCGTCGAATGTCCACAATTGGTCGGCATAGGCCCCCGAGCAATACCAGACCGTCATACCCGCAAGCGTTCTTCCGATGGCCGATCTGGCCATTGGAGAACGATCATGGAGATGCCTGAAACCGAGCGCACCGTCACAAAGCGGCAAGTCTGGAATGCCGGAAGAACCGTCGGTGCGAAGCGTGCCCTCAAACCGAAGCAGATTTGGGAAATTCGGTTCTATCTCAATCAGCGTCGACGCCTGCGAGATCGGGCGCTGTTCGATCTGGCGATCGACAGCAAACTCCGAGGCTGCGACTTGGTGCAGATGAGGATCGGCGATCTTGTCAGCAGCGGGCAAGTCCGAACGCGAGCGATTGTCATTCAGCAGAAAACAGGCCGACCGGTTCAGTTCGAGCTACTTCCAGATGCTCGCGCCAGCCTGCTGGCTTGGCTGGAGCGGCGGGGCGGCACGGTGGACGACTACGTCTTCCCCAGTCGAGTCGATCGTGATGGGCATCTCAGCACTCGCCAGTACGCCAGGCTTGTCGATGAATGGGTGACAGGGGTCGGTCTGATGCGAAGTGAATACGGTACGCACTCGCTCCGCCGAACGAAGGCATCAATCATCTACAGGGCAACCGGCAATCTGCGAGCTGTGCAGATCCTGCTCGGCCATAGCAAGATCGAGAACACGGTCCGCTATCTCGGCATCGATGTGGAAGACGCACTTGCCCTCGCCGAGACCACCGAGATTTGACCTGTCGGCTCCTCGCTCGGGCGAGGGGCCGCCCTTACGGCGCATGGGACAAAACAGCCAAATACGGGGCCTCGCCGAACGGCGGGTTCAACTGTGAGCTGCCGTCCGCCGCTGTCCCGAAAACGATGGTATTTCGGGATTATGGAAGTAGATCGGTTAGCCGGTTCCACCTGAGACATCAGGAGCCACTTTGGGGTCCGGGTCCTGCGCCTTGCCGGTCGCGGGTGCCACCTTCTGGCTCGGCATAGCGGTGAGATAAGCAACGATCGCATCGACGTCCTTCTCGGCCACTGGCGCCTTATACACCTCACGCATCTTGGTGACGGTCGCCTTCCACTGATCCGCCGATAGCGCAGGCTGGGTCAGCGCCATGCTGGCTGAGTGGCACGAGGTGCAATTGGCATTGATGACGTCGGCGTGCGGACCGTCGGGGTAGGTCGCGTCGTCGGCCGGCAGGTCGACGCTGGTCGAGGCAAGCGAGAAGCCGCGGGCTGACACGCTGGCGGCCGGTGCCGGCTCAGACATCTCGGAGATCGGAACGGGCGCCTTGCGGCTGCTCGGCGCGCCGATCGAGACGAGGATGATGCCGGTCAGGCCGATCAGGCCAGCAGCCATCATGCCGGGAGACGGAGTCTTCATGATTTGCTCGCTCCTCAGGCCGCGATGATGGTGGTGGTTTCAATGTTGCCGCGCATGAACCCGCCGGGATTCCAGATCGGCTTCATCGGCTGAGCGACACCGTTGGTGTTCCAGCAGCGCACCATGATGGGGTTAGGCCCGCGTCTCAGCGGCACCCGCCCGTCCCAGCGCCGGAAGCTGTACCTGCCCTCGTCCGCTCCGAGCGTCGTCCTGTACCAGGTGCGGCCACCGTCCGACGACACATCGACCTTGGCGACGCCGCAATCGCCGCCCATTGCGATGCCGCCGACCGGGATCGACGCTTCATAGGCGATCGCCTGACCATCGGGCAGGCTGGTCATCCAGCTACGCGGGATCATGCGATTGATCGGTACGGTCGGGAAGTCCTTGGCACCGGGCGCGACATTCGCGCCGGGTGTCGCGGGGATCTTGTAGGCCTTGGCCATCCAATACTGGTCGTCAGGGCCGGGCAGTACCTCGATCGCGTTCAGCATCTTGACCCAATAGGTCGAGTACCAGCCCGGCACGATCAGCCGGCAGGGAAAGCCGTTGAGGAGCGGCAGTTGCTCGCCGTTCATGCCGAAGGCGATCATGACCTCGCCGTCGCGGGCATGGTCGATGTCGAGTGCCTTCTCGAAGTCAGGAGCGCCCGCCACGACCGGCTGATCGAGAGCGCCGAAGCGCACCTGCACCGCGCCTGCCTTGACCCCGGCGAGGTCGAGCACGTCGCGCAGGCGAACGCCGAGCCACTTGGCGTTGCCCATCGCGCCATTGCCCCATTGCGCGCCGGCGACGCGCGGCTGGAACAGCCCGCGGCTGTTGCCCGAGCACTGGTTCACCGCCGCCATCTCGACCCGTGGAAGGCGCAGCAGCTGAGCGAGGCTGATCGACAGCGGCCGATTGACGTGGCCGAAGACGTTGAGGCGGAAACTTTCGACGTCGATCGAGGTCGGTATGTCGGCCCAGTGCCAGCGGACGAAGAACTGGTCGTTGGGCGTGAACACCGACTTGTCGAAGACCTCCATCGGCGTCTCCAGCAAGGGTGGATGGACGCGCTGGAGGATCATGCTGCCCTTGCCGGGAAAGGCGCTGGTCATCGGCCGCTCGGCATTGCCGCCGGGCAGCTTCAGGTCGACGAGCTGCTGCGCCAGTGCCGGCGCGGCGGCAAGGCCGGCGGTGCCGAGCGCGGCATGGCTGAGGAAGCGGCGACGGCTGGTCTCACTCGCCAGCCCGGCGTCGAAATTGTCCATGACAAGGCTCTCCTGTGGCCAGTCACGCTGGCGGATCGAAGGGGCATTCTGCAAGTGATCGGACCGACTGATCCGATCATCATGGCGGATCAGTTCGGGGTGGCGATGCAGGGCGAGATGAACAGGTTGCCCCGCCATGCACCGGCTAGCGTCTTGGCACCGACCAGCAGCCACATCGCCGCGAGCGCAACCGTCAGCACCGTGCCGACGATACCGAAAAACATAAGGTTCAGCGTCGTGCCGAGGCGGAAGGTGGCGACGGTGTAGACGCCGAGCGGGAAGGTGTAGCCCCACCAGCCGAGGTTGAACGGCACGCCCGCGCGCCAGTAGCGGATGGTGATAAGCGTCGCGAGCGCCAGCCACCACAGGCCGAAACCCCAAAGGCAGAGCCCGGCGACAACGCCGATCCCCTGCGCGACGGTGCCGACGCCGGCTAGCCCGTGCGCGGTGAGGATCGCCGGCGCATCCGCGCCGAGCACCAGCATGCCCAGAGCACCCGTGCCGATCGGCCCCAGCGCCAGCCAGGAAGATGCCGCCATGCTTTCATGCGGCAACTTGTGGAGTGCCATGCGCAGGATGAGGATGGCGAGGATGCCAAACGCGACCGGCACCGAATAGGCCCACAGCACATAGGAGGTCGCGAGCGTCACTATCTGCGCGTGGGGATCGGTTAGATGCGGCGCGAGCAGCCCGCCGCTGGCGCCCGCCACTTCGGCAGCGACGACCGGCAGCAGCCATACGGCGGTCATGCCGTCCAGGCTGTGCTCGTGGCGGGTAAACATCAGGTAGGGGATCAGCACGCCGCAGGCGAGCGACATGGCGACGTCGATCCACCACAGGATATGCGCGACCGGCACGATGCCATTTCCGAACCGCGCGATGCCGAAGGCGAGACAGCCGTTGATGATCGTCGCCAGCCCCATCGGAATGGTCCCGATGAACATCGACACGGTGTTGTGCCCGAAGATGCGCCGCGCCTCGTGCCCGAACATCACCCAGCGCGCGCCATAGAGGCCGGCGAACAGCGCGAAGAGCGCGATATTGAAGAACCACAACACCTCGCCGACAGGTTTAAGCGAAGGCCCGATGCCGGGCACCTGCGGCAGCGCGAGGGCAAGGATGCCCGTGCCCATCGTCGCGGCGAACCAGTTGGGCGTGAACTGGCGGATCATCTCGCGGGGGTGATCGAGCCGGCTGAGCGGCTTGAGGCCGCTGAGAACGGAGTGCGTGTCGGCAGTCATGCGACCTGCTCCTTGATGAGATCCGTCAGCGCGTCGGCCGCGCGGGTGCGATAGCGTTCCTTGTGGCGCAGCGCGTGAAAGGCGCGGTCGGGCAGCCCGAGCGGCAGCTCGACGAGATCGCCAGCCTTGAGCGCGCGCGCGACGACCAATCGCGACAAGACGGCAACGCCGGCACCGGCCTCAACGGCGGTGCGCACCGCCTCGTTGGACGGCAGCGTCATCGCTATCGTCAGCTGGGCCGGATCAAACCCGCGCGTTCGCAGCACGTCCTCGAAAGTCGAGCGCGTACCCGATCCCTGCTCACGGACGATCCAGCGTGCAGCGCGCAGCCAGGCCTCGTCGATGCGTTCGGCTTCCTCGCGGCCGACCAGCACCATTGGGTCATGCCCGACATTCCAGTGGGCAAGCGCCGGTTCGTCCACCTCGCCCTCGACAAAGCCGAGTTCCGCCGCGCCGCTCAACACCTGCGCTGCCGCGCCTTCGGTGTTGTCGATCGCCAGCTCGACCGCGATCTGTGGGTGGCGTTCGTGGAAGGCGGCGAGCTTTGCCGGCAACCAATAGCTCGCGATCGTCTGGCTGGCGACGATCCGCAACGAACCACGCGCGAGCCCGGCATAGTCCGCG
>NZ_LMKE01000006.1:326357-330712 GCF_001421245.1 Sphingomonas sp. Leaf10 | reverse complement strand
CATCGTCTCGGCATGCGCTGCCCGCCCCAGCACCGCGCGCGCTTCCTCCAGAAAGCCGCGGCCTGCCTCGGTAAGCTGGATGCCACGCCCGACGCGGTGGAACAGCGGAACGCCGTAGCGCGCTTCGAGGGCCGCAACCGCCCCGGAGGCAGCAGACTGCGTGACGTTCAGCGCCTCCGCTGCCTTGGTGACGTGTTCGCGCTCCGCGACACCGACGAATATTCTGAGCTGCTCCAAAGTCATGCAGCATATATCGCGTACTTAGATCGATACGACCAACCGTTTGATATGGTCATTCCAATCTGGATATCGGAATGGTCGGCAGCCTTTCGTCTGCGATGGTCTCGAAGACTTGAAGCGTTACGCGTGCCCGCGACGTTTGATCGTCCATGACCGATATGATCGAGCGCAGTTCTGATCCCTACAATGCCGAGCCGACGCCCGGTGCGTTGATCGAGCGGTTCCTGACGCCGCAGGCGCTGTTCTACGTGCGCAGCCACGGGCCAGTGCCGGATCTGCCCGCCAATCATCGGATCGAGGTGAGCGGGAGGGGCATGGCGAGCCGCTTCTTCTCGGTGCAGGAACTGAAGAGCACGTTTGCCACGCGCACGGTAACGGCGGTTCTCCAGTGCGCCGGCAACCGGCGTACCGATCTCCAGCAGGTCGCCAACACCTCCGGCGATCCGTGGGACGTAGGCGCGATCGGCAATGCGGAGTGGACCGGCGTACGCTTGGCCGACGTGCTCGATGCGGTCGGCGCGCCGGATGCGTCCGAGCTGTTCGTGGCGTTCACCGGCGCGGACGAGGTGGACGTGGAGGGTGAAGAAGCCTTGTTCGGGGTATCGATCGCCATGAGCAAGGCGCGGGAGCCCGACGTACTCCTCGCCTGGGCGATGAATGGCGAGCCGCTGACGCCCGAACATGGCGCCCCGCTCCGCATGGTGGTGCCTGGCTATGCCGGGGTCCGCAGCGCCAAATGGCTGACACGGATCGAGGTGCGTGAAACGCCCTCCGAGGCACCGATCCAGGCGCACGACTACAAGCTCTTCCCCGCCGCTGTGACGAGCGACTCCGTCGACTGGAGCCAGGGTCTGACGATCAATGCCATGCCGCTCAACGCCGCGATCTGCTCGCCCGGTGCGGGCGAGAGTTTGGCCGCCGGAGAGGTGCGGATTGAGGGATATGCCATTGCCTATGACCGCCGTATTTCTCGGATCGAAGTGTCGGTGAACGGCGGTCGCGACTGGCAACAGGCGACCTTCGCCGATGATCCGGAGACGCGCTGGGGCTGGCGGCGCTGGATCCTTGACGCCACACTTGCCAAGGGACGCCAGCACCTTGTCGCCCGTGCCTTCGACGAGACCGGGCAGGGACAGCCCGAGCGGCCGGATACGATGTGGAACTTCGCCGGCTATCTGTGCACCGCCTGGCATCACGTTCACGTGCTGGTCGAATGATCGAAGCATCAGCGGCACCGGACGTCGCTTTCTGGATCGATGCGATTGGCCGGCTGGTGGTGGCGACCGCGGCCGGGATGGTGCTCGGCTGGGAACGCTCGCGTGAGAACCGGCAGATCATGGGCCTGCGGACGCTGGGTCTGGTCGGTCTGGCGAGTTGCATCGCCGTTCAGGCGATCGTGCATAGTGGCTTGCCGAACGTGAACGCCGATGCCGCAGGACGGGCGATGCAGGGCATTCTGTCCGGCGTCGGCTTCATCGGTGCCGGTGCGGTGCTGCGGGTCGGCCAGGGTCAGGAAGTGCATGGATTGGCGACCGCCGCGTGCATCTGGGTGACAGCCACGATCGGCGCGGCAGCAGGGTTGGCGGTGTGGCCGCTCATCATCGGCGGGGTGAGCCTTGCAATGCTCGTCCTGTTCGTCGGCGCGCCGCTGGAACGCCGCATCCGCGAGCGAGCCCGTCTGACGCCGGCCGAGACCGACAGGAAGGATGTCGAGCGCAAGCCGTGATCGCGCTGGACCGCCCGGTGCCCGTCGGCGCCGGGAGGCGGCAAGGCGCTATCAGGACACAAGCGCGGCATCTGCCTGACGCCGGACTTCATCGGCGATCGGATGCAGTTCGGCCGCGGGTCGCTCGCCCACCACACTATAGCCGATCCCGTCGACCGCCCATGTGACCCGGCCCATGGTCCCGCTGGACGTGCTGGTCATGCTCGCGGTCTTGTCGATCTGCATGGGCCTCGTCAGCACCGCAAGTTTCGACGCTTGCGGTCCGTCGTAGAGGAGCAGTGCCGCAGGGCCGTGGGGCGTCGCGACCAGTCGCCCCCCGCCATAGCGATAGCCGGCCGTGCTGAGGTCCGGGATCGTGACGCGCTCACCCAATCGAGCGGAGGTCCATCGGATCAGCATGGCGCGCTGGTCGGGGCCGATCTCCGCCGGTCGTATCCGGTCGGCGGCATAGACACGGAAATTATCACTCGCCTCGTTGGCCAGCGCCGCGATGCCCGCGCGGGGTTCGCCGCTCCACCGCGCGCTCGACCAGCCACCGCCAAACCCCAACGCCAGCAGAAGTGACGCGGCGATGGCGAGCTGCCAACGCGGTTGCCGTTGCCGTCCCCTGATCGCTGCCACGCGCATCGTCGCCGGGATCGGTTCATCCGCGACGGGGGCGAACAGGGATGCAAGGGCTCGCGCCTGCTCCGCCTGCTCTCGCACACGGGCATGCACGTCCGGCTGGCCTTCAAGATAGGCGTCGACCAGGCGCTGCCGCTCGGGCGACAGCCTGCCATCGATCCATGCGGCCAGATCGTCCTCGCCGATCGGGCTGGTCATTGCACGCTCCTCAATCGCGGCCGTTCACCCTCCCGGAGGAGGGTCGCCAGACGGTCGCGCCCCCGCGATATGCGCGACATTACCGTGCCCAGCGGCACGCCGACTACGGCAGCGACCTCCGCATAGGGCAGGCCCTCGACCGAGACCAGGAGCAGCACCGTTCGCTGTTCTTCAGGCAACGCATCAAGCGCGCGCAGCAGGTCGCGGTGGTGCAGGCCTGTGTCCTGATCGGCCGGGCGGCCGAGCGCGGCGTCGTCCACGAGGTGGAGCGGAACCGCCGTACCTCGCCGGCTATGCTGCCGCTGATGATCGACCAACAAATTGTGCAGGATCGCATAGACCCACGGGCGGACCTCCGCACCCCGTCGCTGTCGCCAGCGCCCGACCGCGCGCTCCAGGCAATCCTGCACCACGTCATCCGCCATCACCCGGTCGCGCAACCACGACCGGGCATAGCGGCGCAGCCCGGGGATCAGCGGTTCGATCGCGGCGGCAAGCGGGTCCATCTCAGTCGCGCTGCACCTGCACGATGCGCCCCGGCGCGCCGTTCACCACCTCCGCAACCGCCAGAAAGCGCCGGGGTGTCGCGGTGCTGCCCTGAACGATCTGGCGGATCGGACCCGATGCGTTGACGATCGCCGCACCTGCCGGGTTGCTCATGAAGTTCGCAAGCGGCTCTACAGCGCCGCTGCCGTCCGCATTGGCGGTCAGTACGAGCATGTAAGGCTTCTTGGGCTGCAAACCGGTAACGGCACTCTGCACGACCTGAATGATGCCCTGGTCGAAGAGGGTGATGCTGCTTGCCGTACCTTTGCCGCCAATCGGCCCCATGGTCAGATGCAGCGCCTTGCCCGCTGTGCCGAGCGGCTGGAGATTGTCGGTGCCGGGGCCTGTCGGAACTGCGTTCGACACATAGGCGATCGCCTGCGGTGCCTGTCCGACCGGCACGGTAGCGACGACCGTGTTGCCGGCGGTGTCGATCGCGGCCAGCTCATCGGAATTCTCTAGCCCGACATAAACGCGCCGGCCGTCGCCCGATGGCCAAACACCGTGCGGCATCTTGCCGACCGGAATTGTTGCCACCGGCGTGAAGTCGGACGTGCGGAACACCTTGACCACATTCTCTCCGCCGACCGTCACATACGCGAACTGCCCCTTGGCCGTGCGGGCGAAATTGACATGGTTCGTGATAGGCCCGGTATCCAGCACCTTCAGGATCGCGAAGGGTGGCCGAGCATCGAATGCGACCGTCTTGCCGATGTCCTTCAGCGTAAACCACACTTGCTTGCCGTCCGGCGTCGCGGCGATGTTGGGGCAGAAGGGGCTTGGCTGCGCCACCTGTCCGACCTGCGCGTGGGTCGCGACATCGAACACAGCCAATACCGGATTGAACGAAGAGCAGACATAGCCGTACCGGCCATCGGGAGAGAAGATCGTCATGCCCGGACCACCGGGCGTCTTGATGCGCCCCGTCTCCTTGTACGTCGTGGGGTCGAGCACGGCGATATAATCCTCGCCGCGGACCGTGACCCACACCTCCTTGCCGTCCGGCGTGAAGAACGCCTCG
>NZ_LMKE01000006.1:303542-326290 GCF_001421245.1 Sphingomonas sp. Leaf10 | reverse complement strand
GCGCCCGACATAGGTCGTGTGCTTGACGGTGTTGGTGGCGGTGTCGATCCACGACACGGCGTTCGATCCGATCGACACGACCGCCAAGGTCTTCCCGTCCGGCGAGAAGCCCAGGCCGTGAACCAGCACCTGTCCCTTGTAGAGCGGGGAGAAGTTCATCGGCTGGGGATCGCCGAGTTTGATGACGCCGAGCAGCCGGTTGTCGGCCGGGTCGGTCACCGACACCGTGTTGGAGAATTGTTCAGACGCATAGACGCGGTCGCGGTGGCTGACGGGCATGTCCTTAGCGTTCCACGGCGCCTGCTGGGCCATGGCGAGGCCCGGTGCGGCGCTCATCAGCAAGGCGGCCGAGCGCAGGATGGTCCGGATCATGTCAGTGCTCCATAGGGCTATGGTGGTCGCCGCCCTGCGTCGGGGCTGGCGTCGAAGGCGGTAGCGGCTGGCCGATCGCCAGCTTCATGGCGGCGATCTCCTGCTGCTGATCGATGATGATTTCCTGCGCGATGCGCTTGAGCTGCTCGTTATGGCCGTAGCGCAGCTCCGCCACCGCCATATCGATGGCACCCTGATGATGCGGAAGCATCATCGCCACGAAGTCGCGGTCGACGTCACCGGACGGCTTGACCATCATGCCCGCCATCATCCGGTCCATCGCGACAGACATCATGGTAGCGTAGCCATCGGCGGGGGCGGCCGCGACTGCGCCGGTAAGTAGGGCCGAAGCCGTCAGACCCAGCATCCAATCTCGTCTACGCATAAGCCTCCAGCGCATCGGTCTCGAAAGCGTAGACGATGCTCGTCGGGGTTTATTCCGTGGCCAAAGCCATTTTATCGGTCCTCACCAAAACGATAGTCTCATGCTTCTGCGGTTGGTTGACCGGGTCGCGGTCGGACAGCATATGCGCAGGCACGGCGATGGATTTCCGCCGGGCCATTCGGTCGAACCGCCCTCGCAAGGGCCGATGATTCCTACCAGGCGCCGCAAGGCAGCAAGGAGGAATCGTGCGCGCGACATTTCGCAATCTCTATGACCAGTTCAACATGGCAGCGTTCATTCGCGATCGCCGCACCCATGCCACGTCGGTACTGCGGTGGGCTTTGATCCTGGTCCCGATGGCCGCAGCGGTGGGAACGCTCTGCGCGGCCTTCCTGCGGAGCCTCGACGCCGTAACCCGGCTTCGCTTCGCCTTTCCCTGGCTGCTCTACCTGCTGCCGATCGGCGGGTTCGTGGTCGGACTGCTCTACCATCTGACAGGGCGCTCGGTCGAAGGCGGCAACAACCTCATCGTCGAGCAAATCCACGAACCGGGGGGCGGCGTGCCGCTGCGCATGGCTCCGCTCATCTTCTTCGGCACGGTCGTGACACATCTGTTCGGGGGATCGGCGGGACGTGAAGGCACCGCCGTGCAGTTGGGCGGCAGTCTTGCCAGCGGGTTTGGACGCGCGCTCAGATTGGATGCGGAAGCGACACGCACCCTCCTTATGACCGGGATCGCGGCTGGGTTCGGCGCGGTCTTCGGGACGCCGATTGCGGGCGCGGTCTTTGCACTGGAGGTGCTGGCGATCGGTCGGGTCGAGTATCGCGCGCTGGTGCCATGCCTGGTCGCGGCGCTGGTCGGTGACTGGACCTGTCTTGCCTGGGGCATTCATCACGGCGTCTACCATGTCGATGCGCTGGTGCCGGTCGACGCGCTGCTCGTCGCCAAGGCCGGTGTCGCCGGCATTGCCTTCGGTCTGACCGGGCTGACCTTTGCCGAGGCCAATCACGCGCTGGGCGGATGGTTGAAGCGCGTGATCCCCTATGGCCCACTACGACCCGTTATCGGCGGGCTGGCCGTGATTGCGCTGGTCTGGCTGCTCGGAACCCGCGACTATCTTGGCCTGGGTACGCTCGCCGCGACACCGGACAGCCTGACCATCGCCAGCTTCTTTGGTCCCGATACGCACTCGTGGAGCTGGGCGCTGAAGCTGCTCTTTACCGTCGTGACCCTGAGCGCGGGCTTCAAGGGGGGCGAGGTCACGCCGCTGTTCTTTATCGGCGCGGCGCTCGGCAATGCGCTCGCGCCGATGTTCGGAGTACCGTCGGGGCTATTCGCAGCGATCGGCTTCGTCGCGCTGTTCGCGGGCGCGGCCAACACACCGCTGGCTTGCACGTTCATGGGGATCGAGTTGTTCGGCGCGGCCTATGCGGTGCCGATCGCAGTCGCGTGCTTCGTCGCCTACCTCTGCTCAGGCCACAACGGCATCTACCTGTCGCAGCGCGTCGCTGTGCCAAAGGTACCTGCCGCACACCTCACACCCGACGCGACCCTGCGCGATGCCCGCACGCACCGCGCTTCTCGCCGGCGCACGCGCGCCTGATCCTGTTTCCTGTCGAAAGCCCGTCATGCCCAATCGTTTCACCGTCCATCACCGCGAAGTCGGGATGCTGCGCATCTATCTGAAACCGTCCGACAAGATCGGCCCGCGTCGCTTCTGGGGGGCAAAGCCGCTCTATCGCGAGCTGATTCGCACCGCGAAGGCGGACGGCATCATCAACGCCGTCGCGCAAAATACCCATTACGGCTTCAGCAATCACGAACCGATCCGGGAGAACGGCTCGGAAATTGCCGATCCGCATCTGACGATCTGTGTCGAACTGGTCGGCGATCGCGATCAGCTCGACCTCTTCTGTCGCCGGCATGGAGATCTGATCGGCGACAAGGTGATCGTCTACAAACGACTGGAGCATTGGACTATCACGCGCAAAACTGAGCTAACCAGAGCCTGATCGGCGTTCCCGTAAAGGAAGGTCGAACGGGACAAAACGAGCGGAGCGGCCTTTCCTATGCCTATAGGGGGCAGTTTTCCCGAAATCTGTTCCCATTTGCTCTTTCCCGAAAATGTCCCGGAGAGACGGAGAAATGGGACTGCCAAATGGTGTGCCGCAGCAGCCAGTGTCGCGGCGGGGGAGCGTGCAACGAATGACTTTTGATCGGGCGATGCTGCCCCTCGGTCGAGAACCGATGACTGGCCGTTCTTGGCGATAGCGGTCGTACCCGTGACCTGACCGGAACGGCAAAAAATGGTCGAAAGCGGACTACCAAACGGTGGGCACCTGAATGACATCGTCTAATCGACCGCCAGGCGACGTAACAGCCCCGTCAGCGTTGCTGGTAAGCGCGTCTTACGCACCAACGAGGCTGATGATTGTATCACGCTGCGGTACGCAGTCGCTCCGGCAACGGTAGTTCGACACTGCTGGTGCTCTGCCCGTCTAGGATATCGGCGAAGCGCTGATAGGCGCGAATACAGCCATCCTGCGTCGCCTTTTCGCCGCGCGCCGGGGCGCGTGAATGGCGGCGCAGCTTCAGGTCGGTGTCGAGCCGGTATGCGCCCCAACCTTCGCCATCAGGGATGATCCAGCAACGGCCGCCGCTCTGCGGCAGCCAGAGCCAGCAGTGCTCGGCAACTACGGAGCGGTCGCCGTCGAGGAAAATCAGCGCGACGTTGGGAACGCCTTCATAATCCTGCGAAAAGGATATGTGAATGATGTTCCGGCGCGACTTTTGAACCCAATTGGTCCAGTGGAGCAGATTGAGAGGGTGGATCGGTGGGCCAACAATAATCGCAAGATTGTCATCAAGATCGGCTTGCCGGCCGAACGAGCCGGTCAGGAGATGGCCGGTAGCGATAATGAGGTTGGCTGCCTGCTGCTGAGGCGTGCGTTCGATCATATTCATTGCCTTTGATTGTAACCGGCGCAGGCAGAGCCACGCGCCGATCTTATTGTGTTCCGCCCTTTAATGAGCGCATTTTCTCTGTCAGTTCTGGTCTGGGCTCAGGGCGCGAGCAGTTCGCGCTTGAGGGTTTGTGTCGCGATGACGTCGTGAAGCACGCGGTCGCCAAAGTGTCCCCAGTCGGCGGCGTAAGAACGGTGGGCGCAGTGCTCGGCGACGAAGCCGGTCAGCCGCCGCGTCGCCTCCAGCACGGACGTGGTGCCGCCCGTCAGATGGCGCCAGCGCATCAACAACGCTGCGGTGGTCAGCACGTCGCCCTCGCAAACCGAGCGGACCGCCGACCATTTGCCGTGCTGCATCAGTTGGGAAACGAGGTCCGGCCGGGAGGTCAGTTTCGCTGGAATGCCCAGCCGGGCGGCGACTTCGGCGAGATGGGCTGGTGCGGCCCCGCCGCACATCTCGGTGCAAAGATCGACGTGCCCAGAAACATCACGCCGCCATGGCGACAGCAGGCCGGCTAGGCTTGCCGGCAACCGCAGCCCGGCATCTATTGCCCCGATCAGGATCTGCGGCAGGTCGGAGTGGAACCCGCCCCATGTGACTAGCTGGGCACGGCCGAGCTGTTCCATATCGGCGAAGAAGGCTTTTAGGACAGCGGCTTCATCCTGTTCCGGCAGACCGCGCGTTTCCAGCCGAACCGGGCGCAGGCCGTCCTCAGCTTCGGTCATTACCAGCCAGCTCAGTGTCGTGATCCGGTGGCAGGGCCAGCGCGGCGTCACGCGCGGGTCGGTACGCATTTCGCGTGGAGAAAGATGGGTGGCATCGGCGGGCAGGAAGCGTTCGGCCGCCTGGTAACGCGCGTGCGCTTCATGGTCATAGGCGAGTTCGGCATCGAGAACGACGACGAAGCGGGGGGTGTTGCTCTTCCAGAGCGAGGTCAGGTCGTGGTGCATGGTGGTTCTCCGGCGGGCTGTCGCGCCCGCGTGTCGAGGAAAGGAAAGGTCAGCGGGTACCTGGCTGATTGGCGCGCCAGCGGCCGAGGGCGCGAAGCGCGGCTTGTGCAGGGTGACTGGCGTCATCGAAATCGCCGAACAATCTTGCCCAGCACTGCCACCCGGCCACCGCCTCGTTAATCAGTTCCACCGCGGTGGTTGCCGGATCCGGCAGCAGGACGGTCGGCATGGCCGCGTCGCATCTGGTGACGGATGTGCCCGGGCCGCAGATGCACGGCATATGAGGCGCACGCGCCTGACGGACATGCCAAGTGTGCCCGCGAGGCATGTCGCGCCACCGCCCGGCCACGTCGCCAGCGGCGGAAAGGATGCGCGGATGCTGCGCAAGATCCGCGAGCGCCTGTAGTCGGCGAGGAACGCTGCCCCAATTGTCCCAACTGATAATAACGCCGTCCGCGGGAATGCGCTGCTCAAGCCAGTTGATCAGGTCGTTGACGGTGTCGTCCTCGCCAAGACAGCGAGCGTCGCCGACAAAGCGGTAGTCGTCATTATCCCGGGTAACCGTGAGCATGCCGATCCCGCATAGGATGCGAGCATCTGGCCGGTGTCCGGCAGCGGGACAGGCGCCGATGGTACGCACAGCAAGTGCGATCGATGAGGGCGCGAAACCTCGCGCCTCGATCGACAGGTCGATGAGAGACATAGTGTTTTCCTTAAAATTGACTGCGGTGCGGCCGGGTTGGATCAATCGGCAGCTTGCAGCAGGTCCGCGATATGGAGCTGGACGGCAGGGTGATCGGCTCCGACCAACCACCTGGCGGAATAGGGGCGGAGGGCCGTAGCGATGCCCTGGCCGAAGGGGATCACTTGGGTGAGGCGGCGTATGATTTGTCGGACCGCGGTGATCGTGTCGGCATTTAGTTGCCGATTAGTACTGAGACGATGGCCGCCGTCGAGGCGAGTCACGCTCGCCAAGGCAATGATAGGTATAGGACGCATGTGTGCTGTGCTCCAGGCGCGCACCCTCGGCCGAAACCGCGCGAAGCGGTTGGGGTGAGGATCACGGATGGTGGGGAAGGACCGGCAGCGCCGGTCGACGGTGAAGATCGCGATCAAGGGCAGAGCCGGCGGGTGCCAACTCTCATTTTCCCCTCTTCAGAACCTTCGCTTCGCCTTCCCTCCAGTTCAGCGCTACCGGCGCTCTTTTCGATGCTGCCGGCACGGTAATCGCTCAAATTTTGCGCGCACCGGAACCTTGCATCGCCGCCTTGCTCTGCGCGATTATGCCCCGCATGTCGGGGTCGGGCGGCCGGACGTGCAGGGCTTCGTCGGCAGCCCGGTCGGCTTCGGCGCGACCAAGGGCGTGTTCATCACCACCTCCAGCTTCAGCGCCCCTGCGATCGACTTCGTCCGCCACGTGCCGCAGCGCGTGGTCCTGATCGACGGCGCGTGCCTCGTCGAGCTGATGATCGAACACGGCGTCGGCGTTCGCGTAAGCCGCACCATCGCGGTGAAGCGGCTGGACGAGGACTGTTCGCGAATGAGTGATGCATCAAATATGCGACATATCACTAGATATGATGCATATTTGATGCTAAACGGTCCGGATGGTAGCCCAGTCGCGATATGCCGAAAATGCGCTCAAGTTAATGGCCGATACGCTACGCGCCGCGCGAACAGAGCAGCGCCTATCGCAAGCGGACCTCGCCGGTCGGGCGGGAATATCAAGATCCTTGCTCGTGCGGGTCGAACGCGGGGAACCGGGTTGTGCGATCGGTACCGTGTTCGAACTGGCGGCGATCCTGAAGGTGCCGCTGTTCGGCCTCGACGAAAAGGAAGTGGTGCGCGAAGCTAACCGCGTGGCCGATAGGCTCGCACTGTTGCCCGCCGCTGTTCACAGCCGCCGGGTTCCCGTTGACGACGATTTCTGATGGCGGATCAGGCGTTCGTCTGGGTCTGGCTGCCCGGATACACCGAGCCGGTCGTGGCGGGCCGTATCTTTCGCGACGGGCAGCGGCTGTCGTTCAACTATGGTCGCAGCTATCTTGCGCGCGAGGACGCGGTCCCGCTGTACCTGCCGGAACTGCCGCTCGTCCTAGGCGCAATCGTGCCGTTGCCCGGTCTTTCGATACCGAGCAGCTTGCGCGATGCCGCGCCCGACGCCTGGGGACGCCGGGTCATCCTCAACCGTTTGTTGGGGCGGCAGGCGCGGGATGGCGATGTCGATCGCATCGACGAGCTGAGCTATCTGCTCGAGTCAGGGTCCGACCGGATCGGCGCGCTCGATTTTCAGGCCTCGGCGACCGACTATGTTCCGCGCGCTGCGATCGGCGCGACGCTGGAGGAACTGGTCCAGTCGGCCGAGCGGGTCGAAGCCGGCATCCCGCTGACGCCTGAACTCGACCGCGCACTGCATCATGGCAGTTCGCTGGGCGGCGCACGACCCAAGGCGCTGCTGACCGACGGGACGACGAAATATGTCGCCAAATTTCCCGCAGCTGGCGACGTCCATAATGTCGTGAAGGCCGAATATGTAGCGATGCGGCTCGCCGCCGAGGCCGGGTTGAACGTCGCGCCGGTACGGCTGGTGCAGACGCAGGGTAAGGACGTGCTGCTGGTCGAGCGCTTCGACCGTGTGGCAGTCGGTGAGGACTGGTCGCGCCGGGCAATGGTGTCGGCGCTGACGCTGCTCGAACTGGACGAGATGATGGCACGCTACGCCAGTTATGAGATACTGGCCGAGATCATCCGCCACCGCTTCGCCAGACCGCGCGAGACGTTGCGGGAGCTGTTCGGCCGCCTGATCTTCAACGTGTTGTGCGGCAACACCGACGACCACGCGCGCAACCACGCGGCGTTCTGGGACGGCGCTTCGCTGTCGTTGACGCCAGCCTACGACATCTGTCCGCAAGCTCGCGCGGGTGGTGAGGCGGGGCAGGCGATGCTGATCCATGGCGCGCGCCGCGACAGTCAGTTGGGGCTCTGCCTCGACGCGGCTGGCGCTTTCCTGCTGACCCGCGAAGCGGCCGACGCCATCATCGACCACCAGATCGCCATTATCGGTGAGCGCTATGACGCCGTCTGTGATGAGGCTGGCCTTTCCGTTGTCGGACGCGACCTGATGCGCGGGCGGCAGTTCCTCAATCCCTATGTCTTGCAGGACTATCGCAAAGCGTAGGGGCGACCACGCCCCGCCCGAGGCGGCGAAGCCGCAACCCCCGCGTTAGCGCTGGCAACGCGTGAGTGGTGCCACCTCGGCGCGCAGCGCCGATCCAAGTGGCGCCGAAGGCGACGCCGCATACAATATGGTGAATCGTAGATGCACCATATTGTAGGTATTGCGCCTAAAAACCCAAAATACGAATTCCGGCGGTTTTTGTTGGAAATCTGCCTTTTCCTGGCAAAATTCAGCGTACGCCGTCCAAATTTTCCGCAAAACCCGAATAACGCCGGCCAAAGAAATTATATTACCTTTCCAGGCAACTAGATAACAAATACGCTCAACATGTTCCAAGTGTAAGGCTACATAATCGACGGTCCCTTTGTGCCTCTTGCAACGGCTTGGGACGGCGAAATTCATATTACGGGGAAAAATCTTAGACAGGAAATTTCAATTATAACTCAATAAAAGAAATAAACGTTCGTATTCCAAATCTATTCGGGTTTTGGGCAATTTGGGATCAAAGGTTTTTCACTTTTCATCGCTCATACGAGCCTATGGCGCGAAACGGTAGCGAGCTGTCGGCACTTCGGTTCGCAGCGCGATCGGACGAAGCGCCGGTAGGGTCGAAAGTTTTTTAGCGGTCGTTCCGTCCACGCTTAGCGCCAATTACAGTTGCGGCTAACGCAACGAGCCTGGTTTCGCACGAAATATCTGTTATGCTGGATATATGGAAAATGACTTGGCTATTGTTGCGTTGGGCGCGCTGGCGCAAGGAACACGCCTGGATGTGTTCCGCCTGCTGGTCCGCCACGAACCGACTGGTCTGGCGGCCGGCGAAATCGCCCGCCAACTCGACGTGCCGCAAAACACCATGTCGGCGCACCTCGGCATTCTCGCCCGTGCCAGCCTGGTCCGCTCCGAACGCCATAGCCGGTCGATCATCTATCGCGTCAATCTGGATGGCCTGCGTGCGCTGACGCTGTTCCTCGTCAAGGATTGCTGCGCGGGCAACGCGGAACTGTGCGCGCCGCTCGTCCCCGAACTCGCCCCCTGCTGCTGAAGGACGCAATGTGGCCGTCGATGTCGTCATCTATCACAACCCCGCGTGCGGCACGTCGCGCAATGCGCTTGGGTTGATCCGCAATGCCGGCATCGAGCCACATGTGGTCCAGTATCTGAAAACCCCGCCCGCTCGCGCGCTTCTGGTCGAGCTGATCGACCGCGCCGGCATGACCCCGCGCGATCTGCTGCGCGAGAAGGGCACGCCCTACGCGGAGTTGGGCTTGGGCGACACGTCGCTGCCCGACGAAGCGCTGGTGGATGCGATGATGGCGCATCCGATCCTCATCAACCGGCCGCTCGTCGTCTCGCCGCTCGGCGTGAAGCTGTGCCGCCCGTCCGAAGCCGTCCTCGATCTGCTGCCGAGCGGCCAGCTCGGGGCGTTCGCGAAGGAAGACGGCGAACAGGTGGTCGATGCTTCAGGCCAGCGCGTCGCCTGATGCTCCTTGCCGTCCTGATCTTCGTCGCGACGATCGCGCTCGTCATTTGGCAACCCAAGGGACTTGGCATCGGATGGAGTGCGATGGGCGGTGCCGCTGTGGCACTGCTCGCGGGCGTCGTCACGCTGTCCGACGTGCCGGTGGTGTGGGGCATCGTCTGGAACGCGACCGCTGCGTTCGTCGCGATCATCGTCATCAGCCTGTTGCTGGATGAAGCCGGGTTCTTCGAATGGGCGGCTTTGCATGTCGCGCGCTGGGGCGGGGGGCATGGTCGCCGGCTGTTCGTCCTGATCGTGCTGCTCGGCGCGGCGGTGTCCGCGCTATTCGCCAATGATGGCGCCGCGCTGATCCTGACGCCGATCGTCATCGCCATGCTGCGGGCGCTGGGGTTCGAGGACAAGGCGACGCTGGCGTTCGTCATGGCGGCGGGGTTCATTGCCGATACCGCCAGCCTGCCGCTGGTCGTCTCGAACCTCGTCAACATCGTGTCGGCCGACTTCTTCGATATCGGGTTCGGGGAGTATGCGTCGGTGATGGTTCCGGTCGATCTGGTATCGATCGCCGCCACGCTGGGCGCGTTGTTGCTCTTCTTCCGGCGCGACATACCGCACGATTACGATGTGGCCGCGCTGCGTGCGCCCGGTGCCGCGATCCGAGACGCCGCGACCTTCCGCGCCGGAGGGATCGTCCTTGCCCTGCTGCTGGCCGGGTTCTTCCTGCTCGAACCGCTCGGCGTGCCGGTCAGCGCCGTGGCCGCTACCGGCGCGGTTCTGCTGCTGGTGATTGCCGGACGGGACCATGTCATCGAGACGCGCAAGGTGCTGCGCGGTGCGCCGTGGCAGGTCGTGATCTTTTCGCTGGGCATGTACCTGGTCGTCTATGGCCTGCGAAACGCTGGCCTGACGGATCATCTGGCGGCGCTGCTCGACCGCACCGCGCAAGGCGGGGTGTGGGGCGCGGCGCTGGGAACGGGTATCATCGCGGCTGTCCTGTCGTCGGTGATGAACAACATGCCGACCGTGCTGGTGGGCGCGCTATCGATCGATGCGACGCAGGCGACCGGGGCGGTGAAGGAAGCGATGATCTACGCCAACGTGATCGGCTGCGACCTCGGCCCCAAGCTGACCCCGATCGGCTCGCTCGCGACGCTGCTGTGGCTGCACGTCCTCGGGCAGAAAGGCGTGCGGATCGGGTGGGGCTATTACTTCCGGGTCGGGGTCACGCTGACCGTGCCTGTCCTGCTCATCTCCCTGGCGGCACTCGCGCTGCGAATTGGGATTGCCTGATGCCTCTCCGCGACCTTGCCGACCCCGATCATCTGCCGGCCCTCGATCGGCGCTATGCGTTCGATCGCCCCCCCCTCGAGCTGGGCGCTGGTGATCCGCCGCCCCGCATCCTGCTGCTCTACGGGTCGCTCCGGGAGCGATCCTATTCGCGACTGTGCGTCGAGGAGGCGGCGCGGCTGCTCCGCTTCTTCGGGTGCGAGACGCGTATCTTCGACCCCGCAACGCTGCCGCTGCCCGATCTGCACGCTGGCGACGATCACCCCGCTGTCCATGAACTGCGCGAACTGTCGATGTGGTCGGAGGGACAGGTGTGGTGCAGCCCCGAACGTCACGGCCAGATTACCGGCATCATGAAGCTGCAGATCGACCACCTGCCACTGAGCATGGGCGGGATGCGCCCGACGCAGGGTCGTACGCTGGCGGTCATGCAGGTGTCGGCCGGATCGCAGTCGTTCAACAGCGTCAACACGCTGCGCGTGCTGGGCCGCTGGATGCGAATGGTGACGATCCCCAACCAGTCGTCAGTCGCCAAGGCGTTCGCCGAGTTCGATGACGCCGGGCGCATGAAGCCGTCGAGCTATTACGACCGGATCGTCGACGTGATGGAGGAACTGGTGCGCTTCACGGTCCTGCTGCGCCCGCACACCGCCCAGCTGGTCGATCGCTATTCGGAGCGAAAGGAAGCCGGCACGGTGATCGACACCGCCACCGACCTGTCGAGTATCGCCACGAAACCTTGATGCGGGCGGCTGCGACCGGAACGGAACGAACCTTCCCTGCGCTGGACGGAGCGGCGGCTGCGTCGAAGGCGGCTTGAGCAGGTTTTCGCTTTATCGTCAGTTCGTTACAAGGCCGAAAAAGGGAAGCCGTGTTGACGATCCGATTGTTGTTTCGCTGCGCCAGTGCAGTTTCTGTCTTGGCGGTCCTGCCCGCCTGCGTTCCTGCTGGTCGACCTGCCGCCCCGCCGCCTCCTGTCCCGGTCGCCAATCGTACTCCCGCATCCGTCATTCCCGAAGCACCGTTGGTCGTCGCCCGGCCGCAGCCATCGGCGGACCTGCTGAACGCCGTGCAAGCACTGGGCGCAGGTTTCGAGGGCCAGGTGGGCATCAGCGTGCGCGATATCGACGAAAACTGGGTCGTCGACTGGCAGGGCGACACCCCGCGTCCACAGCAGAGCGTCAGCAAGCTATGGGTCGCCATCGGAGTCATGGATGCGGTCGATCGGGGGCGATTGTCGCTTGCCGATCCGGTGACCGTCACTCGCGCCGACCTGACCCTGTTCCACCAGCCGATCCGGACGCTGGTCGGAAAGACGGGCTACAAGACGACGGTCGGCGATCTGCTGCGCGGCGCCATGTCGCGCAGCGACAACACCGCCAACGACGTGCTCCTGTGGCGGATCGGCGGTCCTGCGGCCGTCAACCGGATGTTGAAGGACAAGGGTGTTGCCGGCGTCCGCTTCGGTCCCGGTGAGCGGCAGTTGCAGGCGCGTACCGCCGGACTGGCATGGCGTCCCGAATGGGCCGGTGGCTGGGGGTTCCTGCAAGCGCGCGCCGCGATGTCCTATGCAGCGCGCGACAAGGCGCTTCGCCGCTATCTCGACGCGCCGCTGGACGGCGCATCGGCCAATGGCCTGACGCTTGGACTATCGTTGCTGGCGCAGGGCCGGCTGCTCAGCGATAGGTCGACCGCATCGCTGCTGACGCTGATGCGAGCCAGCAAGACCGGTCCGCTACGCCTGAAGTCCGGCCTGCGTCCCGGCTGGACGCTCGCCCACAAGACCGGGACCGGGCAGGATCTCGGCGAATTGTCGACTGGCTATAACGACGTCGGTCTGCTCGTGGCGCCGGACGGGCATCGTTATGCGCTTGCCGTGATGATCGCGAGCACGCGCCTGCCCATTCCGGCGCGGATGCGGCTGATGGGCGATGTCACGCGGGCGGTGATCGCCGCGGCCAACCGGTAACCCGCGACGCCCTATCGATCGGGCAGGCTGGCCCGGTCAGCGCTCCAGGTGGCCAGCGTCTTGCCGGTTCGCGGGTTGTCGATCGCTACATCGTCCAGCGTCACCGCGATGATGCAGATCGGGCGCTGTTCGGGACCGGCGGGTTGTCGACAGGCCACGGGCGATCGATCCGCCGCTCCGCCGATCCTGCCGCGCAGGCGAAGTTGCAGACCCTGATCGGCGGGCACCTCGTCCGGGGCCGCGCGCACCACGGTCTCGTAGGGCTTTCCGTCCCGAAGCCCTTGCCCGGCACCATCGGCAAATTGGGCGACGGCCAATGTCTGCCCTGGCAGGGTGACGGCATCGGCACCGATGGGCGCGGCGCTGTCCTGCGCCGCCGGGCAGGTTTCGCTCGCCGTCCACGGGCGGGGAATCCAGAACCCTTCCGCGATCGTGCCGGTCGCCGATCCATCCTCCGACGCGCCCAGATCGGCGCCGCCCCAGATGACCGGCGTGACATGAACCCGCAGCGCCCTTGCCTCGGCATCGTAACGCCAGCGCATCGGACTGTCGCTGTCCGCATCGGAAGGCCCGCGACATCCGAAGGGAAGCCGCACTTCGAACCGCTGCCCCGCCAGATCGGCCGCCGCCTTCGGCAGGGACCGGCCCGATGCGAACGCATCCGCTGCCTGCGATGCCAGTGCGATCAGGTCGGCACGGGTTTTGACGATATCGCGCGGGTCGGGCAGCGAGGGCGCGGGTTGGACAACCGCAGGTGCCGTCGCGACCGGGGCGGCGGCGGGCGGCGCGACCTCGCGCGGAGATGTGCCCCGCCCGATCAGGAACCCGGTTCCGCCGACCGCCAGGGCAATCGCCAGACCGCCTGCCAGCGCAAGCCGGCTGTTCCGCAAGGTTGGCTCGTTCATACGGCATCGATAGCAAAGCCCGCCAAATTGGCATACCCAAGGCCATGACATCCGACGATATAATCCCGGACGTGCTGCCCGATCGCGGTATGTCCTCTGCCCGGGCGATAGCCGCTTGACCTTCGATCAGGTGCTGACGCTGCTGGTTCTGGTGCTGGTCGTCGCGGCGCTGATCTGGGACAAGGTACGCTCGGACGTCGTGGCGCTCAGCGGTGCGGCCGTCCTGCTGATTGCCGGCGTCGTGCGGCCGATCGACGTCCAGAGCGCCTTCGCCAGCCCGGCGATCATCGCGCTCGCCTCGCTGTTCGTCATCGCTTATGCCCTCGAACTATCGGGCCTGCTCGATCGCGCGATCGAGGCTGCGGTCAGGATGTGCAAGCGGCTGGGGTCGGCCGGCATCTGGCTGATGCTGGGTGCGATCGGGGTCGCGTCCTGTTTCCTCAACAGCACGCCGATCGTCGTGCTGGGCGCGCCGGTCGTGCGCGATGTCGCGACCGCGCTCAAATTGCCGCCCAAACGCTATCTGATGCCGCTATCGTACATCACGGTGCTGACCGGCTGCTGCACCCTGATCGGGACGTCGACCAATTTGCTGGTCGACGACATGGCGCGAAATGCCGGGCAATCGCGCTTCGGCATCTTCGAGATTACTCCCGTGGGTCTGCCGATCGCGCTGGCGGGCGCGATCTACCTGTTCCTGTTCAGCGGAAAGCTGATGCGTGGCAGTATCGCAGATGACAGCCCGGTTCCCGACCGACGCGACGTCGACGTACCGAACGCCCAGGTCGGCGATCCGACATTGTTCGCGGAACATCGCGTCTTTCAACCTGCCAAGGCGGCGATTGCGTTCGCCGTCTTCGCCGGCGCGATCGCCGTGGCCGCCGCCGGCATTGCGCCGATCGCCGCATCGGCCTTTGCCGGGGCCGTGCTGCTGATCCTGCTGCGCGTCATCACCGCCGACGAAGCCTATGGCGGGCTGCGGCCGCAGATACTGATCCTGATCGCCGGCATGGTCGTCATCGGGCTGGCAATGGAGCAAAGCGGCCTCGCCGCGACGGCGACCGGGGCGCTGGTGGGATCGATGCAGGAGTTCGGACCGCTGACCGCGCTGATCGTCCTGTACGGCGTGACAATGGTGCTGACCGAGCTGCTGTCGAATGCGACCGTGGCCGTTCTGGTCACGCCGATCGCGGTCGCGCTGGCGGAGAGCCTTGGCGTCAGCCCCCGCCCGTTCCTGGTCGCGGTAATGATGGCGGGCAGCGCCGCGTTTGCAACGCCGTTCGGATACCAGACCAACGTTATCGTCTATCAGATGGGCGGTTATCGCTACATGGACTTCGTAAAGGTCGGTCTGCCCCTGAATCTCATCACCTTCGCCGTTGCGATCGTGACGATCCCGGTATTCTTTCCGTTCTGAACGATGCTGCGGCCCGATCGTCGATTGGCCGCGCCAGCCCTGGAATCCCGCCATGCGCATCCTCGTCTATCTCGTCCGCGGACTGGCCGGGCTGCTGATCCTGGTCACCGCGCTCAGCATCGTTGAATCGAATGAATGGTGGATCAGGATCTGGGATTTCCCGCGGGTCCAGATTCTCGTGGCACTGGTGCTCGCCGGAGGGGCGGCACTGTGGCTGGATCGACGGGTCGGGCGCTGGGTCGCGCTGTGCTGTGCAGTCGCGGCCGGGTGGCAGTTATATCGCATCTATCCCTATACGCCGCTCGCCCGGACGGAGTTGGCGTTCGCGAAAGCCAGCTCCGCCTCACCGGATCGGTGCTTCAGCATACTCTCGCTGAACGTCCTCGAATCCAACCGCGACTATCGCCGGACAGCGCGGCTGATCGATCGGTTCCGTCCTGATCTCCTGTTGTTGATGGAAACCGACAAGCGCTGGGCAGCGGCGCTGGCACCGCAACTGGCACGCTATCCAAACCGGCTCGAACGCCCTCTCGGCAACACCTATGGTATGATCCTGGCGACCCGTTTGCCGATGCGCGACGCCAGCATCGAAACGATCGCCGAAAAGAACACGCCATCGATGCATGCCGAAATGACGGCGCGGGACCCGTTCCGGTTGATTGCGTTGCATCCCCGGCCACCCTTGCCAGGACAGGATACCGAAGCACGCGACGCCGAAATAGCGATTGCGGCACGGCGCGCTGCCCGCACCAGACTGCCGGTACTGGCGATCGGCGATTTCAATGACGTGGCATGGTCGAACACATCACAGCTGTTCAAGCGCATCGGCGGCTATCTCGATCCCCGCATCGGGCGCGGCAAGTTCGCCGCTTTTCCGGCACGAACACCGCTGCTTGGTTGGCCGCTCGATCACCTTTTCGTTACGCCGGAATTTGCGGTGCGTGATGTGGCGGTGCTGGAGGATGTCGGCTCCGACCATTTGCCGGTCCATGCCCGCCTGTGCCTGACCGGACGGCCTGCGGACAGCAAGCGCCCCGAACCCGTATCGCGCGAGGACCGCCGCGACGTGAAGGAGGTGTTGCAGGAATATCGCGAGGAGCAACGTCGCCCATGACATGCGCCGTGCGGGGGATCGATCGGCATGGTCGATATTTCAAGCCGGATGGCGGGGCGGGACTTCGAAGAAGCGCCGCATGGAACCAGCTCGCCGACGGGAGCAGGCGTGCGCAAACTGACCAACATTACATCCTTTGGACTGCTGGCGCTGCTGACGGTGGCCATGCCATCCGCAGCGGTGGCGCAGATCACCGACGACGGATTGCTGCACGAAGCGGTCGGCGCGCCCGATAACTGGCACCTGTCGGGCAGCGTCCGTGCTCGGTTCGAGGCGATCGACGGCCAGTTTCGCGAGGACGCGGTCAACCGCGATCAGGTGCTGGCGCTGCGCACGACGCTGTTCGCCGAATATGATGCCGGGCCGGTGCGGTTTGGTGCGGAATTCCACGACGCCCGCGCCTATTTCCAGCGGCGCGGATCGTCGGTCGGGACCGACGTCGTGAATGCGCTCGAATTCTCGCAATATTATGCCCAAGGCGACCTTGGCGAGGCATTGGGGAGCAACAGTGCCAGCTATCTGAAGGCCGGGCGGATGACGATGCAGCTGGGGTCCGAACGGCTCGTCGCTCGGCAGGGGTTTCGAACCTCGGTAACGTCGTTCACCGGGCTGCGGCTGACGCGTGAGGGAGACGACGATCGCGCATTTGTCGCTTTCTGGACCATGCCTACCGTCCGGTTGCCGACCGGCACCACCGCGATCCGGCGCAACCGGCCGCAGTGGGATCGTGAGAATACCAATCTGCAACTGTTCGGTGTCTTCAACCGCATGCCTCTCGCGGGAGAAACGCGTCTCGAAACCTACGTTTATGGCCTGATCGAACGCGGCGAAAGCCAGGCGGATCGTAGCGACCGGCGGCTGTTCACGCCGGGCGTGCGACTGTTCGCGCGGCCGGACCAAGGCATGACGTTCGAGGTCGAGGCGATGGCGCAATATGGACGTGGGCGCGACGGCAGCCCGGACAGCGGCAAACCGGTCGTGCCGGTCGAGGCCTATGGCTTCCATGGCGATGTCGGCTATCGCTTCGCAGGCGGATGGAAACCCGAGCTGACCGCATTCCTCGACTATTATACCGGCAATAGGCGGGAGGATCGGATCGGACGGTTCGACACGCTGTACGGTGCCCGGCGGTTCGAATTCGGGCCGACCGAATTGTTCGGCGCGGCGGACCGGTCGAACATGCTTTCCCCCGGCGTACGACTGAAGGCAACCCCGACAAGCGGACTATCGGTGATGGGCGACTATCGCCTGCTCCGCCTCGCCAGCGCGGTCGATCGTTTCAGCAACAGCGACGTGCGTGACGCCACCGGGCGTGCCGGGCGCAACGCCGGACAGCAGGTGCAGCTGCAGGTCGAATATGAGCTGGTCGCGGATATCCTAGCGCTCGATCTCGGCTATGCGCGGCTGTTCAAGGGGCGGTTTCTGCGCGAGGCGCCTAACGCACCCGACCCGCGCGATGTCAGTTACGGCTATGCCTCGATCATGTTCTCCTTCTAACCGCCGGCACATGGCTGTACCGGCAGGTAGCGTCTTTCCTTTCAGCGCCAATCCGGCGATTGGACACTGGATCACGGAACCTCAGCCATCGCGCCACTTCACCGGGATGCGAAGATAAGTGATGCCGTTTGCCTCGGCTTCGTCGAAATGGCCCGCGCGGATGTTGACCTGGATCGAAGGCAACAGCAGCTTGGGCACCGACAGCCCGGCATCGCGCTGTTCGCGCATAGTGACGAACGCGTCCTCGCTCACGCCGTCATGGACGTGGACGCTCGTGCGGCGCTGTTCGCCCACGGTCGTCTCCCAGCGATAGTCGTCGCGACCCGGTGCCTTGTAGTCGTGGCACAGGAACAGCCGCGTTGCGTCGGGTAGCGCCAGCAGGCGGCGGATCGAGCGATATAGCGTCCGCGCGTCGCCGCCGGGGAAGTCAGCGCGGGCGGTACCATAGTCGGGCATGAACAACGTATCTCCGACGAACGCCGCATCACCGATTAGGTATGCGACATCGGCGGGGGTGTGGCCGCGGACGTGCAGCACCTCGACCTCTAGCGCGCCGATCGCGAAGCGGTCGCCATCCTCGAACAGTCGGTCGAAATCCGATCCGTCCGTCTTCAAGTCATCCATCGCGAAAACCGGGCGAAAAATCTTCTGCACGTCGCGGATATGCGCGCCGATTCCGATCCATGCGCCGGTATGCGCCTTGATGAAGGGGGCGGCCGACAGGTGATCGGCATGGGCGTGCGTCTCCAGCACCATCGCGATCCGCCAGTCCTGCGCGCGGGCGAAGCCGATGATACGTTCGGCCGAGCGGGTATCGGCGACGCCACTCGCCATGTCGAAGTCGAGCACGGGGTCGATCACCGCCGCCGTTCGCGTCGCGGGGTCGCCGACAAGATAGCTGATCGTGTTGGTCGGCTCGTCGAAGAATGCCTCGATAAAGGGCTGGGTCATGAATTCCTCCGTTAGCGCTTGCTAATATATTAGCGCATGCTACATAAGCAATACCTAATGGAGTTTTGATGATGCTGAAGCCGATGGACTTGGCGACCTTCGAGGCGAAGGCCGGACAGGTGGCCGACACGCTGAAGGCGATCGGCAACGCGCGGCGGCTGATGCTGCTGTGCAAGCTGGTCGAGCATGGCGAGGTGACGGTCGGCGATCTGGCCCGCGATGTCGGGCTGTCGCAATCGGCCTGCTCGCAGCACCTCGCCAAGATGCGCGACGAAGGCCTCGTCACCTATCGGCGGGAAAGCCAGACGCTCTGGTACGCCATTGCGGACCCCCGCGTCGAAACGCTGCTCGCCACCCTCTACCAGCTCTATTGCAAGGATTGATGCGATGACGCTTGCGACCCTTTCCCCCGCCGACACCCGCGCTGCGATCGATGCCGGTGCGCGCCTGATCGACATTCGCGGTGCTGACGAACATGCGCGGGAGCGCATCCCCGGTGCATTGAACGTACCGCTCGACCGGATCGGCAATCTGCCGCGCGACGACCGTCCGGTCGTCTTCCACTGCAAGTCGGGGATGCGCACCGCCGCCAATGCCACGCAGCTCGGCGCGGCAGCCGGCGGCGCACTGGCCTATATCCTCGAAGGCGGCATCGATGCGTGGCGGCAGGCGGGACAGCCGACTGTCGCCGATCGATCGCAGCCGCTGGAAATCATGCGGCAGGTGCAGATCACCGCCGGGGCGCTGGTGCTGACCGGCGTGCTGCTCGGCACGTTCGTCGCTCCCGGCTTCTTCGGGCTGTCGGCGTTCGTGGGGGCGGGGCTGATATTCGCGGGTGCGACGGGATGGTGCGGCATGGCAAACCTACTGCGTGTGATGCCGTGGAACCGGCGCGCGGCCGCCTGAGGCGATCATGGACACCGCCGCCATCGTTGCCGCGCTCGCATCGGGCGGCGTGATCGGCCTGATCCTCGGCCTTGTCGGCGGGGGCGGGTCGATCCTCGCCGTACCGCTCCTGATCTATGTCGTCGGGGTCGGATCGCCGCATGCCGCGATCGGGACGGCCGCTGTCGCCGTTACGGTCAACGCGTTGGCCAGCCTGATCGGCCATGCGCGCGCCGGCCGGGTGAAGTGGCGGTGCGCCGGTGTCTTCGCCGTGTCGGGGACGATCGGCGCCGCGCTGGGGGCCGAGCTGGGCAAGGCGTTCGACGGCAAGCGGCTGCTCGCCCTGTTCGGGCTGTTGATGATCGGCGTCGGAGCGTCGATGCTGCGCAAGCGCCGCACGGCGGAAGCGCCCGACGTGCGCCTGACCCGCGACAGCGCCGCGACGCTGCTGCCGCGTCTGGTGCCGATCGGGCTGGGCGTCGGGCTTGCCGCGGGCTTCTTCGGGATCGGTGGCGGGTTCCTGATCGTGCCGGGGCTGATCCTTGCGACCGCGATGCCGCTGCCCTTTGCCATCGGTACGTCGCTGGTCGTCGTCAGCGCGCTGGGGCTGACCACCGCCACCTCCTACGCCCTGTCGGGACTGGTCGATTGGGGCGTGACGGCGCTGCTGGTCGTGGGTGGCGTCGTCGGGACGATCGGCGGTATTGCGCTGGGCAGGGTTCTCGGCACGCGCAAGGGCCTGCTCGAACGCGGTTTTGCCGCCGTGGTGATCGCAACCGGGACTTACATCATCACGTCATCCGCCTGAGCCGCACCCTTTTCGAGAACGACCATGCGAAGAGAAGGGTCACGTTTCAGTTGCGTCTGCTGCGTCCTGCCGGTTCCTGTTTCCCAAAATGCTTTTCCGGAAATGCTCCATGGACATGGAGTATCCAGAAACAGGCGGGTGACTCGAAGTCGAGCGCCGCTACGGAATGGCCTCGGCTGGGATCGGCCGGCAAGCGGGCAGGGTTGGCGAGAGCCAACGCGTTGGTATCAGCGGATCAGGTCAATTTTGAACAGTCGCCGGCCGCCGTGGATTTTTTAAGTCCGATGCCTTTCCATGCGACCAGTGCATGGTTATCCTGATTAACGAGCCTCAGATGATCCCACGATAAAACATGGGCTTAGATGGTTAAACTATTGGCGTGACGGTCCTGCCGCCCCAGCCATATTCCCATCTAAGTTATTGTTTTAGCGGCAGGAAATCGGTCGCAGCCACTGGATTGGGCCGGTGGGTGTGACGGCTCCATGTGGAGATGCCGTACCTGCGATCCAGAACGTCGAGCGCCGAGGTGCCGTCTATTACTGGCGCCGTACCGTCCGTTTTCAGGATGGTAAGCCTTTTACCCTACGTCTCAGCCTTCGGACGACCGCCCAGGCGGTGGCGCGCAGCATGGGGTGCGCGATGACCGCGAAGAGCGAGACGCTGAAGATGACCTTGGGCCAGGACGGCCGAGCCGCAAGCCTGACGACCGTCCAGAAGGCCGGGATCTTCCGCAAGGCGATGGAGGGGATGCGCGATCACCTCGAGCGGGTCCACGTCGGCTACCAGCGCACCGATCCCGACGCGACGTTCATGATCGAGGGGCTCGTCGGCATCTACGAGGCGATGCTAAGGGATTTCGTCGTGAACGGCGTCCCGGAGAATGTGGGTATGCCTATGGCCCGGAAGCCAAGCTCGCGCAGCTTGCCGTGACCGGTACGCTGGCCGACAGCTTCTACGCCAGCGCCGACCAACACCTCGTCGAGGCGCTGGCGGCGGCGCGGGCCTGTTGCTGAAGTCGAACGCCGTGATCAGCGAGTGGATCGAAAGCCCGATCCGCTATCGACCGGACGACGAGATCGTCAGCGATCTCGCGGCCTTGGCCGACAGCGTGATCGATACCCGGTCGATGGCCTATCATTATGCCAGTCTGGGACGGAGCGCCGCCGATCGGTGGCTGGAAGGCGACGGCGCGGTGCCAGTGAAGAAGTATTTCTACGCGCTGCGTCCCGCGCTCGCGATCCGCTGGCTGCGGCGTGAGGGTGGACGCCGTCCGCCGATGGATCTGCAATCGCTGGTCGATGCGGTGGCCCTGTCGAACGGACTGATGGACGACATCACCGCGCTGGTGGCGGCGAAGCGGCGGAGCAACGAGCGGAGCAATTCGGCGCGCATCCCTGCGCTCGACGCGCTGATCCGCGACGAGCTGACCCGCGTTGACGAGGTGCGGGGCGACCCCGCCGATCCGTGCTCCCGCGAGCGGGCCGAAGCGCTATTCCTGCATCTGGTGAACACATGATCGAGATAGATGGAGCGGAAGGCGAGGGCGGGGGACAGGTCGTGCGCAATGCATGCGCCCTGTCGATCGTCACGGGAGAGCCGGTCCGCATCACGAACGTCCGCGCCAGGCGGTCGAAGCCGGGGTTGATGCGCCAGCACGTCACCGCGATCGAGGTGGCGTGTGCGATTAGTGACGCGTCTTGCGAAGGGCTGATGGTCGGGTCATCCGAAGTGACGTTCCGACCTGATCGGGTCCGGCCCGGCGCGTATCGCTTTTCGGTTGGAACGGCGGGATCGACGGGACTGGTGTTGCAGACGGTGCTGATGCCTTTGCTGCTCGCTGACGGTCCGTCGCGGCTGGTGCTGGAGGGCGGCACCCACAACATGCTCGCTCCGCCGTTCGAGTTCGTCGAGCGCTGCTTTTTGCCGATCATCCGCCGGATGGGCGGGCAGGTGGAGGCGCGGCTGACCCGTCACGGCTTCTATCCGCGCGGTGGCGGGCGGATCGAGGTGGATATCGCCCCCGGCCCGCTCCGGCCAATCGAGTGCCTGACGCGGGGAGAGGCGCTGGGCGTGTTGGCTTGCGCCTTGTTTGCAGGGCTGCCCATGTCGATCGCCGAACGCGAGATCGCCATAGTCCGCAAGGCGTTCGACTGGTCGGAGCGCGAATGCTTCATGCGCGAGTTGCCGGTAGATCAAGGGCCGGGCAACATCCTGCTACTGGAGGCACATTTCGAGCATGTCACCGAGATCGTTAGTGGCTTCGCGCAACTCGGCGTGACGGCGGAGCGGGTCGCGAAGACGGCGGTGGGGCGGATGCGCGGCTATCTGGCGTGCGAGGCCTTGGCAGCGACGGTGATCGAGCGCTTCACAGGGCGACGCACCCGGTTCGAGCAGCAGGTGGGAGGGGCGCATGCCGTGACGATCGCCTGACGGATTGCGAGCGTAACGACTTTCTGCTATCTGCCCCGCAAGCCCGCACCAACTGGCGGGCCGCACGGAGACATGCTGTGTTCGACCTTGCCGCCTATTGCGGTGCACGGGTCGGCGGTCTCCGGCCTTTCGCGTAAACGTCCCACGACGTTCGC
>NZ_LMKE01000006.1:273846-303491 GCF_001421245.1 Sphingomonas sp. Leaf10 | reverse complement strand
CCCCCCCCCCCGCCGCACCTCACCCTTTCGACAGGAATGACGTCGACGCGCGCGCTTGCGCCGTCGGCCTGAGAGACGCGTGGATACGACATGGACGAACTGGATATCGTCCGGGGCCTGATGCTCCGGACGGCGGGCGCGTTGCCCGCCACGGCACTGCTCGCCAAAGCGCTGCTGGAATGGACGGAGCCGCATCGGCCTTGGCTGCTGCCCGACGTAGAAGGCGAATTGAGTTGGGAAACCCTTCTCACGGGTCTCGCTGCTCCGCGTGGGGGACCGGTGCGGGCGGAGGCACTCGAACTCGCGGGCACGCTGGCGCGGTTGCTGGGATTGTCGCCGATCGATGCGGCGCTGCTGCACCTGATGGTCGCGTGCGACCGACTGCCGCGCGTCGGTGCCTTGGCGCGATTGCTCAGCCGTCACGGGCATGACCTGCCGCAACTCCTCGGCGAGATGGCCGGGGCGGGTGCGGAGGACGCGGACCGCGCGGCGCGGCGGGGTGCGGTCACGCGGCTGGGCCTGGCCTGCTTCACGGCGACCCGTGAGGGTGAGGCGGATGTCGAAATCCGCTGGACCTTGCAACGTCTGCTCGACCGGGCTCCGGCGAGCGAAGAGGCGATGCTCGATACGCTGGTCGGTCGGCGGCAGGCGGCCACGCTGGGGCTCGACGCCTTTGCGCATGTTGAGCCGATCGACTTTCTCATCCGCCTGCTGCGCGGTGCGCTGGGCGAGGCGGCGGCGGGGATTAACATCCTGATCTACGGCCCGCCCGGCACCGGCAAGACCGAACTCGCGCGTACACTGGCGGCGGCGGCAGGCGCGGTGCTGCACGGCGTCGGCGAGGCGGACGAGGACGGCGAGGAACCCCGCCGTTGGGAACGCGTCGCGGCGCTGGCCTTGGCGCAACGTCTGCTCGGCGGGCGGGAGCCGGCAGTGCTGCTGTTCGATGAGATGGAGGATTTGATCGGCGATGCCAGCCCGTCCGCGGGCGGCGACTGGTTCAGCCGGCGTGAGGGCAGCAAGGTCTTCGTCAACCGGCTGCTGGAGGTCAATCCGGTGCCAGTGATCTGGACCACCAACGCGATCGGCAATGTCGATGCGGCGATCCTGCGGCGGATGAGCTTCGTGCTGCGGCTCGACCTGCCGTCGCGTGCGGCGGCAGCGGCGATGCTCGACCGGGTGGCGCGCGAGGAGCGGGTGACGCCCGGCCCTGCCTTCGCCACCTTGCTCGACGCCGCACCAGAGGCAGCGACGGTTCTGCGGATGGCGGCGCGTGCGGGCAAGCTCGCGGGAGAAGAGGATGGCGGCACCGTCGCAGCCGAAGCGTTGGTACTCGCGCTGCGGGGCGGCACCCTGCCGCCACCAGGGCCGGCGGCATTCGACCTCGACCTGTTCGAAACCGATCGGCCGGTCGATCGGCTGTTTGCGGCCATGGCGGACGGCGGCGCGAGCGACGTGTCGCTGCTGCTGACCGGTCCGCCCGGCACCGGCAAGACAGCCTTCGCGCACCATCTGGCACGGGCGCTCGACCGGCCGCTGCTGGTCAAGCGTGCGTCCGACCTGCTGTCCAAATGGGTAGGCGAGACCGAGGCGCAGATTGCCGATGCCTTTGCCGAGGCGCGGCGGCGTGAGGCGGTGCTGCTGTTCGACGAGGCGGACTCGCTGCTGTTCGACCGCAGTACGGCGCGGACCAGTTGGGAGGTCGGACAGGTCAACGAACTGCTGACGTGGCTCGACTTGCATCCGTTGCCGGTGGTCGCTGCGACGAACCATGAGGCGGGGCTGGATCCGGCGACATTGCGGCGGTTCGTCTTCAAGCTGCGGCTGAAACCGCTCGGCACCGAGCGGGCCGCCGTCGCTTTCAAGCGCTTCTTTGGTAAGCCCGCCCCGGCGTGCCTTCGCGCGGTGGAGGGGCTGACCCCCGGCGACTTCGCTGTCGTCGCCCGGCAGCTACGTTACTGGCCCACCATCGACGCGGCTGACCTCGTCGCGCGGTTGCAGGCCGAGGTAGCGGTTCGGCCCGGCGTGTCGGTCAGGCTGGGCTTTTGAATGGCGGGCGCGTGGCCGCCGCTGGCGGCCACGGACTTTTTTAGAGCGACGACTTTTCATGCGACCAGTGCGTGGCTATTCTGATGAACGAGCCTCAGATGATCCGACGATAAAACGCGGACTTAGATGGTTAAAACCTCGGCGTGACGGTCCTGCCGCCCCAGCCAATTTCCAAAAGAGTAGCGATTTTAGCGCTGTAGGTCGCGAAATTGCAGTCTTATGTGGGCGGGTTTATTGGGCCGATAGCTGCCCGATCTGATAAAACTTAAGTCAAATCCGTAAGGAGGTCGCGCGGCCTTCGCTTTCGCTGCGGTCGAAAAGGACCGTGAACGTCAATCACTGTGTACGATCTCGGCTTGTCGTCCTCGACCGAGACTAGAGCGTCCAGCTTGAACGGCTGTTGGCAGCGGTTCTTTGAACGCCGAACGATCTTCTATTTTCAGGTTATCGATTGTCTTGGCAAAGTATACCGCTAAGCCATTCTGCGCTTTGCACGGTCGCTGTAGCCTTATGTGCGTTGTCGGGTTGAGTCTTTCGCCTCCCAGTGGATGACCATTTGCTCGTTGTCGGCGGCAATGCGTTGCTAGACTCGACCAGCAGCGGCCGTCCGGCGGGCGGGCGGGCGCTTCTCGCCTCAGCTAAGCATTTCGATACCGGACGTCTTGTAGCGCGTCTGCACGGCCTTGTCGGGTTTTGGTGCGAACCGATAGACCGGTTCCGCCACGGGATTGCCGTTATCGTCATATGCCGTGGTGAAACCGACGGTGTCGTCCAGCTCGCCCTGAATGCGCTGTTCCCTGCGCTCCAGGTCGTACATCTTGCGCTCGATGCCAAAGCATTCCCGGTCACGCTCGTTGGCGTCCTAGCCGGGGCCAGCGAGAACCTTCCGGTGGTACGAGTTGGCTTCAAGTTCCGCTCGGATGAAGATCTTCTCGAAGATTGCATGGTCCGGGCCTGTGCCATCTATGCAGCGGTCGTGGGTGCGCAACTCTTTGCAAGGGGACGATCGGACATCGCGTTTTTCGATGCCATGATCGCCAGCTACCGCGCCGTCGGACTCTCACCGGCTTAATAGCCGCCGGGGATTGCTGACCGGTAACGGATAATATGCATGACGCTTGCCGGGTTTGTGTCCGTGCGGACTTGCTGTGCTACAGGCCCCGTATGTCGAAATCCCACACGAACGCCGGCACCGTCACGGTCGATGGTACCGCCTATGACTGGCACCTGCACAGCGAACCTCATCAGTCAGATGACGAGGGATGGAAGGGCATGACGATTGCGCTATTCCAGCAGGACGCCAAGCGCGAGGCCCTGGTCGAGTTTCCTCCGCCCAAGCGGCTGTTGAAGGGTTTGCCGCGCGGTCGGCTCCAACTCGATGACGCGACGATCGCACGGTGCGTGCGCTCTGCGCTGTCATCCGGTTGGGAGCCGGTGTCGCGCGGCAGGCCGGTCGTGATCATGGTCGATGCCGAGGGCAATTGAGCCATGCGCCGTGCGCCGGCCGTCGGCGCGACAACCGCAGCGGGGATTGGGCTTGTCAGAGATCGTAGCGCGGTACAATTTCGTCTTGAGATGAAGACGTCACCCATGTCCGACGAATATGCCCGCGGCCGACGCGACGGATTGCGCCTCGCCCTGTCGATCCTCGAGGCGGAGGAAGCCAAGTGGGAAGCGCTGCTTGGCGAGAGCCCGTCGTGGCGGACGAATGCGATCCGGGTTATCCGTCACAAGGCGTATCAGGTCGCGCGCAAACGCGTGCAGACGGCGCTGCATCGGCTACTGCCGAAATCGGAGGCCGCATTGCCGAGCGAGATCGCGCAAAGGATCGACCAGGCCGGCTTGTAAGCCGTTGCGCCATGCCCCCTGCTCCGAAGCGGGGCAGCGACATGAAAGTGTACGGCGTACCGGGCGGCGGCTCGGCTATCGTCGAGGCGATGCTGGCGCTGGTCGGCGAGTCCTATGACTTGGTCGACGTCTAAGGCTTTGCTGTCGGGCTGAAGCGCAGGACAGGCTGGCGCGATCGCGCTGTGGCTGTCGGACCGACATGCGGGTTGGCGCCTTCGCCTTGAACGGTCGAACGTCGCCGGTTCCCGCGGATGCAGATCAGCGCGGCCGCCGCGATGATCGCAAGCGTGACCACGTCGCCCGCACCCGCTAGAGCAGCGCGCCAGTCACCAAAGGACCCAAGTGATGCAACTCTGGACCGGCCTCGGCAATCCCGGGCCGCAATATGCGATGCACCGCCACAATATCGGCTTCATGGCGGTCGACGCCATCGCCGAGGTCCATGGTTTCGCCGCGCCGAAACGGGCGTTCCAGGGCTGGATTCAGGAAGGGCGGATCGGCACGCAGAAAATCCTGCTGCTGAAACCCGGCACCTACATGAACGAAAGCGGCCGCTCGGTCGGGGAAGCGATGCGCTTCTACAAGTTGACGCCTGCCGACGTCACCGTCTTGCACGACGAGCTCGACCTTGCCCCGTTCAAGCTGAAGATGAAGACCGGCGGCGGCCATGCCGGGCATAACGGCCTGCGCTCGACCGACGCGCATATCGGCCCCGACTTCCGCCGCATCCGCCTCGGCATCGGCCATCCGGGGCACAAGGACCGGGTAAGCCCCTATGTGCTCGGCAATTTCGCCAAGGCCGAACTGGACGACCTGACCGACCTGCTCGGCGCGGTCGCTGCCGAAGCCCCATGGCTGGCGGCCGGCGACGACGTGCGCTTCATGAACGAAGTCGCGCGGCGGATGGGGTGAGGTCGCCGACCGGAGCCTCGACAGGGCGATGTCGCAGGATGTCGTCTCGCGGATAGCGACTGCCGGTGTCCCCGTGCATTGCGCGGGCGAGCGGCGCCGGTGCGGTCCCCGATGGATGTTGCGGATCGCTTCGTTCCTGATACGCATCGCCGATGTCGCCCGAGGAGATCGATCGGGCAGGGGGATGCGATGGTCGGGTTCGTGCGGGTGGCGGTTGTCGGGGCGCTGGCGTCCGGCTGGGCGGTGGCGGGAAGCACGGCGGCCCATGCCGCGCAAGCACCGGCCGCCCCCGCCGCGACGCAGGCCGATTGGGTGACGGCGAGCAACCTGAACACGGCGTTGGTGCTCGAAGCACAGGCGAAATTCGATCCCGAGGAAGCGTCGGGCAACGGCCTGTCGGCCTATGACGGGCTGGCCGTCGATCTGGCGCCCCGGCGCGACGAACGGCGTGCCGAAGCGCTGACGGCGGTGATCGCCGAGTTGAAGCGACGGCGCGAGGGCGAGCGCGATCCGCGGATCCGGCAGGATCTCGACATCCTGATCCAGTCGGTCGCCGACGATATCGAAAGCACCCGGCTCCGTCACAAATACATGCTGGGCTGGATCGACGCGCCGGAGGCGATGTTCGGCGGGCTGAAGGTGCTGCTCGACGATCAGGTGACGCCGAAGCGGCGCGCGCGGGCGGTCGAACTGCTGCGGCGCTATGTCGGCGACTGGCCGGGCACCACGCCGCTAACCGATCTGGCCCGCGCCCGGTTCGAGGAACTGCGCACGCCGGGACTGCTCGGACCCGACAAGGTATCGGTCGACAATGCCATCGCCAACGCCGCCACCTTTGCCGAGGGTATCGCCAAGCTGTTCGCGCAGTACAAGGTCGCGGGCGCCGGCCCGGCATTGGCGAAGCTTGACGCGCAGATCGCCGCCTATACCGCATGGACCAAGGCCACCGTCCTGCCGCTGGCCCGCACCGACCATCGGCTGCCGCCCGAGATGTACGCCTTCCGCCTCCGGCAGTTCGGTATCGATATCGACCCCCGCCAGTTGATCGCACAGGCGCAGGTCGAATTCGCCGAGACCCGCGCGACGATGGCCGCGATCGCTCCGCGCGTCGTCGCCGAGAAGCGGCTGACGCCGGGCAGCTATGTCGACATCATCCGCCAATTGAAGCGCGATCCGGTTCCCGACGACCGGATCGAGGAGAGCTATGCCGAGATCAATCGCCGGATCGAGGATGCGATCCGCCGCGAACGCATCGTGACCCTGCCCGAGCGGCCGATGAAAATGCGGCTGGCGAGCGTGGCGGAATCGGCGGCATCGCCCGCACCGCACATGGAACCGCCGCCGCTGCTGAACAACACGGGCGAATATGGCACGTTCGTGTTACCGGTCGGTGTGCCGGGAACCGGGCCGGAGTTGCGCTACGACGACTTCAATTTCCCCGCGGCGCAATGGACGGTCAGCGCGCATGAGGGGCGGCCGGGACACGAGCTGCAATTTTCGGCCATGCTCGAAGGCGGCGTGTCGCAGGCACGCATCCTCTATGCCTTCAACAGCGTGAATGTGGAGGGGTGGGCGCTTTATGCCGAGGCGGAGGCGCTGCCCTATCACCCGATCGAGGGGCAGTTGATGGCCTATCAGGCGCGGCTGCTGCGGGCGGCGCGTGCGTTCCTCGATCCGATGCTGAACCTCGGCCTGCTGTCGATCGACGATGCGCGCCGTATCCTGATCGAGCAGGTGGCGGTTTCGCCCGCGATGGCGAAGCAGGAGATCGAGCGCTACACTTCGCGCGCGCCGGGGCAGGCGGGCAGTTATTTCTATGGCTATACCCGTTTACTGCGCATCCGGATCGCGGCGGAACTGGCGCTCGGTCCTAAATTCGACCGGATGGCGTTCAACGACTTCCTGCTCGCACAGGGTCTGTTGCCGCCCGACCTGCTGGAAAAGGCGGTCCTGACCGAGTTCGTGCCGCGACAGCGTTCGAGGTAGCGATCGACGCTGGATCATCCGGCAAAATCCCCCATGTTGCAGGACATGGACGACGATATCGAACCGCAGGGGCCGATCCTGCCGAGGGCACGCAAGGTCGTGAGCGGCTTTGCCGAGGTTGGGCTGAGCGGTGCCGAAGAGCTGTTGCGCCGCATGTCGCCGGAGGGGCGCGAGCAGGCGCGCCGCGAACGCGCGGCAAAGGCACGTCGCCAGCGCCGGCTGGCGCTACGCCTCGCAATGGCCAGCGCGGGTGCGCTGCTGGTCTGGGCGGTGCTGGCTGCCGTCAGCGCGCCGGGGGTGGCGCTGGCCGTGGCGATGGCCGCGCTGATCGTCGTGACGACGCTGATCGTGCTGCACACCGATCCGCGTGCACCGGGCCGCGAGGCGCTGGTGCAGGCAGCGCTGCCCGATCTGGTCGACGAAGCCGATATCTGGCTGGCGGGGTATCAGCGCGGCCTGCCGCCGCCGGCGCGGCAACTGGCGACCGATATTCGCCACCGCCTCGACGGGCTGCGCCCGCTGGTCACGCGGCTCGATCCACGCAGCCCGGCGGCGGGAGCAATTCACAAGCTGGTCTCGATCGAACTACCCGACCTGGTCGACGGTTGGCGCGACGTACCGCCCGCCGCGCGCCGGACGATGTTGCCCGACGGGCGGACCCCGGACGATCATCTCGTCAACGGGCTGCACCTGATCGATGCCGAACTCACGCGGCTGCGCGGTGCGGCGGGTGATGGCGCGCTGGACGGCATTGCGGTGCAGGGCCGCTATCTGGAGCTGAAATACGGCAATGATGGGCAATTGCCCTGATTCAAAGTCCTTGCGCCGGAGAGTCGCGACGTGGATGGTGCCCGCCGACGGAAGCGGTCGGAGTCGAAACGGATGGACGTGAACGCCCATGGGGAAGACACCAACGCTTTGCGGGCCGAGGTTCATTTTCTCGCGGCACTGGTCGATGAACTGATGCGCAAGATGCTGGCGGCTGGCACCCTGTCGCAGGTGGAGATGAACGAAGTCGAGGCGGCGGTCGCCCGGCGGGTGGGGGGAGCGCCCCGCGCCTGGTGACGATCGGCGATCACGCGCGTCGCATCCGCGCCGATACTTGATCCGTCGCGCCAATCCTGACGCACCGGGCGCAGGTTACAGGCTGCTCGGTACGTAGCGATCCGCGCGGACGGCAATGGGCGTCGGGGCCGCCACGGCCTCGCCGATCAGCAGCAGCGCGGGGTCGCTGTCGCTGATCGCCTCGACCAGAAAGGCGAGCGCCGACAGGCGGCCGCGGATGATGCGTTCGGCCGGCAGCGACACGTTGACCGCGACCATGACCGGCGTATCGGCGGCGCGGCCGGCGGCGATCAGTTCGCGTGCCACCTCATGCGCGGCGGCGCGGCCCATATAGACGGCCAGCGTCGCATCGGGCGCGGCGAGGGTCTGCCAGTCGAGATCGAGCGCTTCGCCGGCACGGGCATGGGCGGTGACGAAGGTCAGCTTGCGGGCGAGGCCGCGTAGCGTCAGCGAAACCCCACCCGACGCCGCCGCCGCGCTGGCGGCGGTGATGCCGGGGCAGATGCGGGTGGCGACGCCGTGCGCCGCCAGATGTTCGATCTCTTCGGTCGACCGGCCGAAAATCGACGCGTCGCCGCCCTTCAGCCGCACGACGCGCTTGCCGGCCAGCGCGGCGTCGGCGAGCAGGTCGTTGATCGACCGTTGCTCCTTCGAATGACGCCCCGATCGCTTGCCGACCGAGACGCGTTCGGCTTGGGGGCCGATCAGGTCGAGCACGCCGGGACCGACCAGCGCGTCGTAGAAGACGATGTCGGCGGCGGCGATGAGCCGTTCGGCCTTGCGGGTCAGCAGGTCGGGATCGCCCGGACCGGCCCCGACCAGCCAGACCATGCCGGGGGTGAAGTCATGCGGCATGGGACGATCCTTTCGGTTGCAGCAGCTTGGCGAGCGCGGGGCGGCAGGAACCGCAGTTCGTACCCGCGCCGATCGCCTTGCCGATCGCGGCGACATCGGTCAGCCGCTGTTCGGCGATGGTGGTCAGGATGGTGTTGAGGCCGATATCGAAACAGGCGCAGACGATCGGGCCGCGATCGACCTGCACGCCCGGCGCGCGACCGGCGAGTAGGGTCGGCGCGGCGCTCGCCTCGGCCAGTTGCGCGACCAACCAGTCGCGGGAGGGAAGCGATCCGTCGCGGGTGACGAACAGTGCGGCGGCAAGCCGGCCGTCCTGCAGGACGGCGATGCGGCGCATGCCGCGTGCGCTGTCGATCGCCTCGATCCGTTCGCCACGCGGCAGCAGCCGGTCGAGCTTCGCGGCGTCACCTTCGCCAGCCAGATCCCACACCGTGCCGCACGGGACCGCCACCCGCGTCGCCCACAGGCAGTCGGGGCGAGGGGTTTCGTCACGCACGATCAGGAAGCCGCGCCAGTCGCTTGCCACCGCCGCGATCCGCGCCGGGGTCGCCTTGAACCCAGGCTGGCCCGACACCGGATCGGTCAGCGGGCGGGGCAGGCGGCCCGAACGGCCACCCGTAGAGGTACGATCGGTCCAGTGGATCGGCACGAACAATTCGCCCGGCCGCTGGGTCGGCGTGACCTGTGCGCGGTACAGGCTGTCGCCCTGTGGCGTCGCAACGCGGGCGAGGCCGCCATCGGCGATGCCGAGGCGGACGGCGTCGTCGGGATGCACCTCGACCAGCGGTTCCTCGCGATGGCGGGCGAGTTTGGGGCTGAGACCCGTGCGGGTCATCGTATGCCACTGGTCGCGATAGCGCCCGGTGTTGAGCGTCATCGGCCATGCGTCGAGCGTACCGGCCACCGGCTTTTGCGCGACCGCGACCATGCGCGCGCGGCCATCGGGGGTTGGGAAACGACCATCGGCGAACGGCGTGTCGTCCCAGCGGAACGGCTGCATCGCTGCATATTCGGCATTGCCGCGCGCGGCGTGGCCCGGCAGCGCGAAACGCCGTGCGCCGTCATTCTGATAGGTCGACAGCCGGCAATGCTCGAGCCAGATATCGGCGGGCCGGTCATAGGCGAACGCGCTGCGCCAGCCCATGCGCTGCGCGACCTGCGCGATGATCCACCAGTCGGGCTTGGCCTCGCCGGGAAGGGCCATGAAAGCGCGCTGGCGGCTGATGACGCGTTCCGAATTGGTGACCGTGCCGTCCTTCTCGCCCCATGCTGCGGCGGGCAGGCGGACATGCGCGTAAGCCGACGTGTCGGTGTCGGCGATCACGTCGGACACCACGACGAACGGGCAATCGGCCAGCGCGGCGCGGACGCGATCGGCATCGGGCATCGACACGGCGGGATTGGTCGCCATGATCCATACCGCCTTGATCCGGCCCTCGCCCACGGCGCGAAACAGGTCGACCGCCTTCAGCCCCGGTGCGCTCGCCATGTTGGGCGCGGCCCAGAAACGGCCGACCCGCGCCACGTCCTCGGGCGCGAACCCCATATGCGCGGCGAGCGTGTTGGCAAGACCCCCGACCTCGCGCCCGCCCATCGCGTTGGGCTGGCCGGTGATCGAAAAGGGTGCCGCGCCCGGCTTGCCGATGCGGCCGGTGGCGAGGTGGACGTTGACGATCGCATTGACCTGATCGGTGCCGGTCAGCGACTGGTTGATGCCCTGGCTGAACATCGTGACGGTGCGCGGGTTGGCGGCGAACAGTTCGTAGAAGCGGCGCAGATCGGCGACGGGGACGTCGCAGGTCTTCGCGACTGACCACAGGTCATAGCCGTCGGCGAGGCTGTCCCAGAAGCCGTCCGACACCGCGACATGCGCGTCGAGATAGGCGTTGTCGAGCACGCCAGCGTCGCGGCACCATGCCAGCAACCCGTTCATCAGCGCCACGTCGGTGCCGGGCTTCACCGGCAGGTGCAGGTCGGCTTCATCGGCGGTTTCGGTACGGCGCGGATCGATGACCACCAGCTTTGCCCCGGCGTCGCAGCGCGCGCGGATGCGCTGATAGACGATCGGGTGGCACCACGCGGTGTTCGATCCGACCAGCACGATCAGGTCGGCGGCGTCGAGGTCACTGTAATTGGCGGGCACGACGTCCTCACCGAACGCGCGCAGGTGGCCCGCCACCGCGCTCGACATGCACAGTCGCGAATTGGTGTCGATGTTCGCCGATCCGATGAATCCCTTCATCAGCTTGTTGGCGACGTAATAGTCTTCGGTCAGCAACTGGCCGGAGACGTAGAAGGCGACGCTGTCGGGGCCGTGCGCTGCGATGGTGTCGCGAAAGCGTTTGGCGACGAGGTCGAGCGCCTTGTCCCACGTCGCCTGCTTGCGGCCGATCATGGGCGTGAGGAGGCGGCCGTCGAGTCCGATCGTCTCGCCGAGATGCGTGCCCTTGGAACACAGCCGGCCGGCATTGGCGGGGTGCTCCGGATCGCCGGCGATCGACGCGGTACGCGCGCCCGTCGGCGTGGCGAGGATCCCGCACCCGACCCCGCAATAGGCGCAAGTGGTTTTCACACTCATAGCCCTCTCCCCGTCAGGGGAGAGGGTTGGGAGAGGGGGAGTGCGAGACGGCCGTTGTTACGCACAACCCCCTCTCCCCGGCCCTCTCCCTTGAAGGGGAGAGGGAGTTTCACGCCGCCACCTTCAGCGCGCTGGCGCGGCAGATCAGCACGCGGCCGGCGTCGATCTTGACCGGCACCGTCGGCGTACACCCCTTGTCCTCGCCCATCGCCTCGCCGGTCGCCAGCGCGATGCGCCAATTGTGCAGCGGGCACGCGACCGCACCGCCATGGACGATGCCCTGGCTCAGCCGCCCGCCCTTGTGCGGACAGCGATCGGCCAGCGCAAAGACCTTGCCCTCGCCGGTGCGGAACACGGCGATATCGTCGCCGCCGGTCACCTGCACGGTACGGCTGCCGCGCAGCGGGATTTCATCGACCCAGCCGATGTCGAGCCATTCGCCGGTCATGCCAGCACCTCCTGCTTCGGGGTGAATGTCGCCATCGGCGCGTGATGTTCGCGCTCCGCCCCGGCGACGCGCGCCGCCCATGGATCGTCCTGCATGAAGGTCTGCGAGAACAGGAAGCGCTCGGCCAGCGCATCGCGACCCGGAGCATCTTCGGCGATGCGGGCACGGACATAGTCGACGCCGACGCGTTCGATCCACGGGGCGGTCCGCTCCAGATAGCGCGCTTCCTCGCGGTACAGCTGGATGAAGGCAGCGCAGTAGTGCATAGCCTCTTCCTCGGTCGCGACCTTGCACAGGAAGTCGGTGGCGCGGACCTTGATGCCGCCATTGCCGCCGACCGACAGTTCGTAGCCGCTGTCGACACAGACAACGCCGAAGTCCTTGATCGTCGCCTCGGCACAATTGCGCGGACATCCCGATACGGCGATCTTGAACTTGTGGGGCATCCACGACCCCCAGGTCATGCGCTCGACCTTGACGCCCAGCCCGGTCGAATCCTGCGTACCGAAGCGGCACCATTCGGACCCGACACAGGTCTTCACCGTGCGCAACGACTTGCCATAGGCATGGCCGCTGACCATGCCAGCGGCATTCAGATCGGCCCAGACGGCAGGCAGATCCTCGCGCTTGATACCGAAAATGTCGAGGCGCTGGCCGCCGGTGACCTTGACCATCGGCGCGTCGTACTTCTCGACGACATCGGCGATCGCGCGCAACTCGCGGGGGTTGGTAAGCCCACCCCACATGCGCGGCACGACCGAATAGGTGCCGTCCTTCTGGATGTTGGCATGCAGGCGTTCGTTGACGAAGCGGCTCTGCTGGTCGTCCTTGTAGACGCCGGGCAGCGCGCACAGCAGATAATAGTTGAGCGCCGGGCGGCACGACGAACAGCCATCGGGCGTCGACCAATGCAGCTTCTGCATGACCTCGGGGATCGAGCGCATATCCTGCGCCACGATCTCGCGGCGGACGTCGTCATGGCCGAAGCTGGTGCATTTGCACATGGTCTTCGGCCCGGCTTTGACCTCGTCGCCCAGGCGCAGCGCCAGCAGCGTCTCGACGATCCCGGTGCACGAACCGCAACTCGCCGATGCCTTGCACCCCGAACGCACCGCGTCGAGGCTGTGCGCGCCGCCATCGATGCAGGCGAAGACCTTACCCTTGGTCACGCCGTTGCAGCCGCAAATCTCCGCATCGTCGGAGAGCGCCGCAACGGCCGACTTAGGGTCCGCCTGCGCCCCTCCCGAAGCGAAAGCCTGTCCAAAGATCAGCAGGTCGCGAATGTCGGCGACGCTGTCGCCCTTCTTCAACAGGTCGAAATACCAGTTGCCGTCGGTGGTATCGCCATACAGCACCGCGCCAACGATGCGGTCGTCCTTGACCACGACCCGCTTGTAGATGCCGCGGCTGGCATCGCGCAGGACGATATCCTCCGCACCGTCGCCGCCCGAAAAGTCCCCGGCCGAGAACACGTCCAGCCCGGCGACCTTCAGCTTGGTCGAGGTCACCGACCCGCGATAGCCGGTGTGCGCGTCGGTCAGCCCATCGGCCAGCGCACGACACATGTCCCATAGCGGCGCGACGAGGCCATAGACGTTGCCGTCATGCTCGACGCATTCGCCGACCGCGAGGATGGCAGGGTCGCTGGTAACCATATGGTCGTCGACCTGGATACCGCGCCCGACCGCGAGGCCGGCGTCGCGCGCCAGTGCAACCGACGGGCGGATGCCGACCGCCATCACCACGAGGCTGGCGGGGATCAGCGTCCCGTCCTTCAGCCGCACGCCCTCGACCGCATCGGTGCCGACGATCTCGGCGGTGTCGGCGCCCGTCAGGATGGTCTGGCCGCGCGCTTCGAGCGCGGATTTCAGCAGCCAGCCCGCCGCTTCATCGAGCTGCCGTTCCATCAGCGTCGGCATGATGTGCAGCACGGTGACCTTCATGCCCCGCAGCGACAGGCCGTGCGCCGCCTCCAGCCCCAACAGCCCGCCGCCGATCACCACCGCATCGCCACCGCGCTCGGCGGCGGCGAGCATATGGTCGACATCCTTCATGTCGCGGAAACCGATCACGCCCGGCAGGTCCTTGCCCGGCACCGGAATGATGAACGGGTCGGACCCGGTCGCGATCAGCAGCCGGTCGTACCCGGTGACGCGGCCCGAACGCGCCGTCACCGTCCTGGCCGCGCGGTCGATGGCGACGACCGGATCGCCCGCGACCAGTTCGATCGCGTTTTGCGCGTACCAGTCGGCCCCATTAATGACGATCTGCTCGAACGTCTTCTCACCCGCCAGCACCGGCGACAGCATGATCCGGTTATAGTTCACATGCGGTTCGGCGCCGAAGATGGTGACGCGGTACCGGCTGGGATCGCGCGCCAGCAGTTCCTCGACCGCGCGGCACCCGGCCATGCCGTTGCCGATCACGACGAGGTGATCGCGCGTGTCAACGCCGGGGGTGAGAGGTTCGTGTTTCATAGTGTCCAGTCCAGTTGGAGCCAGAATTTGCGGGTATCCACGCCGAAGCCATCGGCACGGTAATCGGCGTAGCGGACCGACAGCGCGGTCCGGTCGAGCTTGGCGGTCGCCAGCAGATCGAGTTCGTCGCCATAGCGGCGGACCAGCCGGTCGGAGGCGAACCGATGATAGGCGGCCTGCACCCCGACCCCCTTCAGCCGGCCGACGACCGGCCAAACGTGACCGACATTGGCATACACGTCGCGAATGCCGTCGGCGGGGGTGGTGGTGAACTTGTCGGCCCATCCCTGAAATTTGAAGATCGACGACAGCGGCGTGTTGAACGCGGTCAGCGCGCGACCTTCATCGGCACCGAGCACTTCGTAACCGCCGCCCAGCTTGCTGCCCGACAGTTCGACCGCGCCTTCGCCCAACCAGTAGGCGGCGGCATAATCATTGGGGTTGCGGCCCCAGTCGGACTGGCGGGCGTGGCTGAGCGTATAGCTAAGCTTCGCCTTGCCGATCGGTTGCGTGCCGTTCAGGCGCAGGCCGTAGCTCTGGCTCGACAGGCGGTAATTCTGCACCACCGCTTCGTCCTGATCGACCAGATAGGCGAAGGCGGTGGCGGTGCCGATCGGCGTCGCGACGCCCAGCGTGGCAAAGACATTGTCGCCCGAAATGGCGCGCTGGCGCTGGCCGGTGCCGTCGATGCCCCATACGGTACGCACGCCCCAGGCATAGGTGACATCGGCCTTCAGGCCCTTGATCGGTGTCCATTCGGTGCGCACCGCGTCGAAGGTCTGGGCGTTGTTGCGGATCTGCGCCGCGCCGACGAAACGTTCGTCGTCCAGCGCGATCCGCTGACGCCCCGCCGTCACCGCGAAGCCGGGCGCGGCATAGCGCAGTTGCGCCCGGTACACGCCGATGCTGCGCGGATCGGCAATCAGCGGGCGGTCGGTCTTGCCGTTCAGTCCGTCGAAATAATCGGGGACGATCGACAGGTTCCCCTGCGCCTCGAACAACGCCGAGAACCGCGCCGCCTTTGCCTCCACCCCGGTGCGCAGGCGGGTGGTGACCGCGTGCGCATCCTTCGGCAGATTGTCCTGCTCGACGGTTTCGTAGCGCAGCCGCGCTTCGGCGAGCGGGGTCAGCGTCTGGGCGGCGGCGGGCATGGCGGTCAGCGTGGCGACGGTGGTGAGCGAAAGGCGGGCGATAGTGCGCATGGCGGTCAGATCCGAACTCCCTCGGCGGCCGCCCAATTGCGGCGCCAACCGCCCTTCACTACCGACAGACCGGTAAACGCAATGAGAGCCAGCGCAGCGAAGATCAGGAATCCGCTCTGGAAGCTGCCGGTCAGCTGCTTGGCGATGCCGAGCGACGAGGCGAGGTAGAAGCCACCGATGCCGCCGGCCATGCCGACCAGCCCGGTCATGACCCCGATTTCCGCCGCGAAACGCTGCGGCACCAGCTGGAACACCGCGCCGTTCCCCGTGCCCAGTGCCAGCATGGCGAGGACGAACAGCGCAAGGGCTAGTTCGACGCTGTTCGCCTGTCCGACCCCGGCCAGCGCGGCGGCGGCGACGACGAACACTGCCGACAGCGCCTTCACGCCACCGATCTTGTCGGCCAGCGCGCCGCCCATCGGCCGCACCAGCGATCCGGCGAACACGCAGGCGGCGGTGCAGTAACCGGCGGTGATGGTCGTCAGCCCGAACCGGTCGGTGAAGTAGATCGGCAGCGACGCGGCCAACCCGACGAACCCGCCGAAGGTGACGGCATAGAAGCCCATCAGCCACCACGCGTCGCCCTGCTTGAGCGGCAGGAAATATTCGGTCAGCTTGCGGGCGGGCGGGGCGTTCGGCGCGTCCTTCGCCATCACCATATAGGCGACGAACACCAGCGTCAGCGGGATGCACGCCAGACCCAGCACAGCGTTCCAGCCGAACAGCTTGGCGAGGGTCGGCGCGAACAACGCGGCCAGCACCGTGCCCGAATTACCCATGCCGGCCAGGCCCATCGCCTTGCCCTGATGCTCGGGCGGATACCAGCGGCTGGCAAGCGGCAATGCGATCGCGAAGCTGGCCCCGGCGAACCCGAGGATGACGCCCAGCGCCAGCGTGCCGGCAAAGCTGTTCACCCCCAGCGCCCATGCGCAGAACAGCCCGGCGATGACGATGATCTGACTGATCGCGCCGGCCCGCTTCGGTCCGATGCGGTCGACCAGCAGGCCGTTGACCACGCGCAGCAGCGCGCCTGCCAGCGTCGGCACCGCGACCATCAGTCCCTTTTGCGCCGGCGTCAGGCTCAGCGTCGCGGCGATATCGGGCGCGAGCGGCCCGAGCAGCACCCACACCATGAAGGCGAGGTCGAAATACAGGAATGCCGCGATCAGCGTCGGCGTATGGCCGCTCGACCAGAAGCTGTCCGGTTTGGCGGCGGCGGTATCGTCTTTCCAATAGGCGGTAGCCATGGCAGTTCCCCGAATGCGATGGACAAAGAAAAAGCCGCCCCGACGCGGCCCTGTTCGGGCGCATCGGGGCGGCTTCGTTGCCGTGTGGCGATCATCGATCGCCCGACGCTATCGGTCCCGCCGTTGGAACCGCATCGCGCTTATCTCGTGCCCGACGCCATTGCCGGACACAGGGAAGATGACTGATTCGCAGCCGCCGTGCAAGATGGTTTCGCAGTGCAGCACGATTTGCGACGAATGGATTAAACGGGTTTCAGGGCAGGGTATCCAAATATCCTGCAATATCATCCGGATCGAACGACCGGCCGTCGAAGAACGGATCGCTGCCCAGCATCAGCCGCCCCTGGGTCGATCCGGCCGCAACGGTCCCGCCGATCGCGCCCTCCAGTTTCGAACTGGCGCCCGGCAGGGGCGCGCCCGATCCGGCCAGCGCGGCGCGGTACAGATCGGGGCGGAACACGCCTTGCGCGATGTGCGCTTCCTCCGGCGAGAAGGGAGTGCGGTCCCAGCGGACCATCTGCGAATAGAGCCATGCCGCCTGACTCCGCCAGGGAAAGTTCGCTGCCTCGCGATACTGGAACATGAAGTCGGGCACGTGCAGCGGATCGGCGCCCGACACGACCCGCACCCGATCGCCGATCGCACGCAGGATCGGGTCGACCGGCGCGTCGAGATAGTCGGGGCAGGCGAGGATCGCGGCGCTGGCGTCGCGGGTCGCGGGATCGATGAAATGCGCGGCGGCGGCGTGGAGCGCACGGATCAGCCGCTGCACCACGTCGCCGCGTTCGGCGACCGTCTGCTCGCGCAGCGCCAGTACCTTCTCGACGCCGCGCCGCCAGATCTGCGCGGTGACCAACGCGATCCGCCCGACGCCGCGATCGACCGCGACGCTGTTCCACGGTTCGCCGACGCAGATGCCGTCGACCTCGCCCACCGCCAGCGCGTCGGCGGCAAAGGTCGGGCTGGTCGTCACTATCTCCACGTCATGGTCGGGGCGGATGCCGACTGCCGCCAGCCAGTAGCGCAACATGTAATTGTGACTCGAATAGCGATGCACCACCCCGAACCGCAGTCGCCGTCCGGCCGCCGCCCGCGCCTGCGCCACCGCCTTCAACCGCGCGCCAAGCGTCACCGGATCGCCCAGACCTTCGCCGTCCAGCACCTGCTCGGCCAGCGGCAGCGCCAGCGTGATCGCGTTGCCGTTCAGTCCCAGCACGAACGGCACCGCGATCGGTACGGCAGGACGTCCGCGACCCAGCGCAGTGGCGATCGCCAGCGGCGCGACCATGTGCGCGGCATCGGTATGGCCATAGAGCAGCCGGTCGCGCACCGTCGCCCACGTCATGTCGCGGACCAGCTCGATCTCCAGCCCCTCGGCCTCGGCAAATCCCTGTTCGCGGGCGAGGATGGGGAGGGCGGCATCGACCAGCGGCACGAAACCGATGCGGACCTTGTCGAGCGCCATCACATGCCTCCCATCAATGCGTCGCTGGTCAGGATCGCATCGGCGATCTCGACGATCCGTCGGTTCGACCGCATCGCCTGTGCGCGAAGCAGCGCATAGGCGGCGGGTTCGTCGATCCCGCGCCGCTTCATCAGGATCGCCTTCGCCTTGTCGATCGTGGTCCGGTCGGCCAGCGCGCTCTTCGCCTCGACCAGTTCGGCCTGCAACCGGGCGAATGCCTGAAACCGGCGGATGGCGAGGTCGAGGACCGGCTTGATCCGCTGCTTGGCGAGGCCGTCGACGATATAAGCGGAGACGCCGGCATCGACGGCGGCGGCAGTCGATTCCGCATCGCTCTGGTCGACGAACATCGCGATCGGGCGGGCGAGCGCGCGCGATACCGCGAAGAACTCCTCCAGCTCATCACGGCTGGGATTTTCGAGGTTGATCAGGATCACCTCGGGTGCCGCCGCCTCGACATCGGCGACCAGCCGGCGGGTGCCGTCGATGACGACGATATCGTCCAGCCCCGCTTCGCGCAGCCCCTCCGAAATGATCGCGGCGCGCGTGGTGCTGGTGTCGATGATCGCGATCCGCATGATCCCGCTACCCCCGAAGCTGACGCGCGGCCTGTGCCTCGCGCCCGCCGGCCTCGTCAAGCTATAGCGCGGTGAAGCGGAAGTCGCGGAAGCGCGCGGTGCCCTGTCCCGCCGAATAGAGGCCGGGCCGCAGCATCAGGAACCCGCCGCGGACATTGTGGTGATAGCCCGACACCTCCATGCCGCGGTCGAAGCGCTGCCACGTCCGCCCGTTATCGCCGCTGGTGTGATAGGACACGATATGCCGGTCGTTGGTGACCCGCATCCGCATCCGTCTCCCATGCGGATTAACGGGTCGTCCGCGTTGGATGCCATATTGGTGGGTGACGAAACGCTGTTCGTCGAACCCCAACCCGCAATACAACTTGTCGTCATAGAACAGGATCAGCCCGGCGGTTCCGCCCGGCGCAATCTCGATATCGCATTCGAAGCGATAGCCGGTATCGCTCGCGATCAGCAGCAGCGGCGCGCCGTCCGACGGCGCCTTGCCCTTCGCATCCAGCAGCAGCGCGCCGTCCTGCACCCGAACCCGATCGCGATCATCGGGGGTGGGACGGAAGAAATTCCATTTGGTACCGAGCGCCAGCGTCGTGAAATCGTCCGACAGCGCCTGCCCGTGGCGCAGCGCCTGTCCGCCCTTCGGCTTGGCGATCGGCTGCGACAGATCGCCGCCGGTCATGCGGAACCAGCCATCGGGCGTCCATTCGACCGGGTCGAGCAACGCCTGTCGCCCCAGCGTCCAATAGCCGTTCTCGTAACCGTGATAGACCGACCACCAGCTGCCGTCCGGCCCCTCCACCAAAGTCGCATGCCCCCGCGACCACCATTTCTCATCAAGTGAGTTGGTGCGCACGATCGGGTTGCCGGGATGATGCTCCCACGGGCCGTGAATCGACTTCGACCGTGCGGCGATCACCATATGCCCGGTCGGCGGCCCCGCCGTGCCACCCACAGCGGTGACCAGATAGAAATAGTCGCCATGCCGCATGACCTTCGGTCCTTCGGGGCTGAACCCCTCGACATCCCAGGTAGCGGGATAGCGCCATGGGTCATAGACATGCTCGACCTTGCCGACCGTCTTAAGGCCGTCGTCGGACAGGCGGATGCGGTCGCCGCCCGACAGGAACAGCCAGCGCGATCCGTCCTCACCGATCGCATGGCCGGGATCGATGTGATCGGGCAGTTTCAGGTCGATCGGTTCCGACCACGGTCCGTCGATATGATCGGCCCAGATCACCCAGCTGGTCGTCGGGTTCTTGGTGGGGATATAGAGGTAATAGCGGCCCTTGTGCTTCGTCAGTTCGGGCGCCCACACCGCGCCGATATTCTTCGTCAGCGCAGCGGTGCGCGGGGTCCAGTTCACCAGATCGCGCGAATGCCAGATGACCAGCCCCGGATAGGAATCGAAGGTGGAGAAGGTCATGTAATAATCGCGACCATCCTTCAGGATCGTCGGATCCGGATGATCGCCCGCCATCAACGGGTTCAGGAAACGCCCGTCGCCCAGATCGGCAACGCGCTGATTATCGAAGCCGCGTCGATAGGGCGGGGCGGGGGCGGGCGCCGCCCCGCCCGCGGCGGGCAGCGAAGTGAGCGCGCCGCCCAGCGCCGCCCCCGCCATCACCTTCCGCCGCGAGAAGCTGCTCACATCTTCACCCGCGCGCCGACCAACAGCGTGCGCCCAAAATGGTTATTCTCGTAATTGCGGCGCGCATCGACGTCGACGATCCGGCGGCGATAGGCGTCGGTCAGGTTCGTACCCTCCAGCGACAATTCGAGGAAGTCGGTCAGCTTGTAGCGGATCGACGCATCGACGTTCGCGATCGAATCATAGCCTTCGAAGATGTTGCCGGTGCCCGACCCGCCATCGACATAGGGACCGCGATACGCGACCGAGGTGCGCGCGCTGAACCGGTCATCCTCGTAATACAGCGTCGCATTGAACTGGCGCTTCGACACATTGTACAGCGTCTCGGTCCGGGTGACGGTCGGCAGCGCACCGCCGGGCGTGGTCGCCGGACCCTGTTGCGTATAATCGGCTTCCGACCGGACGAAGGTCGCGTTCACGATCCCGCCGAAATTGCGCAGCACGCCGGGCAGGAAGCGGAACGGCGCCTGCAACGCGATTTCGATCCCGTCGAGCGACGCACCCTGACCATTGCCGGTGGTCGAGATCGTCCAGATATCCTGGGACTGGAGCGCGGGATTGAGCGCGGCAGGCGACGACGACACCAGCACCGACGGCGACAGCCCGGTTTCGGTAAAGGTGCCGCTGCGCGCAACCGCGACCGGGAAGCTCGCCACGTCCTTGCGGAACAGCGCGACCGAGAAGGCCGATTGCGGGGCAAAATACCATTCGGCGGCCAGATCGTAATTGGTCGCGCGGAATGGTTCGAGGAACGGGTTGCCGCTGGTCACACGGAAATTGAAACCGTCCGCCGACCCGCCCGGTGTCAGATTGCCGAGCGACGGGCGGGTTATGACCTTTGCGATCGCGCCGCGCACGATGATGTCGCTGGTCGGGTAGAGCGCGACGTTCATCGAGGGGAGCCAATCCTCGTAATCGCGCTTCACCGTCACGTTGACGCCGCTGTTGATGCCATAGGACGACTGATCGGTGCGGACGTAACGGATACCGGCATTGGCGGCATATTCCAGACCGAACACCGTGCCCTTGGCATCGAATTGCAGGTAGCCGCCCTTGGTCTCCTCAACCACGCCGCGATTATTGCCGACGTCGAGCGCGAGCGGGCGGTTATACAGGCCGGTAAAGTCGGTGACCGCGTCGAAATTGGGGATCAGCCATTGCAGCGAGGTACCCGACGGCGCGTTCGATCCCCGCAGCGTGAACAGTTCGGACAGCGCATTGGTCGCCTGGAACCCATAGACTGCGGTCGGGCCAAAGGCAGTGCTCGCCGAACAGGTAATAGTGCCCAGCACCAGATCGCGCCCGCCATTGCCGCACACCGCCGTATCGCGGGTAAAGGCGGTGATGTCATAGTCGTAGCGCCGCCACATGCCGCCGGCACGGACCTGGAACCCCTCCGCCACGTCCCATTCGGTACGCAGTTGCGCAGTCTTGAACTGGTTCACCACGTCCGATGGCCGGTCGCGAATTTCGGCCAGCTGAAAATTCGCGGGATCGGTCACGCTGGTACCGAACGCCAGCAAAGGCGAATTCTTGTTGCTGTAATCGTAGCGATAGCCCTGCGCATCGCGATCGTCGAACACCAGCGTCGTTTCGACTGGCACGCTGGCATCGGATTTGGAAACGCCGCCGAGCAGGGTGAAGCGGAACGTGTCGCTCAGATCCTGATCCCAGGTGCCGCCGATCTGGTAGAATTCGGTCTGCGACTGGCGGAAATAATGTTCGGTGCGAACCCACGCATCGTTCAGCGTCGCCGACATCATGTTGTTGTTGTCGTCATAGGTCGGGCTGAGCACGTCGATCTGCCGCTCGTTCGAGCGCAGCAGCACTTCGCCCCATTTCTCGCGACGATCGGCGCGGAAGCGTGAGTAGAGACCGTCGATCGACACCTTGGTCGCATCGGTCGGCGACCATTGCACGCTGCCCGTCAGGCCCAGTCGTTCACGGCTATGCTCGACTTCGCCATAGCGCGGGATGCGCGGGTGGAAGGACAGGGCGGCGCGGTCGCAGGCGGCACCGGCGATATAGGTGCCACCCCGGTTCGGTGCGGTCCAGCAGCGCGTGCCGTCGACCGAATCGAAGCGCGCCTGCGCCCAGCGGACGGTGTTGTTGCCAATCTCCTTGGTGCGCGTGTCCTGATAGGCGGCGGAGATCGACGCGCCGAGCGTGCCGTCGGGCGACTTCCATCCGATCAACCCGGCGAAGCGCGGACCGACCGTCTTCGACAGGTCGTTGTAATTGGCGACCGCCGATGCGGCGACAGTCAGGCCCGTCTTGCCCGCCAGCGGGTTGCCGGTGTTCAGGTCGACCACCGCACCCAGCGACCCTTCGTCCAGATCGGCCGACGCGGTCTTGTGGACGACGATCGAGCTGAACAGTTCGGATGCGAACACGTTGAAATCGAACGACCGGTCGCGATTGGCCGAGGCGCCGTCGCTCGACGTCGTGACCGTTTCCAGCCCGTTGACCCGGACCCGGGTGAATTGCGCGCCAAGACCACGGACGGTGATCGCACGGCCTTCACCACCGTCGCGCTGGATGGCGATGCCGGGAATGCGTTGCAGCGATTCGGCGAGGTTCTGGTCGGGGAATTTGGCGATATCCTCGGCGACGATCGCGTCGACCGCACCGACCGACTGGCGCTTCACGTTCAGCGCGGCGTTCAGCGACGCGCGAAAGCCGGTGACGACGATTTCGGCCTCGGCATCCTCGACGGCGGTCGATGCCGGATCGGTCCCGGTCGGCGCGGCGTCCTGCGCATGGGCGGTGCCGGCCAGCGTGACCAGCGACGTGGCGGCCAACAGCGCGCGGACGATATGGCGGCGGTGACGAAATTGCATTGCAAACCCTCTCCCTGTCATGATGACACCGGGCGCATTCTGCTGGCGCCTGATCCCATCAACTGGTCGGCAAGGCGGGGAAAACACCCCGCGCCACCGTCGAACCTTCTTCAGAACCACTTTTAAGTTCCAAGAATCCGGTTTTGCCGTTTTCGGCTTGAGAAACCGGTGTCAACGCGACATTGTGCCGTCACGACGAAGCTGTCAAGAAGCGCGCGGAGAGGAAAATTCATGAACCGACTGACCTCCTTGGCCGTCATCGGCCTGCTGTCGATCGCAAGCACCGTGCCGCCGGTGTCGGCGCAGACGGCCCCGGCATCCACCGCCGCAACCGCCTTTCCCGGCGCACAGGGTTGGGCGGCGGTGACGCCCGGCGGGCGCGGCGGCCGTATCCTCCGCGTGACGACGCTGGCCGCCGACGGGCCCGGATCGCTGAAGGCTGCACTGGAGGCGAAGGGGCCGCGCATCGTCGTGTTCGAGGTCGGCGGGGTGATCGATCTCGGCCGCTCGACGCTGACCATCACCGAACCGTTTCTGACCATCGCCGGACAGACCGCACCGTCGCCCGGCATCACCGTGATCCGCGGCGGCATCGATATTCGTGCGCATGACGTGATCGTTCGGCACTTGCGCGTGCGGCCGGGTCTGGACGGGCAGCCCAAACGATCGGGGTGGGAGGTCGATGCGATGAACACCGTGTCGGCGCACAATGTGATCGTCGATCACTGCACGATGACGTGGGCGCTCGATGAGAATCTGTCCGCGTCGGGGCCGCGCTTCGATGGGGTGACGCCCGACGACTGGCGACGCGGCACCAGCCACGACATCACGTTCAGCTACAATCTGCTGGCAGAGGGGTTGGCCGACGCGAGCCATCCCAAGGGCGAGCATAGCAAGGGGTCGCTGATCCACGACAACGCTACCGGCATCCTGATCTGGCGCAACGTGTACGCCCATAATGTCGAGCGCAGCCCGTTGCTGAAGGGCGGGGTGCAGGCGGCGGTGGTCAACAACCTGATCTACGATCCGGCCAAGCGCGCGGTGCATTACAACCTAATGGCACTCGAATGGGCGGGGCATGAATATCAGGAAGGTAAGCTGTCGGCGGTCGGCAACGTCATGCGCGGCGGGCCGTCGACCGACGAAGGGCTGCCGTTCCTGATGCTCGGCGGCGATGGCGACCTGCGCTATCACGGGCGCGACAATGTCGCGGTCGACCAGCACGGCAATCCGCTGCCGATGTTCGGACGCTATGGCGTGACCCGCGCGAAGCTGATCGAAGCGAAGACGCCGCCGGTCTGGCCGGCCGGACTGCCGGTGCTGCCCGCGCAGGATGTCGAGACGCATGTGCTGGCCAATGCCGGGGCGCGACCATGGGACCGCGACGCCGACGATATCCGCGTGCTGTTTTTTGTGGCCGAGGGCCGCGGAAAGGTGATCGACGACGAACGCGAAGTAAGTGAATATCCGCATCCGGTGCCGACCACGGCACCTTTTGTCGATGCGGAATGGGATCTTGTGACGATGGAGCCGAAATCGGGACGCTATCCGGGGCAGAAGGGGCCGATCCAGGAATCGCTGTCGGCACGCGACCGGGCGATGCGGCAATGATCCGGCGGGTCGTCGTCGCGGTGGTCGCGCTGTTGTGCGCGGTGCCAGCCGTCGCAGCGCCACGTGTGCTGCTGTTCCACCGCGCGACCGGATTCGTGCATGACTCGATCCCGACCTCCGTCGCCGCGCTCAACCGGTTAGCACGCGAACGCGGGCTGGAGCCGGTGACGAGTGACGATCCGGCGGTGTTCGACAAGGCAATGGACTATGCCGCGATTGTGCTGGTGTCGACCACGACCGACCCCAAGCGCGCCGAGAGCGAATGGTTCGTCGGGCCGCGCCGGGACGCGCTGCAACGCTATGTCGAGGGCGGTGGCGGGGTGGTCGCGATCCATGCCGCGGCGGACTCACACTATAACTGGCCGTGGTATGCCAAGATGATCGGCGGCCGCTTTGCGCAGCATCCGCCGGGTACGCCAGAGGCGGAAGTGGTGCGATCGGCCGAGCGCCATCCGGCGATCGATGCTCTGCCCGACCGGTTCCGTATTCCGGACGAATGGTACGGCTTTCGCGACCTGTCGACCGATTTGGATTCGCTGCTGACCTTCGATCCGCAATCGATCGGCGCGAGCGACGTGAACCCCAAGCCGCTCGCCTGGGCGCATCGCGTCGGGCGGGGGCGGGTGTTCTATACCGGGCTTGGTCATCGCAAGGAAAATTGGGCCGATCCGCGGCTGCTGACGCATGTCGGCGGGGCGCTCGACTGGGCGGCCGGACGGGCCAAGGCGCCGGCGATGGTCGTGATCGACGAAGCGTCGACGCGCGTGGCGGAGGCGCCGCCGCATGGGAAGATCGGCACGGGTACCGCTTGGCGGATTACCGATCGGGTGCCGGGGCGGACAATGGAGTTCCGCCGCCGGACGCTCGACAAGGGCGCGGCGATCGGGCTGCATCCAATCGACCATGACGAGGTGTATCAGGTGGTGGCCGGCCAAGGCGAGGTGACCAGCGATGGCGTTACCCAGCGCGTGGGCGCAGGGACGACGGTGTACCTGTACAGCGGCGCGACGGTCGGGATCGCGCAGCGGGGCAGCAAGCCGCTGACGCTGACCGTCGCCTATCCGCTGGCCGCACCAGTGCGTTAGGTTCCCGGCTGGATATAGGGGAAGCGGGCGAAGAGTTCGCGTTCCCAGCCGCGCGGGTTGTCGACGACGCGGCTGACCGTGTCGAAGAGCATCGTCTGGCGGCGGGGCAGGGTGTAGCGGGGCCAGTTTTCGCCGGGATTGCCGTGCCTAGCCAGCGAGACGAAGGCGGCCTGCATCCGTCCCGACACGGCGCGGGCGGCGGGGCCGGTGCCGCAGACCGCGCCGGGCGCGTCGAGCGTGCCGAAGACCAGCGGGATATCGTCGGTGTGCGCGGCACCGCCGCCGGGGCGTAGCGGCGCGCTGTAGTCGAGTTGATAGACCCATGCGGGCACGCCGGCGGCGGCGCGTTCCTCGGCCTCGATCACTTGGCCCCGCCAGCTGCGCGCGGCGGTGGTCGCGGCGTAGAACAGGTCGGTGGGGGAGAGGGTCGGGAAGCGCTGGCGATACTGCGCGACGACCCATTCGGGATGGGCGTCGATCCGCGTCTGCGGCGCCATGCGATCGGCCAGATTGTCCCAGTTCAGTCCGCGCAGCACCGGCCCGTCGAATGGGAGGAAGGCGCGGGTTTCTTCGCGGGTATTGCCCAGAATCATCGGGATTTCGCGGCCTTGGCGGTGCGCGTCGGGCCAGAAGGGGTGGCGATCGAGCGACCGCATGTCGAGGACCGGACCCATATAGACGCCGCCGCCGAGGATCGGGTCTTCGGCGTCTAGTGCGTCGATCAGGCGGGCGACGGGGAGGGCGGCGGCCTCTGCCGGGGTCGCCTTCAGGCGGGTCAGGAATGCCTCCGCGCGGCGGGTGGCGTTGAGCGGGCCGGAGGCGGTGACCTGTTGCCCGCTCATCGTCGCGGCGGTGTGGAATAGACCCTTGGCAGCAGGCATCGCCATGAGGGTCGCGATCTTGGCGCCGCCGCCCGATTGGCCGAACAGCATGACGCGGTCGGGGTCGCCGCCGAAGTTGACGATGTTGCCACGTATCCATGCCAGTGCGAGCAATTGATCGCGTTGTCCGACATTGCCGCTGTCGGGAAAGCGCGGGTCGAGGCGGGCGAGATAGAGATAGCCCAGCGCGTTCAGCCGGTGGTTGACCGTCACCACCACGACGTCGCCGGAAGCGGCCAGATGATGGCCATAGACCTGGGGTTCGACGACGGTGCCGTTCGAATAGGCGCCGCCGTGGAGATAGACCATGACCGGGCGGTTCGCGCCCGCGCGTGCCTCCGGCGTCCAGACGTTGAGGAACAGGCAATCCTCGTCCTGATTGCCGATGTTGGCACGTTGCGGGCAGGAGGGGCCGAATTCGGTCGCAGGCTGGGTATCGCGGAGCGGCGTCGGCGCGCCAACCGGTTGAAAACGCTGGCGGCTGGGGTCGGTGCCGTAGCGGATGCCGCGAAAGACGTGGATGCCAGCTTCGGTGCTGCCCCGCCAGCGGCCGGCCGGGGCGGTGACGACCGGGGCGGCGGGCGCGGCGCGGACGGGGCTGACCAGTGCGAGGGCGGTGGCGCCGGCGATCAGGTCGCGGCGGGTGGTCGATGGGGTCATGGGGCCTCTCCCTTGCGTCCGATGCCCGGAACCGTTTGCGGCGGTGCTTCGATACGGGTCTTCGACTTCGCTCAGCCCCTACTCAGCACGAACGGGGGCATTTAGGTTGAGGGTAATCGGTGTCATCCGTACCCGCAAGTCAGGCTTGCGGCTTGGCGACCGAGGCCCTTCGGATCAGGGTCGAGACGAACATCGTCGGTTCGGCGGGCTCGGTGGCATCGGCGTCGTCCTCGTCGTCCTCGCCGATCAGTTTCAGCGCGGCGGCGCGGGCCATGGTCGCGATCGGCCAGCGGACGGTGGTGAGTGGTGGCCACAGATGCGAGGCGATCGAGGTGTCGTCGAAGCCGACGATCGAGAGGTCGTCAGGCACCTCCAGCCCGCGTTGCCGGGCGATATGCAGCGCGCCCGCCGCCATTTCGTCGTTCGAGGAAAAGATCGCGGTCGGGCGCGGCGACAGGTCGAGCAGACGTTGGGCGGCGCGCATCCCCGATTCGAACTGGTAATTGCCCTGCGCGATCCACGTCCGCTGGACGCCGAGACCGGCGGCCTCCATCGCTTCCTCATAGCCTTGCTGCCGTTCGAAGGCCGAGCGGAAGCCGTGCGGGCCGGCGATCATGCAGATACGGCGGTGGCCGGCGGTGAGCAGATGTTCGATCGCGCCGCGCACCGCTTCCCGATCGTTCGACGATACCATATGCGCCGGATCGTCGAACGACGCCGACCCCATGCGGACATAGCGGCAACCGATTTGCACACAGAGGTCGGCCAGCGAATCATTTTCGGAGATGGGCGGCAGGAACATCACGCCATAGGGGCGCTGCCGTTCGAGGAAGCGGCGGATTTCGTCGCGCATGTCGGGCGCACCGCGATCGACCGGGTGGACCAGCAGTTCGAATTCGGTGTCGCGCAACACCTCCAGCAAGCCCTGCTGCACACGTAACACCATCTGCGCATTGGGATTATCGTGGATCAGCGCGATCAGGAAATTGCGCCGCAGCGCCAGTGCCCGCGCCTGCGGATTGGGGATGTAGCCGAGGTCGGCGATGACCGCCTGTACCTTTTCACGGGTGTCGTTGTTCAACAACGGCGACTGGTTGATGACGCGGCTGACCGTCTTTTTGGAGACGCCGGCAAGTCGGGCGACGTCGTTGATCGTCGGTTGGCCGCTTTTCTTCATGTGGTAGCGATAGCTTGGGGCGCGGCGTCCGCCAATGTCCCGCTTGGTCGATTTTGCACCCTTGTTACTGACACCGGTTTCCGTTACCCCTTCGCGGACAATGGAAGAGGTTAGGGGCATGGATAATCGCGATCGGATCGCGCACGCTTTCGTCGGTGCGCGGCAGCAGGCACGCGGACTGCCGACCTATCCGGGCGAGCGGCCGACGACGCTGGTCGAGGCCTATGCGATCCAGGACCGGGCGATCGCGATCGACGGGCGGCAAGTGGTCGGGTGGAAGGTCGGGCGGATCAACGCGCCGCTCGACGGAACGCTGGGCAGCAATCGGCTGGCCGGACCGATCTTCGCCGATCAGGTGGTGGGGGGCGAAGCCGACGCGTTGCCGGTGATCGCGGACGGGTTCGCGGCGGCGGAGGCCGAATATTGCGTGCGGATCGGGCGGTCGTCGTCCGGGCTGTCGGGCCTGACGCTCGATCAGGCGCTGGACCTCGTCGATGCGGTGCATGTCGGGGTCGAGATCGCCAGTTCGCCCTATCCGGGGATCAACGCCGATGGGCCGGTGGTGACGATCAGCGATTACGGCAATAATTTCGGGCTGTTGATCGGCGAGGAAGTGCCGGGTTGGCGCGACCTGTCGTTCCTCGACTGGCCGGTGGAATCACGGATCGACGGCGCGGTCGTGGGAAGTGCGAGTGCGCGGACGATGCTCGACGGGCCGATCGGCGCGGTGGCGTTTCTGGTCGATTGTCTGGCGGCGCGTGGGGTTTCGCTGGAGCCGGGGCAGTGGGTTTCGTCGGGCGCGGTGACGGGGGTGCATGGCATTGCGCCGGGGCAGCGGTTCGAGGCTGATTTCGGGGACATGCGGGTTGCTTGTGGCATCGTTGCGGCTGGGGAGCGGGTTGCGGGGTGACGGGGTGGCTTGGAGCGATGGGGGGGTGGAGTCGAATCCAATTACCTGTGGTCGCCCTCACCCTTCCGCGGCTGCGCCGCTCCCTCCCTCTCCCGCCGGGAAAGGGAAAGATGGCTCCCCTCC
>NZ_LMKE01000006.1:241424-273780 GCF_001421245.1 Sphingomonas sp. Leaf10 | reverse complement strand
CTGGGGGTGGGTCGGTTCGTGGGTTGGCGTGACGTTCCCTCGCCAGCCGACCCACCCCCGACCCCTCCCTGTCAGGGAGGGGAGAGGATGTGCATCGGCGTCGTCTGACGCATGCTGGCCTGTCGCTGGGTGCGCATAGGGTTTGAAGGATAGGGATCGGCTTCGGCCCGTCCTGTGGCCTGCGTTGCGGGTCCAACGTGAGACCTCCGAAAAACGGGGGCGTGAGCAGAGGGTCGGCGGGCGTCCGATCGCAACGCAAGTGGAGGCGAGGCATGGAAGGTGACGGCATCGAACGCGCGGTACGCCGGGCGGGGCGGTATCGCTGGGGAATCGTCGCGTTGCTGTTCATGGCGACGGTCATCAATTACGTCGATCGGCAGATGATCGGCGTGTTGAAGCCGACGCTGTCCAAGGATCTCGGCTGGACCGAGACCGACTTCGCCAACGTCATCTTCTTTTTCCAATTGGCCTATGCGATCGGCTATATCGGGTTCGGGCGGATCGTCGACGTGATCGGCGCGCGCATGGGCTATGCGGTCGCCTTCGTCATCTGGCAGGTCGCGCATATCGCGCATGGCGGCGCGTATAGCGTGACGCAGTTCGCGATGGCGCGTTTCGGCCTCGGCATCGGCGAGGCGGGCAATTTTCCCGCGGGGATCAAGGCGGTGACCGAATGGTTTCCGGCCAAGGAGCGCGCGTTCGCGATCGGCGTGTTCAATGCCGGGGCCAATGTCGGCGCGATCATCACCCCGCTGGCGGTGCCGTTGCTGACCGTCGCGTACGGGTGGCGGATGGCGTTCGTGGTGACCGGCGTCGTCAGCCTCGTATGGCTGGTCGCGTGGCTGGCGCTGTATCGGCGGCCGCGCGAACATGCCAAGCTGTCGTCGGGCGAACTGGCGTGGATCGAGCAGGACCCGGCCGATCCGGTGCAGCCGCTGCCGTGGCGGCGGCTGATCGCGAAGCGCGAGACCTGGGCCTATGCGCTCGGCAAATTCTGTATCGACCCGATCTGGTGGTTCTTCCTGTTCTGGCTGCCGGGGTATCTGGGCGATCGTTATGACCTCGACCTGCTGAGCTTCGGCCCGCCGCTGGTCGCGATCTATCTGTTGTCCGATCTGGGCAGCGTCGCCGGCGGATGGCTGTCGTCGCGGCTGATCGCGCGCGGGCGAAGCGTCAATTATGCGCGCAAGGTGACGATGCTGGTCTGCGCGATCGCGGTGTTGCCGGTGTTGTTCGCGCAGTCGATCGACAATCTGTGGGTGGCGGTGCTGGTGATCGGGATCGCGACGGCGGCGCATCAGGCGTTTTCGGCGAACCTGTATACGCTGCCGTCGGACCTGTTTCCGCGGGCGGCGGTCGGATCGGTTGTGGGCATCGGCGGGACGGTTGGTGCGGTCGGCGGCATGTTGATGGCGAAATATGCCGGGTATGTGCTCGACGGGATCGGCAGTTATGCGCCGTTGTTCTTCGTGGCGGGGTCGGCGTATTTTGTGGCGTTGTTGCTGGTGCATGTGTTGTCGCCGCGGTTGGCGCGGGTGGAGGGGGCTTGAGCGATCCGCTGCGGATCAGCCCCATCGGTTCGTCCTGAGTAGCCGCTGAGCTTGTCGAAGTGGCGTATCGAAGGACCGGGGCAGGTGCTTCGATACGAGCCTTCGACAAGCTCAGTCTCTACTCAGCACGAACGGCTTCTTGCATCATCGCTTTCCCGTTTGGTTCGAGCAGCTTCGAGCTTGTCGAGAAGCGATAGTCGAGAACGGGTGCGCCAAGCGGGGTGTTCTCGACGGACGTTTCTCGACTTCGCTCGAAACTGCTCGAACCGAACGGGGTTGTTGGGGGAGGGCGGCTTACTTTTCCGCCAGCCCCATCACCACGTCCCACTCCTTGTCGCTGACCTGCGACACTGACAGCCGCGACTGGCGGAGCATCGCCATGTCCTGCAATCCGTCCGCGGCTTTCATCGCCGCCAGCGTTACCGGGCGGGGCAGGGGATGGTCGGGCTCGACCCGGACCGATACCCAGCCTTCGTCGCCATCGGCCTGCGCGGTGCGGGTGATGCGGGCAACGCCGACCGCCGCCTTGTCCTTGCCCGAATGATAGAAGAGCGCGCGGTCGCCGATCGCCATCGTGCGCAGATGTTTCGCGGCGGCGTGGTTGCGTACGCCGTCCCATTCGGTGCCGCCGTCCCGGACCAGATCGTCCCAGCCATAGCTGTCGGGTTCGGATTTCAGCAGCCAGTATGCCATGCCCATGCCCCTCCACGATAAACCGCCGGTGAATATAGCATTCCGCGTGCGTTCAGTCGCTTCCTGTCATCAACCGACTATCGGCGCAGGTGCGTCGACGTGAATTGGGGCGGCTTGGCCCCCACGCATGTTGAGGAGATTGGCATGAAGACCTTGCTGACCAAGGCGGGCCTGGGGCTGCCGCTGGCCGTGACGGCACTGACCGCTGCCGCCCCGGCCGAGGCGCAGTGGCGTCGCGGGTACGATCGCGGCTGGGACCGTGGCTATGATCGCGGTTGGGACCGTGGCTGGAACCGCAATCGCGGCAATGGTGGCGCGGCGGTCGTCGCCGGGATCGCCGGCCTTGCGATCGGTGCGGCGCTGGCGTCGAGCGCGAACGACCGGCGCTATCGCGACCGCTATTATCGCGATCGTGGCTATGCCTATGATTATGATGATCGTTTCTATCGTCAGCGCGGGTTTTACCCGAACGATGGCTATTACGCCTATCGCTACAATGATTACCGGCGGTGCTGGGTCGAACAGCGCTACGACCCCTATTACGATCAGGACGTGCGCGTCCGGGTCTGTAACTGATCTTGAGGGGCGGGGGGTGATCCTCCCGCCCTTTGCACTTGGCGCGCGCGGCGTTTTGCGGCATGGGCCGCGCCCATGACTGATACGCCCCCCGATCGCCTCTCGATCAATCCGCGCAGCCCGCATTTCAACCAGCCCGTGCTGGAGCGCGGCATCGGCATCCGCTTCAAGGGCGCCGAACGCAACGATGTCGAGGAATATTCGATGTCCGAAGGCTGGATACGCGTCGCGCTCGGCAAGAAGGTCGACCGCAAGGGGCAGCCGCTGACCATCAAGCTGACCGGGCCGGTCGAGGCGTATTTCCAGACGCCGGCCGAGGGCGAGGAAGTGCCTGTGGAAGACGCGAAGGGCGACGAGGCGGAGTAAGCTATCGTGCTCCCCTCCCTGACAAGGGAGGGGCGGGGGGTGGGTAGGCTTGGGACGGGCGTGACGCTCCCTCGCGGACCGACCCACCCCCGACCCCGCCCTAGTCAGGGAGGGGAGATCAGACGTCTCGCTCCATCCGCTTGCCGACATGCTGTTCGCCGCGTTTGGCGGCGAGCTTCACCTGTCGGTGGCGTTCCGCCTTTGCTGCGAGGGTGGCTGCGTCGCGGGTGCCGGCGCAGGCGGGGCATTGTACGCCTTCCTGAAACAGCGGGGAGGCGCGGTCGTCGGCGTTGATCGGCATGCGGCAGCCGCGGCACAGGCCGTGGGTGCCTGGCGTCAGGCCGTGGCCGACGGCGACGCGTTCGTCGAACACGAAGCATTCGCCCTGCCACGCGCTGGCGTCCGCCGGCACTTCCTCCAGATATTTCAGGATGCCGCCATCGAGGTGGTAGACCGCATCGACGCCTTCGCTTTTCAGGAAGGCAGTCGATTTCTCGCAGCGTATGCCGCCGGTGCAGAACATCGCGACCTGTGTCTTGCCCGCCAATAGGGTGTCGCGGTTGGCGCGGAACCAGTCGGGGAAATCGCGGAAGCTGTCGGTCTGTGGGTCGACCGCGCCGGCAAAGGTGCCGACCTTCACCTCATACGCATTGCGGGTGTCGATCACGACGGTCGACGGATCGGCGATCAGCGCGTTCCACTCGGCTGGCGCGACATAGGTGCCGACGATCGCGGTCGGATCGGTGCCGGGCACGCCCATCGTCACGATCTCCCGCTTCACCCGCACCTTCAGCCGGTGGAAGGGCATGGCGTCGGCGGTGCTGAACTTTGGCGCCAAATCTTCGCAGCCGGGCAGGGCACGGATCGCGGCGAGCGCGGTGGCGATGCCGTCCGCGCTGCCGGCGATGGTGCCGTTGATTCCCTCGGACGCGATAAGCAGCGTGCCCCGGATGCCGGCGCGATCGAGCACCGCCTCCATCGCGTCGCGGACAGCCTGCGGATCGGCAATGTCCGTGAAGCGGTACAGCGCCGCGACTTGAATGTCGGTCATCAGTGGACGAAGCGCGCCACCACGTCGCGATACGAGCGGCTGACCTTCACCTGCGCGCCCGATTCGAGGATCAGGAAACATTCGCCATTGGTGTGCGGCTTCACCTGTTTGACCAGATCGAGATTGACGATGGTCGAGCGGTGCACGCGCTGGAACCGGCGCGGGTCGAGGCGTTTCTCCAGATCCTTCATCGTTTCGCGCAGCACCAGCGAATTGTCGCCGGTGTTGATGACCATGTAATCGCCCGCTGCCTCGATCATCTCGATCGTGTCGACATCGACTCGGAAGATCTGGCCGCGATCCTTGATATTGATGAGCTTTTCGAAGCGGTTGGCGCCGTGCGCGTCATCACCGGTGCCGTCGGCCGCTTCCATTTCCGCTGCCGTGTCGGGGGCGACTTCGGCGAGCACTTCCTTGAGCTTTTCGACCTCGGCCTGGCCCCGCTTTTCTGACAGGCGCTGGCGTACGCGGTCGAGCGTGTCGGCGAGGCGCGATTCTTCGACCGGCTTCATCAGGTAATCGACCGCCTGCGCCTCGAACGCGCGGATCGCGTGGTCGCTATACGCGGTGACGAACACCACCAGTGGCGGTTCGACCTCCATCAGTCCTTGCACCACCGAAAAGCCGTCGAAGCCCGGCATCTGGATGTCGAGGAAGACGAGGTCTGGCTTGTGGGTCTTGATCGAACGGATCGCCTCGCGGCCGTTCTGGCATTTGTCGATGATCTCGACATCCTCATGTGCCTGCAACCGCAGTTCGAGGCCTTGAATCGCCAACGATTCGTCGTCGACAAGGATGGTACGGATGGTCATGCAGCCTCTTTGGTAACGTCTTGCGTCTGGAACGGCAGTTCGATCTCGACCACGAATCCGCCCCCGCTGCCCGAACGGGTATCGAACCGATGGTCGGGGCCGTATGCCTGTGCCAGCCGGTCCCGGATATTCTGAATACCGACACCGGTAGACAGCGTCGGCCGCTTCGGTCCGTCGATCAAGCCGGGGCCGGTATCGGAAACGGCGATCTGCACCCGATCCCCGGCCAGTCGAGCGGTGATCGCGATATCGGCGCCATCCTCCTGCGGCGTGACCGCATATTTGATCGCGTTTTCGACCAGCGGCTGGAGCAGGAGCGAGGGCAGCCGCGCGTGCATGACACGGGCATCGATATCGAATTCGGTGCGCAGGCGATGTTCGAACCGCATCTTTTCGATATCGAGATACAGTTTCAGCGTTTCAACCTCCTGCTCCAGCGTGACGTGCGCGGTAGGCTCGTTGGCCAGCGTATAGCGCAGGAACGAGGCGAGGCGGCTGAGCATCACATTCGCCTTCTCGGTCTGTTTCAGCAGCACCAGCGTCGAGATCGAATTGAGCGTGTTGAACAGGAAATGGGGGTTCAGCTGATAGCGCAGCATCGCGAGTTGCGCGGTCGATGCCTGCATCTCCAGCATCCGCATCTCGTCGACCTGCTGTTCGACGACCAGATAGAAGTTGATGCCGAAATAGGCCGCCGACCAGCCGGCCAGCACCGTGAAGTTGATGAACAGCGTGCCGAGTACCAGCGAGAAGCTGACATCGGGCGACACGTTGCGGATGAAGGTGAAGACGAAGGCGTCGATCAGCGAATAGGCGAAGGTCGCCGCCGACAGCGTGCACAGCGTCAGGAAGATCGCCGGCACGCGCGGCAACGACCGGTAATAGCCGTACAGCACGCTCATCAACAGCGTCAGGCAATAGCCGACGATCACCTCGACGATGTTCGCCAGCACGCTTTTCAGCGACGCGGCGTTCGACAGTGTCGAGACCGAGCGCAGGATCAGATAGCCGGTCCAGCCGGCCGCCTGCAGCAGCCAGAAGGCGCGGTTCTTCTGTTCGAAGAAGGGGCGCGAGAAAATGGCGGGCTTAAGCGTCATGCGCTCCGTCGCAAGTGTTGCCCCCGGTTGCCGTCATATCGCGGCGGGGACGGGTTGGGAACCGCGCTTTAGAGCAAACGCCGCCAAAACGAAAACCGCCGCCCCGTTGCCGGGACGGCGGTTCGTTCGGTTGGTTCGGGTAGGGCTTAGAAGCCGAACTTGACCGAACCGATGACGGTGCGCGGGAAGCCGACCGAGAAGTTCGGGTTGCCCGAGCGTGCGTCGACCTGCGTGCTGATGTTGCCGAAATAGCGTTCGTCGAACAGGTTGCGGACGTTCAGCGCAAGGCTGGTCTTCGGCAGGCCGTAGTCTTCGAGGCTGAAGCGGGCGTCGAGGTCGACCAGCGTATAGGCGCCGACGACGACGTCGTTCAGGTCGGTCGCGAAGCGTTCGTCAACCCACTTGCCCTGCACGCCAACGTTCAACGGGCCGTAGTTGAATTCGGCACGCCCGCCGAACTGCCATTCGGGGGTCTCGGTGACCTTCTTGCCACGGGTCGGGACGACCGTGGTGCCAGTGGTCTGCACGTTCGAGAGCAGTTCGGTATGGGTGTACGACGCGATCGCCGTCAAGCCGACCCAGCTCGCCGGACGCACGGTGACGGTGCCGTCGAAGCCATAGCTTTCCACCGCACCGATGTTGCGGTCGAACGAAATGCCCTGTTCGAAGTCGAACGAGGTCACGATGCGGTTCTTGTACCCGATGTACCAGCCGGTCAGCTGCGACTGCACGACGCGGCTGTTGTAGCGCAGGCCGAGGTCGAACGAGTCGGTCTTTTCCGGCTGCACGTCGATGAACGGCGCGCGGTACAGGTTGTCGGTACGCGGCGCCGAAAGGCCCTTGGCGTAGCTGCCGAACATGCTGAGGTTGGTGTCGACGAAATTGTAGGTGAAGCCGACGTTCGGCAGGACCGCGTCGTACTTATAATTCTGTGCGTACGGCGCATAGAGCGGAGCGGGATTGCCCGAACCGGTGAAGGTGCCGCCCGGCTGAATGATGACATAGGGCTGCGTGCCGGTAACGGTCGGGTTCGGGATCGGCTGGCTGGTGCAATAGGCGAAGCCGTCGCGTGCCTGGATCGGACAATAGGTTTCCAGATCACGCTTGAAGAACGGCACGCGCACACCGGCCTGGATGGTGAAGGCACGATCGAAGAAGCGGCCGATATATTCGCCCGAAACCTGGTTCAGCAGGGCGACCGACTTGCGGTCGCGCTGGGTGATCTTGAACCCGTCGGCGGCCAGCACCGGGCGGCCGTTCCGACCCGAGAACGGGTTTTCCGGCATGCCGTTCGAATAGAGATTGCCCCATTCGCCGGTCTGACGATGCTGGGCATTGTCATAGGTATAGGCGACGCGGACGCGCTGGTCTTCGGTGATGTCGTAGCGCAGCGACGCAATGCCGGTGTAGCGGTTGGTGTTGGTGATGTTCGGCGAGAAGAAGCGCACCGTGTCGCGGAAATCGCCGTCACCGTTATAGTCGACGCCCTGCGAGCCGGTCAGGCTGCCCTTGGCGCGCGGATCGTTTTCGGCGAGCGTCGACGTACCGCCGCCATGGGCCAGAACATACTGGTACGACCCGTCGAGGGTCAGCGTGAGCCGGTCGGTCAGCGAGAAGCGCGAATTGGCGCGGACGTTGCCGGTGTTCGACGGGTTGATGCGGACACCGTAATAATTCGAGCAGTTCGCGGCGGCCTGCGCCGTGCCGTTCACCGGGGTCGGTACCGTGCAGAACGCATCGTTTTCGATATTGTTGACCGTTTCGAACTGGCTGTTGTTCAGGTCGAGGCGGATCGGGTTATCCGGGGTCGCCGCTGCGTTGGCGGCGATGACACCGGCGGGCAGGGCGTTGCGGATATCGCTGAGCGTCGGGTTGCGATACTGGTTGTTCCGGTTCTCGTTATAATGACCCGAGACGCGGATGAAGTCGCCATTGTCGCCGAGTGGCTGATAGATGCCGGCGTTGAACTGCTGCTTACGGATCGAGCCGGTGCCACGGAACTTGTCGTTCGAGGCGGCCGATGCCGACACGAACGCGCGGGTCCCAAACGAAGTGAGGTTGCCGGTTTCGATCAGGCCGAACACGCGGTGGAAATCGAAATCGCCGTATGATGCGACCATCGTCGCCGACAGCGTTTCCGACGGGATCAGCGTGCGATAGTTGATCGTGCCGCCCGACGACGATGCGGTCGGGCTGTCGATATCGGTCGCGCCGAGATTGACGTTGATCTCGTCGACCAGTTCGGGGTCGAGCTGCTGGTTCGAATAGATCGCGTAGTTGCCCGAATCGTTCAGCGGGAAGCCGTCGAAGGTCAGCGAGACGCGATTGCCGTCGAAGCCGCGGATGCGGATGTTGCCGCCCGACGAACCGAACGGATCGCTCTGGGTGAAGTTGACGCCCGGAACGATGTTCAGCGCGTCGAGAACGGTGTTGCCCGGGGTCTGCTTGGCGAGGAATTCCTGATCCAGCACGACGCGCGCCTTCGGGCCATCGGGGATCTTGATGCCGTCGACGCCATTGTCGGCGCGCGTGCCGGTGACGACGATGTCTTCCGATTCGAAGTCGGTCGAACCGGTCGACTGCGCGAAGGCCGAGGCCGGGAGCAGGAGCGCGGCAAAGGCCACGCCGGCATAAAGCTTGGTGTTCATAAGTCCCCTTGGAATCGCAAATGGGTGGCGCGACTCGTACGCTGGTTCAGGCGGTGTCGTTCACCGTCCCGGCGCCAATGGACGCCCCATATTTCTATTTTGCGACAACCGAAAGCGGGGGTGTCAGTCTGTTTTGATGCGTTGCAAAAACGTCACGTCGTCGCAGCGGATACGATCTGCGCCCAAGCGGCTTCGTCGATCACGCGGATGCCCAGTTCCTCTGCCTTGGCACGTTTGGATCCGGCATCGGCGCCAACGACGACGAGGTCGGTCTTCTTGGATACCGACCCGGCGACGCGGGCGCCAAGCGCGTCGGCTTGCGCCTTGGCCTCGTCGCGGCTCAGGGTTTCGAGCTTGCCGGTGAAGACGACGGTCTTGCCGGTCAGTTCGCTCTGCGTGGCGGCGTGGACGATGTCGTCGGGGTGGACCTCGCGCAGCAGGTCGGCGACGACGTCGCGGTTGTGCCTTTCGGCGAAGAAGGCGAGGAGGGCGTCGGCGACTTCGGGGCCGATGCCCGCCGTTTCGACCGCGGCGACCAGCGCGCGGCCGCGGCGCAGGACGAACTTGCGCTCATTCTCGCCGATCGCCGGCAGGGTCGTGCGACGGACGTGCAGCGCGCGGCGGATCATCGCCGCGAAATCTTTCGCGGAGGTCCAGCGGCGGGCGAGGTCGCGCGCGGTCACCTCGCCGACATGGCGGATGCCGAGCGCGAACAGGAACCGGTCGAGGCCGATCGCGCGGCGCGCGTCGATCGCCGCCAGCAGCTTGTCGACGACGAGGTCCGACATGCGTTCGCGCTGGACCAGCGCTTCGCGGTGGGTGTGCAGGCGGAAGATATCGGCGGGCGAGGCGATCAGCCCGTCGCGAAAGAAGTCCTCGACCCGGACCAGCCCCAGCCCGGCAATGTCGAAGGCGTGGCGCGAGACAAAATGGATCAGCCGCTCGACCCGCTGCGCCGGGCAGACAAGGCCGCCGGTGCAGCGCACGACCACCTCGCCCTCGCCGCGTTCGGCGAGCGAGCCGCATTCGGGGCATTCGGTCGGGAACGCCCATGGCTTACGCGCTTCGTCACGGGTCAGGTTGTCGACGATCTGCGGGATGACATCGCCGGCGCGCTGCACGACGACGCGGTCGCCGGGACGGACGCCCAGCCGCTCGATCTCGTCGGCATTGTGCAGCGTGGCGTTGGTGACGACGACGCCGCCGACGGTCACCGGCTCGAGCCGCGCGACCGGGGTCAGCGCGCCTGTGCGACCGACCTGGATATCGATCGCCTTCAGCGTCGTCTGCGCGCGTTCGGCGGGGAATTTGTGGGCGATCGCCCAGCGTGGCGCGCGGCCGACGAAGCCCAGCCGTTCCTGCCAGTCGAGCCGGTCGAGCTTGTAGACGACGCCGTCGATATCGAAGGGCAGGTCGGCGCGGCTCCCCTCGATCGCGCGATAGACGGCGAGCGCTTCGGCCGCACCGTCGCAGCGTTGAAAGGCGTCGGCGATCGGGAAATCCCAGTCCTTCAGCGCGGCGACCACACCGGCCTGGGTATCGGCGGGCAGGGCGGCGACCTCGCCCCAACCATGGGCGAGGAATTTTAGCGGGCGGGCAGCGGTGATGGACGCGTCCTTTTGCCGCAGCGATCCGGCGGCGGCGTTGCGCGGGTTGGCGAACTGGCGCGCCTTGGCCGGGTCGATGGCGTCAGCGAGCAGGCGGGCGTTCAATGCGGCGAAATCGTCCTTTGCCATGTACACCTCGCCGCGCACCTCGAACACGGTGGGCGCGGCGGCGGGCAGGGTTTGCGGAATGTCGGCGATGGTCGCGACATTGGCGGTCACGTCCTCGCCCACCGCGCCGTCGCCGCGGGTCAGCGCGCGGACCAGCTTGCGCCCTTCGTAGCGCAGCGAACAGGACAGGCCGTCGATCTTCGGCTCGGCGGTCAGGGCCACGGCTTCGTCGTCGGACAGGCGCAGGAAGCGGCGGATGCTGGCGACAAATTCGGCGACGTCTTCGTCGGCAAAGGCGTTGTTGAGGCTGAGCATCGGCCGGGCATGCGCGACCTTCGCGAGATGCCCCGAGGGTGCGGTGCCGACCCTGAGCGACGGGGAATCGGTGCGGACCAGCGACGGAAACGCCGCCTCGAGGTCGCGGTTGCGGCGGACCAGCGCGTCATACTCGGCATCGGTCATGACCGGTGCATCCGCGCCGTGATAGGCGGCGTCGGCCTCGGCGATCCGCTCGGCCAGTTCGGCCAGTTCGGCGGCGGCTTCGGCGTCGGTGGCGGGCAGGGGGCGCGTGGTCATGCACCGATCGCTACCCGGTGTGCGGGCGGGCGATCAAGGGGAAGGCGGCACGCTATTCCTTGCGGCGGATGGTCATGCGGCGTTCGACGACGATCGGGCGGTCGAAATGCAGCCCGGCGCGCCCATCCTCTGCCCAGCGGACGGTGGCGGCGTTCCAGTGGCCGCCGCCGGTGTCGATGCGGATGACCGAACCGATCATGGCTTCGCCGAAATCGACGAGGTCGATCAGCGCGCCGGTGGTCGACAGGTCGCGGATACGCGCCGGGCGGCGGCGGCCGTCGACCTCGATCGTGGTCGAACGCAGCATCCGCGTCCGCACCGCACGCTCGGCCTTCGGCCCCTGCGGACTGAGCGCGCCGCCCTCGCCCAGCAGCCGCGCGGCGGCGGCGGCGCCATCGACCGGTGCGCCATAGACCGGCCCCGCGACCTCGGTGCAGCCCAGCTCGCGCAGCACCGCCAGTTCGTCGTGATATTCGACGCCCTTGGCCGTGGTCGCGATGCCGAGCAGGTCGGCAAGCGTCACGATCGACCGGACGACTGCCGCGTTCCGCCCTTCGGGATCGCTGACTCCACGCACGAACGATCGGTCGAGCTTGATCCGGTCGAAGGGCAGGCGACGCAGGCACGACATCGACGCCTGTCCCGCGCCGAAATCGTCGAGCGCTATGCCGACACCGACCCCCTGCAATGCCGCAAAGGTAGCGATGGCGCCGCGCATGTCGCGCAGCACGCTCGCCTCGGCGATGCTCAGTTCCAGCCGCCCGGCGGGCAGGCCGGAGCGTGCGACGGCATTGGTCAGGATCGCGGGCAGCGCCGGATTCGCGAGTTGCGCCCCCGACAGATGGACCGACAGCCGCGTATCCCCGGCCCAGGACGCCGCATCGTGACATGCGGTGCGCAGAACCCATTCGCCGATCGACTCGATCAGCCGGCATTCCTCCGCCAGACCGAGGAATTCCTGTGCCAGCAGCGTGCCGCGCGTCGGGTGTTCCCAGCGGACCAGTGCTTCGAACCCGGTGATCCGGCCGCCGTCGAGCGCCACGACCGGCTGATAGACGATGCGCAACTGATCGAGCGACAAGGCGAGGCGCAGGTCCTCCTCCATCTGCTGGCGCGATCGTGCGCCCTCCAGCAGCGTGTCGTGAAAGAAACGGTGGACGCCGCGCCCCGCATCCTTTGCGGCATAGAGGGCGAGGTCGGCATGGCTGACCAGTGTGTCGGGCGTCGCGCCATCGTCGGGCGACACGGCGATGCCGACCGAACAGCCGATCGACACGCTGTTGCCGCCGATGAAATAGGGTTGCGACAGCGACGCGATGATCGCCTGCGCCAGCGTCGCCATCTGCGCCCGGTTGCCCATGCGCGGCAGGATCACCTGAAACTCGTCGCCGCCCAGCCGCCCGACCAGCCCGGCATCGCCGACGACGCGCAACAGCCGTTCGGCGACCTGTTTGAGCAGCGCATCGCCGACCGGATGGCCAAGCGTGTCGTTCACCGCCTTGAACCGGTCGAGATCGAGCAGGAACAGCGCAGTACCGTCATAGCCCGGCTGGGCCAGCGTCTGTTCGAGCGAGATGCGCATACGTTGCCGGTTCGCGAGGCCGGTGAGGCTGTCGAACAGCGCGAGGCGGGTGATCTCCGCATCCGATTCACGCACCGCCGTAATGTCGGTGCCGGTGCCGACGAACCCTTCGAACCGGCCGAACGGATCGGAGAACGGGCTGCCCGAGACGCTCCAGCTCCAATCATGCTCGCCGGCGATGGCGGGAGTGACCGCGTAATCGGTGAAGGCGGTGCGGGCCGAAAGGTGGAAGGCGATGGTGCGTTCCGGATCGTCGGATTCGGCGTCGGTCCCGGCGATACGCAGCAAATCGGTCAGCGCAGCACCGATCGGATCGATATCGGTCGCGGCGAACACGTCGGCGATCTTGTCGCTCAGATAGGCGACGCGGCCAGTGCGATCGGTCTGCCAGAACCAGTTCGGGCCGTGATCCTCCGCCTCGCGCAGCAGCCGGGCGGCGCGATCGTCGGGCAGGCGCGTCGAATCGTCGGGGCGCTGTACCCACGATCGCAATGCCGCCTTCATCCCGCCGATCGCCAACTGCCCGCCCCTTTTCCCTTCCCGCCAACGATAGCGGCGCTTCGTGAACGAATTCTTTGCATGGCGCGGCTTCCTGCCTGTAGGGCAGGGCGGAAAATGACCGATATGGACCCGCAGATGACCGTCACCATCACCGAAGCCGATCTGATCGACAGCGTCGCCGATGCGCTGCAATTCATCAGCTACTATCATCCGATGGATTACATCCGCGCGCTGGGTGAAGCCTATGCCGCCGAAACGTCGCCCGCCGCCAAGGACGCGATCGCACAGATCCTGACCAACAGCCGGATGTGCGCGGAGGGGCATCGCCCGATCTGTCAGGATACCGGCATCGTCACCGTGTTCGTGAAATGGGGGCAGAATTGCCGCCTCGACAGCGACCGGTCGTTGCAGGAGGTCGTCGACGAAGGCGTGCGCCGCGCGTATCTGCACCCGGAGAACAAGCTGCGTGCTTCGATCCTCGCCGATCCGGCGTTCACGCGCCGCAATACCAGGGACAATACGCCGTCCGTCCTGCACGTCGAAATGGTGCCGGGCGACAAGGTGCATGTCGATGTCGCGGCCAAGGGCGGCGGCAGCGAAAACAAGTCCAAGTTCAAGATGATGAACCCCAGCGATTCGATCGTCGACTGGGTGCTGGAGATGATTCCTCAAATGGGCGCCGGCTGGTGCCCGCCGGGCATGATCGGCATCGGCATCGGCGGCACCGCCGAAAAGGCGATGCTGCTCGCCAAGGAATCGCTGATGGCGCCGATCGACATGGGCCAGCTGAAGGCGCGCGGGGCGCAGACCGATGTCGAGGCGCTGCGCATTGAGTTGATGGACAAGGTCAACGCGCTCGGTATCGGCGCGCAGGGCTTGGGTGGCCTGTCGACCGTATTGGACGTCAAAATCCTCGACTGGCCGACCCATGCCGCGTCGAAGCCGGTGGCGATGATCCCCAACTGCGCCGCGACCCGCCATGCGCATTTTACGCTCGACGGCAGCGGCCCCGCCTATCTGGAACAGCCGAACCTTGCCGACTGGCCCGACGTCAACTGGACGCCGGACAAGGCGGCGATCCGCGTCGATCTCGACACGCTGACCCCCGACGTCGTCGCGACGTGGAAGCATGGCGACCGGCTGTTGCTCAATGGCAAGATGCTGACCGGCCGCGACGCCGCGCACAAGCGGATCGCCGACATGCTGGCGAAGGGCGAGGAACTGCCCGTCGATTTCCGCGGCCGCGTGATCTATTATGTCGGGCCGGTCGATCCGGTCGGCGAGGAAGTGGTCGGCCCGGCCGGCCCCACCACCGCCACCCGCATGGACAAGTTCACCCGCATGATGCTCGACCAGGGCCTGCTGGCGATGGTCGGCAAGGCGGAGCGCGGGGCCGATGCGACCAAGGCGATCGCGGACGCCAAGTCGGCCTATCTGATGGCGGTCGGCGGGGCGGCGTACCTCGTCGCGCGCGCGATCAAGGGGTCGAAGGTCGTCGGATTCGAGGACCTCGGCATGGAAGCGATCTACGAGTTCGAGGTGCAGGACTTCCCGGTCACCGTCGCGGTCGACAGCGAAGGGCAGAATGTCCACCACCTCGCGCCCTTGGTGTGGCGGGAGAAGATCGCGAAGGAGCGGTTGCTGGAAGGGGCGTAAGCTTTTTTCTTCCCTCCCTGACAAGGGAGGGGGCGGGGGTGGGTAGGCCCGTTGTAGCGCGGTTTCGTTTCCTCGCGGGCCGACCCACCCCCAACCCCTCCCTTGTCAGGGAGGGGAGTAAAGCGAACTCTCCACCAACGTCACCTCGGACTTGATCCGGGGTCCCGCTCCTTCTTCCGGCGGCGGTGAGAAGCGCGACCTTGGGTCAATACCCGGCAGCCGGGTCAGCCGTCATTCGTCTCCGCCGTCAGCGCATCGATGAACCGCTTGCGCCACCAGATCACATCCTCGTCGACGACATTGTCGATCATCGCCTGCCACCGCTCGATCCGTTCGGCGCGCGGCATACGCAGCGCCTTGTCGATCGCGTCGGCCATGTCCTCGGCGCTGTACGGGTTCACCATGATCGCGCCGCACGCCAGCTGCTGCGCCGCCCCGGCGAAGCGCGAGAGCACCAGCACGCCGGGATCGCGCGGATCCTGTGCCGCGACATATTCCTTCGCGACCAGGTTCATGCCGTCACGCAGCGGCGTGACCAGCCCGATCCGCGCCGCGCGATAGATGCCGGCCAGCACCTCGCGCGGATAGCCCTTGTTCACATAGCGGATCGGGACCCAATCGGTATCGGCATAGGCACCGTTGATCCGCCCCGATTGCTGTTCGAGCGTGTTGCGGATGTCGCGATAGGTCTGCACCGCGGTGCGCGACGGCGGCGCGATCTGCAGCAGATAGACCAAGGCCCGCCGGTCGGGATGATTCTGGAGGAAGCGTTCGTACCCGGCGAAGCGTTCGGGCAACCCCTTCGAATAATCGAGCCGGTCGACCCCGACGATCAGGCTGCGCCCGACCGCGCTTTCGAGCTGGTTGAGTTGCGCCGCGCGCGCGACCGGGCCGGCCGCGCCGGCGATGAAGTCCTTCGCCTCGATCCCGATCGGGCAGCTGATCGCGGTGATCGTGCGCCCGCCGACGGTGACGCGGTTGCCGTCGATCGTCCCGTCCATCTCCTCGCGGACATAGTTGAAGAAGCTGTCGAGCCATTCCTCATTCTGGAACCCGACCACGTCATAGGCGAACAGCGCCTCGACCATGCGGCGGTGATCGGGCAGCGCGGTCAGCAGCCGGCGTGGCGGCCACGGAATATGCAGGAAGAAGCCGATGCGATTGGTGATCCCCTGTTGCCGCAGCACCCAGCCCAAGGGGATCATGTGATAGTCATGGACCCAGATCAAGTCGTCGGGTTCGATATGCGGGCCGATGCGTTCGCCGAACACGCGGTTGACCCGTTCATAGCCGCCCTGAAAGTCGCGTTCGAACTCGGTCAGGTCTAGGCGATAGTGGAATAGCGGCCACAGGGTGCGGTTGGCGTAACCGTCATAATATTCCTCGACGTCCTGCTCGCTCAAATCCATCACCGCGCTGGTGACGCCGCCATAGGTCTGGAAGCGGAGCTCGCGATTGTCGCTGGTCTCGCCCGACCAGCCGAACCAGATACCGTCCTCTTCCGCCAGTGCGGCGTTGAGCGCGACGGCCAGCCCGCCCTGCGCCCCGCCGCCGGTGCCGGGCTGGGGAGCCTGCACCCGGTTCGAGATGACGATCAATCGACTCATCGTACGACATTCCATGACTTGCTCAGCAGGACGGCGCTGTTGATCATGCCGACCAGCGAGTAGGTTTGGGGATAATTGCCCCAGAGTTCCCCGGTTTCGGGGTCGATATCCTCCGACAACAGCCCGGCGGGCGTGCAGCGCGACAGCATTTCCTCCAGCAATTCGCGCGCATCCTCGTCGCGCCCGGTCGCGTGCAGCGCCTCGATCAGCCAGAAGGTACAGACGTTGAACGCGGTGTGCGGCAGGCCGAAATCATCCTCGATCGCATAGCGCAGCATGTGGCTACCGCGCCGCAACCCCTTCTCCACCGCCTCCAGCGTGCCGATGAAGCGCGGATCGTCGGGGTCTAGGAAGCGCAGGTCGAGCAGCTGGATGATGCTGGCGTCGAGATCGTCGCCGCCGAAGGTCGCCGACATGCGGTTCGTCTCCGGCCGCCATGCCTCGCGCTCGATCTTGGTCCGCATCGCCGTCGCCCGGTCGCGCCAGAAGGTCTCACGTTCGGTCAGGTCCAGCGTGCCGGCGACATTGGCGAGCCGGTCGCACGCTGCCCAGCACATCGCGGCGCTATAGGTGTGGACATGGCTTTTGGTGCGCAATTCCCACAGGCCGGCATCGGGCTTGTCGTACGCCGCCCAAGCCCGTTCGCCGATCGGCTCCAGCGCTTCGAAATCGGCCTGCTTGCCGACGCGGAACAGCCGCTGGTCGAAGAACCCCTGCGCGTTGGACAGGATGATCTGGCCGTACGCATCGTGCTGGACCTGTTCGTACGCCTGATTGCCGACGCGGACCGGCCCCATGCCGCGATAGCCATCCAGCCCCTCGGCCTCACGCTCGACCAGCGTCGCCTCGCCGCCGACACCGTAGAGCGGCTGAATCTGTCCGTCGGCGGCATTGTCGACGATGTTGCGCAGATATTCGAGATACCCCTCCAGCACGTCGAGCGCGCCCAGCCGGTTCAGCGCCTGCACCGTATAATAGGCATCGCGGATCCAGCAGTAGCGATAGTCCCAGTTGCGCCCGCTATTCGCATGTTCGGGGATCGACGTGGTCAGTGCGGCGACGATCGCGCCGGTTTCCTCATGCTGGCACAGTTTCAGCGTGATCGCGCTGCGGATTACCGCCTGCTGCCATTCGACCGGGGTGGCGAGGCCACGGACCCAGTGGCGCCATTCGTCGATCGTGTTTTTCAGCATCCGCTCGACCGAAGCCGGCAGTTCGTCCGAGAAACTTTCGTCCGGCCCAAGGAAGAAATGCAATGTGCGTTCGACCCGGAACAGCCGCTCGTCCTCGACCCAGCCGACCGGGGCGCTGGTCGACAGGCGGATCGTCTCGCTGTCGAGCAGGTAGCGGATATGGTTCGACCCGCGCGTCCGCTCCGCCGGCGCGCTGCCCCAGTCGACGGACGGGCGCAGGCGCACGCGGATGCGCGGGCTTCCCGCCAGCGGGCGTACGATCCGGCAGAAGGCGACCGGGCGGTACATGCGGTCATGCCGCTTGAAGCGCGGGCAGAAGTCGACGACCTCGATCGCGTTGCCCGCCGCGTCGGTGTGGCGCGTCACCAGCACCGGCGTGTTGCGGATATAGCTCTGCTGCGTATCGACGCAGCCGTCGAGGTCGATTTCCCAGAAGCCGAACGCCCCGTCCGATCCGCGCCGCCGGTCATCCAGCAGCGACGAAAAGGCCGGATCGCCATCGACCCGCGGCAGACACCCCCACACGAAGCGCCCGTTGCGGTCGACCAGCGCCGATACCTGGCAGTTTCCGATCGGCCACAGGTCCATCGTCGCGGTCATGCGTTCGTCTCCAGCCAGTCGAGAAAGGATGCGACATCGTCCAGTCGATAGGTCGCAGCGGTATCGCGCACGGCACCGATCAGGATGCCGGCACCGCCATGATGTGCCGCCACGACCATGCCCGGTTCGTCGGTCAGGTCGTCGCCGACGAAGATCGGCGGATGCCCGGCAAAGGGCGCGTTCTCGCACAGCGTCGCGATCGCGGTGCCCTTGTCATGGCCGTCCATGCGCAACTCGATCATCATCTTGCCGGCCTGCGTGGTCAGCCCGTCGCGCTGGGCGAAGGCATCGACGAGCGCGTGCGCCTCCTGTTCGACTTCGGGAGCGCCGCGATAATGGATCGCGACGCCCAATGTCTTGATCTCGATCACAATGCGCGGATCGTCGCCGAACCGGTCCTCGAACGCGCGCTCGGCGGCGGTCAGGCTGGCGGGGCGATCGGGCAGCAGGGTGGTGCCGCCGGCGGGGCGGATTTCGGCGCCGTGGCTGCCGACCACCGCGTAATCGGCGATCGTCTGCCCCAGAAAGCCGTCAATCTGTTCGACCGACCGCCCGCTGACGATCGCGACCCGGCCGTCGAGCCGGTGTGCCAGTCGCTGTAGCAATGCCCGTAATTCGTCGCCGACCACGACGCCATCGGGGCGCTCGGCCAGTTCGACCAGCGTGCCGTCGAAATCGAGGAACAGACCGGCATCGTCGAGCAGGCCGGCGGGCGGAGGAGGAAGGTCTGGGTACGCCATCGGTCCGATGAACGCCGCGTGCCCGTGAATCGTTTCGCAGGTGCAGTGTATTTTGGTCCAATGCGCGGCCGGACCCGCCGTCCCGTCGGTACTGAAGTCGGTCCGCGCGATCACGACGCCGGTTCCACCTCTCCCCTCCCTGACAAGGGAGGGGTCGGGGGTGGGTCGGCCCGCGAGGGAGCGCTACACCAGCCCCAAACCTACCAGCCTGAAGCTTTTGTCAGGGAGGGTTAGCAGTTCGCCGACCTTCCAACTGAATGTCGATCGGCCCTTCTACCTCGCAATCCCGCCGGGAGACGGTAATCCGCGTTCGCGCTACTTCCAGATTTCGCGCTGGGCGTGGTCGAACACCCGTTTGGCTCCATGTCCGGTGATGTGGGTCCGGTCGTAGAACAGCAGTTGTCCGTTTTCCTCGAAACGGCACCCGTCGCGCGAACAGAAGAACGCTCCCGCCTCGATCGTCGATGTGTTCGGCGTTCGCGCCAGCTTGTCGAACATGGCTTTCAGGTCGGCGTCCTGATGGGCTTCGCTGTCGAACCCCGGCTTTTCCAGATTGCCGCCGACCAGTTCGGCGATGAACTTCCTGGCCGGTATCGCTTCGATCAACGTCGCGCGGACCGGGTCGACCGACAGGAAGGGGACATCCTGCACCAGGATCGTCTTCTTGCCCGCCTGCGACAGTTGCCGGGTAAGCGCGGTGAGGCCGGCTTCCTGCAGCGGACGGCCAGAAAGTTTCTTCGTCGCGTTGATCGTGCCGATATATCTGGTCGGACCCGCTTCCATGAGCGGGATGGCCCACAGCCCGCCGACGATGACGCGCTGGAGCGAAGGGTCGTCGGTCAGGCGCTTCGTCGCAGCGTCGAGGAACGCGCTGCACTTCCCCGTCAGGTCGGGTTCCTTCGACCGATATAGGGAGACGCCGACCAGCGGCCGGCAATTCTGCTTGGCCAGTATGACAGCGCCTAGACCGCGTTCGGACGCTTTCGCGGCGCCCGCCCGTCCGAGCGCTCCGGCGTGGCTGTCACCGAAGATGGCGATATTCGAACCGGCCGCCTTCGCCTGATTGCAGAGCGGCAGCGAGCTGGGCGCAACCGCACCGGCGTTGACGAGGCACGGATAGTCCTTGTCGGCGGTCGCGTCCGCGTCGATCCGCCGGACGTCGTCGCTCAACCGCAGCGAAGAGCCGGCGATCTTGTTTGTGCCGCGGGTTTCGCTCTGTGACCGGTGGGGCGGTGCGCTGGCGACGGCGGGCCGAGTGCCGGCGACGATGCTGGTTCGATCGGTGTAGAAGCGAGGGGTGGCGAACGTCGCCGCCACCCTTTATGCACAACTCCATGACAGCCCGGATCATCGACGGAAAAGCCTTCGCCGCCCAGTTGCGCGCGCGGGTCGCCACCCATGCCGCTACCTTCGCCGAAGCCGCCGGTCGTCCTGCCGGCCTTGCCGTCGTGCTGGTCGGCGCGGATGCGGCGTCGGCGGTCTATGTCCGGTCGAAGGGGAAGGCGACGCGCGAGGCGGGCATGGCCAGCTTCGAACACCGCCTGTCGGCCGATGTGGGCCAGGAAGAACTGATCGCACTGGTCGAACAACTGAACGCCGATCCGGCGGTCGACGGCATCCTCGTGCAGTTGCCGTTGCCGAAGCATCTCGACAGCGATGCCGTGCTGCTCACCATCGATCCCGACAAGGATGTCGACGGCTTCCACCCGGTCAATGCCGGGCGGCTCGCTACCGGCTTGCCGGGGATGGTCCCGTGCACGCCCTATGGCTGCCTGTTGCTGTTGCGCGACGTGCTGGGCGACCTGTCGGGCAAGGATGCGGTGGTGGTCGGCCGCTCGAACATCGTCGGCAAGCCGATGGCGGCGCTGCTGACTGCCGAAAGCTGCACCGTGACCATCGCCCATTCGCGCACGCGTGACCTGCCGGGGCATGTCGCGCGCGCCGATATCGTCGTCGCGGCGGTCGGGCGGGCGAAGTTCGTGAAGGGCGAATGGCTGAAGCCCGACGCCACCGTCATCGATGTCGGCATCAACCGCACCGACGACGGGCTGGTCGGCGATGTCGATTTCGCCTCCGCCGTCGAGGTCGCCGGCGCCATTACGCCGGTGCCCGGCGGGGTCGGGCCGATGACCATCGCCTGCCTGCTGCGCAATACGCTGGTCGCCGCACATCGGCGTGAAGGGCTCTCGTTCGACGACAGTGCGCTGTGATCGAGCTGTTCGTCTCGTCGCTCATCACCTTCTTCGTGGTGATCGATCCGCCAGGCTGCGCGCCGATCTATGCCGGGCTGACTACCGGCGCATCCGACGTGCAGCGCCGGTCGATGGCGATTCGCGCGGTCGGGATCGCCGCAGCGATCCTGATCGTGTTCGCGTTGTTCGGACAGGCGCTGCTCAAGGCATTGGGCATCAGCCTCGACAGCTTCCGCATCGCCGGCGGCATTATGCTGTTCCTGATCGCGCTGGAAATGGTCTTCGAAAAGCGCACCCAGCGCCGCGAGGACCGCGCGCAGAAGATCATCGAGACGCATGAGGTCGAGGATGTCTCGACCTTCCCGATGGCGATGCCGATGATCGCCGGGCCGGGATCGATCGCATCGGTGATGCTGTTGATGAGCCAGGTCGGCGATTGGAGCGCGCGGGCGGTGGTGCTCGGCGCGCTGGCATCGATCCTGTTGCTGACGCTGATCGCGCTGCTGGCGGCGGGGCCGCTGATGAAGCTGCTCGGCGCGCGGATCGAGGCTGTGATTACCCGACTGCTCGGCGTGCTGCTGGCGGCGCTGGCGGCGCAGTTCGTGATCGACGGGCTGCGGGCTAGTTTTCTGTAATCGTTCCGAACTGTTGCTGATTAGTGACACTCGTTACGAAAGTGTGAACGTACATACGCACGTATTTGCAACCATCCCTGCTTTCACCGATAGTTAGCCATGGACATGCGGGACGCAAGTTTCGCGGCCGTTGGGATGCCCGTCAGGGCCAAAGGGGAATAGGATTTCCATGATTGCACTATCAATGCGCGCATCGCTGCGCCACGGAGCGGCTTTGACCGCACTTGTCGTCAGCGCAGTTGCCGCCCCCGCATTTGCGCAGGAAGTCGCGCCCGCCGGCACGACCGTGCCCACCCCCGCGACCCCGACCGACGATACGTCGCAGGACATCATCGTCACCGGCTCGATCCTGCGCGGCACCGATAGCGGCATCTCGCCGGTCACCACGCTGACCACCGAAAATCTCGACGCGCGCGGCATCAACACGGTGCAGGACGCGATCCAGCTGCTGTCGTCGAACAACGGCCCGGCGCTGACCAACTCGTTCACCGCCAACGGTGCGTTCGCCGGCGGTGCATCGGCCGTGTCGCTGCGCGGCCTGTCGACCAGCTCGACGCTGGTGCTGTTCGACGGCCTGCGCGCCGCCTATTATCCGCTCGCCGATGACGGTTCGCGCAACTTCGTCGACCTGAACACCATCCCCGACGACATCGTCGAGCGCGTCGACGTGCTGCGCGACGGCGCATCGTCGAGCTACGGCGCCGACGCGATCGCGGGCGTGGTCAACATCATCACCAAGCGTTCGTTCAAGGGCATTGCCGGCCGTGTCGAGGCCGGCATTTCCGAAGACGGCGTCGCCGCCAACCAACGCCTGACGCTGACCGCCGGCACCGGCGACCTCGACGATCAGGGCTATAACGCGTACATCAGCGGCTTTTATTTCCGCAGCGAAGGCGTCGCGAACAAGGACCTGCGCGGCATCTTCGCCACCGACGACCAGCGCAGCATCGGCGGTCCGAACGGCATCCTGAACGGCCAGAACGCAGCTGGCGAAATCAATGGTTTCAACGTCGGCAGCACCTTCTATGTGCGTCCGGGCACGACCGGCCGCTATCAGATCCTGAATCCGACGGCTGGCTGCTATGCCGGTCCTTCGATCACGCCGACCCAGGCGGATCTGGTGCGCACTAATTCGAACGGACAGCTTGTTAACGGCACGCTGCCAGTGTCGAACGTGTGTCAGGAAGACCTGACTTATAATTACGGCAATGTAACGCCGGATATCGAGCGTTTCGGCGGTTCGGCCCGCTTCACCGCGAAGGTCGGCGATACGTCTGAAGCGTATCTGTCGGTCAACTTCCAGCAGACGCGGTCGAGCTATTACGGCCTGACCGGCGTCATCCGCGGCAATGCCCCGACCGGCATCCTGTTCCCGCAATTCTCGACCTCGTCGGGTGCGGCAACCTTCGCGCCCGGTTCGGCGATCCTGACGCTGCCGGTCTATGTGTGCGCCGCGCGCGTCAACTGCACCGCGGCGAATGGCACGCTCAACCCGAACAACCCGTTCGCCGCGTCGGGCCAGACCGCGCAGATCCTCGGCCGCAATCAGGAACGCACCTATAACGAAACGCGCAGCCGCGTTTATCGTGCGGCGTTTGGCCTTAACGGCACGATCTTCGACGATATCGACTATAACTTCAACGCGACTGCGATGCATACCGACCTGCGTCGTCTGCAGGATGGGTATGTCTATATCCAGAATCTGCTGAACGTCATCGCCGACGGTTCGTACAACTTCGTCAACCCCGGCCAGAACACGCAGGCGGTGCGCGACTATCTGACCCCGGTGAACATCACCGATACCTCGTCAGATCTGTATCAGGCGCAGGTGACTTTCTCGAAGGAGCTGTTCACCCTGCCGGGCGGTCCGGTCCAGCTCGGCGTCGGTGGCTCGATCTTCTACGAAGCGGTCAACGCGCCCAGCGCCAACCCTGACAACAACGGCCCGACGCAGCGTTACTTCACGATCAACGCCTTCGGTACCGAGGGTAATCGTACCGTCAGCTCGGCCTTCGCCGAAATCCAGGCGCCGGTATTCGATCAGCTCGATGTCAACGTGTCGGGTCGTTACGATCACTATTCGACCGGCCAGAGTAACTTCTCGCCGAAGGTCGGTGCGCGCTTCACCCCGATCCGCCAGTTGTCGGTGCGCGGTACCTGGTCGCGCGGCTTCCGCATCCCGAGCTTCGCCGAAGCCAATGCGCTGCCGACGACCGGCTATGTCTCGCAGTCGATCACCAACGTGCCGGCCAGCTTCCGTGCGCAATATGGCGCCGCCTGCGCCAACGACACGACCGCGGCGACGGCTTGCCCGGCCTATCTGACCACCTATTCGATCGGGTCGACCACGCTCGCCTCGCCGAACCTGCAGCCGGAAAAGTCGCGCAGCTACACCGCCGGTATCCAGTTCTCGCCGGTGCCGAACTTCACCTTCACCGCCGACTATTTCAACATCAAGAAGACCGGCGCGATCACTTCGCCGTCGAACGCCGCCGCGATCGCCGCCTATTATGCGGGCCAGCCGATCCCGGCCGGGTTCAACGTCATTCCCGACGCGCCCGACGTCAACCTGCAGAACGGCCGCCCGCGCATCGGCTTCGTCGAATCGCAGCTCATCAACTCCGACACGATCTTCTCGGAGGGTATCGATTTCGGTCTGACCGGGCGCGTCGATTTCGGCGGCTTCCAGTGGCGCACTGCCGCCAATGTCAGCTGGCTGATCGAGCTGAGCACGACCTTCCCGGACGGCACGAAGGAAACCTATGTCGACACGCTCGGCAACTTCAACCTGACGGCGGGCAACGGCACCTTCCGTTGGCGCGGCAACTGGTCGAACACCTTCTCGTTCGACAAGGTCGACGTGACGGGGACGGTCAACTACGTGTCGGGCTATGACCTGTCGGCCGAGGACCAGGGCGGCGATTATGGCGATTGCTCGCTCAACCCCGGCTATGTCGACTGCCGCGTGAAGAGCTATCTGACGGCCGATCTGAACGTCAGCTTCAACGTCAACGACAACGTCACCTTCTATGTGAACGCCCTGAACGTGTTCGATCGCCTGCCGCCGATCGATCCGGTCACCTATGGCGCGCACCTTTACAACCCGGTGCAGGGCGGCAACGGCATCTTCGGCCGCAGCTTCCGTGCGGGTGCGAAGTTCGGCTTCTAGTCGCTTCGCCAGTTAAACAGCCTGCAAACTGGGCCGCTTCCCGATGGGAGGCGGCCCTTTTGCGTTTCGATTCGATCAGCTCATGAATTTTTCAATTTCCGGATCGCGCCTTCGCACCATGCGCTTCGACATTCAGCACGCGAGGTTTTTGCGTAGTGGAGTACTTTATTAGTACAGTAATGCGCCAAAAGTTTTATCATAAAATCTTATCGAACATCGATTAATCATCGGTAGCCAAATGATCGATAGATACGTATCTATTCGAAATAGTTCTAGAAAATCAGCGCGTTGGCAATTATTGCTGTTGGAATTGGATAACGGTAGCGACTGTTACCAAAAAACCACGTGCACCCGTTTTCTCTTATGGCTTGATCACGCCTGATTGCTTGAGAAGTTAATCGGCCCCTAGTCTTCTTATGTTGCATCGTGTTGACGATGTGCAGAAGCAACAGGGGTAAATATGAAAACAAACATTCGGACTGCGCTGCTCGCGTCCACGTTGCTGATGGGGGTCGCGGCACCCGCGACGGCACAGGTCGCGCAAGGTCCGGAAAGTCCGACCAGCCAGACGACCGGCGAGCCGGAAGCCGATGCCGACATTATTACGGTGACTGGTTCGCGCATTGCGCGGCCCGATCTCGACGCGCCAAGCCCGGTGACGACCGTCACCGCCGAACAGTTCAACCTTACCGGTACCGTCACCGTCGAAACGCTGCTGAACGAACTGCCACAGTTGATCCCGGGCAATACCCGCGTGTCGAACAACCAGGGCGGTGAAAGCTTCTCGACCCTCGATCTGCGCGGCCTCGGGCCGCAGCGCACGCTGATCCTGATCGATGGCGAACGCGTTTCGGCATCGTCGGTCAGCGGCGTCGTCGACATCAACAGCATCCCGACCGGGCTGATCGAACGCGTCGACGTCGTCACCGGCGGTGCGTCGGCGGTATACGGTTCGGACGCGATCGCGGGCGTCGTCAACTTCGTGCTGAAGGACCGTTACGAAGGTGCGGAACTGACCGCGCAATACGGCATCAACGAACAGGGCGATGGCGCGACCTTCAACATCCAGGGCCTGATCGGCGGCAATTTCAACGACAACCGCGGCAACATCACGCTGTTCGGCGGCTATTCGACCCGTGCCGCGATTGGGCAGGGTTCGCGACGGATCACGACGCCCGCTTCGGTTCTGATCTACAACGATGCCGGCACCGACAGCGAGGAAGACGATCGCATCCGCGTCGCCAATCCGCTCGAGCTGATTTCTGCGGGCAATAACGACTCGCTCTACGCCAATGGCGGTTCGGCTACCCCGCCCTGGGGTCAGGTGTCGAACAACGCCAGCAACCCGTTCCGGAACTTGGCCACGCTCCTGCCCGGCACGTTCGCCGGTGCGAATACCGACTGTAACCCGGCGACGGCAGGCGTGAACGTCAACAGCGGCACGCTGTCGTTCAACGATGCGGGCCAGCTCTCGCCCTATTTCGGCAGCGGCCTGTGCGGTTATGCTGATCGTTCGACCGGGTCGAGCCGGTACAACTTCAATCCAGCGAACCTGTTGCAGACGCCGCTCAACCGCCTGCTGCTGTCGTCGACCGCACGGTACGAAGTCACCGACGACATCGTGCTGAAGGTGCTGGCGAACTATGTCGATTCGCAGCAGACGGTGAATCTGGCGCCGACCCCGGCGACCGGCATCAGCGTGCCGTTTGACAGCCCGCTGCTGCCCGCCGATCTGCGCACCGCGCTTGCCAGCCGGCCGAATCCGACCGCGCCCTTTACCTATGCACGGCGGTTCAGCGAAACCGGTCCGCGTATCGGCATCTATGATTCGACCACGTTCAACATCCGCGGCACGCTGTCGGGCAAGATCGACGACAATTTCCGCTGGGATGCGACGCTCAGCTACGGCAAGGTCGACTCGCTCGCGACCTCGCTCGGCAACATCAACCGGACCGCGGTTGCGCAGGGGCTGAACGGCTGCCCCACCGGCTCGCTGCCGGGCTGCGTACCGGTCAACATCTTCGGGGCGAACACGCTGACCCCGGCGATGCTGTCGTTCGTGCGCATCGATACGAAGGAAGCGCGTACCTTCGAACAGGTCCGTGCGGCAGCCAACGTCTCGGGTTCGCTGTTCAAGCTGCCTTATGGCGATGTGCAGATCGCGCTGGGCGGCGAAGTCCGCACCGATCGTGGCGCGATCAACGTCGACGATGCGCAGCGCACCGGCAACATCTACGGCTTTAACGCGGTGCAAAGCCAGGCCGGTACGATCAACGTGAAGGAAGGCTACGGCGAAATCCGCGTGCCGCTGCTTGCGGAAATCCCGTTCTTCCACGATCTTTCGCTCGAAGCGGGCGCGCGCTATTCGGACTATTCGACGATCGGCAACCTGTTCAACTGGAAGGCCGGTGCGCAGTGGGCGCCGGTCAGCTGGATGCGGTTCCGCGGTATCTATAACAAGGCGGCGCGCGCTCCGGCGATCGTCGAACTGTTCCAGAACGGCGATCAGGGCTTCCCGAGCTATGTCGATCCCTGCAACGCCGGTGCCAGCCGGACCGCGCAGGCGCTCGGCATCTGTCAGGGCCAGACCCCGGCCTTCGCTGCGGCGGGCGGCTATGCCGACTTCCAGCAGATCAACAGCCAGGTCGAAGCCTTCGCGTTCGGCAACCCGAACCTGCGCGAGGAACGTGCCGAGACCTATACGCTGGGTACGGTGCTAACCCCGAAGATCGGCTTCGGTACGTTGTCGATGACCGTCGACTATTACAACATCAAGATCGAGAACCTCATCACCACGCTCGGTGCCGGGTTCTTCATCAACCAGTGCTATGTGCAGAATGTCTCGACGGCGTGCGACCGCATCCGTCGTAACACCGGAACCGGTCAGATCGATGCGATCAACACTGCGACCGGCAACCAGGGCACCCGCCGCACCGATGGTATCGACACGGCCGTCAACCTGACGCTGCCGTTCGATCAGTTCGGCGCGGACGGTCGTCTGCGCGTGCAGGAGGTCTTCTCCTGGACCCGCAGCTACAAGCTCGACGATACCGAGTTTGCCGGTCGTTCAAGCGGCGGTAACGGCGGGGCGATCCCGGCGTACAAGTCGACGCTGACCGTTGGCTACGACCTCGACCGGTTCTCGATCCAGGGTCGCTGGAACTTCGTGTCGCGCGTGATCGAGGACTTCGGTCTGCCGGTGAACCCGGTGACGCCGACGCTCAGCTACTACGACATGACCATCCGCCAAGGCATCAACGACAAGTTCGACCTGACGCTCATCGTCAACAATCTGCTCGATGCGAAGCCGAAGCGTACCCCGAACGGCTATTTCGATCAGGGTGGTGTCGACACCACTTGGTACGGCCCGATCATTTTCGGCCGGTCGTACACGGTACAGGCGCGCGTAGTTTTCTAAACGCGCGTTCCGGTTCGGACGAACCGGGCGGCGGGGAGCGATCCCCGCCGCCTTTTCGTCTACCCCACGCTGAGCTTCAGCCCACCATCCCCCTCATCGACGCGCACCGTCGACCCGTCCTTCACGCTGCCGCGGAGGATCAGGTCGGCCAGCGGATCTTGTAGATATCGCTGAACCGCGCGCTTCAATGGTCGTGCGCCATACACCGGGTCGTAGCCGACACGGCCGAGCCACGCGCGGGCGGCGTCGGTCAGCTCGACCTTCACCTTGCGCTCCGCCAGCAAACGCCCCACGCGGCCGACCTGGATATCGACGATCGGCGCCATGTGATCCGCCGCCAGCCGGTGGAACAGGATGATCTCGTCCAGCCGGTTGAGGAATTCCGGGCGGAAATGCGCGCGGACGACGTCCATTACCTGCGGCTCGACCGTCTCGACGTCTGCGCCATCGGGCAGGTTGGTCAGATATTGCGAGCCGAGGTTCGACGTCAGGATCACGATCGTGTTCGAGAAATCGACCGTGCGTCCCTGTCCATCGGTCAGGCGGCCGTCGTCGAGCACCTGGAGCAGGATGTTGAAGACGTCGCCATGCGCCTTCTCCACCTCGTCGAACAGCACGACCTGATAGGGGCGGCGACGCACCGCTTCGGTCAGCTTGCCGCCTTCCTCATAACCGACATAGCCGGGAGGGGCGCCGATCAGCCGCGCGACCGCGTGCTTTTCCATGAATTCGCTCATGTCGATGCGGACCATCGCATTGGGATCGTCGAACAGGAATTCGGCGAGCGCCTTGGTCAGCTCGGTCTTGCCGACACCGGTCGGTCCCAGGAACAGAAAGCTGCCCAGCGGCCGGTTCGGGTCCTGCAACCCCGCGCGCGAGCGGCGGACGGCAGTGGCGACGGCGCGCACCGCCTCGCTCTGGCCGATCACCCGCTTGCCGAGTGCGTCCTCCATGTTCAGCAGCTTCTCGCGCTCGCCCTCCAGCATCCGGTCGACCGGCACCCCGGTCCAGCGGCTGACGACCCCGGCAATGTCGTCGGCGGTCACTTCCTCGCGCAGCATCGCGCCGCCCGCATTCTGCTGCGCCTCGACCAGCTGCTTTTCGAGCGTCGGGATCGTGCCATAGGTCAGTTCGGACATGCGGGCGAGGTCGCCCGAGCGCTGCGCCTGTTCGAGCGCGACACGCGCGGCATCGATCTGTTCCTTGAGCTTGGCTTCGGAGGCGATCTTGTCGCGCTCGCCCTGCCAGCGCGTCACCAGTTCGGCGAGTTGCTGCTCGGCATTGGCGAGTTCCTCCTCCAGCGTGTCGAGCCGGTCGATGCTGGCCGCGTCGCTTTCACGGCGCAGCGCCTCGCGCTCGATCTTCATGCGCAGGATGCGGCGGTCGAGGCTTTCGATCTCCTCGGGCTTGCTCTCCACCTCCATGCGGATGCGGCTGGCGGCCTCGTCCATCAGGTCGATCGCCTTGTCGGGCAGGAAGCGGTCGGTGATGTAGCGATTCGACAGCGTCGCCGCCGATACCAGTGCACCATCGGTGATCCGCACGCCGTGATGGAGTTCGTATTTTTCCTTCAGGCCCCGCAGGATGCTGATCGTATCCTCGACGGTCGGCTCCCCGACGAACACCGGCTGGAACCGCCGCTGGAGCGCGGGGTCCTTTTCGACATGCTTGCGATATTCGTCGAGCGTCGTCGCGCCGATGCAGTGCAACTCGCCACGGGCGAGGGCGGGTTTCAGCAGGTTGCCGGCATCCATCGCCCCTTCGGATTTGCCCGCGCCGATCAGCTGGTGCATCTCGTCGATGAACAGGATGATCTGCCCGTTGGCGCCCTTCACCTCGTCGAGCACGCCTTTCAGCCGTTCCTCGAACTCGCCGCGATATTTGGCCCCGGCGATCAGCGAGCCCATGTCGAGCGACATCAGCGCGCGGTCCTTGAGGCCCTCGGGCACGTCGCCATTGGCGATGCGCAGCGCGAGGCCTTCGGCGATCGCGGTCTTGCCGACGCCGGGTTCACCGATCAGCACCGGATTGTTCTTGGTCCGCCGCGCAAGGATCTGGATGGTGCGGCGGATTTCCTCATCGCGGCCGATGACCGGATCGAGCTTGCCGTCGCGCGCCGCCGCCGTCAGGTCGCGGGCGAATTTCTTTAGTGCATCATAGCGATCCTCCGCGCCGGCGGTATCGGCGGTGCGCCCGCCGCGCAGCTTGTCGATCGCGGCGTTCAGGTTCTGCGCCGTGACGCCGGCACCGGTCAGCGCCTTGCCCGCCGGCCCCTGCGAAACGGCAAGCGCCAGCAACATCCGCTCGACGGTGACGAAGCTGTCACCCGCCTTGGTCGCGATCTGCTCCGCCTGATCCAGCAGCCGGACGCTGTCATTGTCGAGGCCCGGGTTTTGCTGCGCACCCGATCCCGACACCGACGGCATCTTCGCCAGTGCCGCATCGGTTTCGGCAATCGCGCGCCGCGCATCGCCGCCCGCGGTGGTGATAAGCCCCGCAGCCATGCCCTGTTCGTCGTCGAGCAGCGCCTTCAATATATGTTCGGGCGTGATCCGCTGGTGCGAATTGCGGATCGCCACGGTCTGCGCCGCCTGCAAGAAGCCCCGCGCCCGGTCGGTGAATTTTTCGAGGTTCATCGTGTTCCCCTGTGATGTTGCCGGCGATATGGTGTGGTAAAAGGGCAACACAAGAGGGCGTGCATCGTTTGCCACCGCGCGGCGTTAGGAGCGGGATGGCGAGAGGGTTTCGAACGATCGGCTGGGCATTGGTGTGGATCGTCGCGATCCTGTGCCTTGCCGTGACGATCGTGCCACGCTTCCTCGACCGCATCTATTATCGCGGCGTGGCCGGCGACCATTTCGACGGCGCGCGCTTCTTCAATCCCGATGGCGACGATACCTCGGCCCCGCCGGGTGGCAGCCGCAGCGGCTTCTTCTGGCGACAGGCGACCGGTAGCGACGGTCGCCCGCAATGGCCCGCGCAGGTGCCGGTCCAGCAGGCGCGACCCGGCGAACTATTGCCCGCCGCGACGCGCCCGGCGCGCGACCCGGCGCAAACGCCGATGCGCGTCACCTGGGTCGGCCATGCCTCGGTCCTGGTCCAGACGCCGGGCCTCAACATTCTGACCGACCCGGTCTGGAGCGAGCGCGCCGGCCCGTTCGGCTTCGGCCCGAAACGGGTTGCCGCCCCCGGCATCGCGCTCGCCGACCTGCCGAAGATCGACCTGATCGTCATCAGTCACAATCATTACGACCATCTCGACCTGACCACGCTCAAGGCGCTGTACGACCGCGACCGCCCGGCGATCGTCACCTCGCTCGGCAACGACGCGATCCTGCGCAGCGACGGCGTGCCCGCAACCGCGCTCGACTGGCGACAGGTGCAGCGGGTGGCCGGCGCCAACGTCCATGTCGTGCGCAATCATCACTGGTCGAGCCGCTGGTTCGTCGATCGCAACCGCGCCTTGTGGTCGGCCTTCGTCGTCGAACTCCCCGGCGGCAACCTGTTCTTTGCGGGCGATACCGGCATGGGCGACGGCGCATGGGTGGAGGAGGCGAGGGCGCTCGGCCCGATCCGGTTGGCGCTGATCCCCGTCGGCGCGTTCCGGTTTCAGCCGGGGCAGATGGCCAGCGGCGCGCATATCGGCCCGGTCGACGCGCTCGACGTGTTCCGGCGGCTGGGTGCGTCGCAGGGGGTGGCGATCCACTGGGGCACGTTCCGCCTGTCGTACGAAGGCTATGCGACCCCGCCCAGATTGCTGAGCGCCGCGAAGGCGTGTGCCGGCGTCACGGATCGCCGTTTCGGTGCGGTCGGCATCGGTCGTCCGGTCGACATCGCGCCGATGGTCGCGCCGGCCGCGATGGGGTTCGATCGTGCGGCGATCCTGCACTGTCTCGAAGGGCCGGCGGGTAACACCCTGCAGTGAGGAAGCCGAACTTGCTCCCCTCCCTGACAAGGGAGGGGCTGGGGGTGGGTAGGC
>NZ_LMKE01000006.1:238299-241362 GCF_001421245.1 Sphingomonas sp. Leaf10 | reverse complement strand
GGGGGGGTAGGCCCGTTGGCGAGCGGAACCTTCCCTCGCAGGCCAACCCACCCCCGACCCCTCCCTTCCAGGGAGGGGAGAGAATAGCCGACCCGATACCTACCTTGCGTTCGACCTTCGATAACCTCTAATGGTCACAACAGATACGATCCGGCAAAGACCGGACCACAGGAGAGAGACATGCTCGATTTCGCGCTCGGCGAGATGGCCGACGCCATTCGCGAGACCACGCAGCACTTCGCCGCGGATCGCATCGCGCCGATCGCCGCCGCGGTCGATGCCGAGGATCGCTTCCCGCAAGAACTCTGGCCCGAAATGGGCGCGCTGGGCCTGCACGGCATCACCGTGAAAGAAGAAGATGGCGGCCTCGGCCTCGGCTATCTCGAACATGTCGTTGCCTGCGAGGAAGTTGCCCGCGCCTCCGCCTCGGTCGGCCTGTCCTACGGCGCGCACTCCAACCTGTGCGTCAATCAGATCGCGCGCTGGGGCAATGCCGAGCAAAAGGCGAAATATCTCCCCAAGCTCATCAGCGGCGACCATGTCGGATCGCTCGCCATGTCCGAAGCCGGCGCCGGTTCCGACGTTGTCTCGATGAAGCTGCGCGCCGACAGGGTCGACGGCGGCTATCGCCTGAACGGCACGAAGTTCTGGATCACCAACGCCCCCTATGCCGCGACGCTGGTCGTCTATGCCAAGACCCAGCCCGATGCGGGGTCGAAAGGGATTACCGCCTTCCTGATCGAACAGGGTTTCGCCGGCTTCTCGATCGGGCAGAAGATCGACAAGATGGGCATGCGCGGATCGCCGACCGCCGAGCTGGTCTTCAACGACTGTTTCGTGCCGCAAGAGAACGTCATGGGGCCGCTGAACGGCGGCGTCGGCGTGCTGATGTCGGGCCTCGATTACGAACGCGTCGTGCTGTCGGGCATCCAGCTGGGAATCATGCAGGCGTGCCTCGACACCGTCCTGCCCTATGTCGCCGAACGCAAGCAGTTCGGCAAACCGATCGGCGCGTTCCAGCTGATGCAGGGCAAGATCGCCGACATGTCGGTCGCGCTGAACAGCGCCCGTGCATACGTCTATGCGGTGGCGCGCGCCTGCGACGCCGGCCGCACCACCCGCCACGATGCGGCGGGTGCGATCCTGCTGGCGTCCGAAAATGCAGTGAAGGTCGCCAATGACGCGATTCAGGCGCTGGGCGGCGCCGGCTATACCCGGGACTGGCCGGTCGAACGCTATTTCCGCGATGCGAAGCTGCTCGACATCGGTGCCGGGACCAACGAAGTTCGCCGGATGCTGATCGGTCGCGAATTGCTGGGTGAGGGGACGCGCGCACAATGACGGTGCTGCCGACGCTGGTCGATCGCGGGTCCGACGCCTTCACCGCCAATGCCGCGCACAACGGCGCGCTTGCCGACGAACTGCGGACGCGCACCGCCCGCACGGCGCTCGGCGGTCCCGAGCGCAGCCGCGAACGTCATGTGTCGCGGGGCAAGCTGTTGCCGCGCGACCGCATCCACCGGCTGCTCGACGCCGGATCGCCGTTCCTCGAAATCGGCGCGCTGGCGGCGGGCGGCATGTATGGCGACGAGGCCCCGGCGGCGGGCGTGATCGCCGGTATCGGTCGCGTCCATGGCCGACAGGTGATGGTCGTTGCCAACGACCCGACGGTGAAGGGCGGCGCGTATTTTCCGATGACGGTCAAGAAGCATCTCCGCGCGCAGGAGATCGCGACCGAAAATCATCTGCCGTGCATCTATCTGGTCGACAGCGGCGGCGCGAACCTGCCGCATCAGGCCGAAGTATTCCCCGACCGCGACCATTTCGGTCGCATCTTCTTCAATCAGGCGCAGATGTCGGCAAAGGGCATCCCGCAGATCGCCTGCGTGCTCGGCAGTTGCACGGCGGGCGGCGCGTACGTCCCCGCCATGTCCGACGAAACCGTGATCGTGCGCGGGCAGGGGACGATCTTCCTCGCCGGACCGCCCCTCGTAAAAGCCGCGACCGGAGAGGTCATCAGCGCCGAGGAACTGGGCGGGGCCGACACCCATGGCCGCAAATCGGGGGTGGTCGATCATGTCGCCGAGGATGACGAACAGGCGCTGCTGATCGTTCGCGACATCGTCGCGACCCTGCCACCGCCGCGCCGTGCGGAGGTCGCGCTGGCCGATCCGCGCCCGCCGCTCCACGATCCCGCCGATCTGGCGGGCATCGTGCCGACGGACGTGCGCGCGCCCTATGACGTGCGCGAGGTAATCGGGCGACTGGTCGACGGCTCCGAACTGCACGAATTCAAACCGCTCTACGGCACGACGCTGGTCTGCGGCTTCGCGCGTATCTGGGGAATGCCGGTCGCGATCCTTACCAACAACGGCGTGCTGTTCTCCGAAAGCGCGCAGAAGGGCGCGCATTTCATCGAACTCGCCTGCCAGCGGCGCACGCCCTTGCTGTTCCTTCAGAACATCTCGGGCTTCATGGTCGGCGGCAAATATGAGGCGGAGGGCATCGCCAAGCACGGCGCGAAGCTGGTCACCGCCGTCGCGACGGCACAGGTGCCGAAACTGACCGTGCTGATCGGCGGTAGCTTTGGCGCGGGCAATTACGGCATGTGCGGGCGGGCCTATAGCCCACGTTTCCTGTTCACCTGGCCCAATAGCCGCATTTCGGTGATGGGCGGCGAACAGGCAGCGAGCGTGCTGGCGACCGTCCATCGTGATGCGGACACCTGGACGCCGGAGGAAGCCGAAGCGTTCAAGACCCCGATCCGCGACCGCTATGAAGCGGAGGGCAGCCCGTACTATGCCACCGCGCGCCTGTGGGACGACGGGGTGATCCTGCCCGAACAGACCCGCGACGTGCTCGGCCTCGCCCTGTCGGCGACGCTCAACGCACCGATTGCCGACCGGGCGCAGTTCGGCATCTTCCGGATGTGATGGCGGTGACTGCGCACTCCCATCTGCCACTTCGTACCCCGGCGCAGGCCGGGGTCCAGTTGGGGGGCGGTAATGGCCGTAACGCCGAACGTCGGTTGAAGCGGAGCCGTGACAGCGCGTGGGCAGGGCA
>NZ_LMKE01000006.1:226044-238193 GCF_001421245.1 Sphingomonas sp. Leaf10 | reverse complement strand
GTGGGTCGGCCCGTTGCGGCACGCTTACCCATGCTCTCGGGCCGACCCACCCCCGACCCCTCCCTTCCAGGGAGGGAAGCAATAGAGCCACATCCGCCACGGGCACGCGCGTATGACCACCATCTCCAACCTCCCACCGATCCGCCCGACCCGGCTCACCGAACCGGCCTTCACCCCCACCAAAACCCCCACAGGCCCGACACCCGGCTTTACCCCCGGCCCGAACACCGGCATCGATAGCGTCGCCTACGACGCGATCCTCGCCATGGTCACCCGCGCCATCGCCAGCCTGCCGCCCGGCACCGCGCTGTCGAATTTCCTCCACACCGTCGCGCGCGTGACCGCCGAAGTTGAGGCACAACTGGCCGCGGCCCCCGGCCCGCGCGACGGCGGCACGCTGTCGCCCGAGGCGAAGGCGACCACCGCCCATGCCGAGGTGATCGCCCAGCGTCTCGCCGCCGCCTTCGCGCCCGACCCCGTCACCGCCCGCGCGGCGATCGCCGATGCCTTTCAGCCAAATCCGCTGTCCGCGCCGGAGGTTAGCGCCCGCGACCTCGCGCTTGCCGCCGCCGCGATGTTCGGCGCACCGGTCGATCCCGCCCTGCAACCGCCCGACCCGTCGCCGACGAAGGTCGATCCCGACGCCAATCTCATCTCCACGGAACAGCCCATGCGCGACCGCCTCTATCTGCTCAACCCGCAATTCGAAGACCCGGCCTTGCCCGGCCGCAGCTTCTATTGCCGCGACTGTGTCACCATCGACGGCCTGCTGGCACGTTTCCCGGACAAGGCGTCAGAGCTGGAGATAATCCGCATCCCCTATCCGCGTCCCCGCGACGCGGTGATCGCGGTGGTGGGGGAGGCGCATCAGAACCTGCCGCTATTGGTCCTCGCGTCGAACGCGGATGCCTCGCTGGCGGACGGCCGCCACGGAGACACCCGCTTCGTCAGCGACTTCAAGGGGCTGCTCCACGCGCTCCATATCCGCCACGGCTTTCCGGAGGCGCATCCATGACGCTTTCCTACACGCGTGCCCCGACCTATCCTGTCCCGCCCGCCGGGCGCGCCGCCGCTGGCGCCCGCGACATGCGCATACGTGACACCTTCGCCAACTTCGGGGGTGCCCGGTGATCGAATCGCTGCTGATCGCCAATCGCGGCGAAATCGCCCGCCGCATCCTCCGCACCGCCCGCCGGCTCGGCATCCGCACCATCGCCGTCCACAGCGACGTCGATGCCAACCTGCCCTTCGTGACCGAGGCCGATCAGGCGGTCTGCATCGGCCTGGCCCCGGCCCGCGAAAGCTATCTCGACGGCGCCAAAATCCTCGCCGCCGCCCGCGAAACCGGCGCAGCGGCGATCCATCCGGGCTATGGCTTCCTGTCCGAAAATGCCGAGTTCGCGGAAAGCGTTACCGCCGCCGGCCTGATCTGGGTCGGCGCCCCAGCCTCCGCGATCCGGGCGATGGGCCTGAAGGACGCGGCCAAGGCGCGGATGATCGCCGCCGGCGTGCCCGTCACCCCCGGCTATCTGGGCGAGGACCAGTCGCCCCACCGGTTGCGCGCGGAGGCCGACGCGATAGGCTATCCCGTGCTGATCAAGGCGGTGGCCGGCGGCGGTGGCAAGGGGATGCGCCGCGTCGACGACCCCGCAGCCTTCGCCGAATCGCTCGACAGCTGCCGCCGCGAAGCCGCCGCCGCGTTCGGCGACGACCGGGTGCTGATCGAGAAATACATCCTGTCGCCCCGCCATATCGAGGTGCAGGTTTTCGGCGACACCCACGGCAATGCCGTCCACCTGTTCGAACGCGACTGCTCGCTGCAACGCCGCCACCAGAAGGTGATCGAGGAAGCCCCCGCACCCGGCATGGACGCAGGCACCCGCGCCGCCGTATGCGACGCCGCCGTTCGCGCCGCCCGCGCGGTCGACTATGTCGGGGCGGGCACGATCGAATTCATCGCCGACGGATCGCAAGGACTTAGCGCCGACCGCATCTGGTTCATGGAGATGAACACCCGGCTGCAGGTCGAACATCCGGTGACCGAAGCGATCACCGGCACCGACCTCGTCGAATGGCAGCTGCGCGTCGCCTCGGGCGAACCGTTGCCACTGCGGCAGGACCAGCTGTCGATCAACGGCTGGGCGATGGAGGCGCGCCTCTACGCCGAAAACCCGACGACCGGCTTCCTGCCCTCGACCGGACTCCTGACGCACCTGAAACTTCCCGACGATATCCGCGTCGATGCCGGCGTGCGGCAGGGGGATGCGGTGACGCCGCATTACGACCCGATGATCGCCAAGCTGATCGTCCACCGCCCGACCCGCACCGCTGCTGCTGCCGCGCTGGCGAAGGCCGCCGCGCAGGTACAGGTCTGGCCGGTCCGCACCAACGCCCCCTTCCTCGCCCGCTGTGCCGGTAACGACGATTTCGTGGCCGCTCGGATCGATACCGGCTTCATCGAACGCCATCTGGAAACGCTGGTCCCGACCGGCACCCCGCCCGAAACGGTGATCGGCGGCGCGGCGGCGGCCCTGATTGCGACCGACCCCACCGATCCGTGGCACGCACTCGCCGGCTTCCGCCTCAACGCCGAAGCCGACACCCGCGTCGCAGTCTCGATCGGCGGCACGACCCACCTCGCCCCGGCAAGCGCGGCGGGGCAAATCGCACAGGTCGCCCACGAACGCGTCCTGTTCGCCGCCGGCGAGGCCTTCCCCTTCGCTACGCCTGTCGCGGGGCAGGGCGGGGCGGCCAGCGCCGGCGACGGCGCGATCCTCTCGCCCATGCCCGGCCGCATCGTCGCGGTCGCGGTGGCGCCGGGCGACCGGGTGATCGCCGGTCAGCGGCTGGTGGTGCTGGAGGCGATGAAGATGGAACAGGCGCTGCTCAGCCCGTTCGACGGCGTGGTCGCCGACCTGTCCGCCCGCGAAGGCGCGCAGGTCGCGGAAGGCGTCGTCCTCGCCCGTATCGACAAGGGCTCCGCATGACCGGACGCTATTATGACGACTGGCAGATCGGCGACCGGATCGACCACCCGATCCGCCGCACGGTGACCGAGACCGACAATCTGCTGTTCTCGGCGATGACCCACAACCCGCAGCCGCTGCACATCGATGCGGAGGCGGCGAGGGCGTCGGAGTTCGGACAGATCCTCGTCAACGGCACCTTCACCTTCGCGTTGATGGTCGGGCTGTCGGTCGGGGAGACGACGCTTGGCACACTGGTCGCCAATCTCGGTTACGACCAGTTGGTGATGCCGAAGCCGGTATTCATAGGCGACACGCTGCGCGCCACGACCGAGGTCACCGCGCTGAAGGACAGCCGCTCGCGCCCCGATGCCGGCATCGTCACCTTCACCCACGAACTGCACAATCAGCGCGACGAAATCGTCTGCCGCTGCCTGCGCAGCGCCCTGCTGAAGCGCCGGCCGTGAGGCTGCGTTCGCTGCTGTTCGTGCCCGGCGACCGGCCCGATCGCTTCGCCAAGGCGGCGGCGAGCGGCGCGGATGCGCTGATCCTCGATCTCGAGGATGCGGTCGCCGCCTCTGCCAAGGAGAGTGCCCGCGCCGCGGTCGCCGGATGGCTGAGCGAGCCGGCTGCGGTCCCGCGCTTCGTCCGCATCAATCCGGTCGACGGGGCGCTGGCGGTCGGCGACCTCGACGCGCTGCTCGGCACCCGACCTGACGGCATCGTGGTGCCCAAGGCCGAGGGCGCGGCGACGATCGCCCGCATCGATACGCTGCTGGCCGAGCGCGGCCTTGCCGATCTCCTGCTGCTCCCGATCGCGACCGAAACGCCGGCGGCGATTTTCCAGATCGGCAGCTATGCGGCGGTTGCGCGCCGCCTCGCCGGTCTGACCTGGGGGGCGGAGGACCTGCCCGCCGCGATCGGCGCGACCACCGCCCGCGAGGACGATGGTCGCTATACCGCACCCTATGAACTCGCCCGCTCGCTGACCCTGTTCGGCGCGCACGCGGCCGGGGTGGCGGCGATCGATACCGTCTATCCGGCGATCCGGGACGAAGCGGGGTTGGCTGCCTATGCCGCCCGGGCGGCCTGGGACGGCTTTACCGGCATGATGGCGATCCACCCGGCACAGGTCGCCGGCATCAATGCCGCCTTCACACCGACACCCGAAGCCATCGCGCGAGCGCAGGCGATCGTCGATGCCTTCGCCGCGCAGCCCGATGCCGGCGCGTTGCAGGTCGATGGCCGGATGGTCGATGCGCCGCACCTGAAACAGGCGCAGCGGGTTCTGGCGCTCCGGTAACGACGACGCTACTCGACCGGGATCGATGGCGGCGGCGCGGCCAGCTTGCGTAGCGCCGCGCGCCGTTCGCGCTCGACCAATGCCCGGTCCGTCGTCAGCCGCTTGCGCACCGCCAGATAATGGAGCGCCGCTCGGCGATCTTCCTCGGACAATTGCGTTGCCGGCAGGTCGGCGGCGGCTTCCTCTAATGCGGTAGCACTCGGGGTCGGGGTCGCGTGCGGCAGGCCGGCATGGCCCTGCGACGCGATGTCGTACCAATAGGCCGCCGATCGCGAAAATCCGGGCAGCACCTGCGCCACCGCATCGAACTGCTCGACCGCCATTGCGTGGCGGACCAGTTCGGCCTCGATCGGGATCAGCGCGCGTTCGGCCAGCAGCATGCGCAGCATCGTCGCATCCCGGTCGAACCGGCCCCATGCCGCCTGATTGAAGGTCTGTTGCGCCTCTTGCAGCGTCAGCGCCTGCAATATCTCGCGCCGGTCGGGTCGCCGCCACAGCCAGCCGATCCCCTGGATCGCGAACCATCCCCATCCGATCAGGGCGAACCCGGCCATCGCCAGCAGCAGCACGCGCCACAGCGGTTCCTCGGTCGATCCGGCCGCAAACCCCACCGCGATCGCCGCGATCGTCGCCACCGCCAGTCCCAATCGCGGGTCGCGATACCATGTCTCGCGCAAACCGCGCCTCCTCTGCTCGCCCAAGGTCGCCAACCCTATCACCAATTGCGCCGCTGCCGCCACCGCGCCGTCATGCCGCCAGTCGCAGCCGGTCGCGCCCCTCCGCCTTTGCAGCGTATAGCGCGCGGTCGGCGGCGCGCAGGACCGCAGCGGCGCTTTCGCCACCATCGATCGCGGCGATCCCGGCGCTGACCGTCAATTCGACCAGCGCCTCGCCATGACGCAGCGGCGTCGCTGCCAGTGTCGTGCGCAGTCGTTCGCTCAGATACTGGGCGCGGGCGATATCGGCGCCGGGAAAGAGGATACCGAATTCCTCACCGCCCAGCCGCGCGACGACGTCTTCCTCGCGCACCACGCTGCGCGCGATCCGGGCGAAGGATTGCAGGACATGATCGCCAACATCATGGCCGAACCGATCGTTGACCGTCTTGAAATGGTCGAGGTCGAACACCGCGACGCTGCCGGCGCGTTCGCCCTGCGCCGCAACCTCGATGCGGGCGGCGAGGGCGGCGTCGAACACGCGGCGGTTGGCCAGGCCGGTCAACGGATCGGTCGACGCGGCGCGCGACAGCTCGGCCTCCAGTGATTTGCGGTGCGACACGTCGCGGATCATCGATACGGTGCCGGTGACCGCGCGGTTCTCATCGGTCACCGCACGCGTATGCGATTCGAACCAGCGCAGCGCGCCGTCGGCCACCCGGACGCGATATTCGACGATCTGGGTGCCCGTCGGCGCATGGATCGCGTCGCGGTGGGCGACCAGCACCAGGTCGCGGTCGATCGGATGCACCAGTTGCAGCGCGCGGGTGCCCAGCAACTGGCTGGGCGATCTGCCGGCAACCGGTTCGATCGACGGCGACAGATAGGCGATGCGCCCCTGCCGATCGATGCTGAGGACGATATCGCTCGAATGGTCGGCCAGCAGGCGGTAGCGCGCCTCGCTCTCGCGCAATCGGCGGTAGAGCGATTGGCGACGGCTGAGATCGGCCGCGACCGGGAACGCGGTCAGCACCGTGCTGGCGAGATAGAGTTGCAGGAATTCGAAGCGGATATGAATGTCGCCGCCCAGGAAATTCGCCGGCCCCACGCCGTGCAGCGTCGCATAGCCGCCGACCGCCGCCAGCACCATCGTCGAGGTCGCGGCACCGATCAGGCCCAGCCGGAAGGTAGTGAGCATGACGGGCAGGATCGGCAGGAACAGCAACGGCAGACGATCCTGCCCGAATACCCCCACCGCGACGACCGCCGTGGCGCCCAGCAGCAACGCCGCCTCGCCCCGCATCTGCCGGGTCGCGCTGCGCCACCAGCGCGTGGCGGCGCCCGAGAACAGCAGCGAGACGAGCGGGGTGAGCGCGACCATGCTCAGCCCGTGCCCGACGAACCATGTCCGCCATTGATGGGCGAACGGCAGGTCATAACGCGTGGCGGTGACCGCGGCTGCGATCGTCGCGCCCAGGGCCGGAGCGATGATGCCAACGGTCAACACATGGCGCCAGATGCGGTCGAGCGAGCCCAGAAACCCGCGCCGCACCTTCATTCGGCTGAACAGTCCGATGGCGACCACAACCTCGCCGATCTTTGCCGCCGCCATCGGAAAGGCACTGAAGAAGCCGAAGCCGAACAGGCTGGACGCCAGGAGACTGCCCACGCTCGCGCCGATCAGGATTGCACCCCATTTGCGGCGCGAATGCGCGATCAGCAGCGCCAGCAGGACGGGCGTCGCCGGCCAGAAGGTCGCGACGCCGCTGCTATGAACCGGGTTGATGGCGACGGCGGCCAGAATGAAATAGATCAGGCCGCTGAACAGCCCGATCTGAAGTCTGGATTTGCCGGTAGCCATGACGCGACTAGTGCCGACGATCCGTTAATTCGGCGTATAGAATTGCGTCAGTTCGATCCGATACGATCGAATTTGTCGCGCTTGCGCTCTCCGAACAACAATTTGCGTTCCAGGTGTCGGCGCAGATCGCCATAATAGGCTTCGAGAAAGGCGAGGTCGGCGCCATCGTCGCTTCGCCCAAGCTTGCGGCGGATCGCACTCGCGACCGCGAACATGTCGGCCCGGTCGTTCCGGCGCAGCACATCCTCCAGCCGCTGCAATTCGAACGCGCCATAGGCGTCGAGTTCGGCGGCAGTGAAGGGTGCGATGCGGGCGCGATCCTTTTCGTGTGCGGTCTGGATTAGCAGATCCTCGCCCAGCTTGCGCACCTCGCGCTCGACCACCCAGGTTCCGGCGATCAGGTCGCCCGCGCGCAGCCGGTCGCGATTGAACAGCGGCAGGAACAGCAGGATCAACGCCCAGCCGAGTGCCAGTACCGCCGTCCAGCGCGACGCCATCCCCTCGGCAAAGGCGAAGCCGAGGAACATCAGCGGCAGGAACACCTCGATCTCCCGCATCAGGTTGCGGGCCAGCACCGCTGCACCGGTCAGCCGTGCGCCGTCGCGCGACACGACGCGCAGCTTCATCAGCCGCTTGCCCGGCGTTGCCGCACGCCGGCCGGCTTCGTACAGGACGAAGTAGAAATTGCGCAGCACGAAGAAGCCGAGCAGCCAGACGATGGCGTAGAGCGATTGCGCGCCCCTCGGGCCACCTATCGCCAGTGCGGCGATCAGCAGCGTGGTGCCGATCAGAATGGCGAGCATGATGATCGCATCGATCGTGAACGCCCCCGCACGCGCACCGGCCGAGCCGAGCCGCAGGTTGAGCGGCACCCCCTCCGGCGTAACCAGTTGCCGGTCGAGCGTGCGTGGCTGGCGGGGCTTGCGCGGACGTCTAGCCACGCCGGCCACCGAAGCTGAAATAGGTAATCCACAGTGCCAGCATCCCGCCGCCGATCGCCAACCGTGCGCTGTCGTCGATGACCAGTTGTCGCGCAAATCCTTCCAGCAACCCGGCGATCAGCAGCATCAGAATGACGCCGATCATCACGATCGCCCCCCGCCGCCCGGCCTCTGCGGCGGCGGTCATGCGCGATCGATCGCCGGGAAAGGCGACGGCGCGGCCGATATGGATGCCGGCAGCGCTGGCGATGGCGATCGCGGCGATCTCCGTCGTGCCGTGGATCATCAGCCACGCGAACAGCCCCCAGCCAAGGCTGTGCGGCACGAAGGCGGCGAACATCGCCCCGCCCATCGCGCCATTCTGCACCGCAAGGATGATCGTCGGGATCGCGAACAGGAACCCCAAGGCAAAGGCGAGGATCGCGACCTGCGAATTATGGGTGAACAGCGAGGTCGCGAAGATTTCCAGCGGGGCTTCGCCGGGTTTGCCGTAAAGGGATTCGCGAAGCGTCGCAGGCGTCGCGTTCATGTCGCGACCGCTGGCGAGTTCGGGGGAGATCATCGCCGAATACCATGCCGGATCGGTGCGGACGAGGTGATAGGCGGCGAAGGCGCTGAGCAGCAGCAGCGTGGTCGACAGCAGCAATTCCCACGCGATGGCGCGGACCGAACGCGGCCAATGCGTTGTGAAGAAAGCCTTTATCTGCCGGCCCCACGGTTCGCGGGCGGAATAGAGCGCGAAATAGGCACGGGTCGACAGCGCCTCCAGATAGCCGACCAGCGACGCGTCGAGCGAGGTGGCGCGGGCGATGGAAAGTGACGAAAGTGTCGCGCGGTAGAGTCTCGGGAGGTCGATCAGGTCGGTGTCGGACAGGCGGCGGGGGGACTTCGCCTCCAGCTTGTCGAGCAGTTCCTCCAGACGCGCCCAATCGGCCTCGCGTTCGGTGCGGAAATGATGGGCGCCGAAGTTGACACTCATCGTCCGCGCTCCCGGTGGTTCACATAGCGTTCGACAAGTGCCAGCGGCATCGCGTCCGCCGCGGCCTCGATCACGTCGATGCCCATGCGCCGCAGCCGTTCGACGACGATCGCCCGCTCGCGCAACAACATATGGGCGACATTGGCGCGGACGAGGTCGTCGGCGCGATCGGGCACGGCATCGCGAACGCCCTCCAGTTCGAGGTCGCGGAAGAGGACGAACAGTACGCGGTGGCGTTTCAACATCCGCTGCGCCGCCGCCAGCAACAGTTCGGCGCTGGTGGTGTCGGTGAATTCGGTGAACAGCACCACCAGCGCGCGCCGGTCGAGCTTCTGGTCGAGGGTGACGAGGCCGAGCGTGTAATTGCTCTCCTCCACACCGTAATCGATATCGGCGGCGGCGTGGTGCAGCCGGGCGAAGCCGCGCGTGCCGCCCGCTATGCTGCCGCTGTCGACCTGCGGCCGGGCGGCAAAGGAATAGAGCCGCACGCGGTCGCCCGATTTGAGTGCGACGAAGGCCGCGAGCAGCGCCGACGACACCGCACGATCGATGCGCGGCACGTCGCCGACCGGATCGGTCATCGCGCGGCCGGCATCGACCGCGAAGACGATCATATTGTCGCGTTCGGTATGGAATTCGCGCGCCAGCAAGGACGCGTGGCGGGCCGATGCCTTCCAGTCGATCGAGCGGCGCTCCATGCCCGCCTGAAAATCGGTCAGGACCTGAAAATCCTGCCCGTCGCCATGGTCGCGGCGCAGGCGGTTGCCGGCCGACACGCTGTTCAGATACTGGCGCATCCCCTGATCGCGGACCGGGCGGATGTCGGGCAGGATGGCGATGGTGCGATCGGTCTTGCGGCTGGTCTGCCGCCATGCCAGCCCGAGCGGACCGGCCTGCCGCGTCCACAGCCGATGCAGCCGCGCCCGGCCGCGCCGGACCGCGCGATATTCGCCGGGGGCGGAGCGTTCGACCGGGCCGTCGATGGCGGCGGCGAGGTCGGCGTTGCCCAGCCGGAACGTCTCGCCGATGTTGAGCGTCGTCGGCAGGTCGGGCAGCGCCGTCGCGGGCTGTTTCGCCAACAGGGCGTCGGCGACGATCAGTGCGAGCACACCGACGATCCAGATCGGTGCGGCGATCCATGCCGCCGGGGCCAGCACGCCCAGCGCGAGGCCGACCGGCGCGGCGAGCGCGGTCAGCTGGATCGCACGGGGGCTGGGGACGATCATCGCGGCGCTTCGACCGATGCGATCAGCCCGGCGACGACATCGTCGATGCGGCGGCCGTCGATCTCGGCGCTGGGCGACAGAATCAGGCGGTGGCGCAGCAGCGCGGGGGCCAGCGTCTTCACATCGTCGGGCAGGACGTAATCGCGTCCGTCGAGCGCCGCCGCCGCCCGTGCCGCCGCCGCCAGCGCCGATGCGGCGCGGGGCGAGGCACCCGAAGACAGGTCGCCATGTTCGCGGGTCGCGCGGATCAGGCGGACGATATAGTCGATGACCTCGTCGACCAGCCGCACCTGTCCGACCGCGTCGATCGCGGCGGCGATGGCGCCGGCATCGGCGACCTGTTCGACGCCCGAATCCTGCGGGGCGGGGGTGCCGGTGCGGGTGCCATATTGGGCGACGATGGCGCGTTCGGCGTCGAGATCGGGCCAGCCGATCGCGATCTTGAACAGGAACCGGTCAAGCTGCGCCTCGGGCAGCGGATAGACGCCCTGTTGCTCGATCGGGTTCTGCGTCGCGACGACGGTGAAGCGGTCCGACAGTTGTTCGGTGCGCCCGTCGATGGTGATGCGGCGTTCCTGCATCGCCTCGAGCAGCGCCGCCTGCGTCTTGGGCGGGGTGCGGTTGATTTCGTCGGCCAGCAGCAATTCGCAGAAGACCGGCCCGCGGGTCAGCGCGAATTGCGACGTCTGGAAATTGAACAGGTTGGAGCCGATGATATCGCCCGGCATCAGGTCGGGCGTGAACTGGATGCGCCCGAAATCGAGACCCAGCGTGCGCGCGAAACTTTGCGCCAGCAGCGTCTTGGCCGTGCCCGGCGGTCCTTCGAGCAGGACGTGACCGGCCGAGAACAAGGCGATGGTGAGCAGCCGGACCGCGCCCGCCTGTCCCACCACCGCCTTGCTGATCTCCCGGTCGATCGCCGATCCCAGCGACCGTACCTCGTCGAGCGTCATGCGCCTGTTTCCTTCTTCCATGCGTGCAGGTCTTTTGCCGCCGCCAATGCCTCACCCTCGGTGGTGGCATCGCGCAGACGGCGGTCGATGTCGGAATAGCCGGGATGGATGCGGTCGAGCCGTTCGGGGGAGGGGATTTCCCCGGCCAGCAACCGCCGCGACGTCACCTCCAGCATCGTGTCGGCATAGCGTTCGCCCGCGCGGGCGGTGCGTCGCGCCAGCCGGGTCAGCGCGACGATATTGTCGATCAGCGCGCGCTTGCCGAGCGCCACCCCGCGCGCATCGGCGATCGGCGGACCGAAGCGCCCGGCGGCGGCGATGCCGGCAAGGATCGCGGCGGCGATCAGCGCGAGGGTCACGCCGAGGAACGGCGGCAGGAACAGCAGCTTGACCAGATTGCGGTCGCCGCGCGTGTAATGGAGCGAGCGGTCGAACACGGCGCGCCCGTCATGTTCGGGGTCGATCGCGCGCAGCATGGCAAGCGCGGCCTGCGCATTGCGTTCGTCCGCCATGGCGCGGTTGTTGACCAGATCGGGATCGACCAGCACGAAGGTGTCGCTGCTACCGATCTGCCCCAGTACCGCCGCACCGTCGCGCGCGCCGATCAGCGGTTCGACGGTCGCGCCCTTTACCGCGTAGAGCGGCCGGTCGGGGACGGCGAAGGGGCGTATTTCGGGATAGTCGGCGCTGACGCCGACATTCTCGCGGTCCTCATGATGCCATTCGATTTCGGCCGGGACCAGTTTCTCGACACGGTTGAGGTTCACGACGCCGGTACGGCGGACCTTCCCCCCTCCCAACGGAATCGCCTCGGTCTGCCATTTGGGCAGGATGATGAGGGTGGGAAAGCGCATCAGCGGATGGCCTTCGCGTTTGACGAAGTCCTCGCCACCGGTGGTCGCACTGGCCAATGCGATACGCCGGTCGACGATCGTCTTGATATCCTCCGGGCGCGTCGTCTCCGTGGGGGTCAGGATCAGGATCGCCGGATTGTCCAACGTATCCTTGTCGTTGCGCTCGGGCGGCTGCACCGCATCGACCAGCCGGCGAAGCGCGTGATAGCCCGATCCGTCCTTGCGATCGGCAGCGGGGGCGTCGCCGACGGCGCGCGACAGTTCGTCGCCGAAGCCCGACATCAGGATCGAGGCGAGCAGCAGCAGCGCGCCGCCGATCACGAGGATGAAGACGGTACGGACCGCAAAGGGCGAGGACGAGTTCACTTAGGACTGACCATCGTTGGACCGCGGGTCTGCGTCTCCCCTCC
>NZ_LMKE01000006.1:175917-225981 GCF_001421245.1 Sphingomonas sp. Leaf10 | reverse complement strand
GGGGGGGGGGGGGGGGGGGGGGGGGGGGGGGGGGTCCATTGTGGCACGCTCCGGGATCCTCTCGGGCCGACCCACCCCCAGCCCCTCCCTTCCAGGGAGGGGAGCATGTCGATCTGCTCTGGCACCCTTCAGCGCGAAGCCGGCATAGTCGGCGCGGGCCTGCTGCCATTCGCCTGCATCCAGCGCGCGCCCGCCGAACAGGCTGCGTTCGACCGCGGCGACGATGCCGGCGAAGACGCCACGCGCGGCGGGCGGCAGCGCGTCGGCGCGGGCGATGTCGCGGCTGGTATCGGCCGGGCGGACCACGTCGCCGCGCCATGCGACGATGTCGTCGATGCTGCGGAATAGCAGCAGATGGACGGCTTCGTCGAACCGCCCGGCGGCGGCGAACGCGTCGGCATCCTCCAGCAGCGCACGGGCGCGGGTCTCGGTCGGCGCCCATTGCGGTTCTTCAGCCACGGCCTTGCCGGCGAAGCGTTCGCGCAGCCAGTCACGCAGGCCGGGGACCAGTGCGAACAGGAGCGCGACGGCGATGGCGATGCCGATGATCCACAGGATCAGCTGCCATCCGCCGCCGACCCATTGGATGAAATCACCGATCGCGCGCAGCACCGGTTTCAACCAGCCGGGCGGCGGATTGCGTGGCTCGATCGCCTTTTCGGGCAGGTTGAACTGGATCGACGGATCGGCGCGGATCGCCTTCCACGCGGCGCTGACCCGATCGGAATCGAGTCCGGGCGGTGCCGACGCGGCATTGTTCACGCTGTCCGCGATCTGCCCCCGCGCCACGTCCGTCCTTTCGGTACGCCCCCGCGGCGTGTGCCCTGCTTGGAGCAAATCGCCGATTTACATGCAACGCTTTTCCACCCAGACTTTCGGGCGATGCCGGGGCAGGCATCGGGGGGACGGAATAGATGCTGGCGTTCGGAATGCTGGTTTTGTTGTTGCCGCTGGTCGCGCTGGCGATCATTCTCGTCGGGGCGTGGATGGAGGGGCGGCGATCGCCCCACGCGTTCGGCATTGGTCGCGTCATCTCCAACAGTTTCGGCGCGGTCGGTGGCGCGCCGCTGATCTTCCTTTCGGCCAGCTTTCTGCTCAACGCGCCGTCGTCGTTGCTGCCGCCGCTGCTCGGGAACGATCTGACCGGCATGTGGACAGTGTTCGCGGGGGGCGGGATCGTCGGCGCGGTTGTCTGGACGTTGCTGCAACTGGCGCTGACCCGGCTCGCGCTCGACACGTTGGCCGGTCGTGCACTCGATCCGGCAGCGACCTTCGCCTTGGCCGGGCGGCGGCTGTTGCCGGGGCTGGCGCTTTTCCTGCTGAGCGTGATCGGCATCGTCGTCGGGTTTCTGTTCCTGGTGGTACCGGGCATCATCCTGGTGCTGACATGGTTCGTCATCCTGCCGGTCATGATCGGCGAGGCGCGTGGCGTGTTCGACAGCTTCGGACGCAGCGGCGAATTGATGCGCGGGATGCGTTGGCGGCTGTTGCTGTTGCTGCTGATCCTGCTGGTCGTGTGGTCGTTGTTCGCCGGGCTGGGGCAGGGGCTGGCCTTTGCCATCGGTGGCGCGGACGGCGTTTGGCCGCGGGCGATCGTCGGCGCGATTGGCGGTACGCTGGTCGGCATGGTGCAGGCCGCACTGCCCGCCGCCGTCTATCACGAGGTGCGTACCGCGAAGGAGGGCATGGGCAGCCATGACCTCGAAGCGGTGTTCGCCTGAACATTATAAAAAAGGGAGTAAGGCGTGATCCGAACATTGACGATGGTGGCGCTCGCCGCCGGGCTGGTCGCCTGTACCGGCGACAACAAGGAGGTTCGGTCGGCCTCGGCCGATGCGCCGAAGGGCAAGGGGCCGGGTGCGGGCAAGGGCTATGACCATGACCCGTATCCGTCGACCTACCGCGCCTATCCGGGGCGGGCGACGCTGGTGACCAACGTCACCATCTATGATGGCGAGGGCGGGCGGATCGATAAGGGATCGGTGCTGTTCCGCGACGGCAGGATCGTCGAAGTCGGCCAGTCGATCGCCGCCGCCGATGGCGTGACGGTGATCGACGGGCAGGGCAAATGGGTGACGCCTGGCATCATCGACGTGCACAGCCATCTGGGCGACTATCCCAGCCCCGGTGTCGAGGCGCACAGCGACGGCAACGAGATGACCGGGCCGGTCACCGCCGATGTCTGGGCCGAACACAGTGTCTGGCCGCAGGACCCCGGTTTCTCGCGCGCGCTGACCAATGGCGGGGTGACGACGCTGCAGATCCTGCCGGGCTCGGCGAACCTGATGGGCGGGCGGTCGGTGACGCTGAAGAACGTCTATGGCCGGACGATGCAGGCGATGAAGTTCCCCGGCGCGCCCTACGGCCTCAAGATGGCGTGCGGCGAGAACCCCAAGCGCGTCTATGGGTCGAAGGGGCGGATGCCCTCGACCCGGATGGGCAATCTGGCGGTCGATCGCGCGACATGGCTGCGCGCGAAGGAGTATGATCGCAAGTGGGACAAGTATGAGGCGGATGGCGGCGAGGCGCCGTCGCGCGACCTTGCCATGGATACGCTGCGCGGGGTGCTGGACGGCGAGATCCTCGTCCACAACCACTGCTACCGCGCCGATGAAATGGCGATCGTCATGGATATGGCGAAGGAGATGGGATACAAGGTCACCGCATTTCACCATGCCGTCGAAAGCTACAAGATCGCCGATCTGCTGAAGGCGCAGGGCGTGTGCTCGGCGGTGTGGGCCGACTGGTATGGCTTCAAGATGGAAAGCTATGACGCGATCGGCGAGAATTTGCCGATCCTCGACAAGCAGGGCGCGTGCGCGATGATCCATTCGGACGACGCGAATGGTATCCAGCGGCTGAATCAGGAAGTGGCGAAGGTGATGGCGTCGGCCAAGCGTGCGGGCATGGCGGTCACGCCCGAACATGCCTGGACGTGGCTGGGCATCAATCCGGCGCGGGCGCTGGGCATCGACAAGGTCACTGGCTCGCTCAAAGCCGGCAAGATGGCCGATGTCGTGTTGTGGAACGGTGATCCGTTCAGCGTCTATACCCGCCCGCAAATGGTGTGGGTCGATGGCGCGCTGCTCTACGACGCGAACAATCCGCGGCTGCGGCCGGTGTCCGATTTCGAACTTGGCCAGCCCGGCGAAGGGGATGTGAAGTGAAGCGCCTGATCCTTGCCGCGCTGCTTGCCGGCAGCACCACGGTCGCGCCTGCCGCTGCGCAGGATGTGACCATCACCAATGCCCGGCTGGTGCTGGGCGACGGATCGGCCCCGGTCGAGGGCGGCACCGTCGTCATTCGCGGCGGGCGGGTCGTGTCGGCAGGACGCGGCGCTGCCGCTGGCGGGGGCAGGACGATCGATGCGGGCGGGCGCTATGTCACGCCGGGCATCGTCGCGGGCTTCACGCGCCTCGGCATCGTCGAGGTCGATGGCGTCGGCACGACCAACGATGCATCGGCGCGCGAGAGCGTGTTCAATGCCGGGCTGGACGTGACCGCCGGCCTGAACCCGCGCGCGACACCGATCGCGATCAACCGCACCGACGGCGTCACCCGCGCGGTGGTCGCGCCCGACAATGGCGGGTCGATCTTCGCCGGACAGGGCGCGGTCATCGATCTGGGCAACGACATGGACGCGGTCACCCGTCCGCGCGCCTTCCAGTTCATGGAATGGGGCGAGGCGGGCGCACGCGCCGCAGGCGGCAGCCGACCGGCGGCGATGGCGATGTTCCGCAACGCGCTGTTCGAGGCGCAGGCGTACGGCCGCAACCCGGCGAGCTTCGCCGATCGCGGCAAGGAAGCGCTGCTGACCCGTGCCGATGCGCAGGCGTTGCAGGGCGTGCTGTCGGGACAGGTCCCGCTGCTGATCCATGTCGAGCGGGCGTCCGACATTCTCGGCGTGCTGGCGCTGAAGCGCGAGTTCGCCGGATTGAAGCCGGTGCTGGTCGGTGCGGCCGAGGGCTGGACGGTCGCGCAACAGATCGCGGCGGCGGGCGTGCCGGTCCTCGCCAGTGCGCTGGCCGACCTGCCCGCCAGCTTCGAGCAACTGGCCGCGACCCAGTCCAATATCGGGCGGATGAAGGCGGCGGGCGTGACGGTCGGCATCGGCATGATCGGCGACGATGAAGCGCGGCAGGCACGGCTGGTTCGGCAATATGCCGGCAATCTGGTCGCGCTGTCGAAGATTCCGGGGGCGGCCGGGCTGGATTGGGGGGCGGCGTTCGCGACGATCACCTCGCTGCCGGCGCGCGCGATCGGCATGGACGCGGAAATCGGGACGCTGGCTGCCGGACGACGCGGCGACGTGGTGATCTGGGACGGCGATCCGCTGGAGATCGGGTCGGTGCCGACGCAGTTGTTCATCGACGGGGTCGAACAACCGCTGACCAACCGCCAGACGCGGCTGCGCAACCGTTATCTGGTGCCCGAGGAACAGGGACTGCCCAAGGCGTATCAGCACTGATCCGGGGAACCGTCGGCGCGGTCGTTGATTGTCCGTAACGGACGGTGGCCGCGTCGGCGGCACCCTTGGGAGACGGAAACATGCGTGGGTTGCTGGTGATGCTGGGTGGATCGCTGATGCTGGCGGCCTGCGGGCCGAGCGCCGAGCAGCAGGCGGCGGCCAATCAGGCGGCGATCGCCAATGCGCAGGAAGCGACGGCAATGGCCGCAAAGGTCGATGCTCTCGCCCCCGGCCAGCGCGAAGGCGTGTTCATCCGCGCGATCCGCGACGCGGGGTTGCCATGTCAGGGCGTAACCGCGTCGGAACGCGGCGAACAACCGGGCAGCTGGGTCGCGACCTGTAAGGAAGGATCGCGGCATGTCATCACGTTCGGCGCGAACGGCATGGCGAACGTGACCAGCTTCACGCCGCAGCCGGCGGCGCAGCGGTAAACTCGGTCGCGTTCCGGTCCCAACCGATATCGTCGCCCCGGGTCAGGCTGCGGGTGACGATGAATTGGCTCTCACAGGGCCGCCGTTGCCGGACGTAGACGCGCCCCGAGATTGGGGCTTTCGTGGCGGCTTTGCGAGCCATTACCGGGGGGGGGCAGCCTTCGCTGGCATGACGTCCGCGTTTCGTCGAACCTCGCGATCGCCCTTTAATCCCCGACATATCCGCTTTGGAGGAAACGCCGCTCCGAAGCGGATTCGCTTCTCCTGTTCGTTCGCTAAACGATGCGGCATCAGCGTCGCATCGCGGGTTTGGCGGGGTTGGGGCATGACGGGGTTGGTGGATTCGGCGACGGCGGTGATGCGCATGGCGCAGGCACGGCTCGATGTCGCGGCACATAATATCGCGAACGTGGCAACGCCGGGGTATAAGCGGCGGATCGGCTTTGCCGATACAGTCGCGGCGCGTAGCGACGTTGCGCTGGCGATGCGGATCGATGCAGCGCAGGCTTCGCTGACCGAGACGGGCAATCCGTTCGACATGGCGATCAGCGGCGACGGATATTTCCGCGTCCGCGACGGCGAACGCACGCTTTACACGCGGCAGGGGCAGTTCCGCCGCGACGCCGATGGCGCGCTGGTGACGCCGCAGGGCTATGTCCTGCAACAGGCGGGCGGCGGCGATCTGGTGCTGGACGGCGCGACCATCGACAAGGCGCGCATCTCCATCGAACGCTGCGACGATCCCGCAGGCATGATCGCGGTCGGTGAGAGCTTCTTTACCGGGCAGGCCATGGTCGAGAGCGACGGGGCCGAGGTGCGGACCGGGATGCTCGAAGCGTCGAACGTGACGCTGGGCGACGAAATGACCCAGACGATGGTCGCGATGCGGCAGGCGGAAAGCGGCGCGCGGCTGATCCAGCTATATGACGAGCTGATGGGCCGTGCCGCCACCACCTTTGGAGGCCGGGGATGAGCGACGCCTATCAGATCGGTGCGATCGGGTTGCGCACGCAACAGCTGGCGCTGGATGCGATCGCCAATAACATTTCGAACATCAACACGTCCGGTTTCAAGCGGTCGGAAATACGCTTTGCGGATGTCGTCGCCAGCCGGCCCGATGCGATGTTGCTGCCCGCCGATCTGCAATCGGCGGCGCCGACCCTGGCCGGGGTGGCGCTGGATTTGCAGTTCATGCTGAACGATCCCGGCGAGTTGCAGCGGACCGGCGCGGCGATGGACGTGGCGATCGATGGGACGGGCTTCATCGAATTGATGGGGCCGGACGGGCAGAGCGTGTTGTGGCGCGGCGGGCGGTTGCGGGTCGGCGACGATGGTGCGCTGACCGGCGCGGGTGGCTTTGCACTGAAGGCCAATATCACCGTGCCCGACGATGTGACCGCACTGACGATCAGCGGCGATGGCACGGTGCGGGCACAGGGGGCCGACGGCGCGGCGCCGGTCGAACTGGGGCAGATCCGGCTGGTCCGGCTGAACGACGCGGCGGACGTGACGCGGATGGATGGCGGGTTGTACCGGGTCGCCGATGGCGCGCGCCTTGAGGAACTGGTGCCGGGCGAGGATGGCGCGGGGCAGGTGATCCAGGGCGCGGTCGAGCGGTCGAACGTGCAACTGACCGAAGAGATGGTGCGGATGATGCTGGTCCAGCGCGCCTATGCGGCGAATGCGCAGATATTGCAGGCGGCCGACCAGATGATGGGGATCGCGAACACGCTTCGGCGCTGACGCGGACACGGGGAAACGGACAATGCTGATGACGGTGGCGGCCGGGCTGATGCTCGTGGCCGAAGCGAAGGTGCGCGTGCGCGAGGTGACGCTCGCCGATCTGGTGCAGGGCGCCGGCGAAGCGGGGCGGCAGGTCGTGCTGCGCCTGCCGGTCGGGCGGCGGCAGATGACGTTGCCGGCGACGACGGTCGCGGCGATGGTGCGGCGGGTGACGGGCATGCAGGTCGGCGGGACCGGCACCGTTGCCATCACCTTTTTGGCCCCTGCGCCGGTGCGCCGCGACTGGACGCCGGAACCGGTCTTGCCGCACGGTAGCGACCTGACGCTGCGCTCGGTCGCGGGGCCGGTCATGATCGAGCGGCCGGTGACGACGCTGCAACCCGGCAGGTCGGGGCGATCGGTGTTCGTGCGCGACGGACAGGGGCAGGTGTTCGCCGCGCCGCTTGCGGTTGGCGACGACCTGTATCGGCCGGGCGGCTGGGGCGCGCTTGCCACCGATCAGCGGGCGGCGCAGGTCGGCGATGCGCTGACCATCGTCGTCTTTCAAAGCGCCGATGCCAGCAATTCGGCGCAGAATGCGACGCGCAAGGCGACCGATGTGTCGGCGTCGATCGATGCCGGATCGCTCAGCGAGGGCGGTCGCGCAGCCTTGGGTGGTGGCTTTACCGGGCGGGGCGAGGCACGGCGCAGCGAGCGGCTGGTCACGCGGTTGAGCGCGACGGTCAGCGCGGTACTGCCCAATGGCGACCTGATCGTCACCGGGCGGCAACGCATGGCGATCAATGGCGAGCGGACCGAGGTCGGGGTGCGCGGGCGTATCCGCGTGGCCGATATCGGGCCGGACAACAGCGTGTTGTCGTCGCGCATCGCCGATGCCGAGATCGATTATGGCGGGCGCGGCTTCGTATCGCGCGGCAGCCGGCCGGGGCTGCTCAATCGCCTGTTCGGCGCGTTGGGGCTGGGTTGATGCGGTTCCTCTTCGCACTTGCGCCGCTGTTGCTGCTGGCCGGGCCGGCGGGTGCGCAGTCGGTGCCGATCAAGGCGCTCGGCCGGTTCGATGGCTGGCGACAGAATGCGCTGGTCGGATATGGGCTGGTCGTCGGCCTGTCCGGATCGGGCGATACACGGCGCAGCGTCGTGACGCGGCAGGCGCTGCGCAATGTCCTCAATCGCCTGGGCACCAATGTCGCCGAGGCGGAGATCAGCAGCCGCAACGTCGCGGTGGTGATGGTGACCGGCATGTTGCCGCCCTCCGCCAATGTCGGCGACCGGATCGACGCGACGATCGCATCGATCGGCGATGCACGCAGTCTGGCCGGCGGTACGCTGGTGATGACGCCTCTGCTGGGGCCGGATGGCAAACCCTATGCGCTGGCGCAGGGACCGCTGCTGGTCGGCGGGCATCGCTTCGACAGCGATCTGAACCGCGAACAGCGCAATTATCCGACCTCCGCGATCCTCGAAGGCGGCGCGACGATCGAGACGGCGGTCGACAGCAATATCCTGAAACCCGGTGGAGAGGTGTCGTTCCTGCTGGCCGATCCGAGTTTCGAGACCGCCGAACGCGTCGCGGCCGGGATCGTGCGGCGCTTCGGCGCGGGTGTGGCATGGGCGCGCAACGCCGATGAGGTGCGGGTGCGTTATGGCGGCGGCGCGGCCGGGCTGACCGGGTTTCTGGCGGCGATCGAGAATGTCGGGGTCGAGCCGGCGGCGACGCGCCGCGTGGTCATCAACGAACGCACCGGCACCGTCGTGGCGGGCGGCGACGTGACGCTGTCGTCGGTCGTGATCGCGCAGGGCGATATCAAGGTGTCGGTCGTGGCCGATAATTTCGCGTCGCAGCCCGATTTCTATGCCGGCTTCGCCAGCGACGTTGAAGCGGGTGCGGGCGTCCGCAGCCTGATCGTCACCAACACCAAATTGGACGTGCGGCAGGGCAGCGGCGACGCGACCATCCGCTTCGCCAACACCACCATCGCCGATCTGGTGCAGGGCCTGTCGCGCGCCCGCGTCGATACCCAGCGGATGATCGGCATCCTGCAGGCCATCAAGGCCGCCGGCGCCTTGCACGCCGATTTGATCGTAAAGTGAGGAAGTTCAAATGGATGCGCTGACATCGGTCGTCATCGCCAGGGCGCTCGACGGGCTGACCGCCCGGGCCGAGGCGACCGCGGCGAATATCGCCAACGCCAATTCGCCGGGATACCGGCCGATGCGGGTCGATTTCGAAGGAGCGCTGCGCAGCGCCGCCGGGCGGGGTGCCGATGCGGTCGCGGGCGTCCGGCCGGTAACGTCGTGGGGCGTGACGCCGGCGTTCGGGACCGAAGCGCGGCTCGACCTCGAACTCGCCACCGCTTCGGAAACGTCGCTGCGCTTCGCCGCGCTGATCGACGTGCTGGGGCGCGAGATGGGGCTGATGCGCGCCGCGATCGCGGGCGGGCGCTGATGGACGCCGCCCGGATCAGCCGTACCGGCCTAGACGTCGAATGGCAGCGTTTGCAGGTCATCGCCGCGAACATCGCGAACGCCAATACCACCGGGTACCGCGCGCAGCGGCTGCTGACCGGACCGATGGCGGGCTTCGGGTCGCTGGTGCGATCGGGGGTCGGCGTCACGGGGTTGCAACCGGTCGCGAACGGGGTGCGCCGCGTCCACGAACCCGGCCATTTGCAGGCCGATGCCGAGGGGTTCGTTGAATATCCCGATCTCGATCAGGCCGGCGAAATGGCGCTGATGATCCGCACCGCGCGCGCCTATGAGGCGAATTTGACCGCGATGGGGATCGCGCACCAGCTGTACGCGCGTGCGCTCGATCTGGGGAAGCAGTCGTGAGCGGGGCGATCCCGCCACTGGCCGGGGTGACCGCCGCGCCGCTGGCGCTGCAACTGGGGCCGGTCGCCCCGCCGCCGCCGCCGGCGCAGGGGTTCGGGGCGTTGCTGCTGTCGGGGCTGCACGCGCTGGATGCCAAGCTCGACGCGGCCGACGCGCTGGTGCGGCGCTTCGCGGTCGATGACAGCGTGCCCATTCATCAGGTGAGGATGGCGCTGGAGGAAGCGCGGCTGTCGGTCGAACTGGCGATGCAGGTCCGCGCCCGGCTGGTCGAGGGATATCGCGACCTGATGAACATGCAGCTATGAGCGACGCTGCTCCTTCGCCGCGCCGGCAATGGATGTTGATCGGTGGCGTGTTCGTGGTCGTGCTGGGGTTGCTTGGCGGGGCGTATTGGGCGTTTTTGCGCGACGGATATTCAACCTTGGCCGATCATGTCCGGCCGGGGGAGGCGGCGGCGATCGTCGCCGAACTCGACAAGCGCGGTACGCCCTATGAACTGCGCGACGGGGGCACGACGGTGCTGGTGCCGAGCGGCGAGGCGGATGCGACGCGGCTGGCGATGGTCCGGGCCGATGTGGGCGAGGTCGGGTTCGAACTGTTCAACAAGTCCGACATGGGCCTGACCAACTTCGCCCAGAAGATCAATTACCAGCGCGCGTTGCAGGGGGAACTGGTCCGCACCATCGCACTGATGGACGGCGTGGAAAGCGCGCGCGTCCACCTCGCGCTGCCCGAACGCACGCTGTTCCGCGACGACCGGATCGAACCGAGCGCGGCGGTGACGGTGCAGATGCGGGAGGCTGCGGCGCCCGATGCGGCGAAGGTGGCCGGAATCCAGCGACTGGTCGCGGCCGCCGTGCCCGACCTGCCCGCCCAACGCGTGGTGGTGCTCGATGCCGACGGCCGGGTCGTCAGCGCCGATGCCGCGCCGCAGCCAGTCGAGGGCGATGCGACGACGGCGGTCGAGAATTATTACAAGGCCCGTGCCCGCGCCGCGATCGAAGGCGTCCGGCCCGGCCTGCGCCACGAACTGCGCGTCGAGGTGCTGGCGCAGGGCGATGCGATCGTCGATCCGGCGAACTGGACGCCGGGCGAGGCGGACGGCGCACGCAATTTCCGGCTGCGCATCACGCTGGTGACGCCCAAGCCGCTGGATGCGGGCGAGCAGGCGGCACTGGCGGGGGCGATCCGGCCGGCGGTCGGGCTGGACGATGCGCAGGGCGATACGCTGTCGTTCGAAACGGGCACATCCGCGCCACCGGTCGCGCCGACGGTGCCGACCTATGTGCCGCCGATCGTGGCGAGCGAGCCGGTGGCGGCGCCGGCATGGTGGCCATGGGCGCTGGCGGCATTGGGTGTCTTTGCCCTGATCGCCGTGGCGCTGCGTCGGATGCGGGCGACGCGGTTGTCGGGTGCCGAACAGGAAGCGTTCGCGGCTTTGCTGCGGCGGCGGATCGAGCCGGAGGGGGGCGAGCATGTCGCCGGCTGACGATCCGATCGCACGGTTGCGCGCGTTGCCGCCGGCCGATCGGCGCGCGGTGCTGGCGCGGCTGACTCCGGCCGAGCGGCTGCGGGTCGAGGCGGTGCCGCTAGCGACGCCGTTTGCTGCCGATATCGCGGCGCGGCTGGCCGATCCGGGCGAAGCGATGACGGCCGCCGGGCGGGTAGCGCTGGCCAAGGCGGCGGAAGCGTTCGCCACGCCGGTTCTGCCGGGACCGGGGCCGTCGCTGCTCGGCCGGTTGCGCGGCGCGATCGGGGGGCGCTGACATGGCGGTGCTCAAACCGACCGATGCTACCTCGGTTCGCGCACTCGTTGCGCCGCCGACGGTGGCGATTGACGAAGCCGAGCGTCTGCGCGCCGAACTCGCGGCATTGCGCGCGGATGCGGTCCGGGCGGCGGAGGCGGCCAGGATCGCGATCGCCAAGGCGCGCGAGGAGGGTCTGGCGGAAGGGCGCAAGGCCGGGATCGCGTCGGTCGAACGTAGCGAGCACGAGCGGGCCGACCTGCTGGCCAAAGGACTGGCGGCGGAAGCGCAGCGTCTGTCCGAACGGTTGCAGGCGCTCGATGGCCTTGCCGCGGCACTCGCGCGCGCCTGCCTCGACCGGGTGTTTGCCCGGCCCGAGGCGATGGCGGCGATGGTCGTCGATGCCCTCGACCACCGGCTGGGGAAGTTGCGCGACCGGACCGGGCTGACGGTGCGGGTGAGCGGCAATGATTTTACCGACGCGGCGTCACTGGCCGGGCACGGCCAAGTCACGATCGATCCCGGTTTGCCATCGGGGGCGTGCCGGATTGGCGTGCGGTTGGGGCAGATCGACCTCGACGTGCCGCAGCAATGGGCGGCGATCGCACAGGCGCTGGACGAAATGGCCAGGGCATGACCGAACATCGCTTCCTCACCCGAATTGCCGAGCTCGATCTCGCCTTGCCCTATGGCGAGGTGCGGCGGGTGATGCCCGGCCGGATCGAGGCAAGCGGACCGATGGCGACGGTCGGCGCGCTATGTCGGGTCGGCGGGCTGCTGGCCGAGGTCGCGGCGGTCGATGCCGATACACTGGTGCTGGTACCGGTCGAGGACGGCAAAGCCGTACCGATCGGCACGCGCGTCGAGCCGGTTACGCATAACGGCGTCGGGGTCGGCGACGGCTATGGCGGGCGTGCGATCGATGCGCTGGGCCGGCCGATCGATGGCGGGGCGGCGATCCGGCCCGACCCGCGCGTCGCCCCGCGCGGCGTAGCACCGGGGGCGCTCGACCGCATCGCTCCTACCGCGCTGCTGGAAACCGGGGTGCGGGCGATCGACGGGTTGCTGACGCTGGGGAAGGGACAGCGCATCGGCGTCTTCGCGGCGAGCGGGGTCGGCAAGACCAGCCTGATCGAACAGATCGTCGCGCAGACCGAGGCGACACGGCGCATCGTCTGTCTGGTCGGCGAGCGCGGGCGTGAGGTGTCGGGGTTCTGGCAGGCGCTGTCGTCGCGGGGCGAGGCGGCGACGCTGGTCGCCGCGACGTCGGACGAGAGCGCGGCGATGCGCGCGCGGGCGGTGTCGACCGCCTTGTGCCTTGCGGAATATTGGCGCGACCGGGGCGAGCATGTGCTGCTGGTCGTGGATTCGATCACCCGGTTGGCGATGGCGCTTCGCGAAATCGGCCTGGCGGCGGGGGAGCCGCCGACGGTGCGCGCTTACACCCCCAATGTCTTCGCCGCCCTGCCGCGCATCGTCGAACGGTGCGGCGCGGTGCGCTCCGGTGGCGCGATCACCGCGATCATGACCGTGCTCAGCGAAACCGACGAGATCGACGACCCGATCGTGGAGACAATGAAGGCGTTGCTCGACGGGCACATCCTGTTGTCGCGAACCTTGGCCGATCGCGGGCATTTCCCGGCGATCGATCCGATCCGGAGCATCAGCCGACAGGCGGTGCGGCTGATGACGCCCGCCCATGCAGCGGCGGCGCGGGCGGCGACCGCGCACCTTGCCACCTATGACGAAGCACGGGTGATGATCGACAGCGGACTGTATCAGGCGGGGGCGAACCCGGCGATCGATGCGGCGATTGCCGCGCGCGACGGGATCAGTGCGTTCCTGCGGCAGGAGCAGGGCGTGGCCGTGCCCTTCGCCGAAACGCTGCGACATCTGACCACACTGGCGCAGGGGAAACGGCATGGCTGATCGCGTAGGGCGCGCGTGGCGGGCGCTGCGGACGATCGCGGCGTTGCGGGTCGATTGTGCGCAGGCAGAGCATCGCCGGACGGTGTTGGCGGAGCGTGACGCCGAGCATGCCCTGGCGGCGGCCGATAGCGCGTTGATCGATGCGGCGGATGCGTGGCAGCGGCAGGTGCGCGAACGGTTCGATCCGGCGCTGGGCGGGGCGTATGCGCGGGTGCTGACAGCCCGTTCCGAAGCGCAGACGTCGGCCGCGGAAACGCGGCGGGCAGCGGCGCGGGCAACCGAAGCGGCGGCGGAGACGACGCGCCGGGAACAGGCGCGGAACGAGGCAGTCGCGACGCAGGCCGATGCCGCCGTGCGGAAGGCGCGCAGTCATGCCGACGAACGCGCGTTAATGGCGATCACCGATCGCGCGGCGCTGAAGTGGATTCAGCGATGATCCCGCCGCTGACCGACCTGCCGACCGGTTTCCGGGGCGAGGAGCCGATGGTGGCGGGCGTGCCGGTCGTCGCGGTGCCGACGCTGCGTTTTGCCGACTTGCTTGCCGTGGAGCCGGCATCGGCGACGAAGATCGAGGTACAGGCCGAGCGGTTCAATCAGGACGGGTTCTTCGGCACGTCGGTCGCGATGCCGGCAGCGGTGGTTGCGACGGTGTTGTCGGGGGCGTCGGTCGAGCCGGCCACCGAGGTTCCGGTGGTGTCTTCGGTCGAGGGGCCAGCCGCTTCCGTCGCCACGCCGGTCGCCGATACGAAAACGCCAGCACCCGTCGTAGCACCGATGCTGCCGGCCGTTGCCAAGTCGACTGCGCCGCAGTTCGTGGCACCATTGCCGGCGACGGCAACCGTCACCGCGCCGCGCGCGCCATCGTCCCGCGCGATCACGGCTGCACCGGTCCAGCCCCGGCCGCCGGTCCGCCAGCGTCCGATCCCGACCGGCTCGTTCGTGGCGGTCGTGGTGCAGGCGGTGGCACACGGCGTCGAGGTCGTCGCGCAGGTCGCCGGGCTGGACGAACGCGACCGCGCGGCCCTGGCCGACGAGGTCGCCGCCCTGCTTGCCGCGCATGGCTATGCGCCCGCGCACATCACCATCACCGCCATGTCCGGCACCCGACAGGAAGCACGCTGATGCAGACCGCCCCCGTTTCGTCCGTCACGTCAGGCAGCGAGGCCAGTCCCGCCCAGAGTGCGACCAATGCCTTCGGCCTCGGCTTCGATGCGCTGCTCAAGATCATCCTGACGCAGCTGACCTATCAGGACCCGTTGAAGCCGATGGACAATTTCCAGTTCGTCTCGCAGCTCGCGCAATTCTCGCAGGTCCAGCAGGGGCAGACCGCGAATGAGCGGTTGCAGGCCTTGACCGCGATGCAGGCGACCAATCAGGCGACCGGGCTGCTCGGCAAGCGGGTCGATATCGCCGCCGGATCGGCGACGCTGTCGGGCATGGTCACCGCCATCGCCCTGTCGAGCGGCACGCCCAGCATCACCATCGAAACCGACGACAAACGCACCATCGCCGGCCTTGCCATCGGCAATATCGTCCAGATCCGGGAGAAGAATTGATGTTCGGCGCGATCTATATCGGCCTGAGCGGCCTCAACGCCTATTCGAAAGGGTTGCAGCAGGTCAGCAACAACGTGTCGAACCTGAACACGACCGGGTTCAAGGGATCGACGGTCAGTTTCCACAATCTGTACGCGACGCCCGATCGCGGCGGCATGTCGCTGACCGGGCAGGGCGGTAGTGACGGCTATGGCGTCGAGGTCGATGACGGCACGCTGAATTTCAAACAAGGCGAGTTGCGCAGCACCGACCGCGATCTCGATTTGTCGGTCGATGGCAACGGCTTCCTCGTGCTGCTCGACGGCGATCGGACGCTGTACGCGCGGACCGGCAGTTTCGAGGTCGATCCGGCCGGGTTCATCGTGCTGAGCGGGACGAATTACCGCTTGGCGACGCTGGATGCGAACGGTCGCGCGGTCAGCCTGTCGGTCGATGCGCGCCGGACCAGCGCGCCCAGGGCGACGACGGCGGTGACCTTTGCCGACAATCTGTCGTCGACCGCGACCAGCTATACCGTCAGCGACCTTCGCGTGTTCGACGCGAGCGGTGCGGCGCATGTGTGGAAGGCGGGGTTCGCCAAGGGAACCGACGGGTGGACGGTGACCGTCACCGACGACAAGGGCGCGACGGTCGGTACGCAGCTGCTGAAGTTCAACGCCGGCATCGTCGATCCGGCGACTGCGAAGCTCGACTTTACCGATACGGCATCGGGCCTGACGGTGCAGTTCAATTTCTCGAATGGCGTCACGTCGTTTTCGGGGGGCGAGGTGTCGACGCTGCGCGCGGCGAAGGTCGATGGCTATGCGGCGGGGACGATCACCGGCATCGCTCCCGACAGCGCGGGCAAGCTGCAACTGACCTATTCGAATGGGCAACGGCACGATGGCGGCGCGATCGCGCTGGCCGATTTCCGCGATCCGACGCGGCTGGAGCAACGCGACGGGCTGTTCGTCGAGCGCGAGGCCGGCCAGTCGATGCTGCTCGCCAGCGACGATCCGCGTGTCGGGCAGGTGCGGTCGAAGCGGCTGGAGGCGTCGAACGTCGACCTGTCGCAGCAATTCGGCGACCTGATCCTGATCCAGCGCGGATTCCAGGCTTCGTCGCAGATCGTCAGCGTGTCGAACGACATGATCCAGCAGCTGTTCGGCATCCGGGGGCAGGGATGAGCGCGGTGGCATGGCTGCCGGCGGATACGCAGCCGCCCGCCGCGCTTGATGCGCTGTTCGCCGGGGCGGTGGCGGCGTGGGAAGCGCAGTGGTTCGTCGGCGGGGCGGGGCCGGCGCCTCGACTGCGGCGCGGCGGCGGATCGGGCTGGCGGTGCAACGCCGCCGGGCTGGCGATCGGGACCGCGCCCGATGCCGCGCTGCGCATCGGCGCCCGGATCGTCGGGGTGTCGGCGGCGGCGCGGGACGGTGTCGACCGGGCAGTGCTGGAAGCGGTTGCCGAGCCGTGCCTGATCGACCTGCGGACGCGGTTGATCGCGGTGGCGGGTGGCGATGACGGCTTCGTGCCGGTGGCCGGGTCCGATTGGGTCGCGACGCTCGGCGACGGGCTGGCATTCGGATTGTCCGAAGCCCTGTTCGCCGTGCTGGTGCGGCGGCTGTTGCCGCCGGTCGGGTTGCCGCGACTGGGGTCGGGGGCAGCGGCGTTGGCGGCGGTTCCGGTCGCGGTGGGTGCCGCGGTCGGGCAGGCGTCAATGCGGCTGGCCGACCTGCGTGCGCTGGAGGTTGGCGACGTCGTCGTGCTCGACCGGGCGCTGAATGATCCGGTGCCGATCGCGCTCGACGGGCGGCCCCTTCCACGTGGGCGGGTGCGGGTCGTGCCGGCCGAACCGGTCCCGTCGCTGCAAATCGTCGATGTTGCTGCGTGAGTATGTCCATGTCTGAATCCAAGCCTTCGCGCGTCAGTGCGACGTTGATCGACAGCGTCGCGGTCGAACTCGACGCTCTGTTGGGGCAGGCGAAAATGACCGTCGGCGCGCTGACCGCGCTCAAACCCGGCGCGGTCGTGTCGCTGGAGGCGGCGCTGAACCGCCCGGTCGAATTGCGGCTGGGTGAAGTGGTCGTTGCGCGCGGCGAACTTGTCGCGGTCGACGACAAGTTCGGCGTGCGCCTGACGGAGATCGCGGCGTGGCCGGAATGATCCTCGCCGCTGCACCGGCGCGGTTGGGCGGCGGGGCGGCGCTCGACGTGTCGTTGACGCGGATCGTCGTCGCGCTGCTGGTCTGCCTGATGCTGGCCGGGCTGGCGGCGGTGCTTATCAAACGAGGCGGCGGGCGGTTGACGCTGCCGAACCGGGCGGAGCGGCGGATCGCGGTGATCGAGAGCCGGCGGATCAGCCCGCATGCTGACCTCTGCCTGCTGCGCTGCGACGGGCAGGAATATGTGATCCTGTCGTCCGCCACCGGGCAGCAGGTGTTGCGCGAGGGGCCGGCGGCATGAACGAGATGCTGGCCGGCGGCGCGATCGGCAACGATGTGGTGCGCACCGCGCTGATCCTGACGCTGCTGGCGGTCATTCCGGCGGTGGTCATCAGCATGACCAGTTTCGTGCGGACCGTCATCGTGCTGTCGATGGTGCGCCACGCGTTCGGCATGCCGGAGACGCCGCCGACGCCGGTGCTGGTCGCGCTGTCGATGTTCCTGACCGCGTTCACGATGGCGCCGACCATGACCCGGATCAACGCCGATGCGCTGCAACCCCTGCTCGCCGGACGGATCGGGGTGGAGGCGGCGATGACCGCCGGGGCCGCGCCGCTCAGGCGGTTCATGCTGGCGCAGACGCGCGATGCCGATCTCGAATCGATCTATGCGATCAGCCGCACGCCGCTGCCCCGCCGGGCCGAGGACGTCGAGACGCTGAAGCTCGCCCCCGCCTTCATCCTCAACGAACTGCGCGTGTCGTTCACGATCGGCTTCGTCATTCTGCTGCCGTTCCTGCTGATCGACCTGGTGGTCGCCAGCATCCTGCTGGCGCTGGGCATGATGATGGTGCCGCCCGCGACGATCTCCTTGCCGATCAAGATATTGATGTTCGTGCTGATCGATGGCTGGGGGCTGGTGCTGCAAGGGGTGCTTGGCAGTTTCCGATGATGCGGCGCGTGGGGTTCGACCTGGTGCTGGTGCCGCCGCGCGTCGAGGCGTCGCTGTGGCGGCGGTTGCGCTTCGAGAATGAGAAAGGCTGTCGGGAGCAGATCTTCACCCGCTATCGCCTGCTCGCCCGCGCCATCGCCCGGCGCCAGCATGGCCGGCGGCCCAAACATGGCGCGGACCTCGGCGATATGGAGCATTTCGCCTACGAGGGGCTGCTGCAGGCGATCGACCGCTACGACCCGCTGCGCGGCATTCCGTTCGGCGCCTATGCAAGGCGGCGGATCGTCGGCAGCATCGCCGACGGATCGGCCCGGATGAGCGAAAGCGACGCGACCTGGTCGCAGCGTCGCCGGGCCGAGACCGATCGCGCGCGATCGCTGCGCCGCGACGAGGAGGACGATCCGGTTGCGGCGTTGGCGGCACTGGTGTCGGGCCTTGCCATCGGGCTGATGCTGGAAGGGAGCGCGCTGGTCGTCGGCGCGGACGGCATCGATCCGCGTCCCAATGCGTATCAGAGCCTCGAATGGCGCGAACTCCACGCGATACTGGCCGGCGGTATCGCCGCATTGCCCGAGCGCGAGGCGGTGATTATCCGCCAGCATTATGAAGCGGGCGTCAGTTTCGCCCAGATCGCGGACCTGCTCAACCTGTCGAAAGGGCGGGTGTCGCAACTGCATGCCACAGCGCTCGGCCGGTTGCGGCAACGGCTGCACGGATATCGGAGATAGGAACATGTGCGACGACGACGACATCCGCGAGTTGCTGGCCGTGGCGGAGGCTTCGCCGAACGACGCGCTGCCGCTCGCCGAGCAATTGATCGCGGCGTATCCCGGCGACGCACGGTTGCACTTCTTCCGTGGGTCGCTGCTCGCCGGCAGCGGTCGCCCGATCGAGGCGCATGCGTCGCTGTCGCGCGCGGTCGAACTGGCACCCGACTTCGCGCTGGCGCGGTTCCAGCTGGGGTTTTTCGAGCTGACCTCGGGCGAGCCGGTGCGCGCGCAGGCGACATGGGCGCCGCTGTCGGCGCTGCCCGACGACCATTATCTGCGGCAGTTCGTGACCGGGCTGACCCATCTGATCCACGACCGGTTCGGCGAGACGATCGCGGCGCTGGAAAGCGGCATCGCCGCGAATGCGGAGACGCCGCCGCTGAACCATGACATGCAGCTTATCATCGACCAGTGTCGTCCGTTGCTCGACCCGGCGTCCGAGACCGAGGAAGCGTCGCCGACCTCGTTCCTGCTCGGGCAGCTCGGGCGGGGCAGCCTGCATTGAAGGTTGCCGGTACCGACCATGTCCTGCTGCTGTTGCGTGCGAAACTGGCGCGAATGTCGAGCGAACGGACGGACAAAGCGGGACGAACGGCGCGCAAGGGCGATCCGCGGCCGGTCGAGCGGCTGCGGGCGATGGCCGGGTTCGATGCGCTGGGTGACGACGAACGCCGCCGCGCGGTGGTGCACGGCCTGTTGACCGAGGAACTGGGTGAAGCGGTCGCCAACGACCCGGCGTTCGCGGCGGTGCTGGACGAAGTGCTGCGGATCGTGGGTGACATGCCGGGTGGGCATGAGTTGATCGACCGGGCCGCGACGGCGATGCGGGGACGTTAGCCGGTCGTAGGGTTCGGGCGCGGACCATCGAGACGCGTTCGATGGCCGCGCCGATCGAGCTACCCGCGCGTCGCCATCCGTGCGAGTGCCTGCGCGATAGTGGAGCCTTGGTCGTCGAGCGGGGTGGATAGCGCCAGCGTCACGATCCGCTCCGCCTTCGCCGTATCGCCGTCGCCTGCCGCCAGCATCGCTGCCGCCAGCCCGCCGGCGAAACTCTCGCGGCCGAGGCGTAGCGCGACCGCTGTGCGCCGCCGGGCGCTGTCGGGTTCGCCGGCGAGCAGGTCGAGCACCGCCAGCGATCCATGCGCTTCGGCGAAATTGTCGTCGATCGCCAGCGCCCGATCGAAGCGCAGCCGTGCCGTCGCCGCGTCACCGGCGAGCAGATGCGCCCAGCCGGCGGCGATCCATGAGCCGAGATGCGATCCGAAACCTTCCGCCCCGCGATCGAGATCGGCGGTCGCGGCGGCGGCATCCTGCCCCGACAGCGCCAGCAGCCCGCGGCCGATCCGCGCGCGCGGATTGTCCGGCTGCACCGCCAGCACCCGGTCGAACAGCGCCGCCGCCGCCGGATCGGCGGCCTCCATCGCCAGTGTCGCCTGCGTCACCAGCCCTTCGGGATGATCGCCCGCGCGTTCGGCGGCGGCATGGGCGAGGTCTAGGTCTTCGAGATCGATCGCCAGCGTCGAGATGGCGGCATTGACGCCTTCGTGGTCGGGAAAGCGGTCGAAGGCCGCGCACGCGACCGCCTCGGCACGATCCATTTCGCCGCGATCATGGAGCAGGCCGATCAGCAATTGGGCCGCCTGCGGCAGTTGCGCGGCGAGATCGTCGTCGAGCAACGCCAGTGCTTCGTCCGTTTCGCCCTGCATCATGAGCGACCGGGCGAGATTGTAGCGGACGCCGGGCGCACCGACGCCGGCCTCGGTCAGCGCATGGAACGCGGCGGCAGCCTCCGCCCAATCCCTTGCCGCCATCGCCGCCAGTCCGATCAGGTGGTCGATCGCCGGCGATGGTCCCTCGATCGCGCGCAGCCGCTCGATCAACGCGCGTGCTTCCGCCGGACGTCCGGCGCCGATGGCGGCATGGGCGGTGTCGGTCAGCAGCGCGACATTGGCGGGATCGACGGCGAGGAAGCCGGCGAGCTGGTCATATTCGGTCATCATGTCCCCTGGTCCAACCGGACGATATCGAAGGATTTGAGCGTGATCCGCATCGGAATTTCGGCGACCGACAGGACCGACAGCGTCGGCAGGCTCCGCCGCGTCAACGTCTTCAGGTGGCGACGCAGTTCCGCCCCGCACAACAGCACCGGCGCGCGGCCCTGCCGGAACATCGCTTCGCTCAGCGGCATCAGCCGGCGGATCAGTTGCTCGGCGAGGCGCGGTTCGACCGCCATCGATCCGCCGCCGCTCGCCGCGCCGATGCTGGCGGCAAGCTGGTTTTCGAGGCGGGGGTCGAGGCTCAATACCGCGAGATCGGCATGACGCCCGCGCAACTGGTGGCAGATCGCATAGCTCATCCGCTGGCGGATCAACTCGGTCAGTTCGATCGGATCCTTTTGCGTGCGGGCGAGGTCGGTCAGATGCTCGACGATCAGGTCTAGATTGGCGATCGACACGCCCTCGGCCAACAGTGCCTGCAACACCCGCTGCACGTCGGACACCGACAGCGTCTGCGGCACCAGTTCTTCGACCAGCCCCGGTTGCCGCTTGCGCACGCCGTCGAGCAGCCCGACGACGGTGGCGCGGGTCAGCAGCGTGCCGACCTCGCCACGCACGATCTCGCCGAAATGGGTGGCGAGCACGGTCAGCGGGTCGATGATCGTGCATCCCGCCGCCCTGGCCGCATCGGCCTGTTCCGGCGCGATCCACCATGCCGGCAGGCCGAAGGCTGGGTCGGTGATGGCGATGCCGTCGATCGCCGGCTTCTGGCCCTGGCCCGCCACCGCCAGCACCTGATCGGGATGAATGTCGCCCGCGCCATAGCGTGCGCCGAACAGGCGGATTTCATAGCCATGACTGCCCAGCCCCGCACCATCCTCCAGCCGGACGGCGGGGAAGGGCAGGCCGAACTGTTCTTCATGCACCCGCCGCAGCCCGGCGATCCGGTCCATCACCAGCGCGCCTTCGCCTGCCCATGCGCTCGACAGCGCCTCGCCCAGCCGGATTTCCAGCGGCGGCGAGGCGGTCGATTCGGCGGCGACCTCTTCATCGACCGGTTCGGCCGCGGCGTCGGCGGCCGACTTGCGGATGCGTCGCCATGCGACGAAGGCGATGGTGCCGATCACGACGATCGGCCATTTCGGCATTCCCGGCAGCAGCAACAACGCGCTCAGGACCGCCGTGACGATCAGCGGGATGCGCGGCACCGACCCGAGTTGTCGGAACACCTCGGTCGACAATTCGCGGTCGGAGGCGGAGCGGGTGACGATGATGCCGGTCGCGATCGCGATGATGAGTGCGGGCAACTGGGTCGCGATGCCGTCGCCGATGGTCAGCAGGGTGAAATGGCCGAGCGCCTCGCTCCATTCCATGCCCATCTGGGTCACGCCGACGATCCAGCCGGCGATGATGTTGATCAACAGGATGATGATCCCGGCGATCGCGTCGCCCTTCACGAACTTCGACGCACCGTCCATCGCGCCGTAGAAGGACGCTTCCTTTTCCAGTCCCTTGCGCCGCGCCACCGCTTCGTCGCGGTCGATCAGGCCCATGTTCAGGTCGGCGTCGATACTCATTTGTTGGCCGGGCATTGAGTCGAGTGTAAAGCGTGCGGCAACTTCGGACACGCGCTGTGCGCCGCTGGTGATGACGACATATTGCACGACGACGAGGATCGCGAACACGACCAGCCCGACGACGAAATTGCCCCTGACCGCGAACGCGCCGATCGATCCGATCACCGCTCCGGCATCGCCACCGGTCAGGATCAGGCGGGTCGCGGCGACATTGAGCGACAGGCGGTAGAGCGTCGCAACCAGCAACAGCGAGGGAAAGGTCGAGAATTCGACCGGTTTGCCGACATAGAAGGTCAGCAGCATGATCGTCAGCGCGAGGCCGAAATTGGCGATGATCGCGAGGTCGAGCAGCGCCGGCGGGATCGGCGCGAACAGGATGACGAGGATGCCGATCGTCGCGGCGACGAGCGCCAGATCGCGATTGGCGGCGGGAAGCGCGGAAAGGCGCGGCAGGATGCCGGTCGACATGGCGGATCAATCCAGTGGAACCGCGCGGGCGCGGCGAAGGTCGATGTAAAGGTCGGCGACCGCCGCATAGCGGTCGGACGGAATGGCGTTGCCCACCGTGCAGGCGCGGAACAGCGCGCGGGCGAGCGGCGGGTCGGCGACGATCGGCACGCCGCGACGCACAGCTTCCTCGCGGAGACGCAGCGCGTGGAGGTTGCGGCCCTTCGCAGCGACTTCAGGCGCGATCATCGCGGTCTCGTCATAGCGTAGCGCCACCGCGAAATGTTCGGGGTTCACCACCAGCAGGTCAGCCCCGTCCAAGCTGCCCTTGCCCTGCGCCGCCGTTTCGCGGTGCAGTTCCTTGCGGCGCTGTTTTTGGCGCGGTTCGCCCTCGCGTTCGCGGGCCTCGCGCGTCACTTCGCGGCGGCTCATCCGCATCTGGCGGATGAATTCGCCGCGCGCGAGAATCTGGTCGAGGATGGCGATGGCGACGGCGACGATCAGGAACGCGAACACCAGCCGCAGTCCGGCCGCCTGCATGGTTGCGACCAGCCGTTCGCCATCGGTCGCATTCTCGGCCAGATGCGCCACCGCCCAGCGGACCACCATCCATGTCGCCGCAGCGTAGAGCGCGAATTTCAGGATGCTTTTCAGCGTCTGCTTCAGCATCAGCAGCGAAAACAGCCGCTTGATGCCCTTGGCGGGGTTGAGCCGGCTCCAGTCGGGCTTGAGCGGGTGAAAGGTCAGCAGGAAGCCGCGCAACTGGATCAGTTCGAGCAGGATGACGATCCCCGCCATCGTGCCCCCCAGCAGGGCGACCGGCGCGATGGCTTGCCGACCGAGCGTGCCGAGCAGCTCCGCCGCACCGCCCGGCTCGCTCGCCCCCGCAAAGCCGCCGGCCAGCGCCATCCGCATCGCCTGCGCGAGCGTCGCCATCAGCGCCGGTCCGGCGATCAGCGTGTAGGCGGCGAGCGTCAGCAGGCTGGCGAGGAAGCCCAGTTCGATGCTGCGCGCGACATTGCCCTTCTCGCGCGCCTTTTGCAGCTTGAACGGGGTCGGTGCCTCGCCGCGATTCTGATCCTGTTCGGCCATCAGCCGATCCGCGCCATGGTGTCGAACGCCGCCGACAGGATGGTGACGAACAGCGACCCCGACAGCGCCAGCGCGATCGGTAGCACGATCATTGTCGCCAGCGTCTTCACCTGAAAGCCGAGCAGCAGCACGTTCATCTGCGGCAGGGTGCGCGACATGAACGCGATGGCGAGGTCGAGCACCAGCAGCACGACCAGCAACAACCCCGCCAGCCCCAGCGCGATCAGGAACACGCCAGACACATAGCCGATCAAGATCTGCGGATCGGTCGCGGTCAATGCGCTGCCCATCGGCGCGCGTTCCAATGATGCGGCCCAGATCGCCAGCAACCGCGCCGGGCCTTCGGTCGCGAAGAAGATCGCGCCGGCGGCATAGGCAAGGATCGTCCCGACCAGCGGCAATTGCGCGCGCGTCGCCGGATCGACCAGCACGGCAAGGCCGTATCCGGCCTGGATATCGATCGTCCGTCCCGCGACCAGCAACGCTGCGAACGCCAGTTGCAACGCGAGCGCTAATGCGGTGCCGAGCAGCAGCTCGCCCGCCGCCAGCGCGACCCATCCCCCGGGCGGCGGTGGCGCCTGCCAGGTCGCCGCCGGATTGCCCGCGACCAACCATGCGGACAGGGCGATGGCGAGGCCGACGCGGACCATGGCGGGGATGCGGATCAACGTGAACGGCTGCGCGAAGGCCAGCGTCGGGACGATGCGGAGCGACAGCAGCAGCGTGGCCACGGCTTGCGGAACTAGTGGCTCCATCAGTGCACCAGCACCGGGATGGCAAGGTACAGGCCGCGCGCGAAATCGGTCATTCGCGTCATCATCCATGGCCCCAGCAGGATCAGCAGTCCGGCCGCGACCAGCAGCTTGGGGACATAGCTGAGCGTCGCTTCCTGAATCTGCGTCGCGACCTGAAACACGCTGATGACGATGCCGATCGCCAGCGTCGCGATCAGGATCGGCGCGGCCACCATCAGCGACTGCCACAGCATGTCGTCGAGCAGATTGAGCGCCCGGTCGGCTTCCATCGATCATCCCGCTGCCTGCGAAGCCCCCCGGCTCCGTCCTGCGGTCCGTCTACCGCGACGCGGTCGATCGCGCCCGTCGAACTTAGTCCTAAACGAACGAAAAACCTCCCCGACAAGGATCAGGAGAGCGGCAGGGCGCAGGCGCCGGCTGCGGGATTTCTTGGGGGATTTGGGACCATGGTGGCCATTTTCACGGGCGCGGGAACGGGGTTCGAGCGCGGGTCGGGCAATGTGCTGGGCGGAGCGGGAACGCTGGGGCAGGCCGCGCTCGGCCGCTCGGGCGAGCAACTGTTGCTGAACGCCGCCAACGGCAATCTGATGCTGATGCAGCAGGACGAATTGCTGCTCGGGCGCGGTCCCGATGCGGCGATCAGCCGGACCTATAACAGCCAGGGCGATCTTTCCGACGAAAATGGAGACAATTGGCGCCAAAGCACCGACCGGCGGCTGTTTTCGCTGGTCGGTACCGCGAACACCTTCGGTTCGACCATCAAGCGCGTGTCGTCCGACGGATCGGTCATCACCTATGCCTATAACGGCACCAACTACCGCACCACCGAAGGTGCCGGCGCGCATGACAGCATCACCTATGCCGACGGCACCGGCTGGACATGGACCGATGGCGATAGCCAGGTCGTCGAGCGCTACGGCTATCAGTTCGGCGGGCAATCCTACATCACCGAACAGCGCGATCCGAGCGGCAATGCGCTGACCTTCACCTATGCCAGTGGCAAGCTGACCGAGCTGCGCACCGCGAACGGCGAACGCATCCAATATGGATGGAGTGGCAATGCGATCACCGACATCCGCACCTTTGCGACGCAGGGCGGCGTCGAGCGGATGCAGACGCGCACCCGCTATGCCTATGACAGCCTCGGCCGGTTGAGCCATGCGACCGTCGACCTGACTCCGGCCGACAACAGCATCGCCGACGGCAAGAGCTATGGCAGCGCGTACACCTATGTCGGCGATACCCGCCTGATCGCATCGGTCGCGCAGACCGACGGGACGCGAGTCGATTTCGAATATGACGTCTATCAGCGGGTCACCGCCGTTACGCAGAATGTCGACGGTTCGGCGACGCGCGTGACGCGGTTGAGCTATGGTGCGGACAATACGACGATCACCGATCCCGCGGGGCAGGTGACGCGGCTGGATTTCGCGGCGGGCGATTTCGCGCTTGCCGGCGGAACCTGGAACAGCGGCAACGTGGCGCGGCAGGCCGATACCATCGATGGTGCGTCGGCCACCCGCTACACCGTCCAGACCGGTGGCCAATGGGCAGGTATCTCGCAAGGATTCCCGGTCACTGCCGGCGAAACGATCAGCTTCGGTATCAGTCTGAAGGCGGTTGGCGACATCACCACCCAGGACCTCGGCCTGTATTCGGATCAGACCGGATGGGGCGGCCCCGGCGTCTCGACGGCGCGGATCGTGTCCGGTCCGGGGACCATCGAACATCTGGGCGGCGGCTTCTGGCGCGTCGTCGGTCTCTCAACGACGCAGGGTACGCGTGTCGAAATCACGCGCACCTACGACAAGACCGGATCGGGCGGCGCGTATTTCTACGTCGATCAGGGCAGTAATTTCCGCGCGGGCACCTCGCTGATCGCCGGCGGGCAGACGCTGGTGCGCAGCAGCGACGCATCGTCGCTCGACCGGATGAACGCGACCAAATGGACCGCGAGCAACCTGAACCGCGCGACCGATAGCGCGATCGGCGGTGCATCCGCCTATAAGTTCACCGTCAAGACCGCCAACACCGCCGCGAACCTGCAACGCAACTTCACCGCCCGGGCGGGTGAGACCTACAGCTTCCTCATCACGCTGAAGGCGACCGGTTTCGATCAGGGGCACCATTTGGGGCTGGGTGGTTCGGCATCGGGCTGGGGTCCGGACGACCTTGCCAGTGCGCGGGTCCTGTCGGGACCGGGCGCGATCGATCCACTGTCGGGCGGCTTCTATTCGGTACGCGGCCTGTCGACGACCGAGGCGACCACGATCCTCGTCACGCGCACCTATGCCCGCGACGATACCGGTTTTGCCCGGCTGTTCGTGGCACTGGGGGCCGACGAACCGGCGGGCGCCGGCGTCATCGTTGCCGGCATGAACCTGATCGGCCCGGTGGACGAACCCGAAACATCGCGGCTGCTGACGAAGATCACCGCACCGGCGACCGAGGCAGGCGGCGTGCAGCAGGTGACGCAGTTCAGCTATACCAGCACCGGCAATGTCGCGACCGTCACCGACCCGTCGGGTGCCGTGACGAAGATGGCTTATGACACGGCCGGCAATCTGCTGACCACCACCGACCGGCTCGGCAACGTCGTCACCCGCACCTACGATGCCAAGAACCAGTTGCTGCGCACCTCCGCCAGCGCGGTGTCGGCGGGTGCTGCCGAGACGATCGCCAGCAACAATATCTACGACAGCATCGGCCGCCTGCGCTACGCGGTTTCCGCCGAGCGGCGGGTGACGCGCTACACCTACAACGCCAACGGCCTGCTGGTTCGCACCGACAGCTTTACCGCCGATACGCTCGGCACCTCGGTATCGCTGACCGAGGCCGCGCTGAACAACTGGGTCGGGGGGCTGACCAACAAATCGGCGCGGATGATAGTCCGCTACGAATATGATGCGCGCGGCGAAGTCTCGCGCATCCTGCGCGACGGCGCGGCGGATGCCAGTGGCGAGCCATCGACGGCGCAGGGCTATGCCGAGACCGTGTTCGTACGCGACGCATCGGGCCGGTTGCTCGAACGGGTGACCGGCGGGCAGCGCGAGCTGTTCGTCTATGACGGCATGGGCCGGATGATCGGTTCGACCGACGTGCGCGGCGGTCAGACGACGATCGCGTTCAACGATGTCGGCGCGCAGACGGTGGTGACGCTGGCAAGCGGCGCGGTGCAGACCTCGACCTACAATCGTGCCGGCGATCTGGTGTCGAGCAGCGAGGCGGGCAGCTATAGCGGCACCGGCAGCGCCAGCTATCGCTACGACCGGGTCGGGCGCGTCCGCATCACCACCGACAGTTTCGGCAAGAACCGCTATGTCGTCTACGACCCGACCGGACGGAAGACCGGCGAGGTCGATCCGCTCGGCCGGCTGACCGAATATCGCTACGACCGCAACGACCGGCTGGTCGCGACGATCGGATGGAGCACCGCGCTGTCCGCCGAACAGGTGGCGCGACTGGGCGATCCGGCGATCGATATCGATATCGCCACGCTCCGCCCGGCTTCGTCGGCGGCCGACACGTGGAACTGGATCGTCTACGACCGCGAGGGCCGCGTCGCCCAGCGGATCGACGCCACCGGTGCCAGCGTCGTCTATGACTATGACGCGTCGGGCCGGCTGCTGAAGGAAACCGCCTATGCCAACCGGCTGGCGGTGGAGGGGCTGAAGACGACGCTGCCGACCGCCGTCACCCGTCCGACGGCCGATGGCACCCGCGACAGCGTCAGCCGCAGCTTCTACGACCGCGACGGCAATCTCGTCGGCATGCTCGACGGGGAGGGGTATCTCAGCCGATCGACCTATGACGCGGCGGGCAACCGCGTGTCGGCGACCAGTTTCGCCAAGCGCACGACCGATACGCTGCGCGCATCGGCCAGCTTCACCGCGCTGCTGTCCGACGTCGGCAGCACTGCGAACGACCGCACCGTCCGCTCGGTCTATGACGGGCAGGGGCTGCTGCGCTTCACTATCGATACCGTCAACCGCGTTACCGAATATGTCTATGCGGGGCCGCGGGCCGGCGATGCGACCGGCACGGTGCGTCAGACGATCGCCTATGCCCGCCCGATCGCGGCACTTGGCAGCTACAGCGTCGCCACGGTCACGCAGGGGCTGGCCAATGCCGGCGCGACGAACGATCCGGCCAACCGCTGCAGCTTCGCGGTGTATGACGGCAAGGGCAATCTGACCTTTGCGATCGATGCCGCCGGATCGGTCACCGGGTACGGCTATGACACGGCCGGCAACGTCGTGAAGACGACGCGGTTCGTCACCGCCTATGCCACCACCGTCCTGCCCTCGCACGAGACGATGGCGGCGTGGGGCAGTGCCAATGGCGGCCATGGCGACAACCGCATCACGCGCAGCTATTACGCCGCACGGGGCGAGTTGCGCTTCACCATCGATCCGATGGGCTATGTCAGCCGCTATGATTACGACGCCGCCGGGCGGGTCGTCGCAGTCGTCCGCTACGATACCGCCATGGCCGGCGCGAATGACGCGACGACGATCGCCGGCGTCGCTGCGTGGCAGAATGGCAGCTACGTCGTCACCGCCACCAGCTACGATGCCGCCGGGCGCGTGTTCGAAACGACCGACGCCGCCGGCACCGTCACCCGCTATACCTACAACGTCAACGGCACCGTCCAGTCGACGACGATGGCCTATGGCACGGTCGATCAGGTCCGCACCCAGCTCGGCTATGACGCCGCCGGTCGCGTCGTCACCCGGATCGAGGATGCCGACGGTCTCCAGTCGACCACCCGCTACAGCTATGACGGCCTTGGCAACCTGCTCGCCCAGGTCGCACCCGACGGCACCAGCACGACCCGGTTCACCTACGACCGCGAAGGGCGGATGCTGACGCGCACCGATGCGCTGGGGCAGGTCCAGGCCTATGACTATGACTCGTTCGGGCAGCGGGTGCGGATCGTCGATGAAGCCGGTCGCGCGACCTACAGCCATTATGATGCTGCCGGTCGCGTCATCGCCGTCCGCGATGCCGAGGATTACGTCACCGAGACCAGCTATACCGCGTTCGACCAGATCGCGACCGTCACCCGCCGCAAGCAGCGCGCGACCAACGCCGCTGCGATCGGCACGCTGCCGACCGTGGCCGCCGATCCGAAGGACGCGGTCACCCAGTTCGTCTACGACAGGCTCGGCCGCGTCGTGCGCACCGTCGATGCCGAAGGGTATAGCGAGAACAGCCGCTACAACAGCTTCGGCGAGGTCGTGCAGGCGACCAATAAACTGGGCGGCGTTACCTTCCGTTTCTACGATCGGCGCGGACAGGTATCCGCGGAAAATGTAGCGAAGACCGCTTCGGACACAGCAGGATACGCGCGGGCGAACACCTCGAAGATCGTCGATTTCGATCCGGTCTATTACGCCAATACCTATGAGGATTTGGCAAGTATCGCCAACGATCCGGCGGCATTGCGCGCACATTGGCAAAATTCCGGTTGGCGTGCCGGTCGCAACCCGAATGTCGACTTCGATACCCGTTACTATCTGGCGACCAATCCGGACGTCGCCGCGGCCGGTGTCGATCCACTGGATCATTATGCGCGATATGGTGCGGCGGAGGGCCGTAGCCCCAACGCACAACTCGTCGCCGGCGCACAGGAGGCGGGCGGGGTCCGGACCGAGTATCGGTACGACGCCCGCGGGAACCGCACGCGGATGATCGAGGCGTGGGGCCTGCTGGAACAGCGCATCACCGACTACAGCTATGACGCACTCAACCGGCTGGTCGAAAAGCGGGGCGAGGCGGTCGATTACGGCATTCCCGGCTCCAGCGTGAACGCCGGCAATGCGCAACCGACCGAGAAATATCTCTACGACCGGCACGGCAACCTGACCCGGCGCACCGACGCCAATGGTCGTAACACCTGGTATTATTACGACGCGCTCGACCGCAAGAATGGCGAGGTCGACCCGACCGGCGCCTATGTCACCTATGCCTATGACAAGAACGGCGGCCTGATCCGCAGCCGCGCCTATGCGACCGCGATCACGTCGCAGTTGACGACCGACAGCCGCCCGGCGGTCACCGGTGACTATCGCGAAACGACCTATGCCAACGACGCTCTGGGCCGCCGCGTGTCGACCAGCATGGCCGGCATCCGCACCGGCGCGTGGGACGTGGCCAGCGGCAGCTATGTCTATGGTACCGGTACGCTGACCGACAGCGTCGTCTATGACGCGGTCGGCAATGTCGTGCGCACCACCGACGCCACCGGTGCGTCGGTCCTGTCCTATTACGACAGACTGGGCCGCAAGGTCGGGCAGGTCGATCAGTTGGGCTATCTGACCGAATGGACCCGCGATGCTGAGGGCAATGCTTTGTCCGAGCGTCGCTATGCGCTGGCGGTCGCCAATGCATCGGCGACCGAACGTCCGGCCGGGACCGCCCATGCCGACGACCGGGTGACCGACTTCACCTATGACCGCAACGGCCGCCGCCTGACCGAAACGCGCAAGGACGTGGTGGCGTGGAGCGTCGATCCGACCAGCGGCGCGCTGACCAACGTCACCGGCGATGCGCGCATCGCCTATACCTATAACGGTCTCGGCCTCGTCACTTCGAAGCGCGAGGCGACCGGCGATACCACGCTCTACGCCTATGACCGCGCCGGACGGCTGGTCGGTGAACAGCGTCCGAACCTGATCAACAGCACCACCGACGACGCGACCCCCCAGGTCGCCTATCAGTATGACGGCAACGACAATCTGGTCCGCACCGTCGAAGGGGCCGACCGCGTCACGACGCACCGCTATGACGAACTGGGTCGCAAGGTCGCGATGACCGATGCGATGGGTTCCACCCGCTTCTACTTCTACGACCGCGTCGGCAACATGGTGGAGGCGTATTCGCGCCGCAACAGCGCCAATACGACCGTGCGCGAAGGTGCGATCTATCGCTACGACGCTATGGGGCGGCTGCGCGGACAGACCTCCGCCACCAACTGGACGCAGTCGAACGGCAAGTTCACCAGCCTGACCACGTCCGGTGCCCCGCCCGAAGTCGCCTTCACCTACAACGTCTTCGGCGAACTCACATCCCGCTCGGTCGGCGGGCTGGTGCAGGAACAGCATGAATATGACGATGCCGGCCGCATGTGGCGCAGCACCGGCGGCGACGGGACGTGGCGCTATTTCCTGTACGACGGGGCCGGTCGGCAGACGCTGACGCTCGAAAGCGACGGCGCGACCAGCGTCCAGAACTACTCGCTTGGCAACGTCCTGCGCCTCGCGACGCTCGACGGGCGGGTGCTGGGCGATCCGGCCAACGGCATCGTGGCGACCGCCACCCAATATGACGCCCGCGGACAGGTGGCGCGCGTCCATAGCCTGCAACGCGAATTGGCCAGCGGCGTGACCGGCGGGACCGACCTGCGCACGTCGCGCAGCTATACCGCGTTCGGCGAGGTCGCGAACGAAACCGACGCGCGCGGCGCGACCACCTATTACGGCTATAACCGGATGGGCCGGGTGACGTCGATCCGGCGGCCGGTGGTGCTGGGTGCCGATATCGACGAAACCGGCATTGCCGAAACCCGCTATTACGACATTTCCGGGCGGCTGGCGGGTGCCAGGGATGGCAACGGCAATCTCACCACCCGGCGGTTGGCCGCCGGCACCGGCTATGGCGGGGCGGCCGAACTGGTCACCGCCGAATATCATGCCGATGGCGGCCGCGTGTTCCAGCGTTACGACGATGCCGGCAATCTGGTGACGCGCACCGACGAACTGGGCCGTGCGACCTATTCGACCTATGACAAGCTCGGCCGCCTGCTCACCACCAGCAACGTCAACAGCCGCGACGTCGCGCACAGCTACACCTACGACTCGCTCGGCCGGCGACTGACGCACAGCCAGACCGGGCGCGCCACGTCCGACCGCGAGACCACCGATTACGATGTCGCCGGCCGCGTCACGACCAGCCGCGCCTTTGGCGGCGAGGTGACGACCAATGCCTATGCATGGGACGGCGCCATCGACAGCGGCCTGGGCGCCACCGGCGGCTGGCGGCAGACCACCACCTACGCCAATGGCAAGCAGACGATCGAGGCCAAGGACACCTTCGGTCGCCTTACCACCCGCACCGACATGGGCGGCAACGTCGCGACCACCAGCTATGACCAGGCCGGGCGGGTGGCAACCATCTCCGGCCTCGAAAAACAGACCTTCACCTGGCTGAATTCGGGGTTGCTCGCCACCCAGACCAGCGACCTCGGCTCGGGCTATGTCCGATCGGTCGCGACCTTCGGCTATGATCAGGTCGGCAACCGCACGACCGAAACCTTCACCCGCGACGGCACCGTCTATCGCCGGTCCGAAGCGGTCTTCGACATGCAGAACCGGATGCGCAGCTGGGCGGACACCGGCGACGCAGTACCCGCCGCGTCGATGGGGTGGACCTACGACAAGAACGGCAACATCCTGCAGACGACGGCGACGCGTGCCTTGCTTAATGCGGCCGGCGGCGTCGCATCGACCAGCACCGAGGAACGCTGGTTCCGCTACGATTCGATGAACCGGGTAACGCTCGACGGTGGTCGCATGGGCGCCAACGGCATCGAACGTGGCAGCGGAACGGAAATCACCTATCGCGCAGATGGCAGCCGGGCGACGTCGACGCGGACGCTCCGGGCGTTCATGTGGGTCGACGATCCTTACAATGACGACGGCGTCGACATTCGGACGGTTCGTCGAAGCGACTTCGAAGATTCAACCGACGGGAATGCAACCGCGCGTCAATCCTCCGGTTCCGGTCGCATCCGCGCCTTCTACGATGCCGAACACCGCGAAACCTTCACCTGGCACGATGACGGCCAACTCTCGACCGTCCAGATCGAGAGGACGGGTGGGATCGATGAGGGCAATGGCACCGTCACGCCGGACGGCATTTTCGCCTACGCCGGTGCGGCCGAATATCAGTATGACGCAATCGGGCGGCAGGTTCGCCAAATCGATCGGAACGAGGGTGGTGCCGCCGTTTACGACCGTACGATCTCCCAGGACGACCGCGGACTGATCGTCTATGATCGGACGGTGGTCGTTCAGGGATCGGATACGGTGACTACCGTGACCACCACCGACTACGGCACCGGCACCGATTATGCGCTGGGTGCGGTCAAGAAGGTGACGTCGACCACTACCGTCAATGGCGGCAGCAGCACTACGACGACCAGCACCAACAGCTATGAATGGCGCGACGCCGCGCAGTTGACCGGTACGGTGACGACGAAGACAAACGCCAACACCGCCTACACCAATTACTATTACAGCGGCGTCGGCCAGCTCGATAGCGTATCGATCGGCGGCGATCGTCCGCGGACGGTGACCTTCATCAACGACCTCGCCGGTCAGGTCATCCGCCGTGACGAGGCGGACAACAAATACGACACCGGCGACCCGCACGAAATCTGGTACCGCCATGGCGGTCGCGAGATCGGCTATGTCGGCAATAACGGCAGCGCGTCGGACAGCTATGCCGAATCGATCCGTCGCCGCGCGACCAAGCCCAGCGACACGTCGACCTTCGCGCCGCTCAGCGGCCAGCCGCGCGGATCGCATTTCGCCGAGACGATCGATCGCATCAACAGCTTCGAAACCGGCAGCGCCGGGCGCAGTTATACGGTGCAGGCCGGCGACACCCTGAGCGGTATCGCCGAGCAAATCTGGGGCGACGCCTCGCTCTGGTACAAGCTGGCCACCGCCAATGGCCTGGGCGCCGACAGCATGCTGGCGGCGGGGCAGGTCTTGACCATACCCGCCGGCGTCGTCCGCTCGACCTACAATGCCGATACGTACAAGCCTTATGACCCGACCGACGTGCTGGGCGACGTCAATCCGAACCCAAAGGGAAAGCGCAACAACAAGTGCGGTGGGTTCGGACGGATATTGGTAGCCGCGGTGGCGATCGCGGTAGCCGCTGTCGCTACCGCCGGTATCGGCGCCCTTGCGACGGGTGCTTCGTTCGCCGGCTCGCTCGGCGCGCTCGGTACCGGCAGTCTGGCCACGTTCGCTGCGTCGAGTGGCGCGACGCTGGGAGTGACTGGTACCATCGCTGCCGGCGTAGCCGGGGCGATGGTCGGTTCGGCGGCGAGCCAAGGCCTCGCCATCGGTATGGGAATGCAGGATAAGTTCAGCTGGGGCGGGGTCGCCATGGCTGGCTTGAGCGCAGCGGTCGGCGGCACGCTGGGAACGCTCTCACTGGGCAGCGGCGTGCAGGGGGCGGTCGTTCGGGGCGTCTTGGGCAACGTCGTAACGCAGGGCGTTGCCATCGCGACGAAGCAGCAAAGCCGGTTCGATTGGGCCGGGCTTGCAGCGGCGGCCGTAACTGCCGGGGTCGGCCAAGCCGTCGCCGGTAACGGTACGTCAAGTTGGCGGCAGGGGGCGGCCGGCTATGCGTCCGGTTTCGCTGGCGCTGCGACGCGAAGTATTCTTACGCGTACAAGCTTTGGCGACAACGTCTTGGCGGTCTTGCCCGATGTGATTGGCGCAACCATCGGCAGATTGGCGGCAAGGGGTGTTGCGAGCCTAAGCCGGTCTGGCGGCGGTGGGGCGACCGGTGGGTCGGCTTGGGGAGAATATTCGGACATTCAGGGTATTCCCGACGCCATGAGCGCTTCCGATGGTGGGAGCAATAGTGATCTGCCGGCTCCAAGGGCGAGCGATGTCGACGCTGATAGTCGTCAATACACGCCGCGCATCATAAAAGACGCGGTACCGATCTACGAACCTCGCCAACCCAGTGTCGTGTATGCCGTCAATAACGGCGACGAACTTGTCGTAACCGGTGATTTGAGCAAACGTACGGTCACATCCAATTTCGACTACAGCCAGTTTCACTGGCTCCGCCAGCCTGACAACTACCAACCGTCCTTCTCACCGAATAGCTCGCTAGCTTCGTATGTTAGTTCGTTTTCGGGAGCCCGGTGGTTATACCAGCCCGGGTATCATTTCGCTGGGCGAGATTACAGTTCCCGGCAAGCCGCCATTTCCGCAGGAATGCTAATCGTAACGAACCCACCCAGCGACGCATCCATCGAAGCAATGCGACGCAATGTCGCGTTCGTGAACGCACTGGGCGTTGCCGATCAGGTTCCGACAGGCGCCGGAATAGTTGCTTATAATCTCGGTGCCGATGCGAACGTGATAAACGCCAGCACGAACGCTGATATCATAGCGGGTGGATTGCTTCTCGGTGCCTCGATGAGGCCAATCGGCAGGATATTTCCTGCAGGTGTTTCTCGTCCGGGGTTGGACCCCGTATCCGGACGAATGTTGGGCCCGGCAGAGTCGGCAACTGCTCGAGCAACTCGCTTAGGGCGTGAAGGCGAAGCGGCCGCCGGCATCGGAGGTCCGAAGGTAGGGGTAGAGATCAATGGTCGAATGCGCTTCCCGGATGAACTCTCGCCGACCCTGTTGAAGGAGGTGAAAAATGTTGCCAGACAGGGTTGGACGAAGCAGTTGAGGGACTACGCTGAACTTGCACGCCAACGGGACATTCCCTTTGAGTTATGGGTGCGTCAGAACACCAGACTCAGTGGGCCCTTGCGAGCCGCCGAGATACGGGGTGATGTTATCATTCGTAGGGAGTTGCCTAGGCAATGATTACGTTGAAAGAACTGGAAGCGATTTCCGCATCTCGTGGCGATATGCCAGCAGATGAATGGGCTGCGCTGCTGGAAAGCTGTCCCGAATGGGTGACGCAGCGAGATGATCGTGAAGCGCTGATGCAGGCGAAGGAAGCGCGTTATTTAACAGAAGAGGCACCGCTTCGCGAGGATCTTCGCCGTCTCGGTTTCTCGGTAAAGTGGGTGTGGGATTTCGTAAATGCGAAGGAGAATTATTACGTCAGCGCCGTGCCGACATTGATCAACCATCTCAAACGGCCCTACAGCGATGAAATACGGGAGGGGATTGCTCGGGCGTTGGCCATAAAGGAGGCCCGCGGCGTTGCCGGGACTGCAATTCTAGCGGTGCTGGAAGAGGACGGTTTGAGTGATCAGCTACGTTGGGCGTTAGCTAATACATTGACAACCGTTGCCGATCGATCGAACAAAGATGAAATCAAAAAATTACTTAGGGTAGAAACCAATAAGCAGGTGGCCGATCGCTTGAATAGAGCTTTGAAGACCGCTGTGAAGCCTTAGCTACCGGCTTGGAAAGGCGGCGAACATAACCTTGTCATGCTAATATTTGAGGGCGTATATCCCTGGTGCATGATGCGGACTTGCAGTGTGTGAAGAGTAGGGCAATGCGTGTTTCGCGCCAGCGTTTCTTTCAAAGGTATGTAGCCCTATAGGAGCGGCGGCTAGTTTCCTTAGAATGACCTTAACTTCGCAAAAAGGGGGGGCGGGAATTGCTAGGCGATCGAGCTTTAGCACCATGATGGTGTGACGATAAAAGGGTTGGTGGACTCGTCTGTTCTATATATGCGCCATGAATCGGACGGCAGAAGAGAATGGTACAGCGATTAATATTAGCGGCAGCGCCGTAGGCGAGATCGTGCCCGTATGAAGTTGATGTTGGAGCTTCATCAAACCAACCCCTTCAACCGATACAAGGCCTCCATCGCCTCCCTCGGCGACATCGCGTCCACATCCATTCCCTCCAATGCCTCGCGCAGCGTATCGACAGTCGGCTCTTCCACTTGGGCAACGGCGGCGAAAAGGGGCAGGTCGTCCAGACCGGCGGCAATCCCGCCGGTCTTGGCCTTGCCGGCCTCCAGCTTCGCCAGCACCGCCTTTGCACGGTGCAGCGTCGCGGGAGGCAGGCCGGCGAGGCGCGCGACGGCGATGCCGTAGCTGCGGTCGGCCGGCCCCTCGGCCAGTTCGTGGAGCAGGACCAGATCGCCCTTCCACTCGCGGGCGCGGACATGGTGGAGCGACAGCGCGTCGCAGCGCTCCGCCAGCCGGGTCAGTTCATGATAATGCGTCGCGAACAGGCAGCGGCAGCGATTGTCCTCGTGGATCGCCTCGACCACCGCCCACGCGATGGCGAGGCCATCATAGGTCGAGGTGCCGCGCCCGACCTCGTCGAGGATCACGAACGATCGGGGCGTCGCCTGCGCCAGGATCGCCGCCGTCTCGACCATCTCGACCATGAAGGTCGAGCGGCCCCGCGCCAGATTGTCCGATGCGCCGACCCGGCTGAACAACCGGTCGACCAGCCCCAATGTCGCCGAGGTCGCCGGCACGAAACTGCCCGCCTGCGCCAGCACGACGATCAGCGCGTTCTGCCGCAGGAAGGTCGACTTGCCGCCCATGTTCGGACCCGTGACCAGCCATAGTCGCGAGCTTTCCGACAGGCGGCAGTCGTTCGCCACGAACCGCCCGCCGCTGTTCGCGACCGCGCTCTCGACCACCGGATGTCGCCCGCCGGCAATCTCCAGACAGGCATGGTCGACCAGCACCGGCCGCGCCCAGCCACCCTCCGCCGCGCGTTCGGCGAGCGCGGTCGTCACGTCGATCCGGGCGAGCGCGTCGGCGGTCGCGGCGATCGCTTCCCGGTTGGCGAGCGCGGTTTCGGTGAACGACTCCAGATGCGCGGCCTCGGCCGCCAGCGCGTGAGCGCCGGCCTGCGTCACCTTCAGCGCTGCTTCGTGCAGGTCGGGCGCGTTGAAGCGCACCACCCCGGCCAGCGTCTGGCGATGGGTGAAGCCGCTATCGGCCGCCATCAGCTTGTCGGCGGCGCGCGCCGGTACCTCGACATGATAGCCGAGCACGCCGTTATGCCGGATCTTCAGTGCGGTGATGCCGGTGCGTTCGCGATATTCCGCCTCCAACGCGGCGATCGCCCGCCGCCCGCCGGCCCCCGTATCGCGCAGCGCGTCGAGCGCGGCGTCGAAGCCGCTGGCGACATACCCCCCTGCGTTGGCATCGATCGGCGGCATCGGCACGAGGCCCCGCGTCAGCAGGTCGATCAACGCGCCATGCCCGCGCAGGCGCGGCGCCAGATCGGCGATCAGCGGCGGCACCGCCGGCAGCTTGTCGAGCCGCTGCCCCAGCGTCCATGCCGCGCTCAACCCGTCGCGTAACTGGCCGAGATCGCGGGGGCTACCGCGCCCCGCCGCGATCCGCCCCAGCGCCCGCCCGATATCGGGCAGCGCGCGCAGCGTGGTGCGCAGTTCGTCGCGCAAACCGGGATCGTCATGCGCCCACCCGACTGCCGCCAGCCGCCCCTCGATCGCGGCACGGTCCATCAACGGCGCAGCGATATCGCCCGCCAGCAACCGCGCGCCGGCACCGGTCACCGTCCGGTCGACCTCCGCCAGCAAGCTGCCGGCGCGCGCACCGGCGGCGGTACGGGTGAGTTCCAAACTCTCGCGCGTCGCGGCATCGATCGCCATGCACTGGCCGTCGGCGGCGCAGACCGGCGGGCGCAGGAACGGCAACTGCCCCCGCGCATTATGGTCTAGATAGGCGATCAACCCACCCGCCGCCGCCAATGCCGCGCGCGAAAACTGGCCGAAGCCGTCGAGCGTGGCGACGCCGTGCAACGCCTTCAGTCGCGCTTCACCCGCTGCACTGTCGAAGTCCGCCTTGGCCCGCAGCAGCGTCGCGACCTCGGTGAACGCCGACGTTTCCGCCGCGACCACCTCGACCGGCTGCAACCGGGCGAGTGCTGCGGTCAGGCCGGCGGCGTCGGTTTCGATCACCTCGAACTTGCCCGTAGAGACGTCGGCGGCGGCGATGGCGACCCCGCCCGCTGCCTCGCCGACGCCGACGCACCAATTGGCGGCGCGCGCGTCAAGCAGCGACTCCTCGGTCAACGTGCCAGCCGTCACGACGCGAATGATCGCGCGGGACACCAGCGCCTTGGACCCACGGGCCTTCTTCGCTTCCTCGGGGCTTTCGACCTGTTCGGCGATGGCGACGCGGTGCCCGGCCTTGATCAGCCGCGCCAGATAGCCCTCGGCGGAATGCACCGGCACCCCGCACATCGGGATCTTCGCGCCCTCATGCTCGCCGCGCGCGGTCAGCGCGATGTCGAGGCACGCGGCGGCGATCTTCGCATCGTCATGGAACAGTTCGAAGAAATCGCCCATTCGGTAGAAGAGCAGGCAATCGTCGGCCTCCGCCTTCAACGCCAGATATTGCTGCATCATCGGGGTGGGGGCGGGGAAATCGTCACCCTGAACCTTGGTCGCCATGGGCGGTGCGATACCGGTGCAGGCAGGGCAGGGCAACGCCATGCTGCTTCCCAACTTCCGGGATAACACCCTTGCCCGATCCGCCTTCCCCTGCGTAAAGCCCATCCAAACGGGAGAAGCGCCAGTGTCCGAAGCCACCGACCAGTTTTCCGAGCGCGAGGCGCTGCTGTTCCATTCGGAGGGGCGTCCGGGCAAGATCGAGATCATCGCGTCGAAGCCGATGGCGACGCAGCGCGACCTGGCGCTGGCCTATTCGCCCGGCGTTGCCGTGCCGGTGAAGGCGATCCACGAAGATCCCGCCACCGCGTACGACTATACCGCCAAGGGCAATCTGGTCGCGGTCATCTCCAACGGCACCGCCATTCTCGGCCTGGGCAATCTCGGCGCGCTGGCGTCGAAACCGGTGATGGAGGGCAAGGCGGTCCTGTTCAAGCGCTTCGCCGACGTCGATTCGATCGATATCGAGCTGAAGACCGAGGATGTCGATCGCTTCATCGACGCGGTCGAGCTGATGGAGCCGAGCTTCGGCGGCATCAACCTCGAAGATATCAAGTCGCCCGAATGCTTCATCATCGAGCAGACCTTGCGCGAACGCATGAACATCCCGGTGTTCCATGACGACCAGCATGGCACCGCGATCATCTGCGCCGCCGGCCTCATCAACGCGTGCCTGCTGACCAAGCGCAAGCTGTCGGAAGTGAAGGTCGTGGTCAACGGCGCGGGTGCCGCTGCCATCGCCTGTACCGAACTGATGAAGGCGATGGGTGTCGCCCATGACAACGTCATCATGTGCGACCGCACCGGCGTGATCTATCAGGGCCGGGACGATGTGAATCAGTGGCAGTCGGCCCATGCCGCCGCCACCGATCGCCGCACCCTGACCGAAGCGCTGCACGGGGCCGACGTGTTCCTCGGCCTGTCGGCCGCCGGCGCGTTGAAGCCCGAAATGGTCAAGGACATGGCCCCGTCGCCGATCATCTTCGCGATGGCCAACCCGGAACCGGAAATCCGCCCCGAACTGGCCAAGGCGGCGCGCCCCGACGCGATCGTCGCGACCGGCCGCTCGGACTATCCGAACCAGGTCAACAACGTCATTGGCTTCCCCTTCATCTTCCGCGGCGCGCTCGACGTGCGGGCGACCGGCATCAACGACGAGATGAAGATCGCCGCCGCCAACGCCATCGCCGAACTGGCGCGCCAGCGCGTGCCGGAGGAAGTGGCGCTGGCCTATGGCACGCAGCACAGCTTCGGCCCCGAATACATCATCCCGGCGCCGTTCGACCCGCGCCTGATGGAACTGGTGCCGAGCGCGGTGGCGAAGGCGGCGATGGATTCGGGCGTCGCGACGCGCCCGATCCTCGACATGGACGCCTATCGCCAGCAGCTGCGCGCGCGCCTGAACCCGACCACCTCGGTCCTGACCATGGCCTATGAGGGCGCCCGCGCGCATCCCAAGCGCGTGCTGTTCGCCGAGGGCGAAGAGGAAGTCGTGCTGCGCGCGGCGATCGCGTTCAAGGAAGGCGGCTATGGCATCCCGGTGCTGGTCGGCCGCGACGACGTCTATGACCAGTTGCGCGCGCTGGGCGTCGCGAACCCTGAGGAATATGAAGTCCATAACAGCCGCACCAGCGAGATGGTGCCGCAGATGGTCGACTTCCTCTACGAACGACTGCAGCGTCGCGGCTTCCTGAAGCGCGATTGCGAACGCATGATCAATCAGGATCGCAACACCTTCGGCGCGGTGCTGCTGCAGCTGGGCGTCGCCGATGCGATGATCACCGGTATCACCCGCACCTATGCGCAGGCGTTCCGCGGCATCCGCCGGGTGATCGATCCGGTCGGTGGCAAGGTGCCGTTCGGCATCCACCTGCTGGTCGGGCAGAGCCATACCGTGTTCATGGCCGACACCACCATCAACGAACGCCCGAGCGCCGAGGAACTGGCCGACATCGCCGAACGCACCGCCGCCGTCGCCCGCCGCATGGGCCACGAACCGCGCGTCGCTTTCTTGAGCTATTCGACCTTCGGCAATCCCGAAGGGCAATGGATCGACAATGTCCGCGACGGCGTGGCCGCGCTCGACAAGCGGCAGGTCAGCTTCGAATATGAAGGCGAAATGGCCCCCGACGTCGCGCTCAATCCGCGTCAGATGGCGAACTTCCCCTTCGCCCGCCTGTCGGGTCCGGCCAATGTGCTGGTGATGCCGGGGCTGCAATCGGCCAATATCTCGGCCAAGCTGCTGCGCGAACTGGGCGGCGACGACGTGATCGGCCCGATGCTGATCGGCATGGAAAAGCCGGTGCAGATCGCGCCGATGACCAGCACCGCGAACGAACTGGTGACGCTGGCGGTGCTCGCCGCCGGTGGCATGGTGGGGTGAGGGGGCGGGGGCGCTCGCCGGTCGGCAGCGCCCTCTTCGTCCTGCGCGCGAATGACGAATCCGCCCGTCAGAACTCCTTGATCAGCCGGACCCCGCCGATCGGCCGCGCTGGTTCACCGCGCTGACGATCCACGCCGGCACCCAATTGCACATTGACCTTGTCCGCCAGCGGCGCATGGAATTGCGGGATCAGCGCGATGCCGCCGTCGCGATGCGACTTGTAATTGACCTCCAGCCCGACGACCCGGTCGCGGGCAAGGTCGTAAAAGGTCGAATGGTTGACCAGCAGCCCGGCGTCGCTTTCTGACTGGCCCAGCCGCACATCGCCGACGCCGACCATCGTCATCGTGCTCAACCGTTCGTTGTGCCGCCGCCCCAGCATATACAGCAGTGCCTGCGACGTGCGCTTGCTCTCGCGTTCATAGATGCCGAGGAACTGGACGCCGTGGACGATCCGCCCACGGTCCATCGTCCCGAACGTCGCCTGCGCCCCCATTTTCAGTTCCGCCAGCCGCGTCCCCTCGAACGGCAATTCGAACTCAAGTGCAAAGCCATCGGCGACGGCATATTCGACCTCCGGTGCCCATTCCAGCGCGCGCTCCTGTCCCGACAGCGGCGATAGCGCGAGCACATTGGTCTCCAATTCCCCGCGCCGTGCGCCCATCGGGCGGACCATGTCGAACACCATCGGTTCGGGAATGTCGGGATAGGCATTGGCCTCGGCAGCGAATGCCGGCGCGGCGGTGGTGATGGCGAGCGTAAGCGCAGCAAGACGGCGACTAAACATCGATAGATCAAACCCTTTTCGTGAGCGAGCGGTGTAGCGCAGGATAAGGGGGCGGGAAACCGCAGCGGTCCCGCGCGCCGCTCGCCCGGCCGCAGGGACATTGCCGGCGCTATCGAACGTTCGTGCGATCGATCGACACGGGAGAGGCGAATGACGGGCGCAATGGTGATCGGCGCGAATGGCGGGATCGGTGCGGCATTGGTCGCGGCGCTCGCGGCATCGGGGCGCTACGGTCGTGTCATCGCCGCCGCACGTCGCGAACCGGCGACGCTGCCAACCGGCGTCACCTACGCCCCGATCGACGTCGCCGACCCCGCCTCGATCGCCGCCGCCGCCGCGCGGATCGACACGCCGCTGACCCGCGTGATCGTCGCCACCGGCATCCTGCACGACGAAGCAGGCGGACCGGAGCGCTCGCTACGCGATCTCGACGCGGATCGCCTCGCGCATCTGTTCGCGGTCAACACCATCGGCCCGGCGATGGTGCTGCAGCAGTTCGCGCCGCTCCTGTCCCGCGACGCACCCGCCGCCATCGCCTGCATCTCGGCACGGGTCGGCAGCATTTCCGACAATCGCCTCGGCGGCTGGTATGGCTATCGCGCGTCGAAAGCGGCGCTGAACCAGATCGTCCGCACCGCCGCGGTCGAACTCGCGCGCAGCCGGCCGCAGGCGGTCTGTGTCGCGCTCCATCCCGGCACCGTCGATACGGGGTTGAGCAAGCCGTTCCAGCGCGGCGTGCCGGCGGAGAAACTGTTCACGCCTGCCTATAGCGCCGAACGGCTGCTGGCGGTGCTCGACGGGCTGACGCCCGTGCAGTCCGGACGGATATTCGCATGGGACGGCACCGAGATAGCACCTTGACGGCCTTGAAGGCGAAGGGATCGGCCAAGGCCGATCGACATTCAGTCCGCCGCGCGAGGCCGTGACCGGCGGACACCCTATCGTCACTCCCGCGCAGGCGGGAGTCCATAGCCGCAGGGGTCGCCGATCTATCAGGAAACCGTAGCGGCTATGGATTCCCGCCTGCGCGGGAATGACGAAATACGTTGGAGTCGCTGCATGTCGATCGGCTAGCCGTCGATCGCCCCGCCCATCGACGCGTTGACCAACCCGCCATCGACGGTGATCGTCTCGCCCACCACATAATCCCCGCCCCGCGACGCGAGATAGATCGCCGCCGCCGCCATATCCTCATCCATCCCGATCCGCTGCGCCGGAATGCGCTTCGCCACCCCGTCGCCATGATCGCGCGCCGCCTTGTTCATGTCGCTCGCGAAGGCTCCCGGCGCGATCGAGGTGACGTGGATCGCATCGCTCACCAGCCGCGCCGCCATCCGCCGGGTCAGGTGGATCAGTGCCGCCTTCGACGCCTGATAGCTGTACGTCTCCCACGGATTGACCCGCTGTCCGTCGATCGAGGTGATGTTGATGACCTTGGCCGGCCGTGCGCGCGATGCCGCCGCCTTCAGCATCGGGTGCAGCGCCTGCGTCAGGAAGAAGGGCGATTTGACGTTCAGGTCCATGACCTTGTCCCACCCGGCCTCGGGAAACGTCTCGAACGCCTCGCCCCACGCCGCGCCGGCATTGTTGACGAGGATGTCGAGCCGGTCGGTCTGCGCCGCCAATCGATCGGCCAGCGCGCGGCATCCTTCGATGGTCGACACATCCTGCGGCAGCGCGGTCGCGCCGATCTCCTCCGCCGTGGCGATACAGGCATCGGCTTTCCGTGCCGACACGAACACCTTCGCGCCCTGTGCCACGAACCCCGCCGCGATCATCCGCCCGATCCCGCGCGACCCGCCGGTGATGAGCGCGACGCGTCCGTCGAGGCGGAACAGGCTGGCAGTGTCCATAAACTCTCCTGCAACAAACCGGATCTTCGAATCGTCCGGCTCGTCAGGATGGCAGGCGATACCCGATCACGCAATCGGGCGCACCGCCCGCAAGCGACGCGCCCGTCCGCGCTTAGGGAGCGTGGATCAGATCCGGCCCAGCCGGTGGTACAGATGGGCGAACTTGCTCGATTGCGGCTGGTCGGCGATCGTCTGGATATGCGTCGCCAGCGCTTCCTTCAGCAACCGGAAATCCTCGGTCGAGAAAACGGCGCGGCTGCGGGTTGGTTCGGGCATCGTACTTCTCCTCTCTTATGGTTCAGGCGGCCTTGTCGAACTGGGCCGTTTCGGTGGATTCACCAAGCGCGGTGGTCGACGAACTGCCGCCGGCCAGCGTCGTCGCGACGAGGTCGAAATAGCCGGTGCCGACCTCGCGCTGGTGGCGGGTCGCGGTATAACCATTGGCCTCCGCGGCGAACTCGGCCTGTTGCAGCTCGCTATAGGCCGCCATCCCCCGGTCGCGATAACCCCGCGCCAGTTCGAACATGCCGTAATTCAGCTGGTGGAACCCGGCCAGCGTCACGAACTGGAACTTGTACCCCATCGCCCCGATCTCGCGCTGGAACCGGGCGATATCGTCCTTGTCGAGATTCTTCTCCCAGTTGAACGACGGCGAACAATTATAGGTGAGCAGCTTGTTCGGATATTTCGCCTTGATCGCCTCGGCAAAGCGCCGCGCATCGTCGAGGTTCGGCTTGCTCGTCTCCCACCACAACAGGTCGGCATGTTCGGCAAAGGCGAGGCCGCGGGCGATGCAGTGATCGACGCCGGTCCCGTCCTTCAGGCGGAAGAACCCCTCGGGCGTCCGCTCCCCGGTAAGGAAAGGATGGTCGCGTTCGTCGATGTCGGAGGTGATGAGCCGCGCGCTTTCGGCATCGGTCCGTGCGCAGATGATCGTCGGCACCCCCGCCACATCCGCCGCCAGCCGTGCCGCATCGAGGTTGCGGATATGCGCCTGGGTCGGAATGAGCACCTTCCCGCCCAGATGCCCGCACTTCTTTTCCGACGCCAGTTGGTCCTCGTAATGCACCCCCGCGACGCCGGCGGCGATATAGGCCTTCATGATCTCGAAGCAGTTGAGCGGTCCGCCGAACCCGGCCTCGGCATCGGCGACGATCGGCGCATACCAGTCGCGGGTCGCACCCCCCTCCATATGCTCGATCTGGTCGGCGCGGGCCAAGGTCGCGTTGATCCGCTTCGCCAGTTCAGGCCCGGCGTTCGACGGATAGAGCGACTGGTCGGGATACATCTGCCCGGCGGTGTTGGCGTCTGCCGCGACCTGCCAGCCCGACAGATAGATCGCCTTCAGCCCGGCGCGCACCATCTGCATCGCCTGATTGCCCGACAGCGCGCCCAGCGCATGGACATAATTCTCGCTGTGCAGCAACTCCCATAACCGGTTCGCGCCACGCCGCGCCAGCGTATGCTCGACCGCGACCGATCCGCGCAGCTTCGCGACGTCGGCGGCGGTGTAGGGGCGGGTGATCCCGTCGAAGCGGCCGGGCGGGGCGGGGACCAGATCGGCGATATCCATTGTCATGTCCTTTACAGCGTGTGTTTCCGTTGACACCGATATGCCGCCGGAAACGTCGCCTGCGCAGTCTCCATCGCTCAGAATTACAGTTGCAATGTCGCGCCCGGCGGTGTTCCTGTCGTCAATCTGTAAAGACATGACAAAGCGATCGGATGGAAACCAAGCTCTTCGCCGGCCACGCCGTCCGCCGCCTGCGCCGTGGACAGGCGCTTACGCAAGCGGCGATGGCCGACCTGCTCGGCGTCTCGCCCAGCTATCTGAACCTGATCGAGCGCAATCAGCGTCCGTTGACCGCGACGCTGCTGGTGGCGCTCGCCGAACGCTTCGGCTTCGACGCGCGTACCTTGGCGGCCAGCGAACCGGCGGGCGGCGCCGATGCGCTCCGCCGCCGCCTCGCCGATCCGATGTTCGCCGACCTGGCGCTCGATCGCGGCGACATCGCCGAATGGCTGGCGAGCGCGCCGGGCGGCGCCGAAGCCTTTGCCCGCGCCTTCGACCGTCTCGGCAGCGGGGCAGGGGAGACGATCACCGCCGACCCCGCGATCGAAGCCCGCGCCGCGATCGAACGCTGGCGCAACCACTTCCCCGACCTCGACGCACAGGGCGAAGCACTCGCCGACGACCTGCGCCAAAGCGGCGGCGACGCGGCGGTGGCGATGGCCGATCGCCTGCGCGTCCGCCACCATCTCTCGGTCCGCTTGCTGCCGGTCGAGGCGATGCCCGACCGCCTCCACCGCACCGACCTGCACGCCCGGCAACTGCAACTCTCCGAACGCCTCGACCCCGCCTCGCGCAGCTTCGCGCTCGCCCGCGCACTCGGCCATGCCGAGGCGCCGGCCGAAGTCGACGCGGTGGTGCGCGGCGCGGGCCTGACCGATCGCACCGCCGAACTATGGCTCCGCCGCCATCTCCACGGCTATTTCGCCGCCGCGGTCATGATGCCCTATGCCCGGTTCCTGCGCGCGTGCGAGGCGACCGGATACGACATCGCTTTGCTCGGTCGTCGCTTCGGCGCGGGGTTCGAACATGTCGCCCACCGCCTGACCACCCTCCACCGCGTCGGCGCGCGCGGCTTGTCCTTCTGCCTGCTGCGCATCGACCGTGCCGGCCAGATTTCGAAACGCTTTGCCGGCGCCAGCCAGTCGCCGCTGGTCGAGGGCGCGCCCTGTCCGCTGCTCGGCGCATTCGACGCCTTCGCCCGCAGCGGGGAGGCGATCGTGCAACTGGTCGAACCCGAAGCCGGCGGGCGCTGGCTGACCATCGCCCGCACCGTCACCCCGCCCGGTGCGCTCGCCGGCGAAGTCCGCGCGCGCTTCGTGGTCATGCTCGGCATCGCCGCCGAACAGGCAGGCAGCCTCGCCGCCGCGCGCGGCCTCGATCTCACCGCGCGCGGCGTGCCGGTCGGCGCGGGGTGCCGCGCTTGCACCCGCGGCGACTGTCCGCAACGCTCGGCCCCGCCCGCCGGCCGCGCCATGCGCCTCGACGATCGCGATGGCGGCCTGACGCCCTTCGCCTTTGCCGGGGATTAGGATTATCGTGGCTTTACATCTCCGTTAACCAAGTTCGGGCAAGAACAGGCCATGCGAGTCCTCCATATCCTCGATCATGGTCTGCCGCTGCACAGTGGATACACGTTCCGCACCCGCGCGATCCTGACCGCGCAGATGGCGCGCGGCTGGAGCGTGGCGGCGGTCACCGGCGCGCGGCAGGGGGTAAGCGCCCATACCCACGAGACGATCGACGGCATCGATTTCCACCGCACCGTGCCACCGCGCAGCCTGCCGGCACCGTTCGGCGAACTCGCCGAAATCCGCGCCTTTGCCGCGCGCATCGACGAAGTGGTCGCCGAATTTCGACCCGACATCCTCCACGCCCATTCGCCCGTCTTGGACGCGCTCGCCGCGCTGAAGGTCGCCCGCAAGCGCGCCCTGCCGCTGGTCTATGAGATCCGCGCCTTTTGGGAAGACGCCGCGGTCGGCAACCGCACCGGCACCGAAGGCTCGCCCCGCTACCGCGCGACTCGCGCACTCGAAACTTGGGCCGTCCGCCGCGCCGATGGCGTCGCCGTCATCTGCGAAGGATTGCGCCGCGACCTGATCGCGCGCGGCATCGATGCGGACAAGATCATGGTCTCGCCCAACGGCGTCGACCTGACCCTGTTCGGCGATCCGCCCACGCGCGACGCCACGCTCGCCGCCGAACTCGATCTGACGGGCAGGGACGTGCTGGGCTATCTCGGCAGCTTCTACGACTATGAGGGACTCGACACATTGATCGCGGCGATGCCCGCTTTGGTCGCCGCGCGGCCCAATGTCCGCCTGCTGCTGGTCGGCGGCGGCCCGATGGAATCGGCCCTGCGCGCCCAGGCCGAAGCGTCCAGCGCCGCGCACGCGATCCGCTTCATCGGTCGCGTGCCGCACAACGAAGTCGAACGCTACTATGGACTCGTCGATCTACTCGTATATCCCCGTAAGGCAATGCGCCTGACCGATCTCGTCACCCCGCTCAAACCGCTCGAGGCGATGGCGCAGCGCCGGCTGGTCGCCGCGTCCGATGTCGGCGGCCATCGCGAGCTGATCCGCGACGGCGATACCGGCACACTGTTCGCCCCCGACGATCCCGCCGCACTCGCCACCCGCGTCGCGGCGCTGCTCGCCGACCGCTCGGGGTGGGAGCCGATGCGCGACCGCGCCCGCGCCTTCGTCGAATCGGAGCGTAACTGGGCCTCGAACGTCGCGCGCTACCAACCGCTCTATCAGCGGCTGATCGGTCGTAACGCCTGTGCAACCACTTCGCCTGCCCGGCCGTTGGTCGACGCATGAAGCGGTCACAGGCCCCGATCGTCGCGATCTTCACCGCGCTGACGGTCGCGCTCGTCATCGCGCTGCTGCCGGTATGGCGGATCGAGGCTGCGGTGGAGGCGAGCGGCCTGCCGGCGCTGCTTCCCGCCGCCGCCCCGCCGCTCGGGCTGACTGCCCGTGTCGCGCTGATGCTCGCCGCCGCGACGCTGATCGCCGGGCCGCTCTGGATCGGGCTGTGGCTCTTGCTGCCCGCCAAGCGCCGCCGCCGTGCCGCCAATGCCGAACCCAGCGTCCGCCGCGCCGACGCCCATCCCGACGCCCCGCCGCGCCCGCCGGTCCGCGCCGCGCGTGATCTCGGCAAGCCGTTCCTCGACCCGCTCGATCCCGTAGAGACCGAGATGGACCTGCCGCGCGACCTGAACGTGCCGATGGCGATCTTCGACCCCGCCGCCGTGCCCCCGGTTCCCGCCGCCCCGGCACAGGCGGTTCGTCCGCTGTTCCGCCCGACGCCTGCGCCGGCCGACGAACCGACCGTCGATACCGACGCCTTCTTCGCGCCCCCCGAACCAGAGGCGCCCATGCCGCCGACCCCCGTCGAACCGCCGCGTGCCGAAGAACCGGTTGCCGAACGGCCGGGACAGGAGGACGTCTTGCCGCTGCCGGCACCCGAGCCGCCGGTCGTCGCTATGGTCACGGTCGAGCCGGAGGAAATCGCACCCCCGCCCGCGCCCGAACCATCGGTCGTGACGGAAGCGGCCGCGCCTGTGCCGGAGGAAATCGCCCCACCGCCCGCCGCCGAGCCGCCGGTGCTGGAAGCGATCGCGGCGCAACCCGATATCGCGCCGCCAGAACCAACGACCGAACCCGCGCCGCTGCCAAGCCTCGACGCGCTGCTCGATCGCCTCGACGAAGGTCTGCAACGCCGCCGCTCCGCCGAGATCGAACGCCAGGAAGCCGCCAAGGCCCAATCCACCGGCCTAGCCTCCGCTCTCGGTGCGCTCCGCCGCATGGCCGGCGGCGAGTAGGGTCAAAACCCTCTCCCCAGCGAGGGGAGAGGGAT
>NZ_LMKE01000006.1:150910-175821 GCF_001421245.1 Sphingomonas sp. Leaf10 | reverse complement strand
GCGCTCGCCCAGCGAGCGCTACCCCTCTCCCAGCTCCGACTAGGCGTTTGCTGTAAGCAAACATCAAGTCTGCGCATCCCTCTCCCCTTATCGGGGCGAGGGGGCCGCGCTGTACCCGACCCTCACCGCTCCTCGACCGTCAGCACCTCCACCACCACCGCATCCCCCGTCCGCGCCACCACCGCGACATCGGCGACCAGATGCCCGCGCAACGGCAATTCCGCATCGGCCAATCCAGCGACCCACGCATCGAACGCCACGCCCGACCCGCCGAGCGTCAGGCGATGCCGCGCCCCGACAAAGGTCGCGCTTGCCCATCGGGTCCAGTCCGACTCGCCGACCGTCACCGCGACCCCCGCCGCCTCCGCCGCGATCCGCAACCGTCGTTCCAGCAGCGTCGCCGGATCTGGCCCCCGGCTCAATGCCGCCGCTCCTGCGCGTCGATATACGCCTCGATCTTCGCGATCAGCGGCGGACGCGGCTGGCGTCCGTTGCGCAGGTCGCCGACCAGTCGCGGATCGCCCGCCGCCCGTCGCCCGAACAGCGTTTCCGGCGTACCCGTAGCCTGCAAATGCTGGCTGATCCGCTGCAAAATCGTATGCATCCATACCTCCCGTCTGCCCCTTCGACTCAATCTGTGTTCATGATCTGTTCCCTGAAATCCAACTTGTCTAGGAAAAATCCTATGGCTAGGATCGGGCCATGGAATCGGACGATATTCGCACCGCGATCGCGCGGCTGGCCGGAGAGCGCGGCGTCAGCCTTGCCGAATTGTCGCGGGTACTGGGGCGTAACCCTGCCTATCTTCAGCAATATATCGAACGCGGTTCGCCGCGACGGTTGGCAGAGCGGGACCGGGCGACGCTCGCTCGCTATCTCGGCGTCGCCGAATCGGTTCTTGGCGGCCCGCCCGACCATCCGCTGATCGCGATCCCACGCATCGATGCCGCCGCCTCGGCCGGGCCGGGCGGGCTGGTCGAGGATGATCGCGGCAATGGTGCGCTCCGCATCGATGCCGCCTTGCTTCGGCAGTTGCGGGTCCGCCCCGAAAACGCGTCGATGATCACCGTCGCGGGCGATTCGATGCAGCCGACGCTGTCCGATGGCGACGCGATCCTCGTTGACCGCGGCGACCGGCGCGGCGTGTCGGGCGCGATCCATGTCGTGCGCCATGACGATGTGCTGCTGGTCAAACGCCTCGCCCGCACCCGCGACGGCATCGAACTGGTCAGCGACAATCCCGCCTATCCGCCGATCGCGGTGACCGACCGACCCGACATCATCGGCCGCGTCGTCTGGCTGTCGCGCTCGCTATAGCCTGTCCTACACCGCCCACATTTGCGAAGGTCGCCGCGTTCGTTGATGCGCCGGAAAGCGAGGGGCGCCAAGTGTCAACTTCCAAGTCCGCTGATAGGTGTAACCTATTGCAGCATAAACGATAAAGCCGCCGACCGATGTCGACCCAGTGTCAACTTCGCCAACTTTCAGACCCGGTCGCGTCGCCAGATTATCACGGCAATTCCGATGCCTAGCGCCAGCCCCACTAGCAACCCGATCGTCGCCTCGCCGAATACCGCGCCGATGATGGCACCGCCCAGCGTGCCGAGCGCGATCGGCATCCCGCCGGCCTTGGGGCTTTGCGAAGGTCTGTTCATGTCCGACCTTTGCCACACGCGCCGCCCGCGCGCCACCGCGTCCCGCCCGTGCCGTCCCGGCACGCGCCGCCGTCCCGAAACGGGATCACCGCGCAGGCGGTAACCATCGTCTCCCGCGGCAAAGGCGGTCGGTACGGTTCCGGCACGAACCGTGTTACAAGGGCGGCCATGCTCGATTCGATCGCCCTGCCGCCCTATATTTCCGATGCTTCCGATCTGGCGACGGCGCATGAGCTGATCTCCGATTTCGGCCCCCGCGCCGCTGACGAGGCCGTCTCGCGCGCTGCCGATGCCCGCGACAACGAAAACGTCATCCAGTTCTGCCGCTGGCGACAGGTGGCGCGGCTCGTCAATTTGCTCGCACGGCCGGGCGTTTGGGGTACGATTCACTGACCTTGGCCCTTGGCGGGGGCGGTGCTGCTCCGCTAGGACCATTGCCATGTCGAGCTGCCGGCTTGCCGTGCTGTTGAGCGCCGGATGGCTCGCTTTCGCGGGCACGGCGGCGTTCGCGCAGGAAACACCGCTCGATCCCAATGCGCCGTTGGCCGACCTGCCCGATATCGGCGTCGCCTGGCCCGACCTGTCGACCGCGCCCGCCGATCCCGATGCGACCGCCGGGCCGCAGCGCACCGGCGGTGAACTGCGCTACAATTACCGCATCACCGGCATCGACAGCATCAATACCGACCTGTTCCGACAGCGGTTCAACGAACTCTCCACACTACGCGCCAATGAAGGCGAACCTGCCAACGCCGCGCAGATCGACCGCCGCGCGCGCGAGGACGCCCGCCTGCTCGACGAACTGCTCCGCAACGAAGGCTATTTCGACGCCCGCATTGCAACCAGCGTCCGCCCCGAAGGCGACCGGCTGATCGTCTATCTCGAGGTCGAACCGGGTCAGCTCTACCGCTTCGCACAGGTCCGCACCCCCGGCGTCGCCGCGGCGGGCGACAAGGCACCGGAATTGCGCGACGCCTTCCCGATCAAGCCCGAAACCCCGGTACAGGGTGACAGCGTCGTCGCCGCGCAGGACAAGCTGACCCAGACGATCGGCCGCGAAGGCTTTCCCTTCGCCAAGGTCGGCGAGCCGGAGATCACCGTCGACCACGCCACCCGCACCGCGACGCTCGACATCTCGGTGGCGCCGGGGGGCGAGCGTCGCTTCGGCCGGATCGTCACGGCGCCCAACCGCATCTTCGACGGCGACCATGCGCAGGATATCGCCCGCTTCAAACCCGGCGAGACGTACGATTCGACGCTGGTCGACGATCTCCGTCGCGCCATCGTCCAGACCAGCCTCGTCTCCCAAGTCCGCCTGACCCCGGTCGAGGGAGCGACGCCAGGCACCGTCGACCTGGACCTCGCCATGGAACCCGCCCCGCCGCGCACCATCGCCGGCGAAATCGGCTATGGCACTGGCGAAGGGGCGCGGGTCGAGGCGAGCTGGACCCACCGCAACCTGTTCCCGCCCGAAGGGGCGCTGACGCTGCGCGGCGTGCTCGGCACGCTCGAACAGGTCGCGGCGGTGACGTTCCGCCGCAATAATTTCCATGGCCGCGACCGCGTGCTGACCGCGCAGGTTGCCGCGACCCATCTGGTCCGCAACGCCTTCGAAGCGAACACCGTTTCGCTGTCGGCCGGGCTGGAGCGGCAGACCAATATCTTTTTTCAAAAGACGTGGACCTGGTCGCTCGGCGGCGAACTGGTCGCTACCGACGAACGCGACGTGATCGTCGCCACCGGCGAACCGCGCCGCCGCACCTATTTCATCGGCGCGCTGCCCAGCAGCCTGAATTACGACGGTTCCGACGATCTGCTCAACCCGACGAAAGGCTTCCGCCTAGGCGGGCGGATCAGCCCCGAATTGTCGCTGCAGGGGCAGGTGTTCGGCTATACCCGCGCACAGATCGACGCGAGCGTCTATCGTCCCATCACCGACCGGGTCGTGCTGGCCGGACGGACCCGCATCGGCTCGATCCTCGGCGCGCCGCGCGATGCGGTCGCGCCGTCGCGGCGTTTCTATGCCGGCGGCGGCGCATCGGTGCGCGGCTACGGGTTTCAGGATATCGGCCCGCGCGATCCCAACAACGATCCGATCGGCGGCCGCAGCCTCGCCGAGTTTTCGCTGGAGGCGCGCGTTCGCGCCTTCGGCAATTTCGGGGTCGTGCCGTTCCTCGACGCGGGCAACATCTATACCTCGACGCTGCCGCGCTTCACCGGCATGCGTTTCGGCACCGGCATCGGCGTGCGCTATTACAGCAATTTCGGCCCGATCCGCGTCGACGTCGGCACCCCGATCAATCCGCAGCGCGGCGACCCGCGCGTCGCCGTCTATGTCTCGCTGGGGCAGGCCTTTTGACCGAAGCGCCCGCCGACACCGTACCTGCGCCCAAGCGCCGGATCGGCTGGGGCCGCCGCCTCGCGCAGCTTGTGGCGGCGATCGTCATCGCCATCGCCGGGCTGCTGGTCGTCATCGATACCGGCCCCGGCCACCGGCTGATCGCGAACAAGATCGCCACGCTCAAACCCGCCAACGGCATGCGCTATCGCATCGGCCGCATCGACGGATCGATCTACACCCGCGCCCGCCTGATCGACGTGCGAATCTACGATCCCAAGGGATTGGTACTGCGCGCGCCGGTCGCGGATCTCGACTGGCGGCCTTGGGAGTTCTGGTCGAACCGACTGGCGATCACCAGCCTGACCATTCCGCGCGCGATCCTCGCCAAACTGCCGCAACCCGCCCCGACCGGACGCAAGGGGCCGATCCTCCCCGGCTTCGACATCCGCATCGGCCGGTTGAGCGTCGAGCGGCTCGAACTGGCCAAGGCGGTGACCGGCACCGCTCGTATCGGGCGCCTTGCCGGACAGGCGGATATCCGCTCGGGCCGGGCGCTGGTCGACCTCGCGCTCGATATCGCCAATAGCGACCGGCTCCGCCTGCGCCTCGATGCCGAACCCGATCGCGACCGGTTCGATATCGATCTGCGCGCGCGGGGTGTCGTCGACGGCCTGCTCGCAACCGCCAGTGGCATCCGCCGGCCTTTGGCGGTTGAGGTCTCGGGCGATGGCCGCTGGTCGGCTTGGGACGGCCGCGCCGTCGCCGATGCCGGTCGCGCCCGCATCCTCGACCTGACGCTGGGCGTCCGCGCCGGTCGCTATACGCTGGGCGGCACGCTCGCGCCCTCGGCGCTGTTGCAGGGCAAGCTGCAACGCCTGACTGCGCCGCAGCTCCGCGTCACCGGCAGCGCGACCTTCGCCAATCGCCAGATCGACGGCGTCCTCGCTCTGCGCAGCCCGGCGCTGGCGCTGGAGGCGGACGGCATCGTCGACCTCGGCATCAGCGCCTTTCGCGACCTGCGGCTGCGCGCCCGCCTGCTGCGCCCGGCCGCGCTGTTCCCCAACATGACCGGTCGCGATATCGAACTGCGCGCGATCCTCGACGGCGAATTCGCGACCGCGCGTTTCGACTATCGCCTGCGCGCCGCCCGGCTCGCCTTCGACCAGACCGGGTTCGAAGCGGTCGTAGCCGCCGGGCAGGGGCGCTTTTCGAAGGCGCCGGTGATCGTCCCCATCCGGCTGGCGGCGGCGCGGGTCACCGGGGTCGGCGATGTCGCCGGTGGCATCCTGCGCAACCTGTCGGTCGCGGGCAAGCTCGCGGTCGGCACGCGCACGCTGGTCGGCAACGACCTGATCGTCCGCTCGGACAAGCTCAACGGCCGGATCATGCTGACGCTCGATCTGGCGACCGGCCGCTACGAGGTCGGGATCAGCGGCGCGCTGCAACGCTATCTGATCCCCGGTCTCGGGCTGGTCGACGTCCAGACCCGCCTGACCGCCGTGCCGATCCCCGGCGGCGGCACCCGCATCGTAGGACGCGGACTGGCGCAGGTCCGCCGGCTCGACAACGGCTTCTTCCGTTCGCTGACCCAAGGGTTGCCGCGCATCGAAACCGGTCTGGAGCGCGGCAATGACGGCATCCTGTATCTGCGCGGCCTGCGGCTCACCTCGCCCGGCCTGACGCTGGCCGGCAACGGCTATCGCCGCCGCGACGGCACCTTTCATTTCGAAGGGAGCGGGCGGCAGGCGACCTATGGTCCCGTTCAGCTCGTCCTCGACGGCAATATCTCGAAACCGACCCTCGACCTGCGTTTTGCGTCGCCCAACGCCACCCTCGGCCTCGCCCACGTCGTCGCCCATCTCGACCCGACGCCCGAAGGCTTCGCCTATCGCGCCGCCGGCGGATCGCGGCTGGGGCCGTTCACCGCCAATGGCCGCATCCTGTTGCCGAGCGGCGGCACCGCGCGGATCGCCGTCGACGAACTGGAGGTCAGCGGTACCCGCGCGAACGGCGCCATCGACATCGTCGAGGACGGCTTCCTCGGGCAACTGAACGTCGATGGCGGCGGCATCGCCGGCACCATCGCTTTCCGTCCGCAGGGCAGCGACCAGCGCATCGATATCGCGCTCGACGCGACCCGCGCCCGGCTGGGCGCCGCCGGCATGGTCCGGCGCGGGCGGCTGGAGGCGGGGATCGTGCTGGCAGACAGCGGCACGACCCTCGACGCGACCGTCAGCGCGCAGGGGTTCCGGCGCGGCCAATTGTCGATCGCGCGCCTCGCCGGCAGTGCGAAGCTGGTCGACGGCGTTGGCGAAGTCCGCGTCGCCATCGCCGGATCGCGCGGCCGTGCCTTCTCGATCCAGAGCGTGACGCAGGTCGCCACCGATAGCTACACCATCACCGCCGAAGGTACGCTCGACCGCCGCCCGCTCAAACTCGAAACCCCGGCGGTCCTGCGCCGCGAAGGGGAGGGCTGGCGCCTTGCCCCGACCCGCTTCAGCTTCGCCGGCGGCACCGCCACGGTCGGCGGCGCGTTCGGCGCGACCGCCAGCGAACTGACCCTCGATGTCGCGCGCATGCCGCTGGCGGTGCTCGACATCGGCTATCCGGGGCTGGGCCTTGGCGGCACCGCGTCGGGCAAGATCGCCTATGCGCTTAACGGCGATACGCCCAGCGGCCGCGTCGACATGACCGTGCGCGGCCTCAGCCGATCAGGGCTGGTACTGTCGTCGACACCAATCGATGTCGGCATCGCCGCCGTGCTCGACGCCAATCGCGCCGGCGTGCGCGCGGTGATGGCCAGCGGCGGCAAGACGATCGGCCGCGCCCAGGCCCGGCTGGCGCCGCTGGGGCAGGGCGACCTCGCCACGCGCATCGCCAACGCCCCGTTGGTCGCTCAGCTTCGCTATGGCGGCCCCGCCGATACGCTATGGCGGTTGACCGGCATCGAATTGTTCGATCTGTCCGGGCCGGTCGCGGTTGGTGCCGACGTTTCCGGCCGCCTTGCCGACCCGCGCATTCGCGGCGTTGTCCGCTCCAGCGGTGCCCGCATCGAAAGCGCGATCACCGGCACGGTGCTGACCGGTGTCGAGGCACAGGGCCGCTTCGACGGGTCGCGGCTGGTGATCGATCGCTTCGCTGCCGGTGACGGGCGACAGGGGCGGGTGACCGGCAACGGTGCGTTCGAATTCGCGTCGGTGCGCGGCTTCGGCATCGACCTGTCGCTCAACGCCGATCGCGCGCGGCTCATCAATACCGATTCGATCGGCGCGACCGTCACCGGCCCGATCGCGATCCGCAGCGATGGCGCGGGCGGCACCATCTCCGGACAGGTGCGGATGGACGGCAGCCGCTATCGCCTCGGCCGCGCCACCGCCACCGCGCCGCTGCCGCGCCTGAACATTCGCGAGATCAACCGTCCTGATGGCGACGACGAAACCGCCGCCGCCGTCGTGCCGTGGAAGCTCGACCTGAAAGCACGTGCACCGGGAGGCCTGATCGTCACCGGCCTTGGCCTGACCAGCGAATGGTCCGCCGACCTCGCCATCACCGGCGAGCCGACCAACCCGATCATCAACGGCCGCGCCGATCTGGTGCGCGGCGATTACGAATTCGCCGGCCGCGAATTCCGCGTCGATCGTGGCGCCCTGCGCTTCAACGGCGAAAGCCCCGCCGATCCCGCACTCGACATCGTCGCCGCCGCCGATACGCAGGGGTTGAACGCGACGATCCGCGTCGCCGGCACCGCCACCCGCCCGGAAATCAGTTTCCAGAGCGTGCCCGCGCTGCCCGAGGACGAATTGCTGTCGCGGCTGCTCTTCGGCACCTCGATCACCAACCTGTCGGCGCCGGAAGCGCTGCAACTCGCCGCCGCCGTCGCCGCGCTCCAGAATGGCGAAGGTGGCCTGAACCCGATCAACGCCGTCCGCCGCGCCGCCGGCCTCGACCGCCTGCGCATCCTCGCCGCCGATCCGCAGACCGGGCAGGGCACGTCGGTCGCGGCCGGCAAATATCTGACGCGGCGCTTCTATGCCGAAATCGTCACCGACGGGCAGGGCTATTCCGCCACCCGCATCGAGTTCCAGGTGACCCGCTGGCTGTCGCTCTTGGCGTCGATCTCGACGCTCGGCCGCCAGAGCACCAACGTCCGCATCTCGCGGGATTATTGACGGGGATTTCTCCCCAAGCAAACCCGTTCGGTTTGAGCAGCTTCGAGCTTGTCGAGAAGCGTCTGTCGAGAACTGCCATCCCGAAGCGGAACGTAGCTTTCCTACACGCTATGAACCGGTCAGGATACCAGCGCTCTTTGAGACGTTCAGCCCCGCCAACACCTTCTCGACAGACGCTTCTCGACTTCGCTCGAAGCCGCTCGAAGCAAACGGAGGGGTGGGCACATCCGGACGAAAAGCAACATCCGCACAAACCGCGCGCAAGTGTGAACTTCGTGAACTTTGGCCGGTTCAGGCCACAGCGCGCACCGGGACTGCGGCGCTATACAGGCTCTTGCCCGCCTCATCGCGCAGGTCGAACGACAACAGGTTGCCAGCCACCCGCACCATTCCGAACCCCGCCGCCGCCCGGCAGAAGCGCGTGCCCTCGACCGGCGATACCGGCCGTGCCTCCATGCCACCGCCACACTGGATCATATCGATGCCGTCGCGGCGGATATGCTGCAGATCATGGTCGTGTCCGGCGATATAGGCCTGCACGCCATGCCGGTTCAGGATCGGCAGCACCTGCGCGATGATTTCCGGCTGGTCGCCATGGCCGCTGCCGCCCGACCGGATCGGATGATGGCCGGTGACCAGCTTCCATTTGGCGCGCGACTGCGACAGTGCATGGTCGAGCCATGCCAGCTGCGCCTTCGTATCCTGCGACCGGGTGTTGCTGCCGATCGGGCCATCGTTGGTGCGATAGCGTTCGACGAAGGGTGAAGTATCGATCGCGAACAGATCGGCATCGGCGCGGACCAGCGCCGCATCGGCGACCTGATAATAGCGCGCCGGCATCCGCCACCGCTTGCTGCGCGCCGCATAATCGAGCTGCGCCTGCGGATTGCCGCGATAGTCGTGATTGCCGAGCAGGGCATACCACGGCACCTGCAACGCCGGGTGGGTATAGACCCCCTCGAACACCGACTGCCACAGCGGATCGTCGACCGATGTCACGCCGTCGCTGTAGAAATTGTCGCCGATCGCCAGTACGAAGTCGCTCCGCGCCGCCGCTGCCGCCCGCCCCATGGCGGCGGCGACATGATGCTGTTCGGGCGTATCGCGACCCCAGTCACCGAGGACGGCGAAGGTCGCGCTTTTCGGCTGCTTCTCGCGCGCCGCGGCGGCCGGCGGTACGCTCAGCCCGGCGGCCCCGACGGCGAACCCGCTCAGCAATGTCCGGCGGTCGAGAAGGATGGTCATGCGGGCTGGTCCTGCTGGCGGGTTTGCGCGATGGGTAAGGCACGCGGATGTGACGTTTCTGTGGCAGGTTGGTCAGTTGCGGCAAATGATGGTGTCGACGGCGGCTGAACGTACCGTCCCGATCCCCGTCGCGCGCCTCTGATCGCTTTCGATCGGACGAGGTCGCCCTTACCCTTCGCCGCCTGCGGCGTCGTTCCCTCTCCTGGTGGGAGAGGGAGGGAGCGGCGCAGCCGCGGAAGGGTGAGGATGATCCGTCAGCGGTTGCCGGCAAACTCTCACCGCGCCATCCGTCGGTTCCGGTAAGGTCAACCTCGCCGACAAAGAAGAAGGCGCCGGGATCGCTCCAGACGCCTTTCTCTCAACCAGAGCGCGACGTGGCGAAGCCACGTCGTCGATCCTCGCTCGGCGCGAGGCCCGCCGACAGCGCGGATGCGCCCGCTGGGCGCACCGGCGCGGTCGTCGCCGCGCCTTACGCGCTGTAGTACATATCATATTCGACCGGGCTCGGGGTCATTTCCCACCGCGCCACTTCGCCGCGCTTGATCTCGATATAGGCTTCGATCTGATCCTTCGAGAACACGTCGCCCTTCAGCAGATAGTCCATATCGGCTTCGAGGCTGTCGAGCGCTTCGCGCAAGCTACCGCACACCGTCGGGACCTGCGCGAGTTCTGCTGGCGGCAGGTCGTACAGGTTCTTGTCCATCGCTTCGCCCGGATGGATCTTGTTCTGAATGCCGTCGAGGCCGGCCATCATCAGCGCCGCATAGGCTAGATACGGGTTGGCCATGGCGTCGGGGAAGCGGACTTCGACACGCTTCGACTTCGGACCCGTGCCGTACGGGATACGGCACGACGCCGAACGGTTGCGCGCCGAATAGGCGAGCAGCACCGGCGCTTCATAGCCCGGGACCAGCCGCTTGTAGCTGTTGGTCGTCGGGTTGGTGAAGGCGTTCACCGACTTGGCATGCTTGATGATGCCGCCGATAAAATACAGGCACATGTCCGACAGGCCGGCATAGCCGTCGCCGGCGAACAGCGGCGACCCGCCGTTCCAGATCGAGAAGTGGGTGTGCATCCCCGAGCCGTTATCTTCCTTGATCGGCTTCGGCATGAAGGTCGCGGTCTTGCCATAGGCATGGGCGACCTGATGCACGACATACTTGTAGATCTGCATGCGATCGGCGGTCGTGGTCAGCGTGCCGAAGGTCAGGCCCAGTTCGTGCTGCGCGGCGGCCACTTCGTGGTGATGCTTGTCGCAGGGCAGGCCCATTTCGAGCATGGTGCTGACCATCTCGCCACGGATGTCGACGGCGCTGTCGACCGGCGCGACGGGGAAATAGCCGCCCTTGGCACGCGGGCGGTGGCCCATGTTGCCGGCTTCATATTCGCGGCCCGAATTGCCCGGCAGTTCGATATCGTCGATCTTGTAATAGCTGGTCGAATAGCTGTTTTCGAACCGGACGTCGTCGAACATGAAGAATTCGGCTTCCGGGCCGACATAGACGGTGTCGCCGATGCCGGTGGTCTTCAGATACGCCTCGGCGCGCTTCGCGGTCGAACGCGGGTCGCGGGCATAGAGTTCGCCGGTCGACGGCTCGACCACGTCGCAGAAGATGACCAGCATCGGGGTGGCCGAGAACGGATCGGTATAGACCGCGTCCAGATCGGGCTTGAGCACCATGTCGGACTCGTTGATCGCCTTCCAGCCCTCGATCGACGAACCGTCGAACATCAGGCCGTCGGTCAATTCGTCATCCGTCAGGATCGACGCGACCATGGTCAAATGCTGCCACTTGCCCTTGGGATCGGTGAAGCGCAGGTCGATCCACTCGATCTCTTCCTGCTCGATACGCTTCAGGATGGTGCTGGCGGTAGTAGCCATCGAAAACTGCCCTTTCTGATTAAACCCCGCATTCCGGCGCAATCATTCGTGCCGGAACGCCCCTCGATTCGAAACTTTGCTGCGTTGCGTCAGATCGCGTCGTCGTTGCGCTCACCGGTGCGGATGCGCAAGGCGGTCTCTACCGGAATGACGAAAATCTTTCCGTCACCGATGCGGCCGGTCTGCGCCGCCGCCGCGATAGCCTCGACCACGCGTTCGGCCAGGCCGTCCTCGACCACGACTTCCAGCTTCACCTTGGGCAGGAAGTCGACGACATATTCGGCGCCGCGATACAGTTCGGTATGGCCCTTCTGCCGGCCGAAACCCTTGGCCTCGGTCACGGTGATGCCGCTTACGCCGACTTCGTGCAGCGCCTCCTTCACCTCATCCAGCTTGAACGGCTTGATGATGGCCTCGATCTTCTTCATGCGCCTTGCCGATCCCCTCGGACATCGGCCGGTGTGGCCGCGTACGTCCCGTTAAACAAATATTATGCCAACCGGCGATTCGCCTCGGATACGATCATCGGGGATTTGGTCGGGAGTGTCGATATTGCCCGCAGAAGGGGCAGCGTGCTGGATTTTTGGGCAGAAATTTCTCCCCGGTACAGGGAGGATTTAGAGGTAGGGCGGTTTCGTGAACCCCTTCGGGCTCAACGTGAAAATCTCGCAGCCATCCTCGGTGATGCCGATCGAATGTTCGAACTGCGCCGACAGCGACCGGTCGCGCGTCACCGCCGTCCAGCCATCGTCGAGCATCTTCACGTCCGGCCGGCCAATGTTGATCATCGGCTCGATGGTGAAGAACATGCCCGGCCGCAGCTCCGGCCCGGTGCCCGGACGACCGGCATGGATCACCTCCGGCGCATCGTGGAACAACCGGCCGAGGCCATGGCCGCAGAAATCGCGGACCACGCCATAGCGATGCGCCTCGGCATGGCGCTGGATCGCGTTCGCGACATCGCCCATCCGGTTGCCAGGCTTCGCCTGTTCAATGCCGATCATCAGGCATTCATAGGTCACATCGACCAGCTTGCGCGCCTTGATGGGCACATTGCCGACCAGATAGGTGCGGCTGCTGTCGCCATGCCAGCCGTCGAGAAGCGGCGTGACGTCGATATTGGCGATGTCGCCGTCCTTCAGCGTCCGGTCCGACGGAATGCCATGGCACACGACATGGTTGATCGAGATGCAGGTCGAATGCGCATAGCCGCGATAGCCAAGCGTGGCCGGCACCGCGCCGCCCTCGCGCATCAGGCCATAGATGATCCTATCCAGCTCGGCGGTGGTGACGCCGGGCACGACATGCGGCGTGATTTCGTCGAGGATATGCGCGGCCAGCCGCCCGGCGCGGCGCATTCCTTCGAACCCGGCGGCATCGTGCAGCTTGATCGCGCCGGTCCGGGCCAGCGGCATGTCGGTGGTGACGGTCTGATATTCGGTCATGCCCCGCATATAAGGCAGGAAGTGGTGCTAGGCGAGGGCGGACGCCCACGCTATGTCCGCGCGCATGACCGACCGCATCTGGACCGCCGCATTGATCGTCATCGGTGACGAAATCCTGTCCGGCCGGACGCAGGACAGGAATATCGCGCAGCTCGCCAGCTGGCTGAACGTGCAGGGTATCCGACTGGGCGAGGTCCGCGTCGTCGCCGACGTCGAGGATGCGATCGGCGAGGCGGTCAATATCCTGCGCGTCCGCAACGATTACGTTTTCACCACCGGCGGCATCGGCCCGACCCATGACGACATCACTGTCGATTCGATTGCGGCGGCCCTCGGCGTGCCGGTCATCGTCCATCCCAAGGCGCGCGCGATTCTCGAAACCTATTACGAGACGCGCGGCGGGCTGACCGACGCACGGTTGCGCATGGCGCGGATGCCGGAGGGCGGCGAGCTGATCGAGAACCGCATGTCGGGCGCGCCGGGCATCCGCATCGGCAATATCTTCATCATGGCGGGCGTGCCGCATATCGCTGCGGCGATGCTCGACAGCCTGACCGGTACGCTGGAAGGCGGGTTGCCGGTCGTGTCGGCGACGCTGGGCTGCTGGGTGGGCGAAAGCGAGGTCGCCGAACTCCTGCGCGATGTCGAGCGCGCGCATGACGGCGTGGCGATCGGCAGCTACCCATTCTTTCGCGAAGGCCGCACCGGCGCCAACTTCGTCGTGCGTGCGACCGATGCAGCGGTGGTCGAAGCCTGTATCGCCGATCTCGCCGAGCGGTTGCGCGCGGCCGGACGCGAACCGGTGACCGGCGGAATCTGAGCCAAGCCCGGTTGCAAGGCTGCGGTCCGCTCGATATGTCGGACTAATAACCTATCAGGAGAGAGCGACGTTGGCTAACGCCCCGACCCGCATCGCGTTGGCCGGTATCGGCAAGATCGCGCGCGACCAGCATATCCCGCACATTGCCGCCAGCCCCGATTTCGAACTGGTCGCCGCCGTAACCGGCCATAGCGCCCCCGACGGCGTGCCCGGGTTCAAGACCATCGCCGAGATGATGGCGGCGCTGCCAGATGTGCAGGCGATTTCGATCTGCACCCCGCCGCGCGGACGGCTGAACCTGATCCAACAGGCGCTCGACCACGGCCTCGACGTCATGATCGAAAAGCCGCCCGCCGCGACCCTGTCCGAAGCGCAAGCGTTCGCGAAAGCCGCGGACGCCGCCGGCAAGCTGTTGTTCGCGACCTGGCATTCGCGCGAGGCCGCCGCCGTCGAACCGGCCCGCGCATGGCTGGCCGAACGCAATATCCAACGGGTCGCGGTCAACTGGAAGGAAGACGTCCGCGTCTGGCATCCGGGGCAGGCATGGATCTGGGAACCGGGCATCGGCGTGTTCGATCCGGGCATCAACGCGCTGTCGGTCATCACCCGCATCCTGCCGCGCCCGCTGCTGCTCGATACGGCCGAACTGCGCTTCCCGTCGAACCGCGACGCGCCGATCGCTGCCGATCTCGACTTTACCGACACCGCCGGGGTGCCGGTGCGCGTCGAATTCGACTTCGACCAGACCGGGCCGCAGACGTGGGACATCGACGTCGAAACCGATAACGGTCATCTGAAGCTGTCGATGGGTGCGTCGAAAATGGCGGTCGACGGCGTCGCGGTCGATGTCGGCGATGAACCCGAATATGCGCGCCTGTATCGCCGCTTCGCCGAATGCCTGCGCGACCGGATCAGCGATGTCGACCTGTCGCCCTTCGTCCACGTCAACGATGCGTTCCTGCTCGGACGCCGGGTGACGGTGGGGGAATTCAGCGAATAGGCTTGGCGTCTCCCCTCGCTGACAAGGGAGGGGCGGGGGTGGGTAGGCTGCTTGTCGGGCGGTGCCGGTCGCCCCCGGCCGACCCACCCCAACCCCTCCCTGCCAGGGAAGGACGCCCTTTTACCCCATCGCTGCCAGAATCGCCGCCCGCGCCCGCGCCGCCACCGCCTTGCGCCCCATGCCTGCCGGATCGAACGGCGGCAGGAAATGGATCGTCAGCCCGATCCGCCCCCGCCGCGCCAGGACGCGCGCGGCGTTCGCCGTGCCAGGTTCGTCGCCGATCCACGCGACTTCCTGCGCATCGCCATAGTCGAGATAGACCGGTTGCACCCGCAAGCCCGGCGGCGGCGGATCGATCGCACCGAGCAGCGCCGCCTTGAACGGCAGCAATTCGCCCGGCCGTGCCGTCGTCCCCTCCGGGAACACCGTCACCGGATGATCGGCGAGCAGCGCCTGCCGCAGCGTATCGATCTGCCGCGCCACCCCCAGCCGGTCGCCACGATCGACGAACAGCGTGTGGTTGAGCGTGCACAGCCATCCGACCAGCGGCGCATCGCGCAACTCTCCCTTGGCGACGAACGCGCTGCCGCTGGCCCCGGCGATGGCGAGGATGTCGATCCAGCTCTGGTGGTTGGCGAGGTACAGCACGTCGCGCACGACCGGCGTGCCGACCACCGTCGTCCGCACCCCGACCGCGCGGGCCAATGCGCCGAGAAAGCGCGGCGGCCAAGGCGAACGCAACCGGAACAGCCGCCAACTGCCATGCAGCATCAGGTAAATCAGCAGCGTCGCAAGCATCGCCGCCGCACGCGCCGTCAACCGCAGGCGCGCGCCGAGCGGCATCGCCTCAGCCCTTGCGTTCGAGGCTGACGCCGTAGAGTTCCATACGGTGGTCGACGAGGCGGAAGCCGAGCCGCTCGGCAATCTGCTTCTGCAGCAGTTCCAGTTCGGGATCGACGAATTCGATCACGCGGCCGCTCTCGACATCGATCAGGTGATCATGATGCGCTTCGGGTGCGGGTTCGTAGCGGGCACGACCATCGCCGAAATCATGACGGTCGAGAATGCCGGCCTCTTCGAACAGACGCACGGTGCGATACACGGTTGCGATCGAAATGCCCGGATCGATCGCCGATGCGCGCTCATACACCTTCTCGACATCGGGATGGTCGTCGGCTTCGGACAGCACGCGTGCGATAACGCGGCGCTGTTCGGTGATGCGCAGCCCTTTTTGTTGGCAAAGTGCTTCGAGGTCGATCTTGCGGGGCATGCGGTCCTGTACGTCCAGAGAAGGTGGGCCGACACTAACGCGCCCCGCCGCCGAGCGAAAGCCGCTAAGTGGCGAAAGGGACGGCCATCGGTCCGACCCGACGCGCCCCCTCGCGATCAGCGTGTACGCCGCTGCGTGCCCAGGCCGATCTTCTTGGCCAGCGTCCGGCGCTGTTCGGCATAGTTGGGCGCGACCATCGGATAATCGGCGGGCAGGTTCCATTTGGCGCGATATTGTTCGGGCGTAAGATTGTAATGCGTCATCAGGTGACGCTTGAGCATCTTGAGCTTCCGTCCATCCTCCAGACAGACGATGAAGTCGGGCTTCACCGACGCGCGCACCGGCACCGCCGGTTCGGCGGGCGGGGCGACGGGTTCGGCCGGCGTGCCCAGGTCGTTCAAGGCGTCGTGTACGCTGCGGATCAGGACGGCGATATCGCCGACATCGACATGATTATTCCCGACATGCGCCGCCACGATGTCCGCGGTCAGGGCAATGAGCGTGTCGTCGCGCTCCGCGTGGATGTCCATTCTATTCCCTCTTTACTCAACCGCCCGAGCGGTTCCCGCCTGATATCGGACCAGAATGGAGGCGGTGCAACAATATTCCCGACTTTTTTAGAATATCGCCGACGTCATTCAGCCTCTGTTACATTTTCGCCGGAACGGGGTCGGAAAGCGATCGGACATAGGTATGGGCGTCAAACCGTTCGCCGCTGCGACCGCCATAATAGTTGCGACGTTCGCCGCATTTGACGAAGCCTTCGCCGACATATAACCGCGTTGCATCGTTCCCGGCGCGCATCTCCAGACAGACGCGCACAGCACCCCGCGACCGCGCTTCGGCAACCGCGCGTTGCAGCAGCGCCCGCCCGATCCCGCAGCCGCGCCGGTCGGGCAGAACCGCGAGCAACAGCAATTCGGCGTCGTCGGCGACCGTCCGCGTCAGCGCGAAACCCGCCAGGCCGTCCGCATCCTGCGCCAGCGTCAGCCAGACCCCCGGCAGCGACAGCATGCCGAGGCATTGCGAGGCCGTCCATGCCTCGCCGAAGCGCGGGTCGAACGCCGCCTGCATCACCCGGTCGACCGCGTCGACATCGGCGACGCTGCCCGTCGCCAGCGCGATGGCGCTCCGCACGTCGCTCATGCGCGTACGCTCGGCACTGCATCGGGCGCCCGGCCATAGAGCGGGGCGGGGGGCAAGCCGCGCTGTTCGGCGCTCAGCAATATCGCATCGGCAGCATCCGGCAGGCGGTCGCAGGCGGGCAGGGCGGGGTCGATCGTCCGCAACCGGGCAAGGCCCTGACCGACCACGCGCCGGCCCTGCAACGCGGCAACGGCATCGTCCGGTTTGCGGGAGATGGCGGGGCCATCGGCGATCAGCGCTCCGTCGAATCCCTGCTGGAACACCTCGCCATGGCCGCCGTCGAGCACCGCGACGATCGCATCGCCGGGCTGTTCGGCCAATGCGGCGGCGGCGATCGATGCCAGCGACGAATAGCCATGCACCGGCACGCCCCAACCGATGCCGAGTCCGCGCGCCGCCGCCAGCCCGACGCGGACGCCCGTGAAACTGCCCGGCCCGCAATCGACGAGGATCTTATCGGCGCGGCCGTGGCCGGGTAGCCCGGCAATCATCGGCACCAGTCGTTCGGCATGGCCGCGCCCGACCACGACATGGTCGCGCGCGATCACCGCGCCATCCTCGATCAATGCCACCGAACAGGCGGCAGTGGCGGTTTCGATTACGAGCGTCCGCACGTACGCGTCAGACGACCCGGTTGAACTTCGCGAAATCGGGCCGGGGCGACCGCGGGTGCAATGTGTTCCTGTCGCCATAGCCGAGCGTCGTGATGAAATTGGCATGTACCGATGGCGTGTCGGCAAAGAACGCCTTGTCGACCGCGCCGGCATCGAACCCCGACATCGGTCCGGTATCCAGTCCCAGCGCGCGCGCGGCGAGGATCAGATAGGCACCCTGCAACGACGAATTGCGGAATGCCGACGCCTGCCGCAACTCGGCATTGCCGTCGAACCACGATTTGGCGTCGGCATGCGGGAACAGTTCCGGCAGATACTGGTGAAACTCGGTATCCATGCCGATGATCGCCGTGACCGGCGCGGCGCGGATCTTGTCCGGGTTCGTGCCGGTAGCACATGCCGCCAGCTTTTCCTTGGCCTCTGCCGAGCTGCACCACAGGATGCGTGCGGGCAGCTGATTGGCGCTGGTCGGACCCCATTTCATCAGGTCCCAGATATCCTGAAGATCGGCGTCGGTCACCGGCCGGTCGGTATAATGATTGAAGGTCCGCGCGCTGCGGAACAGGGTATCGAGCGCCTGATCGTCGAGCTTGGCCATTAGACTGCACGAACCTCCGTGACTTCGGGAACATAATATTTGAGCAGTTGCTCGATCCCGTTCTTGAGCGTCGCACTCGACGATGGGCAACCGGAACAGGCTCCTTGCAGCTGCAGATAGACCTTGCCCTGGTCGAAGCCGCGATAGACGATGTCGCCGCCGTCATTGGCGACCGCCGGGCGGACGCGGGTCTCGATCAGTTCCTTGATCTGTTCGACGATATCGGCATCGGCGGGATCGTCGGTAAAGCTCGCCTCTTCGGCCGGTACCGAAAAGCCCGCGCTCCCGGTCGGGTTGAACAACGGCATGCGTCCGCCGAAATGATCAAGCATCAACGCCAGCACATCGGGCTTCAGGTCGGCCCATTCGCTACCCGGCGCCTTGGTCACCGACACGAAGTCGCGGCCGAAGAAGACGCCGACCACATCGCCCAGCGCGAACAACTGCGTCGCGAGCGGCGATGCCTCGGCCTCTTCGGGGCTGGCGAAATCGCGGGTGCCCGCGTCCATCACGACCTGCCCGGGCAGGAACTTCAGCGTCGCCGGATTGGGCGTGGATTCGGTCTCGATCAACATGGCGCCCATTTGGCGTCCGGCGGACAAGGGATCAAGGGCAGGACATGGAAACGCTCCGTTGATGGGGAAGCGCGGCGCGTTGCCTCGATCGTTACGCTCCTGTACGAGCCGGCAACTGCAAGAGGGGAAGGCACCCGTGATCGAGACGCATCTGGCGAAATTGCGCGCGCGCGACACGATTTCGGTGGAGGAGGAACGGGTGATCCGTGACTCGCTGGGGGAGGTGCGCTCGCTGCCGACGCAGCATACCTGCATCCGCGCCGGCGAACGCCTGCATTCCAGTACGCTGTTGCTGGAAGGATTAATGTGCCGGTACAAGGATTTGCCAGGCGGTGATCGGCAGATCACCGAACTGCATGTCGCCGGCGACTTCCTCGACCTGCACAGCTTCTCGCTGAAGCAGCTCGACCATAATGTCATGACCCTCACGCCGTGCCGGGTCGTGCTGGTCCCGCATGCGAAGCTGAAGGACATTACCGAACAGCATCCGCATCTGGCGCGCGTCTACTGGTTCCTGACCGCGCTCGATGCCGCGATCCACCGCGAATGGGAATTGTCGCTCGGCCGGCGCAGCGCGATCCAGCGTATCGCGCACCTGATCTGCGAATTGCGCGTCCGGCTGGGATTGATCGGGCAGGCCGATGATGACGGTTTCGGACTGCCGCTGACGCAGGCCGATCTGTCCGATTGCACCGGGCTGACTCCGGTGCACGTCAACCGGACGCTGCGCGACCTGCGGGAGCGTGGCCTGATGGATTTTCGCGGGCGGCGCGTGACGATCACCGACCTGCCGGGATTGCAGGCGATCGCCGAATTCGACGATTCCTACCTGTATCTGCGTCGCGAGGACCGCTGATACCGAAACTGAGCGGACGCTGAACGGCGGAACCCGGACAGCTTTATATTTCACGTCGTTTGTCGATACTGGTCGGGGCGTTGCAACGACGCTACACCTTGGCGCATGGCATTTCCGTTCCGCTTGGCCACGGGCGCGTTTTCGACCCTGGCCCTGATCGCCGCGCCGCTTGCTGCGCAGACCCCGCCCGCATCGCCGGCCCCCGTCCGCCAACTCCCGCCGCTCGAACCGGTGGCGCAGGGGCCGGACACGCCATGGCTGTTCAAGGGCAGCGACATTCCGCCCGACCGGTCCTGGACCTATGGGGTACTGTCCAACGGTCTGAAATATGCGGTGCGCAAGAATGGCGTACCGCCGGGGCAGATCGCGATCCGCGTCGCGATCGGCGCGGGATCGCTGATGGAAACCGATAGCGAACGCGGCTTCGCCCACCTGATCGAGCATTTATCGTTCCGCGGTTCGGTGCATGTTCCCGATGGGGAGTCGAAGCGCGTCTGGCAGCGTCTGGGCGTCACCTTCGGGTCGGACAGCAACGCATCGACCAGCTTTACGCAAACCGTCTACAAGCTCGACCTGCCCTCCGCAACACCCGCCGGCCTTGATGAGAGCATGAAGATCCTGTCTGGCATGATGACCGAACCGACGCTCAGCCAGGCGGCGCTCGACGCCGAACGCCCGGTCGTCCTGTCCGAACAGCGCGAACAGCCCGGGCCGCAGGTGCGCTTGGGCGATGCGACCCGCGCGCTGTTCTTCGCCGGACAGCCGCTTGCGGACCGATCGCCGATCGGCAATGTCGACACGCTGCAAGCCGCGACCGCCGCCAGCGTCAAGGCGTTCCACGACCGCTGGTATCGCCCCGACCGCGCGATCATCGTCATCGCGGGCGACGCCGATCCGGCGATCCTCGAAGCGATGGTGAAGAAGCATTTTTCGGCATGGGCCGGGACTGGTCCGACACCCGCAGACCCAAAATTCGGATCGCCCAAGGCGAATGAACCGGTCGCGGCGACGGTCAGCGAACCGACCATCCCGACGCTGTTGCAGATGGCGGTCCTGCGGCCGTGGACGGTCGGTGACGACACGATCCTGTTTAATCAGGAGCGGATGGTGGACCAGATCGGGTTGCGGATACTCAACCGGCGGCTGGAGAGTCGGGCGCGGGGCGGAGGGAGCTTCATTTCCGCCGGGGCCAATCTGGACGACGTATCGCGCTCGGCGAACATCACGCAGGTATCAATCCTGCCGCTGGGTGATGACTGGGCGGCGGCGCTGCGCGACGTGCGGCAGGCGATCGCCGATGCGATCCGCACCCCGCCGACCCAGGCCGAGATCGACCGCGAGGTCGCCGAGATCCGCGCCGGCATGGAAAACGAGGTCCGCACCGCGCCGGTGACGGCGGGCGCGCTGCTCGCCGACAATCTGATCGCCGCGACCGATATCCGCGAGACGGTGGCGGGGCCGGAGACGTCGCTGCGCATCTTCGAAGGGGCGGTGACGAAGAAGTTCTTCACCCCCGCCCGCGTCCAGGCGGCGACGAAGAAGGTGTTCGAGGGCACCGCGACCCGCGCGCTGGTCAACACCCGTACCCCCGATCCGACGACGCAGGCGAAGCTGACCGCCGCGCTGACCGAAAAGGTCGCCGGCACCGCCACCAAGCGCAGCGGACAGGCGGCGATCGGCTTCGACCGGCTGGCGCCGCTCGGCAAGCCCGGCACGATCACCACGCGCAGCATGGCGCTGGCCGATCCGCCGGTCGAGCGCGTCGATTTCGCCAATGGATCGTCGCTGCTGCTGTTCCCCAATGAATCGGAGACGGGCAAGGTCTATGTCCGGGTCCGCTTCGGCCGGGGGCTGAACGCGCTGCCGACCGACCGCCGCACCCCGGCCTTCGCCGCCGATCTCGCGCTGGTCGCATCGGGCATCCAGACGCCGAAGGGCGTGCTGGGGCAGGAGGAACTCGATCGGCTGACCGGCGGGCGGCAGATCGGATTGTCGTTCGGCATCGACGACGACGCCTTCATCATGGCCGGGACCACCACCGCCGCCGACCTGATTGATCAGTTGAAGCTGATCGCGGCCAAGCTGCAATCGCCGGCATGGGACCCCAAGCCCGTGGCGCGGGCGCGGGCGGTGATGCTGGCGAGTTACGATGCGCTGGGCGCTTCGCCCGATGGCGTCATGGGCCGCGACCTCGAAGGACTGCTCCACGCCGGCGACGCGCGCTGGGTCAGCCCCGACCGCAAGGATATCGAGGCGCTGACCCCGGCCAGCTTCAAGGCGTTCTGGGCGCCGCTGCTCGCCACCGGTCCGGTCGAGGTGCAGGTGTTCGGCGACGTGACCCAACAGGCGGCGATCGATGCGGTCGCGGCGACGATCGGCGCTATGGCGAAGCGGACGGCGGATGCCACCCCGCCGCCGCCGGTCCGCTTCCCCGCGCATGTCGCACAACCGGCGACGCGCACCCATGGCGGCCAGCCCAACCAGGCGGCGGCGGCGATCGCATGGCCGACCGGTGGCGGCAGCGCGGGCCTGACCGAAAGCCGCAAGCTGGAGGTGCTGGCCGCGGTGTTCCGCGACCGGCTGCTCGACCGGCTGCGCAGTCAGGCGGGGGTCAGCTACTCGCCCAACGTCGACAATAACTGGCCGGTCGGCCTGCCGGGTGGCGGGCGGATCATGGCGATCGGCATGGTGCCGCCCGACCGCACCGGCTTCTTCTTCGACTTGGCGCGCGAACTCGCCGCCGATCTGGTCAAGACGCCGGTGCCGGCGGACGAACTCGACCGCGCCAAGCTGCCGGTGATCCAGCTGATCGCCCGCATGTCGAGCGGCAACATGTTCTGGATGAACCAGACGCAGGGCGGGACCCGCGATCCCGGGCGGCTGGCAGCGATCCCCGGCATCATCAACGACATCCGCGGCACCACGCCCGAGGAGTTGCAGGCGCTGGCCGCGAAATATCTGGTCCCGTCGAAGGACTGGTCGATGGCCGTCGTGCCAGAGAAGAAGTAAAATCCTTCCCGGCACGGGGAGGGGCATCATCCGCAGGATGGTGGAGGGGGGCGTCCACCGGCGTCCCCCTTCTTTGCAAGAAGGTTGAGTCACGCGAAGGCGCGAAGGCGCAAAGAAGAATGAGTTCACGCGGAGGCGCGGAGGCGGTTTCGCTTTCCGCACCGGTCACCCGCGCCAGCGGCTTCAATGGCTGGTAGCCCGTCGCGCAACGTCTCCCGATCGCGAAGCGTCTACCCGGAACACAACCCCTTCGCGTCTTCGCGCCTTCGCGTGAACCAACTTCCTGTTAAGCCGTCGCCTGCACCCGAACCGGTGCCCCGGCCATCACCGCCAAGACCCAGATCGCAAACCCGCCCAGCGCCAGCCCGGCCCCGACCACCCCGGTCGAGGTCCAGCCATAACCGGCGGCGATCGCCAGTCCGCCGGCCCATGGCCCGATCGCATTGGCGGTGTTGAACGCCGAATGGTTGAGCGACGCGGCAAGGCTCTGGCCCCGTTCGGCAATATCCATCAACCGCGTCTGGAGCACGGTGCCCAGCGCCCCGCCGATGCCGATCAGGAACACGATCACCAGCATCGACCACAGCCGCCCCGCCGCCAGCGGATACAGCGCCAGCGTCGCCGCGCTCCACAGCAGCAGCGCCCCGGCGGTCGGCATAAGCGCCCGGTCGGCGAAACGCGGCACGATCAGATTGCCGATGGTCATGCCGATGCCGAACACGGCCAACACCACCGGCACCATCGCTGCACCGGCGCCGGTCACCTCGATCAGCGTCGAGGCAAGATAGGTATACACCGCGAACATGCCGCCAAAGCCGATCGCGCCGATGCCGAGCGTCAGCCACAACTGGCCCGAGCGCAGCACGCTCAATTCGGCAAGCGGGCTGGCCGAGCGGTCGGGCCGATCGCGCGGGGCGAGCCACGCGACCATCGCCATCGTCGCCGCCGCAAGCACCGCCACGACCCCGAAGCCCCAGCGCCACCCGATCGCCTGCCCCAGCGCATTGGCCAGCGGCACACCGACGATCGTCGCCGTCGTCAGTCCGAGCATGACGCGCCCAACTGCCTGCGTCCGCTTCTCGGCCGGGACCAGCGATGCCGCGACCAGCGCCGCGATCCCGAAATAGGCGCCATGCGGCAACCCGCTAAAGAACCGCGCGACCAGCATCGCTTCATAGGTCGGGGCCAGCGCGCTCGCCGCATTGGCGATGCCGAAACACGCCATCAGCGCGATCAACACCGTCCGCCGGGCCATCCGCGCGGTCAGCACGGCCAGCAGCGGCGCACCGACCACGACGCCCAGCGCATAGGCGCTGATGACATGCCCGGCGGTCGGTTCGTCGATGCCGAGGCCCGGCGCGAAGAACGGCACAAGGCTCATCGTCGCGAATTCGGTGGTCCCGATCGCAAAACCGCCGAGCGCTAGCGCAAGGTGGACAAGAGCAGGGTTACGGGTCGGGGTCACGGGCACGCTCCTTGCTGCGATGCAGCATTTCGAGCGGGCCATATGGGTTTTGATCTTCGAGCGTCAACCGGGGACCGTGACAATCGCTTCGCACGCAATCGTCAGCCTCACCCTTCCGCGGCTACGCCGCTCCCTCCCTCTCCCGCCGGGAGAGGGAATGGGCCGCCCGGCGAAGCCGGGTGGGAAGGGTGAGGGCGACCCGATGACAGCAGGAGCGTTACGACAATGGCGAAAAGCTACGTCGCGTCCGGATCAACCTGATATCGAGGCCACTGGAGACGCGCTCCGTCCGTCCATGATCTTCATCCGTCGCGCGACTTCTATTGCCACCTTTTGCTCGACCTCGACCCGATCCTTGGGCGACAGTTCCTTGATCGCTTCCTCGGTCAGGTCCATCGATTTCAGCACGTCGCGGCGCACCCGCTCGGCCGGGGTCATCGATATTTCCTTCTTGAACGCGGCGACCGCCTCATTCAGCCGCGCACTTTCGGCATCCCCGGCAGCGGCGATTTGCGGTTCGTGCCGGCCGGGCAATCCCGCTGCCAGCCCGGTTTTGTCAACGGCCGCCGACTGGAACACATCGCAAAACCGCGTCCCCGCCACGCGCGAGGACGATCGTGTCGGGTTGGCGGTCACTTGGTCGTTGGTGATCGATGCGATCATTGTTGCCGTCGCCCTCTGTCTTTGAAGGGAAGCTGGCCGAATATCGTGAATATTTTCCTACACGGCTGAGTTCGGGTAGCCTCGGCGGGTTCTTTCACAACGTCGAATGAGTGTGCCTGACGAACTCCCCTCCCTGACAAGGGAGGGGTTGGGGTGGG
>NZ_LMKE01000006.1:87747-150860 GCF_001421245.1 Sphingomonas sp. Leaf10 | reverse complement strand
GTGGCGGGCTTACCTTCCCTCGCGGGCCTACCCACCCCCAACCCCTCCCTTGTCAGGGAGGGGAGACAGGCGTGCGCGCAGAACATGGCAAGTGTGAACTTCGTAAACTTCGGCGCCGCCTCACCCCCGGTACAGCGCGTCCAGCCGCTCGCCATACACCTCTTTCAGCACATGCCGCCGGATCTTCAAGCTCGGCGTAAGCTGCTGGTTTTCGATCGCAAACGGTTCGTCGGCGATGATGAAGCGGCGGATGCGTTCGGTGACCGACAGATCCTTGTTGACCCGTTCAACGGCCGCACCCAGCGCCGCGCGATAGTCGCTGTCTTCGCGCAGCCGGGCGAAGTCGCAGCGTGCGCCGCCCTTTGCGCAGAATTGCTGGGTCCATTCGGCATCGGGCACGATCACCGCGACCATATAGGGCCGACGGTCGCCCGCGATCATCGCCTGCGCGATCTCGTCCTGCAGGGTCAGCATCCCCTCGACCTTTTGCGGCGCGACATTGTCGCCCTTGTCGTTGACGATGATGTCCTTCTTGCGATCGGTGATGCGGATGCGGCCCTTGTCGTCGATCTCGCCAATGTCGCCGGTGTGCAGCCACCCGTCCTTCAGCACGCGCGCAGTCTCGGCCTCGTTGCGCCAATAGCCGTGCATGACCAGCTCGCCACGCACCAGGATTTCGCCGTCCTCGGCGATGCGGACCTCGGTCTCGGCCAGCGGCGGGCCGACCGTGTCCATCTTGACCCCCGCCGCCGGGCGGTTGCACGAAATGACCGGTGCGGCCTCGGTCTGGCCATAGCCTTGCAGCAGGCACAGCCCCATCGTATCGAAGAAATTGCCGATATCGGGATTGAGCGGCGCGCCGCCCGAGACCATCGCTTTCAACCGCCCGCCGAAGCGCTTGGCGACCTTGGGTTTCAGCAGCCGGTCGACCAGCAGTTTCGCCGGGTAATCGGTGATGCGCGGGCCATCCGGCCGGCTGCCGATCTCGATCGCCTTGTCGAGCAGCCATGACGACAGCCGTCCCTGTTTCTGCACGCCCTTCGTAATCCGCGCGCGCAGCACCTCGAACAGGCGCGGGACCACGACCATCAGTGTCGGGCGCACCTCTTCGATATTGCTCGCCAGCTTGTCGAGCCCTTCGCTGTAATAGATCTGCCCGCCCAGCCCGATCGGGAAATATTGCCCGCCGGTATGTTCGTAGGCGTGGCTGAGCGGCAGGAACGACAGGAACACTTCGTCGCGCCAGCCGAAATCCTCGGCGATGACGACGCAACAGCCATGGACGTTGTGGAGGATCGCGCCGTGATGCTGCATCACGCCGCGTGGGGAACCGCCGGTCCCGGACGTGTAGATGATACAGGCCAGATCGTCGCGGGTCATGTCGGCCCGGGCGGCTACCGTCGCCGGATCGGCGGGGTGGCGGGCGATCAGTGCGTGCCAGTCATGGAACTCCAGACTGCCCTGCTGCGCGGTCTTCATCGGTTCGATCGTGATGATCTTTTCGGAACTGTTGGTCGCGCGCAGCGCGGCGGGCAGGACGGTGCGCGCCAGTTTTTCAGTCGATACGATGATCGCGCAGGCGCCCGAATTCTCGATGATATGACCATGGTCGCGCACGGTATTGGTGACATAGGTCGGCACCGTCACGCACCCTGCCGCCATGATGGCGAGGTCGGAGATACACCATTCGGGCCGGTTCTCGCTGACCAGCATCACCCGGTCGCCGCGCTTCAGCCCGATCGCCTGCAACGCGGTCGCGAGCGACGCGACCTGTCGCGCGGCGTCGGCCCAGCTGATCGAGACCCATTGTCCACCGGTCTTGCTCCACAGGAACGGTGCGTCGCCGCGCTCGGTCGCCCGGGTGAAGAACATGGTGACCAGATTGGGGAATCGTTCGAGCTGCCGCGCCATTCGTCATCCTTCTCCTGCGGCCAAGGTGTAGGCAGACGCTACGGCCTCGGCAATGTCCGAACGCGGGTGACGGGGCGGATCGTCTTGGTTAGACACGGCGACCATGAGGAAACTGACGATCGCCGCCGCCCTGCTTGCCACCGTGTCGCTGGGGGGGTGCAACCTGCTGCCGTTCGGCAAGCGCGACGTGGTGGCGCCTGTCGCCCCGGCCGCGCCGGTCGCGGGACAGCAGCAGAAGTTCGTGGTGTCGGCCAATCCGCTGGCCAGCGAGGCCGGCATGGCGGTGCTGCGGCGCGGGGGCAGCGCCGTCGACGCGGCGATCGCGGTGCAGGCGATGCTGTCGCTGGTCGAACCGCAAAGCTCCGGCATGGGCGGGGGCGCGTTCATGACCTATTTCAATGCGAAGACCGGCAAGGTCGAAATCTATGACGGGCGCGAGGTCGCTCCGGCGGGCGCGACGCCGACGATGCTGCTGGGGCAGGACGGCAAGCCGCTGCCGTTCGGCGAGGCTGTGCTGGGCGGGCGCGCGACCGGGGTGCCGGGTGCGGTGCGGATGCTGGGACAGGCGCATGCCGATCATGGCGCGCTTGCCTGGGCGGACCTGTTCGACGATGCCGAGCGGACCGCGCGCGAGGGCTTCGTCATTTCGCCGCGCCTCGGCCGGTTTCTGACCGGGCGTTTTCCACAATTGCAGGCGGAGGATGTCCGTCGCTATTTCAAGGGCAAGGGCGGGGCGCTCGCTACCACCGGCGACCGGATCAGGAACGGCGCTTATGCCGATTTCCTGAAGCGGCTGGCGAAGCAGGGGCCGGACGCGCTTTACACGGGCGAGACTGCGAAACGGATCGTCGCGCGCACGACGACGGGTACGCTGCCCGGCACGATGACGCTGGCCGACCTTGCCGGCTACCGGGCGATCAAGCGCGATCCGCTGTGCGCGAACTGGCGCGTCTATATCGTCTGCACCCCGCCGCCACCGTCGAGCGGAGTGGGGTTGATCGAACTGCTCGGCATCCTCGGCCGCACCGATATCGACCGGCGCGGGCCGAACGATCCGCAAAGCTGGTATCTCTTCGCGGAGGCCAGCCGGCTGATGTACGCCGATCGCGACCTGTATGTCGGCGATCCAAAGTTCGTGAACGTGCCGGTCGCCCGGCTGCTGGCCCCCGCCTATCTGTCGGAGCGGGCGAAGCTGATCGGCGCGACCGCCGGTCCTGCGCCCAAGGCCGGCGTGCCGGCGGGGGTGGTGACGGCGGCTTCCGACACCACGCGCGAACCGGCAGGGACGTCGCACTTCATCGTCGGCGATGCGGCGGGCAATGTCGTGTCGATGACGACTACGGTCGAGAGCATCTTCGGCAGCGGGCGGATGGTCGACGGCTTCTTCCTGAACAACCAGATGACCGACTTCGCCTTCTCACCGGTCGATGCGCAGGGCCGCGCCGCTGCGAACGCGGTCGCGCCGGGCAAGCGGCCGCGATCGTCGATGACACCGCTGGTGATGATCGACCGGCAGGGCAAGTTCGCGGGCGCGCTGGGATCGGCGGGCGGCAATGCGATCCTCGCCTATGTCGGCAAGTCGCTGATCGGGGCGGTCGAATGGAAGCTGCCGATGCAACAGGCACTTGCGCTCCCCAACCTCGTCGCGCGCGGCGACAGTTTTCAGGGGGAGGTGACGAAGTTCTCGCCGGGAATCCTGAGCGCGCTGGCCGCGCAGGGCATCCGGTTGCAGCCGGGGCAGGGCGAGGATTCAGGACTTCACGGCGTGATCGTGCGCGATGGGAAGATCGATGGCGGCTTCGATCCCCGGCGCGAGGGGAAGGTGATCGTCGAGTAGAAAGTTGGTTCACGCGAAGGCGCGAAGGCGCGAAGGCGCAAAGAAGAATAAGAGGGGTTCGCGCGGAGGCGCGGAGACGCGGAGGTGGGCGCGTCCCAGGCCGCCCTCATCCGCGTCAGCGGCCTTCTGCGTCGTAGCAACGAGAGATAAGGTCTGCCGATCGCGACCGGGTCGCCTGTCGCGCAACCTCCTCCGCGTCTCCGCGCCTCCGCGCGAACCCTATTTCTTCCGCCGCACCTGCGCGAAATGCTCCGCCCGTTCGAGCAACAGCGTCAGATCCTCGCGCGCAATGTCGAACGCATCCGGCGTCTCCGCCAGCGCCGCGTCGATGTCCTCCAGCCGGACACCGCCCGGCTCGACTGCTGCAGCAATTGCGGTCGGCGACGCCGGTTCGTGCGGATAGCTGAGCGCGGTCATCCGGTGATAGAAGATGCCGATCGAGACCAGCGCGATCGAATTGATCCCGACCGGCGCAAAGGCGAAGGCATAGCCGGCATCATGGATGCCGGCGCTGCCGATGACGGCGGTCAGCGCCGCCGCCCCGCCCGGTGGATGCAGGCAGCGGCACAGCGACATCACGAGGATCGCGCAGCCGACCGCGACCCCGGCGGCGATCGTCACGTTCGGGATCGCCTGAAACGCCGCCACGCCGATCAGCGTCGACAGGATATTGCCGCCGACCACCGGCCATGGCTGCGCCAGCGGACTGGCCGGCACCGCGAACACCAGCACCGCCGACGCCCCCAACGGTGCGACGATGATCGGTAGATCGCCCTCGATCCACGGTACCTGCGAACAGACGACCATGGTCAGTGCGATGCCGATCGCGGCACCGATACAGGCGACGACGCGCCGGCCGAACCCGGCATTGGCGAGCAGCGGACGGAACAGCCGGATCACAGCCCGTCGACGATCCGCCGGGCAAGCCCCGGGCCCTCATAAACCAGCGCGCTGTAGAGCTGGACGAGGCTTGCCCCGGCATCCAGCCGCCGCCGCGCTTCGTCGGCCGACCCGATGCCGCCCGCCGAAATCAGCGGGATCGCGCCGCCGGCAATCTCGCGCGCCTCGATCAGCTTGGCGAGCGCCAGAGGGGCGAGCGGCGCGCCCGACAGGCCGCCGGTTTCCTTCGCATTTCCCGACCGAAGGCTGTCGGGACGCGAGATGGTGGTGTTCGATACGATCACCGCATCGATCCCGCCATCCACCGCCGCGCGGATCGCAACCTCCAGCCCCTCGCGCGACAGGTCGGGCGCGACCTTCAGGAACAGGGGAACGCGCTTGGTGTCGACATGGCGCGCGGCGTCGCTGGCGGCGATCAACTGGCCCAGTTCGGGCTGCGATTGCAGGTCGCGCAGGCCCGGCGTGTTCGGGCTGGAGATGTTGATGGTGACGTAATCGGCGAGCGGCGCCGCCTTGGCGACCGCCGTTCCGTAATCGGCGATGCGGTCGGTCGAATCCTTGTTCGCGCCGACATTGATGCCGATGATGCCGGGGCGGGGGGTGAGCGCCGCGATCCGCGCCAATGCCGCATCGATCCCACCGTTGTTGAACCCCAGCCGGTTCACCACGCCCCGGTCCTCGGGCAGGCGGAAGATCCGGGGCTTGGGATTGCCCGGCTGCGGCTTCGGGGTCAGCGTGCCCACTTCGACGAAGCCGAAGCCGAGGCCGAGGAAACCGGCGACCGCGCGCGCATCCTTGTCGACGCCTGCCGCGAGTCCGACGGGATTGGGGAAGCGGATGCCGGCGACCGTTACCGCATGGCGGTCGTCGGTAGTCGCCGCCAGCGGCGCGCCGGCCTTCCCCCACGCCTCCAGCATGGCGATGGTCAGCGAATGGGCGCGTTCGGCGTCGAGGGCGAAGAGGAGCGGGTGATACCAGGCCATAGGCGGCGCTGTATCGTCCAGCGCGACTGGAAGGAAGATTGGTTCGCGCAGAGGCGCGGAGGCGCAGAGGGGTTGCGTTCGCAGCACCGTCTCGCGTCAGCGAGACTTTCGTACTTCGGTATCCTTCAGAATGAAGGCCGCTGAAGCGGCAGGCATCTCCACTGTCGGAACGTCCTCTGCGCCTCCGCGCCTCTGCGCGAACCATTCTTCCTTCTTGTCTTTGCGCCTTCGCGTGAAACCGAATCCTTATCCGCCCCCAGACAATCGATCACAGCGATCGAAACAAACCCGGTTGACCTGACGCCCCGCCACGACCACATGCCAATCCGACCGGAATGATCCGATTAAGGAACGCATGCGTCTTTCCAGCCTTGCCGACTATGCCGTCGTCCTGCTCGCCGCCACCGCGCGGCGGGGTGGCTACGCGCGCGCGACGGCGACGATGCTGGCGGAGGAGACCGGCCTGCCGCTGCCGACCGTGCAGAAGCTGGTCAGTCGCCTGTCCGCCGCCGGGCTGATCGAGACCGGGCGCGGCACCGGCGGCGGTTTCCGCCTTGCCCGCGCCCCGCACGCGATCGACCTGGCGCAGATCATCGAGGCGATCGAGGGGCCGATCGCGCTTACCACCTGTGTCGATGCCGCTCGGCACGATTGCGCGGTGGAGACGAACTGCATGATCCGCCCCCATGCCGGCACGGTCAACGCCGTGGTCCGGGGCGCTCTGGCGGGCGTGACGCTCGCCCAACTCGCGAACACCGGGGCGATGCCCCAAGAGGTAGTGTGATGGCCACGAAGAATGCCGAGGCGCTCGCCGCCGCGAACAAGAAGTACGAGTGGGGTTTCTCCTCGGACATCGAACAGGACTTCGCGCCCAAGGGGCTGAGCGAGGATACGGTTCGCTATATCAGCGCCAAGAAGAACGAGCCGGAATGGATGCTCGACTGGCGGCTGAAGGCGTATCGCCTGTGGTTGACGATGGAAGCGCCCGACTGGTCGAAGCTGAACATCGATCCGATCGATTATCAGGACGCCTATTATTACGCCGAGCCGAGGGTGAAGCCCAAGCTCGGTTCGCTGGACGAGGTCGATCCCGAAATCCTGCGCGTCTACGAAAAACTCGGCATCCCGATCGAGGAGCAGAAGGTGCTCGCCGGGGTCGAAGGGTCGCGCAAGGTCGCGGTCGACGCGGTGTTCGACAGCGTCTCGGTCGCTACGACCTTCCGCAAGGAACTCGAAGCCGCCGGCGTCATCTTCCGCTCGATCAGCGAAGCGATCCGCGAATATCCCGATCTGGTCCGCAAATGGCTGGGCAAGGTCGTGCCGCAGCGGGATAATTTCTTCGCGACGCTCAACAGCGCCGTCTTTTCGGACGGGACGTTCGTCTACATTCCGGAGGGCGTTCGCTGCCCGATGGAGCTGTCGACCTATTTCCGTATCAACGCCGAGAATACCGGCCAGTTCGAACGCACGTTGATCGTCGCCGACAAGGGTAGCTATGTCAGCTATCTCGAAGGTTGCACCGCGCCGATGCGCGATGAGAACCAACTGCATGCGGCGGTGGTCGAGCTGGTCGCGTTGGATGATGCCGAGATCAAATATTCGACCGTCCAGAACTGGTATCCCGGCGACGAGAACGGCAAGGGCGGCATCTATAATTTCGTGACCAAGCGCGCCTTGTGTCAGGGGAAGAACAGCAAGGTGTCGTGGACGCAGGTCGAGACAGGCTCTGCGATCACTTGGAAATATCCGTCGTGCGTGCTGGCTGGCGAGAACTCGGTCGGTGAATTCTATTCGGTCGCGGTCACCAACAACCGGCAGCAGGCCGACACCGGCACCAAGATGATCCATCTGGGCAAGGGATCGCGTTCGACCATCGTGTCGAAGGGGATCAGCGCCGGCCGCAGCGACAATACCTATCGCGGGCTGGTGCGCGTCGGCCCCTCGGCGGAGGGCGTGCGCAACTTCACCCAGTGCGACAGCCTCTTGCTCGGCGATCAGTGCGGCGCGCACACCGTGCCCTATATCGAGGTCAAGAACCCCTCGGCGCAGATCGAGCATGAGGCGACCACTTCGAAGATTTCCGAGGACCAGATGTTCTATGCGATGCAGCGTGGGCTGGATTCGGAGGCGGCGGTCGCGCTGATCGTCAACGGCTTCGCGCGCGAAGTGCTGCAACAGCTGCCGATGGAATTCGCGGTCGAGGCGCAGAAGCTGCTCGGCATTTCGCTCGAAGGGTCGGTGGGGTGATCCTGCTCGCACTGGCGCTACAGGCGGTCGCGCCGACCGCGCCTTATGCCGACTGCCTGTCGGAGCGGATCAATACCGATCCGCGCATGGTCAAGCCACCGACCGAGGCGGCCGCGCGGGTCGTAATTTTTGATGACGCTGCCAAGGCATGCGCGCCGGTGCGGGCGAAGGTGGCGAAGGCGCACGCACCGATGCTCGACAAGATCGATGCGTCGATGAAGGCGGTGCTGACCAACCCGGATGCCGCCGAGGCCGAGTTCGGCACCGAACTGGTCGCGGGCGAGACGCCGTAAGGCTTTGAGATACGCGGGTTGGCCCCGCACGAACAGGACGGAACATGCTGAACATAGACAATCTCCACGCCGAAATCGACGGCAAGGAAATTCTGAAGGGGCTGTCGCTCACCGTGAATGCGGGCGAGGTCCATGCGATCATGGGGCCGAACGGCGCGGGCAAGTCGACGCTCGGCTATGTGCTGGGCGGGCGGCCGGGCTATGAAGTGACCGCGGGCAGCGTGACCTTTGCCGGCGAAGATCTGCTGGAGATGGAGGCCGATGCCCGCGCCGCCGCCGGCCTCTTCCTCGGCTTCCAGTATCCGGTCGAGATTCCGGGCGTGTCGAACGTCCAGTTCCTGCGCGAAAGCCTGAACAGCCAGCGTCGCGCTCGCGATGAAAAGCCGCTGTCGGGGGCCGAGTTCCTGAAGCTCGCCCGCGCGCAGGCAGACAGCCTCGGCATGGACATGGACATGATGAAGCGGCCGGTGAATGTCGGCTTTTCGGGCGGCGAGAAGAAGCGCAACGAGATGGTGCAGATGGGCATCCTTGACCCCAAGCTCGCGGTTCTCGACGAAACCGACAGCGGCCTCGACATCGACGCGTTGCGCGTCGTCGGCGACGGCATCAACCGTATCATGCGCGCTCCGGACAAGGCGGTGATCCTGATTACGCACTATCAGCGCCTGCTCGATTATGTGCAGCCCGATTTCGTGCACGTGTTGGCCGATGGCCGCATCGTTCGGTCGGGGGGCAAGGAACTGGCGCACGAGCTGGAACGCGAAGGCTATGGAGCGGTGGCGGCATGATGATCGTGCAGATACTCCCCGCTCGCGGGGAGGGGGACCAGCCGCAGGCTGGTGGAGGGGGATTGCCCCAGACACTGCTTTCGTGGGGCACCCCCTCCACCATGCTGCGCATGGTCCCCCTCCCCGTGCCGGGGAGGATTTGATGGCGACCCTTCCTACGAATTCGCAGGAGGCGTTCCGCTGGACCGACCTCACCGCGTTGACCGCAGCGGCCGGATCGACCCGAGGTGAAGCGGCGAGCGCCGACGGCTATTGGCTCGACCTCGCCGGCCCGCGCATCGTGTTCGTTGATGGCGTCTATGTTCCCGACCACAGCACCCCCGGTCATGTCGCGCTGTCACCGCTGACGCTCGACACCGCGCACCCGCTGGGCGTGCAGGCATCGGGCGCGGCCGGCTGGTCGATCGACCTGTCGGCAGCCGAGATCGTCGATCCGGTGCAGATCGTCCATATCGCGACCGGCGCGGAGAACCATCTCCCCGCGCGGCTGACGCTGGATGAAGACGCGGTTGCGTCGGTCGTCGAAACCTATGTCGGGACCGGCTGGACCAATCGCCTGACCCAAATCGACCTCGAACGCGGTGCGCGGCTGATGCGCAGCGTCCGCCTGCTCCAGACGGACGGCTTCGTGTCGATCCGCGACGAAGCGGTGGTGGGGGAGGCGGCGAGCCTCGTTACCCAGTTCCTCGGCGCGGGCGGCATGGGTAGTCGCATCGACGCGCAACTGACGCTGGATGGCGACGCGGCGTTCGTCGACTATGGCGGCGCGCTGCTGACCCGCGCACAGCAGCGGCAGGAATGCGCCGTCGCCGTCCGCCATGCTGCACTCAACGGTTCGAGCCGCCAGACATGGCGCGCGGTCGCCGCCGATCGCAGCCAGGCAAGTCTCGCCGCCCGCGTCGAAGTCGCACGCGGTGCGCAGAAGACCGACGGCGAACAGTCGCTGCGCGGGCTGCTGTTGCAGCGGACAGCCACGGTGAACCTCAAGCCCGAGCTCGAAATTTTTGCCGACGACGTGAAGTGCGCGCATGGCGCGACGGTCGGCGAACTCGATGCCAAGGCGCTGTTCTACCTCCGTAGTCGCGGTGTCAGCGAGGCGCGGGCCAAGGCGCTGTTGACGCACGCCTTTGTCGCAGATGCACTCGACCGGATCGGCGACGAGGTCGTGCGCGAGGCTTTTGCAGCCGATGCCGATGCATGGCTGGAAGCCGCGCTTTGATCGGCACCACCCCCCTCGACCGCGTCAGCGACTTCCCCGCGATTCCCGCCGGCTGGTCGTATCTCGACACCGCGGCGACGTCGCAAAAGCCGCAAGCCGTGATCGACGCGATCACCCGTGCGTACGACACGACCTATGCCACGGTGCATCGTGGGGTGTATCAGCGCTCGGCCGATATGACGCTCGCTTACGAGGCCGCACGTCGCCGGATCGCGTCGTTCATCGGTGCCGGCGCTCCGGAAGAATGCGTGTTCGTGCGCGGTGCGACCGAGGGGATCAACCTGGTCGCGCAGGGCTGGGCCGAGCGTCACCTGAAGGCCGGCGACCGCATCCTGTTGTCGATGCTCGAACATCATTCGAACATCGTGCCCTGGCAGTTGGTCGCCGAACGGATCGGCGTCGCGATCGACGTCGTGCCGCTGACGCAGGACGGGCGGATCGATCTCGACGCGATGGCGGCGATGATCCGGCCCGAACACCGGCTCGTGTCGCTGGCGCATGTGTCGAACGTGCTCGGATCGGTCCTCGACGCGCGCCGCGCCGCCGACATCGCGCATTCGGTCGGGGCCAGGCTGCTGCTGGACGGGTGTCAGGCGGTACCGCGCGTGTCGGTCGATGTCGCCGCGCTCGATTGCGACTTCTACGTCTTTTCGGGCCACAAGCTCTACGGTCCGACCGGCATCGGCGTGCTGTGGGGTCGTCCCGAACTGCTCGAAGCGATGCATCCGGTGCAAGGCGGAGGCGCGATGATCGATCGCGTCACGTTCGAACGCACCACCTACGCCCCGCCGCCCGCGCGGTTCGAGGCGGGGACGCCGCATATCGTCGGCGCGCTGGGCCTCCACGCCGCGATCGATTATGTCGAGAGCATCGGGCTGGACGCGATCCACGCGCATGAAACCGCGTTGGTCGCCGCGACCCGCGAAGCGCTCGGCCGGATCAACTCGGTGCGGCTGCTGGGGCCGGACGATGCCGCCGGGATCGTCAGTTTCGTGGTGGAGGGGGTGCATCCGCACGATGTCGGCACCATCTTGGACGAGGAGCGGGTCGCGATCCGTGCCGGCCATCACTGCGCACAGCCGCTGATGGACGTGCTGGGCGTCCCCGCCACCGCGCGGGCGAGCTTCGGCGTATATAACGGACCGGCCGATGTGGACGCGCTGGTGCGCGGACTGGAACGGGTAAGCAGGATTTTCGGATGAACGACGAACGCCATTTCGAGGTCGAGGAGGTGAGCGCGGTGCCGGCGCCGCCGCGTGCCCGCGTGACCGATGCCGAGGAAGCGCCGCCGCGCCGCCGCGACTATCTCGAAGGATTTCTGGCGCAGAAGCCCGAACCGCAACCGGTGGGGGAGCCGGGTGGCGACCTGTACGAAGCGGTCATCACCTCGCTGAAAGAGATTTTCGACCCCGAAATCCCGGTCAATATCTATGACCTCGGCCTGATCTATGGCGTCGACGTGGCGGACAACGGCCATGTCGCGGTGACGATGACGCTGACCACGCCGCATTGCCCGGTCGCGGAATCGATGCCGGCGGAGGTCGAACTGCGCGTTTCGGCAGTGCCGGGCGTCTCGACCGCCGACGTCAACCTCGTCTGGGATCCGCCATGGGATCCCCAGAAGATGTCCGACGACGCCAAGCTCGAATTGGGAATGCTGTAATGGCCACGCGCGTCCGCCCCGCCGCAATCAACCTGACCGCCAACGCCGAACGACGCGTCGCCGACCTGATGGCGAAGGCGCCGGCGGATGCGATCGGCGTCAAGCTGTCGACGCCCCGACGCGGCTGTTCGGGCCTCGCCTATTCGGTGGATTACGTCACCGCCGCCAATGCGATGGACGAACGGATCGAAACGCCCGGCGGTACCTTCTTCGTCGACGGCGGATCGATCCTCTACCTGATCGGTTCGACGATGGACTGGGTCGAGGACGATTTCACCGCGGGCTTCGTCTTCGCCAATCCAAATGCCAGGGGTGCGTGCGGTTGCGGGGAAAGCTTCACGGTCTGATCGTCCCATTGGGGGACAGGTGTGAAGCGTCTTGTGTGGTTGCTGGCCGCGTGGCCGGGCGTAGCGTTGGCGCAGGACGTTCCGGAGATCGTCGTCACCGGACGCGGCCTTGCCGACGCACCGGGCGACCGGGTCTATGACATCGTCACCATCGACCGCGACCGCATCCTGTCGTCGGCCAGCGGCCGGGTCGAGGATGTGCTGCGCGACGTAGCTGGCCTGCAACAGTTCCGCCGATCGGATTCACGCACCGCCAACCCGACGTCGCAAGGCATCACCCTGCGCGGCCTTGGCGGCAATGCGTCGAGCCGGGCGCTGTTGCTGCTCGATGGCGTGCCGCAGGCCGATCCGTTCGGCGGATGGGTCGCCTTTCCCGCCTATGCCACCGACCGGCTGGGCCGGGTCCGCGTCACGCGCGGTGGCGGCAGCGGGGTCGCCGGACCGGGTGCATTGGCTGGCACGATCGAACTCGACAGTGCGACCCCCGACGATCTGTCACCGCTCGCCGGTTCACTGAGCTTTGGCAGCCGGGAGTCGATCGACACGCGCGGCACTGCCAGCCTGAGCCGCAGCGGTGGGTTCGCGACCCTGTCGGGCGCCTACGCACGCGGCGACGGCTTCATTCCGATCGTCGCGGGCAGTCGTGGTCCCGCCGACCGGGCGGCTCCATTCGAACAGGCCAGCGCCGCCGCCCGTGCCGTCGTACAGGTCGGTGCGGCGACCGAACTGCAGGCAAATGTCTCCGCCTTCACCGACCGCCGCGACCGCGGGCTCGACTTCACCGACAATCGCAGCGAAGGCGCCGATGCCAGCGTGCGGCTGGTCGGGCGCGGGACCACCGGCTGGTCGCTGCTCGGCTATCTTCAGACCCGCGCCTTCGCCAGCCGCTTCGCCAGCGTCGGGGCGGGGCGCGCGACGACCGCATTGACGCTCGACCAGTATAACGTCCCCGCGACCGGCATCGGCGGCCGGGCGGAGATCGCGCCGGACTTTGGCAGCGTATCGCTCCGTCTCGGCGGCGATGTCCGCGTCGTCAGCGGAGAGACGCAGGAACTCTATACCTTTGTCGCCGGTAACCCGACCCGGCGGCGGGTCGCGGGTGGGCGCAACACGACCGGCGGCCTGTTCGCCGACGCCAGTTTGGTGGCTGGCGATGTCGTCGTCAGCGCCGGTGGCCGGATTGACCGCTGGACGATCGCCGAGGGGCGGTTGCGGGAAGCATTGCTGACCGGCGCAGCGCTGGCCGACCAGCGGTTCGCAACCCGCAGCGGGTGGCAACCGACCGGTCGGGCGGGGGTGGCGTGGACGCTGGACCCTGCGGTGACGGTCCGCGTGGCAGGGTATCGCGGCTGGCGACTGCCGACGCTCAACGAACTCTACCGTCCGTTCCGGGTCGGGGCCGATGCTACCGCCGCCAATGCCGCACTGTCGCCGGAAACGCTAGGGGGCGGGGAGGTCGGCGTCGAACTCCGCCCTGTCGCGCGCACCCGCATCGCCGCCACGGGTTTCGCCAACGACCTACGCAACGCCATCGCCAACGTCACCGTGGCCAACGGTCCGGGTACCTTTCCCGGCGTCGGCTTCGTGTCGGCCGCCGGCGTGTTCCGGCGGCGCGCCAATCTCGACCATGTCCGGGTGCGGGGGGGCGAACTCGACGCCTCGACCGGTTGGGGCGCGTGGGAGGCACGGCTGTCCTACGCCTATACCGATGCGCGGGTGGTCGATGGTGGCGTGCTCGACGGTCTTCGTCCCGCGCAGACCCCGGCGCATAGCGGATCGGCAACGCTTGGCTGGCGACAGAATGGCTGGCAGGCGGCAGCGACGCTGCGTTACCTGTCCGATCAGTTCGAGGACGATGCGAACCTGCGTCGCCTTGCCGACGCTACCACGTTCGATGCGGTGGTGACGGTACCGCTGTTTCGGCGGCTGTCGCTGGAGGGCAGAGCGGAGAATGTGACCGACACGCGGATGGAGGCGGCGGTCGGCGGCGACGGCATCGTGGAACGCGCGTCGCCGCGAACATTATGGATCGGTATCCGCGTCGGCGGGTGACATTTACGCGCCGGTCTGCGACGCCATGCTGCCACGCGGTTCGACCATCGACGGCACCGGCCCGGTCGCGGGACGAAGCGCCTCGCGCTCGGCAGCGGGGACCGGGGCGGTTGGATCGGGGCGGAACGCGTCGGGCGCGCGGTCGGTAGACGTCGGATGCGGCTTGTCGAGTGCCAGATCGGGGGCGGCATGGCCTTCGCTCGGTGCCCTGCGCCTCGCAAGCAGCACGCCGAACAGGCCGACCGCGAGCCCCGCGGCACCCAGTGCCACGGTCCGCAACGTCGACACCCCGGCTTTTCGCGATTTCGGCTTTTGTTTCTTGTGCTTGGCCATCGATCTTACCTTTTGCTTCTCATCCGGTCCAACGACCGGACGCGGCGCAGGTTCAATCGTGCGCCAGCGTTTCGGCCCGGCGCACGGTGGCGGCTTCGCGGATCAGGCGTTGTTCGGTGGTACGCTCGGCGCGCTCGGCCATTTCGGTCCAGGCGTGTTCGGCCCGGCGGCAACGGTCGCGGACATTGTCCAGTGTCGCGGCATCGGCATTGGCGCGTTCGACGGCGGCGCGGGCGCGGTAGGCTTCTGCGGTATCGGCCAAGGGTACGGACCTTTTACGTGTTGGAGGAAAGCGCGGACGGACGATCCGCCCGCGCCCAAGGCCGGTCAGTCGGCGGCGGTAAGGTTCACCGCGCTCACGCGACCACGACGATCCTCTTCCAGCTCAAATCCGACGCGCTGGTTCTGGTTCAACGTCACCATCCCGGCGCGTTCGACTGCCGAGATGTGCACAAAGGCATCTTCGCCGCCATTGTCCGGAGCGATGAAGCCATAACCCTTGTCGATGTTGAAGAATTTTACGGTGCCAAGCGTGGCCATGCAGGTTCCTTTCATTGACCGGGCGGCGGAACGCCCGTCACCCGTGCCGTAGGCAGCAGGGAAAGAAGGAACTTGCCGCAAAGCAGGACACCATCGATTTGCGACTGTAGCATGGGTTAAATGGGTATCGACCCGCCCCCGTGCAAGGGAACGGGCCGATCAGCCGGTCTCGAAGCGAAAAGGATCAGCGGCAACGCACGTTGTTGCGGTCGATCGCCTGTCCGCCCGCGGCACCCGCCGCACCGCCGAGCAGTGCACCCAGCAGGCCCGAACCGCCCGGACGCAGCGCCGTGCCGAGCACGCCGCCGGCGATCCCGCCGACGATCAGGCCGGTGGTGCCGTCGTTGCGGCGGCAGTAATAGCGACCGTCCTGCCCGACATAGACCCGGTCGTTGCGCGACAGACGGCGTTCGCGATACCGCTGGTCGTCGCGATAATAGCGTGCGGCATCATAGCCGTTGTACGCTGGATCGGGCCGGTCATAGTCGTAACGGCCGTAGCCGGCATCGGCATAGCGCGGACCACCGCCGCCCAGACCATAGTCGGAACAGCCGGAAACCAGGGTAGCAGCGGCAACGAGGCCGAGGGTAAGCGCACGCATGTCGACAGGTCCTTCGCTTGATATCGATCAAGCCCGAATGCCGCGCGCGGAGCGTTGTTCCGTAAATCTTGTCCCGAGCGGCGGCTTTACCAGCGCCCGCCCGCCGCCTCGATCGCCGCCAGCAGTGTAAGCTTGCTCTCGGTCCGGTTGTTCCCCGCATTGCGCGGCAGTTCGGGATTGCCGAGCGTGGCGCGGCGCTCGATCAGGCGCGCGGCAAATTCGGCATGATCCATACGCGGACCCGACCAATCGTCGGTGCCGGGTTCACAAATCGTCGACGCCATACTCGCCCGCGCTTTCCTCACGTATCCGCCGATCGAGATAGTCGCGATCGATGTCGGGATGAAGGTAAAACAGCAACTGCGCCTGTTCGATTCGGTCGCGCGCCGTGCCGGACGCATATTGCCCCATGCGGTCGGCGATCAGATCCTCGACGCCGAGAATGGCGAACGTCGCACCCGGCAAAATATTCTCGATCAGTTGAATGCGGTCGCGGTGAACCAACCCGTCCAATGGCGTTCTGCCGACGATCTCGAAGCCGAGAGCCAAATCCGGATGCATCCAGCCGCGGGTTGAAACCCCTGCAGCGGAAGGGCGCACGAAGCCATGGTTCTGCAAGATCGCTTCCAGTTCGTCCTGAACCGGCGAACACAGGTCGAAGTCACCCGTGGAAACGGCGCTACCCGACCAATATTCGACCGCCGCGCCCCCGACCAGAATGGGTCGAGGCTGTCCGGTGGCGCGCAACGTTTCGCTGACAGCGGCGAACATCCGCAACGCCGCTTCGAACGGTGCGCGCCACAGCGTCACTCCGCCGCCTGCGCTCGTGCCGGATCGAGCAACGGTTTGAGATATTTCCCCGTAAAGCTGCCTTCGACCGCCGCGACCTTCTCGGGCGTACCTTCCGCGACCACGCGACCGCCCTTGACGCCGCCTTCTGGTCCCATGTCCAAAATCCAGTCGGCGGTCTTGATGACGTCGAGATTATGCTCGATCACAACCACCGTATTGCCCTGTTCGACCAGTTGGTGGAGCACCTCCAGCAGCTTGCGAACATCCTCGAAGTGCAGGCCGGTCGTCGGTTCGTCGAGGATGTACAGCGTGTTGCCGGTCGCGCGCCGGGCCAGTTCCTTGGCGAGCTTCACCCGCTGTGCTTCACCGCCCGACAGCGTCGTCGCCTGCTGCCCGACCTTGACGTACCCGAGGCCGACCTCGGCCAGCATCGCCATCTTGTCGCGGATCGGCGGCACTGCCTTGAAGAACTCGACCGCGTCCTCGACCGTCATGTCGAGCACGTCGGCGATGCTCATCCCCTTGAACTTCACCTCCAGCGTCTCGCGATTGTAGCGCGCGCCGTGGCACACATCGCACGTCACATAGACGTCGGGCAGGAAGTGCATCTCGATCTTGAGCACGCCGTCGCCTTGACACGCTTCGCACCGGCCGCCCTTCACATTGAAGCTGAACCGGCCCGGCTTGTAGCCGCGCGCCTGCGCCTCGGGCAGCCCGGCGAACCAGTCGCGGATCTGGGTGAACGCCCCGGTATAGGTCGCCGGGTTCGACCGCGGGGTGCGGCCGATCGGCGACTGGTCGATGTCGATCACCTTGTCGAGATGTTGCAGCCCGGTGATCTTGTCATGCTTGCCCTGCACGATCCGCGCGCCGTTCAGCGTGCGTGCGGCGGCGGCATAGAGGGTGTCGATGGTGAAGCTCGACTTGCCCGACCCCGACACGCCGGTGATGCAGGTGAAGGTGCCGAGCGGCAGCGATGCGGTGACCCCGGTCAGGTTGTTGGCGGTGGCATTGTGTACCGTCAGCTTCTTGCCGTTACCCTTGCGGCGCTTCTCGGGCAGCGGCACCATGCGCGTGCCGTTCAGATAGTCGGCGGTGATCGACCCCTTCGACTTCAAAATCTGCTTCAACGTCCCCTTGGCGACGACCTCGCCGCCATGGACGCCCGCACCCGGACCCATGTCGATGACGTAATCGGCGGTGCGGATCGCGTCCTCGTCATGCTCGACCACCAGCACGGTATTACCGAGGTCGCGCAGGCGGCGCAGCGTCGCGAGCAGCATGTCGTTGTCGCGCTGATGCAGCCCGATCGACGGTTCGTCGAGCACGTACAGCACGCCCGACAGCCCGCTGCCGATCTGCGAGGCGAGACGGATGCGCTGGCTCTCGCCACCCGACAACGTGCCGCTGGTCCGGTCGAGGTTGAGATAATCGAGGCCGACATTGTTGAGGAAGCCCAGCCGCTCGACGATCTCTTTCAGGATCGACTGCGCAATGGCGCGCTGCTGGTCATTGAAATGCTCGGGCAGCCCTTCGAAGAACCGCAATGCATCGACCACCGACAGGTGGGTGGCATAGGCGATGTCCTGCATCGCGACCTTCACCGCCAGCGCCTCGGGCTTCAACCGCGCCCCGTGACAGGTTTCGCACGGCTGGGACGCCTGATATTTCGACAGTTCCTCGCGCATCCACGCGCTCTCGGTCGACAGCATCCGCCGGTTGAGATTGCCGAGCACGCCTTCGAACGGCTTCTTGACGTCGTACGACTTCTTGCCGTCGATGAAGGTCAGCGTCACCGGCTTGCCGGCGGTGCCGTGCAGGATCACCCGCTGCGCTTCCTCGGGCAGATCCTTCCACGCCGCGTCGAGCGAAAAGTTATAAGCCTTCGACAGCGATCCCAGCACATGCATGTAATAGGGTGAGGGCGGGTTGGACTTCGCCCACGGCACCACCGCGCCCTTCTTGATCGACAGTTCGTGGTTGGGGACGATCAGATCCTCGTCGAACTCCAGCCGCTCGCCAAGCCCGTCGCACGCCGGACATGCCCCCTGCGGCGCATTGAAGCTGAACAGGCGCGGCTCGATCTCGCTGATCGTGAAGCCGCTGACCGGACAGGCGAATTTTTCCGAGAACACGATGCGGTTGTCGGGAATGCCCGCACCCTTCAGCTTGCCGGTCTGGGGTGCGGCCTCGGTCGCGCGGTCGCCTTGTTCGCTGTCGAGCGGCGGATTGCCCGACTGCGCCTGCGCCACCGTCGTATCGACCAGATCGACATAGGCGAGGCCATCGGCCAGCTTCAACGCGGTCTCGAAACTCTCGGCCAGTCGCGTCGCGGCATCGGCATTCACCACCAGCCGGTCGACGACGATCTCGATGTCGTGCTTGAACTTCTTGTCGAGTGCCGGTGCATCCTCGATCAGATGCACCTCGCCGTTCACCCGCACCCGCTGGAACCCGGCCTTCTGCCATTCGGCCAGTTCCTTGCGATACTCGCCCTTGCGCCCGCGCACGACCGGCGCGAGCAGCAGCAGCCGCGTGCCGTCGGGCAGCGCAAGTACGCGATCGACCATCTGGCTGACCGTCTGCGCGCTGATCGGCAGGCCGGTGGCGGGGGAATAGGGCACGCCGACCCGCGCCCATAGCAGCCGCATATAATCGTAGATTTCGGTGACCGTCGCGACCGTCGATCGCGGGTTGCGGCTGGTCGTCTTCTGCTCGATCGAGATTGCCGGCGACAGCCCCTCGATATGCTCGACGTTCGGCTTCTGCATCAGCTCGAGGAACTGGCGCGCATAGGCCGACAGCGATTCGACATAGCGCCGCTGCCCCTCGGCATAGATGGTGTCGAAGGCGAGCGAGGACTTGCCCGAACCCGACAAGCCGGTGATGACCGTCAGCGTATCGCGCGGGATGTCGATATCGACGCCCTTGAGGTTATGCTCCCGCGCACCGCGGACGGAGATATGGGTCAGGCTCATGCGGTCCGTTCTATCTTCGTTCTTATGGATTTACCAGCGGGTGACATGGGGGTGCCTGCCCGTGGTTTCGAGGGGTCTTGCCGCGCCAGTCGAGCGAGCGGCGGTTCAGCTCGCCTAGATCGGCCGTGCCGGCGATTGCGGCCTCGCCCAGCGCGACGGCGCGCGCCAGCGCCGCCGGATCGGCATGGACATAGGCCGGACGCCTGGCGACATGATCGTACCACACCCCGCCGAACGCGTTGTCGAGCAGGATGCGCTGGAAACAATGATCGGCCCGCACCGGCCAGCCGCGTGTCGCCGCCAGCCCCGGCAGCTCGCGCCGCGTCAGGTCGAGCCAGCGCGCTTGCATCGCATCGCGGGTCATGTCGGCAGGTCAACCAAGATCCGCCGCCACCGCGACTCGACGAAGCTGTAGATTCCGAACGCGACGAAGCCCAATCCCGTCGCGGTCAACAGCCACCGCCCGCCGGTCTGGCTTTGCAGCGTCGCCAGCGCATGCGCCATGCCGCCGGCTTCATCGGCGTCCGCCGCCCATGCCGCACTGACGAAGAACAGGGCGATCAACGCGAACACCAGCGCACGCGCACCATATCCGACCCGGCCGATGGTGCAAACATGATCGGGCACCGGCGTGTCGCGCCCCAATTCGCAGGCGAAGCTGCCGTCCCACGCCTTTTTCGCCTGTTGCAGCGCCGCGCCGATCAACCCGGCGGCGACCAGTGCCACCAGCATCCGCCCCATCGGCTGGTCGAGCAGCCATGCGGTCCAGTCGCGCGTGCTCTCCTCGCCACCGACCCGCCCGCCGGCCTCGCGGGCATGGACCGCCAGTTTCGCGGCGGTCCAGGCGAGGATGACATGGGCGATACCGCTGATGGCGTGCCCGGCGCGCTTGAACGCGCCCTTGGCGGTCGTGCCCTGCGCTTCGGGATCGGTGATCGCCTCGGCCAGTCGCCATAGCGCATAGCCGGCAAGCCCCGCCGCCATCGCCGCCAAAATCCATTCGCCGAACGGTTCGTCGGCAAGGCTGGCGATCGCACCCTGATTGTCGCCGACCTTGCCCCCGCGCAGCGCCGCATCGACCGCGAACCATCCGACCAGACAATAGACGACGCCCCGCGCCGCAAAGCCCAGCCGGGCAAGGAGCGTGGCGCCATAGCGGGTGGTCATCGCACGCAAGCCTTTCAAATCGTTTCGCGCGGCCAACCATCTGCGGCGTGCTGTGGTTCCGAACGGACCGACGCTTGCAGTTTCGCTGTGCCGCTGTCAGCTTTGCGATGGGGAATGGGGGGATGCGATGCGACTGTTGCTGTCGGCTGCGCTGTTGATCGGTCAGGGGAGTGCTGCGCCACCGCCATTGGCGCCGACGAGTCGCTGGACGATTGAATATGCTGAAAAGATGTGCGTCGTCAGCCGCGGTTATGGCGATCCTGCCCGGCCGATCATCGTCGCATTCAAACCCACGCCGTTCGGCGACTTCATGCAGTCTGTGGTCTTCGGCAGTCGCGCGCAACTCGGTAAGGAAGGGGCGTTCAATCTAAGGCTGGAGGCACCCGGACGGACATTTGACAAGAAGCAGACCGGAACCCTCGTGTATTTTCCGGAAGGCGATAGGGCGGTACTGACCTTCTACATCAGTCGCGCCGATTTCGAAGGGCTGATCGATGCCCCGACCTTCTCCGTGCGTCCGCGGAACGGGCCAGTTATCTCCGTCGCGTTGTCGATGAACAAGGCGCTTCTGCCCGCACTTCGGAAATGCGAAGTCAATCTGATGGAGCAGTTCGGCTACGATCCGAAAAAGGTCGCAGCGGTCGCGACCCGCGCTGAAGGCGAACGGCCAGCCGAATGGATCAGCAACGACGATTATCCGGTCTCTTCACTGGCGAAGCATGAGCAGGGCATCGTCGTGATCGCGTGGACGATTGCCACCAACGCCCGCGTCAGCGACTGTAAAATAATAGAATCGTCTGGATCAAATGACCTCGACAAGGCTGCCTGCGACGCCATTCTCCGTCGCGGACGCTATCGTCGCCCTGCACTCGATGCCGCGGGTAAGCCGGTCGAGTCCTATTCGACCCGTCGCGTGATGTGGCTGTCACCGCGCGGATAACCGTTATCGCCCGAACGGCAACAACGCCTCGTACACCGCCAGCGGCGGCTTGTCCTTCACCGCCGCCCCTTGCCGTAACAGAAAGGCATGGCGGACGATCTCCGCCTGCTGCTCGATCCCGTACGCCGCGAACGGCTTTCCCGGCACGATGGCGTAGCGATAGGTGCACAGCGGATGCCGCATCAGCGGCAGCCAGTATCGCCCGCGATGCTGCGTCTGATGGATATGCATCATCTCGTGCAGGAACAGCGCGGCCAGATCGCGCCCGGCGCTCGCGAAATCGTCGCGGTACAGATTGCCGCCCGGATGGAAATGGATGCAGCCGGTCGGCGCCATAGCCACCTGTTTCGGCTGAAAGAACGCCCATTTGGCATTCGCCACCCGTGCCCGGTCATAATCGATCTCGTCGCCGAACATCGTCCGGGCAAGCTCGACTTCGGCGGGGGTGAGGGGCCGGCGCATACGGCCGAAGATGGGACCGCCCCCCGCGCCCGTAAAGGACGCGAGGAGCGGCGACCTTCAGAAGCGGTAACCGATCGCCAGCTGGAGAATCGGATAGACCTTCACCTTGTCGACATCCCTCTGAAGCGACTGCCGCTCGGCTTCCAGATCGGCGCGGAAGGGCGCATCGTTGCGCGCAGTGCCGGTCGCGGTCAGCGGATCGATCTTGAACGATCCCTGGAACAGCACGCCGCTTTCCATGCCGAACATGAAGCCGCGGCGGTTCTTGCCCGACCAGCCAAGCGTCAGCGCGGGCGAGAATTTCTTGGGCGCCGCGCGGGTGCTCAGCGTGCCGATCTCCTGCGGGTCATATTCGTTGCCGTTGATCTCGACCGCCACGTTGGGCGTCGCGGCAAGGCTGATTTCGTTGTTGTTGATGCGCGCGCCGCCCGACAGGCGGAAATTGCCGCCGAACGGATAGACGTCGACCATGCCGCCGAACGAATTGAGCTTGATCTCGCCATCAAAGCTGACGTCCTCCGGCTCGAACGACGCACTGGCGTTCAGGAAGCTGGCCCCGCCGCGAATGCCGATATGGTCGGACAGCCGCCAGCCGATTTCCGGCCCGATGCCGAGCGAACCGGCCGCCACCGCCACTGAAAAGGTCGACCCGCGTTCGCCGTCGTCGACCGAGGTCGTCGGCTCGACGGGGCCGGCAGGCGCGGTCTGCGCCGCTGCGGGCAGGACGAACAGGCAGGTGGCGGCAATCGCGCCGCAAAAGATCGATTTCATATTCCCCCCGGAATAGCTGTGATGCTTTTCGCGCCGGTCGACCCGGCGGAGGCTCCTCTATCAGCGCGTCCCTGCGGGGCTATCCCTCAAATAGGGTAGGGAGGATCAGGGCGCCGGATCGCCCGCGCCGACCAGCTTCGCGTCGACCGTCACCGCTTCCTTGTCGGCAAAGCGAAACGTCAGCGGCACCGTCCCGCCCGGGCGCAGGTCACCCGATACGCCGAACAACATGACATGCCTGCCGCCGGGTGCGAAGGTCACCACGCCGCGACCGATCGCCACCCGGTCGATTGGTTGCATCGACATCATCCCGCCATGCCCGGCCATGCTTTCGTGCAGTTCGGCCCGCGCGATCGCCGGGCTGGTCACCGCCACCAGCACATGATCGGCCGAACCACCGCTGTGAATGGTCGCATAGGCCGCCGCCGGACGCCCCGGCACGGCGGGCAGGCGCACCCAGGCGTCCGAAACAACTGGGCCCTTCTGACACCCGGCCAGCATCAACGCCGCCCCCACCAACGCCGCCCACCGTGTCTTCACGCCCACGCTCCTGTCCCGATACGGTTCCCTATGCCGCGCATAATCTTGCGGCAAGCCGAACCCTGCCTATATCCGCCCTCGGAACGACCCGCTTGGCACCTCCCCGTGCCGGTCGGGCCAAGACATTATTTCAACCCGGGGGCCAATGAGGGACCATGGCTAAAGTTATCGGTATCGATCTGGGCACGACGAACAGCTGCGTTGCGGTGATGGAGGGCGGCAGCCCCAAGGTCATCGAGAACGCCGAAGGCGCGCGGACCACGCCGTCGATCGTCGCTTTCGCCAAGGATGGCGAGCGTCTGATCGGCCAGCCGGCGAAGCGTCAGGCAGTGACCAACGGCGACAACACGATCTTCGCGGTGAAGCGCCTGATCGGCCGCCGCTTCGACGATCCGGTCACGAAGAAGGATACCGAACTGGTTCCCTACACCATCGCGCGCGGGCCGAACGGCGATGCGTGGGTGAAGGCGGGCGGTGAGGAATATTCGCCGTCGCAGATCAGCGCGTTCATCCTGCAGAAGATGAAGGAAACGGCGGAGTCGTATCTCGGTGAAACCGTGACGCAGGCGGTCATCACCGTACCGGCGTACTTCAACGATGCCCAGCGTCAGGCGACCAAGGACGCCGGCAAGATCGCTGGCCTCGAAGTCCTGCGCATCATCAACGAACCGACGGCGGCGGCGCTCGCCTACGGGCTCGACAAGGACAACAACAAGACCATCGCGGTCTATGACCTTGGCGGCGGTACCTTCGACATCTCGGTCCTCGAAATCGGCGACGGCGTGTTCGAAGTGAAGTCGACCAACGGCGACACCTTCCTCGGCGGCGAAGACTTCGACGCGAAGATCGTGCAGTTCCTGGCCGACGAGTTCAAGAAGGTCGAAGGCATCGACCTGACCAAGGACAAGCTGGCGCTTCAGCGGCTGAAGGAAGCCGCCGAAAAGGCGAAGATCGAACTGTCCTCGACCCAGACGACCGACGTCAACCTGCCGTTCATCACCGCCGATGCGACCGGTCCGAAGCACCTCGTCAAGTCGATCACCCGTGCCGATCTCGAGCGTCTGGTCGAGGATCTGGTCAAGCGCACGCTCGACCCGTGCAAGAAGGCGCTGGCCGATGCCGGGCTTCAGGCGAGCGCGATCGACGAAGTGGTGCTGGTCGGCGGCATGACCCGAATGCCGCGCGTCCGTGAAGTCGTGAAGCAGTTCTTCGGCAAGGAACCGCACACCGGCGTGAACCCCGACGAAGTTGTGGCGATCGGTGCCGCGATCCAGGCCGGCGTGTTGCAGGGTGACGTGAAGGACGTGCTGCTGCTCGACGTGACCCCGCTGTCGCTGGGGATCGAGACGCTGGGCGGCATCATGACCCGCATGATCGATCGCAACACCACCATCCCGACCAAGAAGTCGCAGGTCTATTCGACCGCCGACGACAATCAGGGTGCGGTGACGATCCGCGTGTTCCAGGGCGAGCGCGAAATGGCCGCCGACAACAAGATGCTGGGCCAGTTCGACCTGGTCGGCATCCCGCCCGCGCCGCGTGGCGTGCCGCAGATCGAGGTCACCTTCGACATCGACGCCAACGGCATCGTCAATGTGTCGGCGAAGGACAAGGGCACCGGCAAGGAACAGCAGATCCGCATCCAGGCTTCGGGCGGCCTGTCGGACAACGACATCGACCAGATGGTCCGTGACGCCGAACAGTTCGCGGAAGAGGACAAGAAGCGTCGCGCTTCGGCCGAAGCCAAGAACAATGCGGAATCGCTGATCCACACCACCGAACGCCAGCTTGTCGATAATGGCGACAAGGTCGACGCCTCGCTGAAGGCCGAGATCGAAGCCGCCGTCGCCGAGACCAAGGCAGCGGTCGAAAGCGGCGACAGCGATCGCATGACCGAAAAGAGCCAGGCGCTGGCGCAGGTCGCGATGAAGCTGGGTCAGGCGATCTACGAACAGCAGCAGCAGGCCGAAGCCTCGCCCGCTGCCGACACCGCACAGGAGAAGAAGGCCGACGACGACGTCGTCGACGCCGAATTCTCGGAAGTCGACGACAGCCGCAAGGCGTAAACCACTACTCCCTCTCCCCTTCAGGGGAGAGGGCCGGGGAGAGGGGGCTTCGTCGTGACGGCCCCTCTCCCAACCCTCTTCCCTGAAGGGGAGAGGGCTTTTGGGGTTCCCGAATGACCACCGAAGTCGATTTCTACGAACTGCTCCAATGCGAGCGTACCGCGGATGCGGGGACGATCAAGTCCGCCTATCGCAAGCTCGCGATCAAGTTTCACCCCGACAAGAATGCCGGTTGCAAGGATTCCGAGGCCAAGTTCAAGGCGATCAACGAAGCCTATGACTGCCTGAAGGATCCGCAGAAGCGCGCGGCCTACGACCGCTACGGCCATGCCGCCTTCCGTCAGGGCGCGGGTGGCGCCGGTGGCGGTGCGCAGGATTTCAACGGCTTTTCCGACATCTTCGAAAGCGTCTTCGGCGAATTCATGGGCGGCGGTCGCCAGGGTGGCCGCGCCGGCCCCCGGCGCGGTGCTGACCTGCGCTACGACATGGAAGTCACGCTCGAAGAAGCGTTCCACGGCAAGAATACGCAGATCACCGTCGACGTCTCGACCAGCTGCGCCCCGTGCGGCGGCAGCGGCGCGTCGCCGGGGACGAAGGCGCGGACGTGTCAGACCTGTGCCGGCCATGGCAAGGTGCGTGCGCAACAGGGCTTCTTCGTCGTCGAACGCGCCTGCCCGACCTGCCACGGTGCCGGACAGGTGATCGCCGATCCATGCCCGGTCTGCAACGGCGAGGGCCGAGTCGAGCAGACCAAGACGCTGGAGGTCAACGTGCCCCCCGGCGTCGACGAAGGGACGCGCATCCGCCTGGGCGGCGAGGGCGAGGCGGGGGCACGCGGTGCGCCGGCGGGCGACCTCTACATCTTCCTCCATGTCAAACGCCATCCGCTGTTCGAACGCGAAGGGACCGCGCTGCACGCCCGCGCGCCGATCAGCTTCACGACCGCCGCGTTGGGCGGGACGATCGAAATCCCCGGCCTCGACGGACAGAAGCACAGCATCCGCATCCCGGCGGGCATCCAGTCGGGCAAGGAACTGCGCCAGCGTGGTGCCGGCATGCCGGTGCTGCAGGGGCGCGGCCATGGTGACATGGTCATCCATATCGAGGTCGAAACCCCGACCCGGCTTTCTACCCGGCAGAAGGAACTGCTCGAAGCGTTCCGCGAGACCGAGACCGGCGACGAATGCCCTGAATCCAGCGGATTCTTCAGCCGCCTGAAGACCGCGCTCGGCGGATAGCAGCCTTGTCCGTCATCCCGGCGAAGGCCGGGATCCATTGTGTCGGGAGTTCATGGTTGGGCCGCGACGTTCCGCCGTCCATGGATCCCGGCCTGCGCCGGGATGACGGGAAGGGCATGAGTTTAAACGGAATTCATCAACCATGACCGCCCAGTGGCGCCCCGCCATCGCCGACGATGCCCCGCGAATCGCCACGCTCGCCCGCGCCGAACTCGGCGACTATGGCGAGGCGGCGGAACTCTACGCCGAACGTATCGCGCTCGCCCGCGATGGCTGTTGGGTGCTTGTCGACGATGCCGGCACGATCACCGGCCATTGCATCAGCCATCCATGGGTCCGCCGCACGCCGCCGGCGATGCATATCCTGCTCGGCACGCTGCCGCCGAATCCCGGTTGCTGGTATCTCCACGACGTCGTCGTCACCCCGGAGGGCAGGGGGCAGAAGGCGGTCGAACGCCTGCTTCCGATCCTCGCCGCGGTCGCCGCCAATCACGGCATCGACACGCTCGCGCTCATCGCGGTCGGGGGCGCCGACGCCTATTGGTCGAAACAGGGCTTTGTCGCGACGCCGGGCGACGCCGACGGGTTCGGCGCGGGCGCGCTGTATATGGAGCGTCCGGCCCGGTAGCGGACCGGCGCTGCTACCTCACCACCGTCCGCCGGCGACCATCCGCAATGCCGGTGCCGCCGCCGGGGCCTGTCCCACCTGAAACACGCCCACCGCTTCGTGCAGCCGTGCCGCTTCGTCGGCCAACCCGCGCGCGGCGGCGGTCGTTTCCTCGACCATCGCCGCATTGTGCTGGGTGATGCTGTCCATTTCGCCGACCGCGATGTTGATCTGGCCCAGCGACTCCGCCTGTTGCCGGGCCGATGTCGCGATGCTGCCGATCAGGTTGCTGATACGGTCCATCTGGTCGGTGATCCGCTTTAGCGCCACGCCGGTGGTCGATACCAGCTGCACGCCCCGGTCGACCTGTTCGGTCGAGGCGGTCACCCGCGCCTTCACATCCTTTGCCGCATCCGCCGATCGCTGCGCCAGCGCCCGCACTTCGGAAGCGACCACTGCAAAGCCCTTGTCCGCGTCGCCGGCACGCGCGGCCTCGACCCCGGCGTTCAGCGCGAGCAGATTGGTTTGGAAGGCGATGCCGTCGATGACCGAGATGATCTCGCCGATTTCCTGCGACGCGCGTTCGATTCCCGCCATTGCCTCGGTCGTATCGCTGACGATCCCGCTCGAATTCTGCGCATCGCGGTGGGCGTCGGCGACGATCGCCTCGGTCGTACCGACCAGCGTCGCCACCTCGCGGACATTCTGCGTCACTTCCTGGATCGCCGCCGCCGATTCCTCCAGGCTCGCCGCCTGCTGTTCGGTCCGGCGTGACAGGTCGTCGGACGCCTGCCGGATGTCGCTGCACCCGTTATGCAGCGCGGCGGCGACCGAGGCTACCGACGTCATCGACTCCGCCATCCGCGATGCCGCGGTGTTGAAGCTTGCCCGCAGCGGTTCGAATTCGCTGCTGAACGGGGTATTCAGCCGCACGTTCAGGTCGCCGTCCGCCAGCGACGACAGCCCCCGCGTCAGCGCATCGACCACCCGCCCGGTATTGGTCAGGTCCTGGATCTGCACCAGCACCGCATCGGCGGCCTCGTGCGGGATCGGGATCAGCGTGACCAGCATCCGCACTTCGTCGGACCCGCGCAGGTTGAACCATTCGAACCGCGCAAAGCCTTCGCTGATCGCCTGCTGTACGCGTTCGCCGACATGCTCCATGCTCGGCCGGCCATCGCCTTGGGTGGCGCGTGAGAAGACGACCGGGTTCTGGCCGAGGATCGCGCCGCGCGGCTGGCCGTAAACCTCCTCTGCCGCAGGGTTGCATTCGACGAACGTGCCGCCCTTCAGCAGCAGCACGGCGTCGGGCGAATGTCGAAACATCGCCAATGCCGTGCGGGTTTCCATATCGGGTTTCGAGCGACCAAACATCATGACGCCGGCATAGCGCTTCGGCAGTAACATTATACTATCGCCCCGCCGGACCCTGCGGCCCGGCGGGGCACCCGGTCATGCCTGCCCGAACACCCGGGCAAAGATCGTGTCGACATGCTTGTAGTGATAGCCAAGGTCGAACCGGCTCTCGATCTCGTCCGCCGACAGCGCGGCGGCGACGTCCGCATCGGCCTTGAGCAGTTCGAGCAGCGACAACTCGCCGTCCGATTCCCACACCTTCATCGCGTTCCGCTGGACGTAGCGGTACGAATCCTCGCGGCTCACCCCGGCTTGCGTCAACGCCAGCAGCACGCGCTGCGAATGGACGAGGCCGCCCATCTTGTTCAGGTTCTTCTCCATCCGCGCCGGATACACGACCAGCTTGTCGATCACGCCCGTAAGGCGGGTGAGCGCGAAGTCGAGCGTGATCGTCGCGTCGGGGCCGATGTACCGCTCGACCGACGAGTGCGAGATGTCGCGCTCATGCCACAGCGCGACATTCTCCAGCGCCGGCGTCACATAGCCACGTACCATGCGGGCAAGGCCGGTCAGGTTCTCGGTCAGCACCGGGTTGCGCTTGTGCGGCATCGCCGACGAACCCTTCTGCCCCGGCGAGAAATATTCTTCCGCCTCCAGCACTTCGGTGCGCTGCAAATGGCGGATTTCGGTGGCCAGCCGCTCGATCGACCCGGCGATCACGCCCAGCGTCGCGAAATACATCGCGTGGCGGTCACGCGGGATGACCTGCGTCGACACCGGCTCGACGGTGAGGCCCATCTTCTCGGCGACATGCTCCTCGACGCGCGGATCGATGTTCGCAAACGTGCCGACCGCACCCGAAATCGCACAGGTCGCCACTTCCGCCCGCGCATTCTTCAGCCGTGTCCGGCAGCGATCGAACTCGGCATAGGCTTGTGCGAGCTTCAACCCGAACGTCACCGGCTCGGCATGGATGCCATGGCTGCGGCCGATCGTCGGGGTCAGCTTATGTTCGCGCGCACGGCGCTCGATCACCGCCAGCAGCTTGTCGAGATCGGCGAGCAAAATGTCCGACGCCCGCGCCAGCTGCACCGCCAGACAGGTGTCGAGCACGTCCGAACTGGTCATGCCCTGATGCAGGAAGCGCGCTTCCGGCCCGGTCCGCTCCGACACATGCGTCAGGAAGGCGATGACGTCATGCTTCGTCTCCGCCTCGATCGCGTCGATCCGCGCGACGTCGAAATCGGCGTCGTTCATCGCCCAGATCTTTTCGGCCGCTTCCTTCGGCACCACGCCCAGCTCGGCCAGCGCGTCGGTGGCATGTGCCTCGATCTCGAACCAGATGCGGAATCGCGACTGCGGCTCCCACAGTGCGGACATTTCGGGACGGGAATAGCGCGGAATCATGTGCGAGCCTTTCAAAACGGGCGAACGGTTTGCCGCGCCCTAGCAACAAGTGAGGGATGAATCGAGCCTGTCCTGCGATAGAAGATCAGTGAAAGGGGGTTCAATCGAACGTGAAACGACCTAGATGGTTTTCGTCATCGCACAGTCGTTCGAACTATGTTTGGACCGGCTGGATGAAAGACCGAAGCAATCCGTAAGGAGAAATTCGATGATGAAGCGTATTCTTCTCGCCAGTGCCGTTCTGATGTCGACCCCGGCATTTGCACAGGACGCAGCACCAGCGCAAACCACTGCCCCGACCGCACAAACGGTACCCGCCGAACCGGCGACGACTGCGGCTGATCCGGCGGTAGCTGCAACGCAGGCCGCACCGGCAGCCCCGGCCGATCCGTCGACACAGACCGCGCAGACCACCGCCGAAGCGGGTCAGCCCGCCAGCAGCACGCAGATCGCGCAGATCGTCGAGACCGAATTCCCGAAATATGACAAGGACGGGAAGGGCCAGTTGAGCGAGCGGCAGTTCGGCGAATGGATGGTCGCGCTGCGCTCGGCCAGCGAACCCGGCGTGACCGCCGAGAAGCCCGAGGTCAAGAAGTGGGTGAAGCAGGCGTTTGCGCAGGCCGACAAGGACAGGTCCAAGGCGGTGTCGAAGGCGGAACTGACCAGCTTCCTCAGCCAGAGCGCCTGATCGTCACTGAACGCTGATATCGAAACGACCGCCGGGAGCGATCCCGGCGGTCGTTTTCCTGTGCCGCCGTTCGATATCGTCACCACCGCGCAACTCCCCTCCCTGACAAGGGGCTGGGGGTGGGTAGCTCCGCGAGGGAAGGGAACGCCCGCCAACCGACCGACCCACCCCAATCCCTCCCTTGTCAGGGAGGGGAGCAGGTTCGCGCACCGGGCTGATCGACCGCGAACGAGAACCATATCGCTCGTATCAGCAATCAATAGAGGCCGTCAGACGGGAATGGCGTCCGGGCAGACGCAACCCCTCCGCGCCTTCGCGTGAACCAATTTCCTCTACCGAACCCGAGCGGGATTCCCCACCACGGTCGCCCCCGCCGGCACATCGCGCGTCACTACCGACCCCGCCCCGATGATTGCATCATCGCCGACCGTGATCCCCGGCAGCAGCAACGCTGCGCCACCGATCCACACATTCGCCCCGATCACGATCGGCCGCCCGAATTCCAGCATCTGCGCCCGCACCGCCGGATCGCGCGGATGGTCGGCGGTCAGGATCTGCACGCCCGGCCCGATCTGGGTCTTTGCCCCGATCGTCACCGCACATACGTCGAGAATGACGCATCCATAGTTCAGGAACACCCCCTCGCCGACGGTGATGTTGTAGCCGTAATCGATATGGAAGGGCGGGCGGATGATGACGCCGTCGCCAACCGCGCCCAGCCCTTCGCGCAGCAACCCGAGCAGCTCGTCCCGCTCCGCACCGATCCGCGCATTATACCGGTCCATCCACTTCGCCGCCGCCATGACGTCGGCGACCAGTTCGGGATCGCCCGCGTCGTACAGCTCGCCGGCGATCATCTTCTGCTTGTTCGTCAATGTCATAACATTCCCTGTGCGCGGAGACTCGTATGCCCCTTTGCGCCGATGATGAGGTGGTCGTGGACGGTGATGCCGAGCGGCTTGCCGGCGGCGGCGATCTGTCGGGTCAGGTCGATATCGGCCCGGCTGGGACTATGGTCGCCGCTCGGATGGTTGTGGACCAGGATCAGCGCCGCCGACCCGAGATCCAGCGCACGATGGATCACCTCGCGCGTATAGAGCGGCGCTTCGTCCAGCGTCCCCTCCGCCACCAGTTCGTCGCGGATCAGCAGATTGCGGGTGTTGAGGTGCAACACCCGGATCCGCTCGACCGCCTGATGCGCCATATCGGCATGCAGGTAATCGAGCAGTGCCTGCCAGTTCGACAGCACCGGCCGCGCCAGCACCTGCGCCTGCAACATCCGCGTCGCCGCGCACTGCGCGATCCGGATCGCGGCAACGGCAGTATCGCCCATGCCGGCCACCTTGCCCAGCGCCGCCGGATCGGCCGACAACAACCCGCCGATCCCGCCGAATTCGTGCAGCAAGGTCTTCGCCAGCGGCTTGGTATCGCGCCGCGGAATGGCGAGCGTCAGCAGATATTCGACCAGCTCATGATCGAGCAGCGCCTCCCCGCCATGCTCCAACAACCGTCCCCGCAGCCGCGCGCGGTGGCCGGTGCCATCGGTTTCGAGAGGCGTGTTCATCGGTTCGGGTTAGCCGATCGGGCAGGGACGTGCGAGACCGAAACTCCCCTCGCTGTCAGGGAGGGGCCAAAGGTTGCCAAACGCCATCTCTAAACCCTCTCGTCCCGCCGCAATGTCAGCACCTCGACCCCGGTCGCGGTCACAGCGACGGTATGCTCGAACTGTGCCGACAGCTTCCCGTCACCGGTCACGACGGTCCAGCCATCGTCCTCGGTCTCGACCCGCCGCGTCCCCTGATTGACCATCGGCTCGATCGTGAACGTCATGCCCTCGCGCAACCGCACGCCCTTGCCCGGCTTGCCGAAGTTCATCACCTCGGGCGCCTCGTGCATTTCGCGGCCGATGCCGTGGCCGCAATATTCGCGGACCACCGAATATCCGTGCTTCTTGGCATGGCGTTCGATCGCGAAGCCGATATCGCCCAGATGCGCGCCGGGCTTCACTTGGCCGATGCCCTGCCACATCGCCTCCTGCGCTACCTTCACCAGCCGGCGTGCGGCCGGCGCGACTTCGCCGACCAGATAGGTCTTGCTCGAATCGGCGATGAACCCGTTCTTTTCGAGCGTGATGTCGAGGTTGATGATGTCGCCGTCGCGGACGATCGCCTCGGCATCGGGCACGCCGTGGCACACCACCTGGTTGATCGAGCAATTGAGCACGAACTTGAAGCCGTATTGCCCTTTGCTCGCCGGTCGCGCGGCAAGGTCGTGGGTGATGAAGCGTTCGACCAAGTCATTTATCGCCAGCGTCGACATGCCAGCCAGATTGGTTTCGTCGAGCATTTCGAACACGCGCGCCAGCAGCCTGCCCGAAATCCGCATCGGCGCCAGTTCGTCGGGGGTCTTGACCATCTCAGGCGGCGATCGCGTCGGCAGGCGGGGTCTGGACCGCGGCCAGCTCTGCGCGGACGATTTCGGTGAAAGGCAGCGTCGGGTTCGCTTCGGCCAACATCCCGATCTTCATCCAGAACTCGGCCTGCGCATTGATCGACCGGCACATCACCGCGCTCGCCCTGCGAACTTCGGCGTGCAAATCGTCGTCGATCTTCACGATCCCCATTCTCGTCGCTCCTCCTGATACTCGATACGAACCATATATGGTTCGTATGTTGTTGGGTCAATTCGTGGTATCCGCTACGTGCAACCTTCGCCAACTTCCGTTGCGCTGCCGGAACCGTTTCGCGCCTGTCGCGCTTGACCCCGGCGGGCCGAACCGCGACCAACGGGACGAAACAACGGAGTGGGTGGGCTGGGCGACGACGACGATCGGGCGGAACAGGCCGAAGCGTCGCCGCGTCGTGCCGGTCGCAGGCGGCGTCGCTTCGCGCGGGTGCTGCTGGTCGTCTGCCTGATCGTCCTGGCGATCGCGGCCCTATTGTGGACGCAGCGCCGCTCGATCGCCGACGATATCGTCCGCCGCGAACTCGAACGCCACGGCGTCACCGCGCGCTACCGCGTTGCCGAAATCGGCCTTGGTAGGCAGCGTCTGGTCGACGTCGTGCTCGGCAATCCGAAAGCGCCCGACCTGATCGCCGACTGGGTGGAAATCGATACCAGGGTCGACCTGAACGGCGCTAAGGTCACCGGCGCACGGGTGGGGCAGGCCCGGCTGCGCGCCACGCTGCGCCCCGACGGCACCGTCTCGTTCGGGCAAATCGACCGCCTGCTCCCGCCGCCCTCGGGCAAGCCGTTCGCGCTCCCCGATTTCAACGTCGCGGTCGATGACGGCCGCATCCGCCTCGCCACCCCCTATGGCCTGATCGGCGCCAAGCTCGCCGGGCGCGGCAACCTCGCCAACGGCTTCGTCGGGCAATTGGCGGCGGTATCGGAACGGCTGTCGCTGAACGGCTGCGGCATCGACCGGCTGGCGCTCAACGTCTCGCTCCGCACCGCCATCGCCGGCCCCTCGCTGACCGGTCCGGTCCGCGCGCGACAGGCGGCTTGCGGGGACGTCCGACTGGTCTCGCCGGTCGTCCGCCTCGACGCGAAACTCTCGCCTGCCTTCGACCACTGGCAGGGGCAGGCCGACGTCAAGGCGGAAGCAATCGCCGCCCCGCAGGCCCGGGTTGCCGACCTGTCGGGTGCGATCGGCTTCACCGGCGTTGCCACCGGCACGCGCGGGACGCTCGACCTTGCCTCGGGTATGTTCGACCTACCGCAACTGGACGGCGCAGGGCTATCGATCGCGGGCCGTTACGAGGTTGGTGGCGTCCCCGCCTTCGAAGGGCGCCTCGGCGCACGCGGCGCGCGGCTCGACGACGTCCTGATCCGCCGCATCGAAGCAACCGGCAGCGCTGCCGACGGCCTGCCGGTCGCGCCCCTGTTGCAGGCCGCCACCCGTGCCGCCGGACAGGCGGCCTGCCGCTTCGACCTGTCGGCGGAGGTCGCCGCACGGCCGCTGGCGGCGCGAATCGATCGGCTGGCCTTCGTCGCCGCGAACGGTGCTCGCGCGACGCTGCGCGACGGGCCAGTGCGCTGGGTATCGGGTCAGGGTGCGACGCTGAACGGAACGCTGGCGATGGGCGGCGGCGGACTGCCGGCGGCGAGCATCCGCCTGCGTCATGCCGGCCCCGGCGCGCCGGTCACCGGGACCGCCGTGGTCGAACCCTATATGGCGGGCGATGCGCGCCTTGCGCTCGCCCCGATCCATTTCCGCACCGCAGGCAGTGGCGCGACCCAAATCGACACACGTGCCGAACTGACCGGCCCGCTCGGCGACGGTCGCGTCGAACGGCTCGCGCTCCCGATCGACGCGCGTTGGGACGGCGGCGGGCGGCTGACGGTGAACGCGAATTGCGTACCGGTCGCCTTCGATCGCCTGCGGGTGTCGGCGCTGAACCTCGATGCTGCCCGCTTTCGGCTATGCCAGCAGGACGGCGCGATACTGCGGGTGGCAAATGGCCGTATCGGTGGCGGCGTCGGTATCGGCGCAACGCGGTTGCAGGGGCGGCTCGGCGGCACGCCGGTCACGCTGGCGGCGGCGGGCGGGCGCTTCGCGCTGGCCGGCATGGCCTTTGTCCTCGACGGGGTAAAAAGCCGGCTCGGAAGCCCGGAACGGGTCAGTGTCCTCGACATCGGTACGCTGACCGGCCGCGTTGCAAACGGCACCGTTGCGGGCCGGTTCGACCGTGGCGAGGGGCAGATCGGCAACGTACCGCTGCTGATTCGCGACGCATCGGGCGACTGGAAGCTGGCGGGCGGCGTGCTGTCGCTGGACGGCGATGTCGGCGTCCGCGACGCCGCCCCCGACCCTCGCTTCGAACCGCTGCGCAGCGACGATTTCCGCCTGACGCTGAATGGCAACGACATTCGTGCCGGTGGTACGCTGAAGCATCCTGCCAAGGGCGTGAAGGTCAGCGACGTGACCATCACCCACGACCTCGCCACCGGGCGTGGCAATGCCGTGCTCGACGTCCCCGGCATCACGTTCGGCGATTCGTTCCAGCCCAACGAACTGACCCGGCTGACCTTCGGCGTGATCGCTGATGTGAAGGGCAGCGTGTCGGGCCGCGGCGACATCGCGTGGACCCCGGATGGCGTCACCAGCACCGGCACCTTCCGCACCGCCGGGACCGACCTTGCCGCCGCCTTCGGCCCGGTCACCGGCCTGTCGGGCGAAATCCGCTTCACCGACCTGCTGGGGCTGATCAGCGCACCGGGGCAGGTTGCGACCATTGCCGAGGTGAATCCTGGCATCGCCGTCACCGATGGCGTCGTCCGCTACCGCCTGATCGAAGGGCAGCGGGTGCAGATCGAGGGCGGGCGCTGGCCGCTGGGAGGGGGCGAGATGATCCTCGAACCCACCATCCTCGATTTCGCCGAGGATCGCGAACGGCGCATGACCTTCCGGGTGAAGGGGGTCGATGGCGGGCTGTTCTTGCAACAATTCGCCTTCGACAATCTCAACGCTTCGGGCACGTTCGATGGCGTGCTGCCGATGATCTTTGATTCCAACGGGGGCCGCATCGAAGGGGGCAAGCTGCAATCGCGCGGCAGCGGCAACCTGTCCTATGTCGGCGAAGTGTCGAAGGAAGATGTCGGTTTCTGGGGCAACCTTGCCTTCCAGGCGCTGAAATCGATGAACTATCGTGGCCTGACGATCGAGATGGACGGACCGATCGCCGGCGAGATGGTGACCGCGATCCGTTTTTCCGGGGTCAGTCAGGGGCAGGGGACGTACAGCAATTTCCTGATCCGCCGGCTGGCGCGGTTGCCCTTCGTCTTCAACGTGCGGATCAGGGCGCCCTTCCGCCAGCTGATCGATTCGGTGCAGAATTACTACGACCCGAAACGGCTGATCGAACGCAACCTGCCGGCGTTGCAGGCCGAACAGCGCCGCCGCGAACAGGGTTTGCCGCCCGCGCCGCTCGATACCACCATTCAGCCTTCCGAAAGCGAGACCGTGCCATGACGCGAACCGTGACGATGCTGCAATCCCTGACGATCGGTGCCGCTTCCTGTGCGGCCGCCGGATGCGTGAACGTCTCCGCGCCCGACAAGCCGATCGTCATCAACTTGAACATCAACATCACGCAGGAAGTGGTGTACCGTCTCGACGGAGAAGCGAAGACGCTGATCCAGGACAATCCGGGGATATTCTGACCATGCATGCTTTCGTGAAATACGGCCTTGCCGCAGCCGCCCTCGTCGCGGTCGCCGGGATTGCCGGCACCGCATGGGCGCAGCGCGATCCCGCCTATCAGGCGGCGCGCGCCGCAGGGCAGGTCGGCGAGCAACCCGACGGCTATCTGGGGGTCGTGGGTGCGGGCACGCCGGAGCTGCGCGCGCTGGTCGCGAACATCAATATCCAGCGCAAGGCGGCGTACACGCGCGGCGCACAGGCGGGCGCGACGGTCGAGCAATTCGCGTTCGTTTCGGGCTGCAACCTGATCGCGCAGACCAAGCCGGGTGAAAAGTACAAGGCGCCGGGCGGGGCGTGGGAAACGCGCGGCAGCGGTGCGCCGGAGCGCGACCCGCGTTGCGTGTGAGGGATTGAAAAAATCGGCAAGTCACCATATACGCTAACTGCGACTTCAACAGAGTATCGCCTCCTTGAACCCCGGTCATGCCAGTGGCCGGGGTTCTTTGCATTCGGGGACCGGGCGAACCCGGCCCCCTCCCGTTATTTCGAACGGGCTACCTCGATGATCTTCAGCACCAGGGTAGTGAATGCCACCATCAGCGTGCCAGCGCCGATGATGATCGTTGCGACTTCAGGGGTCAGAGTAATCACCCCCTTTCTGACCGACATGTCGGTCGTCGGTTGGTTAGCATCAGTTCAAGCTCCTCACACACGGCTCGCGTCCGTCATCTTCCGTTCATCGTCCCGAAAGGTTTCGACGCGAACGCTATGGTTGACTCGAAACCGTCACCTTCCTAAAGCGCGCCTGCCTTGGCGGGCTCGCCATCCGGCGGATTCCGGCCCGGCCTATGCAGGTCCTGGGAGGAAACATGGCGGAGAACGAGCCCGGACTAGACCCCTTGCCCGAAGACGCCCGGATCACGTCGCTCGACGAGCGGTTGAACCGGGCGAAGAAGGACGAGGCGATCCGGACCGGTCAGGCGCGTGACGAAGCGGGGGAAAAGAACTACCGCCTCGGCAATCGCGTGCTGGCCGAACTGATCGGCGGAATGGTCGGGGGGGCGGTGATCGGCGGTACGCTCGATTATCTGCTCGGCACCTCGCCTTGGCTCCTGCTCGTGTTGCTGACCCTCGGGATCGTCAGCGCGTTCAGGAACATCATCAGGATTTCGAACCGGCGTCCGGACTGAAAGTTTCGGGCGCCTTGGCATATCGGGGCGAAGCGACGTGGCGCAGGCAGGCAAGATCGATCCGATGCACCAGTTCGAGGTGCAGACGATCTTCAACATTCCGCTCGGCGATACCGTCCTGCCGTTCACCAATTCGGCATTGTGGATGATCGTCGCGGCTGTCGCGTTGTTCGTGTTCATGATCGGCGGCATGAAGCAGCAGCAGGTGCCCGGTCGCTGGCAGATGGCGGTCGAGGGCTTCACCGGCTTCATCGACAAGCTGCTCGCCGCGAATATCGGGCATGAGGGGCGCAAGTACCTTCCCTACGTCTTCTCGCTGTTCATGTTCATCCTGTTCGCGAACGTCGTCGGGTTGCTGCCCTTCGGTCTGGTTGGGCTGCACCCGTTCACCGTTACCAGCCACTTCACCGTGACCGGCGTCCTCGCCATCGCCAGCTTCTCGATCGTGCTGATCGTCGGCCTGTTCAAGCACGGCCTGCGCTTCTTCAGCCTGTTCGCGCCGAAGGGTACGCCGGTTCCGGTGCTGCTGCTGGTCGCGCCGATCGAGTTCGTGTCGTTCATGGTCCGCCCGTTCAGCCTCGCGCTGCGACTGTTCGTCGCGATGACCGCTGGCCACATCCTTTTGAAGGTGCTGGCGGGCTTCATCATCAATTCGACTGCCGCCGGTGCAGGCATCGGTGTGCTGGTCAGCGTGCCGAGCTTCGCGCTGATGGTCGGCGTGTCGGCCCTCGAAATGCTGGTCGCCGGCGTGCAGGCTTATGTCTTCGCGCTGCTGACCTCGCTCTACATCAACGATGCCGTGCACCTGCACGACCATCACTGATCCCAACCCAAACACAGATTTTTCCAAGGGAGTTTTCGACATGGAAGCAGACGCCATCAAGTTCCTCGGCGCCGGTCTGGCCGCCATCGGTGCCGGCCTCGCGGCACTCGGCGTGGGCAACGTCTTCGCCGCTTTCCTGCAGGGCGCACTGCGCAACCCGTCGGCCGCTGCCAGCCAGCAGGGCAACATGTTCATCGGCTTCGCCGCCGCCGAACTTTTGGGCCTGCTGGCGTTCGTCGTCGCGGTGCTGCTGATCTTCGTCGCGTAACTGCGTGACGCCCGGCGCGGGGTTTGCCCGCGCCGGATCTCCGGCCCTTCACGGGCCGGTTTCGGCCGGACGATGGCGTCCGGTCGACCAGACCTATACGGGACGTTTCATGCCGCAAATCGAGCAGCTCGCCGCGACCTGGGGGTCGCAGGTCTTCTGGCTGGTGCTGACCTTCGGCATCGTGTTCCTGGTCGTCGGCCTCGGCATGGTGCCCAAGGTGCAGGGCACCGTTGACAAGCGCGACCAGGGCATTGCCGCCGATCTGGCCGCCGCCGATCAGGCGCGCAGTGCCGCCGACGCCACCGAAGTGGCATGGCGTACCCGCGAAAATGCCAGCCGTGAAGCGGCGCAGAAGCTGCTGGCCGATGCCCGAGCAAAGGGCGCTGCCGCCGCCGCCGAACGTCTGGCCGCCGCCAATGCCGAGGTGCAGGCGCGCGTCGCGCAGGCCGAAGCCGACATCGCCGCCCAGCGTGGTGCCGCTATGGCGCAGGTCGAGCAGGTCGCTGCCGAAGCGGCGCAGGCGATCGTTGCCCGCGTGTCGGGCGTGCAGGTCAGCGAACAGGACGCGCATGGCGCGGTGAAGGCGGTGCTCCATGGCTAATCCCAACGCGGCTGAGCATGTCAGCCCGACGCTGAACGAAGCGATCCACGAGGAAGGTCTGCCCAAGACCGGCGTGGATGCGGTCGAGAGCGAGCATGGCAGCACCACCGCCGCCAATCATCCCGATCCGACCGCGCTGGGCCTCGACGGCACGGCATGGGTCAGCGCGGCGATGCTGCTGTTCCTGATCGTGCTGATCTTCAAGGGCGTGCCGGCGGTGATCGGCCGGCTGCTCGACGGACAGATCGCGGTGATCCGCACCCGGCTGGAGGAGGCGCGCAAGCTGCGGGCCGAGGCCGAGGCGCTGCGCGACGAATATACCGCGAAGATCGCCGGGATCGAGGCACAGGCAGCCGAGATGGTCGCCCATGCCGAAGCCGAAGCGCAGGGGCTGCTGGCCAAGGCTGAAGCCGATGCCGCCGACCTGACCCAGCGTCGTGCCAAGATGGCAACCGACAAGATCGCCGCCGCCGAGCGGGCCGCCATCGCCGAGGTCCGCGCGACCGCTGCCGATGCCGCCGCCAAGGCCGCGACCGCGCTGATCTCGACGCATCTGTCGGGCGATGCCGATCGCGCGCTGATCGACCGGACGATTGCCGGTCTGGGCGGCAACCGGCTGAACTGATACACTTTACCGACGCAGGAACGCCGCCTCGCCGATCCGGCCGGGCGGCGTTTCGCGTTTCGGGCGGCGTCTCTTTCGGGTTTCCGGCGCGCCCTCCCATCACCGAGCCCGCAATAGGAGAAACGCCATGGCATGGGCCATACTGGCGGTTGCGGTCGTGTGTGAGATCATCTGGGCGCTGAGCCTGAAATGGGCGGCGGGGCAGGGGACGCTGCTGGCGTCGGCGGTGCCGATCACCCTGTCGTTCGTGAATATGGGGCTGCTGGCGCTGGCGATGCGGGGCATCCCGGCGGGGACGGCCTATGCGGTGTGGACCGGGTTGGGTGCGGTCGGCGTCATCATCGGTGGGGCGGTGCTGTTCGGGGAGCGGATCGCGCCGGTGCAGGCCGGATTCATGGTGCTGATCGTGGTGGGTGTCGTCGGGACCAAGTTGTTCGCGCAGGGGTGAACGAAGGTTGCGAAGGTTACACGGTTGTGACCTTCCGCAAGGGTATCTGGCCGGCGATTTCAAAGACGGTGCGAAGCGTAGGATGCTGTCCGGTTGTAGGACAGTCCTTAATTTAATGACTAAATCGCAGATAGTTAGCGGAGTGTCGCTGGTCATCCGTCCGGCCTTGTGGAGCGGGCGGGGCCGGCGATCCCCACTCGGTGGGTGACGGGTAGCCGGCGAAGGTAACACGAGCGCCGTCCACACCCGCATTGACGGTCGCCGGGTCGGTCGGTCATGCTCCCGATATAGGGGGGCAGGATCGATGCGGTGGTGGACGGGGACGCTGGGAATCGCGCTGTTGCTGGCAGGTTGCGGAAGCGCGAGTAACTTCGCCAGCAAGCCCGGGGACGACGTGACGTTGTACGACGTCGAGGAACCGGCCGCCCCCGCGTCGGGACCGCAGATCGCCTATAGCTACACGATCGGCTATGCGTTCGACCGGCCGACCGTCGCGACGGTGCAAGGGCAGCAACTGGCGCTATGTCGCCGGCTGGGGACCGGGCGGTGCCTGATCGTCAGCTCGACGCTGAACACGCCGGGTCCAGACGATCACGTCGTCCACGACGAAGCCGTGCTGTTGATCGATGCGCGGCAGGCAGAGGCGACGACGCGGCAATTCGATGCGATCGCAGAGGCTGGCGGGGCGAGGCGGTTGCGACGGGAGGTCACGGCCGAGGACGTGACCCGACAGGTCATCGATGCCGAAGCGGCGGTGCGCGCCAAACAGGCGCTGTCCGAACGGCTGCTGACGATCATCCGGTCGGGCAAGGGCAATGTCGGCGAACTGGTCGCAGCCGAACGCGCCTATGCCGCCACCAACGAGGAACTGGAGGCGGCAAAGGCGAACCGGGCCGCGCTGGCGCAACGCGTCGCGATGTCGCGGCTGACGATCAATTACGCGTTCAACGCCACGCCGGGCGGCTCGTCGCCGGTCGCGGCGAGCATCGCGACGGCAGGGGATACGCTGTCGCGCAGTCTGGCCGCGCTGGTGACGTTCGTCGTGGCTGCGCTGCCATGGGTCGTGGTCGGGTTGCCGATGCTGTGGGGCCTGCGGCGGGTGGCCCGGCGGCGCGGTTGGCGCTTGCCGTGGCGGCGGCGGGGTGTCGATCCGACCATAGCCGAACGCGGCGCGTAGGGCGGGGCGATATCTTCGGATTCGGGTTCGCGGTGACGGCCTATCGTCCCACCGGGCTGGATCGAGACTTTTGCACATGCCGCGTGGTCGAGCGAGCATCCGCCCTGCCGCGGCTGGGTAGGTTTGGGGCTGGTGTAACGCTTCCTCGCGGGCCGACCCACCCCCGACCCCTCCCTTGTCAGGGAGGGGAGAGACAGAACCGCCCTTGAGTGTCGATCCGGCCGATCAACGTTCGGCGAAGATCACGAATTTTCGTCATTTCATGGCAGGCAGGAATGCATAACGGCTGACGTTTCGGCTGGTTTCGCGACGCTGGTGCACAGGGGCTCCCGCCTCCGCAGGCGTGACGACAGCAGCGTCCGAGGAACTGGATGTCGATCGGCCCTAGTCCAGTCGGCACGTCGTTTTCGCGATGGACGAACGTTCGCGGACCCAGCTGCAGCCGTGCGACGAAACTCGAGAATGGGCGGCGCGGGATACCGAACCGATCCATCCCGGGGTGGGCGATTGTCGGGGAACGCGCGGATGCGAGCGGCGAGCCCGAGAGGGACGCCGACACGGGTTTGCCGCATCGCGCACGGCGCCGCGAGGGTTGGGCACCGATCGGGCGGCGTCCGTTACCGCTAACAGAATCGTTGGACAAGCGGCACGACCGCGCGGATACTCGCCTAATAACAAAGGGAGAGGATGGTCATGCTGGATAGGAAACAGGTGCGTCTGCGGCGGTTGGCGTGGATCGTGGGCGGGGCGATGATCGCGGTGGCGACGCCGGCGCTGGCGCAGAGCGACAAGATGGAGCCGATCGCGATCCCCGCGCAGCCGGATGCGATTCCGCTGAAGACCGGTACGCTGCCCGATGCCAAGGCACGCGAGGCATGGCACCAGCAATATGGCAGCGTGTTTGCGCGCAACGTCACCGACGCGACGCTGACCCCGTTCCTGCCCGAGCCGGCCAAGGCCAATGGCACGGCGGTGATCGTCGCGCCGGGGGGCGGGTTCCGCACGCTGTCGATGCAGAATGAGGGCTGGGACGTCGCCAAGGCACTGGCCGCGCGCGGTGTCGCGGCGTTCGTGCTGAAATACCGGTTGAACCAGACGCCCGCCGACATGGCCGGGTTCGAAAAGTCGATGACCGCGATGTTCTCCGCCACCGCACAGCGTCCGCCGCGGCCGAATCCGGCGGCGGCCGCGACCGCGCTGGCGCCGCAGATCGCCGACGCCAATGCCGCCTTCGCGCTGGTCCGGTCGCGGGCGGGCGAATGGAAGATCGATCCCAACCGGATCGGCATGATCGGTTTCTCGGCAGGCGCTATGCTGACCATGGCGACCACGCTGTCGTCGAACGAGGCGAAGCCGGCGTTCATCGGCGACATCTATGGCCCGTTGGCGGCATCGACCGTGCCGGCCGATGCGCCGCCGCTGTTCGTGGCGCTGGCGGCTGACGACCCGTTCTTCGCCAATGGCGGGTTCGGGCTGATCGAATCGTGGAAGGCGGCCAAGCGACCGGTCGAGTTCCACCTGTACGAACAGGGCGGGCACGGCTTCGGCATGTATCAGAAGACGACGACCAGCACCGGGTGGTTCGATGCCTTTGCCAAGTGGATGGAGATGCATGGCTGGATGAAGCGGGGGTGATCGGCGGGGGGCGTTAGCGTCTGACGATCCCGAGCCTGTTCGTTTGCCGTGCCCCGGTGGAAGCCGGGGTCCAGTTGGTGCGGCTGATCCGTTAGATGCCGGCGGCCCCCAACTGGGCCCCGGCCTTCGCCGGGGTACGACCGCTGACGGTTGTCGAACGTCGCGCCTTTGCGGAGCGGTGTTGGTTCGTTTTGGGACAGTCCGGCCCTCGGCCGGATCGACGTTCGTTTGAAGGCGCGTTGTCCGTCAAGGAAAGCGCCGACTCTGTCCGTCACCCCGGGGAAAAGTCCGAGGTGACAATACGGGATGCATGTCGGTCCGGTTCAGCGGTTGCGGTGCTGCCGGCGCACCGTCATGCCATCACGCGGCTGACGGCGGGGGGCGCCCCCTGCCGCCGCTGTTTCTCACCCCCGCTTGGCGATCGTCAAGCGGGACGCTAAGTCCTTGCACGGGCGACCAAGCCCATGGAGGGATTGTCGATGAAGCTCCTGTTGACCGCCGCGTTGCTGGCGATGCCGATTGCCGCCACTGCCCAGACCGCACCGGCCGCCGCACCCGCCGCCGCGAAGCTGACCATCGACAGCAGCATCGAGACGATCGCGGCGAACCCCAAGGGCAAGGCGATCCTCGACGCGAACTTCCCCGGCATGATGGCGCACGAAGCCTATCCGATGTTCAAGTCGATGAGCCTGAAGCAGGTCCAGCCCTATGCGCGGGGCGCGATTACCGACGAACAGGTGGCGAAGGTCGCCGCCGAACTGGCGAAGCTCGGCTGAGATGGTGCGCGTCGGCCTGATCGGGTTCGGCCTTGCCGGCGCGTCGTTCCATGCGCCCCTGATCGCGTGCGTCGAGGGGATGGAACTGGCGGCGATCGCCACGTCGCGGTCGACCGAGCGGTTTCCGACGGCGAGGCGGTATGACGATCCGCAGGCGCTGATCGACGACGACAGCCTCGATCTGGTCGTGATCGCGACGCCCAACGACAGCCATGCGCCGCTGGCACAGGCGGCGCTGGCGGCGGGGCGGCATGTGGTGGTCGACAAGCCGCTGGCGATCGACGACGAGGATGCCGTGGCGCTGGTGCAGCTGGCGCGCGGGGCGGGGCGGTTGCTGAGCGTGTTTCACAATCGCCGCTGGGACAGCGATTTCCTGACCGTCGAGCGGCTGTTGCGCGAAGAAGTGCTGGGCGAGGTGATGCTGGCCGAGTTCCGTTGGGATCGGTTCCGCCCGGCGATCAAGCCGGGCTGGCGCGAGGCGGGCGGTCCGGGTAGCGGGCTGCTGAGCGATCTGGGGCCGCATATGATCGATCAGGCGATCCGCCTGTTCGGGATGCCCGATGCGGTGGCCGGCGACGTGACGCAGCAGCGTCCCGCGGCCGGGGTCGACGATTATTTCGAAGTGGTGCTGCGCTACGGCGCGCGGCGGGTAACGATCGGGTCGGCGTCACTGGTCGCGGCACCGCGACCACGTTTCGCACTGCACGGGACGAAGGGCAGCTTCGTCAAATATGGCATCGATCCGCAGGAGGCGGTGCTGCGCGCCGCCGGGATGCCGACCGACACCGGCTATGGCATCGAGCCAGAGGCGCAATGGGGCGTGCTGACCGATGGCGAAGGCGCGTCGCGGCCGGTGCGGTCGGAGGCGGGCGACTGGCGCGGCTTCTACCGGGCGATGCGCGATGCGATCCGCGGGGAGGGCGCGGTGCCGGTCGATCCGGTCGATGCGGTGCGCGGGCTGCGGGTGATCGCGGCGGCGCGCGCCGGGTGAAAATGACAGCGTTATAGGCTGTTAACGCTCGATCGGTATGAGTCGCCGGGAATGTTCGACCTTCCCGACCTGATGACGCTGCGCCAATGCAGCACCCTGTGTAGCGGCGCCTATGCAACGGTCTTCTTCGTGATGGCGGAGGGGCGGGCATGGCATCGTTGCTGGGGGTTGGCGTCGCTGGGCTATTGTGCGTCGCTGATCGTGGCGGGGCTGGTCGGTGAACCGGTCCCGGCCATCGCACAGCCGGCGCTGAACGGCCTGTTGGCGCTGTCGATGGCGCTGATCCTTGCCGGGGTGCGATGCTTCGATGGGCGGCGCGGGATTGCGCCATGGATGTGGGGGGTGATCGCGGCGACCGTGGCGGTGCCGACCGTCGCCCGGTCGATCGTCGGCCCCGGCGCGGTCGAAACGGCGGTCTGGTCGCTGGTCATCGCCGCTTGTGCTGCCGCCTTTGCCGTGCCGCTGCTCCTTAACGATGTTACCGATGGAACGGCGCGCGCCCGGCGGATCGCCGGGTGGATGCTGTTGCTGTATGTCCCGATCTACCTCACCGGGGTGGTCGGCATGTTCCTGTCGCCGGAGATCGTCGCCCGGCTGGCGGTGGTGCCGTATCTGGCCGATCAGTTGCTGTTCGGGGCGGCCAATCTGACGCTGCTATGGATATCGTCGTCGCGGTCGCAGCGCCAGTTGCGCGACATGGCGTTGCGCGATCCGTTGACCGGGGTGTGGAACCGGGCGGCGCTGGCGGCGTCGGCGGCGGAGTTGCTGGTGCCGGGGCGGATGGTGCTGCTGATCGATGTCGACCGGTTCAAGGCGATCAACGACGGTCACGGCCATGCGATCGGCGACCGGGTGCTGTGTGAGATCGCGACGGCGCTACAGCGCAGTACCGGTGGCGATTTCGTCGCGCGGCTGGGCGGCGACGAGTTTCTGGTGGTGACCGATGCGGCCGACGTCGCCGCGATCGCGATGCGCGCCAGCCGGGGTGTGGCGGGGCTGCCGGCGTGGACGCTGAGCGTCGGCGCGGCACTGATCGAAGAGGACGACCGATCGATCGATGCGGTGATCCAGCGCGCCGACCTGCGCATGTACGGCGCCAAGCGACAGGGACAGACGTCGGCCGCCGCATGACGCTGGCGTTCGCTGGTCGTACTTCCTAAATCGGCGGCGATGTCGGAAACACCCAACGCGCCCAATCGCTTCAACGAGGACAAGGCCAGCTTCACCGTGCGCGGGTCGGACGCGCCGGATATCGATGCCGGGATCGCCGCGATCCGCAACGTGCTGGCGACATTGCCGGTGCGGCCGGGCGTGTACCGGATGCAGGATGCGCGCGGCGAGGTGCTGTATGTGGGGAAGGCGCGGGCGCTGAAGAACCGCGTGGCGAACTATACGCAGGTGTCGCGCCTGACCAAGCGATTGCAGCGGATGGTCGCGCAGACGCGGTCGATGACGATCGTCACGACCAATAACGAGGCGGAGGCGCTGCTGCTCGAAGCGCAGCTGATCAAGCGCTATCGCCCGCCGTACAACGTCCTGCTGCGCGACGATAAGTCGTTTCCGTTCATCCTGTTGCGGGCGGATCATGACTTTCCGCGCATCCAGAAGCATCGCGGCGCGCGGCGGGCGAAGGGCAATTATTACGGTCCGTTCGCGTCCGCCGGATCGGTCACGCAGACGCTGAACGCGTTGCAGAAGCTGTTCCTGCTGCGGTCGTGCACCGACGGTTTCTTCAAGACGCGCGACCGGCCGTGCCTGCTGTATCAGATCAAGCGCTGTTCGGCGCCGTGCGTTGGGCGGATCGACGCGCCCGCCTATGCCGAGCTGATTTCCGACGCGAAGGATTTTCTGGCCGGCAAGTCGACCAAGGTTCAGGCGAAGCTGGGCGTGCAGATGCAGGCGGCGGCGGAGGCGATGGACTTCGAACTGGCCGCCGTGTTGCGCGACCGGTTGAAGGCGCTGACCTTCATTCAGGGTTCGCAGGCGATCAATGCGGACGGGGTCGGCGATGCCGATGTGTTCGCGATGGCGTGTCTGGAGGGGGTGATCGGCATCCAGGCCTTCTTCATCCGCGGCGGCCAGAATTGGGGGCATCGCAGCTTTTTCCCGGCGCATACCAACGAGGTGCCCGAGGATGAGGTGCTCTCCGCCTTCCTGATGCAATTCTATGAAGAGGTGCCACCGCCGCGCAACGTCTTCGTCGACCGCGAACTGGCGGAAGGCGAGGTGCTGGCTGAGGCGATGGCCGAGCGGGCCGGGTTCAAGGTCGCGCTGTCGGTGCCGCAGCGGGGCGTGCGGCGGCGGCTGCTCGATCAGGCGAAGCGCAATGCCGAGGAGGCGCTGCAACGGCGCAACGCGGAATCGACGACGCAGGCCCGGCTGCTGCGCGAGGTCGCCGAACTGTTCGAACTGGAGGGGCCGCCCGACCGGATCGAGGTCTATGACAACAGCCATATCCAGGGGACCAATGCGCTTGGCGCGATGGTCGTCGCCGGGCCGGAGGGGTTCCGCAAGGGCCAGTATCGCAAATTCAACATCAAGCAGGCGCAGACCAACGACGACTTCGCGATGATGAAGGAGGTGCTGACCCGCCGCTTCGCCCGCGCGCAGGAGGAGAACCCCGATCGCGAAACCGATCGCGACGGCAATGGCTGGCCCGACCTGGTGCTGATCGACGGTGGCAAGGGGCAGTTGAGCGCGGCGAAGGCGGTGCTGGAGGATCTGGGCATTGAAGATGTGTACATGGTCGGCGTGGCGAAGGGGCCGCACCATGGCCGCGACGGGCGCGAGGTGTTCCACCTGATGGACGGGCGCGAGCTGACGCTGCCGGTCAATTCGCCGGTGCTGTTCTATCTGCAAAGGCTACGCGACGAGGTTCACCGCTTCGTCATCGGCGCGCATCGCGACAAGCGGTCGAAGGCGATCGGCGCGAGTCCGCTAGATGAGGTGCCGGGCATCGGGCCGGCGCGGAAGAAGGCGCTGCTGATGCATTTCGGCACGGCGCGGGCGGTGCGTAACGCCAGCCTCGCCGATCTGCAAAAGGCGCCGGGGGTCAGCAAGGCGATGGCGCAGGGGGTCTATGACTATTTCCACGCCCGCTGAACCGGTCGCGGTCGACGCGGACTTGCTGGCCCGTGCGCGGGCGGCGGGGGTGGATGTCGCCGCGACGTGCCGTGCGGCGCTGGTGCGGGCGATCGAGGAGGCCGCGCTGGCGGTGCAGCGGGCGGAAAATGCGGCGGCGATTGCGGAGTGGAACGACTGGGCCGGGTCACCGCCGGGCGGGTAATCGTTACGCCATCGCCCGTTGCAGGAAGCTGCGCATCGCGAGCCAGCGTTGCGCTTCGCCATGATCGCCGCGACCGATCGCGCCGGCGGTTTGCGCGGCGGCGACTTGCAGCGCGTTTCGACCATGTTGCGCGATCAGGAAGATCGCGTCGGTTCGATCGATGTCGTCGATCATCATGCCTCCGATATGGTTTAAATTCGGTCGCGTAACGGATCGTCGGGCGATCCTGTTCCAACGATCGCCGGTCGTAAAACGGTGCAATTGCGCGATATGTTCGCGCCGTCTACGTAACGATCCAGCCGATGCGCGGGGGGTGATGGTTAACGTTCGATCGGTCCGCGGCGTACTGAGCCATCCGAAGAATACCCGCGATTTCACCGGATGTTTACGCGCGGCGGGCAGGACAGCGGTATGACGACCCCCGTCTTTCTGACGATCGATACCGAATTGATGTGGCGGCACCATGCCGCCGATCTGCCGGCCGATACCGTGGTGCAGCGGTCGCTCGAACCCGCCGGGGTCGGGGTGGCGTGGCAGCTTGAACGGTTGCGTGCGTACGGATTAAAGGCGTGCTTCTTCGTCGATCCGCTGCCCGCGCGGCTCTATGGCATGGCGGCGATCGCGCCGACCGTCGAGGCGATCCTGGCGGCGGGGCAGGAGGTGCAGTTGCACCTGCATCCCAATTGGGCGCGGGCATCGCTGGACGACCGGCGCCGGGCGCATGTGTTCGAACTGGTCGACCTGTCGCGGCAGGAACAGCAGGCGTTATTGGGGGAGGCGCGCGACCTGCTGCGGGCGGTCGGTGCCCCCGATCCGGTTGCGTTCCGCGCGGGCAGCTATGGTGCGAACGACGTGACGCTCGATGCGCTGACCGCACTCGGCTTTGCGTATGACAGTAGCCATAACGGCGCGCACCATCCATGGCCGAGCATGATCGCCCTGTCGCCGGACGTGATCGCGCCGGTCGCGCATCGCGGGCTGGTCGAGGTGCCGGTGACGACCATCGCCATGCCGGGCGGCGGGCGGCGGCATTTCCAGATCTGCGCGCTGTCGGCTGCCGAGATGCGCGCGGCACTGGCCCATGCCGCGGCGCAGAACCATGCGGCGGTGACGATCGTCAGCCATGGCTTCGAACTTGCCAACCGGAGCGGTACGCGCGCGAACCGGGTGCATGTCCGGCGGTTCGAGGCGCTGTGCCGCACGCTTGCGGCGCAGGCCGATCGCCTGCCGACTACCTATTTCCGCGACCGTCCGACGCTGCGGCTGGGGCAGGACGACCGGCCGCTTCCGGCCAGCGCGATCAGGACGCGGTGGCGGCAGGTCGAGCAACTCTGGTCGAACCTGATCGAGGAACGCGCGGCATGACGCAGGTTCAGCCCTGGCCGATCAAGTTCCAGATCGGGGCACGGACGTTGTGGTCGGTGCGACGGCGGCTGGTGCGCGTGCCGATGGAGTTACGCGACGTGCTGGGGGGGGAGGTGCCGGTGCTGCCGCCGCTGCCCAAGGGGGCGGATGGCTGGTCGGTGACCTCGCTGCCCGAACCGCTGATGCCGGCGGTCGTGGCGGAGGCGGGGATCGTGTTCGTCCGGCAACGCTATACCCGCTATCATACCGACCTGACGATCGGGTTCGATACGTGGTTCGCGGGGCTGTCGGGCAATGCGCGCTCCAGCCTGAAGCGCAAGCGCAAGAAGCTGGCTGAGGTGGGCGAGGGCGCGTTGGAGGTGCGTTGCTATCGTACCGCGCAGGAATTGGCGGAGTTTCATGGGCTGGCGCGCCGGGTGGCCGAGCGGACCTATCAGGAGAAACTGCTCGGCGCCGGTTTGCCCAGCGACGTGCCGTTCCGGGCGGTAATGCAGGGCAAGGGCGCGCGGGGCGAGGCGTTCGGCTGGCTGTTGTTCGTCGGCGGGTCGCCGATCGCGTATCTATATTGCCCGATGAGCGGGGGCGATGTTCGCTACGACTATGTCGGGCACGATCCAGCTTGGGGCGAATGGTCGCCGGGCAGCATCCTGCATCTGGAGGCGTTCCGCACGCTGTTCGCCGAGCCGGCGGCGCTACGCTTCGATTTTACCGAGGGCGAGGGGCAGCACAAGCGGCAGTTCGCGACCGGGGGGACGGCGTGTGTCGACCTGCTGTTGTTGCGCGACAGTCGGGCCAATCGGGCGACGGTGCGAGCGTTGCAGGCGTTCGATGGGGTGGTGGAGCGGGTGAAGCGTGCTAGGGACTGGCCGGTGGTGGGGGGGCTGGTGGCCCGGGTGCGGCGGGGGTAGCGTCGGCGCACCCTCACCCTTCCCACCCGGCTGCGCCGGGCGGGCCCCTTCCCTCTCCCAGCGGGAGAGGGAGGGAGCGGCAGCGCCGCGGAAGGGTGAGAGTGTCTCGTCCGGAGGCAAATGCGGTGTTGAATGCGTTGCCAGTTTCCGAAAGCGAAACCATGTCGCTGACCTTGCCACCAAATTTTGCCGCAATACGGTTCCGTCGGGAGCGGACCATCGGATGTTCCGTACTGCTGCCATTTCTTCTGACCGGTTGTTCCTATTCCTACGATCTGAAGGCTATCGTGCGAGACGGGCGACTGGCATTCATCGTCGACCCTTCGTCGCGTCGTGACGCGAACTGCGTGCGTAATATTACCGTTTCGGCTGAGAATGGCGAGGCAGCCGCCGGTTCGGATGACGACCGGCAAGTCGTCGAAAACGGTGCGTTCTGGGAGGAAGAAACGCGGGTTACCGATTGTCGGAACCAGTTTCCTATCCTGTACGGACAGCCCCTGCAGGGGGAGCCGTTCCAGCGACCCATCGTAGCGCCCAAGCCGCTTCGCATCGGCGTTATTTATTCCGTCGGGACCAGCAGTAGTGGTTCGGGCTATGGCGCCGGTCGATTTCGGATTCGTCGGGATCGTACTGTCGAAAACCTGCCGCTGGTCGACATGACGGCCGGTCTCGAAGAGCCAGCGAACGGCATCTGATCGCCGTCTACGTCCGTCTGGCAAACCCTGTTAGACCAGCCCGATGCACCTCAACACCACCGCCATCCTGCTCTCCGCCCGCCCGCATGGCGAGCATGGCGCGGTCGTTCGCGCCCTGACGGCCGAGGCTGGCGTCCAACCCGGATACGTCCGCGGCGGGCGGAGTCGGGGGATCCGGCCGGTGTTGCAACCCGGCAATATCGTGCGCGGCGACTGGCGGGCGCGGAGCGATACGCAGTTGGCGGCGCTTACGGTAGAACTGGTCGAGAGCCGCGCGCCGTTGTTCGCCGAGCCGGTGCCGGCGGCGGCGATCGACTGGATGTGTGCGCTGACCGCCTATGCGCTGCCCGAAGCGCAGCCCTATCCGCGCATTTATGCAGCGCTCGACGGGCTGTTCGCGGCAATTGCGGCGGCACCGGCGGCGCGGGCGTGGATCGGGGCGCTGGTGCGGACCGAGTTGTTGATCCTGTCCGAACTGGGCTTCGGGTTGGCGCTCGACGAATGTGTCGCGACCGGCGCGCGCGATGACCTGACCCATGTCAGCCCCAAGAGCGGCGGCGCGGTGTCGCGCAGGGCGGCGGTCGGGCTGGAGCATCGCCTGTTGGCCCTGCCGGCGTTTCTGGCGGAGGGCGGGCCGGCGAGCTGGGACGCGGCGTTCGACGGCCTTGCGCTGTCGGGTCATTTCCTGGCCCGCGACCTGCTGGGGGGCAGGGGGCAGGACGTGCTGGCGGCGCGCGCGCGGCTGGTCGAGCGATTGAAAAGGACGGTTGCGTGACCCGCCCGGCTTGGGGCAGGGGCTTTTGCCGATGAAACGCGCAATCTTCGTGCGCGAAACAGGAATGACGTAATGGCCTTGATCGCGATACTGCCCGGCGACGGGATCGGACCGGAAGTGGTGGCGGCGGCGCGCCGGGTGCTGGATGCGCTGGGTCTGGACCTGACGTTCGAGGAAGCACCGGTCGGCGGCGCGGCGTACCGCGCGCACGGCCATCCGCTGCCGCCGGCGACGCTCAATCTGGCGAAGCGCGCCGATGCGGTGCTGTTCGGCGCGGTCGGCGATCCCGAATTCGACAATGTCGCGCGCGAGCATCGCCCGGAACAGGCGATCCTGGGCTTACGCAAGGCATTGGGCCTGTTCGCCAATCTGCGCCCGGCCAAACTGTTCGCCGGGTTGGAGGATGCGTCGGCGCTGCGGCCCGAAGTTGCCGCCGCGATCGACATGGTAATCGTGCGCGAGCTGACCGGCGACGTCTATTTCGGGGAGAAGGGCCGGCGAATGAACGGCGATGCGCGTCAAGGATATGACGTGATGAGCTATGACGACAACGAGGTCGAACGGATTGCTCGCGTCGCTTTCGAAACGGCCCGTACCCGCAAACGCCGGCTATGTTCGGTTGACAAAGCCAACGTGCTTGAAACATCGCAGCTGTGGCGCGATGTCGTGAATGATATTCACGCCGACTATTACGACGTCACGCTGACGCACATGTATGTCGACAATGCCGCGATGCAGTTGGTGCGCAATCCGGGGCAGTTCGACGTGATCGTCACCGGCAATTTGTTCGGCGATATCCTGTCGGATCAGGCGAGCATGTGCGCAGGGTCGATCGGCATGCTGCCCTCCGCCGCGATCAATCAGGACAAAAAGGGGCTGTACGAACCGATCCACGGTTCGGCACCCGATATCGCCGGGCAGGGCAAGGCGAACCCGCTGGCGACGATCCTGTCGGCGGCGATGATGCTGCGCCACTCGCTGGGGGAAGCGCAGGCTGCGGACCGGATCGAGGCGGCGGTGACGGCGGCGCTGGTCGCCGGGCATCGGACGCCCGATCTGGGCGGGACCGCGACGACGGGGGATATGACGAACGCGGTGTTGGCGGCGTTGTGATTTGCGTTAACCGGCTCCCCCCCCAGAAAAGGGAGGGGTTGGGGGTGGGTAGGCCGGTTGTGGAACGCTTACCTTCCCTCGCAGGCCGACCCACCCCCGACCCCTCCCTGCCAGGGAGGGGAGAAGGGTGACCCTCAACCTTGCCATCGTCGTCCCCGTGTTCAACGAGCGCGGCAATGTGCCGCTGCTGATCGCGGCGCTCGATACGGCGTTGGCGGGACTGACGTGGGAGGCGATCTTCGTCGACGACGACAGCCCCGACGGCACCGCCGACGTGGTGCGGGACATCGCCCGCCGCGACCCGCGCATCCGCGTGATACAGCGCATCGGCCGGCGCGGGCTGTCGACCGCCTGTATCGAGGGGATGTGCGCCACCGCCGCGCCGCTGGTCGCGGTGATCGACGGCGACCTGCAGCATGACGAGGCGCTGTTGCCGCGCATGGCGGCGGCGCTTCGCGACGATCCGACGCTCGATCTGGTGATCGGGTCGCGCTTTGTCGCGGGCGGCGGGACCGGGGCATGGGATGCCGATCGCGTCGCCAAGTCCGCGCTGGCCACCCGCCTGTCGCGCCGCGTGCTGAAGGCCGACCTGTCCGATCCGATGAGCGGGTTCTTCATGATCCGCAGCGATGTGGTGCGCGGCGTGGCGCCGCGGCTGTCGGGGATCGGGTTCAAGATATTGCTCGATATCCTGACCGCCGCGCCGGAGCCGCTGCGCTTCGTCGAACTGCCCTATGTGTTCCGGACGCGCGCGGTGGGGGAGAGCAAGCTCGACCATGTCGTGGCGCTCGAATATCTGATCGCGCTGTACGACCGGATGTTCGGGCGGGTGGTGCCGGTGCGCTTCGTCATGTTCTCCGCGATCGGTGCGGCGGGGGCGATCGTGCATCTGGTGGCGCTGGGGTTGCTGCTGGAACTGGGCGGCGGGTTCGTGGCCGCCACGGTTTTCGCAACGATCGTCGCGATGACGTTCAATTTTTTCCTGAACAACCACCTGACCTATCGCGACCGGCGGCTGCGGGGGATGCGGGCATTGCTCGACGGCTGGGTCTCGTTCTGCGCGGTGTGTTCGGTGGGGGCGGTGGCCAATGTCGGGCTGGCGGCGTTCCTGTACGATGTGCGCGGAGGAGCATGGGCGCTGCCGGCGCTGGCGGGAATCGCGGTCGGGGCGGTATGGAATTTCGCGCTGTCGTCGCGCTTTACGTGGGGGCGGTATGGCCGGCGCGTGGCTTAGGTTTTACGCGAAGGCGGCGAGTAGATTTGCGCGCAAAGGCGCAGAGGACGCAAAGAGGCTGCGCCCGCCGCGACAGCGGCGTTCAACCGATATGGGTAGAGAAATGACGATCTTCCGATCGCAACCCCTTGGCGTCCTTTGCGCCTTTGCGCGCAATCAACCCTTTGCACGCTTGCGCATGAACCCAATCAACGCCAGCTGTCGAACCACATCCAGCGATTGAACGCCTGCGGTCCCGAAAGCGATGCGGCGGAGAGCACCGGGTAGAAATAGACGAACAACATGATCGCGGGCAGCGCGAACCATTCGTCGGCGCGGGCGAGGCGGCCTTTCGCATGGGCGTGGAACGCGGCGGCGAGCGCGAGGCACAGCCAGATGCTCGAGAGATGGTAGTAATAATAGAAGCCGAGCGATTTGGGGATCACTGCCCATACCGCCAGCGACCCGACCCATAGCAGCCCGACCCCCAGCAGCGCCGGCGCGCGCCGTTTCCATCCGGTCCACAGGCACACCGCGACCGCCAGCAATCCGCCCCACATGATCGCCGGATTGCCGAGCAGCAGCACCCCGCGCTGCACCCCGTCATCGGGTTCGTAGAAATACCAGATCGGCCGGGCCAGCAGCGGCCAGCTCCACCAGCTCGATTGATAGGGGTGTGCCGCCAGCACCTGCGTCTGACGTTCGTACATGTCCCACTGGAACGGGAGCAGGCGCGCGAGGGTGAGCGGTTCGGAGGCGTAGAAGAAGGCGGGGGCGAAGGTCGCGAAATAGGTGGCTATGCTAACCAGCCCGAGGATCGCCAGTGCCGGAATCAGCCGCAGCCCCCGCCAGTAATCGCGCCCGCCGCTCTTGCCCCAGATCAGCAGCAGACCCGCGCCCGCGACATAGGGCACGGCCGCCCATTTCACCCCGACCGCCAGCCCGAACAGCATGGCGGCCAGTGCCAGTCGCGGTGCCGGCCGCCCGCGCATCGACCAGAGCAGCGCCGCGATGGCGAGCGTGACGAAGGCGCCGAGATACACCTCCAGCATTGCCGTGCGCGCCTCGACCAGCAAGGTCTGGTTGAGGATCGCCATTGCCGCGCCGAATGCCGACACATGCGCCCGCCGGAACAGCAATTGCAGGATGGCAAAGACGCCGAGCACGCTCGCCGTCCCCGCCAGTGTTCCCATGATCCGCCAGCCCCACGGATTGTCGCCGAGCAGCAGGATGCCGCCGGCGATCAGTTCCTTGGCGACCAGCGGATGTTCGGGATTGGCCGGATAGGCGAGCGTCAGCAGGATGCGCGCGGCGGGGACGTAATGGATTTCGTCGAACGACAGCTTGCCCGGCCGCCCGAGACCCCATGCGAACAGCAATTGCGCCGCCACGCCGATCAGCAGCGCGGTGGTCCAGGGGCGATCGCGCAGGCGGGAGAGCATAGGGGGCGTGTAGCGGAACGTCCGCATCAAGCAAATCCTCCCCGCCCGCGGGGAGGGGGACCGCCGCGAAGCGGTGGTGGAGGGGGATCGCGGCGCAACGCAACGGTTCCGAATGCGGCCAACCCCCCTCCACCATGCTGCGCATGGTCCACCTCCCCGTGCCGCGGCGGATTCAGATATGCCGATCATTGTTTCGAATACGTCGCCCATGACTTGCCACATTCGGTCCCTAACGGACTGTTCATGGCACTGATCGATACGTTTCTGTCCCGCACCGTCCGTCGCGGTACGCTTTCCCTGACCCACGCCGATGGCCGTACCGTCAGTTTCGGCAGCCTCGATCCGGCCTTTCCCGACGTCGCGATCCGCTTCACCCGGCCCGGCGTCGCCGGCCGTATCGTCCGCCACCCGGCGTTGGGCGCGGCGGAGGCGTATATGGACGGCGAACTGGTCATCGATCGCGGCGACATTCGCGATCTGGTCGAACTGCTGACCGGCAATACGCCATGGGGCCGGGGCGGCGGATTGCGGCCGTCGCTGCCGATCCGCCTGTTCGATGCGGTCCGCCACCGCATCGACCGGGTCAACATGGCGCGCCGGTCGAAACGCAACGTCGCGCATCATTACGACCTGTCGGACCGGCTCTACGCGCTCTTCCTCGACAGCGACCTGCAATATAGCTGCGCCTATTTCACCGATGCCGACAACGGGCTGGAACGGGCGCAGGCCGACAAGAAGGCGCATATCGCCGCGAAACTCGCGATCCGGCCGGGGATGCGCGTGCTCGACATCGGCTGCGGCTGGGGCGGGATGGCACTGTATCTGCACGAGAAGACCGGCGCCGAGGTGCTGGGCGTCACCCTGTCCGAAGAGCAGATCAAGGTTGCGCGCCGTCGTGCCGAAGCGGCCGGCGTCGCCGACAAGGTCAAGTTCGAGCTGATCGACTACCGCCACGTCACCGGCCGGTTCGACCGGATCGTGTCGGTCGGCATGTTCGAACATGTCGGCCCGCCGCAATATGGCGCGTTCTTCCGCAAATGCCGCGAGTTGCTGACCGATGACGGCGTGATGCTGCTCCACACCATCGGTCGGATGGGCGTGCCGGGCGTCACCGACACCTTCACCACCAAATATGTCTTCCCCGGCGGCTACAATCCGGCGCTGTCGGAAATCGTGCGCGGCTATGAAGGGACCAAGCTGATCGCAAGCGATATCGAGGTGCTGCGCGTCCATTATGCGCTGACCATCGATCACTGGTATGCGCGCACCGTGGCGGCGAAGGACCAAATCGTCGCGCTGTACGACGAGAAATTTTACCGCATGTGGACCTTCTACCTCGCCGGCGCCGCGGCGGCGTTCCGCCATGGCGGCATGGTCAATTACCAGGTGCAGCTGACCCGCGACCGCTGGGCGCTGCCGCTGACGCGCGATTATATGGTTGAGGAAGAACGGCGGCTGCGGGGCATATGACCGAAAAGTTGACCAGTGGTGCGATGGAGGTCGTCAATCGCAACGCGCTCGTGACGGTGGCTTTGGGACGAGGCTACAACGTCTTCTTTCCTGTCCACGACAACGGTATCGATCTTCTTCTGTTGAGCGAGGCGACGGGGGAGGTTCGGCTGGTACAGCTGAAGAGCCGCTGGACGATCGACGTCAAATATGGTGGACGGAATATCTGGATTGCATTTCCCGACAGTGGCGAGTGGTATGTCGTGCCGCACGATGAGTTGGTCTTGATCGGCGAAAAGCACACCAAGACCAAAAGCTGGGCCAAGGGCAGCTACAGCAAAGCGCCGATCAGCGTGGCCGATCGCCTGGCGCTCGAACCCTATCGGTTTGGCGACCCGCAGCAAATTCAGGAGCGTGCGATCGAACAGGCGACGGACTGATCGGCTCGCCGCCGGCATCACCGTCGCCCGATGACGATCAGCCGACGGTGATGCCGACGACCTTCCACTCCGCCGCTTCCTGATCGAGCATCACCGTTTCGACCTGCTCGCCACCCTCGGCGAAGCGGGTGCGGAACTTGACCGATTGGTAGCCATAGGGCGGGGCGGGGACATATTCCTGCCCGATCAGCGTCCGCGACACGACCGGGCCGAGCGGGGTGCGGACCTTTTCCGATACATCGGCCCAGACCTGCTCGGTATTCAGCTTGCGGAAGGCGACGCCGAACCGGCGATAGCTGTCGGTCCATCGCCCCTGATCGACCAGTTCGAGGAACGCGCGCGCCGCGTCGGGAGCCGGCGTGGCGGGTGCGGTAGCGGGCGGCGGGGCCGGCGTCTGCACCGTTGCGGGCGTCAGGGTGAAGGCCAGCAGGCCGAGGGTGAGGGTCATGGCACAAGCTCCGATCCAGAACCGGGGCGAGCCGACGGACCGCCCCGCGCCGTCGTGCGGCGTGGTTCCGACATCGGTGGCGCGGTCGCCGACGTCGTCCCCGTTTCTGTTGTCCGCAAGATTTTCGGGGGTCGCGCCCTCCGCCTCGAACAGCATCCGCGCCGCCTCGCGACTGCTCGACACCGCCAGCTTGCGCCGCGCGTCGCGCAGGCGTTCGTTGATGGTGTGGACCGACAGGCCAAGCGTCACCGCGACCGACTTCGCATCATGCCCGCGCACGATCAGGCGCAGCGTCTGCTTTTCCTTGTCGGTCAGGGTGGTGAGGGCGGGGTGGGTCATGGGGTCCGGCCTATGGCCGGGGCGCGGGTGCGGCCACCCCTAAAAATTTGTATAATGCAATTCGAATAGTTCTGTAGGGCGAACTGCTAATCGACCGCGCCCGTCGTCCACTGGGGTCTTTTAAGTTCTTTGCCAGCCAGCATATCGCGAACGAAATTCAGACGATCGCCAAGGAATTCCGTCAGGTCATTCCGCTCGTCCAGCGTCGCTTCCCGACCCTCAATTTCGTTCGCCAGATTTTCAAGTACTAGTTTGGATGCGGCGAGGTTGCCACTGAGCGCTATCAAGTATCTTGGAATAGAGCGGCTCCCTTGATCGTCGAGTTCATATATCGGGAAGCGGCCTATTTCATCGATCACACCCGAAAATGACAGTGCCGCTCCTCTAAGGGTAAGAGAAACCGGTAAAAAATTGGGGGTTGTGCGATGATAGCTTTCCAATACCCCAAAGCCGTTCAAAAGCAGACGTTTTGCAGCTTTGCGCAACTGGCGCTTGCGATGCCATATCGGCACAAAGGCGGTGAAATAGGTTACGAGCAACGCGAGCATTGCGCCGAAGAACTGCGCCCACCCAGCGAGCTTGTCGTGCGCTTCCAGCCAACTGAAAAACCGCTCATTGACGACATTTTATCCACGTTTCGCAGTAGGCTCGTCAATCCTCGCCAAAGCGGTCCTCGACCAGTTGCGCGAGTTGCCCGACCACCGCCTCGGCGCCATCGCCCGACGCGCTGATCGTGATATGGTCGCCCTTGGCGGCGCCCAGCATCATCAGGCCCATGATCGACGTGCCGGTGACGCACGATCCGTCCTTTTCGACGCTCACCTCGATCGGTTGCGCGGCGGCCATCGTCACGAACTTGGCGGAGGCGCGGGCGTGCAGGCCGCGGCGGTTGGTGATCTGTACGGTGCGCGAGGTGGTCATGCCGCTGCTTCCCCCAGAACCTCGCTGGCGACCGAGATATATTTGCGACCCGCCTCGCGCGCGGCGGCGACCGCTTCGGCGACCTTCATCGCCTTGCGCGCGCCGCCCAGCCGGATCAGCATCGGCAGGTTGATGCCGGCGATCACCTCGATCCGGCCGGTTTCCATCAGCGATATGGCAAGGTTGCTGGGCGTGCCGCCGAACAGGTCGGTCAGCACGATCACGCCCTGACCCGCATCGACCGCGGCGATGGCGGTGGCGATGTCGGCGCGGCGTTCCTCCATGTCGTCCTCGGGACCGATACACACCGTCTCGATCCGCTCCTGCGGGCCGACGACATGCTCCATCGCAACGACGAACTCCTGGGCAAGACGACCATGCGTCACCAAAACCAACCCGATCATGTTCGTCGTCGTTCCTACATCCGTCATCGTGCGCGCCGTGCGCCTTCCAGCGAGTCCTGCGGCGCGGTGCCGAGATCGCGATGTTCTATCGTGGGCGAAAATCCTTGTTCGCGCAACCATGCCCCCATGCGTTCGGCGACATGGACCGACCGGTGTCTCCCACCGGTACAGCCGAACGCGATGGTAACATAGGATTTGCCCTCCGCCTTGTAGCGCGGCAGCAGCGTCGCCAGCATCGTCTCGAACGAGGCGATGGCGGCGTCATAGGCCGGATCGGCCCGGACATAGGCGGCGACATCGGCGTCCAGCCCGGTGCCGGGCCGCAGGACCGGGTCCCAGTGCGGATTGCGCAGGAAGCGCATGTCGAGCACGATATCGGCGTTGCGCGGCACGCCGCGAGCAAAGCCGAACGACAGCACCGACAGCACCGGATCGGCGCTGCCCGGCGCGGCAAAGGTCTCCCGCACCCATTCGGCCAGCGCGTTGCGGGAGAAATGGGTGGTGTCGAGCAGTCGATTGGCAAAGGCACGCAGCGGTTCGAGTACCTCGCGTTCGGATTCGATCCCGTCGGCGGCGGTGCGATCGGTCGCCAGCGGATGGCGGCGGCGCGTTTCGTTATAGCGGCGCTCCAGCTCGGCCTGGCTGCTGTCGAGAAACAACACGCTGACACCCAGATCGGGGCGGTCGCGGATCGCGCTGACGATCGCTTCCGCATCGAAGCCGCGCGTCCGGGTGCCGATGCCGATCGCCAGTCGCCGTTCGGCATCGGCCGGGCTGGCGGCGATCAGATTGCCGAGCAGCCGCAACGGAAGGTTATCGACGATATCCCAGCCGCTATCCTCCAGCGTCTTGAGCACCGTCGATTTGCCCGCCCCAGACATGCCGGTGACGAGCAGGATATCGGCATGGCGCATCATCGGAGAATCCTGTCGAGCATGAGGGCGATCTTGGCGGGTGCCGAGGCTTCGAGCAACGCCAGTCTGTAGGCGGGAATGGCGATCCCGGCGATAACCCGCGTTGCCGGTTCGGGCATGCGGTCGGGCGTGCCGGCCTCGATGAACAGCGCGACGCGGACGCGCGGCACGGTCGGTCGGTCGATGATACCGATCCCGCGCACCTCGATCCGGCCGGCGATGGTGGCGGGGGCGGTCGCGTGGAGTTCGCCACCATTGGCATGAAGCAGCGTGTAATCGTCGCTGACCAGCACCGCACCCCGATCGATCAGGCGCAGCGCAAGGTCCGATTTGCCCGATCCAGACGGGCCGGCGATCAGCACGCCCATGCCGCGCATCGCGACACAGCCGGCATGGATCGGCGGTTCGTTCATGCGCCGGCGATCGGCAGCTGCACGACGAAGCGCGCGCCTTCGTGGGCATCGCGACGTGATTCGGCGGCGATCATACCACCATGCCCTTCGACGATGGTCCGGGCGATGGCAAGGCCGAGGCCGGAATGCTGGCCGAACGCTTCCCCACCGGGGCGGACCGAATGGAAGCGGCGGAACACCGCCTCGCGCTGTTCGGGGGGTACGCCAGGGCCATCGTCGGTGACCTCGATCTCGACCAGATCGCCGTCATTGCCGCCGCCGATCCGCACTTTGCCACCCGGCGGCGAGAAGGAGATGGCGTTGTCTATCAGGTTGGCGAACACCCGCTCCAGCCGCGCGCCCTCGCCATGCACCACCAGCGGATCGTCGCCGTCGCGCTCAAAATGCAGGGTGACGCCGCGCTCGATGCCGCGATCGACGCGGTAGGTGACCAGCGCCGCGATCAGCGCCGCCAGATCGACATCCTCGAACTTCGCCCGTGCCAATTGCGCGTCGAGCCGCGAGGCGTCGGAGATATCGGTGATCAGCCGGTCGAGCCGATGGACGTCGTCCTGCACGATCGCCAGCAGCTGGTCGCGCAGATCGGGGTCCCTGACCGTCGCCAACCCATCGACCGCCGATCGCAGCGAGGCGAGCGGGTTCTTCAATTCATGCGTCACGTCGGCGGCAAAGGCTTCGGTCGCGTCGATCCGGCTGCGCAGCGCCCCGGTCATGTCCGACAGCGCGCGGGCGAGCATCCCGATCTCGTCGCGGCGGCTGGGCAGGCGCGGCACGACGACCTCGCGGTCGCGGCCCAGCCGCACCCGGATCGCGGCGCGCGCCAGCATCCGCATCGGCCGGACGATGGTGCGGGCGAGGAACAGCGACAACAGCACCGACAGCAGGAACGCGACCGCGAGCACCAAGCTCAACCGCGCGCGTTCGGTTCGCACCGTCTGGGTAATGTCGCGGGCGTTGACCGTCGCCATCAGCACCCGGTCCTCGGGCAGCGGCGCGGCGGCGGTGACCACCGGCGTCCGGTCGGGCGCGCGCCATACCGTCGCCGCCGTGCCGCCGGTGGTGCGGACCGTCACCACGTCGGGCCAGCGCAGGCCGCGACCCGGCGCACGCTCGCGGTACAGCGGGTCGCGATCGTTGCGCACGACGGTATCGATCACCGCGTCCAGCGCGCGGGCGGCATCCTGTTGCCAGCCATCCTTGTCGGGATCGAGCAGCTGGAAATTGCGCACCCCCAGTTGTCGGCTGTCGGCGACCAGCCGCCCGCGCCGGTCGTAGATGCGCAGCCGCAGACCCGATTTGCGCGCAAAATTGACCATTTCGTCGGTGCGTTCGTCGGGCGACAACAGCGTCAACGCCTCGGCGATCAGCCGCACCTCGCGCTCGGCCTGCGCGACGCGCCCGTCGACTATCCGCGCGCGATAGCTGTCGAGATAGAAGAAGCCGCCCGCCAGCAGCGCGAGGGCGAAGATGTTGACGAACAGGATGCGGGGCGTGAGCGACACGCGGCCCGACCAGCGCAGCGACAGAGCGCCTTCGTCGACGGGGCGATCGAGGGGTTCAGCGGTGGGCATGTTTCTCCCCTC
>NZ_LMKE01000006.1:0-87661 GCF_001421245.1 Sphingomonas sp. Leaf10 | reverse complement strand
GGGGGGGGGGGGTAGGTTCGTGGTGCGCGAGGCGTTCCCTCGTGGGCCGACCCACCCCAACCCCTCCCTGCCAGGGAGGGGCTTTGCAGGCATCGACTCCCACCTCAATCGTCGGCGAACCGGTACCCCGCGCCATACAGCGTCTCGATCGCGTCGAATTCCTTGTCGACCTGCCGGAACTTGCGGCGCAGGCGCTTGATGTGGCTGTCGATGGTGCGGTCGTCGACATAGATGTCGTCCTGATAGGCGGCGTCCATCAACTGGTTGCGGGTCTTGACGATGCCGGGACGGCTGGCCAGCGTTTCGAGGATCAGGAATTCGGTGACGGTCAGCGTCACGTTCTCGCCATTCCACGTCACCTTGTGCCGCGCCGGGTCCATCGCGAGGCGTCCGCGCTCCAGCACCGGCTGCGCGCCTTCGGGACTGCCCCCTTCGCCCGGCTGGGCCGGTTCGGCACGGCGCAGGATGGCGCGGATGCGCGCGATCAACAACCGCTGCGAAAACGGCTTGGCGATATAGTCGTCGGCGCCCATCGCCAGACCCAGCGCCTCGTCCAGCTCGTCGTCCTTGCTGGTCAGGAAGATGACCGGCAACCGGCTGCGCTCCCGCAAGCGGCGCAGCAGTTCGAGGCCGTCCATGCGCGGCATCTTGATATCGAGCACCGCGAGGTCGGGCGGATTTTCGGCAAACGCCTTCAGCGCGACTTCGCCATCTGAATAGACGCGGGTCGTGAAGCCTTCGGTCTGCAACGCGATCGAGACGGAGGTCAGAATGTTGCGGTCGTCATCGACCAGCGCGATCGTCGCGGTCATTGCCTAGGATCCGTCTGCATCGCGTTCCTGCCTACGGGAAAGGGTCTCTTGGCTCAATGGTCATGGCCGGATCAAATCGTCATATAATTGAGGGCGCTCGCGCCACCGTCCCATATTGGTCGCGACAAAATAACGTCATGGCGAAATTGATGTTTAACGCGTTTGACGGTTGGGCCGGGCAAGCATAGGGGAAGCATAACGAACATACGGCGAGGTGGCGGACATGGCGTTCGCCGCCGGTGATTCGACAGGGAGAATGGCAGCATGGCGATCGTGACGCCGGAATACGGACTTGCGGCAATGGGGATCGAAACCGGCGCCGATGTGCACTGGAACCTGCAAACGCCGCAGCTTGTCGAACAGGCCGTCGCGCGTGGCGAAGGGCGGCTGGCGAAGGACGGCCCGCTGGTCGTCACCACCGGTCGCCACACCGGCCGCAGTCCGCAGGACAAGTTCATGGTCCGCGATGCCATTACCGAAGAAACGGTGTGGTGGAGCAAGACCAACCGCGCGATGCAGCCGGAACATTTCGCGGCGCTGAAGGCCGACTTCCTCGAGCAGCTGACCACCGAACCGACGCTGTTCGTGCAGGACCTGTTCGGCGGATCGCAGCCCGAGCACCGGGTGAAGGTGCGCGTCATCAACACGCTGGCGTGGCACAACCTGTTCATCCGCACGATGCTGGTCCGGCCGCAAGCCACCGACCTTGCCGATTTCGTGCCCGATTTCACGATCATCGACCTGCCGACCTTCCGTGCCGATCCCGAACGCCATGGTTGCCGCAGCGAGACGGTGATCGCGGTCAGCATGACCGAAAAGCTGATCCTGATCGGGGGCACGCAATATGCGGGTGAGATGAAGAAGTCAGTGTTCGGCCTCCTCAACTTCCTGCTGCCCGAAACCGGCACGATGCCGATGCACTGCTCGGCCAATATCGGCCCGAACGGCGATACCGCGGTATTCTTCGGCCTGTCGGGCACCGGCAAGACGACGCTGTCGGCCGATGCCAGCCGCACGCTGATCGGCGACGACGAACATGGCTGGTCCGACACGGCGGTCTTCAATTTCGAAGGCGGCTGCTATGCCAAGATGATCCGCCTGTCGGCCGAGGCCGAACCGGAAATCTTTGCGACGACCAAGCGCTTCGGCACCGTGCTCGAAAACGTGGTGATGGACCCGGAAACGCGCACGCTCGACCTCGACGATCCGAGCATCGCCGAAAATTCGCGCGCGGCCTATCCGATCGACTTCATCCCCAATGCCTCTGCCGACAATATGGGGCCGACGCCGCGCAACGTGGTGATGCTGACCGCCGACGCCTTCGGCATCCTGCCGCCGATCGCGCGACTGACCCCCGATCAGGCGATGTATCACTTCCTGTCGGGCTATACGTCAAAGGTCGCCGGCACCGAAATCGGCGTGACCGAGCCGGAACCGGTCTTCTCGACCTGCTTCGGCGCGCCGTTCATGCCGCGCCACCCCTCGGTCTATGGCAATCTGCTCAAGGAGCGGATCGCGAAGGGCAATGTCGATTGCTGGCTGGTCAACACCGGCTGGACCGGCGGCCAATATGGCGAAGGGCGCCGTATGCCGATCAAGGCGACGCGCGCGCTGCTCAATGCCGCGCTCGACGGCTCGCTGGCCGATGGCGAGTTCCGCACCGATCCCAATTTCGGGTTCGAAGTGCCGGTATCGGTGCCGGGCGTCGATGCTGCGATCCTCGATCCGCGTTCGACCTGGGCCGATGGCGAGGCGTACGACCGCACCGCCGCCAAGCTGGTCGACCTGTTCAACCATAATTTCGCGCAGTTCGCCGATGCGGTCGATGCCGGCGTCCGCGACGCCGCGCCGAAGACCCGCGAACTGGCGTAAGGGGTAGGAGAGGGAGCGCCCCCGCCACGCAAGCGGGGGCGCCTTTATCGGCGTTTCGCAGGCGTCCCCGCCACGTACGTCATCCGGGCGAAGGTTGGGATATCGCGGTAATGGGATGTGACAAGAACCTCTTATGAGACCCCGGCCTGCGCTGGAATTACGCCCTAGATCATGGCAATTTATCAGCAGGTGAAGATGTAACCTGCTGTAAGTTAGGGACTTTCTCGGAATCTGCCCGAGTACCCCACCGTTCCCAACGCAATCGCCGGCGAAGGGACGATCATGGACTATCGCAAGCTTGGCTTCCGCCTCGGCCTCTTTTCGATCGCGCTCGGCGCCGTCGAATTGCTCGACGCCAAACGCGTCACCACTGCGCTCGATGCCGACGGGCATGAGGGGCTGGTCAACGGCTTCGGCGCCCGCGAACTGCTTGCCGGTGCCAATCTGATCGCTGCTCCGTCGGTCGCCACCAATGTCTGGAACCGGGTCGCGGGCGACGCGATGGACCTGACCGCGCTCGCGCTTGCCGCCCGATCCTCACCCCGGAACCGCGCGATCTGGGGATCGATCGCCTTCGTCATCGGCGCGACGCTGCTCGACATCGTCGCTGCGCGTGGGCTGGACCGCACGATCGGCAAAACGCTTCCGATCGCAGCGGGATAGCAATCGCGCTTGCGGCGTTGTGGGGCTGATGACCGTTCCAAATCACGCCGCCCTGACCCTGCGTGCCGGCCGCAAACTGCGGTTGAAGGCCGAAGTGTCGGTGACTCCGACCGGGCTGTTGTCGGTCGGCGCGCTGGTTTCCGCGATCCTGTTGTCAAGCGCGGCGATCGTCGTCGCGGCGCGTCGTTGAAGGGAGGGGCGATGTTCTACGACTCCAACGCCTGGCCGCCACCACCCGATGGCTACGAACCGCCCGAGCAGCCCGCCCGGCTGACCCGGCCGCAGGAACGGGTAATGATCGGCACGATCGCCGTCTTCCTGCTGGTCATGTTCATCGGCCCGCTCGCCGGGTCGTCGGTGGTGCTGGCGCTGTTGTCGCTGTTCACCTAACCGCGAACGAACGTCCAGCGGTCCCCCTCGGCGCCGGCAAAGCGATAACCATCGCTGTCGAACCCCTGCATCGCATCGATATCGGTCACGCGGTGTTCGCACATCCAGCGCGCCATCATGCCGCGTGCCCGCTTGGCATGGAAGCTGACGAAGCGTGGCCCCTCCGGCCCGTTCTCGCGGAAATCGACGTCGACGACCCGCACGCCATCGGGCAGCTTCCCCGCCACCGCATGCCAATATTCCTGGCTGGCAAGGTTCAGCACCACGCCGTCACCGCTCGCCGCCACATCCTCGGCCAGCAGCGCCGCGATGCGCGTCCCCCAGAAACCATAGAGGTCGCTCGCCCGCCCCGGCGCCCAGCGCGTCCCCATTTCGAGCCGATAGGGGCGGATCGCATCCAGCGGCCGCAACAGCCCGTACAGTCCCGACAGGATCCGCACATGATCCTGCGCGAACGCAAAGCCCGGCTCCTCCAGCGACTTGGCATCGAACCCGGTATAGACGTCGCCGGCAAAGGCAAGCAGCGCCGGCCGTTCCGGCGCATCGTCGAACTCGCGATAGCGCCGCGCGTTCAATTCGGCGAGCTTGGGCGAAATCTTCATCAGTGTCGCCAGCTTTGCCGCCCCCAGCCGTGCCGCCCCGCGCGCGATCTGCCCGGTCGGTTCGGGGAATCGCGGCATGCTGTGCTGCGGTATGGCGGGCAGGGGGCTGTCGTAATCAAGCGTCTTGGCGGGAGAGAGAATGGCGATCATTGCCGCCGCCTATCTTTCTGTTTCTCTCTCGTCAAAGCGCGTAATGGAGCCGAACCGTTCAACGCGCGTTCACGCGGTGTCCGCCATCGGACGACGCGCGCGCCCGCTTGTGCGGATGCGTCACAGGACCTAGAGGAGCGACGCCTGCCGGGCGTTGTTCCGGCACCAGTTTTCGGGAGAGATCACGGCATGACGTTCGTTTCCAAGGCTGCCCTCGCCGCCATGCTCGGCCTGGGTGCAACCCTGGTCGTCGCCCCGCCGGCCGACGCCCAGAAGCGCAAGAAGGAAGAAGCGGCACCCGCCGGCCCGCAGGTCAGCGAAGCGTTCCGCACCGCGATCCTCGCCGCCGATGCCGCCGTGAAGGCGAAGGATTTCGCCACCGCCGACACGCAGCTCGCCGCCGCGCAGGCCGCGATGACCGCCGGCAATCAGGACGAGGCGTTCTTCCTCGCCCAGACCAAGGTGCAGGCCGCACAGGGCAAGAACGACCGCCCGGCGCTCGCCGCCGCGATCGACGAACTGCTGGCCAGCCCCAAGCTGAAGCCGGAAGAGCGCGGCGGTCTGTATTTCAACCGCGGCATCCTCGCGCTCGACGCGAAGCAGGGCAACGCCGCCAAGCAGTTCTTCCAGCGTGCGCAGCAGGCCGGCTATAACGACCCCGATCTCGACCTGCGCCTCGCCCAGATCGAGATTCAGGGCGGCAATATCGATGCCGGCGTCCAGAACATGGAAAAGGTCATCGCCGCGAAGAAGGCCGCCGGTCAGCCGGTGCCGTCGCAGTGGTACGACTATATGATCTCGCAGCTGTACAAGTCGAAGCGTTCGGCCGAAGCCGGTCAGTGGGCGCGGCGTCAGCTGACCGAATATCCGACCCAGGCGAATTGGCGCAAGGTGCTGATCCTGTTCCGCGACCGTGCCGACAACAATGGCGCGACGCTCGGCAATCAGGCGCGCGTCGACGTGCTGCGCCTGATGCGCGATACCAAGTCGCTGGCCGACCAGAACGACTATCGCGAATATACGCAGGTCACGCAGGACATCGGCCTGCCGTACGAAACCGTCACGCTGGTCGACGAAGGTCGCGCGCAGGGCAAGATCCCGGCATCGGCAGCAGTGTTCAACGGCATCAAGAGCACGGCTCAGACCCAGATCAAGGCCGATGGTTCGGTCGCCGCGCTCGAAACCCGTGCGAAGGCGGGGGCGAACGGTCGCGCTGCGGCGGCGGCCGGCAATGTCTATCTGGCGACCGGCAACAATGCCAAGGCGATCGAACTGTATCAGCTCGCGCTGCAAAAGGGTGGCGTCGATGCCGACGAAGTGAACACCCGTATCGGCATCGCCCAGGCACGCTCGGGCAACGCCGCCGAAGCCAAGGCATCGTTCGCCAAGGTCACCAGCGGCCCGCGCGGCGAAATCGCGACCTTCTGGACGCTGTTCGTCGACCAGCCGCGCATCGTCGCCTCGACCCCGGTCGTCGGCAACAACTGATCGCGTCTTGTTTGATGCGAAGCGGCCCGGACAGGCGACTGTTCGGGCCGCTTCTGTTTTGGCCTTCAACCTTTCCAAACCCCAACCGTTCGGTTCGAGCAGCTTCGAGCTTGTCGAGAAGCGTCCGTCGAGAACGAGTTGCTTGTGGCACTGCCTTCTCGACTACGGTTCTCGACAAGCTCGAACCTGCGCTCGAAGTGAACGGGAGGGGGCAGGCGAGGCTAGGACGAACGCCGCATCCCCGCTTCCAAAACGCCAAACGCCAAGTCTTAAATCCGTTCGGTTCGAGCAGCTTCGAGCGAAGTCGAGAAGCGTCCGTCGAGAACGCTCAGTTTGGGCCGCGCCTTCCCGACATGCTTGAAGCGAACGGGAAGGAGGGCGGGGTAGGAAAATTTCAGCCTGCGCTGGAAGAATGCTTCTTAACACGGATCTGGGCCGTTCGCATCGGCTCGATAGCAGCACGTCCTGCTGCTAACCCGGTCCTCCATTCATTCCGCCCGTTCGTTCGTCTTGAGTAGCCATTGAGCCTGTCGAAATGGCGTATCGAAGGACCGTCCGTAGCGAGTGCTTCGATACGGGTCTTCGACTTCGCTCAACCCCTACTCAGCACGAACGGTGTGCGTTCTGCGCAAGCTGCTCCACTCCAACCCTATTCCGTAACCACCGGTATCCCCGGCAATGCCTTCGACGTCCGCACCGTCGGCGATGTCTTCACGCTCGCGACATTCGGTGCGGTAATCAGCTGCGTCGTCAGCATCGACTGGAAACTCTCCAGATCGGCGGCGACGATCTTGAGGATGAAGTCGATCTCGCCGTTCAGCATATGGCATTCCCGGACCTCGGGAATGGTCGCGACATGCGCCTCGAACGCGGCCAGATCGCTGCCCGCCTGGCTCTTCAGGCTGACCAGCGCGAACACCGTGATCGTGAAGCCCAGCAGCCGCGGATCGAGTGCGGCATGATAGCCCTTGATCGCGCCCGCTTCCTCCAGCGCGCGCACGCGGCGCAGGCAGGGGGGCGCGGTCAGCCCGACACGCTCGGCCAGTTCGACGTTCGTCATCCGCCCGTCCTCCTGCAACAGCGACAGGATCTGCCGGTCGATACGATCGAAAGCCATAAGTTACGGTCCGTGGTTCGGTTCGAATGAAAGCCCTGCCTACAGCATCACAAAATTGCGCGGAAGCGTAATTGTCCCACATTGCGACGTACCGAAATTGAGCAGTTTCAGAATGCGTTTCTCCTCGTTAAGGGTTCCTTAGCGTCGCGGCTTCGCGGGGCGCTTTCACGGGTGACTGGTGCACTTCGACGACACTCTCGAAACGGTTCTCGCTGCCGATTTGTCGGGCGAGGGCGCGCGCGCGTCGGTGTGGCGGCAACTGGTCGACCTGATCGGGCGTGGACGGGTGTCGCCCGATCCGCGCGCCATCGCCCTGCTGCACGATCTGCGTGACCATGTGCCGCGCACCGTCCGCATCGCCAGCGCCCGCGACCTCGAATATGCGCGCCCGCCGGTCGATCTGGTCGCGCTGCTGGCGACCGACGTGATCGAGGCGGCGCTGCCGGTGCTGCGCAGCGCGTCGCTGTCGCTCGATCAGTGGCAGGCGTTGCTACCGCGCCTGTCGCCGCCCGCGCGCGGCGTCGTCCGCAACCGCCGCGACATCGATCCCGCCGTTCACCGCGCCCTCGACAGCTTCGGCTCGGTCGATCTGGTGCTGGCCGACGACCGCCCCGCCGAGCAGGTCGCGCCATTGGCTCCGGTAGCGGAGCCGGTCGCTGCGCCCGTCACGGTGGAACCGCAACCGGCCGCGCAGCAGCCCGCCCCCGAACCACAGCTTCTCGATCCGGTCGCCGAGCCGGATCCCGCCGGCCCATTCCGCATCGCCGACGTCATGGCCCGGATCGAAGCGTTCGAGCGCACCCATGATGGCGCGCCGCCCCCGCCGCCGCCGGTCGCGCCGCAGGACAGCTTCCGCTTCGAAGCCGACGCCACCGGACAGATCCGCTGGGTCGACGGCGTCAGCCGCGCGCCGCTGATCGGCCTGTCGCTCGATTTCTGCGCGACGCCCGGCCATGCCCGGTTCGACGCGATCGCCGCCGGGGCGCTTCGCAAGCGCGCGCCGTTCCGCGATGCGCGCCTGACCATCGGCGGCGACAGTGACGCGACCGGCGAATGGTTCGTGTCCGGTGTGCCCGCGTTCGACCATGCGACCGGCCGCTTCATCGGCTATCGCGGTACCGCCCGGCGCCCCTATCATGGCGAACGCGCCGAACCCTCGCCGAACCGCGACGCCGGCATCGCCCAGCTGCGCCAGCTCGTCCACGAACTGCGCACCCCGGCGGGCGCGATTGCGGGCTTTGCCGAAATGATCCAGCAGGAGCTGCTCGGCCCGGTGCTGCCGGTCTATCGCGACCGGGCCGGCGCGATCCTCAACCATTCGCGCGATCTGGTTGCGGTGATCGACGATCTCGACCTTGCCGCGCGGATCGATGGCGACGCACTCGACCTGCGCGACGACCGGGTGGCCCTCGGCCCGCTGTTCGACGTCATCGCCACCGACCTGGTCTCGCTGTGCGAATTGCGCGGAACCCTGCTGGAGGTCGAGCCGACCGACATCGCGGTTGCCGGCGATCGCCGCGCGGTCGAACGCCTGCTCGCGCGCCTGCTCGCGACGCTGGTTTCGGCGGGCGGGCACGACGAATCGATCCATGTCCGCGTCGGCCTGGAAGGCGACGGCTATGTCGCGATCGTGCTCGACCGGCCGCAGGCGCTCGACGCATGGCCCGGCGACAGCGTCTTCGACGTCGATGATGGCGAAGAGGATATGTCGCTGCTCGGCACCGGCTTCGCGCTCCGTTTAGCCCGCAACCTTGCGCGCGAGCTCGACGGGACGCTGGTGTTCGGATCGGCGACGCTGACGCTGCGGCTGCCCGCCGCCAATGTCGTGGAAATCGGGCGGGCGCAGCGGCGCTGATGGTTCCGTTCCGGCCCGCCGATGGCCGTCCAGTCGTCTGGCGCGAGGGGTTCGGCACGCGTTTCGCCGTCTTCGTCGATACCGAAGAAGAATTCGACTGGCGGGCACCGTTCCGCCATGATGGCTGGGGGGTGAGCGCGGTCGCCGCACTGCCCGACGCGCATCGCCGTTTCGCCGAACGCGGCGTCGAAAGCTGCTATCTGGTCGATTACCCGATCGCGACCGATCCGGCGGCGATCGACGCGTTACGCGACATTACGGCGCATGGCCATGCGACGATCGGCGCGCAGCTCCACCCGTGGGTCAATCCGCCGTTCGACGAGGCACTGACCGCGCGGAGCAGCTTCGCCGGCAATCTGCCGCCCATGCTGGAGGCAGCCAAGCTCGACCGGCTGACCGACGCGCTTATCCGGATCACCGACACCCGCCCGACCGTCTATCGCGCCGGCCGCTACGGGTTGGGACCGGCGACGCTGGGGTCGCTGGCAGAACGCGGCTATCGGCTCGATAGCTCAATGCGCGCCCGCTACGATTATCGTGCGCAGGGCGGGCCGGACTATCGCGGCATCGGCAATGGCGCGTTCCATACCGATGGCGGCATCGTCGAACTGCCGCTGACCACCGTCTTTACCGGCCGGCTGCGACGCGGTGGCGGGCGATTGTACGAAGGCGCCGGGCGTATCCCGCGCGGGCGCGGCGTGCTTGCCCGGCTCGGCCTTCTCCACCGCGTCGCGCTGACGCCCGAGGATATGCCGCTGGTCGACGCCCTAGAAGCGGTTCGGGTGGCGGTGGGAGAGGGGGGGCGCGTCCTGAACTTCGCCTATCACTCGCCCAGCCTCGTCCCCGGCCACACCCCCTATGTGCGTGACGCCGCCGATCTTACCGCCTTCTGGCGCTGGTGGGATGCGGTGCTCGACCTGCTGGCCCAACTGAACGTGCGACCGGCGTCGAGCGACGACATCCTCGCCGCCGCCACCTGACCCTTTCGCGTTCCCGAAGCGTTACGCCGCGCGAAGGGAATTGCCGATGCTCACCGCACAAGACGAACACTGGATGCGGCAGGCGATCGCCATCGCCCGGACCAAGGGCGACGACCCGTCCTGCTCGCCGCTGGGATCGATCATCGTCCGGGGCGACCGGGTGCTGTCGGCCGAACCCAACCAGACGCAGGAACTGCCCGACGCCACCGCGCACGCTGAAATGATGGCGATCCGCCGCGCCTGCGAAGGCGAGGGCGACATGGAACTGCGCGGCGCGACGCTCTACTCCACACTGCAACCGTGCGGGATGTGCACCATGGCGTCGATCTGGTCGAAGGTTGGCCGTGTTGTCTATGGCGCCGGCCGTGACGACGTCCACGAGATGTATTTCGAGGACCGCCATATCGACACGCTGACGTTCATCGCCGACGCGTATCGTGACGATATCGTCATCGAGGGCGGCTGCCTGCGCACGGAATGCGCGAAGCTCTATTACGGGCCGGACGACGACGTGCCGGAGGAGGAGCAGGGGAATATCTGATGGGGAGTGGGGCAGGTTACTCCTACCACCCTCGTCATCCCGGCGAAGGCCGGGATCCATTGTGTCGGGTGCTCCCGGCTCCAGCCGTGACACAAGAAAAAGGGGCCGGAAGCGCCAAGCCTCCGACCCCTTCTTTCTGTCGGCCGACGCGGGAGTAAATCCCGCGTCGTCGGTCGGAAGCTACGCTTCCGCCGGCCGGTCGACAGCCGTCTCCGTTTTAGCTCATGCTAAAGCGGTGCGGCCCGGAGCTTACGCTCCGGCCACTTCCGTGGTGTCGACCTTGATGCCCGGGCCCATCGACGAGCTGACCGCGACCTTGCGGACATACTTGCCCTTGGCGCCCGACGGCTTGGCCTTCACCACCGCGTCGACCAGTGCGTCGAAGTTTTCGCGCAGGTCGGCGGCCGAGAACGACGCCTTGCCGATGCCCGAATGGATGATGCCGGCCTTTTCGACGCGGTATTCCACCTGGCCGCCCTTGGCCGCTTCGACCGCAGCCGCGACGTTCATCGTGACGGTGCCGAGCTTCGGGTTCGGCATCAGGCCCTTCGGACCCAGGATCTTGCCGAGACGACCGACCAGACCCATCATGTCCGGGGTCGCGATGCAGCGATCGAAATCGATCTTGCCGCCCTGGATCGCGTCCATCAGGTCTTCAGCACCGACGACATCGGCACCCGCCGCGGTGGCTTCTTCAGCCTTCGCGCCGCGAGCGAACACGCCGACGCGAACGGTCTTGCCGGTGCCCTTGGGCAGGGTAACGACGCCACGGACCATCTGGTCGGCGTGACGCGGATCGACGCCCAGGTTCAGCGCGACTTCGATCGTCTCGTCGAACTTGGCGGTCGCATGGGTCTTCGCCAGCGCGATCGCTTCGTCGATGCCGTGCAGCTTCAGTGCGTCGACGGCGGTGGCGAGGGTCTTCGCCTTCTTGGTCAGCTTGGCCACAGTCTTAACCCTCCACCACTTCGAGGCCCATCGCGCGGGCCGAACCTTCGATGATCTTCGTCGCCGCGTCGATGTCGTTGGCGTTCAGATCCTTCATCTTCATCGTGGCGATCTCGCTCAGCTGCGACCGCTTGATGCTGCCGGCCTTCACCTTGCCCGGTTCCTTCGAACCCGACTTCAGGTTGATCGCCTGCTTGATCAGATACGTCGCCGGCGGCGTCTTCGTCTCGAAGCTGAACGAACGGTCGGCATAGACGGTGATGATCGTCGGCAGCGGGGTGCCCTTCGACACGTCGCCGGCCGACGTCTGCGCGTTGAACGCCTTGCAGAATTCCATGATGTTCACGCCGCGCTGACCCAGCGCCGGGCCGATCGGCGGCGACGGCTTGGCTTCGCCCGCCGGCACCTGCAGCTTGATATAGCCGGTAATCTTTTTGGCCATGGGTATCACTCTCTTTCAAGTTTAGCGGTCCGTGCGGCGCGATCCTGTCGGACCGGCCTCCCGCCATGGTTTCCAAAACTGTCGTTTGGGAAGCGGCGCGCTTAGCCGAAACGGGCGGCGCTTGCAATGTAGGATTTCGCCTGATCCTTTTGTGCCCATGCCCGATCGCAAGCCCCGTCCATACAGCCGCAAGCAGGCGCTGCAAAACGCCGCCTTCCTCGCCGAACTCGAACGCAGCGGCAACGCCCGCGACGCCGCCCGCACCTTGGGCCTCAACCGCTCGATGCTCACCAAGCGCCGGAACGCCGACCCCGACTTCGCCCAGCGCTGGGAGGCCGCGCTGACCCTCGCCGCCGCCCGCCTCGCCAAGCCCGAGCAGACGGAAGGGCCGGCGCGCGTCGTCCGCTCGAAAGGGCGCCTGCAACTGCGCGTCTCGAAAACCCGCACGATCGACCGCGACGCCGAACAACGCTTCCTCGCTGGCTTGAGCGCCACCGCCAATGTCCGCCTCTCGGCGCAAGCCGCCGGCTTCGCCCATTCGAGCTTCTACGCCCGTGCGCGCAACAACCCCGGCTTCGCCCGCGAGATGCGCGTCGCGCTGGCGGTGGGGTCCGAACGCCTCGAACTGGCAATGCTCGAAAGCTCGCTGCCGGAGGCGAACGTCCACGACCATTGGCAGCACAACGATCCCCCGCCGATCCCGGCCATGACGGTGCATCAGGCGATGCAGATGATCGCGTGGAGCGACAAGCGGGCGAAGGGGCTGGCCGAACCCGACCTCGCCCCGAAGCGCGGCGAAAGCAACGCCGCCTATCTCGAGCGTAAGGCCAAGGACTACCGCGCCGGGTTGCTGCTGGCCGAGGAGGAGATGCGGATGGTCGAATATGCGCAGCTGGAGTGGCGGCGGGGTGGGCGGCGGACGCAGTGGGAGCCGGGGGGTTGGGAGGTGGCGTTGGAGATTGCGCTCAGGAAGGGGTGATTTTGTGGTTTAAAGTGCGCGGATTACTTCGCTGCCAATGCCAGCGGCATCACAGCATATATCAACGTGCTGTTGGTCAGCTTCGTCCAAACATTTTCCCAAGGTTTCCAGAGACCTTTTTGCGTTTGCGATACACGCTAATGGAAATGCAACTGCAGCGTGGTCAGGGTCAAACGTATAAAGAAAGGCATCGTCAGCAACATACGCATCTACAGATCTCTTAATACCATTTTTATCAATTTCTGCAGAACAGATTGGTAGTGCGGGGTCCGGGAATTTTGCATTCCTGTAGTTGGCTTGTTCCCGTAAATTCGTTATCCAATCGTGCGCCGAAATGCCTTCAATCGTATTTAATAGATTTAGATTGGGAAATTGCCGAGATAGTATCTTCCATATAAGTTTGTGAGTAAGGCCCGTCTCTTTTCTAATTCTTTCGTTGGGAGCGCAATAGAGTGAATGTGGCCTGCCGTCGGGGTAACATATAGATATGTAGTTACTCGCTAAGATTGATCTGGCTGCGTAGAAGGCGGAATAGTAAAATTTTACCACCGACCAAGAGCAGTTTCCTGATGAAAGTCCTTTGATCGCATCGGCGAAAGTTATTTGAGACGAGTAAAGGAGGCCTGTCGCATCCTCTGCAATCGCAGCCGAGATTGATGCTGCATAGGTGCTAGGCAATGGAACTGTCCTAAAATCCGTAGATGGATCTAAGGTTGAGATCCAATTATCTATGGCAACAGCTGCAAGGTGTGGCATATTAAATAGCGAACTTGGTGGATCCAACATCGTTGGGATTGAATGCCGATACTAGGCGCTCGTAAACGCGTTTAGGCGCATCCTTGCCTCCAAGGCCCTTTACTTCCTCCTGTTTGATCAAATTCCCGTGCTCAAGGTGTAGGCTCTGCGCAATGTCGATAATTTTAAAAGACTGCTTCAAGTTGCAATAGGGTATTAGTTTAAGATTGAGAAAATCAATAGCGCCGACAAATCCTGCGGCATACAGGAAAGCATTGTCTCGCTCGGACCAGCGCTCGCCATATTTATCAGCAAGCGCATTAAAGAAATTTTGGAATATAGCCTTTTGAAGCTCAAGGGAGGATGCGCCGACTTGCTCAAGCGTACCCTTCTCGGCGACAAGAGGTTTAATCGCACTCACGGCGGTAGAAAGCGCTATGCCTCCTTTTTGGCGGCGTGAGTTTGGTAGCTTTATCAAGCCGCTATACGCTTGGTCGGTATCTGCAAGTGATAACACGACGTCTCTCGCGCGAACTGCAGCCTCATCAACCAAGTCTTCGCTCGCTACACCATAGAGGTCAAATACCAGACTCTTTGGGACAGGTCGCTGCTCCGTGTTAATCGATAGGAAAATGTTGGCACATTGAACGGTGTCTAAGCTTTCATATATTGCGACCGGTATCTTGTTATTTGCTAGATCGGGTTTGTCCGCGATTGCTTCAAGCAAGCCTGCGACACGATGCTGACCGTCGATAATCTGGGCGCTCCGAGCGGTACGAGGTATGGAAACTGTATTTTCCGTTTGACGCTCAAGCGGACCCTTTACCCAGTTGAGAACAATCGAAGCAGGAAAATCACCGCCCTGTTCAGCAAAAGATTTTACGCCTGCAATTCTACTCTGGTTCAGTACACGTTGAACCGCCCCTTCTTCTTCATCCTGATGTCGAACGGCGGCATATGCGATCTCGGTGAGATGTCGAGCGGGTAGCGCGGTTAAGATGAAAGAACGGCGTTGCTGAATGACTTCAATAAATGGATACTTTGCCAAGGTAATGGCTCCTGGTCTTAGTTGTAGCCGGGCCGAAACCGGCTTCTCCCGCGTTCTCCTTAGCGTGAGGAGATGCGGAGTAGTCGTCAACAACAAAAACGGCGCAGGGCCTTCGCCCTACGCCGCTAACGTCGGTCGGGCTGAACCCGCCGGCCGGTGTCCGCCGTCTCACGAACAGCGTTCGCTATTCGTGTGCGGACAGCAAGTTTCGGCTGCGCCTTACTTGCTTCGTTCCACTTGCTCGAAATCCAATTCCACCGGGGTCGCGCGCCCGAAGATCGACACCGAAACCTTCACCTTCGACTTGTCGAAGTCCAGTTCCTCGACCACGCCGTTGAAGCTCGCGAACGGGCCGTCCAGCACCTTGACCGAATCGCCGATCTCGAAATCGACCTTGATCTTCTGCTTGGTGGGCGAGGCAGCGGCCTCTTCCTTGCTGTTCAGCATCCGCGTGGCTTCCGCCTCGCTGATCGCCTGCGGCTTGCCCGACGATCCCAGGAAGCCGGTGACCTTCGGCGTGTTCTTGACGAGGTGATAGACCTGGTCGTTCAGGTCCAGCTTCGCCAGCACGTATCCGGGCATGAACTTGCGTTCGGACTGCACCTTCTTGCCGCGACGGACTTCGGTCACATTCTCGGTCGGGACCTCGATCGCTTCGACCGCATGGTCAAGGCCGAGGCGGGTCGCTTCGCTCAGGATGGAATCGCGGACCTTGCCCTCGAACCCCGAATAGGCGTGAATGATGTACCAGCGCGACATGCGTATCCTTTAAGCTATCCGGGGAAGGGTTCGGGTTACTGCGCGAGCTTCAGCAGCGCCTTGACGATCGCGTCGAACGCCGAATCCACGCCGAGGAAGAACAGCGCCAGCAGCGTCGTCATGATGACGACCATCACCGCGGTCATCACCGTTTCGCGCCGCGTCGGCCACGTCACCTTCGCGGTTTCGGCCCGGACCTGCCGCATGAATTCGACTGGGGTAACCTTCGCCACGTGCCCTTGACCTTCGTTAACGGTTTGACCGACCGCGGGACACAAGGCCCCGTCCGGTTCCTCTTGGAAACCGGCGCTGCCCATCCACGCTGTCGGATTGGGCATGGTATCTAGCGATCTAAGCCAAGGGACGCAAGCGCAGGGGAAACGGGGCGGCACGCACGCGCCGCCCCTTGCCCGATCAGAAGCGGACGCCGATCCCCACCACCGCGTGGCGACGGTCGAAATTATAGTCCTCATAGGTCTTGCCGCTGGTGCGGAAGTCGGTGACGACGAACTCGCCCTTCACGAACGCGCGGCCGCCAATGCCCAGTTCGCCGCCCAGCCCGAAATGGAACCCGCGATAGGTTTCCTTCTCGGTCACGTTGCCGAGCGAGAATTCGAGCGGCATCGACGAATAGCCGATCTTGCCATATAGCTGCGAATTGCTGCCGATCCGCGTGCCGACACGGGCGCCACCCGACAGCTCGGCCTTCGGCTTCTGGCAGATCACGCCGACCGTGAAATCGTCGCAGCGCTTGGCCGACGACGCGGCATAGCCGGCATAGGCGCCGACCAGCACCCGGCCGACCGACAGATCATAGCCGATTTCCCCACCGTAACGGACACCGTCGGTGCCGTCATAATATTTGGTGTCGTCCTCGATATAGTTGATCTCCAGCCGGTCATACCCGCCCGCAACCTCGACACGCAGCCCCTGCAACGGATCGCGCGGCAACCGCTCGCGCATTTCCGGGTAGGGCTGCGGTGCGGTCGGTGCCATCTGCGCGGCGGCGGGATGGGCGAACGCCATGGTTGCGGCCAACACGGCCGCTGCCTGAAACTTCATCGAATAATCCCCCTTCGGTCCGCGCGATTGTCGCGTCGGACGGCGGGGCCGTTATCGTATAAACGTTACAAAGTCGCGCCTGTTCTGGCCCGGATCAGAGCAGGCTGACCGCTGCGAACCCGCCGACCAGCGCCACGACCAGCAGCGTGCCGATCAGCGTCAGCCGCTTCTCGATGAACGCCTGCACCGGCTGGCCATATTTCTTGAGCAGGAACGCGATCAGGAAAAAGCGGAAGGCGCGGGTAATCGTCGCGGTTGCCACGAACATCGCGAAATTGAACTTGGCGAGGCCCGATGCGATCGTGACCAGCTTGAACGGGATCGGCGTCAGTCCTTTCAGCAGGATGATCGCCGCGCCATATTGCGCGAACCCCGCCTGGAACTTCGCGGCCTTGTCCTGCAACCCGTACAGGTTGATGACCCACGCCCCGACCGTGTCCCACAGGAAATAGCCGATCGCATAGCCGACCATGCCGCCCAGCACCGACGCGATCGTGCAGATCGCCGCGATCTGATAGGCGCGGCTACGGTGCTGCAGGATGACCGGCACCAGCACGACATCGGGCGGAATCGGAAAGAACGAGCTTTCGCAGAACGACACGACCGCCAGGCTGCGCACGGCGTGCCGATGATTGGCAAGGCGAAGCGTCCAGTCGTACAGCGCGCGGAACATCGTCGTCGAATCCAGTCCAGCAGTTTCGGGGATCGGCGCGGCGGCGCGTTGGCACGAGTGGAGGGATTCGAACCCCCGGCCCTCGGTTTTGGAGACCGATGCTCTACCAGCTGAGCTACACTCGTGTGCGGACGCGGCCTCTATCCCGGTCGAACCGGAAGGGCAAGGCCGATTTCTGACCTAGCCGTCCGAGGGCTTGTAGGAAAGTCTAAAATCCTCCCCGGCACGGGGAGGGGGACCATCCGCAGGATGGTGGAGGGGGGCTAGCCCCAAGCCGCTTATGCCGCAATGGCGTAAGGCTTGATCTCCCCCTCAAGATACAATTTCCGGGCCTTCGCCCGGCTCAGCTTGCCCGACGACGTGCGGGGCAGGGTGCGCGGCGGGACCAGTTCGATGACGCAGTTCATGCCGGTAACCGACCGGACGCGCTCGCGAATTTCCTCACGCAGCCGCAGCCGCTCGGCCTCATCCGACGCGCGGCACTGGACCAGCACGGCAGGCGTTTCCTCGCCGCCGGGGGTGGTGATGGCGAAGGCGGCGATGTCGCCGGCCTTGAATCCGGGAAGTTGTTCAACCGCCCATTCGATGTCCTGCGGCCAATGATTCTTGCCGTTGACGATGATCATGTCCTTCGCCCGTCCGACGATATAGACATATCCGTCAGATAGATAGCCCATGTCGCCGGTGTCGAGCCAGCCGTCGACCATGCAGGCCGCGGTCGCTTCGGGGTCGCGGAAATAGCCGCTCATCAGCGACGGCCCCTTGCACCAGACCTTGCCGATCGCGCGCTCGGGCAGGGGCGTGCCGTCCTCTTCGCGGATCTCGATGGCCATGTCTCGCACCGGCTTCCCGCAATTGACGATCGCGCGGTAACGCTGCGGCCGGTCGGCGCGGCCGGCATGACCGGAAAGTTCGGTCTCTTCAACAAGTTCGACGATGATCCCTTCACCCGGCGGCATGATCGCCACCGCCAACGTCGCCTCGGCAAGGCCGTAAGAGGGGAGGAAGGCCGACGCCTTGAACCCGGCATCGGCAAAGGCGTCGACGAACGACTGCATCACATCGGGACGGATCATATCCGCGCCATTGCCCGCCAGCCGCCAGCGCGACAGGTCGAACCGGTCCGCCGCCTTGGTCTGGCTCGACATGCGTCGCGCGCAGATATCGTAGCCGAAGGTCGGCGAATAGCTGATCGAATTACCCTGATTTCGGGTGATCAGGTCGAGCCACGCCAGCGGACGCCGCGCGAAATCCTCGGTCTTCAGATAATCGGTCGACACCTGATTGGCGACGACCGACAGAAAGCAGCCGACCAGCCCCATGTCATGATACCAGGGCAGCCACGAGATGCAGCGATCTTCCTCGACCAGTTCCATGCCATGGCTGTGCGCCGCCAGATTGTTGAGCAGCGCCGCGTGCGTGATCTCGGTCCCGTGCGGGAAACGGGTCGAGCCGCTGGAATATTGCAGGTAGCAGATGTCGTCTGTCGCTGCGGTCGGCAGGTCGACGACCGGCGCATCGTTCGCCGAAAAGCTTTCCCAATCAATCCCTTCGACACCGGCGATTCGAGCGGCCTCGCCAGCCATCGCCTCGAGTTCGGCCGGGTAGAACAAGGTCTTGGGATCGCAGCTGTCCAACTGGACGCGGAGCTGTTCGACATAGGCTTCGCGCCCGCCGAACGAGGTGGGCAGCGGCAGCGGCACCGGCCACGCGCCGGCATAGACGACGCCGAAGAACAAGGCAGCGAACTCGGCACCGGTTTCGGCGATCAGCGCGATGCGGTCGTTGGGCTGCACGCCCTTCGCGATCAGGCGATAGGCCTGTTGCAGCGCATCCGCGCGCATGTCGCGGAACGGATAGGCATGTTTCAACGTGCCGCGCGCGTCGTGGAAATTCAGCCCGCGCGTGCCCTGCGCGGCGTAATCCATCGCCTCGCCCAGCGTCGCGAAGTCCGCGAACCGGCGCGGGAGCGCGTCGACCGTCGGGGTCGCTTCCAGCGCGATTGCAACACTTCCTTCAAGATTCGTCGTCATTCTTGTCCAACTCTCGGCACCGTTCGCACGCGTTCGCGGCGTTCGAAGCGTGTCGCCATAGCGGCAAAGTGCCGTGCGGCACAGTTGATTTCAAAATCGCGACGCAGTGTGGCACAAACATGGCGCATGTCCCGTGACCCGCGCCGTCCCCTACCGCCTCTCGACCAGCCCGCTCTGGAGCGTGCCGCCTTACGCTATGTTGAACGCTACGCCACGACGCGGGCGAAGCTGGTCGCCTATCTGATGCGCAAGCTGCGCGAACGCGGGACGGACGGGGTGGTCGATGTCGCGGCGCTGGCCGACCGGATGGCCGAGCTGCGCTATGTCGACGACCGCGCCTTTGCCGAGGCGCGGGCGGCGTCGATGACACGGCGCGGGCTGGGCGCGCGGAGGGTGCGCGATGCGCTGCGCCATGCGGGCGTCGGGGCTGATGACAGCGAGGCGGTGGTCGACACCCTGGACGAGGGGGCGGAGGCGTCGGCCATGGCCTTTGCACGACGCAAGCGGATCGGCCCGTTCGCCGCCGAACCGGTCGAGCGCGACCGTCGCGAAAAGCAGATCGCGGCGATGGTTCGCGCCGGCCATCCCCCGGCACTGGCACGACGAATCGCCGGAATGGCGCCGGGCGACGAAGCGGACGCCGTCGCCGATTGGTAAACTGCAAAGAAACCGTCGCGTTCACGAAACATCGTGTTACAAAGGGTGCCAGGGGGAGTAAGCAACGATGCGTCTGGAAGCGCGAACGATTGCCGATGATTGCGCGGTCCCGCCGGCCGCGGCTGCGGCGCTATCCAATATCCGCGACGATGTCGTCACGTCGGTTCGCGGCGTCGTCAAATGGTTCGACGTCACCCGCGGCTTCGGTTTCGCAGTCGCCGACGACAGCAGCCTCGGCGATGTGCTGATCCACTTCTCGGTGCTCGAGCCGCATGGCCGCCGCACCCTGCCCGAAGGCGCGATCGTTACCTGCAACGCCGCACGGCGCAGCCGGGGCATGCAGGCGGTCGAAATCCTGGAGATCGACCTGTCCCTCGCGGTCGAACCGGTACGCCGCGCGGTCGAACGACCCGACCGAATGGCAATGGCCGAGCAGGCGGGGCCGTTCGAGCCGGTGACGGTCAAATGGTTCAACCGCCTGAAAGGCTATGGCTTCCTGGTCCGCGACAGCGAGGCGGGGGACGTGTTCGTTCATATGGAAACGCTCCGCCGTGGCGGCGTCGAGGAAGTCGAGCCTGACCAGCGGCTTGTCGCCCGCATCGTTGAAGGGCAGAAGGGGCCGATGGCCATTGCGGTCGAACCGGGCGAGTGACAGCGTGACAGGATTGCGATTTTCGGGGTTGGCGGCGGTAGCGCTGCTCGCCGCACTTGGCGGCTGCAAGGGCGAGGCTCCCGGTAAGGAAACGGTCTCCGAACATGGGATGGTCGTCAAGCCGGTGACGATTACCACCGCCGATGGACGGGCGCATGTCTTCAAGTCGGAAGTCGCCGCGAACGAGGCGCAGCAGCAGCAGGGTTTGATGTACCGTGCGCGACTGGCGCCCGATGCCGGGATGCTGTTCGCGCCCTATCCCCCCGATGGCGGACCGCCCAAGACGGCGAGCTTCTGGATGGAGAATACGCCCAACGCGCTCGACATCATCTTCATCCGCGCCGACGGCACGATCGCGACCATCGGCGAGAATGCCGTGCCCTTTTCACAGGCCAAGGTCGAATCGGGCGAACCGATCGCGGCGGTGCTGGAGATTGCCGGTGGACGCGCGGGCGAACTGGGGATTGCGGCGGGCGACAAGGTAACGTGGAAATGATCCGCCCCATTGTCGCGGGCGTGGGCAGGCGCTAAGCGGTCGCGCATGGGAATCCTCGCGAACGTCTTCACCTGGTGGAACGGTGCCACCTTCGGCACCTGGCTCGGCTTGCGCGGCAAGACGCAGGTCGGGACCGACCATCTCGGCAACGCCTATTATCAGGGTGGCAGCGACACCAACGGCAATCCGCGCCGCTGGGTGATCTATGCGGGGTCGAACGACGCGAGCCGCGTGCCGCCCGAATGGTTCAGCTGGCTGCACCATCAGATCGAGGGCACGCCCGACGAATCGCTGCCGCCGGTGCGCCAGTGGCAGAAGCCGCCTGTCGAAAACCAGACCGGCACCGCGCTCGCCTATCGTCCGCCGGGCGTTCTCGACAAGGGCGGCGCGCGCGTGCGGGCGACCGGTGATTACGAGGCGTGGAGCCCCGACGCGTGAACCCACGCCGCTGGCTGGCCGGGCTGGCGATTGCGATAGTGCTGGCGGTCGCGGGCTGGTTCGGCTGGCGGCACTGGCATCGACAGGCGGTGCCGACCCGGCCCTCGACGGCGGAAATCGCCGTACCCGATTCGGTCCGCCCCAACCCCAATGCCCCGGACGTGGTCAGCGTCGATACCGGGCTGGACAGCAGCCTGCTCGCCGGTTCGACGCCGATGGCCGATCGGGTCGCGGTGGTCGGCCTGCTCAACAAGCGCAACGGCGAAACCCGCGACCTGACGCTGAAACCCGGACAGGCGACTCGGGTTGGCGACGTGATCGTCCGCCTGCGCGCCTGCGAACGCACCGCGCCGTGGGAGCAGGAGCAATATACCGGCGCGTTCGTACAGATGGACGTGCGCGGCACCGACGCCAAATGGCGGCGGGCGTTTTCGGGATGGCTGTTCAAGGAGCGTCCGGCGCTGAACGTCGTGCTCCACCCGATCTATGACGTGTGGCCCAAGAGCTGCACGATGTCTTTCCCCGACAGGGGGCCGGACACGGTATCGGCCGGTGCCGGTGCGACGTCGTCGGGCACGACCCCACGCCGATTGAGCGCATCGAACGCGGCGGAGGCCAGCCCCGAAGCGCCTGCCGAATCGAACCCCAGCGCGCCGGCCAACAGCACCGAATAGGCTTTGCGCGGAACCTCGACCGCGCCCATCGTCGCCAGATGGTCGGTCAGGAACTGGCAATCGAGCAGCTTGAAACCGCCGACGCGCAGCCGCGCGACCAGCCATGCCAGCGCGACCTTCGACGCGCTGGGTGCGCGGCTGACCATGGATTCGCCGAAAAACGCCTGACCCAGCGCGAGGCCGTACAGGCCGCCGGCGAGACGCTGACCGTCCCAGACCTCGACCGAATGGGCCAGCCCCATTTCGTGCAGCCGGACGAAGGCCTGTTCGATCGTGCCGTTGATCCATGTTTCCGGCCGGTCGGAGGCGCTTTCGGCGCATAGGCGGATGATATCCTCGAACGCATGGTCGGCGGTGACGCGGTAACGGTCGGACGCGACCAGCTTGCGCAGCGAGCGCGACAGGTGGAACCCGTCGAGCGGCAGGATGCCGCGCAGCTTCGGTTCGACCCAGTAGATGCCGGGCGCGTCGCGATCGTCGGCCATCGGGAATATGCCGCTGGCATAGGCGCGCAGCAGCGTTTGCGGGTCCAGTTCGAACAGGGGCGCCATCGGCCGCACCCTATCGCGGCCGGCGGTGCTGGCAATGGTGACCTGCGATCATTGCCCGGCGAGGTAGCGCGCGACCGGTTCGATCATGTCCTCGGGGATACGCCGCGCGATGACCGGCATCGTCGCCTGATCCTTGCGCGCGTCGACCACTTCCTTCTCGCCGCGCCAGTGCCGCAGCCGCTCGGCGATGTAGACCGCGCGCTGGCCGTCGATGACCGGGAAGCGCTTGGCACCGGCGGCGTCGTGGCAGCTGCGACAGGCGGGAAGCTGCTTGTCGGGCAGCCCGCGCTCGACGATCTGGCGGGCGGCGGCGTCGCGATTGCCACCGCGACCGGGAGCGATGCCGGGCATCGCCGCGAACCGCCGGGCAAGGGCCACGCGTTCTTCCGGGGTCAGTTGGGCCGCGGCGTTCGACATTACGGCGCTCTGGCGGGTGCCGGTCGCATAGGCTTCGAGCGCGGCGGCGAGATAGGCGGGGTTCTGTCCGGCAAGGATCGGGATATCGCCTTGGCCCCGGCCAAGCCCGTCGTTGCCGTGACAGCCGGCGCAGCTGTCGAACCGACCGTTGGCCGCGCCCAAGCCTTTCGCATTGCTGCCCGCCAGCACGCGATATTGCTCGGGCGTCATCGTCGGCAGCAGGCGGACGAAGGCGACCATGCGCCTCACCTCGTCCGGCCGGTCCTTAGCGGCCCAAGCGGGCATCCCGCTGAACTTCACGCCGTGTTCGAGGATCCAGAACAGCTGGCGGTCGGTCCATTCCTTCGCGTTCTTCGACAGGTCGGGGGCGGGGGGTGTCGCCTTCTGCATCAGCGGCAGGGGGCGCACCCCCGGCGCACCGTGGCACGATGCGCAGGACGAGGCGTAATAGCCCGCCGCGCTGACGAGGCCGCTATCGTCCTTCGCGTCCTTCGGGGTGGAGAAGGCGGCATGGGTCTGCACCGAATTGCGCATTACCCAGTGCAGGAACCAGTCGCTGATCGCCCAATGGCCGGACGAGGCGGCGACGTTGAACAGCCCCGACCACGCGAAGGCCATGCCCAGCGCGAAGATGCCGAGCAGCGTCACGATCACACGCTTCCAGGTGAGGCGGATGGTCATGTGGTCGGCTCCGGATGGCGCAATAACGTGGCGAGCAGCGCGAGGCCGCCGAGGAAATAGCTGGCGGCCCCGACCAACAGCATCACGACCCCGCCCAGTTGCTGATCGTCCAACGCGTCGTGCATCCCGTGCGCCATTGCCGGATAGAGCGGGCGGGGGGCAAGGCCGATAAGCGCGCCGAGCAGGGTCATGTGCATCGAGGTCAGCAGCAATGCGCCGACGCCCGCCGCGCGGCGATCGGGACCGGCACCTAGCACCGCCGCCCAGAGCAGCCACCCGGCGGCGAGGAACATCGCCTGTTCGACGATCATCGCCGCGATGTTGCTGTCGGCCAGCATCCGCAGCGCGGGAAGGTGCCAGCCCCAGACGGTGGCGAGTTCGACCAGCGACATGGCGAGCGGCGAGACGATATGTGGCCAACGCCGCGCAGGGTCGTAGGCACTGCCGGCGAGACCGAAGGCGATCAGTGGTGCTGCGACCGCGACGGCGATCATGTGCCCGGCCATATGCCCGACCATGCCCGCCTGCGCCGCCGCCAACCAGCCGAGCGGCAACAGCACCAGTCCCGCGATCAGGCCGATACGCTTCACCGGCAATCCGTCAGGAACAGCACCGGGGCGGCGGTGAAGATGACGCCGACAAAGCTGAGCGCGGCAAGCAGCACCGTCGAATAGGCGAGGAAGCGGATGCGGTCGCTATCGGTGCTTTCCTCATGTGGGGCGGGATCGCCGGGGACACGCGACTGGAGATGGGCGATGATCCCGGCGCCGGCGATCAGCAGTAGCGCGAGGATGGTGCCGATGCCGTACAGGATCGGCAGTCGCGGGAAGCCGCCGACCTTCGCGCAATGGATCGCCGCCCACAGGTATGAGAACAGGAAATGTACCGCCCAGACGGTCGGCGGGACGATCAGCGTCCAGAGCGTCACCTTCAGCCTGGTGACCATGCCGTGCAGCCCGCGCTTCATGCGACCCCCGGGAACAGGCCGATCGTCGCATAGGTGACGATGGCGGTCAGTGCCATGAAATGCTGATAGACGGTGATGTTCCGCAGGTCTGCGTCATGGGTCGGCGTCATCCGACCGGCGATGCTGCGCGCCAGCGTATAGCCCTGCATGATCGCGCCGACCCCGGCATGGGCGGTCGTCCAGATGACCAACACCCACACGATCGCGGGATAGCTGTGCAGTTCGGGATCGAGCCCGGTTGTCAGCGGCCCCTGCAACCCGGCCCAGATGCCCGCGAAGCTGGCGGCGATGCCGACGACCAGCAACAGCCGCGCCGCGCCGACAATACCCCGTCGGTTGGTCCCGCGCGCGGCGACCGTCGCCACCCAGCTGACCGCCGCCAGCGCCAGCGCGACCATCGGCCAGAAGGTGCCGGGACCGTCCATGCCTGGACCCGATGGCGGGAATTCGGGATGCACCGTCCAGAAGAAATAATAGCCGAACACAAGCCCCGAAAAGGCGGTCGCATCGGCCATCATCGTGATGAACATCGCCCACCATCCCGGCGCCGCCGATCCGGAGACATAGAGCGGCAGTTCGATGCCGTGACCGATCGGCTTGGACGGCTTTTCCGGAATCTCGGCGGTACCGGTCCACATCCAGTAGAGCACGAACCCCAGCGTCGCGACCGCCCCGGCCAGCGACCACCAATAAAGGTGGTAGGTCGTCAGGATGAACACGCTGCCCAGCGCGATCGCGGTCAGCATCGGCACCCAGCTGGGCGTTCCGAGGCGCACGACATAGAGCGGGCGCGCGTCGAGCACCGTGGTCACGATCGTCTCGCGCCGACCTTCCTCGGCATCGGGCAGGAAGTAGCGGCCTTCGTCGACCTTCTTGACGAAATCCTTCTGGTCCCAGATCGGATAGCGGCTTTCGATCAGCGGGACCGAACGGATGCCCCAATCTTCGTCATCGGGATGCGCCAGCCATTCGAGCGTGCCGGCATGCCACGGATTACGCTGCGCCTTCTCCCGCCACGGCGAGCGGGCGAGATCGAAACAGATGATCGCGGTACCGGTCGCGAACAGATAGGCACCGATCGTCGAGGCGAGGTTCAGATAATCGATGCCCAGTTCGCTCGGATAGGTGAATACCCGGCGCGGCATCCCGTACAGGCCGCTGAAATGCATCGGGAAGAAGGTCAGGTTCGCCCCGACGAACAGCGTCCAGAATGCGACGCGCCCGAGGCGGTCGGACAGCTTCTTGCCGGTAATCAGCGGCCAGTAATAATAAAGCCCGCCGAACAGCGGCAGTAACGTGCCGCCGATCAGCACGTAATGCAGATGCGCGACGACGAAATAGGTATCGTGCGCCTGCCAGTCGAACGGCGCGATCGCGACCATCACCCCGGTCAGCCCGCCGATGACGAAGATGGCCAAGCTGCCGGTCGCGTACAGGAGCGGCGTCGACCATTTGACCTTGCCCGCCCAGAGCGTGGCGATGAACGCGAAGATCTGGATACCGGTCGGGATCGCGACCGCTTCGGACGCGGCGGAGAAGAAAGCGAGGCTGATCTTCGGCAGGCCGGTCGCGAACATGTGGTGCACCCACAGCCCGAACGACAGGAACGCGGTGCCGACCGCCGCCAGCACGATCCACGGATAGCCCAGCAGATGCCGCTGCGCAAAGGTCGGGATCATCATCGCAAACAGCGCGATCGACGGCAGGAAGACGATATAGACCTCCGGGTGGCCGAAGATCCAGAACAGGTGCTGCCACAACAGCGGATCGCCGCCGCGCGCCGCATCGAAGAACGGCCAGTTCAGCAACCGCTCCATCTCGAACAGCACGTCGCCCGCGATCAGCGGCGGGAACGCGAACAGGATCATCACCGCGACGACGAGGATATACCACGCATAGAGCGGCATCAGGTTCAGCCGCATCCCCGGCGGCCGGCATTTCAGCACGCCGACGATCAACTCGACCGCCGCCGCCACCGACGACACTTCGATGAACGACAGACCAAGCATCCAGATATCGGCACCCAGCCCCGACAGGTCGGTGCGGGTGGTCAGCGGCGGATACATGAACCACCCGCCATCGGGCGCGGCGTTGAAAAAGATCGACCCGCCAACGAACACTCCGCCCAGCAGGAACGACCAGTAACCGAACGCCGACAGCCGGGGAAAGGGCAGGTCGCGCGCGCCCAGCAGCTGCGGCAACAGGATGATCGACACCGCTTCGAACATCGGCACGGCGAACAGGAACATCATCATCGAGCCGTGCAGTGTGAACAGCTGATTGAAGGTGTTCGCCGACACCAGATCGTTTTCCGGTGTCGCCAGCTGTGTCCGCATGATCAGCGCCAGCACGCCCGCGAACAGCATGAAGGCGAACGCGGTCAGCGTGTACCATGCACCCACGCGATTGTTGTTGCAGTCGGTCCAGCGCAGGAAAATGCCCTGCGGCGCCTGCCATACGGCGCGCAGCCGTTCCTCCTGCGCGGCGCGGAGCGCGGGGTCGTCTTGCGCGTGCAGGCTCATTTCATGCTTTCCAGATAGGCGGCGATCGCCTGCGCGTCATTGAACGACATTTGGGGGTAGGCGGGCATACGCGCGCCGGGTTTGACCGCTGGCGCATCCTTGATGAAGCGGACCAGCGCGGCGCGGGTCATCGGCTGCGTCCCCGCGCCCAGCGAACTGCGGCTGCCGAGATGAGTCAGATCGGGGCCGATCTGCCCGGCGGCCGGCGTACCGGCGATGGCATGGCAACCGGCACAGCCATTGGCGGCGAACGCCTGCGCGCCGGCGGCGGTGTCCGGGGCGGGGGCGGCAGGGCGGCGCTCGTTCGCCAGCCATGCGTCGAACGTGGCCGGCTCCATCGCGACGACATCGAACGCCATCAGCGCGTGGCTGAGGCCGCAAAATTCGGTGCAGACGCCGCGGAACGTGCCGGGCCTGGTCGCGCGGACGATCAGGCGGTTGGTGCGGCCGGGGATCATGTCCATCTTGCCGGCCAGCCCGGGAATCCAGAAGCTGTGGATGACGTCGCCGGCGGTCAGGTCGAACTGCACCGTGCGGCCGACGGGCACGCGGATTTCGTTGGCGGTGACGATGGGTGCGGCACCGGGTGGCTGGTACTGAACGCGCCACCAGAATTGTTCGCCCTCGACGGCAATGCGTAGGTCGCCGTTTGCCACCGGCAATGGCCGCATGGCGGGCAGGCTGTAGAGCAGCAGGCCCAGCAGCACGACCACCGGCACGACCCCGCCGGCCCAGCCGATCAGCCGCATGCCGCCGGACAGCGTCAATCGCCCTTCGGGTGCGCGTACGGCCGCGATCATCAACGCGGCTACGGCGGCGGCGATCACGATTGCGCCGACCAGCATAACGATCGTCAAGTGACGGACGGTCGCCGCCTCCTCACCGAAAACGGTCAGCGCCGATTGATGACGATTACAGCCCCCCAGAACGAGCAGCGCGGCCGCACCGCAACTGGCTTTGACGCCGCGCATAGTCCCCCTTCGTCCCGTATCGCAGTATACGACACGGAAGCGAAACGAGATGTCAGCGTTTGCGTTCCATCACGAGCCGGATTGGTCCGCTCCGGGTCGCGAAGTGGAGGCCGTCCGCGACGATCCGCCCAAGCCTGCTCACGCCAGCCAGCCGCCGGTGAAGCCCGCACGTTCCAGCCCGCGCCGGATATGGGGGTTGCGGCGCATCACTTCCCAGATCATGCCGCTGCGCTGGTTCTCGATCATCAGGACGATCGGCCCCTGATCGATACCCAGATAATCGCCATCGACCCAACCCACGCCCGGCACGATCCTGCCATGCTGCAACGGGCGATCGGTGCGGGTCAGCGTCGGGTTGAAGGAATCGAGAAAGCCGTATTTGTCGTAGATGCCAGCGCCATAGCGTGCATGCATCTTCGCCATCATCGGCGCGACGATTTCGGGAGCGAAGGCGATCGAGCCGAGCGCGGCGGTCGGGGCCAGCGTGCCGTCGTCGCGATCGCCGGGGCCACGCGCCGAATAGCTGAAGAATTCGCGCTGTTTGCCATCAATTGTCACGGTGAAATCGCCGGGACCGTCACAGGCCGTCAGCCCCCAGCAATCGTCGCCATAGCCGACCTTGCCGCCCGGATTTTCATTGGCATAGGCGCGCTGCGCATAGGTCGCGCGCCGGCTGTTCTCGAAATAATCGATTCCCTTCGACGCGATATAGGGATCGCGGATGCCGCGGAAATCGACCCAGACATGGCTGTATTGATGGCCGAACATCGGCGCGAATTGCAGATGCGGCTGGCCCCAGCGATTGCCCCAGCTCTTCTCGAACTTTTGCGTCAGCGCGGGCCAGGTCGCAGGCGGCAGCGGATGCGTCGGGCTGGCGAGTGCCAGCACGTACAGGATCATGCCTTCGTTATAGCTATCCCAGTCGGAGCGGATGAAGCCGCTTTCGGGATGCCACCCCATCGATACGAAGGGCGGGCGCGGCACGATCCAGTCCCATTCGACCGCGCGGTACAGTTGCTCGGCAAGGTCGCGGATGCGTGCCTCCTGCGGATCGGCGCGATCGAACCAGCTCTGCGCGAACAGCACGCCCCCCAACAGCAGCGACGTGTCGATGGTCGACAATTCGGTCCGGCCGAAGCGCGTGCCGGCCTTCGCGTCGAGGAAATGGTAGAAGAAGCCCTTGTACCCGCTGGTCCCGTTCGCCGCCGGGCCGGACGGCGCCTTGGCAAAGAATTCGAGCGTGGCGAGCGTGCGGGCACGATGTTGTTCGCGGGTGATCCAGCCATGTTTCTCACCGACGCCATAAGCCGTCAGCGCGAAGCCGACCGCCGCGATCGACGCGAAGCTGGGACTGGGCCAGCGATCGGGCGCCAGACCCGTCGCCGCATCGGTCGTGTCCCAGAAGAAGCGGAACGCGCGCTCCTGCACGTCGGAAATCAGGTCGGGCTGTGCTCGCGACGTCACGCCGGTCCGTGCAGTGCAGGCCCCGACAAGCGCGGCGGTGCTGGCGGCAAGGAAGAAGCGGCGATCGATCACGGGCAAGCCTCTTAAACAACGACAAAAATGCCGGGACAGGCAAGAAGCCTATCCCGGCGGGGGAGGGGTAGGTTAGAAGCGATAACCGACGCGGAACTGGATGCGCCGTGGCAGGGTCAACAGGTCTCGCCCAATTCGTGCCGGGTCGAGCGTATCGACCACACCGCCGGTTTCAGGATTGATCTGGTTGTTGAAAAAATCATCGAAACCGGAAAAATTGTTGTTGTTGAATGCATTGAGTAGATCGACTGCGATTTCAGTTTCGCCACCCAAGATCTTCAGCTTGTTTGCGAGGGTTAGGTTGACCTCGCAGAAGGCGAACACGCCCTTGATGCAGTTCTGATTGGGATACCGGGCGCTGAATTCGTTGAAACCGGAAGTCGCTCCATTGGTGCCGTCGGTAACGCGGAACGCCTGGCCGCTACCAAAGGTGCTGAGGGTCGAGAACTGGAACCCCAACGGCAAATCGACGATACCGGACACGACGATGCGATGACGTTCGTCGCCGTTACGCGGCCGCCATCCGTAGTCGTCGGGTGTAACCGCGTCGAGGCTGAACAGGTCGCCACCATTCTGCTCGCCCTTCGAAAGCGTGTAGGCAATGTTGACGCCCCAACCCGATGCCTGGGTATAGGGTCTGTCTGCCGTTACGTAGAGCGCCTTGTACCGGGTATCCAGTCCGTCAAAGCCGATCAGCGCGTTGGAAAAGCCGAACGGGACAAGGGGTGACGTATCGCAACACGGGCCGATTCCACCATTCTGCCGCGTCGCGAACAGGTTGGTGTAGCCGTTGCGACCACGTTGATACGATCCCGTCACTGCTACCTGCCACGGTCCCAACTGTTGACGTACGCCGAGGCTGACTTGGTCGTTGACCGGCGGCCTGGTGTTGTTTTTTACTGCGAACAATTCGGGCGCACCGCTGGTCGATGTCGCACGCAGTTCCAGCAATCCTTCGCGCGTCAAATAACGCGGATCCCAAAGAACCGTTTGCAAGCCGTTGCGCGGCTGGCCGTCGCGTGAAAAACGGAAGACGCCGATCGGGTTGATCGTGCGCGATTGTTCATCGACGGTGTTGTTGAAGTTGTTTCGATCATAATAGCGTCCGAAGCCACCGAAGATGACCGTCGTTGCATTGTCGAAGATGTCGTACGAAAAACCGAAGCGTGGCGCGAATGCGCCGGCAAAGGGTTTGCGGTTCTCACCCGTGCTGATGTAGTTTTCCGGGTCGAAATAGCTGGTAGCGGGCAGGGCGCGCAGCGCAGCGGCGGCATTAGCCGAAGTTATGAAATCGTTGTTGTTGCCGTTGGTTTCGTAATCCCAGCGAAGACCAAGGTTCAGCTGCAGTCTATCGGTCACGTCCCAGTCGTCTTGAACGTAGAAGCCGAGCTGTGTGTTCGATCCGCGAACCGTTCCATTTCCCAATCCCAAACGAGCTTCCGCAGGGAAGGTGAAATTAGTGTCATTGGCTAGGTTCGTGTTCGGATTTTCGACGGTATCGATGCGGAAAGTGTAGCCGGGTTGCAGGAAGGCAAGGTTCGAGAATTCAATATCGGTCACTTCGACCCGTGCACCAACCTTGATCGCGTGGTTGTCGAAACCGGTATAGGTGAAATCGTCACGAAGTGTGTAGCCTTGCTGTATCTCTCGCCGAGATGCTTCCCGCCCGCCGAACTGAATGACCGTATCATAGTTGAAGCTCGACTGCTGCGGGTTCAATGAGGTCGGGCTGAAGTTGTAGTTGAGGTAGTTTAGATTGGCTTCGTTAATGAAATTGTCGCCCCGATACGTCCATTTCAGAAGATACGTTTCGACGGTGTTGCGCTTGTTTTCTGCGAATTCGTACGCGACGTTGCCACCGAAGCCTTGGATATCGGTTTCTTCGCGACGGCTGTACGACAGGTCGAACGTCTGAGCGTCGTCCGGCGTGAAGGTCAGCTTTCCGAAATAGAAATCGGCGCGAAACGGGCTTACGAAATTGCCTTCGAATTCACTGATCTGCCGACCGGATGCAGCTTCGAACGCCCTAATGTTGTCTGCCGTGCCGGTAGAATCAACAATGAACGCCCGATCCTGGTCGTTACCTTCGTAGGTGCCGAAGAAGAACAGCTTGTCCTTGACGATTGGGCCGCCCAGCGAAACACCATATTGCTTGCGTTCGAAGGCTGGCTTGGCACGATTGTTGCGGCGATCGAGGAAGCTGCGTTCGGTCAGGCCGCGGTCGGTATATTGCCCGAACGCTTCGCCGTGAAATTCATTGGTGCCCGATTTCGTAACAGCGGTGATGATCGCCGAACCGGCCTGTTCATATTCGGCCTTGTAGTTCTGCGTCAGGACGCGGAATTCCTGTACCGCCAACTGGCCGAACGGGTTGCCGCGGCTGTTCTGCTGTCCGGCGACGCCGCCTTCGCGCAGCTTGTTCTTCAGGCTGACGCCGTCGATAAACACGTTGACCTGCGATGCGGTCGAGGCGCCAGCCTGAATGCCCTTGTCGGTTTCGCTGTCGTTGTAGCGGACGCCGGGTGCGAGCGCGGCGAAGGACAGGAAGTTGCGATCGGTCTGGGGCAGGGTGCGGAGTTGCTCCTGCGTCACGTTGGTCGCGATTTCGCTGGTCCGGCTTTCGATCAGGCGGCGGCCGGTCACGACGATCGTTTCGTCACCTTCGGCAGCGACCGTCTCGTCGGGCGTTCCCGGCGCGGCGGCGGCACCGAGAGTTACGTCGAGGCTTGCCGCCTGTGCGATGCCGACTGTGACTTCGCTGGTCGCGGTTTCACCGTTCGGGCCGGTGACGGTGACCGAATAGCCGCCGGCGCGGATGCCGTTCAACGTATAGCGACCGGTCGTGTCGGTCGTCGCACGATAGGACTGGTTCGTGCCCGTCGAGGTCGCGACGACCGTCGCGCCGGCGACGACCGCCCCCGCTGCGTCACGTACCGTGCCGCGCACCGAAGCGGTGGTGGTCTGCGCCGAAGCAGGCGCGATCGGAGCGACGACCACCCCCGTCGCCAGCGTCGTCGCGGCGGCGAGTGCCGCGCGGAACATCGTATTCCTCATGCGTGTATTCCCCTTGTTCCCCGGTGTTCCGGGTCTTCCCTTGGTGAAGTGGTTTCGCGCACGACGATGGTCGGCGCGCGAAGTTCGATGGTGCGGTCGTGCACGCCGCCGATCTGGTCAGTCAGGCGGGCGATGGCGCGTTCGCCGAGTTCGGCGATGTCGCTGCGCAACGTGGTGAGCGATGGCGAGATGAGGCGGGCGAGTGGGATGTCGTCGAAGCCGGCGACGGCCACGCGACCGGGAACTTCTAACCCGGCGCGGCGCAAGCCCATCAGGACGCCGATCGCCATCATGTCGTTCGCGGCGAACACCGCATCGACGTCGCTCCCCTCCCGAACCATTTTTTCCGCTACGGAAACGCCCGACTCTTCGAGAAAGGTTCCGTGTTCGATCATCGGTTCGAGGCCGGCGGCAGCGATGCCCTGACGATAACCGCTAACCCGTTCCTCCGCATCGATATTGCCGATCGGACCGGCAAGGTGGAGGATGCGGCGGCGGCCGGTCGCGACCAGATGGTCGACCATCGCCCGTGCGCCACTCGCATTGTCGATGCGCAGTTCGGGGCGCGGCTGGTGGTGCGGTGCGCAATTGACCAGCACCACCGGCACGCCGGTCGGCAGATGCGCGAACAACTGATCGGGGTCGATATGCGGCGCCATCACCACCATGCCATCGACGCGCCCGCGCATCGTCCGCAACGCCTCCACGCCGCGCGCCGGATCGGCATGCATGTTCGACAGCAGCAGTTGCAGCCCGCGCGCCGACGCCTCGCGGTCCATGCCGCGCAGCAGTTCGGAAAAGAATTCGCCGTGCAGGTCGGGCAGGACGACGCCGATCGCGTTCGACCGCGCAAGGCTTAGCGAGCGCGCGCCGGCATGCGGCACATAGCCGAGCTTGGCAGCAGCCGTTTCCACGCGGGCGCGTAGTTCGGGGCGGACATTGTCATGACCGTTCAGCACGCGCGACACTGAAGCGACGGACACGTCCGCCGCGCGAGCCACATCGCGGATGGTGGCGTTCGCCATGCCGTTGACCGTTCCACTCCCTGCGTCGCCGCGCCCGTCGCGGCGAATCCGTCGGCTTCCGACCGATCGCTCTTGATGTAACCGGTTACATGATCTTAAAACGCGCTTCAACCGAAGATTCGAAACACAAGCGCATCCATTTCGTTGCGCACACGACACAGAGGGGATCGCATGGAAGACATTCGCATTTCGCGACGGGCGATGATGATGGGCGCCGGCGCGATCGCCGCGTGGAGCGCATCGCCGGCGCGCGCGCTGCTGGCGCAGGCGGGCGACCGGCTGCCGGCGTCGGTCGAATCGCTGATCGGCCAGATGACCGTCGAGGAAAAGGCCGGGCAGCTGACGTTGATGGCGGCGGCATGGGCGGGCGGTGCCGCGAATGCGCTCAATCCGATCAGCGCGACGGCGACGTTCGACGAGCAACTGGCGCAGGTCCGCGCCGGGCGGCTGACCGGGGTGTTCAACGGCAACGGCGCCGAAATGGCGCGGCGGATGCAGATGGTGGCGATGCGCGAACAGCGGCTGAAGGTGCCGTTGTTGTTCGCCGCCGACATCATCCACGGCTTCCGCACCGTATTCCCGATGCCGCTGGCCGAGGCGGGGACGTTCGACGCCGATCTGGCCGAACGCACCGCGCGCGCGGCTGCGGTCGAGGCGTCGGCCGCGGGGGTCGACTGGACCTTCGCGCCGATGGTCGACATCGCCCGCGACCAGCGTTGGGGGCGGGGGATCGAAGGAGCGGGCGAGGACCTGTTGCTCGGCAAGACGATGGCCGATGCGCGGGTTCGCGGGTTCCAGGGGCGGCGCGGCCTGACCGCCGACGACGCCGTTGCCGCCTGTGCCAAGCATTTCGCCGCCTATGGCGCGGGGGAGGCGGGGTTGGACTACAACACCGTCGACGTGTCCGAACGGAGCCTGCGCGAAATCTACTTCCCGCCGTTCCAGTCCGCGTTCGCCGCCGGGGTGCCGACGACGATGGCGTCGTTCAACGAATTGTCGGGGGTGCCCGCCACCGCCAATCCGTGGCTGCTCGACACGGTTCTGCGCAAGGAATGGGGGTTCGGCGGGCTGGTCGTGTCCGATTATACCGGCGACGAGGAACTGATCGCGCATGGTTTCGCCGCCGATGCGCGCGAAGCCACGAAGCTCGCCTTCCTCGCCGGTGTCGACATGTCGATGCAGTCGGGTTTCTATATCAAGCATCTCCCCGATCTGGTGGCCAAGGGCGAGGTGCCGATGGAGCGGCTGGATCAGGCGGTACGCCGCGTGATGGCGCTGAAGGCGCAGCTCGGCCTGTTCGACAACCCGTTCCGTCGCATCGATCCGCGCCGCGAAAAGCAGCGGGTGCGCACGCCCCAGCATCTCAAGCTGGCGCGCGAGGCGGGGGCGCGGTCGATCATCATGCTCAAGAATGACGGCGACCTGTTGCCGCTGCCGAAATCGGGCAAGCGTATCGCGCTGATCGGGCCGTTCGTGCAGGGGCAGCGCGAACTGATCGGGACGTGGAACGTCTATGGTTCGGATGCCGAGGCTGTCGACCTGCTGACCGGGGTGCGCGCCGCCGTCAGCGATCCCAGGCTGGTCAGCGCCGTCGACGGATCGGGCATCACCGATCCGATCGCCGGCGGGATCGAAGCGGCGGTAATCGCCGCGTCGCAGGCCGATGTGGTGCTGCTCGCGATCGGTGAATCGCAACGCATGTCGGGTGAGGCGCAGTCGCGCGTCGATATCGGCATTCCCAAGGCGCAGCTCGATCTGGCCGAAGCGGTGCTGGCGACCGGCAAACCGACCGTGATCCTGCTGCGCAACGGCCGGGCGATGGTGCTCGACAAGCCGGTGCTCGATGCCCGCGCGATCCTGGTGACGTGGTTCCTGGGTTCGGAAAGCGGACCGGCGACCGCCGATATCCTGTTCGGCGATGTGTCCCCCTCGGCACGTCTGCCGGTCAGTTTTCCCTACTCGACCGGACAGCAGCCTTATTATTATGCGCACAAGACCACCGGTCGCCCCAACCCGCCGGGGCCGCTGGCCGAATACAAGGCGCGCTATCGCGAAGGGCCGAATGCGGCGCGGTTCCCGTTCGGGCATGGGCTGACCTATGGCCGGATCGCGTATAGCGACCTCGATCTCGGCGACGGGCGGCTGAACAGCGACGGCGCGTTAAAAGTGCGGGCGCGGGTCACCAACAGCGGGACGCGCGCGGCGACCGAGGTCGTGCAGCTCTACATCCACGACGTCGCCGCCAGCATCACCCGCCCGGTGCGCGAGTTGAAGGCGTTTCAGCGGGTCGCGCTGGCGCCGGGGGAATCGAAGGTCGTGGAGTTTTCGCTGCGGGCGAATGACCTGCGCTTCATCGGCGTGCAGAACCGGCCGGTGGTCGAGCCGGGCAGCTTCCGGCTGTGGGTCGCGCCTTCGGCCGAGGCGGATGGGGTGAACGGCAGCTTCGTGCTGGCGTAACCACACTCCCTCTCCCCTTCAGGGGAGAGGGGAAAGGCAGCCAGCGCTCGTGACTGCCCCTCTCCCAACCCTCTCCCCGCAAGCGGGGAGAGGGCTTTTGGGCACGCACCCACATTGTCGGCCTGCGCGTTAACCCCTTCACCACGAAGGAGAACCACCATGACCGACGGCAAGCAACCCAATCAGGCGGTCGGCTCCGGCAACGACACCGCCAAGCCCGATGGCGTCAACACCTCGCCAAGCGGCGGCGAGTCAGGCGGCGGCGCCTATCCCAACCCGCATAACGACAGCGACGCAGGCCGGTTCGACGGTGGACAAAGCCTGCAGGACTATCATGGCAGCGACGGTGCCAAGGAGAACGACGCCACCGGCACCGAAGGATCCGGATCGGCATAACCCAGATCCGCGCTGATCGCCCGCGCGGTCGCGGCGACTTGCGGGCCGATTGCTTCGACCTTGTCCGGGGTCAGATATTGCGCGGCGGTGGCAATGCCGATCGCGGCGACAATGCCCTCGGACACGTCGCGGATCGGCGCGGCGATCGATCGGATGCCGTCATTGCCGACACTGTCGTGGATCACATGGCCGCGCGCGATATTGGCGCGCATGTCGACAACCCATTTGTCGATCGCAGCGGGTTCGGCGGCGCCGGTCGCACGGTATAGATCGGCCAGCCGCTGGCTGTTTTCGTCGAACAGCAATGCCTTGCCCAATCCGGTCTGCGCCACCGGCCGCCGGTCGCCCGGACGGGTCGATACCTCCAGCCGCTGCCGCCCCGCCGCGCGGTCGAGGTGCAGCGAATAGTCGCCGTCGCGTCGCCCGAGGAATACGCAAAGCCCGGTATCCGCCGACAACGCCTCCATCCGCGCCCGCGCGACACGGACCAGATCGATGCGGCGATGCGCGGTGAAACCCAGTTGCAGCAACGTCGGCCCCAGTGTCAGCAGCCCACGCTCGGCCTGCGCGACATAGCCGCGTTCGACCAGCGCCGCCGCCAGCCGGTGCGTCGTCGTCCGGCTCAGCCCCAGCACGCGCGCCAGTTCGGCGACACGCAACGGTTCGTCGCGCAACGCCTCGACCAGATCGAGGCCGCGCATCAGCGTCTGCGTACCGCGCGATGCGCCGGACGGTTCTTCGCTATGATCGTTCATCGCGCGGACTGTGGATCAGCGCGGCGCGTTACGCCAGCGCGTCTTGCGCCATGACGAGCGTACCCAGCGGACCTGCCTCGTCGCCCAGCGCCGCCGGCACGATCCGATCCTCGATCGATTCGGCATCGACGAAGCCCAGATACCCGCCCAGCGCTGCGACCACCCGTTCGCGCACCATCGGCAGCACCTGCGGCTGGCCGAGGCCGACCCCGCCGCCGACGATGATGCGGGCAGGGGAGAGGGTGAGGAACAGCGTCGCGAACGCCTCCCCCAGCGCATCGGCGACGTCGCCCCATGCCGGGTGATCGGCCAACAGCAGATGTGCCGGCCCGCCGGTCCGCGCCGCGATCGCCGGGCCGCTGACCAGTCCTTCCAGACAGTCGCCATGGAAGGGGCAGGCGCCGGCGAACGCATCGTCGGCACGACGGCGGACGCGGATATGACCTGCCTCCGGATGCATCATGCCCGTCACCGGCCGCCCGCCGGCGATGATCCCCATGCCGACCCCGGTACCGACGGTCACGTACAGGAAGTCGGACAGGCCGACCCCCGCGCCGAACGCCCCTTCGCCCAGTGCCGCGCCGGTCACGTCGGTGTGAAAGGCGACCTTGTCGAACCCGTGTGCCAGCGGCGCGACGATCCCGGCACCCGCCCAATGCGGTTTGGGGGTCGGCAGCATCGTGCCGTCGGTGACGGAGATCGGGCCGAAGCTGGCGATACCGATCGCGGCGGGACGGTGCTCCTGCCGCCATTCCGCCAGCTTCGCGGCGATCGCGCCCAGCGTTTCGTCGGGGGTCGTTGTCGGTACCCGGAACCGGTCGATGATCTCGCGCCCCCGCCCGACCACGGCGATCGATTTGGTGCCGCCCAGCTCCACGCCAGCCACGATCGTGTCGGAATGCATGTCGATCCTCTCCCGTTCAACGGCCCGCGTTGTGCCGCATCCTGCCGCGACGTCGCAAGTCACGGTGGCAGGATCGATCCGCTATCGTCTTTCGCAAACGTTTGCAACGTTCCAATACGGGCTGATATTTTCGCTGGCGGACGGTGAGTTTTTCTTCGTACAAGCAGCGGCATGGAGCAGAATGGACAGATGTCGCGGGTGCGGACGATCGCCGATCTTGCACGGTTGGCGGGGGTGTCGCCGGGGACCGTATCGCGGGCGCTGGCCGGTAAGTCGTTGGTCAACGCGGAAACTCGCGATCGCATTCAGGCATTGGCCGCCGAACACAGCTTTCGTCCGAACCAGATGGCCAGCAGGCTCAGGACGCAGCGTACCGGCGTGATCGGGGTGGTCGTGCCGCTGGGGCATGAGCGGCGCCAGCATCTGTCCGATCCGTTCTTCATGACGATGCTCGGCTTTCTTGCCGACCGGCTGACCGAGGACGGGTATGACCTGATGCTCTCGCGCATCATTCCCGACGCGACCGACTGGCTGGAACGGATCGTCGATTCGGGGATGATGGACGGCGTGCTGCTGATCGGCCAATCGGATCAGGTCGATACGATCGAACGCGTCGCCCGCCGCTATCGCCCGCTGGTCGCGTGGGGCAGCAGCGACCTGCCGGGGCAGGTGCATTGCGCGGTGGGCACCGACAACATCGCCGGTGGGCGCCTGGCCGGCGAGCGGCTGATCGCGCGCGGGGCGCGGCGCATCGCGTTTCTGGGCGAACTGCGCGCGCCCGAAATCCGCCAGCGCTACGAAGGGATCGCGTCCGCCATGGCGGCGGCGGGGATCGAGCATCCGCCGATCCAGCTCGACACGCATCTTGCCTCCGACATCATGGTGCAGGAAGTGACCGCGCATCTCGACCGCGTCGGCGGCGAGATCGACGGGATCGCCGCCGCGTCCGACGTGATCGCACTGACGACGTTGCGGGTGCTGGCCGATCGCGGCATCCGCGTGCCGGGCGACATGCCGGTGGTCGGCTACGACGACCTGCCGCTCGCACTCAGTGCCGTGCCGCGCATCACGACCGTGCGACAGGATATCGCACGCGGTGCCGAAGAAATGGTCTCCGCGCTGTTTCGCCGCATCGCCGGCGAGGATGCGCCGTCGGTAATGATGCCGCCGGTGCTGGTCGAACGCGACTCTGCGTGAAGGGCAGGGGCATCAACGCCCTTGCGCAGGCGTGGGCGGCGACGCTATCGCTCGCGCCACAGGTGGGGCCTGTAGCTCAATGGTTAGAGCTGGCCGCTCATAACGGCTAGGTTGCGGGTTCGAGTCCTGCCGGGCCCACCAAATGCCTGCTTGCGTCCCGGCCGATACCGGCCTAGGCGCAGTCCTCCGTCGGGGAGTGGCGCAGTCTGGTAGCGCGCCTGCTTTGGGAGCCGTGGTAGCAGTCGTCATTTCTGGCGGTTTCCTGCGGGTTTGAGAGATACGACGGTGTTCGCTTCGGGGATAATCCGGGACTCGGCTGCAAGCATCGCCTTCCGGATGTCCTCTTCATGGACGTGGGCGTAGCGCGAGGTTGTCTCGATCCGCGTGTGTCCCAAGAGCTTCTGCGCGACCTTAATGTTCGATCCGCGCGTCACGCGACTCCCGGCGGTGTGCCGCAGGTCGTGGAAGCGGAAATCGGTCAGACCTGCCACCTGTAGCGCGCATGCCCATTTGCGCCGCCAGCCATCTCGCGAGAACGGATACCGCTCGCCCTTGATACGCTGGACCTGCTCGCCCTTCTTCGGCGCCGGACGCTCGCATTCGTAGGTGAACACCTGGGGCGCGACCTTCGGCATATTGGCAATGATCGCGACCATGCGCGGCGTCAGTGGGAAGCGGTGCCACACGTCACCCTTCGTTTTCACCTCTGCCCATCCGCTGGCAAGGTCGACCTTCGACCAAAGCATGGTGATGATCGCGGTGCGGCGCTGGCCGGACAGAATGGCAAATTCGACGACCGCTGCCAGATCGGGACCGAGCGATTCCATCAGCCGGCGTTCTTCTTCGTCGGTCAGCTCGCGCACGCGTTCTTTCGGCTCGCGCAACAGCAGCTTGGTCCATTCGATGTCGGGACCGGAGAAGCTGGTCGCGGCGTAGCGCACGATCCGGCGAGCAAGCTGAATCTCACGGTTGACGGTCGCGGCGGTGATGAGTGTCTTCTTGTAGCGCGCGGTTTGTCCGCGCCGCATGGCGACGTACCGATTGAAGTCGACGAACGTCAGGTCAGCCAGCAGCCGGTTCGGACCAATCTCGCGCAGGCGTGTGATCTGCCCTTCTGTCGTCTTGCTGTCGGCAGAGAATTTCGCACGGTGCTGCCAGTACAGCCCGCAGGCGTCATCCCACGTGATCGACGGCTTTACCTTCGTGCCGAGTGCGACCTCGGTCCGCTTGTCCCGTTCGTAGCGATCGGCATCCCGCTTAGCCGCGCACCCGGTCGAGCCGTGATAGCGGTTGCCCTTGAACACGAAGTCGTAGTGGTACAGCCGACTGTTCTTAGGCTTATAGACGGTCATCAGCCGTTCCGCTTCGAAAAGGGGATGATGTCGGATGGACGGCGCACCTGCTTCCGCGGTGGTGTGGTCGGCTGCGGTCCGGCCTCCTGCTTTACCTGGCTCTCGACATACTCGTCCAGATCGTCCGGTCGATACGCGATGCGACGCGCCGATACCGCGACATAGCGGATCAGCCCTTTGCGCTTCAGATCGCGCAACGTCCGCTCACTGATAAGCAGCCGCTCGGCCGCTTCCTGCGGTGCCAGTAGGATACTAGCCATGGTCCATCTCCGCCCGAACGATAGGCGCGTTGTCCCACGCCCCGGACAGGATAGCCCGCCTTGGTGCTGGCACATGCTCACGCCCCATCGTGTCGACGATCGCTTCTGGATACCGCGCTGCTGCTCGCGTGCGTGCCTCCATCACATTCACTGCCGCTTGGGCTTGCAGGTCTTGGGTGGGGCTAGTCGAAGCGAGCGTCATCCTCGGCCTCCTTCATCAAAGCCATAGCGGCACGAAAGTCTGACCCGGGCGGCATCAGTACATCACCCGGGGCCAGTCGGCAGCGGCGAAGCACATAGCCAGCATCCGTGCCGTCTTCGTGGAACACCTGAATGCGTTCGAACAGCGGCGCGATATAGAGGCTCATTCCACCTCCCCCGTCGCCGGCAAGGCGGGGATCGCGGCGGCGGCGTGATCGTAAGCGCTGGCAGCACGATCAAGCATCCCATCGACAATGCCGCCAGCCATCGGGTGGCCTTCCGGGTGCATTGCTGCTCGCTTTTCTGCCGCAAGCGCTTCCATGGCCCCCGCCGCCCGCTCGCGCATGGCTGCGGCTTCTGCGTCGGCGAAGGCGAGCATGGCGTTGACTGCGGTGATGCTGGTCATCGTTATCATGCGGCCATCGCGCAATTCATCCGCACCGCCGTGCTTGCCGTGCTGGTCGAAGTAATCCGCGAGCCATTCCCGCGCCCTTTCTTCCCGCGTCACGACAGCGCCTCCGCTTGGGCGCGCAGGGCAGCGGCGCAGAGGGCTAAAGCGGGGGTGCATGATCTTCCATCTTTGTCGTTTCGATGTGTTTGCGGGTGCATAATCCGGCAATATCCGCTACCCCATACGTTCCATTCCCACCCCTCCGGCACCAGCGCCATCGCGGCGTCTAGCGAGGCGGTATAAGGGAAAGCCTTCGCCCGCTCGATTGGCTTGCCAGCTTCGTCGACGCCCCATCCGCGCCAGTCGACCGAATAGTCGCTTGGCAGTTTGAGCGCGTCCCGGATGTCGGCGTCGACATGAACGCTTGGCCCCGTCAGCTTCTCGACAGTCTCAGCCAGCGCCAGCAGCTTGCTCCGATCGGTCATGCGTTCGTCTCCGGGGGTGTGGGGAGGGGGAGGTCTGCCGGGTCGATGATGCGGCCATCCTTGGTCTGCCAAGTCAGCACACCGCCCTTGATCCATTCCTCGCCCCAATCGAATGGGTTCTCGTTGCAGTCGATGAAGGACTGCAACCGCTCTGGATGCACAGCGAGGTAAGAGACGATCGCACCAGCGGTCTCGCGCCCACCAACGCCAGCCTGCCAACCGATCGCGACCGAACATTCGATCAAGCGGTGCAAGAACAGATGTGCGTTATCCATTGGACACCGCCTTCACCTCAGGCAGTTCTGCCCGCTGGAAATGGCCTTTGGGACCGCGCACATAGGCGTTGGCGAGAAGGGCGCGGGCTTCATCGCGCTCCCGCATCAGCTCGTTCGACAGCTTGCCGGCGGTCAGCGCGCGGGTTTCCCAATACGCCTTGTCCGTCGTCAGCTTGTCGATCTTGCGATACGCCTCCACCAGCGCGGCGGGCTGCTTCAGGAAAAAAGGCCACCCCATCACGCATCCCCCCGCGTGTCTTCGCCCAGGTCGGTGTGAATGTTGGTCATGCTGCTTCGGCCTCCCGCCGTAGGTCTGTGACATCGCAGCCGAGCCATTTGCTCAGCGTGTTCAGCGCCCAATCCACGAAGGCGGCGCGTTCGTTCTCAGGCATCTTCGCGAAGGACGTGCTGTCGTAGTCCTTGATCGTATCGCCGCTTGGCAACGTGACGACTCGGACCAGCCCGCGCCGATCTTTCAGAATGCGGTGAAGCATTTCTACGTCGATCGCGTCGCCTTCGATCCGTTCGGACAGCATGGGGGCGGCGACGCCAAGGCATGCCCAATACAGGGCATTACGGCGGACATTGCCTGCGGTGCGCGTGATACGAATACGGACGGCGCCATCGCCCAGCGTGGCAAGCGCATCCTCGGCAGCCCGGCCGACCGGCCGCAGCGACCCGAGCACTTTACGAAAGATCAAAGGGGCTTGGTCAGGCACGCACTTTCTCCCGTTGACGTTGTTCGATTTCCATCCGTTTCGGGCTGGCCTTAATGAAGGCTGCAATAAGCGCCTCGACATCGAGGCCGCGCCAGAAGGTTTGCTCGCCGACGTTGTGCTGGCGTTGATGATGCTCGGCACACAGGCTGACGGTACGCCAGTCGTCCGGCTTCTGGCCCAACCCTGCGCCTGATCCGATACGGACGTGCGCGACCTCGATAGCTGTCATGGAGCCGCATACCGAACAGGCATGGCCGCGAACGAAGTTGCAGTGAGCCGGCGAGCGCCAGCGCATGTCACGCTTCGGCCTCTTTGGGATGCGAGCGGGGAGTGCCATTACGCCACCGCCCTGTTCATCGCTTCCACCTCTACCTTCCGGGTGTTCCATTCCTCGACAAGGGTGGGACCGAAGCCGGTAGCGTTTGCCGCAGCGCCATGGTCACGCTTCCACTCGCTCAGTGCGATAAGCGTGTCGCACGCGCGGATTTGCTTGCGCATGGCCTGCACCATTTCGGGTTCCGGCTCGGGCGCGGCCTGCACATTGGCGCGGCTCTTGTCGTACAGAGCCAGGCCGAAGATGTTGCCGAACGTCCGAGCGGCTCGCTTGAGAGCATCTGTGGCGGCTTCCTTGGTCGCACCCTCTACGGCATCGCCGATCATCTTCGCGAACCCGCTGCCGAAGCCTACGTCCTGACGCGTCACGGCACCAACGGTGAGCGTGCAGACGCAGGTATATGCCGCCTGCCACTGAACGTTGCCCTTGCTGTCCTTGCCCTCGGTCAGGGCGTCCCGGCTTAGGTCGATACTGTACGACCAGCCATCAAACCCGAACACGCGGTTAAGCTCGTTGATGACGTGCCAGCCCTCAAGGTAATCGCCCTTCGGCCCAAAGGAACCGGAAGGCTTCTTGACGTGCTTCGGGTCCAGCGGCGCGTTCAGCATCGCAGTCTGTTCGGGTGTCATCACGCCCTCCGAATGGTGAGCGACGTTCCCGCGTCCATGCGGGTCAGCCAGTTGGGAAGATTGTCAGCGGCTTCGAACGCAGCGTAGATCGCCTTCTTGTCCGGTGACCGCTTCACGACCTGGTACTGTTCGGGCACAGCGTCGTCGGACACGATAGCCAGCTTCGGTTTCAGGTCGCGCAGGGTCAGCGTCGCTTCCGGCAACGGCAGCTTCTTGAGGCCGGCGCACTGCATCAGCGCCATGATTGCTTCACGGCGCCCGGTATTGCGTTCCTTACACCGACGCATCCGCGCCTCGCGTTGGGCGATTTGGTCGGCCAGAACTTCCGCATCGCCTTCGTCGCGCTCAATGCCGTCCAGCAACCGACGAACCAATTCGAAGGCATCCGTTTCGCCGTCCAGCGTGTCGAGCAGCAGACGTTCGTCGTCGTCTGCCGCCATATCGGCCAGCATCGTACGAACAGCGCTGATCTGCATCATCGTCAGGTCATGCCGCATGACGTGTCTCCTGCTTGGCGAGCATCGCGGCGACGGCCTGCGCCTTCGTGTCGCCAGATGCGCCTTGGTATGGATTGCGGTTTCGATCGGGGTAGGCGAACCAGAAGGTCTGTCCCGCGCCGAACGGAACGAAGTCGCCGCGGTCCCGAAGCTCGACTGGATAGCCAGTGTCGCGGTCGATACCGGACTGGATCACGCGAGCCGGGCTCATCCCTGCCTCCGCATCTGCACCCAGACCGTGAGGCAAATCGCCGTCATGGTCAGGCCGGTGATGAAGGCGGCAAGCGGGGTGAAGATCAGCCACGCCATGACGGTGCCGAAGATGCCGCAGACCGCGAGGCTGTCCAGCTTCTGCGCGGGCGTCAGGTGCCAGCGATCTTCCGCCATCGGCAGCTTGGACAGGTCGTCCTCGACCGCGCGGCGGTACTCATGCGGGTTGGCGGTCGTGCGCTTCATCGCCCCTGCTCCTTGGCGAGAGCGGCGGCTTCACGCAGCTTGGCTACGACTTCGGCTTGGGTGCGACCGGGAGTGTCGTTCCATGAAGCCAAATCTGGGATACCAAGAAAGCCGCGCAGGAAGTCATCTGCCGCTTGGCCTTCGTCAGCATCTTGACCAGCGACGCAGGTCGCGCCCATCACGCACCAGCAAACGGCGGTGTCTTTTGTCGACAGTGGACCTGTCATGCGACCCAGCCAATCGCGAGCGAACGCATTCTGCGTCCAAGCCCCCGGCTTCTCCAGCAGATCAGCCGCCTCGCTCAGCACCTGCGATACGGGCGCGGTCATGCGGGGTGGCCTTGAGTGGCGGCGGTATAAGCCTTTCCGCAGTACGGGCATTCGCACAAAGACCGCTTCGGAAAGGAGGCGCTCAGCTTGTCGACAAAAGGGGTCATGCCTTTTTCTCCCGTTCGATCATCGCCCAGATGCGCTCGCGGCAATGCGCGTCACGCTGGGTCAGGCGGTCGTTGAGTTCGGCTTGGCGGACCGTGCGTTCGGCTTCGAACGGCTGCGGGTCGCGCCAGTAGCGGCGAAGGTTGGGGATCAGGATCGGGGTGCGATCGATGAAGCACATCCCCGCCCGGTTCGTGCTTTCGGATATCATGCTGCGGCTCCGGTCGCTTTGGCGATGGCGGCGCGGGCAATCCCAGCAATCACACTTTCGCCGGTGAAGTTCGAAGCACCGCCGCAAATGCGCTCGATCTTTTCGAGAGCCTCCAGCAATTCCGGCGCAGCGGCGATCAGGCGGGCGTCGTCACAGTCGATCCCGCGAATGTCGTAGCGATAGACGCTATCGTCTGCTTTAGCCTGTTCGTGCCCGCGGACGCCACGATCGCCGACTTCGAACGTCAGTAGCGTGTCAGCGGGCACCAACCCGCGTTCTGCGGGCTGGAACATCGGCTGCGCGCCGGACATGCCCCAGCGGCGAAAACCCATGACGTAGCGGCGTCCGCTATGCGAAGTGGCAAGGTAGACTTCGCGGTTGCGCGCGTTGCCGTACCACTGCCAAGGTCCGGGAGTATGGCTCATCTCATTCCTCCGTCGTGCGGTCGGTGAGGGGGCGGGCGGCGCGTCGACGCTCACCAGCAGCGATTGCGGCTTCGATGCGTGGACCAGCCATGTTGCGGCCCAACCAGACCAGTGCGGTATCGGCGGCGAACATCTGCCGTTGCTCGATCCGCTTGGCGTGTGCCTCGACCTTCGCCAAACACCGCCGCGCTTCCTCGCGGACGCACTGGTCAGCGCCGTGCTTGATCGCCACTGCCAGACCGCGCCGGTAACGAGCGATCAGGTCTGCAGCCGCGCGCTCGATGCGGTCGTCGGCGGCTTCGCATAGGGCGGGGGTGATTGCGGTGAAGGCGTTCATGCGAAGCCTGCGTTCTGCTCGACCAGCACCCAGTTACCCGCGCCCTGCCGCTGGAACGTGCGCCCCAGAAGCGGGCTTTCCAGCATGATCCGCCAGTCGTGATCGGGATCGGCCACGGCCAGCTTTTCGGCGTCGGCACCGGTCGGGTAATGCTGATCGTCGTCCAGCATTTCGCCGTTGTCGTCGTAGGACGGCCGCGGCTCTTCCAGCACGATCGCGCCATCCTTGGTGCAGGCCGCGAAGCCGAAGCCGACAGCGATGCAGTCGTTCAGATCAAAGACCGCTGGCACGCTACCGCAGCACAAGCATCCGCCGCCGTGAGGGTTGATCGGCACCAGCCAGTAAGACGGACGTTCCGCCGCCCCGCCATCCGCCGGGGTCATGCGGGCACCTGTGCGGCAAGGACCGTAAGGCGATGGCGAGCGAGGGTTTGGACAATCTCGGCGTCATCAGCGCGCCCGCTGAGTATGGCGGCGGTCACATCACGGTTCCATCCCAGCGATTTCACGCCGTACTTTGCCGCTGCGATCCGGTCCACCTGCTCTGTCGGCACCATGGCAGTCATGCCGCCACCTGCTTCGCGGCCCAACGGTTCGCACCGGCTGCCGACTTGAAGGTGTTCGCGGTCAAAGTGGCGCTGGCGTTCGCGATGCCGTCGCGCGCATTCACATACAGGCGAGCGGCAAAACGTCCGCGCTCCTCAGTGATGACTACTGCGCGGTTGCCTTTCGATACGACCTGCTGCTGCATCTGCCTATCTCCCATCCCGCCGAAGCGGCGCCGCGCGTCGGTGCGTGGCTGATGGGAGGAATGTGCATCACGTGCACAGATTGGTCAAGCGTAAATGTGCATGTGCTGCACAATTATTTCGGGGCACAAAAAAGCCCCGGTCGTTAAACCGAGGCTGGCTCTTGCGGGTGTACGCTCGTGCGTATATATGAATCGGGCGGTTGGCGCCGGACGATAAGAACCCCTGGGTTCTTCCGCTTGGATAGTCGGGAGTGCGGCCGCAACACCCCTAAAATCAGTTAGAAATACAGCGTTTTGCCGCGGGCGAATAGGTCATAATGATACGTGACCCGGTCACGTATCAGATCATAGCTTCGAGCGTCGCCCTTTTCCCATTTGCGCTGTATGGCCCAAGTGCAATAATCCGCGAGCTGCAAACAGGGATCGGTGGCGCATTGCCAGAAGCTAGTCCTGACGGCAGGTCCATCGACCGTTTCCCGAACCACATCCCGCACAGCGTCTGCGAAGGCCACCTGCTCTTTTTTGGTACGCACGGAGGCCGCTGTAATGTGGAGTTCGTCGGCAAAAAAGATCTCGTCACGCAGCCCGTGTCGCAGATGGTAGAGCCATCCATGACCGTAGAAGGCAGCGTCTGTTTTACGAATTGATGGATTGGCTTTCGCTTTCTCCATCACCGTCGCCTGAACACCAAATTCGCAGCCAAGGATCGTCTCAAACACGCGGTCGCGCGTCGCTTGCGCATCATCCGTGCAATGGAACGAGTCACGAACCGGCGCCTTTTCCCACGCCAACTGCCGCTTTAGATCGGTCAGCAAAGCTGCCGGCTTCGCGCAATCCGTCATTGTCACGGTGCATATGATATAAAAGTTGCTGACGTTCGGATGACGGCGGAAATCAAAGTTGCCAGCCTCGTCGGCGAACACGTGCAGTCGGGCCACCAATCGCTCCTCAATGCCGCTTGATTGAGCCGACGACGCGTCCGCTAATGATAATGTCCGATCGGTTCACGACTTGGTTCTCGACGTCGGGGTTGTCGCTCATCACGAGCACCTTTTCGGCATCAAGCGCTCGCAACCGCTTCACCGCGCCCAGCCCGAACAGCCATATGGCCCAGACCCGATCTTGCGCGTTGAGGGTCGCCTGGTTGGTATCGATGAACAGCAGGTCGCGATCGTGGATCGTCGGCTGCATGGAATCGCCAATACCGTCCACGATGCGGATCCGCTCGGCCGGCGTGATCGTCAGGCTGCGCAGGAACCCTAGGTCGAATTCGAACGCCTCGGCTTCGATATAGCTGTCGTCGAGATCGCGGCCCGGCCCCATGGAATAGGACAGGTCGAGCCGCAGCACCGGCGCCGTCTCGCCGCCGTCGATCGAGCGGGTAGGGGCGTGATCTGATCGCTCGGTGCGCTTCGGCATCGGCACGACATTAGCGGGCGGCTCGTTCGCTATGCCGACACGGAACAGCAGCTCATCGCGAGATACCTGAAGGAGGGCAGCGACGGCGTCGGTCCTGCGAGCGTTAAACGGCACTTTGCCGTTCACAACCTTATTCGCGACCGAACGCTCAACACCTAACGCCTCAGCCAACTTGACGTCATTGACCTTCAAGTCGCGCTTCCGAGCTTTGAACCATTCCGTATCCACGTAGCCGTTGTGCATTTCGCGCACAGCGTTGTCGCGCGCATAGTATGCACATATGGCGCTTGACGAATGTGCATCGCGTGCACATAGTGCATCCATGAGCAGCACGCCCCTTGCCCGCTATATGAAGTCGGAAGAGATCGACGACGCGGCGTTTGCCACGTTGATCGGCAAAGATCGCTCCATCGTCAATCGTATCCGCCGTGGCCTGATGCGCCCGACGCTGGATGTGGCCGCGGCGATTGAAAGCAAGACCGGCGGCGCTGTCCCGATGCAGTCGTGGATCACCCCCGCCACTTCCCCCCGACGCGACCGCGGGGATGCGCGGTGAGTGGCAATGGTATCCGCGTGCTCGTCGCTTGCGAGTACAGTGCAACCGTCCGCGATGCTTTCCGTGCTCGCGGCTTCGACGCTTGGTCCTGTGACCTGCTGCCGACCGAGGGGGATCCCTCCTATCATTGGCAGAAAGACTGCATCGACGTCGCCACCCTGTCGGATCACTTCGGCAGCTGGGATCTGATGATCGCGCATCCGCCCTGCACCGATCTGGCTGTCAGCGGCGCGCGTCACTTTCCAGCCAAGCGTGCAGACGGCCGGCAGCAACGTTCGCTCGATTTCGTGAAGCGGCTTCTGGACGCGCCTATTCCGCACATCGCGCTCGAAAATCCAGTCAGCGTCATCAGCTCGCACATCCGCAAGCCTGACCAGATCATTCAGCCTTGGCAGTTCGGACACGGCGAGACGAAGGCGACCTGCCTTTGGCTCGACAACCTGCCCAAGCTGATCCCGACCGATATCGTCCCGGGCCGATCCGACCGCATCCACAAGATGCCGCCCGGGCCGAACCGCTGGAAAGAGCGCAGCCGGACCTATGCCGGCATCGCCGCAGCCATGGCGAGCCAATGGGGCGACTTCCTCATCAGCGAGCGCGACCGCCAGCTTTCCGGCGAGCCCGAGCTTTCGTGGGCACTCCTCTGAATGCGCCCGCCCGTCATCACCCCAAACAGCGAGGTACAGTAGATGGACCCGTTCCTTATCGTCGCGCTTGTCGCCTGCGCGGAACTGCTCGGCTTCCAGATCATGTGCGACACCGCGCCCGAGGGCTACCAAGACGACGCCGGCTTCCACCTCGGCACCCCCGTTTCCCGCAATTCGCGTAATATCCATGGCGACCGGGGTACCGTTCCGGGGGTGCAACATCATGGCGCGTAATTGCGACATCGGTGGCATCATCCGAAAGAACCAGGAGCTGGTCTTCCGGGTGGCCAAGGCGAACGGTCTGTCGCTCAAGGCGATCAGTCTCGACAGCGGCATCCCCTATTCGACGCTGCGCACCTACGCCGGCAACAACGGCGCGACGGCCATCATGCCGATCGACGCGCTGTACGAGCTGGTCGGCGTCATCCCCGACGAACTGCTGTCGGTCCTGCTGCCGGAAGGGCGGTCGATCGTCCGCGTGCCCGATGATCTAGATCACGATGCGATCGAAACCATGGCGCGTGATTATCTCGCAGCCAAGGGTGCCGCGCATCACCCTGCGTCGCCGGGTGGTCGTGAAATCGCCGACTGCGAACGGGCCAAGCTGGGCGGCAAGTATGCTGCGCTGAAGGCGGTGGCGTGATGGCGAAGCCCACACCCTGCGCAACGCCGCACACGTGCTGCGATTGTGCGAAGCCATTGCGCTGGGCTGCCATGCGGTGCCGACCTTGCCGAGACGCATCGCGCCGCTGTCCGATCCCGGAGGGTTTCGAAGCGTACATGGCCGATCACTCGCAGGACGACGCCGCGGTCCACTTTGCGCTGTCAATTTCGACCGTCCAGCGCATGTGCAAGGCGATAGGTTTCAAGCGTCCGATCGGCGCCAAGACCAAATCGTCGCCGCATCGTCCGCAACACCCGGCGCCCGACTGGTTTCGCCGCGAAGCCTCAACGATGACTCGCGCCGAAGCCTGTCAGCGCGCTGGTGTCTCGCAAAGCACCATCGACCGCTGGATGCGGGAAGCAGGGGTTCGCTGCAATGTCCTGCGTGGGTTCAGCTACCGCAGGCAGAATGCGGTCCCTGTGCGGATGGCCGATATGTCGCTTGCCGGTCGTGCAGCCGACTTCTTGCGTCCTCGCTGGCCAAACCACCGCTGCGACGAAGACGGGCAGCAGAATTTCAACGGCAGATATTGGCGGTTCGGGACAGCCATCCTGACCGCTGATGAGGTGATCGAACGGGCCAAGCGGCGCGGCTTCGATTCCGACGCTTGGATGAGGATCGCGGCATGAACGATCGCGAAAAGCAGGCCGTGCTCGACGGCCAGATGGCGGCGCTGCGCAAGGCCAGCCCGTCCGACAATCCGCACCCGCTCAACACGTCGCATTCGCGGGCGTGGTCGCGTGGTTACCGGTCTATGAAGCCATGACGGCCTGCGTTTGTCGCTGGGGCTGCCACCAGTGCGAGCCTGAAAATTTCGAAGATCCGAGCGAAGACGCGGATCAGACCTTGGTCGCAATCAACCGCGCCGCGCCGTTCGTCGATGCAGGCTGGTCGCCGGCGCCGGGTGCACAGGTCGCTCCGTCCGCGGTGCTGAAGAACCGGTACTTCGTGATGTCGACCAATCACTTCATTGGCATTCGACTGGCGGAGCAACAGGCCCGCGATTGGGTCGCGAAGGCGCTGGAGATCGGCCGCGATCGGTATCGGCGCGGCTACCACGCCAACCCGTTCGGTGACCCGGTGGTGCGGCCATGCTGAGCGCCCTGTTCGGGTGGATGATCCGCCCCGCCGCCATCATCCCGCCTGCCGATGACGAGCGCCAAGCCGCGCGCCGCATCCGCAGCCAGCGGCAACGTCAATCCTATGCAGACCGTCGCGCCGCAGAGTGCCGCGCGGCTCGCCTGCGCATGACCGGAGAGCAAGCATGACGGCGCAAGAAGTCTGGCTGCCCGTCATAGGTTACGAGGGCGTGTATGAAGCCAGCAACCTGGGGCACATTCGCCGAGTAGGCGCGACGCGTCCGCTGGTGCCGAACGATCGCGGAGCTGGTTACCTTGCCGTCTCTCTGCCCAAAGATGGCCGGACGCGTAACTTCATGGTCCACCGCATTGTGCTCGAAGCCTTTTGCGGTCCTGCCCCCTTCGATGGCGCACAGGCGGCGCACAATGACGGCAACCGCGCCAACCCCTGCCTGACAAACCTGCGTTGGGCCACGCGCTCGGAAAATCAAGCTGACCGTATTCGCCACAAGACTGATCGTCGCGGCGAAGCGGTGTTCGGCGCAAAACTTACGGAAGACGGCGTTCGTGTAATCAAAGGCATGATCGCGCGCGGCTTCCGCAATCCTGAAATTGCCAACCGCTTTGGCGTTTCTATTTCAACTGTCCACCTGATCCGACACGATCGAACTTGGAGGCATGTAGCATGACTGACAACATTTCCGCAGAACAGCTTCGTCTGCTGATTGAACGGATTGAACGGCTCGAATCTGAAAAGCGCGGTATCTCCGACGATATCAAGGACGTCTATGCAGAAGCCAAGTCGACCGGATTCGACGTGAAGACGATCCGCAAGATCATCAGCCTGCGCCGCATGGAGAAGCATCACCGCGACGAAGCGGCCATGATGCTCGAAACCTATTGCCAGGCGCTCGGCCTGTGACCGCGCCTGCCGGCATAACCGCGATCTTCTTTCGCGAGGGCATGTTCTACCCTGTCAAGTTCATGGGCAGCAAGTCGCCTGCCGATGAGGCAGCTGACCATGCCGCACTGAACCCCGGCACGATGCGTATCGAGGATACGAGCGGCAACGTGCTGTGGAAGAAGGCTCTGGATAGCTGATGCGCTTTGAACTGCCTTGGCCTCCGTCGACCCTATCGGGCCATGCCAAAGGGCATTGGCGCGGCAAGGCGTCTGTCACCGCGAAGCATCGCGCGTGGGCCAAGGCGGCTACCCTTTCGATGGGCGACATGGCGATCCCCATGTCGGGCGATATCGAGATCCGAGTGACCTTCATCCCGCCCGACAAGCGCGGCGATCGGGTCAACTTTCCGAACCGGATGAAGCCCTATTTCGACGGCATCGCGGACGCCCTTCGCGTCAACGACAGCCGCTTCCTGCCTTCGTATCGGTTCGCTGAGCCGGTGAAGGGCAACCCCTGTGTGGTGGTGGAAATTCTGTGACGATCAGCGGGTTCGATCTTCTCCGCGCTGCCATGTCGGTGACGGACACCGATGCGCCGCAGCAAAGCGTGCTGAACGTGCTCGCCATAATGGCGAACGACGACGCGCAATGCTGGCCGGCGATCAACGGCCCTGCGGGCCTGACGGGCAAGACGAAGCTGTCGGAACGCACGGTTCAACGCGCCGTGCAGGGGCTGAAGACGCTGGGTCATATCAATTGGGTCGATAAGCCCGGTCGTGGCAGGGTCTATATCGTCCACCCCCGTCACAGTGACACCCCTGTAGAGGAGACCCCCGTCACAGCGACGCCCCGTCAGAATGACGGGTGTCAGAGTGACACCCCCGTCACAGTGACACCCACCCCCGTCACAGTGACACCCCACCCCCGTCACAGTGACACCCAAACAGCCATAGAACTACCATTTAACAGCCAAGATAAGCCGGAACCGGCTTCGGACGCTGACGCGCCCTCCCTTCGTCCCGAGCATGTCGTTGAGGCTTGGAACGACATGGCTGACCGCAAGGGGCTGGCTAAGGTCCGAGCGCTGACACCCGAGCGGCGACGCAAGCTTAACAACCGCATCCGCAGCCACCCGGTCGAGCACTGGACGGAGGCCATCGACGCGATCGAGCGCAGCCCATTCCTCCTTGGCGAGAACGACCGCGGATGGCGAGCTGATTTCGATTTTCTTCTGCAACCCAGCAGCTTCACCAAATTGATCGAGGGCGTTTATGACCGACAGTCTCGCACGCACTAATCCGCTGATGCAGCGCCGGCAGTCGTTTTCGGGACGACCGGCGATCATCACGGTCAACGACCGGGCTGTGCCCACCGACATCGACGCATACTGCGCTTGGCTGAACGGGCTTCCGCAATGGGTCGGCGAATGGTCCGTTATCCGCATGGCTGATGGCACGCGAGCAGTGCATCGCGGCCACAAGGTGACGCTGTGACCTATGCCCCGCAACACCGGCACGCCACCGCCGCACGAGCGGGTGGACCTGCGCTTGGAGAACGGGTGGGTCTGCCGCAACCGCGATCCGTCGAAGTACGACTGGCGCCTTGGGTCGCAATGCATCGGAATGCCGATCGCAAGCTGGCAGCCGGTCAAGCAATGACCGCCCGCGGTTACATCGACATGGCGAGGGGGTGGTGATGACCTCCACACGATTTTTGCGAAAGGGGTAGGGGATGAACGTGCAGGTGATGGTGCGCGAAGAAGCGGACTTCGGCGATTGGGTCGAGACCGGCAAGCGGCTGATCGACCAGCGTCGCAAGGCGGACTGGGCCTTGGCTGACTGGTGGAGCGAGGGGCAGAAGCACCACCGCGACGAGCCGCAGTTCAAACTATTCGCCGAGCAGGTGGCGGCCGATGCGAAACGACTGACGGCCATGGCCAAGGTTGCCGAGGCGTTCCCCCGGCACATGCGGGCGTCCAACGTGTCGTTCGAGGTCCACCGCGAGATCGCCGCCCTGCCGCCGGTCGAACGGCTGTCGATGATCGCCCAGGCCAGCAACGAGCGCTGGAACGAACGGGTCGCGCACCAGCACGTCGTCGAGCACCGCTACGAGCAGGGCACGCTCCTGCCGGACGACGACCCTGAGTATCGATCGGCGGTCGAGATCATCCGTGCGTGGAACCGGGCGCCAAAGGAGGCCCGCCGGTATTTCATGGATCTGGCTACCACCGCCAAGCTGTCGGTAATCGTGGAGGACGCCAATGCGTAAGTCGCTATCGACCAAGATCCCGCGAGGGATTGATCCGGAGTTCGAGAGCGTGTTCGTGACCTACGGCCATCGTGTCGCTGAGCAGACTTTTGGCAAGCGGTACACCACGCGGGCCATCGCGGCGCTGGGCAAGCTGGCGTTGGTGCGCAAGCGTCGGGCTTTCGTGCGGGGTGACGGCGGTATTGTTAGCAATATTGGTCGACATGCCGTTTGAGCCGGGGAAAAGCGGCAACCCGAAAGGTCGCCCGCTGCACCGTACCAAAGACGGCCGCACCCTGACGGACCTAGCTCGTGACTATACCGAGGAAGCAGTCGCGGCGTTAGTGGAAGTTATGCGGGACAAGGCAGCGCCCGCAGCGGCCCGTGTGGCAGCATCAGACAAGATATTGAACCGTGGATGGGGCCAAGCGCCACAAACGATCGCGCTAACCGATGATCGTACACCTCGCGACCTGTCTGGAATGACCGATGAGCAGCTTGAAGCCCTCGAAACCATTCGCGCACTTGACGCTCTCGACAGCGGAGTTGCTGGCACTTGCTGATGATGCCCAGCGCGAATTGTGCCGCAGGTCTTTGGCGGCGTTCGCGAAGCGGGCATGGCCGATCTTGGAACCGTCAACCGAGCTGAAATGGGGTTGGGCGCTCGATGCGATATGCGAGCATCTGGAGGCAGTGACGTCGGGTGAGATTACTCGGCTGCTGATGAACGTGCCGCCCGGCAGCATGAAGTCGCTGCTGACGGGTGTGATATGGCCGGCATGGGAGTGGGGACCGAAAGGGCTGCCGCATCACCGTTTCTTGGCTACAGCGCACAAGCAGGACTTGGCGGTTCGCGACAACCTCAAGTGCCGTCGCCTGATCCGTAGCCCGTGGTTCCAACGCCTATGGCCCGTGGCGCTGACCAGCGATCAGGATGCAAAGACGAAGTTCGAGAACAGTCGCACCGGCTTCCGTGAGGCCATGGCGTTCACCAGCATGACCGGCAGCCGTGGCGACCGGGTCATCCTCGACGATCCGCACAGTGTGGACGACGCCAACAGCCCAGTCAAACTGGCGGCGGACATTACGACATTCCGCGAGGCGCTGCCGTCGCGGGTCAACAACGACCAGTCTGCAATCGTCATCGTCATGCAGCGGCTGCACGAGCAGGACGTGTCTGCGGTAGCCGTGCAGCTTGGCTACGAACATCTGATGATACCGATGCGGTTCGAAGCCGATCGCCGCTGCGCCACGTCAATTGGCTGGGTGGATCCGCGCGCTTACGACGGCGAATTGATGTTCCCGGAGCGCTTCCCCGAGAGGCAGGTCGTTGAGTTGGAGACGGTGCTAGGCTCCTATGCCACGGCGGGGCAATTGCAGCAGCGGCCTGCGCCTCGATCGGGCGGCTTGTTCCAGCGGTCGGACTTCGAAATCGTGGATGCTGTCCCGTCCGGCGCCAAGCGCACTGTTCGCGCTTGGGACTTCGCAGCTACCGAGGTGAAGGCGGGTCGCCGGCCTGATTGGACGGTTGGGATGCGCGTGTCCCTGATAGGCGACGTGTTCTACGTTGAGGACGTCGTGCGCGGCCAGTGGAAGCCGTCAGCCGTCGAGCAGACGCTGACCACGACCGCATCGCAGGACGGTTTGGCGGTAACCGTGCGTATGCCACAAGACCCAGGCGCAGCGGGGAAGGCGGATGCTGCCACGAAGATCAAGCTTCTGAAGGGCTATGACGCAAAGGCGGTGTCGCCAACTGGTGAAAAGTCTGTGCGCGCCCGGCCTGCATCGGCGCAGGCAGAAGCGGGCAACGTGAAGTTGGTGCGCGGGCTATGGAACACAGCGTTCCTTGACGAGCTATGCGTGTTTCCCGCCGGCACGCATGACGATCAGGTCGACGCGTTCGCGGATGCCGTCAATGAGCTGGCGCTGGGCGCGACGCCATACAACATCGACGCGTTTTGACCGGGTAGCTAATTAGGGTCGGGGTGGCGTAGGTGGCTAATTTGAAGACCACAGAGTTGCGGTTTTGCGTCGCCAGCGACATGGCCAAATCAGGTATACCCATCGTGGCTAACTATCTGACGGCGGTAGCTGCGCACCATCCCGCGCCATAGCCCTAAACCATGGCTGGAACCGCAATCCTCGACGCTCGCGGCATTCCGATGCAGGACAGCGTGACCAGCGCGATCCAGTCTGCATCCCCGGCGCACTATCTCCGGCAGCAGAACAGCGCGATGTCGTACCTGTTCGCGCCGCAACTAGCGTTCGCAGCGTATCTTGCCAGCGGGCTGTTGCAGAAGGTGATTGATATCCCGGCATCGGACCGGGTGCGGGAATGGCGCGATTGGCAGGCGGAAAAGGACCAGATCGAGGCGATCGAGGCCGAAGAACGCCGTCTAGGGCTGATCGCGAAGGTGCGGCAGGCGGAAGTCCTGCGCGGGATCGGTGGCGGTGCGCTGATCCTTGCCGCACCCGGTGCGCCGAACACGCCGATCGGCTCGCTCTCGAAGGGGCAGCTTCAGGCAGTCAACGTCGTGTCACGCTGGCAGCTTACCGGCGCCGATTACGTTACCGAACTGACCGACCCGGCCTATGGCACGCCGCGCATGTGGAAGATCGCTAACGACAATGGCGGTGCTGAGGTTCACCCGAGCCGGGTGATCTGCTTCCGGGGCGAAGCTATACCCGCTGGCTACGGCGTGTCGGGCGATCAGCAGTTCTGGGGTCAGTCACGCCTCGTCCGCGTCTGGAAGGACGTCGAGCGTTCCGATCATGCACAGGGCTGGTTCGCCGAACTGGTGAAGAAGGCGAAGCTGCTGCGTATCGGCATTCCCGGCCTTACCGACTTCACCGCAACCGAAGGTGGGCAGGCTCGGCTAGACCGCCGCATGGGTGCGATCGCGCTTGGCGAGAGCGTGTTGAACGCTACCGTGTTCGATACCGGCAACGGCACCACGCCCGCCGAGACGATCACTGACTATCAGGTCACATGGGCCGGTATTCCGGCTATGATGGACGCCTTCGACCAGCGTGTCGCCGCGGTAGCGGATATCCCGTTCACGCGGCTGATGGGTCGGTCGCCAGCAGGTATGAATGCGACTGGCGAGTATGACGACCAGAACTGGAACAAGACCGTCGCGGCGGGCCAGTCGCTGGAATTGCGGCCGTGTTTGGAGGCGCTGGACCCCTTCCTGTTGGCATCGGCGGGCGTTGCCCCAACCCGCACGGACGCGAAGACGAAAAAGACCGTCGCAGTCACGTGGCGGTTCGCGCCGCTGTCGAAGCCGTCTGAAAAGCAGGAAGCCGACACGTTCAAGACGGTCATGGAAGCGGTGACAGCCTTGCAGGCGACCAGCGCGATCCCCGACCAGGCATTCGCCAAGGGCGTGCAAAATCTGATGGCTGAGCGTGAGTATATCCCCGGCCTTGATCAGGCGCTTGCCGAGATACCCGAGGACGAACGGTTCGGGCTGACCCCCGAAGACGACGGTACGGACCCGTCTGCACTCCAAGCCGGAAAGGAAGGTGATCCATCGTCTGCCGAGGGCGGGAGTTCGGTGGAAGCGGGCACCCGCCGTCGTGCTGCGAATGATAAGGCAGGTGAGGAATGACCGCCTTCGCCAATCGCGTCCTGTCAGTCTTCGGCCTGACTCTCGCCCAATACGTGCCGTTCGACGATCGGTTCGTTGATGGCGTCCGCTACGTCGTGCCGACCGGTCGCCCTCGCTGGCGGATCGCCCGCCTGACCCGTTGATGCGCTACGACCTCCGCGCCATGGCCCGCCGCGCAAAGCCGGGCCTGCGCCGCAAGAGCGTGGTGTTCAGGGATATCGTCCCGCCGGCAACGCTCGCCACCGACCTCTACCTTTCGTCGTACCGCCCCATCGTCACGCTATGGCGCGACCGCATCCCGGCGATCGTCGCGGCCTACGAACAGACCCTCTCCACCATGACGACCGACAGCCCGGCCGACGTGCAGCGCGAGATCGAGGCGGGCGAGGGCGCGTTCAGCCGTATATTCCTTGAGCTGACTGCGGGGCTGCGGCGCTGGAGCCTGAGGACAGAATCGTGGACCAGAGGTCGGTTCCGGGGGGCTGTGCTCTCGGCCACGTCGGTTGATATCGGGACGCTTCTGGGACCGGAAGACGTGCGAGACACGCTGGAAACGTACATCGGGTGGAATGTCGACCTGATCCGTGATGTGAATGCGGAGGCCAAGAAGCGGTTCAGCAATGCGATCTTCAAGGGTCTGACCGAAAGACGCACGGCACGCGAAGTCGCCGCCGAATTACGCGACGCGGTTGACATGACCCGTAAGCGGTCGATCAATATCGCCAGCGATCAACTGTCGAAGCTGTCTGCTGAACTGGCAGAGGAGCGCCGCCGGGAAGCGGGTCTATCCGTATGGCAGTGGCGGCATAGCCGTAAGCGTCACCCCCGATTGGACCATCAGGCCCGTGACGGTAACTATTACAGCGAGGATAGCTCGCTTGTTGGCAGCGTTATCGACGGCAAGACTGTTATGGAGCCACCGCCGCGCGACGATTACCCGAGCCGCCGCCCTTTTTGCGGCTGCAAATCTTCAGGAGTGCTGGTTTTCGATTAGGCTGCTCGGTCAGATTCTGATATAAAAGCGGGCCGGAATGCTGCGTCAACAGCACCCGACCCTGACCGCATGCGAAAGGACCGCACATGGCTGAAGATGCCGATATCATACTGCGACGCCGCGCTGCTATCCACTCAATGCACACGTTCGCCTTTGAGAATGGATGGCACAATCCGCCGGTTCGCGAAGAACGTCGTGGTGACGCGATCGCCTTTATCGGTACCGCACCTGATGGCCGCGAATATGCGGTTGGGTACGAAGCACCGCCGCACGTTCTGCCTAGCGGCGACCCGTTTCCAGCGCCGCCGCCGCATTTGGCGGTAAAAGCATGACGCCCCTCGAACGCGCCGTCGCAGCCGCATGGTCCGAATTGGAACGCCAGGCCAATGAGAACCGCGCCAGCACCCCGCATGTCGATCAAGAGGAAAGTGTGATCGACGGCACCGTCGATATGCCTGCCGTGACCCGCGCCGTCCTCGAAGCGATCCGCGAGCCGAGCGAGGCAGTCCGGAAAGCGCTGCGGGATAATCTCCCAATCACTGGTTATGATTGGGAATACAACGATCGGATTGTGCACGACGGCAAGGTGATAGACGACGAGCCGGGTGATTGCTGGCGTGCCATGATCGACGGGGCACTGGCGGAATAAGCCGATAATTCCGCGCTAACGGCGGTAATCGCCCTACGCGCGCCCGCATAGCCATGCGAAATGGCGATGTTCCAAGACGCTCTGACGCTTGATGCTCCCCGGCGCGACGGCACGGGGAACATGGTCGCGTCCGTGTTGTGCGCGCGCACCGGCCTTCAGGATTACGCTGGCTACGAAGTCGGCAAGCCTGAGATGGCACGGGTCGTCGTGTACCGCCCGCCCGAGGAAGTGTTCAACCGCGACAGCATGCGGTCGTTCGCAGGCGCGCCGGTCACGATCGAGCACCCCGCTCAACAGGTCACGCCAGCCAACTGGAAAGACCACGCTGTCGGCGAGACGGCTTCCGACGACATCGTGAAGGACGGGGAGGCGATCCGCGTCCCGTTCCTATTGCGCGATGCGGCGGCCATCGAAGCCGTGCTGGCCGGCAAGCGTGAAATCTCGATGGGTTACGACTGTTCGCTCGACTGGACGCCCGGCAAGCTGGCCGATGGCACGCCCTACGACGCTGTGCAGCGCGGCATCCGCATCAATCATCTGGCCATCGTCGACAAGGCGCGTGGCGGACCCACCCTCCGCATTGGGGACAAGGAGCCTTCCATGAAGATCAAGATCGGCGACGCCGAAGTCGAAGTGACGGACGGTGCAGCCGTCGCGGTCGCGGTCGGCACTCTGAACCAGAAGCTGGCGGACGCCGAGACGAAAGTCGGCGCACTGACCGGCGAAAACGCGACGCTGAAGACCTCGGTCGAGACCAAGGATGGCGAGATCGCGGCGCTCAAGCAGCAGGTCAAGGACGGCGAGGTCACGCCGGCCAAGCTTCAGCAGCTTGCTGATGCTCGCGCGCAGGTGATTGGCAAGGCGAAGTCGCTGGCACCGACCATGACGACCGATGGCAAGACCGATGCAGAGATCCGCAAGGAAGCTGTCAGCGCCAAGCTGGGTGATGCCGCTACCGGCATGTCGGACGCTGCGATCGAGGGTGCATTCACCGCCCTGACCAAGGACGCCAAGGTCACCGACACCGCCGTGCAGCCGATCGGCGCGCCGCAGATCATCGGCGACGCAGCCAAGCAGATGAACGACGCCTGGGTGGCGGCGAACGACCACAACGCATGGCGCACCGCCGGCGCAGGCAAGGGGAACTGAGCCATGGCATATCAGACGACCTACGATCAGTATCAGGCGCCGGGCTATCCCGGCCTGCTGGCGAACATGGAGGAGTGGAACGGCCTCACCCGTACCGCTTCGGCGACCATTGTCTTCGGCGCACCAGTCCAGCGCAACGGCGATCGTGGCTGCGCTCCCCTGGCGTCGGGTGGCGAGTTCATCGGCATCGCCCGTGCTCGGCATTTTTCGCACATGGGCGGCGGCACGAGCGATGGTTACGGCGCTGGCGATAACGTCGCGGTGCTGGATGCCGGCGTCGTGTGGGCGCTGGCGGATGCCGCGATTACGGTGGGCGCAGCCGTCAATTTCAACACCACGTCGGGCCGCTACACCACCGCTGCGACGAGCGGCACGGTAATCGCCGTGCCTGGCGCTGAAGCCGACACTGCCGCCACCGGTTCCGGCTCGCTGTTCAAGGTGCGGCTGCGCCGCATCCCGTCGTAAGGAGGGGGTTTCATGTACGCTCTTACCACTGACGCCCAGACTGCGGCGCTCAATTTTGTTGTCAATCAGTCCTATACCGTCAACGCGACGGCATATGCGACCGCGTTCCCCGACCTCGACTTCGGCCGACTGGTCTATGTCGATACCTCGGCACCGGAATTCACCCCCGGCGTCGTCACCTTCCTGTCGTCGTCGGTTGGTCGTGCCGAATGGTACACCGCTGCCGCCAAGGACGTGCCGCGCGCCGATGTGACCCGCGACAAGAACGAGGTAAAGATCCACATGGCTGCTGTCGGCTACGGCTACGACAGCGAAGAGATCGGCACTGCGCAGCTGATCGGTCAGAACCTCACCGCCGACAAGGCACTGGCCGCTCGTCGTGCGTACACCGAGTTCATGTGGCGCGTTACCCTTCAGGGCGACGCCGACAAGGGCCTGCAAGGGCTGGCGACCTCGACCAACGTGACGTCCGGTTCGGTCGCTGCCAATGGCACCGGCACCCCGAATACGCTCTGGTTCGATGGCAACGGCACGCAGACCAAGACCGCCGCGCAGATCGTCGCCGACATCAACGGCGGTCTGACTGGCGTGTTCACCGGGTCGCGCACGGTCGAGATGGCGGATACGATCATCCTGCCGTACACCACGATCGCGCAGCTGGCATCGACGCCGCTGACGTCGACCAACAGCGAAACGATCCTGTCGTTCATTCTGCGCACCAACATCTACACGCAGATGACCGGCCAGCAGCTGACCATTCGCGGCGAGCTGGGTCTCGAAACGCTGGGACCGGGCAACACGAAGCTGATGGTGATCTACGCCAACCGCCAAGACGTGGTGAAGCTGCATCTGCCGATGCCGCACCGCTTCATGCCGGTTTGGCAGGACGGCCCCATGAGCTTCCAAGTCCCGGGCGCATTCCGCACCGGCGGCGTCGAGGTCATCCGCCCCGGTGCCTTCCGCTACCTCTACGGGTTCTGAGCCATGTCCGATCTGATCCGCACCGACGCCACGAACACCAGCGATGGCCCGCACATGCTCAACGCGATCCCCCCGGTTCGCGTCGAGGCGGGCCAGTCCGTTCAGGACGTGGATATCACGAAGGCCGAGTACGAAAGCGCCAAGCATTTTGGCGTCTTCAGGTTCAGCCATGACGATACGCCGGCAGAACCCGGTCCGCTGGACCAGAGCGTCACCAAGCTGACCGAATACCTCAAGACCGTCACCGACGCAGACCAGGTGCAGAAGCTGATTGACGCCGAGACCGCTGGCAAGTCGCGTGATAGCGCGCTGGCGGCTCTCGAAGCACGTCGCGACGCCATCCTCGCCGAATAACCGCCCCGATCCTCCCGAACCTGGGCCGCTTCCCGTCTGGGCGGCGGCCCATTTTGTTAGGAGCGTACCGTGTCGATCGATAACGCCGCAATCTACCGAGACAGCGCCGGCAATCTGTTCGACGCTCCGGGCGTCTCTGGCACCGGCAACAGCACCGCCCCATCCGGCACGCCTGCCATCACCCAGACGTTCGGTCTCGACAGCGCAGACGACGGCCTGAACGCCACCGTCGTCAGCACGTCGCCGGTCGTTCTGCTGAGCGCGGACGCCTACAATGCGCGCGGCGGTGGGGTACGGCTGATGCTGTACGACAAGGCGACCACGCCGAAGGCAACAGATGATCCGAAATGGACGGTCTATCTGGTCGGCTTGGCCTCGGGTGGACGCGAATGGCCGTCAGGGCTGCGGTTCGATACTGGCCTTGCCTTTATGCTGATCCCGGATGACGCGTCGGGCCTAATGGCGGGCGATATCATCGGCCTCAATCTGGGGTATTCGTCGTGAGCTTCGCATTCAAGCGGATGACCCGCGCGCTGTTGGTCCAGCCCTATCGGACGCCCACGACCGCGAACGCGTTCAAGGTGCCGAGCGGCTTCATCAAGTCGAGCTATAACACCTTCGCGATCTACAACCCGAACGTCTGCGTCATTGGGTTGCGCGGCACGTCTCGGCCGAGCGGGCAGGCGATACCGACCACGCCGCTGCTGGTCTATGACGGTGGCGTGGATTGGGAGTTCCCGCCCGGATTCTGGGGCGTGTTCTCGACGCAGTATCCGTTCTTCATGTCGGCCGCGCCGCTGGCAGTGCCTGTCGCGCCTGATGTGCCGGCTGATGCGGATCTGCTGCCGTTGCGTCTGTGGTATGGGATCGGGCTATGACGCTGCGGTCTATGGGGCTGGGTGTCCGCGTCACCTGGGGCACGCTGCCGGGCAAGCCATCGACATTCGTGCCGGTCCCGCATACGCACCCATGGGCGGACGTGACGGGCAAGCCGGACAGCTACCCTCCGAGCGTGCATAGCCATGCTTGGGGCGACATCACCGATAAGCCTGCCGTCTTCCCGCCGGCCAGCCACACGCACGCCTATTCGTCGCTGACGGGCATCCCGACGACCTTCGCGCCCTCATCGCATACCCACCTGTGGGCGGACATTACGGACAAGCCGGCAACCTTCGCTCCGTCTGCGCATACGCACCTATGGGCAGATATCACCGATCGTCCGACCATCCCGGCCGCCACACCGCTCGGCACCACCCCTGCTCTGGCTTTGGGCACGGCATCTGCCGGCACTTCGACCAACGCCGCGCGTGAAGACCACGCGCACCCGATGCCTGCGGGGCGCCTGTCGTTGATCGGCACGGCCACCGTAGGCGAGACGACGGTGCTGGCTCTCGCGCTGGGCGTGAAGCGCTACACCGTGGCGATGTCCGGCCTTGTTGTCGGTGACCGCATCATAGCCATTCTGACCGGCGCTCCGGGGGCATCCTCGCTACAGGACGTCTATGTCAGCGGAGCGAACACGCTGAACGTCGGACTGCTCAACCCGGCGCTCGGCATCGGCTCGACGATCGCGGTCCCGATCGCGGTCTACAAGGTCACCTAACGGCGGTAATACCACCCCCTATGCCATCGCATCCCGTAGCGCATGGCATTCAGCGCGCTCTCCCTGACAACCACCACGGGCGTTCAGGGCCGCCCGTTCGCCGCGGTCCTCAACGGGCTGCAAACCGGGTCGACGATCGAGATGTCGGGCGATGGCTCGCCGGGCTTCTCCTACGTCAACGGGCGCTTCTCCTCGGATCGGCTGCCGTATCCGGTATCGACGCTGGTGTTCTTCGAGGTGCGGCCCGGCGAAGGGCGCAAAGAGTGGCGCTTCGATATTCAGGCAGCCGGCGCCCCGGTGCTGTCGATCGCGCCGGACGGAACGACCAGCTATAGCGGGGCAGGGGGCGCGCCTATTGCGCAGTCGGGCACCGCTTCTGCTGCTGGTGCCGTCTACACCGTGTCGCGCCTGCTGGGGTCGTCGAGCACGCTGGCGCTCATCTCCGGGACGAACAGCAACCTGACGCTGAACGCGACGACCGGGGTTATCTCGGCCGCTTCGGCTATCGCTGTCGGGGCATCGCAGACGGCTAAGGTCAGCGAGACGCTTGGCGATCTGCGGGTGGATTACCCGGTTGTCATTACCGGGATTTCGGCCGGCACCCCCACCCCGACGCCGGGGCCGACAGAAGTAACCGCAGTTTCGACGGGTACGGCAGCTTTCCGCGCCCTCGGCATATCGAGCGAACGACAAGTGTTCCCGATCACCAATGCAGCCGATCTAAAGGCGCGCAGCGGTTCCGGTGCGGTATCGCAAGTACCTGTTTCAGTCACCTTCACCGGTTCACCGACTGCGATCGAATGCCGGTCGGTCAGCTACGACGACGGTAGCGAGATCACCCCGTGGTCGACGGTTTCGACGTCGCCAACCGGTGGAACGTGGACCGGGAACGTGCCGATGGCGGAAAGCCCCAACTGGCAGCGGCTGCAATTCCGGCCCGCAGGTGGCACGATCTTTGCCACGTCGGCGCGTATTGGCGCAGGCATCGTGATCGGTATCGAAGGCCAGTCGCAGGCCCGTTATTTTATCGCCAACGTCAGCAGCGGCGGAAGCGTCACGGCGGGCGATAAGGTCAGCGCATACGGCAAGGCTGGGTTGCTGGAAACGGGGTCCGGCGGAAACGGTGCGGATGCCTCGTTTGGCGTCCAAGGATGGTATCAGGCTGCGGCGACGGCTAGTGTGAGCGGCACTACCGTATTGGGCGGCGGCGGTTCTGGCGCAGCCGCAGCCGGTAACGCGCTTGTCTCGGCGCTGAACGTGCCGGTGGCCTTCGTAGCCAACGCTCCTGGTGGTCGTGCCATGGCCTACATCAACACGACCAGTAGGCCGGAAGCGCTGGCGCGCTATGCTGAAACTGGTCGCCCCAATCTGGTGATTATGCTGTCGCACGGTACGCAGGACGTGAACGACGGGACCAGTGAGGCGACGTATCAAGCCGCGCTTGAAACGTGGCGCGGGTGGCACGAAAGCGACGCGAACGCGAAGCCCCGTGACGGCTATATGATCATGCCGCTCATTCGCCAAACCGGAGGCACGACGGCTTCGAACAACGCGATCAAACGCGCTCAACAGAACTTCGATCTTGCCAATGCCGACGTTTATTACGCTGGTTCGGGCTACGATGTGCAGTTGGCGGATACCGTCCACCAAAGCGATACCGGCAACGCCGTCATCGGTCGTCGCATCGGATACGCTATTGCGCGGCGCCTTGGCGTGACCATTGCCGGTTCGCTCGGACCAACGATGGCATCGGCGACGGTGGCCGATACCACGGTAAGCGTTACCGTTGATTTGAACGACGGCGCGACCGCACTGACTAATGTCGGCACTTCGGGAGCTACCGGAACGCTCACTCCTGCGGGCTTTTCGGTTTCGCGTGAAAGCGATGGCGCCGCAGTTACCATCAACAGCGTTGCCCTGAATGGTGCCAATAAGTTCGACCTGACGCTCGCATCTGCCCCCGGTGAGGCTGTCCGCGTACGCAGCGGTGTGGGGACCAGTCCCGGAGCAGCTTGGATTGCGGACGACCGGCCCGCAACTGGTCAGTCGCGAGGCAATCCGCTGCAATATGACTTGAATGGCATCGTGGCAACTTACACAGGCGGGGGAACGCCGACTCCTACGCCCACTCCAACTTCGTACACCCAATGGACCGGCCCGGGCTGGTTTGATGCGTCGGATACTGCAGGCGGTGACGTGGCGATCACGACGCTTGTGAATAAGCGGTCGGGCGGCGGTGATCTGACGCGGGGTGGTACTGGCGGTTCGATCACGTCGGTCAGCGCGGCACAGAATGGGCGCAACGCAATCCGGTTGGTCCGCGATATTTCCTCGGCCAGTGCTGTTCCGTACTTGGCAGCGGCGGATAACGCGCCAATCTCGACAATGTGGGCAGGCGACGACCTGCCCTATGTCGTCCTTCTCGTGTTCAAGCCGACCGATACCAACACGGGCTATCCCTTTGCGGCTTCGCGCGTAAATGGCAGCGCGGTCGATCAAGTGGCCTATGTCAGCCGGAATGGCACTGCATCCAGCGTCCGTAAAAAGTCCGGAACTGCCAGCCAGAATGACGTGACCGCTTCGTCGGCCAATGGTGATGTAGTTGGCACGCCAATCGTAGTTGCGATCCGTCACACCGGTACGTCACTGGACATCTGGTACAATTCGACGACCAAGTTCGCGTCAACGGTGGCGCAGGACACGGCAGCGCTTGGCACGCCGCAGGTGTTCCGTCTGTTCGCAGTCATGGTCGGCAGCGGCATTCAAACCGTTCAGAAGAACTTGGACTTCTACGAATTGGTGATCGAAACCGCGTCGCATTCGGATGCGGAAATCCAGAAGGCGATCACCGATCTGGCGACCAAGTGGGGGGGTAGCCTTGCCTGATCGTCAGCGCCTTTTCACGGGAACAGGTCGAGGTGACACATCTCGCAGGTATGCTCGGGATGTGTCGCCGGCTCTTTGCGGCACATCGTACAAAGGCCAGTCGCGCGCAGCCGGTTCTCTTCGGCGCGGCGCTCTTGGATCTTCCGGGCGGGGTACAGGAACGCAGCAGTCAGCCGCGCGAGGATTGTCTGCATGTGCGCGACCCTACTCCACGATTTCGCCGCAGATCAACAACTTGCATCCGAAATGGAGCCACCCATGACCACCATCCAGCTTGCGAAGAAACTGCCTGACAGCAACGACGACGGCGTGGTGAAGGTATCCGCCGCCGGGGCGAAGAAGTACGGCGTTCCGAAGGCGGGGAATTGGTGGGGGCCGCTGCCGGGTGCGCCGAACTTCACCTATACTAACGTGAAGCCGGGTACGGGGACGCCTGCGCCGACGCCCACGCCTGCACCCGAACCGACGCCAGCGCCCACCCCGGCTCCGCCGCCCGCACCGGAGCCGACGACGCCGCCGCCGCCTGCCGGCACGACGCTGACTGCCGCTGTCGTGAACGGCGAAGCCGCGCTTCAGACGCCCGACATGACCGTCGTCCTGAATAAATTCGGCGGCATCGGTCAGGTCAACAACGCGGCCATCCCCGGCTTCCGCAGCGACCTGAAGAGCGGTTTCGCACGCATCGGCCTGTACGTCCCGCCGCTGTCCGATCTGGTCCTGCAAGGCCGCGCGATCGAGGGCTTCGGCGTCATCATCGCAGGCAAGCGCTACGCCAACATGCTGCTGGCCGGCTATTACCAGATCGCGGGCGGGTTCAACGGTCCGCTGATGTGGGAAGGCAGCGTGTCGGGGGTCGAGGTCACGCAGAATGTCACCATTACGGGCAAGACGATCCGCCTCGCCGTGACCCTGCGCAACACGACCAAGGCCGCGCTCGACCTTCAGTATTTCCGCTCGATCGACCCGGATCAGGCGGGGCAGTTCGACACTGCGAACAAGGTCGTGTCAGCAGGCGTCGCCGAGTGCAGCGTCAAGGGCGGTAAGCTGGCGATCCGCGCGCCGGGTGCCGACTTCCACGTCACCACCTACGACAAGGCCCCGGATATCGGCACGCGTCGTGAGATTGGCGTGTCCAAGACTGCCGATGAGGTCGTGCAGGCGGTGTTCCCGCGCGCGTCGCTAGCTGCCGACCAGTCTGCCACGTACATCGTCGAGTATGAGGTCGTGACCGCGTGACCCCACCAACCCCCGCCGACCTGAAAGCCCGCTACCCGGAGTTCGCCGCGATCGATGACGCGCGTGTCCAATACTGGCTGACCGATGCCGAGCGCACCGTGACGACGGACTGGTCGGAGGCGGACTATGCGGTCGGGCTGATGACGCTGGCCGCGCATGAGATGGTGACGAATGGCGAGGTCGGGGCAGGGGATCAGGTCAGCGGCTTGCTGGCAAAGGGCATCACCGACTTCCGATCGGCCAGCTTTTCGGCCAGCTTCGACGCGTCTGTCGCCCAGCGCGCGGCGGCGGGAGGGTATTCCTCGACCCGCTACGGGCAGGCGTTCGCGGTGCTGCTGCGGCGTAACACCGCTGGCCCGCGCCTCGTCGGCTGCGCGTGGCCCTGCTGATGTTCGCCGGCATCTTCGCTCAGCTCGCGACCGCGGTGTCTGGCGATGACGGGCCGTACTTTCCGGCGATCGTGCGGACCGAGACTGCGCCTGTCATTGACGCGGGCGGGTCGATTATCACGCCGGGGCAGCCGGTCGAGCGGCCCTGCATGGCGCAGGTCGATGCGGTGACGGATGCTATGCGGTTGCAGGACGGGTTCAATCAAAAAGACGTTCGCCTGATCGTGCTGACTGCGACGCTGGCGGGTGCGCTGGATACCACCGCACGCGTCGAGGTGACTGCGGGTCCGAACGCCGGGCTGTATTCGGTGCAGTCGGTGGCGCGCGATCCGGTGGGCGTGGGCTGGGACTGTCGGGCACGCAAGGATGCCTAAGATCACTGGGCAGCGGCAGGCGGTTGCGGGTATTCTCGCGACCGGCGCCAACGGCACGCGGAACGTCGGCAAGGCGCTTTTCGCGGCCGGTGAGTTTCTGACGACCGAAGCGCAGCGATCGATCACGGAGGGGGCGGTGTCGGGCAAGGGCCACGTTCCCTCGCGCCCAGGCGAGCCGCCGAACCAAGACACAGGCGTTCTCGCCAACAACATCGAGGTCGTGCAGATCAGTCCGGCCAAGGTCGAGGTCAGCAGCAACGCCCCGTACAGTGCTCCGCTGGAGTTCGGAACATCGAAGATGGCCGCGCGCCCGTTCATGGGGCCGGCTGCCGAGCGCACCAAGCCGGTGCTCGTCGACTATGTGAAACGCGCGGTGGCGGCAGATTTGAAGGGCGGAAATGGCACGCGATAACACCTTGGCTGTCCGCAAAGGTATTCTAACCTTGCTGAAGGCCGACGCAGCGGTGACCGCTATCGTGCCGGCTGCTCAGGTCTATACCCAAGTCGCGCCGAACCCCGTCTGGCCGTTTATCCGCTATGGCACGCCTTCCGTTCTGCCGATCCGGGCGTCCTGCTTGGACGGCATGGAAATGCTGGTCGCGGTGCATGGGTTCGCTGATCCGCGTGAATTGGGCGGCGCAATCGTGGAGACGGCCGAGGATCACGCGTCCCGGCTTGGCTCTGCAATCGCTCGCGCCCTTGACGGCAAGCGGTTCGATCTGACCAACGGTTATGCCCGAATCGAATGGCGCGGCGGGCAGTTGCTGATTGACGGCGCGGAGGCCGATGCCTTCCATACGGTGCAGAACCTGCGCGTCCGGTGCGTGACGGGTAACGAATGACAATCGACTCGCCGGCGAGACGTTCATATACCGATGGCATGGGACCGGATGGGGCGCACGTCAGGCTAAAGCTCGATACTCGCGAGCCAATCGCGTTGACGGATTTTGTCGCGGAATTTGTCGGCCTGGGCAACCAGTTTGAAAAGTTCGTCGCCACGCATCATCCAGAGCTGCGAGCCGAAGGTGAGTTCTTTGTAAAAGATGTGCGCGAAGGCTGCATTGAAGCCGATCTTGTTGCCTTTGTAGGCAGTGCCTACACCGCGACACGGCTTCCCGGTATTATTGATGCAATCGATAAAGGGCAGATATTAACGACCTTCGTTCGAGATATCGCGAACCGGCTGTCGCCATATCTCAGCGGTAAGCGCGACGAGAAAGCCTCGAAGGCCGATTTGGCTGATTTTCACAAAACGGTTGGCGCAATCGCGCGAGACCCCGACGCCAGCGCATTGCTGGAGGCCGCGGTTTTTGAAGACGGCGAGCGTCGTGTCACCAGCGCTTTCAAATTTCGTACGCCGGAAGCACGCGAAGCAGAGCGTCAGATATCCGCTCACAGGCAAGACTTGGACGCGAAGCTGGCCACAGACCACGAGCGGGTGCTCTTGAAATTCGTTCGCCCAAGTGTCGAGACGGGGAAGCCCGGTAGAAAATCTGGCGAGCGAGCTATCATCGAAAAGGTTCATCCGAAGCCACTGGCTGTCGTCTACGCTTCTGATTTAGCCGAACAGCGAGTGCGTTCCGAAATGATGCTGCTTGATGGCAACATTTTCCGCAGCCTGTTCGACGTCGACGTCAACGTGGAATTGAACGCATTCGGTAAGCCATTGGCGTATCGTATTGTTCACGTCCATGCGGTTATTGAAGAAGGCGATAGTGACGATGATATCGGCTAGATCGCAAGTAAGCGCCGGACTTGGTTGCTGACGTGGACCGCGACGAATCCATCGACGCCGAGCTGGCGCTGGCGATCATCAAGCAGATGGTGCGGACTGGCGCTCTTGATCCGGCTGTTGTCGCGTCGGTTCGCGACGAGGCGAATGGGCGCGATCCTGACATGGCACAGGCAGCACATATCCTGCTGACCGAGGCCATGACGTCGTCCGAAAGCGATTTCACCGCGGACTATCGGCGGCGGCAGATGCGGGAGCGGACGGCTATGATCGATCGGGACCGGGATGCGTAGGGCAGTGCTTGCACTTGTGATGCTGGCTAGTTGCGCATCCCCGCAGCAGGCTGAGCCGCCTGCGATTGCTCAGTGCCGGGAATACCTGCTTAAGAAACTGAAAGCTCCTTCGACCTACAAGCAGATCCAAGCCGATCAGGTGAAGATGGATGACGGGAAGTGGAGCGTCGTTATTCAGTACGATGCAGCAAACGCTTACGGCACGCCAATTCGAGACAATCAGGTCTGCCGGTATCCCGATCTGAACGATCAGCCCGACACAAGGAAGTATATCGACTTCGACGAAGATTTGGTCGCTGATGCGATGAAGGCCGCCAGCTAGGCAGCCGCTAACGGCGGTAACACCCCTACCGCCAGTTCCTAGCGTCTCCGCAAACGCCGGAGAACGCAATGAGCTATCCCACCGAAATCGATGCCGTGATCGTGAAGCTGGGGAACGGTGCGTCCCCGGAGGTCTTCGCGAACATCTGCGGCGTCGAGAACGCCACGATCAATGAAACCGTGCAGTCGTCCGACCGCTTTCGCCGGGACTGCGCCAAGCCGGGCATGATCCCGCGCCGTGCTGTCCGTGTCACCGGCCAGCAGTGGGACGTCACTGGCAGCGGCGTGACGAACGTCGACCAGATCGCCGCGCTGAAGGCTGTTCTTGGCATCCGCCGTAACTATGAACTGGTCGCAATCAAGTACGACGGCACTGATGAAGGCGACGTGCTCGGCACCTTCAAGGGAGCTGGCGTCATGACCGCGCGCAACATGTCGCTGTCGCCGAACGAAGCCACGATGGAAGTGACGATCGCTGGCGAAGACGAGCTTGTCTGGACGCCGGTCGCGTGACGCCAGCCACCGCGATCGAATTGGAGTTCGCGGACGGCGATTACCTGTTCGATCTGAAGCTGCCACAGATCGCGGAGTTGCAGGAGAAGCGGGGCGCAAGCCTGTTCGCCATCTTCGCGCGGACGCTCAAGGGCCGGTACGTTTTGCCGGACGGCAGCGAGGTTGGCGCGCCGCTGGAAGGTGAAGCCGATCCGCTGGACCTGTTCGAAGTCGTCCGGCTTGGACTGATCGGCGGCGGACGTGGTGAAGTCGACGGCAGACGGGTCGAGGTCGACGAAATCCGCGCTGGCAAGCTGGTGAAGCATTACCTGCATGATGCGCCGCTGCGCCGCGCGTGGGACCTCGCCGCTGCCATCCTCGCCGCCCGTATCGAAGGGTACGATCCGCCAAAAAAAGCCGAGCCGGCGAGCGAGCCGGCAAACGGGATGAACTGATCGACTTCGCTCAGGTCATCGATAATTGCCGTGTCTTCGGTGCCGATTGGCGGTCGCTGACATGGTGGGAATACACCGCGCGCCTTGCCAAGTGGAATGAGGCGCAATCGACCGAGAAGCCGCCGGCTGACGCTCCGCGGCTGCGGAAGCTGATGGAGGCGCACTGATGGCTGAAAGTGCTGGCTCCGTATCGGTCGAACTGATCGCGAAGACCGAAGCGTTCAATTCCCAGATCGCAGGCGCGGCGACGACGACCGAACAGGCCATGTCGCGCGTCATCGCCGCCACCTCTCGCGGTGAACAGCAGGTTGTGCGATCGGCCGGCCAGATGGCGAACGGCACGCGCAACCTCGGCAGGCAGTTTGCCGACGTCGGCGCATCGCTGTCTTCGGGGTCGTCACCGTTCGTTGTGATTGCGCAGCAGGCGCCGCAGGTCGCTGAAGCGCTGACCGATATGGGCGGGAAGGCCGGGCAAGTCGCTGCGTACTTCACCGGGCCGTTCGGTGCCGCTGTGCTCGCGGCCGGCTCCGTGCTGGGCGTGCTGGCGGTTGAGGCGTTCAAGGCCGGCGAGAGCGTTGATGACTTGGTCGAGAAGCTGAAGGCGAATGCAGAGAAGGCACGCAATTCGGCGCTGGCGCAGGACATCTTCAAGCTGAGCCTCGAAGGTGCGGCTATCGCAAGTGCCAAGCTGAGTAAGGAGTTGCAGGAGCAGAACCGCACTTTGCGCGAGCAGGCGCAGGCAACCTTGGCGGCGGCTGAGGGTCAACGACAGCTTACGATCCAGAAGCTGAAGGGCGCAGCGAGCACGGCAGCTATCGCGGCGGCGGCTGCGAAGGATGCGCGTACCCAAGTTGCCCTTGGCCCCGGCGGCAACATCGCCGGCGCGGTCGAAGCTACAGCGAAACGCGAGGCAGCGGCCAAAGAGGCGTTGGCGAGAGCGAATCAGGCCGTCGCCAATGCAGAGAACGCCGTTATCAACGCTCGCATTCCGCTGTTGCAACAAGATGCCGCCGCTGCGAGTGACAAGAACGCTGCTGCGGTTCAGCGCCACGAACGCGCCGTGGCAAAGCTGGCGCTGGAATATAAACTGGCGTCTGGCGCGGCATCCTTGCTGAGTGGCGAAGCCAAGAAAGCGGCTCAGGCTACGGCTGATCGCCGGTACACCCAAGGCGTCGCACAGCAGAACCGGACGCTTGACGCCGAGCAGCAGGCAATCCGCGATACCAACAAGAAGGGGCCTAAGGGGCCGTCTGCTGCGACGCTCGCTCGCCGCGCCGAAGCCGAGCGCGTCCGGCAGGTTCGCAATGACGAGGCGTTCAACAACGAACTGGAGCAGCTGAACAGCCAGATCGCATCTGCCAAGCGCGAACAGGCGGTCAACGCCGAGGAACTGGCGGCAGCGGAACGCGAGCAGATCGCCAGCGACCTGCGTCGTCGGCTTGAGGGTATTGATGCTGACGAATCGGCAAAGCGCTACACCGCCGTCGAGGCTGAGCGCCTTCGCCTGCTTGCCCGACAGGTGGCTGGCATGCGCAACATCAACGTCACGACTAACCTTCAGGAAGCGCAGGCGCGCGAAGCGCTGGCCGCGTCCGGTGCCGCGATCCGAACCGAGAGCGATATGCTCCGGTTGCAGAGCCAGCTTGTCGACACTCGCGCCGAACGCCGCGCGATCGATCTTCGCCTGATCGACCTAGCTTATCAGCAGGAGCGTGCCGAACTTGAAGCAGTCGCGACCAGCCAAACCGCGTCAGACGCGCAGCGTCGCATCGCCGAGGCTCGCCTGCGCCAGCTACAGGGATTGCAGGCTGCTGAGAATGCAGGCGTCGAACGCCGCTATGAAGGGCCGGTGGCACAGGCAAAGCGGCAGATCGACGCAACCGGGGCCGATCTAGGCACAGCCTTCGAAGATATCGGCGTCGACGCGCTCCGCGACCTGAACGATGGGCTGACCGACGCTATCGCCAACGGCAAATCGCTGGGTGACGTGTTCAAGAACGTCGCGAACAGTATCATATCGGACCTAATCCGCATCGCTGTGCAGCAGACGATCATCAAGCCGTTGCTGGAGGCGCTTGGCGGAGGTCTTGGCGGCGGTGGCGGTTTCTCCATCGGGTCCCTTTTCGGCCGAGCATCCGGCGGCTACGTGGCCCCTGGCCAGACGGTGCGCGTCAACGAGAACCGCGGCGGTGTCGAACTCCTGCGCATGGGCAGTCAGGGTGGCACCGTGATCCCGCTGGGTCAGGCAAAGGCAAGCGCCCGCCCAGCGCAAACGGTGGTGCACCAGCACTTCAGTCTCGACGCGCGCGGTGGCCTGCTGCTGCCTGACTTCGTGGCTGGCATTCGCGAATATGTCGACGGCCAAGCCGCGCGGGCAGGCGCGACCAGCTATCAATCGGCGATCCGTGACACCCCGGCCGCAGAGGCTCGACGCGGGTCGCTGAAGGCGTAACGGCGGTAATCGCCAGCCCGCCCCATCCATAGCGTCCCCGCATGGCGCTACGCGTATTCCACCCATGTCAGTTCAATTTCGCTGACCAGGACATTCGCGTGGACGGCTCGACCATATCGGGCGGGGTCTCGCTGTCCGGCTATGAGGATGTGATCCGCAACGACGGCGGCGGGACATGGCGCGCTGACTTCACCGGGGCTGACTTTGGCGATCGTGATGACGCAGGTCGGGCCGAGACGCTGGCATGGCGCGCACTCAACGCCGGGATGCTGGGCGGATCGGTGGCGGTGATCGTGCAATTCTGCGACGCGCTCCACCAGCCTGTCACGGGCAGCCAGTCGGTGCCTCACAGCGACGACACCCCATTCAGCGACGACAGTTTGTACCGCGGCTCGGGTGCCAGTGGGCGGGTGCTGGCCGTCGTCAACGGACAGGCGGGCGGCAACCGTGCGACTGTGCTCGACATATCCCTGGCTGCTGGTCGTGGCCTGATCGGCGGTGAGAAGTTCACGCACGTCCATCCGGCATGGGGCGAGCGCGCCTACGAGATCTACAGCGTCGAGCCAATCGGCGGCGGCTATCGGGTGACGTTCCAGCCTCCGATCCGTGGTGGCATTGCAGCGGGCGACGAACTGGACTTCGATAACGTCCGCTGCCGGATGCGGCGCACCTCGCAGCCCGCCAATGCGCTGTCGCTGGGCGTCTTCTCGTCCGGTTCGATCAGCTTTCAGGAGGATATGCGGCCCCCGGTGGTGACGCCGTGAACCGTAACCTGATCGTCCGCATCGCAACCGACCCGCCTGCACGCCTGTGGTCTGGCTCTGGCGACCTGCTGCTGCCGGCGGATGACGTCGAGACGGAAGACGGCGCGCGATATCTAGGCGGGGGCGAGCTGCTTTCCGGCCTCGACGAGCTTGAGCAGCTTATTAACGGGCGGGCGGATCGGATCGATATCAACGTCAGCGGCGTAACGGCTGCGACCGTCAAGCTGGCTTTGCAAGACGCGGACGACATCAAGGGTGCGGCGGTCGATATCGGCGTCGTGACGTTCGACGACCTCTGGCAGATCGTCGACGTCGAGTGGCAGGCGCGCTACCGAGCCGACAAGCTAGGCATTGATCGGCCGGAAGGGCAACGGTCCATTACGCTGTCGATGGGGTCGGAGGATACCGGGCGGTCTAGAACGAGCAACGCGTATTGGACGGACGCAGAGCAGCGTCGTCGCTCGCCAACCGATCGCATCTTTGACCGCGTGTCCGGTATAAATTCCGGCACCTCACGCGATTTCGGTCCGAACGGATGAGGGTCGCCGAGTATCTCGCGGCCCCGCGTCCGGCATGGGACTGGGTGCATCTCGACTGTTGCCGCTGGGTCGCGCGCTGGGTCGAGCTATGCGGCCGGCAGAACCCGATCACGGCGCTGGGTCTCGACTACGCCACTGAACGGCAGGCCATCGCGCTGATCGTCCGGCGCGGTGGGCTGGTGCAGTTGTGGACCGATGGCATGGCTCTGGTGGGTGCGCCCGAGACTGCTGGCCTCACGCCCGGATGTGTCGGCATCATCCAGCGCCCGACCATTTGCGGCCTGAACGAAGCCGCTGCGATCTATACTGGCGAACGCTGGGCGGCGCTGGGCTTACGCGGGCAGGAGTTTATGCCTGCGCCCGTCCTCAAGGCTTGGCGGCCATGAGCAAGGTGCTGAGCGCCCTGCTGTCCGGCCCAATCGGCCTGATCGACAAGAAGGCGGGGCAAGTCATTTCCGGTATCGCGCTAACGGCAATCGGTGTGGCGACCGGCAACCCTCTTCTTATCTCGCTGGGTACGTTCCAGCTCAATCAAGCATTTGGCCCTCAAGCCCCGAAAGCTGAGACCACCAGCAGCGCGATCAAGACCGAGCGCCCGCCGCGCTATTCGGCCTATGGTCGGGTGAAGCTGTTCGGTGCGTACATTCTGTACGAGACGGCGCAGGACGGCACGGCGGTCGACGCATGGGCGTTCCACGAAGGGCGCATCGACGCAATCGAGGGCTGGTATCTCGGCGATAAGCCGGTCACGCGACTGGCGGATGGCTTCGTTGCCCGCGGCGAGGACGGCGCATACGGCGCGAACGACGTGATCCAGATCGGCGCAAATCTTGGTGCCGCGACAGAGACCGCGCACGCTCCGCTAGTTGCCAAGCTGCCCGGCATCTGGACCGAAGATCACCGCGGCGACGGCGTTGTCACCGGCTACATGCTGTCGAAGCCGGTCAAGGCGAAATACTATCAGGAGGTGTTCCCGTCCGGCGGGCCGAACCAGACTCCATTGGCGATCGTGATCCGTGCGCAGCCGGTGTTCGACTGGCGAGACCCGGCGCAGTCGGTGGCCGATCCGCTTTCGTGGAAGTGGTCGGAGAACGTCTGGCTGCACATCGCGCACTACCTGCTGGTTCGTGATGGCAAGGACTGGCAGCGGCATTTCGCGCCGACGCTAGCCCTTTGGACCGCAGCCGCCGACGATGCCGACCTTCCTGTCCCGCTGCGGGACGGTGGCACTGAGCCTCGCTATCGGTCGTGCCTGAGCCACCGTCATGCCGGCGACGGGTCCGAGCACAAGGCGGTGAAGGCTGCGTTGCTCGGCTGCTGCGACGGGTGGCTGGCGTCGCGCAAGGACGGGGCGCTGGTCCCGCGTGCAGGCCGTTACTATTCGCCCACGGTCAGCATTGGCCCGGACGTCATTACCGCCTATTCGGTCGAGGACGGGATTGAGGACGAGAACGCCGTCAATCAAATCGGCGTGACGTACGTGTCGGCAGCGCACGACTTCAATACGGTCGACACCGATAGCTGGGTCGATGAGGGCGATATTTTGACGCGCGGTGCAATTCGCGCGGACGACCTCGCCAACCAGGTGCCGTCGCATTCGCAGGCGCGGCGGCTCGCAAAGCGTCGCATGGCGCAGGCCATGGCGCCCAAGCGCGGGACCTTCGTGACCACTAGTGCAGGCGATGCGATGCTCGGCGAGCGCTATATCGACCTGCTGCTGGCCGAGGCTGTCGGCACCGACGACGAGTTCGTGGCCTATAGCGGGCCGGCGGAGATCACGCAGCTATCGCGCAATCTTCAAACGGGCGCTGTGTCGGCAACGTGGATTGCAGCCGACCCTAACATCGATGCTTGGAACCCCGCGACCGAGGAGGGCGACCCAGCCCCGACCGGGGATCGTATCGCTCGCGAGCCGCTGGAAACGCCGATGATTATCAGCGCAACGGCGGTGTTCAGTGCGGTGGGTCAGAACCCCGAAACCGAAGACCCGGCCGGCGAACCGGTCGACGGTACACAATCAACCGGCGCCCGTGTGTTGATTGCTGCGAACGGACCCGATCGCGTTGACATGACGTGGTATGCCCGCTGGCGCGTCGGCACTGGCGGTAGCTGGAACGAGCGGGAATATGCCGATGCAGACCCCGGCCCCGGCGTGTCGTTCCAGACGGAATTTGTACCGCTGGTCGAGAACCTGAACGTGCAGGTCGCCTATTCGGTGGGCGACGGCCGTCTGTCCGAATGGTCCGCGTCAACTGTAGTCGACACCCGTCCGTCTTGACGGCGGTACGATCGCGTCACCGCCGACCCTAGCGTCCCCGCAACGCTAGTGGAGAATGTCGTGGGTGATATCGCTGATCGGTTTGCGGGCGCATTTCGCGATTATGCGGTCGAAGGCGTCCCGGCCAGCGGCCCGCATGAGCCAGCCAAAGCCGAAATCCGTAATATCGGCCGGTTTCTCGACCAAGCTATCGGCAGCGCAGTAGCCGGCCTCAAGCTCTACGCCACGAAGGCGTTGCTGGATGCGGACACCACTCAGCGACCCGGTACGCTGGCCCACGTATACGACGATGCTACCCCGGCAAAGAACGGCATCTATCACTACGAAACCGGCGGGTGGGTTGTGGACACGACCCTCAGCGACGTGTTCTTCGGCGCGGCGGTGCAGGTGACTGGCGACAAGAACCTGTTTGATGCCGGATCGGCATTGGTCGGCAATGAAATCGAGTTCTCCGGTCGGATCGGGATCGAGGCGAACAGCATTGCGTCGCAGCCGATCTACGTCGGTGACTTCTCGGCCATCACGATCAGTGGCCTTGCGCCGAATCCGGCGATTGACCGTGTCTATGCGTTCTACAATGACCTGCCAATCGGGCAGTCGACCTTCGTCAGCTACGGTCAAATCCGCAGCATCGATCCACTGACGCTGCCGATCCCCGACGGCGCGAAGTACTTTGCGTTCAGCCCGAAGCAACGTCAGTCGGGGGCCGTGTCGATCGCCAATGTGCAGGTTGAGGCGGGGGTGACCGCGACCGCATATCAGCCCTTCACGCCGCGCATTCTGACGGTTGCCGGGCAAGTCGCTGGCCAGCGGCCCGAGCCGTCCTTCGCGAAGGACGCAGTGTTCGGCGGTGCGTATAATCTGTTCGATGTGTCAACGGCGCGCGTTGGCGGCGAAATCCAATTTAACGGCGGCTTGTACGGTGAGACGAACAGCGTTGCGTCTGCGCCCATCTTCGTCGGTGACCTGTCCGAAATCACCTTCAGCGGCATGGCTGCGAACCCTGCCATTGCGCGGGTGTATGCCTTCTATTCGGCGCTGCCGACCGCGGTAAATGCGCCCGATCCGGCACTGGTGTCGTATGGCCAGATACCGGCAGGTGCCAGCTACACCGTCTCGGTCCCCGCAGGCGCCCGCTACATGCGCTTCAGCCCTCGCCAGCGACAGGCCGATGCCGGCGACTATACGGCGACGCAGGTCGAGCCGGGCGCGGTCGCGACGGCATTCCGGCCCTATCAGGAGGCGGTCGTCGAGTGGAGCAGCCGCAATCTGGGGCGGCAGGCTGGCGGGGGTTCTGCACAGACCTCCATCGGGGTCGTCGCGATCTTCGGCGACAGCATCACCGCGACCGAGAATGTCGAGGCGGGGCAGTATACCTATGGATCGGGGTGGAGTCAGAATTGGCCGGATTACGCGCTGCCGATGCTGTCACCGACCAACGCCTACAATTTTGCGAGGGGCGGGGCTGCTTTCGCTAATTACAGCGGTGCGGTCCCATGGCAGCGCTTTCACCATCAGCTAGACGTCGCCTTCGCGCAAAGCTTCACCCCCGATTGCGTGATCGTGGCGCTGGGTATCAACGACTTGCGCTTCCAGCAGACGAAGCTCGGCAACTACGACACCGCCATGGGCAAGGCTTACAACGCGCTGGACCTGACCGTGTCGATCGAGGCTGCGCGGGCTGGCTTTTATCGGCTGCAACAGCAGTGGCCTGACGCGGTGAAATTCGTGTCGCTGCCACTGCAACAGGCGCAACTGGACGGTCCGACCTTGCAGGCTTGGGGGGCGCTGATCGCACGCATGGCGGCGCGCTACGGTTTCACGGTCATCGACGCCTTTTCGGAAGCTGGGATCGTCGCGGACTTCGAGGTCAGCGGCGGGCAGGGACGCGACCTGTACGACGGCCTCCACACCGATGCTTCCGGCCAGCGTAAGCAAGGGCGCCTGATCGGCGCGCGCGTGCGGGCGCGGGTGCTGTGACGACGTTCGCCACCGCAATAACCGCCAGCTTTGAGCGGGCACCATGGGGCTGGGCGCTGGCTGGCTCCGTCATTCTCGCAATCATCAAAGGGTGGCCCGCGATCGTGGACGCAAGCCTGCGCGCGAAGATGGCGTTGGGGGACAGGCGCGTGTCGCGTATCGAGAAACTAGAGAAGAAAATTGACGATCAGCGGGTTTCGTATGAGGCCGAGATCGGCGTGCTGCGAGCTTCGTATGAGGCCGAGATCAGCATTCTCCGGCATGAGCTGAATAATGTCACGCAGGCATTCGAAGCACTGCTGACCCGCATCGAGATCAAGCCGGAAGCAGCCGCAGAGCACGCCGAACGGATCCGTGAAATGCGAGCGCGCCAGCAGACCGACAGCACCGCGGAAAAAGCGACCATCCGGGCTGCGAAGATCATCGCAGCGGTGCCGAATGCTGCGGCTAGTCCAGCGGAGGAGGGCGGGGAATGATCGACTGGAAAGCCACGCAGGCCCGGCTAGGCGTAACGCCAGACGGCATCCCCGGTCGAGGCACCTATACGGCGCTGCTGCGGGTCGTCGGCCCGAACGCGGACGCTAAGGTCATCAAGTCGCTCGCCAACGCCTGCGTCGTCCATCTGCCGGCATACGGCGTCGACCAGTCCGTCACCCGCCTTGCCGACTTCCTCGCCCAGACAGCGAATGAGACGGGCGGCTACCGGGTGTTCGTCGAGAACCTGAATTACAGCAGCGAGGCGCTGGTGCGGACATGGCCGTCGCGCTTCACGCCTGCGAGTGCTGCGACCGTCGCCCGCAAGCCGGAGCTGATCGCGAGCCGGGTCTATGACGGGCGCATGGGCAACACGCAGCCCGGCGATGGCTGGGCGTTCCGGGGCAGGGGGATGCTCCAGCTTACCGGCCGTGCGAATTACGAGGCGGCGGACCGGCGTCTGGGGTTGGGGCTGGATACCGACCCCGATCTTGCCGCTGTGCCGGCGCTGTCGCTGTTGCTGGCCTGCGACTTCTATAAGGATCGGAAGGTGTTCGCGGCGCTCGATCGCGGCGACACGGATGGCGCAAGAAGAATTTGTAACGGAGGTTTGATTGGCTTAGAACATGTTAACAAGTTGCGCCAGCGACTTCTAACTGTTCTTAGGTAAGGTTATGCGTCAGGCTACTAGTAACTTGCATGGTCAACGCTTTGGAAGGCTAATGGCTCAACAGCCAATGCCCCGAACTGACCGAAGGACACGTTGGCTTTTTTCCTGCGATTGTGGGAGAGATTTGGTTAGCCGTGTTGACGCGGTTCGTTCGGGCAAGACGCTTAGCTGCGGATGCCTCAATCGCGAAGCAACCACTCGGCACGGCGGTTGGAAGGGTGGTCGCACCAAGCTGTACGGAATCTGGTCGGGTATGAAGGAGCGTTGCACGCGCCCGAAGCATATCGGATGGCACCGCTATGGCGGGCGCGGGATAACCTTTGATCCTTGCTGGGCCGACTTTGCTTCGTTCAAAGAGTGGGCGCTAGATAACGGTTATCGCGACGGTCTAACTCTGGATCGTTTCCCAAATCCTAACGGAAATTACGAGCCAAGCAACTGCCGCTGGGCGACGCCAAAACAGCAATGCGAAACGCGCGTGCTCGTGGGTAACCGGAAACTGACGACTGAAGCTGTTGCTGATATCCGTGCCAGAAAGACAAGTGATCGCGGCGTAACTCGCGCGCTCGCTGAAGAGTACGGGGTGTCGGTTACCGCGATTAGAGATGCGTACCGGGGGAAGACATGGGCAACGTAACGACGATCGGTCTGGCGCACGTCAACGCTCTGCGGGTCAAGCTGTTGGAGGTGTTGCGGTGAAAATCCCCAACGTCAGCGATCACGTCAGCGAAATCGGCCTGCTGGGCTGGCTTGGCACCGGCGTGCTGGCGGTCCTCATCATATCCGCGTTCCGAGGCGAGCTTACCGGGCAGACCGGCATCGACGTCGCCGCTTTCCTGCTGGTCCTCCAGCGCATCGTCGAGGCGGTGCAAAAGCGGTGGGAACAGCGCGGCACCGACAAGCTGGGCGAGCTGGCTGCGGCTGCGTCGCCTACCCGGCCTGCTGGTACGCCGGACGATCCCGTATCGGTAACCGAGGAACCCAAGCCATGAAGCTGCCCATCGGCGCCATCGCGCGTTTTGCCCTGAAGCGCATCGTCCTGCCTGCGATCGGCAAGGCCATCGCTTCGAACGCCAACCCGCTGACGAAGGAAGCTGCTGAGCGCGCCTTGCGGGAAGCGGTACAGGATGAAGTGCTGCGGCGGGTGGGGTAGCTACCTCCGCTCCCTAAGCCGCTTCTTCTCGCGCTCTTCCCCGGCCTCCCGGATCAGCCGCGTCATCTCCCGCCTTGATGCATTCTCCAGAGCCAGCCACCGATCGCTGGCGTTGTCGTCCCACAGCCGGCGCATGACCCCGTGCAGATACCGAAAGCGATTCCAACCATTGCAGCCCGGCGTGAGCTTGCACCGGCAGCGCCGATTGATGAGCGAATAATTCGGTCCGACTTTCGCCAGCAGCGCCGGTATGTCGACGTCACGGTAGGCGTTGCACCGATCGCATGACACGCTGATCTTCGCATCGGATGCGGCCATGGCGCCGACCGTCTCGACCCATGACGGCCATAGCCAGACTTTTGGTGCCTTCTTGTCGCCCATCCAGAACGGATGAAGAACGAAAACCTACAAGTCGAGCGATTCGATTGTCGGCACCTCGACCACACCCACCCCACGCTTAGCCGCCTCGATCACCATCAGCACATCGTCCTTGGTCAGCGGCATGTCGCCGTCGATTTGCTCGCCGTCCGGGTAGGTGTCGATGAAGTCCTGTAGCCGCGCGATGGCGGTGTTCAGGACGATTTCGTCGTTGGGGTCGGTCATGGACGGTCCTTCTGCTTGGCACGACGCGCAGCCTCAAAATCACGTCCTACCATGCCCATGCGGTTCACGTCTTCGGGGAAGATCCCTGCGCTGCAATGCGGGCAGGCTGGCACCATGTGTTTCCGCCGGAACATCTCGTCCATGCGCTTGGCCGCAACTCGGCTGATGTTGTGGGCCTTCGCTTCTGCTACCTCGTCACGCTCGCGTTTGATCTTCTTGGCAGCGGCGTCGAAATGCTCGCACACGATCAGGAACGCATCGAACGGCTCGACGTCTGTCTCGCAGTCGGCGCACCATATCCGGCGCTCCTGCTGATCGTATCGCATCTGCCGATGGCGGCATGACGAGTTGGGGCGACGAGACAGTCCGCGCGCTACCCGAATGTCACCAATGTCGACAACCTTCAGGCCAGCCAAATAGCCCGGCTCGATGATCGGAGGGTCTTTGCTATCCACGCTCACCCCTCCACCTTCGCGGGCGGGGATTGCAGGGCGGCAAGCTGGTCGCGTGCAGCGCCACGGGTAAACGGCCCGTCGCCAAACGCTCCGTCTGCGACCTGTTGCAGATGCTCGCGGTCGACATGGTCACGCGCCTCCCGCTCCCCCACCGCTGCGCGCGGGCGGTCAGCGATCATACGCCGTAACGAGGCGATGACCGCGCCACGTTCGGCAAACGGCATATCCTCGATCGGGTCGGACAGCGCGTTTTCGTCGGCAAGCTGTCGCAATAGAACCGCTGCGCGCGGGCGGGCGAGGGCTGCGTCGATATGGGCAACCACCTGTTCTACCCATCGAGCGGGATCGACGTACTTGGCAAAACCTTTGCGGAGATCGCTGACGCTTCCGCGAACAACTAGCAACGCCTCTCTTATCGCATCCCCATTCCCGACAGGCGCTACAGCGGAGTGCGGACGAGCGAGGGCTGCGGCGATGGCGTCAATAGCCTTATCGTGACCGTCTGATAGCAATTTCGCCACCCGTCTAAATTCAGCGGCGATAATCGCACAGCGCCCTCTATCTTTAGGATCATCACAGAACGCAATCGCGCGGTCTTCTTCTGCCGCCAAACTTAGCAGAACAGACACTGCCGAACATGGGTCAGCTTGAGCGGCTAATCTATCAGCCTCAAAACGCAATTGTTCGACTTCTCCCGATAAACAAGCGTAGCAGCGCAAACCTTGCGGCGATGGTTTATTGCAACGCTCACATGAAGGCACCCCATCCCTAGCAGGTGCGGAGACGGACTGACGCGCCATTACCTGCATAGCGACATAGGCCGGTATCGTTGGCTGTTGTCCCGCCGCCAACCGGTCCGCCATTTCGCGATATCCGCTCTTGGGTTCACCGACAGCTATGCGCCGCAGTTCGTCGGCAATAGCTTGTCTAGCCGCTTCGTATGCAGGGGTGTCAGGGTCTGGCCCGGCAGGCGCGGAGGCGAGGGCGGCAAGGGCTTTAAGCAAAGCCGTTTTGGTCGCACGGTAGCTGCGCGCGGCGTCGGCCCGCTCGTAATAGCCGTTCGTCCGTTCGAAATAAGCGATCCGATCGTCCATGATCTTCGCGACGCATTGCTCCACCGTCACCGGCGCGTCGTTCGTGGGGGTCATGCGGGGGTCGGTCATGCCTCCTGTCCTTCCGGGACGATCTGACTGGCCCATGAAGCGAAGGTCGACAGGTACATCGTCTGCGCCCTCTTGCCCGATCCGGGGCCGTAGATCGTCTTGCCCATGCGACGATCGATGTACTGGACACCCGGCTCGCCCTTTGGCTCCGTCGCGTCATCGCCGCACCAATCGACGGCCACGTGCGGCCCCACGTCCAGCACTTTCCGCTCCGATCGACCGGACTTGTTCAGGTAGCTGCGACCTGGCACGATTGCGCTCTTCTTCACTTCGCATTCTCCTGTTTCAGGTGCTGGGCGACGCGGAGGCGACGCAGGCCGAGCACAATCACGGTTGCTGGGATGCCGATCGGGATAAGGCCGAGCAGCACGACAATCGCCGCGACCTCTGCGTCAGTCTGCATGGGGTGGACCTTTCGCTAATAGCTTCTGAGCATCGCGAAGATGCCCGGCATCGATCCCAAGTGCGGCGGGCGCTTCCCAGATCGGCGAACTGTCGCGATGCTTGTCGTCCAGATCGTCAGCCGCCTCGGCAAACGGTCGCAGAGCAGCCTCAAGCGCTTCGATGCGGGCGGCGGCTTCTAGGGCGTCGGGGTGCGGCAACTCCCGGATTTCGCCGGTGCCAACCTCAATTGGAAAGCCGGTGGTCCCGCATGTCATGGTGCGGGTTTGGTTCGCTTGTATCAGTCGCCCTTTGCGCAGCCGCCCCACAAGATCGTCCGTCATGGGCGGGGGTCCTTCAATTGCAGGTCGTTGGGCGCAAAGAACTCGACACGCTCTTTGCGATACGGTGCGACCTTGGGGAAAACGACGCGCACGACCGGCGGCGAGCCTTCGCCGCCAAGCGGGGTGAATATCCGCTCAATACGACCAACACGCCCGCTCTTGGCTAAGCGCATGTATTCGGCGGTCCAGTTTGGGTGCTGCACTACCGTCACTTCGTCACCCTCGCTCACCCCCGTTCTCCGAGGGCTTGGAGGGCGGCGCGGGCGATGCGATCGGCAATCTCACGAGCCAGATACTCGTCGTAGGATGTGCCGGTCACTTCGTTCAGCGCGCGCTTACGGGCAGCGGCATACACTTTGTCCCAATCCAGCCCGTTTGCGGCTTCGCGTGCCACCCGCTCCACGTCCGCATCCCGGCCTTCGATCGGCGGGGCGGGGGTGGCGGCGAGCATGGTGTCTGCGGCGTCCGCAACAGCCTCGATGGTGGAAATGAAAGCCGTAGCCAGCGGGCCGTAATGCCACTCGCCTTCCCATTTCACGCGATCGGGTTCGTGTTGATGGATATGCTGCCGAAGGTCGGCCAAAACCCGAAGATCAGCGACGGGCACCAGCACCCAGCCCGCAGGCACACTCAGCATCGGAATGGATTGCAGCGTGCGAAGTGCATCACGCCCCGCTTTGCCGCGAGCGTTGACATCATTGACATTGCACTGGCGACAGCGGCGACTCTGGCGCGATCCGTTCTTGAACCACTGGTCGTTGTCACCACCACGATTATGCCCGCAAGGATAGTTGTCGCTCATGCTGCGGCTCCGGGGGTTAGGAAGAACGTACCGTGAATCAGGCTCCGGGAATAATCCGGGACTGGTCGGGTTCGCCGCCGCCGCGTTTCGCCGAATCTTGCCGCTCGGCACATGCTGCTTGCATCTGCAAACGCCTTGCCGCTAAGGGCAAATGCGCGTCGGGGAGTGGCGCAGTCTGGTAGCGCGCCTGCTTTGGGAGCAGGATGTCGCAGGTTCGAATCCTGTCTCCCCGACCACAATACAAAAAGCGCTGTTTTACAGTGGCTTAGCGTCAGGCACTGTAGCAACCTTCGTCACGTTTGCTGTAGCGAGTTTGAGATGCTTGGTTCGCTGAACGACTCTGATCTAGCACCTGACTCGGCGCTGTGGCGCGAAGTGCTGCCGGCAGTCCGTATCGCGATCATGCGCGGCCCGATTCCCCATGCGGACTTTGACGGCTGGGAAGATCATTGCCGCAAGGAAAACTGCTTAGCTGTGGAGTCCGTGCGGTGGCTGGATGATGCATCCTCAAATGCTCACGCTGTGTGGTCGACCAGCCCCTCCCAGCTTACTGGCGACGAGGTAGAGTTGATTGATGATGCACGCGCAGCGTTGCGACGCCGTGCCTTCGATAAGTCCGGGGATTGATGGTTTCGTTTGTGGGTCGCGACACGCGCTTACCATAGCACTGGACGACACAATAGCGTTCGGCCCTATGGACGTTCCACCGCACGAATCACCGGCGGGGGAGGCACGACACATGGGGAACACGAAAAACGCCGCGACCATCGGGAAGGTGGATGTGCTGTAAGCGTGGCCAGTAGGCCGCCTTGTTATTGAGCGCGGCTTTTCTGGTAGGCGAGTTTGCCG
>NZ_LMKE01000005.1:2875-14181 GCF_001421245.1 Sphingomonas sp. Leaf10 | reverse complement strand
CTCCCTGTCTCAACCCTCGGGAACAGACAAGAATCCAAAATGCTGCCGGTGTAAACAGTCCCGGCGGGGCGGGGGTGATGCTGACGATCTCCTGCCCGAACCCGCGCGAAGTCACGTCGGTGCGGGTATAGCGCACGCCGATATTGCCCGACCACGCCCGCGACCCGAAATCGCCGCCGAACGTCGCCTGGACATAGCCGCCGATCGTCCGCTCCTGCGCCGATCCGCTGTTGCCCGGCACCGGAATGACGCCGAACCCGCCGCCATTGGCCGCCAGCGCCGCGCGCGCCGCCGCCGGATTGGCCAGCTGGTTGATCGCCGCATCGGTGAGCAGATAGGCGGCAAGATCGGCCGCCGCATAGGTCGGATAGGCGCTGTCGAACATGCCGGTGCCGAGGAAGTTCGTCGCCGCCGCCGGCCGCCCGAACACGCTCTGCGGCACGCCGACGCCCGCCCCGCAATACAGGCATTGCAGCGCATCGGGCGTCTTGAACGAAAAGCGCGATTTCTTGCGATCGGAAAAGTTGTAGCCGCCCGAAATCCGCGTCAGGATACCCATATCGGCATCCCATTTCAGGTTCGCATTGCCCTGATAAATCTCGTCCTCGACGCTGACCCCTTCATACGTCAGGAACCCGGCCTTCGCGTTCGACACGTCGAGAATGTTGCCGAGGCCCGTATAGACCGGCATCCCCGTCGGCCCGATGTTGAAACGCACGCCCGCAGGCGAATAGCTGGGCGTGGCGAGGTTGCTTTCGAACCACGCCTGATTGCCGCCGGTATCGTCGCTTGCCTTCGACCAGGAGAAATCGACCGTGCCGCTCAACCGGTCGGACGGGTTCCACGCCAGATTGGCCCCCGCCTGATAAGTAGTGGCAAGCCGCGGACGCACCTGATTGGTGATGTTCGGACCCGATGCGATGCCGGTATAGCTGGTGATGGTGTTGTTCGCATCGACCGTCGCGGCGGTGATGTCGCCCGGCCCGCCATAGACGAAGAACACCTTGTTATCGTCATTGACGTCCAGCTTCGAATAGAGGCCGTCGAGGGTGAACAGCAACGTATCGCTCGCCCGCCACTGCGCGGTCAGCAGCCCCGACAACCGCTTGCGATTGGTGCGGTTGGTACCCCATTCGACATAGGTCGGCAGCGACACGCCGGTGAATTCCGCCGTCCCGTCCCTGTTCAGGTCGAGCGACTGGTTCGCCTCCCACCCGTCGGTGAAGATGCGCTTCCCCTCGATCTTGCGGTCGATATAGGAGAACGCGCCGAGAATGCCGAAATCGCCCCCGCCGAACGTCGTGCTGAACAGCCCCGATGCCTGCGGCGAGAATTCCCCGCGTATCTTGTCGTAATTGGCCTGTCCCGACAGCGAGACCTTGGTGCCGGAAAAATCGAACGGCCGCGCGGTGTACATGTCGACCGTCGCGGCGATCCCGCCCTCGATCTGCGCGGCGGTCGGCGTCTTGGACACATCGACGCGGTTGATCAGTTCGGCGGGCAATATGTCGAAGCTGAACTCGCGTCCCTGATTCTCGGTCGCGAGGATGCGGCCATTGTACAGCGCGCTGCTGAACGCCGGCCCCAGACCACGCACCGTGATGAACTGCCCCTCGCCATTGTCGCGCGAGATGGTGACGCCGGGAATCCGCTGGATCGCCTCGGCGATATTCTGGTCGGGCAGCTTGCCGATATCGTCGGCGACGATCGAATCGAGGATGTTGTCGGCATTGCGCTTGATGTCGGTCGCGCGGCGCAAACTTTCGCGCAAGCCCGTGACGATGATCTCGCCATCATCGGCGGCGCTGGTCGCATCCTGTACCGTGCCGGCGGGCGGCGCCGGATTGTCGGCCCCCTGCGTCTGCGCCGTAGCGGCGGTGGTGACCAGAACGGTGGCCATCCCGGCCAGCCCAAGCAAGCGGAACCGCGTATCGGATTTCATGCCGAATCCTCTCCCTATCGCCGCCCCTGTCGCCACGCCGTTCATGCGGTCGTCGGTCCGGGGGGTGCGCGTAGGTTTAACGATCAACCTGACCGGCGGCAAGCGGGTACGTGCGGCAGCGTACGGAGATTGCGGATGGTCCGGTGGTCGCCGGGCCGACGATCGACACAGTCATTGGAATGGCGGCCGGGTGATGGCATATCCAATGGAGGATTGAACATGGCCGAACCTGCGGTGAACCGCGACATTCGCGAAGCCAAGCTGTTTCGCAACAATCGCAGCCAAGCGGTCCGCATTCCGGCGGAATTCGAATTTCCGGGTAGCCGGGTGCTGATCCACAAGGAAGGGTCGCGGCTGATTATCGAACCAAAGCCGCGTCCTGACTTGCTCGAAACGCTGCGGTCACTCCGCGACCTCGATCCGGCAGACGCGCTGCCGGACGATCTCGATGCCACGCTGTTGCCGCTCAAGGACATCGATCTTTGAACAGGTCGCGCTACATGCTCCACACCAATATCGTGTCCGATCTGGTCCGACATCCGCAGGGCAAGGTGTTCGAACGGATCGCCAAAGTCGGCAGTGATGCCGTTTGCATCAGCATCTTCACCGCCGCCGAACTGCGCTACGGTTGCGCGAAGAAGGCCTCAATCCGTCTTACGGCACAGGTCGAAGCGATCCTCGACGGCCTCGACATCCTGCCCTTCGATGTGCCCGGTGACGCTCACTATGGTCGTATCCGCTCCGCCTTGGAGGCAGCAGGCACGCCGATCGGTCCCAACGATCTGCTGATCGCCACCCATGCCGATACGGTCGGCGCGACGCTGGTTACTGCCAATGTCCGCGAGTTTGCGCCGGTTGCGACGCTCCGCGTCGAGAACTGGCTATCGTAACCGGCGAACGGCGGTCGTCAGATCGACTGCCACACCGCATAGCCCGTCAGCAGCACCGACGCGGCGGCCGACATGCCGACCAGCAGATACCCGATATAGGTCAGCAGCGCGGGGTTCGGCCGCTCCATACGCTTGTTGCGCGCCGCGCCCGACAGCACGAAGCTCGCCAACAACCCATAGGTGAACACTGCCGTCTCGACCATCGCCCGCTGCATCCCATGCTGTCTGTGCGGATCGGCCCCCCGGCTCACCGCTCGTCTGCCTAAATCATAGCCGGCGACCGCTGACAAATGGTTAAGATGGAACCGATCGCGTGGATAAGGCGTTTTGCCGCGTTGGCCTGTTGGAGTAGCCATGCTCGGCCCGCATGGAGCGCTCGGTTATCGCCCGGGCCGGCGGTCGCGGTCCGGAATCGTTCGCGCACGCAGCGCGGCGAAATGCGCCTCGACCACGGCATGGTCATACCGAAGCCCGGCCTGTAGCGAAGCGCGCGCCGCGGCGACCTTGCGCGCGACGAAGTCGGCGTAGCTGCCGGGGTCCGGTCGTTCCTGCATCACCGGTTCGATCACCGTGATTCTCCGCCGCTGTACCGGCCGCATCCATAGCGCTTCGCTCGAACCATCGCACGCGCGGTCCTTACCGGACGAACAGTCGCGTGCCGTCGTGTCCGATCAGCGCCGCATCGCCATGGTCCCGGATATGGCGCAGCGCCATGCGGCGGCATCGTTCGTCGGTCGCGATCTGCCGCCCGACCCACCGCTGCCACGCCAGATCGGCAAGCGCGATCTTCTCAGCCTCGAAAATGCTCACGTCATGAGCAACGCGCAGTTCCTTGATATGCAGGATCCAGCGGCTGCGCTCGTTCACCCGACCGCCACCCCATCCGCACCGAACGCCAGCACCCGCGCCGGATCGGCATACAGCGTCACCTCGCCGGTCACCGCATGATGCCCGTCCAGCTTCGCGCGAAACTCGCCGCCCGCCGCCAACTGGCCATAGAGATAGGTCGAATGTCCCAGCGCCTCGACCGCCTCGACGATCATCGGCAGCGCGACGCCGTCCGCCCCCGCCGCCAACCCCAGATGCTCGGGCCGCAGCCCCAGCGTCACCCGCTCGCCCACCGCCAGCGCGCCGCCACGATCGCACGCGATGCGCGTACCGCCGGCAAACTCGAAGACCGTCGCCGCACCGTCGCGTGCCACGACCACCGCGTCGAGCAAATTGATCCGCGGACTGCCGATGAACCCGGCGGTAAAGACATTGGCCGGCCGGTCGTAAATCTCCAGCGGCGTGCCGACCTGCGCGATCCGTCCTTGATCGAGGATCACGAGCCGGTCGGCCAGCGTCATCGCCTCGACCTGATCGTGCGTCACATAGATCATCGTCGCACCCAATCGCCGGTGCAGCGCCGCCAGTTCGTGCCGCATCCTGACACGCAGATCGGCGTCGAGGTTGGACAAGGGTTCGTCGAACAGGAAAATCGCCGGATCGCGCACGATCGCCCGGCCGATCGCGACCCGCTGCCGCTGCCCGCCCGACAGTTGTGACGGCATCCGGTCGAGCAGCGCGTCGAGTTCCAGGATCGTCGCGGCATGGTCGACGGCCTGCGCGATCTCCGCCTTCGGCGTGCGGATGTTCTTCAGCCCGAACGCTAGATTTTCGCGCACGGTCATGTGCGGGTAGAGCGCGTAGGACTGGAACACCATCGCCACCCCGCGGTCGGCCGCCGGGGCGTGGGTCACATCGCGCTCGCCGATGCGGATCGTGCCCTCGTCCACGCTTTCGAGGCCGGCGATCATCCGCAGCACCGTCGACTTGCCACAGCCCGACGATCCGACCAGCACGACGAACTCGCCCGAGGCGACGTGCAGGTCGATACCGCGGATCGTCCGGGTCCCGTCATAGGATTTGCCGAGTCCTTCGAGCACCAGCGCCGTCATGCGTCTGTTCCTTCCCATGCCGCCGCGCTGCTGTCGCCGATGATGAATTGGGCATCGATGGCGATCGGCGCGGCGCCGCCATCGCTGTCGCACAACAGGCGTTCGGCGGCCTTGCGCCCTTTCTCGAACGCATTCTGCCGCACCGTGGTCAGGCGCGGGCCATCGGCCACGCGGCCCGGCGGGTCGATCCCGTCATAGCCAGTCACCGACATCCGCCCCGGCACAGTCCGCCCGAGCGCTTCGCAGGCCGACATCACGCCATGCGCCAACCGGTCGGAGAAACAGACGATCGCGGTCAGGTCGCGTTGCCGCTGCAACAGCCGGTCGACCGCGCGTGCGCCGCCTTCCTCCGAATTGAGCGTCTCGCACACCAGCACGCTGTCCTGCGCGATGCCGGCGGCGTCGAAGGCGTCGCGGCAGCCGAGGATGCGTTCGTGCACGACGTAATTTTCGTCGGAGAAATCGCGGTCCAGCGCGTAGATCTCGCCATGATTCTCGGTCCAGGGAAAGGTGACGATCGCGATCCGGCGATGGCCGAGGTCGAGCAGGTGCGACACCACCTGCCGCATCATCGCCCGGTCGTTGGTCAGCACGCTCGGCAACCCCGGCGCGTCGAAATCGACGACAACGGTCGGCAGCCCCCGCGCCAGTGCCTTCCGGATCGTCGGATTGCTCTTGTACGGCGCGTTCAGGATATAGCCGTCGACGATGGCGGTGAGGGTGTCGAGCCGTTCGGGATGCTTGTCCTTCAGCGGGATCAGGACGATGTTGGCACCTTCCTCCTCGCACACCGACGATATGCCGCGCAGGAACGCGATGTCGTGCGGGTCGGTGAAGGCATAGCTCAACTGGTCGTTGAAGATCACCCCGATCGCGCCGCACCGTCCGGTCCGGAGCGAGCGCGCGGCGGGGTTCGGTCCTTCATAGTGTAAACTTCGGGCATGGGCGAAGATGCGGTCGCGCAGCGCCGGCGACACCTTGGCCGGGTTGTTATAGGCGTTCGACACCGACGTATGGGTAATGCCCAGATCGGCCGCGATCGATTTCAGGGTGGCGCGTTTCGGGCGGCCCATGCTTTCCTCTCCGGGCGGTCGTTCCGCCGCTTGCCGCCTGCCTAGCCCGCCGGCTTGACACCCGCAACCGGGAAAGTTTAACGATAAACCTGCATCCCGATAGGGAGCGATGGAGAGGAGCGGCCGCCTGTGAAAACCCTGCGCATCGCCGCGCTGCTCGCCCTTGCCTGTCCCTTGCCGGTCGCAGCATCCGCGCAATCGATTGCAGTCGCCTCGAACGCAACGATACGTGGCAACTTCGTCCACTTCGACCATCTCTATGCCGAGCGCGACCTGAACGGCGAACGCGTCGGCATCCTCCATATCTACAGCGAAGCTCCCGACTATCGCTTCGCCATCGAACCCCGCGAAGGCTATACCTGCGTCGACGACGTCGCTCGCGGCATCGTCCTGCTCGCCGCCCGCAACCCCGATGCGCAGCGGCGGCACCAGATCGAGATGCTGACCCGCTTCGTCCTGCAAATGCAGGCGGATAACGGCTATTTCCACAACTTCCTGTGGGGCGACGGCCTCATCAACCGCGAATACCGTACCTCATTGGCCGAGCTGAACTGGTGGTCGCTCCGCGCTTTGTGGGGGCTGGAAGCAGCGCTGCCGCACCTCTCCCCCGACACCGCCAAGCGCGCCCGCACCGCCGCCGACCGTCTGGTAGCGAACCTGAAGCGCGACCTGCCCGTCACTGCCAAGGGCACGAAAACGGTGGAGGGCGTGACCGTACCGACCTGGCTGCCGCTCGAATCCGGTGCCGATGCCGGCTCGACCGCGCTGCTCGGCCTGCTACCCCATTGGCAACGCACGAAAGACCCCGCCACTCGCGTCCTGATCGGCCGGATCGGCGACGGACTGGTCGCGATGCAGGCGGGCGACGCCCGGAATTTTCCGCACGGCGCGTTCCTTAGCTGGCAGAACCGCTGGCACGCTTGGGGCAATGCGCAGGCCTATGCGCTGCTGCGTGCGGGCAAGTCGCTGGGCCGCCCCGACTTCACCGCCTGCGCGCTCACCGAAGTCGATCATTTCTATCCCTATCTGCTCAAGACCGGAATGCGCTCGACCTTCGCGCTGCGCAGCGACGGGCAAGGGATCAAACCCTATGACGCGCAGCGATTCCCCCAGATCGCCTATGGCATCGCGCCGATGGTCCTCGCCGCGACCGAGGCGCATCGCCAGACCGGCCAGCCCCGCTATCGAGCGCTGGCCGAGCGACTGGCAAGCTGGTTCACCGGCACCAACGCCGCGCGCCGGGTGATGCTCGATCCCGCCACCGGGCGCGGCTATGACGGGATCATCGCGCCGGGCCGGATCAACCCCAATGCCGGCGCGGAGTCGACGATCGAGGGGCTGTTCGCGGCGACCGCGCTGAACGGCACCCCGCTGCCATGACCAGCAGGCGCGATGCCCTGTTGCTGGCCTTGGGCGGCGCGGCGCTGCTCGCCGGCTGCGGCCGGCAGCAGGTCGAGAAACGCACCGACCGCATCCAGCTCTGGGTCGCGCCCAATGCGGCGGAGGAGGGCTTCTGGAAGATCGCAGTCGCCAGATGGAACGCCGCGCGCCTCGGCCTGCCGGTCCAGTTCACGACGATCCCGACCGCCGGTAATTCGGAGGATACGGTGCTGTCGGCGCTGGTCGCGGGCACCGAACCCGATCTCTGCACCAACGTCTTTTCCGGCTTCGCGGTGCAACTCGCCGCGTTGGGACAGGTCGTCAATCTGGCGGCGATGCCCGGGTATGAAGCGCTGCTTGAGGCGCGGCACATGCGGTCGATCATAACCGGATGGGAACAGGGCGGGCAGGTCGTCGCGCTGCCGATCTACTCCAGTCCGACGCTGATCTGGTGGCGCGCCGATCTGCTCGAAGCGAACGGTCTGTCGGCGCCGCCCGCGACCTATGCCGAAGTCTATCGCTTCTGTGAACGCTATGCCGTGCGCGGTTCGCGCTACGGGATGCAGGTGGTCGCGGGGCGGGCGTGGCAGGACCGCTGGTTCGACTATATCTCCTATTATTACGCGGCGTCGGGCGGGCAACCGTATCTCGCGGGTAACAAGGCGCTGTACGACAATCCGGCGGGGTTGCAGGCGGCGAGGTTCATCGACCACATGTACCGACGGGGCTGGACCGCGCTCGATTTCGATGCCGAGGAGCCGTTGGTGTCGGGCCTTGCCGCCGGTGCGGTACGCGGGCCGTGGGATGTCGAGCGGTTCGCGAATATCTATCCCGATACGCTGGCGCGGATCGCAGTCGGGCCGATGATCGCGCAGGGGCCGGCGTCTGGCCCGCGATCGACCTTTTCCGACAGCAAGGGCGTGGTGATCTTCCGCAACAGCCGGGTGCAGCGCGAGGCGTTCGCGTTCCTCAACTGGGTGATGGGCGAGGAAGCGCTTAACCTGTTGTGGCTGCAACGCACCGGCCTGTCGCCCGCGCGCGACGACCTGCTGACCAATCCCGCCTTTGCCGATTATTATCGCGGCAACGCGATCGCCCGCGCCTATGCCGACCATGTCGCGACGGCGCGTCCGCCGGCGCTGTCCGAACATACCATCGACATCCAGAAGATCATGAGCGCGCGTCTGGTCGAACCGCTGATGCTCGGCACGACCAGCCCCGCCGAGGCTCTCGCCGATGCGGTGGCGCGGACCGACCGGATGCTGGAGGTGCAGGGATGAGGCAACGCTCGACGCTTTCGCGCGAGGCGGTGATCGGGCTGTCGCTGGCCGGGGCCTATCTGATCTTTACCGCCGTGTTCTGGGCCTATCCCTTCTACTGGCTGGCCAAGCTGTCGGTGACGCAGTGGCGGTTCTTCGACGAACCGGTGTTCACGGGCGCGCGCAACCTGTTGCTGACGGTGCAGGACCCGCAATTCCTGCAGGCGCTGTGGAACGTCGTGCGCTTCCTCGGCTTCTATCTGCCGATCGCGTTCGGCGGCGCGTTGATCGTCGCGTTCGGGTTGCAGCATGTCGGGCGGGGCAAGGCGTTCGTGGCGCTGTGTTTCCTGCTGTCGAACGTGTCGTCGGGCGTCGCGCTGTCGCTGGTGTTCGCCAAGGTGTTCAGCTCGACCGGGCCGCTCAACACGATGTTGTTCGATCTGGCGGGGGTGCGGGTGCCGTGGACCAACGACCCGACGCTGGCGATGCTGGCGATCGCGCTGGTCGTCGCGTGGAAGTTCGTCGGCTATTACGGCCTCATTCTCTATTCGGGGCTGCTGGCGATCCCGAAGGAAATCTATGATGCGGCGCGGCTCGACCATGCCGGGCCGTGGACGCGGCTGTGGCGCATCACCCTGCCGATGATGAACCCGCAGCTGATGATGGTGCTGACCTTTGCGATCCTCGTGTCGTTCGGGCTGTTCACCGAACCGTTCATCATCACCGGCGGCGGCCCCAGCGACAGCACCGCTACGCCGCAGATGATGATCTACGAAACCGCATTCCGCCGGTTGCAACCCAGCCATGCGGCGATGATGAGCATATTGGTCGCACTGGTCACCTATGCGCTGGTGCAGCTTGCCCGGCGGCTGTTCGAACGAAAGGTGGTGCTGGCATGAAGGCGTTGCTTGCCAGGCGCAGCATCGGCGGATGGGCGGCGACGATCGCCATCTATGCGCTGGCGCTGACATGGCTGTACCCGTTCGCATGGATGGTCGCCGCGTCGCTCAAGCCTGCTTCGCAAATCTATAACACCGGGCTGTTCGAAGGCGACTTTACGCTCGACAATTTCGCCTTCCTGTTCGCCACCGCCGACAAGCTCGACCGGCCGTTCCTCGGCGCGCTGGGCGTATCGGCGGTGGTGACGCTGACCGTTACCGCATCGGTGCTGCTGACCTCGGCCTTCATCGCCTTTGCGCTCGCGCGCATTCGGTTTCCGGGGCGCAAACTGTTCGGCGATTTCCTACTGCTGCAAATGGTCATTCCGACGAGCATGTTCATTTTGCCGCTGTTCGTGCTGGTGAAGGAGATGGGGATGCTCAACTCGCTCGGCGCGCTGATCCTGCCGTCGATGATGTCGGGCTGGAGCATCTACATGATGTCGCAGTCGTTCCGGACGATGCCCGAGGAATATTTCGACGCGGCACGGCTCGACCGGGCGAGCCTGTGGCAGACGGTGACGAAGATCGTCGTGCCGCTGAACAAATCGATCATCGCCATCGTCGCTTTGTTCACCTTCACCGGCACCTGGGACAATTTCCTGTGGCCGCTGATCGCGATTTCGGACACCGACCGGATGCCGTTGTCGGTGCTGCTGGCGACGTTCAGTAAGCAATATGGCGGCTATGCCGGCCCGGTGATGGCGGGCGCGGTGTTGCAGACGCTGCCGCTGGTGCTGCTGTTCCTGCTGTTCCGGCGGCATTTCTTGCAAGGCATGTCGCTGTCGCTCAAATGAGAAGGTTCTGCCATGTTGCAGCGTGATCCGCGCAATCCCGTCGTCACGCCCGAAATGGTCCGGCCGAGCCGTCCCGAATGGCGGGTCGACGGCAGTTTCAATGCCGGCGTTACCCGCTTCGGTGACGAGACGATCCTGCTGGTGCGGATCGCCGAAAGCGTCATCGCCCACGATCCCGACACGGTGATCGTGCCGCTACTGGAGCAAGTGGACGGCGCATGGACCTGCACCACCCGCAGCTTCCGTCGCGACGATCCGACCTATGACTTCAGCGACCCGCGCATGGTGCGGTCGCGCGCCGATCTGCGCGATGTGTTCCTGACGTCACTGTCGCACCTTCGCCTGGCGCGCAGCCGCGACGGGGTGACGTTCGCGGTCGACGATGCGCCGTTCCTGTTTCCCGCCAACCGCAACGAGCGTTTCGGGTGCGAGGATGCGCGGATCACCGCGATCGAAGGGCGCTGGTACATCAACTATACCGCCGTCAGCGACCTCGGCATCGCCACCGCATTGGCGGTGACCGACGATTTTGTTTCGGTCGAGCGGATCGGCATCATCCACGCGCCCGACAATCGCGACGTGTGTCTGTTTCCGCGCAAGGTCGACGGCCATTACTGGTGCCTGCACCGGCCCGCGCCGCTGCACCTCGGCATGCCCGAAATCTGGATCGCGAAGTCGCCCGACCTGCTGCACTGGGGCGACCACCGCCATCTGGCGGGACGGACCAGCGCTGCGTGGGAGGCGATGAAGATCGGCGGCGGTGCGCAGATGATCGAGACGACACGCGGCTGGCTGCAAATCTATCACGGCGTCGATGCCGATCAACGCTACAGCCTCGGCGCGCTGCTGCTCGACCTCGACGATCCGCGCATCGTGCGGGCGCGGTTGGATCGGGCGCTGGCGGTGCCGGACGAAGCCTATGAGCGCAGCGGCTTTTTCGACAATGTGCTGTTCAGTTGCGGAGCGTTGGTCGAGGGCGATACGCTGCGCGTCTATTATGGCGCGGCCGACCGGGTGATGGCGCTGGGCACGGTGTCGCTTGGCGAATTGTGGCAGGCGATGGGGGTTTGAGTTCACGCTGACCGTA
>NZ_LMKE01000005.1:0-2832 GCF_001421245.1 Sphingomonas sp. Leaf10 | reverse complement strand
AGGCGGGGGGCCAGAGCCAGCCAACGTAGCGTCCCGTTTGGGGCCCTGGACCCCCGCCTGCGCGGGGGTACGGATTTAAGTACAGGACTCGTTCAATGCACCACGACCACATCCCACGCGTCAAAACCCGCCATGCCGCCTTCGCCGCCGATCCGCCACAGGGGCGGACGGGGCGGCTGACCTTCGCCGGGGTCGACGGGCTGGACGTCTACAATATCTCGGCGCCATTCCGGGTCGGCGGGCGCACCGTCATCGCCGGGCGGGTCGAGGCGCGCGACAGCGAACATGCGACCGCGATATTCTTCGAGGAAGCCGACGGCGTCTGGCACCCGATCGACGGTGCGCCGCGCTTCGCGTTGCAGGACCCGTTCGTGACCTTCATCGGCGGCGAACTGGTGTTCGGCGGGGTCGAGGTCCGCTTCAGCGCGGGCGAGCCGGAATGGTGGACCGTCTTCTATCGTGGCGCTGACCTGTTCGACCTGAAACCCTTCTTCGCAGGACCGCTGGGGATGAAGGATATCCGGCTGTGCGAACTGGCGGACGGACGGGTCGCGGTGTTCACCCGCCCGCGCGGCGCCAAGGGCGGGCGCGGGACGATCGGCTATACCGAGGTCGCCTCGCTCGATGCGCTGTCGGTGGAGGCGATCGACGCCGCGCCGATGCTGGCGGGGATGTTCCACCCGCTCGACTGGGGCGGGGTGAACGAGGCGCATCTGCTGGCGAACGGAGAAATGGGGCTGATCGCCCACATCGCCTATTTCGAGGACGATACCATGTATAGCGCGCGGCATTATTATGCGGTGTCGTTCGTGCTCGATCCGGCGAGCCGCGACTGGCGCGACCTGAAGATCCTGGCCGGGCGCGATCAGTTCGGACCCGGCGAAGCGAAACGCCCCGATCTGGTCGACGTCGTGTTTTCGTCGGGCATCGAGCGGAGAGGTGCGGTTACGCGGCTCTATGCCGGGACGTCGGACGCCGAGGCGCATTGGGTCGAGATCGCCTATCCGTTCGACGTGGCGCTGGCGGGGGAAAATGCGGCGGTTGATGTGTCGCAATTGATCGCCCCGCCGCAGCGGTTACAGGCGTGAGCATGTTGCGCATCGACCCCAATCCTCGCCCGCTCGGCAAGAGCGACCTGTCCGTATCGCCGCTCGCTTGGGGCATGTGGCGCTTTACCGGCGAGGTCGCGGCGGCGCGGACGCTGGTCGAGGCGGTGCTGGAAACCGGCATCACCCTGTTCGATACCGCCGATATCTATGGCGCTGACACGCCCGCCGGGTTCGGGTCGGCCGAGACGCTGTTCGGACAGGTGCTGGCGGAAGCGCCCTATCTGCGCGAGCGGATGGTGATCGCGACCAAGGGCGGTATCCGCCCGGGCATCCCCTATCGCTCCGACCGCGTCTACCTGACGGACGCCGTCGACGCATCGCTGTCGCGGATGGGGATCGAGCGGATCGACTTGTACCAGATCCATCGTCGCGATTTCCTGACCCATCCGCAGGAAGTGGCGAAGAGCCTGACCGCGATGGTCGATGCGGGCAAGGTGCGCGGGATCGGCGTGTCGAACCATAGCCCGGCCGAGGTCGATGCGTTGCAGGCGTTTCTGGACCTGCCGATCCTGTCGACCCAGCCCGAATTCTCACCGTTGCACAGCACGCCGCTGTTCGACGGGACGCTGGATCAGGCGATGGCACGGGATATGGCGGTACTCGCCTGGTCGCCACTCGGCGGGGGGCGGTTGAGCGATGGGTCGCATCCGGCGGGCGCGCTGCTGGCCGAGCAGGGCGCACGGTTCGCGGTCGATGCGGCGACGGCTGCGCTGTCATGGGCGATGGTGCATCCGGCGCGGATCATCCCGATCATCGGATCGCAAAAGCCGGAGCGTATCTGCGCCGCGGCCCGGGCGTTCCGCGTCGAATGGACACCGGCCGAATGGTATGCGGTGTTGCAGGCGGGGATGGGGGTAGGCCTGCCCTGACGGCGGGTTGTTGTCGGAAGGCGCGATCATCTGTATATTGGCGGCCTGTCTGTAGCATTCGAGGCGGCAAGTCGATGAACGCACATAATGGCCGATTGGTCAGCGGCGGGCGGTTGCAGCTACCGTCCGACGTTCGCCGCGAACTGGGTCTGGCTGACGGCGATCAGGTGGTGATGCGCGTGGTCGACGGCGAACTGCATATCCGGCCACGTCGCGACGTGCTGAAGCGGATACAGACGATGTTGCAGCCTTATGCGCGAAGCGACGCCCCGGTCGTCGACGAACTGATTGCCGAACGCCGCGTCGAAGCCGAGCGTGGCTGACCCGGTCTACGTCCTCGACGCATCGGCATTGCTGGCCGCGTTCTTCGACGAACCGGGTGCCGACGTCGTTGCCGAACGGATGAACGGCGCGCTGATAAGTGCGGTGAACCTGTCCGAGGTTGTTGCCAAACTGACCGACCGGGGTGCCGCACGCGAGCAGATCGTCGAGATCATGGCGCAACTCGATATCGAGATCGTGCCGCATGACGGACCGCAGGCGATGACCGCTGGATTCCTCCGCAAGGATACGCGCACGTCGGGGTTGTCGCTGGGCGATCGCGCCTGTCTGGCGCTGGCGATCGAACGCAACGCGGTCGCACTGACCGGGGATCGGGCGTGGCTGGCGCTCGCCGAACCGCTGAAGGTCGAGGTCGTGGCAATCCGGTAAGGGCGTTGGCGGACGAAAAAAAGCCCCCGCTGGGGTGGGCGGGGGCAGGGGGGGAACTTTGAATTCCTCCCCTCCCTTTTTCAGGGGAGTGTTCACCTCGGACTCAACAGGCGTTTTCTGGCGAGGAATATGTCGAGGGTGAT
>NZ_LMKE01000004.1:2670-24616 GCF_001421245.1 Sphingomonas sp. Leaf10 | reverse complement strand
CTTATGCGCGAAAACCACGGTCGGTCTCTGGTTGCCGCTGGATGAAAGACCGGGGTCACGTCAAGATGTTGGCCTAACTGTTTCGCGCCGCTGCGTTGCGAACCCTTGAGGATCATCAATCCACCTCAAGGTTCAGGGCTTCGATCAGCAGGCGGCGGATTTCGCGGATTTCTGCCACTGCTTCCAGCAGCGCGGCTTCCGTATCCGGGGTGACGGGCAAGCTTCCCGTATTCGCCGACCGGGCAAGCTGGTTGAGGTTCGACGATAGGCGCGATTGGCCCAGAAGGCCGATGGCCTGCGCCAAGGCCTTCTGATCCTTGACGGGAGCTTTGCTCCGCCGACGCGGCGGCGGATTGCCCGGATCGAACAACCGCCACCGCATATATTCAGACACGGGCATGTCCGCCGCGTCCGTTTGGAGGCGGGCCTTCTCCTCAAATGTCAGCCGTAGCGAAACGAAGAGAGTGGAAGGCCGCTTTTCCATATCAGCCTCCTATTCGGGAGGCTCGCTTGGTCCGGGGGGATTTGCGCGGCTTGCTCGTGTCGTTGGCAATTGGATGGCGGATCGATCCGGCCTTCAAGATCGCATTCCAGCTTTCCAAAACCGGGAAAAGCTGGTTCGATAGTGCTCCGATTGTGGGCACCACTTCCGGTCAAAACCGCGAACTGCGGTTGCGCCGGTCATATCTCCCTTGGTCGCTGCCGCTTCAAGCACGGCCGTGCAGCCAGCGATGACGATCTCGTTGTCGTTGACCGAAACGTCGCCGACCAGCATCCGCACGTAGGAACGCCGCAGTTCCGCGTTCTCCCCAAGAATTTCGGCGCGGAGCATCGCACCAAATCGTTCGACTGCGGCTTCGTCTACGAGGCGGTTGCCCGTGCCTAGCTGGGTCTGCAGGCTGCGCTCGGTTTCGGTCAGTGCGGTGATCGAGGCGCGGACCTCAGCGAGCTTGTCGCCAAAGATCGGGTCGCGCGGGCTCATCAAACCTTCTACCAGTTCAAGGAGGCGACGCAGCCGCCCCTCGGCTGCGATCCGCTCGCGGCGTACACGATCGAGATCGTCCTTCCGGCGCTTTTCGGCGTCGTCCGACCGATCGAGAACTTCCGCCAGAAGCACCTTCAGTCGTTCGGGCTGCAGGACGCGACCAAGGAGTCCGTCGAGCACGATGTTGTCGAGCGCATCTTCGCAGATCGCCTTGCTCGGGCAACTTGCTGCTCCCGCCATCGCCTTGCGATTGCAGACATAATAGCGGTAGGCGCCGCCCTTGCCGGTGCGCAGCACCATGCCGGAGCCACACTCGGGATGACCGCACGTCGCGATACCGCCCAGCATAACGGGTGAATTCGTGATCCTCGGCGGTGTGACGGAGGGTGCTGCCCCGGCGCGAATGGCGGCAACGCGGGCGATCTGATCGGATGCGACGATCTGCGGGCATGTAACTACGATCGCCTCGGCTTCTGGTGGCTTGATGCCTTTCGTGTCTATCGTGCGATCGCGATAGAAACCACCGTAATGCTGCCGCGTGAGGATGCCGTCGACGTTGCTATGGTAGAACGGCTTGCCGCGGAGTGTGTAACCGTTAGCGCTCAGGTGCGCGGCAATCGCCCGCGTTCCCATGGGCCGACCGGTGAGTCCCACCTCGGCGAGATCATAGATGAGCCGGACAACTGCCGCATCGTTTTCTGCGGTGAAAAGCTTCTTGCGGCCCTTGCCGCCGTCAGTCACGATCACGCGCGATTCGTAACCGAAAGGAACGGGGCCGCCATTCCAATAGCCGTTGGCAGCGTTCCCGCGGCGGTCGCGGGCGGTAAAGATCGAAGCGTCGTTGGCGTATTTCTCGTTTACCAGACCGATCATGCCGCGCAGGCAACGGCTTCACGATGGTGAAATGTGATCCGAACGAGTTGGTCACGCCGCTCCAACAGAAGGCAATGAAAAGGATCCGGCGGCGGGAGGAAGTCGATATCCGGCTAAGGGAAGATATGGACAAGTTGCTCGCGTTGCAGCGCCCCCATGACGCTTCCGCGATGACGGTTCGAGCGCCGGTTTTCCGCTACCCGTCGTAACAAAGGGCAGGGAACAGCATAGGTTCTGTTGTGGCTTCAATGGCGAAAGGGGGCAGAGCAAGACTGCCCTACCCCCTCAACGCTTCCGATTGATCAGAAGTTTATGCCAGCCTGAATACGAGCCGATCGAGCGCTCTGATACTGGGTGACGTCACGGTATAGCGGCGATGCAACGCCCTCGCCATCGGTGCCATACTCGTTGAAGTTTAGTTTGGCGCGGAGGTTAAGGACGTTGAATACCGACAGCCGCACATATGCGTCCGCCGTCCCGACGGTCCCGTTGATCTGAACGTCCAGATCGTTCTGCACCAGCCAGTCGCTCTTGAACACCGAACCGCGCGGGATCAGCGCGGACGGGCGAGTGACGTCGCGGTTCGTATTGATCGAACCATCCGGGTTGACCTGGCAATAGGCCCCGGCAGCACCATAGTCACCGGCGAAGCGGTCGATCGATGCCGGCACGCGGCCGATACAGCCGAAGCTGCGCGGCGACGTGACCGTGGTATTTGCGCCAATCGTCATGAACGGCAGCACACGGTAGCTACCGAACAGCTTCAACACATGATCGCGGTTGTTCGGCGATCGACCGAACAGTCCGTTGGTCAAGCCCGGCTGGTCGAAGTCGGTGGTCAGGCCAGTATCGCTTTGCCCGTTGTCGGTCTTCACCCCGCCTTCATAGTTGCCGATCGTACGACCGAAGACATATGACCCTTCGAGGCTCCAGATGCCGTCGAAGTCGCGGCGTACTTCGAGCGTGACGGACTTGTGCGTACGCTCCGCGCGTGGATAGCCCAGTTGTTGGGCAGTAAAATCGACCGTGCGAAGCGTAGATTCTCCCGCGATCGGATCGGACAGGGTGATGCGTGCGCCCTGTCCCGGATTGGCCAGCACATATTGGTGGAAACCGCCCCAGATGTTGCCGCAGCCTGTCACCCCCTGCGCGGTGCAATAATCGCGCACGGCGGCGTCGATCGCGATGTCTTCCAGCACCTCGTTCAGCTTGGCCTGCGTGTAGAACGCACGGAAGCGCCACGACCCCAGCCGCTTTTCATAGCCGAGCTGATACTGGTCGACGGACTGGGGCTTCAGCCCTTGCGCAACCTGCGTCGACGCGTCCCGCGGGCTGCCGTCGGAGAAGATCGTGCACGAACGGGTACCCGTATCCGGGCAGAGCGCACCGGCGGAATACACGAGCGGGGCACCGGCGATGGGCACGTTGTTTGCACCCAGCCCACCGAACTGCGTGTAGCGATCGAAATAAAGCTCGCCACCGGTCAGGCGGATGTTCGTGTTCGATGCAACCGGGATGAACAACCGGCTGAAGCTGCCGAAGATCTTGTCCGTCTGCTCCCCGACCGGGTCGAAGATGAAGCCGAGGCGCGGTCCCCACTGATTGCCGGACTTGTAGAACGTCGTGCCTTCGGCATTGTCGTTGCTGAACCGGTCGTTGCGGATGCCGGGGTTCAGCACCAGTCGGCCTTCCATCAACGTCCAGCTATCCTGAAGGTAGAAGGCGTCGTTCAGCGAATTGAATCCGCCGATAATGTTGTACGTCCGGGTCCGCAGGTAATCGGTGCCGACGGCCTGACCGCGCGGATCGTTGGCGGCGGCGCGAATGATGCGATAGCCGACGCCACCACCGTCACCGACCGAACTTTGATAGGAAAATAGCTCTTCGCGGTCGTAACCGAACCGCAGGTGGTGCGACCCGAACGCATCGAAGCGGATCTCGGCGTCGGCGCGATACTGTTTGCGAACGTCTTCGGCTTCGAAACGGGCGCCGCCCGGAGTCGTCAGCCCGACGACGCGGGCAGGGTTGCGAGCATCGTTCACCGGCGGCAGCGACAAGCCTTGCGGGTTGAACGACTGGGTCAGACTGATATTCTCGTTGCGACCATAGAGCGCGGAAACGGTCAGCCAGTCGGTGAACACGCCGGTGTAGCGACCGACATAGTTCTTCCCGCCATATTCCGAGGTCAGGCTGCTCGAGAACGGACCGTCGATGTTACGGATGTAATCATAACGATTGGCGTCGCTTTGCGTATTTCCGTAGGTGAAGGAACGACTTCTACCCTTGGTGCTCCAGAAGGTACCTTCGAGACGGTGACCATCGGTGATGATCGCATCGACCTTAGCACCATAGAATGGCGACGTATCCCGGAAGAAGTTGCGCGATGTTCCGAGATAGGTGTCGCTATCATCGAAATACTGGCGGCCGGCGGTGACACTCGTGATGCTCCGCGACTGATACAGGCCATAGACGAACAGCCGGTCATGAATGATCGGGCCGCCAAGTTCGGCAATGAAATCGATCCGGTCGAAACGGCTGTTGCCGTTCACCGAGCCGCGCGTGTCCGGCGTAATCGAGCGGAAATCGTTCGGTTCCCAGTTGAAGCGGATCGCGCCGTGCAAATCGTTGGTGCCGGATTTGGTGGTGGCGTTGGTGAAGCCGCCGGTCGTTCGACCGAATTCGGCGGCATATCCGCCCGTCTTGACTTCGATGGTCTGGTAGAAGTCGAACGGAATGGCGACCGGCGCCAGATAGTTGCGGAAGTTGGTGACGTTCAGCCCGTTCACATAATAGGCGTTTTCGGAAACGGCACCGCCGGCCACCGAGGTCAATCCGCCGAACGCGCCCGAACCGGCGTTGGCACCCGGTGCCAAGCGCAATACGGCCTGAAGATCGCGAGCGACCGGAATACGCTGCGCAATGTCGGCCACGTCGACGACGAGACCCGTCGTCGTACGATCGAAGTCCGCCGAGGCTACGCGACGACCGCTGACGACGATGTCGACGTCTTGGTTATCGCCGGCGCGATCGAGAACGAAACGGTTGGTTGCGGAACCGATCGAGAGTTGGACGCGCGCTTCGCTGTAGGTGGTAAAGCCGGGTGCCTCGACGGTGAACTGGTAGCTGCCCGGCGGAAGTTCCGGAATGCTGAAGGTGCCCTCGCGCGTCGTCGTCGTATCACGCGTGAAGCCCTGTGCGTTGGAGCGGACGATTACGCGTGCTTCGGCAATTGGTTTTCCATCCGGGTCGACGACAGTACCGCTCGCCTCGACGTTGGAAAAACCCTGTGCAGCGGCGCCACTTACCGGAACGATAGCCCCCGCCCCAGTGAGCAGCCCAAGTGCAACAGACAGCAGGAAGGGTTTGCGGCGACGCCGCATTACAGCATTCATCATCATTGTATTGCCCCGTTTGTGTATTCACGGCCCTCTCAAGCCGCATTTACTGTATTACCGCAACAAAACACTTACGATTCACAGATCTGTATACGATCAATAGGCTGCTTTTTTTGCTCAGGTGTCAATACGTCTTTTTAGAAGAATGACCACACAGTGTCGTTTCCGTTGCAGATTGGTAACACTTTGTTGCCATCGAAACTTGGTTTGCAACGGCCAATGGCACGCCCGTGGCCCGAGCATCCCGATGGCAAATCGGCGAAAGCATGGGGCCATTTCAGCGATCGACCGGTAACGCCGAACCTGCGACGGCAAGTATGGTCGCGCTATTTGCGCTTCGTGCCTCGATCGGCGAAGACGTTGCGCGCAAATTCATCGCTACAACGGCCGGCCGCCGGATGTCGTCGAGGAAACATAAGTTGACGTACTTTTTTACTTCGAACTTTCGCGAACCGTAAGACTGCCATCACAGAACGAATTGCCGCTCGCGATCGAATATGAGCCATGCCATACCGGGTTATGCTGTCGTTACTCATCTTCTCGCTCCAAACCCCCGAACGATTGTTGGCGGACATCTACCTTCGCCTACCAGCCGGGGAAGAAGTTGGTGTGGCGGAACAACGCGCGGCGTGGCAGGTGCCGGAGATCGTCAAAGTCTGCCGAAACGCCGCGCAAACGAGCGATCCGGACCGGTTCATCACAGCGTTCGCGGATCGCAACGGACTGTCGAGTTACGGGCGGGTTTCGCTGTCGACCCAATGCCGCGCCCTCAAAAGACCTTGGACGAAACCACGGAGTTGATCCGCAGGTCCGTCCAGGAAATCCGCCGTGTCGTCATCCGGCTGGCCCAGCGGCGCATCCAGCCTTGTCACGTCATCGCATGGTCATGCTGGCGACGTGCCCATCAAGCCGCCGCTCAACGGGCACATGTCCGATCAAGAACGCAACTGTAATGCTATGAACCTTTGGCGGAAGCCTTGCGCCGGGGCTGTGGCGCGTGCCGCGAAGGTATAAATCTCTTCGCGGCAGTAATCGGCTGTGGTTGTCATGCCGACTATTGGAAGAACGCGGCCCGGGTCGGGAGCATTGCCGCACCGATCGCGGCGGCGTCGCTGCCGATCGTCGATGGCACCAGGCGCGGCATGGGGCGGTGGTGGTCCCGCCGCGCGGGGTTGGTGACGTGAACCCTCGCGATCATGCGTTCGGCGAGGTCCGGGGGAAGCCGGCCGCCCAGGACGATCATTGCGGGGTCGAGCGCGGCGAAGATGGCGGAGACGACGAGGTTCAGCGACGGCGTGCAGCGATCGAGCCACGCGTCCACCGCCGGCACGGTGAAATCGACATCGCGCAGCATCGTCCGCAGCCCGTCGAAGACCATGCCATGCTCGGCGAGGTGCCGCCGCAGATTCTCCAGGTTCGGCTGATACCATCCTTCCGGCAGGACCGATGCGAACTCACCGGCATTGCCGCTTGCGCCCCGCAAGGGGGCGCCCCGCGCTATGACCCCGCCCCCGAACCCCGCGGCAAAATACAGATAGGCGAAGTCCGGGCAGGTGCGCCCCGCTCCCAGCATCGCCTCGCCGACCGCGGCGACGTTGCCGTCATTATCGACCCAGACGGCGTCGCTCAGCGCTTCGGCCAGCAAGGTGTCGAGTGGGCGCAACGCCCACGAGTCGAGCGCGGCAGGCGGGTTGAGCCGCGCACCGTCGCCGATGAAATAGCCGGTGACGCCGACCCCGGTTCCCAGGCGACGCATAGGATCGAGCCCAGCCTGCGTGATCGCGCCATCGATCATGGCCGCGATCTGGCGCGCGCCAGCATCGAAGTCGTCGCGCTCGAGCGGGGCGGAGACGCTGGCGCGGACAGCTCCGGCAAGGTCCACTAGGGCGAGCGTCATCGCATCCGTCATGACCGAGACGCCCGCTGAAAAAGCCGCGTCGGGGTTCAACCGCAGCGGCGCACCCGGCTTGCCCCGCCCCGCGATCTCGCGCGCGCCCTCCATCACCAGCCCGCGTTCGATCAGTGGTTCGATCAGCCGGCCGACCGAATGCGGCGCGAGTCCGGTAACCCGCGCGAGCTCGGCCCGCGAGGCGGCCCCACGCCGCGACAGGAGGGAGAGCACCACCCGCTCGTTCGCGGTCGTCGTCCGTTGACCATCGGCACGCAGGAAGCGGGAGGAAAACGCACCGGCGTAACAATCGGTCATTCGACGTTTGCGCCGTGCGCGGGCGCATTTGTCAAGCGCGACGGCATCAACAGCCACGCCGCGACGAGGCATCCCGCCGCCGCCCCGCCGACAAGGATCGCCAGCGCGGCAGGCGTGAAGCTGCTCTGTCCGCCCAACACCGCAGTCATCCACAGTCCCGCGCCGCCCAACGCCAGCTTGCTGACCATCGTGTAGCGGGCATAGCCGCCCACTCCCGACGCCAGGCGCGGCAACAAGGCCCATCCGACTAGGTTCGTCGCGCCCAGCATCACGCCGAGCAGAAAGGGCAGCGTCGCACCCCCGACGGCCACCAGCAACGGCCCGACCAGCGCCGCTGCCGCGTACAGCCCCGCGAGCAGCCTCAGCCCCCGCCGCGCGTCCGGCATCCCGAACGGCAACAGCACGATGACCGTCCGGCCGGCGGTCAGCAGAATCAGTATCGTTCCGGCATCCGGGCTTTCCCGCGTCGGCGGCAGATGCATGGCGCCTTTTCCAATCGCCGCCAGAGCGATCATGCCGGCGACGCTGCCGGTGAGGAAGCGCCACGGCAGGCTAGGCGACGCGGCGACCTCCATCCCTCGCGGTGTCCCCGACAGACGGGTCAGCAGCGGCAGCAACGCCGCACCGCCCAGCAGCGCGGCGAGCGCCAGATCGCCAAGAAGCCAGGGGATCGTCGCGCGATCATTCAACCAATGCAGTCCCGCACCAACGATCATCGCCGCCGCGCCGGTGCCGAGCGTCCGTCCCCGCGACAAGCGGGTCGCAGCCGGCAGATCGGCGGCAAGACGCGACAGTAACGCATTGTGCGGGACGTCATACGCGGCATAGCCGAGCCGGAAGGCCAGCGTCGCCGCCAGCAGCGCGGCCCACCCGAACGGCGCGGCCGCGATGGTCAGGGGAAAGGCGAGCGCCGCGAGCAGGAGTCCGTCGGCGGCCAGGCGGGGCGTGCCACCGGGACGCCGATCCAGCCACGCCCCGACCATCAGGTCCGCACCGGCACTGGCGACCAGACCGACCAGGAACAGCCACCCGGCAAGCGCGGGATCGAGACCATAGAGGCTGACCAGCGCATAGATGGTGATGAGATCGCCAGCGGCCCACATCAGGCTCTTGGCCACATGCGCCGCATAATAGGCACCGTGCGCCACCTGCGGACTCATCATCGCCACCGCACCTTGTAGAGGTGGATGCCGTCAAGCGGGACGCGGCGCCGGTCACGGCCATCGGCCGCCATCACCGTGAAACCGCCGGCCCACCAGCTCTGCTCGGCCTGGACCCAAGCGATCCGATCGCCTGCCGCGCTCACCGACTTCACCCGCAGCGCAGGGTTGAGCGGCGCATAAAGCGTGAAACTGCCGTCATCGGGATCGAACCGCCATGCGCCGTCATCGGTGGTCACGTAATAGCGGCCATCGCCGCCCGGCGACAGGTCGTGCCCGTCGCGCCGCCCCGGCAGCGTCCAGCGCGCAGTCTCTCGCAGCCGCGCGGCGTCCCCGCGCCCGGTGAGGCGGAACGCCTGCACCAGATCGTGCGACAGCGCGAACAGCCGCTGTCGCCGGGCGTCCCACACTGCGCCATGCCCCGAGGGGAGCGGCAGCGTCTGGATCACCTGCTCGCTGCGTCGCCGGTCATAGAGCTCGAGGCGATCGCCGTCGGTGGCGATCGACAGCGCGATGGCGATGCGTCCGCCCGGCAGCAGGTCCGCCGAATGCGCCATCGGCACCCGCGCGCGGAAGGTCACGCGCCCGGTCGCACGATCGATCAGAACCGCCCCGCCGGTCGATGCCGTGACGAGGATTGCGCGACCGTCGTCCAAGGGCTTGCACTCGTCGATATGGGCCAGCATCTGCTCGCGATAGTCGGCCGGCAGATCCGTCGCGTCGCTCGCCGTCCAGCGCCATGTCTCCGCCGCGCCGCCCGCTCCGATTCGCAATTCGCGCACCTGATCGCCGCCGCAGGCATAAGCAAGTTGGTTCGCGGATCCGGCCGCACTTAGCAAAAAGGCCATCATTATCAACATCGTCCATCCCCAACCCGGCCGCACGACCGATCCGTGCTACGCCGTCATCTTCATGTCACCTATAGTGATTAAATGACGCTCACGTTGCTGATTCAAGGGGGTATGACGATGTTGCGATCCACCACGACCTGGCGGGCGATCCTGCTTTCCGCCGCAGTCATTCCGGCGTCCGCGCTTGCGCAGGAGGCGCCTGCACCGGCGTCGCCGGATACGGCGAACGACATCGTCGTCACCGGCTATGCGCGCCAGAACGCACAGGCGATCGCCGCCAAGCGTGACAACGACCGGATCGGCGAGTTCCTCGCCAGCGACGAGATCGGGCAGCAGCCCGACTACAACATTTCCGACAGCTTCCGCCGCCTGCCCGGCGTCACCACCGTCTTCGACGAGGACGAGGGCCGCTATGTCGGCATCCGCGGGATGAACCCGAACTTCACCGTCGGCACGCTGGACGGGGCGGTGCTGGCCACCGCCGAGCGGCAGAACCGCCAGCTCAACATGGAAGCGATCCCGACGACCGCCGTCGCCGGGCTGGAGGTCATCAAGTCGCGCACGCCCGATGTCGAGGGCAATGCGATCGGCGGGATCGTCAACCTGCTCAGCCGGTCCGCGTTCGATCGCGGCATCCGCACCTTCGTGGGCAACGCCTTCATCGGCACGTCGGACAGCCAGAGCGTGCCGGGCAAGGGATTCAACCGCCCCTCCGACGACGGCCTCAACTATCGCGCGGACGCGACCTTCGCGACCCGGTTCGGCGCCGACGAGAGCTGGGGGCTGGTGGTGACCGGCGCCTACAGTCGCAAGCGCCGCGATCAGGAGCGCCTCAACCCCACCGGCTATACGCTGGTCAACGGCGTCCCCGTCGCCAGCGGGATCATCTCCGCCGCCTATCCCAATACGGTCGACCGCTACGGCGGGACCGCGAAGCTCGAATGGCATCCGGACCCGCGCGTGCAGGCCGAGGTTTCGGCCACCTATTTCCAACAATCGGACAACGAGCTTCGTCACCAGCAGCAGCTGACGCGCGGCACGGTCGACACCGCCCGCACCACGAACGGGACCGCGCGGGTCAACACCGCGGGCGGCTTCCTGCGCTTCAACGACTTCCCGCTCGAAAAGCCGCTTTACGTCGCGCAGGGCAAGGTGAAGTGGACCGGCGACGATGGCCATCATGCGGCGGTGCGCGGCAGCTGGTCGCGCGCGATGTTCCTCGAAGCGTCAAACCAGCTGCAGTTCAACCTGCCGACCAGCGCCGCCAACGCCTATAGCCAGACGATGGCCGGCGGCGTGCCGATCGCGGTGCTCGACAATTCGGCGACCTTCACCAATCCCGCCAATTACACGTTCGCCTCCTACACGCCGTACCGCGACCGCTCGGTGGACATGGTGCGCGAGGGGCAGTTCGACTGGGGCTATCGCGATACCGCGCAGGATCGCGGCCTCGGGATCGGTGCCGGGCTGAAGTATCGCGCGGCGACGCGCGACTTCGACACGCGACAGGCGGTGTGGGGGCCGGCCACCGGCACCACGCCGACCGCCGCCACTTTCGTCCTGCCCGACCGCTGGTCGCCGCTCTACACCGGCGGGCAGAGCCGCCCGCAGCCGCTGCTCGATTTCGCGGCGTTCCAGCGCTATTTTACCGAGAACCCGACGCGTTTCACGTTGAACGCCGCGCAGACCGCGCTCAACGAGCGCCGGTCCGACTATATCGTCGGCGAGAAGGTGATGGGGAGCTATGTGCTGCTGCGTCACACCGGCGATCGCCACAGTCTCATCACCGGCATCCGCTACGAGGATACCGAGACGACGATCGACGGCTTCCGTGTCGCCGGCAACACGCTGATCCCGCTGCGCCGCGGCTCGGACTATGAAAGCTGGCTGCCCTCGGCGACGTTTAATTACGACCTGTCCGATCCGTTCAAGCTGCGGCTGGCCTATTACAAGGCGATCGGCCGGCCCAGCCCCAGCGACCTGGGCACCAACGAGACGCTGAACCAGACCACGCTGGTGCTGACGCGGGGCAATCCGGACCTGCGCCCGCGAGTGGCGCAGAACTTCGACGCGAGCCTCGAATATTACATGCCGGGCGATGCGGGGCTGATCTCGCTCGCGACCTTCTACAAGGACATTCGCGACGACATCTATTCGCGCGCGGCCGGCGGCACGGTGATCGACGGCACCACCTATCAGATGACCCAGCCGCAGAACCTCGCCGGATCGCGCGTTTTCGGCGTTGAGGGGGCGGTCGTCGTCAACAAGCTGCGCTTCCTGCCCGGCCCGCTCGCCGATTTCGGTGTTTCGTTGAACGCGACCTATCTCAACGGCAAGTCGCGCTTCCCCGATGGCGGCAGCTTCGACCGGCTGACCCAGCAGCCCGAGTTCCAGGGCAATGCCGCGCTCTTCTATCAGCGCGACTGGCTCCAGGCGCGGGCGAGCTATGCGCATATCGGGCGGCAATATACCTCGATCAGCCCGACGGCACCGCTCACCAACCGCTACGATCAGCCGTTCGACCAGCTCGATCTGCAGACGCGCCTGACCTTCGGGACGATCCAGGTCATGGGCGAGGTCCGCAACGCCACCAACGCGCACCGCGAGAATTTCGACGGCTACGGCACGCGCGACCAGAATTTCTTCGGTCGCCAGTTCTGGCTCGGCGCGGCGGTGAAGCTGTGAGCGTCCGCCTCGCCCTGCTCACGGTTGCGGCGGCGTGGCAGGCTCCTGCCACCCCGTCCGCCGACAAACCGCTGTTCGACGGCGTTACCTATCGGCAGGAACGGCGCGTAGCTGCCGCCAACGAACCGATGGCGATCCATATCGTCACCCTCGACCTGACGCGTCCAGGCGTCGGGTTGGGCGTAACGCCTCCTGACCGATCGCGGGGCATGGAATATGTCGCGCATAGCGTGCGCCGCCACCTGATCGCCAATCACGCCCAGGTCGCGGTCAATGCCAGTTACTTCCTGCCCTTCTTCGGCGGGTCGCCCCAGAGCGACGATTACTACCCGCACGAAGGCGAGCCGGCGTCGGTGTCGGGGGCGGCCATCGGGGGCGGACACGTCGCCTCGGCGATCGAGATCGACCAGGACCTGCGGGTTTCGGCGATCCTGTGCCTGGGCCGTCATATCGATATCCGTGCCGGGCAGCACTGCCCGGCGGGCACCCGCGACGCCATTGCCGCCGGCCCGCACCTGTTGCAGGGTGGGCGCGTCGTGCCCCTCCATCGCGCGCTCGCGGCCGAAGGCGGGAAAGGTCCCCGTACCGCCATCGGCCTGTCGGTGGATCGACGACGGGCGTGGATCGTGGTCGTCGACGGTCGGCAGAAGGGGTACAGCATGGGTGCCGACAATGCCGCGCTGCTCGCGCTGTTCCGCCAACTGGGTGCCAGCGATGCGATGAGCTTCGACGGCGGGGGTTCGTCCACCCTAGCGATAGCGGAAGGCACGGGAGCTGTCGTTCTCAACCGCCCGATCCATACCGGCATAGCCGGTCGCGAGCGACCGGTCGCCAACGCGCTGCTGGTGTTCGCTCGGCCGGTACCTGCACGCGAGTAGCGGCGAGCGCTTTGGCCAAGGTGGCCGATAGACAGTAGTTGGGTGCGGTCCCATCCCGAACGGCGATCGAGAAGGCCGACATTTTCTCGATTGCGTCTGAACCGAGAAGCTCGGCGGTCGTCCATATGAAGAGCAATCCACGGCAAAGATCGTGCATCGGTGCCGTAGGACGGCAAGGACGAACGATGATGCTGATCGGATATGCCCGTGTCTCCACTACGGACCAGGACCTGACCTTGCAGACCGAGGCGTTGACGAAAGCTGGCTGCGAGAGGCTGTTCACCGACAAGGCCAGCGGTGACGTGCTCCCCATTTTCAGGCCGCCGATAAGTTAGCTTCGGTGTCCTCATGCCCGTGGCGAGGGCGGTTGGTGAAGTCGGCGGGTGCCATGCCGCCGAGGCTGCTGTGCGGACGCACGGTGTTGTAGTCCGTGCGCCATGCCTCAATGATCCGTCTCGCCGCAGCCAGCGAGGGGAACAGGTGCTCGTTCAGACATTCGTCGCGCAAGCGACCATTGAACGATTCTACGAAGCCGTTCTGCTGCGGCTTGCCGGGCGCAATGTAATGCCACTCGACGCCGGTGTCCTGGCACCAGGCGAGCACGGCATGACTGGTCAGTTCGGTGCCGTTGTCGCTGACCACCATGCACGGCAGCCCGCGACGGTCGGCGATGGCGGTGAGTTCGCGGACGACACGCCGGCCTGACAACGAAGTGTCGACGATGCATGCCAGGCATTCCCGGCTGTAGTCGTCGATGACGTTGAGCACGCGGAACCGCCGGCCGCAGGCCAACGCATCCGATACGAAGTCGAGCGACCAGCGCTGATTGGGTTCCTGCGGGATCGCCATCGGCGCTCGCGTGCCCAACGCCCGTTTCCGGCCGCCACGCTTGCGCACCGTCAGCCGCTCCTCGCGATACAGCCGGTACACTTCTTCAGGTTCATGCCCTTGCCTTCGCGCCTGAGCAGGATCGCAAGCCGGCGATAACCGAACCGGCGACGCTCGTTGGCGAGCTCGCGCATCCGCTCGCGGACAGCATCATCCTTTCCGCGAAGCGGCTCATATTGCCACGCCGACCGGTTGACCCCGACCAGCCTGCAGGCGCGACGCTCGGAAAAGCCGTGGTCGGTCATCAGCTTCTCCACCGCAGCGTAGCGATCCACAGACCGGGTCAGTTTTTTCCCAGCAGACCCTTCAGCGCCGACACGTCCAGCATCGATTCCGCCAGCAGCTTCTTCAGCCGCCGGTTCTCGTCCTCCAGCGTTCGTAACCTCGCCGCTTCCGACACGGTCATTCCGCCGTACTTCGACTTCCAATTGTAGAACGTCGCATCGCTGGTGCCGTGCTTCCGGCACAACTCGGCGGTCTTCACGCCAGCCTCGTGCTCACGCAGCACGCCTATGATCTGATCCTCAGTAAAACGGCCTCGCCGCATCGCTCGTCTCCATCTAACGAGCTAACTTATCAATGGCATGATTTCCGGGGAGCACGTCACCGCATGCCACGGCGTTGCGCCCAACCGTCATTCCGGACCGCCACCGCAGACCGGAGCGACGGGAACGCCCGCCGATAGATCGGCAATCACCATCCGTCTCCGAAGCGCTCTGACAACGCCAAGCTATCGTGGAAGTGATGGGTACGGCCGGTACCCGCCGACCGAGGATCAATCAGTGGGAACGGCGGGCGGCGGACTGGGGCGCTATCGCCCGCATGGCTAGAGCGGTTTCCGGCCCTTTTGAATCGTTGAGGATTCACACGGGCGCGGTTTTCTGATTCAGGCTTTTGGCCGGGTCAGGAGGCCGGCAACGATGCCGCGAGTGCTGTCACAGGATCTTCGGGAGCGAGTGATCGCCGCGATTGATGGCGGGATGTCATGCCGTGCTGCGGTAGCACGGTTCGGTGTCAGCGCGGCAAGCGCGATCCGCTGGCGGCAACTGGTCGTTCAGCACGGCACGCCGGCAGCCAAGCCGCAGGGCGGCGACCGTCGTGCGGCCAGGATCGACGCGCACGCCGCCTTTATCCTCGCCGCGATCAAGGCGAAGGACGACATCACGCTGGTCGAGTTGCAGGTGCTGCTCGCCGAGCGCGGCACGCCGGTCGGGATCGGGACGCTGTGGCGGTTCTTCGACCGGCATCGGATCACGCGCAAAAAAAGACCGCGCACGCCACCGAGCAGGACCGTCCCGACGTCCTGAAGCGCCGGGAAGAATGGTTCGATGGGCAGCTCGATCTCGATCCCGAACGCCTGGTCTTCATCGACGAGACGTGGGCGTCGACCAACATGGCGCGTCGCCACGGTCGTTGTCGGCGCGGCGAGCGGCTGCGCTCGAGCGTACCCCACGGACACTGGAAGACCACCACCCTCATCGCCGGTCTGCGCCGCACCGGCATGGTGGCGCCGATGGTGCTCGACGGCCCGATCAACCGTGATGCGTTCGTTGCCTATGTTCGCCAGATACTGGTGCCCGGCCTCTCACCCGGCGACATCGTCATCATGGACAACCTGTCGAGCCACAAGGCACCCGCCGCGCGCAACGCCATCGAAGCGGCCGGCGCCAGGCTACTCTTCCTTCCGCCCTACAGCCCCGACTTCAACCCGATCGAGCAGGCATTCTCCAAGCTCAAAGCACACCTGCGAAAGGCCGCCGAACGCACTATCCACGGCCTGTGGGACGCCATCGGCCGCATTCTCGACCTATACTCGCCACAGGAGTGCGCCAACTACTTCGCCAACGCCGGATACGATGCAGACTGATCGGAAACCGCCCTAGTCGTCGGTCTTCTCCTGGTCGTGGGTGTCTTCGTCGCCGGCGTCCGGTTCGAGGTCCGGGTCGCCGTCCATTTCGTCGAGGCGATCGATCATGCGCCCCACCAGCCGGTTCAGCGCCGGGCGGGGGAACTGCGGGATAGCGGCCAGCATCGCGTCCATGGGCAGCACAGCCGCCCGCCCCGGACAGATCAGGATCGAAGTCATCGGTCGCGACGCCCGTGACTGCGGTGATCGTGAAGCCTGCCCCGAACTGCAAGGGGTCGGACGCACCGGCGCACATCGTCGTGGCTCACGCCCATGGCGTAGGCGATGTAGCGCGACGACTGGCCAATGCGGGCGCGGCGTCGGGCCTCTGCGAGCGCGCTGGGATACATAGGCGTCATGCCGCCAACTCTAGCGCTATCAAGGTTCGTACGGCGACAATCAGCAGCCTCGTACCGGTGTCGACGGCGATGTGGCGCTTGCGGCCGACGACCTTCCCGGCATCGAACCCGCCCGACCTGTATCTTCCCGGCCGAACCCACGTCCGGCGCAAATCCGCTGCGCTCAGACGATGTCCGTCCGCAGTGCACATTCTCCTTCGACACGACACCCGCACACAAAAAAGCGCCCCGGTGGTTGACCGGGGCGCTTCGTCATTATCGAACCGGCGGGCCCCCGCCGGATCGCGATCAATACATGTGCTGGCCGCCGTTGATGCTCAGCGTCGAGCCGGTCACGAACCCGCCCTCTTCCGAACACAGGAAGGCGACGCCGCGCGCAATCTCGCTCGCCTGACCCAGACGTCCGACCGGGATTTTTGCCACGATCTTTTCGAGCACGTCCGCCGGGACCGCCGCGACCATGTCGGTGTCGATATAGCCCGGCGCGATCGCGTTGACGGTCACGCCGAACCGCGCGCCTTCCTGTGCCAGCGCCTTGGTGAAGCCGTGGATGCCCGACTTGGCGGCGGCATAGTTGACCTGGCCGTACTGGCCCGCCTGTCCGTTGATCGACCCGATATTGACGATGCGGCCCCATTTGCGGTCGCGCATGCCGGGGAAGGTCGCCTTGGCAAGGTTGAAGCAGCCGCCGAGGTTGGTGCGGATGACGTCGTCCCACATGTCGTAGGTCATCTTCAGCAACGTGCCGTCGCGGGTGATGCCGGCATTGTTGACGACGATGTCGACCGGACCGATCGCTTCCTCGACCTGCTTGACGCCGGCCTGGGTCGCTTCGAAATCGCCCACGTCCCATTTGAACGCGGCGATGCCGGTGCGTTCGGTGAACGCCTTCGCCTTTTCGTCATTGCCGGCATAGTTGGCGGCAACGGTCACGCCCATGTCCTTGAGCGCGAGGCTGATCGCCTCGCCGATACCGCGCGTTCCGCCGGTGACGATCGCTACCCGTGCCATGCATTCTCTCCTGGTCAATTTCCGTTACTGCTAGGCGGGGTCGATCCAGCCCGCAAGTTCGCGCGCGATAATGTTGCGCAACATTTTATTGCCTGTCGGCTCGGCGTTCAGGCAAGGAAGATAGGCGAAATCGGTACCGCCCGCTTCTTCGAAGCTTTCCTTGCCGCGGATGGCCAGTTCCTCTAGCGTCTCCAGACAGTCCGCCGAGAATCCGGGCGCGAAGATCGCGACGCGGTGCTTGCCCGCCTTCGCCAGTTCGATCAGCGTTTCATCGGTGGCGGGACCGAGCCATTTGGCTGGGCCGAAGCGCGACTGGAAGGCGACGGTCAGCGGCCGGCCAAGCGCCTCCGCCACCAGCCGCGCGGTCTTCTGGCAATGGCAGTGATAGGGGTCGCCGAGTTCGAGCGTGCGCCGGGGCATGCCGTGAAAGCTGGCGACGATCGCATCGGGTTCGAAGGCCAGCTTCGCCAGATCCTCGCGCAGTGTCGTCACCAAGGCGTCGATATAGAGCGGGTCGTCATAATAGGGTGGCAGGGTCCGGATCGCTGGCTGCCAGCGCAGTTTGGCAAGATGCGCGAATGCCTTGTCATTGGCGGTTGCGGTCGTTGCTGCGCAATATTGCGGGTAGAGCGGCGCGAGCAGGATGCGCTCGCACCCCTGTTGCCGCAGCGTTTCGATCCGGCTGGCGATCGACGGATTGCCGTAGCGCATCGCCCAGTCGATCACGACCCCGTCCCCAAACTGGCCCTGCATCGCCTCCGACTGCGCACGGGTGATCGCGGCGAGCGGGGAGCCCCGGTCGCTCCATACCTGCTGATAGGCATGGGCGGATTTCTTTGGCCGGGTGTTGAGGATGATGCCGCGCAGGATCGGCTGCCACGCGATCGGCGGGATTTCGACCACGCGGCGGTCGGACAGGAATTCGGCGAGATAGCGTTTCACCGATCGCGGCGAGGGATCGTCGGGCGTGCCGAGGTTCATCAGCAACACGCCGACTCGGCGCTTCGGGATGGCGGGGTGATTCGGCGGCAGGTCCATGGCGCGGTGTAACGCGCGAGCTTCGGCTTTGGTGCAAGGGGATTTGGTCCATGCGAAGGTGCCGGGACGAAGAAGGTTTGTTATCGCGCAGAGGCGCAAAGGGCGCAGAGGGGTTGCGTTATTGGCCGGCGTTTCGCGACCGGGAGACCGCTTCGGCCGCTGCAACCGAATACAGAAGGCGCTGATGCGCGAAGCATTTCCAAGCGCACCTCATTCACTGCGTCCTTTGCGCCTCTGCGCGAAAACACTCTTCTTCCTTCACCCGAGCAGCGGCAGCGTGCGATAGCGCCGCCCCGTCGCGGCGTACAGCGCGTTGGCGATGGCGGGGGCGACGACCGGCACCGCCAATTCGCTGACCCCGCCCGGATCGGCATCCGATTCGATCAGTTCGATCATGATCTCGGGACTGTCGGCCAGCCGTGGCAGGTTCAGTCCCCCGAACCCCCGCACGCCGGGCAGGTTCGCATCGAACCCGGTCGCGGCCCCGATCGCCTGCGCCATGCCGAAGATCAGCCCGCCCTCGATCTGTTGCCGCACCAGATCGGGGTTGATGATCCGTCCGCAATCGACCGCGACGACCAGCCGATCGACCTTCACCCGCCCCCCGTCGAGATGCGCCTCCGCCAGGCAGGCGATCGCCGATCCGCGCATCCGGTGACAGGCGATGCCCTGCGCGCTGCCCGGCACCCCGCCCTGCCAGCCGCCCATCGTCGCGACCGTCGACAGGCAGCGGGCGAGCGCGACGTCGCCGCCCAGCATGGCGATGCGGAACGAATGCGCCTCCATCCCGGCAAACCCGGCCAGTTCGTCGAGGAAACATTCGGTGAAGAACGCGGTATAGCTATGCGCCCCCGACCGCCACCAGCCGGCGGGCAGGCCCAAGTCGGCGGTATGGTGATCGACCGCGACGTTCGGCACGCCATAAGCGGGCACTGCGCCCTCGGTCGCCAGCGCATCGCCCCGGTCGCCGGGCAGCGCCATCGCCAGCGATGCCGCCACGTCGCCGCCCAGCAGCAGCCGCGCGAGATCGCGCCCCGTGCGCGGCGCGGCGATCTGCGCCCGCCAGCCCAAAATGCTGCCACCCCGCCCCAGCCGCGCCGTCATCCGCGCGGCGGCGGGCGTGCGATAACGATCGGCAAGGCAATCCTCGCCCCGCGACCAGGTCAGTTGCACCGGACGCTCCAGCCGCCGCGCCAGCACCGCCACCTGTTCGGCGACACGGTGGTCGAGGTTCGCGCCGAACGATCCCCCGGCGATGGTCGGGTGCAGGACCACCCGATCCTCGCCGATGCCGATCGCGTGGGCGGCGGCGGCGCGGGCCAGCGTCGGCGCCTGCGTGGGCATCCACAGCGTCAGCGTGCCATCATTCCATTCGGCGGTGGCGCTGGTCGGTTCGATCGCGGCATGGAGCGCGGCGCGGACCCGGTACGTCGCGGTCTGGGTCCGCCCGCCGGCAAACGCCGCGTCGATATCACCCGCGTCATGGACCCGCGCCCCCTCCCCCGCCAATGCGGCGTCTAGTGCGGAGGCGATCGAGCGGTCGTCCACCAGCCCATGGGTTTCGAAGCGCGGCGCCATCGCATCGACCGCGCGATTGGCCGTCCACCATGTCGTCGCCGCCGCCGCGACCCAGCGTTCGGTCTCGATCACGCTGACCACGCCCGGCACGCTGGCCGCCGCGCTCTTGTCGATGCTCAACAGCTTCGCATCACCGATCGGTCCCTGCCGGATCGAGGCAAAGACCATGCCGGGCTTGCGCACGTCACCGGCAAAGGTCGCGCTACCATCGACCTTGGCGGGTGCGTCGAGCCGGGGGGCGGGCGTGCCGATCAACCGCTTGTCGTCGCCGGTACGCAAGGGAAGCTCGCCGCCGGGCAGGCTCTCGCGCACCGCGCGTTCGGCCAGCACCCCGAAGCGTTCGCGCCGGTCGCCCATCACCACGAAGCCGTCGGCCGTGCCGCAACTGCGCCAGTCGCCGCCCCAGCCGCGCGCCGCCGCCTTGCACAGCAACACCCGCGCCGCCGCGCCCGCTTCGCGCAACGGCACCTCGAACCGGCGGACCGACGTCGACCCGGCGGTCAGCATCAGCGCGGTCCGCTCGGCATGGGTCGCGCGCGTCGCTTGCGGAAGCAGCGCCAGCGCATCACCGAACAGGATGCCCGCCGCCAGCGGATTGGCGTAAAGCGGATTGATCGGTGCCGCCTCCACCGCAACGGTGCGCCAGTCTGCGCCCAGTTCGTCGGCGACGATCTGCGGCAGGGCGGTATAGACGCCCTGCCCGTGCTCGGTCTGCGGCACCGCGACGGTGACCTGCCCGTCGCTCCCGATCTTCAGATACGCGCCGAACACGCTCTCGCCCTCGGCAGCGGCGAGATTGACGCCGTAGCGGCGCGGCCACAGGCCCCATGCGACGATCAGTCCGACGCCCGCCCCGCCGCCGATCAGCAGGTTGCGGCGGGTGATGCGGGGCGTGGAAGGTCCGGGCATCGGAGTGCCCTAGCAAATCCTCCCCGGCACGGGGAGGGGGACGTAGCGGCGATCAGCGACTTGCCGGGGGCAAGTCGCAGCCGCGAAGTCGGCTCGCAGGGCGAGCCGTGGGCGCAGCATGGCGGAAGGGGGTTGGCCACCAACGCTGCCGTCCCGTTTGCCGACACCCCCCTCCACCACCGCTTCGCGGCGGTCCCCCTCCCCGTGCCGGGGAGGATCTACTGTTCCATCCCGCGCGCTTCCCCGATATTACCCGCCGCCACACAGCCGGAGCGTTTCCCCTTGATCCTATCCACCCTCGCCACCGCCGCCGGCAATATCGGCATGGCCGCGGGCCATATCCGCTACAGCGACCTCGGGCTGGACCCGGTCGCGCTGAACCTCGGCTTCTTCCAGCTCAAATGGTACTCGCTGGCCTATATCGCCGGCATCCTGATCGGCTGGTGGTATCTGCTGAAGCTGCTCGACCAGCCGGGCGCACCGATGGCGCGGCGCCATGCCGACGACTTCGTCTTCTATGCGACGCTCGGCATCATCCTCGGCGGGCGGATCGGCTACGTCCTGTTCTACGCTCCCGAAATGATCCTCGATCCGATCAAGATATTGCGGCTGTGGGACGGCGGCATGTCGTTCCATGGCGGGGTGATCGGCACCGCGATCGGTATCATCCTGCTGTCGCGCAAGCATGGCCTCAACTGGCTGCGCGTCCACGATTATGTCGCCTGCTGCGCGCCGTTCGGCCTGTTCTTCGGCCGGCTCGCCAATTTCGTGAACGGGGAGTTGTGGGGGCGGCCGAGTGACGTGCCTTGGGCAATTGTCTTCCCGCGTACCGTCGCCGGTGGTCTCGACCCCGCGCGCCATCCCAGCCAGCTCTACGAAGCCGGCTTCGAAGGGCTGCTGCTCGGCATCGTCCTGTGGTTCCTGTTCTGGAAGACCGACGCACGCTACCAGCCGGGCAAGCTGGTGGGGGCGTTCCTGCTCGGCTACGGCCTGTCGCGCTTCGTCGTCGAATTCTGGCGCGAACCCGATGCGCAGCTGGTCGAATTCGCACAGGCGACGGGTTTGCATATGGGCCAGTGGCTGACGCTGCCGATGATCGCCGGCGGCATCTACCTGATCGCGACCGCGAAGAAGCGCCGCGTGCGGGTGGAACCGATCGCCGGATCGGAGAGCGTGGCGTGAAACTCCTAAAATTCCTCCCCACCCCGTGGGGAGGGGGACCAG
>NZ_LMKE01000004.1:0-2597 GCF_001421245.1 Sphingomonas sp. Leaf10 | reverse complement strand
GGGAGGGGGATTGCCCCGGGCGCCACGTCGGCGTTTGCGGCATTGCCCCTCCACCACGCCTTGCAGGCGCGGTCCCCCTCCCCGCGCAGCGGGGAGGATTTAACATGACCGATCCGGCCCTCCCCGAACGCCTCGCCCGAGCGATCACCCTTGCAGGGCCGATCAGCCTCGCCCAGTTCATGGGCGCGGCCAACGCCCATTATTACGCGACCCGCGATCCGTTGGGGGCGAACGGAGACTTCACCACCGCACCCGAAATCAGCCAGATGTTCGGCGAATTGATCGGCCTGTCGCTGGCCGACGGGTGGGATCGCGCGGGCCGTCCGGCGGCGCGCTATGTCGAGTTCGGTCCCGGTCGCGGTACGCTCGCCGCCGATGCGCTGCGCGCCATGGCATCGGCCGGCTGCACGCCAAGCGTCCATTTCGTCGAAACCTCCCCGACGCTGCGCGCCGAACAGGCGAAGCGCGTGCCGCAGGCCGAATGGGCGATGGACAGTGTCGGTCTGCCCGAGGACGGCCCGTTGCTGGTCGTCGCCAACGAATTTTTCGACGCGCTGCCGATCCGGCAACTGGTGCAGACGGCGGACGGGTGGCGCGAACGGCTGGTCGCCTGTCAGGATACGCTGTTCCTGCCGATCGTGGGACAGCGCGGCTTCGATCCGATCATCCCGCCGCATCTGCGCGATGCGCCGATCGGATCGGTGCTCGAAACCGCGCCCGCATCGGTCGCCATTCTGCGCCAGCTCGCCAAGCGCATCGTCGCGCAGGGCGGCTGCGCGATCATCATCGACTATGGCTATAGCGGCCCCGCGATCGGGGATACGTTGCAAGCGGTGCGCGGCCACGGCTTCGTCAACCCGTACGACCAGCCGGGCGAGCAGGACCTGACCGCGCATGTCGATTTCGCGACGCTCGCCGAAGCCGCCCGTGCCGAGGACGCCGTCGCGTACGGCCCCATCGAACAGGGCGCGCTCCTGAAGGCGCTCGGCATCGACGCGCGGGTGCAGGCGCTGTCGGCCAAGTCGCCCGACCGGGCCGAGGGACTGCGTGCCGATCGCGACCGGTTGGTGGAGGACGAACAGATGGGCAGCCTGTTCAAGGCGATCGCGATCACCAGCCCGGGCTGGCCCGTGCCGGCGGGGTTCGCATGACCCCGCTGCTCCGCCCCGCCACGGTCGCCGATGCCGCGCTGCTGGCCCGGATCGGCGCGGAGACCTTTACCGAGACGTTCGGGCATCTCTACGATCCGGCCGATCTCGCCGCCTTTTTGACCAACCACACGCCCAATACGTGGACCACGGAATTGGCCGACCCGCGCTATCACGTGGTGCTGGCGATGGCGGGCGACGACGCGGCCGGCTACGCCAAGCTCGGCCCGCCCTCGCTGCCGTTCACGCCGCAGGGCAAGCCGATCGAACTGCGCCAATTCTATGTGCGCAGGGGCTGGCAGGGTAGCGGCCTAGCCGCGCGGATGATGGAGCATATGCTCGAACTGGCGCGCGCGACCGGTGCCGACGAACTCTATCTGTCGGTGTTCGTCGACAATCATCGCGCGCGGCGATTCTACGAACGCTATGGTTTCGAACGGGTCGGCACCTATGACTTCATGGTCGGCAATCATCGGGATGTGGATGACGTGATGCGGGTGGCGCTGTGACCGACCAGGACGTGAGCGAGGTCGAGGTGATCCGCGCCGCCGCGCTGGACGGTGCGGCACATGGCTTTCTCGGCCAACGCGGCGGCGTGTCGAGCGGGGTCGTGGCCGGATTGAATGTCGGTCTCGGCTCGGCCGACGATCCGGCGGCGGTGGCCGAGAATCGCGCGCGTGCCGTCGCGGCGGTGCTGCCGGGTGCGGCGCTGTGCGGGTTGTACCAGACGCATAGCGCCTCGGTCGTGCGGGTGCTGACCGCCTTTCCCGACGCCGACCGGCCGCAGGGCGACGCGATGGTCACCGAACGGCCCGACATCCTGCTCGGCATCGTCACCGCCGATTGCGCGCCGGTGCTGCTGGCCGATGTCGAGGCCGGCGTGGTCGGTGCCGCCCATGCCGGGTGGAAGGGCGCGCTGGCCGGGATCACCGACGCGACCATCGCCCAGATGGAAAGGCTGGGCGCACGTGCCGACCGCATCGCCGCCGCGATCGGCCCGTGCATCGCGCGGGCCAGCTATGAGGTCGATATGGGCTTCGTCGAACGCTTCTGCGCGACCGATCCGGCCAACGAACGCTTCTTCGCCGAAAACCGTCCCGGCCATGCCCGGTTCGATCTCGAAGCCTATGTCGTCCACCGGCTGGCGGCGGCGGGGGTGCGGCGGATCGAGGCTCTGGGACTCGATACCTATGCGCAGGAGGACCGCTTCTTCAGCTTCCGCCGTGCGACGCATCGTGGGGCGCCGGATTATGGGCGGCAATTGTCGGTGATTGGGATCGCGCGACCTTAAGCCCCTCCCTGACAGGGAAGGGTTGGGGTGGGTCGGCCGGTTGGTTGGCGTGGCGGTCCCTCTCGCACCGACCCACCCCCGGCCCCTCCCTTGTCCAGGGGAGTGTTCACCTCGGACTCAACAGGCGTTTTCTGGCGAGGAATATGTCGAGGGTGATC
>NZ_LMKE01000003.1:55812-60484 GCF_001421245.1 Sphingomonas sp. Leaf10 | reverse complement strand
CGGCAAACTCGCCTACCAGAAAAGCCGCGCTCAATAACAAGGCGGCCTACTGGCCACGCTTACTCTCCAAGTATTCGGCACCCTGCTGCCGAGGATGAAGCCCGCCGTCTCATTGCCGAATATGACGGCACAGCGCTTCGCCTGGTCGAGAACAGGTTGGATCAACAGCTTGCCACGGGCGATGTCGGGGCCGCGCTACAGCTTGATCAGGTGAGGCGCGCCATTTCGAAGGCTAATGCCGAAAATGACAACCCTACCAACACGAGAGTAGCGTGAGCCGCACCGAGGTTACGCCGGCGTTCCTGAATGCGACGGTTCCGCTTCCCGCCCTGCCAAACGAACGCTCACCCCGGTGTGATAGCAACCGACTAGCCTGTTGAAATATGAACGAACGGCAGAAGTCGGAAGCGGATAAGGTGCGTCCGAGGACCGCATGTGGGTCTAGTTGGCTTTGGCGCACGGCACTAAGTATGCCGGCGCACGCTGCCAATAAGGTGGTTTTCCCGGTCGACTTTTCAGCATCTTCGCTGTTCGGCATCACTTCAAAACGTCTAATAGCGCCTCGGCGAGCTCGCTGCTCCGAAACGGCTTAGTTATGCGGGGCACGGCAGGATCGATACCTTCCGCTTCGGCATAGCCCGACACGATCAGTGCTGGCAGCCCAGGCTGAAGACCGTTGAGTGTCGTGACCAATTGAGCTCCGGTCATCCCCGCCATGAGATGATCGGTAACGAGGAGGTCCGGGACCAACCCGTCCCGCACCATCTGGAGGGCAGTTTCTCCCGAGGCCGCCTCGACCACGTCATAGCCGAAGTCGGAGAGCATGTGCGCCGTGCTCATCCGCACAAGGTCCTCGTCGTCGACCAACAGTACCATTCCCTGCGCGTCGCGGCGCTCGACGGGCTGGGCCGATCGCTGCTCGGCTTCTGGAAGGTCGTGACCGACGCGCAGCCAGAGCGCGACCGCAGTCCCCTTGCCGACCTCGCTATCAATCGTCAACGCGCCGCCCAACTGTGCCGCCAACCCGTGCACCATCGACAGGCCCAGCCCGGTTCCTTTACCGATCCCCTTGGTCGAGAAGAATGGTTCGACTGCGCGCGCCCGCGTCTGTTCATCCATACCCACCCCAGTGTCGCTGACGCTGATCCGCACATAATGGCCGCGTGACAGTCCGCGCCGTGGTTCGCGTACCGACTCGCGCGTCACTTTGATCGTCAGCGTTCCACCGTCAGGCATGGCATCGCGCGCGTTCACTGCCAAGTTCAGGAGCGCCATTTCCAGCTGGTTGGCATCCGCCTTCGCGAGCGGCAGATCGGATGCGGCCTGCAATTGCAGCGCGATCGTCGGCCCCAGCGTCGACCCGATCAGGTCGAGCATCCCGTCAACAAGCTGCGGTACGTCAACGGCTATCGTCTGAAGCGGTTGGCGACGCGCGAACGCCAGGAGGCGCTGGACCAATGTTCGAGCACGCTCGGCCGACTGCAGCGCGCCATCGATCAGCCGTCGCTCACGTTCGGAGCCGAGCCCCTTGCGGTTCAAAAGATCAAGCGATCCGACGATCGGGGTAAGTAAATTGTTGAAGTCGTGCGCGACCCCGCCCGTCAAGCTGCCCATTGCCTCCATCTTCTGGCTCTGTCGCAAGGCTTCTTGTGCCGTCTCCAGTTCCGCTTCGCGTGCCTTGGCAAGGCTCAGATCACGTCCGACCGCGATGAAATTGGCGCCATCGGGTTCAGGGGCGACCGTCCATTCGATCCACTTCCAGTCGCCGTCGCGTGTGGCGATCCTGTTTTCGAACCGCGTCGGCTGCCCCGTGTGCGACATTGCCTCGATCGCGGTGAGCGTCGGCTTTTCGTCGTCGGGGTGCATGAAGGTGGCATAGCCCCGCGACAGCAGTTCCTCAGTGCTCCAACCCAGCACCCAGTTCCATGCGGGACTGACTGCGGACATCATCCCGCTATAATCAGCGCGCGCGAGCATATCTTGCGACAGGTTCCACAGCCGGTCGCGCTCTGCCGAGCGTGCGGCAACCTGCTCTTCCAGCGTTTCGTTCATATCTTGCAGGCGCAGTTCGGCGTTCCGGCGTGCCGTGATGTCGTTGAACAGCACCGCAACGCGGCGGCTGGCGGGATTGCCGATGCGAAAGGCATGGACGTCCCACCACCGATTCAGCGTGGCGGAGCCTTCCTCGAGCCGGCCGGGAACACCCGTCGTTGCGATCTTCCCGTAGAAATCGAACCAATGCTGTTCATGGTCGGGCACGACCTCGCGAACGCGACGACCGGCCGGCTGGAAACCGGCCTGCTGCTCGAAGGCGGGGTTGGCTTCGATGAAGCGATAGTCGACCGGTCGGCCCGCATCGTCGAAGATCATGTCGATGATGCAGAAACCGACCTCGATATTTTCGAACAGAGTCCGGTAGCGCGCTTCGCTGTCCTGCAAGGCGACCAGCCGCGCGCGTGCGTCATATTGACGGCGTCGCGCCCGCACCGCGGAGCGCACGATGCTGATCAGTGTTGTCGGATGAAAGGGGCGCTCCAGGAATGTCACGTTGCCCAGCACTTCCAGATGTCGTGCGGCGGCGGGGTTGCGCTCCAGACCACCACCACGGCTTGTCAGCAGGATGAACGGCAGGTCGGACCATTCTTCCTGACCGCCAAGCCATTCCGACAGCACGGACAGGTTGCTGGTCGCGATCGCTTCCTCGGTCACGATGACAAGGGCCGCGCCCCGGTCGAGCTCGGCGACCAAGTGAGACAGGGAAGGGCAGACCGTGGTTTCGAGATGCGCCTCGGCCAGCATCGCGCTCGCCAGTGCGGCGTCGCGACCGCGCGGAGCCAGGACGAGCGCACGTTCCGAAACGGTCGATCGCTTCACGCGTCGTCGCCGTCCAGAAGATCGTTCACGCCGTGCAGCGTCGGCACACCCCGCAACACGCCCTGGAACTTGATCAAGGGTTCCCCGAGCGTGATCCCGGTGCCGCCGATCCGATATTCGCGGATCGTGTTCTCGTGGGGGCCGGTGCGCTTCTTCACGATCGAAATGGCGCGACGAACCCGACCCAGCGCCTCGAAATAGCGCAGCAGGATGACCGTATCGGCCAGATAAGTCACGTCGACCGGCGTCTTCATATCACCGACCAGCCCGTGCTGTGCGACCGTTAGGAAGGTCGTCGCGCCCTGTCGATTGAGATATTGCAGCAGTTCGTGGAGGTGCAGGATCAGCGCCTGCTCGCCCGGCATCGCCGCCTGATAGCCATTGAGACTATCCACTACGACCGTCTTGGCGCCATATTGCTCGACGCAATTTCGGACACGGGCTGAGAATTCGCCGGGCGAGAGTTCGGCGGCGTCCACCTGTTGCAGCAGCAGCTTGCCGTCGTCGATCATCGCCTGGAGATCGATGCCTAGACCCAGCGCGCGCTGGATCAGTAGCCCGACTTCCTCGTCGAACACGAACATCGCGGCGCTCTCGCCGCGTGCCACCGCCGTCTCGATGAAGGTCAATGCTATAGAGCTCTTGCCTGTTCCGGCGGGACCCAGCACCAATACGCTTGAGCCGCGCTCGACCCCACCGCCGAGCAACTGGTTCAGTTCAGTCGAATGGGTCGTCAGCATGTCGCGGGGAAAGCTAACTCGGTGCTCGGACGACACTAGGCGCGGAAAGACGTGGACGCCACCCGTCTCGATCGTCGCGTCGTGATGGCCGCCACGGAACCGACGGCCGCGATATTTGATGACGCGAATCCGCCGGCGCTCCGCGCCATATTCGGGGGCGAGTTCCTCAAGTCGGATCACGCCGTGCGCCACCGAGTGAACGGTCTTGTCGTTGGTATCAGTGGTCAGGTCGTCGAGCATCAGCACCGTCGCCTGGCTTTTCGCAAAATAATGCTTGAGCGCCAGGATCTGTCGCCGGTAGCGCAGCGAACTCTGCGCGAGCAGGCGGATTTCGGATAGGCTGTCGACGACAACGCGGTCGGGCTTTACCCGCTCGAACGCCTCGAAGATGCGCTTCGTGGTTTCGCCCAACTCTAGATCGGAGGAATATAGCAGGCTCTGCTGCTGGTCTTCGTCGAGTAGGTTTTCCGGGGGGATCAGTTCATATAGTTCGACCCCGGCAAGGTCCCAGCCATGCGACCGCGCGGAGGCGCGCAGTTCGTCCTCGGTTTCCGACAGCGTCACGTACAGGCAGCGTTCACCCGCCGCCGCTCCGGTCATCAGGAACTGAAGCGCGATCGTCGTTTTGCCAGTACCTGGGTTGCCTTCGAGAAGAAACGTCCGCGCCCGTTCCAGCCCGCCCTTGAGTACGTCGTCCAAGCCTTTCGTGCCGGTGGAGGCATCGTCTGTCGCGAAAGAAGGCAAACCAATTCTCCCAGATGGCGCCGTTTCACCAGCGCACGTAACCTTGCCACCTATCGCTGGTGACGTCCGCTTGTCCTTATCAGCGATCTAGGTGGGAGACATGTTCCCGCAACGGGTCGGCACGACACGACCATCATTGATGGCGGAGGGTCTTTTCAAAACCTTCGTTCGCCTTCGTCATTTTGGCGAGCTTTCGCAGATAGGTACGAACATGCCAATCAAACCGAATATCGTCATTCACACCCGTCGCGGGATATTCGTCCTGACCGATCAACGCCTTGAGGCAAGCGGTGAGCGCGATCTGCTCGTTCGTA
>NZ_LMKE01000003.1:6251-55773 GCF_001421245.1 Sphingomonas sp. Leaf10 | reverse complement strand
CAGTCCGCGCTTTTGAGCGTGCGGCACGCCCATGCCTCGGCCGCGGCCTTGTCGAAATCATACCGAGCTTCGTAGCCGCGCCTATCAGCCGCGGCTTGATCCAGTCGCGATGCCTCGTAACGGCGTTCCAGCCATTTGCGGACCAATGCCGCATCCCAAGATTTTACCGGATCCGTCATTCTTGTCCCCCAATCGGTCCGATGCGATGGGACCCTGTAGTCAGCTTTCCACCCACGCCGGACGTTCTTCGACCAGCGCGGCGGCGTAGGATGCACTGTTTCCAATATGAACGAATGGCAGAATACGGGAAGCTGATGAGGCGCACCCAATCACCGATTGTGGGTCAAAGCAAAACGGAACGCCCGCCGGATCGTAAACCGAAAGATTCTCTGATGGCTTAGCGTGCGTCTATGTTCGGCTCCCCGCACATCGCGATGAAGGCACGTAAAGGCGGCGATGCCAGTCTGTTGGGGTAGTAAAGTCGCGGTCCGTCAAATTGCGGCCAGAGTTCGGGCAACACTGCAACAAGCGTTCCAAGCGCTAAATCCTCCTCCATCCAGTTACGGAACATGCCGATAATACCCAGGCCTGCTCGAGCATAGGCCAATCCCGAATTGAGGGCGTTCACGCCGAGCACTAGCTTCGTAAAAGGCGTGACTTCGACGGCTTGATCGCCTTGCCGTAATCGCCACGGGATTATGGAGCCATTCGGCAGTCGGTAGCGGATCGCGTCATGCCTGGTTAGTTCCTCCAGCGAGCCCGGCATGCCCCTACGTGCGAGATAAACAGGCGAAGCTGCCAACCCGACCTCTTGTCGCCGCGGGCCGATCGGTACCGAGACCATGCCCTCTTGCAGCGCATCGCCGTAGCGGACGCCAGCATCGCAGCCATCGGCAACGATGTCGACGAGCTCATTCTCGACGTGGACTTCGACCACGACGTCCGGGTACCGTTCCCGGTAGGCGACTAGTAGGGGCGGAAGGATGTCCGGCACGATCGCGCCTGGCACGTTGAGCTTCAGCCGCCCGCGAACGTGATTGGCGCTGCCAGTCGCGTCCGCACAGGCTTGGTCGATCTCTGCGAAAAGCGGAATGATCCGCTCAGCAAGCGCTTCGCCTTGTTCGGTTGCCCTGATGCTGCGGGTGGTCCGCAGCATAAGAGGCGTGCCAAGCTTCCGCTCTAGCCGCGACACCGTGGTGCTGACCCTAGACGCCGCGATACCCAGGCGCTGTGCTGCTGCGCGAAAGCCACCTTCGCGAAGTACGGCGAGGAAGACGAGGAGATCGTCAGCGCTGATATTGTTCTGCATCGCGAACGCCCTGTTTCAATTTACGCCGCTTATCGTTGGCCCGAAGATCGATCATCTCCTGACCACATCATCAGCCGGAGACAATCATGATCATCGTTACCGGAGCGACAGGACAGCTTGGGAGGCGGATCGTCGCTGAACTGCTCGGGCGCGTGCCTCCTGAGCGAGTCAGCGTCAGTGTCCGCTCGCCGGAGAAGGCCAGCGATCTCGCCGCCTGCGGCGTTCGGGTCCGACAGGGCGATTATGATCGGCCGGAAAGCCTACGGCACGCATGGGAGGGGGCAGAGCAACTGTTGCTGGTTTCGTCCAACGCCGCGGCTAGCGGCCGGGATCCTATCGCCCAGCATGTCAACGCAATCGCCATCGCCAAAGAACTGGGCGTTTCACGCATCTTCTACACCAGCCAAGTCTCCGCCTCACCCACCTCGTTATTCCCGCCCGGACGCGACCATGCAGCCACCGAAGAGCTGCTGGCACATTCCGGGATCGCATGGACGGCGCTTCGTCATGGCTTTTATGCGCAGAGCCTGCTGGCCATGCAGGCGCAAGGCTTTGCGAGCGGCACGATCACCGCACCTGTCGACGGCCCAGTTGCATGGACGAGCCATGACGACCTCGCTGCAGCCGACGCGGCACTGCTCGCAGGCGACCGAGTCATCGACGGGCCAACCCCGCCACTGACCGGGTCCGAAGCCATGAATCTGTCCGACATCGCCCAAGTGGCGGGTGAGGGGATGGGAAAGGCAACCTCACGCACGATGATCAGCTTGGAGCATCTTGATGCCCGAGCCCGCCAGAGCGGTGTTCCTGCAAGCACTCGGGCGATCATGCTGGGCTATTTTCAAGCCGCAGAAGCGGGTGAGTTCGCAAGGGTCGATACGACACTCGCCCACATTCTCGGCCGTGCGCCAGTTCCGATCAGGGCATTCCTCCAACATCACCTGCCACAGTGACTGTGAGCTTCACATGAACGAGCGTCCGGTTCTGGAAATAGTCAAGATGACTGCCAGTGACCGCTATTGGGTCGAGTTTGCCGTCTTACTTCACAATTTCGGACTAATTATCAGGCCGCACGCGCGATCCTGGTCGATGCCAGCAATTGCGCTGCCGCCTTCGCATCGATCGGTCGGCTGAAAAGATAACCCTGAAGCGTGCTGCATCCCTGCGCCTGCAGCTGCGCATGTTGGCTCTCGTCTTCGACCCCTTCGGCGGTCGTTTCCATGCTCAGCGCCGTGGCAAGGTCGACGATGGCCTTGACGATCGCCGCCGCGCTGACGTCGCTTGCCACATTCGTGACGAACGATCGATCGATCTTGATCTTGTCGAAGGGGAAGGAGCGCAGATAGCTGAGCGACGAATAGCCCGTGCCGAAATCGTCGAGCGCCACGCGTACGCCCAGTGCGCGCAGCATGTGCAGGATTTGCAGCACTCCCATCTCGCCTTCGAGGAACACCGATTCCGTGATCTCGATCTCGAGCCGGTTGGGGGCTAGGCCGCTGGCCGACAGCGCCTGAAGCACGATCGAGCCGAAACCCTGCGCGCGGAATTGCAGCGGTGATACGTTGACCGCGACCCGCACATGTTCGGGCCATGTCGCCGCTACGCGGCAGGCCTCGTGCATGACCCATTCGCCGACCTGGATGATCAGCCCCGTTTCTTCCGCGACGGGAATGAACTCGACCGGCGGGATCATCCCGCGTTCGGGGTGCGGCCAGCGCAGCAGCGCCTCGAACCCCTTGATGACTTCACCATCGCTGGCGACAATCGGCTGAAAGGCCAGTTGCAGCTGTCCATTGTGTATCGCGACGCGCAGGTCGGTCTCGATCTGTCGCCGTTTGCGCGCTGCCTCGTCGAGCGACTGTTCGAAAAAGCGGAACTTGCCGCGTCCTTCCTGTTTGGCGCGGTACAGTGCGAGGTCGGCGTTCTTCAGCAATGCCGTCGCGTCGCGCCCGTCCGCCGGATACATCGAGATGCCGATGCTGGTCCCGGTCGCGATCATCCGATCCTCGACCTGCAACGGTTCGGAAAATATGTCGACGATCGCTTGCGCCAGACGGCGGGAGCGGCCTAGGTCGCCCGCTTCGGGCACAATGATCGCGAATTCATCGCCGCCGAGGCGGGCCACCATCGCACCATCGGCGATCTGCAACAGGAGTTGGGCGACATGGCGAAGCAGTGCGTCGCCAACCGGGTGGCCGAAGGTATCGTTGATGCTTTTGAAACCGTCGAGGTCGAGACACAGCACGCCGACTTGCTCGTGCAGCCGCCGACTGCGGGCCACCGCCTGATCCAGCGATTGCTGGAAGAAGACGCGGTTGGGCAGATCGGTCAGCCCGTCATGAAAGGCGAGGTGCGAGATGCGTTGCTCGCGTTGCTTGATGCCGAGCGACATGCGGTTGAACGACAGCGCGAGCCGCCCGACCTCATCGTCGCTCTCGACCGGCACCTCGTACCGGTCACCCTGCTCCAGACGTCGTGCCGCGTCGTCGAGGGCGGCGATAGGTTTGGCGATACCGCTTGCCAGTCGCCCGGTGCCGATGATGATGATCACCAGCCACGCGAGTCCGGCCGCTACCAGTCCCAACTGGATCGAACGGTACGACTGCATTGCGCGGGCCATAGGATAGCGCAGCAGCAGCGCCGCTTGGGCGTCGCCATTGGGTGCAGCGAGGGGGCGGACGATCGCGAAGCTCGGTCCGGCAGGGGTGGCGATGTTCGTCACCGCTGGCCCCATATCGGTTGGTAGGGTGATCTGCCCGTTGCTCCAGACCCCGGTACGCGTCCGGGTCAGTATTTCCGCAGTCAGCGGAATCGCGAACAGTTTTTCAAGGCCACGCATCTCGGATGCATCGAGTGGGACCGCGAACACGATACGCCCGATTTCGTTCGGTGCCATGATCGGCGCGGTAACAATGCGATAGACCCTGTTCCCGATGGCGACCACGGCGTCGCGCAGGTCACTGTGCAATCCGCCGACGATGCCCGTCACCCCGCTTCCCATTTCCCCCGCATCGCCGATCACTGCGCCCTCGTTGGTAACGAGCAAGGCATGCGGCACCCCGGCGCGCGTCCGCAGGCTATCGAGCGCGGATTCAATCGTGCCGTTATCGTTGCTGGCGACCGCGCTGCGGAATCCGAAATCGCGGGCGACGACGTCGGCCGCCCCGGCGAGCGAGCGTTCCCGCTCCTGCCACAACCGATCATAGACCGAGGCGCTGGTCGCAAGCTCATCGGTCGCCGAGTTGCGCGCGCTCCGCTCGATCATCACCTGCGCAAAGATCGAGAGCGCGATCAGGCCAATGGTGAACAGCCCGGCATAGAGGACCGTCATGCGGGTACGCAGGGTACGGAATGACGGCAGCAGCGGTTTCATCGACGCAGCTGCAAAACAGTCGCCAGCCCCGCCGCCGTGATCGACGCCGGTTGCTCGAGCGTATTGCCGGGCGCGCGGATCGTCGGATGCCACACCGCGACCCGGCCGGTACCGGCGGCAACATTCATCCGCACCCGGCCGCTGGCGTCGGTCAGCGCGGTGTTGGGACTGGCGGTCACGTAGATCACGCCATTCATGCCGTCATGGATGTTGCAGCCGAGCGCCACGGCACCCGGCTTGTCGAAGGTGACCGTCCGGCTTTCGTCACGGCCGAACAGTTTCAGCTCGAATTTCTTCGTTTTCGAGAAGGAATAGACATGGTGCCGTACCCGGTCGAGATTCGGAAAGCTGACGGTTCCGCCGACGGGAACGATCAGCACCTGGGGGTCGAACTGGATGTCACGCTGCGCCACCGTATAAAGGCCCTTCGAAGCCGGCGGTTTGTCGCCGGGCATGGTGACGACGACCACTGCGCCGGCAAGCGGACGTCCGTCGGTACCCATCACCTGAATGGTGACCGGTGCGGCCATGCCGGCGGACGATATGGCGACACTCGCAAGCGCGAAAGCATAGATAATTCGCATCGAAAAGACGTATGCGCGCGATGGTTTCGAACCTGTGAACATCGGCGTTAATAAACTATTGTCGGTTCGATCGGTACTATTCGTGCATGATCCGCTATTGTTCGGTTGCGGCGATCGCGCTGCTGTTCGTCGCCCAGCCTGCGTCGGCGCGGGACCGTCGCGCCGGCGGCAAACTCCTGCTGACCAACGGTGTCACTTCCGTGGAAGGTGCCGCCGGTGGTGGGCTGGCGACATGGGCGGTGGTGGCGGGGAACGAGACGCGCGACGGCATCGGTGGCAAGGCGAGTGCGACGCTCGTCGCACTTCCGGACTTCGACCTCGAAAGCTATGGCGCGGCCATCGGGGCGAACGACCGCATCGAACTGTCCTATTCCAATCAGAGTTTCGACACGCGGGCCAAGGGCGCGGCGCTTGGCCTGGGTCGCGGCTTCACCTTCCGACAGAGCATCTATGGCGTAAAGATGCGTCTGATGGGCGATGCGGTGTGGGAACAGGATAGCTGGCTGCCGCAGATCGCGATCGGCGTGCAGCACAAGCGCGCGAACCGTGGCGCAATCATCCGTGCGATCGGCGGCAGGCACGACAGCGGCACCGACTTCTATGTCGCGGCGACCAAAGTGGTGCTGTCACGCAGCCTGGTACTCAACGCCACGATGCGCGCGACCAAGGCGAACCAGTTCGGCTTGCTGGGTTTCGGCGGCGACCGCCATAATCGCTACCGACCGCAGTTCGAGGGTTCCGCCGGACTCATGATCTCGCCGCGTTTCGTGATTGGTGTTGAGGGCCGGACGAAACCGAACAATCTCGGTTTCGCGCGCGAGCAGAGGGCGATGGACGCGTTCGCAGTCTGGGCGCCTGCCCGCAACTTATCGCTCACCGCCGCCTTTGTGGACCTTGGCGACATCGCTACCGTCCGCCGTCAGCGCGGTGCTTTTCTATCGGTACAGGGATCGTTCTGACATGCTGACTGTCGCCGTCATACTGCTCCAGATGGTCGCCGCTGTGCCGGCCGGCGAGGAGCCGGTCGCGCCTTATATGCAATCCGACGGGAACGCGGGTGCGAAGCCGTTCCCGGACGACCGCCTGTGGCAGGCGTTTAACGGCAGTGCCGGTGTCTCGCGGATCGTCGACGACCTCGTCGCGCGCAGCGAAAAGGATGCACGGATCAGTGATATCTTCCGGAACCAGGATATGGTTCGTCTGCGCCGGACCCTGAAGGAGCAATTTTGCTTCATCCTCGCCGGCGGATGTACCTATACCGGCCGGGACATGAAAGGGGCGCATAAGGATATGGGTATCCAGCGCGCTGACATGGCCGCTTTGGTCGAGAATCTGCAGGCCGCCATGCGCACCGAGCATGTGCCATTCGCCGCACAAAACCGTCTGTTGTCCAAGCTCGCCCCCATGCACCGGGACATCGTGGAACGGTGATCCCCATCACCGCGGTTGATTTATGACAATGTCAGAGCTTCGCGTCTTCCAAGACCTGCCTATGGCTCGTTGGGTCAGAATGCGCGCGGCCGACATCTGCACTGAAGAGGCGCTGCCACGCTGCTTCGGCATCCGTTCCAGCACGTCGTGGCGGACCGACCAAGGCGCCGCAGTCCAAGCATCCGTGGCGGAAAGGCAAATCCACTGCATCTCAAGTGACATCGAGCCGGATTGCCGCCATGATGAACGGGAACGAGCATTGGCTCCAGGATATTCGATTTTGTCCTCCAACGACCGCTTCCGAGTCATGCCTGCCAATGATACTATCGCCTCATTCAGGCGCTCCTGTCGGAATACTATGGGTCAAACGTCGTATCTGAGTAGCTAGGATTTCCGATTTTCGACGAGTAGTTGTGCAGCTTGCCGTAGCAACGCTTGAACCTCAGCATATCCAAGCAAGCCAGCTAGATGAACACTTGCTTCAAGGTTCATCGCCAACTGCTCTCGCAGGTAGGCCCCAATAATATATGGAAGACCCACCATTCGCTAACCGACCAAATTGACAGCGTTATCGGGCTAACTAGGGCTTGTGGGGATTCATCGTGAAGTGATAATCGCGGCGGCGAGGTAGATCATGGCCTCGAAGCTGCGATCGGTTTTGCAGGCGCGCATGGCGACGCGTTTGAACTCCTTGAGCTTGCAAAAGAAGTTCTTAATGAGGTGCCGCCACGCATAGATGGCCGGGTCGATCTTTCGTGCGCCGATGCGCCGTGGGTGCTGCGAGATGATCATCGCCGCTCCACGCTCGTCGAGATCGGCGATGATGGCGTTGCTGTCGAACGCCTTGTCCGCGATCAGGCCATCGAAGGCGATCCCGTCGATCAATGGCGGAACGCCGACGGTGTCAAAGCGATGTCCCGGCATCAGGTGGAAGCGCACGAGGTTGCCCAGTGCATCGGTCAACGCGAGGATCTTGGTCGTCATGCCACCTTTGGAGCGACCAATGGCCTGGCTCTGAGTCCCCCTTTTGCGCCCTGACCGTGGCGGCGGACCTTCACGATCGTCGCATCGACCATGGCATATTCGAGGTCGGGTTCGTCCGACAGCGCGTCGAAAATCCGCCTGAAGACATTGGCTTCCCGCCAGTCGCGGAAGCGCCGGAAGGCCGTGCTCCAGTTGCCGAAACGCTCCGGCAGATCACGCCACGGGCTACCCGTGCGCGCGATCCACAACACCGCCTCCAAAAACAACCGATTGTCCCGACCACTTCGGCCAGGGTCACTCCGCTTGCCCAGACAATGCGGCTCGATCTTCGCCCACTGGACGTCCGTCAGTATGTCTCGATCCATCCGTAGCGTGAATCACATCCATCACACTCTGTGAATCCCCACAGCCCCTAGTGGAAAAAACAGAAATTTAATATCCTAATTTCTAGGTACGCTGACGTACATGAGAGCGGTATTAACCGCCAGAAAGCGGCGGAAAGCCAATGCCGTGCTGACGCAACCTGCCATGCGCTTGCATGTAGCACATGAACGAATGGAAGAAGTTGGGTAACGAGCGGAGGGCTTAGAATGGCTGGTTCTGGGTCGTCCTACGCGATTACGCAGTTTCTCAGTGCTCGAAGATCATCGCGATCTGCGAGTCGGCGGTTGGAAAAAGCTTGGCGGAAACGGAGCCTGGCCCGACGCGCTTGGTTTGCGCAGGTTCGCGCGATAGCCGGCATCAGCACTTAGTGGGATTTGCATACCGTCGGTCTGTTCCAGCAGCGTGAACAGCCTACCGCTTAATCGCTCTGCCAGATCCTCGTGCCCCGGACGCGCCAGCAGGTTGTCGTTCTCATGCGGGTCGGTGGCAAGGTCGTACAGTTCGTCGAGGTCCCAGATACCGTGGAAGTGCATATACTTGTACCGGTCCTCGCGGATCGCATGGACGGTCGGCGTCTGCGGGAAATTGCGTTCCCAATAATATTCGTAGAGCAGTTCCTTTCGCCAGGGAGCGGCCTTGTCGCGCGCGATCGGCAGCATGTTGGACCCGGCCATATGCGCGGGCGGCTGCAACCCGGCCGCTGTGAGCATCGTCGGGGCGATGTCGATATTGGCGACCACCGCATCGACCTGACTGCCCGGGGCAAACAGCGACGGACAGCGCGCCAGCATCGGCACGCGCATCGATTCCTCATATGCCGTCCGCTTGTCGATCAGTCCGTGCTCGCCGAACATGAAGCCGTTGTCGCCCATGTACAGGATCAGCGTGTCGTCCAGTTCACCGCGCTGTTCGAGCAGATCGAGAATGCGGCCCAGGCCTTCGTCGACCGCCAGCAGCGTTTCCATATAGCGCTTGTAATAGTCGGCGATGTCGAGATTGCCGTGATACGCATAGTCGACGCCGTGCCAACTGTTGCGCTGGTTTTCGACCCACATCGGCCGACCGGGCACGCCCTTGCGCATGTTTTCGGGATACCGGAACGTCTCGTTCGCGTAGCGGCCCTTGTGGCGTTCGGCCGGGATGAATTCGGAATGCACCGCCTTGTGCGCAAGGTGCATCATCCATGGCCGCTTGGCGTCGCGCTTGTTGATCCAGTCGATCGCGTAGTCGGTCAGTTCGTCGGTGATATAGCCTTTCTGCGGCACGCGACGGCCATCGACGTTCAGTCCGTCGGCGCTGGGGAGGTAGCTGCCTTGCCCCTTGAAGCTGACCCAGTGGTCGAAACCCGGCTGCGGCTCGTCACCGGTATCGCCCATATGCCATTTGCCGATGAACGCCGTGTCGTAGCCGGCCTGCTGCAGATACTCGGGATAATAGATCAGCCCCGGCGGGATCGGATGGTTGTTGTCCACCACCTTGTGCTGATGCGCATACAACCCGGTCAGGATCGATGCGCGACTGGGCGAGCAAAGCGCGGTCGTGACGAACGCGTTGCGGAAATGCGCGCCTTCCCGCGCGAGACGGTCGAGGGTCGGCGTCTCGCCGAACGACTGCGCCTTCATGAAGCCCATGGCGTCGTAACGATGATCGTCGGTCAGCACGAACAGGATGTTTTTCGGCTTGGCGGTGCCCTGTCGCCGCAGGCGCAGGTTGCGCTTGGCCGGCTGTTGCGCGGTTGCTTCCGCTGCCCAGCTGTACAAGCCGAAGGCGCCGCCCGTTCCGGCGAGCAGGACGCCGCGGCGATCGACGGTGTTGGCCATGATGGTTCCTTTTCGAGACCGTTCACGCTGTCGCGTGGATGAGGGGGTTAGAGGCTGAGGCGCAGCCCGCCGAACACGCGGCGACCGGCATCGAGATAGTTGGCGGGCAGCCCGGTGGTGAATTCGACGACCTCATCGCGGTCGAGCAGGTTTACCGCTTCGAGCACCAGCGACGCCTCCGGCGTGATCTTGACGCTGATGCTGGCGTCGAGCGTGCCGAACGTGCGGTTCTCGCGCCCCTGTGCCGGGGCGACCGCCGCCGCGGCAAGGAAGCTGCTGCGCCACGAATAGGACACACGGGCGGCGACCGGTCCCTTTTCGTAATAGCCGATGAGGTTGTAATTGTGCTTCGATGCGGCGGTCAGCTGGTTGGGATCGCTATTGTCGATGAAGGTGTAGTTGGCGATCGTCCCCAAACCGTCGAACGGGGCGGGCAGGCCGGTGAAGGCCTGTTGAAAATATAGTTCGACCCCCTTCAGATCGACGCCGGATCCGTTGACGAGCTGGCTGACGGTAAAGTCGGTCTGCACCCGGGTCGTCCCCGTCGTCCGGATATAGGCGATGGGAAGTGACTGTACCGTGATCTGACGTCGGATCAGGCTTTCCAGATTTTTGTAGAAGAAGGATGCGCCGACCAGCGCGTCACGAGCGAAATAATATTCGATCGTCGCGTCGAGATTGTTCGATCGGAACGGGTCGAGATAGGGGTTGTTGCGGGTGACGGTCAGGGCGTTGCCATTGGCGGTCGTCGTTGGTGAAATGTCGCCGAGGTTGGGTCGGGCAATCGTACGTGACGCCGAAAAGCGGAACTGCAACGCGTCGGTCGCCTCGTATTTCAGGTTCAGGCTGGGCAGATAGTCCCAGTAGCGCCGCGATACCTGCAATGGCGCGGCGGCGGGAACGCGGGTGGTCATTCCGGTTTCGACCTCGACCGAAATGCCGTTGAGGTCCGGGCTGACGCCGGTCGTTGTCTGACTGGTACGGACCGCACGCAACCCGACATTGCCGGTGAGACGCCCGAACGCGATGTCCCCGCGTCCGTAGAAAGCAAGCAGCTGTTCCTCGACATCGAGGATGCCGGTGGCATCGTTGGTGTAGGTGCCGGCGGCAATCAACTGCGCCGGACGGAGGCGGCTGACGAAGCTGCGCGCATCGGAACCCAGCCATCGCGTAGGGAAGGTGGCGTCGCCATCGTAGCTGCCGAGGAACGCACCTGATCCGGGTGCGATCGGAATCATGAACGGCGCGGCACTGAACGAACCCGGCAGCGGACCCACTGGGAGGCCGCCATAGAGGCGCGACACGCCGGCAGCGGTAACCGTCAGCACCTTGTTGTCAGCATAGATCGCCCGATCGGTCGCCTTTGCGCCGAGGAGCAGGGCGGTCAGTCCTTGTTCGCCTAAATCGCGCCGGACGTCGATCTTGACGTCGCGCAGTCGGTCGCTCGTTACCCGGTCAAGTTCACCGTTCAAACTGAGCAAGCGAAAGCTGTTCGGGTTCAGGCGTCGCGTATCGAGATCGCCGAGATAGGTGATGCTCGGCACGACGTCGCCGGGCCGCGCGACGATGCGCGCCGTGCCGTTGATGCTGTCCGCGATATTGAGCGTGTTGCGGGTCTGGCGCGATTTCTGCGCCGATCCCTCGACCAGCAGGTGCCATCCGCCGTCGTCGAACTTGAACCCGCCGACCAGCGAGCGGATGTAACCGCTGCGATCCTGATAGCGCCCGCCGTCGCGCAGATCGAGGTTGCTGACCGTGAAGTCGGTCGCGGTGTCGACGCCATCGAGAACTTCGCTCCGCGACGCGACCACACCACCCGATCCGGCGAAATTGTGGAAGTTTTCCTGGCGCACGGCATCGACGTCGACACGGGTGTACAGGCCGTCGACATAGACTTCGAACCGGTCGTCGGGACGGAATTGCAGTGAGGCGATCCCGCTCAGGCGGCGGTTGTCCTCGGTGAACATGTCCTGGATCACGACGCCGGGAATGCGAACAAGGCGGGTCGGGTCGATCCGCCCGTCACCATTCAGGTCGTCAGCGCCTCCGCCGGCCGGTACGCCCTGACCTTCGGTCACCGTGTTCCAGCCGGTCTCGATCTGATGCGTCTGCGGTCGGCGCTGAGTGTAGGACGCGCCGATGGTAATGCCTAACCGGTTGTCGAGGAAGCGGTCGGCGAACAGTGCCGATACGCGCGGCGCGGCCTTGCCCGAATTGCTTTCATACTCGGCCTGCGCCGCGACCGTCACGATCCTGCGACCGAGGTCCAGTGCGCGCGGGGTGCGGATATTGACGGTGCCGGACAGGCCGCCATCCTCCAGGTCGGGAGTAGGCGACTTGTAGACCTCCAGCGTGCGGACGAATTCCGGCGGCAGCGTCGAGAAGTCGAACGAGCGGGAGAAGCCGGTGAACAGGTCGTTGATCGCGTTCGGAACGGCCCGCCCGTTCAGTGTCACGAGCGTGAATGTGTCGGGCAGACCGCGAATGTTGACGCTGCGGCCTTCGCCACGCGTCCGGTTGATCTGGACGCCAGAGATGCGCTGGACCGATTCCGCGACGTTGACGTCGGGATAGCGGCCGATGTCGTCGGCACTGATCACGTCGACGATGCTCGGCGCGTTGCGCTTGATCCGTACCGCCTGTTCGATGCCGCCACGAATGCCGGTGACGACGATATCCTGTTCGCTTTGCTCTGCCGCCGCGGACGGGTTTGACGCTTCTCCCGCGTCAGTCGGCGCAGTTTGCGCACATGCGCTGCCGCTCGTGGCGAGCGCCAGCCACAAGGACGTTCCAGCCAACATATTAACTCGAAAGCCCATTTCGCCCCCATTTGCTGTTGGCGGCGTTATCCTATCGAACGAATGGGGATTCCAGCAAACTTTGCTTTCGACGGGGTACGTCGCTCGTTTACCAGACTGACCGGAGTAGCACTCCGTCCGGGGGTATTCGGCCGATCCATTTGACAGCGCCTTCCGAGCCATCCGCCGCACTATTCCAATATCGACGAGGTGAACGAATGGCAGAAGTTGGGAAGCTGTGGAGTGGCCACGAATGACCGCAATTGGGTCTCAGCATCAGAGATGCTGTTTGGAAACAGCCCGATTTGTCGATCCGACGAACTCCGCGAGATGCTGTCCCGACAGCCAGGCAGCTTCGATCCGTGGTCCGAGAAGCCAGTCGCCGCAGGCGCCTAGCCGGATATCAGCGTTCCAGATCGCGCCGTGGTTCGACGCGTCGACCTTCGCATACCGCCAGCGATGGACGCTGGTCGCGATGACGGCAGGCGACCCGGTGCCGATATGGTCTGCGAACGCCGCGAGAAGCGCGCGTTGCACCATTTTTGGATCGTCCTCAAGATGCGCGCGCGACCAATCGGCACTGGCCTGGAGCACCCAGGCCTCCGGTCCAGTCCGGGCTGGCTTGGCCGAGTTGCGAACGGCGGATCCGATGATGCCGAGATCCGTGAGCCGATCGCGATCGATCGGTACGGTGCCGTCGAATGCCGCCATGACGGTCCAGCACGGATCGGACACCGCAGAACGGGCTGCATCGGCCAATGCGACATCGTGGGCGGTGACCAAAGGCGCGACCTGTTCGGCGGGCACCGCGACGATCGCCGCGTCGAACCGCTCGTTACGGATCCGCCATTTGCCGTCATAGGTCATGGTTTGGATGGCCGTGTTCCAGCGGACGTCACCGCCACTCGCCATCGAGCGGATCGGCGCGTTCATCGCCGGTGTCCCGACCCATGCACCCGGGCCGGCGGGCGACCAGCGCGCGACATGGCCGTCTTGCGCCCAGCGCTCGACCTGCGCGACGAACGCGGGATCGCGTGCCGTCAGATATTGCGCGCCGTGATCGAATGCGGCTTCCCCCAGCGGGGTGTCGATGCGGCGGGTCGACATGCGGCCACCCGGTCCGCGCCCCTTGTCGAACACGATGACGTTGTGACCCTGATGACGAAGCGTCTGCGCGCAGGACAGGCCCGCCATTCCCGCCCCGATGATTCCGATCCGCATGACTATCCCCGTGCCGGCGTTCGGCAAACGAACATGCTGCCGACCGTACAGCTTCAAACGTGGAGTTTGTCGATTGGAGCCGCCCACGCGCAGATTTCGTCTTTGGCGAGCGGCTCCAGGATGACGGTTCAGCTTCGAACGTCTCCGCCGCCGAAGACGACCTGGTTGCGCATGGCGGGGGAGAACAGGCCGTATAGAAACGAAAGGTTGCCACCGCTCACCGCATCGAGCGCCGCACGGTGATCGGGTGATAGGGTAAGGCCGAGGGTAGCGACATTGTCGGTTACCTGCTCCGCGCGGCTCACGCCCATCAGCGTCGATGTGACGCCAGGCTGTCCGACCACCCAGGATAGCGCGACCCGCGCAGGCGTCTCGTCAACCTCTGCGGCGACGCGTTTCAGTTCGTCAAGGATCTGCCAGTTGCGCTCGGTGAACAGTGTGTCGCCGAACGGATTGTCGCCATCGAGCCGCTTGTCGTTGGCGGGCCGCGCCGTATCGTCCTCCCCGGCTTGGTTGGGGACGCCGCCCATGCGCTTCGGACCTGCCTCGACGGTCGCGCGGTCGTATTTGCCGGTGAGCAGGCCATAGGCGAGGGGGCTCCAGGGCACGAGACCCATACCCGCCGATCGCGCGAGCGGCAGGTGCTCGGCCTCGACAGCGCGTTCGACCAGCGAATAGAAATATTGCAGGCCGATCGGCGCCGGATCGCCCTGGACCCGTGCCAGCGTCGCGAGTTCGGCGACGTACCAGGCCGGGGTGTTGGATATACCCCAGTAGCGGATCTTGCCCACTGCGACGAGCGCGGTCATTGTCCGCAGCAGTTCCTCGGGCGGGGTGATGCCGTCCCAGACATGTACCCAGTACAGGTCGATGAAGTCCGTCCGGAGTCGGCGGAGTGATCCGTCGACGGCCGCAAGGATGTGGCGCGCGCCATTGCCGCCTGCGTGATAGCCGCGGCCGGTCGCAAACCCCGATTTCGTCGCGATCACCAGCCGGTCGCGCGACGATTGCGTGGCGACGAAACTACCGACCATCTCTTCCGATCGTCCGCCTGCATAGACGTCGGCGGTGTCGATGAAATTGCCGCCCAGATCGGTGTAGCGGTCGAACACTGCGCGGCTTCCGCGCTCGTCCAGCCCCCATCGCGGCGTCCCGAAGGTCATCGTACCGAGTGCCAGCGGGCTGACGAGAAGGCCGGAGCGGCCGAGCGGGCGATAGGTGTCGAGTTTCATGATCGCATCCTGCAGTGTGTCGTCTCCAGATGGACGCCGGACGGCGCGAGGATTAGATCATCTAGGGCGCATGGGTTGCTGAAGGATGTTCAGGAATGGATCGCGATCTCTGGTCCGGTCTGGCGGTGTTCGAGACGATCGTCGAGGCCGGCAGCTTCGCGCGAGCGGCGACGCGGCTTGGATTGTCCGCCTCGGCTTTGAGTCATGCGATGCGGTCGCTCGAAACGAAACTGGGCGTCCGGCTGCTCGACCGTACTACCCGGTCGCTGGCGCCGACGCTTGCAGGTGAGGAACTGCTGGCGCGGTTGAGACCGGCGATCGCTTCGGTCGCGGACGCGCTGGCCGACCTGGACAATGCCCGCGAACGACCGGCGGGGCGGATCCGGGTCAGCGCGCACCGGGTCGCGGCGCTCTACGCCATCTTGCCGCGGCTGGCCGACTTTGCGCGCGCCTATCCCGACATCGCCGTTGAACTGGTAGTGGATGACGGGTTCGTCGACATCGTCTCGGAGCGTTTCGACTGCGGGGTCCGGCACGCGCAGACGCTGCAGGCCGACATGATATCGGTGCGGATTAGCGCGACCGTCCCACTCGTCTTCGTTGCCGCCCCGGCCTACCTCGCCGACCGTCCCGCGCCCGCCGATCCCGACGATCTCGTCGCGCATCGGTGCCTGTGTTACCGGTACACGTCGTCCGGCGTCGTACACCGGTGGGAATTCGAGCGCGATGGCCGCACGGTGGAACGCTCGGTCCGCGGCGACTTCATCACCAACGATATCGACGTGATGCGCGACGCCGCGGTGGCAGGGCTAGGAGTGACTTGCCTGCCGCTACCGCACGCCGCGCAAGCACTGGCCGATGGTACGCTGGTCGAAGTGCTCGCCGGTTGGGCACCCATACTGGCGCCGAACTACCTCTATTATCCGAGCCGCCGCCAACCGACTGCTGCTTTCCAGGCGTTCGTGGCGGCGATGCGCGTCTGAGAGCAAGCGTGCTTTGCCAAGATTAAAGGCGTTTGATGATCAAGACCATGGAGCGTTTCGTTGGGGACGTCGCCGTCAGCCTTCGAAGACCCGAGGGCATGAATGAGTGTCCGGAGTTGGGAAACGGGAAGGCTGGCCCGAACGTCTGGAAGTGGGTCGTGACAGACCGCCTATCGCCCAACGCCAGCTTGTGACGGCAGCAAATATGACCGGTCATTCTCGTTGAATGAACAGGCTTGACGGATAAATCTACATATGTGACTTTTGCGTATGCCTAGAAGCCGTCGCCCTTCCAGACAGATGCTTACGCTGCTCGCTGCGCTTTCCACGCGTACGCAGCAGTGGCGCTATGGCTATGACCTGATGAAGGAAACCGGTCTGCAATCGGGGACGCTATACCCGCTGCTGATGCGGATGACCGATCAAGGACTAGTCGAGGCAGAATGGCATCCCCCTGAGCGGCCAGGACGTCCGGCGCGGCACGCCTACCGCCTGACTGCGACAGGGGCGGCGCTGGCGCACGAAGTAATCGATCCGGCGGGTTTTCCGGGCGGGGGAGTAGTGCAGGCATGAAGGCATTTTTGGCACGCTCCTTGATGACGTTGGCAATCGCCTGCATGGAGGAACGTCGTCGCCCTTGGGGTCTCGCCATGCAAGCGGAGCTTGAGGTTGCGATCGAGGTCGGCGGTGCGCTGCGCTTCGCGCTGGGCTGCTTCCTCGCGACCGTTCTGCGGTTGCCGGTTCACGCGGAAGGGCGCTTCACCCTGACCGCGCATGTCTTGGCGCTCGGGCTGATGGTCCCGCTGGCGGCGTTGCAGATTGGTTGCGCCGTACTCGACTTTCCGTTCTTCGTGCCGGATGCCGGTGTCATCGACCTGATCGCGCAACAGAATCCGTTGACCGTCAGCGCATATCGGATGGTGGTGCCTTCGCTCATCGGGCTGTTGCTGGTGCTGGGTGTCGGGCATCTGCGCATGGCATGGTTGATCCTCGAACGGGACTGGCCGCGCGTGGTGAAGACGGCGTCGCTGACGTTGGCGGCGACCGTAACTGTCCTTCCGGTGATGGTGCTGCTCTACCTCGATCTGACGCAACTAATGTTGCAGTCGGCGATCCTGATCGTCGAACTGGTCATTCTGCAAGCGATGGCGCGCTGGCACAGCGAGTTGTCCGAACCTGATATGGTCGGCGAGACGGCCGACTGATGTTCTGAAGATTGCGAACGTCGCTGCGTCCTTGGGTGACGCAACGGTGTCGCTCGTCCGTTTCACAGGAGAAATCCGGTCATGCGAATGGTCCTGACGCTGCTGTTCCTTGGTATGTCGATTGCTGGTCCGGCGCGGGCGGAAGTGCGGGATTGTCCCATCCTCGACGAAGCTGCCGGCGGACCGGTCGACGCTCGCGTTCGCACCGTCATGGCCAACCTGCGTCGGCCGGTACGGGTGCCGGGCGAGCGACCGTCCACCCTGATCGAACGGATGCGGGCCCATGGCGTGCCGGGCGTCAGCGTGGCGGTCATTCACGGCGGCAGGATTGCATGGGCGCGGGGCTGGGGGGTCAGGGACGCTGCGCTTTGCGCGCCGGTGACGCCGAACACCGTGTTTCAGGCGGCTTCGATCAGCAAGGTCGTGACGGCCATGCTGGCGTTGCGGTTGGTCGAGCAGGGCAAGATCGCGCTCGATGCAGACATCAACACTGCATTGCGCAGTTGGCACCTGCCGCCGGATGCGAAACTGGCGCCACAGGGTGTGACGCTGCGGCAGTTGCTCAGCCATACCGCCGGGCTGAGCGTGCACGGCTTTCCGGGCTATGCGTCCGGGACGACGCTGCCCGACACGGTACAAATCCTCGACGGCAAGCCACCCGCCAACAGTGAACCGGTTCGCAGCATCCTGCCAGCAGGCGGGCAGTGGCGCTATTCGGGTGGCGGCTATGTCGTGGCGCAACGGGCCTTGTCGGATGTGAGCGGCCTGTCGTTCGCCGAGCTAGCCGACCGCGAGATATTACGCCCGCTCGGGATGACGCGCAGTAGCTTCTCGCTGGCGTCCGCTCCGGCAATCGGCAACGATCTCGCTTTCGGTCATGCGAACGGGCGACCGATTGCGGGCAACTACCACTTCTATCCTGAACTCGGCCCCGCCGGTCTGTGGACGACTGCGAGCGACCTTGCGCGGTTGCTGATCGACGTACAGACATCGGCGGCGGGTCAGCCGGGCCACCGATTGTCCCCTCACATGACCGCGACGATGCTGACGCCAGTGCGTGACAATTGGGGTCTTGGCCCGGTCCTCTACACAGATGGGGCGAAGCGTTTCGGGCATGACGGGCTGAACGAAGGGTATCAGTCGTCGATGCTGGCCTATGCCGACAGGAGCGAAGGCATCGTGATCCTTACCAATGGCGGACAGGGGCGGCGGCTGATGGACGAGATCGTCCGGGCGGTCGCAACTGAGTATGGCTGGAGCGAAATCGCTGCGCCGGCCGCAACGGAACAGCATCTGTCCGCGACCGCATTGTCGAACAGGGTGGGACGGTTCGAAGGGGGCGGTCTGTCGGTGTCGTTCGAGGCGCGCGGTGACGGACTATACGCGCATACCGGCGGCCCCGCTCCCGAACGTTTGATCGCGCTACCCGGCGACCGGTTCTTCGCAAGCGGCATGGGAATCGTCATCCGGTTCGCCGCCGGGGCGGACCATTTCGATATCATCGAAGGTGGGCCGCCCATCCGGTTCGAGCGTCAACTGGTACTCAAGAGCAGTAACGAGCCAATGCCGCACTAACACACCCTGCCTTTTGCCCGCATATCGCACATGAACGAATGGGCGAAGTTGGGCAGCCCTCAAACCACTTAGTGAGCTGCCCCCTTTTGAGTGGTCTATCGACTATGACAGTCTGGACCAAGGAAGGGACGACGAATGCCTGCGAAGAAGCACAAGCCCGAGGAGATCATCGGGAAGCTGCGTGAGGTTGAGATCATGCTGGGTCAGGGCGGCACGACCGCTGAGGCTTGCCGTCGGATCGCGGTCAGCGAGCAGACCTACTATCGCTGGCGCAAGGAATATGGCGGCCTGAAGACGGATCAGGCTCGGCGAATGAAGGATCTGGAGAAGGAGAACGCCCGGTTGCGGCGCGCGATCTCGGACCTGACGCTGGACAAGCTCATCTTGCAGGAGGCGGCAAAGGGAAACTTCTGAGCCCCGCATGCTCGGCGTCCCGCCGCGCGCTTCGGTGCGGTGCGAGCGACTTGAGCATGAGCACGACGGCGGCGCGGTCCTGTGCGGAGAAGCCGTCGGTCAGCTCGTCGATCAGGTCGGACGGCACGCTGTCGGAATCGACCGGCAGGCGCGCCGCGATCCGATAGGTCGCCTCCAGGACGCGGAGCGGACGCTGGTCGAGCCCCGCCGCCACGCCGCCGTCGAGCCGGGAGGCCATCGCCAGCCCCAGCTCCTCGTCCAGACCCGCCCGGAACACGCTTTCCAACTCTCCCGCTTTCAGAAAGCCGCGACCGGCACGATCGAACATCTGCATCGTCAACACCTCCCATTTCGCCGAGAGCCGGGTGGCGAGACGACGTGCCTCGGCCGGATCTGCGGTGGCCAAAGGGACCGTTATAGGACGGTTGACGATTTTCCGCAGGTACAGCCTGCGGCGATAGTGATAGCGCGCGCCGCGCCGCCATAGATAGGAAATCGAGGCCACATCCACGTCTCGCCCGGACGCCGGCGCGGACCTCTCATGCGGGCGGACGATACCATCGTGTGCACAGATTGGTGCACAATCCAGTGTCCCGCAAGGCGCGGCCGGACGCCGGAATGGCGGATTTATGTGGGTTCAGCGCGAATGTGGAGCGGGTGAAGGGAATCGAACCCTCGTCGTAAGCTTGGGAAGCTTCTGCTCTACCATTGAGCTACACCCGCAAAGTAGCGAAAAACCGCTACTCCGGCTATCCCGCCATCACCAGTGTTGCAACCAGTTTTAAAAGGGCGGGCATCAGCTGCATCGCCATTGCCATGATGTGGCGGTCGCGGTCAACATAATAGCGCCGAATGCCTGCCACGTAAGATGGCGACCGTGCGAGAATCTTCGTTGCGTGCTCGTTGGAGTATCGGCTTCGAACAGCGCTGTCGTGAAGGTGCCGCGCAGATCGTGGAGATGCTCGTCGCTGCCATGGCGCTCAGGGATGTCGAGGGGATTGACCCCCCAACACGACGGTACTGCTCAACCCGTCAGGCGTCCACGACCGGCCGAAGCAATGTGCCTGCACTGTGCCCAGATCATCACGCCGCCGGGGCAGAATTCTGTCCAGTAATGCACACTAGGCCGAGCCCAGTGGCACGAACGCGGCTCTGCGCTTTCCTTGGCAGACCAGATGATCGTCGCACGCTGGCCATTCTTGGATATTACGAAGCATCCGAATAGCTCGCTAACAGCACTATGCAGTTTGCAGCAGATGATGTTGACCGGGTTGTTGGTTGGAGCCAGCGATACCCTTCTATGTAAATAAGCTTGATCGATTTCGGGGAAGTTGGCGGGCCGCGCCAGACCCGGATGAGCACTACGTCTACGCTATATCCCTCTAAACCCCTCTTCGCGACCGTCTAGCAGGCCGTCCAAGGTGGTGACGGCCTCGGCCAGCCGTGCCTTCGCCTCGGACACGTCGATCACTCGCAGAAGATCGTCGCGGTCTGCATGGCGGAGGACAAGCCGAAGCACCTGATCGGAATGGCGCATCAAAGTGATGAGGCACTCGCCGCTGGGGCCATTGCGCGCCTGGAACCAGTTCTTGACGGTGCGCTCGCTGCAACCTGTGATTCGAGCGACCTCCTTCACCTTATGCGGCCGGTCGCCAAATTCGGCAGCGAGCGCGGCAGCGATCTCGCGCGCGAACATCGCGGCATCAAGCGTCGAATGTGGCGCCCCATCACGGTGGGACTGAAAAGTTCGCGCCTTCATGGACCAAGACATCCCCTCTTGCACGGGATACGGCTGACCCAATTCAACACAGCAGAGCTACATTCTCGTGGCAGCAGCGGAGCGGTCTGAAAGTCTCGATAGTGCGCCGCCGGCCAGGACGCGGGCCGCGCGCTACGTCCGCATGTCCACCGATCATCAACGCTACTCGACCGAGAACCAGGCAGACGCGATCAGCGAATATGCAACTCGGCGTGGCTTTGATATCGTGCGTACCTACGCCGATGAGGGGCGCAGCGGCCTCAACATCGCTGGCCGCGAATCTCTGAAGTTGCTGATCGACGATGTTCGTAACGGCCGCACCGATTTCACGGCGATCCTCGTCTACGACATCAGTCGCTGGGGTCGTTTTCAGGACGCCGACGAGAGCGGCTATTACGAGTTCGTGTGCCGCGAGGCCGGCATCACCGTCCACTACTGCGCCGAACCTTTCGAGAACGACGGAAGTCCCAGCTCGACGATCATGAAGAGCGTGCGCCGCGTCATGGCGGGGGAGTTCAGCCGCGACCTCTCCACGAAGGTCTTTGCCGGCCAATGCCGCCTCGTCACGCTGGGCTATCGTCAGGGCGGACCTGCCGGGTATGGATTGCGCCGGCAACTCGTCGACGAGAAGGGGCCGCCGAAGACAGAGCTTCGGGCCGGCGAGCAGAAGAGCCTCCAGACCGATCGCGTCGTGCTGGTGCCGGGTCCACCGCATGAACTGGAGACGGTCCGGCGAATCTACCGCCTGTTCGTTGAGGAGCGTCGTTCCGAGCGCGAGATCGCTGTGATCCTCAACGAGGAGGGGCAGAGAACGGATCTCGGCAGACCGTGGACGCGAAGCGCCGTTCACCAGATTCTGAGCAACGAAAAATATGTTGGCAACAACGTCTACAATCGCGTCTCCTTCAAGCTGAAGAAGAAGCGGGTGGTGAAGCCCCTTCCGCAGATAATTGATAGCGCGATTAACCAGAAGCGGCAGCAGAATACTCGTCGTGTGATCCGTGATACGCTTGACACAATTGAAAAGGTTATCCGCTTTGAGGTCGTCCGGCTCATATCGTGCTACTGCGCGGTGCTCTCCCGCGTCTTCGACGAAATAGGCTATCCTGAGCTATCAAAGTCCATCCCAACACTTGCTCTTTATCTTGAAGTTGGAGCCTCGGACCGTTCGATGATCAGCTTCATGAGCCTAGGCCTTTCGCGCGTCACCGCCGCAATCTTGAACGATGCGGCGGTGAACAAGAGCATGACTGCCTCTGAAGCGCAGGCTTGGTTAAAGAATGCGCAGCTTGAGGCTTACAATCTGTCGCCAATACTCGTCAAAGAGATTAGACGTGTCGCTCGGTAATCCACAATCCGTAATCCCCGAGCACAACTTTAGCTAATCACTAATGCGCCCAGCTAGCGAGCAAATTCAAATAGACCATCTCGGACAACAACGTATCGGTTGGACTTGTCTTTGTTGGCCGCTCCCTCTGACGTAAGCCGAGCCAACCAAGCACGGGCTTGCACTTTAGATACATCGAGCGCTTCTGCCACGGCAGTTTCGCCGCGAGGGGTTGTCAGTAAATCCGCCAAGACAGGGCGAACCACACCCCAAAGTCGATCCGCAGGAGGGGGGATCTCCGCCGCAACCGGCTGGAGCGGCTCGGTAGCTAATGGTGAAGTATCCACTTCAGGGGCGGATGTTCCAATATATTCATACTGCGTCGAGAGTGAATTATCCGCAGAGGGTTCGTCTTTAGCGTCGTGCTCAAAAATGGATGCGAATTCGTCTCTATCCTTCGGTTCCGGCCATACCCGTGCTCCTTGGCGCCGGAGTGCGTCCAAGCCTTCCGACACGCCGCCCGATTGCCGAACGTAGATGGGCACAAAACGATACCTGTCTAGCTGCTCTGTTGCACCAGCCCAGGTTCCACCTCTACCAACATCCGAACTCACTACGAGGGCTGCATCAGCAAATGCGTAGATCAGCTTGTTCCGCTGCATCGCATGGCCGACATTGAAGCGAGCGCTTGGATCATAGGGCGACACGAGCACGAGCCGCCCGTCCATCAACGGTGCGCGATGCTCGCGCAGCATAGCAGCCTTCTCCAGACCATCCCCCAATACCCCGACGACTTGACCTCCGGCTTCCGCAGCTCCCCGCATCGCAGCTTGATCGATTCCCTTGGCACCTCCCGACACCACCGGATAATGCGACCCTGCGGCCATCGCTCCTACTGCCTCGGTATAACAGACCAGATCATCATCGACATGGCGAGAGCCTACGATGGCTAGCCCGCCATCATCGAGCCGCTCGACCGCTCCACATCCGTACAGGACAGCAGGGGCATCCTCGCGAAGCGACCGCTTCAATCGCTTTGGGTATGACTGGTCGGCCCGACTGATGACCCAGATTGCTCGCGCCTGCCAACGCTCGATCACCTGACTCAGTAAAAATCCGCGATCAAGCAAGCGCTTGAGCCTGTCAGGCTCGACTACTTCTTCGCACGACCTGATAACGTTGGCTGAGTCTGAAGTCAGGAGATCAGCCGGCTGGAAGTTTAGCTCGCGCAACCGCCGCGCCAGCTTTTTGTATAGGCCTAATGGCAGAAGGTCCGCCGATGTATCTCCGCCCCGCGCGATCAGGGGAGCGGTAAGCAGGAGAATGGCCTGTGTATTTGGAGAGATGGTTTCGCTCATTCCCCATGCCCCGTCTTTGATAGGGCCAGCGGCCAAACCTCACCGCTACCCGCCTCCCGCAGAAGCCAAGCTGCCACCGTCAACGTCCATCTCGAATCGACCATGTCATCGATCAGCAGAACGGGACCGTGCGGAACCGACCCTTCATCAATCGCCAGCGACCCATCTACATTGCGGGCTTGCTGGACGCTGTTCGCCATCGCCTTCTGTTCCGGTCGATCTTCGGCCTTACGGAGTACGGGAAGAAACGGCAGGCCCAACTCGATTGCCAGGCGCCTGGCGAAGTCGGGCACAAGATCCGGGTTTCGGGAAGAAGGAATGCACGTCACCCACTCAGGACACGGTTGCGGGTTCCAGTCGATCACCATTTTTCTGCAAGCGTGGACCAGTTCTTCATCGAAACGACCATTCTGGTACTTGCCGGCCCTGACGAGGCTTCCCCAGCCTGCATCGCCCCAAACAGACAGCGCCTTACCCGCCTCTGCTTGGCGTTCGGCTGCAACCCTGCCGCTCAGGCCATAGCGCGGCAGTCCACCGCCGGGCCATTGTTTGCGAGGCTCGATCGGCAGGTCCGTTCGGCGAAGGAACGTGACAGCATCTCGCACGGTGGCGGCATCCGGCGCTGTTGGCAACTGAGGTAGCGAAGGCGGCGCGATGCCGCTCGGATCGCCATCGAGCGCAGCTACCAGGAAGGGCATGTGTGTGCCGAACGGCAAGGCGACATACTCCTCCATCTGTCGCTGCTCGTCTTTACGTAGGCTGGTCAGCCGTTCCGCTCGGGACCAGAAGTCATTGCCCAATGGTGCCGCGGTGAGCTGCCACCGCGCGCCCTGCTTTGCGAGGGGCGCAGGTGACTCCAGCGACAGTAACTGAATGGCGTGCGTGATGCGCCCTACGCTCAGATTAACAACGCTCTGCATCTCAGGGATCGACAATCCCTCCGGCGCCGCGTCCAAAGCGGCGATGATCTGCTCGACCTCATCAGGCTTCGGGAAAGCGCTGTCGATAAACCAGTCGGTGATCCTACCTTCTTCCTCGCCGCTGAGCAGCACACCGTAAGCTGCATCAAGCCCACGGCCCGCCCGCCCAACCTGCTGGTAATAAGCGACGGCCGATCCCGGCACCTGATAATGAATCACAAAAGCCAGATCGGGTTTGTCGTATCCCATGCCCAGCGCCGTGGTGGCGACAAGCGCCTTGACCCGATTGTGCAGCAAGTCCTGTTCTAATGCCTCGCGCTGCTCACCACTTTCTCCGGTATAGGCGGCTACGGCGAAATTGCGGGACCGTAACCACGCCGCGACCATCTCCGCGTCACGGATCGTCAGCGTATAGATGATCCCGTGCCCAGGCAGAGTCTCAAGTTGATCGGCCAACCATGCCAGTCGTTCGGCCTGCCCCGGCAGGCGGATCGTTTGGAGGGTGAGCGAGGGACGGTTCAGGTCACCACGGGAGACGGCGATGTCGGGGCCGAGAACTTCGGTGAGATCGCGCAGCACGCGATCGTTCGCCGTAGCGGTCGTCGCCAGCAAGCGAAGATTGGTGGGAAGTCTGCGTACCATCCGTTCGATGAGGCGATACTGTGGTCGGAAGTCATGCCCCCAGTCAGAGATGCAATGCGCCTCATCAATCACCAGCATTGCGATCCGTGGTGCGATTCCCGCCATCACCTCAGTCTGGAAATGCTCGTTCGCCAGACGCTCCGGCGAAACTAGGATGATATCGACGTCGTCCTGAGCGATACGAGCCTCGATCTCAGGCCATTCCGCGACGTTGCCCGAATGGAGGGTGACCGCGCGAACGCCCATGCGTTCGGCAGCCGCGATCTGGTTGCGCATCAGTGACAGCAGCGGAGAGATTAAGAGAGACGGGCCAAAGCCCTGTTCGCGCAATAATCGTGCGGCTATGAAGTAGACGAAGCTTTTTCCCCATCCGGTCTTTTGGACCACGAGGAGACGCCCGTTCCCTTCAACCAAATGGCGGATAGCCTCTTCCTGATCATCCCGGAAATCAGCGTCCTGACGTTGAGATCCCGTGCGGAGAAGGGAGAGCGCCCGATTTCGATCAAACATAGGTGTGTCCAATGTGGAGGGTACAGCTGACTTAATTACTTACATCTTCACTCAGTCTTGCCGTGCGAACTTCAAGGCTTACGCCCATTCTATTGCGAACGGCTTTAAATATAGCGGCAAGATTGTCCATACTAGGATTGCCATTCTCGGATAACATCCGGTGAAGGCTTTTGCTCGGCCTGGCCGTCTCTTCAGACAATGCTTCAAACCCGACCGAGGCATTGATGAGATCGCGCAGGATCAGGCGTGCAGCCTGCGGCTCACCATTCAAGAACAACGTCGCCGCTTCATCAAGCAGCGCCTTCGCCAAGGCAGGATCGCGCGCCATGCGCTTCTTCATCGTCTCCGTAAATCCGCGTGTCAGCGCCATTGCTTCTTCGCTTTCTAGCCGCAACCTTGCATTCGAAACTCGCAACGCCCCGGCATCCCTCAGCCTACTTTCGGGCACATCAAAAAAGGTGGGTAACATATAAGTTACCGCCCGTCTAGCGACGGCTTCGCTTTATTGCGCTGCAGGGGGCTCCGCCCCACGCGCGGGTCAAGGGATCGCTGGCGCTCGTCCGGGCCGGTATCCTCGGCCTTCCGCCACGTCGTTCTGCCGTTCCGTGGAGGCCGGGCGATCCCCCTCCGGTCCGGATGCCCTTGCCTCTTGCTACCTCCGCTCTCGCCGAGGGGCAGAACCACCGCAAAGCCATTCTACCGTGCGCGCACATCCCAAGACGGCGGCACTAAGAAGCGGTCTCGACGCCATTCCTCCACAATCGCCTCCTCAAACCATTTGTCGGCCAGATGGGCATGGTCGAGCACGATCAGTTGAAGCCCATCGATCTCCTGACAGGCTTGATGCATCAATTCGAACAGCGCCTGCACCGCGTGCCGATCCTTGTCGTCCAGGGGATCAAGGCTGCCCTCTTGGTCCCGCTCAGCAGGATAATGCGCTTGTGACGGCTGGTCGAAGATCAGTGTCGCGGGGACCGGCCGACCACGTTTCCGGAACCACCAGTGCAGGGCGATATAGGTTAGGACGTGGTAGCCGACCCAATTTTCACCGCTACCCATACGGTTGAGCGGGATCGGGCCGTCGATCGTGTCAGCAACGACCGTAAGCTTCTTGAGATCGAGCCGAAGTTCACTGCCGCTATGTTCGAGGTCCAGCGACTCCGCGAAACGCGACATCTGCTTGCTGATGAGATTGAGATAGGTGTCGAGCCGCTGGGCGACATCGTCGGCGTTGACTGCCGCTTCCATTGTCTCGACACGTCGCCTTGCTGCTTCAATCAGCGGCGTCACGTCTATTTCGCCTTCACCCGGACGCAAGGCGTCGAGAAACGCGCCGATGCGGCCGATTACTCGCGCCTGATCGACCAGCAAGTCCTGCTGCGCCCGCGCCCGAGCATCGTCCGCGATCAAGCGATTTAGCGCTGTCTGCGCCTCGACAAGATCGCGTTCCAGCTTGCCGCGGCGCTGTTCCAGTCCTTCGATATGGCTTTGCAGATGCGGTTGCTCGACTTCGACGGCCGCGAGCTGCGTGGTGACAGTACGTAGAGCATTTGCAACCTGCGCCGCCGCCGGCGTTGGTACGGCAAGTTCAGAGTCGCAGACGGGGCAGTGATGACCTTCGGCGTCCACCTTATAGAGCCCAATGGAGGATAGCCGCGCGCGCTGTTCATGGCTTTCGCGAGTATACGTACTCTGTTCGGACATCATCAGCCGTGACGCTCGAACCTCGTCAGTTACACGCTCAAGGCTGGCTCGCAGCGTCCCCTGCTCACCACGCAACCGAGCGATCGAGTCGCCAAAATCCGGAAGGGTGTTGGCCGAACCCAAATCCGTCCGAGCGGCACGATCGAGAACCTCAAGCGCAATGTCCGTTTCGACCGGCTCGTACTCAGGAACGATCAGGCCGACTCGCTTACCATCAGTCACAAGCCGCCGGATGCGACCCACATCCACGTTGCGCTGTTCGCGCTGGCGTTGGGCACGGACCTCCAATTCCCGCAGAGCATCGCGCGCCATGTCCAATTCATGTTGACGAAGAAAATGCTGCTCGTCGACGGCCCCGATGAAATACGGAATGGTGTCCTTGATTGCCTGAGGGATGAACTGATCGCCCTGACGATGGAAAAGCCTATCGCGGTTGTCGATCTCATCCTGTTTCTGGAAGCAAAGGAATAGCGCGTGTCGAATGGTCGCCTGTAGCGGCAGCCGGGTGCCGGACTGTGGCCGATGCTCATTTTCAGAAATGCCGACGAAGCGCGAAAGCAGCGAGATGAGATCCGTCTCGACCATATTGCGAGCGAGGTCGTCGAACGGGGGCGGCGTTGGGTAGCTGCCCCTGCGGACGTAAATCTCGCCTCCGCTATCAGAACCTGGACCAGGATTGCGGCGCGCTACAAGAAGCTCGTCATCATCGTTTAGGAGGCGAACGGCGAACCATGAAACACCGCGACGAATAACCCCTTCTGCGACATTGCAACTGCTGCGGCCGAGGCAGTAGTCGATGATATCAATGATTGCCGACTTCCCGGTCTTCGAGTCTCCCGTGATAATATTCAGACCGCTGGTCTTGAAGGTCAGCTCGCGTTGCGCCCCACTATGGGAGTAAAGAATAATCGCGCCGATACTCATGCTCATGGCTTGATCCCCCAAACCGCCATGATCGTTGACGTTGTCCCCGCTTTAGCGAACCATCGGCCGAGCAATCGTGCGGTCACGATGCAGTCTCGCGCATCTTCGGACAGTCCTTCCTCAAATTTTTTGCCAACCGCGAGTGGCTTGTCGCCAAGCAGCAGGTCGCCTTCCTCAGTCAGTTGAAAGACTGAGCGATCCAAGCCGAAGCGCAAGGCTTCTTGCGCCACCGGACGCAGAGACCGTGCACGTTCGGCGAAGCCGATCAGTACTTCGGGATTGCGCTCTCGCCACGAGTAGAGCGAAGTCAATGTCGAACCCGGTAGAGCGAATCTGGTTTTACTATGCAGTGCTATCGGCAAAACACAAAACAGCAACGCCAAGGAGCACGGGGCAGCTTTGGCCTTCACATACTCCTTCGTAAATTCGTGAAGAACGACGCCGCAAAATGCCGGATTGAAGAGATAGGCTTCTTCGCGTGGCCGCCTGTCCCAGATCGGCAAGCTCACGCTGCCTTCCCCCGTGCCGGAATTCCAAACATGCTCGCGTGGTCGGGATGCCAGCCCACCGTCACGCCGTCAGCCAATATCTGATACGAACCCGAGCAGAGCCATTGTTCGTGCCGATTGCGAAAAGGCTGTTGAGCACGGCTCGCCCAGTGGAACAGGTCGCGGCCGAATTTCGTCTTTTCGTCGGCACTAGACGGCGCGGCATCGCTTTCTCGCGCCAATCGTTCGCGCATCCAGCGGTCAACAAGGTCGGCGTCATATCGCACCGACTCTCCATCCAGCAGGGCATTTTCCCGTGCCCATGCTGATCGTTGTGCGGTTGCCCGATAGAAATCTCGCTTGGCAAGCTCGATTGCGTTTGCTGCCAACCCGATACAGCGCATCTGCTCGACGAAGATACGGGTGTCCGAGGCGGTCAAGTCTCCGTCGGTCACCGCGAGTGCTGCGGGGGTTATCAATAGGTCTCCCGTTCGGAAAGCACTCGCAATCTCGTCGATCTTCTGGCGCAGCGTCAGCAGCGATATGGCGGGCGCTGTAGCCACGCTCAGAGAATGGACGACCTGTGCGAACCACCAACCTTCGAGGTGATCGACCAAGCTCTCGACCTTCTCGACAGGGACCGCGAACGACAACATCTCCTCTATCTCGCCACGGGCGTTGGTGATGTTGGGCGCGTTGTCGTAGACGCGGATAGCCGCCAGCAGGTTGCGCTGGCTCGTCGACGGCAACGTAAGAAATGCGGTACGTCCAGCCGCCGATTCCTGATTGGTGGAGTTCGTTGCGGCAGCAAGCAGCAGCTTGAGCGCGTCTTCCTCGGCATCGTCAGTTGGGCGCGTAGCGCGCAGTAGTTCCGCAGCAGATCCCGCAGGTGCAGTCGCGGTCGTTACGATCGAAAATCGTCGTTCGAACGGCGTTTGCGGATCATCGGCGGTCTGTTCCGACCAAATGCGTATCGTCTTCCAGAGGTCGACGCTCAGGTCGGTAAGGCTCGCGGCATTTACATGATGCTTGAGCTGAACCTGCTCGGTCGGACTTCCGCCCTGTTCGAATGCGACATCGTCGAAGCGCTCGATCGAAATGGCAAGCGCTGGATGTGATTTAGATTCGACGATAGCCAGCAGCAGTGCCTCGCGACACTGGTAGAGATAGCCGAGCATCGAGCCGGTCGCATTGAACTTAGAGGCGATAGCGTAGCTCCCCCTGCGATCCCTTCCAGCGCAACCCCTTTGCCGGAGGCGTAGGTTTTCAGAGAAGTATTGCGTTGCCAGTATCCTGTAAAGCGGCCTGCCTGATTCGCAGGCCTCGGCGCTAGGGGCTCTGCCCCACGCGCGGGTCAAGGGATCGCTGGCGCTCGTCCGAGCCGGTGACCGTGAAGACCGGCAGGAGCGTGTCAGTTTACCAGCCATCTGAACGCACGCCGCAAGAATGCCTGACCATTCCTCTCGACAGGCGTCCCGTGCGCCATCAGCACTTTATCGGTCGGCCAAGCCAAGATAATTTTCAGAGCCGCGCGCGCCCGCGCACGATCGGTGAAGGCCACACGGAACTTGCGAGGCACTGATGGTTCCGGGCCGACCATGAGGTCGAGCTTCGCGACTATCGCGCGCCAACCAGAAAACCAGCCGACAGGCATCTGCTGGATAAGATCAGTGAATATTGCCGTCCCGCTCTTCCGATGAAAAAAGACCACTTCACTCGTTATCGCATTTCCCTCCACCAGAACGTGGTCTATTTCCTCGGACCACGGTAGAGTATGTATGCCGTCTAGATCGTCTTCCATAACTAAGTCCTTGCGCTTATCTCGCAAGCCAGGGGCAGCATAGAGCCGGGCGCTTGGATATGCGTGCTTCCAATCCGAAATAAATAGATGATGCAGAGAGTTGGGCGCGATTAGAAAAGCGACCTCCCCAATGGCGCCAATCTCGGCTCGAACGCCGTCGGTCAAGGCGATTGCCGACCATATAAAAAGTCGGTCATCGGATAGCTTTATGACAGCCATCCGGGTCGGATAGTGAAATCCTAGTGCAGCAACAACCTTAGGGCCGTCGATGGTCCATATATCAGGTCCGAATTCTTTCAACGCTACCGACTCGGGCATTGGGAAACTCTCTAGATTGCGGAAGATCGGGACCGCTCGCCGATGCCATCGATAACGATATGGATGAGGCGTTTGACATCGTCATTGCTGAATGGACCGCCAGAAAGGGCAGTGAGCATCGCTTGCGCGTAGATGCCGAGCAGAACGAGCGACATGAAATTGGGATCGTCATCCTTGCGGATGACGCCTTGCTGCTGGCCGAGAACGAGAAGGTCACGGACGAGCCGTTGGAACGTGGGACGATGGGAAGGCGGTTCGAGACTTGGCCGCTCCGCAGGTGCGAGGGCAAACCTGGCTAGGGAAGGATTAGCTAGGCACCAGCCCGCGCTGTCTAGAAACACGCTTTCCAGCAATTTGACGACATCTTCGTTCGCATTGATCCGCGAGCGATAAGTCTCATCACCGGCTTCCACTCGGGCTATGAGTTGCAGCGCTATTTCTTCTTTGGAGCTGAACAGGTTGTAGACCGTCTTGCGGGTAAGTCCCGCGCGCGCAGCGATCTCTTCTACGGCCGCGTTCGAAAACCCCAGCTCTCGAAACGCCGCATCGGCGGCATCGAGTATGAGTTGACGAGATCGCTCTGTCCGCTTCAGGCTTGCCATAGGTACACCATTGTGTATTTTTACACTCCTGTAAAGTTTGGATGTTGGCTGCGGCTTCAAGCGCGGTCGTCGGTGCGTAGGTCCGCTCCGAGTCTGGGTGTGGGAAATGCGGAGGCGACGAAGAGGTAATTCAGAGCTGATTAAGTTGTCGCCACTATTCAGTGGTCGCATCCCAATGACCTCGCTGATTCAGACGCTGACGGTTGCTGAATATCTGAACTTTCATCACGCTGCGAATGTGCTCGGAACCTCGCAGTCGTGCGTAAGTGCCCGGATAAAGGCGTTGGAGGAGACGCTGGGCATCCTGCTATTCGAGCGCCGCCCTCGCGGAGTCCGGTTGACTGAAGCCGGTTGCCGGTTCGTCGCCGAAGTCGCCGCCGGGATCGGACATCTCGATAACGCCGTGCGGACGGCAGGAACGGCATCGTCCGGCGCGACCGGGCAGATCGCGATCGGTCTGAATTCCTCTATAGCTGGCGGCAGTCTGGCTGCACTGCGCAGCCGCTTCCGCGACGCCTATCCTGATGTCGAACAGATCGTGATGGAAGGCACGTCAGCGCAGACGATCGCGCTGGTCCGCGACGGCAAGCTCGACCTAGCGCTGGTGCTCGAGCCCGTGGAAGCGCCCGATTGCCATTCGCGGCCCCTGTGGGCCGAACCGTTCCTCATTGCGGTGCCGGTTGCACATGCGCTGGCACTGGCCGACGCTGTGTCGTGGTCTGATCTTGCAACCGAATCCTTCCTGATCTCCAACGCAGGCGGCGGTCCGCAGCTCTTCGAGCATGTCGTGCGGCGCATGGCCGAGCGAGGACACTCCCCGCATGTTCGGCGCTGCGATGTAAGCCGGGACACGCTGATGCATATGATAGCCAGCAGCGACGGCGTCACGCTGACTAGCGATGCGGCACGACACACGCCCTGGCCAGGCGTCGCCTTCCGACCGATCCATGATGAGACCGAACAGGCCCGTTTCAGCGCCATCTGGTCGCCGAACAACCGCAGTCCGGCGCTTCTCAATTTGCTCGATATTGCCGCTGAATTGGAGAAGAAGAAGTCTTTTCTCCCATCCAGCCACATCGACTTTACTGCTCCGATCCTACCTCCGGCTTGATCTTGCCGAGAATATCGCTTGCTGCGATCTTCAAGGCAGCGCTGATATCTACAAGCTCAATGACATCGATCCGACGTTCACCATTTTCATACTTGGCGACGAAAGATTGCGGCTTATTCAACAGGACAGCCAGCTCCGCCTGAGTCAGGCCTTTACTCTTGCGCGCTTCGACGAGGAGCGATTGCAGCAGCATCTGTCGAGGCGTGCGCAAGGACTTCTGCATTCGACCCGGCTCTCCGATCAAGGGGAGCCGGTCCGCTAATCCCGACTTGGGATTATCCCATTTCAGGATTAGAATGGGTGGAGGTCTGAAGGACTGCCATGCGATGACGACGAAGCCGGAGCTTGATCCAGAGGTCGACGACTCGGCGCCCAGCGAGCCGAAGGTCACGATCTACGACGAGCGGCATTTCGTGACGTACATGCGCTTGCTCGACGCGGAATCGGCCGGAGCCGATTGGCGCGAGGTTGCGACGATCGTTCTGCACCGTGATCCTGTCGTAGAGGAGCGCCGCACACGCGCATGCTGGGAAAGCCATCTCGCCCGCGCGCGATGGATGACACATACCGGATACCGCCATCTGCTCGAACGTGCCGTCACCGAAGCGCAGAACAGGTCGCACTGACCGTCCCTTTTTTTCGCTATGGTATCCGGCAGCACGCTCGCCGGCGATTTCCGTTGCCGGTGACGCATCGGTGCATTCTCTGATCGGCTCCCTTTCGACGGAGCCGGTATGCGCGGAGGCCAGATACTTTGGGGGCAGGTTGCCCTCGTTCTCGCGATCGTAGTCGCCACCATCTGGACGGCGACGCAGTGGACGGCATGGCGCCTCGGCTTCCAGCCCCAGCTCGGCCCGCCGTGGTTCGAGGTCGCCGGCCGGCCGGTCTACCATCCGCCGCTCTTCTTCTGGTGGTGGTACTTCTATGACGCCTATGGGGCGCAACACCGTTCTGTCCGACTGGCTCTTGCTGAAGGGAGGGGGCCGGCTCCTACTAAAGACGAAGCCAACTAAGGCCGATATCAAGAAGGCCTCTGGCACAGCCGACCACCTTCTGAGTCCACGACACAAGGAGCGCTTGCCGGGGCATAAGAGCGTGGGGCTTTGGGATACCGCTCTTGACCGACAGGGCAGGCTTATCGCCATGTGCTTCCAAGACAGGGACGGGAACTGGGCGCCAGACGATTTCGAGGTCAACGGTCCTTCGGCAGTGGGCTGGAACGGTGAATGGCCGTGAGGCCGTTTAGGAAGATCGTACAGCGGCATCACGCCCCGACCGGCCCCGACTTGCCCGACCGTCGCCGATCAGCGCTCCTGAAGAGTCTCAGCGGCTTTTGGCGGGCCAAAGTTCGGCTCGCGTAAACCTTCACGAAGATTCCCAGTTTGTTCTTGATTCTAGGGAATCACCGGGCCACTGTGGCACAAATCTTCCCAGAGGTGCCGTTTTGCGTTCGACCAACTCCGAATTTTCCAGACTTCGTACAAGCGCTGGCATCAGCGTTGAGGCGTTTGCTGCTACATCAGGGTTCTCCCGGCGAACGGTCTATCGGTGGGAAAAGGGCGATGTTCCCCCGCGTCGCGCAGCCCTCAAGCTATTGGACGGGATGATCCGGGACAGCCGCACCGCCAAGCCGCAGGGCAAGGCGTTCCGCTTTATCGACCTGTTCGCAGGTATTGGCGGACTGAGGCGTGGTTTCGATGAGTGGGGCGAATGTGTGTTCACCAGTGAGTGGGACCGCTACTCGCAGAAGACTTACCTCGCCAACTACGACTGCCAGCACGAGGTAGCCGGAGATATTACGCAGGTGCCGGTAGAAAGCATTCCGGCGCATGACCTTCTGCTGGCAGGCTTCCCATGTCAGCCCTTCTCAATCGCAGGCGTGTCGAAGAAGAACGCGCTGAACCGGCCGCACGGTTTCGCAGACGAGACCCAAGGCACATTGTTCTTCAATGTAGCGAAGATCATTCAGCATCATCGGCCGCGCGCGTTCCTGCTGGAGAACGTCAAAAATCTCGTCAATCACGATAAGGGCCGGACCTTTGAGGTCATACACCGCACGTTGACGCAGGAACTGGGTTATCAGGTCCACTGGAAGGTTATCAACTCCAAGGCGTTCGTGCCCCAGCAGCGTGAGCGAATTTTTATCGTAGGCTTCCGCGATGCCAACGACTTCACGTTTGCCGATCTTGAACTGCCCGATCTATTTGCTGGGCCACGTTTGGGTACGATCCTGCATCCTGAGGATGGCACCGAGGAACTGGACCCCCCGTACACTCGCGGCAATATCGCATCTGTTTCGGACAAATACACGCTGACCGATCATCTGTGGCGCTATCTTCAAGGCTATGCGGAGAAGCACAAGGCGGCGGGCAATGGCTTCGGTTTCGGGCTGGTCGGGCCGAACGATGTCGCTCGCACACTATCGGCCCGCTACTATAAGGACGGATCGGAAATCCTCGTTGAGCAGAAGGGCAAGAACCCCCGTCGTCTGACTCCACGGGAATGCGCGCGGCTGATGGGATTCGATGAACCCGGCGCGCGCGAATTTGTCATCCCTGTCTCCGATACCCAAGCTTACCGTCAGTTCGGCAACGCTGTTGTCGTGCCCGTTGTGAAGGCGGTGGCCGCGCATATGTTGCCGTGGCTACTCGACGGCGCTGACGCGGAGCCTGAGCAACCGGAGCGGATCATGGCCCTTGCCGGGTGATGTAGTCGATCCGGCTACCCGGAGCCGGATGATGTCCGGTATAAAAGGGAAGAACACCAAGCCTGAGCTGGTGGTACGCCGTGGCCTGCACGCCTTGGGATTCAGGTTCGTGCTTCACGATCGCCGCTTGCCCGGTAAGCCCGATATGGTGCTGCCGCGCTGGCGTGCGGTCATCTTCATTCATGGATGTTTCTGGCACGGACACGATTGCTCGCTGTTCCGCTGGCCCGGCACTCGCCAAGATTTCTGGCGGCAGAAAATTGGACGCAATCGAGAGCGTGATGTCGAGGTGGAAGCCGCGCTTGACCATGCGGAATGGCGCGTGCTCAAAATCTGGGAATGCTCGATGAAAGGCCCCGGCCGGATCGGGGCTGATGCTGTCATGCCTCTTGCGGCCGACTGGCTTCGCTCCGAACAGCGCGAAGGCGAGATCAGGGGGACGGACCATGCCGGTGAGTGACTTGATCGAGTGGCTGGACGAATACGGCGGGCCGGGCTTCATCTGGTACGTCAAACGCCTGTCGGGCAACGACACGCTGGCCAACGAGAGCCATCAAGCTGGCCCCTACATTCCGCGCGAGGTCCTGTTTGGCTTCCTTCCAACCCTGAACCAGCCGACCGTAAAGAACCCCGACGTCTGGTTTGATCTTTATGTCGACTCTCACTCCGATCATCAGCAAGTCAGGGCGATCTGGTACAACAACAAGTTGCACGGCAATCCGAAAGGTGGGCGTAACGAGACGCGCCTGACCAACTTCGGAGGAAACGCCTCAGCGCTGCTTGATCCAGACAGCACTGGCGCTTTGACCATCTTCGCCTTCGACCGTGTCCAGCCGCCGGAAATCCCGCAGTGCCACGTCTGGGTCTGCCGCCATGAAACGGAGGAGGACCTTGTCGAGGATCGCGTCGGGCCGGTGGAGCCGGGCAAATGGCTGTTGTGGCCGCCGACGCAGGAAGGATTACTCGGCCTCTTGCAAGCGGCCCCAGTGCGAGCGAGCTGCTGGCTAGGCGACACAGAAATCCCGTCGCAATGGCGTAGCAAGTTCCCGACCGGAGCGGAGATCATCCGGAAGGCTGTTGAGCTTCGACCGGACTCCAGCCTTGATCCCGACAGGCGCCTGATGCGCCGTCGCGAATGCGAGTATGAAATCTTCCGAAGCGTCGAACAGGCTATCGAGCTACCGCACATCAAAGCGGGCTTCGCCACAGTGGACGATTTCATAGCTCGCGCTCAGACAATCCTTCAACGTCGGAAGGCTCGCTCTGGACACTCGCTGGAGCTGCATGCCCGGGCGATATTCATCGAAGAGCGCCTGATCGAAGGCACTCACTTCGCGCATCAGCCAGAGTCTGAGCCAGGCAAGCGTCCCGATTTTCTGTTCCCATCGGTCACCGCCTACCGCGATGGCAGCTTTCCATCAGATCGACTGAGGATGCTGGCAGTCAAAACCACATGCAAGGACCGCTGGCGGCAGATACTCAATGAAGCCGACCGCATACCCGTGAAGCATCTGCTGACATTGCAGGAGGGCGTGTCGGAAAATCAGTTCAGGGAAATGACCCACGCTGGCGTCAGGCTGGTTGTACCAACAGGATTAACCGAGAAGTTTCCAAAATCCATCCAGCCCCATCTTCAATCACTCGAGAGCTTTATTGCAGACACTCGTCTCCTTGATCTTTAATTGATTACTTCGGCGCTACTGATTTCCGGGGCGCATCGCCTCCAGCCATTCTTTTGGGGGAGAGTCATTCGATGCTTGCCGGTCTTCCTTATCTAGACCGAACGCGGTTTTTACAAAGAATTCATTCAGTCCGAAGTCTCTACGATCTTTGTAGGGCAGATTATGTAGAAGCGCGTACTTTTCAACCAAGGGGCGAAATTTGCCGTACCCCTTGCCGACTACACAGTTCAGGGCGATGAGTAGCAGCTCAGCATCTGAAAGCTGAGCACGAAGGAGCCTGATATACTGGTAGGCTTGACTGCCTTTGTCGACCACAATGGCCCCCTCCTTTTGCGGGAATTGGCGATCGATCAGTGCAACTATATGGTATGTAAATCTTAACAGGCTTGGCACCCCGGATACGCCCCGAACCGAGTCATTGTAGATTTGTCGAAGCTGCTTGCTTGGCTCAGCCCTCGCGCCCCGCATCCTTGTTGCGATTGTCTCGATTGCCGATTGGCCAGCTATCGTTATTTCAGTCAGGTCAGTCCCAAGCACTCGCTGCTCCGTAAAGCCGACATGGGCGAGCACATCGAAACGACGTTCAAAGAGATTCAGGAAGGAGGTTTCCGCAGCACGTCGCTCGACCTTCACCCCTTCTTCGATGGCTGATCGATAGGTGTTGTAAGCGAAATAGGCTGCCACCCCGGCCATGAGTGAGCTTAGAACGCCGAACGAGTCACCGAGCTGGCCAGTGCGCTCAAAGCTCCACTCAACGCCTGTGAGGTTGAAGCCCCCACCAGATAGTAGCACGACTACTACCCATGCGAGGGCCGACCCCGCTACAACTCGAACTCCCCAACGCTCCATCATACCCCCTCCTAGAAATCCGTCGCTCGACATCAAGGCAGAGGCTTTGCCGCAATTTCCGCCGCCAATGCCGTGCGCAGCTTCGCTCGTTTTCTGCCGTGATGCGCCTCTCGATGACACGCAGGGCAGATCGCCGCCGCATTGGCCAGAGTGTCTTCTCCGCCCTCCGCGAGGGGGACGATATGATGGACCTCAAGGAAAACCGAGCCATCATCGCGCTTGAACAATCGCCGTGTGCACGCCGGCACCTCACACGAACCGTCCGCGCGGATCAGCGCGGCCGCGACAACGTAAGGGTTGCGGACAAACACCGTCACCTTACTCTGCGCTTGAGCGGGCTTGCCGGTCGCCTGCTTCGCCCGAGCAAGTATATTCTTTTTGTTACCGTTCTTTGCGAGCTGCCGGCCTGCCTCTGACGCAATCGACGGGGATGCGCTTACCTTGCAGGCAATGACCCGCGTGCCCTTGTTGCCGATGACAATTTCATCGCCCACTTGCGCCCAGTGAACGAGGCCGCGGCCAATACGTGCTTCAGGCGTGCGCCCAAGCTTCTTGCGTTTAGAGTTATAGTAGCTCGAAAGAAGGGATGTATTAGAAGCATCGAAAAGTACTTCGATTGCGAACGTAGCGCGTAAGCTGGGATCCTTCCCCGCGGCCGCCAAAGCGACTTTCTGATCCTCATTGGGAACGTAAGCACTTTTGCTCTTGTCAGTAGAGCCGACCTTTTTGATCCCGAAATTATCGAATATCATCGACCAGTCGAAAGCCATTCCAGTTCCCTGCCGTAAGGTTTAACGCGCGGCACGGCCTGACTACCCTCAGAGAAAGCCGCCCATTGGTCGCTCGCATCAGAGCATACGACTGGTGAGACAGCGAGTCCTTGGCGAAGCCAAAAAGCTCAAAAAATATGCGCGGACCGGCGATGGGATAATTGCATTAGAGCTGGATTCCACCCCCAGAAAAGGGTGTTACCCTTGCCGGGCACGTCTGACCGTACGCGCGACAGGCCGGCGGCGTGCGACTGTGGGGCTAAGTGTGGGTCTAGCGGCCAAGGCGCGCTACAATTGGCTGCATTTACAAACACTTAGGCAGTGTAAGTGGCGGAGCGGGAGGGATTCGAACCCTCGATACGGTTTTGCCGTATACTCACTTTCCAGGCGAGCGCCTTCGACCACTCGGCCACCGCTCCGCATTGCCGGAAGGTGGGTTCCCTACGGCCCGGCGGGGTTTCGTGCAAGCGGGAGTTGCGGGGGCGAGGGGGCGCGTGGCAGGATGGGCCATGCATTTCGTCACGCTGATCGCGGCGCTGCTTCAGGCCGCCGCCCCCGCAACTCCCGCTGCCCCGCCGACGCCGGCTGATGCGATCGACAGCGATTGGCGGATGATCCCTGACGACGAGCTGCTGGTGATGACGCTGGCGGCGGACAAGCGCGTCGTGATCCGGCTGGCGCCGCGTTATGCGCCGGTCCATGTCGATAATCTGCGCAAACTGGCGCGGGCGCATTGGTGGGACGGTACTTCGGTGTACCGGGTGCAGGATAATTATGTCGCGCAATGGGGCGACGTGACTGAGAAGAAGCCGTTGCCTGCGGGTGTCGTTGCCAATCCGCCAGCCGAATATCTCACCGGCCGCTACGACGCGGTCACGCAGATGACGCGTCGCGATCCCTATGCGACGAAAAGCGGGCATAGCGCCGATGGCTGGCCGGTGGCGAGTAATGGCAAGGGGGCGTGGCTGACCCATTGCTATGCGATGGTCGGAGTCGGGCGCGACATGGCGCCGAGTACGGGGAGCGGCGCCGAACTCTATGCGGTGATCGGCCATGGCCCGCGCCATCTCGACCGCAATATCGCGTTGGTGGGGCGGGTGGTCGAGGGGATGGAATATCTCTCGTCCTTGCCGCGCGGCACCGGCAATATGGGCTTCTACGCGCCCGATCAGACGCCGACGCCGATCGTGTCGGTGCGGCTGGCGAGCGACATCCCGGCGACCGAGCGTCCGCATTTCGAGGTCCGGGCCGCCGACAATGCCCGCTATGTGGCATGGGTGAAGGGGCGCGAGAATCGCGAGCCGCCCTTTTTCGAGGTGCCGGCGGGCGGGGCGGATATCTGCAACGCGATGCCGCCGGTCCGGCGCGCCCCCGCCAGATAAGGGTCAGGCGCGCGATACCAGCAGCGCCGCGCCGAAGCCGATGAAGATGCCACCGGTCACACGGTCGAACCAGCGGCGGACGCGCGGGTGGGTCAAATAGCGGGCAAGCGACCGCCCGCCGATTGCATAGGCGGCGTACCACAGGCATTCGACCAGCGTGAAGGTCGCGACAAGGATCGCGAACTGCACCGGCTGCGCCCCGTTCGGATCGACGAACTGCGGCAGAAACGCGGTGGCGAACAGCAACAGCTTGGGGTTGCTGATCCCAACCAGAAAGCCGCCCCGGAACAGGTGCCGTGACGATATGGCGTCGGGGGCAACATCGATCGGTGCCGACCGCGCGGTGAGTGCGCGGAAACCGAGCCAAGCCAGATAGGCGGCCCCGGCATAGCGCAGCACGTCGAACAGACCCGGCACCGCCGTCAGCAGCGCCGCCAATCCCGCCGCCGATGCCGCAAGCACCCCGACCAGTGCGGTCAGGCAGCCCGCCATCGCCGGCAGGGCGCCCCGCCATCCTATGGAGACGCTGCGGGTAAGGACGTGCAACATGTTCGGGCCGGGTGTGCCGCACAGTATGACGACCGCCGCGACGAACAACAGCCAGCTATGCAGTGCCATGACCGTGGGCGATCAGCCTCGGACCCAGTCGGCAACCGCCGTAGCGATGGTGTTCGCGGCCTGGTTGATCGCGGGGCCGACGGTGTTCGCGTCGATCGTTGCCACAGGGGTGCGTGCTTCGAAGCGGCGCTTTTCGAACGCGGTCGATCCGGCGCGTTGCAGGGTCGCGTCATAGACGACGACCGCTTCGCTGCGGCCGGCGTCGATGCCGAACTCACGCAATTCGCCCGACAGTTGCGCACCCGGATCGACGAAGCCCTGCCGCGTGTTGAGCACCACCATATTCGCGCGCGATGTCAGCGTGTCGGACAGCAACCGGGCGAAGAGGCGCGCGGGTGGCTCGACCCATTGCGCTTCCTTGACATAGGCGATGCTGGTCGCGCTCGATTGCACCGGCACGCGGGTCACGGCCAGTTCCTGCGGCACGACCGGCACCTGTACGGTGATCGAGCGCGCCTGCGCCGAACTCTGCGTCGCACCGGCGGCGATCGGGGCGGCCGGCGCCAGCGTCAACAGCGCAGGCGGCGGCTCGGCGCCGAAGCGGATGCACCCGGCAAGCGGCAGGAGCAGCAGAACCGTCAGCTTCTTCATGGGGAGCATCCTTGTCTTCCGCATCACTTCTTGGGGTCGTAGTCGGGCAGCTTCGAACGGCCGACCAATGCGGTCGCGCCACCCTGATCGACCTTTTCCGCGACCGAGGCGAGCGCGCCGGTCATCGCGCGCAGATCGCCGACCAGCTGGTTGACCTGCGGGATGGTCTGCTTGCTGAACGCCTGCAGCCCGGGCTTGGCATCGCCGATCGCTTCGTTCAGCGTGTCGGCGCTCTTCTGCGCGCTGGCGATGGTGCGGTTCAATTGCTGGATCGTCGGCTGGATATCATTGGCCAGCACCCCGTTGGTCGTCGCCGCCAGTTCGCCGATCTGTTGCGACGCGATGCCCGCGCGCTGGATGGCGACCCGCGTCTCGGCCAGCGTCGCGGCGATTTCGGGGCCGCGATCGGCGAGCGCATCGGTCAGCCGGTTGGTGCTGTCGAGGATCGCCGCGATCGAATTCTGGTTGCGGTCGGACAGCACGTCCGCCAGCCGCTCGGTCAACGTGGTGACGCGTTCAAGGAGCTGCGGCGCCGAGCTGAGCAGCGCAGCGACGCCGCCGGCCTTGGGCGGGATCACCGGCACGCCCATCGGACATGACTGTTCGGCATTCGTTTCCGGACAAGTGATCGGCGGGGCGCCCTTGACCGCGCCGTCGAGCGTGATCGTCGAAACGCCGGTGAAGCTGCCGACGATCGTCGCGGTCGTACCGAGCAGAACCGGGGTCTCGTCCTTCACCTTGATGCGGACGCGGACGAATTGCGGATCCTTCGGCCACAGCGCGATATCCTCGACCTGACCCGAGGGTACGCCCGAAAAGGATACCGGCGACCCCTTGGCCAGACCGTCGACGGCCTGTTTGAAGAAGACGTCATATTCCTTTTCGCGGCCACCGCCGACGCGGGCCAGCCACACGGTGAATAGCGCCAGCATGACCAGCAGGATCAGCACCACCGCGCCGACAAGGACATGGTTCGACCGGGTTTCCATCAGCGCCTCTGGGCTTGCAGCGAGGCCGGGTCTGCACCGGCGTCGCGGTCGTGGTCACGGGCGGCGATGCGTTCCTGCGCATCTGTCGCGGCGCGGCCACGCGGTCCGTTGAAATATTCCTGGATCCACGGATGGTCCAGCGCGAGCAGTTCGTCGATCGTACCGACGGCAATGACCTTCTTGTCCGCCAGCACGGCCACGCGGTCGCAAATGGCGTGCAGCGTGTCGAGGTCATGGGTGATGAGGAAGACGGTCAGCCCCAGAGTCTTCTGCAGCGACGCGGTCAGATCGTCGAACGCCGCCGCGCCGATCGGATCGAGACCGGCGGTCGGTTCGTCGAGGAACAGCAATTGCGGATCGAGCGCGAGGGCGCGGGCGAGACCGGCCCGCTTCTTCATGCCGCCCGACAATTCGGACGGGTATTTGGGTCCAGCATTTGCGGGCAGGCCGGTCATCACGACCTTGTACCCGGCAATCTCGTCGAGCAGTGCAGGCTTGAGCTTGGGGTAGAATTCCTTCAGCGGCACCTGCACATTCTCGGCGACAGTCAGCGTCGAGAACAGCGCGCCGCCCTGGAACAGCACGCCCCATTTCTTGCGGATTTCGGTCGCTTCGGTTTCCTCGCGGCCGATCGTGTTTTCACCGAACACCTCGATCGTGCCGGCGGCCGGGGTTTGAAGCCCGATGATCGATCGCATCAACACCGATTTGCCGGTACCCGATCCGCCGACCACGCCGAGGATCTCGCCGCGACGCACGTCGAGGTCCAGGTTCTCGTGAATGACCTGATCGCCGAACTGGTTCTTGAGACCACGGACGCGGATGAGGGATTCGCGCTCGCTCATATCCAGCCGATCCATGCGAAGAAGATCGCGAAGAACGCGTCGAGCACGATCACGAGGAAGATCGCCTGCACCACCGCCGCCGTCGTGCGGCTGCCGACCTGTTCGGCATCGCTTTCGACCTGCATGCCGTGGAAACAGCCTGCCATGCCGATGATCGCGCCGAACACCGGCGCCTTGATGAGGCCGATATACAGGTCGGTGATCGGCACGACTTCGCGGATGCGGGTGACGAAAGTGATCGGCGGAATGCCGAGCTGTGCCCAGCTGAGCAGGCCGCCGCCGATAATCGCGATGATCGATGCATAGAAGCCGAGCAACAGCATCATCACGATCGCGGCGATGACGCGTGGCAGGACCAGCGCCTCCATCGGCGACACGCCGATCGTGCGCATCGCATCGATCTCCTCGGTCAGCTTCATCGTGCCGAGTTGGGCCGCGAACGCCGAACCGGAGCGGCCCGCGACCATGATCGCGGTCATCAGCACGCCCAGCTCGCGGAAAGTCAGGCGCCCGATCAGGTTGATCGTGAACACCTCCGCGCCGAACTGGCGCAGCTGCACCGCGCCCTGCTGCGCAATGACCATGCCGATCAGGAAGCTCATCAATCCGATGATGCCGAGCGCCGAGACGCCGACCACCTCGAACCGCTGTACCGTCGCGTTGAAGCGGAAGCGGCGCGGGTGGCGCAGGACGTTGATGAAGGCGAGGACGGTCGCGCCCATGAAGCCGAGCAGGCCGACCATCTGCCGGGCGCTGCCCGATACCGCGTCGCCGATTTCCTCCAGCACGCGAAGCGGCGGGCTGAGCGCCTTCTGCTTTCGGACGATGGGATCGTCGGCGGCAGCGACCTGATCGAAGAGATGCTGGCTGTCGGGGTTCAGCCCCTCGATCGCGACGTCGCGGTCGCGGGCGAAGCGGTGCACCAGCCACGCGCCGACCGTGTCGATGCGGTCGACCTGCGACAGATCAATGCGGCTGACCGGTCCGTCGACCTCGCCCAGTCGTTCGGGCAGGTCGCCGACATGGGCGAGCGACAGATTGCCGGTGAAGCGCAGCACGCCGCCGCCATCGGCCCGGTCGTGCGAAAAATCGGCGGAAGCGCTCATCGCGCACATCCATCGGCGATTTGCGGCGTCGCGGCAAGGTGGTACGCGCTTGGGCCATGCGCCACCGCGATCTCGCCATCTATGACATGGACAAGACCATCACCCGCGTCGCGACCTGGACGCCGTTCCTGCGCCATGCGTTGAAGGAGCGCGGACGGGGTCCATTGTGGCTGTTGCCGATCGCGGGGGTGGCGGTCACCGGCTATGTCCTGCGCCTGTATGGTCGCGACCGGTTGAAGGAGATGACCCACCGGCTGGTGCTGGGCCGCGCGGTGCCGGGCGAGCGGCTGGCCGATACCGCGCGTGCCTTTGCGCGGGCGACGGTCGCGACCGGGCTGCTGGACGGTGCGCGGGCGCGGATCGAGGCGGACCGGGCCGAAGGGCGGATGCTGGTACTCGCCACCGCATCCTATCGTTTCTATGCGCAGGAGATCGCCGCGTTGCTTGGCTTCGATGCAGTCATTGCCACCAACTGCGCCGAGGAAAATGGCGGGAACGTGCTGGCGCGGATCGATGGCGAGAATTGCTATGGCGCGGCCAAGCTGCGCGCGATCGAGGCGTGGACTGCCGAACAGGGAATCGCGCGCGGCGACGTCGCGGTCCGCTTCTACAGCGACCATGTCTCCGACGCGCCGGTGTTCGACTGGGCCGACGAACCGTTTCCGGTCAACGCCCACGCCCCGCTGAAGGCGCTGGCGCGCAAACGGGGCTGGCCGGTACTCGACTGGCGCAACTGACGCTGGGGCGGATTGGGTCAAGATGACGGCGATGGTCCTGAAAGACGGTTCGCCGGGATAAACGTTACGCGCGGCGAACGGTTCAACGCCGATTTCGTACCGACTATCTTTTCGGGCTGCCCAGCCGCTTGGCATTGGCGGTCGCCTTGGCATGAATCGGCGTCAGTGCCCGGCCGCCCGCGCCGATCATGCCCGCCGTCAGCCGCATCGCCCGGTCCTGTCCGGCGGCGATCCGGCGGGCGGAGGGCATGCGGCCGGCGGTGCCGAGCGACCATGCGTCCTGCATCGCCTGCATCCACATGCCCTGCATCGCCGCCATGTCCTTTGCCAGCGAATCGCCGGCCTTCGAAAACGCCTGCGCCTTTTCGGTGACCATGCCGGTCAGTTCGACATGATCGGCGGTCCATGGATTGCGCATCCCGGCATCGATCATCGGCATCCGCCGGTCGATCACCACGGCGGAGGCGGCCATGGTTTCCCACAGTCTCAGTCCGGTCTGCGCGGCGTCGGTCCACATCTGCCACCACAGGGTCATCGGCGTCGTCATCGGTGTTTCCTTCAAACGGTCCGCCGCGATCGGGTGCAGCGCGTGCCCCTTACGCGATGGCAGGTCTTTATACCATGCGTGTCATCGTGCCTTGACCCGCATCCTGCCGCATTGCAGCAAGTGTTTCCATGACGACTCTGCCCCCGATCACGAACAATCCCGACATCCGCTTTCTCGGCCGGCTGCTCGGTGACGTCATCCGCACCTATGGCGGGGAGGCACTGTTTAAACGAATCGAGCATATCCGTTCGACCTCGGTCGACCGGCATCGCGGGGTGGCGGGGGCCGACACGATCGACCTCGGGCTCGACAGCCTCAGCCTCGACGACACCATCGCGTTCGTGCGCGGGTTCATGATGTTTTCGATGCTCGCCAATCTGGCCGAGGATCGGCAGGGCATCGCCGCCGAACCGGGCGCCGATGTCGCGACCGCGATCGAGAAACTTCAGGCCGAAGGCATCGGTCGCGACGCGGTGCTGGCGCTGCTCGACGATGCGCTGATCGCACCGGTGCTGACCGCGCACCCGACCGAGGTGCGACGCAAGTCGATGATCGACCACAAGAACCGCATCGCCGACCTGATGCTGTTGAAGGATCAGGGCGCCGACGAAACGCCCGAGGGCGACCGCGTCGATGAGGCGATCCTGCGCCAGATCGCCTTGCTGTGGCAGACCCGCGTCCTGCGGCGCGAGCGGCTGTACGTCGCCGACGAGGTCGAGACCGCCTTGAGCTACCTGCGCGACGTGTTCCTGCCGACGCTGCCCGCGCTCTACGCACGGTGGGAGCGGGTGCTGGGTCAGCGCCCGCCCTCGTTCCTGAAGCCCGGCAGCTGGATCGGCGGCGACCGCGACGGCAATCCGTTCGTCGATGCCGACGCGATGCGGCTGGCGCTGGCGAAGGCGGCCGAGGCGGTGCTCGGCTATTACCTCGACCAGCTCCACAGCCTCGGCGCGGAACTCTCGATCTCGACAGAGCATGTCGCGGTCGACGAAGCGATCGCGGCGCTGGCCGACAAGAGCGGCGACAATGCCGCATCCCGTGCCGACGAACCGTTCCGCCGCGCGATCAGCGGCATCTATGCGCGCCTTGCCGCTACCCACCAGAAACTGACCGGGAAGGTCGCGCCGCGCCCCGGCAACCTGACCGGCGAACCCTATGCCGATCCGGCGGCGTTCCGCGCCGACCTCGCCACACTGGCGCGCGGGCTGGTGCAGCAGGGCAACGGCCCGCTGTCGACCGGCGGCGCGCTCGGCCGGCTGATCCGCGCGGTCGAGACGTTCGGCTTCCACCTCGCCACGCTCGACATGCGTCAGAACAGCGTGATCCATGAGAGCGTCGTCGCCGAACTGCTCAAGGTCGCCGGGGTCGAGGCGGACTATACGGCGCTGGACGAGGAGGCGCGGGTCGAGCTGCTGCGGCGCGAACTGGAGAGCCCACGCCCGCTCACCAGCCCCTATGCCGAGTATTCGGAGCAGACCGCGTCCGAACTGGCGATCCTGCGCGCCGCCGCCGACGCCCATGTCCGCTACGGCCGCGAATGCATCCGCCACTATATCGTGTCGATGGCGCAGTCGGTGTCCGACCTGCTCGAAGTGCATCTGCTGCTCAAGGAATCGGGCCTGTACGTGCCGGGCGAGCCGCCACAGGCGCATATCATGGCGATCCCGCTGTTCGAGACGGTCGCCGATCTGGAGGCCGCGCCCGCGATCATGACCCGCTGGCTGGCGCTGCCCGAAGTGGCGGCCATCGCGCAGGCACGCGGCCATCAGGAAGTGATGATCGGCTATTCCGATTCGAACAAGGATGGCGGCTACCTGACCTCGACATGGCAATTGTCGAAGGGGTCAACGGCGCTGGCGCCGGTGTTCGAAGAGGCCGGCATCGGGATGCAGTTGTTCCACGGGCGCGGCGGCGCGGTCGGGCGTGGCGGCGGGTCGTCCTTCGCCGCGATCCGGGCGCAGCCGCACGACACGGTGCAGGGCCGCATCCGCATCACCGAACAGGGTGAGGTGATCGCGGCGAAATACGGCACGCGCGACAGCGCGGTGACGAATCTGGAGGCGATGACCTCGGCGACGTTGCTCGCCAGCCTCGAACCCGATTCGCTGAACCCCGCCGATGCCGCACGCTTCGCCGCCGCGATGGACGCGCTGTCGGATACGGCGTTCAAGACCTATCGCGGCCTCGTCTACGGCACCGACGGCTTCACCACTTTCTTCCGACAGGCGACGCCGATCGCCGAGATCGCCGGCCTGAAGATCGGGTCGCGCCCGGCGAGCCGAAAGAAGTCCGACGCGATCGAGGATCTGCGCGCGATTCCCTGGGTGTTCAGCTGGGCACAGGCGCGGATCATGCTGCCGGGCTGGTACGGGGTCGGCGCGGCGTTGCAATCGTTCGAGGATAAGGGGTTGCTGCGCGAGATGGCGAGCGCATGGCCGCTGTTCGCCGCGACGCTCGCCAATATGGAAATGGTGCTCGCAAAGTCCGACATGGACGTCGCGGCGCGCTATGCGGGCCTTGTCGAGGACAAGGCGCTGTCGGAGGCGATCTTCGGCCGGATTCGCGACGGCTGGCGGGCGACGCATGACGGGTTGCTGTCGGTGACCCGCCAGACGCGGTTGCTGGAGAAAAGCCCGGCACTCGAGGCGTCGATCCGGCTGCGCACGCCCTATATCGAGCCGCTGAACCTGCTCCAGATCGAATTGCTCAAGCGGCACCGCGCGGGCGAGGCCGATGCACGGATCGGCGAGGGAATATTGTTGTCGATCAATGCCATAGCGACGGCGCTGCGCAACAGCGGCTAGGCCAAAGTTCACGAAGTTCACACTCGTGCGCTATTTGTGCGGTTTGCATTTCTGTCAGTCCGAACCCTCGGCTGCGCGCGACCTCGGCGAAACTGTTTTCCCGTGCCCCGGCGAAGGCCGCGGCCCGGTTGGGGGACGTTCGTAATTTTCTGAACAGCCTCGGCAACTGGACCCCGGCCTCCGCCGGGGTACGATGACGTTTGGATGGAAGGCGTGACTTTTGCAGGGTTCCCGCCTGCCCGGGTTACGATGGTTACCGGCGACGTTCCGCTGGCCGGACCATGTCAAAGAACCTGCCGAGCATGGCATCCGTCCCGGCTGTAGGAAAGCCGGGCGTGCGGCGCGTGTCTCGCCTCCCCATATAGCGGGCGAAAGGAGCCGCGATGGCCAAGACCGCTACCCTGTACCGCATGGTGATGCCCGACCATGTCTGCCCGTTCGGGCGGCGGGCGCTCGATCTGCTTCGGCGGCATGGATTTGCGGTCGAGGATCGGCACCTGACGACGCGCGCAGAGGTCGATGCGTTCAAGGCCGAGCATGGCGTCAGGACGACGCCGCAGACCTTTATCGACGGGCAGCGGATCGGCGGGCATGACGATCTGCGGCGCTTCTTTGGGCTGAAGGTCGCCGATCCCAGGGCGACGACCTATGCCCCGGTCGCGGCAATCTTTGGCATGGCGGCGGCGATCGCGCTGGCGGCGAGCCATTCGGCGTTCGGCGACGCGCTGACCATGCGGGCGGGGGAGTGGTTCGTCGGTATCGCCATGTGCCTGTTATCGTTGCAGAAGCTGCGTGACATCGATGGCTTCGCCAATGGCTTTCTCGGCTATGACCTGCTGGCGCAGCGAGTCGTGCGCTATGCGTGGGTCTATCCGTGGGCGGAGGGGCTGGCGGGCGTGCTGATGATCGCCGGGGCGTTGTTGTGGATCGCGATTCCCGTCGCGCTGGTCATCGGGACGGTCGGCGCGGTGTCGGTGGTGAAGGCGGTCTATATCGACAAGCGCTCGCTCAAATGCGCGTGCGTGGGTGGCAACAGCAACGTGCCGCTTGGGTTCGTGTCGCTGACCGAGAATCTGCTGATGGTGGCGATGGCGCTGTGGATGCTGGTGCGGATCTAA
>NZ_LMKE01000003.1:2270-6171 GCF_001421245.1 Sphingomonas sp. Leaf10 | reverse complement strand
GGGGCTGGGGGTGGGTCGGCCTGCGAGGGAAGGTCACGCCCGCCAACGGGCCAACCCACCCCCAACCCCTCCCTTCCAGGGAGGGGAGAGGCTGAATGTCGATTGGGCCTTAGGAAGGATTGGTTCACGCGAAGGCGCGGAGACGCGAAGGGGTTGCGTTCCGGGCGGAAGGCCCGCGATCGGGAGACGTTGTCCTGGCCGGCAACGGATGCTTAGGCCGCTGGCGCGGGTGACGCGCGCCAAGGACGCACCCCTTCGCGTCTCCGCGCCTTCGCGTGAACCAACCTTCTCCTTACTCGAACGTCACCGCGATGTTATCGATCAGCCGCGTCGTGCCGATCCGTGCCGCCGCCAGTAGCCGCGCCGGACGGCCCCGGACAGGGGCGGTCAACGTTTCGGCATCGACCAGCGTGACGTAATCGGGGTCGAAGCCAGCGCGGGTCAGTGTCGCGATCGCCGCCGCCAATGCGGTCGCCGGATCGTCGCCGCGTTCGATGCCGCGCTTCGCTTCGCCCAGCGCGCGCGGCAGTGCGACGGCGCGGGCGCGTTCGGTTTCGTCGAGATAGATGTTGCGCGACGACAGCGCCAGGCCGTCGTCCTCGCGCTGGGTCGGGACGCCGACAATCTCCAGCCCCAGATCGAGGTCGGCGGTCATGCGGCGGATGACGGCCAGTTGCTGGAAATCCTTTTCGCCGAACAGCGCGACCGCCGGGCGGACCTGCCCGAACAATTTGCTGACGACGGTCGCGACGCCGTCGAAATGGCCGGGGCGGTGGGCGCCGTCCAAGACTTCGCTGACGCCGGCCACGCTGATAGTGGTGGCGAAGCCCGCGGGGTACATTTCCTCGACCTCGGGCGCCCACAATATGTCGACGCCGGCTTCGGACAGCATCTGCGCATCGGTGGCCTCGCGCCGGGGATAGCGGGCGAGATCCTCGTTCGGGCCGAATTGTTTGGGATTGACGAAGATCGACACGACCACGCGGGCCGCGCGGCGGCGGGCGGCATCGACCAACGCCATATGCCCGGCATGGAGCGCGCCCATGGTCGGGACCAGCGCGACGCTCTCCCCGGCGCGGGTAAACTGGTCGAGCGCTTCGCGAAGCACCTCCAACCGACGTATAATTTGCACGGCCGATGGCCCTTCGATATGGGTGGGGGAGGCGGCTTTTATGGATCAAGCCGCTCGGGATCAACAAGGTTGGGTTGCGCGCTTGGACGAAGGTTCGGATCGGTTGCACGTCATCGTGTTCGCCAACGAAAAGGGCGGCACCGGCAAGTCGACGACGGCAGTGCATGTCGCCATCGCTTTGGCGGCGAAGGGCGCGCGCGTCGCGTGCTTCGACCTCGACCATCGCCAGCGGACACTGGGCCGCTATCTCGACAACCGGGCGGAGACGATGAAGCGCACCGGCCGCAACCTGCCGATGCCGGTCTATGACACGCATGACGGCGAGAGCATGACGCGCTTCAACGACGCGCTTGGCCGCTTGGGCGAACATGCCGAGTTTCTGGTGATCGACACGCCGGGCCGCGACGATCGTTTCGCGCGGATCGCGGTGACCAATGCCGATACGCTGGTCACGCCGATGAACGACAGCTTCGTCGATTTCGACCTGATCGGACAGGTCGATCCCGACACGTTCAAGGTGACGCGGCCGAGCTTCTATTCCGAACTGATCTGGGAAACGCGCAAGCATCGCGCCAAGATCGATGGGTCGACGATCGACTGGGTCGTGCTGCGCAACCGGTTGCAGCATATCGAGGCGCGCAACATGCGCCGCGTGTCGGAGGCGATCAATTCGCTGTCCAAGCGCGTCGGATTCCGCGTGACGCCGGGCCTGTCCGAACGCGTGGTCTATCGCGAGCTGTTCCCGTCGGGCCTGACCATGCTCGACCGCAACGAATTCGGCGAAATGGGACTGGCGCATGTCGCGGCGCGACAGGAATTGCGCGAGATGATGGGCGGGCTGCAACTGCCCGAACCGCTCGGCGCGCCGACCGCGATCTGATTGAACATCGCGATGCTCAAGCTCGTCCTGATCGTCGCGATCATCCTCGCCTTCTGGCTGTGGCTGCGCGCCAAGCCGAAGCGGGTTGGCGGCGAGGCGGAGGCGCGGGCGATTCTGGGCGTAGGCAAGGATGCAAATGTCAGCGAGATCCGCGCCGCGCACAAACGGCTGATGCAGGCGGTGCATCCCGACCGTGGTGGATCGGCCGATCTGGCGCGGCGGATCAATGCGGCTAGGGATGTGCTGTTGGGGCGGCTGCGGCACTGAGGCTTAAAAGAAGAAAGAGGGGTTCACGCGGAGGCGCGGAGACGCGGAGGGGGTGCGTACCGGGCGACGCCACCCGCGCCAGCGGCCTCATCTTCGGTTGCGGCGAAAGAACCGGTCTCCCGTTCGCGGGCGTTCCGCCAAGACCGCGACCCCTCCGCGTCTCCGCGCCTTCGCGTGAATCCCTCTTTCTTCTATGCCGCTTCGCCTTAGGATCGACCGCCTTGTAATGGCGAGGATTCCGGTATGGCCCACGACTTCCACCCCAGTTCGCTGCGCGAATACGACATTCGCGGCGTCGTCGGGCGGACGCTGGGCACGGCCGATGCACATGCGATCGGGCGCTCGTTCGCGACGCTGGTCCGGCGCGCAGGCGGCACGCGGGTCGTGGTCGGGCGGGACGGGCGGCTGTCGTCGCCTGAGCTGGAGGCGGCGCTGGTCGCGGGGCTGACCGCGAGCGGGGTGGATGTGGTGCGTATCGGCCTTGGCCCGACGCCGATGCTCTATCATGCCGAAGCGATGCTGGAGGTCGATGGCGGCATCCAGATCACCGGCAGCCATAATCCGGCCGATTACAACGGCTTCAAGATGGTGTTGCAGCACCGCCCGTTCTTCGGCGACGACATTCAGCGGCTGGGCGCAATGGCGGCGGCGGGCGACTGGGACGAAGGTGCTGGCACCGTTACCGACCATGACCATGTCGACGCCTATGTCGGGCGGCTGATGGCGGGCTATGCCGGGGGCAGCTATCGCATCGGCTGGGACACCGGCAGCGGGGCGGCGGGGCCGGTGATCGAGCGGCTGGTCGCACTGTTGCCCGGCGAGCATCACCTGTTGTTCACCGAGGTCGATGGTCGGTTTCCGCACCATCATCCCGACCCCACCGAAGAAACCAATCTGGTCGATCTGAAACGGCTGGTCGCCGACAAGGGGCTGGATTTCGGGCTGGCGTTCGATGGCGACGGCGACCGGATCGGCGCGGTCGACGGCAGCGGGCGGACGCTGTGGGGCGATCAGTTGCTGATGCTGCTGGCCGAACCGCAACTGCGCGAGACGCCGGGCGCGACGATCATCGCGGACGTGAAGGCCAGCCAGCTGCTGTTCGACCGCATCGCCGAACTGGGCGGAAAACCGCTGATGTGGAAGACCGGGCACAGCCCGATGAAGACAAAGCTGCTGGAGACCGGCGCGCCGCTGGCCGCCGAAATGTCGGGGCATGTGTTCTTCGGCGGCGACGATTACGGGTTCGACGACGCGCCCTATGCGGCGGTGCGGCTGATCCGCGCGATCCATCTGAGCGGGCGGTCGCTGACGGAATTGCGGGGTGCGATGCCCGAAATGGCGACAACGCCGGAATTGCGCTTCAAGGTCGACGAGGAGCGCAAGTTCGCGGTGGTCGAGGAGGTGCTGGCACGGTTGGCGGAGAGTGGCGCGGAGGTGAATACGACCGATGGCGCGCGGGTGACGACGGCGGACGGATGGTGGCTGCTGCGCGCATCGAACACGCAGGACGTGCTGACCGCGCGGGCGGAGGCGCGGGATGAGGAAGGGCTGGCGCGGTTGTTGGCGGAGGTGGATGCGCAGCTTGCGGCGTCTGGGGTGATGCGATGAGACACTCCCCTTCC
>NZ_LMKE01000003.1:0-2202 GCF_001421245.1 Sphingomonas sp. Leaf10 | reverse complement strand
GGGGGGGGGGGGGGGGGGGTAGGTCGGTTGTGGCGCGCTTCCATTCCCTCGCGGGCCGACCCACCCCCAACCCCTCCCTTCCAGGGAGGGGAGTAAGGGCGGCGTCCCTTGTGTTTTCAGCAAACCGATCTTGACGGACACAACGCCCGCCGGGGTGGCTTTTCCCGCCCCGAAGCGCCATTTGTGCCCCATGGCGCAACCGCAGATCATCCGTGTCGTCGACCTTGAAACCACCGGGCAGGCTCCCCCCGCGCATGGCGTGTGCGAGGTCGGTTGGCAGGACGTGGCACTGGGGGATGACGGGCGCTGGGAGTTGCTGGGCGAGGGTGGCCAGCATTTCGTCAATCCCGGCCGCCCGATCCCGCCGGTGACGCAGGCGGTGCACCATATCCTCGACGAACAGGTCGCCGATGCGCCGTGGTGGCAGGATATCGCCCGCCGGGTGCTCGACCCCTATCCGCGCCGCGTGGCGCTGGCGGCGCATCGTGCGGATTTCGAACAGAAATTCTGTACCGCGCAGTTGACGCACGGGGCCGACTGGATCTGTACGTGGAAATGCGCGCTGCGGCTGTGGCCGGACTCGCCGGGTTTTTCGAACCAGATGCTGCGCTATTGGCGCAAGCCGTACGGGATGGAGCATGAGCGTGGTCTCCCGGCGCACCGGGCGTTTCCCGACGCCTATGTCACCGCCTTTCACTTGCGCGACATGCTGAACGACGCGTCGATCGCGCAACTGCTCGAATGGTCGCGGCTCCCCGGGCTGTTGCCGCGGGTGCGCTATGGTCCCGATCGCGGGCGGGCATGGACCGAGATCGATGATGATTCGCTCGACGGTTTCCTGACCGACCGCGACGAGGATGTCCGCTACACTGCCGAGACCGAACTGGCACGGCGGCAGGGCGGGGGCGAGGTGAAGCCGCGCAGCCGCAACGACTGGCTGCTACTGTGACGCGGACGCCGATGCAGGTGGTGCGGGTGCATTGTCCTGTGTCGGGCAACTTGTTGGCGCGGTTGCAGGCGGGTGAGGCGGCGGCGCTGGCCGACGATCCGGTGCTGGCCGGCGTGGTCGGCGTGATCCGGGGCAGCGACGTGCTTGGCGCGGTCGGGCCGTATCGCGGGGTGTTCGAACTGGGGTTCGGGCTGGAAAGCTTCGTGCCGGGCGCGGATGCAGTGCCAACGACCGGGCGGGCCGGCGAGGTCGAGGTGGTGCCGACGGTGGTGGTGAAGACCTATGCGGCGATGGGCGCGGATATCGGCGGGGCGCTGTCGGCGATCGTCGCGGTGCATCCGTGGGAGGTGCCGGTGATCGAGGTCGGGGTGGTGGAGTTGGTCGGGCGGTAGCAAGACTCGACTTTACTCAATCCTTACCCCCCAACCCGTTTGCTTCGAGCGGAGGTTCGAGCCTGTCGAGAACCGTAGTCGAGAAGGGGGTGCCCCAAGCGACCGGGTTCTCGACGGACGCTTCTCGACAAGCTCGAAGCTGCTCGAACTGAACGGGTATGACCGGGAGAGGGTACCTTATCCCTGCCGGCCCCCCAGCAACGACCTAGCTCCCTCCAGCGTCACGCCGAACACCAGATGCGCCAGCGCGCCATAGGCGTGGGTCGCGGCGGACGTTTCCCATGGCGCCGACCCCAGTCCCGCGGCCGGCACGGCGGCTTCGTCTAGCAGCGCCGAGGTCGCGATGCCGTAGAGGCTGCCGAATCCGCTTGCCGCGCCAGGTCGATATTCGGTGAGCACGCCGTACAGGCCGCCCAGCGCCGCGCCGGTCAGATAATGCACCGCCTGTCCCGCCGGTGCGCGATAGGTGTCGGGCACGCGGTCGCCGGTGGTGGCCAGGGCGACCTTGTCGGCAGCCTTGACCGTTGCGGGGTCGTCGTCGCTCTGGTCCTGTCCCATTGATTTGGCGGCGACCGACTGGAACGCGGCCATCGCTGCGGAGGCGATCAGGCCGGCGGCGATCCCGGCGAACAGGCCTAGGACGGGGCGGGGGTGCGACATAAGCGGTGCTCCGGCTTGGGGGAGCAGGGGAAACGGCTGAGGGGGCAGGGGTTTCCGTTCGCGCGTAGGACGGTGCGGTGGCGCTCCCCTCCCTGACAAGGGAGGGGTTGGGGGTGGGTAGGCCCGTTGTGGCGCGCTCACTGGGACTGTCAGGAATTTTGTGCGGGAGGCCGGTTATCGTCAGATGACGAAGCGCTCGCC
>NZ_LMKE01000002.1:166045-244193 GCF_001421245.1 Sphingomonas sp. Leaf10 | reverse complement strand
ATCACCCTCGACATATTCCTCGCCAGAAAACGCCTGTTGAGTCCGAGGTGAACACTCCCCGCCTGCGCGGGGGTACGGCAAGTATGCGGTGGAGTGCGCGACGTTCGCAGAGGTCTTGCGAAGGCCGGGGTCCAGTTGGGAAGGCTTTCCGTTCGTTACGGACGTCCCCCATCTGGGCCCCGGCCTTCGCCGGGGTACGGACCGGCGACGTTCGCAGTGGTCACGGCTGCGCCGGGGTATGGATCGGGACCGCTAGTAGGGGAACGTCAGGCGACCGCCAGCCGCTGCTGCATCCGGTGCACTTCATTGCCGCCGCCGCTGCCGGCCCCGGCCAGCCTGAAGCGCGCCACTTCGGTCGCCAGCACCTCTGCCTCCTGCGCCAGCACGCGGGCGGCGGCGGTGGCTTCCTCGACCATCGCGGCGTTGCGCTGGGTGACGCTGTCCATTTCGGACACGGCGGTATTGACCTGTTGCAAGCCGACCGACTGCTGCGCCGCCGAAGTGGCGATGCCCGAGACGAGGTCGCTGATCTCGCCGATACGGCCGATGATCCGTTGCAGCGCCTGCCCCGTCGCATTGACCAGATCGACGCCGACATCGACCTGTTCGGACGACGCGAGAATGCGGGTCTTCACGTCCTTGGCCGCTTCGGCCGACCGCTGTGCCAGCGCGCGGACTTCGGACGCGACGACGGCAAAGCCCTTGCCCGCTTCCCCGGCGCGGGCCGCCTCGACCCCCGCGTTCAGCGCCAGCAGGTTCGTCTGGAACGAGATGCCGTCGATGACGCTGATGATCTCGCTGATCTCGGCCGACGATCGCTGGATGCCGCCCATGGCATCGACCGCGCGGCGGACGATCTTGCCCGATTCCTCCGCCTCGCCCCGCGCCTCGCCGACGATGCGGTCGGCGCGCGATGCGCCCTCGGCGGTCTGGCGGACGGTGCTGACGATCTGCTCCATCGCCGCCGCCGTTTCCTCAAGGCTCGCCGCCTGCTGCTCGGTACGCTGCGACAGGTCGTCGGACGCCTGGCGGATGTTGCCCGATCCGATGCGGATCTGTTCGCCCGAACGGGTGACCATGCCCAGCGTTTCGCACATCTGCCGACGCATCGCTTCGAAACTGTCGGCCAGCGCCTGATATTCGCGCGGCAGGCCGTTCAGCGACACGGTCAGGTCGCCATGCGCCATCCGTTCGAACGCCACCCCGCAGCGTTCGATGACCGCACGCCGCCCGGCCTGTTCCGCCTCGAAATAGGCGGCAAGCGCGATGTCCATGTCGATCAGCGACGCCTTGACCAATGCGGTCGCCGCCCGTGCACGGGCCCGCGCCCCGAATGGCCAGCCGATGCGCCCGAGCACCAGCCGGGGCAGGACATGTTCCAGCATCCGGGCATAGCCGCTGATATACCAGGTCGGCGCGAGGCCGATCCGGGCATGGACCTGACCGATGTTCGATGCGGCCGCCGCATAGTCGCGGTTGATCGGTCCCGAAAACAGCTTGCGCCAGTGTTCGAGCTGCTTGTCGCGGGCGTGGTCCATCCGCGCCGGCGACTGGAACATCGCGCTGATCGACGGCGTCGCCGCGATATGCCGGTACAGGCCGGCCAGCGCGGCGGGCGCATGCCGTTCGATGGCGCGCTTGACCCGTGGGAACGCGCCATAGCTGCGTTCGTCATAGGCAAAGGCGGCCAGTCTCTTGTCGAAGTCGATCTCGTCGGTTGCGCTCACAGTCGGTACCCTCCCGTACCGAACAGCTACCGGCAGAAGGTTAACGTTGCGTAGCTTGAAAAAACTGAATGTCGCGTAAGTCCACGTAATTTTTGCGCTTTATCGACGTAGATCAACCCCGGGTCGCCGCCCGGCGCAGCCGGTCGTTGATCGCGGCCCCCAACCCGTCATCGGGAATTCGCGCGACCGCGATCCCCGTCGCCGCCGACGCATCGGCGATGTGCAGCGCATCGAACAATCGTGCCGCCGCCTCGACCGGATCGCCGCCGGGCGACAGCGAATCGTCGCCGGCAACCGGACCGAAACCGATCAGCCATTCGCCGTCGCGTCGATCGGTGGCGTTCAGCCGGACCGGCTTCGACGGGGCATAATGGCTGGCGAGCTGTCCCGGCGCCTCGATCCCCGCCCCCGCCCCACCGACCGTTACGTCCAGCAACGCCGCCACCGCCGCGCGCGTCACCGGACCGGGCCGCAATTCGCGCACCTGCCCGTCGATGCAGGCGATGATCGTCGATTCGATCCCGCGCATCGTCGCCCCGGCATCGATGACCAGCGGGATGCGACCATCGAGGCTGCGCAGCACGTGCGCGGCGCGGGTCGGGCTGATCGATCCGCTGGCATTGGCCGAGGGCGCGGCGAGCGGGCGTCCGGTCCTTGCCAGCAATGCCTGCATCGCGTCATGCGCCGGCACCCGGATCGCGATGGTCGGCAGCCCGGCGGTCGCCAGCGCCGCGATCCCCGCCCCGTCGCGGACCGGCAGCACCAGCGTCAGCGGCCCCGGCCAGAACGCCCGGGCGAGCCGCAGCGCATGGTCGTCGAACGCCGCCAGCGCCTGCGCCGCCGCCAGCGTCGGCACATGGACGATCAGCGGGTTGAACCCCGGCCGCCCCTTCGCCGCATAGATGCCGGCGACCGCGCGCGAATCACCGGCGTCGGCGGCGAGGCCATAGACCGTCTCGGTCGGCACCGCGACGCAGCCGCCATCCGCGATCACCGCCGCCGCCGCGTCGATCGCCGCGATGCCGTACGGTAAGGTCACGGTGGCGATACGGGGGTTTGGAGCGGTCATGATTTGGGCGCTATACCGGCAAAAACAGGTAATCGAGAGAGGCAAATGGACCTGACCCCCGCCATCGCCGAACAGCGTTTCGCGCTGACCCATGCCGCCGGGATCGAGGCGCTGGCCGCCGAACCGCGCTTCGCTGATGCGACGCCCGACATGCTCGAAGCGATCCTGACCGGGATCGGCGCATTCGCGGGCGGCGAATGGCGGCCGCTCGACCGGATCGGCGACACGGTCGGCGCGCGCTGGACCGCCGATGGCGTGGTGATGCCCGATGGCTATCGCGCCGCCTATCAGGCCTATGTCGCGGGCGGCTGGGGCACCATCGGATCGCCGGCCGGGTTCGGCGGGCAGGGCCTGCCCTTTGCGGTCGCGACGGCGGTGCTGGAGACGCTGGGCACCGCCAATCTCGGCTTCGCGCTCGCGCCCACGCTGACGGTCGGTGCGATCGAGGCGCTGACCCATCATGGCAGCGCCGACCAACAGGCGCGCTATCTGCCGAAGCTGGCGACAGGCGAATGGACCGGCACGATGAACCTGACCGAGCCGCAGGCCGGATCGGACGTCGGCGCGCTGACCACGCGGGCGGAGCCGGCCGGCGACGGCAACTGGCGGATACGGGGCACGAAAATCTACATCTCGTTCGGCGATCACGACATGGCCGACAATATCGTCCACCTGGTGCTGGCCCGCACCCCCGGCGCGCCGGCGGGGACACGGGGCATCTCGCTGTTCCTCGTGCCCAAATACCGATTGGACGCCGATGGCAATCCGGGGGAGGCGAACGACGTCCGGGTGGTGTCGATCGAACACAAGATGGGGCTGCATGCCTCGCCCACCTGCGTGCTGTCGTTCGGCGATACCGGCGATTGCATCGGCGAGCTGATCGGCGCGGAGGGCGCGGGAATGCGCGCGATGTTCACGATGATGAACAACGCGCGGCTGAACGTCGGATTGCAGGGGGTGCAGGTGGCGGAGGCGGCGACGCAGCGCGCGGTCGCCTATGCCCGCGAACGTGTCCAGTCGGCACGGGCGTCGGCCGGTGGCGCGCCCGTTGCGATCATCGAGCATCCCGATGTGCGGCGGATGCTGCTCAGGATGACGGCGCAGACCATGGCCGGGCGGGCTTTGGTCTATTACGCCGCCGGGCAGGTCGATCGTGCGACGCTGGGGATCGAAGGGGCGAAGGCGCGGCTCGATCTGGTGACCCCGCTGGCCAAGGCGCATGGCACCGATATCGGCTGCGAGGTCGCAAGCATCGGCGTGCAGGTCCACGGCGGCATGGGCTATGTCGAGGAAACCGGCGCGGCACAGCATTACCGCGACGTCCGCATCACCCCGATCTATGAAGGGACCAACGGCATTCAGGCCGCCGATCTGGTCGGGCGCAAGCTGTCGGGCGACGGCGGTGCGGCGATCGATGCGCTGTTCGCCGACATGCGCGGCGAAGTCGAGCATGCGGCGCTCGGCGACCTGATCGGCGATACGCAGGCCGTCGCGCGCTGGATGCTGGAGGCGAGCGTCGACGACCGGCTGGCGGGCAGCTATCCGTTCCTGACGATGCTGTCGACCTGCGTGTGCGGCTGGCTGCTGGAACGGCAGGGGCGCGCGCTGGCCGGGGTCGACGACGCCGACTTCGTGGCGCGCAAACGAGCAGCAGTCACCTTCTACCTCGACCGGATCGTGCCCGAAGCGCGCGGCCTCGGCATGGCGGCGATGGCTGGGGCGGCCGGGCTGTACGGCCTGAGCGCCGAGCAGTTCGCAGCCGGTTAGCCGTGCCAGTCGATCCAGTGGCCATAGGCGTGACAGGTCGCCAGATGCCGGACCTCGCCATCGGGATAGGTGGTGAGCGTCAGGTGCACCGCGTCGCGCGCGTCGGTCCATTCGAAGCCGATGCGTGCCAGTGGATAGTCGGTCGCCGCCATCGCTTCGGTCACCGCCATTCGCGTCGCCGGACTGCAATATTGCAGCGCCATGGTGTGGATCACGACGCGACAGATGCTCTTCGCGGGCGGACGCGCCAGTTCGGCGGGTAGCCAACGTGCGATGTCGTCGCACGCGATCTGCGGCGGCAGTTCGCCGGCGATCGCCAGCGCATGGCGCAGCCGTTCGGCGCGTTCGGGCTCGTCGGCCCAGACATAGGCCATCAGCCGTTCGCGCGCCTGCGGATCGGCAGCGGCGAGCGGACGCAGGTCGACGCCGCGCGTCGCCACGATCTCGACCGGCCGCGCGACCGGCGCCGACCCGCGCCATTCGGGCACGATCCGCACCGGCGAATCGCGACGCCCGACCTGCACGCTACCCAGGTCATAGGCATAATGGACAAGGTTGAGGTTCAGGCCGGCACTCGCCCCGAGTTCAAGCAGTTCGACCGGCAGGTCGTGCACGCCCCGCAGCGTCATCAGCGCCGCCATGATCGCACCGGCGCGTCCGACCTCGTTGGTCTGCGGCGACTGTTGCATCCATTGCGCGATGAAGCCGTCCGCCGCCGCCATCGCATCGCCGATCACGCCATCGAAATCGCCGGTCCGCGTTGCATAGAGCGCGGCAAGCGCCGGATCGTCGCCGCGCCGCGCCAGCGCGTGGAGCGCCCCGTTGAACCGCATCGCCAGCGCATCGGCCGCGGGATCGCCCGGCCAGTCGGCGATCAGCGCTGCGGTACGCGGTGCGCGGGCGAGCTGACGCTCCCCCGCCCCCAATACCGCCGCGACGAACGCCGAGCCCAGGTCGCGAACGACCAGCGCATATTGCCCCAATGGACCCGGCATGTTCTTAGAACGCGTCCCAGTCGTCGCTCGCATTCACCGCGCGGCGCGGGGCCGGTTCGGGCGGCGCGACCCAGCGACGCTGCTGCTTGCGCGGCGTGAGTTTGGCGACGTTCGATGCCGCGCTGCCGTCGATCGCAAACGTCGCGACCGATCCGGCCAGCGCTTCCGCCTCCGATACCAGCTGGCGCGCGGCGGCGGAGGTCTGTTCGACCATCGCCGCATTCTGCTGCGTCATCGCGTCCATCTCGGCGATGGCGACGTTGATCTGGCCAAGGCTGGTCGCCTGATGATCCGACTGGCGCGCGATCGCGTCGATCGAACCGCCGACCGATGCCACCCGTTCGATGATCCGCGCCAGCGCCTGTCCGGTCTGCCCGACCAGCTGCACACCGGACTGGACATGGGTCGATGCCGACTGGACCTTGTTCTTCACCTCGGTCGCGGCATCGGCCGAACGCTGCGCCAGCGCGCGGACTTCGGATGCGACCACGGCAAAGCCCTTGCCCGCCTCGCCCGCACGCGCCGCCTCGACCCCGGCGTTCAGCGCCAGCAAATTGGTCTGGAAGGCGATACCGTCGATCAGGCTGATGATCTCGGCAATCTCGTTGCTGGCGCGTTCGATGCCGTGCATCGCATCGATCGCCTGCCGCACGATCGCGTCACCGCGTTCCGCCTCGGTCCGGGTATCGGCCATCGCGCTGCTGGCACCGGTCGCCGCTCCCGCGCCGTCGCGGATCGAGCGCGTCACCTCGTCCAGTGCCGACGAAGACTGCTGCAACGCCGCCGCCTCGCGCTCGGTCCGTTCGGCCAGGTCCATCGCCGCCTGCGAAATCTCGTTCGAGTTCAGCTTGATCGAATCGACGCTGCCCCGCACGTCGCCCAGCACCCGGCTGAGGCTGGAGGTCGCGTTGTTGAAATCGTCCGACAGCGTGCGGAAGGCGTCGGGCACATCGGCCACCCGCGCGGTCAGGTCCGCCTGCGACAGGCTGCGCAAGCCACCGCCGATCGCGGTCATCGCCGCCGCCCGGTCACGATCGTCGGCGACCTTCGCCGCCGCCGTATCACGGAATACCAGCACAGCGCGCGCCATGTCGCCCAGTTCGTCGCTGCGCCCCGCCGCGTCGACCGCGATATCGTGCCGCCCCGCCGCCAGATCGGCCATCGCCCGCGTCAGCGCGGAAATCGGCCGGGCAATCTGACGGCTCAGCATGACCGACAGCGCGATAGCGATTCCGATCAGCGCGACGCCGCCGATCGCCAGCGCGATCAGCGCGGTGGTGATCGCGCTGGCCTGCGCCGCCGAATTCGCCTCCATCGCCTCGGTCTCGGTCGCGCGCAACGCACGCAGCGGCAGCGCGACCTTGCTGACCAGCACCTTTTGCCCGGCGCCGCGCACTTCCTCCTGCGCGGCATCGCGGTCGCCGGCCTTCACCTTTGCGATCAGCCGGTCACCCCAGTTCCGCCGCCATGCCAGCGTTTCGCGACGCGCCTCCTCCAGCTGTTCCTTCTCGGACTGCACGGTCAGCATTTCCGCCAGCGCAGCCGCGGTCTCGTCGAATTCCTGCCGCCCTTCGTCATAGGATTTCAGATAGGTCGGATCGCCGGTGACCAGGAACCCGCGAAACTGGCTATTCTGGCGCAGGATCGAGGTTTCGAGGGTCAGCGCCTTCGCATAGACGTCCCGGCTGTGATTGTTCCGTTCGGTTGAACGCGCGATCATCATGATACTGGTAAAGAACACCAGCATCACCACCGCCGCCGACGCGATGACGGCAAGGAACGACAGCCCCAGCTTGCGAGGAATCTTCATGGGTTCAGTTCGTCCGTAACAGGCGTGAAAAGCATCGTCAGAACCGCGACCGCAGCGTGATGCCGTAGGTGCGCGGTTCGGCAAGGTAGGAAGAGATCACCGCATTGCCGACGCCGAAGGCGGGCGCACCGAAGCGCGTCACCTGCGACACGCTGCCCGCCCCCTGGAACGGTGCGGCGAAGGCGACCTGCTGATAATCGGTGTCGAGGATATTCTGCCCCCAGAACTCGATCGCCCAGCGCTGTTCGGGGCCGCGCAGGCCGATGCGCGCGTTCATCAGGAAGAAGCCGTCGAGCCGCTTTTCGGCGAACAGGTCCGACCCGGTGTTATAATCGCTAGTCAGGCGGCTATCGACATAGAACAGCGCGCTTAGGTTGCGACCGACCGGCGGGGTCCACACCGCCGAATTGGTGATGGTATGGCGCGGCGCGTTCGACATCTGATTGCCCGGCAACAGGAACAGCGCGGCGTTCAGCGGTTCGCCCGCCTCGCTGCCGACCAGATTGTCGCGATACTGGGTGTGGGCAAAGGTATAGCCGATGTTGAACGCGACATCGCGCGCCGGATAGGCGCCGGCTTCGAATTCGAAGCCCTGCGTAACCACACCCGCACCGACCTTGCCCGAGCAGGCGCCGGTCGCCGAGTTGTTGTCGCTATCGGCACCGCCCAGCGACTGGTCGCACGAACTGATGTTCTGGACGATGAAGTTGGTGCCGTTGAAGGTGTTCAGCTGGAAATTGCGGAAAGCGGAGCGGAACGCGGCAAGGTTCGCGGTGAACTTTGCCGAGCTGTATTTGACGCCGATTTCCAGCGCCTGCACCGTTTCCGGGTCGAAGCGCAAGTTGCGCGCCGCCGCCGCCGTCGGCGTGGTGAACACCGTCGCCGACAGGTCGGACCGGTCGAGGTTGTAGCCGCCCGCCTTGTACCCGCGTGCGTACGATGCATAGAGCAGCGTGCTTGGCACCGGCTTCCACGACAGCACGGTCGTACCGGTCACCTGTCCTTCGCTCAGCTTGTCGCGTATCGGCACGCCGGTCAGCGCAGACGTGGAATTGCCGGTACAGGTGAGCGTGACGATGCCGGCCGCCAACGACCGCAGCGTCGCGTTGCTGCTGCCGAGCAGCGGTGCCATCGCCGCCTGCTGACCCGGGCAGACGGTGTTGTTGTTGACGAAGCTGGCATCTTGCGACTTCTGTTCATGCGTATAGCGCAGACCGCCGGTCAGGTTGAGCGTGTCGGTCACCTTGAAGATATTGTGGGTGAAGAACGCATAGTTGCTGCTGGTCTGGTCATAGACGTCGCGGACGCTGCCCAGATCGTTCAGCGTGCTCAGCCGGTCGATCCCGCCGATGATCTGCATGCCGACCGCCGGGGTCAGCGCCGCGCGTCCGGTCGCACTCAGACAGCCGCTCGCCGCCGGATTGCGCAGCGCCGCCAGCGGGTTGATCGTCGCGACGACCCGGCACGCCGCGAACGCGCCATATTGGGTGCCGAAGCGGAGATTATCGACGACCTGCAGATCTTCGTGCGCATAATAGCCGCCGACCATCCAGTCGAGACGGTTGTTAAACAGCCCGCCGCTCAGACGCGTTTCCTGCGTGAACGTGCGGAATTGGCGGTACGCGTTACCGTCGTCGGGACGATAGGCGATGTCGACATTGCCGTAATCGATATCGGCCGCGCCGCCGGCCTTATATTCGCGATACGCGCTGATCGAGATGAGCTGGAGGTTGGAGAAGGTCCAGCCGATGCGCGCCGACGCACCGTAATCGGTGGTGATGTTGCCGTACGCCCGCCCGCGCGTATTGGTGATACGGCGGTTATAGGGATCGCCGTCGCTTGGCAGCACGCCGCCTAGGCTCTGCAGGATCGACACGATCCGGTTCTGCGCCGATGGTGTGTAGTCGCCCGCGACACCCGGGGTCGGATCAATCTTTTCCTGCGTGTTGATATAGACCGCCCCGCAGCACTTCTCGTCGCGATGCGTATAGTCGCCGATCAGCCGGATCGAGAAATTGTCGACCGGTTTGAAGAATAGCTGCCCGCGCACGAAGTAGCGATTGCGGTCGTTGTAATCGGTATCGTTGACGACATCGCGGTAGAAGCCGTCACGCTTGCCGACGACGCCATCCACACGGAACGCCAGCTTGTCGGCAACGATCGGGCCGGTCAGCGCGCCGGCAAGGCGCACTGCGTTGAAGTTGCCATAGCTCGCCTCGCCATAGCCGCCGAAGTCGAACGAGGGATATTTGGTATAGATGCTGATCGCGCCGGCCGACGAATTGCGGCCCGACAGCGTGCCCTGCGGCCCGCGCAGCACTTCGATACGCTCGACCTCGCCCAGATCATTGAGGCCCGAACCGGTACGGCTGCGATAGACGCCGTCGATGAACACCGCGACCGAACTTTCGAGGCCGGGATTGTCGCCGACGGTGCCGATGCCGCGCAGGCGCGCCGACGCGTTCGCTTCGGAACCGGTGGAGGACACGATCAGCGACGGCGACAATTGCGCCATCTGGCGAATGTCGGTCGCGCCGGAATTCTGGAGCGCGGCGGTGCTATAGGCGCTGACCGCGATCGGCACGTTCGACAGGCGTTGCGAGCGCCGAGTCGCCGTGACGACGATGTCGGAGGTGTTGGCCGACTCCTCCTCGCCTGCCTTCGTATCGGGCTTCTCGCCCGCCTTGGTAATGACGCCGCGCAGCCCCTGCGCCGCGGCCGGACCTGCGACCACTACGCATGCGGCCGCCGCCAGCAGATAGCCCGATTTCCGCATCACATCCCCCATCCGCACCGATAGCTTCAGGACAAAAGCAATAGGGGGGTATGGGATACCAGATAGTTAACGCCCGGAAGAGCAAGTCAAAAAAGGCCGCAAAGTTGCGGTAGATAGAATAAGGGCGCGAAACCATGTCACCCATCGCCCAGCTACCGTTTCCGGCAGCCGGTCGATGACATGGTTGCGCGCCCGACGTTACTGCGGACCGATGCCGCGATCGCTTACGCCGCGATCAGATTCGCAGCGGTCCGTTCGCGGCGGGCGGTTGGAACTGCGGTACGCCATCGGCATCGTAGCGGACAGGCTGCACGCGGGTGTGGCGATTGGGATCGAACAGCGGATCGCCGGTGATCTTTTCATAATCACGCGCGTGGAAGACCAGCATGTCGCGACCGCGTTCATCGACCGTGAAGCTGTTATGGCCGGGGCCAAAGATCTTGCGAGCGGGATCGGTCTTCATCACCGGCTGCGGCGATTTGGTCCATGCCGCCGGGTCCATGATATCGGCATCGTCGCGCGCGGTCAGCATGCCCAGGCAATAGCGCGCATCGGTGGCGCTCGCCGAATAGGTCATGAACAGCCGCCCGTTACGCGCCAGCAGCGCGGGTGCCTCGGCAACCTTGTAGCCGCGAATCTCCCATGGCAGCGTCGGCACGGTCAGCCGCGCGGGCTTGGCCGCCAGCGTCAGCGGCGTGGCGAGCGGGGCGAGGTACAGGTTCGAATTGGTCTCGATCCCCGGTTCGCGCTGCGCCCATGCCAGATAGCGGGTGCCGCGGTGCACGAAGCTGGTCGAATCGAGGTTGAAGCTGTCCCAAGGCGTTTCGAGCTGCCCGAGCACCGACCAATTGCCGGTCATCGGATCGGGACCGTCGCACACCACCGCGTAGGTGCGGATGCGGAACACGTCCTCGCCGCCGCCGCTGGGACCGGCGGCGAAATACATGATCCACTTGCCGTCGATCTGGTGCAGTTCAGGCGCCCACAGGAAACCGGAGCGCGGCCCCGACGCCTCATGCCGCCACAGCACCTTCTCCTGCGCGTTCGTCAGGCCGCCGATCGTCTTCGACCGGCGCAGCACCAGCCGGTCATATTCGGGCACCGACCCGGTCAGGTAATACCAGCCGTCGGTATGGCGAAACACCTGCGCATCGGCGCGGTTCTTGACCAGCGGGTTGACGATGCCGGTCGCGGCCCCGCGACGTCGCTGCGCCCAGGCGGGCACTGTGCTGGCGGCACCGGCGGCGGCGACCCCGCCCAAAAACAGGCGGCGGGACAGGGCTTCGGTCATCGGCATTCTCTCCTTCACTGTGCGGTCGGCCAGCCATCGCCCCATGTCAGGGTCGCGACACGCAAGGTCGGCGCACCGGCATTTTCCTTGTCGTACGCATGATAGACGATGCGGTCGATGCCGTCGTCGCCCCGGTAATGGCCGGCATGGCCGGGACCGCGATACCGGCCCTTCTCCTCCAGATCGGCGCGCAGCAACACTGTGCCGCCGCCGGCCAGCATCGAACTGCCATCCTTGCCCAGATAGGGTCCGGTGATCGTCTTCGATCGCCCGATCACGGTATAATAGGTGCTGTTCACGCCCTTGCAGCAATAGTCGTAGCTGGCGATCAGCCAATAATAACCGCCGCGTTCGAAGATATAGGGCGCTTCGATGATCGACGGTGCGCCGGCGGGCACCGGGCGGCTGGCCAGCGGTAACGGCTTCGCCTTGGGGTTCAGCGGCTTGCCGGTCTGCGGGTTCAGCTCGACCAGCTTCAACCCGCTCCAGAAGCTGCCGAACGACAGCCAGTGGCGACCGGACCTGTCGACGATGAACGCCGGATCGATCGCGTTGTACGCGTCGCTCGGCACCGATCCCAGCACCATGCCCTCGTCGCGCCAGCCATAGCCCGGCGCCCGCGGGTCGAGCGTCGCATTGGTGGCGAGGCCGATCGCCGAGCGGTTCGATCCGAAGGTCGAGACCGAGTAATAGAGGCGATAGCGGCCGTTCACGAACGAGATGTCGGGCGCCCACAAATTGCGCGCGCCGGGAATCGCCTGCACCGCCCAGTCGGGCAGTTTGGCGAGGGGCGGCGTGCCCGCCCGCCAATGGACCAGATCGTCGGAGGTGCGCTCGGCGATCAGCCCCTGCCCGTCACGACCGATGCCGGTCGAAAAGACGTGCCACGTCGCCCCCTGCCGGATCAGCACCGGATCATGGACGGGGCGGATATCACCCTCCGGAACGGCGGTCTGTGCGACCCCCGCCCCGGCGAGCAACAGTGCGGCAATCGACAGCAGCGGGCGCGCGATCCCCATGTTACTGCGCCACCGGCCAGCCATCGGCATCCCAGGTCAGCCGCTCGATCTGGAGCGTCGGCGCGCCGTTCCGTTCGCGGTCATAGGCGTGATAGACGATGTGGTCGCCGCTCGCCTCCTGCAACACCGCGACATGGCCGCGCCCGACATAACGCGCGTCGGTCCCCTGTCCCGATGCCAGCACCAGCGAACCGCCGCCGTCGAGCATCGATTTGCCGGTCTTGTCGAGATACGGCCCGGTCGGGGTCCGCGACCGGCCGACGACGGTGTTGTAGGTACTGGCCGCGCCCTTGCAGCATTCGTCGAACGACACGAACAGATAATAATAGTCGCCGTGGCGAACGACGAACGGCGCCTCGACCGCACCGGGAAAGGCGCGGGTGGCGAGCGGGTAGATCGTCTGGTCGCTGGCGAGGCGCAGGCCGGTGGCAGGGTCGAGCCGTACCATCTTGATCCCCGTCCAGAAGCTGCCGAACGCCATCCATTCGCGGCCGTCCGCATCGGTGAAGACGGCAGGGTCGATCGCGTTGAAATTGTCGGTCGTGTTCGACTGGATCACCGCGCCCTTGTCGACCCATCCGGTCGCGGGGGTGTTGGCGTTCAGCGCGTTGCTGACGGTCAGGCCGATCGCCGATCGATTGCTGCCGAAGGTCGAGACCGAATAATAGAGGCGATATTCGCCGCCGCGCTTGACGATGTCGGGCGCCCAGATGCCCGACGTGCCGGGCACTGCGGTCGCGGTCCATGCCGGCAGCGCGGTATAGGCGGGGCCGCGCCACGTCCACGCCTTCAGATCGGTCGAGGTGCGTGTCGCCAGCAATCCTTCGCGATCGGTCACCGATCCGGTCGCGAACAGGAAATAGGTGTTGCCGTCCTTGATGATCGCCGGATCATGGACCGGCATCGTATCCCCGCTCAGCGCCAGCACGCCCGATGTCGCGGTCGGGGTGGGTGTGGGGGTTGGCGTCGGGGTCGGTGCGGGGGCGGCGGGTGCCGAGATATTGCCGCTGGCATCGGTGCCCGAAATGCCGTTGCAACCGGCGAGCAGGACGAGGGCGGCGAGCGGAAGCGTGGACCGGATCATGAAAGGTCACTCCGTCAAATTGGGTTGAGTCGGGCGAGCGGTGCGCGTCAGTCGAACGAGTAACGCAGCCCGACCGCGAAGGTCCGCGACAACAGCGTGGTACCGAGGTTGAACTGGTCGGCATTGCCGGCATCCTCGAACCGGTAGTAATTCTGCTGCGTCTGGCTGGTCAGGTTGACCGCATCCAGCGTCAGCCCCAGCCGGTCGGTGACCGCATAGGTCAGCTGGAAATCGAGGCTGCTTTCGGGACGCCGCCACACCCCGATCGGATTGGCGAACAGCCGCGCCTCGTTGCCCGACAGGAACGCTTTGCGCCAGACATAGGACAAGCGCGCACCGAGGCCGCCCTTCTCATAGGCCAGCGTCGCATTGTACGACAGGTCCGACACCCCGAAGAAGGCCGACTGCGTCTCTCCGGTCACATTGCCGGCACTGTCGGTCAGCGGGATGTTCTGGTTCGAGTCAAGCAGCGTCAGGCTGCCCTGGAACCCGAAGCCGTCGAGCAGCGAGGGCAGATAGGTCGGGAAATAGGTCAGCCCCAGTTCGATACCCTTGAGCACGCCGTTGGAGGCGTTTTCGGGGCGGGTAACGGCGAAGACGTTGGTGTTCAGCCCGGTATTGGGGATGGTCAGCACCGATGTCAGCGGCACGACCAGCCCGTCGATCTCGCGCCGGAACAACGTGCCATAGATCGCGCTGCCGCGTTCGAAATACCATTCGGCCGACAGGTCGTAATTCTTGGCGACGGTCGGGCGCAGATTGGGATTTCCCGACGATCCACTGCCGCGCCCGATCTGGGTCAGATCGCCGACCAGATTGGGGTTGGGGTTGAGATCGCCGAACGCCGGACGGCGCAGTGTCTCGCCATAGTTGAAGCGCACGCGGAAATCGTCGGTCAGTTCGTAGCGCAGCGTGGCGCTGGGCAGGAAGCGGGCAGTGCCGTTCGATGCGCGGGTGACGGTGCCGTTATAGCGGTCGGTAAACACGAAATTCGTGTCGACATCGGTGTAGCGAAGCCCGGCCTGGACATGGAACGGCCGCCCGAACAGGTCGAACTGCCCGTCCGCCAGCGCATAGGCGCTCATGGTGATTTCGTTGATGTCGAACACGTCGGTCAGGCGCAGCTGATCCGACAACAGGAAATTGGGCGCGACGCTGCCCTTGTACAGTTGCCGGATCGCGTCGGCATTTTCATAAATATAGGTGCCGTTGGGGACCAGCCACGATGTCGGCACGCTGGCCCGCCCGTCAAAAAAGTCCTTATTGGTCAATTGCAGACCGGGATCGAGTTCCGAAAAGCGCCGCCCCAATACGCCCGCATCCTGTGCCCGTACCGAATCCACCGCGTTGCGATCATCGATGCGGATGCCCGCCTTCACCCGGCGCAGGAAGCCGTCGTCCCACTTGTTCTCACCATCGAGGTGCAGCGTCTTGGCATCACCCTTCGACCGGTTGGCATTGTCGTAGAATTCGCCGACGGTCCATTGGGTCGGATCGACCAGCAAGTCGTTGTTATCGAAGTTATAGGCGGGAATGCCGTTCCGAGTGTTGAAATCGACGTCGATCCGCCGCGCGACGCGATTGAGTCGCATCGCGAGGAATTGCGTGTCGAACCGGCTGTTCTGGTACGACAGATCGGCGGTGATCCGGCCGGTCTCGCCCACCTTCCAATCGGCGTTGAAGGCATAGACGAAGCTGTCGGTCTTCGACCGGGTGTAGTCGCCGCTGTTGAAGCCGAACACGTCGCCGACCGAACGCGCCTTGATGATGTTGGTGTCCGGATACAGTTCGATGGTCGAGGCGGGATTGGCGCCGAGCGACCCCCACCAGTCGACGAAGCTGAAGAACAGGCTGTTCTGCGTCGTTGCGCGGAACTGGTTCCAGAAGAATTCGGCGGTGTAGGTCGAACTGCTGTTCGGCGACCATTGCACAGCGGCGTTCACCGCCGGGCGATCGCGCGTGCCGGCCACATCGGGGCTGAACACCGCGTCGCGCGACAAATAATAGGGCACCTGCCGCCCGCCGAGCAGGAAGGTCGAGCCAGCCGCCGTCGGCAGGCCGCGTTCGGTGCCGGGTTGCCATGCGCCCGTTTCGGGGAAGACGCGTTGCAGCGGCGTGAAGCCCGGCGGCGGATTTTCGGTGACGAACGGCACCATCGCACCGGCGGTCACGCTCATGTCGCGATATTTGGTGCGGGCATAGCTGCCGCTGACCAGCACGCCGATATCGCCGATACCGGTTTCCCAGCGATTGCTGATCAGCCCCGACAAATTCGGGTTAAAGCTGTCGGCCTGTTCGTTGTAGATGCCGCGCGCGACGCCCGACAGCGCGAAGCCGTTGAAGTCGAACGGGCGCCGCGTGAACACGTCGATCTGCCCGGCGATGCCGGTTTCGATCTGATCGGCGGCGCGCGTCTTGTACACGTCGATCCGCTTGACAAGATTTGCGGGAATGTCCGCCAGTGCGAACGCCTGCCCCGATGCCGTAAAGATGTTGCGGCCGTTCATCGTCGTCAGCGCATCGGGCAGGCCGCGGATCGAGATCGCCGCCGCTTCGCCACCGGCACGGTTCGTCACCTGAATCCCGCTGACACGCTGCAACGCTTCGATGGCGTTATTGTCGGGCAGTTTGCCGACATCCTCGGCGACGATCGAGTCGACGACCTGCGTCGCGTTGCGCTTTACGTTCAGCGCACCGAGGATCGATGCCCGCACGCCGGTGACGACGATCTCGTCGCCTTCATTGATCGCGGCATCGCGCGAAACGGTACCGTCACCAGCCTGTTCCGGGCCATCGGCGGGCACACCGGCCGTCGCGCTGGCCTCCTGCGCATGGGCAGGCATACCAAGGAACAAAGCGATTGCGGATGCCGACGCCAGCATCCCGGCCCTGACGACCATGAGACTCTCCCCGATCCAGCCCTTGATTGGGCCGGTCTATACTCGGACAATTATCGTCAAGCCCGCGGAAAGCAATGGGGGCCTTGCGAAAAATACCCTCGCTGTTGCAATTCGGTCGCAGCGACAATTGCCCAGCTTGTCCACAAGATCGCTCCTGATTTCCGTCGAATTTCATATAGCAGCATTCGGCGGATTGCTGGCCCGTATCGATGTTCGATCAGCTGCGATGATAGCGATACCATTGGCAGGATTACGCCGTTGCCGGTTGACGCTTGTCGAAAAGTCAGACAATTTCCGCCGAGCGAAGATAGCGATACCAAACCATCAGTCAGGACCGCCGATGTCGAACCAAGCCACGCCGCCGACCCCGTGCTGCACCGGACCCGATCGGTCGATGGCGGTCAGTCGACGGAGCCTGTTGATCGGTGCCAGCCTGTTGCCGTTCGGCGCATCGGCGCTGGCCGCAACTCCGGCGCTTCGCCGCGTCGAGCCGGTACCCGCCCGATTCGTGACGTTGCAACCGTCACCCTTCGCCGACGCCTTTGCCGCCAATCGCCGTTACCTGCTCGACCTCGACCCCGAACGGTTGCTGCACAATTTCTATAGCTCGGCGGGGCTGGCTGCACCGAAACCGGTCTATGGCGGATGGGAGGCGCAGGGGATTGCCGGCCACAGCCTTGGCCATTGGTTGTCCGCCTGTGCGCTGACCGTCGCCAATACCGGCGATGCGGCAATCGCCGGGCGGCTCGACCATGCGCTCAAGGAAATGGCGCGGATTCAGGCGGCGCATGGCGACGGCTATGTCGGCGGCACCACCGTCGAACGTGACGGGAAAAGCGTCGATGGCAAAACCGTGTTCGAGGAACTGCGCCGCGGCGACATTCGCAGCAACGGGTTCGACCTGAACGGCGGCTGGGTTCCGCTCTATACCTGGCACAAGGTCCATGCCGGTTTGATCGACGCGCATGTCCTGGCCCGCAACCCGCGCGCGATGCCGATCATGCTCGCCATGGCGGGGTATCTGGCCGACGTGCTCGAACCGCTGTCCGACGAACAGATGCAACGCATCCTTGCCGCCGAACATGGCGGGCTGAACGAAAGCTATGCCGACACCTATGCGCTGACTGGCGACGCCCGCTGGCTGCGCATGGCCGAAAAAATCCGGCACAAGGCGGTGCTCGATCCTTTGACCGCCGGACAGGATAAGCTGGCCGGGCTGCACGCCAATACCCAGATTCCGAAGGTCATCGGCCTTGCCCGGCTGCACGAGCTGACCGGCGCACCGGCACATGCGAGCGCCGCGCGTTTCTTCCACCAGCGGGTGACCGGGCATCACAGCTATGTGATCGGCGGCAATTCGGAACGCGAACATTTCGGCCAGCCCGACCAGTTGTCGAAGCGGCTGGGCGAGGCGACGTGCGAGGCGTGCAACAGCTACAATATGCTGAAGCTCACCAGGCACCTCTATGGCTGGCAGCCCGAGGCGCGCTGGTTCGATTATTATGAGCGCGTGCAGATCAACCACATGCTCGCGCATCAGCGGCCGCGCGACGGGCGCTTCGTCTATTTCATGCCGCTGGCGGCGGGGGCGCGGCGGACCTATTCCAGTCCCGAAGACAGTTTCTGGTGCTGTGTCGGGTCGGGCATGGAGAGCCATGCCAAGCACGCCGATTCGATCTGGTGGCAGGATGCAGACACGCTGTACCTGAACCTGTTCGTGCCATCGAAGCTCGACTGGAGCGAGCGCGGGCTGGCGGTCGACCTGGACACGGCAATGCCATTGCAGGGGTCGGCGACGCTGACCGTCCGCCGCGCGCCGCGTAACAATCAGAAGATCGCGATCCGCCTGCCCGGCTGGGCGAAGGACCCGGTGGTGGCGCTGAACGGACAGGTGGTAACGCCGACGCTGCGCAACGGCTATGCGGTGATCGACCGCCGTTGGCGTACGGGCGACAAGGTCGCGCTGACGCTGCCGATGCGCCTCGCGACCGAAGCGACGCCCGACGATCCGACGATCGTCGCCTTCACCTATGGTCCCTTGGTGCTGGCCGCCGATATGGGCAGCGAGGCGAAGCCGTTCGACAGCACGGGGCCGGCACTGGTCAGCGACGGCGCGTTCACCGCCAGCCTGAAACCAGCCGGCGACAACAGCTTCACCGCGACCGGGGCGCTGGGCGAGACGCTGACCTTCCGCCCCTTCTATTCGCAATGGGATCGGCGGACGGCGGTCTATCTGCCGACCTTCACCAGCGACCGTTGGGCGGCGGCGCGCGGTGATTACGTCAAGGCGCAGGCGGAGGCACGCGCGCTCGGCCGGCGTACCGTCGACACGCTGTATATGGGTGAGATGCAGCCCGAGCGCGATCACCGGGTCGAACCGGGCGGCAGCGAGGTCGTCAACTGGGCCGGACGCTCGGCACGGCGGATTCCGCCGGGCAAGACGCTGTCGATGACGCTGGCGCGACGGCCGGGACCGGCGGTGCTGCGATTGCTGATCTGGGGCCGCGACGTCGACCGCGCGGTCGATATCGCACTCGACGGCGCGCCGCTGGCGACCGCGACGCACAAGGGGCCGGCGGAGGACCGGTTCGTCGCACTCGATTATCCAATCCCGTCGGCGGGTGCGCAGGGGCGACCCGACGCAAAGGTCGATCTGACCGCGAAACGGGGCGATGCGGTGATCTACGAAGTGCGGATGCTGATCGCCGAGGATGCCGCGCCGGTGACGTCGGCGTAAGGAACGATCGGTTCGAACGATCGTGACGGGGCAAGGTCGCGGCAGTCGTACCAAGGGAGGACCGCCACCCCGTTGCCTGCCAAAGCCGACACGCTACACCCTGTCCGCGTGGACAGGGGGACAGGCATGATCGTCGGTATCGATCTGGGAACGACCAACAGCGCGTGCGCGATCTGGCAGGGCGATGCGCCGGTGATGGTCCCCAATGCACTGGGCGACTATTTGACGCCATCGGCGGTCAGTATCGGCGACGACGACGCGGTACTGGTCGGACAGGCGGCGCGCGACCGGATGGCGACCCATCCCGACCGTACCGTCACCAGTTTCAAGCGGCGCATCGGCACGCGTGAGACGGTGAAGCTCGCCAAACGCGACTTCGATGCCGAGGCGCTGTCGGCGCTGGTCCTCGCCAGCCTGAAGCGCGATGCCGAGGCGTTCACCGGCGAGCGCGTGACTGAAGCGGTCGTGACCGTCCCCGCCTATTTCAACGATCGGCAACGCAAGGCGACGCGGCGTGCCGGCGAACTCGCCGGGCTGTCGATCCGGCGGCTGATCAACGAACCGACCGCCGCCGCCCTCGCCTTCGGCATCGCCGACCGGGCCGATCACGAACCGTTCCTCGTCTTCGACCTGGGCGGCGGCACGTTCGACGTGTCGATCGTCGAGATGTTCGACGGCGTGATCGAGGTGCGTGCGTCGGCCGGCGACAACCGGCTGGGCGGCGACGATTTCAACGACTGCCTGATCGCGCTGACCCGCGCCATGCTCGACCCGCAGGGGTTGCTGGCGAAGCTGCCGCCCGACCGTGCGGCGGCGTTGCTGGCGCAGGCGGCCGAACGCTGTCGCCGGACGCTCAGCGAACAGGACAGCGCCGATTTCAACGTCACCATCGGCGATACGGCGCTGAGCGTCCCGGTCACCGCCGCCGCGTTCGAGGAAGCGGCGGCGGGGCTGATTCAACGTATTCGCGAGCCGGTGCTGCGCTCGCTGCGTGACAGCAACATCGCCGCATCCACCCTGTCCGAAGTCGTACTGGTCGGCGGGGCGACGCGGATGCCGATCGTGCGCCGCGCCGTCACGCGCATGTTCGGGCGGTTTCCGGCGACCACCGTCCATCCCGACCATGCGGTGGCGATGGGCGCGGCGGTGCAGGCCGGGTTGCTGGCACGAGATGCCGGGCTGGACGAAATCCGGCTGACCGATGTCTGCCCGTTCACGCTGGGCGTCGATACCAGCGAACCCGACGGGCGCGGCGGGTTCCGCACCGGGCTGTTCTCGCCGATCATCGAACGCAATTCGGCGGTGCCGATCAGCCGCGTCTCCACCTTCTCCACCCTGTCCAACCAGCAGAGCAAGGTGCAGTTCGGCGTCTATCAGGGTGAGGCGCGCGACGTATCGGGCAACGTGAAGCTGGGCGAGATCACCGTGCCCGTCCCCCCGCGCCGCGCGGGCGAGGTTACGGTCGAATGCCGGTTCAGCTACGACACGTCGGGGTTGCTCGAAATCGATGTCAGCGTGCCGGAGACCGGCATGACCCGCAATCTGGTGATCGTCGACGACGAAGACGCGCCCGACCCCACCGAACTGGCGAAGCGCCGTGCCGCGCTGGCTGCGCTCAAGGTCCATCCGCGCGACGATGCGGTCAACGCGGCGATGCTGGCGCGGGCGCGGCGGGCCTATGAATCCTTCCTCGGCGATACCCGCGCCGCGATCGGCCATATGCTCGGCCAGTTCGAAACCGCGCTGGCGACGCAGGACGACCGGATCATCGCCCAGGCACGCGAGGCGTTCGGCGCGGCGCTCGACCAGATCGAAGGCGAGCGCTTCCTGTGAGGCGCGGCATCTGGGCGACGCTCGACCTCGACCCGACCACCGACCGCAGCGCGATCCGCAAGGCCTATGCCGCGCGGCTGAAGGCGATGGACGTCGACGCCGATCCGGACGGCTTCGCGACGCTGCGGGAGGCACGGGACGCGGCGTTGGCGGGGGTGGAGACTGTGGCGGAGGCAGAACCAGCGTTCGAACCGGCGCCTGCGTCGCCCGAACCGGTAGAAGCGGACCCCGACCCCGAGATTGCCGCCTTTTACGACACGATCGGTGACCATTTCCGGGCGCTCGACGCGTTGCTACTCCCCGGCCACAAAGGGCCGCTGACCCCGATGGAACAGGTTGCTGTCGGGAACCACGGACGCGCATTGTTGGCTGATTCGAGCCTCGAACGGGTGGACTTCGCCGACGGGGCCGAACGCTGGTTTGCCGAAATATTGGCGGCGAGTATTCCGCGATCTGACCCGCTGCTCGAAACGGCAGCGGCGGCATTCGGCTGGATCGAGCGCCGCAACGATTACACCTTGTCTGCTGAGGCACTGGCCATCGTCGAGCGTATCGGCGCCAAGCGGTTCGCCAGGATGCTCGACGATCCGAAACATCGCCTGCACCATGCATGGTTGGAACTGCACCGCCGCGATGGCCAGCCCGAGTTGTTCTGGAACCCGAAAGGGCCGCGCAGGGAAGTCCTCTCGCTGATTCGCAGCCGTTTCCCCATGCTGGAATCGTCGCTCCAGCCCCGGCGGGTGGCGGATGCCGACGATCCCAGTTCGAGGGCCATTGGCATACCGGTGTGGGTGATCCTGCTCGCGCTCGTCACTGGCCTGCGGATCTTCTTCTCGGGAACCGACGACCGACAGCCTCCGCCCCCGCCTCCCCTCCACGTACCCGGTCCCGCCGCCGAGGCGCCGACCACCGCGCCGACGCCGGATGTGGTCGTGCGCTCGGATATCGATCGCTATGTCAGTGGCCTGACCCATGCCCCCGACGTCCTTATCCGCGACATCACCGAATGGGAGTTGATGGTGATGCGATACTACGCACCCTTCGATCCGGCACAGTGCGTCGATTCCGGCGTGTTTCGCCACGATCCGAAATTGTCGATGATCTGGGACCAGAAGCGACGCGAGCTTGTCGGACGACTGATCTCCTCCGCACAGGACGAAAGCTTACGGCCACCGTCGTCCCGTTTCGTGATCCGCGGTGAGATGGTCGCTGCCGTACGGCAAAGTTCGGGAATGAACCGCGCTGATTTCAACCGATCCTTCGATAAGGAGGCACCCATCGTCGATCAGTGCAAGGTGATGATAGCCCTCCGCGAGACTGCACTCGCGCGGCCGAAACAAGGCAACAAGCTGCTTCGGCAACTGCAACTATCGATGTTCGGGGAGTAACTCTGCCCCCGGCATTGCCGGGGGAGAATGGTGCGGTCGAGAAGACTCGAACTTCCACGGCCTTTCGGCCACAACGACCTCAACGTTGCGCGTCTACCAGTTCCGCCACGACCGCACGTGAACACCTTGGGGCTGGCCCCTTGGCTGGCAGGAGCGTGCCCCTAGCAGCGCGTTTGCGGTCGTGCAAACGCTTTTATCGATTATTTGCCGCGGGCCGCCGCGCGGGCGATGGCGATGGCTTCGGCGGCGGTCATCACCTCGCCCAGACCGCTGCCCGACAATGCCGCCCGCTCGGCATCGCGGACCCGTTCGAGCGCGCGGGCAAGCCGGGTTGCGTCCCAGCGGCGCAGCGCGGTCGCAATCGCCGCCTGTTCCTTGAAGAACACGCGATGACGCTCCATCACCCGGTCGACGCTCTCGCCATCGTCGATATCGGCGCGCATTTCGGCCAGCGACAGCAGCCGCCGGGCGACCGCGCGCAGCACGGGGATCGCGCCGCCGGGCATTTCGGGCAAGGCAGCCGCCGCCGCATCGCCAGCGATCATCGCGCTGACGATCCCGCCCAGTTCGGCATCGGCGATCGACGCGCCGATCGCATCGAACGCATCCCCATCGGCATCGCGCGGCCGGTCGGGCGCGGCGTCGAGATACAGCGCCAGCTTCTCGATCTCGCTGGTCAGCACCGCGCGGTCGCCCGCCGTCACCGCCGCCAGCCGGTCGGGCACGTCGCCCAGAAGCCGCAAGCCCTGCTCGCGCGCCATGGCCACCGCCAGCTTCGCCGCCTGTGCCGCGTCGGGCACGTAGCAGGCGACGGCTACGGCGTTGAGCGACGCGGTGACCAGCTTCACCAGCTTCGACGTGCCCTTGACCGTGGGTGCAATCGCGGCGACCGGATTGCCGGCGCGTTCAGCAGCGAGCAACAGCGTCACCGCCTCGACCGATTCCTCGCCCATGGCGGTCACGCGGATGCAGCGGGCATCGCCGAACAGCGACATCGACGCGGCTTCGTCAGCCAGCACCCCCGGCCGGCCCTTGAGCGTCGCACCGTCCAAGTCGACGCGCTCGGCTCCCTCGCCCACCCCCTTTGCCAGCCGCGCGGCCAGCGCCATCGCGCCCGCCGTATCAGGGCCGTGGAAGAGATAGAGGCGGATATCCGGGCCGGGCCGGTCGAGCTTGGCCGCGACCTGCTCGGGCCGGAGCTTCACGATCCCGACTTGGGAAGGGTAATTGCGATCCGGGTGACGATCTGGTCGGCGACGATCAGCGACAGCCGTTCGAGCGCGGTACGCTCGGCAGCGATGGTCGCATATTCGGAGCGGACCACGTCGATGCCCGCGTCCGATCCGGCGGTCGCGTCGAGCGTCACCGCGCCGTTGGCGAGATCGATCAACTGATAGCGCGCGCGCAGCGTCCGCCGCTCCCGCGTGATCGAATCGTCACGGCGCACGCCCAGACCGGTAATGTCGTCGTCGAGCTTGATTTCCAGCCGGTAGCGCGCCGGCCCTTCCGCCCGCAGCCGATCACGCAGCGCGTTGGCGACCAGCCAGCCATTCTGCCCGGCGATCGGCGCGACCTCGACCCCGGCCAGCGTCTGGCGCACCACGCCGCCCTCACCGCCGGCATAGAGCGGACGCAGGCCGCACCCGCCCAGCAACAGCGCGGCGCCAAGGACGGCGGCGCGGATCATGCGACGATGTTCACGAGGCGGTCGGGCACGACGATGACCTTGCGCGGCGCCTTGCCCTCCAGCGCGCGGACGATCTTCTCGCTCGCCAGTGCCGCCGCTTCGGCGTCCTCCTTGGAGATCCCCTTGGGCAGGACGATCGTATCGCGCAGCTTGCCGTTGACCTGCACCGCGATCGTCGCTTCGGCATCGACCAGCATTGCCGGATCGACTACCGGCCATGGTGCATCGGCGATCAGACCGCTGCGCCCCAGCTGCGACCACGCCTCCTCGGCAAGATGCGGAATCATCGGGCTGACCAGCAGCAGCAGCGCGTCCATGTCGGCGTCCGACATGCCTTTGGCCTTCTCCGCCTCGCCCAGCAGCGTGTAGAGCTTGGCCACCGCCTTGTTGAACTGTAGCGCGGTGATGTCGTCGGCGACGCCGGCGATGGTGCGATGGACGGCGCGGGTCAGGCTTTCCGGGCTGGTGCCGCCCGCTACATGCGCCGCTACCAGCTTCCACACCCGCTTGACGAAGCGTTCGGCGCCTTCGATGCCGGCTTCGCTCCATGGCAGGTCGCGCTCGGGCGGGCTGTCGGACAGCATGAACCAGCGCGCAGCATCGGCACCGTAGCGATCGAGAATCGGTTCGGGATCGACCGTATTCTTCTTCGACTTCGACATCTTTTCGATGCGGCCGACGGTGATCGCGTCACCGGTCGCAGTTTCGATGCCGTCGGTCACTTCGGACGGGGCAAGCCAGCGGCCATCCGCCGACTTGTACGTCTCGTGCGTGACCATGCCTTGCGTGAAGAGGCCCGCGAACGGCTCCTTCAGGTCGATCAGCCCGACATGGTTGAGCGCCCGCGTCCAGAAGCGCGCATAGAGCAGGTGCAGGATCGCATGTTCGACCCCGCCGATATATTGCCCGACCGGCAGCCAGCTTTCGGCGACCGCCCGGTCGAAGGGCTTGTCGTCGGGCTGACTGGCGAAGCGGATGAAATACCATGACGAATCGACGAAGGTGTCGAGCGTGTCGGTCTCGCGCCGCGCCGGTGCGCCGCATGCCGGGCAATCGACATGCTTCCATGTCGGATGGCGGTCGAGCGGATTGCCCGGAATGTCGAACGACACGTCCTCGGGCAGTTTTACCGGCAACTGGTCGGTCGGGACCGGCACCACGCCGCATGCCTCGCAATGCACGATTGGGATCGGTGTGCCCCAATAACGCTGGCGGCTCACCCCCCAGTCACGCAGGCGCCAGACGGTCGTGCCCTTGCCCCAGTCACCCGCCTCGGCCCGTTCGATCACCGCGCGCTTGGCGGCGGCGACGTCCATGTCGTTCAGGAAGTCGGAGTTCACGAGGCGACCCGGACCGGTATAGGCTTCGGCCCCTTCGAATACCGGATCGGTCAGGTCGCCATCGGCAACGACGCGGCGGACCTGCAACCCATATTTCCGCGCGAAATCGAGGTCGCGCTGATCGTGCGCCGGCACGCCCATCACCGCGCCGGTACCGTAGTCCATCAGCACGAAGTTCGCGATATAGACCGGCAGTTCGACCGCCGCGTCGAACGGATGCCGCATCCGATAACCGGTGTCGAAACCCAGCTTCTCGGCAGTCTCCAGTTCGGCGGCGGTGGTCCCGCCCTGCTTGCACAGGTCGATGAATGCCGCCGCGTCGTGGGTCGCGTCCGCCAGCGCCCGCGCGATCGGATGATCGGCGGCGATCGCGACGAAACTCGCGCCGAAGATCGTGTCGGGCCGGGTCGAATAGACCTCGATCGACTGGTCGAACGGGGCGACCGGCGCAAAGGCGAATTGCAGCCCTTCCGACTTGCCGATCCAGTTCTCCTGCATCAACCGGACCTTGTCGGGCCATTGATCGAGGCTGCCCAGCCCGGCGAGCAAATTGTCGGCGAAATCGGTGATCTTCAGGAACCACTGGCTGAGCTTGCGCTTCTCGACCAGCGCGCCCGACCGCCATCCGCGCCCGTCGATCACCTGTTCGTTGGCCAGCACCGTCATGTCGACCGGGTCCCAGTTGACCGCCGATTCCTTGCGATAGACCAGACCGCCCTTCAGCAACTCAAGGAACAGCGCCTGTTCATGGCCATAATATTCGGGATCGCAGGTCGCAAATTCTCGCGACCAGTCGAAGGCGAGGCCGAGGCGCTTCAACTGCGCCTTCATCGCCGCGATATTGGCATAGGTCCACGAACCTGGATGGACCTTCTTTTCCATCGCGGCATTTTCGGCGGGCATGCCGAATGCGTCCCATCCCATCGGGTGGAGCACTTCGTGACCGGTCATCCGCAGGAAGCGGGCGAGCACATCGCCCATCGTATAGTTGCGGACATGGCCCATATGGATGCGCCCCGATGGATAGGGGAACATCTCAAGGACATAGCGCTTGGGCTTGGTCGACGCGTCGTCGGCGACGAAGGTCCGGGCATCGTCCCATGCCGTCTGCCAGCGTGCGTCGGCCTCGGCGGGCGAAAAGCGAGGGGTCATCGGCGCGTCGCTCAGCCCGTCACCGCCCCGCGGCGCAGGTCGCGCGCCCGCGTCAGGATGATATCCTCCAGCTTCTGCACCGTTGCCGCCTCGACCGGGGCCTCGACCCATTGACCGCCGCGATTGATCTGGCGCAGCGCCGCGACGCGCAGCGCATCTGCGCGCAGGTCCTGGTCGAGGATCGTGACCGTCACCTTGGTCCGCTCGGTCGGCGTGGCCGGATTGACGTACCAATCGGTGACGATGACGCCGCCATTCGAATCGGTCTGGGTCAGCGGCATGAACGACAGCGTGTCGAGGCTGGCGCGCCACAGATAGCTGTTGACGCCGATCGTCGTGACCTTCGACGCGGCGAGATCACCGGCGACGCGCCCCTTGCCGCCGCTGCACGCGGCCATCGGCAGGGCAAAAGTTGCCAGCAACGCGATCAGCAGCGGGCGGTTCATTGGCGGTTCCTTGACTACAGGCCATTAAGGCAGTTCGCGCCGCTTCTATAGGAGGTGGCGCGGACGCGGCAAGCGGGTTGGTGATCGGGCGCGGAACCGGACGGACGCGATCGATTGCCGTTCCGATTTGATGCGGATCAGCGTCTGGTCGGACAAATATGTGGGTTCGATGCAACAGGTCGCCGGAAAGCGACCGGAGCCGGTGGTGCCACGCAACCGAATCGTGATAGCGCCATTGGCGGGGAGTGAGGGACATGATGACGGGCAGCAGGATCTGGGCTGGCATAGGATTGGGGGCGATGATCGCCGCCGGTCTCGGTGCGTCCCCTGCACTCTTCGCGCAGGAACAGCGCGCGCCGCGCGTCCTGAAGCGGATCAATCCCGAATCGATGCCGCTGGTCGCCTTCGGTTCGTTCACCCCGGCATCGGCCGACCCGCGGCTTGCCGCCGCGTTGTCGCGCACCGCGCTGAACGCGCCGGGCTTTCAGTTCACGCCGTCCGAAGGCGCGGTGATCGGCAACCGTTCGGTCAAGGTCGCGGTGCGCACCCGTACGCTGCAGCCGAACCGCCTGCCCGATCGCGTCGCCGCGGCGGCGCCGGTGCAGACGCTGAACCCGGTCGCCTATAATCTCGGCATGTCGGTCGGCTGGAAGCGGCTGGCGGTATCGGGCGACGTGACCCGCCTCGACCTTGCCGGACAGCCGGGCAGCCGCGAACAGATGGGCGTCGGCGTCAGCTATTCTGGCCGCAAGTTCACCGGCCGCGTCGGCGCGAGCAGCGACCGTCCGCTCGCCGATCAGCCCGCGCTGATCGCCGATCCGTCGGGCTATTCGCTCGACATGGGCGGGTCGTACAAGCTGACCCGCAACCTTGATGTGACCGCCGGCGTCCGCTACCGCTCGGAGCGCGAACGCATGCTGCGTATCGCTCCCGATCGTCGCGACAGCCAGGCGATCTACGTCGGAACCGCCTTCCGCTTCTAAACCGATCGAGATGCAGACAGAGATGTCCCTCTCCCCCCTGGAAGGGAGGGGTCGGGGGTGGGTAGGCCGGTTGCGGCGCGCTTTCGTTCCCTCGTAGGCCGACCCAGCCCCAGTCCATCCCTGGTCAGGGAGGGGAGCCGAACGGTCACGCCGCCGAATGTCGATCGGCTTCAACGCAATGCAAATCCTCCCCGCTCGCGGGGAGAGGGACCGTTCGCGAAGCGAATGGTGGAGGGGGATCGCCGCAAGCGCACCCGTTCCGTTTGCCGACACCCACCCTCCCCCAGCTTCGCTGGTCCCCCTCCCCGTGCCGGGGAGGATTTCATGCGCTCCATGCCGGGACTACCCCAACCGCCGCTACCGCACCCAAGGTTGCACCGCCCACCGATGCGCGTAAGCCGTTGCGATACATGGGAGAGATCATGGCGGCGGTCGACATTGCAGGACTTGGAAAGCGCTTCGGCGATACGACTGCCCTATCGCCCAGCGATCTGCGGATAGCCGATGGCGAGTTCGTCGTGCTGGTGGGGCCATCGGGCTGCGGCAAATCGACGCTGCTGCGGATGATCGCCGGGCTGGAAACCGCCAGCGAAGGCCGCATCCTGATCGGCGGGCACGACGTCACCAACGTGCCCCCCGCTGAACGCGGCGTGGCGATGGTGTTCCAGTCCTATGCCCTCTACCCCCATCTGACCGTCGCCGGGAACATCGCCTTCCCCCTGAAGGTCGCCGGCCTGCCGAAGCAGGAGATCGCCGAGCGCGTGGCCGAGACGGCGGCGATGCTCGACCTGACCGACCTGCTCGATCGTCGGCCGCGTGCGCTGTCGGGGGGACAGCGGCAGCGCGTATCGATCGCCCGCGCGGTCGTTCGCCGGCCGCAGGTGCTGCTGCTCGACGAACCGCTCTCCAACCTCGACACGTCGTTGCGGGCGCGGATGCGGCATGAATTCGCACGCCTCCATCAACAACTTGCCGCAACGATGATCTATGTCACGCACGACCAGCTGGAGGCGATGACGCTCGCCAACCGCATCGTCGTGATGAGCGCGGGGCGGATCGAACAGGTCGGCGCCCCAATCGACGTCTATCGCCGTCCGGCCAGCATCGCCGTCGCCGCCGCGATCGGATCGCCGGGCATGAACCTGTTGCCGGCGATGCTGGCCGCCCTGACCCCGACCGGCGCGACGCTGCGCCTGACCGACGGCGCGCTGGTCGAGACCGCGGCACGGGCGGGCATCGACGATATCGGCACCGCCGTCACGCTGGGCATACGGCCCGAACATCTGGTCGCCGATGAAGACGGTCCGTTCGCGGGCGCGGTCGAGCTGTTCGAACGGCTGGGGCCGCTGTCGTTCGCGCATCTGGGCGCGCGTGGCGATGCCGACACCATCGTCGCGCAACTGCCCGGCGATCGTTCGGTGACGTTGGGCGAGGTGCTGCACTTCTCGATCGCGCCGCACGACGCGCATGTCTTTGCCGCCGATGGCCGCGCCTATCCCTTGACCCCGCCACCGAGTAGCCCGGTCAGGTAATAACGCTGGAGCAGGAGGAAGATCAGCAGCACCGGCATCGTCGTCACCACCGATGCCGCCATCATCAATTCGCCATCGGCGGCGTGTTCGCGGGCGATCGCCGCGACCGCGACCGGCAGGGTGTAGCGCTGCTGATCGGCGAGGATCACCAGCGGCCACATGAAATCGTTCCAGCTGGCAAGGAAGGTGAACAGCGCCAGCGTCACCACCACCGGGGTCAGCAGCGGCAGGACGATCGTGCGGAAGATGCGCAGCTCACTGGCCCCGTCCATCCGCGCCGCATCGATCAGTTCGTCGGGGATCGCCAATGTCGCCTGTCGCACGAACAGCACGCCGAAAATCCCGGCCAGCCCCGGCAGGATCACCCCGGCATAGCTGTTGACCAGCCCCAGATGGCGGAAGATCAGGAACAGCGGCAGCATGGCGACCTGTCCCGGCACGACCAGCGCCGCGATCAGCAGTTTCAGCAACCGTTCGCGCCCGCGAAAGCGTAATTTGGCAAAGGCATAGCCCGCCGGCACGGTCAGCAGCAGCCCGAACAGCGTCGATAGCATCGCGACGCCGATACTGTTCCTGAGCGCCGGCAGGATGCGATAATCGAACCACGCCCCGTCGATCTGCCGCCGGACCAGCAGTTCGTGATAATTTTCCAGCGACCAGCGCGACGGCCAGAGCGGGATCGGCAGCGTGCCCGATTCCCCGCGCGGCATGAACGACACGATCACCATATAGACGAGCGGCGCGACCGTCAGCGCGACCAGCGCGACGACCGCGGCATTGGCTATGAGCGCGCGCAGTTTCCCTACAGCCATTCGTTCCTCCTGCCGATGCGGGTCTGGACCCAAGTGAGCAGCAGGATCATGACGAACAGGACGAAGGCGACCGCGCTCGCCTGTCCCAGGTTCCACCATTTGAACCCTTCCTCAAACATGAAATACAGCACCGTCGTCGTGCTCTGCGCCGGGCCTCCGAGCGTCATCACATAGGGTTCGGCAAAGATCTGCAGGAACCCGGCGACGCTCATCACCGCCGCCAGCAGCAACGTCGGCCCGATCGCCGGCAGCGTCACATGGCGGAAACGCAGCCAACGCCCCGCCCCGTCGAGCCGTGCCGCCTCCATCAGATCCTGCGGCACCCCCGACAGCGCGGCGGTGAAGACGATCATGTTGTAGCCGAAGATCTTCCACGTCACGAAGATCAGGATCGCGGGGATCGAACTGTCGGGATTGCCCAGCCAGTCGACAGGCGGGATGCCGAACAGCGCCAGCCCCCGATTGAGCAGGCCGAAGCGTTCGTTGAACAGGAACCGCCACACGACGGCGGTCGCGACCACGCTGGTGACATAGGGCGCGAACAGCGCGACGCGCCACAGCGGCTTCCACCGCACTATCGCGTCGTTCAGCAACAGCGCGGCGAACAGCGACGTCCCGATCGCCATCGGCACGCCCAGCACCGCAAAGATCACCGTGTTCTTCAGCGATCGCCAGAACAGCGGTGTCGCCAGCAGTTCGACGAAATTGTCGATGCCGACGAAACGCACATTGGCGGAATCCGCCAGTGCATAGACCGAATAGTCGGTGACCGACAGCGCCAGCGCCGCGATCGTGGGGATTACCAGCACGATCAGGATGATGGTCAGCACCGGCGCGGTGAACAGCCATGCGGCACGCGACTGGCGGGTCATGCGATCCGTCCCGCATCGACCAGCGCGCGCCGCTTCGCCAGTAACTGGTCGACCCGTTCGTCGAGCGCGGTCAGCGCCTGTTCGATCGTCTGAAGCCCACGCACCACCCGTTCGGCGGCAAGCTGGATCTCCCCCTGAATGCGTTCCCATTCGACGACCGGCGGGATCGGTGCCGGCTGGTCCATCTGTTCGCGAAACGCGCGCAGCACCGGCAGCGCCAGTTGCGGCGAATCCCATGCGTCCAGTCGCGCGGGCAAATTGCCGATCATCCGTTGAAACGTCAGTTCGCTGTCGCGCGACGTCATGTGCCGGACCAGCGCCCATGCCTCGGTCGGGCGGTCGGTCGTGGTCGACACGCACAGGCTGGCGCTGTCGCCCGATACCGGTCCCGGCCCGTTCGGTCCGGCCAGCCGCGCCGTCGACCAGCGATCGGGCGGAATGTCGGCGGCGCGGCGGCGCAGGTCGAGCAGCGTCGTCGGCGAACTTGGCCAGATCGCGAAATAGCCTTGCGCGAACGCCGCCAGCGGGTCCTGTACCTCGGTCGATGCCGCGCGCGGGGCGAGGCCCTCGGCGAACAGACTGGCGTAATAGGCAAAGGCTTCGCGCACCGGATCGGACCGGAAATTGCCGCGTGTCGCATGGTCGCGCAGCATCGTCGCCCCCGCCTGCGTCATCATCGTCAGCAGCGCGCCGGGCCAGTTGAGCAGCATCAGGAACACATAGTTGTCGGGTCGACGCCGTTTGATCGCACGCGCCATGGTCAACCACCCGTCCCAGTCGAGCGGCGGCGTCGCATAGCCCGCCTCATGCACGATATCGGTGCGATAATATTGGACCTGCGGCGCGACCGACCACGGTACCGCATAATCGCGCCCGCCGATGCGCAGCGCGTCGCGGATGCCGGGGAACAGCCCGGCGGTCAGCGCCGGCGACGGCACCGGCGCCACCGCGCGGATCATCGCGAATTCGCGGATCCACCCGTTGAACAACATCAGGACGTCGGGAAGCGCTCCGCCGGCATGTGCCGTCAGCAGCTTTTCGTGCGAAGCGGTGGAGGGCAGCGACTGCACCTCGACCGGAATGCCGGTCGCGGCGGTGAAGCCGGGCATCAAATGCGGCGAATAATCGCCCTCATAGCTCATCGCCCAGACGCGCAGCGGCGGGACGCCGGTCGGCCGCGCACAGGCGCCGATCGCCAATCCGGGGAGCATGCCGAGCATCGCCCTGCGGGTCGGCCCGCTTCGTTCGTCCCGGCTTTGCATCGCGCGACGATGCCGGATCGCGGCGGCGCACACCAGCGACCCGGTCAGTAAATACTGGCGGAACCGCCATTTATTACGGTCCAATACGTACGCACCCGAACCCTTTCGGGCGTCGGACCGTTTTGACGTTCGACCGGAATCGACGTCGAACGGGCGCGCTGGTCAGGGGGAACTTACATCATGCCGATCGTCATCCGTCGTCGCCTGCTCGCTGGAGCGGCGCTGTTCGCCGCCGCGTCCGCGCAGGCCCAGACCGCCCCCGAGACGCCGCCGGCGAGCGACGAAGGCGGCGAAATCGTCGTCACCGGATCGCGCATCGCCCGCCCGGACTATGCCGCGCCCAATCCGGTCGTGTCGCTGGGTGCCGAGGAACTGCGCCAGTCGGGAACGACCAACGTCACCAGCTTCCTGCAACGCGTCCCCGCGCTCACCAACTCGCTCGACAGCACCCGCACCGCCGGCCGCAACCAGGCTGATGGTGCGCTGGGGCAGGTCGGGCTGAACCTGCTCGACCTGCGCGGCCTTGGCCCCAACCGGACGCTGGTGCTGGTCAACGGCCGTCGCCACGTCGCCGGGCAGCCCGATACCGCCGCCGTCGATATCAACGCGATCCCGACCGACCTGATCGAACGCGTCGACGTGCTGACCGGCGCCGCCTCCGCCATCTATGGTGCCGATGGCGTGTCGGGCGTCGTCAATTTTGTGCTGCGCCGCGATTTCGACGGGATCGCCGCGCGGGCGCAGGCGGGCATTTCGGAACGCGGCGATGCCGGCAACCGATTTGCCTCACTGATTGCCGGGCGCAATTTCTCGGACGGGCGCGGCAATCTGACCCTCGCCTATGAATATAACGCCGACGATCCGCTGGCGAACGACGATCGCGACTATCTGACGCTCGCCCAGCGGCAATATTTCGTGAACCTTGACGGGTACGACCCGACCCGCCCGGGCAGCTACAAGATCGGCCCGGTCGGCGACCTGCGCTATCCTTATGGGTCGAACCAGGGGTATGTCGTCATCGGCGATCAGGTGTTTCGCGGCGACGGCGCGCTCTATACCCCCGGCCGCTTCCTGCAGAATGACGGCTATTCGATCGGCGGGGACGATACGCCGGTCGCTGGCTATGTCGGCGATATCCTGCCGCGTACCGAACGCCACGCCGTCAACGCGCTGGCCCATTTCGACTTCTCCGACGCGTTCAAGCTTGCGGTAGAAGGCAAGTTCGTCCAGAGCGAAGTGACCAGCTTCAGCGGCTATGGCGGCAATTATCCAGCGACCATCGCGCTCGACAATCCGTTCATTCCGGCATCGATCCTGACGGCGGCGCGTGCCGCCGGCCTCACCTCGGTCGATATCAGCCGCAACAATTTCGACATTCCCCGCCGGGGCGAACGCGACCGGCGGCGGACGTGGCGCGGCGTTGTCGACGTCAGCGGGCGGCTGACCGATCATGCCAGCTACGACGCCTCCTACACCTATGGCCGTACGGACGTACGCGCGACCAAGCTGAACGACCGGCTGAACACCCAATTCCTGAACGCACTGGATGCGGTGCGCGACGGCAGCGGCGCGATCGTGTGCCGTTCGGCCGAGGCGCGCGCGGCGGGATGCGTGCCGGTCAACACCTTTGGCGGCAACACCGTCGATGGCCGCTCGTTCGGCTATTATCTCAGCAACCCGGTCAGCAATGCGCGCATCGAACAGCATGTCGCGACCGCATCGCTGACCGGCGATTTCGGCCAGTTCTTCGAACTGCCCGGCGGCCCGATCGCCTTTGCCACCGGTGGCGAATATCGCCGCGAATCGAGCCGCTTCCGTCCGGCACAGGCGCTGATCGACAATGCCTTCTACCAATATGACGAATATATCATCCCGACCCCGTCGGACGGCAGTTTCGACGTCTGGGAAGCATTTGGCGAGGTCAATGCCCCGTTGCTGAAGGAGGTCCCCTTCGCCCATCTGCTTTCGGTCGGCGCGGCGGGTCGCCTGTCCGATTATTCGACGATCGGATCGACTCGCGCCTATCAGTTCAACGCGATCTATGCGCCGATCGCGGCGATCAGCGTCCGGGGATCATACGGCCGATCGGTCCGCGCGCCCAATATCGGTGAGATCTTCCGGGCGCAGACCGGCACCAGCAATTTCTTCTCCGACCCATGCTATGTCGCCAATCGCAGCCTCGGCACGTCGTTCCGCGCCGAGAATTGCCGGACGCTGATCGCGGCTGCCGGCGGCGATTTCGCGAACTTCACCGCCGCCAACAATCCTGATGCGACGATCTTCATTCCGGGCACGCAGGAGGGCAATCGCAACCTGCGCCCCGAAGTCGCCCGGACCTGGACCGCCGGCCTGGTTCTGCGTCCCGATTTCGTGCCGGGCCTCTCGATCGCGCTCGACTGGTACGATATCGACCTGCGCGATGCGATCAATACCCCCGACGCCAATACCATCGCCGAATTGTGCGTCGATCAGCCGAGCCTCGACAACGCCTATTGCGGGTCGATCACCCGCCGCGCCGGCAGCGGCTTCATCAACGGCTTCATCGTCCAGCCGCAGAATGTCGCCGCCTTCCGAACCGCTGGCGCCGAGTTGAACCTGACCTATCGCTTCGCGACCGCATCGGCGGGCGATTTCGACCTGCGGCTGGTCGGCGGCTATCTCGACCGGCTCGAACAGGTGGCGACGCCGGGTGCCGTGACCGAGAACAATGTCGATCAGCTGTTCCGCCCGCGCTACACACTCGCCTTCTCGCCGACATGGAACAGCGGGGTGTTGACGCTCAGCTATAATCTGCGCTGGCAGAACGGCGTGCGCCGCTTCACCCGGATCGACACCGACAGCAACCCCAGCCTCGTCGATCCGCGCTATTTCCGGTACAAGGAATTGTGGAGCCACGACGTGCAGGCGCAGGTCGCGGTCAACGACGATTTCTCCTTTTATGGCGGCGTCAACAATCTGGGCGACCAGCGGCCCGATATCGGGTTCGAAACCAACGTGCCGATCTCGCCGGTCGGGCGTTATTTCTACGCTGGCGCAAGGCTGCGGTACGGCGGCGGGCGCTGAGCGGGTACGGTTGCGGCGCTTGATCGTGGGCGCAGTTCTGGCATGGGGCGGGGATGCTGCAATCCGCCGATCCGTTCGTCGCGTCGTACGACGTCGTCATCCCATGCCATAATCGCGCGCACGTCGTCGCCGATGCGGTGGCGAGCGTGCTGGCACAGGTGCCGGCACCCGAGCGGGTGATCGTGGTTGATGACGGATCGAGCGACGACAGCGCCGCCGTCATCCGCGCCCTCGCCGCCAGCGACCCCCGTGTCGTAGCAATGATCCTGCCGCGCAATGTCGGCGCATCGCAGGCGCGCAACAGCGGTGTCTCGCTCGCTACAGCCGACTGGATCGCGTTCCTCGACAGCGACGATGTGTGGCTGCCCGGTGCGGCGCGGGCATTGCTGGGCAGCGTGCCGAGCGCCGCCCACGACATCGTCGTCGGCTATTTCGCGCGGGTCGAGGGCGATGCCGATCCGACCGATCCCGAGTGCGGCTGGGACGGCGACTGCATCCGCGCCGGTCTGGCCAGCGGCGGCGTGATCGGGCCGAGCTGGTCGGTGGTCCGCCGGGCGATGGTCGAGCGGGTCGGCGGGTTCGATCCCAGCTTCCACAATTGCAACGACTGGGACTTCTATACCCGCGCCGGGGCGGCAGGTGCGCGCTTCGCCCGGATCGATGCCTGCGTCGCGCAATATCGGACCGTGGCCGGCAGCCGCCTGGTCAACGACACCGCGATCGGCGAACGCAATGCGCGCCGCGTGCTGGCGCACCCCTATCTGGCTGGCTTCGCGTCTGTCGAAGCGGAACCCGTCGCCGCCGCCGGCTGATCGGGCCGCGCCGGGTCGATCACCAGCACCAGCCGCCGCGCGCCGGTGCCCACAATCGGCGGCGATCGGTGGACGATCGGCGTATCCGACCGGTCGCGCCCCTTGAACAGCGCGACGTCGCCGGTCGCGATCGAGCGGATCGTCGCGGCTGGCGGCTCGGCACCGGGCGCCAGTGCCGCCGCATCGTCGTTCGCCAGCCACTGGGTTCCCGGTCCGGCATAGGTGCAGATCAGCCGCACCGCGACGTAATCGGCATGGAAGCGGCGACAGGCATCGGTTTCGACCACCTCGAGCCGGATCGCCACCCGTTCGATCCGCAGCAGCGCGGCAAAACGCCCGGCCAGTTCGCCGATATCATGCGCCAGCAGCACCGCCAGCGCATCGTCATACCCCGCCGCCGCCAGCGCGTCCGATATCGCCGCCCCTGCCCCGGCGGGCACGACGACCGCGATATCCTCCACGGTATCGAGACCGCCGACATCGATCACCGGCGCATCGCTGCGTTGCCAGACGGCGAGGTTGACCGGATCAGCAAGGATCGCGTCGAGCGCCTGCCCCCGAGCCGCTATCCGGGCGTGGCCGGGCCACGCCAGATCGGCGAGGAACGGGGCGGGCGGCGGGGACGGATTCAATCCTGCTATCTGCAACATACGTCATGTGATAACATATCTCTTTACGACGTCCAGTCCCTCGCGACGTTGCGCGGCGAATGCGATCGGCTCGTACCCGTGCCGGCCGTGGTGTCGTGTGCCGGTCCGGTGCGGCGGGCGTTGGCGACGATCGCCACCGGCGGGCTTGTCGTCGCTCCGCTGCTGCCGTCGTACATGCTGTCGGCGCTACCTGCCCGCTGCGGCGAACGATGGACGACCCGCAGCATGGTCGCGGTGGTATGAATCGTCCTGTTTTGGGAACTTTTTCGCAAGTAGCAGTTGGCAACTTAATTTGCGGTTGCGAGTTTGCACGCCATGACGACGGTTTCCTCCGATAGCGCCGACGTAGCTTCGACGTCACGCGCACTTCCGCTGGTCTGCGCGGTGGCGCAAATCCTGACGCCGTTCCTGCCGATGATCGGCTTCGGACGCACCATCGGCGAACAGTCGAATGCGGTGCGGACGCTGGTCACCCCGGCGGGCTGGGCGTTCGCCATCTGGGGCGCGCTCTATATCGGCGCGCTGGTGTTCGCGCTGTATCAGGCATTGCCGTCGCAGCGCGACAATCCGCTACTCGCCCGGCTGCGCGGCCCCGCTGCCGGTGCGTTCTTCGGCAACGCGCTATGGGCCGCCTATACCCAGATCGCGGGGCTGGGCGTGCCCTCGGTCGCTATCATCCTGTTCACGCTGCTGTGCCTGCTCAAAAGCTATCGCATCCTGGCGACATGGCCGATCGCCTTCACCGCGGGCGAACGCTGGTGCGCGGTCCTGCCGCTGACTGCGCTGGCCAGTTGGCTGACGGTCGCATCGATCGTCAACATCGCCGCGACGCTGCGCGCGCACGGCGTCTATTTCGGCGGGGAAACGCCGATCATCGCGGCAGCGGTCGTGGTGCTGGGCGGCATGATCGCGGCGGCGACGCTGGTCGCCGGTCGCGGTTGCCCGCCTTATGCGCTGGTGTTCTTCTGGGCATTGTCGGCGATCTGGTCGTCGGGCGGACAGCGTTCGGCGCTGGTCGCGATCGGGGTCGTCGTCGCCGCGCTGCTGGTGCTGATCGGTACCATCACCGGCCTGCGCCACGGTGGTTTCACCCATTGGTTCGGGCGCGGCGTCCCGCGCCCGACGGACGGAAGCCGAAGCCAAGCCCGAGCCTGAACTGCGCCCGGCCCGCCCCGCCGCTCCAGAGTGGTGAACAGCGTGATCGAAAGACCTGCCCCAAGCGGTCCCTCGATACACGACTTCAATACCCGTCCCGAGCGAAGTCGAAACGGCTACCTGGCACGAACGGACGAGTTATCGCTCAACGCGCTTCGTAGTCCGGGTACCGTCATCCCCCCGCGCGCAACGGCCCCAGATCGCCCAGCCCCACCGTCCCGCTCGCCATCGCCAGCATCCGGTCGAGCGACACCTTCGCCCGCTGGCGCAGCCCTTCCTCGATCTCGATCCGTGGGCTGAGGTCGCGCAGCGCGATGTAGAGCTTTTCTAGCGTGTTGAGCGCCATATACGGGCAGATATTGCAGTTGCAGTTGCCGTCCGCCCCCGGCGCGCCGATGAACGTCTTTTCCGGCACCGCCTTTTCCATCTGGTGAATGATGTGCGGTTCGGTCGCGACGATCAGCGTGTCGCCGGCCATCGCCTTGGCATAATCGAGGATGCCGCTGGTCGACCCGACATAATCGGCATGGTCGAGGATGATCGCCGGGCATTCGGGGTGCGCCGCGACCGGGGCGCCGGGATGCTGCGCCTTCAGCTTCAGCAACTCTGTCTCGCTGAACGCCTCGTGCACGATGCACACGCCCGGCCACAACAGCATGTCGCGCCCGGTCTTGCGCATCAGATACCCGCCCAGATTGCGGTCGGGACCGAAGATCACCTTCTGATCGGCGGGCAGTTGCGCCAGGATCTTTTCGGCCGACGACGACGTCACGATGATGTCGGACAGCGCCTTCACCTCGGTCGAACAATTGATGTAGGTCAGCGCGATGTGATCGGGATGCTGCGCGCGGAACGCGGCGAACTGTTCGGGCGGACAGCTGTCCTCCAACGAGCAGCCGGCATCCATGTCGGGCAGGATCACCGTCTTGTCGGGCGACAGGATTTTCGCTGTCTCCGCCATGAAGCGCACGCCGCAGAATGCAATGACATCGGCATCGGTCGCCGCCGCCTTCCGGCTGAGGTCGAGGCTGTCGCCGACGAAATCGGCCAGATCCTGGATCTCCGGCTTCTGGTAATAATGGCCGAGGATGACGGCGTTGCGCTCACGGCGCAGCCGGTCGATCTCGGCCAGCAAATCGGTGCCGGTGGGCAATTCGGTGCGCGCGTTCATCATCGTCTCCTGTGCCCCCGCCCCTAGGTGGGTCCCGACTGTACCGCAAGCGGCACGTCCGCCCCTCCCTGACAAGGGAGGGGAGGAATGTCTCACCGCCGATTGGCGATCACCTCGGCCGGGTCCGCCGAAACATCCCAGCGCTCGCCATTTCGTGCCCCCCGTTCGGCCGGAAAAGTCACCACGACCCGCACATTCCCCTCATCCGCCGCCGCCAGCGGTGCCGCCAGCAACCGCGCCAGTCCGGCCCGCGCCATTTCGCGCGCCTGCGCCAGCCGTTCGGGACTACGCGCCTCCCGCTCGGCGCGTGCCTGCGCCACCGACGACACACGCTGCGACAGGGCCGCCGCCGCCTCGCGCGTGACATACAACCCGTTGGTCTGCACCAGCGTTCGCGCCGCTTCGTCGACATTCGGTCGCGCCACCGTCACATCGGGCGCATCGACCACCAGTGTCCGCGTATCCGCCGACCAGCTCAACTGCCCCTCGCCGATTCCGCCGACATCGACAAAATAATCGACCGAATAGGGCATCTTGACCACCTGGTCCGATCGCAGCCAGCCGAAGCCGCGAACGTCGCTGGCCGTCGCCTGCAACGTGCCCGACAGCGCCGCGACCTTCAGCGCGCTCGCGCCCGACAGGCGCGCGGAGATGATCCGCGTCACCGCCTGCCCGCTCTCCGTCTCGGTGGTAACGGTATATTGCTCTTCGTACCGCTGCCACAGCACCCAGCCGCCGACCGCCAGCGCCAGCAGTACGACGACCGCCACCGCCAGCCGCATCGCCTGCGGCCTCACATGCGATGCCATGTGTCCCCCTCCTGTCGCACGATGCCGCGCCGTTCCATATCGATCAGATGCGCCAGTACCGACCGCCGCGCCGCGCCGACCAGCCCCGCCGCCAGCCCGACATACATGCCATCGACCATCGTCGGCACGTCATGCGTGCCGCGCTCGATCGCCCGTGCAATCTGTCCCTCGCGCTGCTTGCGATGGCCGAGCATGCTGCGCACCAGCCGCTGCGGCGTCGCGATCAGATCGCCATGCGCCGGATAATAGATCCGGTCATCGCGATCGAGCAGCTTCGACAGGCTCGCCATATAGTCGCCCATGTCGCCATCGGGCGGCGACACGATCGTCGTCGACCAGCCCATGACATGGTCGCCGCTGAACAACGCCCCGCTCTCGGGCAGCGCAAAGGCCAAGTGGTTCGACGTATGCCCCGGCGTCGCCACCGCGACCAGCGTCCAGCCATCGCCCGCCACCGCTTCGCCATCGCCCAGCACCCGGTCGGGCCTATAATCGACATCGAACGCCGCGTCGGATCGCGGGCCGGCGTCGTCCATCGTCAGCGGCGCACAACCGATGATCGCCGCCCCGGTCCTCGCCGCCAGCGGGGCCGCGCCCGGACTGTGATCGCGGTGAGTGTGAGTGCACAGGATCGCCGCGACCTCGCGCCCGCCGACCGCCGTCATGATCGCATCCAGGTGCACGTCGTCGACCGGCCCCGGATCGATCACCGCTACCGCGCCCTCGCCGCCAACGATGAAGCTCTGCGTGCCGCTATGCGTATAGGGGGAGGCATTGCGCGCCAGCACGCGCGTCACCAGCGGTTCGAGCGGCTGGGCGATGCCGGTTGGATAGTCTGCCATCGCTGTAAAACATGGCCGCTGGCGGCGTCCGATACAAGCGGACCGGCCGGCGCGAAGCCGACCGGCCCTGCCACGAACGAACGGGGCAGAACGTCCGTGGACCCCGGATCAGTCCTCGCCGTCGAGCTGGGACTGGAGTTCGCGAATGCTTTCGTCGATGCCGGCAAGCGCGCTGGTGCGTCCGGCGGCCGGCATGTCGCGGTCCGCCGCGATCGATGCGCGGGTCGAACGCAGGCTGGACAGCGCGGTCCGCAAGCCCTGCCGCGCATAGATCCGGCCCTGTGCTGCCTGTGCCTCTCCGCGTGCCGCCGCAGCCTCGCCCCGTGCCGCCGCCGCTGCGCCCAGCGCCGCCAGCCGGGCACCGTCCTGCGCACGGGCGGCGGCCTGTCGGGTGATGATGCGGATGCGGTCGGAACAGATGGTCGTGACCTGCTTGCCGCCGTCGTTGCGGGTGATGGTGGTCTGGCTGCCCGGACCGCAATTGCCGCTGACGACATTCACCTCGGGAATGTCGCTCACGCTCTGGCCGAGCAGCTTGCCCTCGCCGTCATAGCGCTGGACGACGATCTTGCGGACCTTGCCTTCGGGCGACTTGGCGAGGTTCGCCGGCAGGGCGGGCATTGCCGGCATCACGACGGTGATGGGCATCGGCACCTTCGGCGCACCCGCCGGGATCGCCGGCTTGGGCAACGGTGCGGGGGTTGCCGGCTCGGCAGGCACCACCGGCAGCGTCGCCGCCTGTGCCGGCACGATCGCCGCGACCGGGGCCAGCACTGCCGCCGCCTTCGCCTCGACCGATGCGATCTCGACGCCGGTCGCATCCTCGACCTTGCCGCGGAATGTCTCGGCCGCTTGCGTCCCCGACGCGGTGATCCCCAGCCCCAATACCGCCAGCGCCAGCGTCGCGCCCCCGGCGACCCGCTTCGTCATGGGCGACATCACCCGGTGCTTCGACAACATGATCAGCCTCCCTTTGAGTTCATGGACGCCGTGCAGGTGGCAGGCGGCCGACAGCCTCTGACCATGCGCGGACTTGACGATGGCAGTGGCATAGGCGTGGCGGACGCCCGGCGTGGCACGGGCCAGCACCATCGCATCGCACGCCATCTCCTGATCCGCCCGGAATGCCCGGAACGCGCGCCATGCGACCGGATTGAACCAGTGGCATCCCAGCACGACCAGCGCGAACCAGTTGGCAAGCAGGTCGCCGCGGGCATGGTGGCCCAGCTCGTGCGCCAGCGCCAACGCCTGTTCGCGTTCGTCATAGCGTTCGCGAAAATCGATCGGCATCGCGACGTAGCGGCGCACCACGCCAAAGGCGAGCGGCCCGGCGGCATGGCGCGATTCGATCATCTTGACGTGCCCCCCGGCCACGCCCTTCGCCCGGCCCGACGCCAGCACCTTCGCGCAGAAACGGCGATGCTGGACGATATGCCACGTCACGAACGCGACCGCGCCTAGCAGCCACAGCGCCATTACCACCAGAGGTACGTCGGCCATGCCCCACCCTTCGGGCAGCGCAGGGACTTCGGCCACCGGCACGCCCAGCATGATGACGCCCGGCTCGGTCGCGGCACCGATCGGCGCGATATCGACCGGGCGCCACGCATCGGGAATGGGCGGCAGGATCATGCGCAGCGCCGGCAGCGCCCATAGCGCATAGGCCGCCTGCGGACCGAAGCGTCGCGCGACGGGGCCGCGCAACATCAGCACCAGCAGCATCAGCAGCGTCGCCGCCGCGATCGTCTCCACCGCCCATCCGATCATTGTTTCAGCGCCTTTAACAGAGCCTCGATCTCGTCGATTTCACGCGCGCTCAACTGGTCGCGTTCGGCCAGATGCGCGACCAGCGGGGTCAGGCTGCCACCGAACAGACGATCGATGAACTTCTGCGATTCCCCGGCGACATATTCCTCGCGCGCGACCAGCGGGCGATAGCGGTAGCGCCGCCCATCCTCCTCCGCGCCGATCACGTCCTTGGCCAGCAGCCGGCCGAGCAGCGTCTTGACGGTATTCGCGCTCCAGTCGCGCGACGGGGCGACGCGTTCGACCACCTCCTGCGCGGTGAGCGGGTTCTTGTCCCAGAGCACTTCCATCACGGCATGCTCGGCATCGCTGATTCGTTCGGCCATGGACGATGACTACACCCGTGGTCGTTACGTTTACAAGTGTAATTTACAGGCCGCCCGGAAACTGTCGGAACGGCTTACAACTCGCCTGCGTGGTGAAGACCGGTTAACCGCAATCCGGCTAGGAAACCCGCAATTCCTGGAACTGGCACGCGATCTGCAATGTTAGAGATGCCCGACGCGTTCGCGCTTCAATCGGGCGGACCGGCATCCTTGCCGGTCCGCCCACCCGGGCCTTCCGAGATCGCCGCAATTATCTTGGACCGCTGCCAACGCACGCCGTACCGCCGCGTAGGCGGGGGTACGCCACGAGGCCGGTCATCCCCAACGCCTTGGGGCAGATGGACCTTCAGTACCTTAGGCGTGGGACGACACCTCTATCTGCTATCGTCACTCCCGCGCAGGCGGGAGCCCATATGCGCCAGCCTCGCAAAACCAGCGGAGGCGTCAGCGGTTATGGATTCCCGCCTGCGCGGGAATGACGGAAATTCGCGATCGTCGCTCAATATCGATCCGCCCTAACAAAAAACCCGGCCACACCATCGTGCAGCCGGGCTTTCCCAGTACCAATGCAGGCCGAAATCAGGCGGCCTCGTCGCCACCCAGCAACTCCGCCAACTCACCGCTCTCGTACATCTCCATCATGATGTCCGATCCGCCGACGAACTCGCCATTCACATAGAGCTGCGGGATGGTCGGCCAATCGGAATAGGCCTTGATGCCCTGGCGAATGCCCTGATCCTGCAGCACGTCGACGCTTTCGAACTGGGTGTTCAGGTGGTTCAGGATCGCCACCGCCCGGCTCGAAAAGCCGCATTGCGGGAACAACGGGCTGCCCTTCATGAACAGCACCACCGGGTTGCTCTTCACCACCGCGTCGATGCGGGCGTTGGTATCGTCGGTCATCGTCATATCCTTGATCGTTCGCCCGGCGGGCGCCTTATGCCTGTGGAGTGGGGACGCCGGTCGTCAGTTGCAATGCGTGGAGTTCGCCGCCCATCCGACCGCCCAGCGCCGCATAGACAGCGCGCTGCTGCGCGATGCGCGGCTTGCCCCGGAAGCTTTCCGACACGACCCGCGCCGAATAATGATCGCCATCGCCCGCCAGATCGGTGATCTCAACCACCGCATCGGGGATTGCGGCGACGATCAGCGCCTCGATCGCCTGTGCCTCCATCGGCATCACATGCTCTCCAGCAACTGCCGGCGTGCTTCGACCTCGCAATCGGCCATCGCCTGGCGGATATCAGCCTCGCCGCAATCGACGCCGGCGGCGGCCAGATCGGACAGCAGCTTGCGGATCACGTCCTCGTCGCCGACCTCTTCGAAATCGGCCTGCACCACCGACGTCGCATAGGCATCGGTTTCGGCCGGGGTCAGTTCCATGCGTTCGGCGGCCCAATGGCCCAGCAGCTTGTTGCGCCGCGCGGTCACGCGGAACGCCATTTCCCCGTCGCGGGCGAATTTGGCTTCGAAAGCGCGCTCCCGGTCGTCGAACGTCGTCATGGCAATCCCCTAATGGTCCCTCCCGTGCGAGATAGGGCGACCGCGGGTTTCGCGCAACGGCGTCTATATTCTGGGCGATTCCTGGCCGGAGGAAGAAGGGGTTCACGCGGAGGCGCGAAGGCGCGGAGGACGCAAAGGGGTCATGCCTGCGGCAATCGTCCGCCGCGTCAGCGGCCTTCTGCTCTCGCAGCAACAAGAAGAAAGTCTTCGCCGAGCAGGCTGCGATTACCCCGCGCCCCAACCCCTCTGCGTCCTCTGCGCCTCTGCGCGAAAAAACCTTCTTCGCGCCTTCGCGCCTTCGCGTGAACCCAAATCTACGGCACCACCACGAGCTTCCCGACAACCCGACGCGCCGCCAGCGCCGCAATCGCCTCGCCCCCACGCTCCAGCGGAAACACGCCCGTAACCCTCGGTGCGATCGCGCCTTCGTCCCACAACCGGAACAGCGTCGCGACATGCGCCGCATTCGCCACCGGATCGCGCATCGCGAACGCGCCCCAGAACACGCCGCACACGTCGCAACTCTTGAGCAGCGTCAGGTTGAGCGGCAGCTTCGGTATCCCCGCCGGAAATCCGACCACCAGATAGCGCCCTTCCCACCCGACGCTACGCAGCGCCGGTTCGGCATAGTCGCCGCCGACCGGATCGAACACGATGTCCGCCCCCGCCGGCCCGACCGCCGCCTTGAACGCATCCGCCAGCGCCTTCGACGCGTCCTTGTCGAGCGGCGCATAGGGGTAGACGACGACGTCATCCGCCCCCGCACTCCGCGCCGCGTCCGCCTTCTCCTGCGAAGACACCGCCGCCACGACCCGCGCGCCGAACGCCTTGCCCAGCTCGATCGTCGCCAGCCCGACCCCGCCCGCGGCACCCAGCACCAACAGCGTCCGTCCTGCCGCGATCCGCCCGCGATCGACCAGCGCATGGATCGCCGTGGCATAGGTCAGCAGCAGCGCCGCACCATCTTCGAAACTGCGGTTCGGTGGCAGGCGGTGGAGCACGGCGGCGGGCAGCGCCAGCTTTTCGACCATGCCGCCATGGCCGGTGACCGCGATCACCCGGTCGCCGACCGCCCAGCCCTCAACGCCTTCGCCGACGCTCTCGATCACGCCCGCCACCTCGCCGCCCGGCGCGAACGGGCGCGGCGGGCGGAATTGGTAGCGATCCTCGATGATCAGCACATCAGGGTAATTGACCGCACAGGCGCGGAGGGCGACGACCACCTGTCCCTTGTTCGCCACCGGATCGGGCAATTCCCCGATCGCGAGGGTGTCAGGCCCGCCCGGCTCCGTCGACAGCAACGCCCGCATCACCGCTTCTCCCATTGAGCCACGGTCGCGCCGAAGCGACGCCGGACTCATATTTCGAAATCGCGGTATCTTGTGCCAGCGTCATGCCGATCTCGTCCAGCCCTTCCATCAGGCACTGGCGACGAAACGGATCGAGTTCGAAGGGGAAGCGATCCTGATAGGGGGTGGTGACGGTCATCGTCTCCAGATCGACCGCGATCGGCTGATCCTTCGCCACCTCGACCAGCCGGTCGACCGCCGCCTGCGGCAGCACGACCGTGACGATCCCGTTCTTGATCGCGTTGCCGGAGAAAATGTCCGAAAAGCTCGGCGCGATCACCGCCTTGACGCCCATGTCGCCCAGCGCCCATGCGGCATGTTCGCGGCTGGAGCCACAGCCGAAATTCTCGCCCGCGATCAGCACCGGCGCGCCTGCATAGCGCGGATCGTCGAAGATATTGTCCGGCTCGGCCCGCACGCTCTCGAACGCACCCTTGCCCAACCCTTCGCGCGTCGTGGTCTTCAGCCAGTGCGCCGGGATGATGATGTCGGTGTCGATATTCTTGGCGCCCCATGGATAGGCGCGCCCCTCGACCTGCGTGATCGCTTCCATGTTACGCCCCGCTACGCGGCACGACCGGCTTGGCCACCGCCGGCCGCACGCTCGACGCATAGGCCGCCGCCACGCCGCTCAGCACCGCGCCCGCGATCAGCGCCATCAACACCTTCTTCATTACGCTTGCTCCGTCACCAGTTCGCGGACATCGGCCAGCCGCCCGGTCACCGCCGCCGCCGCCGCCATCGCCGGGGACAGCAGATGCGTCCGCGCCCCCGGCCCCTGCCGCCCTACGAAATTACGGTTGCTGGTGGAAGCACAGCGTTCGCCCGGCGGCACCTTGTCCGGGTTCATCGCCAGGCACATCGAACAGCCCGGCTCGCGCCATTCGAAGCCCGCCTCGGTGAAGATGCGGTCGAGCCCTTCCGCCTCGGCCTGGCGCTTGACCAGCCCCGATCCGGGCACGACCAGCGCCTGCTTGATCCCGTCGGCAACGTGCCGCCCCTTCACCACGCTGGCGGCGGCGCGCAGATCCTCGATCCGGCTGTTGGTGCAGCTGCCGATGAAGATATAGCTGACCGGCACATCCTGCATCCGCGTGCCCGGCGTCAGCCCCATATAATCGAGCGACTTTTGCGCGGCGACGCGCTTCGACGGATCGTCGAAACTGTCGGGCGACGGCACCACGCCGGTGATCGGCACCACGTCCTCGGGGCTGGTGCCCCAGGTCAGCGACGGCGCGATATCACTGGCGTACAACTGCACCACCCGGTCGTACCGGGCATCCGCATCGGTCGGCAGCGTCCGCCAATAATCGACCGCGCGGTCCCAATCGGCCCCGGTCGGCGCCATCGGCCGCCCCTTCAGATAAGCGAAGGTCGTCTCGTCGGGCGCGATCAACCCGGCGCGCGCCCCGCCCTCGATCGACATGTTGCTGATCGTCAGCCGCCCCTCGATCGACAGGCCGCGAATGACCTCGCCGGTATATTCGACGACATAGCCGGTGCCGCCCGCCGCGCCGATCTTGCCGATGATCGCCAGCACGACGTCCTTGGCCGACACGCCATAGCCCAGCGTCCCGTCGACGCGGATTTCCATCGTCTTCGATTGCTGCAGCAACAGCGTCTGCGTGGCCAGCACATGCTCGACCTCGCTGGTGCCGATCCCGAACGCCAGCGCGCCCAGCGCCCCATGCGCGCTGGTATGGCTGTCGCCGCACACCAGTGTCGTGCCCGGCAGCGTAAAGCCCTGTTCCGGGCCGACGACATGGACGATCCCCTGCGCCGCCGCCGTCGCGTCGATATAGCGGATGCCGAAATCGGGCGCGTTCTTCTCCAGCGCCGCCAGCTGGCTGGCGCTGGCCGGATCGGCGATCGGCAGGCGGTTGCCCTGCGCATCCACCCGGCGCGTCGTCGGCAGGTTATGGTCGGGCACCGCCAGCGTCAGGTCGGGCCGCCGCACCTGCCGCCCGGCGGCGCGAAGCCCGGCAAAGGCCTGCGGGCTGGTGACTTCGTGGACGAGATGGCGGTCGATATAGATCAGGCAGGTGCCGTCGTCGCGGCGTTCGACGACATGGTCGTCCCAGATCTTTTCGTACAGCGTGCGGGCAGGCTTGGTCATCGCGCGGCGTTAACCGAAAATGCGTGCGCCGGGAAGGGTCGACGACATTATATTACGTTCACGTGGTGCGGGAGCCTTTGTCGCCGCGCCGCGTTCGGCGGCTTCATACATCATATACAGAGGCCGGCGATGCGCGAGCGAACTTCCGAACGGCCCGTTTCCCCACGCAATACGCGCGCGCTCGACTGGATGAACGCGTTCCTCGCCGACGTCCGCGACGGGCTCGGCCCCTATCTCGCCATCTATCTGGTTGCGGTACGCGGTCCCACCCATGGCTGGGACGAGGCCACCGCCGGCATGGTGATGACCATCGCCGGTATCGCCGGGCTGCTGGCGACGACCCCGGCCGGCGCGCTGGTCGACAAGAGCCGGGCCAAGCGCGCGCTACTGGTCGCCGCAGCGCTGATCGTCACCCTCGCTTCGCTGTCGCTGCCGATCGTGTCGGGCTTCACCGCCGTCGCCGTTACCCAGTCGCTCGCCGCCGTAGCCGGCGCGATCTTCGCCCCCGGCATCGCCGCGATCACGCTCGGCATCGTCGGCCCACACGCCTTCACCCGCCGCGTCGGCCGCAACGAAGCATTCAACCATGGCGGCAACGCCGTCTCCGCCGCACTCGCCGGGGCGCTGGCGTGGAAGTTCGGGCCGCAGGTCGTCTTCTACTTGATGGCGGGCCTCGCCGCGTGCAGCATCGTCGCCATCCTCATGGTCGACGACAAGGCGATCGACCACGACGTCGCGCGCGGCTGTACCGATGGCGAGGAACCCTGCACCCCGCCGCCGACCCTGCTCCAGACGTTCAAAGCCTCTCCCGCCCTCGCCGTCTTTGCCGGCGCCTGCTTCCTCTTCCACCTCGCCAATGCGGCGATGCTGCCCTCGGTCGGGCAGCTGCTGGGGCGCGAGGTCGGCGCGGGTGCCGCCACCTCGCTGGTCGCCGCCTGCATCGTCGGCGCGCAGCTGGTGATGGTCCCGGTCGCGATCGTCGTCGGCCGCAATGCCGATCGCTGGGGCCACCGCCCGATCCTGCTGGTGGGCATGGCCGTACTGATCGCGCGCGGGGTGCTCTACACCTTTGCCGACGCCCCGGCATGGCTGCTCGGCGTACAGCTGCTCGACGGCATCGGCGCAGGGATCTTCGGCGCGCTGCTCCCCGTCGTTGTCGCCGCGATCATGCGCGGCACCGGCCGCTTCAACGTCGCACAAGGCGCGGTGGCGACGGTACAGGGGCTGGGCGGCGCGCTCAGCACGACGCTGGCAGGCGTCATGATCGTGCAGGGCGGCTACAACGCGGCGTTCCTGCTGCTGGCGGCGATCGCGGCGATCGGGTTCGCGCTGCTGTGGTGGAAGATGCCGGAAACGGCTTCGCAGTAGATTCTTGTTCACGCGAAGGCACGAAAACGCGGAGGAAGAAAGTAGAAGAATAGGTCGCGCAGAGGCGCGGAGGCGCAGAGGGGTTGCGTCTGTTGCGATCGTCCGCCGCGTCAGCGGCCTTCACGCTCTTGGCTGCAGGGAGAGAGGCTTCGCCGGACAAGCTGCACTCGCCGCGTTCCGAACCTCTCTGCGCCTCTGCGCCTCTGCGCGAAAATCACTTCTTCTTCGCGTCTTCGCGCCTTCGCGTGAACCCAACTTACCCCTCGAACTTCGCCGTAGTCTTCGCCCGAACCTCTTCCACAGTAACCCCCGGAGCGCACTCGACCAGCCGAAACGGGCTGTCATGGTCCGCCCGCTGGAATACCGCCAGATCGGTGACGATCATGTCGACCACATTGCGCCCGGTTAGCGGCAGCGTGCATTCGGGAATGAACTTCGGATCGCCGTTCTTCGACGTATGCTCCATCACGACGATGATCTTCTTGACCCCGGCGACCAGATCCATGGCCCCGCCCATGCCCTTCACCATCTTGCCCGGGATCATCCAGTTGGCGATGTCGCCGCCTTCCGACACCTCCATCGCGCCCAGCACGGTCAGGTCGATATGCCCGCCGCGGATCATCGCGAAGCTGTCGGCGCTGCTGAAATACACCGATTGCGGCAGTTCGCTGATCGTCTGCTTGCCGGCGTTGATCAGGTCGGGGTCTTCCTCGCCGGCAAACGGAAACGGTCCGATGCCCAGCATCCCGTTTTCCGACTGCAACGTCACCTCGACGCCTTGCGGAATGTGGTTCGCCACCAGCGTCGGGATACCGATGCCCAGATTGACGTAGAATCCGTCCTTCAGCTCGCGCGCGGCACGCGCCGCCATTTCGTCGCGGGTCCAGGCCATCAGTTACTCCTTGCGCGCGCCGGGATCGGTCCAGCGCAGATCATTGGGGAAAACATCGTCGAAATCGCCGGCCAGCGCGGTGCCATAGACCGGGTTGGGCAGCACGAACCAGCCATTGCCCCACAGATTGGCGATGGCCGGCGCATCCGCCGCCGTCCGCCGCTCGGCAGGCTTGAGGCCGGCATTGAACAGGTCGCTGAAATCGCCCAGCTGATCGCCGACCAGCGCCACGACACAGAACCGGCTGGCGATCAGCGCGCGGCGCGCATCCTTGCCCGACCCGCCCGGCGCATCGCCCTTCAGAAACAGCGTGTCGCCATGCTTGGCCGGACCAAGTCCCGCACGGTTCAGTACCGCTTCGGTGAATTCGGCGGTCGCGGCATTGCGGTTCGAATTGAACACCACGGTCACGCCCGCCGCGCGCAGCGCCGCCAGCCCCTCGACCGCCCCCGGCACGGCCCGCGTCGCGCGCCCGTCCGACCGCTCCCACCGTTCCCAGCGCGCGGCGTCATAGCCCATGCCGCCCCGCGCATCGGAATATTCATAGCCGGTATTGAGCAGCACCGTCTCGTCGACGTCGAACACGACGGCGGGCTTGCCGGCGCACGGCAACTGCGTCGGTTGCGTAAGCGTCGCGCCCGGCGCCAGCACCGCCGACAGCGGCATCCGGCGCAGCGTCGTGCGGTCGCGCAGATACTGGTTCACATAGCGGACCAGCCCGGCATAGGCCTGCCGGCTCGCCGCCCCGGCCTCGCCCGATCCATAGAGATACTGCATCCCCGCCGGCACGCCCGCCACCGTCGCCGGCGCGACCGGTGCGGCGGACTGATTGCCCACCGCCACGACGCAACCCGACAGCGCGAAGGCGCCGACGCCGCCGGCCAAGAACCGAACCATTCGCCCCAAAAGGCTGGACGTACCCCGGCGAAGACCCGAGCCTAGTCGGGGAACGCCTGCGAACGACGACCAGCGCCCCGCAACTGGACCCCGGCCTTCGCCGAGGTCCGGCGCGCGCCGGGAAGCCACACCGCGCAAAAAACCCATCAAACCCGCTCCCGCACCGTGCGGAATTCGATCTGCTTGTCATAGGGCGCGCCGACGATCATCCGCTTCACATAGATGCCGGGCAAATGGATCGAGTCGGGATCGAGGCTGCCGACCGGCACCACTTCCTCGACCTCCGCCACGCAGAAATTGGCGGCGGTCGCCATCGGCTGGTTGAAGTTGCGCGCGGTCTTGCGGAAGATCAGGTTGCCCGCCTCATCGGCCTTCCACCCCTTGATGATCGACAGGTCGGCGCGGATGCCGCGTTCGAGGATATAGTCCTCTCCGTCGAACTGCTTCACTTCCTTGCCTTCCGCGATCAGCGTGCCGACCCCGGTCTTGGTATAGAAGCCCGGAATGCCCGCCCCGCCCGCGCGGCAGCGTTCGGCCAGCGTCCCCTGCGGGCAGAATTCGACCTCCAGCTCGCCCGACAGATATTGCCGCTCGAACTCCTTGTTCTCACCGACATAGCTGGAGATCATCTTGGCGACCTGTCGGCTGCGGAGCAGCTTGCCCAGCCCCTGCCCGTCGATCCCGGCATTGTTGCTGGCGATGGTCAGTTTCTGGACGCCCGACGCCTGGATCGCGTCGATCAGCCGTTCGGGAATGCCGCACAGGCCGAACCCGCCCGCGCAGATCGTCATCCCGTCGTGGAGCAATCCCTCCAGCGCCGTTTCGGCATTCGGGTACAGCTTGTTCACGCCTCTCTCCCAACTGATCGCGTCGCCGATGTCGCAGGGTCGGTCGGGTCGGTCAAGAAGGTGAACCAACCTTCAACTTCGCCCCGCTCTGGCGTCGACGCATGACCCGCGATAGCGTGCGCCCATGACAACTCCACGTTCCGGCGGCCGCATCCTCGTCGATGCCCTGATCACCCATGGCTGCGACCGCATCTTCCACGTCCCCGGCGAAAGTTTCCTCGCGGTGCTCGACGCGCTGCATGACACGCCTGCGATCGATCTGGTCACCTGTCGGCAGGAGGGCGGGGTCGGCTTCATGGCCTGCGCCGATGCGGTGCTGACCGGCCGCCCCGGCGTCGCCTTCGTCACGCGCGGCCCGGGTGCCACCAACGCGTCGATCGGCGTGCATGTCGCGATGCAGGATTCGATTCCGATGCTGTTGTTCATCGGCGATGTCGATCGCGGGAATCGCGACCGCGAAGGATTTCAGGAGGTCGATTTCCTGACGATGTTTGCACCGCTCGCCAAACTGGTGCTGCGCATCGACGATCCGGCCCGCATCCCCGAATATATCGCGCGAGCGTGGCGCACCGCCACCTCCGGCCGCCCCGGCCCGGTCGTGATCGCGCTGCCCGAGGATATGCTGGTCGAGGAAGCGGTGGCAGTCGACCGCCCGCCGCTCGCGAAACTCGAAACGGTGCTCGCTCCTGCGGATTTTGGCGATCTGTTCGACCGCCTGCGACGCGCCGAACGCCCGGTCGCCATCGTCGGCGGGGCGGGCTGGGACAAGGCAGCCGGTGCGGCGTTCAGCGCTTTCGCCAAAAGCTGGGGCATCCCCGTCGCCGGAGCCTTCCGCCGACAGGACGCCATCGCCAACGACTGCCCGGCATGGGCCGGCAATCTCGGCTACGGCCCCTCGCCCCGGCTGGTCCAGCGCATCAAGTCCGCCGACCTGCTGCTGGTGATCGGCGCGCGGCTCGGCGAAGCGACCACCGATGGCTACACCCTCGTCACCCCCGACCACCCCGGCCAAACCCTCATCCACGTCCACCCCGACCCGTCCGAACTCGATCGTGTCTACCATGCCGACCTCGCCGTCGCCGCCAATCCGTTCGCCTTCGCCCAGATGCTCGCCCAGGCCGAACCGCCGGCGCAACCCTCGCTAGCCGCTGCCGAAGCCCATGCCGAATGGCTGGCATGGTCGACCCCCGCCCCCCGCGACGTAACCCTCGACCTCGGAGCTTGCGTCGCCGCAATGCGCGAACGGCTGCACGGCCACGACACGATCATCTGCAACGGCGCGGGCAATTTCTCGGGCTGGTGGCACCGCTACTGGCATTATGGCTGGACCGGCACGCAACTCGCCCCGACCTGCGGCGCGATGGGCTATGGCGTCCCCGCCGCCGTTGCCGCAGCGCTCCGCGAACCGGACAAACTCGCGGTCGCGGTCGCCGGCGACGGCGATTTCCTGATGAACGGACAGGAACTTGCCACCGCCGTCCAGCATGGCGCGAACCTGCTCGTCATCCTCGTCGACAATAGCGGCTACGGCACGATCCGCATGCATCAGGAACGCGAATATCCCGCGCGCCTGAGCGGCACCGCGCTCGCCAATCCCGACTTCGCCGCCCTCGCCCGCGCCTATGGCGGCTGGGCCGAAACCGTCGAAGCGACCGCCCAATTTGCCCCCGTCCTCGAACGTGCGCTGGCGCAGACCGGCGTCCGCCTGCTCCATTGCAGGACCGAGATAGAGATCATCACCCACAGCACCACGATCACCGCGATCCGCAATCGTTAGGGTCTGATGGATCAGCCGGTTCGCCCCCCTTCCCTGACAAGGGAGGGGCTGGGGGTGGGTAGGTTTGAAGCTGGCCTGACGTTCCCTCGCAGGCCGACCCACCCCCGACCCCTCTCTGATCAGGGAGGGGAGAGCGCGAGCCGTCAGTCCTCAGACGTTTTCAACCGCTCCAGCCAAGCCTGCGCCTGCTTACGCTCCCCAACCGCCTGCGGCCCGACCGGTCCGCGCGATCGCAGAAACTCTGCCTGCAGCGCGAAAGGCGGCATCGCCAGTTGCTCGCGCATCGCATCGATATCCTCCCCGATGCGGGTCAGTTCCTCGATCACCGGCGCAATCGCCGCACGGGTACGGCGATCGGCATTGTGATCGAAAAGCCCCTGTTTCCCCGACGCGGCCGCCGTCAGCGCCGCGATCAACGCCTCGCGATACTCTTCCTCGCGCTCGCTGCGCAGCACGTCGGTACGGGCAAGTCGGTCTGCTCTGGCCATCGCCGACCCTATCGCGCTGTCAGCCGTCTCGCAACGCACCCAACGGAAAAGGCCGCCCCGGTTTCCCGGAGCGGCCCTTCGATACCATCCGCCAACTACCCGGCGGTACGCGGTATCCTATGACATCAGATCTTGTCACCGAGCGCGCCCTTGACGCTGCCCTTCACGTCCTGACCCGTGCCCTTTGCCTGCTGGGCCTGGCCTTCGGCTTCCAGTCGCTCGTTGTCGGTCGCGTCGCCGATCGCTTCCTTCACGTTGCCGGCGATCTTGTTGCCTGCTGCGGCCAGCTTGTCGGTGAATTCACCCATGAAAGGCTCCTGTGGGTTGGCGAGGTTTCCCTCGCTGGATTACCCCCATACAAAGCGCAGCTTGGCCCACCGGTTCCATTAAACTTGATTCATATCAGACCCGCCAGCGGGCTGGACGGATCGGCATAACGTCGCCGCTGCATACGGCCGGCCAGATAGCCCATCCGCCCTGCCTCGACCGCCGCCTTCATCGCCCGCGCCATCAGGATCGGATCCTTGGCTTCGGCGATCGCGGTGTTCATCAGCACCCCGTCGCAGCCCAGTTCCATCGCCACCGCCGCGTCGCTCGCTTGGCCCACGCCCGCATCGACCAGCACCGGCACCTTCGCCCCCTCGACGATCAGGCGGATCGTCACGAGGTTCTGGATGCCGAGGCCCGACCCGATCGGCGCGCCCAGCGGCATGATCGCCACCGCGCCGGCATCCTCCAACCGCCTGGCCGCGATCGGATCGTCGACGCAATAGACCATCGGCTTGAAGCCTTCGTTCGCCAGCACCTCGGTCGCGCGCAGCGTCTCCACCATGTCGGGATACAGCGTCCGCGCCTCGCCCAGCACCTCCAGCTTCACCAGATCCCAGCCACCCGCCTCGCGCGCCAGCCGCAGCGTTCGGATCGCGCTGTCTGCATCGAAACAGCCGGCGGTGTTGGGCAGATAGGTGACTTTTTTCGGGTCGATATAGTCGGTCAGCATCGGCGCATTGGGGTCGCTGACGTTCACGCGGCGCACCGCGACGGTCACGATCTCCGCGCCCGATGCCGCGACGGCGGCGGCATTCTGTTCGAAATCCTTATACTTGCCGGTGCCGACGATCAACCGCGAGCGAAAGGTCTTGCCCGCGACGCTCCATGTATCGGCGTCCTTCGGCGCGACATGGTCGCCCCCACCGACGAAGTGCACGATCTCCAGCTCGTCGCCATCCTCGACCTTCACCTCGGCCAGCGTCGAGCGCGGCACGACCTCCAGATTGCGCTCGACCGCGACCTTTTCCGGCACCAGCCCGATCTGCGCCGCCAGTTCGGCCAGCGTGATGCCGTCGCGGACGCGCATGTGATCGCCATTGACCATGATGCTGATGGTACCGTCGGTATGCATGTCGTCTCCTGTCGGGGCGCCCTTGTCTCGACTTCGGGCACCCGCTCCGGCTATGGTGCACCGCATATAGGGTCCGCCGCTACACGCCCGCAACCGAAAGCCTGCCTGCTTGACCGACACCATCTTCGTCCTCAACGGCCCGAACCTGAACCTGCTGGGCCTGCGCGAGCCGGAAATCTACGGGTCGGACACGCTCGACGACATTGCCGGCATGCTGGAGGACCGCGCCCGCGAACTGGGCCTTTCCATCGATCTGCGCCAATCGAACCATGAAGGCCATCTGGTCGACTGGCTGCACGAGGCGCAGGCGGAGGGGGCCAAGGCGGTACTCCTCAACGCCGGCGCCTATACCCATACGTCGATTGCGCTCCACGACGCGATCAAGGCGGTGAAGACCCCGGTGATCGAGGTCCATCTGTCCAATCCGCACAAGCGCGAGGAATTCCGCCACACCAGCTATGTCGGGCGTGCCGCCCGCGGCACGGTGACGGGGTTCGGCGCGCTTTCCTATCTGGTCGCGCTTGAAGCGGCCGCCCGCATCTGACAAGGGCGCGGTTTTTTATAATTAGCGATACCATTGGGGGTTACCATGGCAGACGACAATCAGGGCGAAGGAACGCCGTTCACCAGCCACGCGATGCGCGTCGACATCGACCTCGTCCGCGCGCTGGCACAGGTGCTCGATGAAACCGATCTGACCGAGGTCGAGGTCGAGGACGGCGCGCGCAAGGTCCGCGTGGTGCGCAAGCCAGCGCCGGTACAGGCGGCGGCGACCTATGCCCCCGCCCCGGCCTATTCGCCTGCGCCCCAGCCGCAACTCGCCAGCGCCGCGACGACCACGATCGAGGCCGGCGCCGCCGTCGCCCCGGTGAGCAGCGTGCCCCCGGTCACCTCGCCGATGGTCGGCACCGTCTATCTAGCCGCCAATCCCGATGCGAAGCCGTTCATCTCGGTTGGTCAAAAGGTCGCGGCGGGCGACACGCTGGTCATCATCGAAGCGATGAAGGTCATGAACCCGATTGTCGCGCCGGCCGCCGGCACCGTCACCCAGATCCTGGTGTCGAACAGCCAGCCGGTCGAATTCGACCAGCCGCTGGTGGTGGTAGAGTAACGACGGTCTCCCGCCTGCGCCCCACTCCGTCCGTTCGTGCTGAGTAGGGATTGAGCGCAGTCGAAAGCCCGTATCGAAGCATCGCTGCCACCGTCCTTCGATACGCCGCTTCGACTTCGCTCAGCGGCTACTCAGGACGAACGGAGTGGCCGGTGCAGACAGGATTGAAGATATGCCCGAAATCAAGAAACTACTGATCGCCAACCGCGGTGAGATCGCGCTCCGCATCCACCGCGCGTGCCACGAAATGGGGATCAAGACGGTCGCGGTCCATTCGACCGCCGATGCCGAAGCCATGCACGTCCGCCTTGCCGACGAAGCGATCTGCATCGGCCCGCCGCCTGCGACCGACAGCTATCTCAACATCCCCAACATCATCTCGGCCGCCGAGATCAGCGGCGCCGACGCGATCCATCCGGGCTATGGCTTCCTGTCGGAAAACGCCAAGTTCGCCGAGATCGTCGAGCTGCACAACCTGATCTTCGTCGGGCCGAAGCCCGAACATATCCGCACGATGGGCGACAAGATCGAGGCGAAGCGCACCGCGGGTGCGCTCGGCCTGCCGCTCGTCCCCGGTAGCGACGGCGCGATCAGCGACATCGCCGAGGCGAAGGCGATCGCGGCCAAGGCTGGCTATCCGGTCATCATCAAGGCGGCATCGGGCGGCGGCGGCCGTGGCATGAAGGTGTGCCATTCCGAGGACGAACTCGAAACGCTGATGCAGCAAGCCGGCAGCGAGGCAAAGGCCGCGTTCGGCGACGCCACGGTGTACCTCGAAAAATATCTCGGCAACCCGCGCCACATCGAGATCCAGGTCTTCGGCGACGGCAACGGCAATGCGATCCATCTGGGCGAGCGCGACTGCTCGCTCCAGCGCCGCCACCAGAAGGTACTGGAGGAAGCGCCCTCCCCCGTGCTCGGCCAGGCCGATCGCGAACGGATCGGCGGCATCTGTGCGAAGGCGATGGCCGATATGGGCTATCGCGGTGCCGGCACGATCGAATTCCTGTGGGAAGACGGAGAGTTCTATTTCATCGAAATGAACACCCGCCTGCAGGTTGAACATCCGGTGACCGAGATGATCACCGGCCTCGACCTGGTCCGCGAACAGATCCGCGTCGCCGAAGGGCACGGCCTGACCTGCCAGCAGGAACAGATCCGCTTCACCGGCCACGCCATCGAATGCCGCATCAATGCCGAAGACCCGCGCACCTTCGCGCCGTCGCCCGGCACGGTGAAGCATTTCCATGCGCCCGGCGGCATGCACGTGCGCGTCGATAGCGGCCTGTATGCGGGCTACAAGGTCCCGCCCTATTACGACAGCATGATCGCCAAGCTGATCGTCTACGGCACCACCCGCGAACGCTGCCTGATGCGCCTGCGCCGCGCGCTGGAGGAATTCGTGATCGAGGGGATGAAGACCACCATCCCGCTCCATCAGGCCCTGCTCGACGACCCCGAATTCCAGACCGGCGACTATACGATCAAATGGCTGGAAGAATGGCTCGCCAAGAACGACTGACCCGAAATCCTCCCCGCTCCGCGGGGAGGGGGACCATCCGAAGGATGGTGGAGGGGGATCGCCCCAACCGCTACGGTCGTGGAGCAGGCCAACCCCCTCAACCACCGTTTTGCGCCGGTCCCCCTCCCCGTACCGGGGAGGAAAACATGAAAGCCACGATCTACCACAATCCCCGCTGCTCGAAGTCCCGCGCAACCCTCGCCCTGCTGACCGAAGCCGGCGCCGACGTGTCCATCGTCGAATATCTCAAAACCCCGCCGACCCGCGAGGAACTGGCCGCGCTGCTGACCCGCGCCAACCTCACCCCCCGCGATGCGCTGCGCACCGGCGAGGCCGAAGCCAAGCCGCTGAAATCCGCCGACGACGCGACGATCCTCGACGCGATGGCGCAGCACCCGATCCTGATCGAACGCCCGATCGTCGAAACCGCCAAAGGCGTCGTCATCGCCCGCCCCCCGGAGCGGGTCCACGAGGTTCTCTAAGGCAGAAGCGCCGCCCGCCCCCTCGTCATTCCCGCGCAGGCGGGAATCCATAAGCGCCGACGTTTCGACCGGAGTCACGACCGCTGTGCCTATGGGTCCCCGCCTGAGCGGGGACGACGAATGGAACGCTCCGACGCCCTTTCCTACACGCCGCAACCCTGCCAGCCTCGCCCTTCCGCTCTTTCCCATCGTCCGCCCGCCCCGGAACTGCCCTTGCGCCACCGCACCGACGCGACAAACAGCGCCCGAGTGTGAACTTCGTGAACTTTGGCCCGCCGAATCCGCCCAACCCACCGCAATCGCTTGGAACCGTAACGATACCCTGCCATTGCACGTCTATGGCGCGTCACACCCCTCCGCTCGAACCAGGTCGCAACTGCTGGCGGATCGAGCGCGCGACGCGCGCGACCGTGCTGGTCGATGCGGACAATTATTTCACCCATGCCCGTGATGCGATGCTGAAGGCGCAGAAGCAGATCCTGCTGATCGGCTGGGACTTCGACGCCCGTATCCGCTTCAAGACCGATCCGAACAGCGAAGGCCCGGAAAAGGTCGGCGAATTCATCTCGTGGCTGGTCCGCCGGACGCCGGGGCTACAGGTCCATATCCTGCGCTGGGACACCGGCGCGATCAAGACGCTGTTCCACGGCCGCACGCTGGTCCGCATCGCCAAATGGATCGCCGATCCGCAGGTGCACATGCGCCTCGACGGGCACCATCCGATCGCCGGATCGCATCATCAGAAGGTCGTGGTGATCGACGACGATGTCGCCTTTTGCGGCGGCATCGACATGACTGTCGACCGCTGGGACACGCGCGAACACCGCGATAACGATCCCCGCCGGCTCGAACCCGACGGCACCCCCTATCAGCCATGGCATGACGTCACGACCGCACTCGAAGGACCGGTCGCCGCGGCGCTCGGCGACATGTGCCGCCAACGATGGGCGGTGTCGGGCGGCGACGCCCTGCCGGCGCCGACCGACACCGGCGGCTGCTGGCCGACCGGGCTGGAGGCCGACTTCACCGAGATCGACGTCGCCATCGCCCGCACCGTCCCCGAAATGGCCGAGCAGGAACCGGTGCACGAGATCGAGACGCTGTATCTCGACCTGATCGCCCGCGCCGAACGCTTCATCTACGCCGAAAGCCAGTATTTCGCCTCGCGCAAGGTCGCCGAGGCGATCGCGAGGCGTCTCGAAGAAGCCGATGGCCCCGAGGTCGTGATCGTCAATCCGACGACCGCCGAAGGCTGGCTCGAACCCGTCGCGATGGATTCGGCTCGCGCCCGCATCTTTCAGGCGCTGAAGGAACGCGACCGCCACGATCGGCTGCGCATCTATCATCCCTTCACCGCCGGCGGCACCTCCATCTATGTCCATGCCAAGGTCACGGTGATCGACGACCAGTTGCTGCGCGTCGGCTCGTCCAACTTCAACAACCGCTCGCTGCGGCTCGACACCGAATGCGACGTGACCGTCGATGCCACGCGCCACGTCAATGCCGACGAACGCCGCACCATCGCCGGCATCCGCGATTCGCTGCTCGCCGAACATCTCGACGTGACGTGCGAGGAGGTGCAGGCGACGCTGACGCGCACCAACTCACTGATCGCCACGATCGAGGAACTGCGGGGCGAAGGCCGCTCGCTACGCCCTTACGAAGTGCCGGACCTCGGCGCGGTCACCGAATGGCTGGCCGACAACAAGATCCTCGATCCCGAGGGGCCGGGCGAGATGTTCGAGGCGCTGTCGCAGCGCACCCCGCTGCTCAAGAAACTGAAGAAGCACCGTCCCCATCTCCACCGCGCCGACAACACGCTGTCGCCGGTGGTTACCGCCGTCGCAGTCGGTGGCACCGTCGCCGGCGGCACGCTGATCGGCATGATGCTGTGGCAGGCATGGACGAAGCGCCAGGACTGATCGCGCGGAACATCGTCAAGATTCGGCCGCTGCCGTAAACACCGCAGCACCCCAGAAACATCAAAGGCGCCCCCCGATACCGGAAGGCGCCTTTAGCCGAAACGGGGGACCGAAACCGGCCCCCGCCCCCGATCGGACTTAGTTGCTGTCCGAATCGCCATCAGTGGCGATGATGACGCCGCCCGCAACGATCGCCGCTGCCAGCAGCGCGAACACGATGCCGCCGCCAGCCAGCTTCTGGCCCTTGGCCGGAGCCGACGCGCGGACCGACTTGGCAACCGACAGCGACTGCGCGTTCGACGCGGCATTGGCGGCGACCGGTGCCGCGACCAGCGTGGTGGCGGCGATCGCCGTCAGAAACTTCGAAACCATTCAGATTCTCCCTTGCTCGGCATGACGCCCTGCTACGCCAGAGACCGGCGACGCGGGTCACCGACGCCTGGCGATATGCAAGGTTCCCACAGCAAAAGGGTTAATCGAAGCATTTTAAACCGGAGCGGCCATATTTGTTCCGCCACTGTACCTATTTTGCAACGCAGCACGGTGGCGGGAAACGCGGCGACGACGATCACAAACCGGCTGGCACCACCCGCGCCCGCGCGCTAGAGGCACGGCCATGACCCAGATCACGCCCGAGATCGTCGCCGAACACGGCCTGAGCCCCGAAGAATATGAGCGCGTCCTGCACGCGATGGGGCGTGAGCCGAACCTGACCGAACTCGGCATCTTCTCGGTCATGTGGTCGGAACATTGCAGCTATAAGTCCAGCCGCATCCACCTGAAGAAGCTGCCGACCACCGGACGTCAGGTCATTTGCGGTCCCGGCGAGAATGCCGGCGTGATCGATATCGGCGATGGGCAGGCGGCGATCTTCAAGATGGAGAGCCACAACCACCCGTCCTACATCGAACCCTATCAGGGTGCGGCGACCGGTGTCGGCGGCATCCTGCGCGACGTGTTCACCATGGGTGCGCGTCCGATCGCGAACCTGAACGCCCTGCGCTTCGGCCGACCCGACCATCCCAAGATGCGCCACCTGATTTCGGGCGTGGTTCACGGCATCGGCGGTTACGGCAATTGCGTAGGCGTACCGACCGTTGGTGGCGAGGTGAATTTCCATCCCGCCTATGACGGCAACATCCTCGTCAATGCGATGACCGTCGGCATCGCCGACACCGACAAGATCTTCTATTCAGCGGCGTCGGGCGTCGGTAACCCGATCGTCTATGTCGGGTCGAAGACCGGCCGCGACGGCATTCACGGCGCGACCATGGCCTCGGCCGATTTCGGCGAGGATGCCGAGGAAAAGCGCCCGACCGTGCAGGTCGGCGACCCCTTCACCGAAAAGCTGCTGATCGAGGCATGCCTCGAACTGATGGCCTCCGACGCGATCGTCGCGATTCAGGACATGGGTGCCGCCGGCCTCACCTCGTCCTCGGTCGAGATGGCGTCGAAGGGCGGCGTCGGCATCGAACTGGTCATGGACGACGTGCCGCAGCGCGAGCGCGGCATGACGCCGTACGAGATGATGCTGTCGGAAAGCCAGGAGCGGATGCTCATGGTCCTCAAGCCCGGTCGCGAGGATTTCGCCAAGGCGATCTTCGACAAATGGGAACTCGATTTCGCCGTCATCGGCCATGTCACCGATACCGGCCGCATGGTGCTGACGTGGCAGGGTGACGTCGTCGCCGACATTCCCTTGGCACCGCTCGCCGACGAAGCCCCGCTCTACGACCGGCCGCATGTCCCTACGCCCAAGCCCGCCGAGCTGACGAACGTCCCCGAATGCACCGACCCGGCCGCCGACCTGCGCAAGCTGATGGGCTCACCTGACATCGCCAGCCGTCGCTGGATCTGGGAACAATATGACCACATGGTCGGCGCGAACACCGTGCAGCGCCCCGGTGGCGACGCGGCGGTGGTGCGAGTGCACGGCACGCAGAAGGCGTTGGCGATGACCACCGACTGCACCCCGCGCTACTGCTTCGCCGATCCGGTCGAGGGCGGGAAACAGGCGATCGCCGAGGCATATCGCAACCTGACCGCGGTCGGCGCGACGCCGTTGGCGGTCACCAACTGCCTGAACTTCGCCAATCCGCAGCGCCCTGAGATCATGGGCCAGATCGTCGGCTGCCTAGAGGGCATGAGCGAAGCCTGCCGCGCGCTCGACTTCCCGATCGTGTCGGGCAACGTGTCGCTCTACAATGAATCGAAGGCGACCGGCGGCGGTTCGGCGATCCTCCCGACCCCGGCGATCGGCGGCGTCGGGCTGCTGGCCGATTGGGAGAAGTCGGCGACGATCGCGTTCAAGCAGACCGGCGACATCATCCTGCGCGTCGGCGATCGCACCGGCTCGCTCGGCCAGTCGCTCTGGCTGCGCGAACTGCATGGCCGCGAGGAAGGCCCGCCGCCGCCGGTCGATCTCGACGCCGAACGCAGCACCGGCGGCTATATCCGGCAGGCGATCCTGTCGGGCAAGATCACCGCCTGTCACGACGTGTCGGACGGCGGCGTCGCGGTGACCGTCGCGGAGATGGCGCTGGCCGGCAATGTCGGCGCGATCCTCGACCGCAAACTGCCGTATGACGACATCGCCCGCTCGCTCTTCGCCGAGGATCAGGGCGTCTATATCGTCACCGTCCACGACCATGCGCTGCTCGAATTCCTGCAGGGCGCGGAAAAGGCCGGGGTCGATGCCGAACCGATCGGCCGCACGATCGGCAGCCGCATCATCTTCGAACTGACCGATGGCGACTTCGCCGTCTCGCTCGACGATCTGCGCAAGGCGCATGAAGGCTTTTTCCCCGCGCTGATGAATGGCGACGCCGCCCTTGCCTGACCCGGTCCCGACGGACCGTATCGCGACGATCGATACGGTCCGCGGGGTCGCGGTCATGGGGATATTGTTCCTCAACATCATTGCCTTCGCGATGCCTGAAGCGGCCTATATCAGCCCGCGCGCTTACGGCCTGAACGGCCCCGCCGACCGCTTCGTCTATTATGCCACGCTGATCCTGTTCGACGGGAAGATGCGCGGGCTGTTCTCCTTCCTGTTCGGCGCGTCGCTGTTGCTGGTCGTCGACCGGGCGGAGGCGGGCGGGCGCGATCCGGCGGCGGTGCATTACGCCCGCATGTTCTGGCTGTTCGTGCTGGGGATGGCCCATGCCGTCCTGCTGTGGCGCGGCGACATCCTCGTGCACTACGCGCTCATCGGCGCGCTCGCCTATGTCTTTCGCCATCAGTCGGTACGCGGACTGTTGTTGCTCGGCATCGTGCTCGCGCTGATCGACGCGCTGGTGCTGGGATCGATCCCGTTATCCTATCTGGCGATGCAGGCGAGCGGCGGCGCGCAGGCGGCGCAGGGCCTGCTCGATTTCCGGAACGGGTTCGGCGTGCCCGCCCCCGCCGTGATCGCGCGGGAACTGGCGCTCTACCGGGGCGGCTATGCCAGCATCCTTGCCCAGAACCTGTCCGATGCCGTCGACAGCCTCGGCGACACGATCATCATCGGGTTCGAAACCCTCGCCCATATGCTGTTCGGCATGGCGGCGCTGCGCAGCGGGATGCTGCACGGTCGCTGGTCGCGCGCACGGCTGTGGCGCTGGGTGATGGGAGGGATGGGCGTTGGCCTGATCGGCTATGGCGGGATCGCGATCTGGATCGCTTCCCGCAACCTCGACGTCTTCGCGATCATCGCCGGCCCGATCGCGCTCGCCACTCCGTTCCGTGCGATCATGATCCCCGGCTGGGCGGCAACGATCCTGTTGCTGGCCGGCACGAACGGCCCGATCGCCCGGCGGTTCGCGGCGGCGGGGCGAATGGCGCTCAGCAACTATCTAGCGACCAGCCTCGTGATGTGCTTCCTCTTCTATGGCTGGGGCCTCGGCCAGTTCGGCCATTGGTCACGCGCCGCCCTCTACGTGCCGGTCTTAGCGATGTGCGCGGCGATGCTGCTCTGGTCGCAGCCATGGTTGCGACACTTCCGCTATGGCCCGTTCGAATGGCTATGGCGCTCGCTGGCGCGCTGGGAGTGGCAGCCGATGCGCGTCGAACCGAAGCCGCGTTTGCGGTGAATTGATGCGAATGATCCGCAATACGGATTGCGAACGAGTTGCAGTACCAGTATAGATCGACCCAACGGAGCGAGGGTCGAACATGGTCGTATGCGTCTGTAATGCCATTCGGGAAAGCGCGGTACGGGAGGCGGCGCGCGGCGGGGCCAGCAGCGCCTGCCAGGCCTACAGGGCGCTCGGATGTCAGGCGAAATGCGGTCAGTGCGTTCCGTTCGCGCGAGCCATTATCGACGCCGAACGCGCGGCTGCGTAGCGTTCGCACCTTCGCAAACCCGCGGAAATCAGCCATTTTGATGCTGTCCCTGCCGCGTCAAACCGCGTAAGCGCCGTCCATCACAGTATAAGGACGAACGACGTGAAGGGCGACGCAAAGGTCATCGAATTCCTCAACGAGGCGCTCAAGAACGAGTTGACCGCAGTCAACCAATATTGGCTGCACTATCGCCTGCTCGACCATTGGGGCGTCTACAAGCTCGCCCAGTTCGAACGCCACGAATCGATCGACGAGATGAAGCACGCCGACCGTCTGGCGGAGCGCATCCTGTTCCTCGACGGCCTGCCCAATTTCCAGCTGCTCGGCCGCCTGCGCGTTGGCGAAACGGTTGAGGAAATCCTGAAGGCCGATCTCGCGATCGAGGTCGAGGCCGTTGCCCAGTTGCGCGAAGCCGTCGCCTATTGCGAAAGCATCCGCGATTTCGTCAGCCGCGATCTGTTCGCGGAAATCCTGATGAACGAGGAAGAGCATGTCGACACGCTCGAAACCCAGTTCGAAATGATCGAACGCATGGGCATCCAGAACTATATCCAGCTCAACGCCAAGTCGGAATACGACAAGCACGGGCTGTAATCCGGGTGGCCGGTCGCGTCATGACGCGACCGGCCTCTCTTTTTCCCCTGGGGCCAATCGACATTCAGCCTTTCCCCTCTTTGGAAGGGAGGGGGCAGGGGTGGGTTGGCCCGTTGGCGGGCGTGACCTTCCCTCGCAGGCAGCCCCACCCCCAGCCCCTCCCTTCCAGGGAGGGGAGCAATTTCGTCACGTTTCGCGTGAATGTCGATCCGGCCTCGAGGATCGGGAAACGCCGCTCCTACAGCGCTACCGGCCGCTTGCCGAACCCGTTCGCCTTACGCTGCGCCAGCGGGTTGCTGTCGCGGTCGAGCAGCGCAAGGGTCGCGTTGAAGATCGGGCGCAGCCGCGCCACATGCTCCAGCGCCTCGGTCGGCTCGTCGCGCGTCTCGACGCATTTGCGCGCGATCAGCTCGATCCCCTCCGCGATATCGGCCAGCATCTCCGCGCCGAACTGCCGCGATTCGCCCTTCAGCGTATGCGCCGGCAGGACCATCGCCACCGCATTCTGTTCGCGCATCGCCTTTTCGATCGCCAGCAGCGACTTCAGCCCGTCCTCGCGGAAATAGCCGAGGATGCGGACGAAATTCGCGCCGAGTTCCGCCCGCGCCTGCGCCAGTACCCGCTGATCGATCAGTCCGTCGTTCATGGTCGCCCCCGTCACTCAACTGCACGCCGCGTCCGGCATGATCGCGAGCGACCGTATTTGAAACGCCGTAAACAGACGGTTGACGTCGGCTTGTCAGCGACCGTTTTTCAAGCGAGTAGCAACCCCGCCAGCGCCGCCGACATCAGATTGGCGAGGCTGCCGGCGACCAGCGCGCGGATGCCGAGCTTCGCGATCATCGGCCGCTGGTTGGGGGCCAGGCTGCCGGTCACCGCCATCTGGATCGCGATCGACGAGAAATTGGCGAAACCGCACAGCGCGAACGTGATGATCGCCACCGTCCGCGTCGTCAATTGCGCGCCCGCCGCCTGCAACGAGATATATGCGACGAACTCGTTCAGCACGACCTTCTGCCCGAACAGCCCGCCGGCAACCCCTGCCTCGTTCCACGGCACGTTCAGCAGGAACATGACCGGCGCGAAGACATAGCCGAGCAGCCGCTGGAAACTAAGATCGGCCACGCCGAACCAGTTGCCGATGCCCGCCAGCAGGCCATTGGCGAGCGCCACCAGCGCAACGAACGCCAGCACCATCGCACCGACCGCCACCGCCAGCTTCACACCGGTCTGCGCGCCCTGTGCCGCCGCCATGATCAGGTTGGCGGGCCGTTCCTCGTCATGCGTCGCCTCGGCCAGCGCGATCGCGTGGGCCTCGCGCCCGGAACCGTCGGCATCGCCCAGCGGCAATTCGCCCGCGGGCGGCAGCGGCGTGTCGGGCATGATGATCTTTGCCATCAATATGCCGCCCGGTGCCGCCATGAAGCTGGCCGCCAGCAGGAAATCGATGCGGATGCCCATCGATGCGTAAGCCGCGAGGATCGTGCCGGCCACGCCGGCCATGCCGCTGGTCATCACCGTGAACAGCTGCGCCGGGGTCAGCCCCGCCAGATAGGGGCGGATGACCAGCGGCGATTCGCTTTGTCCCACGAAGATGTTGGCGGCGGCACACAGCGATTCCACCTTGCTGACGCCGATCACCTTTTCGATAGCGCCGCCGATCCAGCGCACCACCAGCTGCATGATGCCGAGATAATAGAGGATCGACACCAGCGAGGCGAAGAAGATGATGACCGGTAGCGCGGCGATGGCGAAGCTGGTTCCGCCAATCTCCGGCCGGGCCAGCGGCCCGAACAGGAACGACGTACCGGCATTGGCATAGGCGAGCAGATTGGCGACGCCACCCGACAGGAACCCCAGCACGCCCTTCCCCCATGGCGTGTAGAGCACCAGCACCGCGATCCCGACCTGCAAGGCAAAGGCCGCACCGACCACCCGCAGCCGGATCGCGCGGCGATTGGTCGATAGCGCAAAGGCGATGCCGAGAATCACGACGATGCCGGCGATGCCGATGAGGAAACGTGTCATGTTAAGCGAATTACCCTGCCCCGCCGCCCGTCCGGACGGCCCCAAACCGTCGCGATATGCCATGGCGGCGGCGTGGGGACCAGCGGTGACAAACGCTTTTGCCATCGGCCATTTTCGGGACTAGCAAGGGCCATGACGACACCCGTACCGCCCGCGCCCGCGCCCGCGACGATCACCATGCCGCGCGCGCTGTTCATCTTCTCGATCTTTTATGGCGGCATGGTCTGCATCGCCGGCGTGCTCGGCAACAAACAGGTCGCGATCGGCCCGTTGGCGGTGGAGGCGGGCATCTTCGCCTTCCTGCTGCTGGTCGTGGTGTCGAGCGCGGTCGCCGAACTCTATGGCGCGCAACGGGCCAAGCATCTGGTCTGGTTCGGCTTCCTGCCGCTGCTCGTGTCGATGTTGCTGGTCGCGATCGTCCTCGAACTGCCCGCCGCCGCTAGCATGGAGGCCGACCGGCTCACCGCGTTCGACCTTATCATGCGCTCCAATCTGCGCATCTGGATGGCCGGCATCGTCGCCTATGGCGTATCGCAGACGCTGAACGTCACCATCTTCGGCTGGCTGAAGCGTGGGCAGGGCAAGCTGCTGTGGCTGCGCGCGGCGATCGCCAGCGTCCTGTCGCAGATCGTCGACACGCTGATCTTCATCTCGGTCGCCTTTTACGGCGTATTCCCGATCGGCGAGTTGGTCGTCGGACAGATGCTCGCCAAGGTCGCGCTGTCGATCGTGCTGGTCCCACCGCTGATCTACGCCTTCGTTGGCTTGGGCCGCCGGCTGGATCGGACGCCATAAGAAGGATTCGGGTTCACGCGGAGGCGCGGAGGCGCGAAGAGAAGAAAAGGGTTTGATCGCGCAGAGGCGCAAAGGCGCAGAGCGGGTGCGCTCGCCGCGACTGCGGCTCTCCTTCATCGGGTTCAGCGGGAGAGAGGCTTCGCCGGAAGGAGAGCGGTCGGAGCGATCGCCCCCCCTCCGCGCCTCTGCGCCTCTGCGCGAAAAAGCCCTTTCTTCTTCTCCGCGCCTTCGCGCCTCCGCGTGAACCCAATTCTTTCTTCTTGAACGACACCCCGCTAAAGGCGCGGCCATGACCAACGCTCCCGATCCGAAGATGCTCGCCAAGGCGGAAACGCTGACCGAGGCGCTGCCCTATCTGCAACGCTATGCCGGTCGCACCTTCGTGGTGAAATATGGCGGCCACGCGATGGGCGATCCCGAACTGGCGCGCGATTTCGCCGAGGACGTGGTGCTGCTGAAACAGGTCGGCATCAACCCGGTCGTCGTCCATGGCGGCGGCCCGCAGATCGGGGCGATGCTTAAGCGCCTCGGCGTCGAATCGCGCTTCGTCGACGGTCTCCGCGTCACCGACGCCGCGACCGCCGAGGTCGCGGAAATGGTGCTGGCGGGCAAGATCAACAAGGAAATCGTCGCGTGGATCGCGCAGGCGGGCGGCAAGGCCGTCGGCATTTCGGGCAAGGACGCACGCCTCGTCACCGCCGAGAAGGTCGCCCGCAGCGAACCCGACCGCAGCCAGGGGATTGAGCGCCATGTCGATCTGGGCTTCGTCGGCACGCCGGTCGCGGTCGACCCGACCATCCTCCACAGCCTCGCACGCGACGGCTTCATACCCGTTGTGGCCCCCGTCGCGCTCGGCGCGGATGGCGAGACGTACAACATCAACGCCGACACCATGGCCGGGTCGATCGCCGGCGCGATGGGGGCATCGCGCTTCTTCCTGCTGACCGACGTCGCGGGCGTGCTCGACAAGACCGGCGAGTTGCTGACCGACCTCAATCCCGAGCGCATCGCCGAACTGAAGGCCGACGGCACGATCAAGGGCGGCATGATCCCGAAGGTCGAGACCTGCGTCAACGCGGTCGCGCAGGGCGTCGATGCGGCGGTGATCCTCGACGGGCGCGTGCCGCACGGGATGCTGCTCGAAATCTTTACCGAACAGGGTGCAGGCACGCTGGTCCGCGCGTGACGCGGGATCGGATCGCGCCAGCGTGTGTTGTTATCGCAACACGCCGCCCGCGATCCGACCGGCAAAGGCTTGGAGCCGGACCCGCGCGTCCCTATAGTCGAGAACCATTCGCGAAAGGCCCCATGCGTTGAACGTCCTGCTCGATATCATTCAGGTGCTGCTGAACGTCCTGTGGTGGATCATCATCGTGCAGGCGATCCTGTCGATCCTGATCTCGTTCAACGTCATCAACACCCATAACGACTTCGTCCGCTCGCTCTATCGCGCGCTGATGACGGTGACCGAGCCGATCTATCGGCCGGTGCGGCGAATCCTGCCCGATTTCGGCGCGCTCGACTTCGCGCCGTTCGTGGTGCTGATCCTGCTCGGCATCACGCAGAGCATCATCCTGCCGGCGATCTACCGCGCGACGGCCGCGACCTTCATCTAAGGTCCGAACCGGGGGAGACGCACCGCCTCCCCCGCCCATCCTTTACCGCGTGGGCACCGGCTCCTCGCCCGAATAGTCATAGAAGCCGCGCTTGACCTTGCGGCCGTACCAGCCGGCCTCGACATATTTGACCAGCAGCGGCGCCGGCCGGAACTTCGGATCGCCCGTCCCCTCGAACAGCACCCGCGTAATCTCCAGACAGGTGTCGAGCCCGATGAAGTCGGCCAGCGTGAACGGTCCCATCGGGTGGTTCAGCCCCAGCTGACACGCCGCATCGATATCGGCGATCGTCGCCACGCCCTCGCCCAGCGCGAAGCACGCCTCGTTCAGCATCGGCATCAGCACGCGGTTGACGATAAAGCCCGGCGCGTCATTGGCATGGACGATCCGCTTGTTCAGGCTCTGCCCGAACGCCTCGACCGCCGCGACCGTCGCGTCGCTGGTGGCAAGCCCGCGGATCAGCTCGATCAGGCCCATCACCGGCACCGGGTTGAAGAAATGCACCCCCATAAACCGCGCCGGATCGGGCGCGGCCTGTGCCAGCCGGGTGATCGGGATCGACGAGGTATTGCTGGCAAGGATCGCCGTATCCGACAGTGCCTTGCCGACACTCTCGAAGATCTGCCGCTTGACCGCCTCCCGCTCGGTCGCCGCCTCAATCACCAGATCGCACGGCCCCATCGCCGCCAGGTCGCCGACCGGCTCGATCTGCCCCAGCGCGGCATCGGCATCACCTTGCGCGATCTTCTCCTTGCTCACCGCGCGCGCCAATTGCTTGGCGATACCGTCCTTGCCCGCCTGCGCACGCTCGACCGACACGTCCGACAGCAGCACCCGATAGCCCGCCTGCGCCGATACCTGGGCGATCCCCGCCCCCATCTGGCCCGCGCCGATCACGCCAATCGTCTTCATACCAAAGGTCCTCTCGTTGCGCCTTCGCAGCCTAAACGCGGGAATAGCGGCTTTCGGTCAGCCGTCCATGCCGGTATCGCACCCCCATGCGCCGTTTCCTGCCCCTCGCCCTGCCGCTGCTGCTCCCCGCCTGCAACGACGAAGCGCCCGCACCCGAACCGACGCCGTCCGCCACCGCCTCGCCCGCGCCGCTGACCGACAGCGCGACGCCGCCCAAGCCGTTGCCGCTCAAGACCTTTGGCGACTGGGCGGCAGGCTGCGACAATGGCGCGACCTGTCAGGCGGGATCGCTGGTCCCCGACGACAGCGAACCGCCGGCGCTTACCCTGTCGATCGAACGCGCCTCCGGCCCCGACGCGGGCGTCACCCTGCGCCTGCGCGGGCCATCACCCGCCCTGCCGCTGACCTTCGCCGTCGATGGCGAAGCCGTCGCCCGCGGCGGCAAGCCGCATGGCGACTGGACCGAACTCTCCGGCGAGCCCGCCTTGGCCGTCACGCGGAAGCTGGCGAACGGCCGGACGATCACCATCGCCGACGCTGGCGGCAAGACCGTCGCCACCCTCCCCCTGACCGGCGCAGCGGCAGCACTCCGCTGGATCGACGCGCAACAGGGCCGAGGCGGCACCACCGGCGCGCTCGTCGCGCTCGGCAAGCGCCCCGACACCCGCCCCGCCGCCGCCCTGCCCGTGGTCTTCGCGCCAACGATCCGGGGAGAGGCGGCGCTGCTCGATCCGCTGCTCATCACCAATATGCGCCAAACCGCAACGTGCGACGCCGACGACCTGCCCGACGTCTCAACCAAGCCGCTCGGCAACGGTCGGACGCTGGCGATCGTGCCCTGCACCGTCGGTGCTTATAACGTCCTGTCCGCGCTGTTCGTAGTGACACGTGGCGCCGCCGTCCCGGCGACCTTCGACGCGCCCCCCGCCGGGGATGCGCCCGATGAACAGACATTGGTGTTCAACGCCGGGTTCGCCGACGGCATCCTCACCGCCGACGCGCGTGGGCGTGGGTTGGGCGATTGCGGCACGACCCAGCGCTACGCATGGGACGGCAAGCGCTTCCGCCTAATCGAACAGCGCCAGATGGACGAATGCCGCGGCAACATCGACTATATCCGGATATGGACGGTGCGCTTGGTTCGCTGAAGCGAACACCCTCACCCTTCCCACCCGGCTAAGCCGGGCGGACCCCTTCCCTCTCCCGCTGGGAGAGGGAGGGAGCGGCGCAGCCGCGGAAGGGTGAGGGCGAAGCCGCCCTACCGCCCCAACCTAACCACCACCGGATAGTGATCCGACGGAAACACATCCCCCCGCCGCGTATTGATCGTCGCCGCGCGCTTCACCGCGAACCCCTTGGTAAACACCCAGTCGATCCGCCGGTCCGCCTTGCCGGTAAAGCCATGGAACGTCGCCTCCGGCCCGGTCCGCACCGGCGCGGTAACCCACGCATCGCGCAACCCTTCCGCCATCCGCCGATAGGCCGGACTGTCGGGCACCGTATTGAAGTCCCCGGTCACCACGACCGGTAGATCGCCCGCGATCGCCGGAATACGCGCCGCCAGCAACGCCGCGCCCTTCTCGCGCGCCGCCTCGTCCTCGGCACGATAGGGCAGATGGGTGTTGAACATCGCGAACCGCTTGCCGTCCCGCTCCCGAAACACCGCCCATGTCACCATGCGCGGCAGCGGGTGGCCCCAGCTGATGCTGCCCGGCACCTCGGGCGTATCCGACAGCCAGAAATTGCCCCAGCGCTCCACCGTCAACCGATCGGCGCGGTAGAAGATGCCCATATACTCGTCATCGGCGCGCTCGGCGCCGCTACGCCCGACCCCGATCCAGCGATATTTCGGCAGGCGAGCGACGACATCGTCGCCCTGCCGCCTGAACAATTCCTGGCTACCGATCACATCGGGATCGGCCCGCCGGATCGTCGCCACGGTCAGGTCGTGCCGCAATTCCCAAAGGTTCGCGCCGTCGTCGGGCGATGGCATGCGGATGTTCAGGCTCATCACCGTCAGGTCGCGTGCCCCCGCCGGCGCAACTACTGCCAGCAGCGCCAATACTGTCGCGAACAGCCGGATCACGGCGCGATCGGCAGCCCCCGCGCCTCGGCGAGGATCACGCAGAATGCGCCATCGTCCCCGCACCATTGTTGTCTGGGTGTCCATCCGCCGCTGCGTAGCAGCAGCCGGGCATCGCGGTCGCCATATTTGTGGCTGTTCTCGGTATGGATCGTCTCGCCGGCCTTCATCGCGAAGGCCCGGCCATCGACCGCAAAGCTGACGTCACGCGTCGCGCGCAGGTGCATCTCGATCCGCGCGGCATCGTCGTTCCACCGTGCCTCGTGCGCGAACGCGTCGACCGGCGCGTCGCCCGCCAGTTCGCGATTGATCCGGTCGAGCAGGTTCAGGTTGAACGCCGCCGTCACCCCCGCCGCATCGTCATAGGCGGCGACCAGCGTGCCCTGATCCTTGATCCGGTCGATGCCGATCAACAGCATCGCCCCCTCGCCCAGCCAGTCGCGCATCGCGCGCAACAGGGTGCCGGCAGCCAGTGGCTCCATGTTGCCGATGGTCGATCCGGGAAAGAACCCCAGCTTCGGCATATCCGCGACTTCGTCCGGCAACGGCACCGGGTGCATGAAATCGGCCTCGACCGGCAGCACCGGCAACCCCGGGAATTGGCTGGCAAGCGTCGCCGACGACGACCGCAGGAAATCGCCCGAGATATCGATCGGCACATAGGCGGCGGGTTCGATGCAGTTGAGCAGGATCGGCGTCTTGACCGACGATCCCGATCCGAATTCGACCACCGCCACGCCGTCACCGACCGCGCCGACCAGTTCGGGGCAGATCGTCTTCAGGATCGCCGTCTCCGCCCGCGTCGGATAATATTCGGGCAGCGCAGTGATATCCTCGAACAGTTCCGACCCCTTGCGGTCATAGAACCAGCGCGCCGGGATCGCCTTTTGCGGCAACGCCAATCCGGCCAGCACGTCGGCACGGAAAGCGGGATCGGCGCGGCTCGCCATCGGCACGTCGTCGCTACGCAGCATCACAGGTCCTTTGCAAGGCGGACGCCGGTGAATTGCCAGCGCTGGTGGGGGTAGAAGAAATTGCGGTAGCAGGGGCGCGCATGGCCGCGCGGCGTGGCGCAGGAGCTCCCACGCAATACAAACTGCCCGCTCATGAACTTGCCATTATATTCGCCGACCGCGCCCTCGACCACGCGGAAGCGCGGATAGGGCCGATACGCACTGCCGGTCCATTGCCACACATCGCCGAAGAACGCCGGACCGCCGGTCGACGGGCGCGGTTCGACGGCATGGGCATGGTCGAGCTGGTTGCCGCCCGCCGGGTCGTGCGCCGCGGCGGCCGCCTCCCATTCGAACTCGGTTGGCAGGCGGGCGCCCGCCCAGCTGGCATAGGCATCGGCCTCGAAGAAGCTGACATGCGTCACCGGCGCGGCGGGATCGATCGCGCGCCGCCCGTCCAGCCCGAAGCGGGTCCACACCTCGCCCTTGCGTTCCCAATAGAGCGGCGCTTCGATCCGGTTGGCCTGCACCCATGCCCAGCCATCGGCCAGCCACAGCCGCGCGTCCGAATAACCGCCATCGGCGATGAACGCCGCCCATTCCCCATTGGTGACGGTGCGGTCGGCGATGGCATGCGGATGGAGCAGCACGTCGTGGCGCGGCCCTTCGCAATCGAAGGAAAAGCCGTTGCCGCCATGCCCGACCTGCACGATGCCACCGCCATGCTCGATCCAGCCGATCAGCGGCGGCACCGCTATCGGGCGCTTCGGTTCGGGCGCGAACATCGCCGGTTCCAGCGGGTTCTCGCTGAAATGATGGAGGATATCGGTCAGCAGCAATTCCTGATGCTGCTCCTCGTGATTGCAGCCAAGCCAGACCAATTGCTGCACATCGTCGGACAGGTCGGGCAAGGCCGCCAACAACGCGGCATCGACCGCCGCACGATAGGCGCGCACTTCGTCGAGGCTGGGGCGCGTCACCATGCCGCGCCGGCCGCGCGCATGGCGGCGACCCTCGGCCTCGTAATAGCTGTTGAACAGGAACGGGAAACGTTCGTCGTGCAGCGCATAGCCTGCGACATGATCGCGCAGGACGAAGGTTTCGAAGAACCATGTCGTATGCGCCAGATGCCATTTGGCCGGGGACGCGTCATCCATCGACTGGACCGTCGCATCGGCGTCGGACAGTGGCGCGGCGAGCGCGTCGGTCAGCGTCCGAACTTTACTATATCGGGTGGCGAGCGCCTGGTCGGGCAGGTTGACCGGTGTCGCTCGCATGGAATGCTCCTATGCCGGCTGGTGAACCCCGCCTGGCACCCACAAAACGTCTCCCCCCCCGCTTTTGTTCACCCAGCGGGCGTATACGAACAGGAAATCGGATAAACGATTGATGTAAGACAATAAATTTGAATTAAGGTCCGCCTCGTACGAAGCATGCACCACCGACCGCTCGGCGCGCCGGACGATCGCCCGCGCCAGATGCAGCGCCGCCCCCGCCGCCGTCCCGCCGGGCAGGATGAAGCTGGTCAGCGGCGACAGATCGGCGTTCATCCGGTCGATCGCTTCCTCCAGCGCGGTCACCTGCGCGGGCACGATGCGCAGCGCGCCCGCAATCGCCGGCGGGGTGGCGAGGTCGGCGCCATAATCGAACAGGTCGTTCTGCACCTTGCGCAGCAACGCGGTATCCTCGCCGTCGCCCAAAGCGACGACCGCGACGCCCAGCGCCGAATTGGCCTCGTCGACATCGCCGATCGCCTGCATCACCGCCGCATCCTTGGCGACGCGCGATCCGTCGACCAGCCCGGTGGTACCCGCGTCGCCAGTCCGCGTGTAGATCTTGTTCAGCCTGACCACCGCGTCAGGTGCGCCCGGCCATGAACAGGATGACGACGACGATCAGAATCGCGATCGCCTGAAACAACACCCGCGCCTGCATCATCTTGTTCGATTTCAGCGCCTGTTCGCTCGGCCCCTCGCCGCGCGCGGCGGCGGTTCCTTCGGCAAGGAAGGACACGATGCCGCGCACCAGCGCGACGACGACCGCGATCATCGCCGCGATCAGCAACAGGACCAGAAACGTGTTCATGCTCCCAAGCTAAGCATTCGCCAGCGCGAATCCAGTGGGAAGTCGCCGTGCTCGCAGATCGTCGGCCAGCGCGCGTCCGTCCACGCCCCCCGCCCGCAACGCCGCCAGCGTCGGCGCCCCGTTGCGCTTGGCCAGCCGTTGCCCGTCCGGCCCCAGCAACAGCGGATGGTGCCGCCACACCGGCACCGGCAGGTCGAGCAGCGCCTGCAACAATCGGTGGACATGCGTCGCCGCGAACAGGTCGATCCCGCGCACGACATGGGTCACGCCCTGCGCGGCGTCGTCGACGGTGACCGCAAGATGATAGCTGGTCCCGGCATCCTTGCGCGCCAACACCACGTCGCCTTGTGCCAGCGGATCGGCCACGACCCGCCCGGCCAGTTCATCGATCCAGTCGAGCGGCCCGGCCGACGCCGTCGCCCGCGCCATGTCGATCCGCCACGCATGGGGTTCGCCCAGCCGCGCCGCCGCGACGTCCGCCGGAATCGCGCGACAGGTGCCGGGATAAACGACGCCATCGACCCCATGCGGTGCCGACGCACTCGCCGCCACCTCGCGCGCGATATCGGCGCGCGTGCAGAAACAAGGATAGACCAGCCTCCGCGCCCGCAACCGGTCGAGCGCGGCACGGTACAGCGCCATCCGCGCCGACTGAAACACGACCTTCCCGTCCCAGCCCAGCCCCAGCCATTCCAGATCGGTCAGGATCCCCGCGACATGCTCGGGCCGGCTGCGCCCGCCATCGATATCCTCGATCCGCAGCAGCCACCGCCCGCCATCGCGGCGTGCGCGGTCGTGTGATTCGATCGCGGCCAGCGCGTGCCCGGCATGCAGCGCCCCGGTGGGACTCGGCGCAAAGCGGGTCACCACCACCCCGGTTTGACTTGGGGGCGCCGCCCGTGCTGTCATGTGCCCGTCATCGTTGCCGATCATATCGGCGGCGACGTTTACGCGAGGGGGACTTCATGTACCATCCCGATCGCCTCCGCCATCCCGATGGCTGTCCCGCGCTGGTGCTCAACGCGGACTATACGCCGTTGAGCTATTATCCGCTCAGCGTCTGGCCATGGCAGACTGCGGTAAAGGCCGTGTTTCTCGACCGGGTCGACATCGTCGCCCAATATGACCGCGAAGTGTGCAGCCCGACCGCGCGCATCAAATTGCCCTCGGTCATCGCGCTCAAGCAATATGTGAAGCCGTCCGAATTCCCGGCCTTCACCCGCTTCAACCTGTTCCTGCGCGACCGGTTCAGCTGCCAATATTGCGGCGCGACCCATGACCTGACGTTCGACCACGTCGTCCCGCGCGCACAGGGCGGACGGACGACCTGGGAGAATGTCGCCACCGCCTGCGCGCCATGCAACCTGCGCAAAGGGGGCCGGACGCCCAAACAGGCGGCGATGCCGCTCCACGTCCTGCCGATCCGCCCGACCAGCTGGCAGTTGCAGGAGCAGGGCCGCCGCTTCCCGCCGGGCCATCTCCACGAAACATGGCACGACTGGCTCTATTGGGACGTCGAGCTGGAGGCGTGACGTTCATCAGCATCACCCGGCTGCGCATCCGCTCGGCGCGCTTCCTGCCGGGGTTCCTGATCGACACATGGCTGTCGATGCGACAGGTGCAGCGCGCGAGCGGCTATCGCGGCGGCGCGCTGCTCGCCGATCGCGGCCGCGCCTATTGGACGATGACCGCGTGGGACGATGCCGCCGCGATGCGCGCCTACATGACCTCCGGCCCGCACCGCCGCGCCATGCCCAAGCTGATGCGCTGGTGCGATCAGGCCAGCATCGCCCACTGGACGCAGGACGGTGACACGCTGCCCGACTGGAATGAGGCCGATCGCCGCATGCGGGGCGAAGGGCGGGTGTCGAAGGTGCATCATGCCGCCGCCGGGCATGATCCGATGACGTTCGATGCGCCGCGTACGAGCAACGGGCTGTCATTGTCGCCGACCCGCAGCCTG
>NZ_LMKE01000002.1:127826-165944 GCF_001421245.1 Sphingomonas sp. Leaf10 | reverse complement strand
CCCAGCCCCTCCCTTCCAGGGAGGGGAGCAATTCGTCGCGTTTCGCGTGAATGTCGATCCGGCCTAGAACCTTCGTCGTCGTCCCCGCGCAGGCGGGAACGACGAAATTTCTGGCGGCTAACGCTACGCTCAATCCCCCTTCGACGTCAGCGGCGGCGTCTGCTGATGCTGGACCACCGTCCACACGCCATGTTCGATCCAGCGATAGGTCGACGTGCAATAGGCCAGATACGCCTCGCCGCCCTTATGCGCCTCCGCCTTGTACGCGACGACAATCAGCCCCTCCTGCGGCCGCGCGACCTGCCGTTCGGTCAGCGACACCTGTTCCCAGCGCGGCGTGTCCTTCACCGCATCGATCGCTTGGCGGCCGGTGAACACGAACGGCGGCGTCGGCAGCACCATCAGGCATTCGTCGTCGACCGATTCCTCGTAATGCGCCGCGTCGGCGGTCCACAGGCTTTCCTCAAAACTCCAGATGCGATCGTCGTCCACGCCGTTTCTCCTTGCGACTCCGCGACCTAGCGCACGACAGCCCAGCCGGTTCCGGCAACGGTCCACCACGCACCCCCCGCCCCGCCGCAACCGCGCTTGCCGAGGCTGTATCAGAACGGTAATACACGGCCGATATCATGGCTTACGATCCCCCGTCCCCGCCCTCCGGCCCGATCGATCCCAGCCGGATCGGGCGCCTGACGACCCCGCTGTCGGGCGATGCGCTGGAGCGGCGACGGCGGCTGACCGCATTCGACGACGCGCTGGCCGATTACGATCGCAGCTTCCCCGGCATGGGCGAAGCGCCGCCGCCACCCCCGCCGCCCGGCCCCGAAGCGCCGCAGACCGCCCGCCGTCGCAAACCGCTGCGCTGGTGGCTGCGCTGGGTCATGCGCGGCTTCGGCATTTTCATCATCCTGCTGGTGATCGCGATCGCGTGGCTGGCGTTCACCGCGCCGCTGTCGAAATCGCTCGAACCACCCGCTCCGCCGTCGATCACGCTGCTCTCGGCCGAGGGCACCCCGATCGCCGAGCGCGGCGCGAATATCGGCAAGCCGGTCGATGCGACCAAGCTGCCCGCGCATGTCGCCGAAGCTTTCATGGCGATCGAGGACCGCCGTTTCCGCACCCATTGGGGCATCGACCCGCGCGGTATCGTCCGCGCGATGTGGACCAATACGCAGGCCGGCGGCGTACGACAGGGCGCGAGCACGATCACGCAACAGCTTGCCAAGAACGCGTTCCTCGATTCGGACCGGACGGCGGCCCGCAAGCTGCGCGAGGTGCTGATCGCCTTCTGGCTGGAGGCATGGCTGACCAAGGACGAGATCCTGTCGCGCTATCTCTCCAACGCCTATTTCGGCGACAATGCGTACGGCCTAGACGCCGCCGCCCGCCATTATTTCAGCCGCGCGCCCAAGGACTTGACCGTCGGACAGGCGGCGATGTTGGCCGGGCTGGTGAAAGCCCCCTCGCGCCTCGCCCCGACCGGCAATCTGAAGGGCGCGCGCGCCCGCCAGGCGGTCGTCGTCGGCGCGATGGAGGATGCCGGCTACCTGACCCCGTCCGAGGCACGCCGGGTGAAACCGGCCGTGCTGCGCGTCACCGGCAACAGCACGCTCCCCTCGGGCACCTATTTCGCCGACTGGGTATTGCCGCAGGCACGCGACCGCGCGGGCGGCATCGGCGCCGATCGCAAGGTCGCGACGACGCTGGAAGTCCGGATGCAGCGCGCCGCCGAACGCGCCGTCCGCAATGCGGGCCTGCGCCAGACGCAGGTCGCGATCGTCGCCATGCGCCCTGACGGCCGCGTCATCGCGATGGTCGGCGGCAAGGATTACCGCAACAGCCCGTTCAACCGCGCGGTACAGGCGCGGCGGCAGCCCGGTTCGACCTTCAAGCTGTTCGTCTATCTCGCCGCCATGCGCTCTGGCCTGACCCCCCAGAGCCAGGTGCTCGACGAACCGGTCACCATCGGCGAATGGAGTCCAAAGAACAGCGACGGGCGCTATCTCGGCACCATCACCCTCGAACGCGCCTTCCAACGCTCCAGCAACGTCGCCGCCGCGCGGCTGACCAAGGAAGTCGGGGTGCGCAACGTCATCCGCGCCGCCCGCGACCTCGGCATCTCGACGCCGATCGCCAACGAAGCCTCGATCGCGCTCGGCACCTCCACGGTATCGCTCTTGGAACTGACCAGCGCCTATGCCGCGATCGCGGCGGGCGAGGCACCGGTCATCCCGCGTGGGCTTGCCGAAAAGGACGAACCGACCTGGCTCGACCGGCTGCGCTCGACCCGCAAGACATTGTCGCGCGACGAGTTGGAGGGGATGCGTACGCTGCTGGCGGCGTCGATCCGACAGGGCACCGGCATCGCCGCCAACCTCCCGGTCGCGGCGTTCGGCAAGACCGGTACGACCCAGGACAATCGCGACGCGCTGTTCGTCGGCTATGCCGGCGGGATCGTCGCGGGGGTGTGGCTGGGCAATGACGACAACAGCACCAATCCCGGGCTGGCCGGCGGTGGCCTCCCCGCCCGCATCTGGCGCGACTTCATGCGACAGGCATTGAACCTGCGCGATCCAGTACCGGTCGCCGCCCCCGAACCCGAACCGATCGATAACGCGATCGATGCGGTACAGGACATGCTCGGCAACCCGTTCGACGCCCCGCCGACGATCCAGGGGCCGGGCTTCGACGTCTCGGTCGACCCCGACGGCCAAGTCCGCTTCGCCCCCAACGACCGCCGCCGCCGCGAGGAAGAACCGCCCGAACCGGACGACCGGAGCCCCCCGGACGAAGAGGAACAATAGGCGCCAACGCCAGCGCGCCAACAACTATCGCCCTCTACTATCGTCGTCCCCGCGCAGGCGGGGACCCATACACGCCACGCCCGCGCTTCCATCATCGACGCCAGCGTCTATGGCCTCCCGCCTCCGCGGGAGGGATGAAGGCAGGGACTGCCCATCCCCCCACTCCCCCCGTCATCCCGGCGAACGCCGGGATTCATGTTTCCCCAAGCACCGAAGCCGTCGCTCATGCGGCACCATGCATCCCGGCCTGCGCCGGGATGACGAAAGAGAGGTCAGCGGCACCGCGCGAAAGTCCCCCCGGTTGACCCCCGCCCCCCGCGCGCCCAAGGCATTGCCATGCGCTTCTTTTCCGACAATGCCGCCCCCGCCTGCCCCGCCGTGCTCGACGCCATCGTCGCCGCCAACGGACAGGACACCGCCTATGATGGCGACCGGCTAAGCGCCCAACTCGACGCCCGCTTCGGCGAACTGTTCGGCTGCGAGGTCGCGGTGCTGTGGGTGCCATCGGGCACCGCCGCCAACTGCCTCGCGCTGACGGCGATGTGCCCACCCCACGGCGGCATCGTCTGCCACCAAGAAGCGCACATTCAGAATGACGAAGGCGGCGCCCCCGAATTCTACACCCATGGCGCCAAGCTGATGCTGCTTGGCAGCGACGGTGCGAAACTCGCGCCGGACACGATCGAGGCGTACCTCGCAACGATCCGCGACGACGTGCATCAGGTACAGCCGCACGCGATCTCGATCACCCAAGCCACCGAAGCCGGCCGTGTCTATACTCCGCAGGAAGTCGCCGCGATCGGCGCGGTCGCCCGCGCGCGCGGTCTGGGCCTGCACATGGACGGCGCGCGGTTCGCCAATGCCGTCACCCATCTCGGCTGCTCGCCCGCCGAGGTGACGTGGAAAGCCGGGGTCGACGCGCTGTCGTTCGGCTTCATCAAGAATGGCGGCATGTCGGCCGAGGCGCTGGTCTTCTTCCGCCCCGAACTGGCGAAGGTCGCCCGCTACCGCCGCAAGCGTGCCGGGTTGCTCGCCTCCAAGGGCCGCTTCCTCGCCGCGCAACTGCTGGCGATGCTCGACGGCGATGTGTGGCTCGCCAACGCTCGCGCGGCCAATGCCGGGGCGGCGATGCTGGCGACGGCGGCCGGCAACCGGCTGGTCCATGCGGTCGAGGCCAACGAGGTCTTCCTGCGGCTGAACGCCGACGAAGCCGCAGCGTTGCGCGCGCAAGGGTTCGACTTCTACGACTGGGGCGTGGGACAGGCGCGGCTGGTCGTCGCATGGGATCAGGATGCGGCGGCCGTGCGCCCGCTGGCGGAGGCGATCGCGGCATTATGACCGACACCCCCCGTTCGGCGACGCCGGCGGTACTGATCCCGTTCGGCATCGTCACTCTGATCTGGGGATCGACATGGATCGTGATCCGCGATCAGCTGGGCATCGTGCCGCCGTCATGGTCGGTGACCTATCGCTTCCTGATCGCCGGTCTCGTCATGCTGCTTTGGGCGTGGCAGCGCGGCGACCGGATTGCCGTCGACCGGCGCGGGCTGTTCTTCGCGGCCGGACTCGGCCTTGCCCAATTCTGCCTCAACTTCAATTTCGTCTACCGCTCCGAACAATATGTCACCTCGGGGCTGGTCGCGCTGATGTACGCGCTGTTGATCGTGCCCAATTCGATCCTCGCGCGCATCTTTCTCGGCCAGCGCATGGGCCGGCAATTGCTGGTCGGATCGGCGATCGCACTGGCCGGTGTCGCATTGTTGTTCGTGCATGAAGCGCGTGAGCATCCCGAAAACGGCGCGGCGGTGCTGATCGGCCTCGGCATCGCGCTGGCCGGCGTCTTCTCCGCCTCGGTCGCCAACGTCATGCAGGCGACCCCGACCGCCAAAGCCTATCCGATGGTGCCGCTGCTCGGGATCGCGATGCTGATCGGCGCGGCAATGGACGCGACCTACGCCACGCTGACCGTCGGCGCGCCGGTGTTCGACTGGCGCTGGTCCTATGTTGGCGGACTATTCTATCTCGGCATCGTCGCCTCGGCAGTCGCCTTCACCCTGTATTTCGGGCTGATCCGCACGATCGGCCCGGCCAAGGCGGCATATAACGGCGTCGTCGTGCCGGTCATCGCGATGCTGTTGTCAACTTTGTTCGAAGATTATCGCTGGTCGCCGCTCGCGGGCGCCGGCGCGCTGCTGGCGCTGGCCGGGCTGGTGGTGGCGCTCAAGGCGCGCAGGCCGAACCGGTAATCGGGGTAATCGGGCGTCCAGCCCAGCAATCGCTTCGCCTTGCCATTCGCCACCCGCCGGTTCTCACCATAAAAGGCGCGGGCCATCGGACTGAGCGTTTCCAGCGCGACGAACGGCGGTGGCTCGACCCCCAACAAGCGCGCCGCATATTCGACGACCTCATTCTGCGAGGCCGGCAGATCATCGGATAAATTATACGAACCGGCCGGTGCGGACAGTCCGTACGCGACACCTTTGGCAACATCCGCGACATGCACCCGGCTGAACACCTGCCCCGGGGAATCGACCCGATGCGCCTGCCCCGCCGCCACCCGCTCCAGCGGCGACCGCCCCGGCCCGTAAATCCCCGGCAGCCGGAACACCCGCGCGCCCAACCCCAGCCACGCCGCATCCGCCGCATTACGGTTGCCCCGCCGCCCGGCAATCGGCGCGCTCTCATCGACCCAGCCGCCCTCGGCATCGCCATAGACACCGGTCGACGACAGATAAGCCAGCGTCGGCCCCGCCAGTACATCCCGGTAGTTGGTTAGCACCGGATCACCCTCGCCATCGGGCGGCACGCTCGACAGGATCGCGGTCGCCTGGGCCGCCTCGAACCGCACCCGATCGCGGTCGCCGAACGCAATACTGCCGTCCCGCCCGTCCCGCGTCGTGCCCACGACCCGCCACCCCCGCGTCTCCAGTCGCGCCGCGATCGCCCGCGACGTATAGCCCATGCCGAAGACCAGCAGCCGGCTCATTTCGCCCCGTAACCGTCGTACAACACGCCGAAATAATCGCCCTTGTTCCACCGCGGCCGCGCATCCGCGTTCGCGAGGTCGAGCGCGATGTCGTGGTTGATCGCCACGAACACCCGCCCCGCCGTCCAGTCGAACTTCTGGTTCATATCGTCACCCGGCTGGTGATAGCGCTTCTCCAGAAAGTCCGCGACCGCTGCCTTGCCCGGCCCCTTCCACCCGGTGTCGAGCGACACCGACGGCACGCCTGCCTTGACGAAGCTGTAATGGTCCGACCGGACGAAGATCGCCTCTTCAGGCTCCGGATCGGGGCTGAGCGCGATGCCGCGCTTGCCCGCCGCGCGCGCCACGGCTTCCGCGACGGTCGAATGGTCCGCCCCGATCGCGACCATGTCCTGAAAGCGGTAGGACAGGATCGGCATGTCCAGATTGACGTCGGCGACGATCGATCCTTTGGGCACCGTCGGGTTCATCGCGAAATATTCGCTGCCGATCAGCCCCTTCTCCTCCGCCGTCACGCTGACGAAGATCAGGCTGCGGCGCGGTTTGCGCGGATCGGCGGCGAACTGCTTCGCGACCTCGATCATCGCCGCCGTGCCGACGCCATTGTCCATCGCGCCGTTATTGATGCGGTCGGCACCCTTGGGGAGCGTCGGATCGGTCGACACGCCGATATGGTCGAGATGCGCCGACAGCGCGACATATTGGTCGCGGAGCGCCGGATCGCTGCCCGGAAGGATGCCGACGACGTTGCTGCTGTCGAACCGTCTGGTCGTCGAACGCTGCCGCGTCGTCACTCGCACCCCGGTCGCCCCGCGCGGCACCGGCGTGCCGGCGGCTTCCGCCTTCAGCACCGCCGGCCAGTCGATCGCCGATCCCGTGAACAGCTTGGCCGCACCCGACGCGCTCAGCCACCCGATCGACGGCGCGGCGGCCCCGGCGACCTGCGCCCGCCCGTCCTTGCCGACCCAGGTCATGCGCGGGCTGCGATACATCGACATCAGATAGCTGAACGGATAGCGTTTCGATTGTTCGTCAGTCTCGATCTGGATCACGCCAATCGCGCCATGCGCCGCCGCATTGGCGCGCTTGGTATCACCACTGCCCAAATGCGCACGGACCTCGCTCGGCAGCTTGGGCGGCGCGCCGTAGAGATAGGCGACGATCCTGCCGCGCACGTCCAGCCCGGCATAATCGTCGATGCCGTTGGCGGTATCGGTCACGCCCTGCCCGACGAACACCACCTCGCCCGACCGCCGCAGATCGGGTTCGAGGAAGCTGGTCGAGGTCAGGTAATCACTACCGAAGGTCAGCGCCGGGCGCCCCGCCGCCGTCATCCGCCCCTTCCCCGCCGGGACTGCCGAGATCAGCGGCACGCGTTGCAGATAGCCGCCATTGTCGCCGCCCGGCTGCAATCCGGCGGCGCGCATCTGGTTTGCGACATAGGCGGCGGCGCGATCATATTCGGGGGTACCGGGTTCGCGCCCCTTCATGTCGTCGGCGGCGAGGAACGCGACATGCGCCCGCATCGCCGCCTCTTCCGGGGTGAGCGGGGCAGTCTGGGCGAGCGCGCCGGTCGATGCCAGCAACAGTGCGAGCGGGATAAGGCGCATGGGAGTCCTTGTTACATCATTTAGGTCAGATCGAGCTTAAGTTCCCTCGACGCGGGACGACTGTTCTATCTGCTATCGTCACTCCCGCGGAGGCGGGAGTCCATATGCGCTAGCGTCGCAAATCCAGCCGGAACGTCAGCGGTTATGGATTCCCGCCTGCGCGGGAATAACGGAAATTTACGATCGTCGCTGAACGTTGATCGGCCCTGGAAATCGTCATCCCGGTGAAGGCCGGCGGATGGGGGGAGCGCGGCGGCTCCCCGCGTCTTACTTCGCGCCGTACCCGTTATACAGCGTGCCGAAGAAATCACCCTTGTTCCACGCCGGACGCGCGGGGGCGTCGGCGATGTCGCGGGCGATCTGATAATTGACGTTGATGAAGCGTTCGCCCGATTCCCAGTCGATCGGCGGGCCCTGCACCACTTCGTCGGACGGCTTGTGGTAATTGTTGGCGAAGAACGCATCGACCGCCGCCTTGCCCGGTCCCGACGTGCCCGGCCACAGGAAGACCGACGGCACGCCCTGCTGCACGAAGCGATAATGGTCGGACCGCACGAACAGCGCCATTTCCGGCATCGGATCGGGCGAGAAGCTCACCCCCGCCGTCGCCGCCGCGCGCTTCACGATATCGCCCAGGCTCGACCGGACCGCGCCGAAGGCGATGACGTCGGTAAACTTGTAGGTGATGATCGGCATGTCGAGATTGACGTCGGCGACGATCCGCGCCTTCTCGATCGTCGGATTGTTCGCGAAGTAATCGGAGCCGACCAGCCCCTTTTCCTCGGCGGTGACCGCAAGGAACAGGATCGAGCGGCGCGGCGCCTTGCCCGCTGCCTTGAAGCGCTTGGCCTCCTCGATCAGCGAGGCGATGCCCACCGCATTGTCCATCGCACCGTTATAGATGGTGTCGCCCTTCGCATTGGGGGCACCCACACCGACATGGTCGAGATGCGCCGACAGCACCACGGTCTCCGCCGCAACCGACGGGTCGCTGCCCGGCAGGATACCCGCGACATTGTAGCTCGGCAACGGTGTGATCTTGGTCTTGAGCGCCACCGTCATGGTCGGCTTCAGCGCCACCGCGCGGAACTTGCCCTTGCCCGACAGCGCCGCCGCCGCCTTCGCCCAGCTCGTGCCCGATCCTGCGAACAGCTTTTCCGCGCCCGCCGCACCGATGGTGGCGATGGTCGGTACGCCGCCACCCATCACATGGCCGACGCCGTCCTTCTCCGCCCAGCTGACGCTCGGGCTGTCATAACTCGCTGCACTCTTCGACAGCGGCGAACGCTGAGCCGCCTCGGGCGTCTGGAGCGCAATCACCGCCACCGCGCTCTTGGCCTTCGCGATCGCCGCCTTGGTAGCGATGCCGCCGAAATGCGCCGCTTCCTCGCTGTCGAGGCCGTTGGGCGCGCCGCGCACCACCGCCACGATCTTGCCGCGCACATCGACGCCGGCATAATCGTCGCGACCCGGGCGGACGATGCCGTATCCAACATAGACGACCTTGCCCTCGATCATCGATTCCGGCGCCTGCGGGTTGATGCCGGGCAGATAGTCTTCGCCAAAAGTCAGCAGCTGGCCGTTCAGGCTTACCTGCCCCTTGTCGGCGGCGTTCATGCGGATCAGCGGCACGTTCTGCAGATAGCTGCCGTCATCGCCCGCCGGACGCAGCCCCGCCGCATAGAATTGTGACGCGACATAATTGGCGGCGATATCATATTCGGGCGACCCGGCATCGCGCCCGCGCATCGCGTCGCTGGCAAGGAACATGACATGCGCCTTCATCGCCGCCTGTGCCGCGGGCAGTTCCGCATTCACTTCTGTATTACGTGCAGCCAACTCGGCGGCGGTGGGGGCAGGAGCCGGGGCCTGCGGCGCATCTTGCGCAATTCCGGCGGTGCTGATGAGAAGACCGAGCAACAAGGCTGGACGGAACATTGGAATCCTTCGACAAGCGACCATAGATACAGGCGTAGCCAATGGCGTGGCCCCACGCAACGACGGCAACAACGCGACGGGAACGGGTGAAAAGATGATGGTCGATGCGATGCGTACCCCCACGGCCCCGCCCGTCATCCGCCGCAGCGATTATCGTCCGCCCGAATGGCATGTGCCGGATATCGCCCTCCAATTCGATCTCGACCCACGCGGCACGCGGGTGCGCGCGACGCTGTCGGTCGAACGCCGTGGCACGGGACCGTTGCGCCTCGACGGTGACGGACTGACACCCGTGTCGGTCGCGGTCGATGGCACGCCACGCAACGACTGGCGGCTGGAGGACGGCGCGCTGGTCCTCGACCTGCCCGGCGATGCCCATGAAATCACGACCGAGGTCGTGATCGAGCCGCAGGCCAATACCCAGTTGATGGGCCTGTACGCATCGGGCGGAAATCTGTGCACCCAGTGCGAGGCGGAAGGGTTCCGCCGCATCACCTTCTTCCCCGACCGCCCCGATATCCTCAGCCGCTACCGGGTGACGATGACGGCGGACAAGGCGCGCTTCCCGGTGCTGCTGGCGAACGGCGATCCGGTCGCGTCGGGCGATCTGGCGGACGGGCGGCACTGGGCGGAATGGTCCGACCCCTTCCCCAAGCCCTGCTATCTCTTCGCGCTGGTCGCGGGCGATCTGGTCGCCAATCGTGCGCAGTTCGTCACCGCATCGGGCCGCGAGGTCGAACTCGGCATCTGGGTCCGTGCACCCGACCTCGCCAAGACCGACCATGCGATGCGCGCGCTGAAAACGTCGATGGCGTGGGACGAGCGCGTCTATGGCCGCGAATATGACCTCGACGTGTTCAACATCGTCGCGGTCGACGATTTCAATTTCGGGGCGATGGAAAACAAGGGGCTGAACATCTTCAACAGCCGCTACATCCTCGCCGACCCCGATACCGCGACCGATTACGACTATGACGGCATCGCCGCCGTCGTCGCCCACGAATATTTCCACAACTGGTCGGGCAACCGCGTCACCTGTCGCGACTGGTTCCAGCTGTCGCTGAAGGAGGGCTTCACGGTCCTGCGCGACCAGCAATTCTCCGCCGATCAGGGGTCGGCAGCGGTCAAGCGGATCGAGGATGTCCGCAGCTTGCGCGCGTCGCAGTTTCCTGAGGATGCCGGCCCGCTGGCGCATCCGATCCGGCCCGATGCGTATCAGGAAATCAGCAACTTCTACACCGCGACCATCTATAACAAGGGGGCCGAGGTCGTTCGCATGATCGCGACGATTCTGGGCGAGACCGCGTTCCGGGCCGGCACCGACCTGTATTTCAGCCGCCATGACGGGACCGCCGCGACCTGCGAGGATTTCGTGGTGGCGATGGAGGATGCGTCGGGCGTCGACCTGACCCGCTTCCGCCACTGGTACGAACAGGCCGGCACTCCGCGCGTCGTCGCGACGCTGGCGCACGAAGCCGGCGGCGGTCGCGCGACGCTGTCGCTGACGCAGACCGTGCCGCCGACACCGGGCCAATCGACCAAGCTGCCGATGGTGCTGCCGCTCAAGGTCCGGCTGTTCGGCGCGGAAACCGGCCGCCCCTTAAGCGAGGAACAACTGCTCCTGCTCGACGAGGAACAGGGTTCGATCACCTTCGAAACGGTCACCGAACGCCCGGTCCTGTCGATCAATCGCGGCTTTTCGGCGCCGGTGATCGTCGAGACCGATCGCGGATCGGCCGACTTGGCGTTCCTCAGTGCGCAGGACGACGACCCCTTCGCCCGCTACGAAGCGATGCAGCAACTGATGCTCGACACGCTGGTTGCTTCGGTCGCCACCGGGCATGGCGACCATGCGGCGGTGATCGAGGCGGTTGGCAACACGCTGGCCGACGACCGTCTCGACCGGGCGTTCATCGCCGAAGCGGTACTGCTCCCCTCCGACAGCTTCATCGGCGACCAGATGGGCGTGGTCGATCCCGACGCGATCTTTGCTGCTCGCGAGGCGCTACGCGCCGATATCGGCCAAGCGCTGCTGGTCGAATGGCGCGCCGCCTATGCCGGGACCGAGGCGGACGGGTTCGAATACAGCCCCGATGCCAAGGGCAAGCGGCGGCTGCGCACCGTCGCGCTCGGCTATATCGCGGCGTCGGGGGCCAGCTACGCCGACGACATCGCCTTTGCCCAGTTCCGGCAGGCCGACAACATGACCGATCGGCAGGGCGCGCTGATGACGCTGGTCAATTCGGATTCGGACAGCCGCATCGCCGCGCTCGACATCTTCTACAACCGGTACCGCGACAACGCGCTGGTGCTCGACAAATGGTTCACGACGCAGGCGCTGTCGACACGCGCCGATGCGTTCGAACAGGTCGCGGACCTTGCCGGCCACCGCGATTTCACGCTGACCAATCCCAACCGCGCCCGCGCGCTGATCGGCGCGTTCAGCATGAACCAGAAGGCGTTCCACCGCGCCGACGGCGCCGGCTACCGTTTCCTGGCCGACCAGTTGATCGCGCTCGACCGGATCAATCCGCAGACCGCTGCCAAAATGCTGCCGCCGCTGGGGCGCTGGCGGCGGTTCGACCGGGCGCGGGGAGCGTTGATGCGCGCCGAACTGGAGCGGATCCTGTCGGTGCCGGGCCTGTCGAAGGATATGCTCGAACAGGTGGGCAAGTCGCTGAACTGATCCCCGCCGGGCGAAACGGATCTTGGCCGCACCAATTGTTAAACTCCCGCGGCTAAGCCACACCGCATGGGCGGCCAATCCCGGTCGCGGGGGTCGTCGATGAGCAAGCGGGTGCAACGGGTGCTGGTCGTGTTCGGCACGCGTCCCGAAGCGATCAAGTTGTTCCCGCTGATCCATGCGCTCAAGCGTCATCCCGGCTTCGACACCCGCGTCGTCGTGACCGCGCAGCATCGCGAGATGCTGGATCAGGTGCTGGCCTTTGCCGGGATCGTGGCCGACATCGACCTGAACATCATGACCGCCGGCCAGTCACTCGATGGCCTGACCGCGCGGTTGCTCGACGCGTTGGGGCCGGTATTCGATGCGGAGCAGCCCGACCGGGTGATCGTGCAGGGCGATACCGCGACGGCGATGGTTGCGGCACTGGCCGCTTATTATCGCAAGGTGCCGGTCGCCCATGTCGAGGCGGGGCTGCGCAGCCACGACATTTACCATCCTTGGCCCGAAGAGGTGAACCGCAAGATCGTCGGCAGCATCGCCGATCTGCACTTCGCCCCGACCCGGACCGCCGCCGACGCGCTGCTCGCCGAAAACGTGCCGCCATCGCGGGTGCAGGTGACCGGCAATACCGTGATCGACGCGCTGCATCTGGCGCGCGAGCGTATCGCCGCCGATCCGCAGCACGGCGCGGGGCTGGATACCGTCGCCAAACGGTTCGCTGGCAAGCGCATCGTGCTGGTCACCACCCATCGCCGCGAGAATTTCAGCGGCGGCATGGAAAGCATCGCCCGCGCCATCGCCCGTATCGCCGAGCGCACCGATATCGGCGTCGTGTTTCCGGTGCATCCCAATCCGCAGGTGCGCGGAGTCATGGAATCGATGCTGGGCGATCATCCGCGCGTCGCGCTGATCGAACCGCAGGACTATGCGCATTTCGTCCGCCTGCTCGACCTGTGCTACCTCGTGCTCACCGATTCGGGTGGGGTGCAGGAGGAGGCGCCGGGCCTCGGCAAGCCGGTGCTGGTCCTGCGCGAGACGACCGAACGCCCCGAAGGGGTCGCGGCCGGCACCGCCCGGCTGATCGGATCGGACGAGGACCGCATCGTCGCCGAGGTCATTTGGCTGCTCGACGACGCGCAAGCTCATGCCGCCATGGCCCGAGCACATAATCCCTTCGGAGACGGCCATGCGTCCGCACGCATCGTGGAGACACTCTATGCTTGAACAGCGGATCACCGCCGCCGCCAGCTATGACGTGTGTGTCGTGGGCCTCGGCTATATCGGGCTGCCGACCGCCGCCGTTGTCGCCCGGTCGGGGGCGCGGGTCATCGGCATCGACGTCAGCCAGCGCGTGGTCGACACCGTCGCACGCGGCGACATCCATATCGAGGAGGCCGATCTCGACACGCTGGTGCGCGACGTCGTGCTGCTCGGCCGACTGACCGCCGCGACCAGCCCGGCGCCGGCTGGTGTGTTCGTGATCGCGGTGCCGACGCCGTTCGGCCCCGGCCATGCGCCCGACCTGTCCTATGTCCTTGATGCCACCCGCGCGATCGCGCCGGTGCTGACGCCGGGCAATACCGTCATCCTAGAATCGACCTCGCCGGTCGGGACCACGGAGCAGATCCGCGACCTGCTCGCCGAACTGCGTCCCGACCTGTCGCTGCCCGGCGTGTCGGAGGTGCCCGATATCGCCGTCGCCTATTGCCCCGAACGGGTGCTGCCGGGGCGGATCATCCTCGAACTCGTGTCGAACGAACGCTCGATCGGCGGGATCACGCCTGCCTGCGCGGAAGCGGCATGCGATTTCTACCGCCGCTTCGTCGAGGGGGCGTGCACCGTCACGAATGCGCGGACGGCGGAGATGGTCAAGCTGGTCGAGAATACCAGCCGCGACGTGGCCATTGCTTTCGCCAACGAATTGTCGATCGTGTGCGACCGGATGGACCTGAACGTCTGGGACGTGATCGAACTCGCCAACCGCCATCCGCGCGTTAACATCCTGAAGCCCGGCCCCGGCGTCGGCGGGCACTGCATCGCGGTCGACCCGTGGTTCATCGTCGACGCCGCGCCCGAACAGACCCCGCTGATCCGCACCGCGCGCGAGGTGAATGACGGCAAGGTCGACCACGTCGTCGCCCGCGCCGCCGCGATGCTCGACGCGGCACCCGATGCGCGCGCGTCGCTGCTGGGATTGGCGTTCAAGGCGGATATCGACGACCTGCGCGAAAGCCCGGCGGTGAAGGTCGCCGCCGCACTGGTCGAGCGGTTCGGCGACCGGATCGATCTGGTCGAACCCTTTGTCAACACGCTGCCCAAGGCGCTGGCTTGCGGCCGGCTGGTGTCGTTGGAGAACGGGCTGGCGAACGACATTCTGGTCGTGCTGGTCGACCATAGCGTGTTCAAGCGGGTGCCGGCGGAAGCGCGGGCGGGCAAGCAGGTGTACGACACGCGGGGCATGTGGCGTTGAATTCGGTTCACGCGAAGGCACGAAGAAGAAGGAAGGGTTTGTTCGCGCAGAGGCGCAGAGGACGCTGAGGTGTCGTGGATCGGGCCATCTTGGCCTGTCCGGCGCAGCATTTTCGCTCTGGGAGGTCGGCAGGGGAGAGCCGCTGTCGCGGCGAGCGCAACACCTCCGCGCCTCTGCGCCTCTGCGCGAAATCCGATCTTCTTTTCCTTCGCGTCTCCGCACCTTCGCGTGAACCAACCTACTTCTTCCGAACCTTCGTCCACAGATGCCGCGCGAGCATCACCGGCGGCATCCGCAGCCAGTGCGAGCGGACATAGAAGCCGAACTCGGTCCCCTTGTGCCGCGACCGGCCCCAGCCGTCGCGCGCCAGCAGCCGCCGGGCGAACAGCGCGTCGGACGCGACCGGGGTGAAGCGCAACCGCAGCGGATCGTCATATTCGACCAGCGGCGTACCGAAGATGCACTTTGCGAGGCGCAACGCTCGCTTGATGGTCGGTACCAGTTGATGCAAGTGCGCCTGCTCGATCAGGTCCAGGCAGAAATCGGGGGCGTCGGCGGTGAACTCACGCACCAGCCGATCGATATCCCACAGGTTGCGCAAGCCCCCCTGCAAGTCGCCATCGGCGAACAGATGCGCCGCGGCATGGATCACCATGTCTGCTGGGCACAGGACGGACAACCCGCCCGACAACGGCACCGCATCAGCGATCAGTGCCGCCGCATCGGGCGTCGGCCGTGCGGTCGGGGGCAGGATCGTATGGTGTACGTCGATCATCCGGTCACGCTCGCGGTGGATCAGCGGCGGCAACTCGTGCATCCAGCGGCGATAATAAGCATCGTCATACGGGTCGGGCTTCACCCATTCCCACCCCGCCGCCAGCAGCGCCGCCTCGACCGCATCGAGGGCGTCGCGCGGCACGAGGATGTCGAGGTCGCCGATCGACCGCCCCCGCCCCGCATCCAGTCCGGCGGCAACGAACGCCGTTCCCTTCAACAGCACCACCGGCACCCCGAGCGGCGCGAGCGCACGACGCGCCATCTCCGCCTCCCACAGCGCCGCCACCCGCCCCTGTTCGGCCGACGCCCGCGCATCGGCCAAGACGCGCGTGGCGGCAGGAGGGATCGGCAGCCCATCGAGCCGCACGGCAAGGCTACCGATCAATTGCTCGGCCCGCGCCGCCGCAATCAGCGCGTTCCAATCGCCGGACGTGAGCGCCAACGCCCGCCCCGGATCGGTCAGTACAGCGGCAACCAGCGCCCCGCTCACGCCAGCTCGCTCCACAGCCGCTCGACCAGCGCGATGCCGCTAGCGGTATCGGCATAGTCGATCGCCCGGACCGGCACGTCCTGCACCAGCCGCCCGAGCGAGCCGAAACCGCGTTCGCCCATCGCGACATAATTGGTCGATGCCTGGGTCAGCCGCACGAACGTCTCCGCCGCACCGACTTCCCGCACAGCTTGCGCCGGACCAAAGGTCGGGAACAGCAGCAGCGCCGGCACCGCCGGTCGATCCATCGCCGCGATCGCGGTCGCATCGGGGACCAGATGGCGGATATCCCCCTTGGGCGTGCCCGCCAGCAATGGCCCGAACCGCCCGCCCGGCGCAGCGCGTTGCAACACCGGAACGCTCTCATTCTTCAGGCTGAGCAGCCGTGGAAAGGCGTGGACCAGCCCGCTCGCCGGATCGACCAGCGCGAACTCGTCACCCATCAGCCGCCAGCCGCGCGTCATCAGCAACGCCGCCAGCGTCGACTTGCCCGCTCCCGACACCCCGCTCAGCAACAGCGCCCGTCCGTCACGCTCGACGGCGGAGGCGTGGAGCAACAGGTAGCGCCGCTGCGCCAGCGCCATCTGCAAATTCATGCCCATTTCCGCCGCCAGCAACCCCTGGGCCAGCGGCAATGGCAGCGCATCGGGCAGCATATAGTCGCCGCCGATCATCACCGCTGGCCGGACGAAGCGCCGCCATGGCCGCGCGGCGAACAGGCGGACGTTGAAATCGACGATGCCATCCTCGGGCAGCGGATAGTCACGATACAGATCGTCCAGCGCCGCGATCGGCCCGCGCCAGTCGCTGCCGACCCGGAAGCCGACCGGCCCGATCCGCAGCATCCGGCTATACCGCATCGCACGTCACCAGCCCGATCGCCGCCAGTTCGTCGAGCCGCGCGGTCAATGCCGCCATATCGCCATCGGGTAGATCATAGCGCTCGCCCAGCGCCGCCAGCAGTTCCCCCGGCGTCAGTGGATCGACCAGCAGCGCCAGCATCTCCGGCACCGGGGGTGCCACGACATGCGTCTGCCCCGACGCCCGGTGATAGAGCGCGGTCAGCGGATCGAGCGGCAATGTCACGACATGCCCCGGCGGCGGCGCGCGATAGCGTGCGCCCATGCGGGTCAGCCGCGCGGCATCTGCAACGATGCGAAGCAGGTGAAGCCGCTGGTCCCGTTCTGCAACCGCTGGACATATTTCATGTAGGCGCGGGTCGTGTCGCCATCGGCACCGGGCAGGTTCGCACCGTTCATCGCCGCCCGTACTTCCTCACCGGTGAAGGGGCGGTTGGCGCCCGGAAAGGCCCCGGGCGTGCCCGGCGCGACGACGCTCCCCTCCGCATCGATCGTCTGCCCGCGCCGTGCATTGTCGGGCACCGGGATCTCGCAGGTCATCACCGACGCCTGGGTCTGCGCCAGCGCCGGCCGGATCGATACCACCGCCGATGCCCCCGCCGCCCCGATCAGCAGCGTGCGCCGCGTGGTCACGGCAGCGGACGTGACGGGGGGATGCGGATCGTCGGCCATCGGGTCATCTTCCTGAACCAGCGCGATTACGCAATCGTAAAGACGGCCACTGGCCTAAGCCGGCACTTGCGCCTAATCGGGGCCGATGGACGAATTCGGCCCCCGCCTGCCCCTCGCCCTCGCCGTTGCGGTCGGCGTCGCCCTGCTGGCCTTTCTGCTGGGTGCCGGCATCAATGCCAGCGCGGTGGTGCTGGTCGGTGCGGTCGCGGCCGTGCTGGTGGCCGGGCTGCACGGCCCCGACCGCAGCAGCACCGAATCACCCGATACCGCGCGTCAGCATGGCGCCGCCGCGACGCAGGCGGCGATCGATGCAATCGACGAACCGATCCTCGTGATCGCCGCCGGCCATGTCGATGCCGCCAACCCCGCCGCCCGTGCGCTGCTCGGCCAGCATATCGTCGGCGGCGACGTCCGCCTCGCCATCCGCCATCCCGCTGCCGCCGAACGGCTGTTCGGCAATAGCGACGATCCCGAACCGGTCGGGCTGGTCGGCCTCGGTTCCCGCGACCAGAGCTGGGAAATGCGGGTGCGCAGCCTTGGCGGGGAACGGCGGCTGGTCCATCTCGCCGACCGGACCGGCAACCGCGCGACCGAGCGGATGCGCGTCGATTTCGTCGCCAATGCCAGCCACGAACTGCGCACCCCGCTCGCCTCGCTGCTCGGCTTCATCGAAACGCTGCGCGACGAAGCGGGCGAGGATCCGGGCGTGCGCGAACGCTTCCTGAAGGTCATGAATGACGAAGCGCGGCGGATGCAGCGGCTGATCGACGATCTGATCTCCTTGAGCCGGATCGAGGCGGAGAAATACCGGCCGCCCGACCAGTCGGTCGACCTGTCGGCGATGCTACGCGCGGTGCGTGACGAATTGAGCGCCACGAACCCGGCGCGCGGCGCCGACCTGTCGCTGCTGGTCGAACCGGCGGTGACCGTGATCGGCGACCGCGCCCAATTGTCACAACTGCTGCACAACGTCATCGGCAACGCCATGAAATATGGTCGCGCCGGCACGCCGGTCGAAATCCGGCTCGCGCCGCGCGACACCACGGCCGAACTGGTCGTGCGCGATCATGGCGAGGGGGTGGCGATCGATCACCTGCCGCGCCTGACCGAACGTTTTTATCGTGTCGATTCGGGACGCAGCCGGGCGCTGGGCGGGACCGGGCTGGGCCTCGCCATCGTCAAGCACATCGTCGAACGCCATCGCGGGCGGCTCGATATCGGCAGCGTCGTCGGCGACGGTACGACGGTCAGCGTGCTGTTGCCGCTGAACGCTGTCATGAAGCCGTAACGCCATGGTAACAGAGCACGGCGGAGCGTCGCGAATGACCGTATACGCCCCTGGAAACCGGAACCGCATGACTCGTCGGATCATGTCCGCCCTGACCCTCGTGCTCGCGCTGTCGGCGTGCGAGCCGCAGACGTCGCGCGACCATATCCGCGTCGTCGGGTCGTCGACCGTCTATCCCTTCACCACCGCCGTCGCCGAGATGCTGGTGAACGCCAATCCCGATCTGCGCGCGCCGCTGGTCGAATCGACCGGCACCGGTGCCGGCGCGGCGCTGTTCTGTGCCGGCGTGGGACCGCAGCATCCCGACATCCTCGACGCATCGCGCCGGTTGAAGAAGTCGGAATATGCCACCTGTCAGTCGCACGGCGTGAAGGACATCATGGAGGTGCAGGTCGGCGTCGACGGCGTGGCGCTGGCCGAATCGAACAACGGCCCCAAGCTGCAATTAAGCAAGCGCGACGTCTATATGGCGCTGTCGGCCAATCCGCTGGGCAAACCCAATAGCGCGCGGATGTGGAACCAGATCAACCCGGCGCTGCCCGCGATCCCCATCCAGTTCTTCGGCCCGCCCGCGACCAGCGGTACCCGCGACGCGCTGGTCGAACTCATCATGGTCCCGGCCTGCGAAGCCGCCTTTCCGCAGGCAAAGGCGCTGAAGGACAGCGACAAGGACCGGTACGAGGATATCTGCACCCGCATCCGCGAGGACGCGGCCTATGTCGACAAGGGGGAGAACGACAATCTGATCGTCCAGAACCTGTCGACCAACCCCAACGCGGTCGGCATCTTCGGCTATTCGTATCTGGAGGAAAACAAGTCGCGGCTGCACGGCGTGCCGATCGACGGCATCGCGCCCAGCTATGACAGCATCGCCGATGGCAGCTATCCGGGCGCGCGCCCACTGTTCATCTATGTGAAGAAGGCGCACATCAAACCCGTGCCCGGCATGAACGACTTCCTCGCCATGTTCGCAAAGTCGTGGGATCCGGGCGGCCCGCTGACGCGGCGTGGCATGATCGCGGCACCGGCGGCCGTCCGCGCCGAATCGGCGGCGGAGATCGCGAACCAGACCGCGATGAACCCCGCGGGGCTGCACTGATGCACGGCGTCACGCTGATCCTGCTGGTGCTGGGCTTTGGCGGCATCGGCTGGATGGTCGCGCGCGCCCGCGCCGCGCGCTTCGCCAAGCCGACAACCGCCGCCGGCCGCCCCAATTCGCTGCCCGGCCAGCATGGCTGGCACATGGCGATCTGGATCGCGGCGCCTGCCCTGCTGTTCCTCAGCATCTGGAGCGCGGTGTCGCCAGCGCTGGTGCGCGACGCGGTGCTGTCGACGCCCGCCGCCGCCGGCCTGCCCGGTCCGGGCTTCGAACGCTCGGCAATATTGGCGGAGGCGCGCTCGCTCGCGCTCGGCAACGCGTACGGCGCGTTCAACCAACAGGCGGAGGTGCTGGCGCCCGCCTATGCCGCCGCGCAGAGCCGCTATGACTGGATCGGCACCACGCTTGCCATCCTGCTCGCCTTTGCCGGCGGGGCCTTTGCCTTTACCCGCATCCGCCCCGATTATCGCGCACGCACGCAGGTCGAACGCGCGGTGATGCTCGCGCTGCTGGTCGCGTCGCTGATCGCGATCCTGACCACGCTCGGCATCTTCGTGTCGCTGGTCGTCGAAAGCTGGCGCTTCTTCCGCATCGTGCCGGTTACCGACTTCCTGTTCGGCACCAACTGGAGCCCGCAGGTCATTCGCGCGAACGATCCGGGCGCGACGCTGGGCGCGGTGCCGCTGTTCTGGGGCACCTTCTTCATCGGCGCGGTGATCGCGATGATCGTCGCCATCCCGTTCGGACTGATGAGCGCGGTCTATCTGACGCAATATGCCAAACCCGGCGTGCGCAAGTGGATGAAGCCGATCCTCGAGATTCTCGCGGGCGTCCCGACCGTGGTCTATGGCTATTTCGCCGCGCTGACCGTCGGCCCCGCGATCCGCGACCTCGCCGTCATGCTCGGCATGCCCTTTGCCAGTTCGGAAAGCGCGCTCGCCGCCGGCCTCGTGATGGGGGTTATGATCATCCCCTTCGTGTCGTCGATGGCCGACGATTCGATCGCGGCGGTGCCGCAGTCGATGCGCGACGGCAGCCTGGCGATGGGTGCCACCACCAGCGAGACGATCGGCAAGGTGCTGCTCCCCGCCGCCCTGCCCGGCGTCGTCGCGGGCGTGCTCCTCGCCGTCAGCCGCGCGATCGGCGAGACGATGATCGTCGTCATGGCGGCATCGGGCGCGGCGTCGATCACGCTCAACCCGTTCGAAAGCGCGACCACCGTCACCAAGCAGATCGTTGACCTGCTGACCGGCGAGGCCGAGTTCGACAGCCCGAAGACGCTCGCCGCCTTCGCGCTCGGCCTCACGCTGTTCGCGATCACCTTCCTTCTCAACGTCGTCGCGCTGCGCGTCGTGAAACGCTACCGGGAAGCCTATGAATAGTCCCAGCCTCGTCGCCGGATCGCCCGCCGTCGAGCGCGCCGCGACCCCCGAGCGCGTGCCGACCGACTGGAAGACCGGGGCGATGCAGAAGCGCATTCGCCGCCGCTATGCCGCCGAGCGTCGCTTCCGCTTCTTCGGCCTCGCCGCCGTCGTCCTGTCGGCCGGGTTCCTCGCCTTTCTGCTTGTCACGATGTTGATGAGCGGCATCGGCGGGTTCCAGCGGACATTGGTCACGCTGCCGATCGACTTCCCCACGGCCGGGCTGGAGGTCGATCGTGCGCAGTTGAAGACGCGCGGCGCCGATCTGGCGCTTGCCGGTGCCGGGCTGGAGAACGCCGTCAACGGTGCCGCCGCCGCCGCGTTCGGCGAGGAGAACCGCGTCATCTCCGACAGCGCGTGGCTGACGGTGCGCGACGCGATCAAGGCCGATCCGTCGATCCTGTCGCAGAAGGTCAGCATTCCCGTCCCCGCCGCGCCGGGGATCGAGGAAGCAGCCAAGGCCGATGGCGATCCGACGGACGAGGCGCTGGTCGCCAGGCTCGAACAGGCCGGCACCATCTTGACCGGGTTCAACACCGACTTCTTCAAATCGGCCGATTCGACCGATCCGACCGCCGTCGGTATCTGGGGCGCGCTGAAAGGCTCGCTGATGACCATGCTGGTGACGCTGCTGATCGCCTTCCCGGTCGGCACGCTGTCGGCGCTCTACCTCGAAGAATATGCACCGCGGAACCGCTGGACCGACCTGATCGAGGTGTCGATCAACAACCTCGCCGCCGTACCGTCGATCATCTTCGGCCTGCTCGGCCTCGCCGTATTCCTCGGCACGCTGAACCTGCCGCGCTCGGCACCGATCGTCGGTGGTCTGACGCTGGCGCTGATGATCATGCCGGTCATCGTCATCGCCGGGCGCAACGCGATCAAGGCGGTGCCGCCCTCGATCCGCGATGCCGCCTTGGGGATCGGCGCGTCGAAGGTGCAGGTGGTGTTCCACCACGTCCTGCCGCTGGCGCTGCCCGGCATCCTGACCGGCACGATCATCGGCATGGCCCGTGCGCTGGGCGAAACCGCGCCGCTACTGATGATCGGCATGCGCGCCTTCATCAGCCAGCCGCCGCAGGGCTTTGCCGATCCCGCCACCGTGCTGCCGGTGCAGATTTTCCTGTGGTCCGATCAGGTCAGCCGGGGCTTCGTTGAGAAGACCAGCGCCGCGATCCTCGTGCTGCTGGCGTTCCTCCTCGCGATGAACGCGCTCGCCATCTATCTCCGCAATCGCTTCGAGACCCGCTGGTAATGACCGACACCCAACTCAACAACGCGACCCCGAAATTGTCGGCGCGCGGCGTCGACGTGTTCTATGGCCAGAAGCAGGCGATCAAGGACGTGTCGATCGACATCGACATGGAACATGTCACCGCCTTCATCGGCCCTTCGGGCTGCGGCAAGTCGACCTTCCTGCGCACGATGAACCGGATGAACGACACGGTGTCGTCGGCCCGCGTCACCGGCGACATCCGGCTGGACGGCGAGGATATCTATTCGCCGGCGATGGACGTGGTGCAGCTTCGCGCCCGCGTCGGCATGGTTTTCCAGAAACCCAACCCATTCCCCAAATCGATCTACGAGAACGTCGCCTATGGCCCGCGCATCCACGGGCTGGCGGCGTCGAAGGGCGAGATGGACGGCATCGTCGAACGCTCGCTGACCCGAGCCGGCCTGTGGAACGAGGTGAAGGACCGCCTGTCCGACAGCGGCACCGCGCTGTCGGGCGGTCAACAGCAGCGGCTGTGCATCGCCCGCGCGATCGCCGTCGATCCCGAAGTCATCCTGATGGACGAACCCTGTTCAGCACTTGACCCGATCGCCACCGCCAAGATCGAGGAACTGATCCACGAACTGCGCGGCCGCTATGCCATCGCGATCGTCACCCACAACATGCAGCAGGCCGCGCGCGTGTCGCAACGCACCGCCTTCTTCCATCTGGGCACGCTGGTTGAATACGGTCGTACCTCCGACATCTTTACCAACCCCCGCCAAGAGCGCACAAAAGATTACATCACGGGACGTTATGGCTGAGGGACACGATATGGCGACGGGCCACGAACACACCGTCAAGGCTTTCGACCGCGATATCGGGCACTTGCGCGCACTGATCTCGCAAATGGGCGGCCTCGCCGAACAGGCGATCAGCGATGCGATGCTGGCGCTGACCCGCAACGATCCCGCGCTCGCCAAGCAGGTCCGCGCACAGGACAAGGCGATCGACGCGATCGAGGCGGAGGTCGAGAAACTGGTCGTTCGCGTCATCGCGCTGCGCGCACCAATGGCCGACGATCTGCGTGAAGTGGTCGCCGCCCTAAAGATCGCCGCCGTCATCGAACGCATCGGCGACTATGCCAAGAATATCGCCAAGCGCGTGTCGTCGATCCATGGCGAAACCCACGACCCCCGCATCGAACCGCTCAGCATCCTGCCTGCGATGGCGCAGCTGGCCGCCGACATGGTGCATGACGTGCTCGATGCCTTTTCGGCGCGCGATGCGCAGGCGGCGGTCGAAATCTGCAAGCGCGACAATGCGCTCGACGATTATTACAACAGCATCTTCCGCGTACTGGTGACCTACATGGTCGAAAATCCGAAGACGATCAGCCAGGTCGCGCACCTGCTGTTCGTCGCCAAGAACCTCGAACGCATCGGCGACCATGCGACCAACGTCGCCGAAATGGTCTATTTCGCCGCGACCGGCCAGACCTTGGCCGAGCGCGAAACCACGGAATTCGCAGGATAACCATGACCAAGGCACGGATGTTGCTGTTGGAAGACGATGCGGCGCTGGCCGAACTCATCGCCTTTCACTTCCAGCGCGAGGATTTCGAGGTCGTCCGCACCCATGAGGGCGAGGAAGCGCTGCTGCTCGCGCGCGAGGCTACCCCCGACATCGTCCTGCTCGACTGGATGGTCGAAGGACTGTCGGGGATCGAGGTCTGCCGCCAGCTGCGTCGGCAGGCCGAGACGCAGAACGTGCCGATCATCATGCTGACCGCACGCGGCGAGGAAGAGGACCGCGTCCGCGGCCTCGAAACCGGTGCCGACGATTATGTGACCAAGCCGTTTTCGCCGCGGGAACTAGTTGCCCGAGTCAACGCCGTGCTCCGCCGCGTCCGCCCCGCCCTCGCCGGCGAAGCGCTGACTTATGCCGATATCGAAATGGACACGGTCGGCCACCGGGTGCGGCGCGGCGGCGAAGTCGTACCGCTCGGTCCGACGGAATTCCGTCTTCTCAAACACTTCCTCGAACATCCCGGCTGGGTATTCTCGCGCGAACGGCTGCTCGATGCGGTTTGGGGGCATGATTCGGACATCGAATCCCGGACCGTCGACGTACATATCCGGCGCCTGCGCAAGGCGATCAATGTCGGCGACCGACCCGACATTATCCGTACCGTCCGTTCGGCCGGCTACGCCCTAGACGCGACCGGCTGAACACTGCGCCGGAAACCTTTTCGACTTGGCTCGTTTGGTCCGCAGCCTAAACGAAACAAGTCGAAAAGGAATCTTCCGATGAAGACTGTCGCTTTCATGGCCGCTCTGCTGATCGGCAGTGCCGCCGTCGCGCAGACGACGCCGCCGACCACCCCGCCCGCCGGTTCCACCATGCAGCCGGGCACGCCGGAGGCGCCGACACCGCCCGCCGACAACATGACCCCGCCGCCCGCGCCGATGGCCCCGGATGCGAACGCGCCGGCCGATCCGAACGCGCCCCCGTCGCCGCCCGCGCCGATGGCGGCAGACCCGAATGCGCCGATGGCGCCACCCGCGCCGCCTGCACCGATGGCCGGGGCACCGATGGCCGGCACGCCGCAGGTGACCTTCGCACCGCCGCAGGTGACCCCGCCCCCGCCCGCGCCGCAGAGCTACCCGGTCTGCTCGCGCACGGTGAAGGACGGCTGCCGTAACCCGGGCGGCAAGTAAGCCCACCGGCCTGACGGCTAAACAAGCGCCCCGCCCTGACCGGCGGGGCGTTTTTCGTTGTGCACCCGTTTTGCTCCCCGCCCTAGCCCCGGAGAGGCCGGGGCTGGACAGAGTCGAGGCGCGCGCAACCCTCCCGTCGCTACTTGACCGCCTCCACATCTGTCGGCGAGGCACAAACAAACCGTATTGCCCTAGCAATACACTAGTGCCATACTCGACCAACACAGGGAGGTTTGGCAGCATGTATAGCGAGAGCGATCTGAACGGCGCGGTAGAGGCGGGCGTCCTGTCCTGTGACACCGCCGAGGCATTGCGGACCCATATCGCGTGGCAACGCGCGACGCCGGTGGTGGACGAGGAACATTTCCGGTTGCTGACCGGATTCAACGACATCTTCGTATCCGTCGCGCTGGCACTGCTACTGGTCTCGCTCGGCTGGATCGGCGGTACTATCCTGACGCCCCTTGGCGGTCTGGGCGTCGCCGGAGCGGCATGGTTCCTCGCCGAATATTTCACCGCGCGCCGGCGCATGGCGCTGCCGAGCATCCTGCTGCTGCTGGCATTTGTCGGGGGCGTTGCCGCGACGTTGTTCGGCATCGTTGTCGAACTCGATCCGCAGAACGTGCCCGACCGAACCACCGCGATGATCTTTGCCGGGATCGGCCTTGTCGCAGCGGGCGCGGCGTGGGCGCACTGGCGACGATTCATGGTGCCGATCACCGTCGCCGCGGGGGCAGCGGCGCTGGTCGCGACCGTCGCATCGCTGATCGTAGCCGCCTTCCCGGCGCTCAAGGACAATTTCTACCCGATCACCCTGCTCGGCGGGATCGGCGTGTTCGTCGCGGCGATGCGCTGGGACATGAGCGACCGCGATCGCCGCACTCGCCGCAGCGACGTCGCCTTCTGGCTGCACCTCGTCGCCGCGCCGCTGATCGCGCACTCGCTGTTCCAGCTGCTCGGCGTGTTCGGACCCAGCGTCACGCTGCCGATGGCGGCGGTGGTGATCGCTCTGTACATCCTGTTCGGCCTGGTCGCACTGGCAGTAGACCGCCGTGCGCTGCTGGTCTCCAGCCTCGCCTATGTCCTCTACGCGCTCTACGCCCTGTTCGAGAAAGCGGGCGCGGTCGAGCTGCCGGCGGCCTTCACCGCCTTCGTCATCGGATCGGCGCTGCTGACGCTGTCGGTATTCTGGCAACCGATGCGCCGCACGGTGGTTGGGGTGCTGGGCGGCCTTGGCGAACGCCTGCCGCCGGTGGCGACAGCCTGAAACATTCCTTGGGAAGCTAACCTTTGCGGCCCCGGGTGACCGGGGCCGTTTTTTTATTCGTGCTGCGGGACGTCGTCGCCGATAGCGTAGTAATCGCCCTTCTCAGCGGTGAAAATGTGCATCTTGACGCCGGTGCCAGTCGGGCCGTCAAAGGCGCCCATCGCAACGGCGATCCAGTCCCGATGCGATGGCTCCCAGAACAATGACGATCCGCAACACCCGCAAAAACCGCGCCTGATGTTCTTTGAGGACTGGTACCAAGTCAGCGATCCGGCGTCGGCGATCGTCAACGCGGTTTTCGGGACGTCGGTAGAAGCAAAACAATGTCCCGATTGCTTCCGACATGACCGACAGTGGCAGATGTCTGGAGCGGGTAAATCAACAGCAACGTTGAAGGTCACCGCGCCGCAAAGACACGAGCCGCGATGCATCGTTATTCCTCGACCAGCTTCATCAGCCGCCGCTCGACCGGGGCCAGCACCGGCCCGAGTTCATGGCCGCGCTTCACCACCGCGCCTGCTTCACCGACCAGCGCCCACATACCCTGTTTGTTGCGCAAGCTTGGCCGCTTCTCGATGCGAAACTCGGGCCGTTCGGTCGCGCGGCGAAACGCGCTGAATACTGCCGCCTCCCGCCCCAGATCGATCGCATAGTCCCGCCAGTGCCCGGCCGCGACCATCCGTCCATAGAGATCGAGGATGCGGGTCAGTTCGGCGCGTTCGAACCCGACCTGTCCGGGCTGGGGCGATGCAGGAAAGGGCGTGACGACTCCCATCAGGCGCGGTCGCGCTGATCCTGTTGCTCGGCCAGCACCTCGTCCAGCCGCTTGCGGAGGGTTTCCAGCTCACAACGCAGCAACTCGATGCGCTGCGTCTGTGGATCGAACATATCGCGGCACGGCGTGCCATAAGGGACGAAGCGCGGGTCGCCGGCCTGTCCGCCCTCGACAACGGTCGGACGCGCCGGGATGCCGACGACGGTCGTTCCTTCCGGCACATCCTTCGTCACCACCGCATTGGCGCCGACGCGCGCACGGCGGCCGATGGTGATCGGCCCCAGCACCTGCGCACCCGACCCGATGATCGCACCGTCGCTGATCGTCGGGTGACGCTTGCCCGCGACGCCGTTGTCGGGGCTGGTCCCGCCCAGCGTCACATTCTGATAGATGGTGACGCCGTCACCGATCTCCGCCGTCTCACCGATGACGACGAAGCCGTGATCGATGAAGAAACGCCGCCCGATCGTCGCACCCGGATGGATGTCGATCGCGGTCATGAAGCGCGCATAGTGATTGACCACCCGCGCCGCGAAATACCATTCGGCCCGGAACAGCCGGTGCGCGACCTTGTGCAGCGCGACCGCCCATACGCCGGGATAGGTCAGGATTTCCATGCGCGACCGCGGCGCGGGATCCCGCGCCTTGATCGAATCCAGATAGCGCACCAGCCGCGCGAACATGGGCAATCCCCTTAACCGATGGTCGCATGTAAGCACCCGGCCGCCTGCCGCCAAGCCATGCTGTAGGCGTAACAAAGCCCATGTATCTTGTAGGCATTGCCGTTTGCCGTCATCACAGGCGTGCTTGAGCCGATGTCGAAGGAAATTGGATGTTCGAGAATATCGACTGGGTGCGTCTGGCCGAATTCGTCGCTGCCGGATTCGCCGCCCAGATCGTCGATGGTGCGCTCGGCATGGCGTTTGGGGTAATATCGTCGACGTTGCTGATCAGCGTATTGGGCGTGCCGCCCGCTACCGCCTCCGCCAGCGTCCATGTGGTGGAGTGTTTCACGACGGGCGTGTCGGGGATCAGCCACGCGCTGCACAAGAATGTGAACTGGAAACTGTTCTGGCGGCTGCTGCTGCCCGGCGTTGCGGGCGGCGTTACCGGGGCGTATCTACTCTCCACGCTCGACGCGTCGGTCACGCGGCCGTTCGTGATGACCTATCTGGCGGTGATCGGCGTGTACCTGCTGTGGCGCGGCCTGCGCCATCCGCCCAAGCCCAAGGAGCCGAAGGTGATCGCGCCGCTTGGGCTGATCGGCGGCTTCCTCGATGCGGCGGGCGGCGGTGGCTGGGGACCGGTCGTCACCTCCAACCTGCTGGTACAGGGCGCCACGCCGCGCACGACGATCGGCACCGTCAACACCGTCGAATTCTTCCTGACGGTCAGCATCTCGGCGACGTTCCTGATCCATCTCGGGCTGGAAGCGTTCACCACCGCCGTCGCCGGGCTGCTGATCGGCGGCATCGTTGCCGCGCCGTTCGGGGCGATGTTCGCAAAGCATATCCCGGCGCGCACGCTGCTGATCCTGGTCGGTATCGTGCTGACGATCACCAGCCTGTACAGCGTGTACCGGGCGTTGGCGTAGGGAAGTCAGAAGAAGTTGGTTCGCGCAGAGGCGCGGAGGCGCAGAGGAGTTGCGACGCACGATCGTCCCGCGACAGCTGGACCTTCAATCCTGTCGCAGCGCGCGGATGGGTTGATCGCTACGCGATCGGTTTCCCTAAACGAGCCTCCCCGTGCCTCCGCGCCTCTGCGCGAACCGACTTCTTCCTTCTAAAACCGGATCAAGCCACCGCTGCATGCACGGTAGCGACCGCCGCCAGCACCGCGCCGATCCGCACCGCGCCCTGGATCACTTCGGCCTTCACGCCGTGCTTCTTCAGCACGTCCTCATGGGCGTCGATGCACATGCCGCAGCCGTTCATTGCCGACACGGCCAGGCTGAACAGTTCGAAATCGACCTTCTCGATCCCCGGCGCGGCGATGACGTTCATCCGCAGCTTGGCCGGCAGATTGCCATATTCCTTGTTCTTGGCGAGGTGGACGAACCGGTAATAGACGTTGTTCATCGCCATCACCGCCGCCGCCGCGCGCGCCGCATTGGCCGCTTCGGGCGATAGCTTGTCGGCGACTTCGGCCTCGGCCGCCTCGACCAGCGGCTTGTGGCCGGTGGCGTGCGCGCAGGCCAGCATCGTCCCGAACTTCTTCTGCGGATCGAGGACCGTCTCGTTCAGCAGCGAGCCGACGTTCAGGCGGATATCCTTGGCGAAATCGGGCAGCGCGCCCGCAAATTCCTTGAGCGACATGGGTTCTTACCTTCGATGAAAACACGTCACCCCAGCGTAGGCTGGGGTCTCCCAGTTACGGAGAGACCCCAGCCTGCGCTGGGGTGACGCATGGGATCATGTGGGCGGGACCGCGGCCCCGCCCGGATGGATTACGCCGCGACCTGCAGGACGTCGTCGCCCTTGTTCCAGTTGCACGGGCACAGTTCGTCGGTCTGCAGTGCGTCGAGCACCCGCAGCGTTTCCTGCGGGTTGCGACCGACGTTCAGGCCGTTGACCTGTACCGCCTGAATGACGTTGTCGGGATCGATGATGAAGGTTGCGCGGAACGCGACATGTTCGTTCTTGTCGAGGATGCCGAGTTTGCTGGCCAGCACCGCGCCATTGTCGGCGATCCACGGGAAATCGGCGGCGGCCAGATCCGGGTCCGACTTGCGCCACGCCAGGTGGACGTGCGCGGTGTCGGTCGATGCGCCGATCAGCACGGCGTCGCGATCGGCGAAATCGTCCTTCAGTTCGCTATAGCCGACGATCTCGGTCGGGCAGACGAAGGTGAAGTCCTTCGGCCAGTAGAACAGCACCTTCCACTTGCCCGGGAACGCGTCGTGGCTCAGCGTTTCGCCGGCGGGCAGCGCGCTGGTGCCCTGCTGGACGGGAACGGTGAATTCGGGGAGCTTGTCGCCAACGGTCAGCATGAGATGCCCTTTCTTTTTGGTGCGTTGCCGCACCGTGAATTGCTGCACCGCGATATAGGGTACGAACTGGACCGATCCAATCGGAATTCCCCTTGGGAATGATCGGTGCAATCGATAAGTAGCGCAGCCATGTCGGTGTACCTGCCAACGCTCAAGCAACTCCAATATCTGGTCGCGCTTCGCGATGCGGGCCATTTCGGCCGTGCCGCCGAAGCGTCGTTCGTCACCCAATCGACGTTGTCGGCCGGCATCCGGGAGCTGGAAACGCTGATCGGCGTGGTGCTGGTCGAACGCACCCGCCGCGTCGTCCGCTTCACCCCGCTGGGCGAAAGCATCGTCGCCAAGGCACGCAAGGTGCTGCGCGAGGCCGAGGAACTGACCGACATGGCGCGCGCCGCCGGACGGCCTTTGTCAGGGGAGATGCGGATGAGCGTCATCCCGACCATCGCCCCGTTCCTGTTGCCGCGCCTGCTGCCCCGCCTGCGCCGCGACTATCCCGACCTGAAGCTGTTCCTGCGCGAGGAACCGAGCGCGGCGGCGTGCGAAGGGTTGCACCACGGCCGCACCGATTGCGTACTGCTCGCGCTGCCCTATGCCTGCGGCGAGGTCGAAGTCGCTCCGTTGTTCGAGGACCGGTTGCTGCTGGCTGTGCCGGGCAACGACAGCGGCGACCCTGCCCCGCTGGTCGCCGACGATATCGATCCCGAACGGCTGCTGCTGCTCGAAGACGGGCATTGTCTGAAGGATCATGCCCTGCGCGCCTGCGAACAGCCGGAATTGCGTGGGCAGGCGATGATGATGGGTACATCGCTGCACACGATCGTCCAGATGGTCGACAACGGCCTTGGCACCACCATGTTGCCGCAAATGGCGATCGACGCCGGCATCCTCGAAAATACCGGTATTACCGCGCGCCCGATCGAGTCGCAAAATGCCCAGCGCCGCATTGCATTGGTCTGGCGCCGTGCCTCGCCCCGCGAACGCGATTTCCGGTTGCTGGCCGAGGTATTGGCGGCCGAGCGCGGCTAACCTGCATTACGGTCGGGGGAACCGTTTTCAGCATTGAACCGTATTTCCGGGGTCGGCGCCGTGTCGCGCCGCACATATTCCATCGCAACCACCGGAGAACACCGATGATTCGCGCCACGATTTCCGCCGCTGCACTTACCCTGTCGCTGGCCGGAGCCGCTCATGCCCAGACCGCACCGGCACAGCCTACTCCCGCACGGGCGGCACCGACCGCGACGACCGGCGTACAGACCGGCACCACCGCTACCGTAAACACCCCCGTCGGCACCGTTCAGACCGGCGCACAGGCCAATACCGGTGCGACCGCCGGCGCGCCGGTGATGGTCGGCGGCGCGCCGATGCTGCCGACCGCGACGATCGTCGCCAATGCGTCGAAGGCGAGCAATCTGACGACTTTGGTCAAGGCAGTGCAGGCCGCCGACCTGACGGCGACGCTGTCCGGCCCCGGCCCGTTCACCGTCTTCGCGCCGACCGACGAAGCCTTTGGTCGGCTCGCCCCCGGTACGCTCGACACGCTGATGAAGCCCGAGCAAAAGGCAACGCTGGCCAAGCTGCTGACCTATCACGTCGTCCCCGGAAAGCTCGATGCGGCCGCACTCAAGGCGCAGATCGAAGCAGGCGGCGGCACCGCGACGCTGACGACGGTCGAAGGTCAGCCGCTGAAAGCGACGCTGGAAAACGGCGCGCTGGTGCTGACCGATGTCGGTGGCGGCAAGAGCTATGTCACGCAATATGACGTCGGACAGTCGAACGGCGTGGTCCATGTCGTGAACGGCGTGCTGGCACCGAAGCTGGGCTGATCCGTTCCATAAGGTACGAATAGGTCGGGCGACAGAAATGTCGCCCGGCGTCTTGTTTCAGACCCTGCCCTCCATTGGCGGACTCCTCCGAGACGGATCCGCGACTATCGCTGCGTATCCGCAGCGCCCGCCGATCGTATCGGCACCGGCCCGGTCGGTCCGGCCTCCAGCAGCGAATCGCCACCCAGCGTCCGGTACAGCGTCACGCGATTGGTCGCCGCGACCAATTGCGTCGCGACCAACCGGCGCTGTGCGGTGTAATAGGATCGCTGCGCGTCGAGGCTGGAAAGGAAGGTGTCGATGCCGCCGCGATAGCGTGCTTCGGTCAGGCGGAACGTGTCCTGCGCCGCATCCAGATTTGCGCGGTCGGCACGGGTCTGTTCGGCGATCGTCCCTTGCCGGGCGAGCGCGTCCGACACGTCGCGGAAGGCCGACTGGATAGTACGTTCATAGGTAGCGAGCAGCGCGTCGCGCTGGGCCTGGCTGAATTCCACCCCGGCGCGGCCCGCCCCGGCGCGAAAGATCGGATAGCTGAGCGACGGCGCGACCGAATAGTTGAACGCACCGCCCGTGAAGAGCGTGCGCAGCGCATCGCTGGCAAATCCGACCAGCCCGGTCAGCGACAGGCGCGGGAACAGTGCCGCGCGCGCCGCGCCGATATCGGCATTGGCGGCGAGCAGTTCATATTCCGCCTGCACCACATCCGGCCGGCGCAGCAATATCCCCGAATCAACCCCCGCGGGCAGGTTGGCGATGGTCGGCAGCACGACGTCGATCGATGCGGGCAGCAGCGCCGGATCGACCGGGGCACCCACCAGCAATTGCAGCGCGTTGATGTCCTGCGCCAATTGCGTGCGCTGTTCGGCTAGGTCGCTCTCGGCCGTGGCGAGGATCTGTTCGGCCTGTCGCAGGTCGGTGCGAGGGGCGACCCCGCCCTGCAACCGGGCGCGGGTCAGGGTGACGCTGCGCCGGGCGCTCGCCGCCGTCGCTTCCGATATCGCCATCAGGCTGCGGTCGGCGCCGTATGCCGCCCACGCCTCTGCAATGTCGCCGACCAGCGTCAGGCGGGTGGCGCGCGCACCGGCTTCGGTCGCGAAATAGCGATTCTGTTCGGCCTCGGTAAGCGACCGGATGCGGCCGAACAGGTCGATTTCGAACGCGGTCGCGCCGAGATCGAGCGAGAAGGCGCTCGGTGAGCGGCCGCTGGTGACGATCGTGCCCCCGGTGCCGGTGCCGGTCCCGCCATTGCCGGTCCCCGTTCCGGTGCCGCCGGTTCCCGTACCGGTCCCGGGAATGGTCGTCGTGGTCGCGCCATCGCCGGTGCCGCGATAGCTGTAGCGCGCCGAGCCATCGACTTGCGGGAACAGGTCGGCGCGCTGGATGCGATATTGCGCGCGCGCCGCACGGATATTGGCGGCGGCGATACGCAGGTCGCGATTATTGACCAGCGCCTGCCCGACCAGCGTCCGCAGCCGCTGGTCGGTGAACACCTGTTCGAAGGTGAGCGCAGGCAGCGCCGCCTCGCTCTGGCGCAGATAGGCATCGCCGACCGGCCATGACGGCGGCACCACCGCCTGTGGCCGTTCATAGGCCGGGGTCATCGAACAGCCCGCCAGCAGCAGCGCCAACAGCCCGAGCGTCATCCGCTTCATGCCTCGGCCTCCTTCGCGCCGTGCGCACGCAGCTTCGCCATCCCGTCGCGGACCCCGCGCCGGACCAGTACGAAGAATAGCGGGATGTAGAAGATCGCCAGCACGGTTGCGGTGAACATGCCGCCGATGACCGCCGTGCCGATCGCGATACGGCTGTTGGCGCCCGCCCCGGTCGAGATGGCGAGCGGCAACACACCGAAGATGAAGGCGAGGCTGGTCATCAGGATCGGGCGCAGGCGGATGCGCGCCGCTTCCAATGCGGCATCGATGACGCGCGCCCCCTTCTTTTCGGCCTGTTCGGCGAATTCGATCATCAGGATCGCGTTCTTGGCGGCAAGACCCATCGTCGTCAGCAACCCGATCTGAAGATAGACGTCGTTCTCCAGCCCGCGCAGCGTCACGAATGCGATCGCCCCGATCAGGCCGAGCGGAATGACCAGCAATACGGCGATCGGAATCGACCAGCTTTCATAAAGTGCGGCAAGGCACAGGAACACAACGAGGATCGACAGCCCGTAGAGGATCGGCGCCTGTCCCGACGACAGCCGTTCCTGAAACGACAGTCCGGCCCATGCGACGCTGGTCCCCGGGATCTGCGAAGCGAGTTCGGCGATGCGGTCCATCGCCTCGCCCGAGCTGACGCCCGATGCCGCCTGCCCCTGAAATTCGAACGAAGGCAGACCCTGAAACCGCGACAGCGTGGTTGGCGCGACGGTCCAGCCGGTGCGCGAGAAGGAGGAGAAGGGCACCATCTGCCCGTTCGACCCGCGCACGAACCATTGGGCCAAATCGCCGGGCTCGCTGCGATAGGGAGCGTCGCCCTGTACGAACACACGCTTCACCCGGCCGCGATCGATGAAGTCGTTGACGTAGCGCCCGCCCCATGCGGTCGACAGCGTGTTGTTGACGTCGCCCTGGGTCAGCCCCAGCGTCGACAATCGCTGCTGATCGATATCGACGTTCAGCGTGGCGATATCGGGTAGTTCGGACAGACGCACCCCGGTCAGCATCGGATCGGCCGAGGCGGCGGCGAGCAGCTTGTCGCGCGCGGCGGCGAAGTCGGCGGTGCTCATGCCGCTGGCGTTCTGCAACTCCATGGTGAAGCCGTTCGCCTGCCCCAGACCGCGCACGGCGGGCGGCAGCAAGGCGAAGACCTGCGCATCGCGGAAGTTGCGGAAGGCGGACGAGGCGCGGTCGATGATCGCGTCGGCGCCATTTTCCTTGCCCTTGCGATCGGCCCAGTCGGTGAAGTTTATGAAGCCCTGCCCCGTATTCTGCCCCGACGTGCCACCCCCGCCGCCGGCGACGGTCAGGATGGTGCGGACATTATCCTTTTCATAGGTCAGCAGATATTTCTCGACCGCGCGCTGCACCTCTTCGGTACGGCCGCGCGTCGATCCGGCGGGCAGCTGGAACCGGATCGTCGCCGCGCCCTGATCCTCGGTCGGCAGGAAGCTGGTCGGCAGGCGGAAGAACAGCAGCGCAAGGATCGCCAGCACCGCCGCATAGAGCAGCAGATACAGCCATTTGCGGTCGATGACATGGACGACACCACGTTCGTATTTCTCGACGCCCTTGTCGAACCGGCTGTTGAAACCGTTGCGAAGTCGCTCGCCGATATGGGCGACGCGGGGCAGCTTGCGCTCCAGCCAGCCGCCTTCGAGGCTGCCGTCCTCCCCGCGCTTCTTCTGCTTGAGCAAGGTCGCGGTGAGCGCGGGCGAGAGGATCAGCGCGACCAGCACCGACAGGATCATGGCGGCGACGATCGTCACCGAAAACTGGCGATAGATGACGCCGGTCGACCCGCCGAAGAACGCCATCGGCAGGAACACCGCCGACAGGACGATGCCGATCGCGATCAGTGCGACCTGAATCTCCTCCATCGACTGAATGGTGGCGTCGCGCGGCGAGAGGTCGGGATTCTCCTCCATCAACCGCTCGACATTCTCGACCACAACGATCGCGTCGTCGACCAGCAGGCCGATGGCGAGGACGAGGCCGAACAGCGTCAACGTGTTGATCGAGAAGCCGAAGAGATAGAAGACGCCGAACGTGCCGAGCAGCACGACCGGCACCGCGATCGTCGGGATCAGCGTCGCGCGCCAGCTTTGCAGGAACACGAACATGACGATGACGACGAGGATGACCGCCTCGACCAGCGTCTTGACCACTTCCTCGATCGACAGCTTGATGAAGGCGGTGGTGTCGTTGGCATAGGCATAGGTGAGGCCCGCCGGGAATTTGCCCGACTGCCGCTCGACCTCCGCCTTGACCAGTTCGGCGGTCTCCAGCGCGTCGGCACCCGGCGCGAGGCTGATGGCGAGGCCGGCGCCGGGATGGGCGTTGACCCGGCTTAAGGCAGCGTAATTTTCCTGGCCCAGTTCGATGCGCGCGACGTCGGACAGCCGGACGGTCGACCCGTCGGGCAGCGTCTTCAGGATGATCGCCTTGAACTGTGCCGGCGTCTGCAGCCGCGACTGGGCGGTGACGGTCGCGTTCAATTGCTGTTCGGAGCCGGACGGCTGGCCGCCCAGTTCGCCCGCGGCGACTTCGGTATTCTGGTTCTGGATCGCGGTGATGACGTCGCCCGGCATCAGCGAATAGGAGGCGAGTCGCGCCGGATCGAGCCAGATGCGCATCGCATATTGCGACCCGAACACGTTGGTTTCGCCGACGCCGTTGATCCGCGCCAGCGGCTCGACAAGGTTCGCTTCCATATAATCCGACACGTCGCCATTGGTGCGCTGGTCGGTTTCGTCGAAGATGCCGACGATCATCAGGAAGTCGGGGTTCGACTTGGTGACGCGGATGCCCTGTTGCTGGACCTGTTGCGGCAGGCGCGACAAGGCCTGCTGCACCTGATTCTGGACCTGCACCTGCGCGATGTCGGGGTCGACACCCTTGTCGAACGTCGCGCTGATCGTCACCTGACCGCGCGACGAGCTTTGCGAGCTGAAATACAGCAGGCCGTCGATGCCGGTCAGCTGCTGTTCGATGATCTGCGTCACCGAATTCTGGATCGTCTCGGCATTGGCACCGGGATAGGTCGCGCGGATATTGACCTGTGGCGGGGCGACGTCGGGATATTGCGCGATCGGCAGCGACAGGATCGCGCCCAGCCCCGCCAGCATGGTGATGATCGCGATCACCCATGCGAAGATCGGGCGATCGATGAAGATGCGGGACATGGCTTATCCGGCCTTGGCGGGCGCGGAAGCGTTGTCGCCGGCGGGTTTGGGGGCGATCCGTTGCGGGGTGTTCGCCGGCACCGGCTTGATCTTGGCATTGGGCCGCAGGTTCGCGGTGCCCTGCGTGATGACCTTGTCGCCGGGGTTCAGGCCGCCGGTCACGACCCAGAACTGCCCCTGCGTCCGGTCGGCCTGCACCGTCTTCTGTACGGCGGTATCGTTCGGGCCGACGACGAAGACCGTCGCCTGCCCCTTGGGATCGCGCTTGACCGCCTGTTGCGGCACGAGGATCGCCCGGGTGTCGATCGCCTGCGCGAACTTCGCGCGGACGAACATGCCGGGCAGCAGCACCCCCTGTGGATTGGGGAAGCGGGCGCGCAGCGTTACGGTGCCGGTCTGGGCATTGACCATCACCTCGGCGAACTGGACGGTGCCGGTCGGGCCGAAATCACTACCGTCCTCGAGGGTCAGCCGCACCGCCGCCGATGCCGGCACCGACCCACCGCTCGCCAGTTGCCGGCGCAGCGCCAGCAGGTCGGCGCTCGATTGCTGGATATCGACGAAGATCGGGTCGAGCCGCTGGATGACCGCCAGCGGATCGGTCTGGTTGGTGGTGACCAGCGCGCCTTCGGTGAAATAGCTGCGCCCGATCCGCCCGGTGATCGGCGCGGGGACGTTGGTGAACGACAAATTCACCCGTGCCGTCTCCAGCTGCGCACGGCTCTGCGCGACGGCGGCGGCGGCCTGACGCGCCTGCGCGGCGGCGTCGGTATAGTCCTGCCGGCTGACCGCCTCGATCTCGGCCAGCGGGCGGAAGCGTTCGGCGCGGATGCGCGTCGCCTCGGCATTGGCCTGCGCGCTGTTCAGGTTCGCCACCGCTTCGTTGGTCTGCGCGCGATAAAGGCGCGGGTCGATCTGGTAGAGCGTCTGTCCGGCGCGGACCAACGCGCCTTCGGTAAAGAAGCGGCGGCGGATCAACCCCGCGACCTGCGGCCGGACTTCGGATTGCTGGAACGCGACGACACGCGCGGCAAGGTCGGCGGTCTGGGCGACGCTGGTCGGCTGGACCACGACGAAGCCGACCTGGGCCGGCCCCTGATTGCCCTTGCCGTTCTTGCCCTTCTGCTCGGCTTCGCCACCACCGCAACTCGACAGGAGCAAGGCGGACGACAGCAGCAACAGGCACGGGCGAACGCGCGACGACGCGGATCGGATCAAGGCGGCAACCTTTACGACGGGATACGGCGCGGATGCGCCGGCCGCATAACCGGCCGGACACCCGAAAGTTTCTTGAACCGTTTTCATACGCTTGGCGTCAAGCGACGCAATGCGGGAGTTGTCGCAATTTGTCGCGGGGGTTTGGCCTCCCCTCTCTGACAAGGGA
>NZ_LMKE01000002.1:126420-127754 GCF_001421245.1 Sphingomonas sp. Leaf10 | reverse complement strand
GGGAAAGTAAGCGCGCCACAACGGGCCGACCCACCCCCAGCCCCTCCCTTGTCAGGGAGGGGAGTTTAGCCGCCCGTCCAGCGATGCGCGTCCATCGACGCGCGCTTCATCTCGATCGAATAGCCCGGCAGCGTCGGCGCACGGTACGCACCGTTCACGACGATGCACGGGTCGACGAAATGTTCGTGCAGGTGATCGACGAACTCGGCAGCACGGTCGTGCTTCACACCCGAGAAGCACAGATAGTCGATCATCGACAAATGCTGGACATATTCACACAGCCCGACGCCGCCGGCATGCGGCCACACCGCAAGGTTGAACTTGGCCGCCATAAGTAGCACCGCCAGCACCTCGTTCACCCCGCCCAACCGACAGGCGTCGATCTGCACCACGTCCAGCGCATGGCGCATGATGAACTGTTTGAAGACGATGCGGTTCTGGCACATTTCGCCGGTCGCGACCTGCACCGGCTTCACCCCCTCGCGGATTGCGCGGTGCCCCTCGACATCGTCGGGCGAGGTCGGCTCCTCGATGAAGCGCGGCTTGGCAAAGGCGAAGTCGTTGACGCGGGCAATGGCGTCGGACACTTCCCACACCTGATTGGCGTCGATCATCAGGTCGATGTCCGGCCCGATCGTCTCGCGCGCCAGCGCCACGCGGCGACGATCGTTCGCGGGATCGCCGCCGACCTTCAGCTTGATATGGGTGAAGCCGTCGGCCACCGCTTCACGACACAGCCGGACCAGCTTTTCGTCCGAATAGCCGAGCCAGCCCGGCGACGTCGTATAGGCCGGATACCCCTCCGCCAGCAGCGTCGCCCGCCGCTCCGCCTTGCCGATCGCGCGTTCCTCGAGCAGCGCCACCGCCTCTTCGGGGGTGATGCAGTCGGTCATGTAGCGGAAGTCGATCAGGCCGACGATCTCGCTGGCCGACATCGACCCGATATAATCCCACAGCGGCAGGCCCGCCGCCTTGGCGAGCAGGTCCCACACCGCGTTGACGACCGCGCCGGTGGCGAGGTGGATGATCCCCTTTTCCGGGCCGACCCAGCGCAACTGGCTGTCCCCGGTCATCCGCCGCCAGAAGCCCGCCCCATCGCTACGGATAGCATCGAGCGACAGCCCCTCGACCAAAGGTGCCAGCGTCGCGATCGCCGCACAGCACAGGTCGTTGCCGCGCCCGATGGTAAAGGTCAGGCCGTGCCCTTCCAGCCCCGGCGTATCGGTTTCGAGGATACAATAGGCCGCCGAATAATCCGGCTCCGGGTTCATTGCGTCCGACCCGTCGAGGAAGGTCGAGGTCGGAAACCGGATGTCGTGGACCGATAGCCGGGT
>NZ_LMKE01000002.1:111870-126360 GCF_001421245.1 Sphingomonas sp. Leaf10 | reverse complement strand
GATGATCGTCATGCGCAGCCCCCATGGGGCATCGCCCATGATGATCGATCCGCCCCGTTCCGGTCACCGCCTGCGGGTGCCGAACCGTTTTCATATGTGAACGGATTTTCGCTTGCAACTGGAAAGCGGCGGGGCGGGGTTTGGAAATGCGGTCTCAGGAGATGGGCAGCCATCGACCTTCGTCATCCCCGCGTAGGCGGGGATCCATAAACGCAGCGACACTTATTCCTGCCCGACTGTCAGCGTATATGGATTCCCGCCTTCGCGGGAATGACGGGAAGGGTCAGGCTCGGGGCGACTGTCCTGTCAGACCACAGCATACAGCATGTGCCAAGGTACGGCTGGGGTGCTCCCGTTCCTTAAGGATGGTGGTCGTCGTCCACCAACTGCGCAGAGATTCGCACCGCCGCCGCCTGCACCGCTTCGGCCGCTGCATCGATCGCATCGGGTTCGCCAAGCTTCGCCAGATACGGCATGGTCAGTGCCGCCGCCGCCGCGCCGCCGCGCAGGATCGGCGCCGACAGGTCGGTCACCCCGCTGACGAAGCGGCTGGGGGTACGTTCGACCGCGCGCTGCCGGACTTCGTCGGCATGGGCGCGGAACGCGGCCAGCGTCTCGGCATCGGGTTGCGGGTCGAGCAGCTTTTCCCAGCGGGCGCGGACGTCGTCCGGCTGGAACGCATAGAGCACCGCCCCCGACGCCGCCTGCAACAACGGCCGGCGATAGCCGACGCGCACCGAAAAGCCGAGCTGCTCGGCCGATTCCATCCGCGCGACCACCGCCATGTCGCCCATGGTATGGACCGCGATGTGACAGGACTGGCCCGTCTCCTGCGCCAGCCGCCGCATTTCGGGCAATGCGACCTCGATCAGATAGCGGGTACGCGGCTGGTTCATGCCGAGCGAGAACAGCCGGTCGCTGAGCGTATAGCCCTCGCCGCCCGCCTCCGTCGCCAGATAGCCGCGATATTCCAGCACCTGCACCATGCGGAACAACTCGCCATGCGATCGCCCCAGCCGCTGCACGATCTGCGTCAGCGTCAGCGGCGTCGCGCAGCCGGCCAGCAGTTCGAGAATATCGAGCCCCTTTTCGAGCGCGGGCGCACGGTATCGGCGATCGTCGCTGACATCGGTATCAGCGGCAGGGTCGGAAGCGTCGATGGTCATGGCCGTAACTGTCGTCAAAAAACTACGCCGGTGCAAGCCGATGCCCCAAAGGCTGCCGCTGCACCGCACAAAGCACTTGATACGTTGTATCATATTACGGTAGCGGCACGGTTTCTTGTGCTTTGGAGTCGTATCAAATGGTCCGTGCCGCCCTGTGGTTGTCGAGCGCAGCCCTGTTCCTGCCCAGCGTCGCGTTTGCCCAAAGCGCGCCCGTGCCGGCGACCGGCGACGACTATCACCGCGATGCCCCGCCCGAGATCATCATCACCGCCCCCTATGCCCGCAACCAAGCCGATATCCTGTCGGGCACCAGCGTGCTGAGCGGCGAGGAGCTGACCCGCGAACTGCGCCCGACGATCGGTGAGACGCTGGCGCGGCAGCCGGGCGTATCGGCGACCAGCTTCGGCCCCAACGCGTCTCGCCCCGTGCTGCGCGGGCTTCAGGGCGAACGGGTGCGCGTGCTGACCGACGGCGTCGGCAGCTTCGACGTGTCGAACACCTCGGTCGACCACGCCGTCGCGATCAACCCGCTGACCGCCGACCGGATCGAGGTGCTCCGCGGCCCCTCCGCGCTGCTGTTCGGATCGTCGGCGATCGGCGGCGTGGTCAACGTCATCGACAGCCGTATCCCGCGCCGGGTGCCGACCGAACCGATCCATGTCGACGCGCTCGGCACTTATGGATCGGCCGCGAACGAGCGGACCGGGTCGGCGGCGCTCGACGTGCCGGTGACCGACAAGGTCGTGTTCCATTTGGACGGCACCTTCGGCCAGACCGATGACCTGCGCACCGGCGGCTATATCCTGTCGCGGCCGCTGCGCGCACAGGCGGCGGCGAGCGCCGATCCCGAAATTCGCGATCTGGCCGACCTGCGCGGGCGCCTGCCCAATTCGCAGTCGAAGATGTGGGAGGTCGCGGGCGGCGCGGCGATCGTCACCGATACCGGCAATCTCGGCTTCTCGGTCAACCACCTCGACAATCGCTACGGCGTGCCGGTGCGCTATGCGCTGGACGGTGGCGAGGCGGAGGAGGTGTCCCTCCACGTCCAGCAGACCCGCGCCGACATGCGTGCCGAGGTGAATACCGGCGACGGCCTGCTCGAAAAGATCCGCCTGCGCGCCGGGTTCGCGGATTATCGCCATGACGAGATCGAGGATACCGGCGAGATCGGCACCAGCTTCTTCAATCGCGGTCTGGAAGCACGGCTCGAACTGGTGCAGGCGGCGCGCGGTGGCTGGCGCGGGGCGGTGGGCGGCCAGATGTTCATCCGCGACCTGAACATCGTCGGCGAGGAGAAATTCCTGCCGAAGAGCGAGACGCAGCAATTCGGTCTGTTCACGCTCCAGTCGTTCGATCTGGGCGCGTTCCGGGCCGAGGCCGGCGGGCGGTACGAATATACCGTCGCCCGTGCCGCGGCCGACGACCTGCTCGGCAACGACGATATCCGTCGCGGCTTCGACAGCTTCTCCGGATCGATCGGGGCCAGCGTCGGGCTGGTCGACAATGTCCGCTTCGGTGTCAACGCCAGCCATACCGAACGCGCGCCGTCGGCCGAGGAACTGTTCGCCAACGGCCCGCATGCCGGCACGCAGGCGTTCGAGGTCGGCAATCCGGGCTTTGCCAAGGAGATTAGCGACGGGCTTGAAGCGACGCTGAAGGGATCGGGCGACGGCTACAGTTTCGGACTGTCGGCCTATCACAACTGGTTCCGCAACTTCATCTATGAGAACCCGACCGGCGCGACCGAGGACGACCTGCCGGTGTTCCAGTACCAACAGGCCGATGCCCGGTTGTGGGGTTTCGAGGCGGAGGCGTCGGCACGCGTCGCGGAGTTCGGCGAGACGGGGATCAACCTCGACGGCCTTGCCGACTATACCCGCGCGACGATCGTCGATCGCGGCCCCGCCCCGCGCATCCCGCCGCTGCGCGTGCTGGGCGGTGTCGAGGCACAGGGCCGACTGGTACAGGTGCGCGGCGAGGTCGAGCATGTGACCGCGCAGGACCGCGTCGCCGCGCTGGAGACGGTGACCCCGGCCTATACGATGGTCAACGCCTCGGTCTCGCTGCGGCCGTTCGGTCGCGACAGCAAGACGACGTTGATGGTGTCGGCGAACAACCTGTTCGACGTCGAGGCGCGCCGTCATGCAAGTTTCCTGAAGGACTATGCACCGCTCGCCGGCCGCGACATCCGCGTGACCGCGCGACTGGCGCTGTAGGCGGGCGTTCGCCCGAACTGTTGCACGTTCTTCGTCGTCCCCGCAAAGGCGGGGACCCATACACGCTGACGACTGCGATAGAGACGCTATCGTCAGCGTGTATGGATTCCCGCCTTTGCGGGAATGACGATGGTGTAGCGGCGCACCTCTGCGTCCAAAGGATGACGCCGGCCACCCCTGCCCCTATCTACGCCCCATGTCCCGCGCCCGCGTTCTCCTGCTCAATGCCGCACTCGGGCCGCTCGACTACCGTGTGCCGCACGGCATGACCGTCGAGCCCGGCTCGATCGTCACCGCCCCGCTCGGCCCGCGCCAGTTACTGGGGGTCGTGTGGGATGCCGAGCGGCTGGCGACCGAGGAGGTCGGCGACAACCGCCTGCGCCCGCTCCTCGCCGTCGCCGATGTGCCGCCGATCGCCGCGCCGCTCAGGCGGTTGGTCGAGTGGACGGCGGGCTATTATCTCGCCGCGCCGGCATCGGTGCTGCGCATGTGCCTTGCCTCGAACTCCGCGCTAGAGGGGGCGAAGCTCGCCATCGAATATCGCGCGACCGGCGAAGTCCCCGACCGGTTGACCCCGCAGCGGCAGCAGGCGCTGGAGCGGATCGGCGAGCGGCGCGGGCTGGTGCGCGAACTGGCCGCGATCGCCGACGTGTCCGACGCCGTCATCCGCGGCCTCGTGAAGCTCGGCGCGATCGAGGCGGTGTCGGTCGATATCGACCAGCCCTATCCTCAACCCGATCCCGACCATCACCGCCCAGAATTGTCCGCCGACCAGCGCGCGGCGGCGGACACGCTGACCGGGGCGGTCGAGGCCGACGCCTTTCACCCCTTCCTGCTCGACGGCGTCACCGGATCGGGCAAGACCGAGGTGTATTTCGAGGGCGTGGCAGCGGCGATCGCGGCGGGGCGGCAGGTGCTGGTGTTGCTTCCCGAAATCGCGCTGACCGAACCGTTCCTGAAACGCTTCACCGCGCGCTTCGGCTGCGAGCCGGTGCCTTGGCACAGCGACCTGCGATCGACCCAGCGTCGCCGGGCATGGCGCGCCATCGCGTCGGGACAGGCAAAGGTCGTGGTCGGCGCACGCTCGGCGCTGTTCCTGCCCTATGCCGATCTGGGGCTGATCGTCGTCGACGAGGCGCACGAGACCAGCTTCAAGCAGGAAGAGGGCGTGCATTATCACGCCCGCGACGTGGCGGTGATGCGCGGGCTGTTCGAGAAATGCCCGGTGATCCTCGCCAGCGCGACCCCGGCGATCGAGACCCGGCAACAGGTCGCGCAGGGCCGCTATACCGAGGTGAAGCTGCCCGGCCGCTATGGCAAGGCGCAGTTGCCGAGCATCGAGGCGATCGACCTGATCGAACAACCACCCGAGCGCGGCCGCTGGATCGCGGCGCCGTTGATCAAGGCGATCGACGAGACGCTGACGCGCGGCGAACAGGCGCTGCTGTTCCTCAACCGGCGCGGCTATGCCCCGCTGACCCTGTGCCGGTCGTGCGGGCATCGCTTCCAATGCCCCAATTGTACCGCATGGATGGTCGAACACCGGCTGATCCACCGGCTGTCGTGCCACCATTGCGGCCATGTCCTGCCCACGCCGCGCGCCTGCCCCGAATGTCATGCGGAGGACGCGCTGGTCGCGTGCGGTCCCGGCGTCGAACGCATTGCCGACGAAGCCGCCGCACTGTGGCCGACCGCCAAGATCGCCATCGTCACCTCCGACACGATCTGGTCCCCGGCCAAGGCGGCGGAGTTCGTCGGACGGATGGAGGCGGGCGACATCGACATCGTCGTCGGCACGCAACTGGTGACCAAGGGTTATCACTTCCCCAACCTGACCTGTGTCGGGGTGATCGACGCCGATCTGGGGCTGCAGGGCGGCGACCTGCGCGCGTCCGAACGCACCTTCCAACAGATCGCGCAGGTTGCCGGACGGGCCGGGCGCGGGACCAAGCCCGGCCATGTCTATATCCAGACGACGCAGCCGAACGCCCCGGTGATGCAGGCGCTGATCTCGGGCGATGCCGACAGCTTCTACGCCGCCGAGACCGAAGCGCGCGAGGACGCCGGCGTGCCCCCCTTCGGCCGCTATGCCGCGATCATCGTGTCGTCGGAGGACAAGGGCGCGGCAGAGGCCACCGCCCGCGCGATCGGGCGTGCAGCACCGCAGGTGGAAGGCTGCCATGTCTATGGCCCCGCCCCCGCCCCGCTGGCGATGCTGCGCGGGCGGCACCGTTTCCGCCTGCTGGTCCACGCCACCCGCGCGCTCGACGTGCAGGACGTGATCCGCGACTGGCTCGACGGCGTCGAATGGAGCGCCAAGGTCCGCGTCGCCGTCGACATCGATCCGTACAGTTTCGTGTAGCGTCCGTATCGGGTCTATCCCGTTCTTGGCGGAACGCTGCGCCCCACCTAGCATCGGCGCCTACCGATGTGGGGGTGGCGTATGATTCGGATGATCGTGGCGGCGCTGGTGGCGCTGTGGCCGGTTGCGGCGCAGGCCGAATGGCACGAGGCCCGGTCGGACCATTTCATCGTCTATGCCGATGATCCCGCGGCCGAGGTCGCCCGTTATGCCGAACGGCTCGAACGGTTCGACCGGGTGCTGCGCCTGCTGACCAAGATGCCGGCCGAACCGATCGCGGTGCCCAACCGGGTGAACGTGTACGTCACCGGCGATCTGTCGACGATCACCAAGCTGGTCGGGCAACGCAACGTCGCGGGATTCTATATCCCGCGTGCCGCCGGATCGGTCGCGTTCGTACCCGAATATAGCGGCAACGGCACCAACGGCATCGATCCGCAGCAGGTGCTGTTCCACGAATACACCCATCACTTCATGCTGACGAACTGGGCCGAAGCGGCGTTCCCGATCTGGTTCGTCGAGGGCTTCGCCGAATTCTTCGCGCCGACGCGCCTGCGCGACGATGGATCGATCGAGGTCGCGCGCCCGCCCATGTACCGCGCCCGACAGTTTCAGACCGGGATGCCGGTATCGGCCACGACGCTCCTGACCGGCGATGTGGACAAGATCGATCGTGGCGCGCTCTATGCCGGCGGCTGGGCGCTGACGCACATGATGCTGCTCGATACGACCCGCCGGGGACAGATGGACCGCTTCATGCGCGCGGTTGCCGGCGGCCAAAGCGCGACAAAGGCTGCCGAGGTGTTCGGCGACCTGAAGCAGCTCGACCGCGATCTGGCGCGCTATGTCCGCTCCGGTCTGCGCTATACGATCATGCCGCCCGGCACGATCACCAAGGCCGATGTCACCGTCCGCGCGCTGACCCCGGCGGAGGCGGCGATGATGCCGGTCCGAATCCGGGCCAAGCGCGGCGTCGACCGGACGCAGGCGCTTGCGCTGCTCCCCCTCGCGCAGCGTGCGGCCACGCCCTATCCAAACGACGCGACGGCGCAGGCGCTGTTGGCCGAGGTCGAGTATGACGCAGGCAATTTCGCCGCTGCCGAAGCGGCCGCCCGCCGCGCCGTCGCCACCGATCCGAAATCGGTCGATGGTCACACCTATCTCGGGATGGCGCAAATGGCGCAGGCCCGTGCCGCCAAGGATGCGAGTCCCGAGCGGTGGCGTGCCGTCCGCCGATCGTTCCTTGCCGCCAACGCCATCGAAAACGACGATCCCGAGCCGCTGCTGCTCTATTACCAGACCTATCAGGTACCCGGACAGACGCCGACCGCCAACGCCCGCGACGCGCTGTTGCGCGCGCATCTGCTGGCACCGCAGGACCGGGGGCTTCGGATGCAGGCGGCGCGCATCCTCCTCGAGACCGGCCGCCTCGATGAGGCACGCCGGGTGCTGGGACCGGTCGCCTATTCGCCGCACGGCGGGCGAAGCGCCGCTCTCGCGCAGCGATTGATCGGCCTGATCGACAATGGCGGAGCGAAGGCGGCGCTCGACCATTGGCGTGGGAAGCCGCAACCGGCGGCGAATGATACCGACGAGGATGACGACAAGGGCGGCAACGCCGGCTGACCCTTGCGCCGCCCCACGCTTTGCCCGAAACGGCGGCGGTCATGGTTACCAACGCGACACCGCTTCATCGATGGCTGACGCTCTGGCTGACGGCGCTTGCCGCGCTGCTGGTCCTGTCCGCCCCAGCCCGCGCCGATGACGTGTCGGCGGCGGCGCGCGGGGTCGTGCGCGTCGTCGTGATCGCGACGGTCGATGGCGAGATGGTGGATGTCGAACACGGCACCGGCTTCGCGGTCGCGCCCAATCGCGTCGTCACCAACGCGCATGTCGTCGAACTGATGGAACGCTATCCAGGCGATACCGTCGTCGGCGTCGTCCCGTCCGAAGGCGACCGCTCGTTCGAGGGGCGCGTCGTCCGCATCGACAAGAGCCGCGACCTCGCACTGATCGAGGTCACCGGCGTCCGCCTCCCCCCGCTCACGCTCTATACCGGCGGCGTTGGCGAAGGCGATGCGGCGATCGCGCTCGGCTATCCCGGCAATGTCGACCTCGCCACCGCGCGGTCGGTCGACGATTTCGTGACCCCGACATCGCCCGTCCGTTCGCAGGGCGTGCTGTCGGGCAACCGCACGCTGGAGGGCACGGCGGTACTGGTCCACACCGCCAGCATCGCGCGCGGCAATTCGGGCGGGCCGCTGCTCGACGCTTGCGGCCGGGTGCTAGGCGTCAATTCGGCGCTGACCCGTGGCGAGGAGGGCGATGCCAGCTTCGCCTTCGCCATTTCGGATGCCGAACTGACCGCGTTCCTGCGCGAGGCGGAACAGCCGGTTTCGACCATCGCCACCCCCTGCCTCACATTGGCCGATGCCGATGCCCGCGACCGCGCCGATGCCGAACGCCAAAGCATCGAGGACCGGGAGCGCACCCGCGCCGCCGCCGAACGGGCGCGCGAGGAACGCGCGACCGCGCTCGAACGGGCGCGCGCCGACAATGCCGAGACCCGCGAAAACATGATCGCCGCCGCCGCGCTGCTGCTCGCGCTGTCGGTGCTGGCGGCGGGCGGGGCCGGACTGTTGCTGACCCGTGGACAGCCGCGCGAGGCGAAGTTCGCCGCGATCGGCGGTGCGGCGCTGTTGGTCGGCGCGATCGCCACCTTCCTGCTACGGCCCGATTTCGATCCCGCTTCGATCGCCGCTGCCGACGAATCGGGCAATACCGCCGCGACCCGCGTCACGCCGCTGTCGGGGCCGCTCGAATGCACGCTGGTGCCCGAACGCAGCCGGATCATCCTGTCGCCGGTCGAAACCGTCCGCTTCGATTGGCGCGCCGATGGCTGCATGAACGGTCGCACCCAATATGCCGAGGCGCCGGGCGGCGGCTGGGAACGCATCCTCGTCCCGAATGAGGACGCCACCGTGTCGGTGCTGCGCTTCGATCCGGTCACCGGCAGCTACACCAACAGCCGTTACCTGCTGTCCGCCGAATCGATGGAACGCGCCCGCACGCTGCGCGGACAGGTGCAGCAAAAGGCGTGCGCCGCCGACACCGGTGCGCGCGCTGCGCTTGCCACGCAGCAATCGGCGATTCGCACCTCGCTGCCGCAGCAGGTCAATGAACGGCTGGTCTATCGGTGTACGGCGGCGAAGTAGGGCCGGTTCGATCTCCTCTCCCTGACAAGGGAGGGGCCGGGGGTGGGTCGGTTCGTGGCATGGGCAACGGTTCCTCGCGGGCCGACCCACCCCAACCCCTCCCCCTCCCTTGTCAGGAAGGGGCTTCGCGTCGTCCGTCACCCCCCGTTCAGCTTCGACCCGAATCACGCCACACGACATCGCGTCCCACAAAGCTTGCGAAATCGTGACACCGATGCTAGCGGCCCCCACGACCCATCGGGGGCGCATGGGCCGGTCAGCGGCGCGACTTTTGGTCGCGACGGCGGTTGGAATGCAGCTTCCTCATCGGGATGGGACGTAGAATTGACCCCTGACAAGGACGCGCGCGTGGAGACATCCGGCGGAACTACTGGCGGCGGCATGATCCAGGCGAGCCTGGGTGGCCGCTATGCGACCGCGCTGTTTGGCCTCGCCCAGCAACAGGGCCAGCTTACCGCGGTCGAATCGAGCCTCAAGACGCTGTCGCAGGGGATTGCCGAATCGGCCGATCTCGCCGCACTGGTGAAGAGCCCGCTGATCGGTCGCGCCGATGCCGCGCGGACGATCGCCGCGCTGGTGCCGGTGCTGGGCCTCGACCCGCTGACCGCCAATTTCCTCGGCGTGCTCGCGCAGAACCGTCGCCTGGGCGATCTGCCCGCGATCATCCGTGCCTTCCGCGAACTGGCGGCGCGCAGCCGTGGTGAAACGAATGCAGAGGTCGTCTCGGCGCATCCGCTGGACGATTCGCAGGTCGACGCGCTGCGTCAGCAGCTGCGTCACCGGGTCGGCCGCGACGTCGCGATCGACCTGAAGGTCGACCCCACTCTCCTTGGCGGACTGGTCGTGAAGATCGGCAGCCAGATGATCGATAGCTCGATCAAGACCCGACTGAACACGCTCGCGCACGCGATGAAAGGCTGAACATGGATATCCGCGCCGCAGAAATCTCGAAGGTCATCCGCGACCAGATCGCCAATTTCGGCACCGAAGCGCAGGTTTCGGAAGTCGGACAGGTCCTGTCGGTCGGTGACGGCATCGCCCGCATCCACGGGCTCGACAACGTCCAGGCGGGCGAGATGGTCGAGTTCGGCGGCGGCATCCAGGGCATGGCGCTGAACCTCGAAGCCGACAATGTCGGCGTCGTGATCTTCGGGTCGGACTCGTCGATCAAGGAAGGCGACACCGTCAAGCGCACCGGCACCATCGTCGACGTTCCCGTGGGCAAGGGCCTGCTGGGTCGCGTCGTCGACGGTCTGGGCAACCCGATCGACGGCAAGGGGCCGATCATGTCGGACCGCCGTGCCCGCGTCGACGTGAAGGCACCGGGCATCATCCCGCGCCAGTCGGTAAGCGAGCCGATGCAGTCGGGCCTGAAGGCGATCGACGCCCTCGTGCCGGTCGGCCGTGGCCAGCGCGAACTGATCATCGGCGATCGTCAGACCGGCAAGTCGGCGGTCGCGATCGATACCTTCATCAACCAGAAGACCGCCAATGCGGGCGATGACGAGAGCAAGAAGCTCTACTGCGTCTATGTCGCCGTCGGCCAGAAGCGCTCGACCGTCGCGCAGCTGGTGCGCACGCTCGAAGAAAACGGCGCGATGGAATATTCGATCGTCGTCGCTGCGACCGCGTCGGACCCCGCCCCGCTTCAGTATCTGGCGCCCTACACCGGCACCGCGATGGGCGAATATTTCCGCGACAACGCGATGCACGCGCTGATCGTGTTCGACGATCTGTCGAAGCAGGCCGTCGCCTATCGCCAGATGTCGCTGCTGCTGCGCCGTCCGCCGGGCCGCGAAGCCTATCCGGGCGACGTGTTCTATCTGCACAGCCGCCTGCTGGAGCGCGCCGCCAAGATGTCGGACGCCAACGGCGGCGGCTCGCTGACCGCGCTGCCGATCATCGAAACCCAGGCGGGCGACGTGTCGGCGTACATTCCGACCAACGTGATCTCGATCACCGACGGCCAGATCTTCCTCGAAACCGACCTGTTCTTCGCCGGCATTCGCCCGGCGATCAACGTCGGCCTCTCGGTCAGCCGCGTCGGTTCGGCCGCGCAGACCAAGGCGATGAAGAAGGTCGCCGGCTCGATCAAGCTGGAGCTGGCCCAGTATCGCGAAATGGCCGCCTTCGCGCAGTTCGGCTCGGACCTCGACGCCAGCACGCAGAAGCTGCTGAACCGCGGTGCGCGCCTGACCGAGTTGCTCAAGCAGGCGCAGTTCTCGCCGATGCCGTTCGAGGAACAGGTCGCGTCGATCTTCGCAGGGACCCAGGGCTATCTCGACACCGTTCCCGTGAACGACGTGACCCGCTACGAGCAGGCGATGCTCGCCGACCTGAAGGCGAACCACCCGCAGGTGCTCGCCAAGATTCGCGATACCAAGGATCTGGGCGACGAGGCGAAGTCGGGCCTGAAGGCCGCGCTCGACCAGTTCGCAAAGAACTTCGCGTAACCATCAAGCCCTCTCCCCTTCAGGGGAGAGGGTTGGGAGAGGGGAAGCGCGGGACGGCCATAAGTTGCCACTCCCGCCCTTCCCCACCCTCTCCGCGCAAGCCGGGAGGGAGTAGGGAAGACAAATGGCTAGTCTCAAGGCCCTGAAACTGCGCATCGGCTCGGTGAAGTCGACGCAGAAGATCACCAAGGCGATGAAGATGGTCGCCGCCGCCAAGCTGCGCCGTGCGCAGGAAGCGGCCGAGGCCGGTCGTCCCTATGCGAGCCGCGTCGAACAGGTCGTCGCCAGCCTCGCCAGCAAGGTGCAGGTCACCGAAGGTAGCTCGCCGCTCTTGGCTGGCACCGGCAGCGACCAGGTGCATCTGTTCGTCGTCGCGACGTCGGACAAGGGGCTGGCCGGCGCGTTCAATTCGAACATCGCCCGTCTCGCCCGCCGCCGCGCGCTGGAGCTGCAGGCTGAGGGCAAGACGGTCAAGTTCCTGACGATCGGTCGCAAGGGCCGCGCCGTGCTGGCGCGCCAGTTCCGCGACGGTTTCGTCCATGCGGTCGAACCGGGCGATCTGGGCAAGCTGACCTTTGCCGATGCGAAGGGCTATGCCGACGACCTGATCCGCCGCTTCGAAGCGGGCGAATTCGACGTCGCGCACCTGTTCTATGCAACCTTCAAGACGGTGCTGACGCAGGAACCCACGGAACAGCAACTGATTCCGGTCAAGATTCCGACCCCCTCCGTGGCAACTTCGCAACCTTCCGCCGACGCGGTCGTCGAGTACGAGCCAAGCGAGGAAGCGATCCTCGACAGCCTGTTGCCGACCAATATCGCGGTGCAGATCTACCGCGCGATGAAGGAAAACGCGGCGTCGGAACAGGGTTCGAAGATGACGGCGATGGACAACGCCACGCGCAATGCGGGCGACCTGATCAACCGCCTGACCATCGAATATAACCGCACCCGCCAGGCCGCGATCACGACCGAGCTGGTCGAAATCATCTCGGGCGCCGAAGCCCTGTGATCCGTCACGCCGTCCTGCTGGCGCTCGTCGCCACGCTGGCCGGCTGTGGTCAGCCCGCTGCCGACAAGGCGGCGGAGCGGCCGCGCGCGACGCCGACGCCGTTCGTCACCGGCGGCTGGGCAACGGTGTTCGGCGATGCGCCGAAGACGATCGACCTGCTGAACGGCATGGGCTTCCGCCTGTCGCCCTATGCGGCGGCCGGGGGCGGCATGCAGGCAACGGCACAGCCGACGCCGATGGCCGATCCGTCGATCAAGCCGGTCAACACCGCCAACCTGACGGTGACCGGCGATGCGCAGCGGATCGGGAAGCTCGCCTTCTCGCTCGACATCGTGAACCTCGATTCCAGCCCGTTTGCAAAGGAACAGTTCGCCCGCTGGATCGACCGCCCGCTCGCCAGCCTCGGCCTGCCCGGCCGCAACGAGGTCAAGCGCGGCATCATGACCGAGAGCCCGACATCGGGTAAGGTCACCGGTGCCGATTATCAGATTACCCGTACTCCGATCGACGGCGGACGCCGCCTGATCGTGACCTTTACCCGCCCCGCGACGGGGACCGAACCGAGGAAGCAGTGATGGCAACCGCCGCAGACACATACGCGCCCCAGGGCAGCACCAACAATACCGGCCGGATCGCGCAGGTCATCGGCGCGGTCGTCGACGTTGCGTTCGACGGCGAACTGCCGGCCATCCTGTCGGCGCTCGAAACCGACAATAACGGCAACCGCCTCGTCCTCGAAGTCGCGCAGCATCTGGGCGAGAACACCGTCCGCACGATCGCGATGGACGCGACCGAAGGTCTGACCCGTGGTCAGGCGGTGCGCGATACCGGATCGCAGATCCGCGTGCCGGTCGGCCCGAAGACGCTCGGCCGCATCCTGAACGTCGTCGGCGAGCCGATCGACGAGCGTGGGCCGGTCGGTGCCGAAACCACCGCCCCGATCCACGCATCGGCGCCGCTGTTCGTCGACCAGTCGACCGAGAGCGCGATCCTCGTCACCGGCATCAAGGTCATCGACCTGCTCGCCCCCTATGCGAAGGGCGGCAAGATCGGCCTGTTCGGCGGCGCGGGCGTCGGAAAGACCGTGCTGATTCAGGAACTGATCAACAACATCGCCAAGGGCCATGGCGGCACGTCGGTGTTCGCGGGCGTCGGTGAGCGGACCCGCGAAGGCAACGACCTCTACCACGAATTCCTCGACGCGGGTGTCATCGCCAAGGATGCCGACGGCAATCCGACCAGCGAGGGTTCGAAGGTCGCGCTGGTCTATGGCCAGATGAACGAGCCGCCGGGCGCCCGCGCACGCGTTGCGCTGTCAGGCCTGACGATCGCCGAATATTTCCGCGACGTCGAAGGTCAGGACGTGCTGTTCTTCGTCGACAACATCTTCCGCTTCACCCAGGCGGGTTCGGAAGTGTCGGCTCTGCTCGGCCGCATCCCGTCGGCAGTGGGCTATCAGCCGACGCTGTCGACCGATATGGGCGCGCTGCAGGAACGCATCACCTCGACGAACAAGGGTTCGATCACCTCGGTGCAGGCGATCTACGTACCCGCCGACGATCTGACCGATCCGGCCCCGGCGACGTCGTTCGCCCACCTCGACGCGACGACCGTGCTCAACCGCGCAATCTCGGAACTCGGCATCTATCCGGCGGTCGATCCGCTCGATTCGACCAGCCGCGTTCTCGAACCGCGGACCGTCGGCCAGGAGCATTACGACACGGCCCGCGCCGTGCAGTCGCTGCTCCAGCGCTACAAGTCGCTGCAGGACATCATCGCCATCCTCGGCATGGACGAGTTGTCGGAAGAGGATAAGGTCACGGTCGCCCGCGCCCGCAAGATCCAGAAGTTCCTCAGCCAGCCGTTCCACGTCGCCGAAGTCTTCACCGGCATCAGCGGCAAGTTCGTCGCGCTGGAAGACACGGTGAAGTCGTTCAAGGCAGTCGTCGAAGGTGAGTACGACCACCTGCCGGAATCCGCCTTCTACATGGTCGGCGGCATCGACGAAGTCGTCGCCAAGGCACAGAAGATGGCGCAGGACGCGTAACGCGCTGTTCCCTCTCCCC
>NZ_LMKE01000002.1:106269-111803 GCF_001421245.1 Sphingomonas sp. Leaf10 | reverse complement strand
AGGGGCAGATCGATGCCGCTTTCCACAGGCCCCTCTCCCCGACCCTCTCCCCGCGAGCGGAGAGAGGGAGCAAGGTGTTAAGAATGCTGCACTTCGAACTCGTGACCCCCGAAAAGCTGGTGCGGTCGGAATCGGTCTACATGGTCACCGTGCCGGGCACCGAAGGCGACTTCGGCGTGCTGGAGGGCCATGCGCCGTTCATGTCGACGATCCGCGACGGCGACCTGCTGGTCCAGCGGACGGAGAAGGGCGAGGCCGAACGGATCGCGATCCGTGGCGGGTTCGCCGAAGTCACGCCGCGCGGGCTGACGGTGCTCGCCGAACAGGCCGGCTGACCGGCCACCCTTTGCGTAACATGGATACGCCGCGTCGGACTGAGGTTCGGCGCGGCGTTTCTGTTTGACCCCGGGGCAATTGCGCGGAGACCACAGTCTTCGATGCGGTCTCGTCGGAACTGCGACCACCCTACCCATGCGGATGGGCGTTGCGATACACGTCCAACAGATGCGCAGCGTCGACTGCGGTGTAGATTTGCGTCGAGGACAGGCTGGCATGACCGAGCAGCGCCTGTAGCGAGCGCAGATCGGCGCCGCGCCCAAGCAGATGGGTGGCGAAGCTGTGGCGTAACGCATGGGGCGTGGTACGGTCGCCCAGCCCCAGCCGCACCCGCGCCGTGCGCACCGAGCGGCGGATCACTCCGGCCGACAGCGAGCCGCCCTTCGCCCCGCGGAACAGCGGCGCGTCGCGGGCGGTGCCCCAGGGTTGCTGGGCGGCATAGGCCTCGATCGCGGCGCGGACCGGCGGCAGCAACGGCACCACCCGGGTCTTGTCGCGCTTGCCGGTGACCATGATCGTCTCACCGAGCGGCAGGATCGCACCCGTCAGCGACAACGCCTCGCCGATGCGCAGGCCCGCACCATAGAGCAGCAGCAGCACCGCCCAGTCGCGCGCCCCGATCCATGGTTCGGCGGCCTCGTCGGCGACGTCCTCGGCCAGGGCGACCGCTTCGTCGGGTGATATCGGACGCGGTATGCCCTTGCCGGTGCGCGGTCCACGCAGCCGGGGCGCGTCGATGCCGAGGAAATCGAGAAACGCGCGAACCGCCGACAATTCGCGCGCGGCGGAGGCATTGCCCAGCCCCCGGTCGCGGCGATGCGCAAGAAACGCGCGCAGGTCGGAAGCGCCGATCCGGGCCAGTTGCCCGGCATCGACCGCCCCGCCCCAATGGCCTTGCAGAAACGCGACCAGCCGCTCGGCGGTCGCGGCATAGGCGCGCACGGTATGCGCCGATCGCCGCCGGTCGCGCGACAGATGCGTCGCAAAGGCCAGCGGCAAGGGCTGCGTCACGTCTTCCATGGCAGCCCCCGCCTTTCGGTCAGCCGATCGTCTGGCCCGACTTGGCCCAATCGGCCATGAAGCCTTCGATCCCCTTGTCGGTCAGCGGATGCTTGACCAGCGCGCGGATGACCGACGGCGGCGCGGTCATCACATCCGCGCCCATCTTGGCCGATTCGAGGACGTGGATCGGGTGGCGGACGCTGGCGACGAGGATTTCGGTGCCAAAGTCGTAATTGTCGTAGATCAGGCGGATGTCGCTGATCAGCCCCATGCCGTCGAAACCGATATCGTCATGCCGCCCGACGAACGGCGAGACGAAGGTCGCGCCGGCCTTTGCCGCCAGCAGCGCCTGATTGGCGGAGAAGCACAGGGTAACGTTGACCATGGTGCCGTCGTCGGTCAGCGCCTTGCAGGTCTTGAGGCCATCGATGGTCAGCGGCACCTTTACCGCGACATTGTCGGCCAGTTTGCGCAGGATTTCAGCCTCGCGCATCATGCCCGCATGGTCGAGTGCCACGACCTCGGCCGATACCGGCCCCGGCGTGATCGAGCAGATTTCGCGCACGACTTCGAGGAAATCGCGGCCCGATTTGTGGATCAGCGACGGGTTGGTGGTGACGCCGTCGAGCAGGCCGGTTTCGGCCAGTTCGCGAATGTCGTTGGTATCGGCGGTGTCGACGAAGAATTTCATGGGACTCGGCTCCTGCGCGGGTCTTTATGCGATGCCGCCCCATCGCCCATCGGCGCGGCCGGAGCAAGATCGCGGGTCTTTTCCTGTGGGCCGCGATCCATTATCTGCGCGCGCATGACTGCGCCGCAACCCGAATGGGCCCCCCACGCCGCCGTATGGATCGGCTATCCCAGCCATGCCGAATTATGGCTGGAGGATCTCGATCCCGCCCGTGACGAAGTCGTCGCCTTCGCCAGGGCCGTTCATGCCGAGGGACGCGGCGAAACAGTGATCCTGGTCGCTGCGACGGTCGAGGCGGCAGACGACGCACGCGCCCGCGCCCCCTTTGCCGAAGTGACGATGGAGCCGTTCGGCGACATCTGGCTGCGCGATACCGGTCCGATCATCGGCGGCGACGGCACTGCGCACCGCTTCGGCTTCAACGGTTGGGGCGGCAAATACGACCTGCCGGGTGACGACGATATCGGCCTGCGGTTGGCGCGCGGACGGGGGCTGGCGGTCGCCGAGCACGACTGGATCGTCGAGGGCGGCGCGATCGACGGTGACGGCACCGGGCTGGTCGTGACGACCGAGCAATGCCTGCTCAACCCCAATCGTAACACCGGTTTCTACAAGACGGCGGCGGAAGACCGGCTGTACCACGATCTGGGGTATGACCGCGTCCTGTGGCTGGGTGACGGGCTGCTCAACGACCATACCGACGGCCATGTCGACAATCTGGCGCGCTTCATCGGCCCGAACCGGCTGGCAATCCCGCAGGCGGCCGAGAACGACCCCAATTGGCGCATCTATCAGGATGCAGCGGCGCGGGCGAAGGCGTTCGGCGTCGAGGTCGTACTGGTCCCCTCCCCCGGCCGCGTGCTGTCGCCCGAGGAGGAGATTATCCCCGGCAGCCACATGAACTTCTACATCGGCAATGCCACGGTGGTCGTGCCGCTGTACGGCACCGGTACCGACGACGCGGCCATCGCCGCCTTTGCCGAAATTTTCCCCGACCGCGAGGTCGTGGGGCTGCGCGCCGACCATATCCTGACCGGCGGCGGCAGCTTCCACTGCATCAGCCAGCAGATTCCGGCGTAAAGCGAAGGACCGCCCCGTCATGACCGAGATCACCGTCGCCGCGCTCCAGCTCGGCTTCTCGACCGATATCGACCGCAACATCGCCAATGTCTCGCGGCTGGTCCGCGAGGCGGCAGCGCAGGGTGCGCAGGTCATCCTGCCGCCCGAATTGTTCGAAGGCGAATATTTCTGCCGCGTCGAGGATGAGGGGCTGTTCGCCAATGCCAAGCCGGTGGCCGAGCACAAGGCGGTGCTGGCGATGCAGGCGCTCGCAGCGGAGCTGAAGGTGCATATCCCGACCAGCTTCTTCGAAGCAGATGGCCCGCATCATTACAACAGCCTGGCGATGATCGACCCCGACGGCCGCATCCAGGGGGTGTATCGCAAGAGCCATATTCCCGACGGCCCCGGCTATGAGGAGAAGTTCTATTTCCGCCCCGGCAATACCGGGTTCAAGGTGTGGGACGGTCCGGCCAAGCTGGGCGTCGGGGTGTGCTGGGACCAATGGTATCCCGAAACCGCCCGCGCGCTGATGCTGATGGGGGCGGAAGTGCTGTTCTATCCGACCGCGATCGGCAGCGAACCGCACGACACCAGCCTCGACACCGCGCGGCTGTGGCGGCGGGCGATGGTCGGCCATGCCGTGTCGAACGTCGTGCCGGTCGTCGCCGCCAACCGCGTCGGCGTCGAACATGACCAGACCTTCTACGGCACGTCGTTCATCACCGACGAGCGCGGTGACATTCTCGCCGAACTGGATCGTGAGGAAGAGGGCGTCATCACCGCGACGCTCGATCTCGACCGGGTCAAGCGCCACCGCGCCGCGTTCGGCTTCTTCCGGGATCGCCGGCCGGAACTGTACGGGCGGCTGGTGCAGGATATCTGACCTGACTCCCCTCCCTTCTCAGGGAGGGGTTGGAGGTGGGTCGGTCTGCGGGGGATCGTTGCGCTTGCCACGGGCCTACCCACCCCCGGCCCCTCCCTTGTCAGGGAGGGGAGATATCGGCGAAGCCGGGCACCCGACGCTCCATGCCGGCACGGACCGCCTCGACCTGATTGGCGGTGCCGAGGAGTGCGATCTGTTCGGCGCTTTCGGCGGCGAGGATCGTCGCCGCGTCAGCGTCGTCGGCAAGGTTCGCGAGCCGCTTGTCCGCGCGGACCGCATCGGGGCTGCGACCCGCGATCGATCGGGCCAGTGCCTGCGCCGCCGCGAGCGGATCGTCGGACAGCCGCGTGACGAAGCCTGCCGCCTGCGCCTCGACCGCATCGAACTCGCGCGCGGTGAACGCCAGTTCGCGCAAGACATCGCCGCGCACTTCGCGCCACAGCGCGAAGCCGGCCATGTCGGCGACCAGTCCCCATTTCGCCTCCAATATGGCAAAGCGGGTATCGGGCGCGGCGATGCGCACATCGGCACCGGCCATGATCTGCATCCCGCCGCCGAACGCCAGCCCGTGGACCGCAGCGATCACCGGCATCGGCAAGGTTCGCCACCCCCATGCGACCTGCTGCACCCGGTTGGCCGCGCCATGCGTCCGCGTCGTCAGGTCGAGGCCCGCCGCGCCGGCCGCCATGCTCGCCATGTCCAGCCCGGCGCAAAAGGCCTGCCCCTCGCCCGACAGCACGACGCAGCGCGCCGGCGAGGCCCGCAACGCATCGATCGTGTCGATCAGCGCGTCGAACATCGCCGGATCGATCGCGTTCATCTTGTCGGCGCGGGTCAGCCGGACATCGGCTACGCCGTCCGCGATCATCATGGTCACCCGCATCGATCCCGCTCCCCAATTTTCCCCTTTTCAACCGACGCGGTGCGCGTAGCATGGGGACAGCCGGACGATACCGGCGGGGGACAGGAGAGGAAAGATGCGGCATTGGTGGTTGGCCATGGCGCTGCTGGCGGCGCCGGCCGTCGCGCAGGAAGCGGGCATCGGCGACGTGTACGGCACGGCGCTCGGCAATGGCTGGGAAAACTGGAGCTGGGCGAAGGTCGAGCTGTCGAGCGAGGTACAGGGTTCGCAGCGGAAGCCGATCCGGGTCGAGGCCGGCCCGTATCAGGCGCTGTACCTGCACCATGCTCCGTTCGACACCACCAGCTACAAATCGGTCGCGATGCTGATCCAGGGAATGGATGGCGGCGCGCAGCAATTGCGGATTGTGGCGGTGGTCGACGGCAAGCCGCTGGATGCACATGCCTATGCGGTGACGCTGCCCGAAAGCGGGTGGAAGAAAATCGAACTGCCGTTGTCCAAGATCGGTGCCGACAAGAAGCAGATCGACGGGTTGTGGGTGCAGAATGCCACCGACAAGCCGATCGCGCCCTTCTATGTCACGGAGATTGCGTTGCACTGAGGGTGCGTTGCGAAATGCGCTGTGAGCGCATTTCGCGGTACCGGCCCTGCAAGTTTTCAAACAGCCTCTAGAGCCAGATCGACATTCACGCGAAACA
>NZ_LMKE01000002.1:83920-106160 GCF_001421245.1 Sphingomonas sp. Leaf10 | reverse complement strand
GCCAACCCACCCCCGACCCCTCCCTTCCAGGGAGGGGAGAGGCTGAATGTCGATTGGACCTAAACGGTGCAACCGCTTCAACCGGCGGGCGAATGGCTCTACAGGGGCGGTCGATGACTGGCTTCCCGCTCCCGCCCGGTTTCGATCCGGCCCGCTTCTTTTCGGCGCGGGTCGGCGGCCATGGGTCGCGGCTGGGCATCGGCTATCAGGCGCATGGGGCGGACTGGTGCGAATTGCTGCTGCCCTTCCGCCCCGACCTGATCGGCGATCCGGCGCGCGGCGTGCTGGCGTCGGGACCGATCCTGACGCTGATGGACATGGCGACCAGCGTCGGCGTGTGGCTGAAGCGGGGCGCGTTCCTGCCGCATGCGACGCTCGACCTGCGGCTCGACTATCTGCGCCCGGCGACGCCCGAGCGGACAGTGGTCGGGCGTGGCGAATGCTACCGCGTCGCGCGGCAGGTCGCATTCGTGCGCGGCATTGCCCATGACGGCGATCCCGCCGATCCGGTCGCGCATGTCGCTGGCACCTTCATGCTGCTGGACGCCGCATGAGCCTGCCGCCTTATGCCGAACTGCTCGGGCTGACGCTCGACACCGACGATGCCGGGCATCCGATCGTCACGATGGCGTTTGCCGACGACCTGCTCGGCCGCCCCGGCTTCGTCCATGGCGGTGCGATCGGTGGCATGCTGGAAATGGCGGCATGGGTCGCGCTGCGTCATGCGCTGGGTACCGCAGAGGCGACGATCAAGCCGATCAACGTCACCATCGATTATATGCGCGGCGGGCGCGAGCGGACGACATGGGCGGCGGGCAGCGTCACCCGGCTGGGCGCGCGCATCGCCAATGTGAGTGCGACCGCGTGGCAGGACGATCGCGACCGGCCGATCGCGGCGGCACGGCTGAACTATCTGCTACGGCGCTGAACCCGGCCGGATATTTTCAAGACCTGCGATAGTTGTGCGACATTCGGGACGTAGCAGCCTCGTACCGCAACGATGCGGACAGGTTGGAAGAGGGTGTTGCATGGCGCGGTGGACATTGGCGGTTTTGGCATTGGGGTCGGCACCGGCGGCGCTGGCGGCACAGACCGCCCCGGTCGCAGGCACCACCCAGACCCCGGTCGCACAGACGCCGACCGCGCCGCAACCGGGCGAGCCGACCGATCCGGCAGGTGCCGGCGGCACCGACACCGAAAGCGAAGCCGAAGAGATCGTCGTAACCGGCCGGCCGCCCCCCGGATCGGTACCCGGCGACATCAAGCCCGAGCTGCAATTGTCGCCGGCCGACATCCGCTCCTACGGCGTCAGCTCGGTCGCCGAACTGGTCGCCGAACTCGCCCCGCAGCTGCAATCGGTGCGCGGCGGGCAGCCGGTGTTCCTCGTCAACGGCCGGCGTTCGGCGGGTTTTCAGGAAATCCGCGACCTGCCGACCGAGGCGATCCTGCGCGTCGACATCCTGCCCGAAGAAGTCGCGCTGAAATATGGCTATCGCTCGGACCAGAAGGTCATCAACTTCGTCCTGCGCCCCCGCTTTCGCAGCTATACCGGCGAGTTGCAGGGCAGCGTGCCCACGCAAGGCGGGTCGAGCAATGTCGAGGTCGAGGGCGGGCTGGTCCGCATCGACCGCGACAAACGCTTCAACCTGAACCTGCAGGCGGAAACGACCAGCAACCTGCTGGAAAGCGAACGCGGCATCATCCCGAACACGTCGGGCACGCCCTTTGACCTGATCGGCAACGTCACCGGCACCACCAACGGCGCGGCGATCGATCCGGCGTTGAGCGCGCTGGCCGGCACCCGGGTCACCGTCGCGGCGGTGCCCGACGGCACGCCAACGCTGGCCGGGTTCGCCGCCGGGGCCAACGCGCCGCGCGTCACCGACACCACGCCGTACCGCACGCTATCGGGCGCGGTCGATCGCTTCTCCGCCAATGGCGTCTATGCGCGCAGCATCTTTGGCAATGTCGCGGCGACGGTCACCGGGCGGGTCGAGCATAACCGCACCGAATCGCTGCTCGGCCTGCCCGCCATCTCGCTGACGCTGCCGGGCAACACCCCCTTCTCGCCCTTTAGCAATGACGTGATCGTCCGCCGTTATGCCAAGGCAAGCCCGCTGGTCCAGAATGGCGAGACGACGACCGCCAATGCTGGTTTCGCGCTGAACGGCGATATCGGCCGCTGGCGCTGGACGGTGAACGGCAATTACGACCGGATCGAAACGAGCACCCGCACCGAACGCGGCGTCGACGTGACCGATATCCAGGCGGCGGTCGACGCGGGCACGTTCAGCCCGTTCGGCGATCTCGGCAACCTGATCCGCACCACCGATCGCGCGAAGTCGGTGTCGAGCATCGCCGGCATCAACGGTCTGGTCGCCGGATCGCCCTTCTCGCTGCCCGCCGGCGACGCCAGCACCAGCATCCGCATCGCCGGGACGACCAGCGATTTCAGCAGCAATTCGGTCCGCGCCGCCGAGGCCAGCGCCGCCGATCTCGGTCGCGACAGCGGGTCGGTACGCGCCAATATCGACCTGCCGATCGCCAATGCCTCGCGCGAGATCCTGTCGGCGCTCGGCCGGCTGTCGCTGAACGGCAATGCCGAGTTGGAGGAACTGTCGGACTTCGGCACGCTGACCAGCTACGGCTACGGCCTCAACTGGCAGCCGATCACGCCGCTGCGCGTGCTGGCGTCGGTCAGCCACGAACAGAATGCGCCGTCGCAGCAGCAGCTCGGCAACCCGTTCATCACCACGCCCTTCGTGCGCCGGTTCGACTATGTGCTGGGGCAGACGGTCGACGTGACCTCGATCAGCGGCGGCAACCCCGATCTGGTGCAGAGCGACAGCCGCGTGTTGAAGCTGGGCGTCAATCTGAAGCCGTGGAGCGAGCGCGATATCTCGTTCCAGTTCGATTACACGAACAACCATACCGACAACCCGATCCGCACCTTCCCGACGATCACCGCCGAGATACAGGACGCGTTCCCGGACCGCTTCACCCGCGATCCGGTGACCGGCGTGCTGACCCGGGTCGACAACCGGCCGGTCAATTTCGCGCGCGCCGACAGCAGCGTGCTGCGCTACGGCATCAACTTTGCCAAGCGGATCACCACCGCGCGCTCGCGGGCGGCGGAGGCCGCGCGGCAGGCGTTCATGGAACGGCGCCGGGCCGAGCGTGAGGCGGCGGAGGCCGCCGGCACACCGCTGCCCCCGCCCGGCGAAGGACGCGGTCCCGGCGCGGGTCGTGGTCCCGGTGGTGGCGGCGGCGGTGGACGCGGGTTCGGCGGACCGGGTGGCGGTCGTGGCGGTTTCGGGGGCGGCGGCGGCGGTGGTGGCCGACTGTGGTTCGGCCTGTACCACAGCGTGAACCTGACCGACACGATCGTCATCCGCGACGGGCTGCCGCAATTGAACCTGTTGGACGGGGCCGCGGTCGACGATAATGGCGGCACGCCACGCCACCAGATCGATTTCAACGGCGGCTATGTCCGCGACGGGCTGGGCGCGCGCGTCACCTTGAACTGGCAATCGGGGACCGAAGTCAATGGCGGCGCCAGCGGCACCGGCCAGACGCTGAATTTCGGCGGACTGGCCCGCGTCGGGCTGCGGTCTTGGATCGAACTGGGGCAGCAGCCGGGACTGGTACGCGACAATCGCTGGCTACGCGGTGCGCGGATCAGCCTGGGCGTCGACAATCTGTTCAATGCACGCCAGCGGGTGACCGACGCCAATGGCGTGGTGCCGATCAACTATCAGCCCGCCTATCGCGATGCGACCGGGCGGGTCGTCCGCCTGACCTTCCGCAAACTGTTCTTCTGACGCCGTCCGATCAATGCGCCTCCGAACGCGCGCCATCGACGTGTTCGGCGCCGGGGCGCGGTACGTCGGCGCGTTCGGCGGGGGTGCTGTCGGTGCTGGCCATGCGGCGACCACCGAAGCCGGCGGTTTCCTGATAGAGCAGCGTAATAGCGACGCGGCGGTTGCGCGGATCGAACGGATCCTTGGCGACCATCGGTTCGCGATCGGCGACGCCCTCGATCCGTTCGAAGCGACGCTCTCCGACCCCCGCCAGCGCGAGACGGCGGCGCGTCGCCTCCGCCCGGCCGGACGACAGCATCCAGTTGTTCATCGTCTCGCGCCGGCCATAGGCGACCGAATCGGTGTGCCCCCGGATCATGATCGTGTTGGGCAGGCCCTTCACCGTATCTGCGATCAGCGCCATCAGCTTCGACGCTTCAGGGGCGAGCGCGGTCGTGCCGAGCGCGAACATCGAATAATCGGCATTGTCGACCAGGTCGATGCGGACCCCGTCATGCGTCGGCACGATGCGGACGTTCCTGGCGAGCTTGCGCAGTTCGAGGCTGGATTGCAGCTTCTGTTTCAGTTCGCGCTTGATCTTCTCGAACGCCTTGCGATCGGCCTCGGCCATTTCGGCCTTGTTCTTCAACCGGCCCTTTTCGCCCGAGCCGACCTGCGTGCCGCCGGTGGCGTCGACGGGGATGGTCAGCGACCGGGTACCGGTCTGTGCGGCGCGGTGCGGGTAGCTGTCCTGATCGACGATCGATTCGCCGCCGAACAGCCCGTTCGATCCCGCCGCCCCGGCCTTTACCTGCACCAGCGACGGCGTGAAATAATCAGCCAGCCCCTTGCGCTGCTTTTCGGTCGTGGCGCCCAGCAGCCACATCAGCAGGAAGAACGCCATCATCGCCGTCACGAAGTCGGCATAGGCGACCTTCCACGCACCGCCGTGATGGCCGCCATGGCCCTCGGCGATGATCTTCTTGACGATGATGACGGGGGGCGGCTGGTTATTGCCGTGTGGTGCCTTCGCCATGGGATCAGCGTCCGCGCAGGCCGTCGAAGACTTCGGCGAAGCCGGGCTGGTTGTGGTGCGGGATGCCTGACCGTGCCGCTTCGATCACCAGCGGCTGCGGATGGCCGTGGAGCGAGGCGATGATGATCTGCTTGACGGTGTGATAGATGGCGGCATCGGCGTCGATCACCTGCTGCAACCGCCCGGCGAGCGGCCCGACCAGACCATAAGCGAGCAGAATGCCCAGGAACGTGCCGACCAGCGCCGACCCGATCATGCCGCCTAGGATCGATGGCGGCTTGTCGATCGAACCCATGGTTTTCACCACGCCCAGCACCGCCGCGACGATGCCGAGCGCCGGCAGCGCGTCGGCAAGGCCCTGCAACGTTGCCTGCGGCCCCTGTTCCTCATGATGATGGGTCTTGATGGCGTTATCCATGACCTCCTCGACCGCATGCACGTCGAGCGTGCCCGACGACACGACGACGAGGCGCAACGTATCGGCGATCAGGTTGACCAGCGTGTGGTCCTTTACCAGTCGCGGATATTCGCTGAACACGGACGACGATTTCGGGTCCTCGACATGCGGTTCCAGCGCGATCGGTCCTTCGGCGCGCAGCATCTTCATGAGTTTGGACACGAGGAAGATCGCGTCGAGATAATCCTGCTTCTTGTACTTCGGCCCTTTCAGGACCTTCATGAAGCCGCCGCCCATGCCCTTCAGCTCGCGGCCCGAATTGCCGATGATGAGCGCGCCGACCGCGGCGCCGCCGATGATGAGCATTTCGTGCGGCAGCGCGTGCAGCACGGGGCCGAGATCGCCGCCGGTAAAGGCGAAACCGCCGAACACCATGGCGATGAGGACGACGAAGCCGATGGCGGGAAACATATGGCGCTTGCCCCTGGGTTACGAACCGTTGCGGCGCTGTCCGCGTCGCATCACCCGTCCCTTTTCGCCGATAGACGTCGAGAAATCGTTACCGTCCGCCGATTTACCATGAAAACGGGCGGTCAGCGTCACTTCAAATAGTTAAACAGCGACATGCCCGCCAATTTGGAAATGCTCGCCTGCGTCGCGCTTAGAATCGTCAGCGTCTTCTGAAATTCGACCATGGTCGTGGAAATATCGGTATCTTCGAGTGCGCTGCGCGCTTCCTCGCGGTCGATGCCGATATTTTCGAGCTGGCTAGATTCGATTTCCAGCCGCGCGGCACGTGCGCCGTTGGCAGCCCGTGCCGAGGTCACCTGTGCTTCGGCGGTATCGAGCTTGCCAAGCGCAGTGTTGATCTTGGTCGTATAGGCCTTGCGCGCGGCCTCGACGTCGAACGCGGGAGCGTTCGGATCGACCGGAACCGCAGGATCGACCACCGGCTTGTCGGTCGGCATTTCCATTGCCGCCTTCAGGTCATCGATCAGGGCAAAGATGTCGACGCCGCCATTCGCGCCGCTGAACACGCGGCTGCCGTCGATGCCGACCTGCATCTGGCTCGCCTCGCCGATGCGGACGTTCGCGACCGATGCGTTGCCGGTATAGCTGATGGCGCCGGTCGTATCGTCCTTGGTAAAGGCCACGTCGCCGGTTCCGCCGAACACCGGATGGTTGCGCACGTCGCGGCTGTTGGCGATCGCCATCAACCCTTCGCGGATCTGGTCGAGTTCGGTGGCGATCGCCGCTTTGTCCTTGGCATTGAGCGTGTCGGTGCCTGCCCGCACGGTCAGTTCGCGCACGCGCACCAGTCGTTCGTCGGCATTGGCAAGCGCGGTGTCGGCCTGTGCCAGCAATCCGCGCGACAGGGTGATGTTGGAGCGGAAGGCGTTCGAATCCGCCTCCTCCTTCTTGATGCCGCCCAGCATCATCCACGATGCCGAATCCTGCGACGCGACCTTCAGATGCTTCTGGGTCGACAGCTCGGTATTCAACCGGTTGAGGTCGGCATTCAGCCGCGTCATCTGGTTCGTCGCGCGATTGTAGAAGTTGGCGGTGGAGATTTGCATCGTTCGTCCTATCGGATCGCGAACAGCGTATCGAAGGTTTCGCGCGCGACCTGGATCACGCGGCTCGACGCCTGATAGGCCTGCTGGAAGCGCATCAGGTTCACCGCTTCCTGATCAAGGTTCACGCCCGCCGCCGAATCGCGCGCATCGACCGCCGAATCGCGGATCGCGCCCTGCGCCTCGGCAATGGTCTTGCGCGCGTTCAGCGCCGATCCGTTGCTCGATTGCAGCGCGACGACGCGCTGTTCGAACAGGCCGTCGCGGCGGGCATCGAACAGGTTCGACAGGTTGCCGCTATCGCGAGCGCCCTCGCCCACCTTTGCGGCCGCGATCTTTGCCGGATCGCCCATGGTGCGCGTGACGCGACCGGTCGGCTCCATCGCGAACATCGCGACGCCGGCATCACCGTTCAGATCCTCGCCCTTGGCAAAGGCGCCGTTGACGTCCAGCACGAAATCGCTGGCGACGGCGACCACCTCCTTGCGCATGTCGCTGATCCGCTTGGCACCGTCGACCATGCCGGCCAGCGAACCACCGCGAGGGAGCAGGATGGTTTCGGTGCCGCCACGCATCGTCGTGAACACCGGCGCGCCGTCCTCGTCGCGTTCGAAGCGAACGGTCGATGCCTCGATCCCGTGGACCAGCAGCGGGCCGTCGGCACCGCCCGCACGCACGGTCACGCGCCCGGTCGTATCGAACTTGACGTCGAGATCGGTCATCTCGCTCATTTCGTCGAGCATCCGGTCGCGCTGGTCGAGCAGCTGGGCCTCGCCCGCCGATCCCTTCGACACGCGCGACAGGCCGTCGTTGATCCGTGCCAGCACCGCCGCATTGTTGCTGAGCTTGCGGACCGCATTCTCGGCATTGAGGTCGAGATTGGCAGCGGTTTCGTCGAGCGCGCCGATCGTGCCCGAAAAAGACTGCGCGACGCTCTCCGCCGCCTCCAGCATCGACCGGCGCGGCGCATCGGCCGACGGATCGGCGGACAGCGCGGTGCCGGCGTTGAAGAAGGCGGTCATGCGATCGGTCAGGGCGCGGCTGGTCAGCGCATCCTCGATCCGCACCATCCACACGATGCCGCCGTCGCTGCGCGACACGTCGGAGGTCGACTGGCGAACCTCCTGCGACCGGAAGATATCGGCGGCACGAGCTACACCGGTCACGGTCACGCCGCTGCCGGTGATCTGCCGCGACGATCCCACGCCGACCTCGGCAAGCGACGTCGTCCGCCGAACGTAACCGGTGGTGCCGGCGTTCGCGATATTGTCCGACGTCGTGGTCAGGGCCGACTGATAGGCCCGGACTCCGCTTGCCCCGATCGACAGCAGGTCGCTCATCCGCTCTTCCCTTCACCCGGGGTAACGACCGAATCGGTCCGGGCTTGAGCGGGATTATTGGCATCCGCCACGTTAACCATCTGTGACCGAGCCAGAAACTCGGTCATCGCCTTGCCGATGCCCAAGGGGGTCGACACCGACATGTTTTCGGCAACCTTCTGATCCCACATGTCGCGGAACTGGCCGGCGGCCTTGTTCTCGAACAACGGGTCGGCCAGCTTGGCCTGCCGCATCGATTTCAGCATCATGCCGGTAAAGACCGATTCGAACCGCTGGCCGGCAGCCTTCAGATTGTCCTTGTTGCCGATGCGGGTGGTGTCGACCCCGATGCCGGTCGTCGCGCCGATCACGCTCACAGGACGACCAGTTCCGCCTTCAGCGCACCCGATTCCTTCAGCGCTTCGAGGATCGCGACCAGATCGGCGGGCGATGCGCCGATCGCGTTGATCGCCTTCACAACATCGGCCAGCTTGGGGCCGGGCGCGAGGACGAACATCGGCTTCACCTCCTGCTCGACGGTCACGCCGCTCTTCTGTTCGAGGGCGGTCTGGCCCTGGCTGAGCGGCGCCGGCTGGCTGACGCGCTGGTTCTCGTCGATCTTCACGGTCAGCTTGCCATGCGTGACGGCCGAGGGCGCGACGCGGACGGCCGAGTTGATGACGACGGTACCCGTGCGGGCGTTGACGATGACGCGGGCGGCGGTTTCGGCCGGATCGACCGACAGATTCTCGACCTCGCTCATCATCATCGCGCGGGTGTCGGCACCCGGCGCCGCACGCAGCGCGACCGACACCGCGTCGATCGCGGTCGCGGTGCCGGCACCGAAACGGCGGTTGATCGCGCCGGCCACGTTCTGCGCGGTGGTGAAGTCGGCCTGCGCCAGATTGAAGGTCAGCGTCGGCGCCGTGGCGAAGCCCGTATCGACCATGCGCTCGACCGTCGCCCCTTCGGGAATACGCCCGGTCGAGGGAATGTTGACGACGATCTTCGACCCGTCGGCACCCTCGGCACCCAGGCCGCCGACCGCCAGATTGCCCTGCGCCATCGCATAGATCTGACCATCGGCCCCGAGCAACGGGGTCATGATCAACGCGCCCCCGCGCAGCGACTTGGCCTTGCCCATCGAGGCGACCGTCACGTCGAGCCGCTGGCCGGGTTTGGCGAAGGGCGGCAATTCGGCGGTGATGAGGACGACCGCCGCGTTCTTCAAACCCGGATTGGCGCCGGGCGGCAATTGCAGCCCCATGCGCGAGGCGATGGCCTTCACCGACTGCACGGTATATTCGAGATTGTCGTCCCCGGTGCCGGGGAGGCCGACGACGATGCCGTATCCGGTCAACTGGTTCGACCGGATACCCTGAAAGCGACCAATATCCTTCACCCGCTCCGCCGAAGCGGGGGCGATCATCAGGAAGGCGGCGAGAATGGCGAGCAGGAAGCGCATGGGCGGAACCTAGAACGGGCTGACGACCTGGAAGAAGCGGCTGAGCCACCCCTGCCGGCTGGCGCGGGCGACATCGCCCTTGCCGGTGTACGAGATGCGGGCATCGGCGACGCGGGTCGACGGCACGCGGTTGTTCGCATCGACATCGGCGGTGCGGACGATGCCCTTGATCGCGACGACCTCGTCCCCACGGCTCAGCGTCACCCGCTTCTGCCCCTGCACCAGCATCGTGCCGTTGGGATAGACTTCGGCGACGGTGACCGACAGTTCGCCCGACAGCGCGTTGGTCTGGTCGGAAGATCCGGTACCACCGAAATTGCGGCCGCCCGATGCCTTGGCAATGCTCGGATCGAACGCCAGCGGCCCGACCGACGGCGGCGTGATCGAGAAGCCGCCTTTGCTGTCGAGCTTCGATCCCGCCGATTTCGACGCGCTGGTGCGTTCGACCAGGGTGATTGTCAGTGGATCGCCGACCTTGCGTGCACGCCACCCCTCGTAGAGGGCGGCATAGCCCTGATCGACCTGAAAGATCGCGCCGGTGGCGACGACCGGCACGACGGCGGGCGCGGGCGGCGTGGCCGTATAGGATTCGCGCGGCAGTTTCCTGCCGAACAGGGGGCGGGCATCTGCCGGCATTGCCGCCAGCACCACCGCAGCGAACGCGACGGCGCGCACGGCGTCAGATGTTCTGGTTGACATATTTCAGCATCTCGTCGGTGGCCGAGATCATCTTCGAATTGACCTCATAGGCGCGCTGCGTCTCGATCATGTCGACGAGTTCCTCGACGACGTTGACGTTCGAGCTTTCAAGCATCCCCTGCCGGATGCGGGCACGGCCATCGAGACCGGCAACGCCCAGCTGCGCCGCACCCGACGCGGCGGTTTCGGTCAGGAAATTGTCGCCGGCCGGCATCAGCCCCGCCGGGTTCGCGAACAATGCGACCTGGACCTGGCCGATCGCCGTCGCCTCGGTCTGATTGGGGATGGTGGCGCTGACGGTGCCGTCATTGCCGATGGTGATCGAGGTCGCACCTTCGGGCAGGGTGATGCCGGGCATCACCTGATAGCCTTCGGTCGTCACCAGCAGCCCTTCGGCCGAGCGGGTGAAATTGCCGGCGCGGGTATAGCCGAGCTGACCGCCGGGCAACTGCACCTGGAAGAAACCATCGCCTTCCAGCGCCATGTCGAGCGCGTTGCCGGTTGTCGCGAGCGACCCCTGCGTCTGGATGCTGGCCGTACCCTGGATACGGACACCGGTGCCTAGGTTCAGGCCGGTCGCGTAGCGCGATTCCTGCGTCGAGGCGGCACCCTGTGCGGTGACGATCTGGTAGCTCATCGCCTCGAACGAGGCACGGTCGCGCTTGAACCCGGTCGTGTTGACGTTCGCCAGGTTGTTCGAGATGACGCGCATCCGCGTGTCCTGGGCATCCAGCCCGGTGCGCGCGATATGCAGTGCGGCGTTTGCCATGTCCTGTTCCCCTTAACTCTGGACGCGCATCAGGTTGGCGGAGGCTTCATCCATTTCCTTCGCCTGCTTCAGCATGCCCGCCTGCACTTCGTACGACCGCTGGTTCTCGATCATGTCGACCAGCGCCTGCGTCATGTTGACGTTCGATTGTTCGAGCGAACCGCTGCGGACCTTGGCGGTCATGTCGCCCGGCAGGGTACCGCCGCCGCGGACGTGCAGCAGATTGTCGATACCCTTGACGGTGTCGCTGCCCGCCGTGCTGACCAGCTTGATCTGGCCGACTTCCTGATCGGGCGTGCCGGGGGGCGATCCCTGCGGCACGACCATCACCCGGCCATCGGCGGTGATGTTGATCGACTGGGCCGGCGGTATCGTGATCGGACCGCCCACACCCATGACCGGCAAGCGATCGCCGGTCTCCAGCGTGCCGGCGGCAGTAATTTGCAGGTCGCCGCGACGGGTATAGGCTTCGGTACCGTCGGGACCCTGGACCGCGATCCATGCATCGCCCTCGACCGCGACGTCGAGCGAGCGGCCGGTGGCGAGGATCGCCCCGGCCCGGCGATCCATGTCGCGCACCTCCTCCGAAGAGGGCGAGCGCGATTCGAGTTCGCCGTTCTTGCCCTTGAGCAACAACTGCTCGAAATCGACCTTGTCGGCGCGATAGCCGATCGTCGACCCGTTCGCGATGTTGTTCGCGATCGTAGCCTGCGACGCCATGTGCCCGCGCAGTCCAGACATCGCGGTATAGACCAGCCGGTCCATCGAAGCCTCCGTGTTATGACCCCTGCTTCACAGCAAGGGCCATGCCAGTTTCATCAGGCGCGCAGGTCGAGGATCGAGCGCGTGATCTGGTTCGAGGTGTCGAGCGCCTTCGAGTTCGCCTGGAAGTTGCGCTGTGCGGCGATCAGACCGACCAGTTCCTCGGTGATGTCGACGTTCGACCCTTCGATCATGCCCGACATCAGCGAGCCCGCGCCGTTTTCGCCCGAGCTGGCGAAGGTCGGATCGCCCGACAGGCCGGTCGCCTGCCAGTTGCTGTTGCCCATCTGACGCAGGCCCGACGCGTTCGAGAAGTTGACGATCGCGACCTGGCCCAGCGGCTTGGTATCGCCGTTCGAATAGCTGGCGGTGACGATACCCTTTTCGTTGATCGTCACGCCCTGCAGGCGACCGACCTCGACACCATCCTGGAGCTGGGTCGACACCTTGAACGGCTTGGTCGTCGAGACCGTGGTCGTCGGGATGGTCAGCTTGATCTGCTGCTGGGCGATACCGCTGGCCGGCATGAACGAGTTGAAGGATTGCTCGACGGCGGTGGCGAGTTCGCCATCTTCGTTGAATTGGACGGTCACCGACGGCGTCTTGTCGGCGCCGACCGTCATCGCCTGGTCACCGACGAAGCTGTACGCCTGCCACGTGCTCGTAAGGTCCGTCGCATCGGTATCAGGGGCGGTGGTGCGCACCATGTACGTGGTCATCGTCATCGGATTGCCCGCGCCGTCATAGACGGTGGTTGAGATGGCTTCGTTGTAACTGCTCGAATCGAAGCGGCTGAACGGTGTGGTCGACGGCACGATGGAGCGGGCGTTCACGTTCATACCCAGCGTGACTTCGTCGGTGCCCTTCGGCTTGCCCGAGGTGCCGTTGAGCACGAGGTCGGTCAGCGACGCGCGCGTCGTGGCGATGACATTGCCGTTGCCGTCGACCGGATAGACCTGCAACCGCGCGCCCTGCGCATCGGTGACGAACTGGTTGGCATCGACGCGCAGCGAACCGTTACGGGTGAAGGCCAGACCCTGCTTGTTGGGATCGGGCTTCAGCGCGAAGAAGCCGTCGCCGGCGATCGCGATGTCGAGCGACGACGACGACTGGACGAGGTTGCCTTCGCCGAACTGCTGGCGATTGCCCTTCACCACCGTACCCGAACCGACCATCTGCGTCGGCGCGACGGCGAGGTTCGACGCGATCACGTCGGCGAATTCGGCGCGGCTCTTCTTGAAGCCGGTGGTGCCGACGTTGGCGAGGTTGTGCGAGATCGACGCCATGTCGACCTGCGAGGCTTTGAGACCGGAGAGCGAGGTATAGAAGGACATGCTAGGCTCCTGCGGGTATTCTTGAGAAGAGGGTTCAGGCGATCTTGCGGACGGTGTCGGCCGCGACCTGCGACCCGTTCGACAGCGTCAGCGTCGGCTTGCCGCCGTTCGGCATCACCGATGACACGCCCGCCCAGGCGAGATTGCGTGCCTTGACCACGACGCCGCTCGAATCCGATGCGGCGACCGAGATGGTATAGGGGCCGGCGCCGGCGGGGGTGCCGCTGTCGGTCGTGCCGTCCCATTGATAATCGACCATGCCCTTGGGCTGCGCGCCCATCGACACGGTGCGCGCAACCGCGCCGGTGGCGTCGCGGATCTCGAGCTGGACCTTGGTGGCATCGCCATCGAGTTCGACCGCGCCGTTGACATTGCCGTTGTTGTCGGCGGCGGCGGTCGGGCTGTCGGTCAGCACCGCCTTGCCGATCCACGACACGGCGTCGCTGGTGCCGTTGCCGCCCATCTTGGCCGCCATCGTCTTCAGCGTCGACGTCATCTCGGTGATGCCCGACAGCGACGAGAATTGCGCCATCTGCGCGACCATCTGGCCGTTGTCGGTGGGGTTGAAGGGATCCTGATATTGAAGCTGCGCGGTCATCAGGCGGAGGAAATCGTCCTGGCCCAGCGAGCGCTGACCCATTTTCGACTTCGCCGCCGCCTGCTTGACCGCATCGAGTTGCGGAAGATTCTGGACCGAAGTTGTGGCCATGATCAGCGTCCCAAACGGAGGGTTTCGGTAATGAGCGACTTGGTGGTCGACATCACTTCGACATTGTTCTGATAGGTGCGGGCGGCATCGAGCATGTCGACCAGCTCGCGCGGTTCGTCGACGGCGGCTTCCCAGACATTGCCCTCGGCATCGGCCAGCGGGTTGCTGGGGTCGTAGCGCTTGGCCGGTGCCTCGCCCGCCTGTACGACTTCGCGTGCATCGACGGTGGCAAGGCCGGTCGCCGCGTCGAAGCTGGTGCGGAACACCGGCTTCATCGTGCGATAGGCGGTGTCCTGCGTCGTCGCGACCGCGCCGGCATTGGCGAGGTTCGACGCGGTAGTGTTCATCCGCACGAGCTGCGCCGACATGGCGCGGCCCGATACTTCGAAGATGCTCATCGGCGCGGGCATCGTTTATTCCCCCTTCAGCGCGCGGGTGATGGTGGAGATGCGGCCGTTCAGGAACGCGAGTGTCGTCTGATACGCCACGGCGTTCTCGGCGAAGGCGGTCTGTTCGGTCACCAGTTCGACGGTGTTGCCGTCCATCGAGGGCTGGACCGGCAGGCGATAGAGCGTGTTGCGGTCGATGGCGCCGTCGACATTGCCGCCGCGCTCCGCCCCGGCCAGCGCCGCGCGGAAATCGACGTCCTTCGCCTTGAATCCGGGGGTGGACGCGTTGGCGATGTTCGACGCCAGCATCCCCATGCGCTGCGCCCGCACCTCCAGCGCGGCACCATGAATCCCGAACAGAGCGTTGTCGGCCATCGGCCCGAAATCTCCTGAGCGGCGCGCCGGATGCGCGTCCCCACGGATCACAGCAAAGCGCGTGCCAATTTTGCCGGACCGGGGGTGAGCGAACGAGATATGTCCGACCTTAACCATGATCGCGGCAACCGCCCGCCGCCGCCCGGCAAGCGCTTGCCGCCATCAAACTGGCATCGCCCTTGCAGAGAGGCCGGCATGAACCTGTCGCTGCTTGCCCCCTATGCCGATCCGCTCGCCGCGGCGTTCGTAATCGGCGGGACCATCCTGACCATCGCGATCCGCACGCCGCGCGCCGATCTGGGCCGCGCCGTGCGCGCGCTCGCCACCCTGCCGCGCCGGCCATTTTCGGCTGATACCGGCATCGAACAGATTGCCGCGCTGGCACGGATCGCGAGGCGCCACGGCGTGCTGACGCTCGACCGGTCGCAGATCGCCGACCCCGATATCGCCGAAGCGATCGCAGCGATCGTCGACGGCGCCGGGCCCGATGCGGTCGGTGAGACGCTGAGCCACCGCAACGCCGCGCGCGCCGAACGCCATCTCGCCGCCGCCGACATGTGGGCCGCGGTCGCCGAGCTGGCTCCGGCCCTGGGCATGATCGGCACGCTCATTGGGCTGGTGCAGATGTTCATGGCGATGACCGATCCGAGTGCGATCGGGAAGGCGATGGCGGTCGCGCTGCTGTCGACGCTGTACGGCGCGATCGTTGCCGCGCTGATCGGGATGCCGATCGCCGGACGGCTGCGGCGGATGGCGCGGATCGAGGCGTTCGAGCGCAGCCGCTTCGAAGGGCCGCTGGTGGCACTCGCCCGGCGCGAGCGACCGCATTTCCGGGAGGCGGCGGAATGAAGATGTCGCGTTTCGACGTCGCGCCCGGCCGGCCGCTATGGCTGACGACGCTGGCCGACCTGTCGCTGCTGCTGGTCGGGTTTTTCGTGTTTCTGCAGGCATCGCAGACGGTCGATCGGAAGGCGCTGACCGCCGGTATCCGTGCAGGCTTCGATGCAGACGCAGCACCGATGACGCTCGACCGCGGGATCGTCGACGGGTTCGCGCAGGGATCGGCGGCGATGCCGGCCAGCTATGGCCGGACGCTCGACTTCGTCCGCGCCGCCGCCACCGATCCGCGGGTGAAGGTGACGCTGACCGGCGGCACCGATGGCGATGTCGATCCGCTGACCGGCAGCGCCGCGATTCTTGCGAGCGACCGCGCCCGGACCGTCGCCATCGCGCTGGTCGCCGATGGCGCAGTGCAGCCCGACCAGCTTGCCTTTGCCCCGCCCGCCACCGGCAGCCGGGGCGTCCAGATCGATCTGGGCTTTGCCGGCGACCGGCAAGCCGTTGCCGACCGGCAGGCGCCGGTTGCCGCCCCCATTCAAGGAGCCGAACAATGATCCGTCCGATCCTGACCACCCTGTTGCTGACCGCTGCGCCCGCCGTCGCGGCGCAGAGTTTCCAGTCGACTGCGCAACTGGACGAAGCGGTCGTGCAGTTCACCGGTGCCAGCATCGGCAGGGACGGCGGCGCGCAAATGCCGGTCGATCCACGCCTGAAGCTGGCGAAATGCGCGATGCCGCAATTCGGCTGGCTGTCCGAACGGCAGGACGCGGTCGTCATCAGTTGCATGGCACCGGCTTGGAAAGTCTATGTTCCGGTCCGCCGCAGCGTGCCGATCGCACCGCAGCGCGCTGCTGCCGCGGTCGCCGCCGCCCCGGCAGCGAAGCCCGAGCCGGTGATCCGGCGCGGCGACCCGATCATGGTCGAGGCCGGGGCGGATGGCTTTTCGATCACCCGCGACGGGGTGGCGATGAGCGATGCGCCGGTCGGCGGGCGGTTGATGGTCAAGGTCGACCCGGCCAAGCCACCGATCCAGGCGATCGCGATGGAATCGGGTCGTGCCGCCCTGCCCGGCTTCGGGCGGTGACGCGCAGCAATCGACGAAAAATCGATCCACAGTAATTTTTGCTAAAGAAGTTCGGGAAGGGGCCGTTTCTCCTCATGTCAGCAGTTCGCGAAGGACGGAGACATGGTGGATTCAGTCGGTTCAAGGCCGGTAAGTTCGATCGGGCAGCGTGCCATCGCACGCACCGAGGGACAGACACGCGCCGAGGCGGCACCGCCGGCGGAGGGCACACGCAAGACCGGCGTCGCCCTTCTGTCAGGGGGCACGACCGCCGCCGCGCTGTCGTCGTCGCCGCCGGTCGATACCGACCGGGTCGCGACGATCCGCAAGGCGATCGCCGAAGGCCGCTTCCCCTTGTCGCCCGCCACCATCGCCGACCGGCTCATCGCCCTGAAACTCGATTGGAACAGCAATGAACCGGCGTGATGCGCTGATCCAGATCATCGACAGCCTGCATGCGGAGATCGCCGCGATGCAGGCGAACGACGTCACCGCGCTGGAAACCGCGACGGCGATGAAGCTGCAGGGGATCGAGGCGGTCGCCGCCAATGACGACGTGCCGCTCGATGCCGAGCTGGAGACGCTGGCCCGTGAAGCGCAGCGGCTGAACGAGACCGCGCGCATCTATGTCAACCTGATGTCGGCCAATGTCCGTCGGCGGATCGAACAGCTGACCGGCGGCGGTTTGCCGGCCTACCGGCCGGGGATTGCCGCCACGCCGCAGCGGATGGCGGCGGCGGCGTATCGGTGAGGCGAGAAGACTACCCGAACACGACGTTCCGTTCGTCCTGAGTAGCCATTGACCCTGTCGAAATGGCGTATCGAAGGACCCGAGCTACCGGTGCTTCGATACGGGTCTTCGACGGTGCTCAGCCCCTACTCAGCATGAACGGGTGGGTTGAGCCTAGCCGTAGCAAAACTGGCACGCCGCTTGCTGAGTGGTCCCCTGAACAGGGGAAGCGAAGCACAGCCCGATGAATGTCGTACCGGTAGAAGCCCGATCCAACGTCCATAGCGCGATCGCGACGGCGAGCGCGCGGACGGGTATCGATTTCAATTACCTGTTGGGACAGGCGCAGGTCGAAAGCGGCCTGCACACCAATGCCCGCGCCGCGACCTCGTCGGCGACCGGACTGTACCAGTTCGTCGAACAAAGCTGGCTGGGCGTGGTGAAGGCGCATGGCGCCGAACACGGCATGGGCTGGGCATCCGACAGCATCCGCCAGGGTAGCAACGGCCGCTATTATGTCGCCGACCCGGCCACGCGCCGCGCGATCCTGCAACTGCGCAGCGATCCGCAGGCATCGTCGCTGATGGCCGCCGAACATGCCGCCGACAACAAGGCGTCGCTGGAAGGCGCGCTCAGCCGCAGCGCGACCGGCACCGACCTGTATATGGCCCATTTCCTGGGGCTGGGCGGTGCGCGCCAGTTCCTGACGTCGATGCAGGCCAATCCCGACCGGTCGGCCGCCGCAATGTTCCCCGCCGCCGCGCGGGCCAACAAGTCGATCTTCTATGCGCCGGGCGGCCAGCCGCGCTCGCTCGGCGAAATCTACGAACGGATGGGCGCGAAGCTCGACCGCGGGGCCAAGGCCGTCGGCGGCAGCGGCGTCGAGGATGGCGGCTTCCCGGTCAACCGGATGCAGCAGCCCGCCGTGATGCTGAACGGTTTTGGCGGCGACGTCATCATGGGCAACGAGGCACAGGGCGGCGACGAGGCATGGCTGGCGTCGACCATCGCCAATCTGAATGTCGTGCGCAGCCGTGGCGGCGACGTGACGACGAACCCGGCGCAGATGGCGTCGCTGTATCGCCCGACGCCTGAATCGGCGCGGCTCGCCTATTCGATCCTCGCCAATCTGGGAGCCGCATGATGCAGGCGATCCTGAGCAATCCCAAGAGCATCCTGCCCGCGCTGCGTGGGTCGGCGCTGCCCGGTGCGATCCTGCTGCTCGTCCTGCTGATGGTCGTGCCGATCCCGGCGTTCATGCTCGACATCTTCTTCGTCATGAACATCATGATCTCGATCGCGGTGTTGATGGTGGCGCTCAACGCGCAGAAGCCGCTCGACTTCTCCGCCTTTCCGACGGTGCTGCTGTTCGCGACGCTGTTCCGGCTCGGCCTGAATGTCGCATCGACGCGCGTCGTGCTGGTCCACGGCCATGAAGGCGAAGCGGCGGCGGGCCATGTCATCGAGGCGTTCGGCAGTTTCCTGATTGGTGGCGACTATGTCGTCGGCCTCTTCGTCTTCTCGATCCTGATCATCATCAACATGATCGTGGTGACCAAGGGCGCGGGCCGCGTGTCCGAAGTGTCGGCGCGCTTCACCCTCGACGCCCTGCCCGGCAAGCAGATGGCGATCGACGCCGATCTGAATGCCGGCCTGATCACCCCCGACGAAGCCCGCGCCAAGCGTATCGAAACCGGCGCCGAAGCCGATTTCTATGGCGCGATGGACGGTTCGTCGAAGTTCGTGAAGGGCGACGCGGTCGCCGGCCTGCTGATCCTCGCCATCAACATCGTCGGCGGCCTGATCCTGGGCGTCGTCAGCCACCAGATGGCGGTCGGCCAAGCCGCACAGACCTATGTCCTGCTGGCAATCGGCGACGCACTGGTCGCGCAGGTGCCTTCGCTGCTGCTGTCGATCGCCGCCGCCGCCATCGTCACCCGCGTCACCTCGACCTCTTCGCAGGACCTCGCCGGACAGATCGGGACGCAGTTCGCGTCGCACCGCACCTGGGCGCCGGTTGCCGGCATCCTCGGCCTGCTGGCGATGCTGCCGGGCATGCCGTTCCTCGTGTTGGCGCCGGCCGCCGGCATTGCGGGCTTCGCTTCGTGGAAGCTGACCAAGCAGAAGAACGCGCCGCCCCCCGCCCCGCCGGTCGAGGACCTGCCCGAACCCGCCGACCTGTCGAAGATCGGCTGGGACGAGGTCAACGACAATTGCCACATCATGCTCGACATCGGCTATGGCCTGGTCCCGCTGGTCGACGAGCGCAAGGGCGCGCCGCTGATGAGCCGGATCACCGGCGTCCGTCGCCAGCTGTCCAAGGATCTGGGCTTCGTCGTGCCGCAGGTGAAGGTGCGCGACGACATCAACCTCGCCCCCTATACCTATCGCATCTCGATCGGCGGCGTGGTCGTCGGCGAGGACATGGCGTCGGCGAACGAGATGCTGGCGCTCGACACCGGTCAGGCGGTCGGCGGCTTCCTTGAGGGCAAGACCGCCAAGGACCCGACCTTCGGATTGGACGCGATCTGGATCCAGCCGGGTGACGCCGATGCCGCGACCGGTGCCGGCTATCTGGTGGTCGATGCCGGCACGGTGATCGCCACCCACCTGAACCATGTGCTGACCGTCAACGCGACCGAGCTGCTGGGTCCGGACGAGGTGCAGGCGCTGCTCGACGGGCTGAAGGACCGGGCCGCGAGCCTGGTGGCGGCGCTGTGCCCGCAGCCGCTGACGCTGACCACGCTGACGCAGGTGCTGCGCGCGCTGCTGGCCGAGAATATCCCGCTGAAGGAGTTCCGCCGCATCGCGGCCGCCATCGCCGTGACCGCGCAGCGGACGCAGGATGCCGAGGAGATCGTCGAGCTGATCCGGCCGGAACTGGGCGCGCTGATCATCCAGAAGCTGTGCGGCGTGCGCGAGCCGCTCAGGGTGATGACGCTCGAAGGGCAGCTGGAAGCGCTGCTGGGTCAGGCGATGCGTGGCGATCCGTCGCGGCGCAACGCGATCGAGCCGGATCTCGGCCGGCGGATCGTCGATGCGCTGACCCATGCCGCACAGCCGCTGATGGCCGAGGCCAAGCCGTTCGCGCTGGTCGTGCAGCCCTCGATCCGCGTCGCGGTGCGCAAGCTGGTCAAGACCTGCCTGCCCGACACCCCGGTCATGAGCTTCTTCGAAGTTCCCGAAGACAAGGCAGTCGAAGTCGTCGCCGTCATCGGCGCCCCGGAGGCAATTCCCGCATGAACGCCCCCTTCTTTCCGCAGCCCGAACTGAACGCCGCCGCGACCTATACCAGGCGCGCCCGGCCGAACGATGCCGATGCGCTGGTGCGCAAGCATTTACCGCTGGTCCGGCGGATCGCGTGGCACGTCCACGGCCATATGAGCACGATGGTCGATGTCGAGGATCTGGTGCAGGTTGGCCTCGTCGCGCTGGTCGAGGCGGTGCCGATGTTCGAGGATCGCGGCGCGGTCACGTTCGAGCAGTATCTCGCCACCCGGCTGCGTGGGGCAATGATCGACGAACTGCGGCGGCAGGCGACGATCAGCCGCGGCGCGATGAAGCGGCGGCGCGACTATGCCAAGACGGTATCGGCGCTGACCCAGGAACTGGGCCGCGCGCCAGTGCCGGCCGAGATTGCCGACCGGCTGGGCGTGCCGCTCGGCAAGTTGCGCAGCGACTATGCCGATGTCCAGTCGGTGCAGTTCGATTCGATCGACGACGTCTATACCGACGAGGCGCCGTGGTTCATGGACGACGGCCCCGATGCGTTCGAGGCGCTGGCGGAAGGGGAATTGCGCGAGACCCTGATCGCCGCGATCACCGCGCTGCCCGAACGCGAGGCGCAGGTGATCCAGCTTTATTATGTCGAGGAACTGAACCTCGAGGAAATCGGGCAGGTGCTGGGCGTCGGTGCGGCGCGCATCTGCCAGATCAAGAAATCGGCGCATGAGAAGCTGAAGAAGGCGCTGATGCGGGCGGCGGGATAATTTCCTTCCTTGTACGTAACTTAGGCGGGGTCGGGCTTGGGTCCGGCCCCGTTTTTTTGTCCAAAGTTCACTAAGTTCACACTCGCCGCGTTTTTTCGCGTGGGCCGATGCGCTGGCGGCGCGGGGTCGGTGGTCTGGCAATGAGAGAGATCCGGATTGCGAGGTTAGGTTGAGCGCCTGCCTGTAGGAAAGCGGTACGTTCGGCTCTGACGATGCTCCGTCCCTTTCGCGCCGGGGAAGGAGCCGCACGCGCAACTGGAGACAGCGCGTGCCCCGGCGAAGGCCGGGGTCCGGTTGGGAAGACTTCTCGGTATCTTACGAATGTCCCAAACTGTGCGCCGGCCTACATCGTAGCAGGAGACGAGGTAGGCGATCGGGGCAGCCGACACGGTTCGCTTCCCCCGTCCGTCCCGCGCGTGGCCAGCCCCCCCCACCATCCTGGGATGGTCCCCCTCCCCGCGAGCAGGGAGGATTTTAGCTGGCGGCAATCCGTTGCCGGTCCGCCTGTGGCCAGCCCCCTCCACCACCGCTTCGCGGCGGTCCCCCTCCCCGCGGGGCGGGGAGGATTTGGGGCGTGCGATATATAGAGTCCGTCTTTGGATGCCGGACGCCGAAAACCCCCGGCGGCCGGTTGGCCGTCGGGGGCTGGTCCCGTTACCGGGAGGACCGCTGCCGCCGCCTTCATGCAAGGGGGAACGGCGGCAGCGGAGCCGGGATTAGCCGAGCAGCTTGAGCACGCCCTGCTGCGACTGGTTGGCCTGCGCCAGCATCGCGGTCGATGCCTGGCCGAGGATCTGCGCCTTGGCGAGCGCGGTCGATTCCGACGAGAAGTCGGTGTCTTCGATGCGGCTGCGCGCTTCCTGCAGGTTCGACGAGGTGGTGGTCAGGTTGTTGACGGTAACCTGCAGACGGTTCTGCACCGCACCGAGGTCGCCACGGATCGATGAGATCTTGTCGAGCGCCTTGTCGATCGCGGTCATCGCCACCGAG
>NZ_LMKE01000002.1:70434-83852 GCF_001421245.1 Sphingomonas sp. Leaf10 | reverse complement strand
GCATTCGCCTGGGTCGAGACGTTCAGTGCGCCGCCGACCATCGAGTCCGAGCCACCTTGAGCGGCCAGACCAACCTTGGCGAGGGTGGTCGTCGAGCCTTCGACGCGGATTTCCGCACCGGTATCAGACTTCAGTTCGACACGACCACGCAACGTCATGCCAGCCGCGCCGGCGGTCGTGCCGGTTGCTGCGGTACCGTCGTCGCCCGCCATGCTGATCGCCATGCCTGCCGACGTGGCGACAGTACCATCCTTGATCGTGATGTCGTTGCCGGTCGAAGACGTCAGAATTAGGTTGCCGTCCTTGTCGCTCGACGCAACCAGACCGCTGATGCCCGCGCCATTGATGTTGGCAACCACATCCGACATTGAAATCTTGCTGTCGGAGTTGGCGTCCGAAAGCGCGACCGTCGCGCCATTGATGTTGATGGTGTTTGCAGCCACCAGCTTCGCCGAGTCGAGCTTGATCGTCGCAGTGGTGGTTGCGGTCGCGGTAACGCCACTGTCCTTGCTGACCGCGTTGATGGCAGCAGCCTTGGAAGCGGCCGAAGCATCGTTCGAGCTGCCAACGGTAACGCCGTTGAGCTTCAGGTCGTCGGTCCCGTCAAGCGAGCCTGCGCCGGTGGTCGACCCCTTGACGCCATCGGAGCTCGTCGTCTCGTTGAGACCCAAGGCTACGAAATCGGCAGCAGTACCGGCCGAGCCGCGCTTGATCTCGATCGCCTCACCCTTTGCGCTGTTCAGCGCGACAAAGCCGCCGTAATCCTTCGCTGCGCCTGCGGTACCAGCCGTGAAACCGGCCTTACCGGCATCAGTGCCCTCAATGGTGATCGTCTTGCCGGTGTCGTTCGACAGAACGATCTTGCCTTCGTTATTGAGCTGCGCGGTTACTCCGCCCACGTCGCGATTGATCTTGGTGACCAGTTCTTCGGCAGTCGCACCGGTGATCGACACGTTATTGATCTTGAACGCACCATCAGTCGTCACGCCACCTTGTGCGATCGGGCCGCCGGTCAGCGTGTTGTAGGCGGTCGCCGAAACGCCCGTCTGGCCGGTGTTGGTGTTGATCGCGGCGGCAGTGTCTTCGGCGGTTCCGCTGGTGAGAGCGGCTGCGAACGCGTCCTTACCGTTGATCTGAATGTCAGATGCCCCGATCGAAGCGCTGCTGATGCGACCGGTGGTTGCCTGACCTTCGACACGGTAGCCGTTCAGGCCCAGTGCGCTCGCAGAGGTGTTGGCGAGCGAGACCGAGGTCGTCTGCCCAGCCTGCGAACCGGTCTGGAGCGTCACCGACTTCACCGAACCGTCAAGCAGGTTGATTCCGTTAAAGTTGGTCTTGGTCGAGATGTCGTTGATCTGCGCGGTCAGCTGGCCGACTTCCGACTGGAGCGACTTGCGTTCCGACGCACCCAGCGAGCCGTTAGCGGCTTGCCCTGCCAGTTCCTTCATGCGCTGCAGCATGTTGGTGACTTCGCCCAGCGCGCCTTCCGCGGTCTGCGCCATCGAGATGCCGTCGTTCGCGTTGCGCGCTGCGACTGCCATGGTCTTGATCTGGCTGGTCATGCGGGTGGCGATGGCGAGGCCGGCGGCGTCGTCCTTGGCCGAGTTGATGCGCTTGCCGGTCGACAGGCGTTCCATCGACGCCTTCAGGGCATCGTTCGCGGCGGACGAGGCGTTGGCGGCGCGGAGCGATCCGATGTTGGATCCGATAACGGTCATGGGTGTGTCCTCCAGTCTGACTTCCAGCGCCCCGTGGTCCCCCCTGATGAAGCAATCGGGAACGAAGCTGCTGCCCGGAGAAACGGCACGGGTCGGCGGGGTTTAAGCGAAAAAATTGGCCCCTCGCGCGCGCGGGGGAGCGCACGCGGCATACAGAGCCGAATCGGGCAACATTTTACCGGGTGTTAACCAGCCTGCCGGCAAAGAGGTGCCGTACAGGGGAATCATCAACCGATGCGCTCGATCTATCCATCCGCTGCCGTCCTCGCTTCGAAGTTCACGCTCGTGTCGTCGCTGCGCGCGCAGGGGTTCGTGCTGGCCAATGCCGGGCAGAAGCCGGGCCCGGCCGATGTGTTCCTGATCATGGAAGGCGAAGTGCCGCTGATCGCGTCGCGCACGCTGGTGCTGGCCGAGGGGCCGGTCAGCGCGACGCCGTTCGCCGACGGCCGCCCCGCCCGCCTGTGCTACACCCATGCCGATACCGAACTGGCCCATGCCTTTGCCGCGGCACTGCTGTGCGGCCGGCATGTCGCGGTCGCCGCCGATCCCGAGAGCCTTGCGCTGCAGGCGCTGGCGCGCCGCGTCGCCGCCGCCGACATCACCGTGTTGGTCAATGGCCCGACCGGCACCGGCAAGGAAGTGCTGGCGCGCACCATCCACGCCGAAAGCAGCCGCGCCGCCGGCCCGTTCATCGCGATCAACTGTGCAGCACTTCCCGAAACCATGCTGGAGGCGATGCTGTTCGGGCATGTGAAGGGCGCGTTCACCGGGGCGGGTGCGGCGGGCGAAGGGTTCTTCCGCGCGGCGCATGGGGGCACGCTGCTCCTCGACGAAATCGCCGAAATGCCGCTGCCGTTGCAGGCCAAGCTGCTGCGCGTGTTGCAGGAACGCGAGGTCGTGCCGATCGGTGCGACCCAGGCCGAGGCGGTCGATGTCCGCGTCGTCGCCTGCGCCAATCGCGACTTGCAGGACGAAGTCGCCGCCGGCCGCTTCCGCGCCGATCTCTATTACCGGTTGAGCGTGTTCCCGCTGTCGACCCGTGCCCTTGCCGATCGGCCGGGCGATGTCGCGGCGCTGGCGGCGGCGATGGTCGTGCGCCATGCCGCCGGCCGCGACACGCTGCCATGGATTTCGGACGAGGCGCTGGCGATGCTGGTCCGGCACGACTGGCCGGGCAATGCCCGCGAGCTGGAGAATGTGATCCAGCGCGCGCTGCTGCTGGGCATGGGCGACCGCATCGAGGCGCACGACATCGTGTTCGATCGCGCCGGCCCGATCGCCGCGCCGCGCGCCGTCGAACCGGTCGGGGCCACGCTGACCAACATCGTCCAGATCCATGAATTCGCCGCGATCCGCCGGACGCTGGAGGAATGTGGCGGCAACCGCATCGAGACCGCACGGCGGCTGGGCATTTCGGAGCGCACGCTGCGCTACCGCCTGGCAAAGGCGCGTGAGGCCGGCGAAATGCTGACGCCCGCGCAAGCCGTGGCGGCTTCGGCATGAGCGTCGGTGGTGTCGGCGGCGCGATGGGCGTCGACCGGGTGATGCAGCTTCGCGCGCAGATCCTGGAGCGCAATCAGGCGCTGTCGAAGGCGAACACGCAGGTCGCGGCGGCCCAGGCCCCGGCGGCCGAACCCGCCAAGCCGGCAAGCTTCGCCGATGCGATGGGCGACGCGCTGAAGGGCGTGAACGCGCAGCAGAACAAGGCGAGCGAACTGTCGGCGATGTACGAACGCGGCGAGACCGTCGACATCGCCAAGGTGATGATGGCGCGCCAGCAGGCATCGGTCGGCTTCGAAGCGACGATGCAGGTCAGAAATAAACTTTTGTCCGCCTACAAGGACATCATGAGCATGCCGGTCTGATATGGAAAACGCACTCGCCACCACCGGCGCAGGCGGCGTTCCCGCCCCCGCAGCCCCCGCCAAATTCGCCAACCCGCTGACGCAGATCGGCGGGATCATGAAGAACCCCGCCGTCAAGCGCAGCCTGCCGATGATCTTCATCGTCGTCCTGGTGCTGTCGGCGGCGATGGCGTGGATGGCGCTGGCCACCCCGCCGCAGCGCGTGCTGTTCCCGCAGCTGCCCGACAGCGACAAGCAGGCGGTGGTCGACGCGCTGACTGCGGCGAAGATCGACAGCAGTGTCGACGATTCGGGCGGGATCACCGTCGGCGAAGACGATTATCACCGCGCCCGCATCCTGCTGGCCGGACAGGACCTGCCCAAGGCGGCACCGGGCGGCTATGCGATCCTCGACCAGCTGCCGATGGGCGTGTCGCGCGCCGTCGAAGGCGAGCGGCTGCGCCAGGCGCGCGAGACCGAGCTGGCCAAGTCGATCGGCGAGATCGAGTCGGTCGCCGATGCCCGCGTCCACCTCGCCATGCCCGAATCGTCGGTGTTCGTGCGCGACAATGCCCAGCCATCGGCGTCGGTCATCGTCCGCCTCGAACCCGGCCGGAGTCTCACGCAGGCGCAGGTCCGCTCGATCGTCAACCTCGTCGCCAGCTCGGTGCCGGGGATGAAGCCCGATCAGGTGACGATCATCGACCAGATGGGCGCGCTGCTGAGCAAGCCGAGCGACGGCAGCGATGCCAGCACGCTGTCGGACGAGCGGATCGATTATCAGCGCCGCATCGAGGACAAGTATCGCGCGCAGCTCAACACGCTGCTGACCCCGCTGCTGGGTGCCGGCAATTTCTCGGCCGAGATCCAGGCCGATGTCGATCTGGACGAGAGCCAGGCGACGCGCGAAAGCTATGACAAGCAGGGCGTGGTCCGCGCCGAACAGGGCAATTGGCAGGGCAATACCCCTGGCGAGACGACGCCCGGCGGAATTCCCGGTGCGCTGTCCAACACCGCGCCCGCTGCATCGACGCTGGCGACCGCGACGCCGGGTCCGGCCGGGGCCACCGTGCAGCCGGGCACCGCCCCGGGTGCCACCCCGCCGGTCAAGACCAGCGAGAATTTCAACCGCGCCTATGATCTGGGCAAGGAAGTGTCGGTCACCCGTGCCGCCCCCGGATCGATCCGGCGGCTGTCGGTGGCGGTGCTGCTGCGCGAGGCCGACGGCGGCAAGCCGCGCACCCCGGCCGAGATCCAGCAGATCAACGACCTGGTGAAGGCGGCGGTCGGCTTCAATCAGCAGCGTCAGGACACGGTGACGGTCATCAGCCGCAAATTCTCGCCCGATGCGGTCGCCGGTGACGTGGCGCGGCCGTGGTACGATGCCGACTGGGTGCCGATGGCGGCGCGCAACGGCACCGCGTTGATCATCGCCCTGCTGGTGCTGTTCATGGGCGTCCGGCCGATGGTCAAGGCGATCAACGAGAAGCGCAAGGCCGAGGCTGCCGCCGAAACCGCCCGCATCGCCGCGCAGGAAGCCGCCGCGCGGGCCGCGCTGGCCGGACCGGTCGAACCCGCCGAGCCTGAGCCGGTGAGCATGGAGATGCTGGAAAGTGCGCGCAGCTATGACGACCGGGTCGGGCTGGTCCGTGGCTTCACCCGCGACAATCCGGCGCGCGCCGCGCTGGCCGTGCGTGACATGATCCAGTCGGATGCCAAGCAGTGAACGCCCCCACCCGTATCCATAGCGGTGTCGAACGCGCCGCCGTCCTGATGATGCTGGTCGGCGAGGAGGAAGCCGCCGCGATCCTGCAGAAGCTGGACCCGGAAGAGGTGCAGCAGCTGGGCAAGGCGATGTTCACTGTCGCCGATGTCAGCGAGGACGAGGTGACGGTCGTGCTCGACGATTTCGTCGACAAGGCGCGCGAGCGGACGACCGTGGGGTTCGATCCGCGCCCGCATATCGAAACGGTGATGAACCGCGCGCTGGGCGCCGACAAGGCCGAGAGCGTGCTGGCCAAGATCACGCCGGTCGAGACCGCGTGCCAGATCGAGCTGCTCGACTGGATGGACGCGAGCGAGATCGTCAGCCTGATCAAGGACGAGCATCCGCAGATCGCCGCCGTGCTGCTCGCCAATCTCGACCCCGCCATCGCCGCGCAGGTGCTGGAAGGGCTGCCCGAGGTGGTGCAGCCGCAGATCCTGCATCGCATCGCCAAGCTTGGCCCGATCACGCCCGAGGCGATCGATACGCTGAAGTCGATGCTGTCGCGCCGCTCGACCGGGCGGACCAGCGGTACCGGCGTACAGCTGGGCGGGGCGAAGGACGCCGCCAAGATCCTGTCGTCGGGGCGCAAGGCGACCGAGAACCGGGTCATGCCGAAACTGGCCAAGATCGACCGCGACATCGCGCGCCAGATCGAGGACCAGCTGTTCGTGTTCGACAACCTGCTGGAGATGGACGACAAGAATCTGGGCGTGCTGATCCGCAACGTCGACAGCGACCTGCTGGTGCGGGCGCTGAAGGGCGTCGACGAGACCGGGCGCAACCGGTTCCTCGGCTGCATGTCGGCGCGCGCCGCCGACGGTATCCGCGACGAGATCGAGGCACGCGGGCCGATGAAGCTGGCCGAGGTGCTTGACGCGCAGAAGGGCGTCATCACCGTCGCCCGCCAGCTGGCCAAGGACGGCACGATCATGATGGGCGGTGGCGACGACGATTATGTTTGAGAGCGCCGCCCCCCGCGCCGTCGCCGGCGGTTTCGTCGCCGGTTTCGCCAGCCGCCACGTCGCCGCTGCCGATATCCTCGCGCGTGCCTTCGGTGCGCCCGATCCGTTCGCCGAAACCGGCGTCGTGCCGGTCCGTCCCGCCGATTTCGGCGCGGCGGCCCCGGGCGAGGCGCCGACGCCGAGCGGTCCGAAGCATTTCCGCCCGGCCGATCCCGATCATAACCCGACCGAAGGCTGGGACCCGTTCTGCGCCAGTGCCGGCGACGTCGCGGTCACCACGCTGGACCCCGTCACCGAGGCGCATGCCGCCGGCTATGCCGAGGGTCTGGCCGCTGCCGCCGCCGCCAGCCAGTCCGACCACGCGCGCGACCATGCGCTGCTGGCACGGCTGGCCGAGGCGCTGGGCACCGCGACGCATATCGACCGCGAGGCGATGGCGACGCGGTTGCGCCAGACGGTACTCACGCTGGTCCGACAGATCGTCGGCGAAGTCGGCGTGTCCGCCAACCATCTGGCCGAACGCATCGACGCCGCCGCCGAATTGCTGGCCGACAGTGCCGAATCGGCCATCCTGCGCATGCACGAAACCGACATTCCGCTGGTCGAGGGCAAGCTGCCCAAGGCCGTGTTCCCGGTCGCCGATCCGGGGGTCGAGCGGGGTGGCTTCGTCCTCGAAACCGCGTCGACCGTGGTCGAGGACGGCCCGTCGCTGTGGCTGGAGCAGCTGGGCGCCGCCATCGAAACCGTACCGGTGCCCGTATCATGCTGAACCGTTTCGCCGACGATTATCTGGGCGCCCTTGCCCCGACCGGGTTCCGTCCGCGCGCGCGCGTCGCCGGGCGGCTGTCGTCCTATGACGGGCTGTTGATGGAAGCGGTCGGGCTGTCGCTGCCGGTCGGGACCGTGTGCCAGGTCGGCACCGGCGATGGCGGCCATATCGAGGCGGAGGCGATCGGCTTTCGAAACGGCAAGACGCTGATGATGAATCTGGGCGGCCCCGCCCCGCTGCTGCCGGGTGCGCTGGTGCGGCCGGGCGACAAGCCGGGCGAGGCCGAGGTCGGCGAGGCGATGCTGGGCCGCGTGGTCGATGGCGCGGGCAAGCCGATCGACGGCAAGGGACCGATCCGGGGGGCGGGCCGCTGGCCGCTGGCCGGACGTATCCAGTCGCCGCTGGATCGTGGCCGCGTATTGGAGCCGATGGACGTCGGCGTCCGCGCGATCAACGGGCTGCTGACCATCGGTCAGGGACAGCGCGTCGGCATCATGGCCGGATCGGGCGTCGGCAAGTCGGTGTTGCTGGGCATGATGGTCCGCGCCGCCAAGGCCGATGTGATCGTCGTCGGCCTGATCGGCGAGCGCAGCCGCGAAGTGTCCGACTTCCTCGAAACCAAGCTGAAGGGCGACGCGCGGGCGCGGTCGGTGGTGGTCGCGGTGCCGGCCAACCATTCGCCGGTGCTGCGTATTCGCGGTGCCCTGCGCGCGACGGCGATTGCCGAGGCGTTTCGCGAACAGGGCAAGAAGGTCCTGCTGATCATCGATTCGCTGACCCGCGTGGCGCATGCCGGGCGCGAGATCGGCCTGGCGCTGGGCGAACCGGCATCGGCACGCGGGTATCCGCCGAGCGCCATCGCGATGCTGCCGGGATTGATCGAACGCGCGGGCACCTGTGTCCGCACCGGCGGGTCGATCACGGCGATCTATACCGTGCTGGCCGATGGCGACGACAATAGCGATCCGGTGGTGGACTCGGCGCGATCGATCCTCGACGGGCATATCGTGCTCAGCCGGCAACTGGCCGAGCGCGGCGTCTATCCGGCGATCGATCTGGGGCCGTCGGTCAGCCGCGTGATGACCGATATCGCCGACCGGCCGCATCTGGCCGCCGCGCGGGTGCTGCGCCGTCATCTGGCGACGTATGAGGAAAATCGCGATCTGGTGCTGATGGGTGCCTATCGCCCCGGTACCGATGCCGCGATCGACGGCGCGCTCGCCGCCCATCCCGCCGTCATGGAATATGTGAAGCAGGATTCTGACGAGATCGTGTCGCTGGACGATGCCGTCTCCGAGTTGGTGGGTATTTTCGGTGACTGACAAGGCGAAGCGGCTGTCGCGGGTGCTGCGCGTGCGGACCATGCAGCTCAACCTGACACAGGCCGAGGAGGCGCGCGCCGCCGCGCGGGTCGCCGACGAGATCGCGCTGCGCGACCGGATCCGCACGCTGGCCGACGCGGTGTCGCCGGTGCCGACCCCCAGCGCGACCGCCGCCGGGCTGGGCGCCGCCGCCCATTATCGCGAGCGGCTGCACGCGACGGCGCAGGTCGTCGAACAGCGCGTGGTGCAGGCCGATGCCGGGCTGGAGCGCGCGCGATCGGCGACGATGACCGCCAAGCGCGACCAGAGCGCGGTCGAGAAGCTGCTCGAACGCGCCCATGCCGCGCGCGCGATGCGTGAATTGCGTGCGATGGAAAATGCGCCGCCGGTGCGCCGACCCAATCGGCACGATCCTTGCTGATCGACCGGTCGAACGCTTGACGGATCGACCTATGCAGCTTCTCTCCGCCCTATCCAGTACCGCTTCCCCGCTCGCCATGCAGGCCACGCCGATGGCCGGCGTCGCGGCGGACGCGTTTGCGGCGCTGTTCGCCGGCATCCTGCCGGAAAGCGGCGACGACGGGCGGCAGGTGGCTGCCGATCCCGGCAAGGCGTTGCCGGTGACGCAGGTACCGCCGGTCGCGGCTGCCGGCGTGCCGGTACTTACCACCCCGGTCGCACCCGCGCCCGCACCGGTGGTCGCGCCGGTCCTGCCGGTGTCCGCAAGCGAGGCGATCGCAATGGTGCCCGCCGAACCGGTCGCGCAACCGGCGGCGCGTGATGCGGTGCCGGTCGCGGTCGCCGCCGCGGTCGTCGGTGGGCTGAAACTGTTGCCCGAGGACGCGCCGGTCGTGGCGCGGCAACCCGACCCCAAACCCGAACCCGTGATCCAGCCAATGCCCGCCCGGTTCGCACCGCCGCTGCCGGTACGCACGCGGCGCGCGGCCGACGAACCGGCGCTACCGACGCCGGACAGCGACGATGCCGAAGTGGCCGAAGCTGTCGAGGATGGCGATGCGCCGATCCTGGTCGTGCCGAGCGATGCGCCCCCGATCGACCTGCCACCGATGGTCGCGATACCCGCCGGCGCGCTGGCGCCGGTGCCGGAGGACGTGACGCCAGAGATGAAGGTGATCGGGCCGAAGGTACCGGACGCCGAACCCACCGCCGCCCCGCCCACGCCCGCTGTCGCCGGACCGGTATCGCAAGGTGACCGGCAGATCGCAGCCGATCGCCCTGCCCAGCCCGACCATGCGGTGACCGAACCGTCGCGCCCCGTCGCCAGCGACGTGGAGGGAATGCCGGTCGCGGCTTCGCCGACGGTTGCCCGGCCGGTTCGAGCAGACGCAACCCGCACGGGTGCGGCCATCGCGGGGATGCCGCGTCCGGACGCCGTCGTCACGCCGCCGGGCACGCCCGAACCGACCGGTCGCCGGTCGGTCGCGCCCGGGCTAGTCGGCAACGTGCGTCGATCGGACCAGCCGGCCAAGACGCCGACCGTTTCGACCCCGGCCCCCGCCCCGCGCTTCGCTCCGGTCGACCGTGGCGCGATGCCCGGTGCGCCGGTCGTCGATCCGGTCCGGGCCGCATGGCAGGTCGAACTGCCGGCCGATCCGGCCGCGATACCGGCGGTCGCCCCGGCCAATCCGCAAACCGTGCTCGCGTCGAAGCCAGTGGCGGTCGATCGGGTCGTCGGCGACGTGCCCTTCCCCACCACCGGCCCGGTTGCGCAGGCTGCCAATCCGGTGACGCCGGTCGTGGCGCAACCGCTGCCGCCGATCGCTCAACCCCAGGGCGTCCAACCCGAAAAGGTCGCGCAGGTCGTTGCCCCTTCGGTCGTGCAGGCCGCGCCGGTCGCCGCCCCCCGCCGGGCGGCACCGACCACCACCGCACGCGCCACCCCGGTCGGCACGCCCGCCGCACAGGCATCGCGTGCGCCGATCGCTGAACCCGCCGTGCAGGCACCGATCGCGGAACCGACCGCCCGTCCGGCCGAACCGGCGCGCGCTGCGGTCGCCGAAACCGTCCGCGCGCCGATCGCCGACGCGGCACCCCGCCCGGCCGATCCGGTGGTGATCGATCAGCCTGCGGTAGCATTCACGCTGCCGGGCGAACGCGCCATGGCGACCCAACCGGTCGCCGAACCGCTGACCCCCAATCGCCAGACGATCGCCGGGGAGGCGAGCGCGCCGGTCGTGTCGGTCGCCGCGCCGACCGTGCAGCCGGTGAAGGCACCGCCAGTCACCCGCGTCGCATCCGCGCCCGCCCCGGAAACGGTGGCCGAGGTCGTGCTGGCCGACGCCCCCGCCCCGCGTCCGCGCCGTGACGACGATGCGCCGCCGCTGCCGACGCCCGCCGCCCCGGCGATCGATGCCGCGACGCTGCGCCCGGTGTCCGCGCCGGTCACCGCCCAGCAACCGCATCTCGACACCCGCCAGCCGCACTGGGTGGAGGGGATGATCGACCGGATCGAAACCCTGCGCGACGCATCGCCGACGCAGGGCGAGACCCGCATCCGCCTGTCGCCCGATGCGCTCGGCGATGTCGAGGTCGCGATCCGCACCACGGAGGACGGCCGCGTCCATGTGCATCTGAGCAGCGAGAACGCCGATGCCGGCCGCCTGCTCGCCGATGCGCAGCCGCGCCTGCTGCAAATGGCCGAGGCGCGCGGGCTGAAACTGGGCGGCATGCAGGTCGATGTCGGCACGCAGCAACAGCCATCGCAGCGTCAGGCACAGGATCAGGGATCGTCGCAGCCGCGCGCGCCCCGCTCCGCCTTTGCCGACACGCAGGCGCCATCCACCCGAACCGATAATCGTATCGCCTGAGGAAGCACGACATGAGCGACAAGGAGACGCCGGAGGAAAAGCCGGCGAAGAAGAAGGGCAAGCTGGTCAAGATACTGGTCATGGTGGTCGGCGTCGTCGCCCTGCTGGGCGGGGGCGTCGGCGCGGGCCTGTATGCCAGTTCGTCGGGCCTGATCGGCGGCGGCGGCGATCATGGCGAGAAGGAACCACCCCATGAGAAGAAGGACCTGCCCAAGCTGGTCCCGAAGTCCGAGGAAGTGAAGGCCGGCGCCGGGGGTGAAGGCGGTGAAGGCGGCGGTCACGGCGGCGGCGAAGGCGGCGGCGAGGGCGGCGCCGCCGAGCATGGCGACGAAAACAGCCGGCCGACGCCCGAAATGGAGGGCGGCGATCGCTGGGCATCGACCTATTATGCGATGGAGAAGGAGTTCACCTCCAACCTGTCCGACAGCACGCACTTCATTCAGGTGGGCGTCGCGATCTCTACCTCGTACGACAACAAGGTGATCGAGAATCTGAAGACCCACGAGATCGCGATTCGCTCGGCGATCCTGCTCGCGCTGGGCGAGACGACCGAGGATCAGGTGTTCACGCCGGAGGGCAAAAAACAGCTGTCGTTGCGCATCAAGAAGGCGATCAACGACACTTTGGAGCAAAAGGAAGGCTTTGGCGGCATCGGTAACGTTTATTTTACCACGTTTGTGGTTCAGTAAACGTGCATGGTTAACAGCCCGTCCACCGCGCCCGAAGGCAGCGAACGGAGTCGCCGCACGGCGGCTGCGTCGCATGCGCCGAGCCTGGGCGCGGCGAACCTCAATCCGTTCGGCGACCTGCGGGCGCTCGATCACCTCTCGGCCCGCATGGCGCGGTCGCTGCGACAGGTGTTCGAGCCGTTGCTCAGGCGCGGGGTCAAGAGCTGGGCCGAGCCGGTCGAGGTCGACCGGTTCGCGGGCTATTGCGCCGCGCGCCGCGCCCACGGGCTGACCGGGTGGGTGCCGCTGACGCTGTCGACCGGGGGAAGCCCGGCGATCGTGGTCATCGACGGCACCTTCCTGCTCGAAACGCTCGACATCTTCTTCGGCGGGTTCGGCGAAGCACCCAATCCGATGCCGGTCGAATTCTCGCCCGCCGCCGAAGCGATGCTGCGCCGGCTGGCGACTGCCATCGCCGCGCCGCTGGGCGAAGCATGGGGGCCGCTGGCCGGCATCGCGTTCGAACCCGGCACGCCGGAGGCCAATCCGGCGATGATGGGTGCGATCGATGGCGAGGATGCGGTGATCGCCACCCGCTTCGCGCTCGAGGTCGGCGACGCGATGCTGCCGACCTATATCGACATCCTCTATCCGGTTGCGGCGCTCAAGCCCCATGCGCCGCAATTGTCGACCAAGGTCCATGGCCGCAGCGAACCCGATTCGAAATGGCGGTCGGGGCTGACGCGCGCGGTGATGGGCGTGAAGCTGCCGGTGCGGTCGGTCCTCGCCGAACCGGTCGTTTCGCTCGCCACCTTGCTCGAACTCAAGGAAGGCGACATCATCCCGATCAATTTCGGGCCGCAGGTGCCGGTATGGGTGTCCAACCGGCGGCTGGGCACCGGCACGGTCGGCACCGCCAACGGGCAGGCCGCGATCAAGCTGAACTCCATCGACCCCGGTTTCGAAGAGGAATTCCAATGAACGAGATGACCGGCGGCTTCCCCGCCGAAGCGTCGCTCGCCGCCAATTTCAAGCTGTTGCAGGATGTCGACGTCCGCCTGACCGTCGAGATCGGTTCGACGCAGCTGAGCTTACGCGAACTGCTGGCGCTCAGCGAATCGAGCGTGATCGAACTGGACCGCGGCGCCAACGAACTGCTCGACGTGTTCGTCAACGGCACGCTGATCGGGCGGGGCGAAGTGGTGACCGTCGGCGACCGGTTCGGTGTGCGGATGACCGAACTGGTCAGCCCCGACAAGCGGGTCAGCCGCTGATGATGTGGTCGTACATCCTGAAGCTCGTCATCCTCCTGCCGCTGGTCTGCGGCCTGATGATCGGCTGCCTGTATCTGTGGCGCCGGCTCGAAGCGCGGATGCCCGGCAATCAGGGTGAGCGGCTGGTCAAGGTGCGTGAGACGATGATGGTGTCGACCGGCACCAAGATCGCGGTGCTGGAGTTCGAGAACCGGCTGTTGCTGGTGTCGGTCAGCCGTAACGGGGTGACGCTGCTCGACCGGGGCGACAAGTGATCGGGCTGGCG
>NZ_LMKE01000002.1:41850-70302 GCF_001421245.1 Sphingomonas sp. Leaf10 | reverse complement strand
GGTCGGCCCGTGGCAGGCGCGGCGTTTCCTCGCGGGCCTACCCACCCCCAGCCCCTCCCTTGTCAGGGAGGGGAGTCGATGCGCTCAGAGTGCGACGCCCCTCGCGCAACAGACCCAATTGGCGTGTCGAAGTCATATTGGCCGCGATCGGCATCGCGCTGATGCTGTTCCTTGCGGTACCGGCGATGGCGCAAGCCGTGCCCGCCGCGCCCGCCCCTGCCCCCGGTGCCGCCGACGCGCTCGACCGGGCGCTCGGGCAGCTGGGTGGCGGCAACGACGCGCCGATGGCGCTGTCGCTGCAGATCCTCATCATCATGGGGCTGTTGTCGGTCCTGCCGAGCATCCTGCTGATGATGACCAGCTTTACCCGGATCATCATCGTGCTGGCGGTGCTGCGTCAGGCGCTGGGCCTGCAACAGACGCCGCCCAATCAGGTGCTGATAGGCTTGTCGCTGTTCCTGTCGCTGTTCGTGATGTCGCCGGTGATCGGCCGCATCAACGAGACCGCGATCAAACCCTATGCCGCCGGCCAGATCAGCTCGACCCAGATGATCGAGAGCGCCAGCCGCCCGCTGCACGCCTTCATGCTGAAGCAGACCCGGACCAAGGACGTGACGATGTTCGCGCAGATGGCGAAGAGCGGCCCGATCGCCTCGCCCGCCGACACGCCGTTTTCGATCCTGTTGCCGGCCTTCGTCACCAGCGAACTAAAGACCGCGTTCCAGATCGCGTTCCTGATCTTCCTGCCGTTCATCGTCATCGATCTGGTGGTGGCGACGGTGCTGATGTCGCTGGGCATGATGATGTTGTCGCCGACGATCATATCGTTGCCGTTCAAGCTGCTGCTGTTCGTGCTGGTCGATGGCTGGGCGCTGACCATGGGCAGCCTTGCCGCGTCGTTCGTGAGTTAGGGCGATGGACGCGGGCTATTTCATGACCGTCGCGCGCGAGGCGATGTGGGTGCTGGCGCTGGTCGCGGCGCCGATCCTGATTCCGGCGCTGGTGTCGGGCCTGATCCTCGGCATGATCCAGGCGGCGACGTCGATCAACGAACAGACGCTGTCGTTCGTGCCGAAGCTGGCGGTGGTCGGCATCAGCCTGGCGGTGTTCGGGGGCATGATCCTCGGCCTGCTGAGCGATTTTACGACCAGCATCTTCGAGCGGATTCCGGATCTGGTTCGGTAGGGATGACGGGGTCACTCCCCTTTGGCGTCGCGCGATCCGGCCCAGCCCCTGACCGTACCCCGGCGAAGGCCGGGGTCCAGTTTCGGGCCGCTTCGATCGAACCGCTGACGTCCCCCAACTGGGCCCCGGCCTTCGCCGGGGTACGGGTCGGCGTGGGCGCGCGGAGGGCATCTGCGGCGGCATGCCGAAGCTTGGGTGTTACCCCATGCTAGGCTTCGGCCTCGCGGTCGAGCCGCAGCTTTGGGCGTTGCTCTTCACCATGGTTCGGGTCGGTGCGGCGTTCATCGTCGCGCCGGTGTTCGGGGCGGTGGCGATGCCGGTGCAGGTCCGCGTGTTGCTGTCGGGGGCGATCGCGGTGCTGGTGCTGCATGCGCAGCCCTTCGCGATCCCGACCGAAATCTTTTCGCTGACCACCTTCCTCGCCATCGCCGCCGAAGGGCTGGTGGGCCTCGCGATCGGCTTCGTCCTCCAGATCGCGTTCGCCGCACCGCTGATCGCCGCCGAAGTCATCGGCATGTCGATGGGTATCGGCTTCGCGGCGATGGTCGATCCGCAGAACGGGGCGCAAAGCCCGGCGCTCGGCACCTTCTTGTCGGTGTTGCTGACGCTGCTGTTCCTGTCGCTCGACGGGCATCTGATCCTGATCGACCTGATCGTGCGCTCCTATGAGCTGTTGCCGCCGGGCGCGGCGTGGCTATCGGCGGCCAAACTCGAAAATATCGCGATCTTCGGCGGTTATGCGTTCCTGTCGGGGCTGTTGCTGGCACTGCCGGTCGGGTTCCTGCTGCTCTGCCTGAACCTCGTCATGGGGATGTTGTCGCGCTCCGCCCCGGCGCTCAACCTGTTCGCGGTGGGCATGCCCGCCAGCCTGTTCGTCGGCGTCGTCGCGATGTTCGTCGCGCTGCCGGCGATGACCGATTATATGCTGGTCATCGTCCAGGAGGCTTTGGACGCTGCACAGAGGCTGGTGCTCGGATGAGCGAGGATAAAACCGAAAGCCCGACACAGAAGCGCCTCGACAAGGCGCGCGAAGACGGGGACATCCTCAAATCCAAGGAACTGGGCACCGCGCTGGTCGTGCTGGCCGGGTGCGGCTGGCTGGCGATGTTCGGGCCGTCGCTGGTCGCGGCGTGCAAGGCGGTGATGACCGCCAGCTTCCGCTTCGGCCGTGCCGATGTCGAGGATTTCCAGCCATGGCGCCCGCTGGTCGAGGCGGGGTGGAAACTGGCGATGCCGGTCGGCAGCGTGCTGATCTTCGCGGTCGTCGCCAGCATCGTGACGCAGGCCGGGCTGACCGGCATCAAGTTCAACGGCGGCGCGCTGGCGCCCAAGGGGTCGCGGATCAACCCGGCATCGGGGCTGAAGCGCATCTTCGGGCCGCAGGGGTGGATCGAACTCGGCAAGTCGCTGCTGAAGGTCATTCTGCTCGGCGCGATCGGCTATGTGATGCTGAAATCGGCGGCGGTCAGCTCGATGGGGCTGGTGTCGTCGAACGTCGAACAGGCGATTTCGGACCTGGGCGGCACGTTCCTGACGCTGTTGTTCGTGATGGCCGGCGGGCTGGTGCTGATCGCCGGGCTCGACGTGCCGCTGGCGATCTTCCAGCGGATGCAGCGCCTGCAGATGACCAAGCAGGAAGTGCGCGACGAGCATAAGGAAAGCGACGGCGATCCGCATGTGAAGGCGCAGATCCGCCAGCGCCGCCACGAAATCCTGAAGGGCGGGTTCAAGTCGGCGGTCGGCGAAGCGCATGTCGTGCTGACCAACCCGACCCATTTCGCGGTCGCGCTCCGCTACGACCATGGTCGCGATCAGGTGCCGGTGGTGGTGGCCAAGGGGCGTGGCGCCACCGCGCTCGCCATCCGTGAACTGGCGGCGGAGGCGAAGATCCCGATGCTGGAGTATCCGCAGCTGGCCCGTGCCGTCTATTATACCAGCCGTCAGGGGCAGGAGGTCCGCGACGACCTGTACCTCGCCATCGCGACGGTCCTGGCGTTCGTGTTCGGCGTCAACCGGCAGGCGGGCGGCATCCAGCCGCCGGTCACCGTTCCGCCCGAGGCACGCTTCGACGAAAACGGCAAGATTTCCGGGTAACCATCCTAAAGATTCTCGCGCGTCTGCCGCTTGATGGGGTGAGCATTCGCGCGGGGAAGTAGACCATGGTAACCACGACCAGCACGGCGACCGCGACGACGCCCAAGACGACCACGACCAAGGCGACGACCCCCAACCTCGCCAACGCGCTGGGCGCCGGGTCGGGCGTCGACACGACCGCGCTGGTCAAGAGCCTGGTCGAAGCGCAGTTCGCCAACAAGAATGCGCAGCTGACCAAGAAGTCGGATACGCTGACCGCGCAGATTTCGGCGGTGTCCGAACTGAAGTCGGGCATCTCGACCTTCGCCAGCGCGCTTTCGACGCTGTCCGAAAGCGGCGGGCTGTCGACGCAGCTGAGCAGCAGCGGATCGGCGGTCAAGGTATCGGTCGCCACCGGATCGAAGGTCGCGAGCCTCAACGCCAGCGTCAGCGTCGCCCGGCTCGCCACGCCGCAGGTCGCGGTGACCAACGACACCTTTGCCACCACCGGATCGATCGGTACCGGCACGCTGCAACTGCAGCTGGGCAGCGTGGGCGAGAACGGCACGTTCAACGCGAACGGCACGACGATCCCGCCGATCACGATCACCGCCAGCGACGCCGCATCGTTGCAGGGCGTCGCCGACAAGATCACCGCCGCCAAGGCCGGCGTTACCGCCAGCGTCGTGACCGACGCCAACGGCCAGCGGCTGGTACTGCGCAGCACCGAGGGCGCGAACCAGGCGTTCACCCTGACCGCCACCCCCGCCAGCGGCAGCGCGTCGCCGGGACTTGAGCGGCTGAACGTCGATTTCGACACCAGCAATGGCGGGTCGGAGGTCGTGACCCGCGCGGGCAACGCGGTCTTCAGCATTGACGGCGTGCCGATGGTGAGCGCGTCGAACAAGGTGACCGGCGCACCGGGCGTGAACCTCGAACTGAAGGCGGTGACGACCGACGGACCGGTAACGCTGTCGTCATCCAAGCCGACCGAGGCGCTGACCGAGGCGGTCAACAATGTCGTCCTGGCCTATAACGAGATGCTGGCATCGGTGAACAAGGCGACCGATGCGATCACCGGCGACCTGCGCGCCGATCCGGCGGCGCAGTCGCTGAAGCGGTCACTGCAGAAGCTGAGCATCGCCGACCTGACCGGGGCGAAGGATGGCAGCCCGACGACGCTGGCGTCGATCGGCATCGCTACCAACAATGACGGCACGCTGCGCGTCGACAAGGACATGCTGACCCGCGCGCTGACCAACAATCCGGACGCGGTGGAGGCGATGTTCGCCGCCGGCACCGGCAGCGACAAGACGACCGGCACCAGCCTGCCCGCCGCGCTGAACCGCATCGCCGCCAATGCCAAGAGCACGACGCTGGGTCTGGGCGCCAGCGACAAGCGCTATGCCGAGGCGCAGGGCGTGCTCGCCAAGGAACAGGCCAAGGTCGCCGAACAGACCGAAACCACCTCCACCCGGATGACGCAGCAATTCGCGGCATCCGAAGCCCGTGTCGCCGCGTACAAGGCCCAGCAGACCTTCATGGAAAACCAGATCAAGATGTGGACGCGGAGCGAGTAAATGACCCGCTATGCCACCGCCCTCGCCGGCGATCCCGCCCAGACCTATCGCTCGATCGACCTTGCCGCCCGCACCGGCGGCGCGGACCCGCACGCGCTGGTGTCGCTGCTGTACGAGGAAGCGATCCGCGCGCTCCGCTCCGCCGCATGGGCGACCGACAACCGCCAATATGCGATGAAAGGCGACCGCGTGACCCGCGCGACCGCGATCCTGTTCGCGCTGGAAGCGGGCCTCGATTACGACAAGGGCGGCGACCTGTCGCAGACGCTGTCGCGGCTCTATACGGTCCTGCGCGAACAGATCGTCAACGCCAGCATCGGACAGGATTCGCGACCCTTCCTGAATGCCGCCACGTCGCTGGCCGACATCGCCGAGGCATGGGAGGCGGTCCGGCCGCGTTGATGGTGGCATCGCCGCGCCCGATCCGCTAGCGGTGCGCGCATGAAGCAACCGCATATCGTCGCGCTGGGGGGCACGCTGCGCCCGACTTCGGGGACCGCCGCCGCACTGGAACGCGCGCTGAGCCATGCCACGATGCTCGGCGCGCGCACGACGCTGCTGACCGGGCCGGCGATCGACTTTCCCAATTACGAACCCGAGGCGGCGGGCAGCAATGCCCGCATCCAGTCGTTCCTGCGCGCGCTGCGCGATGCCGACGGGATCATCATCGGCTCGCCGGGCTATCATGGCACGCTGTCGGGGCTGGTCAAGAACGCGCTCGACCATGTCGAGATGCTGCGCCGCGACGACCGCGTCTATTTCGACGGGATGCCGATCGGGCTGGTTGCGACGGCGGCGGGGTGGCAGGCGGCGGTGGCGACGCTCGGCACGCTGCGCACCGTGGCGCACGCGCTGCGCGGCTGGCCGACGCCGATCGGGGTCGCGATCAACACCATCGAGGACGGTGCGATCGAGAAGGCCGAACCGCAGCTCCGGCTGATGGTCGAACAGATGATCGGCTTCGTCGCGCGGTAGAGGCTGATCCGCTTGCGAGGAAGCGGCACCGGCCCGCTCCCCCACACGACCACCCACAACGTATCCTGATTGGGTGGTCGTGTGGGGGAGTGGGCCGGTGCCGTCCTGATCCGGCTTTGCCGGATCAGGCTCCAAACCGATCGACAGTTTCGGCCATTCTCATTGCGCGCGCGTCGTTCTAAAGGCGGCCGCATGGATTGCTTCTCCTCACGCGACGGCACGCTCCATGCCGAGGATGTCAGCCTGCCCGCCATCGCCGATGCGGTCGGCACGCCGGTCTATGTCTATTCGACGGCGACCCTTGAACGCCATGTCCGCGTGTTCCGCGATGCGGTGGCGGGTCTGGGCAAGGGCGAGCCGCTGGTCGCCTTTGCAGTAAAGGCCAATCCGAACAAGGCGGTGCTGGCGACGCTCGCCCGCGCCGGCATGGGAGCCGATGTGGTGTCGGGGGGCGAGCTGTACCGTGCGCTCGACGCCGGCATGGACCCCGACAAGATCGTCTTTTCGGGCGTCGGCAAGACGGCGTACGAAATGGCGCAGGGGCTGAACGCCGGCATCGGCCAGTTCAACATCGAATCCGAACCCGAACTCGACATGCTCTCCGCCGTGGCTTGCGCGCTGGGCAAGGTCGCGCGGATCGCCATCCGGGTGAACCCCGACGTGATCGCCGGCACCCATGCGAAGATTTCGACGGGGGGCAAGGAGAACAAGTTCGGCATCGACTACCACGCCGCCCCCGCCGCCTATGCCCATGCCGCGTCGCTGCCGGGCATTCAGGTGCGTGGCGTAGCGGTGCATATCGGCAGTCAGCTGACCGACCTCGTGCCGCTGGAGGCCGCGTTCGGCCGGGTCGGCGCGCTGATCGGCGAATTGCGCGCCGCCGGGCATGCCATCACCCATGCCGATCTGGGCGGTGGCCTCGGCGTCCCCTACGACCCCGCCAAGCCGTTGCCGCCCTCCCCCGCCGACTATGGCGCGATGGTCGCGCGGGCGACCGCCGGCTGGGACGCGCGGCTGATGTTCGAGCCCGGGCGGCTGATCGTTGCCAATGCCGGGGTGCTGGTGTCGCGCGTCATCCGCGTGAAGCAGGGTGCGACCGCGCCGTTCGTTGTCGTCGACGCGGCGATGAACGACCTGCTGCGCCCCAGCCTCTACGACGCCTATCACGATATCCGCGCCGTCACGCCGACCGGGGAGCGCGCCGTCGCCAACATCGTCGGCCCGGTGTGCGAGACCGGCGATACCTTTGCGTTGGGTCGCGAGATGGACGTGGTCGCGGCCGACGATCTGGTCGCGTTCATGACCGCCGGCGCGTATGGCGCGACCATGGCGTCGACCTATAACTCGCGCGCGCTGGTGCCCGAGGTGCTGGTCGCGGCCGACCAGTTCGCGGTGGTGCGCGAACGCCCGCCGATCGAGGCGCTGGCACAGGCCGACCGCCTGCCGCCCTGGCTGTGAACGGGCTGCCGGTCCTGCTGCGCACCGCCGGCCGCAGCGTGATCCTGATCGGCGAAGGCGAGGCGGCCGATGCCAAGCGCCGCCTGCTCGAACGCAGCGGCCTGACCGTCGTGGCCGATGCCGACGACGCGCGCATCGCGGTGGTGGCGGTCGAGGATGATGGGGCGGCGCGCGCCGCGATCGATGCGCTGAAGACGCGCGGCATCCTCGTCAACGCGGTCGACCGCCCCGCCGATTGCGACTTCACGCTGCCCGCGATCGTCGACCGCTCGCCGATCCTGATCGCGATCTCGACCGGCGGCGTATCCGCCGGGTTGGCGGCGGCGATCCGCCAGCGGCTGGAGGCGATGCTGCCCGCCGGGGTCGGGCGGCTGGCCGAAGGGCTGGGCGCCGCCCGCGCCGCACTGCGCACGCGCTTCCCCGACGGAGGCGACCGCCGCCGTGCCATCGGTGCTGCCATCGCGGCCGGTGGTCCGCTCGACCCGATGATGCCGCACGCCGACGATGCCGTCGCCCGCTGGCTGGACGGCGCCGCCGCGGTTGCCGGCCGTGTCGAGACGATCCGGCTGCGCTCCGCCGATCCCGACGACCTGAGCTTGCGCGAAGCCCGCTGGCTGGGACAGGCCGACCGCGTCCACCACGCGCCCGATGTGCCGCCCGCGATCCTCGATCGCGCGCGTGCCGATGCGGTGCGGATCATCGGACCCGTACCCGCCGATCCGCTGCCCGGCCTGACGATCGACCTCGCATGACCTGCCGTGCATGGCATATCGCGGGGGGGCGGGCGACGCTGGTCGATCCGCTGGCGGCGGTCGATACGACCGACGGCTTCACCTGGATCCACCTGCATGGCGAGGGCGATATGGTCGCGGCGTGGCTGCGCGACCATGCCCATCTGCCCGAATATGTCATCGACCCGCTGACCGCTGTCGAGACGCGCCCGCGCTGCGACGCGATCGGCAAGGGGGCGTTCGTCAACCTGCGTGGCCTGTCGGACGATCTGCTGACCAGTTCCGATCCGCTGGCCTCGGTCCGGCTCTATGCCAGCGCCGGGCGGGTGCATTCGGTGACCCGGCGCAAGCTGACCGCGTTCCACACCGTGGTCGACCGGGTCGAGGCGGGCGACGTCGCCGATCCCGGCGACCTGATCGTCGCCTTCGCCAGCGCGATCACCGAAGAGCTCGACCCGCTGATCGCCGACCTGGGCGACACGCTCGACGAATGCGAGGAGGCACTCGACCCGACCCGCATCTTCGAACAGCGCCGCGCCGTGACCCACACCCGCGTCCGCGCGATCGGCTATCGCCGCTTCCTCGTGCCGCAGCGCTCCGCGCTCGAAAAGCTCGGCAGCCTGCCCGGCGACTGGCTGCAACAGGACGACCGCCTGCACCTTGCCGCCGCCGCCGATCGCGCCGCGCGCATGGCGGAGGAGGTCGATTCGATCCGCGAACGCGCCGCGTTGATCCACGAAACGCTGACCGACCTGCGCGCCGAACAACTCGACCAGCGCTCGCTCCAGATCGCGATCGTGGCGATGGTCTTCCTGCCGCTGACCTTCCTGACCGGCCTGCTCGGGATGAATGTGAAGGGTATTCCCTTTGCCGACGAACCCTGGGCCTTCGCCGCCGTCGTCGGCCTCTGCGTCGCCATGAGTGCCGGCATCGTCGCGTGGTTCGTGCGCAAACACTGGATCGGGCGGTAGCGCCGCAGCCTCAATCGTCGGGCGGGATTTCGTCGGGCCAGAAATCGGGTTCGGGGTCGCGATCCTCCACAACCGGTTTCGGCAGCACCGGCACCGCGCCGTCGAACGCCACCCGAATCGCCGCCCCCAGCGGCGTCGCCTGCTGAAAGACGCCTGCGACCTCGCGTCCGCTACGCAACATGCCGGCGATCCATGCCGCGCGGTCGGCGGTCAGATAGCCGATCTGCACTCCGCGCGCGCTCACCACCATCACCGCATTGGGATCGACCGGGTTGCGCGGTTCGGGAACCAGCGTCACCGGCTCACCCGGCGCACATAGCAGGATCTCGAACCGGCGATTGCCGCCGCCGCGATTGGGGTGGTCGGCGCCGACGACGTGCAGGCTCAACTCACGCATCGCGCAGGCTCCGTGCGAACCGATCGGTCAGGCTGCGGAAGGTGATCGACCAGCGTGGCTCGGCCATCGGTGCGATACCATGTTCCCAGTCCCAGCGTGCCTCCCCGGTCAGGTGATAGGCACCGCCCGCGACCAGCGGCAATGCGAACCGGTCGAACCCGCCGTCACGCCGCCGCCGGAAGCGCAGCATGGCCGGCGCGCCGATCGACAGGCCGACGATATGTTCGAACACCGGCCGGTCGCGGTGCCAGCCGATACCCGCGCCGGGGTCGTAGCGGATCAGCAGCGCCTGCACGAGCGCCTCCGCCCGCAGCCCGGCAAACGTCGCCGCCCGCTCCCGCACCGCCAGCAACCAGTCGGGCATCGGCTCGGCCCGTCCCACCCGGCCCTGTTCGAAATCATAATGCCAGCCATAGGACGCGGTCAGCCGCAGCCCGGTCCATTGCTGGAACCGGAAGGGCTGAAGCGGCGCGGCATCGATCGCCGCCGCCAGCGCGGGCAGTTCGTCATCGGCCACCAACGCCGGCGCATGGGTCAGCCCGGGCAGTACCGGTTCGGCGGCGAAGAGGTCGAGTTGCGGCATCGATGGAACGCAACATGGGTAAGCGGCGTCTGTCCATCAATCAGGGGCGACGGATACGATCGCCCGTACATCGGGGACCCCTTCATGCCACAGCACAGCGCCGGCATCCTGCTCTATCGTCGAACGCCCGCGCCCGCCGTGCTGCTCGTCCATCCCGGCGGTCCGTTCTGGGCGCGGCGCCATGTCGGCGCGTGGCAGATTCCGAAAGGTCATATCGAACCCGACGAAGCGGTCGAGGACGCCGCCCGCCGCGAAGTCGCGGAAGAACTGGGCGTGACCGTGACCGGCCCGCTCGAACCGCTCGGCATGGTGCGACAGGCGGGCGGCAAGTCGGTCTCCGCCTTCGCCGCCGAACAGGATGTCGATACGCAAGCGATCACCAGCATCCTGTTCGAAATCGAATGGCCCCCCCGCAGCGGCCGCCGCCGCACCTTTCCTGAGGTCGATGCGGCACGGTGGATGCCGGTCGCCGAGGCGCGGACGCTGATGCTGAAGAGCCAGTTGCCGCTGTTGGACAGGATCGAGCCGTTGCTGGGGTGATATTCCCATGACGAACCCGTTGGGTTCGAGCAGCTTCGAGCTTGTCGAGAAGCGCCTGTCGAGAACGGGTCGTTTGGGGCAACCCCTTCTCGACTACGGTTCTCGACAGGCTCGAACCTCCGCTCGAAGCAAACGGGGAGGGGGAGGCTTCGCCGGGTTGCCCCGTTCGTCGCTCCCGCGCAGGCGGGAGCCTATACACGCTGACGTCTCGGCTTAAGCAAAAGCGTCAGCGTAAATGGATTCCCGCCTGCGCGGGAATGACGAAAGCGCGATGCATCACACCGTGCCTCAACCGTCCTCCCGGCCTGCGCCGGGATGACGGGACGGTCAGAGCAGCTTCACCGCCACCGCTTCTTCCGCAGCCCGCGTCAGCCGGTTGCGCAGCGGCAGGGTGAACGGCGCCGCCGCGATTTCGAACACGTCGCCTTCCTGCGTCCGTACCCCGTCCGAGAAGGACAGCGTCGCCGTGCCGAAGAAATGGACGTGAATGTCGCCCGGGCGGCGGAACAGCGCGTATTTGAAATGGTGATGTTCGAGGTTCGACAGGCTGTGCGACATGTTCGCCTCGCCCGACAGGAACGGCTTTTCCCAGATCGTCTCGCCACCCCGGACGATGCGGCTGGTCCCCTCGATATGTTCGGGCGGGGTGCCGACCAGCAGTTCGGGGCCGACCGATGCCTGACGCAGCTTGCTGTGCGCCAGCCACAGATAATTGTGGCGCTCGGTCACATGGTCCGAAAACTCGTTGGCGAGCGCGAGGCCGATGCGGTGCGGCGTGCCGTCCGAACCGATGACGTAGATGCCGGCCAGCTCCGGCTCCTCGCCGCCGTCCTGCGCGAAATGCGGCATGGTGAAGTCGCCGCCCGGTGCGACCATCTGCCCGCCATCGCCCTTGTAGAACCATTCGGGCTGCTGCCCGACCTGACCTTCGGCCGGCTTGCCGCCCTCGACCCCTTCGAGGAACATGCGCATCGAATCGGTCTGGGTCGCGGCCTCGGCGGCGGCGCGGTGCATCTTGTCGCGACCCTCCGCCGAACCGAGATGCGTCAGGCCGGTGCCGGTCATGATGACGTGCGCGGGGTCTTCATGGTCGATCGGCGATCCGATCGCACCGGCATCGAGCAACGCGGCGACGTCGACCGCCTCGCCCTGCCCCAGTGCCGCAACCTCGTCGGCGATGCTGTGGCCGGCGTCGATCGCGCGCAGCGCCAGCGCACGGACGCTGTCGACGCCGGGGACGATGTGCGCAGCCGTTTCGGTCGTGGCGATCACGGCGCGCGACGGGGCGACGCGCTGCAACAGACGGAGAGTCATCACGGATTCCTTATGCAAAGACGTCGGTGTCGGCGGGGACGTCGTCGATCGGGTTGGTCACCTTCGATCCCCACACGGCATAGAACAGGATGTAGAGCTCGCACGCGGCGGTCAGCAGGAACGACCATTGCAGGCCGTATTTGTCGGCCAGCCAGCCCTGCACCACCACCAGCGCGCCGCCGGCGATCGCCATGATCAGCAGCCCCGACCCTTCCTCGGTCAGCGGCCCCAGCCCCTTGATGCCGAGCGTGAAGATCGTCGGGAACATGATCGAATGGAACAGCCCGACGAGGATCAGCGACCACATCGCCGCCGGTCCCGACAGGAAGGTCGCGCCGAGCATCACGATGAACGCACCGATCGAGAAGAACGCCAGCACCTTGGCCGCATCGACCTTCTGCATCACGAAGCTGCCGACGAAGCGGCCGATCATCATGCCGCCCCACAGGAAGGTGAGGTACCGCCCGGCCAGTTCGTTGGTGACGTTGGCGATATCGGGCTGGCTGACGAAGTTCACGAACAGGTTGGCGACGCCGATCTCGGCGATCAGGTAGATGAAGATCGCGGGCACGCCGAACACCAGATTGCGGTGGTTCCACAGCGAATGCTTCTTGCGCTCTTCCTTCGCGACGCGGCTGGTCGACGATCCCATCGCCGGCAGCGGGAAACGCGCGATGATGACCGCCAGCACGACCAGCACGACCGCGACCAGCACATAGGGCAGGATCACCGACTGCGCATCGGCCAGCCGCTCGGCCTGGGTCAGCACCGTGCCGGCTTCCGCCGTGCCGCCCTTCGACCGGCCGAGGATCAGATAGGCACCGAACAGCGGCGCCAGCATCGTGCCGGCCGAGTTCATCGCCTGCACCAGATTGAGGCGGGCCGATGCGGTGTTCGACGGGCCGATGACCGCGACATAGGGGTTGGCCGCGACCTGCAACAGCGTGATGCCGCTGGCGATCACGAACAGCATGACCAATGTCACGCCGTAGGACGGCAGGCTGGCGGCGAGCACCATGCCGAGCGCCCCGGCCGCCATCACCAACAGGCCGATGACCAGCGACTTCTGATACCCGATTCGCTCGATCAGCTTGGCCGAGGGGATCGACGCAAAGAAATAGGCGATGAACCACACGCTCTCAATCAGCGTGGTCTGGGTATAGTTCAGGTCGAACACGCTGCGCAGATGCGGCAGCAGCGTGTTGTTGATGACGGTGATGAACCCCCACATGAAGAACAGGCTGGCCAGCAGCGTCAGCGCGGGCGCGTAACTGGCGCCCGACGCGCCGTGCGGCACCGTGCCCTGGCGCGTGGATATTGGGGCGGGCATCCTCGTCTTCTCCCATTTTACGGCTGCGGGACGGTTTGGTCCGTCGCGTCGCTTGCTCAATTCGATTTTGTCTGACTATATGCGCCAACGCATGGCGTCAACGGCGCTTGATACGGGGGAGGATGCGGGGCGATGACGGGCTACAGGTCCGACTCGACCGTCCGCGCCCGTGTCGGCCGAAGCTGCCGCCTGCACCCTGATTGCCAATGCCCGTCCACTCGCTGAACCGGAATTCCCATGACCGACATGCCCCCCCTGCGTAGCCGCGCCTGGTTCGACAACCCCGACAACATCGACATGACGGCGCTGTATATCGAGCGCTATCTGAACTTCGGGCTGAGCCAGGAGGAATTGCAGTCGGGCAAGCCGATCATCGGCATCGCCCAGACCGGCAGCGACCTCAGCCCATGCAACCGTCACCACCTCGTACTGGCCGAGCGGCTGCGCGAAGGTATCCGCGAAGCGGGCGGCATCGTCCTCGAATTCCCGGTCCACCCGATCCAGGAAACCGGCAAGCGCCCGACCGCCGGTCTCGACCGCAACCTCGCCTATCTGGGTCTGGTCGAGGTGTTGTACGGCTATCCGCTCGACGGCGTGGTGCTGACGATCGGTTGCGACAAGACGACGCCGGCCTGCCTGATGGCGGCGGCGACGGTCAACATCCCTGCGATCGCGCTGTCGGTCGGTCCGATGCTGAACGGCTGGCACAAGGGCGAGCGGACCGGTTCGGGGACGATCGTGTGGAAGGCGCGGCAGATGCTGGCCGCCGGAGAGATCGACAACAAGGAATTCATCCGCCTCGTCTCCTCCTCCGCCCCCTCGACCGGCTATTGCAACACGATGGGCACGGCGACGACGATGAACTCGCTGGCCGAAGCGCTGGGGATGCAGCTGCCCGGTTCGGCGGCGATCCCGGCGCCCTATCGCGACCGGCAGGAGATTGCCTATCGCACGGGTCTCCGCATCGTCGACATGGTCCGCGAGGATCTGAAGCCTTCCGACATTCTGACCAAGGATGCGTTCCACAACGCGATCAAGGTCAATTCGGCGATCGGCGGTTCGACCAACGCGCCGATCCACCTGGCGGCGCTCGCCCGCCATATCGGCGTCGACCTGCCGATCGAGGATTGGCAGGAACAGGGGCACAAGGTGCCGTTGCTGGTGAACCTGCAGCCCGCCGGCGAATATCTGGGTGAGGATTATTACCGGGCGGGCGGCGTGCCGGCGGTCGTGAAGGAACTGATGGGCGCGGGTCTGATCGCGGAAGGTGCGCTGACCGTGAACGGCAAGTCGATCGGCGACAATTGCCGCGACGCGGTGATCGAGGATGAAAAGGTCATCCGTCCGTTCGGCCAGCCGCTGAAGGAAGAGGCCGGCTTCATCGTGCTGAAGGGCAATCTGTTCGATGCGGCGGTGATGAAGACCAGCGTGATCGGCCCCGAATTCCGCGAACGCTACCTCTCCAACCCGAACGACCCCGAAGCGTTCGAGGGACCGGCGGTCGTGTTCGATGGTCCCGAGGATTATCACCATCGGATCGACGATCCGGCGCTCGGCATCACGCCGGAAACGCTGATGTTCATGCGTGGCGCCGGGCCGATCGGCTATCCGGGTGCGGCCGAAGTCGTGAACATGCGTCCGCCCGCCTATCTGATCACCGAAGGCGTCAGCGCGCTGCCGTGCATTGGCGACGGGCGGCAGTCGGGCACGTCGGGTTCGCCCTCGATCCTCAACGCCTCGCCCGAAGCGGCGGCGGGCGGTGGCCTTGCGCTGCTGCGCACCGGCGACCGGGTCCGTATCGATCTGGGCAAGGGCCGCGCCGACGTGCTGCTGTCCGACGAGGAACTGGCCGGGCGTCGTCAGGAACTCGAAGCGGCCGGTGGCTACCAGTATCCGGCGTCGCAGACCCCGTGGCAGGAAATCCAGCGCTCGGTCGTGGGACAAATGTCGACCGGCGCGATCCTCGAAGGCTCCGAGGCGTATCAGAAGATCGCCCAGACCCGCGGCCTGCCGCGCGACAACCACTGAGGGTACGTTAGGACCGATCGACCTTAGGTAAGGTCTCGACTTCCCCCCTCCCTAACCAGGGAGGGGTCGGGGGTGGGTTGGCCCGCGAGGGAACGACTCGCCAGCCCCAGACCGACCCACCCCCAGCCCCTCCCTTGTCAGGGAGGGGAGCAGTTCGCCGACCTTGCAGCTGAATATCGGTCGGTCGGTCGGAGGTAGCGGTGCAACCGCCACCCTACCCCCGCGTCGCGTCGAACCGCGCCAGTTCATAGCCGATCGACGCCTCGACCAGCCGCTCCCACAGATCTGCGACCACCGCGTCGGGCACGCCGGCTTCCGCCGCCGCCGCCCGTGCATTCGCGATGACCTCGGCCTTGCGCGCTTCGTCGCGCACCGCCTCGCGCCCCGGCTTGATCCGCGCGGCGGCGTCCATGTAGGCGAAGCGCCGCGCCAGCAGCGCGACCAGTTCGCGGTCGAGCTGATCGACCCCGGCGCGGACGTCGGTCATGGTGGTGCAGTCGGGGCCGGGCAGGATCGTCATCGCCCGCGCTGTGGCGATAGTCCTGCGGCTTGTCCAGCTTGACTCACGCCGCCCGTCCGGCTAGGCGCGCCGCTTCGCAATTCGGCCCCGCATTCCCGGTGAAGCGGTGGCCCCGGTCGCAAGACCGGCGGCGAATACCGGGAGCCGCGATCGTCCGCATGGATGGTCAAACGTTACTGCAATTGCATTGGATTTACGATGTCGAAGCGCTCCAGCGCCAAGTACAAGCTCGATCGCCGCCTTGGCGAGAATATCTGGGGTCGTCCCAAGAGCCCGGTCAACAAGCGTGAATATGGCCCCGGCCAGCATGGTCAGCGCCGCAAGGGCAAGATGTCGGACTTCGGCACCCAGCTGCGCGCCAAGCAGAAGCTGAAGGGCTATTACGGCGACGTCACCGAGAAGCAGTTCAAGCGCACCTATGAAGAAGCGTCGCGCATGAAGGGTGATACCGGTCAGAACCTGATCGGCCTGCTCGAACAGCGCCTCGACATGATCGTGTACCGCGCCAAGTTCGCGCCGACCGTCTGGGCCGCGCGTCAGCTGGTCAGCCACGGCCACGTCCGCGTCAACGGCGTGAAGTGCAACATCGCGTCGCGCCGCTGCTATGTCGGCGACGAAATCTCGCTGGGCACCAAGGCGCAGGAAATGGCGCTGGTCCTCGAAGCGCAGACCCTCGCCGAGCGTGATATCCCCGAGTACATCGGCGCCGAAGGCACCAAGGTCACCTTCACCCGCGTTCCGACGCTGGACGAAGTGCCGTATCCGGTGAAGATGGAACCGAACCTTGTGGTCGAGTTCTACTCGCGCTGAGCCAAGGTCCAGCAAAGCTGGACCAAGGCGAACCTTCAGCGCGAGCGGCCGGCGGGGTCAAAGCCCCGACCGACGACATGGGCTTCGCCCATGGCGCTGGCAGAAACGAAAGGGCGGCCCCGCAACGGGCCGCCCTTTCCGTATCCACTTTACGCCAACGCGATCCTACGACACGCTGTTACCTCCCCACTGGTGAGGTCCCATGCGCCACCTTCTGCTCGCCCTGTTCCTCCTCGCTACGCCTGCGCTCGCCCAGACCCCGCCGCCCGCGAACAACGCCGAGATGGCGAAACTCTTCGCCGAGGATCAGGCGATCCGCGAAAACGTCCCGCACGCGAAGATGCAGGACATGGCGTTCGTCGAGAAAATGTGGGCGGATGACGCCGCTCGCCGGACCCGTACGCGCGCCCTGCTCGAAAGCGGCCAATTGTCGACTGCCGATGATTACTACGCCGCCGCCTTCGTGTTTCAGCATGGCGAACAGCCGCAAGATTATCTGCTCGCCCATTCGCTGGCACTTGCTGCGGTCGCGCGCGGCAAGGCGAAGGCGAGCTGGATCGCGGCCGCGACCCTTGACCGTTACCTCCAGAATATCGGCCAGAAGCAAGTATACGGCACGCAATGGCGCTGGCCCAACGACGCTCTGCCCAGCCGCGAGCCCTATGACCGCCAACTGATCCCCGACAGCCTGCGTACCGCCCTCGGTGTACCCACGCTCGCCAAGCAGGATAAAAATCTCGCCGAGATGCAGGCCGAACAGGCGGCCACCAAATAACCGCTTTCCTACATTTTACCCGCCGGTCAGGATCGCGCCGGGTTCGTCGAACCCGCGCTTCTTGAACTGTCGAAACCCACAAACCAGCTGGTGCGCGAAACGCGCGCAAGTGTGAACTTCGTGAACTTTGGCCCCGCGCTACAGCCCGCTGGCCCGCAACTGCGCACGTAAATTGGCGCGCGTCCGCTCGTCCACCGGCGGCAATGCGCGCGCGCCCTTGCCCTTGCGCAGCCGCGCCCGGTCGCGCTCGTCGGGTGCCACCACCCGCACCCGCACCGGCACGACGCCGGTCCCGCGCACGCCCAGCGCCTCGGCCGCGCCGCGCGACAGGTCGAGGATGCGCCCGCGCCCGGTGAACGGCCCGCGATCATTGACGCGGACCAGAATACGCCGCCCGGTGTCGAGCGCGGTCACCTCGACATAGCTCGGCAGCGGCAGCGTGGTATGCGCGGCGGTGACCCAGCCGGGGCGGAACCGCTCGCCATTGGCGGTCCGCCGTCCCGACTCATTGCCATACCAGCTCGCCAGCCCCAGCATGTCGTAGGTCGGATCGGCAGCGGGAGCATAGGTCACGCCGCGCACGCTGTACGGCGCGCCGACCTTGACCGCCGCGTCGCTGACCGCGCGATAATCTCCGCCGGCACAAGCCGATAACAACAGGGCGGCACATGGTAGAAGCGAACGCGGGGTCATCGCCTGCCCCTTAGCGCAGCACCGCCCCCTTGCCGACCCCCGTCCGCGCCCGCTAGGCCGGCACGACCCAAGGAGACGCCCCATGAAGACCCGTGCCGCCGTCGCGTTCGAAGCGAAGCGCCCCCTCGAAATCGTCGAGCTCGACCTCGAAGGGCCGAAGCCCGGCGAAGTGCTGATCGAGATCATGGCGACCGGCATCTGCCATACCGACGCCTATACGCTCGACGGCTTGGACAGCGAGGGGATCTTCCCGTCGGTACTCGGCCATGAAGGCGCAGGCATCGTGCGCGAGGTCGGCGCGGGCGTGACCAGTGTCGCGGTCGGCGACCATGTCATCCCGCTCTACACCCCCGAATGCCGCCAGTGTAAGTCGTGCCTGTCGGGCAAGACCAACCTGTGCACCGCGATCCGCGCGACACAGGGCAAGGGGCTGATGCCCGACGGCACGACCCGATTCAGCTACAAGGGCCAGCCCATCTATCATTATATGGGCTGCTCGACCTTCTCCAACTTCACGGTCCTGCCCGAGATCGCGGTCGCGAAGATCCGCGAGGACGCGCCGTTCCAGACCAGCTGCTATGTCGGCTGCGGCGTCACCACCGGCGTCGGCGCGGTGGTCAACACCGCCAAGGTCGCACCGGGCGACAATGTCATCGTCTTCGGCCTGGGCGGCATCGGCCTGAACGTGTTGCAGGGCGCCAAGATGGCCGGCGCGAACATGATCGTCGGCGTCGACATCAATCCGGCGCGCGAGGAATGGGGCCGCCGCTTCGGCATGACCCATTTCGTCAACCCCCGGCAAGTCGGCGGCGATATCGTCCAGCATCTGGTCGCGCTGACCGATGGCGGCGCAGACTATACGTTCGACTGCACCGGCAACACCGACGTCATGCGCCAGGCGCTGGAGGCGTGCCATCGCGGCTGGGGCACCAGCATCATCATCGGCGTCGCGGAGGCCGGCAAGGAAATCGCCACTCGCCCGTTCCAGCTGGTCACCGGCCGCAACTGGCGCGGCACCGCATTCGGCGGGGCGAAGGGCCGGACCGACGTGCCGAAGATCGTCGACTGGTACATGAACGGCAAGATCGAGATCGACCCGATGATCACCCATGTCCTGTCGCTCGACGAGATCAACAAGGGCTTCGACCTGATGCATGCCGGGGAAAGCATCCGCTCGGTCGTCGTTTACTGATTTGGTTTTGACAGGTGAAATTTCTTCGCGAATATAAGCGGAGAGAGGACATGCGATGACCCCAAGGCAGCGGCCCGCCAAGCTTGGCTTCGGCGGGGCGGCGATCGGCAATCTATATCGTCCGGTCGGCGACGCCGCCGCCCGGGCGACGATCGACGCCGCGTGGGATCACGGCATCCGCGCCTTCGACACCGCGCCGCATTACGGCTTCGGCCTGTCCGAACGGCGGCTGGGCGACGCGCTGGCAGAACGCGATCCGGCGGGCACGGCGTTCGTATCGACCAAGATCGGGCGCGTGCTCCGGCCGGTGCCCGACCGCGATCTCGCCACCGAACGACAGGGGTTCGTGTCGCCCGAACCGGTCGAGAGCGCGTTCGACTATTCGCGTGACGGTGTGCTGCGGTCGTTCGACGCCAGCCGCACCCGGCTGCGCCGCGACCGGATCGACCTGTTGCTGGCGCATGATATCGGCGCAATGACCCATGGCGCCGATGCCGCGGCGCGGATGGCGACCTTTCTCGACGGCGGCTATCCGGCAATGCGGAGCTTGCGCGATGCGGGCGCGATCGGTGCGATCGGCATCGGCGTCAACGAGATCGCGGTCTGTGAGGAACTGCTCAACCGGGTCGAACTCGACGCGATCCTGCTCGCCGGGCGGTACACGCTGCTCGAACAGGGTGCGCTCGACACGCTGCTGCCGCGCTGTCAGGCGATGGGCGTCCGCCTGATCCTCGGCGGGCCGTATAACTCGGGCATCCTCGCCACCGGCACCGGCGGCGGCGCGCGCTATAATTACGAGGCCGCGCCCGTCGACATCGTCCGCCGCGTCGATGCGATCGCGGCGATCTGTGCCTGCCACGACGTGCCGATGGCCGCCGCCGCGCTGCAATTCGCCATGGCGCATCCGGCGGTCGACACCGTTATCCCCGGCATGGCCGATGTCGAGGAAGTCGCCCAGTCGCTGACCCTCGCCACCCTGCCCCTGCCCCCTGCCCTGTGGCACGACCTGATCGCCGCCGGTCTGGTCCGCGCCGATGCCCCCGTTCCTTCTTCGGAGACCGCATGACCCGTCTGTCCGGCAAAACCGCCATCGTTACCGCCGCCGCGCAAGGGATCGGCCGCGCCGCCGCCGAACTGTTCGCCCGCGAAGGCGCGCGGGTGCTGGCGGTCGATATCAATGGCGAGGCGCTGACGACGCTGGAGGGCTGCGAGGCGCATGTCGTCGACCTGATGGATCCCCGAGCGATCAAGGATTTCGCGGCAAACGTCGGGGCGGTCGACATCCTGTTCAACTGCGCCGGCTTCGTCCATGCCGGCACGATCCTGACCACCGAAGAGGCCGATTGGGACTTCAGTTTCGACCTGAACGTCCGCGCGCAATATCGGCTGATCCGCGCACTGTTGCCGGCGATGTTCGACGCGGGCGGCGGATCGATCGTCAACATGTCGTCGGTCGCCAGCCATGTGATCGCGGTGCCCAACCGCTTCGTCTACACCGCGTCCAAGGCGGCGGTGATCGGGCTGACCAAGTCGGTCGCGCTCGATTTCGTCGGACAGGGTATCCGTTGCAACGCGATCTGCCCCGGTACCGTCCAGTCTCCCTCCCTCGAGGAGCGCATGGCCGCGACCGGCGATGCCGAGGCGGCACGCGCGTCGTTCACCGCGCGGCAGCCGATGGGGCGGCTGGGCCGGGCGGAGGAGATTGCCGAACTGGCGCTGTACCTCGCCTCCGATGCGTCGTCCTACACGACCGGTGCGGTGCATGTGATCGACGGTGGATGGTCGAACGCATGATCCACGTCCTGACCCTCGACCTCGCCGACGATGCCGCCGCCATCGCCGAATATGAGTACTGGCATCAACCGGGCAATGTCCCCGCGCCCGTGCTGGCGTCGATCCGCGATGCCGGTATCGCCCAGATGGACATCTATCGCACCGGCAACCGGCTGGTGATGACGATGACCGTCAACGAGGCATTCGATCCGGCCGCCAAGACCGCCGCCGACCTCGCCAACCCCGATGTCGTCGCATGGGAAGCGCGGATGGGGCAGTTCCAGCGTGCGCTGCCCCACGCGCCCGATGGCAGCCGCTGGACGCCGATGACGCGGATCTTCCGCCTGACCGACCACGCATGACGCGAGCCGGCCCGCCTTCTGGCAGCGGGCCGGCTCGCACTCTACCAGTGCCAGAGCGTCCCGTCTTCCAGCCGCGCGACCGGAAGCTGCTTGGGATTATACGGGTATTTCGCTGCCAGCGCCTCGTCGATATCGACGCCGTGGCCGGGCGTATCGCCGACCTTGAGATAGCCGTCCTCGAACCGGTAATCGTGCGGGAAGACTTCGTCGGTTTCGGGGGCATGGGCCATATATTCCTGAATGCCGAAGTTCGGGACCCAGGTGTCGAAATGCAGCGCCGCGCCCATGCACACCGGCGACAGGTCGGTCGCGCCATGGCTGCCGGTGCGGACCTGATACAGCCCGGCCAGATCGGCGATCCGCCGCAGATGGGTAATGCCGCCGGCATGGACGACGGTCGTGCGGATGAAATCGATCAGCTGTTCCTGGATCAGCGTCCGGCAATCATGGATCGAATTGAAGATTTCGCCGACCGCCAGCGGGGTCGTGGTGTGCTGACGGATCAGGCGGAACGCCTCCTGGTTTTCAGCCGGAGTCGCGTCCTCCATCCAGAACAGGCGATATTCCTCAAGCGCCTTGCCCAACCGCGCCGCCTCGATCGGGGTCAGCCGGTGATGGACGTCGTGGAGCAGTTCGATCTCCTCGCCATGCGCGACGCGGATCGCCTCGAACAGTTTCGGCGCATGGCGCAGATAGGCGGGCGTCGACCACAGGGTTTCCTGCGGCAGCGCGGTGTCGGCTGGTTCGTAGATCTTACCCGCGCCCGACCCGACGCCATAGGCGCCCTTGACCCCCGGCACGCCCGACTGCGCCCGAATCGCGCGATATCCTGCCTCGCGATAGCGTCCGACCGTCTCGACCGTCTGTTCGATATCGGCACCATTGGCATGGCCATAGACCAGCACGCCCTCACGCGAACGACCGCCGAGCAACTGGTAGAGCGGCAGACCCGCCGCCTTGCCCTTGATATCCCACAGCGCGGTATCGACCGCCGCGATCGCGGTCATCGTCACCGGCCCGCGCCGCCAATAGGCACCGCGATAGAGATACTGCCAGATATCCTCGATCCGATGCGCATCGCGGCCGATCAGCACAGGCACGACATGATCGGTCAGGTACGACGCGACCGACAATTCACGCCCGTTCAGCGTCGCATCGCCGATGCCGTAGATGCCCTGATCGGTCTCGATCTTCAGCGTGACGAAGTTGCGCCCCGGACAGGTAACGATGACGCGCGCATCGCGGATGATCAGCGGTCCGCACGACGCGGGGGTGGGGCCTGTCACTGTCTGACTCTCCTGATATCAAGGACGCATCACCGTGCGTCTCTGAGTACCGTTAACGCTAACAACGACAAGAATGAACCCGGAAATCGCCGGGCAGAGAGGAAGTCATGCCGATCCCGACGGTCACCGCCCCGCCGCCACCCCATGCCGCGCCCGACCACGGCGGTCATCGCTTCATCAAACCCGGTTTCGGCGTCGGCTTCGCGGTGGTGGTCAGCCTGTTCTTCCTCTGGGCGATCGCGAATAACTTCAACGACATCCTGATCCGCCAGTTTCAAAAGGCGCTGGCGCTGAACCGGGCCGAGGCGGGGTTCATCCAGTTCGTCTTCTATCTCGGCTACTTCCTGATGGCGCTGCCTGCCGGGATCATCATGCGGCGCTTCGGCTATCGTGCCGGTATCCTCGCCGGGCTGGGGCTGTATACGGTCGGCGCCTTGCTCTTCTATCCAGCGGCGGAGTTGCGCGAATATGCCGGGTTCCTCGGCGCGCTGTTCGTGCTCGCGGCGGGGGCGGCATTCCTCGAAACTGCGGCCAATCCGTACATCGTCGCGTTCGGCGATCCGGCGCGGGCGGAGCAGCGGCTTAATCTGGCGCAGGCGTTCAATGGCCTGGGCGGCGCGATCGCACCCAGCATCGGCGCGCTGTTCATCTTTTCCGGGGTCGAGCATGACCGCGCGACACTGGACGCGATGGCCCCTGCCGCACTGGAGGCGTATCGCGCCAGCGAGGCGCAGATGGTGCAGCTGCCCTATCTGGTGCTGGCCGGCGTCGTGGTGCTGATCGCGATCGCGGTGGCGTTGGTCCGGTTGCCCGATATCGCGCACGATACGCGCGGGGGGACGCTGGCCGGCCTGAAGTCGGTGATCGGAGTCAGGACGCTGCGCTGGGCGGTGGTCGCGCAATTCTTCTATGTCGGGGCGCAGGTCGGGGTGTGGAGCTTCTTCGTCGATTTCGTGAAGGCGCTCAGCCCCGCCACCCCCGAGCGCGAAGCGGCATATCTGTTGTCGGTCAGTCTGACGCTGTTCCTCGCCGGGCGGCTGGTCGGGACGCTGTTGATGCAGAAGATCGCGGCGACGCGGTTGCTGGCGGGATTTGCGTTGGCGAACATCGTCTTGACGCTGGTCGCGGCGCTGGCGGGCGGCATGGTCGCGATCGGCGCGCTGCTGCTGACCGGCTTCTTCATGTCGATCATGTTCCCCACGATCTTTTCGCTCGGGGTCCGCGATCTCGGGCCGCAGGCGACGCTGGGGGCGCCGCTGATCGTAATGGCGATCATTGGCGGGGCGCTATTCCCGCCGGCTATGGGGTTGTTGAGCCACGATATCCTGTCGATTCAGACCGCGATGCTAATACCCTGTCTGTCGTTCGCGGTCGTGCTGGCGTTCGCGCTGGCGATGCGGAGGCGGGCAGCATAGGAGGGCGCATGCGATACCGGCGGGCGGGGATGGCGGGGGCGGCGCTGTGGGCGATCGCGGCAGCGCCCGATCCCGGCGTCGAGGCGGCGGTGCGCGCGGCGCTGGCACAGGCGCCGGCGGGAACCCGCTTCGGGCTGGTCGTGCGCGATGCGGGTGGGGTCGAGCGAGTCGCGATCGATGCCGATGATCGCTTCGTACCTGCTTCGAATACCAAGATTTTCACGACTATCGCCGCCTTTGCCAACTTGGCCGTAGACGGGTCGGACAATGCGCGGACGGGGGTGCGGATCGAGGGGCGCGACGTCGTGCTGGTGGGGGCTGGCGATGCGCGGCTGTCATCGGCGGAGGACTGCGCCAGCGATTGCCTGTCCACGCTGGCCGATGCGGTGGCGGCGCGGACGCGGGTGGTGGGCGATGTGATCGGCGACGACAGCGCCTTTCCCGACCAGCGCTGGTCGCCCGGCATGGGGTGGAACAACATCGTCACCCGCTACGGCACCGGCATCTCCGCCCTGACGCTGGACGACAACGAACTGGCGCTGACCGTGCGGGGGGAGGACGGCAAAGTGGTGGTAAGCGGTTCGGATTATTACCGGATCGACAACCGCGTCACGGTCGGGCCGACCAGCGTCGTCACCTATGACCGGATGCCGGGCAGCGACCTGTTGCGGGTGTCGGGGACGGTCGCGGCGGGGGCGGACGAGCGCATCCGGGTGGGGATCGACGACCCGGCGCACCATGCCGCCTGGAAGTTGGCAAAGGTGTTACGTAGCAAAGGGGTCCGGGTGACCGGGCGGGTAGCGGTGCGGCACCGGCCCTACCGGGCGGTGGAGGATGGGGCGGTCGTCGCGCGTGGCGTTTTGCCGCCGATGTTGACACGGACCCAGCCCGAACCGCTCGAAGCGGACATCATGGTCACCAACAAGGCCAGCCAGAATTTGCACGCCGAACTGCTGCTGCGCCGCGTCGGCGCGGTCGAAGGAACCGGGTCGATCGCCGATGGGCTGAGGAAAGTCAGCGCGATCATGAGCTTGGCAGGCGTGCCGCGCACGGCGTGGGACTTGTCGGACGGGTCGGGCATGTCGACCTATAACCGGGTCACCCCGCGGGCGATGGTCGCGCTGCTGGGTTGGGCACAGGCGCAACCTTGGGGCGCGGCGTGGCTGGAGACGCTGCCGGTCGCGGGGGTCGACGGGACGCTGGCGCGACGGTTCAAGGATACGGCGCTGACGGGCAAGCTACGCGCGAAGACCGGGTCGTTGGCGGGCACGTCGGCGCTGGCGGGGACGATGACCGCCGCCAGTGGGCAGACGCTGACCTTTGCGTTGTATGCCAATGACATACCGGAGGGGGCAACGGCGACGGCGGCGATGGATGCGGCGTTGCTGGCGGTGGCGGCGGGGTTGTAGGCTTACCGAACGCGGGTGCTTCGATACGGGTCTTCGACTTCGCTCAGCCCCTACTCAGCACGAACGGGGGTGCGGGCGGAACGACCCGTTCTCGACGGGCGCTTCTCGAAAGGCTCGAAGCTGCTCGAACCGAACGGTTGGGGAGAGAGAGGACGGTCCCTCCCCCTCCCCGCCCCGTCAATGTTTGCGCGGGATGACGTGGAGCACGCCGGCGATGATCGCGCCGATGAGGATGCCGACCACCGCCGAGAGCGCGGCGTTGACGATCCAGTTCACCACGCCGCCGATCGCCGGCAACGCCTCCGCGGTGTGATGCGCGGTGTCGTGGATCAGGTGCGGCAGGGCGACGAAGCCGAATTCCTCCATGCCGTGGACGATGATCTGGCCGCCGACCCACAGCATCGCGGCGGTGCCGATCAGCGCCAGCGCCTTCAGCAGCACCGGCATCGCCCTCACCAGCCCGCGTCCGATCGCCTGCGCGGCGGCACTCGAACGCTTGGCGAGGGCGAGGCCGATATCGTCCATCTTCACGATCAGCGCGACGACGCCATAGACGCCGACGGTAATGGCGATGCCGACCGCCGCCAGCACGAGCGCCTGCATCCACACCGGCATGTCGGGCAGTTCGTTCAGCGCGATAATCATGATTTCCGCCGACAGGATCAGGTCGGTGCGGATCGCCCCGCTGACCTGCGCGCGTTCCAGTTCGGCCGGATCGGTGCTGGTAACCGCATCCTCGGCGTCATGCCCGCCGAGCCACGGCGCGAGGATCTTTTCCGCCGCCTCGAAACACAGGAACGCGCCGCCGGCCATCAGGATCGGGGTGATCGCCCATGGCGCGAACACCTTCAGCAACAACGCGGCGGGCAGCAGGATCAGCAGCTTGTTCTTGAGCGACCCGAGCGCGATCTTGCCGATGATCGGCAGTTCGCGCGCGGGCGACAGGCCGACGACGTAGCGCGGGGTCACCGCCGCATCGTCGATGACCACGCCCGCCGCCTTGGCCCCCGCGCGACTTGCCGCGGCGCTGACATCGTCGAGCGACGCCGCCGCCAGCTTCGCGATCGCCGCGACGTCGTCGAGCAGTGCCACCAATCCACCGGCCATCGCCTGTCCCCTCATATCGTTGGAGCGACCGGTAGCGAGCGACGGACGACAACGCCATGAAAAGCGTGGGTAGCCAGTGACGATATCGTCGGCGGGAAACCATCGCCCCGATCGACGCCCCGCCGTTCCGCGTTGCGAAAGACAGCGTTACCGACGGCTCGCAAAGACTATCTCAATGTTTGGATATTATATCGACATCGAGCACCCGCTTGGGGGTGGGAAATTAGAAGCACAGTTGCCGGGGGTTATAATGCGACGCGTCACGATCAAGACGAAGCTTGCCGTTACGTTCGGAGTCATATTGGTTATGATGCTGGCGATCATCACCGTCGGCATCACCAAGATGTCGTCGATGAACAGCGGCATGGTCGAGATGGTGGAAGGGCCGGTCGCGCGGCAGACCCGCAACCTGACCATCAAGCTGGGCCTGTTCGATATCGTCCGGCTCGAAAAGAACATGGCGCTGACCGAGGATCTGGCGCTGAAGCGCGAGCTGGACCGGCAGTCGATCGCGCGATTCGCCGAGATGGATACGCTGATCGAAACGGCGATTTCCAAGACGACCGAACAATCGAAGCCCGACTGGGTCGTGTTCGCCAGCAAATGGAGCGAATACAAGGCGGTCAACCAGCGCATCCGGACGCTGGGGTCGGAGAATCACAACGCCGAAGCCGCGCAACTGACGCTGACCACCTCCCGCGATCTGGTCGCCGAAATGAGCAAGCGGATCGACATCGTCGTCGAACGCGCACGGGTACGCATGGAAGAAGCGCGGGTCGCCACCGCCGACGCCTATTTCCAGGCGCGGATGATCCTGATCTTCGTCGCCCTGCTGGCCTGTGCCATCGCCGTCGCCGGCGCGCTGTGGATCAGCCGGATCGTGTCGCAGGGACTGGGCCGTGTCGGTGTCGCGCTGGACGCGGTGGCGATCGGTGATCTCGACAAGGACGTAACCGTCAACAGCAATGACGAGATCAAGGATCTGGTCGATACCGTCAACCGCATGACCGAATCGCTGCGCAAGTCGGCGACGCTGGCTGACACGATCTCGCTGGGCGACCTGTCGGTCGATCACAAGCCGTTGTCGGACAAGGACAAGCTGGGCTTTGCGATGGTCAAGATGGTCGAGGGCCTGCGCCAATCGGCGGCGTTGGCCGATACGATCGCGCGTGGCGACCTGTCGGTCGATGCCAAGCCGCTGTCGGACAAGGACCAGCTGGGCCATGCGGTCGTCGCGATGCTGGCCGGACTGCGCAAGTCGGCGGCGTTGGCCGATACGATCGCCAGCGGCGACCTGACGGTCGATCACACACCGCTGTCGGACAAGGATCAGCTCGGCAACGCGCTCGTGTCGATGACCAAGCGCCTGCGCAACGTCGTCGGCGATGCGACCGCCGCGGCCGACAATGTCGCGGGTGGCAGCCAGGAACTGTCGGCTTCGTCGGAACAGGTGAGCCAGGGCGCGACCGAACAGGCCGCCGCTGCCGAGGAAGCTTCCGCTTCGATGGAAGAGATGGCCGCCAACATCAAGCAGAATGCCGACAATGCGGCGCAGACCGAAAAGATCGCGCGCCAGTCGTCGAAGGACGCCGAAGCCAGCGGTGTCGCGGTCGAACGTGCGGTCGGCGCCATGCGGACCATCGCCGAAAAGATCGGCATCGTGCAGGAAATCGCCCGTCAGACCGACCTGCTGGCGCTGAACGCGGCGGTGGAAGCGGCCCGTGCCGGCGAACATGGTCGCGGCTTCGCAGTCGTGGCTTCGGAAGTCCGCAAGCTGGCCGAACGCAGCCAGACCGCAGCCGCCGAAATCAGCGCGGTGTCGGGCGACACGGTGCAGGCCGCCGCGCAGGCCGGCGAGATGCTGAGCAAACTGGTCCCCGACATCCGTCGGACCGCCGAACTGGTGTCGGAAATCAGCGCCGCGTGCCGCGAACAGGATATCGGC
>NZ_LMKE01000002.1:37527-41739 GCF_001421245.1 Sphingomonas sp. Leaf10 | reverse complement strand
GAATGCCTCGGCCTCCGAACAGATCACCTCGACCTCCGAGGAACTGGCCGGACAGGCGGAAGAGCTGCAGCAGAGCATCGCCTTCTTCCGGGTCGAGGACAGCCGTGCGACCGATCGACGTCCGGCGGTACGCAAGCCCGCGCCGCGCAAGCCGGCGGTGAAGGTGAGGCCGAACTCGGTCACCGACCAGCAGGCTCGCGCTCGCGGCTTCGCGCTGGACATGGCCCAGGGCGGCCCGGACGCCGACGACGCGGCGTTCGATCACGCCGCGTAATAGGGGGGCGGCATGGGGCGCGGCGATGGCGCGCCTTATGCCGTCGCCACCGCCCCCGCTGGCGCGAGGCCGGCATCGACCAGATTGCCGACGAACTGGTCGGTGCAGTGCGACCAGCAATAATGGGTGCCGATGCGGACACAGGCGTCGCGGTCGGCGGTGAGCGCCTGGGCGACGGCCGCCGCCAGATCGGTGTCGAGCGCACCGATGCGGTCGCTGCCGCCGCCCCGGCCGTCCAGCCCGATGACGTCGAGCGGCCCCGGCACCGGATAGGCGGCGACCGGGGTGCCGCAGGCCAGCGCCTCGATCATCACCAGGCCGAAGGTGTCGGTGCGGCTGGGGAAGACCAGCACGTCGGCGGCGCGGTAGGCGGCGGCGAGGGCCGCCCCCTGCTTCAGTCCGACGAACTGCGCCAGCGGATAGCGGCGTTCGAGGTCTGCACGCGCCGGGCCGTCGCCGACCAGCAGCTTGGTGCCCGGCGTCTCGAGCGACAGGAACGCCTCGATATTCTTCTCCACGGCGATGCGCCCGACATGGAGCAGGATCGGGCGCGGCAGGGTTTCGACGTCGAGCTGGGTGCCATCGGGTTTGAACAGCGACAGGTCGACGCCGCGCGACCAGCGCCGGGTATGGGCGATGCCGTGGTCGTGGAGCGATCCGGCGACACGCGCGGTGGCGGTCATCACGCCGCTGGCGGCGGCATGGAAGCGGCGCAGGAACGGCCAGAAGAGTCCGGCGGGCAGATGGGTGCGCATCGCCAGATAGTCGGCGAAATTGGTGTGGAACGAGGTGGTGAAGCGGGCGCCCTGCCCCCGGCACCAGCGCCGTGCCGCCCAGCCGAGCGGCCCTTCGGTGGCGATATGGATCGCATCGGGGTGGAAGGCGGTGATGCGGCGACCCAGTTCGGGGCCACAGCCGAACGCCAGCCGGATTTCGGGATAGCCAGGGCACGGCCGGGTGGCGAACCCGTCGGGGGTGAAGGTTTCGACAACGTGCCCACGTTGTTGCAGGCGGCCGATCGTCGTCTGCAACGTGCGGACGACGCCGTTGACCTGCGGGCTCCACGCATCGCTGACGATCGCGATCCTCACGCGGTGGCGACCGCCTGGCCGGCATCGACGGGCTTGCCGTTCGCCTTTGCCAGTTCCTTTGCCCAGGTTTCGGCCCGCCAGTCGATCAGCGACAGGGCCCCGGCATGATCCTCGACCAGCGCGGTGCAGCTTTCGACCCAGTCGCCGTCGTTGTAATACATGATGTCGCCGATCCGGCGGATTTCGGCGGTGTGGATATGGCCGCAGACCACGCCGTCGACGCCGTGTTCGGCGGCGGCGTGCGCCACGGTTTCCTCGAACCGGCCGATGAAGTTGACCGCGTTCTTGACCCGGTGCTTGGCATAGGCCGACAGCGACCAATAAGGCAGTCCGAGCTTGCGCCGCGCGAAGTTCCACACGCTGTTGGCCTTCAGCAGCGCGGTGTAGGCATGGTCGCCGAGGAAGGCGAGCCATTTGGCATAGAGCACCACGCCGTCGAACTTGTCGCCGTGGAGTATTAGCAGGCGGCGGCCATCGGCGGTTTCGTGGATATCCTCCTCGATCATCTCCACCCCGCCGAACTCGAGGCCGACATAGTCGCGGAATGCCTCGTCATGGTTGCCCGGGATGTAGATGACGCGGGTGCCCCGCCGCGCGAACTTCAGGATCGATCGGATCACGTCGTTATGGCTCGACGGCCAGTACCAGCCGCGCCGGATCTGCCAGCCATCGACGATGTCGCCGACTAGATACAGCGTCTCGCATTCGAAGGAATGGAGGAAGTCGACCAGTTGCGTGGCACTGCATCCCGGCGTGCCGAGGTGGACGTCGGAGATGAAGACGGTGCGGTAGGACTTTTTCGGACCCTCGGCACGATAGCTTTGTGGATCGTTGATCCAGTCCGGAATCTTGCGGGCGAGGGACTTTACGGTCGCCACCGATGCACTGCTTCGATCAGTCCGGGATACAAATGCCGTCGTCATCGTATTTCTCCACGCCAGTGGACCGGACTTTCGTCCTTGCGATGACGCGGCTGTAACCGGCGCGCGCGACAATAGTATTTCGCGCGTGTGACGGCGACTCTCATCAAACTGAAACCTTGCTGACATGACCGCGACATTGGCGTGTCATCGATGCCCGTCATCTTGAATGACCAGACAAGCCCGGCGCGGCACTGGACAAGGAAACTCACGGATTGGCTCAGGAATTGAACCGCCTCGGCGTGGCGAGCGCCTATGATCGCTGGGCGCCGATCTACGATCTGGTGTTCGGGCCGGTGTTCCGGCGCGGACGTCGCGCGGCGATCGATGCCGCCGAGACGGTCGGCGGCCGGATCCTGGAGGTCGGCGTCGGTACCGGCATCTCGCTGCCGCATTACCGCCATGACAGCCGGATCACCGGCATCGATATCGCCGACCAGATGCTCGACAAGGCACGAGACCGGGTCCGCCGGTTGAAACTGAACCATGTCGAGCGCATCGCGATCGGCGATGCCGAGGCGCTGGACTTTGCCGACGCATCGTTCGACGTGGTCGTCGCGCAATATGTCGTGTCGGCGGTGCCGCATCCCGACCGCGCCTTGAGCGAGTTCCTGCGCGTGGTGCGGCCCGGCGGGATGATCGTGATCGCGACCCGGCTGGGCGCGGAGGCGGGGATGCGCGCGAAGATCGAGCGCGCGTTGATGCCGATCACCAGCCGGCTGGGCTGGCGCACCGATTTCCCATGGGCGATCTATGGCGACTGGGCGGCGCGCAACCCGCAGGCGGAGCTGATCGAACGCCGCCCGCTGCCGCCGCTCGGCCATTTCTCGCTGGTCTGCTTCCGGCGCGCGGCCGACGCGCAGGACAACCACCCAACGCCCGCGCTCGGCGCGACCGCCTGACAACTCCCCCATTCCATCAAAGGTTTATTCGATGCCTGGATTCAAGGAAGCGCTGAAGGAACAGCGGTGGGACGACCATCGCTATTACCATCACAGCATCATCAACCAGGCGCTGCATTTCGTCAGCGCGACGACGTTCCTGATCGCTTACGTCGTGGTGTGGATCGACCCGGCGGTCGCCAGCCTGCTCGGCTGGCTGGTGGCGATGACCGCGCGGCAGTCGGGGCATTTCTTCTTCGAACCCAAGACCTACGACCATCAGAACCAAGCGACGCACGAACACAAGGAAGAGATCAAGGTTGGGTACAATCTGTTCCGCAAGGTCGTGTTCATGGGGCTGTGGGCGGCGACGCCGATCCCGCTGCTGATCGATCCGACCTTCTTCGGCATCTTCGAACCGCATGTCGGGTTCGTCGGCTTCCTGCGGCATCTGGCGCTGCTGTGGCTGGCGTTCGCGGTCGGCGGGCTGCTGTTCCGGGTGGTGCAGCTGTTCGTGCAGCGCGACGTGATGACCGGGCTGGTATGGGCGACGAAGATCGTGACCGATCCGTTCAACGACTTCATCCTGTATCGCAAGGCGCCGGTGCAGTTGTTGAAGGGCGCGCGGATCGACACTGACTTGCAGGAGGCAGCGCGCCGGTAAGCGCCGGGCAAGGCGTAGCGAAGCTACGTCGAGCCTCTAGGCGCGCCCGGCCGGCGGCGGGAAAGCGCCGTCCGACGAGCGTCGAGGTGCGGGCTGCCCCGCAGTCTGCAGATCGTGCCGGGGGCACGATCGACCTCGAAGCTGGCTTCGCCCGTCACGGGGCCTTAAAACAAACGCTTTTCCCAAATAAGTTCACGAAGTTCACACTCGCGACCGGTTTGCCGACTTGGCGGACCGGTCGCATCTGTTTGGGGCGAGGCGCTCGACGGGGAGAAATAGCGGCAGCAGTGTGACGAGCGACCCACCTGTAGGAAAGCGGCGTGTCGGCCGGTCTAGGGCCAATCGACATTCAGCCTCTCCCCTCCCTGGAAGGGAGGGGTCA
>NZ_LMKE01000002.1:33623-37458 GCF_001421245.1 Sphingomonas sp. Leaf10 | reverse complement strand
CCTTCCCTCGCAGGCCGACCCACCCCCAGCCCCTCCCTTCCAGGGAGGGGAGCAATTTCGTCGCGTTTCGCATGAATGTCGATCCGGGCTAGTAGAAGCCGGTAGACTCTCGTTGCGATCAAACAGGATAGTCGCAGCGGTCAATACGATTGGGAATAGGCAGTGGCTTCGTTATCCGACTTCATAGCGCTCTATCGGACGATGGGACCCGCAAGGTTCTTTTGCTTCATGGCCATTATCATCGCGATCGGGGTCGGCACCGTAGGCGTATATGAGTGGCTGTCGATCAAGCTGGGATGGCCTGATCGTTATGACTTGAATTGTTATGGCCGGGAATGTCTTTGGGTTGAGCTGTTCCATAGCGGGCGCCTTCTCCACAATGGACGGTGGGATGAACTGCTTCTGTTCGTTTGGCTGTGGCTGATCCCCGGCATCGTCATTGTCGCGGCGGCCATCGTTCTGAAAAGGCGTCGGATCACACATCGGCAGAGCCGGATCAAACCAATGCGGTAGAAACGGGGATTGGCAGCGCAAACGCCGCAGGACAGCATAAACCTCAAGCCCCCTACTGGTTTGCCGCCGCCGGCACCCCATATACGATTCGGTTCGCCCGGTATCGACCGAACGGCCCTGCTACCGGCGCCGGCTGGATACTTCTTCCCGCGAGGCCCGGCTGGTCCGCATGCTCGAAATAAGAATGGATCTGCATGCAGGACGATTGGCGCCGGGGCGTTCCGACCCCCAATACGACATCGCGCGCGATGAATGTCACCATCGCCCAGGCGGATGTGGTGGCGCTGTGCCGCAAGCATGACGCATCGATCAGTGCCATCGAAACGCTGCATTCGGGGGGCACGCATGTCGTCCTGCGCAACGGCGAGGGTGCCGAGAAGATGCGCAAGGCGTTCGGCAAAAAGGTCATCACCGGTGCCGTCGTGCGAACGCCGTGGGTGCGGAACGGCTGAACAGACGGGCGACGGCGCATGACGCGCGAAACGCCCGCTTTGACGCGGGCAATCGAACTGGCCGCTTCCGGCGACTATATTTCGGTGAACCATATCCGACAGGCGCTGCGACGCGAGGGCTATACCACGCTGGCACAGGACCTGTCGGGACCGGTAGCCAACCGGGCGATCATCGACGCGTTGCAGGCGGCGATGGCACAGCGCCGTCCATAAGGAACGGTTACCCCCGCCCCAGTCGTCGCGACAGCGTTTCCTTCAGCACCTGTCGCCGCAGCAGCTTGTTGGTCGTGCCGGGCGCGCTCCACCACCAGCCGTCGGCGGCACAAGCCTGCACCGCCTTCACGAAGCGCGCGACGACCTCGGCAAAGGCTGCGTCGTCGTGATTCAGGCTGAAGATCAGGCGGCCGGTGCCGACCCAGCTCAAGGCCAGTCCTTCGGCACGGGCGTAATATTGCAGCATCCAGTTGTAACGTGACGGCGCGGTGTAGAGGATCGTCCACACCGTCTGCATACCCGCCGCGCGGACCGGCAGGTCGGCGGCCGCCATCGCCGCGTTGAACTGGGCGAGGCGCGCGTCCCAGCGGGCGTCGACATCGGCGTACATCGCCTGCACTTCCGCGCTGTCGAGGCGTTCGAGGAACACGTCCATCGCCCCCATCACATAGGGGTGCGCGTTGAACGTGCCGCGTGCGAAGCAGATGTCGGCGGGCGCTTCGGGGCGGAAACGTTTCATCAAATCGGCGCGGCCGCAGACGACGCCGACGGGCAGGCCACCGCCCAATGTCTTGCCATAGGTGACCATGTCGGGCTGCACCCCGAACGCCTGAGCCATGCCGCCCTTCGCCAAGCGGAAGCCCATGAAGACTTCGTCGAAGATCAGGACGATGCCGGCCTTGGTACAGACGTCCCGCAGCTTGACCAGCCAGTCGCGATAGGCGGCGCGATCGACGTGCGCGGAGCGGCTGCTGTCGATCAGCGTCCCGTCGGACGGCGCGCCCTTGTTCGGGTGCATCGCCTGTAGCGGGTTGACCAGCACGCAGGCGATGTCCTTGCGCGTCGCCAGCACGTGCAGCGTCCGGTCGGACATTTCGGACAGCGTCAGCGTGTTGTCGGCCGGGGTCGGATTGCCGATGCCCGGCTGCACATCGCCCCACCAGCCATGATAGGCGCCGGCGAAGCGCACCACGCGGCGGCGGCCGGTGTGATAGCGGGCGAGGCGCACCGCCTGCATCACCGCTTCGGTGCCGGACATGTGGAACGATACCTCGTCCATGCCGCTGATCGTGCGCAGCCGGGCGACGTTGGCGGCGATGACCGGGTGATAGGTGCCGAGCACCGGGCCAAGATCGGCGACGCGCGCCGCCCCTTGCGCAATGCAGTCCTTGTAGAAATCATGGCCGAACAGGTTGACGCCGTAGGAACCGGCCAGGTCGTAGAAGACGTTGCCGTCGAGGTCGGTAGCGGTGACCCCCGACGACGATACGTAGAAGGCACCGGTGGCGAGGCGCTCCCGGACCAGTCGGCTGAACTGGAACGGTACGCGGTAGCGGCCGGTGAATTGCAGGTCGGACAGCCCTTCGCGAAGTTCCCTGGTCGCGGCGACGGTCTTGGCGAAGCGGGCTTCGTACAGTGCCGACAGACGGTCGAAGCCGACGCGGCGCTTTGCGGCGATCTCTGCGGGTGCGTCGTCGGCAGCGAAGAAGCGGGCTTCGTCATAATCATAGAAAGCAATCTGGCGCGCGATGCGTTGGCCCCAGCGGACATGGCCGGTCAGCGAGCCATGCTTGGCGCGGCTGAGGGCGAGGCGGGCGCGGCTCTTGGTAGCGACGAGGCCGGCGGTGCCGGCGGCGAGGACGATGGCGAGTGGCGTCATGACTGACGCGAATATGACGCGATCGGGAAATATTGATGACGGCCATGGACGATATCCGCCCCGCGCCGCCTGCGCCCGCCGCCCCCGCTTTGCCCCGCTGGATCGCGAAGCTGACCGACATCGAATCGGTCAATTACGCGCTGACCAACTGGCTGCCGCGACGCAGCGCAACGCGGGCGATGGGGTGGCTGAGCAAGGTCGAGCAGCCGCTGGTCGCGCGCGCGTCGATCGCGCTGTGGCGGACCTTTTGCGATGTCGACCTGTCCGATGCGGAGGAGACTCGCTGGCCGTCGCTGCACGCCGCGTTCATCCGCCGGTTGCGACCCGGCGCGCGGACGTTCCGGGCGCAGGCCGATCAACTGTCGGCACCGTCGGACGGGATCATCGTCGCTAGCGGGCGAATCGACAGCGACAGCATCGTCCAGGCCAAGGGGCGGCGCTATTCGATCGCCGAGCTGACCGGGGGCGAGAGCGACGCCTATATCGGCGGGAGTTTCGTGACGCTGCGGTTGACGGCCGGCATGTATCACCGGTTCCACAGCCCCCAGGATGCGGTGGTCGAGCGGGTGCGGTATTTCCCGGGCGACTGTTTCAACGTCAATCCGCCCGCGCTCAAGCGAGTCGACCGGCTATATTGTCGTAACGAGCGCGCGACGGTGCGGCTGCGGCTGGGCGACGGGACGCCGGTGTTGCTGGTGCCGGTCGCGGCGATATTGGTCGCGGCGATCCGGCTGACGTTTCTCGATACCGTCCGGCTGCTGCGCGAGCGGGCCAAACCGGTCGCGACGCTGGCGACGCCGGTTGCGCAGGGGGAGGAGATGGGCTGGTTCGAGCATGGCTCGACGATCGTGATGCTGGCGCCCGCGCCGTTCGTGACGGCCGATGGGGTGATGACCGGCGACCGGGTGCGCGCGGGGGAGGTGTTGTTCGATCGGGTGGTGGTGGAGGATATCTGAACTAACTCCCCTCCCTGACAAGGGAGGGGTTGGGGGTGGGT
>NZ_LMKE01000002.1:0-33569 GCF_001421245.1 Sphingomonas sp. Leaf10 | reverse complement strand
GGGGGTGGATTGGCGTGACGTTTCCTCGCCGGCCAACCCACCCCCGCCCCCTCCCTTGTCAGGGAGGGGAGAAGAAGGCGTGGACCCGTTTGCTCCTCCCGGCTTAGAAGGCGCACAATCTTCTCCGGGGAGCCTCCATGGTCCGTTCGCTGTTCGCCGTCCTGCTCGCTTCCACGATCGCGCTTCCCGCGCTGGCGCAGAGCGCGCCGGTGCATCCGGCCCCTGCCCCCGGCCAGCGCGATCCGGGCACGACGGCGAAGGTGCGCTACGACGTTTCGTTTCCGCAGGTCGCACATCACCGCGCCCGGATCACCGCGACCTGGACCGGGGTGCCCGCCGGACCGTTGCGCGTCCAGATGTCGCGGTCGTCGCCGGGGCGCTATGCGATCCATGAATTCGCCAAGAACGTCTATGACGTCAGCGCGACCGATGGCGCCGGACGGCCGCTCAAGCTGACGCGCAGCGATCCCTATGGCTGGAGCGTCGCGGGGCATGACGGCACGGTCGTCGTCACCTACACGCTGTTCGCCGATCATGGCGATGGCACCTATGCGCAGATCGACACCAGCCACGCGCATCTGAACATGCCGGCGACCTTTATGTGGGCGACCGGTTACGACGCACAGCCGATCCGGGTGCGCTTTCAAAGCCCCGACCCCAAATGGAAGGTCGCGACGCAGTTGGCCGAGAGCGATGCGCCCGGCACCTATTGGGCACCGAATTTGCAGTATTTTATGGACAGCCCGACCGAGCTGTCGGACCATATGGTCCGCGAATGGCAGGAGGGCGGCCAGACTTATCGCCTAGCGCTCCATCATGACGGCAGCGCCGCCGACATGGATCGCTTTACCGAGAAGGCGAAGCGGGTGGTGCGCGAACAGATCCGCATCTTCGGCGCGCCCGCGCCCTATGATTTCGGGCGTTATACCTTCATCGCCGATTATCGCTCGTCGATCGTGGGCGACGGGATGGAGCATCGCAACTCGACGATCATCACCGACACGCGCTCGCTGGCCGAGGCGAAGGACGACCAGTTAGGCACGCTGGCGCATGAGTTCTTCCATAGCTGGAATGTCGAGCGTATCCGCCCGGCCGAACTGGAGCCGTTCGACTTCACCCGCGCCAATCCGACGCCGTCGCTATGGCTGGCCGAGGGGTTCACCAGCTATTACGGGCCGCTGTCGATCCGGCGCGCGGGCCTTGCCAGCGTCGACGAATATCTGGGCGAGATGGGGCCGATGCTGAGCGGCATCGTCAACAATCCCGCCCGGATCGCGGCACGGATCAATGCATCGCCGCAGGAAATGAGTTTGCGCGCGCCGTTCGTCGATGCCGCGCGGTCGATCGATCCGGTCGATCCCAATATCTTCGTGTCCTACTACCCCTATGGTGCGATCATCGGGTTGGCGCTCGACCTGGAGCTGCGGCAGCGGTTCGCGGGCAAGAGCCTCGACGATTTCATGCGGACCTTGTGGGCGCGGCATGGTCGGAACGAGAAGGCGTACACCCCCGCCGATCTGCGCGCGGCGCTGGCCGAGACGACGGGCGACCAGGGGTTCGCCGATGCGTTTTTCGCGCGGTCGATCGATGGCAGCGCCCTCCCCGATTTCGCGCCGCTGCTGGCACAGGCGGGGCTGGTGCTGCGGCCTGCCGCGCCGACGCGCGGCTGGATCGGGCGGACGGCGGCTAGCGAGGAAGCCGATGGCGTGACGCTGACCTTCCCGCCCGCGCAGAATTCGCCGCTGTTCGCCGCCGGGCTGGATCGGGGCGACGTGATCGTCGCGGTCGGTGGGCAGGCGATCGCCAACGCCGCGGCGTGGAACGCGGCGGTTGCGACGCTGAAGCCCGGTACGCCGGTCGAGCTGCGCTATCGCCGGTTCGGGGCCGATCGCACCGCGACGCTGATCCCGGCGGCGGATCCGACGCTGGAGGTGGTGCGTGGCGAAACGGTCGGGCAGGCGCTGACCGCCAAGCAGCGGGCGTTCCGCAAGGCGTGGTTGGGCGCATAGGATGCGGCTGTGCGCCGATGTCGGCGGGTCGTTCGTCGACATCGCCGCGTTCGACGATGCGGGGGCTATCGCCTGGCGGCGGAAGGTTCCGACGCCGGTCGATGACTGGGCGGCGTTCGTCGGGGTGTTTGCCGATGCGCTGGCGGTGGTGGCGTGCGAGCGGGTGTCGATCGCGACCGCCGGGCTGTTCGATCCGGTCTCCGGTGTCGTCACCAGCGCCAACATCCGCTGCATCGACGGGCGGCGGCTGGGTGACGAACTGGCCGCCACGCTGGCGGTGCCGGTGCGGGTGGTGAACGATGCCGATGCGTTCGTGCTGGCGGAGGCGGCGCGCGGGGTCGCGATCGGGCATGACCGGGTATTCGGCATCATCCTCGGCACCGGGGTTGGCGGCGGGCTTGTCGAACGCGGGCGGATCGTGAGCGGTGCCGGCGGGATCGGCGGCGAATGGGGCCATGGGCAGGTGGTGCACGACAGCCGCATCGCGCCGGGGGCCAATCCGGTGTTCGCCTGTGGCTGCGGACTTGTCGGTTGCCTTGATACGATCGGCAGCGCGCGGGGGCTGGAGCGGCTGCACCGGTTTCTGCACGGGGTCGATGTGGACAGTCTCGCGATCACTAGCGGGGCGGAAGCCGGTGATGCGCGTTCGGTAGTGACGGTCGACTATTGGTGCGATCTGGTCGGTGGGCCGCTGGCGATGGTGTTGCATGCCGTGTCGGCGACGATCGTGCCGGTCGGGGGCGGGCTGGCGAATGCGACCGCGCTGATCGCGGCGCTGGACGTTCGGGTGCGGGCGAATTTGCTGACCCCGGCAACGACGCCCGTCGTCGTGCCGGGGCGGCTGGGCGAGGATGCGGGGTTGATCGGAGCGTTCGTCGCGGGGGGATGACGTTTCTCCCCTTCCTGGAAGGGAAGGGTCGGCCTGCTAGGCGGGTAAGCGCGCTACAACCGGCCTACCCACCCCCAGCCCAGTTTCGGGTAAACAGTGCCCTGCACGGTTTAGGTCATGCCGGGGCATGACCGACCCGAAACTCTTGTCAGGGAGGGGAGTTGTCAGCGCCGATGGCCGGAGCGACCGTTGCGGTCATGCTTGTCGACCCGCACCTTGTACGCCAGTGCGTCGAAGCGGCGGTCGAGGTCGCGGCGTTCCTGCATCGACAGGCCGTTCGAGCGGCGATAGCGTTGTTCGAGCTGCGCGATCTGGCGGAATTCACCGCGCAGGTTCGCGGCTTCGCGCCGGCTGAGCGAACCGCTGCGGATACCCTGATCGATGCGACGCTCGATCTGTGCCTGACGCTGGTTGACCGACTGCCACGGCTGGGCGGCGGCGGGCAAAGCGGTCATGGCGACGCCGAGGCCGGCGAGCACCAGTGTGAACTTCTTCATGGGTCTTCTCCTGTTCGAACCCCTTGGGCTGAACAGAAAATGGGCCGGCCATGTCGCAGGCGTTTGTCGCCAACCCCCGAAAATTGTGTCGGATTGTCGCGGCGGCGGCGGGTTCGTTCAGCTTGTCAGGCGGGCAGGCGTTTCGCGCGCAGGATCGGGGTCAGCACCGCCTCCATCGCGGCATAGCCGGCGGCGGTCGGATGGACGCCGTCGTCGGCGAAACCGGGCTTCATCGCGCCGCCGGGCGTCGCCAGTGCCGGCGTATAGTCGACAAAGGTCGCGCCGGTCTGCGCCGCATGAGCTTTCGCCCAGGCGTTGAGCGCGTGGATCGGCGCGACGGTGGCGAGGCCGGGACGCCACGGGAAGCCATCTGCCGGCGGTACGCTGGCCAGCAGCACGCCGATCTTCGCTTGCCGCGCCAGCATGACCATCATCGCCAGATTGTCGTGCGTCTGCTGCGGCGTCATCGGACCGGTATTGCCGGCAATGTCGTTGGTGCCGGCCATGATGTGGACGAATTTCGGGCGAAGGGCGATGACGTCGGCCATCATCCGCAGCACCATTTGCGGCGTCGTCTGTCCGCTGATGCCGCGCCCGACCCGGCCGGCGCGGAAATAGTCAGGGCGCTTGCCGACCCAGCCTTCGGTGATCGAATCGCCCATGAAGACGATATCGGTCGGCGTGCCCGATGCGGCGAGCGCGGCATTGTCGGCGGCATAGCGGCCAAGCCACGGCCAGTCGGTGGCGAGCTGGCGCTGGCGTTTGACCTCATAGCTTTCCTCCTGCGCACGGGCGGCGATGGGAAGCAGCGCGGCACCGGCGGCGAGGCCGAGGAAATGACGGCGATCGGGGGTCATAGCGATCCTGACAAACGACAGATTTCGGGGCGGATGTCGCCATCGCGCGGCGTGGCACCACGCGCGTCGAACAGGAGGTTGGCGGGCTTGCCCTTGGCCGTGCGTGGCCAAGCCGGGCGACCTTCGCCATTCGGGTCGCCGGTGGCGGCGAAGGCGAGCCAGTAATCCTGCATCGATACCGGGCCGACGCGGCGATCGGCAAAGATATAGCCGATCTCGGCGGCATGCGCGGTGCGGCCGGGACCGCCGTCGCCCGCCATGTCGAATTCGTAGCGCCACACCGGCCAGTTGCGGGCGGCGAGAAGGTTGGCGAGCGTGCCCGCCGGGCAGCGGAAGGTGGCGTCGGTCGCGATCTGCTGATCGCGGGTGCCCAAGCGCGGATGGGCGACGGGATCGGCGTCGTCGAGGCGGTAGAAGGTGCGTGCCCCCTCCGCATTGCTGCCGAACGACAGGTCGACAAAGCCGTCGCGCGCCGGACGACCGCCGGGCAGGTCGAGTTCGAGCATGTTGCTGCCGAGGATCACCGGACGCTTGGGCGCGGTTACGAACAGCCGGTCGGGCGTGTCGGGCAGGACCGCGCCGTCGATCGTCGTGCGCAGATACAGATAATCGTCGGCAGTCAGCTTGGCATCGTGCAGCTTAAGGTCGGCGGCGAGCAGCGCGGCGGGCGACGCGCTGCGCAGTGCCGCCGTGCCCCGGGTGGCGAGCAGCACGTCGAGTTGATCGCCGATGCGGAACGCTTCCTTGAGCGGACGCCATGGCAGGCCGAAGCCCGGCGTGCCCGATTCCATCACCGCCTTCGCGAACAGCCCGCGTGCGAGCGGCGAGGCGAGGAGCAGCGAGACGTCCTGCGACCCGGCGCTTTCGCCGGCGATGGTGACATTGTCTGGATCGCCGCCGAACTTGGCGATATTGTCGCGGACCCAGCGCAGCGCCGCGATCTGGTCCATCAGCCCGTAATTGCCGCCGGTCCCGCCCGCCTCCGCCGCCAGCGCGCGGTGGGGGAGGAAGCCGAAGATGCCGAGGCGGTACTGGACGGCGACGACCACGACGTCGCGCTTGCCGATCGCCGACAGCGCCATGTCGCCCGCGGAACCCGCGCGGTTGCTGCCACCGTGGATCCACACGATGACCGGGCGTTTGCCGGTCAGCGCCGGAGTGCCGATGTCGAGCGTCAGGCAATCCTCGGCGGCATAGACATGGTCGGCGCGGTTCCAGCCATAGTCGTTCTGGAGACAGGCGGGCGCCTGTGCGGTGGTAGTGCGGATGCCGAGCCATTCGACCACCGGCTGCGGTTCGCGCCAGCGGTTGGCGCCCAGTGGCGGCGCGGCGAAGGGGATGCCGCGGAACAGGATGCGATCGGGTTCGGCCTTGCCCTCGACGATGCCGCCCGAGACCGAGACGCGTGGGGGGATGGGGGCGGCCGGGGGCGTGGCATCCTGTGCGATGGCGGGGGTTGCCGTGGCGAGGAGTAGAGGTGCCCAGATTGCCTTCATCGCCATGCCCCTGTGTGTTGCGGTTGGTGTCGTAAGGGGTGCAGCGAGGTCCTGTAAATCCTCCCCATATCATGGGGAGGGGGATCGCCGCGAAGCGGTGGTGGAGGGGCACAGCCGCAAACGGTACGCTTGTGGCATTGCCCCTCCACCATCCTGCGGATGGTCCCCCTCCCCGCGGAGCGGGGAGGACTTAGCGGGGGCAGGCCACCGTTACATCCGCCGTCGTACCCAGCGCGACGCGTGCGACGCCGACCGTCAGCTTGCCGTCGGTCGACAGGGCGAAGGGGGTGTCGACCTTCGCCATGTTCACATTGCCGCCGAAGCATTTGAGCGGGACGCCCAGCGTCTTCCACTGACCGACCGGCAAGCGCTCCAGCCGGCCGAGCGCCACCTGTCCACCACCCGGACCGCTGCGTAGCGACAGGGTGACCGGCTGGGTCGGGGCGGTGTCGACGCGCATCGTCGATACCAGCATCACGTCGCCATTGGTCTGGCGGGTCAGGTCGACCGGCGACTGGGTGCTCAGCACGATCTGCGCCGGGCCGCTGCCGTCGATCTCGAAGCGGCGCGCCCCTTCCTGTACGCCGTGGTCGGTCGCGGTGACCTTCACCCGGCCCGCCCCCGATTGCGCCGGCACGGTAGTGATACGAGTGTTGCCGCCGGTGCCCGCACCACCGACCTCCAGCGACCATGCGGTCGCGGGTAGGCCCTTGTCCATGAACACGTCGCCGGCATCGGCCTCGGCCACCTTCGCGTCTTCGGACAGCGCCGGCACTGCCGTCTTGCTGGCGGCGGTCAGGCCATAGCCGATCGGGAATTGCGTCGGCCCGGTCGCGTCCGCCGTCGCCGGCCAGGGGAAGGACAGCGTGCCGGTGAAGTCGCGCTTCGCCTTGCCGCCCTGTCCCGCCAGCAGCACGTCGGCGACGCCCGCGCCCTCCGATCCCGGCAGCCAGCCGACGACGAACGCATCGGCGGCGTTGATCGCGGCGTTCACGAACAAGGGCCGTCCGGTCAGCATCAGCGCGACGACCGGAATCCCCTGCGCCTTCAGCTTCTTCATCGTCTCGATGGGGCCACGCAGTTCGGGGCGAAGCTGGAGCGTTTTGATGTCGCCCTGGAACTCGGCATAGGGCGTTTCGCCGAACACGACGATCGCCGCATCGGGCTTAGCCCCGGTGAAGCTGCCATTGGCCGACAGCGTCGCCGATCCGCCCGCCGCCTTTGCCGCCGCATCGATCCCCTGCCAGATCGAGGTCGCGCCGGGGAAATATTTCGGGTCGATGCCCGTCCCCTGCCACGTCAGCGTCCAGCCACCCGACTGGCGCGCGACGTCGTTCGCACCGTCGCCGGCGACCAGCACCCGCGCGCCGGCCCTGATCGGCAAAACCGAACCGTTGTTCTTGAGCAGCACCAGCGACTTCGCCACCGCTTCGCGCGCGATGGCACGGTGTTCGGGGCTGCCGAGCAGGTCGAACTTGCCCGACAGCGGACGCGACGACGGCTTGCCCGCCTCGAACAGGCCGGCACGCAGCTTTACGCGCAGGATGTTGGAGACCGCGTCGTCGAGGCGGGTCATCGGCACTTCGCCCGACTTGACCTGGCGGACGAGGTTTTCCCAGATCGGCTTCCAGCTGTCGGGGGCCATATACATGTCCAGCCCGGCGTTGATCGCGCGCGGGCACGACGCGTTGGTGCAGCCCGCGACCTGGCCGTGCGCGTTCCAGTCGCTGACGATGAACCCGCCAAAGCCCATGCGCTTCTTGAGCACATCGGTCAGCAGGCCCTTGTGCCCGGTCACCTTTTCGCCGTTCCAGCTCGAAAAGCTGGCCATGACCGTCTGCACCCCGGCATTGATCGCCGAGACATAGGGCGTGCCGTGGATGTCGCGCAGCGTCGTTTCGGGGATTTTCGCGTCGCCCTGATCCTGCCCGCCGAACGTGCCGCCGTCGGCGAGAAAATGCTTGGTCGAGGCGAGGACGTACGGCCCCTTCAACTGGTTGGTCGTGCCCGGCGCACCCTGCAGCCCTTCGATGAACTGGGTGACGTAGCTGGCGACCAGCTTCGGGTCGGACGAATAGCCTTCATAGGCGCGGCCCCAGCGCAGGTCCTGCGGCACGGTGATCGTCGGGGCGAAGGTCCATTCGATGCCGGTCGCGCGGATTTCGGCGGCCGTCGCCTGCGCGATCTTTCGCATCAGCGCCGGGTCGTGCATCGCACCCAGACCGACATTGTGCGGGAACAGCGTCGCACCGACGATGTTGCTATGGCCGTGCACCGCATCGGTGCCCCAGATGACGGGAATGCCGACGCCGCCGTCGCTCTTGTCGACCGATGCCGCGTAGAAACGATCGGCGAGCTTGAGCCATTCGGAGGCGGGGGCGAATTCGTCGTTGTTCGGCGCGGAATTGCCGCCGTTCAGCACCGATCCCAGATGGTAACGCTTCACATCCTCGGGCGTCAGGCTGGCGATATCGCCCTGTACGACCTGCCCGGCCTTTTCCTCGACGGTCATCTTCTTCAGCAGGTCGGCGATGCGCTTCTCGACCGCCGGATCGGCCTTGTATGGCCAGTTGGCGCGCGGCCAAATGTCGGGGTGGACGGTGGCGGCCGGAGCGGGTGCCGGTACGGTCTGCGCGGCGGCGGGCAGCGCCAGTCCCATGCCGGCCAGCATCGTACCCAGCAAAAATTGCGGTACCGGTTTCATCGCATCGCTCTCCCTATGCCCGCGATTTCACCACGCGTGCCCCATTGATCCGGCGTTCGCCGATTCCGACAACGTTGTCAATGGCACATACCGGGTTTCGCCAACACGCTTTCCGATTGAACTGGCCTGTCCACTGGTCCACGCTCTGACAAAAGAACGAACGGCGCCGCCGTGATTGGGAGATATTGCGTGTCCTGCCCCCTACCCGCCCGGGACCTTCGCGCGTGACCGATCGTGCGCCGATCCGCCTGTCGGGGACCAACCTCGAACGTGCCGCCGACCATAACCAGCGGATCACGCTGCACGCCATCCGGGTGTCGGGGTCGCTGACCCGTATCGATCTGGCCAACATCACCGGGCTGACCCCGCCCGCGATCGCCAACATCACCCGCCGGTTGCTGGGGGAAGGGCTGATCCTCGAGGCCGGGCAGCGGCGCGGCGGGCGCGGGCAGCCGCCGACCAAGCTGGTGGTCAATCCCGCCGCCTGCTACGCGATCGGCATCAATATCGACCGCGATCACGTGACGATCGTGCTGGTCGACTTTACCGGACAGACGCTGGCGCGGGCCACCCGCGACGTCGATTTCGCGCTGCCGGGCGAGGTCGCCGATTTCTATCGGTCGGTCATTGCCGGGCTGGTCGCCGAAGCCCGGATCGATGCCGAGCGCATCGTCGGCATCGGCGTGGCGCGCCCTGACGATCTCGGCACCGTCGACCTGCCCGGCCGGCCGGCCAGCTATGCCGAATGGGAAAGCGTCGACATGGCCGCGCTGTTCGCGGCACCGATCGACCGGCCGGTGTTCGTCGAGAATGACGCGGCGGCAGCGGCGATGGGCGAGTTGCAGCTGGGACACGGCCAGCATCAGGCGAGCTTCTTCTATGTCCTGATCTCCTCGGCGCTGGGCGGCGGGCTGGTGATCGACGGCAGCTATTTCCGGGGCGCCAAGGGGCGGTCGGGCGAGCTCGGCTTCCTGCTGGGCAGCGACGGCAAGGGCGGGCAGACCCAGATCCAGCATACCGTGTCGCTGTCGGGCCTGTTGCATCCGTTGCAGCGCGCAGGGTTCACGCTGGGCGACATCCGCGGCGCGCGGGGCGATGATGCGAAGCTGCTGGCGGTGATCGATGACTGGATCGGAGCGTCGGTCGACCGGCTGGTCGAACCGATGATCGCGATCAACTGCCTTATCAACCCGGCGGCGATCTTCGTCGGCGGGCGGTTGCCGGGGCGGCATGTCGAAACGCTAGCCGAGCGGCTGAACGAACGGTTGCGGGTTGCGGCGACCAATGTCCCGGCGCTGGCCCCGGTGCGCCGCGCGATGCTGGCGGAGGATGCCCCGGCGGTCGGCGCGGCGATCCTGCCGTTCAGCCACTTCCTGCTGCCGAGCGCCACCGCGCTGTGGAAGGCGGAGGAGACGGTTTAGGACCGGGCGAAGTCGAGCAGGCGGCGCAGTGAGCGATAGGAGGTCGACGATTTCGGTTCGAACACCTCGTCGAGATGCGCCAGCCGATCGCGCGCCTGTGCCGCGAAATCCATCTTGATGTCGGCGGCGGGCGTGCCGGCCGTCGCGATCAGTTCGCGGCGGAAGCGGTGCAGCGTATGGATGTCGATCGCGCCTTCCCCGAACAGGCGAAAGCCGTAATCGGCCATTTCGCGCGGGGTCATGTCGCGGATATCGGGCGGCGGCAGGGCGGACGCGGGCTGCGACGCGCCGCCCTTGAACTGCGCGGCGAAGGCCAGCTCGAACCGTCCCCCGGCACCCGCCGCCACGCCCTTTGCATTCGCCTGCATCGCTGACTCCATTTCCAGCGAGCCGGTTTGGCATGGTCGTGATTGACGTCAGGTTAGCGTAGGGTCGAAGTTATACGAAATCGGATGCGCTGCTTGTCCGACCCATATCCGATTGTCCGGATTTTGAATAAATAAACCGAATTTACCAATTGCACTTCGGCACGAAGCCTGCGACGCTGGCAGCACTTTCACCTGTGATAGGGTTTTCGGGGATGAATATGGCTTTCGATCCAGCGGCGGCGCGCGACCGGAGTGATCTGCCGCTGGCCGGGATCGAACTGGGTGGTACCAAGTGCGTGTGCACGCTGGCGCATGGCCCGGACCGGATCATCGCGCAGGAAACGGTACCGACCGAGCATCCTGACATCACCCTGCCCGCCATCGCGGCGGTGTTGCAGCGTTGGTGGGACACGACGGGCTTTGCCGCACTCGGCATCGCGAGCTTCGGTCCGGTCGATCTCGACCCCGCCTCGCCGACCTGGGGCCATATCCTCGCCACGACCAAGCCCGACTGGCCGATGACCGACGTTGCCGGGCGGCTGTCGGCGATGTTCGATGTGCCGCACGCGTTCGATACCGACGTCAACAGCGCCGCCTTTGCCGAAACCCGGTGGGGTTGTGCGCAGGGACTGGACGATTTCGCCTATGTGACGATCGGCACTGGCGTCGGCGTGGGGTTGCTGGTCAACGGCCAGCCGACGCGCGGCATCGGCCATGCCGAGATCGGCCATCTGCGCACCCCGCGCCTGCCCGGCGATACGTTGCCGAGCGGCTGCCCCTTCCACGACGATTGCGTCGAGGGGCTGGCATCGGGCACGGGGATCAAGGCGGCGCTGGGCGACGTCCATGTTTCGACGCTGTCGGCCGACCATCCGGTGTGGGACCGCGCCGAGGCGGCGATCGTCGCGATGTGCCATGCAATGGTGTGCACCACCGGCCCCAAACGGATCGCGATCGGTGGCGGGGTCATGAACAAACAGCCGCATCTGCTGGCGCGGATCGAGCCGGCGCTCCGGGCGAGCATCAACGGCTATCTGCCATTGCCGGCGCGCGACTATGTCGTCGCACCGGCGCTCGGCGATCAGGCGGGACCGCTGGGGTCGATCGCACTGGCGCAGAACGCGTTGCGGGCGCGGGTCGCGGCGTAACCGCCGCTACTTCGCCATCGATACGCGATTGCCGGCGCCGGCGACGTTGATCCGGGCCTTGCTGTTATCAGCGGTGCGGTAGGTGACGATGTTGCTCGCGCCGGAAATGCGCACGCTGCCCTTGGGCGCCAGGTCGACCTCGACGCGGTTGCCCGCCCCTTCGATCACCAGCGCCGAGCAGCGCCCGGTTACGCGGATGGTGTTGCTGGCCCCTTCGATGGTCGCGGTGCCGCCATCGCAGTCGAGTTCCTGCGTCGCGCCCGCCCCTTCGTAGCGCGCCTGTGCCGACAGGGCGGCCGGCAGCGCGAGGGCGGAGAGGATCAGGGCGGTTCTGACGACGGTCATGCTATTCTCCCGTTCGGTTCGGAACGACAGGGTACGCCAGGCGGCGGCCGGAAACCAAGCCGCCGCTGCGCCGATCAGTGCAGGCTCTTCGCCGAAGCGACGTTGCGCGTCGCGGTCCGCCCGGCGGCGGCCGCAAACACACACAGCGCCGCATAGCACAGCGCCGGCACGAGGAACGCCGGCCCATGGCCGACCGCACCCGACACCAGCCCCACGACCGGCGGGATCACCGCCCCGCCGAAGATCGCGGTGCATAGCAACCCGGAGGTCGCCGCCTCGCTGGCGGTCGAGCGTTCGAGAGTCAGGGTGAAGATGACCGGGAACATGATCGAGTTGAACAGCCCCATCGACAGCGCGACGAAACCGGCGGTGACGCCACCGACGCCCGCGACATACAGGCACATGCCGACCGCGATGGCGGTGAACAGCGCGAGCAGTTTCCACGCCTTCACCTTCGACAGCAGCACCGATCCGATCGCGCGACCGACCATCGCCCCGCCCCAATAGAAGGCGACGGCCTTGCCCGCTTCCTGGAGCGACACGCCGGTCACGCCGTCGCTGCCCATCGCGAAGCCCAGCAGCGGCACGCCGAACGGCGCGTTGGACGCACCCCAGACGCTGTCGGCGTTGAGGAACAGCGCCATCTGCGTCCCGATCGCGACTTCGGCGCCGACATAGAGGAAGATCGCGCTCGCGCCGAGCAGCGCCCAGCGCGACGAAAAGGCGTCGGCGAGCAGCGCGCCCGGCGCCGGCACCTTGGCGGGTGCTTCCGGCACGGCGGCCGACACGACCCGGCGGCTGAAGAAAAAGAACACCGCCAGCGCCGCGATCAGCCCCGCGATCCAGAAATAGGCGCGGTCGATGCCGGCGAGCGCACCGGCGCGTACCGCTTGCGTCAGTACCGTGCCGTCCTTCACCTCGACCCCTTCGAGGAACAGGCTGGCCCCGAGCAGCGGCCCAAGAAAGGTACCGAACGAGTTGAACGTCTGGCTGAGCGTCAGGCGGAAATGGCTGAGCTTCGGATCGCCCAGCGCCGCCGCCAGCGGGTTCGCCGCGACCTGCAACACAGTGATGCCGGCGGCAAGGATGAACAGGCCGAGCAGCACCAGCGGAAACACCGCGAGGTTCGCCGCGACCAGCATCGTCAGGCAGCCGACAATCATCGTCACCAGCGCGAACAGGATCGACGGCACCGCGCGCAGCCGACCAAGCAGGATCGCGGCCGGCATCGAGATGAGGCCGTAAGCAAGGAAGAACGCCGACGCCGCCAGCTGCGCCTCGAAATCGGTCAGGGTGAAGATACCCTTCACCGCCGCGACCAGCGGATCGATCAGCGAGGTGATGAACCCCCAGGCGAAGAACAGGGTCGTGACGGCGGCGAATGCCAGCCCGGTGGTGGCGGAACCCGCCTGTCTGTCGGCCAATGCGGCGCTCCCCTTAGTCGGACTAATTCGACTATTTGTTTATGGTATTGATGCGCTCGCCGAGGGCGGGGGGAATGTCAAGATTGAGCAGTGCCGGCTATCGACCACGAACGATCTGCCAGTCATCAAATCACCCGTTCGTGCTGAGTAGGGGCTGAGCGAAGTCGAAGACCCGTATCGAAGCACCACGCGACTACGGTCCTTCGATACGCCGCTTCGACAGGCTCAGCGGCTACTCAGGACGAACGTTTTGTTCCGTCGTCGCGCCCTACCCCAACATCCCCAGCATCCGCGACGCCAGTTCGGACAGCGTATCGTCGCGCGCACCCATCACCACGATGCGATCGCCGTCGCGCGCCTGCGCCACCAGATGCGCCGCCGCCGCCGCGCGGTCGGGAATGTGGCGCGCGGGGGCGCCCTGCACGGTCAGGTCGCTGACGATGTCGGCGCTGGTGACTTCGCGCGTCACCGTGCCGCCGCGATAGACCGGATCGGGCAGCACCAGCAGGTCGTCGGGACCGAGCGCGCGCGCGAACATCGTCACCAGTTCGCGGCGCATGACCTTCAGCGGGCCATAGCCATGCGGCTGGAAGAACAGCAGCAACCGCCCCGGCTGGGTGCGCAGCGTGGCGATGGTCGCGGCGATCTTGTCGGGATTATGCCCGAAATCGTCGATGACACTGACGCCGCGCGCCGTACCCACCAGTTCGAAGCGGCGCTTCAGGCCGGAGAAACCGGCGATCGCCGCGACCGCATCGGCGATCGACACCCCGGCGGCGACAACTGCACCGATCGCGGCCAGTGCGTTGGCGACGTTATGCCGCCCCGGCACCGCCAGCCGCACGTCGTGGACCGCCCCGCCCGCCACCAGTTCGAACCGGCTGGCAAAGGGGTCGAGGACCAGCGCCCTCGCCGAAAGATCGGCATCGCGCTCGACCGCGAAGGTCGTGCGCTTGGCGGCCGGCACCGCCGCCGCCAGCGCCGCCGCCTCGCAATCGCCGACGTTGACGACGACATGGCCGGCGCGGTCGGCAAAGCCGCCGAACAGGTCGCGCAATTCCGCCAGCGTCTTGTGGTCGAGGCTGACATTGTTCAGCACCGCGACCTGCGGGCGGTAATGGGCGATCGACCCGTCGCTTTCGTCGACCTCGCTGACGAACGCATCGCCCTGCCCGACCAGCGCGCTGGCGAACGGGCGGTCGGCGGCGACGAAATCCTTCATCACCGCACCGTTCATGACGGTCGGATCGCGCCCCAGCGCGTGCAGCACATAGCCGATCATGCCGGTCACGGTCGACTTGCCGCTGGTCCCCGCCACCCCGATCGACAGCGGCGCGGCGTTGAACAGTTGCGCGAGCAGCTCGGCGCGGCCCATCCGTGTCGCCCCGACCGCGTCCGCCGCGACGATATCGGCGACGGTCGGCTCGATCGCGGCGGAGGCGACCACGATCTGGTCGGCCGACACGATGCCGCTGCCATCTTGAGGGAACAGCGCGATGCCGGCGGCGCGCAGCGCGTCGAACTTGGCGGGCAGGCTCGCCTGGTCGAGCGAGCGGTCCGATCCGGCCACGGTCGCGCCGCGCCCGGCAAGGATCATGGCGAGCGGCAACATGCCCGAACCGCCGATCCCGACGAGGAAGAAGGATTTGCCGTACAGCATCGCGCGGGGCTATCGACCTTGTCCTTCAGTGGCAAGCGGGGTTGCAGGATGCGGATCGGTGTGGTGGCCCCGGCGCGGCGCGTGGATGAGGAGCAGATGGCGCGGACACAGGGCTATGCCGCGCTGACCTACCCCTCGGTCGATCTGGTGGTGCATCCGCAATGTTTTCTCGACGCCGGGCATTTCGCCGGCACCGACGAACAGCGCGCGGCCGCCTTCCTCGAATTGGCCAACGATCCGGGCTTCGACGCGATCTGGTTCGCGCGCGGCGGCTATGGGTCGAACCGCATCCTCGACATGGTCATGCCGCAGCTGAACCGCGCGGCGGCGGCGAAAAGCTATGTCGGCTTCTCCGACATGGGGTTTCTGCTGGGCGCGCTCTATGCCCGGCGGATCGGCCGGCCGGTGCACGGACCGATGGCGGCGCAGGTCGGCAAGGCGGGCGGCACCAACAGCGCGGCGCGGTCGCTCGCATGGCTGGTGAACCGCGACCGTTCGGTGCTCGCCCCCGAACTCGACGGAAGGCCGACCGTGGCCTTCAACCTCGTGATCCTGTGCGCGCTGATCGGCACGCCGTGGCTGCCCGACCTGACCGACCATGTCGTGATCGTCGAGGAGGTCGGCGAAGACCTGTACCGGATCGACCGGCTGTTCTGGCAATTGAGCGAGGCGACGCAGCTGAAGGGCATCGCCGGCATTCGCCTCGGCGCGGTGACCGATCGCAGCCCCGACGACACCGGCTTCGGCGAGACCGAGGAGCAGATCGTGACGCGATGGGCCGGGGCGATGGGCGTGCCGTATCTGGGGCGGGCGCGGGTCGGGCATTATGCCGAAAATATGGTGGTGCCGTTTGGGGTGGCGTGAGCGGCACCGGCTTTATAGGACGCGATTGAACGTCGCCCCAGCGAAGGCTGGGGCCTCAAGCGGCTCTTGTCCCGTTCCATAACCGGAAGATCCCAGCCTTCGCTGGGATGACGCACGGTTCCGGCTAACGCGATCGAATGAAGTCCTGCGGCAGCCGCTAGGCGGGACGTACTACCCCCCGAACGTCCGCGGGGCGGGGCTGACCGTCACCGCGCCGCCGGTGCGCACCTCCTGTACCTCCAGCGCGCGTTCGGCGATGCCGTCGCGGCCGAAGCGGAATGCGCCGTCCAGCCCGGCAAAGCCGTCCTCGCCGCGCAGGCGGCTTTCGGGAAAGTCGCGGCCGATCGGCCAGTCGCGGGCAATCCGCACCGTCAGCAGCACCGAATCATAGCCCAGACTCGACAGCCGGTACGGCGCGGCGTTGAAGCGCGAGCGATATTTGGTCGCGAACTGGCGGTAGAGGGTGTTAGAGACGCTCGCATACCAAGCGCCGTTGAGCGCCGTCATCGACCCGAGGCCGGTCTCGGTATTCCACAGCTCGGTACCCAGTACCTTCGCGCTGCGGCTGGGCGACTTGCGGATCGCCGGCACCGCCAGCGCCGCGGTGCCGGCCTGATCGGCGATCAGCACCGCTTCATAGGGCGAGGTGCGCGACAGGCGGGTGACGGCGGCGGCGACCTGCCCACTGCCGCGATCATAGGTCTGGATCGACACGACCTGCCCGCCCGCCTGTTCGACGGCCCGCAGAAAGCTGGTCGAGGCGCGCTGGCCATAGACGCCCGCCGGTACCAGCCCGGCGAACTTGCTGATCCCGCTGGTCCGCGCGAAGCCGACCACGCGCTCGATCGACTGGGCGGGCGTGTAGCCCAGCAGATAGGCGCCATTGCCCGCGACCGACACGTCGTTCGAATAGCTGATGACCGGCACCTTCGCACCGCGTGCGATCGGCGCGACCGCACGGACGTCGTCGGCGAGCAGCGGCCCGAGGATCAGGCGGTTGCCCTCGGCGATGGCGCGCTGCGCGGCGGCGGCGGCACCGGTCGCGGTATCATAGGTGGTGATTCGCACCCGTTCGCTGCGCGTGTCGAGCAGCGCCAGTTGCGTCGCATTGGCGATCGAGCGGCCGACGCCGCCATTGGGACCGGTCATCGGCACCAGCAGCGCGACGCGGTGACGCTGCGTATCCTCGGGGATGCCGCCGGTCACCGGCGCGGGCCGAGTCGGTTGCGGGCGGGTGGTCACAGGCGGCGCCTGTTCGACCGGCCCCTTGGGCACCAGCGTGGCGCAACCCGCCAGCAATGCCGCGCCCAGCAGCGCCGTGGCGCGCGCGAAATGGTGCCGCCATTGCCGGGGCGCTATCGTGTCTGCCATGACCCTATCCCTGATGACCGAAAAACTTGCCCCCGGCCTCTACATCGTCGCGACCCCGATCGGCAATCTCGCAGACCTAAGTCCGCGCGCCGCCGATATTTTGTCCCGTGCCGACATCATCGCGGTGGAGGACAGCCGGGTGACCGCCGGGCTGCTCCGCCATATCGGCGTCAAGCGGCCGATGATCCCCTATCACGACCATAATGCGGAGGGGATGCGCCCCGGCCTGATCGCGCGCCTGGCATCCGAAGCGGTGGCGCTGGTGTCGGACGCCGGCACGCCGCTGATTTCCGATCCCGGCTACAAGCTGGTCCGCGATGCGCGCGCGGCGGGACATGCGGTGGTGACGATTCCCGGCCCCTGCGCGGCGGTGGCGGCGCTGACGCTGGCCGGGCTGCCGACCGACCGATTCCTGTTCGCCGGCTTCCTGCCGCCCAAGGCCCATGCCCGCGCCGAATCGATCGCCGAAATCGCCGCCATCCGCGCGACGCTGGTCCTGTACGAAAGCGGCCCGCGCCTGTCGGCGACGCTGGCGGCGCTGGCCGAGGGGCTGGGCGACCGCGACGCGGGCGTGGCGCGCGAGATCACCAAGAAGTTCGAGGAATGCGTCACCGGCACCTTGTCGACACTCGCCGCGCGGTATGCCGAGGCACCCCCTAGGGGGGAAATCGTGATCGTGGTCGCTCCGCCCGGCGCCCCGCCCCCGGCGACCGAAGCCGACGCCGACAGCGCGCTGCGCGAGGCGCTGACCCGGCTGCCCGCATCGAAGGCGGCGGGCGAGGTCGCCAAGGCGCTGGGGCTGGACCGGCGCAAACTCTATGCGCGGGCGATGGCGTTGAAGGGGGAGTGAATCAGGCGGCGATCGTGCCGAACGCCTGCGTCTGCAGCGGGCGGACGGCGGCATTGATCGGCAGCGTGTCGCCGCAACAGGCGCATTCGGCGATGATCCGTCCGACAAACCATTGCGAAGCGCCGCAGCTGGGGCAGCTATTGCGCCCATGAAGCGCGTAAAGCGGCACACGCGTATGGAATTGGACGGCTCGTTCCATGGCATTCTCCCTGATGAAAAGGGAACGCCACCACTGCCGCGCAGTTCCGTGTCGAAGGTGCGGGAAAATCGACGAAGCCACCAAAGGTTCCGGACATTGTGCCACGGTCGGACAGTGTGACGAACCGGTCCGCCGCAATCCCGGTTACGCGTGGGTCCGTTCGTCCAGCAGGCTGTGCGCGTCAAGTCCCAGCAGCACGATATGTGCGCGGATGCGCGGCCAGTGTCCGGTCAGGAACCGTTCACGCTCGGCGACACGTAGCCGCTCGACCGCGCCCGGCAGTACGAACATACCGACGCCGCGCCGCACCTCGACATAGCCATCGTCCTGAAATGTCTGATACGCCTTGGCCACGGTCAGCGGATTGGCGCCATGTTCGGCGGCAAAAGCGCGGACCGAGGGCAGTTGGTCCCCCGCCCGATATTCCCCGCGCAGGATCGCCGCCGCGATCAGCGCGCGCAGGCGAAGATAGACGGGCGTGTCCTCATGGTCGATCGCTGTCATGCTGACTTAATACAGCAATGGCCGGGAAAGTCCATCGGTTCAGCCGGCCCAAACCGTACGAACGCGCGCCAGATCGGGACGCGGCCGTTCGTCGAGGGGGCGACCCGGCGACCCGATATAGACGAACCCGGCAATCGCTTCGTCGGCAGAGCCGAAGGCGTCGCGGACGCGGGGGCTGAACGCCGCCCAGCCGGTCAGCCAGCTGGCGACATAGCCCATGGCGTGCGCGGCGTGGAGCAGGTTCATCGTCGCCGCCCCCGTCGACATCCGCTGCTCCCATAGCGGGATGTGGCTTTCGACCGGCGACGACAGAACGACGATCAGCGCCTGCCCCTCCTGCGCGAACCGGTCGCATGCTTCGAGTTGCGGTTCGGTCGCGTCGGGATTTTCGTCGGCATAGGCTCCGCGCAGCAACGCCGCGAACGCCGCGCGCCGGTCGCGCGGGATCACCACGAACCGCCATGGCGACAGCTTGCCATGGTCGGGTGTGCGTGCGGCAATGGCGATCATGTCGTCGATCTCGGCGTCGCTCGGTCCGGGCGCGACCATGTCGCGCGGCTTGCCCGAACGGCGGGTTTTGAGGTGGCTGAGCAGCGTCGAACGGTCGTTGAAGGTCATCGCCGGGACGTAGGGCGCCGCCCGCGTCCGCACAATGCGCTTGGCATTGCCGTTTCTTGCGTTACGAATTGGCGACAGGAGACGGGCGCGTAGCAGCCTGATCAGGATACCCAGAGACAAGGGGCGACAGCGTGCCTGAATTCAAGGCTTTTGCACTATGGAACGAGGCCGACTGGATCGCGGCGATCGCGACCTTCATCCTCGCCGCGTTCCTCGCGGGCGGCTTGGCGGTGGGGTTCAGCCGCAAACCCGAATTCGCCGGCCACCCGCGCGGCCTGTACATGCTGTTCTTCGCGGAGATGTGGGAGCGGTTTTCCTATTACGGGATGCGCGCCATCCTGATCTTCTACCTGACGCAGCATTGGCTGTTCAGCGACGGCAAGGCGAACCTGATCTATGGCGGCTATACCGCGCTGGTCTATATCACGCCGGTGCTGGGCGGCTATCTCGCCGACCGTTATCTAGGACAGCGTAAAGCCGTGCTGTTCGGCGGTGTCCTGCTCGCCTTCGGCCATCTGTTCATGGCGTTCGAGGGGTTGGAGGGCGTCACCGACGCCGCCGTCAAACAGGCCGATCCCGCGATCAACGTCTTCTGGCTGGCGCTCGCGCTCATCATCGTCGGATCGGGCTTCCTGAAGGCCAATATCTCGGTGATGGTCGGACAGCTCTACAAGCTGACCGATATCCGCCGCGATTCCGCCTACACCGTCTTCTATATCGGCATTAACCTGGGCGGTGCGGCAGGGTCGATCCTCGTCGGCTATCTAGGACAGACGATCGGCTGGGCGTTCGGCTTCGGCCTCGCCGGCATCGGCATGGTCGCGGGCCTGCTGGTGTTCGTGGTCGGCAAGGGGCTGCTCGGTGGCAAGGGCGAGGCACCCGATCCGGCGGCGCTCAAGCGGCGCGTGGCCGGCATGCCGTTCGAATGGCTGCTCTACGGCACCGGACTGCTGGCGACGCTCGTGATGTGGGGCCTGATCCAGTATCAGGACGTGATCCAGACGCTGCTCATCATCTCGGGCGTCGGGCTGCTCGGCTATGTGCTGTTCGAAGCGTTCAAGCTGGAACCCCATGCGCGCGACCGGATGTTCGCCATCCTTTTCCTGATCGCGCTCAACCCGATCTTCTGGGGCCTGTTCGAACAGGCGGGTGGCAGCTTCAACCTCTATACCGACCGCTTCGTCGATCGCGGCGGGGTGCCGGCGGCGCTGTTCCAGTCGATCAACTCGATCTACATCATCCTCTTGGGCGCGATCTTTGCCGGCATCTGGGCGTTCCTCGCCAAGCGCGGGCGCGAGCCGTCGGCACCTGCCAAGTTCGCGCTGGCGCTGATGCAGGTCGGACTTGCCTTCCTCGCCTTTGTCTGGGGCGCGAACAGCGTCGGACCGGAAGTCGCGACGCCGGTCGCGTTCGTCTTCCTGTTCTATTTCTTCCAGACCACGGGCGAGCTGTGCCTGTCGCCGGTCGGGCTGTCGGCGATGAACCGGCTGGCCCCCAAGCACCTCGCCTCGCTCATCATGGGTGCGTGGTTCTACATGACGGCGGTCGGCAATTTCGTCGCGGGCAAGATTGGCGAGGCGACCGGCGGCCATGACGGCGAAATGACCAAGGAAGGCACGCTCGCCGTCTATACCACCATCGGCCTGTGGACGATCGGCATCGGCGTGGTCGTGCTGCTACTGTCGCCGATCGTGAAGCGGTGGATGCACCTCGACACGCTGAAGGACGATGTCGACCACAGCCTGGCGGGCGAGGCGGCGATCGGCGAGCCGAAGGCGGCGGGCGTCGACGTGTGGAAGGAACAGCGCTGACGCGGTCGCAACGCGGGACGGTTCGTAGCGACCGTTCCGCGTTGTACCGGGATGCGGCAACGTCGGATGCGTGCTAGCCGCACCCGATGATCCGGTATCGCGACGACATCGACGGGCTGCGCGCGGTCGCCGCGCTGCTGGTCGTCGCCTTTCACTGCGGCTTTGCGAAGTTCGTCCCCGGCGGGTTCGTCGGGGTCGACATCTTCTTCGTCATTTCGGGCTATCTCATCACCGGCATCGTGCACGGCGAGGTGCAGGCCGAGCGCTTCTCGCTCTGGCAATTCTACGAACGGCGGGTACGGCGCATCTTTCCTGCGCTGATCGCGGTCTATGTCGCGGTGCTGCTGGCGTCGTTCGTGCTGTTGTTCCCGGCCGAGACCGCGCAACAGGCAAAGAATGCGACCGCGTCGATCCTGTTCGTCTCGAACGTCTATTTCTACCTCGGCACCGATTATTTCGATACGGCCTCGCGGTTCAACGCGCTGCTCCACACCTGGTCGATCTCGGTCGAGGAGCAATTCTACCTGTTCTTCCCGCCGCTGCTGGCATTGGCCTATCCCCGGTTCCGCGCCGCGCTGAAGCCGCTGGTCGTCGTCATGCTGGTCGCATCGCTGGCATTGGCGCAGTGGCGGGTCGCCGACGATGCGTCCGCTGCCTTCTACCTCGTCCAGTATCGCGCATGGGAGTTGATGATCGGCGCGGCGCTCGCGCTCGGCATGGTGCCGGCGGTGCGGCATCGCGGCGTCGCGGAACTGGTCGCGGTGGTCGGCGTGGCGCTGATCGTCGGCAGCATCTTGCTGCTCACCGGCGACAGCGTGTTTCCGGGGCTGGCCGCCGCGCCGGCCTGTATCGGCGCCGCCTGCCTGATCTGGTCGGGTATCGCCGGGCAGACTCTGGTCGGGCGGGCCCTCGGCCCTGCGCCAGCGCGGTTCGTCGGCCGGATTTCCTATTCGCTCTACCTTTGGCACTGGCCGCTTTGGGTGCTGGGCGGGCAGCTGCGCGAGATCAAATCGCTTACCGGATCGGCGGCGTTCCTGCTGCTGTCGCTGGTGGTCGCGGCGATTTCGTGGCGGTGGATCGAACAGCCCTTCCGCCGGCGTGATCCGGCGATCGCGCCCAGCCGCGCCGTCCTGATCGGGGTCGCGGCGATGCTGGCGACGCTGGCCCTCGTCCTCGCGATGCCGCTGGTGGCGCGTGCCTATTGGCAGGTCCCGGCGCAGGTCGAACGCATCGGGCAGTTCGTCCGCTACCGCGGCGCCCCCAATTCGCGCGCCGGGCAATGTTTCCTGACCACGCATGACAGCTTCGCGACGTTCGATCGCGACCGGTGCCTGCGCCTGTCGCCCGACCGGCCCAACGTCCTGCTGCTCGGCGACAGCCATGCCGCTCATTTCTATCGTGGCCTGACCGCGCTGCCCGGAATCAACGTGTTGCAGGCCAATGCCTCGGGATGCCGCCCGGTCGCCGATCCGGTGGGCGAGGCGCGCTGTACCGCGCTGATGCGTTACATGACCGACGATTTCCTGCCGAAGCACCGCGTCGACACCGTGATCCTGTCGGCATTGTGGCGCGACGACGACTGGCCGGCGCTGCAACGACAGATCGCACGGCTGCGGCGCCATGCCGACCATGTCGTCGTTTTCGGCCCGATCGCCGAATATGACCGCGCCCTTCCCCGTATCCTTGCCGAGGCGCTGTACCGCCGCGACCCGGCGATCGTCGCCCGCCACCGCGTCGCCCCGCGCCAGCGGCTGGACGCGGTATTCGCCGCGCGCGTACCGGCGACCGGGGCCAGCTATGTGTCGACCTATCGCGCACTATGCCCGGCGGATCGCTGCACGCTGTGGACCGACGACGGCAACCCGATCCAGTTCGACTATGGCCATCTGACTGCGCGCGGATCGCGGCTGATGATCGCGCGCATCCGCCCGGAACTGCCGTTTGCGACCCGCTGAACGACCGGAACCTGCGAAAACCCTGTTGCACTTGGCCGAAACCACGGTATGCCGGCCGCTCCCCGATCGGGGGCGCTTAGCTCAGTTGGTAGAGCATCTCGTTTACACCGAGAGGGTCGGCGGTTCGAGCCCGTCAGCGCCCACCACGGCCCGCAGCGACCGGAACGCCGGACGTCGCCCTCCCCCCGGTGGATACCGTATCTTCGATAATCCCGCCGGCCGTTGGTCCCGTATCGTACCGAAGCATCGATCCGCATCGTTTCCGTCGCGGTAACGCAATCGGTTCACATATCGCGTTAACGATTTGGCCGTAACGAAACGGAATGTGGTACATTCGCACCCCTTTCCTGTTGATCCTACAGGCTGTTGCCATTGCGGCAGCATTCGCGACCTTCACTTTCTGGCCGCCGGCCAGCGGGCGAATGCTGCTGGTGTCGCTCGACGGGTCCAGCCGCAGCGAAGTCGCGAAGATCGCACTGGCGGGCGGGGCGGCGTTGCTGCGTGCCGGCGCCCTGCCCGGTTCGATGGTGATAACGGGCAACCGTGCGGACATCGTGACGTGGCGGCACGGCCACGCCATCCTGATCCTCGCCGCATCCGGCGTGACCTGCGGGAGCGACCTTCGTGGCGAATAGGTCGCAAAACAAGGCGATGTCGGCGCGGCTGAAGGCGTTGTTCCTGTACGAACCGGCCGGTCATCTCAGCTCGCTCGACCGGATGCGCTACCATGGGATCAAGGCATGGGCGCTGCTCGGTTGGGTATCGCTGATCCTGCTGCTGATCGGCAATGCAATGATGGGCAGCGGGATCGCACTGCCGCTGTTCGTGATCGGCGTCCTGCTGAACCTCGTGCCGACGACGGTCGCCTTGCAAGGGCGTTACGACGCGACCGCCCGTACGCTGATGGGCACGTTGGCGAGTTCGATCCCGGCGATGCTGGTATTCCTGCTGCGCGGCCATACGTGGCAGATGGACGCGCATATGTATTTCTTCGTCGGCATGGCGGCGCTGGTCGTACTGGCCGACTGGCGACCGATCGCGGTGGCGACGGTGCTGACGGCGCTGCACCATGTCCTGCTCGAATGGCTCGCCCCCGACTATGTGTTCACCGGCGACGGCAATATCGGGCGCATCGCGTTCCATGTCGTTGCGGTCGGGCTGCAATTCGGGACGCTGACGGTGCTGACCATCCAGCTGTGTCGATTGTTCGAAACGCAGGATCGTGCGGTGCTGCGCGCGCGCGAGCTAGCCAAGGCTGCCGCCGACGGGCAGCGCCGTACCGAAGAGGCGATGCGCCTCGCGCGGGCCGCCGAACAGGATGCCGCCGAACAGCGGCGGCGGCGCGAGGAACAGGCCGTGCGCATCGCCGACGATCGGCACCGCGAGCTGGTGGAGCTGGCACGGCAGTTCGAACGATCGGTGACGACCGTCGTCCGCAGCGTCAGCGACACGACCCACCAGCTGGAGGGCGCAACCAAACGACTGGAGGACGCGACCGGACTGGCACAGTCGGAAGCGGTGGAGGCTTCGGTCGGCGCCCATCAGGCGACCGAGGATCTTGCATCGGTCGCCGCATCGATCCGTGATCTGTCGGCGTCGATCTGGACCATCGCCGCGGCGGCGGAACAGCAGGACGACCTGACCGGCACGGCCAGCGGGCAGGCGGCGCGCAGCGTGCGGACCGTCGAAATGCTGGAGAAACAGGCGGTCCAGATCGAAGGATTTCTGGCCGATATCCGCGCCATCGCGTCGAAAACGAACCTGCTGGCACTGAACGCCACCATCGAGGCTGCCCGCGCCGGGGAAGCCGGTCGCGGCTTTGCGGTCGTCGCGAGCGAGGTGAAGGCGCTGTCGGCCGATACCCGCCGGGCCAGCGACCGAATCAGCGCGCTGATCGGCGGCATTCGCGGTGGCGTCGCCGATACCAGCGACAAGCTGCGATCGGTGCACCAGTCGATCGAGGAGGTCGCGGCCGCCGCCGCAGGCATCGCCGCCGCAGTGCGCGATCAGAGCGTCAGTTCGCGCGCGGTTGACGACGGCGCCGCCCGCGTCGCGGCGGCGGCGGCAGCGGCCGGACAGCAGCTGGAAACCGTCGCCACCGCCGCCAGCGCCGCGTCTTCGCTATCGGCGGCGGTGCGGGCCAGTATCGGTCAATTGGCTGGCAGCGCGGGCGACCTGCGCCAGTCGACCGATCAGTTCGTCGCCTTCCTCCGCACCGATCAGGCCCAGCCGAGCCCGGCCCGCGCCACCGCCTCGGCATAGCCCTGCATCCCGGCGACGCCGCGCGCGGTCAGCACGATGAACGCGCGGCGCTTGTCGGCCGGATCCTCCTGCCGCGCGACCAGCCCGGCATCGGTCAGCGTCGTGATCCAGCGCAGCGCGGTAGTCGGCGGCACGGCGGAGGCGATGCACAGGCTCGATACCGAGACATTGCCCCCCTCCAGCCGCGCGGCGAACAGGTCGAGCAGCATGTCCCACGCCGGATCGGCGAACAGGTCGGGGGCGAAGAACTGGTTGCGCAACCGTCGCGCCCGAATCGCGCCACGCACCGTCGCCGCCGATACCGCCGCCACCGGCCCGTCACCGGCATCGGGCGCGACGAAATCGTCGGTGCGGTCGCGTACGCCATCGCCGGTGTCGCCGTCGCGGGCGAGCTTGGCCAGTGCCTCGGCGATACGCGCAACCTCGGCATTCAGCCGCCGCAGCCGTTCGGCGTCGCGTTCGGCCGCGCTGAACCCCGCACCGCTGCCCGTGCCCAGCACGATCGCCGCGATCCGTTCCTCGGGCCGCGCCTCGCACAACAGCGTCGCGGGTCCGCCGAGGAGATGCAGCGACACCATGTCGATCGCCTCCACGCCGAAGCTGACCACCAGTTGCGCCCGGTCGCGCTCCGCTCGTGCCGCCAGCAACGGCAGCGCGCCGTCGAGCGTCCCGATGGCGACGCCGGTCGCGTCGACCAGCAACAGGTCGGTATGGGTGATGTCGTCCAGCGCCTGCGCCAGCCCGGCAAAGCCGATCGTCGCCGCGACCGCGACCCCGGCATGACCCGCCGCCGCCTGCGCATCAGCCGCCGCCAGCGCATCGTCGGCGACGATCACCGCCCGCCGCGTTGCCGTCGATTGCCGCTCAAATCCTTCGAAACCCGTCACCGCCTGCCCCTTCGCCTCGGCGACGCACGCCGCGTCGCAACCGTTGCGATGGAGCAACGAACCGCGTCAGTCCATGGCCTTGACGATCTCCTCGACCATCTTCTTGGCATCGGCCAGCAACATCATGGTGTTATCGCGGTAGAAAACTTCGTTGTCGACCCCGGCATAACCGACGCCACCCATCGATCGCTTGATGAACAGCACCGTCTTCGCCTTTTCGACGTCGAGCACCGGCATGCCATAGATGGGCGAGGTCTTGTCGGTCTTCGCCGCCGGGTTGGTCACGTCGTTGGCGCCGATGACGAAGGCGACGTCGGTCTGCGCGAATTCGGAGTTGATGTCCTCCAGTTCGAACACATCGTCATAGGGCACGTTCGCTTCGGCGAGCAGCACGTTCATATGCCCCGGCATCCGCCCCGCGACCGGATGGATCGCATATTTCACGCGGACGCCATGTTCCTTGAGCTTGTCACCCATTTCCCTAAGCGCGTGCTGTGCCTGCGCCACCGCCATGCCGTATCCGGGAACGATGATGACTTGTTCGGCCTGTTGCATCAGGAACGCGGCATCCTCGGCCGAACCGCGCTTCCACGGCCGGTCGATGGCAGTCGCGCCGGCACCGCCACTGTCGGTCGCGCCGAAACCGCCGGCAATCACGCTGATGAAGCTGCGGTTCATCGCCCGGCACATGATGTAGCTGAGGATCGCGCCCGACGATCCGACAAGCGCACCGGTGATAATCATTGCGGTATTGCCGAGCGTGAAGCCCATCGCCGCCGCCGCCCAGCCCGAATAGCTGTTGAGCATCGACACCACGACCGGCATGTCCGCCCCGCCGATCGGGATGATCAGCAGGAAGCCGATCGCGAACGACAGGACGACAATCGCCCAGAACGGCCATGCGTCCTGCGAATGCGCGAACTGCGCGACCAGCAACAAGATGGCGGCCAGCGTGGCGAGGTTGATGACATGGCGACCGGGCAGCAGGATCGGCTTGCCCGACATACTGCCGTTCAGTTTGAGGAAGGCGATGACCGATCCGGAAAAGGTGATCGCACCGATCGCGACGCCCAGCCCCATCTCGACCTTGCTGATCGGATTGATGACCTGGAACGGCTCCCCGATCATCGGCACGACCAGCGACGAAATGCCGAACGCAGCAGGATTGAGATAGGCTGCGACTCCGACCAGCACCGCAGCGAGGCCGACCAGCGAGTGGAAAGCGGCGACCAGCTGCGGCATCGCGGTCATCGCGATGCGTTTCGCGGTGGTCAGGCCGATGACGGCGCCGATCACAATGGCGGCGAGGATTTCAGCGGCGCTGGCCCAGTCGATTGGGTATCCGTCGGGGCATAGTCGTTCACCGACTTCGCATGCGTCGGTCCAGCCTTCGGTCGAACCTGGCAAATGGGTCAGGATCGTGGTCAGCACCGCGATCCCCATGCCGATCATGCCAAGGCGATTGCCCCGCCGGCTGGTCGCGGGCGACGACAGGCCGCGAAGGGCAAGGATGAAGCACACCCCCGCCACCAGATAGGCAAGGGCGACCCATGGATTGACCGGTGCGGCCTCGTGCATCCCCGTCACCCCTTCTTCTTGTACATGGCGAGCATCCGCTCGGTCACCGCGAACCCGCCAAAGATATTGATGCTGGCCAGCACGACGCCCAACAGCCCCAGCCACTTCGCCCCCGGCACCCCGGCGGCGGCGGCGGCGATCAGCGCGCCGACGATGATGACCGAGGAAATGGCGTTGGTGACCGCCATCAACGGCGTGTGCAACGCCGGCGTCACCGACCACACGACATAATAGCCGACGAAACAGGCGAGGACGAAGATCGACAGGATCGAGAGGAAGTCCATGATGCTCCTTTCAATCCTCCCCGGAACGGGGAGGGGGACCAGCAGCAGGCTGGTGGAGGGTGCGGGCCACAAGCGTCGCGATCGCGTCGGCCACCGCACCGGCATCCGCGATCACACGGCGGGCGGCAATCCGAACGACGCGATACCCCTGCTCGCGCAGGAACCGCAGGCGGGTTTCATCCCTCGCAGGACGATCGGCACGGTCATGTGCTTCACCGTCGATCTCAACGATCAGCCGCGCTTCACGGCAGTAAAAGTCGACCACATAGGGGCCGACCGGATGCTGGCGACGAAACTTCGCGCCTGTTTCGCGCCCCCGCAGCTTTTGCCACAACATGGCTTCGGGAGGAGACAGGGCGCGGCGCAGGCAGCGAGCGAGCGCCACCTCCGGACGTAACTCGCGTGAAAGCCCCCCTCCACCGGCTGCGCCGGTCCCCCTTCCCGTGCCGGGGAGGAAAGGGGCGGCACCTTCCCTCACCGCTTCGCCAGCACCAGTTCCGCCAGCAGCCGCTGGATCGCCGCCGGATCGGCGTTGCGGCTGACCTTCAGCGACAGCGGCATCGCCTCGCCGGTCACCCACAGCTTCAGGTCGCTGTCGAGGTCGAACGTCCCCGCGCTTTCGACCGAAAAGCTCTGGATCGAGCGATAGGGGACGCTGCGGAACGATATCTTGGAACCGGTCAGCCCCTGTACGTCGACCAGTACGAAGCGGTAATTCGTCAGGAAGGCGGTGTCGCGCAGCGAGCGGAACGCGGCCAGCACTTCCTCGCCACCGATCAGGGCGTGGCCGTACTTCTCGCGGATTTCGGCCGGGTCGACTTCATGGCTGCTGAACAAACCCATGGCGTTTCCCCTGTCAAATCAGTCGGTCAGGCGCGGATGGACGACCTGGCCGTCGCGGGTGAGCACGATCGCCTGGGTCACTTCGTCGTCGGGGGGCAGGACGGGACGACCGGCATCCTTGTCCCAATAGGCCGACAGAAAGTTGTAAAGGTTACGCGCAAAGAGTGCCGATGCGTCCGCCGCCAGACGGCTGGGGACGTTGCGATGGCCGACGATGTTGACACCGTGACGCTGTACGACCTCGCCCGCGACCGATCCCTCGACATTGCCGCCCTGTTCGACCGCGAGGTCGACGATGACGCTGCCCGGCCGCATCGAAGCAACCTGTGTGTCGGTGATCAGGCGAGGCGCGGGCCTGCCGGGGATCAGCGCGGTGGTGATGACGATGTCCTGTTTGGCGATGTGACCGGAGACCAGTTCGGCCTGTGCCGCCTGATATTCCGCACTCATCTCTCCGGCATAGCCGCCCGCACCCTCGCCCTCGATCCCCGCCACCTTCTCGACAAAGATCGGCTTGGCGCCGAGCGACAGGATCTGTTCCTTCGTCGCCGAACGGACGTCGGTGGCGCTGACCTGCGCGCCCAGCCGCCGCGCGGTCGCGATCGCCTGCAAGCCCGCCACGCCCACACCCATCACGAACACGCGCGCCGCGCTGATCGTGCCGGCCGCCGTCATCATCATCGGAAAGGCGCGACCATATTCCGACGCGGCATCCAGCACCGCCTTATACCCCGCCAGATTGGCCTGCGACGACAGGATGTCCATCGACTGGGCACGGGTGATGCGTGGCATCCATTCCATCGCCAGCGCCTCGACGCCCAGCACGGCATAGCCCGCGATCCGCGCGCGGTCGGCAAAGGGGTTCAGCCCGGCGACCAGCCACGCCCCCCGCTTCGCCCCAGCCAGACTGTCCGGCACAGGCGGCGCCACGCCCAGCAGGATATCCGCATCGGCGATCGCCCCGGCCCGGTCGGAAACGGTCGCGCCCATCGCGGCATAGGCGGCATCGTCGATCGACGCACCGGTCCCCGCCCCCCGTTCGAGCGCGACCGTCGCGCCCAGCGCGATCAGCTTCTTGACGGTTTCCGGGGTCGCGGCAACCCGGCGTTCGCCGGCGGCCTGTTCGGCAAGGACCGCGATGCGCATCTCAGCCCGCGATCAGCCAGATGACGAACGCGGCAAGCACGGCACAGATGATCGTGCCCCAGGTGAACCAGCGGATGAAGCTGTTATACGTCCCGGCATGGGCGGGGGTGTGACCGTCGCTCGCCATTGATGAACCTCTCCATACTGTCTCGTTCAGGCAACTCTAACGCAGGTTGGACCAAGAACAAGCCCCGCACCGCCCCTGACAGTTTTCCTTGCCGTCTTAAGGCGAACTTTACGCCCGCTGGCGCAAGACGGTGTCGATCCGGGACGGCAGGGACGTGGAAACAGCAATGACGCGAGACGGACAGCGAGTGCTGATGGTGATCGACGACGAACCGGCGCAGCGCCGGTTGGTCGCGGCGATCGCGGGGCGGCGCGGCTGGCGGACGGTATTCGCGAGCGACGCAGCGGCGGCGCTCGCCATGCTGAAGACGCCCGACGGGCTGGCGCTCGATGCGGTGCTGCTCGACCATTGGTCGCCCGATGCCGATGCGCTGGCGCTGATCGCCGATCTGCGTACTGCCCGGCCGATGCTGCCGATCCTGATGCTGACCGCCAACGAATCGGTCGCCGGGGCGGTCGCGGCGATGCGCGCCGGGGCCAGCGACTTTCTGGTCAAGCCGCTGGCCGCCGAACGCCTGCTCGCCGCACTGGAGGCGGCAGCGGGGGCGAGTGGCGACGGCGAACTCCGCCCCCTCACCGAAAAGCTGTCGGCATCGCTGGCGTTCGACGAGATCGTCGGATCGGCCCCGCAATTCCGCGCGGCGCTGGCGATCGCGGCGAAAGCGGCACGCGCCCGCGTGCCGGTGCTGATCGAGGGTGAGAGCGGCGTCGGCAAGGAAGTCGTCGCCGAGGCGATCCACGCCGCCTCCCCCCGCGCCCGCAAACCGATGGTCCGCGTCAATTGCGGCGCGATCGCCGCCAATCTGGTCGAAAGCGAGCTGTTCGGCCATGAGAAGGGCGCGTTCACCGGCGCGTTCGAACGCAAGGCCGGCCGGTTCCAGGAGGCGGACGGCGGCACCATCTTCCTCGACGAGATCGGCGAGATGCCGTTCGAGACGCAGGTGAAGCTGCTGCGCGTGCTGCAATCGGGCGAGATCCAGTCGGTCGGCGCACGCTCGACGCGCGAGGTCGATGTCCGCGTGATCGCCGCGACCAACAAGACGCTGATGGCCGAGGTCGAAGCCGGCCGGTTCCGCGAGGATCTGTATTACCGGCTGAACGTCGTGCAGGTGACGATCCCGCCGCTGCGCGACCGGCGCGGCGACATTCCGGCACTGGCCCGCCACCTGCTGGCACGGATCGCGCAGCAGCCGGGGCTGCGGCAGCTGGGCATCACCGACGACGCCATCGCGCTGCTCGAAAGCTATGGCTGGCCGGGCAATGTCCGCCAGTTGCAGAACGCGCTGTTCCGTGCGGCGGTGCTGTGCGAGGGCGACGCGCTGACCCGTGGCGATTTCCCGCAGATCGCCCAGATCGCACAGGGCGAGGCGCCGCCGCCGGTGACGCTGGTCCCGCGCCACGACATGGCGGGCGGGGTGACGTTGTTCCGCCCCGACGGCAATCTGCGGATGCTGGAAGAGATCGAGGCCGACGTCATCCGCCTCGCCATCGGCCATTATCGCGGCCGCATGACCGAAGTCGCCCGGCGGCTGGGGATCGGGCGTTCGACGCTGTATCGCAAGCTGGGCGAACTGGGGATCGATCAGAGCGCGGCGTGAGATTGGGGGCTATTTCGCAAGCCTGGCTCGACAAAGGCAAGGATCTGGCGCCAATCGACATTGCGTCGCTCCAGTGCCGCGCCGCGTCGAAGGAGCCACCAGCGTCGATCCGCTCTAGGGCCGATCGACATTCAGCCGATGGGTCAGCCGGGTCGCTCCTCTCCCTGACAAGGGAGGGGTTGGGGGTGGGTAGGTTTGGGGCTGGCCTAACGCTCCCTCGCGGACCGACCCACCCCCGACCCCTCCCTAGTCAGGGAGGGGAGAGGGCAAGCCGTCATTGAATGTCGATCCCCTCTAGGCCACCATCTCCCGCCACTCCCCCGGCGCGATCCCCTCGACCGTCCACTCCCCGACCCGCCACCGCACCAGCCGCAGCGTCGGCAGGCCGACCGCCGCCGTCATCCGCCGCACCTGCCGGTTGCGCCCTTCGCGAATGGTGATCGACAGCCAGTGATCGGGCACGGTCTTGCGAAAGCGGACCGGCGGCACCCGCTCCCATAATTCGGGCGGGTCGATCGCGGCGACCTCCGCGGGCCGCGTCGGTCCGTCGTTCAGCGTTACCCCGCGCCGCAGCCGATCGAGCGCCGCGTCGTCGCGCGCCCCCTCCACCTGAACCATATAGGTTTTCGCCAATTTGAACCGCGGATCGGCGATACGCGCCTGCAAGCCGCCGTCATCGGTCAGCAGCAAAAGCCCTTCGCTATCGCGGTCGAGCCGCCCCGCCGGATAGACGCCGGGCACCGCGACATGGTCCGACAGCGTCGCGCGCGCGCCGTCGGTCCCGCGATCGGTGAATTGCGACAGCACGCCATACGGTTTGTTGAGCAGGATCAGCCGCGCCATGCCGCCCCTGTCGGCGATCCGCCCCGCACTGTCGAGGGGAACCGACTATCGCCGCCAACCGTCCCTCCCCTATAGCCGTTCGCGACCATCGGTGGAGAAGCCCCCATGAAGACCGTTTCGACCGCTCGCGCCCATGGCGGTACGCAGGGCGTATATTCGCACGAATCGACCGCGACGGGCACGACGATGACCTTCTCGGTGTTCGTGCCGCCGCTGGAGCCCGGACAGCGCGCGCCGGTGCTGTGGTATCTGTCGGGGCTGACCTGCACCCACGCCAACGTCACCGACAAGGGCGAGTATCGCGCGGCGTGCGCCGACGCCGGGATCGCCTTCATCGCCCCCGACACCTCGCCGCGTGGCGAGGGGGTGCCGGACGATCCCGAGGGGGCGTGGGATTTCGGGCTGGGCGCCGGCTTCTATGTCGATGCGACCGAGAACCCGTGGGCGAAGCAATACCGGATGCGCTCCTATATCGAGGATGAGCTGCCCGCGCTGATCACCGCCGAGTTTCCGATGCTCGATTGCAGCCGCCAATCGATCACCGGCCATTCGATGGGCGGGCATGGCGCGCTGACTATCGCGCTTCGCAATCCCGACCGTTTCCGATCGGTCTCGGCCTTCGCGCCGATCGTCGCCCCGTCGCAGGTGCCATGGGGGCACAAGGCGCTGGGCGGGTATCTCGGCAACGACCGCTCGGCATGGCGCGCGGCGGATGTGGTCGCGATGATCGAGGACGGCGCGCGGGTGAAGGAAATTCTGGTCGATCAGGGGGATGCCGACAATTTTCTGCGCGAGCAGCTACGGCCCGAGTTGCTGGCAAAGGCGTGTGCCGATGTGGGGATCGACTGCACGCTCCGGATGCAGCCGGGGTACGACCATAGCTATCACTTCATCTCGACCTTCATGGCCGATCATGTCCGCTGGCATGGGCTGCGGTTGAAATAACGCAAGCCCCTCCCTGACAGGGGGGACTGTTTACACCGGCAGCATTTTGGATTCTTGTCTGTTCCCG
>NZ_LMKE01000001.1:985547-993192 GCF_001421245.1 Sphingomonas sp. Leaf10 | reverse complement strand
GCGTCTCGATCGGCTTGCCGGCGAGCGACGCGAGCGCGTCCAGGACCAACTGCATATCGGGTGCGGCCTTAGGGGGCTGCACGGATGTCGCGGGAGGCGGTGGCGGAGGAGGTGCCGTGATCGAGCGGGCTGACTGGGCCAGAGCCGGAACGCCCGCGATCGCGGTCGACGCGGCGATCAGCATGGAAATAGATCTGCGCAAATATTCCTCCTGTATCTGTCCATTTCCCAACCATTGGGCGACCTTCAGCGTTTCGGTACGAAAGTAGACGCAAGCGTCTGGGCAGCGAGGTTGGGCAGTATGAGCGGCGGCATGGATGACATGGCTTCGATCGTGGATGGGACGCGCAGGTCAAATGCGGTGCCGTATGAGGCGAACGCGCTGCTACGTCTTTTGAGCGACGCGGACCGCGCCGCCCTTGCGCCACATCTGGAACTGGTGCCGTTTCGCAACGGCGACATGATTGCGCGCGCCGGCGATGCGGCCGACAGCATCTGCTTCCCGTTGACCGGTATCGCTGCAGTACTTGACTCACTCGAGGGTGACCGCCGCTACGCAGTCGCGCTGGTCGGCAGCGAAGGGTTTATCGGTTGGCAGTTGTTGCTTGGCAACGAGCGTTGGTCGCACGACGTGGTGATGCGGGCGGAACACGGCACGGCGATGCGGCTGTCGGCTGCAGCGTTGAACGAGATACTGGCCGACCGTCCGGCGATCCGAGCCGTTCTGCTCCGTTTCGTCGACGTGGTCATGACCCAGATGTCGAGGACGATCGTCTCGTCGCTCGCGCATTCCATCGAGCGGCGGATGGCGCGATGGATCCTGCTCTACCACGACCGAGTACGCGAGGACGACATCTGCATGACGCACGAGGAGTTCAGGCTCATGCTCGGCGTCCGTCGCAGCAGCGTGACCGACGCCCTCCACAAGCTCGAAGAGGATGAGGCTGTCCGCTCCGTACGCGGGCGCGTGATCGTGCGTGATCGCGAGCGGCTGCTGAGGCTCGCCGGCGACACCTACGGGTTCGCCGAAGCGGAATACCGGCGCCTACTCGGTCTCTGATCCTATAGATTTGTGGACGATGGCGCCTGGGGCGACCTCAGTGGCCTGCACAGTCCGCATCGCCATCGGTTCGTCCTCAGAATTAGACGAGCAGTTGAGATTGAAATGAACGAATGACCGCAGCTGGGAAGCGATAAACATGTAGCGAATGACCGATTATGGGTCGAGGCGTTCTGCGTCATGGATCCAGCGTCAGTATCGCCCCGATATGCTTTTGCTAGATAGCTGTAATGAAGCGCTGGGCTACGAAGGACTAATCTACCTCTGGATAGCTAATTTTTTCGATAGCATCGCTTAGCACCTGCATATGAGCGCCGCGCCCATAATGCGTGCTGACTGATCCGTTGGCATGACCGAACAATAGATCAACGATTTCGGCGGGAGCCTTGCCCCGAATTGCCCGTTTGCCAGTGTGGCGGAACGAATAGAAGACCAGTTCCGGATCGGATAGCCCGATACTATCGAGGAAGTCGTTTATTACCCGCGAAAGGCGCTGTGTCCGGCTGCCATATTTGTTGGTGTCCAGTTCCGGAAAAAGCCATTCGGCATTCTCTCCCTTCGCTTGTTCACCAGATCGAGGAAGCCGGCCTGTATGAGTATGGGGTGCAGTGGGATATCGCGCTTTGCACTCGCGGTCTTCATCCGCTTGGCTGGGCACTCCTGTTCCTCGCGGACACGCAGGCGATCTGGCTCGATCGCGATGTAGGGAATGCCGTCGTAGGTCCTGACGTTACCTGGACGCAGCTTGCCCAGTTCCTCCAGCCGGCATCCGGTGAAGGGGGCCAAGAGCAAAGTCCAAGCCAAGGTGCTGGGTGCAACGCCGCTCTTATTCGGGAGCTCTGCACTGAAGATTTTGACGAGGTCCTGCGGTTCGAACGGCAGGCGAGGGTCTTCGATCTCGTTCTTGGGCAGCGACTTGACAGCCTTCGCTACATTCTCGGTTATGACCTCAAGTTCCTCGACGGCATGATCGAGCGTCACGCGGATGGCGGACAGCGCCTTGTTGACCGTTGCGGGGGCGAGTACTTTCAGCCCCTGCGCCTTGGCCAGTTCCACCTGCTCGAGCAGCGGAAGCGCTCTGATCGCCTTGCCCACACGCGACGGCAACGCCGCGCAAGTCCGGCGATAGGTGCGGACCATCGACGCGGTGATGGTATCGACGGGCGGATCGTCATGCAGGCGCGCGAATCGAGTGATCGCGGTACGCCATTCGTCTACGAGCTTGGGCTCGCGGGGCTGGGACACAGCCCAATCCTCGAAGACCTTGGTGATGGTCGGTGTCGGAGCGTTCGACGAGGTTTCTGCCGATTGTAGGCCTGTGGCCGCGTGATGAGTACTTGGCACCACGCTGAACGGGATTGCGGATGGAAGAATACGCACGCGGGCCGGATCGATCTTGGGGGTGCAAACCTCGCACAGCCTGTCAAAATAGGCTTGGCCGATCGCTTCGTAGAGCGCTGGGTCGATTGGCTGGGCAATGCCGCTGTTGAACGCGATCGCGAGGATGGCCCAGTCGATGGGATCCAGCGACGGGAGAGTGGAAATTCGCCGTAGCGTTTCAAGCCAAGGCAGCGGGCTGAAGTCCGGCACTGCCTCCAGCATCGTCTTGCGGTCGCCGAAGTTTTGGAGGTCAGGCCGTTCCGGCGGGCTGCCGAAGTCATAGCGCGAACCAGGGTCATAGTCGGTTAGGCCGTGGGCGTGTTGGAAAGCACCAACTTCGAGCGATGCCAGCTTCTGGGCCATGCCTTGCAGTTGCTGTTCGCTGACACCGTCAAGATAGGCGTCGACCATGGATCGCGCCGATCGGAGCTGCTGGCTGGCGAGGCTGCGCCGCGCTGCCGCAAGCTTCTGGTCGTAAACAATGGCGTGCGGGTGGTAGCGCTGGCGAGCTTCATCCGGATCGCGCGTATCGAGGGTCCGCTTATACTCGCTCGACGCGCCGTCGAAGAACGGCCGAAGCGCTGCGGGAATGACCCGACGAAAATAGAGAATGCCAGTGCGAGGATCTTTGAACGGAGCAGCCATGCGGATCACTTTGTACGCATCCTTTGTACACAAGGATGGGTAAAGCGTCCATGAAGACCGCATACACCGCGCAAATCCGCCATTTTGGCGGGCGCTGGTGACCCCTACGGGAATCGAACCCGTGTTTCAGCCGTGAAAGGGCCGCGTCCTAACCGCTAGACGAAGGGGCCGTGAAGGCGTGAGCGGGCTGTTAGGGGAGGGATTTCGATCGGTCAACAGGGTTTTTGTAGATATCGTTCAATTTGCCGTCGCCGTCCTGTCGTTTTGCCGTCGCCACCCTGCCGTTCAATCCGCCCATGCCATGTCGTCGATGTGCAGTTCGGCGGTGGGGCGGGTGCCCCAGTCGTCGAGCTTCGCGCGGCCGGCCAGGAACACGCGGCGGTGCGCGGGGGCGCCGAGCAGCGCCGCGCCGAGATCGGTTTCGGCCTGGCGGAACGCCACGCCCTTGAACCGGCGGCCGTCGTCGCCGGTCAGGATCGCGCGGACATGGCCGTTGCCGACGATGTCCGCCTTCACGATCCGCACCGGCCCGGCGGCGACGCGGGGGGAGGGCCAGCCCATGCCATAGGGGCCGCCCGCCTCCAGCGCCTCGATCAGCGACGGGCTGACCCCACCGGGCGCGAGCACCGCATCGACCAGCAGCGCGCGGTCCTCGCGGGCGCGCTCGACCGGTTCGGCCATGCGAGCGTGCAGGAAGTCGGCGAGCGCCGGGATCGCGTCCTCCGCCACCGTCACGCCAGCCGCCGCGGCATGGCCGCCGCCGGCACTGACCAGCCCGAGTTCCTTCGCCGCGAGGATCGTTCCGCCCATGTCGACGCCGGGAATCGATCTCCCCGAGCCCTTGCCGACGCCATGTTCGTCCACCGCGATGACCAGCACCGGGCGCCCCAGCTTTTCCTTCAACCGTCCCGCGACGATGCCGATGACGCCCGGATGCCAGCCGCGTCCCGACACGACCACGCAACCGCGCGAGTCCTGTGCACGCGCCGACAGGTCGGCCTCCGCCTGCACATCGCCCTCGATCAGCCGGCGTTCCTCGTTCAACCGGTCGAGCTCGACGGCCAGCGCGCGCGCTTCCTCCGGGTCCTGCGTCGTCAGCAGGCGAACGCCCAGATCCGACTTGCCGACGCGCCCGCCGGCATTGATCCGCGGCCCCAGCGCGAAGCCGAGATCGGTGCAGGTCGGCGCGCGGGTCAGGCGCGATGCCTCGATCAGCGCGGCGAGGCCGATATTGCGGCGCCCGGCCATGACCTTCAGTCCCTGCGCCACGAAGGCACGGTTGAGGCCGCGCAACTGCGCTACATCCGCCACGGTGCCGAGCGCGACGAGATCGAGCAGGTCGAGTAGTCGCGGCTCGGCTCGGCTCGCAAAGAAGCCGCGCGCCCGCAACGTCCGAAGCACTGCCGCGCCAAGCAGGAAGGCGACCCCGACTGCCGCGAGATGGCCATGCGCCGCGCCTTCGCCTTCGTCGAGCCGGTTGGGATTCACCACCGCCAGCGCCGGCGGCAATTGCGTCGTGCATTGGTGATGATCGACCACCAGCACGTCGACCCCGGCATCCTGCGCAGCGGCAAGCGCGTCGAAGGCCTGTGCCCCGCAATCGACGGTGACGATCAGCGTCGCACCTTCCCCTGCCAGCCGCAGCATCGCGGGAGCATTGGGGCCATAGCCCTCGGTTTGCCGATCGGGGATATAGGGACGGGCGGTCAGCCCCAGATCGCGCAACAGCCGCACCAGCAACGCCGCCGAGGTCGCGCCATCGACGTCGTAATCGCCGAAGATCGCGACCGGCTCACCCGCCATCACCGCCTCGGCGAGGCGTTCGGCGGCGCGGTCCATGTCGCGGAAGATCGACGGGTCGGGCATGAACTGGCGGATGCTGGGCGTCTTGTGCGCATCAAGTCCTTCGCGCGGACAGCCGCGGGCCAGCAGGATACGGGTGACGAGGTCGTCTGCGACGAAACCTTCGTCGCAGACATCGCCTTCCAACCCCCGCCAGCGCCATGGCTGACCGAGGATGGAGCGATCCACATTGAGTACGGAACGCATCGCCGCGCTCTACTCCCTGCCCGCAAGCCGGTCCAGCGGGCGCATCCCCTCTGGAAATTCTCCGCCCGAGCGCGCAAAGACCCACGCATGAAGCGCAAGACCGGACAAGACCGCAGCATCACCGCCAACTGGCGTCCCGCAACGCAGGCCGTGCGTGGCGGCACCGCGCGCAGCGAATATGGCGAAACGTCGGAGGCGCTGTTCCTGACCTCGGGCTATGCCTATGACTGTGCCGGCGACGCCGCCGCGCGTTTCGCCGGCGAACAGGTCGGCATGACCTATTCGCGGTTGCAGAACCCGACGGTCGAGATGCTCGAAGAACGCATCGCGCTGTTGGAAGGGGCCGAGGCGTGCCGGACGATGGCGACCGGCATGGCGGCGATGACCGCCGCGCTATTGTGTCAGTTGTCGGCGGGCGACCATCTGGTCGGCGGGCGTGCTGCGTTCGGGTCGTGCCGCTGGCTGACCGACACGTTGCTGCCGAAATTCGGGATCGAGACGGATGTCGTCGACGCCCGCGATACGCAGGCGTTCATCGATGCCAGCCGTTCGAATACCAAGGTCTGGTTCTTCGAAACGCCGGCCAATCCGACGATGGACGTCGCCGACCTGACCGCAATCTGCGCGGCGGCGCGCGAGCGCGGCATCGTCACCGTCGTCGACAACGCCTTTGCCAGCCCCGCGCTGCAACGGCCGATGGAGTTCGGTGCCGACGTCGTCGCCTATAGCGCGACCAAGCTGATGGAAGGGCAGGGGCGCGTGCTCGCCGGGGCCGTGTGCGGGAGCAAAGCGTTCATCGACGACGTGCTGCTGCCCTTCACCCGCAACACCGGACCGACGCTCAGCGCGTTCAACGCGTGGGTGGTGCTGAAGGGGCTGGAGACGCTCGACCTGCGCGTCATGCGCCAGTCGGAAAACGCCCTGAAGGTCGCGAGCTTCCTCGAAAGCCGCGTGGCGAAGATCAACGCGCCGGGCCTGCCCAGCCATCCGCAGCACGACCTGTGCATGCGGCAGATGAAGATGGCCGGACCGATCTTCTCGTTCGAACTCGATGGCGGTCGGCGCCAAGCACACGGGCTGCTCGATGCGCTGCAACTGATCGATATCTCGAACAATATCGGCGATTCGCGCTCGTTGATGACGCACCCCGCCTCCACCACCCATTCCGGCGTGGCCGAGGAGAAGCGGATCGAGATGGGGATTTCGGAAGGCATGATCCGCATCAACGTCGGGTTGGAAGACCCGGCGGACCTGATCACCGATCTGGACCAGGCGTTGCGGGCGGTCGCCCTATGAAGGCGCTGTTCCCGCACGAGGCGACGACCGCCGGCATCGCGGTGCGGGTATCGGCGACCTATCTGCCCGAACAGTCGCAACCCGCGCAGGGCCGCTGGTTCTGGGCCTATCATATCCGCATCGAAAACGGGTCGGAGCGCACCGTCCAGTTGCTGACCCGCCACTGGATCATCACCGACGGACGCGGCGAACGGCACAGCGTGGAGGGCGAAGGCGTGATCGGCGAATTGCCGGTGATCGAACCGGGCGGCAGCTTCGACTATGTGTCGGGTTGTCCGCTGTCGACGTCCAGCGGGGCGATGCAGGGCAGCTATCATATGCTCGCCGATGACGGCGATACGTTCGACGTGGCGATCCCGCGCTTTTCGCTGCTGGCACCGGCGGTCGGCGCATGAAGCGGACGCATCTTCCGCTCAACGGGCTCCGCGTACTCGACGCCGCCGCGCGCCATCTGTCGTTCACCCGCGCCGCCGACGAACTGGCGGTGACGCCGGCGGCGGTCGGGCAACAGGTCCGCGCGCTGGAGGACACGCTGGGCGTCGTGCTGTTCCGCCGTACGACCCGCGGCCTCGAACTGACGCCCGAGGGCGAGGCCGGGCTGGCGGCGCTGCGTGGCGGCTTCCTGCAATTCGAGGAGGCGGTCCGCGCGATGCAGGCGGGGCAGTCGTCCAAGTCGCTGACCATCGCCGCCCCGCGCGACCTGACGCAAAAGTGGTTGCTGCCACGCCTGTCGCGGATCGCGACGTCCGATCCCGAACTGCGCTTCGCATTGGTCGCGGCCGACGATGCGATCGACTTTACCGAAGCCAATCTCGACCTCGCCATCCGGTGGGGCGACGGTCCCGGCGCGAATGAGGGTGAGGCGCTGGAATCGGACGGCATGGTCACGATCGAACGTGCCGGCGGTGGCGCGGACACGCGGATCGGCTGGGCCGGGTGCGAGCCGGAGGATGCCTCGGCGCTGGTGCGAGTCGCCGATGCGGGCCTCGCGATCGATGCGGCGGCGGCGGGGCTGGGGCGGGCGACGGTGCCCGAACTGCTCGCGCGCGGCGATATTGCTGCGGGGCGGGTGACGGTCGTCGGCGATCCGAAGGGCGGGCGGCAGGGATACTGGCTGGTCGCGCCGCTCCCGCAATGGCGGCAGGCGAAGGTGAAGGCTTTGGTGGACGCGTTGGTGGGGTAGGCGTTTGGGGGGAGGTTGCGCTTCGTCGCGGG
>NZ_LMKE01000001.1:947497-985474 GCF_001421245.1 Sphingomonas sp. Leaf10 | reverse complement strand
CTCCCTGTCAGGGAGGGGGGAGCGCCTTACTCCCCTCCCTGGAAGGGAGGGGTCGGGGGTGGGTCGGTTTCCGCAGGCGCTGGAGGTGGTGGCTGAATGACCCGTGTCCCGCTCTACCTGACCGACCGCGCCCGCGACCTCCGCACCAATGCCACCGAAGCGGAACGTCTGATCTGGCATCGTGTTCGTCACCACCGGCCGCGCTTTACCCGACAACTTGTCGTCGGGACCTACATCCTCGATCTGGCATGCCGTACAGCAAAGCTCGCGGTGGATTTCGATGGCAGCCAGCACCTCGACTCGACGTATGACGTTGACCGCACTCGGTTCCTTGAATCGCTTGGCTGGCATGTTCTCCGCTTCTGGAATGTCGAAGTAGTAGCCAATCCCGATGGCGTCGCCGAAGCGATACTGGCTGCCGTCCCGGTGCCTTGCGGGCCGACCCACCCTCAACCCCTCCCTTCCAGGAAGGGGAGTTAAGGCAAAGCCACCATTGCCGCCCACCAATCCATTCTACCGCGTCACCGGCTTGCCCCCGCGTGCGACCCGCGCCATCTGGAACCCATGCATATCGCCTCCGACACGCTCGCTCTGATCGGCAACACCCCGCTCGTTCGCCTGAAGGGGCCGAGCGAGGCTGCGGACGCGGAGATTTTCGCCAAGTGCGAATTCGCTAATCCCGGTGCCAGCGTGAAGGATCGCGCGGCGCTGTCGATCGTCGAGGATGCCGAGGCGCGCGGGTTGATCCAGCCCGGCGGCACGATCGTCGAAGGGACGGCGGGCAATACCGGCATCGGCCTCGCGCTGGTCGCCAATGCCAAGGGGTATAGGACGATCATCGTCATGCCCGAGACGCAGAGCCGGGAGAAGATGGATACGCTGCGCGCGCTGGGCGCCGAACTGGTGCTGGTGCCCGCCGCGCCCTATTCGAACCCCGGCCATTTCGTGCACACCAGCCGCCGGATCGCCGAGGAAACGCCGAACGCGATCTGGGCCAACCAGTTCGACAATATCGCCAATCGTCGCGCGCACATCATCGGCACCGCGTCCGAAATCTGGGAGCAGATGGACGGCCGGATCGATGGATTCACCTGCGCTGCGGGGACCGGCGGGACGTTGGCCGGGGTCGGGCTTGGGCTGAAGGAAAAGGACGAATCGGTCACGATCGCGCTGACCGACCCGCACGGCGCGGCGTTGTACGACTATTATGCCTGTGGCGAACTGCGGTCGGAGGGATCGTCGGTCGCCGAGGGGATCGGGCAAGGGCGGATTACCGCCAATCTCGACGGTGCGCCGATCGACACCCAGTTCCGCGTGTCCGACGAAGAGGGCATGGTCTGGGTCCGTCGCCTGCTCGCTGAGGAAGGGCTGTGTCTCGGCCTGTCGTCGGGCATCAACGTTGCCGGCGCGGTGCTGCTCGCGCGGCAATTGGGTCCGGGCAGCCGGGTCGCGACGATCCTGTGCGACACCGGCTTCCGGTACCTGTCGACGCTCTACAATCCCGAATGGTTAACGGCGAAGGGGTTGGCGGTCGACAGCGCGGGGACTTCGGCGTAACACCCTTCCGAATGTTGCCACGGTCGGATCAATCGCAACTGCTGCAACGCCTGCGCGTCGGCGCGACCGGTCTGGTGCTGGTCGTGTTCCTGATCGTGCTTGCCAGCGCCCTGTTCCGTTCGGCGATCGACGAAGCGCCGATTGGTGAGGACGTTACCTCGGTCGAGGAATCGGCCAACGTCGCGCTGGCGAACCTGACCGCCAGCAATCCCGACGAACCGCTGGCCGAACTGGGCATTTCCCCGGGCACCGCGCCCGGCAATAACGCGACGGCTCCCGAAGCGCCCTGATTGCGCCCACGCGGCGCTGATTTCCAAAGATCGATGTCGAGTCAGGCGTTTGGCACCCTATCGGGGGTCTCATCCCATGCCTGCCTATTCGTTCCGCGCGCCTGTGGCGGGCGGTCCCGTTCGTTCATGTGGAATTGACGTACATCAATGGGTGAACAAACAACGTACAGCCCATAAAATGGCCGTCAGGTGGGGTAAAATCCCATCTTCACCCAACTTCGCCCATTGTGACCCATGTGTACTTTTGGTACTTCTTTAACCGTCACAGGGGGCAGGTCCTGGGATCGTCGAATCTTCTCGCGCGGCGCGTATTTGCCGGGCGCGACGCTTCTCCTGCGTGACCGAACAGGGGCGATGTGTCGGACAGGGAACTCTACCTGAGCTACGGGCTACAGGCGGTCGACGCGAAGGGTCGCGTCGCAGTGCCTGCCAAGCTGCGCTCGGTGCTGGAGAAGAATGCCGACGCCCGCGAACTCCTGATCAAGCGCCACGGCAAGCATGTCTGTCTCAGTGCGTTCGATACCGCCTGGCCGAAGATTCTGTATTCGCGCCGGCCGCAGGGCAGCGACGAGGATGTCGACACCGACTACAACGTTGCGGGCAAGGCGTTCGGTAACCTCGAATCGGCGCCGTTCGACAGTGCCGGCCGCTTCGTGCTGCCGACCTTCTATCGCCGCCGCGCGAAGATCGACAAATGGGCGTTCTTCCACGGGCGCGGCGACACCTTCAACATCTGGGACCCGTTCACCCTGATCGCCGATACCGAGATCGACGCCGACACGCGCGAGCTGTGCGAATTCCTGATGGAAGAGAAGGGGCTGCAATGACCGCCGCTCCGCATATCCCGGTCCTGCTGACCGAAGCGGTCGCGGCGCTGGCGATCCAGCCGGGCGAGACGCATGTCGACGCGACGTTCGGTGCGGGCGGCTATACCCGCGCCATGCTTGCCGCTGGCGCGCGGGTCATCGCGTTCGACCGCGATCCGACCGCGCATGCCGCCGCCAAGCCGCTTCTCGACGAAGCGGGCGACCGGCTGCTGCTGATCGAGGCGCCTTTTTCGGCGATGGCGGGCGAATTGGCGGCGCGCGGCATTGACGCGGTCGACGGGGTCGTCATGGATATCGGCGTGTCGTCGATGCAGCTCGATCAGGCCGATCGCGGCTTTTCCTTTCAATCGGATGGCCCGCTCGACATGCGGATGAGCCGGGAGGGCATGACCGCCGCCGAATGGCTCAACACTGCCGACGAGGCCGAGATTTCGGACGTGCTCGACCGCTATGGCGAGGAGCCGCGCCACCGCCGCGTCGCGAACTTCATCGTCGGCGCGCGGCCGCTGGAGCGCACCGGCGAACTGGCCGCCGTCGTGCGTCGGGCACTCGGCCATCGTCCGCATGAGAAGAAGGATCCTGCAACCCGCGCGTTTCAGGCGATTCGCATCCACCTGAACGACGAACTGGGCGAGCTGACCGCCGGGTTGGATGCGGCGGAGCGGGTGTTGCGGCCGGGCGGACGACTGTCGGTGGTCAGCTTCCACAGCCTCGAGGACCGCATCGTGAAGCGGTTCCTGCGGACACGCGGCGGGGCGATGCCTGCCGGTTCGCGGCACCGCCCGTTGGTGGTGCAGGGGCCGGCGCCCAGTTTCGGGAACATCGCCAAGGCGGTGCGGCCGAATGACGAAGAAGTGACGATCAATCCGCGTGCGCGTTCGGCGACGTTGCGCGTGGGCCTTCGCACGGCGTCCGCGCCGTGGAGTACGAACGGGAGTGCGATGTGATGGGTGCGTTCGGGTTCGGAACGTTGGGCAAGCTAGTGGCGATCGGCGTGATGGCGCCCGCCTTCTACCTCGTCATCTCGCAGGGAGCGGCCGAGCGCGGCCGGGTCGAGGCGGTCGAGCGATCGATCGTGCAGGCGCGCAAGGATATCCGCGCGCTCGAAACCGAATTCGACACCCGCGCGAACATGGCCCAGCTCGAACGCTGGAACGGCGACGTGCTGGCACTCGCCGCGCCGCGCGCCGAACAATATGTCGGCGGCGAACATCAGTTGGCGTCGCTGCCCGGCCGGACCGAGGGCGGAAATGTCGCGCTCGCCTATGTCGTGCCGAGCGCGCCGATGGAACTCGCACCCCCGACGCCCGAACCAGCCCTTTCCGCCGCCACCCCGGTCGCCGCACCGACGCCGGCCAAGGCTGAACCCGCCCGCACCGTCAAGCCGGTCGGTCCGGTACAGACCGCCAAGGCGGACGTGATCCCGGCCAAGGCGCGGGCGGTGGCGATGCTCGACCGAACCCTGCTAAGCGACGCGACGATGGCCGATCTGGCCCGTTCCGCCCGCAAGGAAGCCGCTCGCCCGTGATCGTCGTCGTCGCCCCTCCGCTCAACCAGCAGCGTGCCGATGGCGCGCGCCATACGCTGGTGAACATCGCCCATTACCGGCTGATGGTGTTGATGCTGCTGTTCGCGGCAGGGGTGGCGGCGATCCTCGTGCGGCTGATGCTGCTGGGCGTCATGGCCGAACCGCGTTCGGCGATCGCGGCAGAATCGGCGCTGGTGCCGCTGCGTGGCGATCTGGTCGACCGCAACGGCGCGCCGCTGGCCCGCACCATCGACGCATGGTCGATCGCGGTGCGCCCGGACAAGGTGATCGGCGACAAACGGCAATTGGCGGAACAACTCGCCGCGCTGATGCCCGATCATGACGTCGGCTATTATTACGCGCAGCTCAACCTCGACCGCAGCTTCGTCTATCTGCGCCGTCGCGCGCTGCCCGAATTGGTGCAGCAGGTGAATGCGCTGGGCGAGCCGGGCATCGCGCTCGGCCGCGAACCCGAACGCCTCTATCCGCAAAGCGCGATGGCGGCGCATGCGCTCGGTTATCTCGACATGGACGGTCGCGGCGTGCGCGGCATGGAGAAGTTCCTGAACACGCGGCTGGTCGACCCGGCCGAGCGTGGGCGCCCGGTCGCGCTCAGCCTCGACACGCGGGTGCAGGCGGCGCTGGAAAGCGAACTCGCCAACGCCATGGCGGTGTTCCAGGCGCGCGGCGCGGGCGGTATCGTCCTCGACAGCGATACCGGTGAAGTCATCGCGATGACTTCGCTGCCGACCTTCAACCCCAATCACGTCACGGCGAACACTGGTCAGATGAACCTGGTGACGCAGGGCGTGTACGAACTGGGATCGGCGTTCAAACCGCTGACCATGGCGGCAGCACTTGACGACGGCGTCGTGCCGTCGCTGTCGAAGCGTTATGATGCGACCGAGCCGCTGCGCGTCGCGGGTTTCCGCATCCGCGACGATCACGCGCAGAAGCGCTGGATGAACGTGCCAGAAATCCTCGTCCATTCCTCGAACATCGGTACTGCACGTATCGCCGACGAAATGGGGCAGGCGCGGATGGAAAAGCTGTTCCGCTCGCTGCACTTCGACGCGGCACCCGATCTGGAGGTCGAAAAGTCGCGCCCCATCTGGCCGCATTACTGGGGTCGGACGACGACGATGACCACGGCCTTCGGTCACGGCATTGCGGTTACTCCGCTGCACCTCGCCAGCGCCTATGCCGCGCTGGTCAATGGCGGCATCTGGCGTCCGGCGACGCTGATGAAGCTGAAACCGGGACAGGCCCCCGCCGGCCGCCGCGTGTTTTCGGAAGCGACCAGTGCCAAGATGCGCGCGTTGCTGCGCCTGATCGTCACCGACGGCACCGGCCGCAAGGCGGAGGCGCCCGGCTTCCGCGTCGGTGGCAAGACCGGCACCGCCGAGACGGTCGGCGCGGGCGGCGGCTATTCGAAGAAGATCAACGTTTCGACCTTCGCCGCGGTCTTTCCGATGGATCGTCCGCGCTATGTCGTGATCGCGATGCTCGACAGCCCGAAGGGGACGAAGGAAACCTTCGGCTTCACCAGCGCGGCATGGACCGCCGCACCGGTCGTCAGCCGCGTCATCTCGCGCACCGGCCCATTGTTGGGGGTGATTCCCAGCGCCAATGCCGATATCGACGTCGCCGGATTGCGCGAGCTGCTGTGGCGCGCGCCGGGTGACGCGAAGAAGCTGGCGAACGTGGAATGAAATTGGGAACGATTACCGGCGGTGACGAACCGCAGACCGTCACGGGGTTTGCGATCGACCATCGTAAGGTCGCGCCGGGCACCGTGTTCGGGGCGTTCGAAGGGGCGAGGGTCAATGGTGAGGACTATATTCCCGCCGCCATCGCCGCCGGGGCGGTCGCCATCGTCGCCCGCCCCGAAGCGGTCGTCGAGGGTGCGGTCCACATCGCGGCGCGCGATCCGCGTGAGGCGTTCGCCCGCGCCGCCGCGCAATTCTTCGCGCCGTTTCCGCCGACCTGCGTTGCAGTCACCGGCACCAACGGCAAGACCAGCACCGTCGAAATGGTGCGCCAGCTTTGGCGTATGCAGGGGCATCATGCCGCGTCGATCGGCACGCTGGGCGTCACCACCGCCGATGAACGCGTTACCACCGGGCTGACCACGCCCGACATCGTCACCTTCCTGTCGAATGTCGCCGGGCTGGCGCGCGAAGGCGTGACCCATGTCGCGTTCGAGGCATCGAGCCACGGCCTGGCGCAATATCGCACCGAAGGGCTGCCGGTCCGCGCCGCCGCCTTCACCAATCTCAGCCGCGATCACCTCGACTATCATGGCGACATGGCGACCTATCTGACCGCCAAGCTGCGGCTGTTCGCCGAAATGCTGGCCGATGACGGGACGGCGGTGGTGTGGGTCGACGATCCCCATGCCGACCGGGTGATCGATCTGGCGCGCGTGCGCGGCAATGCGCTCATCACCGTCGGCGAACATGGCGATACGCTCCGCCTGACCGCGCGCGAGCCGAGCCTGCTCGGCCAGACGCTGACGATCGAGGCCGAGGGGCAGGCGCACAAGGTGCAACTGCCACTGATCGGTGCCTATCAGGCGGCGAACGCACTGACCGCCGCCGGCCTCGTGTTGGCGACCGGAGGCACGCTCGCTGCGACGCTGGCCGGACTGGCGCGGTTGCAGCCGGTACGCGGGCGACTGGAGCGGGCGGTGATCCTGCCCAATGGCGCGCCGGTCTATGTCGATTATGCCCATACCCCCGACGCGTTGGAGGCGGCCATCGCCGCGCTGCGTCCGCATGCCGAAGGGCGGCTGATCGTCGTGTTCGGTGCGGGCGGCGACCGCGACACCGGCAAACGCGCGCCGATGGGGGAGGTCGTCGCGACCCATGGCGATGTCGCGATCGTCACCGACGACAATCCCCGTACCGAAGACGCCGCCACGATCCGCGCGCAGGTGCTGGAGGGCGCGCCGAATGCGACCGAGATCGGCGACCGCCGCGCCGCGATCCGCGCAGCGTGCGACATGGCGCAGACCGGCGACATCGTGCTGATCGCGGGCAAGGGGCATGAACAAGGCCAGATCGTCGGCGATATGATCCTGCCCTTCGACGACGTGCAGGTGGCGCGTGACTGTGCGGGCTGATGTCCAGCATCCTCCCCTCCCTGAAAGGGAGGGGCTGGGGGTGGGTTGGTCGGCGAGTGATGCCGGCGTCCGCCTGATGCGGAACCCGACCCACCCCAACCCAGCTTCGGGTAAACAGTACCCCGCACTGTTTAGGTCATGCCGGGGGCATGACCGGCGCGATGCTTTGTCGGAGAGGGGCTTGTGACGGCGCTCTGGACCTCGGCAGCGATCGCCGCTGCGACCGGCGGTGTCGCCTCCGCCGACTTCGACGCGAACGGCGTAGCGTTCGACAGCCGCGAGGTCGGCTCAGGCGACCTGTTCGTCGCGCTGTCGGGCGAGGCGACCGACGGCCACCGCTTCGTCGCGCAGGCATTTGCGCAGGGGGCGGCGGGGGCTTTGGTGTCGCGGCCGGTCGACGGGCCGCATGTGTTGGTGCCCGACACCGCCGTCGCGCTCGACCAGCTTGCCCATGCCGCGCGCGCGCGCGTGACCGGGCGGATCGTCGGCGTGACCGGTTCGGTCGGCAAGACCGGGACCAAGGAAGCACTGTTCGCCGCGCTGGACCGTGTGACCTTCGGACAGGCGCATCGCTCGGTCAAAAGCTACAACAACCATACCGGCGTGCCGCTCAGCCTCGCCCGGATGCCGGCGACGACACAGGCGGCGGTGCTCGAAATGGGCATGAACCATGCGGGCGAGCTGTCGCAGCTGACCCGGCTGGTCCGCCCCGACATCGCCATCATCACGACCATTGCCCCGGCACACACCGAATTCTTCACCGGTGAGGACGCGATCGCTCGCGCCAAGGGCGAGATTTTCGAAGGGCTGACCCCCGGTGGCGTCGCGATCGTGCCGTTTGACAGCCCGCACCGCGACACGCTGATCGCCGCGGCGCAGCCCTATGCCGGCCGGATCGTCACCTTCGGGCTTCGCGACGGTGCGGATGTGCGCGCGATCGAGCATGTCCGGCTATCGAGCGGCGACAGTTTCGTCACCGCGCGGCTGGGCGACCGCGAAGTCAGCTATACCCTCGCCCCGCCCGGCGAACATTGGGTCGCCAATTCACTGGCGGTGATGGCGGCGGTCGGTGCGTTCGGCAGTGACCTCGGCGTCGCCGGTCTGGCGCTCGCCGATCTCGATGGTCTCGCGGGACGTGGCGCGCGGCGCAAGGTCCGGGTCGGCGACGGCGAGGCGCTGGTCATCGACGAAAGCTACAATGCCAACCCCGCCTCGATGCGCGCAACGCTGAAGGTGCTGGCCGCCGAACGCGCCGAGCGCCGCGTCGCGGTGCTCGGCGAAATGCGCGAACTGGGCGAGTCCTCCGACGCCTATCACGCCGCACTGGCGGTCCCCATCGACGAAGCGGGCGTTTCACGCGCCGTGTTGGTGGGCAAGGGCATGCTGCCCCTTGCCAAGGCGCTTGAGGGTCGCGTCGAAAGCGTCCATGTGCCCGACGCCGCCGCCGCCGCGCTGGTCCTGTCGGACCTGCTGTCGCCGGGTGACGCGGTACTCGTAAAGGGATCGAACGGGGTGGGGCTGGCGCGGGTCGTCGCCGACCTGTGGGGCCAGGACTGATGTTGTACGAAATCGCCGAATATCTCGGCTTTCCCGGTGTTTTGAACCTGTTCCGCTACCTGTCGTTCCGCACCGGCGCGGCGACGGCGACGGCGCTGTTCCTTGGCCTCATCATCGGTCCGCGTTTCATCGGCTGGTTGCGCGTGCGGCAGGGCAAGGGTCAGCCGATCCGCCTCGATGGGCCGCAGACGCACCTCGCCAAGCGCGGCACGCCGACCATGGGCGGGCTGATGATCCTGACCTCGCTCACCGTCGCGGTGTTGCTGTGGATGGACCTTGCCAACCCGTTCGTCTGGGCATGCCTGTTCGTGACGCTGGGCTTCGCCGCGATCGGCTTCCTCGACGATTATGACAAGGTGCGCAAGGCGAGCACGGCGGGCGTGTCGGGCCGGGTGCGGCTGCTGCTCGAATTCCTCATCGCCGGCGTCGCCAGCTGGATCATCATCCGCCAGACCGGCACGATGCTCTACGTGCCGTTCTTTTCGGGCGTGGCGATCGATCTCGGGCCGTTCTACATCATCTTCGCCGCCTTCACGATCGTCGCCTTCGGCAATGCGGTGAACCTGACCGACGGGCTGGATGGCCTCGCGACGATGCCGGTCATCATCGCATCGGTCGCGCTGATGCTGATCGTCTATATGGTCGGCAATGCCAAGTTCGCCGCCTATCTCGGCATTCCGCACGTGCTGGGTGCGGGCGATCTCGCGCTGTTCTGCGGTGCGATCGTCGGCGCAGGGCTGGCGTTCCTGTGGTACAACGCCCCCCCGGCGGCGGTGTTCATGGGAGATACCGGCAGCCTCGCGCTGGGCGGCGCACTTGGCGCGATCGCCGTGTCTTCGCATCACGAAATCGTGCTGGCGATCATCGGCGGGCTGTTCGTGGTCGAGGCGCTGTCGGTCATCATCCAGGTGTTCTGGTACAAGCGCACCGGCAAGCGCATCTTCCGCATGGCGCCGATCCACCATCATTTCGAACAGCTCGGCTGGGCCGAGGCGACCGTCGTGATCCGGTTCTGGATCATCGCCTTCGTGCTGGCGCTGGCCGGCCTCTCGACGCTGAAACTGCGGTGATCATCGCTGCCGCCTGGGCGGGGAAGAAATTCGCGGTGCTGGGGCTTGCCCGCTCCGGCGCGGCAACCGTCCGCGCGCTGCTGGCCGGTGGCGCGAGCGTTGTCGCGTGGGACGGTGACGAGGCAAAGCGCGACGCCCTTTCTCCCTCTTCCCGCTCGCGGGGAGAGGGGCTTTCTTCTTCCTCTCCGACGACAGTACCCGGGGCACCCCCTCTCCCAACCCTCTCCCCCATGGGGGAGGGGGCTTTGGTGTTTGCCGATCCGATGACGTTGGACGCTGTCGACGTTTACGACCTCGACGGCATCGTCGTCTCGCCCGGCGTACCGCTCAACCGCCACCCGATCGCCGAATATGCCGGCGGCGTACCCATCATCGGCGACATCGAACTCTTCGCACAGGCCCGCGGCGACCTGCCGCCGCACCGGGTCGTCGGCATCACCGGCACCAACGGCAAGTCGACCACCACCGCACTGATCCACCACATCCTGACCCAAGCCGACATCGCCGCGCGGATGGGCGGCAATATCGGCCTGCCGATCCTCGCACAGGATCCGTTGCCCGCCGGCGGCGTCTATGTCCTCGAACTGTCGAGCTATCAGATCGACCTGACCACCACCCTCGATTGCGACGTGGCGGTGCTGCTCAATATCACCCCCGACCATCTCGACCGCTATGCCGGGTTCGAAGCCTATGCCGCGTCGAAGGCGCGGTTGTTCGCGATGCAGTTGCCCGGACGGGCGGCGATCGTCGGCACCGGTGATGCGACCTCGACCGCGATCGCCGATACCCTGCCGCACGCGACCCGCATCGCCGTGCCCGCCGATGCGCCCGCCTACGGCCCCGCACTCGCCGGTCCCCACAATGCTCAGAACGCGCTGGCCGCCATCGCCGTCTGCGAAGCGCTCGGCCTCGACGCCGACACTATTCGCGCCGGCCTGCAAAGCTACCGCGCGCTCCCGCACCGCATGGCGCACGTCGCCGACGTGGACGGCGTCGCCTATGTCGACGACAGCAAGGCGACGAACCCCGATTCGACCGCGCCCGCGCTCAACGCGTTCCGGCGTATCCACTGGATCGTCGGCGGCCTCGCCAAGTCCGACGATCTCGACGCGTGCCGTTCCGGTTTCGGCAACGTCGTGCGCGCCTATACCATCGGCACCGCCGCCGAACGCTTTGCCGAACTGCTGGCCCCCGACATGCCCGTGGAGCATGCCGGCACCCTCGACGCAGCGGTCCGAAGCGCCGCGGCCAACGCGCAACCCGGCGACACCGTCCTGTTGTCGCCGGCTTGCGCCTCGTTCGACCAGTATAGCGATTTCGAAGCGCGCGGCCGCGCCTTCGCAGCAGCGGTGGAGGCTTTGCGATGACCGATATGGGACGCGGGCGCGACGTTCGTGCGCTGCGGCAGCGCGTCGAAACGCTGCAGGGCCGCAGCGCCCGTTCGCCGATCGGCGCGTGGTTCCGCGAAGTCGACCGGGTGCTGCTGTTGATCGCGATGGTGCTGATCGCGATCGGGCTGGTCGCGGTCGCCGCCGCCTCGCCCGCATCGGCGGTCCGCTATTCGGGCGGCGATGTCACCGTGCCGCCGATGATGTATTTCTGGCGACAGGCGGGGTGGATCGCCTTTTCCTTCCCCGTCATGATCGCGGTATCGATGCTACCGGTGACCTTTGCCCGGCGGCTGTGCCTGCTCGGCACCGGCGTGCTGGTGCTGGCGTTGATGGTCACGCCGTTCGTGGGCGTGGAGGCGAACGGCGCGCGGCGCTGGGTCAGTCTGGGCGTCGGCCAGTTCCAGCCGTCCGAATTCCTGAAACCGATGTTCATCGTCACGACCGCATGGCTATTGTCGTTGCGGGCGAAGGATCCGCAACTGCCGATGCTGTGGGTCACCGGCGCGCTGACCGCCGTCATTGCCGGCTGTCTGATGCTGCAACCCGATTTCGGTCAGACGGTGATCTTCTGCGGCGTATGGGCCGCATTGCTGGTCGTCGCCGGCATTCCGGTGCGGACCATGGCGCTGCTCGGCGGGGCAGGGGTCGGGCTGGTCGCCGCCGCCTATACCTTCTACGGCACGGCGCGGGTCCGCATCGACGGCTTCCTGTTTCCCGATCCCGAAAGTGCGGCGACCGACAGCTATCAGGTCGACATGGCGCATGCCGTGCTGACCGCCGGCGGCGCGATCGGCACCGGGCCCGGCGGCGGGCGGGTGAAGTTCAAACTGCCCGAGGCCCATACCGACTATATCTTTGCCGTGGTGGGTGAGGAATTCGGCCTGATCGCCTGCGCCATCATCGCGCTGATCTTCCTCGCCATCGTCGTGCGCGTCTTCGTCCGCCTGCTGGACGAGGAGGATGCGTTCAAGCTGCTCGCCGCCGCCGGGCTCGCCGTGCAGTTCGGGGCGCAGGCGCTCATCAACATGGCGGTCAATGTCGGCATCGCCCCGTCGAAGGGGATGACGCTGCCGTTCATCTCCTATGGCGGGTCGTCGATGATCGCCCTGTCGATTGGGATGGGACTGCTGCTCGCTTTCACCCGCCGGAACCCGTATCTGACCCGCTCACCCTATGGCCAGCAGCGCTGGAGCGGAGCGAAATGAGCAAACATTATGTCCTCGCCGCCGGGGGCACCGGGGGGCATATGGTCCCGGCAGCGGCGCTCGCGGTCGAACTGACCCGGCGCGGCCACCGCGTCGCGCTGGTCAGCGACGAACGCGGCGTCCGTTTCCCCGACCTGTTCGACGGTATCCAGACGCATGTCCTGCCCGCCGGGCGCTTGTCGGGCGGTCCGATCGGCTGGCTGAAGGCCGGGCGACAGATGCTGACCGGTCGGTCGATGGCGATCGAGCTGTACAAGACGTTCCGGCCCGCCGCCGTGATCGGTTTCGGAGGCTATCCCGCGCTGCCGGCGCTGCTCGCTGCCTTTGCGCAGAAGGTACCGACGATCGTCCATGAACAGAATGCCGTGCTCGGCCGGGTCAACCGGCTGGTCGCGGGCAGCGTCCATGCCATCGCCACCAGCTACGAACGGGTCGATCGGCTGAAGGACAAGCATGTCCCCAAGATGCATCTGGTCGGCAATCCGGTGCGTGACAGCGTGCTGACCCTGCGCGAACGTCCCTATCCGCAACTCGATGCGGAGGGGATCTTCCGCGTGCTGGTGACCGGCGGCAGCCAGGGGGCGAGCGTGCTGAGCCAGGTCGTACCCGACGGGCTTGCCCTGTTGCCCGTGGCATTCCGCCGTCGGATGCAGGTGACGCATCAGGCGCGGATCGAGGATATCGATGCCGTCCGCGCCAAATATGCCGAACACGGCATTCCGGCGGAGATCGCGACCTATCTGCCCGACCTGCCCGACCGGCTGGCATGGGCGCATGTCGTGATCGCGCGTGCGGGGGCATCGACCATCGCCGAACTGACCGCCGCCGGGCGCCCGGCGATCCTGGTGCCGCTGCCCGGCGCCACCGACGATCACCAGACCGCCAATTGCCGTGAGATCGTCGCGGCCGGCGGCGCCCGCGCGATTGCCCAGTCGCACTTCACCGCCGGCGAACTGGCCAAGCAGATCCAGAAGCTCGGCCTCGATCCCGCTGCGCTTGCCAATGCGGCGGCGCGCGCGCGTAGTTGTGGACGGCCGTTCGCGGTCCGCGACATGGCCGACCTGGTTGAGAGCATCGACGCACCCCGGGCGAAAGTGGGTAAGATCACCCCTGCCAAACGACAGAAGGAAGCATTTGCGTGAAGGGTGTCGCGACCGATATCGGCACGATCCATTTCGTCGGCATCGGCGGCATCGGCATGTCGGGCATTGCCGAGGTGATGCACAATCTCGGCTATAAGGTGCAGGGATCGGACGTGGCCGAGGGCTATGTCGTCGACGGGCTGCGCGCGCGCGGCATCGACGTGCATATCGGCCACAAGGCGGAGAATGTGGAGGGTGTTGCGGTCGTCGTCACCTCGACCGCGATCAAGCCCGGTAATCCCGAGCGCGACCATGCGCTGGCCAAGCGCATCCCGGTGGTCCGTCGCGCGGAGATGCTGGCCGAGCTGATGCGGCTCAAATCGACCGTGGCGGTGGCGGGGACGCATGGCAAGACGACGACGACCTCGTTGATCGCCGCGCTGCTCGATGCCGGTGGCGTCGATCCGACCGTCATCAACGGCGGCATCATCAACAGCTATGGCTCGAACGCGCGGCTGGGTGCCTCCGACTGGATGGTGGTCGAGGCGGACGAGAGCGACGGCAGCTTCCTGCGATTGGATGGCACGATCGCGGTCGTGACCAACATCGACCCCGAACATCTCGACCATTATGGCAGCTTCGACCGGGCGAAGGACGCCTATGTCGAATTTATCGAAAACGTGCCCTTCTATGGCGCGGCGGTGCTCTGCCTAGACCACCCTGAAGTGCAGGCGCTGATCCCCCGCATCCGAGACCGCCGCATCGTCACCTATGGCTTTGCCGCGCAGGCGGACGTGCGTGGTGTCGAGGTGACGGCGGGCCGCGATGGCAACCGCTTCGACTGCGTCGTCCGCGACCGTGACGGCAATACCCGCACCATCGCCGGCATCCACCTGCCGATGGCCGGCCGCCACAATGTACAGAACGCGCTGGCGGCGATCGCCGTCGCGGTCGAACTGGGCCTCGACGACGCGACCATCGCGCAAGGGTTCGCCAAGTTCGGCGGCGTGAAGCGCCGCTTCACCCGCGTCGGCGAAGTCGCCGGCATGACCGTGATCGACGATTACGGCCACCACCCGGTCGAAATCCGCGCCGTCCTTTCGGCCGCGCGCGAAGCGACCGGCGGGCGGGTGATCGCCGTCGTCCAGCCGCACCGCTATTCGCGGCTGGGCGCGCTGATGGACGAATTCGCACAGGCGTTCAACGACGCCGATGCGGTCCATGTCCTGCCCGTCTATGCCGCCGGTGAAACCCCGGTCGACGGGGTGAGTGCCGAGGCGCTGGTCGACGGCATCCGGCTGCGCGGCCACCGTTCGGCACAGGTCGCCGCGGACAGGGACGCGCTCGCCACCGCACTCGCCGCGGAGGGCCAGGACGGCGACCTGATCGTGTGCCTTGGCGCCGGCGACATCACCAAGATCGCCGCCGGCCTGCCCGCCGCGATCGCGAGCAAGCTGGCATGAGCGACTGGTTCTCCACCGCGATCGAGATGCAGCGCGAGATCCTGCGCGCGCAGCAGGCGCAGCTCGACGCGGCGAAGAAGCTGCTCGACACCGCCGAACAGCGCGACATGACCGAAGTCGGCAAGCAGGTCGCCGATGCGCAGGCCGAGGCATGGACCGCATGGGCGCGCTTCTGGGGCGTCGGCAAATGACCCTGCCGCCGGTCCGTGGCCGGCTGACCCCCGACGCCCCGCTCGCGCCCCTCGTCTGGTTCAAGGCGGGTGGCGCGGCGCAGTGGCTGTTCGAACCGGCCGACACCGACGACCTTCGCGACTTCCTGCGCGGGCTCGACCCCGCGACGCCGGTGATGGGGCTGGGGCTCGGCTCCAACCTGATCGTCCGCGACGGTGGCGTGCGCGGCGTCGTCGTCCGCCTCGGCAAGCCCTTCGCCAAGGTTACGGCCGACGGCCTGACCCTGACCTGCGGCGGCGGGGCGAGCGGCATCCTCGTCTCCTCGACCGCGCGCGATGCAGGCATTGCCGGCGTCGAGTTCCTGCGCTCGATCCCCGGCACGGTCGGCGGCTTCGTGCGGATGAACGGCGGTGCCTATGGCCGCGAGGTTGCGGATGTGCTGGTTGCGGCGCAGGTCGTCACCCGCAACGGCACGCTGACGACGTTGGGACCAGCCGACCTCAACTACCGCTACCGCCACAGCGACCTGCCTGATGGCGCGATCGTCGTCTACGCGACCTTCCGTGGTGAACAGGGCGACTCCCAGGCTATCCAGGCCGAAATGGACCGTATCGCTTCGGCACGCGAAGCTTCGCAACCGTTGCGCTCGAAAACCGGCGGTTCGACCTTCAAGAACCCCGACGGGCACAAGGCATGGGCGCTGGTCGACGCCGCCGGCTGCCGGGGTTTGCGCAAGGGCGACGCGCAGGTGTCCGAAAAGCATTGCAACTTCCTGCTCAACACCGGCAACGCCACCAGCGCCGATATCGAGGCGCTGGGCGAGGAAGTGCGCGCGAAGGTGCTGGCCGCTTCGGGCATGACGCTCGAATGGGAAATCCAGCGGGTAGGGGTGGCGTGATGGGACTGCGCTTCGTCATTCCCGCGAAGGCGGGAATCCATACACGCCATCGCCGCGTTGCTACCACCACCGTTGCGGCAATGGATTCCCGCCTGCGCGGGAATGACCAATGGCTTGATACTGTGGAGACTATAGCGTGACCGACCCCCTGCACATCGTCGTCCTCATGGGCGGCTGGTCGTCGGAACGCGAAGTCTCGCTCCTGTCCGGCGCCGGTGTCGCGACCGCGCTGGAGTCGCTCGGCCACGAAGTCACCCGCATCGACATGGACCGCAACATTGCCGCGCGCCTGACCGAAGCGAAGCCAGACCTCGTCTTCAACGCGCTCCACGGCTCGCCCGGCGAAGACGGCACCGTACAGGGCATGATGGACCTGATGGGCATCCGCTACACGCATAGCGGCCTCGCCACCTCGGTCATCGCCATCGACAAGGTACTGACCAAGCACGCGCTTGTGCCCGCGGGCGTTCCCATGCCCGGTGGCCGCATCGTCAGGACCGCCGAACTCCACGAACGCGATCCGCTGCCGCGCCCGTACGTCCTGAAACCCGTCAGCGAAGGATCGTCGGTCGGCGTCGCCATCGTCACCGACGACAGCAACTACGGCAACCCGATCGCTAGGGACGCCAAGGGGCCGTGGCAGGAATTCGACGAACTCCTCGCCGAACCCTTCATCCGCGGCCGCGAACTGACCACCGCCGTCCTCGGCGACCGTGCGCTGGGCGTCACCGAATTGAAGCCCAAGAGCGGCTTCTACGATTACGACAGCAAATATACCGACGGCCTGACCGAGCATGTCTGCCCCGCCGACATTCCCGACAATATCGCGCAGGCGTGCATGGCCTATGCCGTCACCGCGCACCGCGTGCTCGGCTGCAAGGGCGCGTCGCGCACCGATTTCCGCTGGGACGACAGCCAGGGCGTCGACGGCCTGTTCATCCTTGAAACCAATACCCAGCCCGGCATGACCCCCTTGAGCCTCGTCCCCGAACAGGCGCGCCATGTCGGCATGAGCTACGAACAACTCGTCGGCTGGATCGTGGAAGAGGCGATGCGATGACCCAGACCGGCAAGCGCGTCGTCCAGACCCGCACCGTCAAGCCCAAGCGCCGCGTCCAGCAGAAGCGCCCGGTCCGCGCCTCGGTCCTCGATCAGGCCGTGGCGGCGCTCCCCGGCGGTGCCGCGACCGCGCGGCGCATCGTCGGCTGGAGCCTGACCGCCGGGGCCGGCGCGATCGTCGTCGCGCTCGCCAACTGGTTCGGCCTGTTCGGCATGGTCGGCGTCGCCGCTGCCGAAGCGGTCGGATCGGCCGGCTTCCGCGTCGAACAGATCGAGGTGACCGGCCTGAGGCGCATGGACGCGACCTCGGTCTATGCCGTCGCGCTCGATCAGCGTTCGCGGGCGATGCCGCTGGTCGATCTCGACGCCACGCGCCAGAAACTGCTCGGCTATGGCTGGATCGCCGACGCCCGCGTCTCGCGCCGCCTGCCCGATACGCTGGTCGTCGACGTGGTCGAACGCGATCCGGCGGCGGTGTGGCAGAACAAGGGTCAGTTGATGCTGATCGACGAGGGCGGCGTGCTGCTCGACGGTGTGCAACCCAACCGGATGCCGCGCCTGCCGCTGGTCATCGGCGATGGTGCGAATGCGCAGGAACCCGCCTATCGCAAGCTGATGGCCGCCGCGCCGGCGCTGAAACCGGTGGTGAAGGCGGCGGTTTGGGTCGGCAATCGCCGCTGGGACATATTGTTCCAGACCGGCGAGCGGCTGGTCCTGCCCGAGGGCGAGGCCGATGCGGCAAAGGCGCTGGTCAAGTTCGCGCAGCTCGACGGCACGCTCGGCCTGCTCGGCAAGGGCTATGACCGGTTCGACCTGCGCGATCCGACCAAGCTGGTCGTACGGATGAAGCATGCGACGCCGAACGAAGTCGAGGACGACGGGTCGGACAATGCGACGGCGGCGGCACCGCTGACCGACGGCGACTGAACAGGGGGCAGGGCATATGGCGAAGACGGCACCGGAAGGAATCATCACCGCACTCGACATCGGCACGTCGAAAGTGTCGGCACTGATCGCGCGCGTCGACGACAGCGGCGAACTGACCGTGCTCGGCACCGGCCAGCGCGAGAGCAGGGGCGTCAAGCGCGGCTATATCGCCGACATGAAGGCGACCGAAACCGCCGTGCGGGAGGCTGTCGAACAGGCCGAACGCATCGCCGGCTTCAATATCGAGGATGTCTGGGTCAGCTTCTCGGCGGGCGGCCTGGTGTCCGATATCGTCAAGCTGGAGGTCGATCTGGGCGGTCACCGCGTCGAGCAATCGGACGTCGATGCGCTGTTGAAGGCCGGTCGCAACGCGATCGATCCGGGGCAGCGCATGGTGCTTCACGCGCAACCGATGCGCTACACGCTTGACGGCCTTGGCGGGGTGAAGGAGCCGAAGGGGTTGCACGCCGACCGCTTGGGCGTCGAAATCCATGTCGTCGCCACCGAAGGTTCGCCGGTCCGCAACCTCGACCTGTGCGTCCGCTCGGCGCATCTCGAAACCAAATCGATCGTCGCCGCCCCCGTTGCGACCGGCCTTGCCTGTTTGTCGGAGGAGGAGCGCGAACTGGGCGTCGCGCTGGTCGAAATCGGGGCGGGGATCACCAACGTCTCGGTCTTCGCCAATGGCGTGCTGACCGGCCTCGCCTCGATCGCGATGGGTGCCAGCGACATTACCGACGACGTCGCCTCGGCGTTCGGCACCAACCGGGCACAGGCCGAACGGCTGAAATGCTTCTACGGTTCGGCCAACATGTCCCCGCGCGACAATCACGACATGATCGAGGTCGCGCCGGTCCGGGCGGAGGAGGATGCGGAGGGGACGCGCATCACCCGCGCGCAACTCATCACCACCATTCGCCAGCGGCTCGAACGGCTAGTCGGCGAAATCGGCAAGGAACTGCGCCGGTTGAACTTCGACGATCCGGTCGGGCGACAGGTCGTGCTGACTGGGGGCGGTGCCGAATTGAAGGGGATCGCCGATTACGCGCAGCAGGCACTCGGCCGTCCGGTCCGTGTCGGCCGTGCGCGCGGGCTGACCGCGCTGCCCGACGCGCATTCGGGGCCGGGATTCGCGACGCTGGCCGGTCTCGCCATGTTCGCGGCATCGAACCCGGTGGATTTGCGTGCGTTACAACCGACGCAGCAGATGGTATCGCGTCCCAGTACGGGAGCGCTGTTCCAACGGCTGCTGACCGCGTTCCGCACCAACTATTGACTTTTTCTACCCATCGGGCCGCGGGGGACTAGGATCGCCCCGCCGCTTGATGCACAACGGCATGGTAATTGTGCCCGGTGCCGGCCGGGACAGGGAGACCGAGTATGAGCATCGAATTTCTGGCACCCGACGTGGATGAACTGACCCCGCGCATCACCGTGATCGGGGTCGGCGGTGCCGGCGGCAACGCGATCGCGAACATGATCCGTGCCGAGGTGCAGGGGGTCGAGTTCCTCGTCGCCAACACCGACGCGCAGGCGCTGAAGCAGTCGTCCGCGCCGCAGCGTATCCAGCTGGGTGCCAAGATCACCCAGGGTCTTGGTGCCGGCAGCCGCCCCGAAATCGGCCGCGCCGCCGCCGAGGAAACGATCGAGGCGGTCCAGAAAAGCCTCGAAGGCGCGCATATGTGCTTCATCGCCGCCGGTATGGGCGGCGGCACCGGCACCGGCGCGGCACCGGTGATCGCCAAGGCGGCGCGCGAGATGGGCATCCTGACCGTCGGCGTCGTGACCCGTCCGTTTGCGTTCGAGGGCAAGCGTCGCGGCAAGTCGGCCGAGGCCGGCATCGAAGAGCTTCAGAAGTATGTCGATACGCTGATCGTCATTCCGAACCAGAACCTGTTCCTGATCGCCAACGCCAACACGACCTTCAAGCAGGCCTTTGAAATGGCCGACGAAGTGTTGCAGCAGGGCGTGCGCGGCATCACCGACCTGATGGTCATGCCCGGTCTCATCAACCTCGACTTCGCCGACGTCCGTTCGGTGATGCAGGAAATGGGCAAGGCGATGATGGGCACCGGCGAGGCCGAAGGTGACAATCGCGCCATCGAAGCCGCGCAGCAGGCGATCGCCAACCCGCTGCTCGACGGTGTATCGTTGAACGGTGCCAAGGGCGTGATCGTGTCGATCACCGGCGGCGACGACATGCGCCTGCTCGAAGTGGACGAGGCCGCGAACCACATTCGCGAACTGGTCGACGAAGACGCCAACATCATCTGGGGTTCGGCGTTCAACAGCGAACTGGAAGGCAAGATTCGCGTGTCGGTCGTCGCGACCGGCATCGAGGACGAAAAGCCGTCGCAGGCACAGCCCGCCCCGGCCCAGGCCGAACCGACCCGCGCCTTCTCGTTCAACGCGCCGCGCCGTCCGGCCGCTGCCGCGCCGGTCGCGCCGAGCGGTGCCGCTGCCGAACATCTGCAGGAAGCACCCGCGCCCGCGCCGATGGAGCGTTTCCCGCAGGGGGTGAGCCAGCCGTCGGTGTCCGAACGGATCGTGCCGCATTCGACCTACGACGCGCCGCAGCACACGTCGCCGCAGGCACCGGTGCAACCTTCGCACGCCGATGAGGACGAACTGGTGCTCGGAGCCGAGGCCGCAGCGCCAGCACCCGCGCCGACCCCGGCCAGCGATTTCGGTGCCTCGTCCAGCGAAGGCCGGCGTCGCTGGCTGACCCCCGAAGCGCCCGCCGAACCGGCCCCGCGTGAGGAAGCGGCCCCGACCCGCAAGCCCGGCGGCACGCTGTTCGAACGCATGGCCAATGCCGGCCGCGCCCCGGCGCGCGGCACCGACGACGGCAAGGAACCGCTGGACATCCCGCGCTTCCTCCACCGCCAGAACAACCAGTAAGCCAAGCGCCCCGCGACCGGCATCGCGGGGCGAAAGGTCTATAGGGTGCGCCCTGAAATCCTCCCCGCCCCGCGGGGAGGGGGACCGTCCGCAGGACGGTGGAGGGGGATCGCTCCACCCAAAACGCCCGAAACTTTCCTACACGCAAGTACCCTGTCAGACTCGAATGCGGCACCAGCCGCCCGCCCGGTCGCTCTGCAACACCGCGTTCCGTGTCACCTTCGTCACCTTCGCCGCCCGTTCGTCGCCACGACCACTCGCTTCGTCGCCGACCCCGCCCAACCGCCATTCCCGGTTCAGCCCCGACATGGTGTAGCGAAGCCGCCCATGACCCGATTCCCGCTCCTGTCCGCGGCCGCCCTGCTGCTCGCCACCGCCGCCCCGCTTCCCGTCGCGGCCCAGTCCGGCGCGATCGTCCAGTCGGTGACGACCCCCAATGCCGACCGCCTGTCCGAACAGATGCGCATATTGGGCCGCAGCCCCAATGACGTAACGGCATTGGTCGAGGCCGGTCGCCTCAGCGGAAAGCTCGGCGACACCGACGCGGCGATGCAGTTCCTCGCCCGCGCCGAGAAAGTCGCCCCCAGCGATCCCCGCATCCGCGCCGCCCGCGCCGTCGCGCTGGCCGGTATGGAACGGCCGGGCGAAGCGCTCGCCCTGTTCAACTCGGCCGAACGCGCCGGGGTGGCGATGGCCCCCTATCTGCCCGAACGCGGCCTCGCCTACGACCTGTTGGGGCAGGGCGCGCTGGCGCAGGCCGATTACCGACAGGTGCTGCGGGCAGGGGAGGACGACGAAGTCACCCGCCGCCTCGCCCTGTCGCTCGGCATCGACGGCAATCTCGCCGATGCGACGAAGGTGCTGAACCCGCTGCTTCTGAAGAACGACCGCGCTGCTTGGCGGGTGCGCGCCTTCACCCTTGCCATGTCGGGCGACGCGGCCGGCGCCGACAAGATCACCGCCAGTATGCTGCCGGGCTTTGCCAGCAGCCTGTCGCCCTTCTTCCGCCGCCTGCCGCAACTGGCCGGGGCGGACCGGGCGTTTGCGGTACATTTCGGCCGTCTCGCCCCCACGCCCGAACGGATGGCCGACGCCCGCCTCGCGCCACCGCTGCCTGCGCCGGTTCGTACGAGAGCGCCGGTGGCGGTGGCCGCCGTGACCGCGACTCCGGCACCCGCGACGGTCCGCCAGCCCAGCGCCGCGGAACGCCGTCGTCAGGCTGCCACGGAACAGGCCCGCCGCACCGCTGAAATACAGGCGCAGCAACTGGCACAGGCCCGCGCCGACGAAACCGCCCGCCGCGAATCGCTGGCCCGCGCCAATGCCGAAAAGGCGGCACTTGCCCAGCGCGAACGCGATGCGCAGCAACTCGCCGCGCAACAGGCCGAACAGGGGCGCATCGCCGAAGCGATCCGGCTGGAGGCCGAACGCGTCGCAGCGCGGCAGGCGGAGGAACGCCGCGTCGCGGCCGCCGCGCTTGCCGAACGCGACCGGCTCGCTCAAGCCGCCCGTCCGCCGGTACAGGTCGCCGCCGCGCCGGTGCCGGTCACCGTCGTCGACCGCCCGGCCGAAACGCCGCCTGCTGCCACGCCGACCGTCTCCACCGCCGCTGCGACGGTTGCCGCGCGTCGCGAATCGAACGACGACGTCCTCGCCCGGATCATCCGCAACCTCGACATTCCGGCCTCCGAACTAGGCGTAGGTCCACCGCCGGCACCAACGCCCGTCCCGACCAGTGTCGCGGCCTTCGCTGCCGATGCCGCCGCCGCCCGCAAGGCCGCCGCCCAACGCGAAGCCGACGCGCGCGCCGCCGAAGCCGCCAAGGCCGCCGAATCGAAAAAGCTGGCGGATGCCCGCGCCGCGATCGCCAAAAAGGCCGCTGACGCAAAGAAGCTGGCCGACCAGAAAAAGGCGGAAGCGGCCGAGGCCGCGAAGCTCGCTGCCGCCAAACGTGCCGATCCCGAACGCCATTGGGTACAGGTGGCCGGCGGTGCGAACGTCGCTGGGCTTCCCGCCGCATGGGCGATGATGGCAGCCAAGGCCCCTGCGTTGAAGGGGCGTCAGGCATGGACCACGCCGCTGCGCGCGACCAACCGCCTGCTGACCGGTCCGTTCAAGACCGATGACGAGGCGCAGTCGTTCGTCAATACGCTGCGCAAGTCGGGCGTGCAGGCCTTCGCCGTCACCAGCGAAGTCGGCCAGAAGGTCGTACGGGTACCGATCAAATGACCGCCCCCTATGCCGCAAATCCGCACGCCCATGGCGGCCGCCTGCATGCCGAACCGGGCGACGCCACGCGCGGTCCGCGTGACGCCTTTCAGCGCGACCGCGACCGGATCATCCATTCGATCAGCTTCCGTCGCCTGCGCCACAAGACGCAGGTGTTCATGGCGCCCGATGGCGATCATTTTCGCGTCCGGCTGACCCATAGTCTGGAGGTCGCGCAGATCGGCCGTGCGGTCGCGCGCACGCTGGGGCTGAACGAGGATCTGACCGAGGCACTATGCCTCGCCCACGATATCGGCCACCCGCCGTTCGGCCATGCCGGTGAGGATGCGCTGGAGGCGGCGATGACCGCGCATGGCGGGTTCGACCATAATGGCCAGACGCTGCGGACGCTGACCTGGCTCGACAGCCCCTATCCGCGCTGGCGGGGGCTAAACCTGACCTGGGACACGCTGGAGGGGCTTGCCAAGCACAACGGCCCGATCCCGACGCCCGGTTGGGCATTGGCGGCAGCGGACGCGGCGCACGGCCTGCGGCTGAACGAATGGCCCTCGCTGGAGGCGCAGATCGCGGCGATCGCCGACGATATCGCCTATGACAATCACGACATCGACGACGGTCTGCGCGCCGGCCTCCTGACGCTCGACCAGTTGCTCGGCGTGCCCTTCGTCGCCGCCGGTTGGGACGCGGTGCGCAAGCGTTTCCCCGATGTGGCACCCGAACGGCTGGTCGGCGAACTGACCCGGTCGCAGATCGGGGCGATGGTCAACGACCTGATCGCCGAAACCAACCGTCGCGTCGCGGCCACCTATGTCGAAACCGTTGCCGACGTCCGCGCCGCCGGTCAGTGCCTCGCCCATTTCTCGTCGGAAATGGCCGAACAGGAGCGGGTGCTGAAACGCTTCATGTACGCCAATCTCTATCACCACCCGCGCCAGTTGGTGGCGGCGGAGATGGCGGGGCGAGTGGTCGCGGGGCTGTTCGCCGCCTATCACGCCGATCCGCGCGCGATGCACGATGGCTGGCACGCGACGCTGCCGGAAACCGAACCCGATCGCAGCCGCCACATCGCCGACTATATCGCCGGCATGACCGATCGTTATGCGGTGCGCTGCTACCGTGAGGTCGTCGGACCGATCGACTTGCCCGAAGGGTTCTGACCCAATAGCAGCTTTTGCCTAAGGCGACCCTTTCCGCTAAGCGGCGCGGTTCCACCAATCGACCGGAACCGCCATGACGCTGTACCCCCGTTTCTTCGCCCATCTCGACCGCGCGCTCGACACGCTCGTCGCTCGCGGCGACCTGCCGGCGGGACTGGAGCGACGCGCGATTACGGTCGAGCCGCCGCGCGATACCAGCCATGGCGACCTGTCGACCAACGCGGCGATGGTGCTGGCCAAGCCGGCCAAGACCAACCCGCGCGCGCTGGCCGAATTGCTGGTCGCCGAACTGGCGGGCCTGCCCGAAGTCGCCGCCGCGTCGGTCGCCGGCCCGGGCTTCATCAACCTGACGCTGACCGATACGACGTGGCGTGGCGAACTGACCGCGATCGCCGAAGCCGGCGACGCCTATGGCCGGTCGCAGGCCGGGGCGGGGAGCGTAGTGAACATCGAATATGTCTCGGCCAACCCGACCGGTCCGATGCACATGGGCCATTGCCGTGGCGCGGTGGTCGGCGACGCGCTCGCCAGCTTGCTCGAATGGAATGGCGCGCGGGTCATCCGCGAATATTATGTCAACGATGCCGGCGGGCAGGTCGCCGTCCTGGCGCGTTCCGTGCACCTGCGCTACCGCGAGGCGCTAGGCGAGACGGTGACGATCCCGGAAGGCCTGTATCCCGGCGACTATCTGGTCCCGGTGGGGGACGCGCTCGCCGCCGAGTTCGGCGACCGCTATGTGAATGCGCCGGAAGAGGAGTGGCTGGTCCTGTTCCGCACCTGCGCCGTCGCGGCGATGCTCGCCATGATCAAGGCCGATCTGAAGCTGCTCGGCATCGAACATGACGTCTTCTCTTCCGAAGCCGAATTGCAGGCAGCGAAGAAGCCCGAAGCCGCCGAGGCATGGCTGCGTGCCCGCGACCTCGTCTATGACGGCGTGCTCGAAGCGCCGAAGGGCGAGACGCCCGAGGATTGGGAACCGGTCGAACTGCCGCTGTTCCGTTCGACCAGGTTCGGCGACGATCAGGACCGCCCGATCAAGAAGTCGGACGGCAGCTGGACCTATTTCGGCGCCGATCTCGCCTATCATTTCCAGAAGGCTGAGGGCGTCGACCAGCTGATCGACATCTGGGGCGCGGACCATGCCGGAACCGTCAAGCGCATCGTCGCGGCGGTGCAGGCACTGACCGAGGGCAAGACCCGCTTCGACGTCAAGCTGGTCCAGATGGTGCGGCTGTTGCGCGGTGGCGAACCGGTCAAGATGTCGAAGCGCGCCGGCAATTTCGTAACGCTGGCCGATGTCGTCAACGAAGTCGGCAAGGACGTGGTCCGCTTCACCATGCTGACGCGCAAGGCCGATGCGCAGATGGACTTCGACTTCGCCAAGGTGGTCGAAGCGTCGAAGGACAATCCGGTCTTCTACGTGCAATACGCTCATGCCCGCGTCCATTCGCTGGCAAGGCGTGCGGCCGAGGCGGGGATCGCCGTTACCGACGATGCCGACCTGTCCCGTCTCGATACGGTCGAGCTCGCGCTGGTGAAGCGTGCCGCGCAGTTCCCGCGCATGGTCGAAAGCGCGGCGGCGGTACGCGAACCGCACCGCATTGCCTTCTATCTCTATGACCTGGCGGCGGAATTTCACGCGGCCTGGAATCTCGGCAACGACGACCCGTCGCGCCGCTATCTTCAGCCCGACGACGTCGCGCTGACGCAGGCACGGCTTTTCCTTGCGCGCGCGATCGGGCAGGTAATCCGCAATGGCCTCGCCATCATGGGGGTCGAGGCGGTTAAGGAGATGAAATGATGGCGGATTCGATCGCAGCCGGCGATCCCGACCACGAACGTCTGCCGTGGCTGGAAAGCGCGGACCCCGAACCGGATGCGCCGCGTCCGGTATGGCGGACGGTATTGCTGGTGCTGATCGGGTTGCTGATGGTGGCCGCGATCGTCTTCGCCCTGTTGCGCCAGCGCGATGCGCCGACCGCCAGCGGCACCGGTGACCTGATCGCCGCACCCAACGAGCCGTACAAGACGCGCGCCGAGGGTAGCGACGGCATGCAGGTGACGGGCGACAGCGACACCGCCATTGCCACCAGCGAAGGAGCGACCGGCGGCAACGCCTCGGTCAACCTGAATGCCGTTCCCGAAGCGCCGGTGCAGGGCAGCGCCGCCGCCCCGGCCGCCGCTCCGGCGAGCAGCGGGACCGGCCGCGTCGCGACGGCAGTGCCGGCCACCAAGCAACGGCTGGAGGCACGCGCGCCGGCGGCGGCCGCACCCGCGCCGGCAGCGGCGGGGGCCGGTGGTTCGGTGGTGCAGCTGGGGTCGTTCCCGAGCGAAGCGGTGGCGAACACCGCGTGGAACCAACTGTCGCGTCGCTTCGGCTATCTCGCTCCGCTCGGCAAATCGGTGCAGGTCGCGGAGGTGAAGGGGAAGACCGTCTATCGCCTGCGCGTCAACGCCGGCAGCGCCAACCAGGCATCGGACCTGTGCGGCAAGCTGAAACTGGCGGGCGAGAATTGCTTCATCGCGCGGTGAGATAAGGCTGGCGACACAGGCCGGTTGTCGCGCCGGGCTGCCTGCGGTAGCCCGGCGCTTATGAAGCCCGTGATCTTTGGCCTGTCCGGCCCGACCCTGACCGCCGACGAATCCGCGCTGTTCCGCGAGGCCGATCCGCTCGGCTACATCCTGTTCGGTCGCAACTGCGTCGATCGCGACCAGATGCGGGCGTTGACGGATGCGTTGCGCGACCTGTCGGGGCGTGCCCATCTGCCGATCCTGATCGATCAGGAGGGCGGGCGCGTCGCGCGGATGCGGCCGCCCGAATGGCCAACCTTTCCTGCTCCTGCCGCCTTCGCCGCACTGTACGATCGCGCACCGTCCTCGGCGATCGCAGCGGCCAAGGCGAACGGGCAGGCGATCGGTGCGATGCTGGCGGAGGTCGGCGTTAGCGTCGACGCGCTGCCGCTGCTCGACGTGGCGCAGCCCGACATGACCGGCGCGATCGGCGACCGCAGCTATGGCGCCGATCCGATGCAGGTCGCCGCACTTGGCCGCGCGACGCTGGACGGACTGGCGTCGGCCGGGGTGGTCGGCATCGTCAAGCATATGCCGGGCCATGGCCGGGCAAAGGTCGACAGCCATCTCGAATTGCCGAGGGTCGATGCATCGGACGCCGAACTGGCGATCGACCTGCAGCCCTTCCGCACGCTCGCCCATGCGCCGATGGCGATGACGGCGCATGTCGTGTTCTCGGCATACGATGCCGACCGCCCCGCGACGCTGTCGCCGACCGTCATCCGCGACATCATCCGCGAGCGGATCGGGTTCGACGGGCTGTTGATGACCGACGATATCGACATGAAGGCGCTGTCGGGGACGCCGGCGGACAAGGCGTCGGCGGCGATCGCCGCCGGATGCGACGTCGTGCTCGATTGCTGGGCGCGGATGGACGAGATGGCGGCGATCGCCGACCGGCTCGACGTCATCGCGCCGGAGTCGCGCGCACGACTCGACCGGGCAATGGCTGCGGTCGGCAAGGCTAGCGAGGTACCGTTCGTCGAACTGGTCGCTACTCGCGACACATTACTGGCACTTAGCTGACGCGATGCTGTTCGCAGTCTCGCGCCAGTGGGGGTGAAGGGAAGGCGGTTGCCGTCGATCGAGACGCTGCCGCTACGGCACGCAGTTCGACGTGACGCACGAATATCGGTGACGGCTGAGGCGCCGCGCGGATAGGGTCGCGGGCATGGAAGCCGATGCGCCGGTACTGACGATCGAACTCGACGGATGGGAAGGGCCGCTCGACCTGCTGCTGGCGCTTGCCCGGACGCAGAAGGTAGACCTGCGGCGCATCTCGATCCTCGCGCTGGTCGAGCAATATCTGCGCTGGATCGACCGGGCGGCGGCATTGCGGCTGGAATTGGCGGCCGACTGGCTGGTGATGGCGGCATGGCTCGCATATCTGAAATCCGCGCTGCTGCTGCCGCGCGAGCCGGAAATGGACCCGGACCCCGAGGAACTGGCGCTGCGCCTGCAACTGCGCCTCGAACGGCTCGATGCGATGCGGGAGGCGGGTGCGCGGCTGCTGGCACGCGACCGGATCGGCCGCGACGTCTTCACCCGGGGTGATCCCGAAGGGTTGCATGTCGTGCGAACGGCGCGCTGGGACGCCAGCCTCTTTGACCTTATCGGCGCCTATGGCCGGGTCAGCGCGCGGACGCGGCCGGTGCTGCATGTCGTGCAACACCGGCCGGTAATGACGCTGGAGGTCGCGATCAAACGGGTGGAGGCGATGCTCGGCACCCGGATCGATTGGACCTCGATCCACTTCTTCCTGCCGGCCGATGCCGATGCGCGTTTTCGCCGTTCGGCGCTCGCCTCTACCTTTCTCGCGACATTGGAATTGGCGCGGCAGGGCAGGGTGGCGATCCGGCAGGACGTGCCGTTCGGTCCGATCGATGTTCGGTGCATCGCATGACCGACCCGTTCGTCCGCGCGGTGGAGGCGGTGCTGTTTGCCAGTGACTCCCCGATGACCGCGACCATGATCGCCGCCTATGTCGGCGATGGCGATGTCCGCGCGGCGCTGGCGACGATCGAGGCGGACCATGCCGGGCGCGGCTTCGGGCTGGTCCGGCGCGGCGAGCATTGGCATTTCGAGACTGCCCCCGACCTTGCCCATTTCCTGCGCCGCGACCGTGATGAGTCGCGAAAACTGTCGCGTGCCGCGATCGAGACGCTGGCGATCATCGCCTATCACGAGCCCGCGACACGCGCGGATATCGAATCGATTCGTGGCGTGCAGATATCGAAAGGCACGATCGACGTCCTGCTCGCCGCCGGCTGGGTGCGCCCGGCGGGGCGGCGCGAAGTCCCCGGACGGCCGCTGATGTACGCCACGACGCCCGCCTTTCTCGACCATTTCGGCCTGAACAGCCGCCGCGACCTGCCCGGGATCGACGATCTGCGCGCCGCCGGTCTGCTCGAACCAATCGACGATGCTTTTGCAACCGTGCTGGAAAGCGGCGACGATAGCGACTAAGTGAACCGCAACGATCCGTTTCGCGTGGAGTGTAGACGATGGGTGGTCTTAGCATTTGGCACTGGCTTATCGTCGGCGTCCTGGTCCTGTTGCTGTTCGGCAAGGGACGTTTTTCCGACATGATGGGCGATGTGGCGAAGGGGCTGAAGAGCTTCAAGAAAGGCATGGCCGAGGATGACGAGGTTCCGCCGCCGCCCGCGCGGCCGCGTGAACGGCTGGAACAGCGCCCGGTCGACGATCGCTACGATCACGATCCGGCCCCGCGCGATCCGGCGTATCGCGATGCCCCGCGCGACGCCGATCGTCCGCACGGCGACCGCTGATCCTCTGCCAACCGGCGGGCCGCGCGCCCGCCTGAACCCGAGCGCCGATGTTCGATATCGCACCTACCGAATTGATGGTCGTCGCGCTGGTCGCGTTGGTCGTCATCGGCCCAAAAGATTTGCCCAAAGCCATGCGCTTCGTCGGCCATTGGGTCGGCAAGGCGCGCGGTGTCGCACGCCAGTTCCGCTCGGGCTTCGACACGATGGTCCGTGAGGCCGAACTGGCCGAAATGGAAAAGAAATGGGCGGAGGAAAACGCGCGGATCATGCGTGAGCATCCGACGACCGATACCCCTGTTCATCCCGTCGACGCGCCGTCCCCACCGCCGCCGGTCCATGACCCCGCGTCGCAGGACGAACATGCCGCACCGGTAATGGTCGAGCGTCCCGATCTGCGCGAAGGGCAGGCCGACCAGCCGCCGGCCGTCGACGGCAAGGCTGCGTCATGAACGATATTGACGACAGCCAGGCACCGCTGCTCGATCACCTGATCGAACTCCGCCGTCGCCTGCTCTACTCGGTGGTAGCGGTCGCGCTATGTTTCGGCGTCTGCTTCTATTTTTCCGAACAGATACTGACGTTTCTGGTAAAGCCGCTGCTGGCGGCCGGGCAGAAACGCGTCATCTTCACCCAGATTTTCGAAGCGTTCTTCGTCCAGATCAAGGTCGCGTTCTTCGCGGCGATGATGCTCGCCTTTCCGGTGATCGCGAACCAGTTGTGGCAGTTCGTAGCACCTGGGCTGTACCGCAACGAAAAGCGTGCCCTGTTTCCCTTCCTGTTGGCGACCCCGATCCTGTTCATCGCCGGGGCGGCGCTCGCTTATTACGTGACCATCCCGGTCGCGCTGCATTTCCTGCTCGGCTATCAGGGTAATCTGGGCGGCGTGCAGCAGGAAGCATTGCCGTCGGTCGAGAATTACCTGTCCTTCGTGATGCAGTTCCTGTTCGCGTTCGGCCTTGCCTTCCTGTTGCCGGTCCTGCTCATGCTGCTCGAACTCGCGGGGATCGTCACCCGCAAGCAGCTGGTCGGGGCGCGCCGCTATGCGATCGTCGCCGCCTTCGCCATCGCCGCGGTGGCGACACCGCCGGATATCGGGTCGCAGTTCCTGCTCGCGGTGCCGCTGATCCTTCTCTACGAACTGGCGCTGATCGCGATCTGGTTCACCGAAAAGCGCCGGGCAAAGCGCGATCCCGACGCTGCCGGCGACGAAGAGACCGCCTGATGCGTATGGTCGCGGCGGTCGATCGGCCGCTGCTGTACTGTGATCCACTTGCACTAAGTCCGACGCCACCCCGGCGCAGGACTTTGCGATAAAGACACGCCGCACGAACCGTGGGCGCCCAGCCTTCGGCCGGGGCGTCGGCGACGACCAGGCGGTAACGCTGTAATTTCGTTGCGGGCCTAGCCAGCAGGCGCCTCGGCAAAAAAAGGCGGCCCGGACTCGATCCGAACCGCCCCGATGTCGTTCTTGGTCGGATTTACTTCGAATCCTTGGCCGCGCCGGCCACTGCATCGCCTGCCGACGACACGTCACGGCCGACGCCTTCGACGGTGTTGCACGCGCTGATGGCGAGGGCGCCCGCAACTACTGCCAAGCTGAGAAACTTACGCATATCGACCTCCGAATGGATGGCGGTACAAGCCGCTGTTCGAGGGAATGTCTGATGCCGGACTTCGTTCCGGTTGGGCAACCCATCGGCATTGGCCACAAAAAGCAACCCGCCGGTTTTCACCGACGGGCTGCTTAGTTGAAACCAGAATATGGGCCCGGCGGCGCTACCGGGGGGGGGGAGGGTTCACACCAACCGGGCCCTGTTCGTGGATAGCGAGAGCGGGGGGGCATAAATTCGCTATCCGGAGGTGATAACGGCATCCCCCATGCTTGGTTCCGGCTGATCCACGCCTTTTTTTGATATTCGTATCCGGTCTGCGATCAGGCCGGGAACGCGCCGCAGCGCTTCGCCTGCCACAGCCCCTTGCGCCAGCATTTCTTGTTGTCGAATTGATACAGGCGGGCCGGGCGGGCGGCATAGGGGATCGCCCGACCGAATTGCTGCTCGCCGTACGCGACCAGCGAGTTGCGCATCTTGCGCATCCGCATTTCGGCGAACTCGCCCAGATAGCCACGCGGCACGAAGATCGCTTCCTGCCCGATCTCGTTCGCCGCCTGACAGAAGCTCAATTGCGCCGACACGGTCGAGAAGCTGGAATAGACGCGGGTGCCGAACTGGTCGAGCGCGGTCTGTCCGGCCTTGGTCGAACCGGCGGTGCGGATGAAATATTTGCCGAGCGCGTCATAGCTCTGCTTCAATTCGTCGGCATGGTCGAACAGCAGCGCGTTGTAGTTGTGCAGCGTCAGCAGCGTCGGTTCGAACTGGCATTGCAGCGCCGCGACGTTCAGTCCGGAACGCAGGTTCCACAAAATGGCGGCACGCATCTCGGCGGGCGTTGCGCCGGGCAGCGCCTGGGTCGCGACGCCGGGTTCCTCGCCAGTGACGCGCGGACCGTTCATGTCGACGTTCTTGAGGAAAAACTGTGCCGAGGCGGGGGTGGCCGCGACGGTCAGGGCGGCGGCAGCGGCCAGAAATAGGGTACGCACTACGCTCATCTCTTCCTTATCACGGCGCATCGGCGCCCGGGGCAAGAAGCGATGGTTAGGCAGTTTTGCGCAGCGACCCAAGCCCGATTTTGCAACTTGTGCCACGTTTCGCCGCACGACCGCGTAACGATCGTCCAAAGCGGGCTCGCGCAACGAAAAAGGGCCGCCCGGTCGCCCGGACGGCCCCTTCGCCAGAATAGCCGAAACGGCTGATTACATGGCGTTGGTCATGCCGGCTTCGTTCGACATCATCATGGTGTCGTTCGACATCATGCTGTCGTTCGACATCATCATGGTGTCGTTGCCCATGGCGCCGTCAACGGCGGTCATGTTGTCCGACATCGTGCCGTCCATCATGTCGGTCGAGTTCAGGTCGGTGACGGTCGCGTTGTCCGCGGTGGTTTCGGTGTTGCCGCCGCAAGCCGACAGCGCCAGCGCCGCGCCGGCAACGATCGAACCGGTCAGAATCTTCGAGAATGCACGCATGGTAAGCTCCCTAAGCTGTGGAGTAGGCGGCGTTCTTATGCCGTTAATACCCAATCCGCGCTGGACATTAGTCGAACGACCCGTCCCCCTCAAGCCTCGTTTTGCGCGCTAGCGTACAAGGCGTTCAGGAAGACGGGGAAACCGTCTGCCAACGCCCGGTCAAAGTCGGTGGTATCGATCCGTTTTCCAAGGGCCTGGGCGCTCGTTACCGGATATTCGGCGATACCGCAGGGTATAATCCCACCGAAATGTGTCAGATCCGGGGCGAGGTTGACGGAAAATCCGTGAAGCGTCGCCCAGCGGCGGACCCGTACGCCGATCGCGCCGATCTTCGCCTCGCTACCGCCGTCGCTGGTCCAGATGCCGATCCGGTCGGGGACGGCATAGGCATGGATGCCGAATTCGCCGAGCGCGCCGATCACCCATGACTCGACGGCATGGACGAAGCGGCGCACGTCGCGCCCGCGCTTCGTCAGGTCGAGCATCAGATACCCGATCCGCTGCCCCGGCCCGTGATAGGTATAACGCCCGCCGCGACCGGCGGCATGGACCGGGAAGCGGGTGTCGAGCAGTTCGGTGGGGTCGGCGCTGGTGCCGGCTGTGTAGAGCGGCGGATGTTCAAGCAGCCAGACCAGTTCGTCGGCGCGGCGATCGGCGATCGCGGTCGCGCGTGCCTCCATCTCCGCCAGTGCCGCCAGATATTCGATGCGGCCGGGCGAGCGGCGCCATTCGATCTGCTGTTCGATCGCGATCGGCGGAACGGTAGGATTGCTGGCCATTTTCATTCGGAAAGAGGAGGGGTAGAGCATCCTTCGGACATATGGGGAGCAAGCGCAACGATGGTGAGTGTCGGAACAGTGTGGGACCGCGCGGTCGATTTCGTCCGCGACCATCTGGCCGCGGTGATGCCGGTGCTGCTCGTCACGCAATTCGCCGCCCCCGCGATCAGCGGCAGCCTGGCGGGGGTGCGCGCCGATGCGACCGGCGGCACCGCCGCGGGGCTGGGGCTGTTGTCGGTGGCGACGACGATCATCTCGCTATGGGGCGCGCTGTATCTGGTCGGCTTTGCCGCGCAGCCCAGCGGCCGCGAACATCGTGACGAGGCGATGCGCATCGCAACCGGTCGGTTCCTGCCGCTGATCGGGGTCAGCATCGTGCTGCTGGTCGTACTGGGCATCCTCGCGCTGCCGGGCGTGCTGATCGCGGTTTCCAGCGGGTTCGATTTCATGGCGGTCGCCAACGGCACCGCCATGCAGTCGGCCGAGTTCGCGAAGCTCGGCTCCGCGCTGCTCTATTTCGTGGTGCTGGCGCTGTTCGTGCTGTGGGCCTCGGCACGGTTGCTGCCGATCAACGCGGTCGTCGCGATGGAGCGGCGCGGGCTGGGCGCGATCCCGCGCGCCTTTGCCCTGACGCGCGGGCTGACGTGGAAACTGATCGGCCTGATCATATTATATGGCATCGTCACCGGCGTTGCGGTGTCGGCCGCGCAGTTCGTGTTCGGCGCGGTCGTCGCGTTGATCCTCGGCGACGATGGCGGCCTGTCGATGGCGACCGTCGCCGGATCGATCGCCGTCGCGGCGGTCAGTGCGGTGCTGGCGCTTTACCAGTCGGCGTTCATCGGCAAGCTGTACCGCGCTATCGTCGGCGAACAGGACGACGTGGCCGTTTTCGCATGAGGATCGATATCGGCGCGGCCTTGCGGGAAGCGGTCGCGATCTGGCGCCGCGACCGCCAAGTGATCCTGGCGGTTGCCGGCATGTTCTTCTTCCTGCCCAATCTGGCGCTGTCGTTGCTGCTGACGACGGCACGGACGCAGCTGTCGATCGATGCCGCCGCCGCGACCGACGACCGCGCGATGTTGGCGGTGATGCAGGCGCAACTGATCGAGAACGCCCCGTGGTTCGCCCTGCAACTGCTGATCGAAGTGATCGGTGTCGCGGTGTTGCTGACGCTGCTGCTCGATGCCCGGCGGCCGACGGTGGGCGAAGCGTTGCGCAGCGTCGTCCGCCGCCTGCCGGTGCTGGTCGCCGCGACCCTGCTGGTCAACGTGGCGAAGAGCGTCGGGCTGCTCCTGCTGCTGCTGCCCGGCCTGTATGTGATCGGGCGGGTGTTCGTCGTCCTGCCGGTCCTGATCGCCGAGCCGCAGCGCCGCTTCGGCGATGCGATGACGCGCGCATTGACCCTGACCCGGGGGCATGTGCTGCAACTCGTGTCGCTGTCGGCGATGCTGTATTTCGGCGGGCAGCTGGTCGCGTTGCTGCTGACCAGTACGGCGAATGCGGTATCGCGCAGCGGCGGCAATCCGGTGACGATGGCGATGCTCGCCACCGCGATCGCCTTTGTCGGGGCGGCGCTGTCGACCGCCTTCGCGCTGGTCCGCGCGACCGTCTATCGACGGTTGGCGAGCAGGGGATAATGCGGCGCGGCGTCGGCGGGGAGGATGCCGATGCTGCGCGGATCGACGAACGTCTCGATCGTGCGCTGATACGGCACGAAGCCCGACCGACGATAGAAGCCGAGCGCGCCGGGGTGATCGAGCGTGCAGGTATGCACCCACACCCGGCGCACGTCCTTCCTCCAGGCCAGCGCCAGCGCATGTGCCATCAGCCAGCGGCCATGGCCTTGCCCCGCCAGTTCGGGGATCAGCCCGACATAGGACAGCTCGCACTCGCCCGGCTTGCGATCGTCGAGTTCGAGCATCCCGACCTCGATCCCCGCCCGGTCGACCACCGCCCAGATGCGGACCGCGTCGTCATGGAGGATCGCCGCCAGCGTGTCGTCGGCCATCACCAGCCGCGAAAACCACAGCCACGGCCCGCCGATCCGGCGGAACAGGGCGCGATACCGCTCGACCCCCGGCTTTTCCCAACGCACCAGCCGCAACGGCGACGCCGGCAGCGGCGCGGGACGCGGCCGGTCGCGCATTTCGAGCGAGGTGACGATCGTCGCCACCTCGTCCGGCTTCACCGGGATCAATCCCATCGCGTCAGCTCCACGTCGCCAGCGGCGGCAGGCTCATCAGGATCGCATCGATATTGCCGCCGGTCTTCAGCCCGAACAGCGTTCCCCGGTCATAGACCAGGTTGAATTCGGCATAGCGCCCGCGCCATTCGAGCTGCCGCGCGCGATCCGCATCGTCATAGGGCATCGCCATCCGCCGCCGGACCAGTTGCGGATAGATCGACAGGAACGCCTCCCCGACATCGCGGGTAAAGGCGAAGTCGTCGTCCCAGTCGTTCGCCAGATGATCGTAGAAAATGCCGCCGACGCCGCGATGCACGCCGCGATGGGGGATATAGAAATAATCATCCGCCCATTGCTTGAACCGCGGATGATAGGCCGGATCATGCGCATCGCACGCGGTCTGCATCGCGGCGTGAAAATCCGCCGTATCCTCCGCATAGGGGATGGGCGGGTTCAGGTCCGCGCCACCGCCGAACCAGCGTTTGGTTGTAACTAGGAAGCGGGTGTTCATATGCACCGCCGGCACATGCGGGTTCGCCATGTGGGCGACGAGGCTGATGCCGGTGGCGAAGAAGCGCGGGTCCTCCGCCGCGCCATGAATCGATTTGGCGAATTCGCCTTCGAACGTGCCGCCGACCGTCGAGACGTTGACCCCGACCTTTTCGAACACCTTGCCCTTCATCACCCCGCGCACGCCGCCGCCGCCGGGTGCGCCCGACGGGTCGGTGCGGTCCCACGGCGTGTAGGCGAACGTCGCGTCCGATCCGGCCTCGCGCTCGATTGCCACGAACGATGCGCAGATGCGGTCGCGCAGCGATTCGAACCAAGTGCGGGCGGATTGTTGCTGAGGATCGAGCGGTTGCATGGCGGTCGCTTTGCCGGGCGGGGCGGGAAGGGGCAAGAGGACGGAATGTCCCAACCGATCGGGGGCGGCGTAACGTCAGTCTTTGCCTCGTGGGAACCGGTGTCATTATGTAATCTGCGCGGGCAGAAAAGGCGCCAGAGCGGTGCGGAGTTTCCGCATATCGAACTATAGATCCATATTTCGGAACGCGGCGTGGCGGTGGGGTCAGTTGCCGCCGTACGACCCGATGACGCAAAACTGCCACTTCTGCACCGTAAAAACCGGTCGACGGGACCGGCCAAGAACGGTAGGACGGTAACGACGAATTTGTATGACAGGCGCTGCCACCGGCGGAACTGTCCTGATACCGGTTACCTAATGGAGAGAGCGATGTTCGACCGCACCTATTACGCGACGCACCCCGACATGATGGAATGCGTATCGAATGAGGAACTGCGCGATCGCTATCTGATCGACGGCCTGTTCCGCGAAGGGGAATGCGTTCTCAACTACACCCATGCCGACCGGTTCGTGATTGGCGGGGTCGCGGTCGGCGACGCCCCGGTCAAGCTGCCGACCCAGACCGAACCGAAGTCGGCCGAGGGGCATCCCTTCCTCGAACGCCGCGAAATGGCGGTGGTCAATGTCGGCGATGCCGAGGGCACGCTGACCGTCGATGGCGAGACGTTCACGCTCGGCAACAAGGACTGCGTCTATGTCACCATGGGCGCGACCGATGTCGAGTTCGGCGGCAAGGGTGCGCGCTTCTACATCGCATCGTGCCCGGCGCATAAGGGCTTCACCACCCGCAAGCTCGGCATCGCCGACGCCAATGCGCTCGAACGTGGCAGCCTAGAAGAGTCGAACGAGCGCACCATCTACCAACTGGTCATTCCCGGCGTGTGCGATTCGGCGCAGCTGGTCATGGGCCTGACCGTGCTGAAGCCCGGCAGCGTGTGGAACACCATGCCGCCGCACATCCATGAGCGTCGCAGCGAAATCTATTTCTACTTCGAACTGCCGACCGACAATGACAAGGTGTTCCATTACATGGGCGAGGGCGAAGCGATGCGCCACATCGTCGTCGGCAACGAGGAATCGGTCATTTCCCCGCCCTGGTCGGTGCACATGGGTTCGGGCACGCGCGCCTATGCCTTCATCTGGGCGATGGCGGGCGAGAACCAGGACTATACCGACATGAAGGTGCTCGACATCTGCCAGCTGGCGTGAGGTGGGGCCGGAAATTCCATTGGACGTTCCAGCACAACCCGTTCGTGCTGAGTAGGGA
>NZ_LMKE01000001.1:896035-947434 GCF_001421245.1 Sphingomonas sp. Leaf10 | reverse complement strand
AGCGAAGTCGAAGACCCGTATCGAAGCACTTTGTCACAGACGGTCCTTCGATACGCCATTTCGGCAGGCTCAATGGCTACTCAGGACAAACGGCGTTTCTGACCAACTGCCTGCGACAAGCGACCCCCCATGGGGAACCGAGGAGTTACCATGAATCCTTTCGATCTTTCGGGCCGGGTCGCGGCCGTCACTGGTGCCAATACCGGCATCGGACAGGCGATCGCGCTGGCGCTGGCCGCCGCCGGGGCCGACGTCGCGCTGATCGGGCGCACCCCCGCCACCGAGACTGCCGAACAGGTGCGGGCGATGGGTCGCCGGGCGGAGATCGTCTCCGCCGACCTGTCGACCATCGCCCCGGTCGAGGGGGTGGTGGCACAGGTCGTCGACACACTCGGTGGGCTGGATATTCTGGTCAACAATGCCGGAATCATCCGGCGCGCCGACAGTCTCGACTTTACGGAAGCGGACTGGGACGCGGTCATCGACACCAACCTGAAATCCGTGTTCTTCCTCTGCCAGTCCGCCGGCCGCCACATGGTGGCGCAGGGGCGGGGCAAGATCATCAACATCGCATCGATGCTGACGTTTCAGGGCGGCGTGCGGGTGCCCAGTTACACCGCATCGAAATCGGGGATCGGCGGCCTGACCAAGCTGCTGGCGAACGAGTGGGCGGCGAAGGGCGTGAACGTCAACGCGATCGCGCCGGGCTATATCGCCACCAACAACACCGCCGCGTTGCAGGCCGATGAAACCCGCAACCGCCAGATCCTCGAACGCATTCCGGCGGGGCGCTGGGGTGCGGCCGACGATCTGGGCGGCGCTGCGGTATTCCTTGCCTCGTCGTCGTCCGATTATGTCAACGGCCATGTCCTCGCGGTCGATGGGGGATGGCTGGCACGATGATCCTGTGTTTTGGCGAATTGCTGCTCAGGCTCAGCGCTCCGGGTCGCGAGTTGCTGATGCAAAGCCACCGGTTCGACGTGCATGTCGGCGGGGCGGAGGCGAATGTCGCGGTCGGTCTCGCCAATCTCGGCCATGCCGCCGCCTGCGTCAGCGCGGTTCCCGACAATCCGCTCGGGCGCGGTGCCGTCTCGGCCATCCGCGCGCAGGGCGTCGACTGTTCGCGCGTCGTCACCCGTGACGGGCGGATGGGGATGTATTTCCTGAGCGTCGGCGCCGGCCTGCGCGCCTCCGACATCGTCTATGATCGCGCCGGGTCCAGCTTCGCCACCGCCCCAGCCGATAGCTGGGACTGGGACCGGCTGCTCGACGGTTGCACCCGGTTGCACCTTTCGGGCATTACCCCCGCGCTCGGGCCGGACAGCGCCGATGCCGCTATCGCCGCTGCCGAAGCGGCACGGGCGAAGGGGCTGACCATCTCGTTCGACGGCAATTATCGCGCCCGCCTGTGGGAAGCATGGGACAGCGATCCGCGCGGCGTGCTGACGAAGCTGGTGGGGCTTGCCGACCTGCTGTTCGGCAACCACCGCGACGTATCGCTGCTGCTCGGCCGCGAATTTTCGGGCGAGGGCGAGGATCGCCGGCGCGAGGCGGCAGAGGCGGCGTTCGCGGCTTTCCCGAACCTCAAGCACATCGCCTCGACCGCGCGTCAGGTCGAGGATGCCGACCGGCATCGGCTGTCGGCGCGGATCGATACGCCGTCGGGGTCGGTACAGACCGACGAAATCACGATCTCGGGCATCGTCGACCGCATCGGTGGCGGCGACGCCTTTGCCAGCGGCGTGCTCCACGGATTGATGTCGGGCAAGAACGAGGAAGTCGCCGCGCATTGGGGACTGGCGGTCGCTGCGCTGAAACATTCGTTGCCGGGTGATTTTAGCTTGTTCCATCAATCCGATATCGATGCGTTTCTTGCCGGCGGGCTGGACGTTCGCCGCTGATCCTATCATAGCATAGCCGGAGGGGGGCGCGGCTGCGGACCGGCAGCCGGCGGGCCACGTTACTTGGGCGATGCGAGGCGACGTGGATCAGGACGGGGGCAGCAGCGAAACGGCGCGGCAAGACGATCGTCGTATCGCGCTGGAAATTGCCGGGACCGACATCGGCACCGATCCGTTCGTCGCAGCGGTCCGCGCGACGCGGATGCCGATGCTCGTCACCGACCCGCGTTTGCCCGACAATCCGGTGGTGTTCGTCAACGACGCCTTCTGCCGCCTGACCGGCTATGACCGCGACTGGATCATCGGCCGCAACTGCCGTTTCCTGCAGGGCAAGGACACCGACCCGGCGACGGTCGCGCAGATCCGCGAGGCGGTGGCGGGCGAGCGGTCGATCGAGGTCGACATCCGCAACTATCGCCGCGACGGTACGCCGTTCTGGAACCGGCTGCTGCTTGCACCCGTCCCCGATGCCGACGGCAAGCTCGCCTATTTCTTCGCCAGCCAGCTCGATGTCACCGCCGAACGCGACCGGGTCGACGGCCTCGAATCGAGCAACGCCGCGCTGCTCGTCGAACTCGCCGGCCGCTTCCGCGAACAGGAAGAACGCGAGCGCGAGATGCTGTTCGCGCTGGAGGCGGGGCGCTTCGGCACCTGGGCGTTCGATCGCACCACGCACCAGCTCAGCATGTCGGCGATCTGCCGCACCAATTTCGGCTTCGACGCCGATTATCCGCCATCGCCCGCCGAAATCTCCGCCATCCTCCACCCCGACGACCGCGCGGCGGCGTTGGCGGCGATCGATGCGAGTTTCGCGGGCGAGCCGCTGGAGATCGAGGTCCGCGTCTGCGTACCCGGCGGCGAGACGCGCTGGATCGCCAGCCGTGGCCAGCCGACCCGCGATGCGCAGGGCGAGATTACGCGCCTGACCGGCGTGTCGATCGACGTCACCGTCTATAAGCGGCTGGAGGGCATGCGCGCGGCGATGGCCGAGCTGAACGAGATGCTGCGCCTGCTCGACGATCCGGTCGAGATGACCACCGCCGCGTCGCGTATCATCGGCGAGGCGCTGGGCGTCGACCGCGTCGGTTATGGCTTGGTGGATCGCGCGGCGGAGACGATTACCATCGAACGCGACTGGAACGCGCCGGGCGTCACCACCATCGCCGGCGTGCTGCACTTCCGCGACTATGGCAGCTATATCGACGATCTGAAGCGTGGCGAGACGGCGGTAGTCGCCGATGCCCGGACCGATCCGCGTACCGTCGACACTGCCGCGCAGCTCGAATCGATCAACGCCCGCGCGTTCATCAACATGCCGCTCACCGAACTGGGCGGGCTGGTCGCGCTGATCTACGCCAATCATGGCGAACCGCGCGTGTGGCGCGACGACGAGATCGCCTTCGTCCGCGAGGTTGCCGAGCGGACCCGGGCGGCAACCGAACGCCGCCGTGCCGAACGCGAACTGGCGGCGCTCGCATCGTCGCTGGAGAAGCAAGTCGTCGACCGGACCCAGGCGCTGGTGACGGCACAGGACGCGCTGCGCCAGAGTCAGAAGATGGAAGCGATCGGCCAGCTGACCGGCGGCGTCGCCCATGACTTCAACAACCTGCTGACCATCGTCCGTTCCTCGGTGGATCTGCTCCGGCAACCGACCCTCGCGCCCGAACGGCGCGAACGCTATCTCTCGGCGATCAGTGACACCGTCGATCGCGCCGCCAAGCTGACCGGACAGTTGCTCGCCTTCGCCCGACGTTCGGCGCTCCAGCCCGAGACGTTCGACGCCAATGTCGCGGTCGCCGCCCTCGGCGACATCATCCGTACGCTGGCCGGTTCGCGGATCGATGTAACGATCGAGGCCAGCGCCGATCCGGCCTATATCGATGCCGATCCCAATCAGTTCGACACCGCCATCGTCAACATGGCCGCCAACGCCCGCGACGCCATGCAGGGTGAGGGGCGGCTGACCCTGTCGGTCGCGTGCATCGACGGCCTGCCCGCCAGTTCGACCGCCCCCGCCGCATCGGGATCGTTCGTCGCGGTGACCATCGCCGACACCGGCAGCGGCATCGACGAAGAAACGCTGGGTCGCATGTTCGAACCGTTCTTCACGACCAAGGAACTGGGCAAGGGCACCGGTCTCGGCCTCAGTCAGGTATTCGGGTTCGCCAAGCAATCGGGCGGTGAGGTCCGCGCGCGCAGCGTGCCGGGCAACACCGAATTCATCCTGTACCTGCCACGCGCCGCCGCTCCCACGGGCGACGCCGCAACCGCGCGCAGCGATGCCCAACCCAGCGGCGGCGACGGGCTGCGCGTCCTGGTGGTCGAGGATAACGAAGCGGTCGGCACCACCACCACTCACGCGCTGGAGGCGCAGGGCTTCGTCACGGTCCATGCGCCCGATGGTCAGGCCGCGATCGACCTGCTGGATGACGACCCCGATGGTTTCGACGTGGTATTCTCGGACGTGATGATGCCGGGCATTGGCGGCATGGAGCTGGCGGCACGCGTGCGCGAAACGCATCCCCGGCTGCCGGTGCTGCTGACCAGCGGCTATAGCGACGTGATCGTCCGGCACGGCACCATGGGTTTCGACCTGCTGCACAAGCCCTATACCATCAGCCAGCTGGTCGTCGCGCTGCGCCGGACGGCGGGGCGTTGACGCCGACACCGGTTGCGATGCCGCGCGGGTTCGTCGCGCTCTACACGCTCGCCTATTGCGGCCTGTTCGTCGCGTTCATGCCGTTCGTCTCGATCCTGTTGCAGGTGAAGGTCGCGGCGATCGATCCCGCCAACCGCGTGACCCTGTTGGGGCAGGCGGTACTGGGCGGGGCGCTGGTCGCCAGCATCGCCAATATCGCCGCCGGCTGGGTGAGCGATATCGGCTGGCGACGTCGCGGCAGCCGGCGCCTGCCCATCGCGGTCGGGCTGGTGCTGATCGCGCTCGCCTTCGCCGCCGTCCATGCCGCCGCCACCGCCACGTCGTTGCTGGTCGCGATCGCGCTGTGGCAGGTCGCCCTGAACCTGATGTTCGCGCCGATGGTCGCCGTCATGGCCGACGAAGTGCCGGACGGGACGAAGGGGCGGGTGTCGGGGCTGCTCGGCATTTCGCACCCGATCGGGGTATTGTCGGCAGCGGCGGTGACCGCGCCGTTCTTCGCCACCGAAGCCGCCCGGTTCGCCGCCAACGTCGTGCTGGCAGCGGTGATGATCGTGCCGTTCCTGCTGTTCGTGCGCGAACGCGGCGCCGGCGGCGGCGCCGATGCAGACACCCCGGCCACGACCGCGCTCGCCCGCAGCGACCTTATCCGCGCATGGGTCGCGCGGCTGGCGATGCAGGTCGCCGGCAACGGCCTGACCGCCTATGCCTTTTTCCATTTCGCCGATCGCTGGCGGGGGCAGGGGGATGCGGCGGGGCCGGTCGCACAGGCGATGGCCGTCGTGACCGGCGTCGTCGTCGTCGCGACTATCCTGGCCGGGCGCTGGTCGGACCGGGTCGGCGGGCGCAAGCCTTTTCTGGGCGGCGCGACCCTGCTGGTCGTCGCCGGGCTGATCGGCATGGCGCTGGCCCCCGGCTTCGTCGGCGCCGCGATCGGCTATGGCGTGACCCAGACCGGGCTGTCGGTGTTCCTCGCGCTGCATTCGGCGCTGGCGATGCAGTTGCTGCCGTCGCCGGCCACGCGTGGTCGCGATCTGGCGATCCTCAACCTTACCAACACGCTGCCGGCCTGTGTGCCGCCGCTGCTCGCGGCGCTGGTACCGGCCGGGGCGGGCCTTGGCGCCATATTCGTCGCGCTGGCATTGGTCGCGGCCGCCGGCGGGTTGACAGCGCTCACCATTCGGTCGGAGCGCTAACCCCCCTCGCGCGTTGGCTGCAATTGCAGTTTTAGGGGAACGCCCGATGATCCGCCTGTTTCATGTCAGCGACGTCCATTTCGGCGCGGAGGACAAGGCGGCGATCGCGTGGTTCGGCGAAGCGGTGAAGCGCGAACAACCCGATGCGATCATCATGACCGGCGACCTGACGATGCGCGCCCGCACCGCGGAGTTCGAAGCGGCGGCGGAGTGGCTCGAAAGCCTCGGCCGCCCGGTCACGGTGGAGGTCGGCAATCACGATCTGCCGCTCTACAACCTCTTCGCCCGCTTCATCCGCCCGTATAAGCGTTACAAGCGGCTGGAACGCATGATCGAACGCCCGCTCGAAATCGACGGCGTCGCCATCGTTCCGCTCAAGACTACCGCTCGCTTCCAGTTCCGCTGGGACTGGTCGAAGGGCTATGTCGGGCCGAAGGCGCTGTCGCGGACGCTCAAACTGATCGAACGCGTGCCGAAGGACGACCTGATCTTCATCGCGGCGCATCATCCGCTGGTCGATGTCGGCACCAAGTCCAGGGGTGAAACCGATGGCGGCGCAGCGGCGCTCGATGCGGTTGCCGCTGCCGGTGCTCACGCCGTCCTGTCGGGCCATGTCCATGACCCGTTCGACATGCCCTATCGATCGTCCGGCGGCACGTTGCGCATGGTCGGGGCCGGCACCCTGTCGACCCGCACCCGCCGCGACCCGCCGTCGTTCAACGAAATCCGCATCGAAGGGCGGGAGTTCGAAACCATCGCTCGCAAGATGGGCGCGGCGGACGAACCGGTGACGCTGGGCGGATAGGGTGACCGATTCCGTCGCCCGGACTTGATCCGGAGGCCCGCTTCTTCAGCGCGCAGTGAAAGCAGCAACGCCGATCACGTCGAGATCAATGCGGAAGTCCACCTCACCGTTTCCCCGCGCAGGCGGGGATCCAGGGCCACATACGCAAGCTGTTGTTTTGCTCGGCTCTGGACCCCCGCCTGCTCAGAGGTCCGGACACAACGTCGGCAGACCTCAGCCCTACGCCAATCGCCGCCCGATCAGCGTCCCCTTGGTCCCGCGATTGACCAGTTCGAAGCGGAAGTTCGGCCAGCGCCGCCGCCAACGCTGTGCGACCACCCGTTCGCCCGGCCGCGCACCATCGTCCAGCATCACCACGCCGCCCACCGGCAACCGGTCGAACAGCGTCTCGGCCGCGCCGCGTACATAGGGGTGGATCGTCCATGGCGGCCCGTCGATCAGCAGCAGGTCGACCTGATCGGGCAGCGCATCGATATCGTACCAGACACCCGGCCAGTCGCCCGGTGCCTCGACCAGCGGCGCCGCGCGCAGATCGGCGGCGATGCCATGCTCCGCCAGCCATTCGCGCGTCGCATCGACGAAGCCGGCATGCTGGTCGAAGCTGATGAGTTGTCCGCCGCCATGCTTGGCTAGCGCCGCGCCGGTCACCAGGCTCGACGCGCCGGTGCCCAGTTCGACGACGGTACGCGGCCGGCTGGCGGCGATCTGCTCGACGATCAGCGAGAGATAGCCGGTATCCGCCTTCCAGCTTCCCAGATTGGGCAGCGCATCGGCGGCAAGGCTGAGGTCGGCCATCAACCGTGCCTTGTCGGCGCGCTTGCCACCCGACAGGCTGCGCAGCAGCCACGGCCACTGGATCGCACCGAAGGCGATGGTGAACAGCTTGTCGGACAGGCTGCGACGCAGTTCGTCGGGCCACAGGTCCGAATCGGCAAGCGGCAGCAACGAAGTCTTGGCACGCGATGTCATGGCGTCTCTTGTTTTCGGCTCCGCCAGCGTGCGGACCGGCACTCGCTATACGGTTACCGGACAAACGAAAAGGGCGGCCCGACACCGGACCGCCCCAAACGTACCGCGACTGGCCGCAAACGGGAACCTTTCGGTATCCCGTGCGTGGCCGATCCGATTAGCGCTTCGAGAACTGGAAGCTGCGGCGGGCCTTCGCCTTGCCGTACTTCTTGCGCTCGACCGCGCGGCTGTCGCGGGTCAGGAACCCGGCGGCCTTGACCGGCGCGCGCAGGATCGGCTCGTAGCGGGTCAGCGCCTGGCTGATACCATGCTTGACCGCGCCGGCCTGACCCGACAGGCCGCCGCCCTTGACGGTGCAGATCACGTCATACTGACCATTGCGGTCGGCGACGCCGAACGGCTGGTTGATGACGAGACGCAGCGTCGGACGTGCGAAATACACTTCCTGATCGCGACCGTTGATCGTGATCTTGCCCGAACCCGGCTTCAGCCACACGCGGGCGACGGCGTCCTTGCGACGACCGGTCGCATAGGCGCGGCCATAGGCGTCGATTTCCTGCGCGCGCAGCGGCATGGTCGGACGGGCCGGCTCGACCGGAGCGGCGGCGGGGGCGTCGGTGCCAACTTCGGCGGCCGGAGCGGCCTGCGGCGCGGCGGCGGGTGCCTGCTGACCGGTCAGGTTGGCGAGGTCGGAAAGGGACTGGCGGTTGTCGGACATTATGCGCCCACCTTGTTCTTGCGATTCATGCTCGCGATGTCGAGAACCTCGGGGTTCTGCGCGCCGTGCGGATGCTCGGTGCCCTTGAAGATGCGCAGGTTGCGCATCTGCTCACGGCCCAGCGGACCACGCGGGATCATCCGCTCGACGGCCTTTTCCAGGACGCGCTCGGGGAAACGACCTTCGAGGACCTTCTCGGCGGTGACCGCCTTGATGCCGCCGGCATAGCCGGTGTGCTTGTAATAGGTCTTCGTCTTCGCCTTGTTCGAGGTGAAGCGGATCTTGTCGGCATTGATGACGACGACGTTGTCACCGCAATCGACGTGCGGGGTGAACGACGTCTTGTGCTTGCCGCGCAGCACGTTGGCGATGATCGACGCAGCGCGACCGACCACCAGGCCGTCGGCATCGACGATATGCCACTTCTTCTCCACCTCGTGCGGCTTGGCCGACTTGGTGGTCTTCATGAGCGCCTTCATGGGCGTTGGACCTTTCGGAAGTTAACCGCATCCACCCCGAACCGGAGCGGTGCGAACGCCGGGCAATTGCCGAAACCGGGCGCTAAAGTCAAGCAAAGCGCGGCTTTGCTGACAGGTATCTGGATACCCTATGCCCGTCGACCGGTCGTATGCGCCGCCCACGTCGTCGCCACGACCAGCATCGCCCCCACGAACTGATGCAGCGCCGCCAGCTCGATCCGCACCCCGGTCATGACGGTGGCGATGCCCAGCAGGATCTGAATGCCGAATGCGATATGTACCACCTTCGCCACCTTCGGATGCCCGGCCCGTTTCGCGGCGCGCGCCAGCACGATCAGCGCCGCGACCGTCACCCATGCCCACCAGCGGTGAATGAAGTGCACGACGTACGGATCGTTGACGATCGCATCCAACGGACTGCGCGCCGCCCATTCGTCCGCCGGAAAGGACCGCCCATTCATCAGCGGCCACTCATCGGTGACCAGCCCGGCATTCAGCCCGGCGACCCATGCCCCGAACAACAGCTGCACGAACAGCACCAGCCCCGCGACCCCGCCGATCGCCGTCATCCGCGCCGGCCGCGCATAGCGATCCGCTGCCAACTCGCGCAGGTCGAGCGCGGTCCATACCGTCCCCGCAAGAATGAACAGCGCGTTGAGCAGATGCACCGCCAACCGGATGTGCGACACGTCAGTCCGCACCGCCAGCCCGGACGCTACCATCCACCACCCGATCGCCCCCTGCAGCCCGCCCAGCGCCAACAGCGCCAGCAACCGCCCCTTATACCCGGCCGGGATCGCGCCGCGTATCCAGAACCACGCAAGCGGCAGGGCAAAGGCCAGCCCGATTACGCGCCCCAGCAGCCGGTGGACATATTCCCAGAAGAAGATGCCCTTGAACTGCGCCAGCGTCATGCCCTGATTAAGCAGCTGATATTCCGGGATGCGGCGGTAATTGGCGAACTCCGCCTCCCACTGCGCGGCGTTGAGCGGCGGGATCGTCCCCGACAGCGGCTTCCATTCGGTGATCGACAGCCCGGATTCGGTCAGGCGCGTGATGCCCCCGACCACCACCATCGCCACGATCAGCGCCGCGACCCACCACAGCCAGCGGGCGATTGCGCCCGGCCGGGCGCGCGAGGGAAGGGGAGGAGCAAGCATGTCCGGCATCTAGCGCTGGTACCGGTCGCACGAAAGGGGCGCGTTTCGCTTTACCCGCGAAGACTTGCCGCTACGGTGCCGCCATGCCGAAAGCCCGCTTATGACGATCGAAGCACTGATCGCCCGCTACGGCCTTGCCGCATTGGTGCTGGGCGCGGGCGTGGAGGGGGAGACGGTCGTGATCCTCGGCGGGATCATGGTCCAGCGCGGGGTGCTGCCATATGTCGGTGCGATCCTCGCTGCCGCGATCGGATCGTTCATCGCCGACCAGTTGTTTTTCGCCGCCGGGCGCCGCTTCCGCCATCATCCGCGCGTCGTACGCTGGCAGGATAAGCCCGCCTTTGCCCGCGCCTTGTCGACGTTCGAACGGCATCCGACGCTGTTCGTCTTCGCCTTCCGCTTCCTCTACGGGTTACGCACCGTCAGCCCGGTCGCGATCGGCACCACCCACCTGCCGCTGGCACGCTTTGCCATCCTCAACGGATCGGCGGCGCTCCTCTGGGCGACGATCTTCGTCTCGATCGGCTATTGGTTCGGCCATGGCCTCAGCGAACTCATCGGCCGCTGGCTGCCGTCTTGGCAGGTACTGGCCGGCGGCGGCATCGCGATCCTGCTGTTGGGCGGCCTGACCTGGTGGTGGCGCCGGCGTTAGTCGCCCTTGCGCCCCAGCTTCTCGACCCTCGCGACCACGTCCTCACACACCGCCGGCGACACGAACTTGGCGATCGACCCGCCATACATCGCGATTTCCTTGACCAGCCGCGACGCGATCGGTTGCAGCGACACGTCCGCCATCAGGAAGACCGTCTCGATCCGGTCGTTCAGCTGCTGGTTCATGCCCGCCATCTGATACTCATATTCGAAATCGGCGACGGCACGCAGTCCCCGCACGATCACGTTCGCTCCCTGCCGCTCGGCAAAGGTCATCAGCAGCGCATCGAACGCGACTACCCGGATATCGCCCCCGACCTCGGCCACCTCGCGCTCGACCATCGCTAAGCGTTCGTCGAGCGAAAACATTGGCGATTTTGAAGGGTTTGTCGTAACGCCGATGACCAACCGGTCGACCAGCTTTGCACCACGCCGGATAATATCCATATGCCCGCGCGTGATCGGATCGAAGGTCCCGGGATAAACGCCGATCCTCACCGATCGCGCTCCAGCACATAGCGGGCGATGGCGCGCAGCAGGTCGGCTTCATGGCCGAAGTCCCGCAGATGTTCGATCGACTGTTCGACCAGCAACCGCGCCTGTTCGCGCGCGCGATCGAGGCCGAGCAGCGACAGGAACGTCTCCTTGCCCGCCTCGCCATCCTTGCGCAGCGCCTTGCCGACCGCCGCCTCGTCGCCCTCGACGTCGAGAATGTCGTCGGCGATTTGGAAGGCGAGGCCGATGTCGCGCGCATAGCCGCGCAGCGAAGTGCGCTGATCGGACGGCAGCCGGCCGAGGATCGCACCGGCTTCCACCGAACACGCGATTAGTGCGCCGGTCTTCATCGCCTGTAACCGGGTCACGGTGTTCAGGTCGAAGCTGGTTTCCTCGGCTTCTAGGTCCATGGCCTGCCCGCCCGCCATACCCGACGGACCGGATGCATGGGCCAGATCGTCGATCAGTTCGATCCGAACATGGCTGTCGGGATGGGTCGCTTCATGCGCCAGAATTTCAAATGCCAGCGCGTGCAGACAGTCGCCGGCCAGGATCGCGGTCGCTTCGTCATACGCCTTGTGCACGGTCGGCTTGCCGCGCCGCATGTCATCGTCGTCCATCGCCGGCAAATCGTCGTGGATCAGGCTGTAGACATGGATACATTCGATCGCGAGCGCGGCGCGGGCGGCACGGGTTCGCTCGACGTTGAACAGCCGCGCGGTCGCGAACACCAGCAACGGCCGCAGCCGCTTGCCGCCGCCGATCGCGGCATGCCGCATCGCCCGGTACAGGTTCGCGCGCGGATCGCCGGGTACCGGCAGCAGCGCATCGAACTGCCGATCCATCTCTGCCGAGATTTCGCGGAGGGCGGCGTTCAGCGACACCGGCGGCGCGATCGTCGCCATTATTGCGCGTCGAACGGCTGGGTCGAGGCGCGCCCTTCGGCATCGACCCGGATCGCTTCGATCCGCGCCTGCGCCGCATCGAGCCGCGCGGCACATTGCGCACGCAGCAGGTCGCCACGGGCATACAGGTCGATCGCGGTCTGAAGGTCTTCCTGACCCGTCTCCAACCGGCTTACGATTCCCTCGAGTTCGCGGAGCGCATCTTCGAAGGACAGGGCGGAAACATCGCGTTCGTCGGACATAAGCGACGCTATGGGGCAGGGGGCAGGGCGATTGCAACCGGGGAGCGACCGGTCGCGGAAATTGCCGAAGATTAAGGACGGATGAGATCGATACCGGGCAGTGTTAGCAGGAGTCGTGCCAGTAAACATCCTTGCCGATTGGACGGTAGCAGACATTGGGAAGCGCCGTAGCCGATCGATCGTGGGTGACGTAATATCCCCAACCGCCGTCGAACCAAGATGTGGTGATGATATAGACGCTTTGCTGGCGGACAATCACCCGGTCAGGACGGAGCTGCTGGATGGCGATCGGCCAGTCGTCAGACGCAGGTTCGTCGTGGGAGGGCTGCGTGGCCTGCATCCGCATGAGCCGCACTGCACCCGACCGGATCGCTGCCAATTCGGAATGGTCGAGCGTCGGGCGATGGCAACCGTCTGCCAGAACGATGGTCGTCAGCAGGAGTAACGCGAGCCGGGTCCGAAGCGACATCACCGACGAACGTCCCCGATCAGCGCCGGTTCGGATGGTCGGGGTTGGTATCCCGGCGTTGCCATAGGCCGTGGAAGAACAGCGCAAGGTTAACGAAGCCAAGTAGGCCGGCGATCGAGCCGAACCACCCGTCAGACACTCCGTCGAACCAACTAAAGTGCCATGCGGCCCATATGAACCCAAAGATGGCAAGACTGGTTGTCCATAATCGGATTGAATCCCGGGCGTCCCTGCTCATCGACTTGAGGCTCCTCGGTAGCAATCCTGCCGGGTATGATCCGCAGTTACAAGGAGGCGTCACCTCGTCCCTCTCCTAGCCCAAACAAACCGGGCGATGGCATCCCAAGCCGGCTGTTTCGCTGCTACCCCGACCGTATGCAGCGGACTGCTCGACGGCAGCGCCAGCGTCTCGACGCCTGCCACCAAACAGCGTCCGGCCTTCCAAGCCGTACCCCCATTGAACGCCACCAGCCGCAACGCGGGCAGGGTAGGGATTAGCGCCGCAACGTCGTTCGCGGTCGCATCGCGGATCGCGGCGTCGCTGCTGCCGGGGCGGGTCGCACTCGCCACCACGTCCCACAAGCCGATGCCCGCTGCCTGAAGCGCGGCCAGTCGCGCGTCATAGCCCAGCACCGGCAGGTCGACGCCGACCACCGGCGACAGCAATCGCCAGAACTGGTTCTGCGGATGCGCGTAATAGCGCCCCGCCGCCAGCGAGGCGTCGCCCGGCAGGCTGCCAAGGATCAGCACGCGCGTCCCCGCATCCACGACCGGCGGGAACGACGCCTTGCGCGTCACACCGCCTGTCCCGCCGCCCAGCCGCTCGACCATGCCCATTGGAAGTTATAGCCCCCGAGCCAGCCGGTCACGTCGACGGCCTCGCCGATGACATACAGGCCGGGCAGATGCTTTGCCGCCATCGTCTTCTGATTCAGCCCATCGGTCGCGACGCCGCCGACGGTCACCTCCGCCTTGGCAAAGCCTTCGGTGCCGTTGGGATGGAATTCCCAGCCCGACAGCCGCCGTTCGATATCGCCCAGCACCGCATCGCGCGCATTGCCGAGTTCGCCCGTCACCTCGAACTTCGCCGCCAGCGCTTCCGCCAGCCGGTCGGGCAGGGCGGCTCCCAACGCCGACCGCAGCCCGGCGCGGGGACGCGCGCGCTTGGTCGCGAGCAGCCAGCCCGGTGGTTGGTCGGGTACGAAATCGATCGTCACCGCCTCGCGATGCCGCCAATAGGACGACGCCTGCAGGATCGCCGGTCCCGACAGCCCGCGATGGGTGAACAAGGCCGCCTCGCGAAACTTCGCCTTGCCGGCCCCCGCCACGACCTCGGTCGCGACTCCCGACAATTCGCGGAACAGCGCATCCTCGGGCGGCAGCGTCAACGGCACCAATGCCGGCCGCGGCTCGACCAGCTTCAGCCCGAAGCGCTTGGCAAGATCATAGGCGAACCCCGTCGCGCCGAGCTTCGGGATCGACGGTCCACCGGTCGCGACGACCAGCGACGGCGCGGTGGCGCTACGGTCCCCATGCACGACGGTGAACACGCCGTCAGCATGACTCACGTCGCGGATCGGCTGGCCGAGCGCGATATCCGCGCCCGCCGCCTCGTCGAGCAGCATTGCCACGATCTGCCGTGCCGACCCGTCGCAGAACAACTGCCCCAGCGTCTTCTCGTGCCACGCGATGCCGTACCGATCCACCAGCGCGACAAAGTCCTGTGCCGTGTAGCGCCACAGTGCCGATCGCGCGAATTGCGGATTGGCCGACACATAGCGATCCCAGCTCGCCCCGATATTGGTGAAGTTGCACCGCCCGCCGCCTGAAATGACGATCTTGCGTCCCGGCTCGGGCGCATGGTCGACGACCAGCACCCGCCGCCCGCGCTGCGCGGCGATCCCGGCGCAGAACAGGCCCGCACCGCCCGCGCCTAGGATGATGACGTCATGGCTGGTCATCGCCCGCCCTTCGCATGGCCGAAGGGCGAGGTGAAGGGGTCAGCCTCGCACCACGACCTTCACCAACTGCCCCGGCACCAGCCGTGCGCCGTCCTCCAGCCCGTTCAGGGTCAGGAACCGGTCGCGCTGGAAATCGGGATAGGCCATTTGCCGGCTGAGCGAATCGACGGTGTCGTTGGCCCTCACCGTGACGATGCGGATGCGCTTGCCGACGATCGCATTCGCCTCGGCCTGGCTGAGCGTGCCGAAGCTGTCGAGCAGCGGTTCGAACGGGCCGATGCCGCGTCCGGCGGGCGTGACGATCTGGAAATAATAGATGGCCGAGGGGTAGCGATAGGCGACGATCGTCACATCGACCGCTTGGTTGTTGGCGGTAGCGCGCGTCGTCGCGATCGCGGCTTCGGTGCCGTTGATCCTCGTCAGTTGTGGCTCGACCGCGGTCCGCGCCCCCAGCGACGCCAGCCGCTGCTGCACGAAGCTCGCCGGATCGCCGGCCGGCCCCATCCGGAACTCGGCCTGCCCGCCTTGCCCGGCGATGGTCACCGCGTCGGTTCCGTTCTGCAGCGCATAGCCTGCCGGTGCGGTGAAGCGGATGCGGAGCGCGGGGTGCTTGAAGGTCGTGCCGTCGATCACCCCCTGCGCGGGATCGTCGTCATAGCGAAGGCCATCCAGCATCCGCAAATAGGTCACGTCCTGTGCCGGTTGGGTCGTCGCGCGACCGGCCTGCTGCGCCAGCGCCCGCGCCCGGCGGACGCGATCGGCGCCATTGGGGTGGGTGCTCATCCATGTCGGCACGGCGTTGCCGCCCCGCCCGCTGGTCTGCGCCGCCAACGCCTGCGCTTCGTTCAGCTGCACCAGCGCATCGGCCATGCCCGACGGCGCATAGCCCGCCGCCGTTGCATAGCGCACGCCGAACTGATCGGCCTGATATTCCTGATTGCGGCTGTACGACAGGGTATAGAGCTGCGATCCGACCCCGGCGATCCGCCCGACCAGATCGCTGCCGGTCACCGCCCCCAGTAACGTCGCGCCGACCGTGCCGAGCGTCGAACGGGTGCTGCGCGAATTGCTGTGCCGCGCGGCGACATGGCCGACCTCATGGCCCATCACCGCCGCCAGTTCCGCCTCGCTGTTCATCAGCGCCAGCAACTGCCGGGTGATGTAGACATAGCCGCCGGGGATCGCGAAGGCGTTCTCGACCGGCGAATTCAACAGCGCCACCGTGAAGTCGCCGCTGGCGTTCGACAGGCCGGACTGCACCGCCACCCGCTTGCCGACCCGCTCGACATAGGCCGACTGTGGCCCCGAATATTTGCCGCCATATTGCGCCAGCAACTGCGGATTGGCCTGCGCGCCCTGCGCCCGGTCGCTCTGCGAGATCGATCGCGTCTGCGCCGCCGCCGGGGTGGTGATCGTCGCAGCGCACAGCATGGCCGCGGTCCAGATCCGTGTCGTCATCTTCCAGTCCCCGTTCAGTCTCGTTCGGAATACGTTGCGATACGACAACGGTTCCGTCGCTCAGCTGAACAACTCGCCCTGCGCCCCGGCCGGCGGGCGGAACAGGTCGCAGCGCAGCGGCGCATGGCCACCGGTCAACCCATGCCGACGGCAGGCGATGGCGAAGCGTGTCGCCAGCAATTGTCCCCACACGCCTTGCCCCCGCATCCGCGAATGGAACCCCGGATCATTGTCGCGCCCGCCGCGCAGCGACCGGACGATCGCCATCACCTTGCCCGCGCGATCGGGGAAATGCGTATCGAGCCATGCGCGGAACAGTGGTGCGACCTCGTGCGGCAGCCGCACGGGCAGGAAATACGCACCGTTCGCCCCCGATTCGGCCGCCCGTTCGATCAGATGCTCGACCTCATGATCGGTGATCGCGGGAATGACCGGCGAGATCGAGACATAGGTCGGGATCCCCGCCGCACTCAGTTTCGCCACCGCCTCTAGTCGTTTCAGCGGATGCGGCGCGCGCGGCTCGAGAGTCCGCGCAATGACCGGGTCGAGCGACGTCACCGACAGCGTGACACTGACCAGTCCCTTCGCCGCCATCGGGGCCAGCAGGTCGATATCGCGCACCACCCGGTCCGACTTGGTCGTGATCGTCAACGGATGGTTCGTCTCCGCCAGCACCGCGATACAGTCGCGCGTGATCCGCCACTCGCGCTCGATCGGTTGATAGGGATCGGTATTGGTCCCCATCGCGATCGGCCGCGCGACATAGCCGGGCTTGCCGAGTTCGGCTCGCAGCAACTTGGCCGCCTCTGGCTTGGCAAACAGCTTCGTCTCGAAATCCAGCCCCGGCGACAGGTCGTGATAGGCGTGCGTCGGCCGCGCGAAACAGTAAATGCAGCCATGCTCACAACCCCGATATGCGTTGATGCTCCGATCGAACGGCATGTCGGGGGAGGTGTTGCGGGCGATGATCGTGCGCGGCTGTTCGATCGTCACCGTCGTCCGAAGCACCGGCTCCGCGCCGTCCACCGTCTCGCGCCAATCGAGCCAATCACCATTCGCATCGCGCACCGGTGCCGCGAAGCGGTTGCTTACCGCATTGTCGGTCGCTCCACGGGCAGGACGGTTGCGCATTGCGCGATCCTACTGCCTCATCTAGAACGAAGCAAGAACATGAACGGGAGGACGATATGGCGCGCCTGAACTATCTCGAACTGCCGGTCGCGTCGACCGGACCGGCGGCGGACTTCTACGCGAAGGTGATGGGCTGGACCTTCACCAATTACGGACCGGATTATGCGGCGACGACGACCGGCGATACCGATGTCGGGCTGGATGCCGATACGTCGCTGACGGTCATGCTGCCGGTCGTTCAGGTCGACAACCTCGAAGCGACGCTGGCCGCGGTCGAAGCCGCGGGCGGCACGATCGTCGAACCGATCTTTTCCTTTCCCGGCGGGCGGCGGTTTCATTTCCGCGATCCCGACGGGCATGTGCTGGCGGCGATGGTGCCCGAATAAGTTACCGTTCCAGCAGGCGCGGCATAAGTTCGACGAAGTTGCAGGGGCGGTGGCGGCTATCCAGCTGTTCGGCGAGGATGCCGTCCCACCCGTCCTTCACCGCGCCGGTCGATCCGGGCAGCGCGAAGACATAGGTACCGCGTGCGACACAGCCGGTGGCGCGCGACTGGATCGTCGACGTGCCGATCTTGGCATAGCTTTGCCAGCGGAACAGTTCGCCAAAGCCGGGGATCAGCTTGGTCGCAACCCGCTCGACCGCCTCCGGGGTCACGTCGCGCCCGGTAACCCCGGTGCCGCCGGTGGTGATGACGCAGTCGATCGCCGGATCGTCGATCCATTGGTCGAGTTGCGCGACGATCGTATCGATATCGTCCCGCACGATCGCACGGGCGGTAAGGATATGGCCCGCCCCCTCGACCCGCGCGATCAGCGTGTCGCCCGAGCGATCCTCGGCCAGTCCCCGCGTGTCCGAAACGGTCAATACCGCGATCCGCACGGGCACGAACGCCCGCGACTCATCAATTGGCATCGGCGACGCGCGTCCGGCCGGTCTTGCTCACCCGCACGGCGGCGGCACCCGGCAGGCCGGGAAATTTCGGCCACATCCCCTGCGCCAGCGCGGATCGACTCGCCGATGGCTTGCCCGCCTGCTTCTCGTACATCCAGTAGTTACGCAGCACGGTCATGACATAGCCGCGCGTCTCCCAATAGGGGATCGATTCGATGTACAGCAGCGGATCGCCGCCGTCCTTCAACTGCACATTCCACGCCTCGACCGGGGTCGGACCGGCATTATAGGCGGCGATGACCTTGGGCAGCAGCCCGCCGGTGAACGGCCGATCGCGCAGCTGTTCCAGATAGCTTTGCCCGACCGCCATATTGACCTGCGGCTTCGACAGCGCCGACTTTTCCAGCTGTAACCCATGCGAACGGGCATAGTCGGTCAGCGCACCGGGGCGAATCTGCATCAGCCCGGTCGCGCCCGCCGGGCTGACGACACCGGCATCGAAGCGCGATTCTTGCAGCGTGTGCGCGAACACCAGCGCCTTGTCGACGCGCCAGCCACCCTCGGGCGTCCAGTCGGGCGCGGGGTAGCGCGCTTCGGCCAGCGGGCGTGCGCCCTGCGGACCGTTATGCGACAGCCATAGCTGCGTCGCGGGCAGGTTCAGGCTGCCGCACAGCCGGGTCAGCGCCGCATAGTCGCCGGCACCCCCGATCCGCGCCTGATGCCGCAGCAGCTTGTCGGCCAGCGCGCCTTCGCCGATTTCTGTCAGGGCGGCGGCGACCTTGACGTTCGACCGGCGCTCCAGCGCGCGCCAGTCGTCGGTCGCAGGCGCGCGTCCATTGGCATCGGCCCCGTCGATCAGCCCCAGCGCCTGCCGCGCCAGCAACCCGTAATAGGTTTCACCATATTGCGCGGCGGTCTGCAACCGCGCCTGCACCAGATCGGGCCGCCCGCACGCGATGTCGGCACGCGTCGCCCAATACAGCCCGGCCGAGCGCAATTCGGTATCGCCCGCCCGCTGCGCAACGCTGGCGAAGGCGGTCTGCGCTGCCGCGCAATCCTGTTGCCGCCACGCCGCCAGCCCCTGCGTCCAGTCGGCCTGCGCCGCCCAGTCGCCCGACCCACGCTGTGCCACCGCCGCCAGCCGGCGCGCATTGGCATCGTCGCCGCCCACGAAATAGATCCACGCGACCCGCCCGCGCATCTCGGTCAGCGCTTCGGGTGTCAGTTCCGATTCGCGCGGTCCGATCAGCGCTTCGGCGGCGGCACCGTCGTCGGCCTTCACGAACGGTTTCATCGCTTCGAGCAGTTGCGCGGCGGCGGCATCGCTGCGCGCGGCCTTCGCACGCACCCGCACTGGTGCTGCGTCGAACCACACCAGCTTCTGCGGCGTCGGCAGTTCGGGCACCGCGTCCGCCCCGCGCAGCTTGGCGAGGCGGGCAAGGTCTGGCGCCTGCGGCAGGTCGGGTGCATCCGCCAGCAGCGCCAGCAATTGCGGAAGCTCGACCCGTGGCGATCCCTTGGCGGTGTAAAGTTCAGCGCGGGCGACGGCATGCAGCGGACCCGGCTTCATCGCGTCCAGCCGCAATTGCGCATCGGCCCAGCGCGCGGCGCGAATCGCGGCGAACACCTGAAGATAGCCATCCCGGTCCTCGGCCGACAATTGCGGCGGCACCCGCGCCTCGACCGGCGTGCGGGCAACGCTCCCCAGCGTCGGCGCCTCGCCGGCATGAGCGGCGAGGGCGGGCAACATTAGCGCCGCGAACACGATAGGGGTCAGCTTCACGTGGTCGTTTCCCTGGTAAGCAACTGCAAATGCCGCCAGCTTTCCGCCTTGGCCAAGGGCCGCTCCAACAGGAAGCGCGGATGGAAAGTGGCGATGGCGGGGCAGTCTATGCCATCATGGTGAAGGGTCCGTAAACCACCGCGTTGCCCGTCCGGCCCCAGCAGCGCCCGGCACGGTTCCGCCCCGAACAACAACAACTTGCGCGGCGCGACCAGCGTCACCAGCCGCTGCGCCAGATCGTCGAGCGTCGCCTGCGCCTCGCCCGGCATCCGCCCGGTCAGCGGCCGCGCCTGCGCGACCCCGGCGATCGTCACCGCATCCCGGTCCAGCCCGATCGCCGCCAGCATCCGGTCGAGCAGCACGCCGACCGGTCCGGTCATCCACCCGGCTTCCGCCGAATCATCGGGTTCGGGCAGGTCGGTCAAAATCATCAGCGCCGGATTTTTTGTCGCGGTGACCGGCAGCCGCTCGGCATTCCATCCGGCCTCCGGCGCCGCATCGCCCATACGCCACGCCACAAACGCATCGAGCGTGTCGGGCGGCAGGTCGGCAACGGGCGTCGACGCTACGGCAGCGGGCGCCCGCAACTGCGCGGGAGTCGCGAACCAGTCGCGCAGTTCGTCCTCGACCAGCGTGTCGACACCGGCATCCTGCCACCATTCCAGTGCGCTGGCTGCGGCTTCGTGCCACTGGATATGCTGGTCCGCCCCCATGCAGCCTTTAAGGCTTGCCTTGACCTCCCCGTCAATCTGCCCAAATCGTGGGGGAGGACAGGGCGTTGCAGTAGCGCGACGAGGTTGGGCCGTACGCGGCGCCCGCGAAGAGGATGGAAGATGAGCGAACGGGAATCGATGCCCTATGACGTCGTGATCGTCGGCGCGGGGCCTGCCGGCCTGTCCGCGGCGATCCGGCTGAAGCAGACGGCGGGCGAGACGGGCGAGGAGATCGCCGTCTGCGTCCTCGAAAAGGGGTCGGAGGTCGGCGCCCATATCCTGTCGGGCGCGGTGTTCGATCCGCGCGCGATGGATGAACTGTTGCCGGAATGGCGGACGATGGGCTGCCCGATGGCCGAAGTGCCGGTAACCGAAAACCATCACTGGCTGATGTCCGAAACCGGCAGCAGCGAGGTGTCGCACCGTATCCTGCCGCCGTTCATGCAGAATACCGGCACGTACACCGGGTCGCTCGGCAATATGTGTCGTTGGCTGGCCGAACAGGCCGAAGGGCTGGGTGTCGAGATATTCCCCGGCTTCGCGGCGGCGGAAATCCTCTTTCATGAGGACGGTTCGGTAAAGGGCGTCGCGACCGGCGACATGGGCGTCGCGCGCGACGGCGCGCACAAGCCCGACTGGCAGCCGGGCCTCGAACTCCACGCCAAATACACCTTCTTCGCCGAAGGGGTGCGCGGGCATCTGTCCAAGCAGATCATCCGTACCTTCGACCTTGCCCGTGACAGCCAGCCGCAGGTCTATGGCCTCGGCATCAAGGAATTGTGGGACATTCCCGCCGAGAACCACGTCCCCGGCCGCGTGATCCATACCCAGGGTTGGCCGCTCAGCGAAACGCGTGGGTCCAATGGCGGCGGCTTCCTCTACCATCAGGCGAATGGGCAGGTGGCGCTGGGCTTCGTCACCTGGCTCAACTATTCCAACCCGTATCTCTCGCCCTTCCACGAGATGCAGCGCTGGAAGACCCATCCGGCGATCGCCGCGATCCTCAGGGGCGGCAAGCGCGTGTCCTATGGCGCGCGGGCGATCAACGATGGCGGTTTGCAGTCGGTGCCGAAGCTGACCTTCCCCGGCGGCGCGCTGGTCGGTTGTTCGGCGGGCTTCCTGAACGTGCCGCGGATCAAGGGCATCCATACCGCGATGAAGTCGGGGATGATGGCCGCCGAAGCCGCCTTCACCGCCGTCCGCGACGGACGGCAGGGCGACGAGCTGACCGCCTACACCGCCGCCTACGAAGCAAGCTGGGTCTACGAAGAGCTGCGCAAGGTCCGCAACGTCGTGCCGCTGGTCAAGAAGTTCGGCGATTTCGTCGGATCGGGCGTCGCCAATGCGACGATGTGGGCGGAACATTGGGGCCTGCGCATGCCCTTCACCATGGGCCATCATCCCGATCACGAAAGCCTGTGGCGCAAGGATCAGGTACAGCCGATGGCCTATCCCAAGCCCGATGGCGTGCTGAGTTTCGATCGCCTGTCGTCGGTGTTCCTGTCGAACACCAATCACGAAGAGGATCAGCCGGTCCATCTGACGCTGAAAGACCCCGACGTACCGGTCGAATACGACCTGCCGCTCTACGACGAACCCGCGCAACGTTATTGCCCGGCGGGCGTATATGAAATCGTCGGGGCAGAGACCGACACGCCGAAATTCGTCATCAATGCGCAGAACTGCGTCCACTGCAAGACGTGCGACATCAAGGATCCGACCCAGAACATCAACTGGGTCGTGCCGGAAGGCGGCGGAGGACCGAATTATCCGAACATGTAGTCTCGGCATCCTCGCGGCGGCGCTGTCCGCGTCACCCGCCCTTGCCGCCGACACTCCGCTTGCCGCCTATGCCCGTGCCCGTGCCGCCGATGCCGATGGCCGGGTAACGATCGCGGCGCAGGGCTATGCGCAGGCGTTGGCGGCGCAGCCGTCCGATCCGGTCATCGCGGTGCGGGCGTTGCGCGAGGCATTGGCGAGTGGCGACCTGGTACTCGCCCGTCGTGCCGGGGCCGTGCTGTGTGCCGCCGACGTCGCGCCACCCGATCTCGATATCCTCGCCTTCACCGATGCCGTCGACAAGCGCGACGTCACCGGCCAGCGAACGGCGCTCGCCCGGCTGGCGGGATCGCCGCTCGGCTTCCTCGCGCCGCTGCTGGCCGAATGGGTCGATGTGCCCGCTCCCGCAATCGCCGGCGACGGCGGTGCCATCCCCCGCCGCTATGCCGCCGAGAACCACGCGCTGCGCCTGCTCGCGACCGGACAGGTGACGGAGGGCATCGCCGCCGTCCGCACGCTGTTGACGGTCGGCGGCAACGACGCCGATTTCCGTCTGAACGCCGCGCAATTGCTAGCGCGGGCCGGGCAGGGCGACACGGCGCGCGCGCTCCTCGCCAGCGAAGATCCGGTCCTGTCGCGCAGCGCCGCGACGCTCGGTCGGGGCAGCAAGGGCGATGCCCGCTTTGGCATCTCCCGTCTGTTCACGCGCATGGCTGGTGACCTGTCGGCGGAAGGGACCGAGCCACTGGCGATCATGCTCAGCCGGTCGGCGCTTCAGCTCGACCCGAAATTTTCTCGCGCCCGTCTCGCGCTCGCCGATGCGCTCGCGCGCAGCGAAGCGACGACGGAAGCGCAGGCGGCTCTGGCGGCGATCCCCGCCGACGATCCCTTCGCAACCAGCGCTGCCGCGCTCGCCATCGTCATCCAGCAGCGCGCCGGCAATCTCGACGCCGCACTGGCATTGGCCGCCAAACAGGCTGGGCGCGCCGACGCGACCACCGCCAGCCTGCGCCGCTACGCCGACCTGCTCCTCGAGACCGGCCGTGCGGGCGAAGCCGCCGCCGTCTACGCCCGTGCCATGGCGCTGCCCGGTGCGGCGAACGACTGGTCGCTCTATCTGCAACGCGGCGCCGCACTCGACCGGGCGGGGCACTGGGCGGCGGCGCTGCCGATGCTCCGCCGTGCGGTCGAGCTGGCCCCGCAGGAACCTGCCGCGCTCAACTATCTCGGCTACGCACAGGTCGATCGCGGCGAGAATGTCGCCGCGGCGACGCAAATGCTCGAACGCGCCCATGCCCTCGCGCCCAAGGACCCGGCCATCGCCGATTCGCTCGGCTGGGCGCGGTTTCGCGCCGGCGACCTGAACGCCGCGCTGCCCTTGATCGAAGCCGCTGCCCGCGAAGCACCCGATGATGTCGAGATCAACGAACATCTCGGCGACGTCTATTGGGCCGCCGGTCGCCGGGTCGAGGCACGCTATGCATGGCGCGCGGCATCGGTCGCGGCCGATGGTGCCGATGCGACGCGATTGGCGGGCAAGCTTGCGAACGGACCCGCTTCGTCGCAACGCTGATCCGATGATCGTCGAACCCGCTCCCGCCAAGCTCAACCTCGCGCTGCACGTCCGCGCGCGGCGTGCCGATGGCTATCACGAACTCGAAACGCTGTTCGCCTTCGTCACCGATGGCGACACGGTGACGCTGACCCCGTCCGAACGCGACGGCTTCGCCATCACCGGCCCGTTCGCGGCGGGTTTAAGCGGGGAGGGTGATAATCTGGTCACCCGCGCGCGCGACGCCTTCCGTGCCGACTTCGGTCCCGGCGATCCGGTGTCGATCGTACTCGACAAGCACTTGCCCGTCGCCTCGGGCATCGGCGGCGGATCGGCCGACGCCGCCGCGACGCTGCGCGGGCTGGCGCGGACGCACGGCGTCGCGCTCGACCACCCGGCGCTGATTGCGATTGCCGACCGGCTTGGCTCCGACGTACCCGCCTGTTTGGTCGGCCGCACCATGATCGGGCGCGGTCGCGGCGAACGACTGACCCCGATCGACGCGCCGAAACTGCCGGTGCTGCTGGTCAATCCCGGCGTCGCCGTATCGACTGCACAGGTCTTTGCCGGTTGGGACCGCATTGATCGCGGTCCGATTGGTGAAGGCGACGCGGTGTCGATCGCCCAGTCCGGCCGCAACGACCTTGAACCGCCCGCCCGCGCGATCGCCCCCGCAATCGACGACGTGCTCGCCATGCTCCATGCCGCGCCGAGCGTATCGCTGGCGCGCATGTCGGGATCGGGCGCGACCTGTTTCGCGCTGTTCGACACCGCCGCCGCCCGCAGCGAAGCCGCCACCGTCATCCGCGCGGCGCAACCCGACTGGTGGTGCCTCGAAACGGCACTCGCGTGACGGCGATGCGGCTCGAAGCGGGACGATCCGCGCCACCGCCTCTGGGCAAAGCAATTGGCACGAAGTTTGTAACGGAAGGCGCGCGGATCAAACGCCAGGAGCGGATCGTCCGTGGGCGGCCTCTCCCGACGCCGCCCACTTTTTGCCCGTGATCGAAGTCACGCGCGACGCCCATGTCGCCACCCTCTGGCTGGCGCGCGGGGCGGCAAGGAACGCGCTGTCGACTGCGCATTGGCGCGGCCTTGCCGCTGCCATCACCGACCTCGCCCGATCGGACGCCCGCGTCGTCCTGCTCGCCTCCCGCGAACCCGGCGTCTTTTCGGCAGGTGCCGACATCGCCGAATTCGCCGAACTGCACCGCGGTCCCGCGCGCGTCACCGCCTTCCGCGAAGCCCTCTCCGCCGCGATCGAAGGCATCGCCGCGCTGCCGATGCCGGTCGTCGTCGCTGTCGATGGCGGCTGTTTCGGCGCGGCGGTCGCGCTGATCCTCGCCTGCGACATTGGTATTGCCGGCGACACCGCCCGTTTCGCCATTCCGCCCGCCCGGCTCGGCATCCTCTATCCGCCCGCGGACGTCGCCCGCCTGACCGCCGCTGTCGGTCGCGGCCACGCCGCCCGGCTGCTCTTCACCGGCGACGCCATCACCGCCGACGAAGCGCTCGGGATCGGTCTGATCCACTACCGGACGCCGGCTGCTTTACCCTTCGCCCAAACCCTCGCCGCCCGCATCGCCGCCAACGCGTCGCAGGCGGTGCGCGGCCTGAAGCGCATGCTGAACGCCGAACCCGGCGGAGAAGCCCGGTTCGACGCCGCATTTGCCGGCCCCGAACTGCGCGAAGGGCTCGCCGCCTTCCAGTCCCGCCGCCCGCCGGAGTTTCCATGACCGACCATCTTCCCGGCCGCGACCCGTCGTTGCTGCTGCTGTGCGACCATGCCTCGGCATATGTGCCGCCCGATATGGCCATCGCGCCCGAACTGCTGACGCTGCATATCGGCGTCGATATCGGCGCCGGCCCGCTCACCCGCGCGCTGTCGGCCAGTCTCGATGCGCCCGCCATCCTCGGTACCGTCTCGCGGCTGGTCATCGACCTGCACCGTCAGAGCGATCACCCCGGCCTGATCCCGACCGTATCGGACGGCCACGCCATCCCCGCCAATATCGATGCCGACCGTATCGATCGCATCGCCCGCTTCCACGCGCCCTATCACCGGGCGATCCGCGAACAGGTCCGCCGCGACCGCCCGTGCCTGATCGTCGCGATCCACAGCTTCAACCCGCAACTCGAAACCGCCGGCGCCCCGCGTCCATGGCACGCCGGCATCCTCTACGGCCGCGACGACCGCGCCGCCCGCATCGCCATCGACTTCCTCCGCGCGCAGGGCATCCGCACCGGCGATCAGGAGCCGTATTCGGGCCGCCTCCTCAATGCGACGCTCGACCGTCATGCCGATGGGCAGGGCATCCACTCGCTGTCGGTCGAAATCCGCAACGACCTGATCGCTGATCCTGTGGGCGTCGCTAGTTGGTGCAGCATCCTGACCGACATGGTCGCTGCGGTGCGCAACGGACTTGCGTTGAACGTCGCTCCTGCGCAATAGGCTGTCGCCATGACCCAGCAATTCGACAAGTCGCGGCTGCCCAGCCGCCATGTTTCCGTCGGCCCCGAACGTGCGCCGCATCGCAGCTATTATTACGCGATGGGCATCGCCGAAGAGGATATCGCCAAGCCCTTCGTCGCGCTCGCCTCTGCCGGCAACGACAGCGCGCCGTGCAACACGACCCTCGATTTTCAGGCGGATGCTGCACGCGAGGGCGTGGTGGCGGGTGGCGGCATGCCGCGCCGGTTCAACACCATCACCGTCACCGACGGCATCGCTATGGGCCATCAGGGGATGAAATCCTCGCTGGTCAGCCGCGAAGTCATCGCCGACTCCGTCGAACTGTCGGTGCGCGGCCATTGCTATGACGCGCTGGTCGGCTTTGCCGGTTGTGACAAATCGCTGCCCGGCATGATGATGGCGATGCTGCGTCTGAACGTGCCGTCGATCTTCGTGTATGGCGGATCGATCCTGCCCGGCCGGTTCGAGGATCGCGACGTCACCGTCGTCGACGTGTTCGAGGCGGTCGGCCGCTACGCCGCCGGCACCTGCCCGCTGCACGACCTGACCGCGCTGGAAAAGGTCGCCTGTCCGGGCCATGGCGCTTGCGGGGGACAGTTCACCGCTAACACCATGGCCTGCGTCGGTGAAGCGATCGGCCTGTCGCTGCCCAATTCGAACATGGTGCCCGCCCCCTATCGCAGCCGCGAGGAAATCGCGATCGCGGCCGGCAAGCAGGTCATGGAGCTGATCCGCCTGAACCTGCGCCCGCGCGACATCGCGACCCGCGCCGCGTTCATCAACGCCGCGCGCGTCGTGGCGGCGACCGGCGGATCGACCAACGCCGCGCTGCACCTGCCGGCGATGGCTTCGGAAGCGGGCATCGATTTTGACCTGTTCGACGTTGCCGAGGCTTTCAAATCAACGCCTTATGTCGCGGACCTCAAGCCCGGCGGCAAATATGTCGCCAAGGACATGTACGAGGCCGGCGGCGTCTACATGCTGATGAAGACGATGCTTGCCAACGATCTCCTCGACGGCAGCTGCATGACCGTCACCGGCAAGACGCTCGGCGAGAATATCGATGAGGTGACGTGGAACCCCGACCAGAAGGTGATCTACGACGTGAAGACGCCGTTGTCGCCGACCGGCGGCGTCGTCGGCCTGCGCGGCACGCTCGCCCCCGATGGCGCGATCGTGAAGGTCGCCGGTATGAAGCGGCTGCAATTCACGGGAACCGCGCGGGTTTTCGATTGCGAGGAAGACGCCTTCGCCGCCGTCGAGGCACGCAACATCACCGAGGGATCGGTCGTCGTCATCCGCTATGAGGGGCCGAAGGGTGGTCCGGGCATGCGCGAGATGCTGTCGACCACCGCCGCGCTGTATGGCCTCGGCATGGGCGAAAGCGTCGCGCTCATCACCGATGGCCGCTTCTCGGGTGCGACCCGTGGTTTCTGTATTGGCCATGTCGGTCCCGAAGCAGCAGAAGGCGGGCCGATCGCGCTGGTCGAGGATGGCGACATTATCACCATCGATGCCGAGGCCGGCACCATCGACCTCGACGTCGCCCCCGACGTGCTGGCCGATCGCCGCGCCAAATGGCAGCCGCGCGTGAACGATTATCAGGCGGGGGCGCTGTGGCGCTATTCGACCACCGTCGGCCCGGCCTACCAGGGCGCGGTAACCCATCCCGGCGCAAAGGCCGAGCGTCACGTCTACGCCGACATCTGAGCAAGGTACGCGGGCGCAGGCAAGACCGTTGCGAAGGTCCGCTCGACCGTATCTCCGCGTAGGCGGGGATCCAGAGCCAGATTGCGCAAGCCTCGACTTTGCGTGGCTCTGGACCCTCGCGGTCGCGGGGATACGGAAGGGTTCCGGGATTGGCAGCGGACTTTCCCGGAGGTCTTGCGCAGGCCGCGGAACTGCCTGCTCCCCATCTGAACCCTGACGGCGAAAGGCGGGGGATACGCGTCTGCCACCCTGTGGTATCGATCGGCCATGATCGACAAACGCCTTTTCCTGATCCCCGCGCTGCTGCTCGGCGCCTGTGACCGGCGCCCGGACCCGAATGTCCTCGCCAATGTCGACGCGGAGCAGCGCACTGCCGCTGCCGATGCCGGGCGCATCGAATGCGCGACGGGCACGGCGCCAGTCGCGGCCGACTGCACGATCGAACGCACTGCCGACGGCAACGACACGATCCTGACGCTCCGCCAGCCCGATGGCGGTTTTCATCGCCTCCGCATTACCCGCGACGGGCGCGGGGTGATCGCGGCGGATGGTGCAGAGGTCGCGAAGGTTACCGTCATCGGTAACGACCGGATCGAGGTCGCGATCGGCGACGCACGGTATCGGCTGCCGGCCACGGTCGGTCCGGTCGCCCGATGACCCTTTTTCCGACCGGGGCGCCGGTCCTGCGTGCTGCAGAAATGCGCGCGGCGGAGGCAGCCGCCTTCGCGTCCGGCGTCGCGCAGGACGACCTGATGGAACGCGCCGGTACGGCCGTCGCGCAACAGGTGCGCCGGATCGCGTTCGGCCGGCCGATTCTCGTCCTCGCAGGACGCGGCAATAATGGCGGCGATGCCTTTGTAGTCGCACGAACTTTACGGGACTGGGCCTGCGATGTAACCGTCGTCGCGCTCCCCGGAACGACCGAAGGTGCAGCCGCCCGGATGCGCGCCGAATGGACCGGTCCGGTACTCGACCTGAACGAAGCCGAGCCTCGCCCGATCCTTGTCGACGGCCTGTTCGGTACCGGCCTCACCCGCCCGCTCGCCCCCGAACTCGCCGATCCGCTCGCCGCCCTGTCGGAACATGCGTTCGTCGTCGCGATCGACCTGCCGAGCGGGGTCGACAGCGATGCCGAGCAAGGTTTCACCGGTGCCGGTCGCGCCGATCTGACCGTGGCGCTGGGAGCCCTCAAGCCCGCCCATCTTACCGGACCCGATACGGGTCGGATGGGGCACGTGGTCCTTGCTGACCTCGGCATAGGGCTGCCCACGGCCACCCGCACGATCCAACGTCCCGCCATCGCTGCACCAGCCCGCGATGCTCACAAATACAGTCGCGGCCTGATCGCCGTGCTCGGCGGCGCGATGCCCGGCGCGGCAAGGCTCGCCGCGCGTGGCGCGCTGTCGGCGGGGGCGGGCTATGTCGTACTGACCGGCGACGATGCGGGGCAGGGCGGCCCCGACGCACTGGTCCGCCGCACCGATCCGCAGGCGTTGCTCAACGACGATCGGCTGGCGGCGGTGCTGATCGGCCCCGGCCTTGGTCGTGACGACCATGCCCGCGCCCTGCTCGACAGGGCGCTCGCCGCCGACGCGCCACTGGTAATCGACGGCGATGCGATCTCGCTGCTCGGACAGGCCGGCCCCGAACGCATCGCCGCCCGCACCGCACCGACATGGCTGACTCCGCACGAAGGTGAATTTGCCCGTATGTTTGCCGCAAAGACCGGTAACAAGATCGACCGCACCCGTGAAGCTGCGCTACAGGCGCGCGCGACCATCGTTCATAAAGGCCCCGATACCGTGATCGCTTGCCCGCAAGGCACTGCCATAATTTCTACCCATGGCCCGTCGTGGCTGTCGACCGCCGGCACCGGTGACGTGCTGGCCGGCACGCTCGCGGCGCGTCTGCGGCCGGGCGGGTCGGCGGCGGCTGAACAGGCGGTCTGGCTGCACGCCCGCGCCGCCCACCTCTCCGGGCCGGCCTTCTTCGCCGATGCGCTGATCGACCATCTGGGACAGGCGATCGCCGAATGTCGCTGATCGATGACGATGTGATTGTCCGCGTCGCGGCGCGGGGCGAGGGCGTGACCGGCGATGGCGTTCATGTCCCGTTCGCCGCGCCCGGCGACCGGCTGCTCGGGGACGGGTCGGTCGAACCGGGGCCGCATCATGCCACGCCACCCTGTCGACACTTCCCGACCTGTGGCGGATGTCAGCTGCAACATCTTGATCTACCGTCGGAATTCGATTTCGTTGCCGACCGGGTCGCCGGTGCGCTTGCCTCCCAATCGCTGACCGCGACCGTTCGCCCAACGATCCTCTCGGCCCCCAAGACCCGCCGCCGCGCGACGTTGCATGGCGATCGCCGTGGCAAGCAGGTGACGCTCGGCTTTACCGAGGCCGGCAGCCACCGCATCGTCGACGTCCGCGAATGCCATGTCCTGCTGCCTGAACTGTTCGACGCCATCGCCCCGTTGCGCCGCCTGCTCGCCACGGCGCTGAAGGATCGAACCCGTGCCGACGTCCATCTCGCCCGCGTTGATCAGGGCGTCGATGTGCTCATCATCGGCAAGGTTGCCGAAGGACTCGCCGCCGCCGAAGCACTGACCATCTTCGCGCAGGAACAGGGCCTTGCCCGGCTGTCGATCGACGACGGCATGGGGCCGGAGGCGCGCTGGGAACCCGAACCGGTCACGGTAACGCTGGGCGGCGTGCCTGTTCCGTTCCCACCCGGCAGCTTCCTGCAGGCGACCGGTGATGGCGAGGCGGCACTGATCGCCGCGGTCGACGAAGCCATTGCCGGCGCCGCTATCGTCGCCGACCTGTTCGCGGGCCTCGGCACCTTCACCCTGTCGCGCGGCGGTAACGTTCGCACCTATGCCGGGGAAGCGGGGCGCGAGGCGATCATGGCACTGAAACTCGCCGCCGCCCGCGCCGGTCGCCCGGTCGTCGCCGATCACCGCGACCTGTTCCGCCGTCCGCTGACGCCCGTCGAGATCGATCGCTTCGACGCCCTCATCCTCGACCCGCCCCGCGCGGGGGCACGCGAACAGGCGGCAGCACTGGCCGAGTCCAGGGTGCCGGTCATCGCCTATGTTTCGTGCAATCCCAGTAGTTTCGCGCGCGATGCGAAGACATTGGTTCAGGCCGGCTATCGTCTCGATTGGGTGCAGCCGGTCGGACAATTCCGCTGGTCGACCCATGTCGAACTGGTCGCGCGGCTGGTCCGCTGACTTTCCTACTCGCCGCCGACCTGTCATTTAGGATCGGCGGCGGGGGCAGGGCGAAACCGGCAATGGCGCAAACCGCGTACGAGTGTGAACTTCGTGAACTTTGAGGCTCAACCGGGGTATTCGGCGCCCACGAAATACAGCCCGTCGGGCGGCGCGTTGAGCCATAGCGCCGCCCGATCACGCGCGGCGAGAATACCGGCAAGGTCGTCGGAAGTCCGCTTCCCCTGTCCGACCATCGCCAGACAGCCGACCATCGAGCGCACCTGGTGGTGCAGGAATGACCGGGCGGCGGCATGGATCGCGATCCGGTCGCCATCGCGCTCGACCGTCAGTCGATCGAGCGTCCGCATCGGACTGTCGGCCTGACAATGCGCCGATCGAAAGGTCGTGAAGTCGTGTCGCCCGACCAGCCGCGCCGCACCCTCCGCCATCGCCATCGCATCCAGTTCCTGCGGTACCCGCCACGCCAGCCCCAATTCGTGCGTCAACGGCGCCCGCCGACAGACGATGCGATAGACATAGGCGCGCTGGATGCACGAGAACCGCGCATGCCAGTCGTCGGCCACGACCCGGCAATCGAGGATCGCGACCGGATCGGGCCGCAGCCGCGCGTTGAGCGCCTCCATCAATCGGAACGGTGCAAAATCCTTGGCGACATCGACATGCGCCCGCATCGCGGTGGCATGGACCCCGGCATCGGTCCGCCCGGCGGCATGGACGGCGGCGCTTTCCCCGGTAACCTCGAACAGCGCGCGTTCGATCGAACCCTGTACGCTCGCCCCTTCGGACTGGCGCTGCCACCCGACGAACGGCCGCCCGTCATATTCGACTGTCAATGCGAAACGGGTCATGCCAGCCGCGTGCCCTCGGGGATCGCGAAGCCGCGCAGCAACTCGGCCGGCGTCATCGCGCCCCGCCCGGCGCGCTGGACCAATGTCGGCCGCAACGCGCCCTCGGCACAGGCGATGGTCAGCGCATCGTCGACGACCGTCCCCTGCGCACCCGACCCGTCGACTATTTCCGCCGCCAGCACCCGCACCCGCTCGCCATTCAGTTCGAAGAAGGCGCTGGGTGCCGGATTGAACGCGCGCACCTGCCGCTCGGCCTCCACCGCGCTGCCATCGAAGCGCAGCCTCGCCTCGCTCTTGTCGATCTTGGCGGCATGGGTCACGCCCTCGGCCGCCTGTTCGACCGGCGGATAGGCGTCCGGGTCGGCCAGCACCTCCAGCATCAACCGCGCACCCATCGCGCTCAATTCCTCGGCCAGTTCGCCGGCGGTCTTACCGGCAACCGGCGTCCGCCCCTCCAACCGTACCGGTCCGGTATCCATCCCCGCCGCCATCTGCATGATGCCGACCCCGGTCTCCGCGTCCCCGGCCAGGATCGCGCGCTGGATCGGCGCCGCCCCGCGCCAGCGCGGCAACAGCGACCCATGGACGTTCAGGCACCCGAGCTTCGGCGCATCCAGCACGACGCGCGGCAACAGCAAGCCATAGGCAGCCACCACCGCCACATCCGCCTCCAGCGCCGCGAAGTCCGCCTGCACCGCCGGATGGCGCAACGTCTCCGGCACCCGCACCTCGATCCCCAGCGACTCGGCCAAACGATGCACGGGGGAGGGGGTCAGCGCCTTGCCACGCCCGGCGCGGCGCGGCGGCTGGCTGTATGCCGCGACGACGTCATGCCCGGCATCGACCAGCGCCTGAAAGATGGGCACCGCAAAATCGGGCGTGCCCATGAAGATGATCCGCATCCCTCCTCTCGACACCGTGGCGTCGGCGCGCGCAACCCCCTATCTTGGTCACAATGGCCTCTCCCGAAATCGACGCGCTGACGCAGGCGCTCTCCCGCCTTCCCGGTCTCGGCCCCCGTTCGGCGCGGCGCGCGGTGCTGCATCTGGTCAAGAAGCGCGAGACTGCGCTCGATCCGCTCTTGGTCGCGCTCGACCGGGTGGCGCGCAATCTGGCGACGTGTTCGGTGTGCGGCAATGTCGACACCACCGATCCGTGCGGTATCTGCACCGATCCGCGCCGCGATGACCGATCGCTGTGCGTGGTCGAGGAGGTCGCCGACCTGTGGGCGCTCGACCGCGCGCGCCTTTTTCCCGGCCGCTTCCATGTCCTCGGCGGGCGGCTGTCGGCGCTGGAGGGGGTGCGCCCCGACGACCTTGCTATCGATTCGCTGGTCGGCCGGGTCACGGCGGGCGGCATCGATGAAGTCGTGCTGGCGATGAACGCCACGCTGGAAGGGCAGACCACCGCCCATTACATCGCCGAGCGGATCGAGAAATTCCCAGTCCGCCTGACCCAGCTCGCCCATGGCCTGCCGGTCGGCGGCGAGCTGGACTATCTCGACGAAGGGACGCTGGCGCAGGCGCTGAGAGCACGACGTCCGGTCGCTTGACCGCTCGAAATATGCTACCTAGCTAACCGCTATGGCCATTCTTCCGATCATCGAAATTCCCGATCCCCGCCTCCGCCTCGTCTCCGAACCGGTCGACGGCGTGACGGATGAGGTAAAGACGCTCATCGCCGACATGTTCGAGACGATGTACGACGCCCCCGGCATCGGCCTCGCCGCGATCCAGGTCGCGGTGCCCAAGCGCGTGCTGGTCATCGATCTGCAGGACGAGGAAGACGAAGAGGGCAAGCCGATCAAGGCGCCCAGGGCGTTCGTGAACCCGGTGATCGAGGAAGAGTCGGAAGAGCTGTCGACCTATCAGGAAGGCTGCCTGTCGATCCCCGAGCAATATGCCGACGTCGTCCGCCCGGCGCGCTGCCGCGTGGCATGGCTCGATGAGAAGGGCGAGCAGCATGACGAATGGCTCGACGGACTGATGGCGACCTGCCTCCAGCACGAGATGGATCACCTGAACGGTGTGCTGTTCATCGACCATCTGTCGCGGCTGAAGCGCGACATGGTCATCAAGAAGCTGAACAAGGCGCGCAAGGCGGCGTAAGCGACGAACCGATCCCCGTTCGCCTTGTCCGGCGGGCGGGGCGGGGGTAGGTTCCGGGTCCGTTCCACCCGGAGTATCGCATGGACCCGCTCGTCATCGTCATCGTCGCCGCCGTCCTGCTCGCGGGGTTGGCGATCGGCTGGCTGATGGGCAGCCGGCAGGTCCAGTCGCTGCGCGAGGAGCGCGACAAGCGCGAGGATGATTTCAAGGCCGCCATCGCCGACCTCGCTCTCGCCAGCGAACGCGCCAAGGAAGTGCCGACGCTGCGCGAGGAACTGGCCGAAATTCGCGCCGATCGCGACGCGTTGCTTCTCGACCACGCTGCGCTGAAAGCCAATGCGGCGGCGTTCGAGGAACGGCTGACCGAGTTCAAGGACGCGCGGGAGGCGATGGCCTCGCAATTCCGTGAAACCGCGCAGATCATGCTCGACGGCGCGCAGAAATCCTTCCTGCAACGCGCGCAGGAACGCTTCGCGCAGGCCGGCGACACCAACGAGATGAAACTGAAAGCGCTGCTCGCTCCGGTCGAGGCGACGCTCAAGCGCTACGAAGCCAGCATCGGCAAGGTCGAGAGCGAGCGGCAGGAAGCCTATGGCACGCTCAAGGGCCTGATGGACGCGATGCGCGTCGGTCAGGAATCGGTGAAGAGCGAAGCGGCGAAGCTGGTCAACGCGTTGCGCTCCGCACCCAAGGCGCGCGGTCGCTGGGGCGAGCAACAGTTGCGCAACGTCCTCGAAACCTGCGGCCTCGCCGAGCACACCGATTTCCAGATGGAGGTCTCGGTCGATCACGGCGAAGGTCGCCTGCGTCCGGACGCGATCGTCAAGGTACCCGGCGGCAAGAGCCTGGTCATCGACGCCAAGGTCTCGCTCAACGCCTATCAGGACGCGCATGGCGCCGTCGACGAGGTCGAGCGCGCCGCCTTCATGACCGCGCACGTCGCGTCGATGAAGAACCATGTCAACGCGCTCGGCGCCAAGAGCTATCAGTCGCAGTTCGAGGATACGCCCGACTATGTCGTGATGTTCGTGCCGGGCGAGCATTTCCTCGCCGCCGCGCTCGAACACGCCCCCGACCTGTGGGACTATGCCTTCGACCGCCGCGTATTGATAGCGACGCCGACCAACCTGATCGCCATCGCCCGTACCGTCGCGGCGGTCTGGCGGCAGGAGAAGCTTGCAGGCGAAGCGCGCCAGATCGGCCAGCTGGGCCGCGAGCTCCATGCCCGCCTTGCCAAGATGGGCGATCATGTCGCCAAGCTCGGCAAGAATCTCGAAGGGGCGAACACCGCCTATAACGCGTTCGTCGGCAGCCTCGAATCGCAGGTGATGACCTCGGCCAAGCGGTTCGAAACGCTCAACATCGACACCGCCGGCAAGTCGATCGATCCGCTGCCGGTCGTCGAGCAATCGCCGCGCCCGCTGACCAAGCTGGCCGTCGCGATCGCGCAGGCCGAGGAAGCCGTCGAGGACCGCACCGAGCAGGCCGAGACAGCGGCGGAATAGCGGCTCAGGCGGGGAGCGGCGGTGTCTGGCCGTTATCGCCGAGGATCAAGCCCATCGTCACCGCCACGATCCGTGCCGCCATCGTCGCACACAACCGGTGCGGATCGTCGCGCGCCGGCACATATTCCGCCAGCACCAGCCCGACGATCTCACCCTTCGCGGCCAGTGCGCGCAGCAGCAGCACGACCTCTTCATAGCGCAGGCCTCCCGGCGTCGGCATCGCCACCGCCGGGAATGCCGCCGGGTCGATCCCGTCGCAATCAATCGACACCAGATAGCGTCCACCCGCCGGCACTGCATTGATCGCCGCGTCAATCCCGCTCCGGATCAGGTCGTAAGCGGTGACGATCCGGCTGCCCCAGTTCCGCGCATCCTCTATCTGCCACGCACCGCCGCTGCCCAGACCGCGCACGCCGACCTGCACCATGCCCGTCACATGCGGCATTTCCGCCAGCCGTCGCATCGGCGATCCATAGCCGAGCGGTTCCCCGCGGATATCGTCGCCCCAATCGACATGCGCATCGATCTGCACGACGATCAGCGGCTCGCGGTCGGCAAAGCCCGCCGCGAACGGGATCGGCACCGAATCGTCGCCACCCAGCACGATCGGCACCGCACCCGCAGCAAGCACCGCGCGCGTCGTCGCTTCGATCCGCTCGCGATTGCCCGCTGCGTCCTCGGGTCGGGTATCGACATCGCCCAGATCGACGACGCCGCGCGCGTCGTTCGGATCGGGGAAGGGCGTGAACCCCAGATCGAAATCGATCTGCGACAATTGCCGCGCAAACCCCAGCGACGCCGCGCGGATCGCGGCGGGCGCATCGGCCGAATGGCTCGGTTCGCCATCGTCATAGGGCGTCGCCTCGCTCGCGCCGAACAGCACGATGCTGGGCGTATCGAGACTATCGAGATCGGCGGCGGGCAGGGCGGCAAAGGTCGGGCGTGTCATCCCCGCTGAATGCGCCGCACTCCCAAAGGTTCAGGGGCGATGCTGCCCGAGCACGGTGTACGCCATCACCGCCGTCGCCACCGCCGCGTTCAGGCTGTCGGCCTTGCCCAGCATGGGGATCTTGACCAGCAGATCGCATTCCGTCGCCATATGCTCGGGCATGCCCTGTGCCTCGTTGCCGGTCAGCAGGAAGGTGGGGTCGGGATAGGTCGCCGCGCGGTAATCCTGCGTCGTGTCGAGGCTCAACCCGACCAGCGTGCCCGGACCGCCCCGCAGCCACGTCTTGAACGTCGTCCAGTCGGCCCGCGCCACCGCGACGGTGAAGATCGCCCCCATGCTCGCCCGCACCGCTTCGACCGAGAACGGGTCGACGCACTCGTCGATCAGGATCAGCCCGCCCGCACCCGTCGCATCGGCGGTGCGCAGGATCGTGCCGAGATTGCCCGGATCACGCAGCCGTTCGGCAACCAGCCATAGCGACGCATTGCGCCGGTCGATGCCCGTCAGCTCGGTCGAAAATTCGTCATAGACGCCGACCACCGACCCCGGATTATCCTTGCCCGACAGTTTCGACAGGATATCGACCGTGGTGGCGATGGCGATGCCGCCCGACGCCTCGGTCTCGTCGATCAATGTTTCCAGCAGCGGATGCGGCGCGTCGCTCGCGAAATAGAGTTCGGCGGGCAGCCAGCCCGCCTCGCGCGCTTCGGTCAGGATGCGCAGCCCTTCGGCCAGAAAGCGGCGCTGGTCGCGGCGATGGCGCTTCTCCCGCAGGTTGCGCGCGGCCTTCACCATCGGGTTCGAATAGGCGGTTATCTCGCGAGGCATGCGCCGCCCCTAGCGAACCTCGCTGTCCGCGTCGATTGAATCGATGATGCGCGTACCCGCCATGAACACCGCGATCGGGCACACCGCGAACATCAGCTTGCCGGCGATCCCCGGGTACATCTGCATATAATGGAACCCGCGTTCCACCGCCCCCACGGCAAGACCGTAGATGACGAGGAACGCCTCGAACTTCGACTTGATCGTGAACAGGTTCTTGAGCCGGGTCAGCATGGTTCGAAGTCACGCAATTTACGTACCACTGGCGGTTTTTCGCCGGTTTCTGACCAAGCAACATGGTTAACTGTCAATTAACCCGACAAGGTCGAGCGCTTCGAGAAGCGCATGGCGTGCCTTGCCGATCCGGATGATCAGTGCCGGATCGGCGATGTCGGTCGGTGCGATCCGTTCGGGCCAATGCGCCTCGATCACCGCTGCGATCCGGTCAAGTTTCGCATCGTCGACCAGAAAGCGCGGATCGATCGTCGCCGGATCGGCCACCACCCGCAGCCGCAGGCAAGCCGGACCACCGCCATTGGCCATCGATTCGCGGACGTCGACCACCTCCAGCCGCCGGATCGGGCCGTTGCCCGCGACCAGTTCCTGCAACCACGTCCACACCGATTCGGTCTCGCGCGCCTCGGCCGGCAAGATCAGCGCCATGCCGCCATCGGGCAATGTCACCAACTGCGCGTTGAACAGATAGGAGGCGATCGCATCGGCCAGGCTTACCCGATCGGCCGGCACCTCGACGATCTCGACCGACGGCATCGCGCGCCGCAGGTCGGCATGGAAACCGTCGCGGTCATGGAATGCCTGTTCATGCGCGAACAGCACGCGTTCGTTGGCGACCGCGACGACATCGTTGTGGAACGCCCCGGCCGCGATCGCTTCGTCAGACTGCCGGACGAACAAGGTGCGGTCGCTATCCAGCCAGTGCGCGCGGGCGATGGCCTCGCTCGCCTCGCGATGCTGGCGCGCGGGGAACGGACCGCCCGCCACGCCATACACGAACACCTCGACCCCTTCGGCATCATGCGCGTCGCACAGCCGCATGTGGTTGGCTGCGCCCTCGTCACCGAACGGGGCGGGGACCGGTCCATGTACCGCGAAGGCCGGATCGGCAAAGGCGAGTTCGAGCTGCTTCAGCGTCTCCAGCCATTCGTGGCTGCGATGCGGCATCGTCACCAGATTGGCGACGGTCAGGTGGCAGCGCCCGTCCCCGCAATCAGCGGCAGGGGACACGGTCGCGGCATTGGCCGCCCACATCGCCGACGCCGACAACGCCTGCGCCCGCAGATGCGGCGGGGCGGCGACATAATCGGTCGCCAGCCGCCCGAGCCACCGCGGGTCCGGGCGCGGGTGCGGCAACAGGATCCCCTGCGTCAGCCCCAGTGCGAGGTTCGCGCGCATCTTGGCAATGCCCTGCAGCGCCGCCAAGCGCGGCCGCGACACCTCCCCGGCATTGCGCGTCGCCGCCAGATTGCCGTGGCTCAGCCCCGCATAATTATGGCTGGGACCGATGATCCCGTCGAAATTGATTTCCCGCACTATCGTCACCGCCCCACATGACACAGCGTGTCGCCGACCTCGACGCCCAGCGCGCGTGCCGCCTCCGCATCGATCACGATCCCGTCGTCGCGGACCGTCACCTCGCCCAGACATGCGCGGAAATCGGCCAGCCGCCCGGTCGCCAGCAGCGACGCCTTACCGCCGCCGTTGTCGATTGCCACGACCTTGCCCTCGCGCCGGTCGCGGATCGTCGCGATCTGGTCGGTGCGCGCGGTCATGGTCGGGCCGCCGTCGAAGATGTCGACGTAATTCTCGTACGCAAAGCCTTCATTCTCCAGCATCCGCATCGCTGCCCGCCCCGTGGGATGCGGCAGGCCGATGACGGCTCGCGCCGCCTCCGGCAACATCGCGATATAGACCGGGTGGCGCGGCATCAGGTCGGCGATGAACTGGTTGCCATGAATCGCATTGAACTGGTCGGCATCCTGAAAGGTCATGCCGAAGAAGCGCCCGGCCACCCCGTCCCAGAAGGGCGACCCGCCCGCCTCGTCGATGATCCCGCGCAATTCGGCCAGCACCCGGTCGGCAAAGCGCCCGCGATGCCGCCCGATGAACAGATAGCGCGACCGGGCTAGCAACAGCCCCAGACCCCCCGCGCGTTCGCCCGGATGCAGGAACAGCCCGCCGACCTCGCTCGACCCTTCCAGATCGTTGACCAGATTGAGGATATCGGCACGGAACGTCCGCCCCAGCGCCTCGCTATGCTTGGTCAGCGTCGCGACGCGATAGGAGTAGAAGGGCCAGCGCTGCCCGACCTTGGTGAATACCTGACAGGTGCCGCGCACCTCGCCGGTATCGATATTCTCCAGCACCAGTACGAACACCTCGTCGCGCGGGGCATCCTCCTCGTGACTGAAGGCGATGGCGCTGCGCTCCAGCCGGGTCATCAGCGCGTTGCGATCGGGCGGCAGGTTGGTGAACCCGCCCCCGGTCAGCTTGGCCATTTCATAGAGATATTTTAGGTCTTCTTCGCGTGCTGCGCGGATACGAAACGTCACAAACCCCCCTGTGCCACGATACGCGAAATGGCGACTGCCGACAGCGCGGCGCGTTCGGCCAGACTGTCCACGATCATGTATTCCTCGGCCGAATGGATCGCGCCGCCGCGCACCCCCATCGTGTCGATCACCGGCACGCCCTGTGCGGCGATGTTGTTGCCGTCGCACACCCCGCCGGTGTCGCGCCAGCCGATCGGGATCGACAGGTCGTGCCCAACCGCCTGTACCAGCGCGAACAGCTTGGCGGCACCGGCATCGATCGGCTTGGGCGGCCGGTTGAAGCTGCCATGCACCGCGACGCCGACGTCATGGGCGGCGGCGACCATTGCCGTCGCCGCATCGATCTGCGACCGAGCACGCGCGATCTCATCCTGTCCGTGCGGGCGGAAATTAACGCGCAACACCGCATGGTCGGGCACGACATTGTTCGGTCCGCCGCCCTCGATCCGCGCCGGATTGACCGCCAGTCGCGGCCCCTTCACCGCGTTGAGCCGTAGCGCGATGTCGGCGGCGGCGACGATGGCGTTCCGCCCTTCTTCCGGATTGCGCCCGGCATGGGCGCTGCGCCCACGGACCACGATCGAGAAATTGCCGGTCCCGCCGCGCGCGCCGGCCAGCGTCCCGTCGGGCAGCGCCGGTTCATAGGTGAACGCCGCGACCTTGCCCGCCGCCATGCCCTCGATCAGCCGGGCGGAGGCGAACGATCCGGTTTCCTCGTCGGAATTGATGACGACGTCATAGCCGAAGCGAACGCCGATCCCCGCCGCCTCGACTGCCTTCAGCGCGGCGAGCATCACCGACAGCCCGCCCTTCATATCGGCCGCACCGGGGCCGTTCAGCGACCCATCGGGCAGATAGCGTGCGGACTGGAACGCGTGGTCCACGCCGTACACGGTGTCCATATGCCCGGTGAACAGCATCCGCACCGGCGCCTCCGGTCGAACGCGCAGCAGCAGATGGCGGCCATGGTCGATCGCGCGCACCTTCCCGTCGCCGTCGACCGTCTCAACCGGATCAGGATCGATCAGTTCGATTGCGCCGGGCAGCGCGGCGAAATCGTCCGCCAGCAACCCGGCCATCGTCGCCAACCCGGACAGGTTGCGCGTGCCGCTATTGACCGCGACCCATCGCTCGACCTGTGCCTGCATCGCCGGGCCGTCGATCGTTTCGATCAGCCGGGCTTCTTCATACGTCCCATCCATGCCCCCGTGTAACCGGGATTGCTCGCTTCAGAAAGCATAGACCAAAGATGCACGCCCCGTGGTGTCGGTATTGACGCGCCCGACCGGCGGGCGGCTTTCATACTGGACGTTGTACGACAGCCGTGCCGACAGCGGTCCCAACAGCTTGGCATCGACCGCCGTCAGGCTGGTCACCGTGCTGTTCGCCGCTTGGACATAGGCCGACGTATCCTGCCGCAGCGTCAGTGCCGGCGTCATCCGCCAGTCGAAATCGACAGACCCACGTGCCGCCAGATTGCGCTCGACGGTGCCGGTGGTGAACGAAGTATGCCGGAACGCCGGCCCCAGTTCCAGATCGAGCGTCACCGGTCCGCGTGCGATCGCGGTATAGCCCGCACCGCTCGACGCCGAATAGCGGTCGTAATAGCCGAAGAACTTGTCCGATTCATACTGCACGGCGCCATAGATATAGAGCCGGTCGTCGACCTTGTAGTTGGGTTCGAACGCGCCGAGATAATGTTCCCGCGTCGGAATGCCGTTATTTTCCTGATAATCCGCTTGCAACTTCAGCTTGTGTCGCCAGCGATAGCCTTCGCGCGACAGGTCGAGCACGGCGGTGACGCCCAGGCTGTCGGAATTGCCGCTGTTGATCCAGCCACCGACTTCCGCGCGCCCCTTCACCAGCGCCCCGAACGACGCGGTGCGCAGCCGCTTCTCGGTCTTCTCGGTCCGTTCGAACGTATAATGCGATGCCAGATCGGCGATCTTCTGCGAATGTTTCGGCGCAGCCTTGCGCGCATAGCGGACGATCGTCGCGACGTCGTTGTCGTTGCCCGACGCCATCGCCTCTTCCAGCATCGTCCGGATCTCGATCGGAAGATCGGGTTCGGGCGGCGGTTCCGCGAAATACAGGCCGAGCGGCAGGAGGAGCGCGGGATTGGGCATCGTCGCCCGCTATAGCCGATCGCCTGTCGTCAGGCTGAACCGTTCATCGCAGCTTTCGCGCGCTTCACCGATGCAAGTGATCCGCAAATGCGGCCAGCACCTGTTCGTATAACGTCTTCTTGAACGGTACGATCATCGTCGGCAGATCGGCTGGGTCGGCCCAGCGCCATGCCCGGAATTCAGGCTCCGGAGTGGCGATGTCGATATCGCCATCCTCGCCTTCGAACGCGAACAGGAACCAGCGCTGCCGCTGTCCGCGCCATTTCCCCTTCCAGATCCGGCCGATCATGTCGTCGGGCAGGTCGTAGAGGAATTCCCCCGGCGCCTCGGCGATCAGCCGTACCTTGTCGGGCATTACCCCGGTTTCCTCGCGCAACTCGCGAACCGCAGCGTCGCGCGCTTCTTCACCCTCGTCGATCCCGCCCTGCGGCATCTGCCACGCCTCCAGCGTCGAATCGAGCCGCTGTCCGACGAACACCTGTCCGTCGCGGTTCATCAGCATGACGCCCGCACAGGGGCGATAGGGGAGGGTGGTCTTGTCCATGCCCGCGTCCTATCCGCGCCTCACCGCTTTTGCGAGGACCAAAGGCATCTTATCTTGGGCGGCGTGATCCCCGTTATCCACCATCCGCATTACGTTGCCGAAAGCCCGCCGGGTAGCCGCTATCGCTGGGGCAAGAACGGTCTCGTCCGCGACCTGCTGCTGGGGATGGGGCCGGCGATCGACTGGCACGAAGGCGAACCGATGCCGCGCAACTGGATCGAAGCGGTCCATGACGACAGCTATGTCGCCGAGGTGATCGAGGCGCGCGTACCCCCGGCCAAGGAACGCCGCATCGGCTTCGCCGTCACCCCACCCATGGCATTGCGCGCGGTCGCGGTCCCCGGCGGTACCTATGCCGCTGCCCGCGTGGCGATGGAGCGCGGCTATGCCGCCAATACTGCCGGGGGCAGCCACCACGCGCTGGCCGATACCGGCGCGGGTTATTGCGTGTTCAACGACCTCGCCATCGCCGCCCACCGGCTGGTCGATGAAGGCACCTGCGAGCGGGTGCTGGTGATCGATGTCGATGTGCATCAGGGCGACGGCACCGCTTCGCTGCTCGCCGGACGCACCGGTCTCGCCACCTATTCGATCCATGCCGAAAAGAACTTCCCGGCACGGAAAGCCCGCTCGACGCTCGATGTCGGTCTGCCCGACGGCGTCGGCGACGACGAATATCTCTCGACGCTGGCAGCGACGCTCGTGCCCCTCATCGACAGTTTCGCGCCGTCGCTGCTACTCTATCAGGCCGGGGTCGATCCCTTCGCCGACGACCGGCTGGGTCGGCTGTCGCTGACGAAGGCGGGCCTCAACGAACGTGACCGCTGGATCGGGCAACTGGCGCGGACACGCGGCCTGCCGATCGCCAGTGCACTGGGCGGCGGCTATGGTGACCTGCTCGAAGTCGCCCATCGCCATATCGCATCGATCGTCGCGGTGGCGCAGGGAACCGGGATCGCGGCGCAGGCGTAACGCCTGTCGCATGACCGAACCCGTAATCCTCTGGCTCCGCCAGGACCTCCGCCTGCGCGACCAGCCCGCGCTCGTCGCCGCGATCGATGCCGTTGCGGTGGTCCCGGTCTACATCCTCGACGACAAAAGCCCCGGCGACTGGGCGATCGGCGGCGCGCAACGCTGGTGGTTGCACCACAGCCTCGCCGCCATGGACGACGCGCTACAGGCGAAGGGATCGCGGCTGATCATGCGCCGGGGCGAAGCGGTCGCCGAACTGCGCAAGCTGATGCACGAAACTGGCGCGTCGCTCGTCCATGCCATGCGCCATTACGAACCATGGTGGGTTAAGGCGCAGGACGAACTCGGCGACGATCTGACGCTGCACGACGGCAACCATCTGCGTCCGCCCGAATGCGTCCGCACTGGCTCTGGCGGCATGTTCAAAATCTATTCGTCCTTCTGGAAGGCGCTGAACCAGATGCTGCCCCCGGACGAACCGCTGGCGATGCCACGCGCCATCCCCGCGCCGGAGAAATGGCCAAAGTCCGACAAGCTGACCGATTGGAAGCTACTGCCGACCAAGCCAGACTGGTCAACCGCTTTCGGCAAAGCATGGCAGCCGGGCGAGGACGGCGCGTTGAAGGCGCTCAAATCCTTTACCAGCCGCCTCGACGACTATGCCGAGGCGCGCAACCTGCCCTCGATCGACGGCAGTTCGAACCTGTCGCCGCACCTCCACCATGGCGAAATCTCCCCGCGACAGGTCTGGACAGCGCTCGATGAACAGGGCGACAGCCTGACCACCTATCGCAAGGAACTGGCGTGGCGCGATTTCGCCAGCGGCGTCATCCTGTCGATGCCCGACTATGCCGACACCAATGGCCGCCCGCGTTACGACAAGCTGAAATGGCGGACCGGGGCGGCCGCAAACCGCGACCTGAAGGCTTGGCAACAGGGCCGCACCGGCTACCCTATCGTCGATGCCGGGATGCGACAGCTGTGGCAGATCGGCTGGATGCACAATCGCGTGCGGATGATCGCCGCGTCCTTCGTCATCAAGCATCTGCTCATCGACTGGCGGGAGGGTGAGCGCTGGTATTGGGACTGTCTGGTCGATGCCGATTTCGGCAACAATGCCGTCAACTGGCAATGGGTCGCCGGCACCGGGGTCGATTCGAACATGTTCGGGCGGATCATGGCCCCGCTGACCCAGTCCGAGAAGTTCGACGCCGCCGATTACATCCGCCGCTGGGTGCCCGAATTGGCCCACCTGTCGGACGAAGCGATCCACGATCCCGACGCCGCCGGTTGCCGGCCAAAGGACTATCCCGAAAAGATCATCGAGCACCGCGAGGCACGCGAGCGCGCGCTGGCGGCGGCGCGCGGCATCTGATCCCTCTTGTCGGCGGGCGCGCGCCGTGCATGTAGGCGCGCGATGTCGTCCGACCCCTATCGCTTCCTGTCTCCCTTGTTTCGCCGGGCCTTGGCCCGAATCGATGCTGGTCTGGTCGCGGGCGCGATCGAGGCGACGCTGCCCGACGGCACCCTCCGCCGGGTCGGCGGCCATGCACCGGGGCCGGTCGCGGTGGTCGTGCTCCACCGCTGGCGCGCGATGTGGCGGCTGGCGCGCGGCGGGTCGGCCGGCTGGTACGAGGCTTGGGCCGATGGCGACTGGTCCAGCCCCGATCCGGTTCCACTGTTCGACCTGTTCATGCGCAATGCCGAAACGCTCCGCAGCGCCGCGCGCGCGGGCGGCGTATCGCGGCTGCTTCGCCGATTGGCCCACCGCGCTCGCCGCAACGACCGCCCCGGCGCCCGCGCCAACATCGCCGCGCACTACGACCTCGGCAACGACTTCTACCGCGAATGGCTCGACCCGACGCTGACCTATTCCAGCGCGATCTTCGACGGCAGGACCGGCCTTGTCGAAGCGCAGCATACCAAGCTGACGGCGATCCTCGATCGCACCGCCACTCGTCCAGGGGACCGCATCCTCGAAATCGGCTGCGGCTGGGGTTCGTTCGCCCGCACCGCATCGGATGCCGGGCGTCGGGTCGACGCGATCACCCTGTCGACCGAGCAGCAGCGCCACGTCGATGCCCTCGCGCTGACCGGCGTCACCGTGTCGCTGACCGACTATCGCGACGTCACCGGCACCTATGACGCGATCGCCAGCATCGAAATGGTCGAGGCGGTGGGTCGGGAATATTGGCCGGCCTATCTCGATGCCATCGCCGTCCGGCTAAAACCCGGTGGCCGGGCCGCGATCCAGTATATCGCCATAGCCGAACCGCTGTTCGATGCCTATGCGCGCAATGTCGACTTCATTCAGGCGCATGTGTTTCCCGGCGGGATGCTGTTGTCCGAGCCCCGCTTCCGCGCGCTGGCCGAGGCGCGGGGCCTTGCATGGCGCGACGTCCGCCGCTTCGGCCTCGACTATGCCGAGACGCTGCGCCTGTGGCGGCAAGCGTTCGACAAGGCTCGCGCCGATGGCCGCCTGCCGATGATCGACGACCGCTTCGCCGATCTCTGGCGCTACTATCTGATGTATTGCGAAGGCGGCTTTCGCGGCGGCGGCATCACCGTCGCGCAGGTGACGCTGGTGAAGGCGTAACCGGCGGCATCAACCGCACAACTGCCGCCCCTTCGGATCGCGCAGCGCCGCCGCCTCCGACCCGCTTTCGCTCAACCGGTTGACCTCGAAGCCGGCAAGCGATGCGCGCCTCGTACACAGCCGCTTGCACGTCGCCGGCAACGCACCGGGCAGGCGGATATGATCGCCATCGAACGCGGCTTCGAATGCGCAGCCATTGCCCAGATCGATCCGCAGCGCCTCGCCGTCGCGCGTGAACGTCCCGCGCCCGCTGCATCCGATATCGTCGCCATAATCGACGAACATGCCGATCCGGTCGCCGGCGATGCACAGCCGGTCCCCCTCGCGCGCGTACAGCCCGATCGGCGTCGTCGCCGCCGGGTTGCGCACCACCCCGCGCGCAATCGCCGCTTGTTCCAGCGTTGCGGATTCGTCCCCCGGCGCTGCCGACGGCGAACACCCCGCCAGCATCAGCGCCGCCACGACCCAAAGCTTCACGTCGCCGGCGCCAGCCGATCGCCCTCGATCCGCCGGAAGAAGCAGCTGTCCGCCCCGGTATGGCACGCCGGTCCCGCCGGTTCGCACCGCAGCCATACCGCATCCTGATCGCAATCGATCCGCGCCTCTACCACGCGCAACACGTTGCCCGACGTCTCGCCCTTCTTCCACAACCGCCCGCGACTCCGCGACCAGAAGGTCGCTTCGCGCGTCTCCAGCGTCAGCCGCAGCGCTTCGTCGTTCATGAACGCGACCATCAACGGTTCGCCGCTGGCGGCGTCGACAGCGATCGCGGTCAGCAGGCCGTCGCCATCGAATTTCGGGTTCAGCACCAGTCCGGTATCGCGATTGTCCATCGCCGCAACTCCTATCCCCGATCACGGTTCCGCCGCAATCGACGATCAAAGGGCGACAAATCGATTCCGCCTACTTATATGGCAGCCGCGTGACACGCTTATCCCCGGAAGGGCCTATGTTCACCACCCATCCATTCGACGACGACAAGCTGCGCGAGGAGTGCGGCATTTTCGGTGTATCCGGCGCGGACGGCGCTGCGGCGCTGGTGGCCCTCGGCCTTCATGCGCTCCAGCATCGCGGGCAGGAAGCGGCCGGCATTTGCAGCTGGGACGGGGCCATGTTCCATACCCAGCGCGCGCAGGGCCATGTCGCGGGCAATTTCGATCGCCCCGAAATCATCGAATCGCTGCCCGGCGCCACCGCCTGTGGCCATGTCCGCTATTCGACCACCGGCGAGACGTCGAACCGCAACATCCAGCCACTGTATGCCGAATTGGCGTCGGGCGGGTTCGCGGTGGCGCATAATGGCAATCTTTCCAACGCCATGCGGCTGCGCAAGGATCTGGTCCGCACCGGATCGATCTTTCAGTCGACCAGCGACACCGAAGTCATCATCCACTTGGTCGCCACGTCGAACTACCGGACGCTGCTCGACCGGTTCATCGATGCGCTGAAGCAGGTCGAAGGCGCCTATTCGCTGATCTGCATGACGCCCGAGGGCATGATCGCCTGCCGCGATCCGCTCGGCATCCGGCCGCTGGTGATGGGCAAGCTCGGCGACGACGGCTACATCTTCGCCTCCGAAACCGTCGCGCTCGACGTGGTCGGCGCCGAATTCGTCCGCGAAGTCGAACCGGGTGAACTGGTCATCGTCAAGAATGGCGAACTGCGCTCGATCCGCCCGTTCGCGCCGCTGTCCCCGCGTCCCTGCATATTCGAATGGGTCTATTTCTCGCGCCCCGATTCGATCAGCGACGACCGCTCGATCTATTCGGTGCGCAAGGCGATCGGTGCCGAACTGGCACAGGAAAACTCGGTCGAGGCCGATCTGGTCATCCCGGTCCCCGATTCGGGCGTGCCCGCCGCGATCGGCTATGCGCAGGCGTCGGGCATCCCGTTCGAACTGGGCATCATCCGCTCGCACTATGTCGGCCGCACCTTCATCCAGCCGGGCGACAAGGTCCGCCATCTGGGCGTCAAGCTGAAGCACAATGCCAACCGCAAGCTGATCGAGGGCAAGCGTATCGTCCTGATCGACGATTCGATTGTCCGCGGCACGACCAGCCTGAAGATCGTGCAGATGATGCGCGATGCCGGTGCGGCCGAAGTGCATATGCGCATCGCCTCGCCGCCGACCCGGCACAGCTGCTTCTACGGCGTCGATACCCCCGAACGCGCCAAGCTGCTCGCCGCCAAGTTCGATCTCGGCGGCATGACCGACTATATCCAGGCGGACAGCCTTGCCTTCGTCTCGATCGACGGGCTGTACCGGGCGCTCGGCGAAGCGTCGCGCACGTCGGTACGCCCGAAATATTGCGACGCCTGCTTCACCGGCGACTATCCGACGCCGCTGACCGATCAGGACGAAACCAGCTCGGTCGATCAACTGGCAATGCTGGCCGAACGCGTCGGATGAGCGATCGACTGAAGGGGCAACTGGCCCTCGTCACCGGTGCCAGCCGCGGCATCGGTGCCGCCACCGCCATCGCGCTGGCAGCGGAGGCTGCGCACGTCATCCTGACCGCGCGCACCGCAGGCGGGCTGGAGGAGGTTGAGGACGCGATCTACGCCGCCGGCGGATCGGCGACGATCGCGCCGGTCGATCTCTACGACCGCACCGCCATTCCGCAACTGGTCTCGGCGATCGCCGAACGCTGGCGCGCGCTCGACATGCTGGTGCTCAACGCCGGCGCGCTCGGCACGCTGGGGCCGGTGCCGTCGTTCGACCTGAAGGAGTTCGACAAGGTGATGGCGCTCAACGTCACCGCCAATGCCGCGCTGATCGCTGCCTTCTCGCCGATGCTCCGCCTCGCGCGGTCGGGCAGGGTGGTCGGCGTCACCTCGTCGGTTGGTGCCGCCCCGCGCGCCTATTGGGGCATGTACGGCGCGTCGAAGGCGGCGTTCGACAACATCATCGCCAGCTACGGGCTCGAAATGGCGAACATCTCGCCGGTCCGCACTGCGATCGTCGATCCCGGCGCCACCCGGACCAAGATGCGCGAGCGCGCTTATCCGGGTGAAGATCCCCAGTCGGTCAAGCCACCCGAACGCGTCGCCGATGCGATCGTCCGGCTGATGGCCGACGGCTTCGACAGTGGCACCCGTATCCGCGTCGACTGACGAAGGTTCCGGACCCCGGCAAAAACAAATAGTTGGTTCCTGCCGGGGCCGGCTCCCGCCTCGCTCGTTGTCCGGCGGCTGCGCGTGCAGCTTGCCGTTCGAGGAGCTTTTGCATGGCCCTGAAATTCGCCGGAACGATGAACGCGATCAATCGCGGACTGGACGATACCAAGCCCGCCAAGGGCGCGACGATGATCGAGGATTGGGAAGCGGCGCTGGCCGATACCGACGTGTCGGGTGCCAAGGGCATCTTGCGCGACCTCGCCTCGCTGCGCAAGCAACTGGAAAAGGACGCACCCGATAGCGACCGGGTCCACGACCTGCTCCACCGCCTGGGTGCGGCCACGACCAAGATCGCCGACAAGGCCGACAAGCAGCAGGACAAGCTGCGTGCCCTTGGCGAAGCGCTGAGCGAAGCGGGCGAGGAAACGCCCGACGAGGAAGAAGACACCGAAGCCGCTGCGGCCCCGAAGCGGGCGCGCAAGAAGGCGTGAAGGAAGGGCGGCGGGGTGTCACGAATGCCCCGCCACCGCGCCGATCGCGCTTTCCTACACGCCGTTGAACCGCCACCCTCGTCACTCCGGTTTGATCCGGAGTCCTGCCTGCCTTCCAGCCCTTGTTGAAAAGCAGGGCACGGGCTCAAGCTCGGGACGACGGAATGCAATCAGGAAACGCCACGGCGCACGAAACGCCGCGAGTGTGAACTTAGTGAACTTTGGCTGCTTATGGCTGCACGGTCGGGGTCCATGGCCGCTCGCGAAACCACTTGGTGATGATGTATTTGGTCCCATCGACCACCGCCATCCCCTCGTGCAGCGTCGACAGATTGGGGCTGCCATCGGCGTTCATGTTGTTCCACGCGACCAGCATCCCCGGCCGCGGGTTGAAGCGAACGCCGGCGACCGGAAACCACGTCGCGCCGCCCTGTTCGACCTCGTTCAGATAGACCATCGCCGTCCAGGTCCGCTGCCCGCCCTGCACCGCCATCGGCGCCCAATAATGTTCGTTCTCGTTGAAATAATCGGCATGTGCGCGAAATTGCTGCCCCGGCGCGTAGCGCTGCCCCTGCATCGTCTCGCCATATTCGGGCGGGATGCCCAGCAGATGCGCGATCCGCTCGTCGATCGGCTGCAGATCGGGGTGCCAGCGGTCGAGGTCGCAGCTGTCCGACGTCCGGAAATTGGGATCGTTGCTGCTCGTCAGCAACGTCGACTTGCGCCGCCCGGCATCGATCGTCGCCATCAGCAGCTCGCATTCATCCTTCGACAGGAAATCGGGAAGCGCGAACAGCACCGCCGCCTCGGTCTTGGCGCGGCGGATGCCGGAGATCGCGGCAAGCTTCGCCTCGACCGTCCGGCCCCATTCGGCACGGACGGGGGAGGGGCTACCAGGGGCTTTGCGGATCGGCGTGTTCATGGGCAGGGGTTCAATCAGATCGCAGTGGCAAGGGGAAGGGGTCAGTGACCCGCCGGGGTCTCCATCAACTCGATCAGCACCCCGCCCAAGTCGCGCGGATGGACGAACACGATCGGCGTCCCATGCGCCCCGATCCGCGGCGTCCCCAGCACCCGCGCGCCCTTGGCGGTCAGGTCGGCGATCGCGGCATGGATGTCCGTCACCTCGAAGCACAGGTGATGCTGTCCGCCCGCCGGATTCTTTGCCAAAAACCCCGCGATCGGCGATGCATCGTCATACGGTTCGATCAATTCGATCTGCGTATTGGGCGCGTCGATGAAGCACACCTTCACCCCCTGCGCCGGCAGATCGAACGGCTCACCGATGGCGTCCGCGCCCAGCAGGTCGCGATACATCGCGATCGAAGCGGCGATCGAAGGCGTGGCGACCCCGACATGGTTCAGACGGCCGAGGCTCACAACTCCTCCCCGGCACGGGGAGGGGGACCA
>NZ_LMKE01000001.1:892588-895978 GCF_001421245.1 Sphingomonas sp. Leaf10 | reverse complement strand
GGGGGGGGGGGGGAGTGCCTCGCAATGCAACCGTGGTGGAACAGGAACCCCCCCTCCACCATCCTGCGGATGGTCCCCCTCCCCGTGACGAGGAGGATATCACAGCGGAATATTGTCATGCTTCTTCCACGGGTTTTCCAGCTTCTTGTTCCGCAGCTTGCGCAACCCCAACGCCACCCGCCGCCGGGTGGAATGCGGCAGGATCACCTCGTCGATGAATCCCTTACTCGCCGCCACGAACGGATTGGCGAAGCGCGCCTCATATTCCGCCGTCCGCGCCGCGACCTCGTCCGGGTCCTTTGACCGAAAAATGATTTCGACCGCACCCTTGGCCCCCATCACCGCAATTTCCGCGGTCGGCCACGCATAGTTCAGGTCGCCGCGCAGATGCTTCGACGCCATCACGTCATACGCCCCGCCATAGGCTTTCCGGGTGATGACCGTGATCTTGGGCACCGTCGCCTCGGCATAGGCGAACAGCAGCTTCGCGCCATGCTTGATGATCCCCGAATGCTCCTGACCGACGCCGGGCAGGAACCCCGGCACGTCGACGAAGGTCACGATCGGGATGTCGAACGCATCGCAGAAGCGCACGAACCGCGCTGCCTTCTTCGACGAATTGATGTCGAGACACCCGGCCAACACCATCGGCTGGTTGGCGACGATGCCGACGGTCCGCCCCTCGATCCGGCCGAAACCGATCAGGATGTTCGCGGCATGGCCCGGCTGCAGTTCGAAAAACTCGCCGTCGTCGACCGTCCGCACGATCAACTCGTGCATGTCATAGGGCTGGTTCGCGCTCGGCGGGATCAGCGTGTCGAGGCTTTCCTCGATACGGTCCCACGGATCGTCGCTCGGCCGCCCCGGCACGCCGCTGCGGTTGTTGGCGGGCAGGAAGTCGACGAAGTCGCGCGCCGCCAGCAGCGCCTCGATATCGTTCTCGAATGCGCAATCGGCGACCGACGACTTGGTTGTATGCGTCACCGCACCGCCCAGTTCCTCTTGGCTGACAACCTCGTTGGTGACCGTCTTGACCACGTCCGGCCCGGTCACGAACATGTAGCTCGAATCCTTCACCATGAAGATGAAGTCGGTCATTGCCGGCGAATAGACCGCGCCGCCCGCGCACGGCCCCATAATAAGCGACAGCTGCGGCACCACGCCGGACGCCAGCACGTTACGCTGGAAAACCTCGGCATAGCCGCCCAGCGACGCGACGCCCTCCTGGATGCGGGCGCCGCCCGAGTCGTTCAGCCCGATGACCGGCGCGCCGACCTTCATCGCCATGTCCATGATCTTGCAGATCTTCTGCGCATGGCGTTCCGACAGCGACCCGCCGAACACCGTGAAGTCCTGGCTGAACACATAGACCAGCCGACCGTTGACCGTGCCCGACCCGGTCACCACCCCGTCACCCGGCACGACCTGTGCCGGCATCCCGAAATCGACGCAGTTATGTTCGACATACATGTCGAGTTCCTCGAACGACCCTTCGTCGAGGAAGACGTCCAATCGTTCGCGCGCGGTCAGCTTGCCCTTGGCATGTTGCGCGGCGACGCGCTTCTCGCCGCCGCCCGCCCGCGCCGCCGCGCGCCGATGTTCCAACGCTTCGAGTGCTTCGAGCATCGTCTCTCCCTTGCCCCATGATGGGCGTTTCGGCCCTTGTGCCAGCAGGACGCGGTCGAGCGCAACATTCTTGCGTCGTCCAATCCACCCGGTTCGGCCGTACGGGGTTGGCGGACGCCGGCGAACCTCCCTACAAGGCCATCGCCATGACCCGGTTCACCGTCAACAACCTGCCGCAGGAATATCGGCTCGATCCCGAAACGCCGCTGCTCTGGGCGCTGCGCGACGTGTCGAACCTGACTGGCACAAAATATGGTTGCGGCACCGGCCATTGCGGGGCTTGCACTGTCGATATCGACGGGCGCGCGGTAAAGTCGTGTCAGGTCACCATCGGCAGTATAGAGGGCACGTTCGTCACCACGATCGAAGGGCTGGCCCGCGACCGCAGCCACCCGGTTCAGGCCGCGTTCCTCGCCGCGCAGGTCGTGCAGTGCGGCTATTGCATCCCCGGCTTCGTCATGGCGGCCGCCGCGCTGCTGCGCGCGAACCGTGACCCGGACGAGGCGACGATCGCGGCGGCGCTGACCAATTTGTGTCGCTGCGGCATCTATCCCCGGCTGGTCGATGCGGTGCGACAGGCCGCCGCCGCTGCGCGCGGCGATGCGACGCTGGCACCGCCGCCGCGCCCCGGCATCGATCCGGCGGAGGCGGCGCGCGAGACACCGGCGCTGACCCCGCCCAAACCATAGGCGCTTATTCTTTCAATCGGCTGTCATCGCCATTCAGCCACGGTTGATCGCATGCCAAGTACACCGGCACCATCGAAGCCGGCGACATCCGGCGGTGGAGGGAAGCCGAGATGAAGAATCGTTTCCTGCTGGCGTTGCTGAGCGTGACCGCACTGGTCCCGAGCGCGGCGATGGCGCAGCCCGAGCGTGAGGGGCGGGGGCCGCGAATGCGCGAGCGGATCGAGCGCGGACCGGGCGGTGAGATGCCCGCCGCCCGCGCCGAGTTCCGCAACGACATCCGCGTCGAGGCACCGACGCCGCGCCCCGAACAGCCCCGCGAGTCGCCCCGCTTCGAACCGCGCGGCGACCGGCCCGATCGCGGTCCCGGCTTCGAACGGCGCGATCCGCCGCGCGACGGACAGGGGCAGATCGATCGCGACGCGATCCGCCGCGAATGGCAGCGGGGCCAGCGCGAGCAACGTGAACAGCGCGAGGATCGCGGTTGGCAGCGCGGCCCGCAGCCGGGGGAACCCGATCGCGGCTGGCAGCGCCCGCCCCAGCCCGATGTCCCCGACCGCTTCGAACGCCGCGACCCACCGCGTGATGCGCAGGGCCAAATCGACCGCGAGGCGCTACGCCGCGACTGGCCGCGTCGCGACGGTCGTGGTGTTCAGGAACGTGATCGCCGCGAACAGTGGCGGCGCGAACAGCTTCGGCGCGACCAGTGGGACGGCAATGGCTCGGCACAGCGCGACCGCGACTGGAACCGCAACGGCTGGGACCGCGGCAATTGGGAACGCGACCGCTGGGGCAATAACGGCCAATGGGATCGCGGCTGGCGGGGCGACAACCGGTACGACTGGAACCGCTATCGCGAACGCAACCGCAGTCTCTACCGCCTGCCGCGCTATTATGCACCGCAGGGCTGGGGCTATGGCTATCGCCGCTTCGGCGTCGGCGTCCGGCTCAATTCGTTCCTGTTCGGATCGAATTACTGGATCAACGACCCGTTCTACTATCGACTGCCCGAAGCGTGGGGACCGTATCGCTGGGTCCGTTATTACAACGACGCGATGCTGGTCGACATCCGCACGGG
>NZ_LMKE01000001.1:891817-892513 GCF_001421245.1 Sphingomonas sp. Leaf10 | reverse complement strand
GTCGAATACGACATCTTCTGGTAAGCGGTCCGTGGCGGGGTGATCCCCCGCCACGGTTCGTTTGCGCTGGCAATCGCCGCGCCGTTTCCGCAAACCGTATCAAAAGATACGGGAGAGCGATTCGATGGCAGGCGATATCCGGGTGGAGCGTGATGGCGACGTACTGCGCATCGCCCTTGACCGGCCCGAGCGGCTGAACGCCGCCCCGCCGGCGATGTTCGATGCGATCTGCGCGGCACTCACCGACCTTGGCGATGCGCGGGCGGTGCTGCTGACCGGCGAAGGACGTGCCTTTTGCTCGGGTGCGGACGTGGCGGCGGTGCAGGCGGCGGGCGACGGACCGGCCGCGACCCACCATGCGCTGACTCATCATTACAACCCTTGCCTGCAGGCGATCGCCGACCTGCCGGTCCCGATCGTCAGCGCGGTGCGCGGCGCGGCGGCCGGCATCGGGTGCAGCCTCGCGCTCGCCGCCGATTTCTGCGTCGCGTCGGACGATGCCTATTTCCTGCAAGCCTTCGTCAATATCGGCCTCGTCCCCGATGGCGGGGCCAGCTGGATGCTGCCGCGCCTGATCGGTCGGGCGCGGGCGGCGCGGATGATGCTGCTCGGCGAACGGGTGCCGGCGGCGACCGCGCTCGACTGGGGCATGATCCATGCCGTCGTCGCGCCCGACGCGCTCGATGACGAAGCGGC
>NZ_LMKE01000001.1:878785-891779 GCF_001421245.1 Sphingomonas sp. Leaf10 | reverse complement strand
CTCGCGGCGGGGCCGACGGTCGCGCTCGGCCTGACCCGCCGCAATCTCACCTATGCCCTCGACCACGACTATCCCGCCGCGATGGTGCGCGAGGCGGAGGCGCAACGCACCGCCGCCGCCACCGCCGACGCCCGCGAAGGCACCGCCGCCTTCCTCGCCAAACGCACCCCCCGGTTCGAGGGACGCTGACATGACCCACCTCGACTTATCCCCCCAGCGGGCGCTAGGGACGTACGAATGACCGGCCCGACGATCGAAGACTGGCAGAAGCTCGCCGCGCGGGAGGTGAAGGGCGCCGATCTCACCTGGCACACGCCGGAGGGGATCGCGGTCAAGCCGCTCTACACCGCCGCCGACGCGCCCGATCCCGGCCTGCCCGGTTTCGCCCCGTTCACGCGCGGAGTGAAGGCGTCGATGTATGCCGGCCGGCCATGGACCATCCGCCAGTACGCCGGCTTCTCGACCGCCGAGGAATCGAACGCTTTCTACCGCCGCAACCTCGCAGCCGGGCAGAAAGGGCTGTCGGTCGCCTTCGATCTCGCCACCCATCGCGGCTATGACAGCGACCATACGCGCGTGGCGGGCGATGTGGGGAAGGCCGGGGTCGCGATCGACACGATCGACGACATGAAGATCCTGTTCGACGGCATCCCGCTCGACACCATGTCGGTCAGCATGACGATGAACGGCGCGGTACTGCCCTGTCTCGCCTTCTACATCATCGCGGCGGAGGAGCAGGGCGTAGGGCCGGAGAAGCTGTCGGGCACGATCCAGAACGACATTCTCAAGGAGTTCATGGTCCGCAACACGTATATCTATCCGCCCGAACCATCGATGCGGATCGTGTCGGACATCATCGCCTATACCGCGCAGCACATGCCGCGCTTCAACAGCATCTCGATCAGCGGCTATCACATGCACGAAGCCGGCGCGACGGCGGTGCAGGAACTGGCGTTCACGCTCGCCGACGGCATGGCCTATGTCCGCGCGGCGATGGCGCGCGGGCTGGATATCGATGCCTTTGCCGGGCGGCTGTCCTTCTTCTTCGGCATCGGCATGAATTTCTTCATGGAGATCGCGAAGCTGCGCGCCGCGCGCACGTTGTGGAGCCGGATCATCGCCGATTTTGGCGGCAATACGCGTAGCCAGACGTTGCGCACCCATTGTCAGACCAGCGGCGTGTCGCTGACCGAGCAGGATCCGTACAACAACGTGATCCGCACCACCGTGGAGGCGATGGCTGCGACGTTCGGCGGGACGCAGTCGCTCCACACCAACTCGCTTGACGAAGCCGTCGCACTGCCGACCGATTTCTCCGCACGCATCGCCCGCAATACGCAGCTGATCTTGCAGGAAGAGACCGGCATGACCCATGTCGTCGATCCGCTGGGCGGCAGCTATTATGTCGAGGCGCTGACGAAGGAACTCGCCGGCAAGGCCTGGGCGCTGATCGAGGAGGTCGAGGCGGCGGGCGGCATGATCGACGCCGTCAATCAGGGCATTCCCAAGGAGCATATCGAGCGCGCCGCCGCTGCCCGGCAGGCCCGCGTCGACCGTGCCGAGGACGTGATCGTCGGCGTGAACAAATATCGGCTGGCTGAGGAAGACCCGATCGATATCCTCTCGATCGACAATGCCAAGGTCCGCGCCGACCAGATCCGCCGCATCGAACGGGTCCGCGCCACTCGCGACGAAGCCGCGGCGCAGGCGGCACTCGGTGCGCTGCGTGACGGGGCGAAGGGGGACGCCAACCTGCTCGCGCTCTGCGTCGCCGCTGCCCGTGCTCGTGCGACACTCGGCGAAATGTCGGCGGCGATGGAGGTCGCCTTCGGTCGCCACGCCGTGTCGGTCACCCCGGTAAAGGGCATTTACGGCCCGGCTCATGCCGATGACAGCGGCTGGCTACGCGCGGGCGAAGGGGTGGCGGCGGTCGGGCGGCGGCTGGGCCGCAAGCCCCGGATGCTGGTCGCCAAGATGGGGCAGGACGGCCATGATCGCGGCGCGAACGTCGTCGCCAGCGCCTTTGCCGATCTCGGCTTCGACATCGTCTCGGGTCCGCTGTTCCAGACGCCGCAGGAAACCGCCGATCTGGCGATTGCGGAAGCGGTCGACGTCGTCGGCGCGTCCAGCCTCGCGGCCGGACACAACACGCTGATCCCCGAACTGATCGAGCGCCTGGCGGCGGCGGATCGCGCCGATATCCGCGTGATCGCCGGCGGGGTCATCCCGCCACAGGATTATGCGCTGCTCCGCGAAGCCGGGGTGGCGGCGATTTTCGGACCGGGCACCAACCTGGTCCATGCAGCGGCGGAGGTGTTGAAACTGCTCGGCCACAACCTCCCGCCGGTTGGAGAAACTGTCGAATGAATGCGATGACTGCCGCCCAATCCGAAACCACCCGTACCCCGGGGAAGGCCGGGGTCCAGTTGGGGGACGTTGCGGCTCCTTCGGACTCGGTCGTTACCGGACCCCGGCCTGCGCCGGGGTACGACGGTGCTGTGGTACGTACCGACTGGACTCGTACCGAAATCTCCGAACTGTTCGACCTCCCCTTCGACGAACTCATGTTCCGTGCCCAGACCGTCCATCGCGCCCATCACGCGATCGGACAGGTGCAGCTCTGCACCCTGCTGTCGATCAAGACCGGCGGCTGCCCGGAGGACTGCGGCTATTGCTCGCAATCGGCCAGCGCCGATACGCAGTTGAAAGCCGAAAAGCTGATGGACGTCGACGCCGTCCTCGCCAGCGCGGCGGAGGCCAAGGCCGCGGGGTCGCAGCGTTTCTGCATGGGTGCTGCATGGCGCAACCCCAAGGACCGCGACATGGACAAGATCGTGGCGATGGTCGAGGGCGTCGCCGCGATGGGCATGGAAACCTGCATGACGCTCGGTATGCTGACCCCCGATCAGGCGCAGCGGCTGGGGCAGGCGGGTCTCGACTATTACAACCACAACATCGATACATCGCCGGAAAACTACGCCAACGTCATCACCACCCGCACCTTCGACGACCGGCTCGACACGCTGGAACATGTTCGCGAAGCCGGGATCAACGTCTGCTGCGGCGGCATCGTCGGCATGGGCGAGACCCGTGCCGATCGCGTCGGCTTCGTCCATGCGCTCGCCACCCTGCCGCGCCATCCCGAAAGCGTGCCGGTCAACGCGCTGGTCCCGGTCAAGGGCACCGTGCTCGGCAACATGCTGGCCGACACGCCACTTTCGAAGCTCGACGACATCGAATTCGTCCGCACCGTCGCCGTCGCGCGGATCACCATGCCGCTGAGCATGGTCCGGCTGTCGGCGGGCCGCGAAAGCATGTCGGATGCGACGCAGGCGCTGTGCTTCATGGCCGGTGCCAATTCGATCTTCACCGGCGACCGCCTGCTGACCGCGGGCAATGCCGGGGACGATGCCGATGCCGCATTGCTGGCGAAACTGGGCATGAAGCCGATGGTGGCCGAGGAACCGATGCGGAAGGCGTCATGCTGCTGACCCTCCTGTTCGCAGCGGCGGCGCAGGGCGGTTGCGCTAACGCTACCACCCAGGTCGACATGAACCGTTGTGCACAGGCAGCATGGCAACGCGCCGACGCGGCGATGACGCGCGAATGGCAGGCGAGCTACGCCGCGATGAAGGCACGGGATGCCGCGAACAGCTCGCGCGGCGGTGGCTTCGGCTATGCGGCGGCGGCGCTTGCTAGCCAGCGTGCTTGGCTGAAGTTCCGCGACACGCAATGCGTGCTTGAGGCGGGGCGCTATGCTGGTGGATCGATGCAGCCGTTGGCGCGCTCCAATTGCCTCGAACGATTGACGAAGGAACGGGCGCAGCAATTGCGCGATCTGCACCGCGAAACATGATGCTGACCCCGGACAAACGGGGCGGACAGGAGAGCGATTTGTTCAAGAAGATTTTGGTCGCGAACCGGGGAGAGATCGCCTGTCGCGTGATGCGCACCGCCAAGCGGATGGGCATCGCCACGGTCGCGGTCTATTCCGATGCCGATGCGCGCGCGCCGCATGTGCTGATGGCGGACGAAAGCGTGCGGTTGGGGCCGGCGCCCGCCGCGCAAAGCTATCTCATCCCCGAACTGATCCTCGCCGCCGCGAAGTCGACCGGTGCCGACTGCATCCATCCCGGCTATGGCTTTCTGTCGGAACGCGAAAGTTTCGCCCGCGCCTGTGCCGAAGCCGGCATCGCCTTCGTCGGGCCGCCGCCGAACGCCATCGCCGCGATGGGCGACAAGATCGAATCGAAGAAGCTGGCACAGGCTGCCGGCGTCAACGTCGTCCCCGGTTTCCTCGGCGAGATCGCCGATACCGAGGAAGCGGTCCGCATCGCCACCGACATCGGCTATCCGGTGATGATGAAGGCGTCGGCCGGCGGCGGCGGCAAGGGCATGCGCCTCGCTTGGTCCGAACAGGACGTTCGCGAAGGCTTCGAGGCGACCAAGCGCGAAGGGTTGGCCAGTTTCGGCGACGACCGCGTCTTCATCGAAAAGTTCATCGAAAGCCCGCGCCATATCGAAATCCAGGTGCTGGGTGACCAACATGGCAACATCGTCTATCTCGGCGAGCGCGAATGCTCGATCCAGCGCCGTCATCAGAAGGTGGTCGAGGAAGCGCCTTCGCCCTTCGTCACGCCCGCGATGCGCAAGGCGATGGGGGAGCAGGCGGTCGCACTCGCGCGTGCGGTCGGCTATTATTCTGCGGGCACGGTCGAACTGATCGTCTCCGGTGCCGATACGACCGGCGAGAGCTTCTATTTCCTCGAAATGAACACCCGGCTGCAGGTCGAGCATCCGGTGACCGAGGAGATCACCGGCCTCGATCTGGTCGAACAGATGCTGCGCGTCGCGGCCGGCGAACCGCTCGCCTTCACGCAGGATGACGTCAAGCTGACCGGCTGGGCGATCGAAAACCGCGTCTATGCCGAAGACCCCTATCGCGGCTTCCTGCCCAGCACTGGCCGCCTGACCCGCTACAATCCTCCCCGGCACGGGGAGGGGGACCGCGCCGCGCAGCGGCGTGGTGGAGGGGGTGCTCCGCAAACGACATCGTCCGAAATGGAAGCACCCCGCACCCGCGTCGACGACGGCGTCGTCGAAGGCGGCGAGGTCAGCATGTTCTACGATCCGATGATCGCCAAGCTCGTCACCTGGGCACCGACCCGCGAAGCCGCGATCGATGCGCAGATCACCGCACTCGACCGGTTCGAACTGGCCGGCGTCGGCAACAACATCGACTTCCTGTCAGCGATCATGCAGCACCCCCGCTTCCGCGAAGGTGCGCTCACTACCGGCTTCATCGCAGAGGAATATCCCGAAGGCTTCCACGGCGCCCCCGCCGACGAACCGCTGCTCCGCCAGCTTGCCGCGATCGCGGTCGTTGCCGATCTCGAACAATCGGTTCGGGCGGGAAAGATCGATGGGCAACTCGGCACGCGCATCATTCCGTCGACCGAGCGGGTCGTCACCATCGGCGACCAGCGCTATGACATCTGCGTCGATGGCTATGAAGGCGGCCTGCTGGTCAATATCGACGACGAAGCGCCGCTCGACGTCGTGATGCACTGGCGCCCTTCGCAACGGGTCGTGACCGCCCGTATCGATGGCATGGAGCTGACCGCCCGCATCGCCCGCACCATCGGCGGCTGGAAGCTGACGGCACGCGGCGCCAGCCACGTCGTCCGCGTACTGCCGCCGCATGTCGCAGCACTCACCCACCACATGCTGGAAAAGGTACCGCCCGACCTGTCGCGCTTCCTGCTGTGCCCGATGCCCGGCCTGCTCACCCGCGTCGAGGTCGCGGAGGGGCAACGCGTCGAGGCCGGACAGCCGCTGGCGGTGGTCGAAGCGATGAAGATGGAAAACATCCTTCGCGCCGAACGCCTCGGCACCGTCGCCCGCATCGCCCATGCGCCCGGCGACAGCCTGGCGGTCGATGCCGTCATCATGGAGTTCGAATAAGGGAACGTTTTCCCCGCTGGCGGCTTGTCCGCGCGTGATCGTTTCATCCGCGCAACCATGGTGGCAGGCCGCCACCATCTACCAGATTTATCCACGATCCTTCGCCGACAGCGATGGTGACGGGATCGGCGACCTGCGCGGCATCGCCGACCGGCTCGATCATCTGGTCACGCTCGGCGTCGATGCGTTGTGGATCTCGCCGATCTTCCCGTCGCCGATGGCCGATTTCGGCTATGACGTGGCCGACTATACTGGCATCGATCCGCGCTTCGGCACGCTCGCCGATTTCGACGCGCTGCTGGCGAAGGCGCACGGACTCGGCCTGCGCGTCCTGCTCGATTTCGTGCCGAACCACAGTTCCGACCAGCATCCATGGTTCGTCGAGAGCCGCTCGTCGCGCGACAATCCGAAGCGCGACTGGTATATCTGGCGCAATCCCGCCCCCGATGGCGGCCCGCCCAACAACTGGATCAGCGACTTCGGCGGCCCGGCCTGGACGTTCGACGCCGCCACCGGCCAATATTATTCACGCGCCTTCCTGCCCGAACAGCCTGACCTGAACTGGCGTAACCCCGATCTGCGCGCCGCGATGCTGAACGCGATGCGCTTCTGGTTCGAACGCGGCGTCGACGGGTTCCGCATCGACGTACTGTGGCACATGGTCAAGCACGCCGACTTCCCCGACAACCCGCCCAACCCCGACTATCGCGACGGCATCGGCGAGATGCACCGCGTCCTCCAATTGAACTCCACCGATCAGCCCGAAGTCCATGCCATCGCCGCCGACATGCGCGACCTCGCCGATCAGTACGATGCGGTACTCGTCGGCGAGATCTATCTGCCCGTGCCGAAGCTGATGACCTATTACGGATCGGCCGACGCGCCCGAAGTCCATCTGCCCTTCAATTTCCAGTTGATCGAAGCCGGCTGGAACGCCGCCGAACTGGCCGACCGCATCATCGAATATGAAGCGGCACTGCCAAGGGACGGCTGGCCCAACTGGGTGTTGGGCAACCACGACCGCCCGCGCATCGCGACCCGCGTCGGCGCAGCACAAGCACGCGTGGCGGCGGTACTGTTGCTGACGTTGCGTGGTACGCCGACCCTGTATCAGGGCGATGAACTCGGGCTGCCCGACGCGCAGGTACCTGCCGACAAGGTACAGGACCCCCGCGAGCTGCGCGAACCGGGGCTGGGGTTGGGGCGCGATCCGGTCCGCACCCCGCTGCCATGGACCGGGACGAGCGGTTTCACCTCAGGCGAGCCATGGCTGCCGATCGACCCGGCACATCTGCCGCTGAACGTCGCCGCGCAGACCGATGACCCGCACTCGATGCTCACCCTCTACCGCCGCCTGCTGTCATTGCGGCGCGCAACCCCGGCACTCGCGACCGGCACGATCAGCGACGTCCGTGCCGAGGGCGACGTGCTGACCTACGTCCGCAGCGACGGCGCCGATCGCTACCGCATCGTGCTGAACCTCGGTCACCAACCCGCCACGATCGACCTCGAACCCGGTACGGTCGTGCTCTCGACCCATGATGCCGCGACCACCGCCACCCTTCGTCCCGGCGAAGCCCTGATCCTGAAAGTCGACTGATGCGCATCGCCATGCTCGCCCCCATCGCGTGGCGCACGCCGCCGCGGCACTATGGCCCGTGGGAACTGGTCACCAGCCTGTTGACCGAGGCGCTGGTCGCGCGCGGTGTCGACGTCACCCTGTTCGCCACGCTCGACAGCCAGACCTCGGCCAGACTCGCCGGGGTCGTGCCCGCGCCCTATAGCGAAGATCCGTCGATCGACGCGAAAGTATGGGAGTTCGCCCATCTCGCCCACCTATTCGAACGCGCGGATGAGTTCGACCTGATCCACAATCAGGCCGATTTTCCTGCCCACGCCTTTTCGGGACTCGTCGACACGCCGATGGTCACCACCATCCACGGTTTTTCCTCCGATCGCATCCTGCCGATGTACGCGCCCTATCAGGACCGGGTGCACTATGTCGCGATCAGCGATGCCGACCGCCACCCCTCGCTGCGCTACGCGGCGACGATCCACCACGGCATCCCGCTGGCCGATTTTCCCTTCGATGCGGAGGGCAGCGACGACCTCCTCTTCTTCGGCCGGATGCACCCCGACAAGGGCGCGGCGGAGGCAGTCGCCGCCGCACGGGCCAGCGGACGCCGCCTCCATATGGCCGGCATCGTTCAGGACGACCACTATTGGCGCGAACAGGTCGAACCGCATATCGACGGTGAGCGCATCCTCTATCACGGCGCGGTCGGCGGCAAAGCGCGCACCGATCTTCTCGGGCAGGCCCGCGCGCTGCTCCACCTGATCGGCTTCGACGAACCCTTCGGACTGTCGGTGGTCGAGGCGATGGCCTGCGGCACCCCGGTCATCGCCTATAATCGCGGATCGATGCCCGAACTGATCGAGCACGGCGTCAACGGCTTCCTGGTCAACACCCTCGACGAAGCCATCGCCGCGATCGAGCGGGTAGGAGAGATCGACCGTGCCGCCTGCCGTGCGCGCGTTGCCGAACGCTTCTCGGTCGAGGCGATGGCCGAACGCTATCATGCGCTATACCGGTCGATTCTTGGCGGTTGAGCCTTGATCAGGCGTCGTCGCACGCCTCGCCCAGCGCTGCGTAGATGTCGTCGAGATCGCTGTCATCGATGCAATAAGGCGGCATGACATACAGCGTCGACCCCAGCGGGCGCAGCAACAGGCCCGCCTCGCGAAACCGTGCCAGCAGCCTCGGCGCGCGGTCCGACAGATAGCCTTCGTCGCCATCCAGTTCGAACGCCGTGATCGTGCCGCGCTGGCGGGCGTTCGCGACCCGCCGGTGCGTCGCCAGCGCCGCCAGCCGCTCCGCCAGCCGTGCCTCCAACGACGCGACTCGCTCCGCCACTGGTTCCTCGCGCCAGATCGCCAGATTGGCATTAGCGGCGGCACAGGCAATCGGATTGGCGGTGTAGCTCGACGAATGAAAGAACATCGTCGCCCGGTCCGGTCCGTAATGCGCCTGATAGATGGCTTCGCTCGCCATCGTCACCGCCAACGGGATCGCCCCGCCGGTCAGTCCCTTGGACAGGCACATCAGGTCGGGCACGACGCCCGCCTGTTCGCATGCGGTGAGCGTGCCGGTCCGGCCCCAGCCGGTCATCACCTCATCCGCAATGAACAACACGCCATAAGCCGCGCAAATCCGCTGCATTTCTGCCAATATCGCGAGGGCGTACATGCGCATCCCCCCGGCGCCCAGCACCAGCGGCTCGACGATGAACGCCGCCGCACCCGCGCGACACGCCGCCTCCAGCGCATCGAACGTCGCCTGTTCCTGCCCGGCGTCGGGGAATGGGATTGATCCGACATCGAACAGCAGCGGGGCATAGGCCCGGTTGAACACGCCCCGCGCCCCGACCGACATCGCCCCGATCGTATCGCCATGATAGCCATGATCGAGCACCAGAATACGGTGCCGATCCTCGCCCCGGTTGCGCCAGTACCCCAGCGCCATCTTCAGCGCGACCTCGACGCTGGTCGATCCCGAATCGGAAAAGAACACACGCGTCAGCGCATCGGGCAGCAGCGCGCACAGCCCCTTCGCCAACGTCTCCGCCGGCTCGTGCGTGTACCCGGCAAAGATGATCTGATCGAGCCGCCCGGCCTGTTCGGCGATGGCGGCTGTGATGCGCGGGTGGTTGTGGCCGTGCGTCGTCACCCACCATGACGAAATCGCATCGACGATCCGTCGCCCGTCCGCCGTCCACAATGCCGCGCCGTCGCCGCGCACGATCTGCGGGATCGGCTCCTGCAAGCCATGCTGGGTGAACGGGTGCCAGACGGGCGACGAACTCACCGGAAATCCTCAAGATCGAAATGCGCGGCGAACGCCGCCGCCAGCGTCGCCGGGTCGAGCGGATCGAGCCGGGGCAGCCGGCCCAGCCGCTTCGTCTTGCCCAGCCGGACAATCGTCGCCTCGCTGTCGGGAACGCCGTCGCCGATGAACGCGATGCCCAGCAACGGCACGCCGCGCGACCGCAACGCCTCGATCGACAACAGGCTGTGATTGATTGTGCCAAGTGCAGTCCGCGCCACCAGCACCACCGGCCGCTGCCACCGCGCGAACAGGTCGCCGAAGGTCGTCTGCCCGACGATCGGCACCAGCACGCCGCCAGCGCCCTCGATCACCAACGGCCCTTCGACCTGCGGAAGCGTCAACCGGTCGAGATCGATCGTCACCCCGTCGATTTCCGCAGCCCGGTGCGGCGAACAGGGCGTGGTGAGCGAATATGCCTCGGGCAGGATGCGCTCGGCCGCGATCCCCGCCAGCCGCGCGACACGCTGGCGATCGGTGCCGTCATCGGTTCCGGCCTGCACCGGCTTCCAATAGGATGCGCCCAGCGCGCCGGTCAGTGCGGCGGCGAACACCGTCTTGCCGACATCGGTATCGGTACCGGTCACGACGATGACGCTCACAACAACTGCTCCAGAATATCGGCCAACCCGTCGATTGCCGCTTCGTCCACGTTCAGCGTCAGCGAAATGCGCAGCCGCGCGGTACCCGCCGGCACCGTCGGCGGGCGAATGCCCCGCACGTCGAATCCCGCCGCCTGCACCGCCGCCGCCAGCGCCATTGCCCGCCCGTCGTCCCCGACGATCAGCGGCAGGATCTGCGATCCGCTGACGCTTGCGCCGACCCGACCCAGCCGCTCGCGGGCATGGTCGACCAACGCTGCCAGTCGCGCCCGACGTTCCGGTTGGTCCTGCAACACGCGCAACCCCGCCCGAACCGCCGCCGCCATGACGGGCGAGGGAGCAGTCGAGAAAATGAAGCCGCGCGCCCGATTGACCAGGAAATCGCACACCACCGCCGGCCCGCACACCAGCGCGCCTTCGCTGCCCAACGCCTTGCCACAGGTCCGCAGGGTCACGACGTTCGGCCGCCCGTCATACGCCGCCGCCAGCCCGCGCCCGTCCGGCCCGAACACCCCGGTCGCATGCGCTTCGTCGATCAACAGCATCGCCTCGTGCCGGTCGGCCACCGCGATCAGGTCGTCGAGCGGCGCGCGGTCGCCATCCATGCTGTACAGGCTCTCGACCGCGATCCATGGCGATCCGGTCCCGCCCTCGCGTCGCCAGCGCCCGATCGCCTCGTCGATCGCCTGCGGATCGTTATGCCCCGCCGCCACCGCCGGCGCGCGGGCCAGCCGCATCCCCTCATGCGCGCTGGCATGGATCAGTTCATCATGAACGATAAGATCGCCCCGCTGCGGCAACGTCGCCACCAGCGCCGCATTGGCCGCGAACCCGCTGCCGAACCACAACGCCGCCTCGCTGCCAAAGAACGAAGCCGCTTCCCGCTCTAGCGCCTCATGCTCGGCATGATTACCGCGCAGCAGCCGCGATCCACCCGACCCGACCGGCACGCCGCGCACAATCGCATCGGTCACCGCTTGCCGCAGTAACGACGATCCACTCAGGCCCAGATAATCGTTAGACGAAAAGTCCCGACCCCCGATCGGGACCAGCCGGCGCCGCCGGTCGATCGCCGACAACTGCGCCAGATCGGCCGCGATCGGGCGCAGCGCGCGCGCAGCCATCCGGTCCCCGTCGATCATCGCCGCTCCCCGCCGGCCCCATGCCGGGCGCTGCCCATATCCGCGACATCGTCATGGCGCAAATCGCCGCTTCGCGCGTTTAGGGCGGATGCGTCGGCCGTTGCCTCCGATACGGAGGGCGAAGGCGCGGGGGGATAATCAGGGCACATGGCAGAATCGTTCGAAGAATCCACGACCGTCGACCGGGCCGGCGCGACCGGCACGGCTGCGACCCCGCCCTCCGATCCGGTCGATGCGGTGGTCGATGCCCCGACCGAGGAACTGCGTCGCGACCGGTTGCTCGCCGCGCTGACGCTGATCGCCGGGGTCGGGCTGGTGCTCGCGCTGCCGTTCGCGTTGCAGGCGGGGGCGCGCTTCTTCCTGCCGCTCACCGCCGCGATCGTCATCGCCATCGCACTGGTGCCGCTGCTCGAGTGGCAGGAGCGCCACCGCGTGCCTGCGCCGCTTGCCGCGCTGTTCTGCGTCCTACTGTTCCTGATCGTCGCCAACGGCGCGCTGGCGTCGATCGTCGTACCGGCATGGGGCTGGGCGGCGATCCTGCCCGACCGGATCGACCGCGTGCAGGAAAACATCGCACCGCTGATCGACTTCTACGCCAGTCTCGAAAAATTCGTGAACGGCCTGATCACCAACGTCGCCAGCGCCCCCGCGCGTCAGACGACCAGCAGCGTCGCCCCGCCGCAATCGCTCCTCGACGTCGTCACCACCTCCGCCCCTTCGGCACTGCTCGAGATGTTCTTCGCGATCCTCGTCATCTACTTCTTCCTCGCCGGCTGGACCAACCTGCGCCGCGCCGCGATCACCGGGCGCAGCAGCTTCGGCGGAGCGATGGCGACCGCGCGCGTCATTCAGAACGTGGTCGACGACACTTCGGCCTATCTCGGCACCATCACCTTCATCAACCTGATGCTCGGCGTCATCGTCGCGATGGCGCTGTGGTATATCGGCATGCCGACCCCGCTGATGTGGGGCGGGATCGTCGCGCTGCTCAATTATGTACCCTATCTGGGACCGATCTTTGCCGCGCTGCTGCTGGCGGTCGGTGGGCTGATGACCTTTACCGATATCTGGTGGGCGCTGCTGCCTGCCGCGATCATGGTCGGCGCGCATCTGGTCGAGGCGAACGTCATCACGCCGCTGGTCGTCGGCCACCGCCTGACGATCAATCCGCTCATGATCCTGATAACGCTCAGCTTCTGGGGCTGGGTCTGGGGCACGCCCGGCGCGCTGCTCGCCGTCCCGTTGCTCATCATCATCCAGACGGTGCTGAAAGGCGCCGGCAAACCCGACATCGCCGGCTTCTTGTTCGAACACGGCACGCTGGTTCAGGACGTGCCGCCCGCGCAACGAAATGCCGCAAATGGCAATGCAGGCGTTGACAGCCCCGGCACCGCTCCGTAAAG
>NZ_LMKE01000001.1:877169-878698 GCF_001421245.1 Sphingomonas sp. Leaf10 | reverse complement strand
TTGGTTAGAGCGCCGGCCTGTCACGCCGGAGGTCGCGGGTTCGAGCCCCGTCACTCGCGCCATGGCGCATCGATCGCGATGCGTCGGGCGCGTTGGTGCCGCGGGCACCTATCCCCATTCGGTCCTTACCTGACCGGCAGAATGCGCCGCAACACGACGTCGCATTGGCAGCTTCTTCATCTTCGGGCGAACATGGAGGCGCTGTCGAATCGATGGGGCGTGATGATCGGACTATGGGGTAGAAGGATCGGATGGGCGGCGGCGTTGGCGTCCGCGTCCATACCGGCCGCCAGCGCACAGGTCGCCGCGCCCAGCGTCGAACGGGCGCCGGGCAATGTCGAGCTGCCGACCGTCGAACGCCGCGACCCGTTGGTGATCCAGCTCGCCTATACCGGCGATCTGCTTAGCGCGGTGGCGGGCGGGGCGAACCGGGGCAGCCGCTGGATCCACAATGTCAGCGGCATCGCGACCGCCGATCTGGATCAGCTGGCCGGGGTCCCGCGCACCACCGCGCTGGTCCATGGCTTCTATAATAATGGCGGGAGCTTCAGCGGTGGCGTGGTCGGCGATGCGCAGGTCGTCTCCAGCATCGAAGCGGGCATGCCACTCTTCCGGCTGCTGGAGGCGTGGGTCGAGCATGGCGGGGCGGATGGCCGCTGGTCGGCGAAACTCGGCCTGTACGACATCAACAGCGAATTCGACGCCCTCCAGACGTCGCTGCTGTTGGTCAACAGCGCGTTCGGCATGGGGTCCGACCTTGGCAGCAGCGGCCGCAACGGCCCGTCGACCTTTCCCAGCACCGGTCTCGCCCTTCGCGGACAGGTAAGGCTCGCGCGCGCGCTGACGTTGCGCGCGGCGGTGGCGGATGGCGTGCCGAACGATCCGGCCTTCCCGCGGCGCCTGAACGTCGGTCTGAGCAGCGGCGACGGCGCGCTGGTGATCGGGGAGGGGGATGTCGAACTCGGCAATCTGCGCGTGCTGGCCGGGGCATGGGGCTATACCGCGCGGATCGACGACCGGTTCGATGCCGGCATCGCCGCTGCCACGAAGCGCCGGGTCGCCAGCAACGGCGTGTATCTGCGCGGGGAGGCGCAGCTGGTCGGCGACCGCGACCGTGGCGTCCGCGCCTTCGTCCGTCTCGGTGCCGCCAGCGGCCGCGCGAATATCTTCGACCGCTTCGTCTCGGGTGGTATCGTCGGCCACGGCCTCGTCCCCGGTCGACCGGCGGACGATAGCGGTATCGCCATCGCCTGGGCCGGAGCGAGCGGCGCCAGCCGCGATCTCGCCTTCGCCCGCTATGGCGACACTTCCGAGGCCGAAACCGCCATCGAACTGACCCACCGCGTCGCTGTCACCGACTGGCTCGGCGTGCAGCCGCATGTCCAATATGTCGTCGATCCCGGTCTCGATCCGACGCTCGACGATGCGCTCATCCTCGGTATCCGGCTGACTGCGGCGTTCGCGCATTGAACAGAAAAACGGGCTGGTCCCAAATACCCGCTTTACAGCGGCGATTCGCTACCCTACAC
>NZ_LMKE01000001.1:727510-877085 GCF_001421245.1 Sphingomonas sp. Leaf10 | reverse complement strand
TTGGTTAGAGCGCCGGCCTGTCACGCCGGAGGTCGCGGGTTCGAGCCCCGTCACTCGCGCCATCATCCTTGATGATGATGGCGCTATCGCCAGTGGCCGGTCTCCATCCATCGCAGCATTGCTCGCATTGGCAATATCCACAGCCATGCGATGCCCGCGATCAGGTAGAAGCCGAGCTGCAACAGCCAGTGCCAGCCGCCGATCACGCCCGACAGCATCGCCACCCCGATCGCCCACAGGGTCAACAGGACGAGGATCGCCAGCACTCCCGCCGGCTTGCGCCACGTCGGCTCGTTCATTCGGCGGCTCCCGGTAGAATCAGTTCGGTTTCGGTAACGATCGCATCGAGCGGCATGTCCCACGGATCGCGCGGCAGTTCGTCGACCTGCTGCACCGACCACGCGATGCCGATGCGCAGTGCCTCCGGCCACGCGGCGAAGGCGCGGTCGTAATGGCCCGCTCCCTGACCCAGCCGGTTGCAACGCGAATCGAACCCCAGCAGGGGCGTCAGGATGATGTCCGGCACGACCGCCATCGTATCGCCGGCCGGCTGCATCAGCCCGAACGGACCCTCGACCATCCGCCCGCCCGGCGCGGGGTGAAACTGAATCGGTGATTCGCGGTCGACGACCACCGGCCATGCCAGCGTCGCCCCGGCATAGATCGTCGCTGCTTCGAAACGGGACGGATCGGCCTCGCTGCCGACCGGTACATAGCTGGCGACGACCATGCCGCGACGCAGTGCGTTCAGGAACAGCCCGGGCGGCACCAGTTGCGGCGGATCGAGCGCGACGAAACTGCGCCGCAATCGGCGCAATTCGCTGCGCAGACCGGGTTTGTCGATCATCATGGGCGAAACATGGGGTGGCGGGACCACCATGGGCCGTTGGCCGCGTTATCCACTGACGCACGGTACGTCAGGTGGGGATCATGTACGTCAGACCAGGATCTGCGCAGGGACAACCCCCATGGATGAAGAAATAGCCTCAGGGATTATGCATGGCTCGCACCGGGCAGTTCCCGCCAACCCATATCTAGCGATCTTGTGGCACTTCCTCAAGGGCCGTTGCAACTGTTTCGAGTCGCTCGGCAATTTGCGTCAGTACCGCCGTGGACAGTCCGGCCGCCGGATTATCCTCGCGTTCGGCCAGTTCGTCGGCGACCATCAATGCGATGTACAGCAGCGTACGTTCGGCCGATCCGCGGGCGGCACGCTGTGCGGCGGTGGCATGACGTTCTAGCATCGCCCCCAACGCGCGCAGTTTCGGCTCCTCCCCGTCGCGGCAGCCGACCAGATACTCGCGTCCGGCGACGTTCAGCGCGATCTGTCCCATCAATCGGTTTCCGTTTCGCGCGCGATCACCGAATCCAGCGCACCGATCGCATCGCCGATACGTGTACGCAACGCGGCGTGGCGGGCGGCAAGTGTATGATTTTCAAACGCCTGCGACTGTGCTGCACGTTCGATCCGCACCAGTGCACGGTCGATCCGCGCAATGGCATCGGCGTGGGGGTCGTCGTTCATCGGACAAATCCAGCTTTGCTATACATGTTAAACAACCCTTCGTCTGGGCGGTTGACTGTAGGGCGCGACGGTTCCAAAGGCTCGCCCGAACCTTAGGACTCTGGCGCCCAACAGGAGTGCGCGTGACCATATCCCAGCTCGAACTCGCCAACGCCATCCGCGTTTTGTCGATGGATGCGGTCGAGGCCGCCAATTCCGGTCATCCGGGGATGCCGATGGGCATGGCCGATGTCGCCACGGTCCTGTGGTCGAACTATCTGAAATTCGATCCGACCGACCCGAACTGGGCCGATCGCGACCGCTTCGTGCTGTCGGCGGGGCACGGGTCGATGCTGATCTATTCGCTGCTCCATCTGACCGGCTATGCCCAGCCGACGATCGAGGACATTGCGAATTTCCGCAAGCTGGGCAGCCCGTGCGCCGGCCACCCGGAGAATTTCGAACTGCCCGGCATCGAATGCACCACCGGCCCGCTGGGGCAGGGCCTCGCGATGGCGGTGGGCATGGCGACCGCCGAACGCCACCTCAACACCGTGTTCGGCGACGATCTGGTCGACCACCGTACGTGGGTAATCGCCGGCGACGGCTGCCTGATGGAAGGCATCAACCACGAAGCGATCGGCCTTGCCGGGCATCTAAAGCTCGGCCGGCTGAACGTGTTGTGGGACGACAACCGCATCACCATCGACGGTTCGACCGATCTGTCGACCAGCGAAGACGTCGCTGCCCGCTATGCCGCGACCGGCTGGCACGTCGTCGCCTGCGACGGCCACGACTTCGCCGATATCGACCGCGCGCTGGCCGAAGCCGCTTCCGATCCGCGCCCGTCGCTGGTCTGCTGCCGCACCGTCATCGGCAAGGGCGCGCCGAACAAGGGCGGCAGTCACAAGGTCCATGGCTCGCCGCTCGGCGCCGAGGAGATCCTCGCCACCCGCGCCGCGCTGTTATGGGAACATGAAGCCTTCCATCTGCCCGAAAAGCTGACCGATGCATGGAAGGCGGTCGGAGCGAAGGGCGGATCGGTTCGCGCCGAATGGCAGGATCGCCTCGCCGCCCATGCCGATCGCGCCGAATTCGAACGCCGCATGGCGAACAAACTGCCCGAGGGCTGGTCGCTCAAGGGCCATGTCGACGCGCTGCTCGCCGAGCCGAAGAAGATCGCGACCCGCGTCGCATCGTCGCTGGCGCTCGAAGCGATCAACGCCTCGCTGCCCGAAACGCTCGGTGGTTCGGCCGACCTGACCCCGTCGAACAACACCCAGACCAAGGCGCAGCAGCCGCTGACGGCCGATGACTATTCGGGTCGCTACATCCATTACGGCATCCGCGAATTCGGCATGTCGGCAGCGATGAACGGCATGGCGCTCCATGGCGGCGTCCTCGCTTACGGCGGCACCTTCCTAGTCTTCGCTGACTATGCCCGCCCCGCGATCCGCTTGTCGGCGCTGCAGAATGCCGGTGTCGTCTATGTCATGACTCACGACTCGATCGGTCTGGGCGAGGACGGTCCGACGCACCAGCCGATCGAGCATGTGATGAGCCTGCGCCTGATCCCCGGCCTCGACGTCTATCGTCCCGCCGATGCCGTCGAGACGGCCGAATGCTGGGAACTGGCGATCCAGCGCCGCGACGGTCCGTCGCTGCTGGCGCTGTCGCGTCAGAACCTGCCGCAGGTCCGCACCGACGCCGCCGAGAACCGCAGCGCGCGCGGTGCCTATCGCCTGAAGGGTGCCGAGGCCGACCGCCGCGTCATCCTGCTTGCCACCGGGTCGGAGGTCGAGATCGCACTCGGCGTCGCCGCCAAGCTTGAAGGGCAGGGCATCGGTGCCGATGTCGTGTCGATGCCATGCTGGTCGCGCTTCGATGCGCAGGACGCTGCGTATTGCGAGGACGTGCTGCCCCATGCCCGCCCCGACGAACTCCTGCGCGTCTCGATCGAGGCCGGGACGACGATCGGCTGGGAACGCTATACGATGGTCGACGGCCTGCGCTTCGGCATCGACCGGTTCGGGGCGTCGGCCCCGGCGGACAAGCTCTACGAATATTTCGGCCTGACCACCGATGCCATCACCGCGAAGGTGCTGGCACGGCTCGGACATTGAGGGAGACGCGGATATGACGAAAGTAGCGATCAACGGATTCGGGCGCATCGGCCGCCTGGTGGCGCGCGCGATCCTCGAACGCCCCGATAGCGGCCTCGAACTGGTCACGATCAACGACCTCGCCGATGCGAAGTCGAATGCGTGGCTGTTCAGCCGCGACTCGGTCCATGGCAAGTATCCGGGCGAAGTGTCGGCCGAGGGTGACGATCTGGTCATCGACGGCAAGCGCATCCGTGTCACCGCCGAGCGTGATCCGGCGAACCTGCCGCACAAGGAACTGGGCGTCGAACTGGTCCTCGAATGCACCGGCTTCTTCACCGACCGCACGTCGTGCCAGAAGCATATCGATGCCGGTGCCAAGCGCGTGCTGATCTCGGCTCCGGGCAAGAATGTCGACCTGACCGTCGTCTATGGCGTGAACCACGACAAGCTGGAGGCCGGTCACACGATCGTGTCGAACGCGTCGTGCACCACCAACTGCCTGGCACCCGTCGCCAAGGTGCTGAACGATTCGATCGGCATCGAACGCGGGCTGATGACCACGATCCATGCCTATACCAACGACCAGAAGATCCTCGACCAGATCCACCCCGATCTGCGCCGCGCCCGTGCCGCCGCCATGTCGATGATCCCGACCACCACCGGTGCCGCCCGCGCGGTCGGCGAAGTCCTGCCCGAACTCAAGGGCCGTCTCGACGGTTCGGCAGTGCGCGTGCCGGTGCCGGACGGCAGTCTCGTCGACCTGACCTTCACCCCGAAGCGCGACACGACCAAGGACGAAGTCAATGCGATCCTGAAGGCGGCGTCGGAATCGGGTCCGCTGAAGGGCGTGCTGGTCTATTCGGCAGACCCGCTGGTCTCGATCGACATCGTCCACACCCCCGCCTCGTCGACCGTCGACAGCCTCGAGACCGCCGTGCTCGACGGCAAGCTGGTCCGCGTCGTGTCGTGGTACGATAATGAATGGGGCTTCTCAAACCGCATGGTCGACACCGCGACCGCGATGGCGAAGCTGGGCTGACCCGGTGGCGGGCGGTATCCTCAAGGGCATCGCCCGCCACGCCTTTTCGCGCGGGCCGATCGAACTGGTGCAGACGGTACGCGTTACCGTCGAAACCGGCCTCGACGGCGATTTCCGCGGTGCGTTGAAGCCCGGCCGCAACAACCGGCAGGTATCGCTGATGGAAGTCGGCGACTGGGCGCAGGCGATGCGCGAGGTCGGCCACGACCTGCCATGGTGGGAACGCCGCGCGAACCTGCTGGTCGAGGATTTCGACCTGCCGCAAACGCGCGGCGCCTTTGTCCGCGTCGGACCGGTGCTGCTCGAAATCACCAAGGAATGCGATCCGTGCAGCCGCATGGAGACCATCGTCGAAGGGCTGCGTGGCGCGTTGATCCCCGACTGGCGCGGCGGCGCGCTGGCGCGGGTGATCGAAGGCGGTCAAATCCGCGTCGGCGATCCGGTACGAAATGAAAAACCATCCGTTCATCCTGAGTAGCCGCTGAGCTTGTCGAAGCGGCGTATCGAAGGATCGATGCTTCGATACGAGCCTTCGCCATCGCTCAGTCTCTACTCAGCATAAACGGTGAAGGAGACACAGTGATGAGCCGTAACTTCAAGACGCTCGACGACATGGGCGACCTCACCGGCAAGCGCGTGCTGGTCCGCGAGGATCTGAACGTTCCGATGGTCGATGGCGCCGTCACCGACGATACCCGCCTGCGTGCCACCATCGGCACCGTCACCGACCTCGCCGACCGCGGCGCGATCGTCCTGATCCTCGCCCATTTTGGCCGGCCCAAGGGGCAGCCCAATCCGACCATGTCGCTCGCCCCGGTCACCAAGCCGCTGTCCGACGTGCTGGGTCGCGAAGTTCGCTTCGTCGACTGGACTGGTGCTGCCGAAGCGGTGCGTATGATGCAGCCGGGCGATATCGCCGTTCTCGAAAACACCCGTTTCTTCGCGGGCGAGGAAAAGAACGACCCACAACTCGTTGAAACCATGGCCGCACTCGGCGACTATTATGTCAACGACGCCTTCTCCGCCGCGCACCGCGCTCATGCCTCGACCGAAGGACTGGCGCACAAGCTGCCTGCCTTTGCCGGACGTCAGATGGAGGCCGAACTCGACGCGCTCGACAAGGCGCTGGGCAATCCGCAGCATCCGGTCGCGGCAGTCGTCGGCGGGGCGAAGGTGTCGTCGAAGCTCGACGTGCTGAAGCATCTGGTGGGGCAGGTCGACCACCTGATCATCGGCGGCGGCATGGCCAACACCTTCCTCGCCGCGCGCGGCGTGAATGTCGGCAAGTCGCTGTGCGAGCATGAACTGACCGGTACCGCCGACCAAATCTTCGAGGCCGCGGAAAAGGCCGGCTGCACCATCCATCTGCCCTATGACGTCGTCGTCGCGACCGAATTCAAGCCGAACCCTGCGACCCGCACTGTCAACGTCCACGAAGTCGCCGCCGACGAAATGATCCTCGACGTCGGCCCCGCCGCGACCGAGGCGTTGGGTGATGTGCTGAAGAACTGTCGCACGCTGGTGTGGAACGGCCCGATGGGCGCGTTCGAAACCCCGCCGTTCGACGTCGCGACGGTGTCGCTCGCCAAGACGGCAGCGGCGCTGACTGCGGATGGCTCGCTGGTATCGGTCGCGGGCGGTGGTGATACCGTTGCCGCGCTCAACCAGGCCGGCGTCGCCGACCAGTTCAGCTTCGTCTCGACCGCCGGCGGCGCGTTCCTCGAATGGATGGAAGGCAAGGAACTGCCCGGCGTCGCCGCACTGGCCCGCTGACGATTGTCGGGCGGCGCGTCATCCCTGATCGTGACCGGGGTGACGCGCTGCGTCGGTGGTTTCAGGAAGATTGGTTCACGCGAAGGCGCAAAGAGAAGGTGGTTCGCGCAGAGGCGCGGAGGCGCGGAGAAGGTTGCCCTTGCCGCGCCAGCGGCCTTCAATCCGCACGCTGCCGAAAGCAAGAATGTCTCGCTGATACGAGACGGTTCCCCGACCGCAAACCCCTCCGCGTCTCTGCGCCTCTGCATGAACCCCTTCTTTTCTCGGCGCCTTCGCGCCTTCGCATGAAACAAACTTCTCTTTCTGAAACACCCCCCCCCAACAAAACAACCTGCTTGATCCAAACTGCAACCCAAGCTACCCGTTCAACACGTTAAACGGAGGGTGGCACCGGGTGCTAGGCGTACGACTCGATACCGAGCTGGAGGAGCGGCTGGCCAATGTCGCCCGCTCGCAGGGACGCTCGAAGAGCGACATCGCCCGCGATGCCGTGCGCCGCTATGTCGAGCTGCACGACGAAGCCTTTCGCGCCGAAGCCCGCCGCCAGTCCGAACGCGCCGCCGCCCGCGACGACGGCGCCGACTGGGCATTCTTCGATCGCGTAGAGGCGGAGGATGGCCGGTGGAAATAAGGCGCGGCATGATCGTGCTGGTCGAAGGTCCAGAGGCACTGGCCAACAAGCGGCGGCCCTTTCTGGTCGTGCAATCCGATCTGTTCAACGAAGCACATGCTTCGGTCACGCTGATCCCGATGACCAGCCTGACCGGCGGAGAAACGCTGTTCCGCGTGCCCTTCGCCCCATCGGACACGACCGGCATTTCGGTCGAGAGCGAGGCGCAGGTCGACAAGATCAAGACGCTCCGCCGCAGCCGCATCGTCCGTGTGCTCGGTCAAGCGACTGCAACATCGATGGAGCAGGTGGATCAGGCGCTGCGGCGCTGGCTCGCGCTCTGATTTCTTTTCGAATCTAAGGGGAACGCCCATGAACACCGCTGACATGACTGCGAAGATTGCCGACGGACAGGGTTTCATCGCCGCGCTCGACCAGAGCGGCGGTTCGACGCCGAAGGCGCTGAAGGGGTACGGCGTCGAGGACGGCGCGTGGGGCACCGATGAGGAAATGTTCGGTCTGATCCACGACATGCGCGCCCGTATCATCACCTCCGACGCCTTCATCGGTGACAAGGTGATTGGCGCGATCCTGTTCGAACGCACCATGGACGGGCAGGCGGGCGGCAAGCCGGTGCCACAAGCACTGGCCGACAAGGGCGTCGTTCCCTTCCTGAAGATCGACAAGGGTCTGGAAGACGAAGCGAACGGGGTGCAGCTGATGAAGCCGATCCCCGGCCTCGACGAGCTGCTCACCCGTGCTGCCAAGCTCGGCATCTTCGGCACCAAGGAACGCTCGGTCATCAACCTCGCCAATGCCGGGGGTATCGCCGCCGTGGTCAAGCAGCAGTTCGAGGTTGCAAGCCAAGTCCTCGCCGCCGGGCTGATGCCGATCATCGAGCCGGAAGTGAACATCAAGAGCGCCGAGCGCGCCGAGGCCGACCAGATCCTGCTCGACGAGACGTTGAAGGCGCTCGATGCGATGCCGGGCGATGACAAGGTCATGCTGAAGCTGTCGCTGCCGGCCAAGCCCGGCCTGTTCCAGCCGCTGGTCGACCATCCGCGTGTGCTGCGCGTCGTGGCCCTCTCGGGCGGGTTCGGCCGGACCGAAGCCTGCGCCGAACTGGCGAAGAACCCCGGCATCATCGCCAGCTTCAGCCGTGCGCTGCTGTCGGAACTACGCCAGCAGATGACCGACGCCGAATTCGACGCGTCGCTGGGCGAGGCGATCGACGAAATCCATGCCGCCTCGACCCAAAAGTCGCTGGTCGCCGCGTAAGGCTCGGCTTTCCTACCGACTGCCGATCGTGACAAAAGGGCACCGGGCGTTCGCGCGTCCGGTGCTCTTTCGTCATCGTGGACTGCCCGACGGTAGTGGTCGATGGACGAAGAGATCGCAACTTGCCGAACGCAAACTGCGTGCGAGTGTGAACTTAGTGAACTTTGACGCCCCGAAACCCTTCCACCCGCCGCCTTGCTGGGGCAGGGAGGCGCCATGACCCTCGACGAAGATCCGCTCGGCCCGCTGTCCCCCGATTTCGCGAAGCAGTTCGTCCGCGATGTGCGCCGCCCGCCGTGCCAGCTCTATCTGATCTCGCCGCTCGACGTGACCGGCATTTTCCCCGATCGCCTTGCCCGCGCGCTCGATGCCGGCCCGGTCGCCGCCTTCCAGTTTCGCGTGAAGGATATCGATCAGCACGCGGCCGCGCGTCTGGCCGAACCCCTGCAACGCATCTGCGCCGACCGCGACGTCGCCTTCCTCGTCAACGACAGCATCAGCCTCGCCAAGCGCTTGGGTGCCGACGGCGTCCATCTCGGGCAGGACGATGGCGATCCCCGCGAGGCGCGCGACGTGCTCGGCCCCAATGCGCAGATCGGTGTGACCGCCCATGACAGCCGTCATCTGGCGATGGAGGCGGGTGAGGCCGGCGCCGACTATGTCGCCTTCGGTGCCTTCTATCCCACCATGACCAAGGAAGTGCGCCACGTCCCCGAACCGGTGATCCTGTCCTGGTGGTCGGCGGTGTTCGAACTGCCCTGCGTCGCGATCGGCGGCATTACCCCTGCCAACGCCGCGCCGCTGGTCGCCGCCGGCGCCGATTTCCTCGCCGTGTCGGGGGCGGTGTGGAACGGCGACGAAACCGCCGCCGTCCGCGCCTTTGCCGAGCTGCTAGGATAGTCGGAAACGTCTTTGCCGGCCGTTCGTTATCGAGCCTCAACGAGTTCGAGGAGGGGTCATGAAGCGACTGGCATGGGCGGCGATCCTGTTGGGCGGCGCGGCGATGGCACAGGCGCCCGCGCCGCAGGGGCTGCCGGCGATCGACCAGAATGTCCTGCATGCGCAGGTGCTGCTCGACCGCCACGGCTTCACGGTCGGGGTGATCGATGGTCGGGACAGCCCGGCCTTTGCGAAGGCGTTGCGTGGCTTCCAATCGGCCCGCGACCTGCCCGTCACCGGGAAGCTCGACCCCGCCACGGTGCGGGCGCTCAATCCCAATATGCGGCCGGCGACCGTCACGCTGACCCTCTCCGACCGTGCGCTTGCCGGCCCGTACACTAATCCGATCCCTAAGGATTATGCCGAACAGGCGAAGCTGACGGTGATCGGCTATCGCTCCCCGCTCGAAAAACTGGCGGAGATGTTCCACACCACCCCCGCCACGCTGGTCGCGCTCAACAGCCGCGAGACGATGCTGAGCGCTGGCACCCGCGTCGTCTTCCCCAACGTCCTGCCGGCCTCACGCAGCTATCCCGATACCTGGTCGCCCGAATATCGCCAGACGCTCGCCAACCTGAACGTCGATGCGAATCAGCAGCAGGCCGACCGCGTCGTCGTCGACAAGTCGGAAGGATGGCTGCGTGCCTATGCCGGCGACCGCATCCTCGCCCAGTTCCCCGCGACGATGGGATCTTCGCACGACCCGCTGCCGATCGGCAAATGGACGATCCAGGGCGTCGCCCCCAATCCCGATTGGCAATATAATCCGGCGATCCTGCGCCATGCCGACAAGTCGGACAGCAAGGAGATCGTGCCGCCCGGTCCAAACAATCCCGTCGGTGTCGTCTGGATCGATCTGTCGAAGGAGCATTACGGCATCCACGGCACCCCTGAGCCGGAGAATATCGGCAAGACCGAGAGCAACGGCTGCATCCGCCTCACCAACTGGGACGCGGCGCGCCTGTCGCTGATGGTAAAGCCGGGCACTCCGGCGATCTTCCAGCCATAAGGGCAAGGGGCATGAACCGGATCGGCTGGACCTTTTTCGGCCTGTTCGCGGCGATCGGCGCGCTGGCTGCATTGTTGGTCGATTTCGGCGGATCGGCCGCCCCCCGCCGTGCCCCGAAGCAGGTCGTGGCCGCCGAAAGGGTGCCGGCGGCCGGGCTGGTCATGCCGGTGCAGGGCGCACGCTGGTCCGATATCCGCGACAGCTGGGGCGATAGCCGCGGCGGCGGAGCGCGCGGCCATACCGGCACCGATATCATGGCCCCGGCCGGCACCCCGGTCGTCGCGGCGGCGAATGGGGTTGTCGAAAAGCTGTTCTACAGTAACGGTGGCGGCGGCATCACCGCCTATGTCCGCGCGCCCGACCGCAGGCTGTCCTATTATTACGCGCACCTCGCGAGCTACGCGCCGGGTCTGCGGGAAGGCGGTCGGGTACGTGCCGGCGACCCGATCGGCGTGGTCGGCGACACCGGCAATGCCGGCCCGGGCAACACCCATCTTCATTTCGGCATCGAGCGTCTGCTGCCCGATGAGGCTTGGCATCAGGGGCGCGCGATCGATCCCTATCCGCTGCTTGCCCGCGGACGGGCGGAGCGGTAAGGGCGCAGCTTCGCTCTTTCCAACAGGTATGGTTCGTCATGAAGATCAGCGGCGTCGACATTCGCCCCGGCAACATCATCGAATATGAAGGCGGCATCTGGCGCGCGGTGAAGATCCAGCATACGCAGCCGGGCAAGGGCGGCGCCTATATGCAGGTCGAAATGAAGAACCTGCGCGATGGCCGCAAGAACAATGTCCGCTTCCGTTCGGCCGAGACGGTCGAGCGCATCCGGCTGGATACGAAGGATTTCCAGTTCCTGTATCCCGAAGGCGACACGTTGGTATTCATGGACAAGATCACCTATGATCAGGTCACACTCGCCCGCGACCTGCTCGGTGACGCCGCTGCCTTTCTTCAGGACGGCATGGATGTCGTCATGGAAATGTATGACGATGAAGCGATCAGCGTCCAGCTGCCCGACACGATTGAAGCGACGATCGTCGAGGCCGATGCGGTGGTGAAGGGGCAGACAGCATCGTCGTCCTACAAGCCCGCCGTACTCGACAATGGCGTCCGTGTGATGGTTCCGCCGCACATTGCCGCCGGCACGCGGATCGTGGTTGATGTCTATGAGCAGACGTATGTCAGAAGGGCGGACTGAGGCGCGGCGGACGAGAGGGGACAGCGTAGCTATCTCCCCGATCCGCAAGCCCGGCCGGCGCGCGTAGCAGCGACCGACGGCACGGGCTTTGCCCGTGTCGCTACAAAGAAGTCATAGGAATAGAAGAAATGTCCGCCCAGTCCGGCCTCATCACCGTCATCGAACGCGCCGTCCGCAAGACCGGCCCGCGCCTGCGCCGCGACTTCGGCGAGGTCCAGCATCTTCAGGTCAGCCGCAAGGGTCCGGCCGACTTCGTGTCGATGGCCGACAAGCGCGCCGAGGAAACGCTGGTCGAGGAACTGCGCAAGGCGCGTCCCGACTGGGGCATGTTGCTGGAAGAGGGCGGCGAAATCGCCGGCGACCCGACCAAGCCGCGCTGGATCGTCGATCCGCTCGATGGCACTACCAACTTCCTGCACGGCATCCCGCACTTCGCGATCTCGGTCGCGGTCGAGGAGCCGAACGGCGTCGGCGGCAAGCCCGAGATTACGACCGCCATGGTCTATAACCCGATCACTGACGAAGGCTTCTGGGCCGAAAAGGGTCGGGGGGCATGGTTGCAGGGACAGCGGCTGCGGGTGTCGTCGCGGCGCGACCTGTCCGAGGCGCTGATCGCGACCGGCATCCCGTTCCTCGGCCACGGCAACTTCAGCGAATGGACCCGCATCTTCGGTGCGGTCGCTCCCGAAGTCGCGGGCATCCGCCGGTTCGGCGCAGCAGCGCTCGACCTGGCCTATGTCGCCGCCGGCCGGTTCGACGGCTTCTGGGAATCGGGCCTGAAGAAGTGGGACATCGCGGCGGGCATGTTGCTGGTGAAGGAAGCCGGCGGCTTCGTCACCGACTATCGCGGTGCCGACCGCGCCTATGAAAAGGGTGAGGTGCTGGCCAGCAACGAACAGATGCAGACCCGCCTGCACAAGCTGGTCGCCGGCGCGCTCCGCTAACGCGCGTATCACCCTGTCCATGGTGTCGGATGGGCAGGGAAGGGCATGTTGTCATAGCCCCGCGCTGGAGCCGTGCGGTGCTACGGCGTGCTACGTGCTCGGCATTGGCGGAATTGAGAGTGATTCTCATCCTGTTCCGCCCTTGATGCCCCCGCACCATCGGCCTAAAGCCGGCTCCATTCATACCGCAACCGCGAGAGACCCTGCCTTGGTCGACCTGTCGCAATATCTGCCGATCCTGATGTTCCTGGGCGTCGCCCTGGTGCTGTCGACGGCGTTCGTCGTGCTGCCGATGGTGGCGTCGCGCTTTACCGGTTCGCACAAGCCGACGCCGGAAAAACTGACCGAATATGAGTGCGGCTTTCCCGCGTTCGAGGATTCGCGCAGCCAGTATGACGTTCGCTTCTATCTGGTCGCGATCCTGTTCATCATCTTCGATCTTGAAGCAGCGTTCCTGTACCCTTGGGCAGTCTCGGTTTTCGACCTCGGCTGGACCGCGTGGGTATCGATGATGATATTCATCGGCGAATTGGCGCTCGGTCTCGTATATGCTTGGAAGATGGGAGCTCTCGAATGGGAGTAGAACTCACGACGCCGCCGCATGGCTTTGGCGCGGGTAACGCCGCTGGCGTGCCGGTACAGGCGCCCGATCAGGGTTTCTTCAACGACCTGAACGGCGAACTCACCGACAAGGGCTTTCTGGTCACTTCGACCGAAGACCTGTTCCAGTGGGCGCGGACCGGGTCGCTGTGGTGGATGACGTTCGGCCTCGCCTGCTGTGCGGTCGAGATGATCCACGTCAACATGCCCCGTTATGACATGGAACGGTTCGGCGCTGCGCCGCGCGCTTCACCGCGTCAGTCCGACGTGATGATCGTCGCTGGTACCTTGTGCAACAAGATGGCCCCGGCGCTGCGTCGCGTGTACGACCAGATGTCGGAACCGAAATACGTCATCTCGATGGGCAGCTGCGCGAATGGCGGCGGCTATTACCATTATAGCTACAGCGTCGTACGCGGTTGCGATCGCGTGGTGCCGGTCGACATCTATGTCCCCGGTTGCCCGCCGACCGCCGAAGCGTTGCTCTATGGCGTGATGCAGCTACAGCGGAAAATCCGCCGTTCGGGGAGCATCGAACGGTGAGGGCGCCTGCACCCCGTTATGCGCCCAACGACGGCGTGATCGACGCCGCGACCGCCGCGCTGGGCGATATGCTGCTCCACGCACAGGATCTGGTCGGTGAAGTCTCGCTGACCGTCGACCGCGACCGTCTGGTCATTGCGATGGAAACGCTGCGCGATACGCCGGGTCTGAAGTACGAGATGCTGGCCGAGATTGCCGGCGTCGACTATCCCGAGCGCGCCGAGCGGTTCGACGTCGTATATCATTTGCTGTCGATGACCCGAAACCACCGCATTCGCGTGCGCGTGACGACCGACGAGGAGCAGCCGGTGCCGTCGGTCACGGGTATCTGGTACAATGCCGGCTGGCTCGAACGCGAAGTGTACGACCTGTATGGCGTGCTCTTTTCGGGCAATGCCGATCTGCGCCGCATCCTGACCGATTACGGCTTCCGCGGCCATCCGCTGCGCAAGGACTTCCCGCTGACCGGCTATGTCGAGATGCGCTATTCGGAAGAGGCGAAGCGCGTCGTCTATGAACCGGTCAAGCTGGCGCAGGACTTCCGCACCTTCGATTTCATGAGTCCGTGGGAAGGCGCCGAGTACGTCCTGCCCGGTGACGAGAAGGCGGCAGCGCCTAAGCCTGCGGTCGCGCAGGCACCCGGCGCGCCGTCACCGGTGACCGCCGATCAGGTCAAGCGCGCCGACGACAATGTGAAGGCCGCCGAGCCGCAGGTCGACAAGCCAAAGACGACCGACAGCACGGCGCAGTCGGGTGCGGGCAAGCCGCATCCCGGCAACCAGCCCGAATCGAAGCCGGTCGATCCCGACGTGCCGTCGCCCGATGCGACGACCAAGTCGGCGGAGAACAAGTAATGGCCGATTACGATGCTCAGATCGACGGCGCCAACCCGACACCGGGCGACGTCGAGATTCAGAACTACACGATCAATTTCGGCCCGCAGCATCCTGCGGCGCACGGCGTGTTGCGTCTCGTCACCGAACTGGACGGCGAGATCATCGAGCGGATCGACCCGCATGTCGGCCTGCTTCATCGCGGTACCGAGAAGCTGATCGAGTACAAGACGTACGCGCAGGCGCTGCCGTACATGGACCGGCTCGATTACTGCTCGCCGATGTGCATGGAGCACAGCTACGTCCTCGCGGTCGAAAAGCTGCTGGATATCGAGGTGCCGCTACGCGCCCAGTATCTGCGCGTGTTCTTCGCCGAACTGACCCGCATCATGAACCACATGCTGAACCTCGGCTCGCATGTCATGGACGTGGGCGCGATGACGCCGAACCTGTGGATGTTCGAGCTTCGCGAAGACACGATGAACTTCTACGAGCGGGCTTCGGGTGCGCGGATGCACGCGAACTTCCTGCGCGTCGGCGGCATTCGTCAGGACGTTCCGCTCAAGCTGCTGACCGATATCGCCGAATGGCTCGATACGCGTCTGCCGCGCCTGTTCGGCGACGCGATCAGCCTTGTCGCTGAAAACCGCATCTTCAAGCAGCGCAACGTCGACATCGCGATCGTCAGCCGTGAAGACGCGGTGCGCTGGGGCTTCTCGGGGCCGATGATCCGGGGCGCGGGCATTCCTTGGGATATCCGCAAGGCGCAGCCCTACGACGCCTATGACCGGGTCGATTTCGACGTGCCGGTCGGCACGCGCGGCGATTGCTACGACCGGTTCATGGTCCGCGTCGAGGAAGTGTATCAGTCGGCACGCATCATGAAGCAGTGTCTGGCGCAGATGCCCGAAGGCCCGATTTCGAGCGACGATCGCAAGGTCGTGCCGCCGAAGCGGGGCGAGATGAAGCAGTCGATGGAAGCGCTGATCCATCACTTCAAGCTCTATACCGAAGGCTATCATGTGCCCGCCGGCGAGGTCTATGTCGCGACCGAAAGCCCCAAGGGCGAATTCGGCATCTACATGGTGTCGGACGGCAGCAACAAGCCGTACCGGGTGAAGATCCGCCCGACCGCGTTCAGCCATTTGCAGGCGATGGACTTCATGTCGAAGGGGCACATGCTCGCCGACATCACCGCCATCCTTGGTGCGATGGACATCGTGTTCGGGGAGTGCGATCGTTGAGCCGTCTCGACACCGTGATGGCGATGATGGAACGCTACAACGCGCGCGATGCGGTGGGCTATGCCGCGTTCTTCGCCGATGATGGTTGCGAGGCGCAGTATCGCGGCGACGTGGTGCGCGATGGACGTGCCGGCGTGGAAAGCGGGATGGCGGCGGTCTTCGCCGAATTCCCGCAGAACCACGCCGAGGTGCTGCAGTCGTTCGAACTGGGTGAGCGTGTCGTGCTGCACGAACGAGTCCAACGCTCGACCAATGCCGAACCGTTCGACGTGATGACCGTCTATTCGTTCAGCGGCGACAAGGTCAGCCGCGTGGAGTTTATTCGCTGATGGCTGACGCCCCCAACATCCCCGACGAAGCGGAGGTCCGCGCGCGCTGGGGCAATTTCGCCTGGAACCCCGCCAATGCCGAGAAGGCGCGCGAAATCGTCGCGCGCTATCCCGAAGGGCGGCAGCAGTCATGCACGATCCCGTTCCTCGATCTTGCCCAGCGGCAGGTCGGGGCGGAAACACACACACAGGGCTGGCTGCCGGTGCCGGTGATCGAGTTCATCGCGCGCGAACTCCAAATGCCGTATATGCGGGTGTACGAGGTCGCGACCTTCTACACGATGTTCAACCTCGCGCCGGTTGGCCGTTATCACGTCCAGGTCTGCGGCACGACGCCGTGCATGTTGCGCGGATCGGACGACGTCTTCGCGGCGTGCAAGAATCGCGGGCTGGTGAAGGGAAAGACCACGCCAGACGGCTTGTTCACGCTGACCGAGGTCGAGTGCATGGGTAACTGTGCGTCGGCTCCGATGGTCCAGATCAACGACGACAATTACGAAGATCTCGACTATGACCGCACGACGGCGATCCTCGAGGCGCTGGCGCGGGGTGAGACGCCCAAGCCAGGCACGCAGGAACCGGGACGGCATACGGTCGAACCGGTCGGCGAACCGACCAATCTGGCGGTGATGATGACCGAGAACCACGATTACCGGTCCGAATGGGGCACGGCTTCGTGAAGGCGCTGGGCAGCCTGTTGATCGCGGTGCTGGTCGGCATCGTCGTGTTGTGGATCGCGCTCGAACTGTTCGTCGGCGCGCTGAAGCTGCTCGGCATCGCCATCGGGATCGCGGTGATGGTTGCCGTTTATTTTGTCGCCGAAAAGGCGATCGGGAAGGGACGATAAGGATGCTGGCCGACAAGGATCGCATCTTCACCAACGTGTACGGGTTCCAGCCGTGGAACCTCGACGCCGCCGTGATGCGGGGCGACTGGGACAATACCAAGGCGCTGTTGCAGCTTGGTCCCGACACGATCATCGACCGGATCAAGGCATCGGGTCTGCGTGGGCGCGGCGGGGCAGGGTTCCCGACCGGAACCAAATGGTCGTTCATGCCGAAGGCGCCCAAGCCCGACCGGCCGAACTTCCTGGTTATTAATGCGGACGAATCCGAACCCGGCTCGTGCAAGGACCGCGAGATCATCCGCCACGATCCACACAAGCTGATCGAAGGCGCGCTGGTTGCGGGCTTCGCAATGCGCGCGCGGGCGGCCTATATCTATATCCGCGGCGAATATATTCGCGAGGCCGAGACGCTGTTCGCGGCGATTGCAGAAGCCTATGCCAAGGGCCTGCTCGGCAAGAATGCTTGCGGGTCGGGCTATGATTTCGACGTGTTCGCGCATCGTGGTGCTGGCGCCTATATCTGCGGCGAAGAGACCGCGATGCTGGAAAGCCTCGAGGGCAAGAAGGGCCAGCCTCGCTTGAAGCCGCCGTTCCCGGCCGGCGCGGGTCTCTATGGCTGCCCGACGACAGTCAACAACGTCGAATCGATTGCGGTCGTCCCGACGATCCTGCGCCGCAGCCCCGAATGGTTCGCCAGCTTCGGCGCGGAAAATAACCGCGGGACCAAGTTGTTCCAGATCAGCGGCCATGTGAACCGGCCCTGCGTGGTCGAGGAAGCGATGAGCATCCCGTTCCGCGAGCTGATCGAAAAGCATTGCGGCGGCATTCGCGGTGGCTGGGACAATCTACTGTGCGTGATCCCCGGCGGATCGTCGGTGCCGCTGGTCAAGGCAGAGCACATCATCGACGCGCCGATGGATTTTGATGGCCTCAAGGCGGTCGGATCGGGTCTCGGTACGGCGGCGGTGATCGTCATGGACAAGTCTACCGATGTCGTCCGCGCGATCAGTCGCCTCAGCTATTTCTACAAGCATGAAAGCTGCGGCCAGTGCACGCCGTGCCGTGAAGGCACGGGCTGGATGTGGCGGGTGATGGAACGGCTGCGCACCGGCGACGCCGACATCTCCGAAATCGACATGCTGCAGCAGGTCACGAAGCAGGTCGAAGGTCATACCATCTGCGCGCTGGGCGACGCGGCGGCGTGGCCGATCCAGGGCCTCATCAAGAATTTCCGCCCCGAAATCGAACGGCGGATCAACGAGAAGCGCGGCGGCGGCATGTCGCCCATGATGGAAGCGGCCGAATAATGCCGAAGGTAAAAGTAGACGGGGTCGAAGTCGAAGTGCCGCAGGGCGCGACGGTTCTTCAGGCTTGCGAAGCGGCGGGGAAGGAAATTCCGCGTTTCTGCTATCACGAACGGCTGTCGATCGCCGGCAATTGCCGGATGTGTCTGGTCGAGGTGAAGCCGGGGCCGCCCAAGCCACAGGCATCGTGCGCGCTGCCCGCCGCCGACAATCAGGAAATCCGCACCGACAGCGCGATGGTGAAGGCCGCGCGCGAAGGCGTGATGGAATTCCTGCTGATCAACCATCCGCTCGATTGCCCGATCTGCGATCAGGGTGGCGAGTGCGATCTGCAGGACCAGTCGGTCGCCTATGGCCGCGGCCGCTCGCGCTATGACGAGAACAAGCGCGCGGTCACCGAGAAATATATGGGTCCGATCGTAAAAACGGTCATGACCCGCTGTATCCAGTGCACGCGCTGCATCCGCTTTGCCGAGGAAGTCGCAGGGGTCGAGGAAATCGGCGCGATTTATCGCGGCGAGAATATGCAGATCACCAGCTATCTCGAACAGGCCGTGTCGAGTGAACTGTCGGGTAATATCGTCGATCTGTGTCCGGTCGGTGCGCTGACGTCGAAGCCTTATGCGTTCGAGGCGCGTCCGTGGGAGCTGAAAAAGACGCTCGCCATCGACGTAATGGATGCGGTCGGCACCAACATTCGCCTGGACAGCCGGGGCCGGCAGGTGCTGCGTTGCGTGCCGCGCATCAACGAAGACGTGAACGAGGAATGGGCGCACGACAAGACGCGTCATGCGGTCGATGGTCTGGTCCGTCGTCGTCTCGACAAGCCTTATGTCCGCAAGGACGGCAAGCTGGTCGCGGCCGAATGGGATGACGCCTTCGCAGCGATCGCGGCAGCCAACGCAGGGTCGTCGGTTGCGGCGATCGCGGGCGACCTCCTCGATTGCGAGACGATGTTCGCTGCCAAGGCGCTGGTGAACGCGCTCGGCTCGTCGCTTCTCGAAGGGCGGCAGACGGGCATGGACTATGACGTCACCAACCTCGGTGCGGTTGCGTTCAATTCGACGATCGCGGGTGTCGAGGATGCCGATGCGATCCTGCTGGTTGGCACCGACCTGCGCCACGAAGCGCCGCTCATCAACACCCGCGTCCGCAAGGCGATCAAGAAGGGCGCACGCGTCTTCGCGATCGGGCCAAAAGTCGATCTGACCTACAAAGCGGAATGGCTGGGCGACGATCTGGGGCTGCTCGGCGGTCTGCCCGATCGCGCGGCGGAAGCGATGGACGCGGCCAAGCAGCCGATGGTCATCGTCGGACCGGCGGCGCTGAAGGACGGTCATGGCGCGGCGCTGAAGCTCGCACAGGACGGCAATCTGGTCCGCTCTCTGGAAGACGGCACGGCTTGGAACGGCTTCAACGTCGTTCACTTGGCTGCCGCTCGCATGGGCGCATTGATGCTGGGTTATGCGCAGGCGGGTGGTATTGCCGATATCGTCGCGGCGAACCCGAAGCTGGTGTTCTTCCTCGGTGCCGACGAAGTCGATTTCACCAAGTTCGCCGGTGCGACCAAGGTGTATATCGGCCATCATGGCGACAAGGGTGCGGCGGCGGCGGACATCGTTCTGCCGGGTGCGAGCTATGCCGAAAAGGCAGGCACCTACGTCAATATGGAAGGTCGCGTACAGCGCGGCGACCGTGCGGTATTCGCGCCGGGCGACGCTCGCGAGGATTGGACGATCTTCCGCGCACTAGCCGAAGTACTCGGCGTGACGCTGCCGTTCGACGATTTCGCCGGCGTGCGCGCGGCGATGGCGGCGGCGGTGCCTGCGCTTGGACGCGAAGGACTGGTACGGTTTGACTGGAACCCGCCGGCACTCGACGCTAAGGCGTCGGGCACGGTGGCCTACCCGGTGACCGACTTCTATCTGACCAACGCGATCTGCCGGGCCAGCCCGACGATGCAGCGTTGTTCGGCCGAACTTGTCCATGGCCAGGATTTCGCGGAGGCCGCCGAGTGACCTCGTTTTTCGAAACTACCGTCGGTCTGCCCTATGGCTGGGCGTGGACCGTCGCCACGCTGGTCGGCATTCTGGTCATCGCGCTGCCGCTGATGCTGGCGGTGGCGATGATCATCTACGCCGATCGCAAGATCTGGGCGGCGATGGCGCTGCGTCGCGGTCCGAACGTCGTCGGTCCGCTGGGTCTGCTGCAGTCGTTCGCCGACGGTTTGAAGGTGTTCCTGCAGGAAACGATCGTGCCGTCCTCGGCCAATCGTGGCCTGTTCCTGCTCGCACCGATCATCACCTTTACGGTTGCATTGATCGTGTGGGCGGTGATCCCGTTCGATGTCGGCGTGGTGGTGGCGGACATCAATGTCGGCCTGCTCTACATTCTCGCGGCATCGTCGCTGGGGGTGTATGGCGTCATCATTTCGGGCTGGGCGTCCAACTCGAAATATCCTTTCTATTCGGCGCTTCGTGCTGCCGCGCAGATGGTCAGCTATGAAGTTGCGATCGGTTTTGTGCTTATCGCGGTGGTACTGTGGGCCGGGTCGTTCAACCTGACGACGATCGTCCTCGAACAACGTGCGCATATCTTCGGCTTCATCAACGGCTTCGGATTCAACCCGCTGTTGTTCCCGATGGCGGTGGTGTTCCTGATTTCGTCGCTCGCCGAAACCGCGCGTGCGCCGTTCGATCTGACGGAGGCGGAATCGGAACTGGTCGCGGGCTATCAGACGGAATATTCGTCGATGGCGTTCGCGCTGTTCTGGCTCGGTGAATATGCCAACGTCATCCTGATGTGTGCGCTCAACGCGCTGCTGTTCTGGGGTGGCTGGCTGCCGCCGGTCGATTGGGCACCGCTCTATTTCGTACCGGGCATCATCTGGTTCCTGGCGAAGACCTTCTTCTTCTTCTTCGTGTTCAGCTGGATCAAGGCGACGGTGCCGCGGTATCGCTATGACCAGCTGATGCGGTTGGGCTGGAAGATCTTCCTGCCGCTATCGCTGACCTTCGTTTTTCTCGTGTCGGGCTGGTTGATGATCCAGCGCGTAGGATTGCCAGCATGAGTATCGCCCAGACCATCCGATCGTTCACCTTGTGGGAGTTCGTGAAGGCGCACGCGCTGACGCTGCGATACTTCTTCAAGCCAAAGGCAACGATCAACTACCCGTACGAGAAGAACCCGATCTCACCCCGTTTCCGTGGGGAGCACGCATTGCGTCGTTATCCCAATGGTGAAGAGCGGTGCATCGCGTGCAAGCTGTGCGAGGCAGTATGTCCGGCGCTCGCGATCACGATCGAGGCCGAACCGCGTGCCGATGGCAGCCGCCGCACCACGCGCTACGACATCGATATGACCAAGTGCATTTATTGCGGTTTGTGTCAGGAGGCTTGCCCGGTCGATGCGATCGTTGAGGGGCCGAATTTCGAATTTGCCACTGAAACGCGCGAAGAGCTGATCTATCACAAGGACAAGCTCCTCGCGAATGGTGACCGCTGGGAACGCGCGATTGCCGCGAACCTTGCGAGCGACGCGCCCTATCGGTAATGGCGCGCATATTCCGTACCGGCGGGGACGAGAAACCTCGCTTCGCCGGCCAATCGATTAGCGTTTCGTCCCGCAGCAACACGCGGGGCGGGCAGGGGGAAGAGCAGCGCTCGTGATCCAGACACTCGCCTTCTATCTGTTCGCCACGATCGTGGTGGCATCGGCCGCGTTGACGATCACGTCGCGCAATCCGGTCCATTCGGTGCTGTGGCTGATCCTCGCCTTCTTCAATGCAGCCGGCCTGATGGTCCTGTGTGGCGCCGAGTTCATCGCGATGCTGCTCGTCATCGTCTATGTCGGTGCGGTCGCGGTCCTGTTCCTGTTCGTGGTCATGATGCTCGACATCGACTTCACCGAACTGCGCGCCGGGTTCGTCCGCTATCTGCCGGCCGGTCTGGCACTTGCGGTGCTGCTGGCGATCGAGCTGGTCGTCGGCGCCTATGCGTGGACCGCCACCCGCATAGATCTTGCCAAGCGGATCGCCCCGACCGACGTCGCGGTCCCGAACATCGAGGCGATCGGGCGGCTGCTCTATTCGCGCTACCTGTACGTCTTCGAAGGCGTCGGTCTGGTGCTGCTGGTCGCGATGATCGGTGCGATCGTGCTGACGCAGCGCAAGCGCGCGGATGCCAAGGCGCAGAATATCAACCGCCAGATCAACCGCCGTGCGAAGGATGCCGTGCGCAACGTCAATCAGCCCATCGGGCAGGGGGTGGAGCTGTGATCGGACTGACCCATTATTTGGTCGTCGCGGCGATCCTGTTCACGCTGGGGGTGCTCGGCATCTTCCTGAACCGCAAGAACCTGATCGTCATCCTGATGTCGATCGAGTTGATCCTGCTGGCGGTGAACATCAATTTCGTCGCCTTCTCGGCGCAGCTGGGTGACTTGGTCGGTCAGATCTTCGCGATGTTCGTGCTGGCGGTCGCCGCTGGCGAGAGCGCGATCGGGCTGGCCATCATGGTCATCTATTTCCGTGGTCGCGGTTCCATCGCGGTCGACGACGTCAACCGGATGAAGGGGTGATGCCGGTGGCTTTTCGGGTTTCGGGGGTGCTCGCATGAGCGCCATCCATATCGTCGTGTTCCTGCCGCTGCTGGCGTCGATCGTCGCGGGGCTGTCGAACCGCGCGTTCGGCATCGCGCTGCCGAAGATCGTTACGACGGCGGGGCTGTTCGTCGCCGCCGCGCTGTCGTGGTCGATCTTCATTCCGTTCCTGACCGGCGCCGCACAGGCTGGCGTCGCCCCCGTGTCGACTTGGATCCTGTCGGGCGGCATGAACATCGCGTGGGAACTTCGCGTCGATGCGCTGACCGCGGTCATGCTGGTCGTCATCACCAGCGTGTCGGCGCTCGTCCACCTCTATAGCTGGGGCTATATGAGCGAGGATCCCGACCAGCCGCGCTTCTTCAGCTATCTGTCGCTGTTCACCTTCGCGATGCTGATGCTCGTGACCGCGAACAATCTGGTCCAGATGTTCTTCGGTTGGGAAGGCGTCGGCCTGGCGTCGTACCTGCTGATCGGTTTCTGGTTCCGCAAGCCGTCGGCCAATGCCGCTGCGATCAAGGCGTTCGTCGTCAACCGCGTCGGCGACCTTGGCTTCATGCTCGGCATCTTCGGCACCTATCTGGTGTTCGGCACGATCTCGATCCCGGCGATCCTCGAAGCTGCGCCGTCGATGGCCGGCTCGACGATCGGCTTCCTGTGGTTCCGTGCCGATACGATGACGGTGCTGTGCCTGCTGCTGTTCGTAGGGGCCATGGGCAAGTCGGCGCAGCTGGGTCTCCACACTTGGTTGCCGGACGCGATGGAAGGCCCGACCCCGGTGTCGGCGCTGATCCACGCGGCGACGATGGTCACCGCTGGCGTGTTCATGGTGTGCCGCCTGTCGCCGATGTTCGAAACGTCGCCGGCTGCGCTGGCGGTGGTGACGGCGGTCGGTGCCGCGACCTGCCTGTTCGCGGCTACGATCGGTTTGGTGCAGACCGACATCAAGCGCGTCATCGCCTATTCCACGTGTTCGCAGCTCGGCTACATGTTCTTTGCGGCGGGTGTCGGCGCGTATGGCGCGGCGATGTTCCACCTGTTTACGCACGCCTTCTTCAAGGCGTTGCTGTTCCTGGGCGCCGGTTCGGTCATCCACGCAATGCACCATGAACAGGACATGCGCTTCTATGGTGGCTTGCGGAAGCATATTCCGCTGACCTTCTGGGCGATGATGGCCGGCACGCTCGCTATCACGGGTGTCGGCATCTACGGCATCGGCGGCTTTGCCGGTTACCATTCGAAGGATGCGATCCTCGAAGCGGCATGGGCATCGGGTCCGGGCGGTTACGGTGCATTCTATGTCGGTACCTTCGCGGCGCTGCTGACCAGCTTCTATTCGTGGCGGCTGATGTTCCTGACCTTCTTCGGTACGCCGCGCTGGGCCGGGTCCGAGCATATCCAGCACGCGGTGCACGATGCGCATGGTCATGGTCATGGTGACCATTATGACACCCATGGTCACGGCCATGACGATGGCAGCCATCCAGTGCCGCCGGCCGCCGAGGATGCAGGCCACGCCCCCTCGACGCATGATGCGCACGCTAGCGAGGTGACTGAAGGCACGGCAGGCTATCATCCGCACGAAAGCCCGTTGCCGATGCTGATCCCGCTGATCGTCCTGACGATCGGTGCGGTCGCCGCCGGCTATGTCTTCCATCACTGGTTCATTGAGCCGGAAGCGGGCGAGACGTTCTGGAAGGGCAGCCTGTTCTTCAACGAACATCTCATGCACGAAATGCATCAGGTTCCGTTGCTGGTGAAGCTGGCTGCGACGATCGTGATGCTGGTTGGCCTGGCTAGCGCCTTCTACGTCTACATTGCGCGGCCGGGTATGGCGGCAGGAATCGCCGACACGTTCCGCGTGCTGCACCGGTTCCTGCTCAAGAAGTGGTATTTCGACGAGCTGTATCATCTGCTCTTCGTCCGCCCGGCGTTCGCGCTTGGCCGCTTCTTCTGGAAGCGTGGCGATGAACAGACGATCAACCGGTTCGGCCCGGACGGGTCGGCGGCACTGGTCGGCTTCTCCAGCCGCCTCGCGGTCAAGATGCAGACCGGCTATCTCTACACCTATGCCTTCGTCATGCTGATCGGCCTGACGGCGGCGGTTACCTGGGCGATCGCGTCGTGATGCGCGGTTTCAAGCAATTGGTTCGGGGGAATAACTCGTGAACGGCTTCCCGATCCTGTCGGTGATGCTGCTGGTACCGGCGGTCGCAGCGATGCTGTGCCTGTTCGTATCGGCGAATGCCGCGCGCTGGACGGCGCTGGCGGCCACGCTGGTCAATTTCGCGCTGGGCGTGTTGCTATGGGCCGATTTCGATATCGGCGGCGCACAGTGGCAGTTCGTCGAGGCACCGGCGCTCGGTGATTTCGGCGTATTCCGTTATGCGCTGGGCATCGACGGCTTCGCGCTAATGCTCATCATGCTCAGCGTGTTCCTGATGCCGATCTGCATCGGCGCGTCGTGGAAGTCGGTCACCAACCGCGTGCCCGAATATATGGCGCTGTTCCTCAGCGTCGAAGTACTGATGATCGGCACGTTCGCGGCGCAGGACCTGTTGCTGTTCTACGTCTTCTTCGAAGCCGGCCTGATCCCGATGTACCTTATCATTGGCATCTGGGGCGGGGCGAACCGCATCTATGCGTCGTACAAGTTCTTCCTGTACACGCTGCTCGGCTCGCTGCTGATGTTGATCGCGATGATCTACATGATCCGCACCGCCGGTACCTCGGACATCCCGACGCTTATGGCGTATGATTTCCCGGTGCAGGTGCAGACGTGGCTATGGCTCGCCTTCTTCGCATCGTTCGCGGTCAAGATGCCGATGTGGCCGGTCCACACCTGGTTGCCCGATGCGCACGTGCAGGCACCGACCGCCGGGTCGGTCATTCTCGCCGGCGTGTTGCTGAAGCTGGGTGGATATGGCTTCCTGCGCTTCTCGCTGCCGATGTTCCCCGAAGCCTCGGGCGAACTAACCTGGCTGATCCTGACGCTGTCGGGAATCGCCGTCGTCTACACCTCGCTCGTTGCGCTGGTGCAGTCGGACATGAAAAAGCTGATCGCCTATTCGTCGGTTGCGCATATGGCGATCGTGACGATCGGCCTGTTCGCGTTCAACCAGAACGGCATCGATGGCGCAATGATCGTGATGCTCAGCCATGGCCTGGTATCGGGCGCGCTGTTCCTGTGCGTCGGCATCATCTACGACCGGCTGCATACCCGCGAGATTGCTCGCTATGGCGGCTTGGCGATCAACATGCCGCGCTATGCCGTGTTCTTCCTGCTGTTCACCATGGCGTCGATTGGTCTTCCCGGAACGTCGGGCTTCGTCGGGGAATATCTGAGCCTTGCCGGGACGTATCGCGTGTCGACCTGGGCTGCGCTGATCTGCACGACCGGCATCATCCTCGGGGCCGCCTATTCGCTCTATCTCTATCGTCGTATCGCGCTGGGCGACCTGGTGCATGACGATGTGAAGGCGATGCCGGACGTGTCGATGCGGGAGTTGGTGATGCTTGCGCCGATCGCGGCGGTCGTGCTGTGGATGGGCGTCTATCCCGAAAGCTTCCTCGCGCCGATGCGCAAGGATGTCGGGCTGCTGCTCGCCCGGATCGAGCGTGCCGCACCTCCTTCGGACTCACGGCCGACCGCAGGCAATCCGGCGGCGGCAGCGGCGCACGCCGCGGAACATGGAACGGGCGGCGGTGAAGCGGCGCACGGGGAATCGCACTGATGAGCTACGCCGAACAACTTTCGATGACCCTGCCCGAGCTGGTGCTTGCGGTCGGGGCGATCGTCCTGATGCTGGTATCGGCATGGGGCAAGCAGGGCGCGACGCGGGGCGTCAGCATCGCGGCGGTGTTCGTGCTGGCCGGGGCCGGGGTGGCGCTGATCGGTAACGGTTCGTCGGGCGGTACCGCTTTTGGTGGTATGTACCGCGCGGACGCCTTTGCCGCGTTTGCCAAGGTGCTGATCTACTTCGCATCCGCCGTGGCGATCATCATCGCGCCGCGCTTCTTCGAACGGACCAGCGGCGACGACCTGAAGCCCGAATATCCGGTGCTGATCCTGTTGTCGGCATGCGGCATGGGCATGATGGTGTCGGCGTCCGACCTGTTGCTGCTCTATGTGGGTCTCGAACTGCAGAGCCTTGCCGCCTACGTCCTTGCCAGCTTCATGCGCCGCGACACGCGCTCGGCCGAAGCAGGTCTGAAATATTTCGTGTTGGGCGCGCTGGCTTCGGGCATTCTGCTGTACGGCATCAGCCTGGTGTACGGCTTTGCCGGCACGACCTTATTCGCCGACATTGCGACTGCCTATGCGGGTCCGCGGAACATGGGGCTGCTGTTCGGGCTGGTCTTCGTGTTTGCCGGGATCGCGTTCAAGCTGGCGGCGGTGCCGTTCCACATGTGGACCCCCGACGTCTACGAGGGCGCGCCGACCCCGGTAACCGCGTTCTTCGCCTCGGCGCCCAAGGTTGCGGCGATGGCGATGGCGCTGCGCGTCGCGGTCGAGGCGATGGGCCCGGCGGTCGATCAGTGGCGGCAGATCGTGGTCTTTGCGGCACTTGCCTCGATCGTGCTCGGCGCAGTCGGTGCGATCGGGCAGGCCAACATCAAGCGGCTGCTGGCTTATTCGTCGATCAACAATGTGGGCTTCGCGCTGATCGGTCTGGCGGCCGGTTCGGCGCAGGGCGTGGCAGGCGTGTTGTTCTACCTTGCCGTCTATATTGTCATGACGCTGGGCTCGTTCCTGATCGTCTTGCAGATGCGCGGTAGCGACGGACAGCCGATCGAGACGCTGGCAAGCCTGTCGGGCTTGTCGCGGACGCGGCCGGCACTGGCACTGGCGCTGGCGATCTTCATGTTCTCGCTGGCCGGCATCCCGCCGCTGTTCGGCTTCTGGGCCAAATACGCGGTGTTCGACGCGGCGGTGCAGGCCGGGCTGTTCCCGCTGGCGGTGATCGGTATCGCGGCGTCGACGATCGGTGCCTATTATTATCTGCGCGTCGTCAAGACGATGTATTTCGACGAACCGGCGCCGGAGTTCCTGCGTGAACCGGCACTGGTCGAGGGTGGCCTGACCTTTGCCGCAGCAGTAGTGATCTCACCGGTCAGCCTGTTCCTGATCCCGGCGCTGTCGGCGTGGTCGCTGACGGCGGCACGGGCGCTGTTCTGACGATCCGCGTCGTCGGCGAGACCGGGTCGACCAACGCCGACCTGCTCGCCGCTGCCGCAAACGGGGCCGAAGAGGGCGTCTGGTTGCGGGCGGAACGGCAGACGGCCGGGCGCGGTCGGTTGGGGCGGGCGTGGTCCGATGGGCGCGGCAACCTGTTCGCCAGCACGATCGTCCGGCTGCAACCGCATGATCCGGCGGCACATACGCTGACGCTGGTCGCGGCGGTTGCGTTGGTGGAGGCCGTGTCGGTGTTCGCGCGAGGGATGGTCACCATAAAATGGCCGAACGACCTGATGATCAGTGGTGCCAAGGTGTCGGGCATTCTGCTCGAACGATCGCGCGATGCGGTCGTCATCGGTTTCGGCGTCAATCTGGCGTCGCATCCGGTGCTTGCCGATCGTCCGACGACGTCGCTGTCCGCGCACGGCGTTTTCGTCGGCCCGGCGGTTCTGCTCGCCGAACTCGCCGAGCGGTTTGCGGCGTGGTTGGCGATCTGGCGCCAAGTTGGGCTGGCCGACGTTCATGCTGCATGGGAAGGGCAGGCGCATCCCGTTGGCTCGCCGCTCCGGGTACGCTTGCCTGATGGCGGCGAACGGTCGGGCCGCTTCGGCGGGCTGGATGCCGATGGCGCGCTGCGCTTGATCGGGGACGACGGGCGGTGCGTCACCGTCCACGCTGGCGATGTTTCGGCGTGACGCGGACAGCCGACGATCGTGCGCGGCGCTTGTGGTGGACCGCGCTACGTTCTAGCGGGAAGGGGAAGCACGCCGGTCGGGCGTGACGGGGAAGTTCGATGCTGCTTGCGATCGATGCCGGCAATACCAACATCGTCTTCGCATTGGTCGATGGCGAGACCATCGTCGCGCGTTGGCGCATCGCGACCGACCCCCGGCGCACCGCCGATGAATATGCGGTGTGGCTCAGCCAGTTGCTGGCCCTGGGCGGTCGCGACCGCTCGGTGGTCGAAGCGGTCATCATCGGCACGGTGGTACCGCGGGCGCTGCACAACCTCGAAGTGCTGGCGAGCAAGTATTTCGGCGTCGAGGCGCTGGTCGCGGGACGCGGCGACGCGGTGTTCGGCATCGCGCTGGATGTCGAGGAGCCGCATGCGGTTGGCGCCGATCGCGCGCTGAACGCGATCGCCGCCCATGCCGCCCATGCCGGCGACCTGATCGTCGTCGATTTCGGGACCGCTGCGACGTTCGACGTCGTCGATTATACCGGAGCGTATAAAGGCGGGATCATCGCGCCGGGCATCAACCTGTCGCTCGATGCGCTGGTGACGGCGGCGGCCAAGCTGCCGCGGATCGCGATCGAGGCCCCGGCGTCGAAGACCGTCATCGGCCGCAATACCGCCGATCAGATGCATATCGGCATTTATTGGGGCTATATCGCGATGATCGAGGGGCTGGTCGCGCGGATGAAGGCGGAGATCGGCCGCCCGGTCCGCGTGATCGCCACCGGCGGCCTGGCGATCCTTTTCGAGAAACATACGCAGGTCTTCGATTCGATCGAACAGGACCTGACGATCACGGGACTGGCGATGTTGTGGCGCCGCACCCATATTTCCACGACAACCGAATGAATGAAACCGAACCCGCGAATGGGCGCGGGCATTGAAAGAGATTGAGTGACTCCAAAGAAAGAACTGTTGTTCGTCGCGCTTGGCGGGTCGGGCGAAATCGGCATGAACGTCAACCTGTACGGGACCGCCGGCAAATGGCTGATGGTCGATTGCGGCGTGACCTTTGCCGACCCGGCCTATCCCGGCATCGACGTGATGCTGCCCGACCTGCAATTCATCGAGGAACGCGGCGACCAGCTACTCGGCATCGTCATCACCCACGGGCATGAAGACCATATCGGCGCGCTGCCCTATCTGGCCGCCGATCTGGGCGTGCCGATCTATGCGACGCCGTTCACCGCCGGGCTGATCCGCGGCAAGCTGGATGAAGAGGGTATTGCCGATCGGGTGAAGCTGAAGGTCGTGCAGCTGGGCGGCGACGTGAATGTGGGCCCGTTCGGCGTGCGCTTCGTGCCGATGGCGCATTCGATTCCCGAATCGACTTCCCTCGTCATTTCGACGCCGCATGGCAAGGTGTTCCATTCGGGCGACTGGAAGCTCGACGATCAACCTATGGTGGCGACCCCGGCCAGTCCGGCGGAACTGACCGCGATCGGCGATGAAGGCATTCTGGCGCTGGTGTGCGATTCGACCAACGTCTTCAATAAAGAGGCGTCGGGATCGGAAGCCGATGTCCGCAAGGGGCTGTTCGAACAGATCGCCTCTGCCGAAGGGCGGCGGGTGATGGTTACCAGCTTCGCGTCGAACGCGGCACGGCTGCACACGCTGGGTGAGGTCGCGCGCGATACCAACCGCAAGGTTTGTGTCGCGGGCCGCTCGCTCGACCGCATCCTGAAGGTTGCGAAGGCGACGGGCTATCTGAAGGATTTCCCGCAGACGGTCGATTTCGACACCGCTATGCGGCTGCCGCGCGATCAGGTGCTGATCATCGCGACCGGCGGGCAGGGTGAGCAGCGTGCGGCGCTGGCACGGATCGCCAATCGCGAGCATCAGTTGAGCCTGCAATCAGGCGACAGGGTCATCTTCTCGTCGAAGCAGATTCCCGGGAACGAGGTCGCGATCGGTCGTATCCAGAACCAGCTCGCCGCCGCCGGCATCGAAATGGTCACCGATCGGCAGGCGCATGTGCACGTGTCCGGTCATCCGGGGCGGCCGGAACTGGCAAAGCTCTATGGCTGGTTGCGTCCGAAGATCCTGATGCCAGTGCATGGCGAGATGCGCCACCTGATGGAACATGCCCGCTTCGCATTGGCGCAGGGGATCGACCAGACGTTGGTGCAGACCAATGGCGACATCGTGCGTCTGGCGCCGGGCAATCCGACCAAGGTCGGGCATGCGGTCGTCGGGCGGCTCGCGCTCGATGGCGACGTGATCCTGCCGGCGGATGGCACGACGATCAACGAACGGCGCAAACTGGCGGCGTTCGGGCATATGTCGGTGGCGGTTGCGATCGATCGGCGCGGGCAGTTGATCGGCGAGCCGCAGATCCGGGTGCAGGGCGTGCCGGTCGAGGAAGACCGCGAACCCTTCCTGGAGGAAGCAGTCGATGCGGCCGCCGAGACGGTAGCAGCCAAGGGGCGCGAGCGTTCCAAGCTACCCGAGGCGATCCGTCTGGCGGTGCGCCGGGTGGCGACGCGCTGGACCGGCAAGAAGCCGGTCGTCGACGTCCTCATCATTCCGGCCTGACGCGCAGCATATGGCCTGGCAATCGGCGCTCGCCATCTACCTGCTATTCTGGGTGCTGGCGATGTTCCTGGTGTTGCCGTTCGGGGTTCACACGACGCATGAAGCGGGCGAACCCCCGGTGCCGGGACAAGCCGACAGTGCGCCATCCGGCTTCCGGTTCGGGCGAATGGCATGGCGGACGACGTTGGTGTCGGCGGTGTTGTTCGGGGCGTTTTATTTCAACTATGTCTATGGCTGGGTAACCGCCGACATGTTGAACTTCTACAATTGAGACGCCGCAATCGATTATGGTTTCGACCAGATCGTGTGGGTACCGGGCAAATTCGCGATGCAGGCGGAAATGGGTGGTTCCCTTCAGCATCGTTCGGAATGGACCGGCGTTGGCGTTGGCGTTGGCGTTGGCGTTGGCGTTGCGTGGCCCGCGATTGGGTAATCGTCAACGGATAGGACCGTTTGCGCCGAATTAGGGGCATTCCCAACGATCGGGTCACCCTTGGGTCGTTACGCCTGTAAAGGGATCGACATTTATTCGCCAGGGGCGATCGACATTCAGTTACCCGGACGCGGGACGACTGCTCTATCTGCTATCGTCACTCCCGCGAAGGCGGGAGTCGATATGCGTCGGCGTCACGGTTCCGACCGAAACGTCGGCGGTTATGGATTCCCGCCTGCGCGGGAATGACGGAAATCCGCAATCGTCGCTGAATGTCGATCGGCTCAAGGTTTACGAACTGCGCTTTTCGCCTGATAGGGGAGGGGCTGGCGCCGCGCTCCCTCGCTGGCCTACCCACCCCCGACCCCTCCCTTGTCAGGGAGGGGGGAAGCTGAGACCTCGCTCTAATGTCGTGCAGGCCTAGCTGCGCAGCCGCTCGATCGCCTGCGCCAGCACGACGTACAGCTTGCCCATGTCCGACGACAGCAAGGTCACGCCCATCGGCGATCCGTCGCGCAAGCCCAGTATCTGGCGCAGCATCGCTTCGAAATCGTGGATGTAGCGGTTTACCTGTTCCCGGAAGTCGGGATCGGCGTCGTACAGTGCCGCGATCTCACGCGCCTGCGTACCGTCGACCAACCGCACCGCGCGGCGGGTGAATACGCCGCGATCACCCTTCAGATAGGCCGCCCATGCCGTGTCCGACACATCGGTCGACAGCGAGCGGGCGATGTCGATCGCGGCGGAGTTCATCGCCTCGATCAACAACGACACCCGGCGTGAGAACTGGTCGCTGTCCGCAGCTTCGCGTTCGGCGCGAGCGGCCGAGATGCGTTCGTCGAGTTGCTTGCTCGTGTCTGCGATGTCGAGCATCTGTCGCGAGAGCCGTTCCGACGCCTCGATCGCCGAGGCGACCGCGTGGTTGGCGATGGCGGACAGTTCGGCGACCTGCCCGGTTACGGCGCTGTCGACCGCATTGGCGAGCGCGCGGGCGCCCTTTGCTTCCAAATCGCGGGCGGCATCGGGCAGAACCTTTGCCAGCGTTTCGCGCGCCTGTTCGCTGGCGGCTTCGGCGGTGTCGCGGATGCGGAGCATCGCTTCGGTCAGCCGCGGCGCGGCGTCTTCGGAGAAGTGGATCGTCGTGGCGATGGTTTCGTCGACGATGGTGCGGACATTCTCGATCCGGTCGGCACCGCGATCGAGCGTGTCGAGCAGCGATTGCTGGACCGTCGACAGCGTGTCGCGCTGCATCGCCACCACGCCCGCAATGGCTTCGATCGCTTCATGCGTGCTCTCCGCAGCGGTGACCAGTGCGAGCAGTTCGGGCTTGGACTGGGCCACGACCGCGCGACTGGCGGCGATGCGGTGGTCGAGGCGATCGAGCGCGCCCGGCAGCGTTTCGTCCATCTCGCGCGCGGCGGCGTCGAGTGCGGTCAGCACTTCCTCGGCACTGGCGATCACGCGGCGGGCGGTAACGTCACCATTGGCGAGCGCTTCGGACAGAGCATCGGCAACCTGGGTCAACGCATCGACCGATCCGGCCACCGCGTGCGTCCGTTCGACACCGGTGATCCGCAGCCGTTCGAACCGGTCGTCGACCCCGGCCAGTCCGTCGTTCAGGAGTGCCAGCAACGCCTCACCATCGCGGCGGCGGTCGTTGAGTTGTCCGGCAAGCATGTGGATTGCCGCATCGATTGCGGCCACGCGTCCGGCCAGTTGTTCCGCGCCTTCGCGACCGGCGCGTTCGATCGCCGATCCGTTCGCTTCGATCATGGCGATGGTCGCATCGCCCTGCGCCGTGATCGCCTTGCGCGATTCGTCGATCGCGGCGGCGGCGCGTTCGAGCACGGCGTCGATCGCTTCGGACATGGTGGCGATGACGGTTTCGAGCCGGGCACCGGCGCTTTCGCTGGTCGCTTCCATCCGGTTCATATGCGCCGCCAGCCGCTGTGCCGCGCCGCCGGCCAGTTCGTCGGCTTCGCGCGAGCGCTGCGCCACGACGGTCAGTTGCGCGTCGAGCGCGGCGACCCGTTCGCTGGCCGACAGGCCGGTCGCCTCCACCAGTGCGGCCATTTCCGCCGCTTCGGCCCGTGCGCGGGGCAGCGACGACAGCACGGTGGCCAATCGTTGTTCGGCGGCGTCGGTTACCCGGTCGAGCCGGACGGCGGCATCGCCGATCGCTTCGACCTGTTCGCCCATGCCGGCACGGACGCCGCGCAACCGGTCGGTCGCACTGTCGCCCAACGCCAGCAGCGACTGCGTCTGTTCGGCGAGTTCGCTGCGCGATTCCGCCAGCGTCTGCCGTATGCGGGTGACGACGACATCAAGCGCCTGTGCCTCGGCGCGCATCGCCTGTGCGGTGGCGGCGAAGCGGCGCGCCTCCGCGCGGCTGTTCCGGCGCAGCAGCAGCCAGCCGACGCCGAGCAGCATCGGCGGGACGCACAGCGCGGCGATGAACGACACCAGCCCGATCGGCCCGAGCGCGGGCAGCGACGGCGCGCTCCACGCGAGCATCCCGCCGGTCCAGCCGAGCACGGCGATCCCGGCAAGCGTCGGTCCGATCCAGTTGCGCTTGATCGGTTCGGGTTCGGCCACCGCCTCCGCCAGCCAGTGCTGTGCTTCGTCCTGGGCGACGTGGCCGCCGTCCGAATGCTGGTGCGGCTGTTGCAGCCCGGTGATCGAACCCCCATTCATGCGGCACCGTCTATCATGGACGTTTCCCCAGCGACAGAGCGGTATGACAATCGCATGGTAACAGTCTGTTAACCTTTTGCAGCGTATCGTCCGCTTATGGCCTATGATCCCGGAGCAATCGATGCGGCGCTGGCGGCGGCGTTGGGCGACGAACCCCAACTGATCGCCGAACTGCGCCGTGCCTTTGTCGACAGCGCCCAGAAGGCGCTCAACGTGCTGGAGGCAGCGGATGCCGAAGGGTGGCAGCCGGCGGCGTTCCGGCTGAAAGGGTTGGCGGCAAGCTTCGGCGCCGTCGATCTGATGGCGCTGTCCACCGCAGCAGCGGCGGCCACGCCGGGCGACCCGGGGGTGCTCGCCAAGCTGCACGAAGCGATCGACGACCTCTGACGCTTACCGCCGGCGCGACAATTCGCGCATGGCGGCGTCCAGCCCGTCGAGGGTCAGCGGATACATGCGGTCGGCGAACAGGTCGCGGATCAACTGCGTCGAGTGCGACCATTGCCAATGGTCCCGCGGTGCGGGATTGATCCACGCGGCCGATCGCCAGTGCGCGGTCATGCGTTGCAGCCAGAGCGCGCCCGCCTCCGCATTCATATGCTCGACCGATCCGCCGGGTTGCAGGATCTCGTAGGGGCTCATCGCCGCATCGCCGACCACGATGAGCCGGTAATCGGGTCCATAGGTCCGCAACAGTTCGGCGGTCGAACTCTGTTTGGCCCAGCGGCGGCGATTATCGCGCCACACGCCCTCATAGATACAGTTGTGGAAATAGAAGAAGTCGAGGTGGCGGAACTCCGCCGTGGCGGCGGAGAATAGCTCCTCCACCTGCGCGACGAACGGGTCCATCGACCCCCCGACGTCGAGGAATAGTAACAGCTTGACGGCGTTGCGGCGTGCCGGCCGCATCGCGACGTCGAGAAAACCACGCCGCGCAGTTCCGGCGATCGTCGCGTCGAGATCGAGTTCGTCGGCGGCCCCTTCGCGGGCGAAACGGCGCAGGCGGCGCAGTGCGATCTTCAGGTTGCGCGTGCGGAGTTCGCGTTGATCGTCGAGGTTGCGAAATTCGCGGCGTTCCCAGACCTTGACGGCGCGGCGATGGCGGCTCTCGCCACCGATCCGGACGCCCTCCGGATTATAGCCGCAATGGCCGAACGGGCTGGTGCCGCCGGTGCCGATTCATTTCGATCCGCCCGCATGCCGTTCCTGCTGCTCGGCGAGCCGCTGTCGCAACAGGTTCATCAGCGCGTTCCAGTCGCCGGTCGGGGCGATCTTCGCCATATCCTCGGGCGACAGATAGCGTTCGGCGATGCGGCGCAGCCATTCGTCGGGCAGGGCTAGCGGGTCGACGCCGTTGGTGCCTTCGATACCGGCAAAGACCTGTCCGAAGACCCGGTCGAACCGGTCGACCAGCCCCTCATCCTTTACGAAGGTCACGCGGGCGAGGTGATAGAAGCTGTCGATATCGGGATCGATCACGCCATGGTCGAGGGCGTCGAGCAGGACTAGATGCTCGCGGATGCTGACGGCGATACCGGCGCTGCGCAGCGCATCGACGAACGAATGGAACATGGAGCGGGTCTAGCGCGATCGGGCGTAGAGGCGCCAGTGGCTGCCCGACAGACCGGTCGGGTCGCCGCGCGCGATTTCCCGGAAGGAGCGGCCGCAGCGGATCAGCCGATCGGGGAAGGGATTGTAGCCGTCGCGTTCGATGAAGCGGAACGGTGCGCAGGGGCTGTCGGCGATGGTCAACGGGTAGCGTCGCGACCGGGCGGCAGCGTTCAGGATCGCGGTCGAACGCGACAGTGCGACCGAGACGGTGGCGCCGTGCGGAGCGACGGCGGCGAGCGTTCGCACCGCCCGGCCGGGGTCTCCGCGAAGATTGGTGATCAGCGCAAGGTTCCGATCGATCGCCGTCCAGCAGAAAACCGCACCGGCGGCGAGGATGGGCAGGCGCCAGATGCGTCGCTTGGTCCAGAGCACGGGCAGGGTGATCGACGCCAGCAGCAGCAGCGGCGGAACGGCGATCATGTAATAGCGGGCGGCACCGCTGTTCGGCAGCGCGAGCAGCGCGACCGCCAATGGCAGGCCGATCGCGCTCAACAGGACCAAGCCGACGATCCGGTCGCGGACGAACCAGCCGGCGAGGGCGATGGCCGGCGCGACGGCCCACTGCCCGCAACTCCATGTCCATAGTTGCTCCTGCGCGAGCAGCCATTTCGCCATGTCATGCGGTTCACGGGCGCCAAACTGGAATCCGTCCCTGCTGGTCGCAGCCGCGGTCCAGGCGATGGCGATCAGCAGCACGACCGCGATCGCAGCCGGCAGGAACAGGCGGAGCGCATCCTGCGCCGCCCGCCGCCAACCCGCCGAGCGCCACCGCTCGACCGCGACCCATGTCCCGAGCGCGGCGAGTGCGAACAGCATCGTCGCCTGCGACAGGCATCCGAAGATCGCCGCGAGCGCGATGGCGGTGGTGGGGGGTGGGGTAGCAGGATCGGCCAGCCAGCGGTCGGCCACGCCGATCGCGGCGACCAGGGCGAGCAGCATGGGCGCATAGCCACGCGCCTCCGACCCGAAGGTCACCAGAAAGGGCGACGCGGCAAAGGCGATGGCGGCAAGGATCGCCGCCGCCCGCCCCCGTCGCAACGCGATGGCGGCGGCGAGCGGGATGGTCGCGGCGCCGGTGACGATCGACAGCGCGCGCTGAAGCGGCGGCGGGGCGGTACCGCCGACCCATTGCAGCCATAGGCTGTTCAGATGATGGTTGTTGTCGTGATTAATCCGGACGAACACCCCGGCCGGGGTGCGGACATCCTGCGCGACGACCGCCGACCATGCTTCGTCGAGCCATAATCCGCCACGTGCGGCCAGAATGCGCAGGGTCAGCCCGGCGAGGGTGATGGTCGCGAGGACCGTCCAGACGACGCGCCGTTGCCCGATCGTCATCGCGGGCGAGGGGGTGATCAACGCGCGTAGGCGTCGATCAGCGACCCGACATAATCCGGTGCCTTGCCACTCAGTTCGACGGCGGGGCTGGGGCCATAGATGAAGCCGTGCGTCGGATATTCCGATCCACCCAGCCCCTGCGTATCGCGGTACCAGACCTTTACCCGCGTCCAGTCGCCCTTCGCCGACACGTCGAACACCGTCACGTCCTGTTCGACGCCACCCCGGACGCCGTTGATCCGCGACCAGTTTGCATGGGTGACCATCGCAACGCGCGGTTCGACCACGCGGCTGATGACGAGGACATGGCCGAGCGGCAGGCGATCGGTCTTGGTAAAGGCGAGGACGGCGCCGACCTTCGGCTTATGGCCGCGTGGGTAGCGGCCCTCCGCCTGATCCCACCACGTCCAGGCATCGCCATAGATTTCGATACCCGATGCCGCCCGCGCGAACGGAACACATTGCCCGACATAGTCGAGCAGCGAGCGCGCACCGACCGGCACGCTGACGATGGCGGCAAAGGCGAGGAGCAGGATGCCCCGGACAAGCGAACCGAACATGATGACGATCCTGCCGAACGATGGTCGCCAAGTGATTGCCGAACATGGTTAACGAAACGTCGACGCCACACAACCCCTTGCGCGATCAGCCGCCCTTGCGCCGGTGCAGGAACGCCAGTCGTTCGAACAGCATCACATCCTGTTCGTTCTTCAGCAGCGCACCGTGCAGCGGAGGAATCGCCTTTGCCGGATCATGCGATGCCAGCACCTCCAGCGGCATGTCGTCGTGGAGCAGCAGCTTGAGCCAATCGAGCAGTTCGCTGGTCGACGGTTTCTTCTTCAGCCCCGGCGTCTCGCGCACCGCGAAGAACAGGTCGAGCGCGCGGTTGACCAGCAGCGTCTGGATACCCGGAAAATGCACGTCGATGATCGCCTGCATCGTCGCCCGGTCGGGGAAGCGGATATAGTGGAAGAAGCAGCGGCGCAGGAAGGCGTCGGGCAGTTCCTTCTCGTTGTTCGACGTGATGACGACGACCGGTCGTTCGCGCGCGGTCACGCGTTCGCCGGTTTCGTACACGTCGAACGCCATGCGATCGAGTTCGTGGAGGAGGTCGTTCGGAAATTCGATATCGGCCTTGTCGACCTCATCGATCAGCAGCACCGGCAGGGTCGGGCTGACGAACGCCTCCCACAATTTGCCGCGGCGGATATAGTTGGCGATGTCGTGGACGCGCGGATCGCCCAGCTGCCCGTCGCGCAGCCGCGCCACCGCGTCATATTCGTACAGCCCCTGCTGCGCGCGGGTGGTCGACTTGACGTTCCATTCGATCAGCGGTGCGTCGATCGCGCGGGCGATCTCCTGCGCCAGCACTGTCTTGCCGGTGCCCGGTTCGCCCTTCACCAACAACGGCCGGCGTAGCGTTACCGCGGCGTTGACCGCGACCTTCAGGTCGTCGGTCGCGACATAGTCCCGGGTTCCTTCGAACCGCATCGCCTGTTTCTCGTGCATCGCCCTGCGATACGGGCAGATGCGGCCGGACGCTAGCCGCGGCTTTCGGCGCGCGCGGCGACCAGATCCCACAGCCCGCGATGTTGGGCGAGCAATTGCTGGACGCCAAAGGTCATCGCCCGTTCGACCGCTGCGTTGCAGGCGACCGCCTCGATCAGCTGCCGCGTCTGCGCGAGCGAGGGCAGGGTGCAGGGGATGACGTCGATCCCCATCCGTTCGGCGGCGGCATCGAGCGGACGGCGGATCACCGGCCAGTCCAGCGCCACCGCGATCGCCGCACCCAGGGCGCAACCGGGGCGGATCGAGCGCGACAGCAGGTCGATGGCGTTGCGCTGGGTGGCGAGCGCCGCTTCGGCTGCGGCCTGTCCGGGGGTTCCCGGCGGTGGCCCGGCAGCGGCCGCGACGCGGATCAGATAGGCGCGCTCCTCGACGAATGCGGCACCGGCCTGTGCCAGCCAGTCGTCGGCCGCGGGATTGTTGGTGGCACTGGTCGCCAGATCGACGACGCCCGGATGACGACCGTGCAACGTGCAAAGCTGGTGCAGCGCGTCGGCAATATCGCGGAGCGCCGCGCCGCCGCGCGACAGCCGTTCGAGCGTGACATGGCTGCCACTTCCGTCGGCATGAACGATCTGGGACAGCCGATCGGCAACGCCCCAATCATTCGTGTCGTTCGCTACAGCAACTGTCACCGACGGCTCCCAATTTCGTTCGAGCGGGCCATCCCCGTTCGAGCCATGGTATGCCTGCAAGAAATAACCCAAGCGCGTAAAAACAAGGTTTCCAGCGTTTTAACCGCGCTTAACAGGGCGGAATGCGCTTCGGTCCGACGCCGAAACGAAACGCCCCGGCGCTTTGGAAGGGCCGGGGCGGGGCGGTTATTGATCGAGGAAAGAACGCATCTTTCGACTGCGGCTCGGGTGTTTGAGCTTGCGCAGCGCCTTCGCCTCGATTTGGCGGATGCGTTCGCGGGTCACGCTGAACTGCTGTCCGACTTCTTCGAGCGTATGGTCGGTGTTCATGCCGATGCCGAAGCGCATGCGCAGCACGCGTTCCTCGCGCGGGGTCAGGCTGGCAAGGACGCGGGTAACCGTTTCCTTCAGGTTCGCCTGGATCGCCGCATCGACGGGGATGATCGCATTCTTGTCCTCAATGAAGTCGCCGAGATGCGAATCCTCCTCGTCGCCGATCGGCGTTTCGAGGCTGATCGGTTCCTTGGCGATCTTCATCACCTTGCGAACCTTTTCGAGCGGCATCGACAGCCGTTCGGCCATTTCTTCCGGCGTCGGTTCGCGGCCCTGCTCGTGCAGGAACTGGCGGCTGGTGCGGACCAGCTTGTTGATGGTCTCGATCATATGGACCGGGATGCGGATCGTCCGCGCCTGATCCGCGATCGAGCGGGTGATCGCCTGCCGGATCCACCACGTCGCGTAGGTGCTGAACTTGTAACCGCGGCGATATTCGAACTTATCGACCGCCTTCATCAGCCCGATGTTCCCCTCCTGGATCAGGTCGAGGAATTGCAGGCCACGATTGGTGTATTTCTTGGCGATCGAGATGACGAGACGCAGGTTCGCCTCGACCATTTCCTTCTTGGCGATACGCGCTTCGCGCTCGCCCTTCTGCACCATGTTGACGATGCGGCGGAATTCGCTGAGCGCCATGCCGGTCTGCTGCGCGATCTCGGCGATTTCGGTGCGGATGCGGTCGACGGCGGCGCCTTCATTGTCTGCGAACGCCTTCCACTTCTTGTCGATCGTTGCGACCGAGGTCAGCCACTGTTCGTCAAGCTCATGGTCGACATAGCTGTCGAGGAACGCCTTGCGCGGAACCTTGTGCCGTTCGGCCAGACGCAGCATCTGCCCGCCCAATGCGGTCAGGCGGCGGTTATAGGCATATAGCTGATCGACCAGATATTCGATCTTCGCCTGATGGAACTGGACGCTTTCGACCTCGGCGGTCAGTTCCTCGCGCAGCTTCTGGTACTTGCGCTCTTCCGCACCCGACAGGCCATCGCCGGTCGCCATCGCGTCCAAACGCTGCGACTGCATCTTCGAAAATTTCTTGAAGATAGCGGTGATGTTGGCGAACTTCTCCAGCGCCTGCGGCTTGAGCTGTTCTTCCATCTGCGCAAGGCTGAGGGTGTTGTCCTCCTCGTCGTCGTCGCTGGGGCGGGGCGCGCGGCGTTCGCCGTCCTCGTCCTCGTCGGCCGACGCTTCCTCGGGCTCTTCTTCTTCCTTGAAGCTTGGGCCGGCGTTCTTCGACGAAATCTCGCCATTGTCGTCAGCGTCTTCGTCGTCGGATAGCGATTCCGGGGCCGGATCCTTCGACAGCATCGCGTCGAGATCGAGGATCTCACGCAGCTGCATCGTGCCTTCGTTCAGCGCCGTCGACCAGCCGATGATCGCGTTGAAAGTGATCGGCGATTCGCACAGGCCGAAGATCATCGTGTCGCGACCGGCCTCGATCCGCTTGGCGATGGCGATTTCGCCCTCGCGGCTGAGCAGTTCGACCGCGCCCATTTCGCGCAGGTACATCCGCACCGGATCATCGGTGCGGTCGACGGTTTCCTTCTTCTTGACCGGTTCGAACGCGGCGGACGCGTCGTCCTGTTCGCCGGCATTGTCGTCGCCGTCGTCTTCTTCCTGCTTGGCGCGCTCTTCGCTTTCGCCGTCCTCGCCCGCGTCCTCATTTTCGACGACGTTGACGCCCATGTCGTTCAGCGCCGACATGATGTCCTCGATCTGCTCCGAGGTCATCTGATCCTGCGGCAGCATCTCGTTCAGCTGGTCGACGGTAATATAGCCGCGCTTCTTGGCGCGAGCGACCAGCTTCTTGATCGACCCTTCGTTCAGGTCGATCAGCGGCGCATCGCCGGAATCGATCGTGTCGTCGCCGCCACCATTCGCCTTGGCCATCAATAACCCTCAGAAATTTATGCAGCGCGTTCGCCTCGCGCTATTTTACCGGTCGTCTTCGTCCGACACCGCCGGATTTGCAAGCCAAGAGCATGCAATCGGGCGATCCGGTCGCGGATTTCCGGCAATTCTACGACGGCGATATGGGAGGGACGGGCCGGGGATCAAGCCGCCTCGTCCAGTTCCTCCATCCAGCTGCGGATGCGCGCCTGCACCGCGGCATGATCCGACCGGGCCTGCTGATAATCGGCGAAGGTCCGTTCGGTCGTATCCTGGCGACAACGTTCGGCAGCCGCATTCTCGGCACGCCGGCAGGCCTGTTCGTCGACCAGGATCTGGACGACGCGCAGCAGATCGGTTTCGGCGGTCTCCGCATCGGTATCGCGCAGCCAGAAACTGAAGGCGAGGTCGGTTTCCTTGTTCCGCCGCGCCATCTCGACCAGTTGCCGGTCGGCGGCGATGGTGTCGGTCAGCAGGCTTTCGCTCAGGTCGCTGCGATAGATGGCGAGGTCGATCAGGTGGTTGCGCCACCGCTGCAACTGCGCGTTCTTGATCGGCAGTTGTGCGATCAGTTCGCAGTGGCGGGTCAGCACGTCGACATGCTGCATCAGCCCCATCAGCACCGCACGCTGAAAGGCGAAGACGAGGTCGACTTCCTTGACGTCAGCCGCCGCTGCCATGTCGTTGGCGACGATGCGCAGGCGGCGGTCCTTCGCACCGAACAGCGCGAAGAACTGATCCTTGAAGGTGCGGAAATATTCGCGGCGAATGCCTTCGTGGGTGATCGTGCCGGCGAGGCGCGCCAGCTCGTGCTCGAACGCCGCGCGCTCATCGGGGCCGGCTCCGGGGGGCAGCGTCGCCAGTTCGAGCCGCCACAGGAAATCAGACAGCGATTCGCGACGGGCGAGCAGGTCCTCGAACGCTTGGCCGCCCTCCGCGCGGACCAGATCGTCGGGGTCCATGCCGTCGGGGATGGTGACGATCGAAATGCTCTTGCCGGGTTGCAGCATCGGCAGCGCACGTTCGGCCGCGCGCCGCGCCGCCTTGATCCCCGCCGCGTCGCCGTCGAAGCACAGGATCGGACAGTCAGCCATGCGCCACAGCCGTTCGAGCTGATGCTCGGTCAGCGCGGTGCCGAGTGGCGCCACGACCTCATCGAAACCGGCCTGTGCCAGCGCGATGACGTCCATATAGCCCTCGACCGCGATCACCCGCTTGGCCTTGCGCGCGGCGGCCTGAGCCCGATCGATATTGTAGAGGGTGCGCCCCTTGTCGAAGAGCGGCGTTTCGGGCGAGTTCAGATATTTCGGTTCGCCATCGCCGAGAATGCGGCCGCCGAATGCGATCGTGCGGCCGCGCGCGTCGCGGATCGGGATCATCAGCCGCCCGCGGAACCGGTCGTACGGCTCCTTGCCCTCGACCGAGATCAGCATTCCCGATTCGATGAGCAGCGGGTTGCCATAAGAGGCCAGCGCCGCCTTCAGCCGTCCGCGTGCATCGGGGGCATAGCCCATGCCGAACGCGCGCGCCGTTTCGGGCTTGATGCCACGCTTGGCGAGCGCGTCGCGGGCAATGCCGCCTTCGTCGCCCAGCCGGTCCGCGAACCAGCTCTGCGCATCGGTCATCAATTCGTGCAGGCCCTTGGCGCGTTCCGCCTGCTTGGCCGAGCGCGCGTCCTGCGCGGGCATTTCCATGCCGGCGGCGGCGGCCAGTTCCTTCACCGCATCGATGAAGGGCAGGCCGCGCTGGTCGGTCATCCAGCGGATCGCATCGCCATGCGCGCCGCAGCCGAAGCAGTGGTAGAAACCCTTGTCGTCATTGACCCAGAAGCTTGGCGTCTTCTCGGTATGGAACGGGCAACACGCCTTGTGCTCGTTGCCCGAACGCTGGAGCTTCACCGACTTGCCGACCAGCGCCGACAGCGTCGTGCGGGTGCGGAGTTCGTCGAGAAACTGTGGCGAAAGAGTCATGCCGCTTTATGCCCCGAACGGAACGGGGTCGGCAACCGCTTATGCGTCAGCCCAACGCCGCCTTCACCGCCGCGCTGGCCTTGCTCATGTCGAGTTCGCTGCCGTGGCGCGATTTCAGCTCGCCCATCACCCGGCCCATGTCTTTCATACCCGTTGCGCCCAGATCGGCCTTAATCGTTTCGATCGCTGCCGCCGTCTGCGCCTCGTCCATCTGCTGCGGCAGGAAGCGTTCGATGACGGTCACTTCGCGCGCTTCGGCGGCGGCCAGTTCGGGGCGATTGCCCTTTTCGTACATCTCGATCGATTCGCGGCGCTGCTTGACCATTTTCTGGAGCACTTCGACCACCAGCGCGTCGTCGCTGTCGGGGGCCTTGCCGGTGCGCGCCTCGATGTCGCGGTTCTTGATCGCCGACTGGATCAGGCGGATCGTGGCGGTCGTCTCCTTGTCGCCGCCCTTCATGGCGGTGACGAGGGCGTCCTTGATGGTGTCGCGAATCATGGCGGTTCCAGTGTCTCTCATTCGGGTAAGCGATCACCCTTAGCCGCAATCGATCGGCGATCACAGGATTGACGGGGGGCGGGGTTGGGACTAGCCGCCACCGCTTAGCGACATCATCAGATTTACCCAGGAGTGCCCGCCCATCATGGCCGACGCCAAGCCATTCGCCATGCCCGAAGGAGCCACCGGGGTTCTCGTCCTTGCCAATGGCGACGTGCTGTGGGGCCGTGGCTTCGGCGCCGAAGGCGCAGCGGTGGGCGAGGTGTGCTTCCACACCGCGATGACCGGCTATCAGGAAATCATGACTGATCCTTCCTTTGCCGGGCAGATCATCACCTTCACCTTTCCGCATATCGGCAATGTCGGGACCAACGTCGACGACGTCGAGGCGAACGACCCGCACGCGCTGGGCATGATCGTCCGCGAGGATGTGACCGCACCGTCGAATTTCCGCTCGAACGAGCATCTCGATACGTGGATGGCCCGGCACAACCGGATCGGCCTGGCGGGCATCGACACCCGCGCGCTGACCCGCCGCATCCGGCAGGGCGGCGCCCCGAACGGCGTCATCGCGCATTCGGCGGCGGGCGAGTTCGACATTCCGGCGCTGCTGGCACAGGCGCAGGCTTGGCCGGGACTGGAGGGCATGGACCTTGCCAAGACGGTGTCGTGCAAGATGCATTATGGCTGGGCCGGCGGGGCTTGGCATCTGGGCAAGGGCTATGACGACAGCACGCTCGCCCAAGGTGGCAAAGGTGCCACGAAGAGCAATGCGCGTCCGCATGTCGTTGCGATCGATTATGGAAGCAAACGCAATATCTTCCGCAACCTTGTTCATGCGGGTGCTGAAGTAACCGTGCTGCCGGCCACCGCGACCTATGAAGATGTCATGGCGGCGAACCCGGACGGCATCTTCCTGTCGAACGGTCCGGGCGATCCTGCCGCGACCGGTGAGTACGCGGTGCCGGTGATCCGCAAGCTGCTGGAGACCGGGAAGCCGTTGTTCGGCATCTGTCTGGGCCACCAGCTGCTCGGCCTCGCGGTCGGGGCGACCACGACCAAGATGCATCAGGGCCATCGCGGCGCGAACCATCCGGTCAAGCGGCTGTCGGACGGCACGGTCGAGATCACTAGCATGAACCACGGCTTCGCGGTCGAGCGCGACAGCCTGCCCGAGGGTGTGCGCGAGACGCATGTGTCGCTGTTCGACGGGTCGAACGCCGGCATCGAAGTTGACGGTGGTCGTGCGTTCAGCGTGCAGTACCACCCGGAGGCTTCGCCGGGGCCGCAGGACAGCTTCTATCTGTTCGAGCGGTTCGTGGGGATGATGAAGGCGTGAAGCGCGTATCCCTGATCCTTCTGACTGGCCTGGCGGGCAGCGGTTGTTCCCAACCTGCTACCACGAAGACCCAAGCCGAGACTATCGAGGCGATAGCGGTACGCTGTGATCTTCCGAAGGGCACGATGACGCTGACGGGGCCTGATGAGTTAAGATTTCAGCCGCCTGCCGATGCGAAGTACGAGTCCGTCGATTGCGCCTTGGGCGAACTCAAGAAGCTGAAATTTCCAATGAAGATGGGTTTCGTCGGTAACGAAGCCATTGCGCCGGAAACCAAATAACATGCCAAAACGCACCGACATTTCGTCCATCCTCGTCATCGGCGCGGGGCCGATCGTTATCGGCCAGGCTTGCGAGTTCGATTATTCGGGCGTGCAGGCGATCAAGGCGTTGAAGGAGGAGGGCTATCGCATCGTCCTCGTCAATTCCAACCCCGCGACGATCATGACCGACCCGGAACTGGCCGACGCGACCTATGTCGAGCCGATCACCCCGGCGGTCGTCGCCAAGATCATCGAGAAGGAGCGCCCCGATGCGGTGCTGCCGACGATGGGCGGGCAGACCGCGTTGAACACCGCACTGGCGCTGGCCAATGACGGGACGCTGGAAAAGTTCGGTGTCACCATGATCGGCGCCGATGCCGAGGCGATCGACAAGGCCGAGGACCGTCAGAAGTTCAAGGTCGCGATGGACAAGATCGGCCTCGAATCCGCGCGCAGCCATATCGCGCATAGCGAGGCGGAGGCATTGGCGGGCCTCGAGCATGTCGGGCTGCCGGCGATCATCCGTCCGTCGTTCACGCTGGGCGGGACCGGCGGCGGCGTCGCGTATAACCGCGACGAATTCCTGAAGATCGTCCGCGAAGGGCTGGACGCGTCGCCGACCACCGAGGTGCTGATCGAGGAATCGCTGCTCGGGTGGAAGGAATATGAGATGGAAGTCGTCCGCGATCGCGCGGACAATGCCATCATCGTGTGTTCGATCGAGAATATCGACCCGATGGGCGTCCATACCGGGGATTCTATCACCGTCGCCCCGGCGCTGACGCTGACCGACAAGGAATACCAGATCATGCGCAATGCATCGATCGCGGTCCTGCGGGAAATCGGCGTCGAAACAGGGGGTTCGAACGTACAGTTCGCGGTCAATCCCAAGGACGGCCGCCTGATCGTCATCGAGATGAACCCGCGCGTGTCGCGCTCGTCGGCACTGGCGTCGAAGGCGACCGGCTTCCCGATCGCGAAGGTCGCGGCCAAGCTGGCGGTCGGCTACACGCTCGACGAGATCACCAACGACATCACCGGCGCGACGCCGGCGTCGTTCGAACCGACGATCGACTATGTCGTCACCAAGATCCCGCGCTTCGCCTTCGAAAAGTTCAAGGGGTCGCAGGCGGTGTTGTCGACGGCGATGAAGTCCGTCGGCGAAGTCATGGCGATCGGCCGCAACATCCATGAATCGCTGCAGAAGGCGTTGCGCGGGCTGGAAACCGGCCTGTCGGGCTTCAACAGTGTCGACCGGCTGGTCGGCGCACCGCGTGCGGAGATCGAGGCGGCATTGGCCGTGGCGACGCCCGACCGGTTGCTGGTCGCGGCGCAGGCGCTGCGCGAAGGCTTCACCGTCGCCGAAGTCCACGCCATCGCGAAATACGATCCGTGGTTCCTCGAACGCATGGCGGAGATCGTCGCTGCGGAGACCGAAGTTTGCACCAACGGCCTGCCGCAGGACGCGGCGGGGATGCGCCGCCTGAAAGCCATGGGCTTTTCGGACAAGCGGCTGGCATGGCTGGCGCTGCAATCGGCCAATTTGCGCGGCATGGAGCGTGGCATCGCGCGCGGATCGGGCCTGATCCACGAGGTCGTCAAGATGATGACCGGCGGGGTGACCGAGGACGAGGTGCGTCAACATCGGCACAAGCTGGGCGTGCGGCCGGTCTTCAAGCGCATCGACACCTGCGCCGCCGAGTTCGAGGCGAAGACGCCGTACATGTATTCGACTTACGAAGCGCCGACCTTTGGCGAGCCGGAGGATGAGAGCCAGCCGTCGGATCGCAAGAAGATCGTCATTCTGGGCGGTGGGCCGAACCGGATCGGGCAGGGGATCGAGTTCGACTATTGCTGCTGCCATGCGTGTTTCGCGCTGAGCGATGCGGGTTATGAAACGATCATGGTCAACTGCAATCCGGAGACGGTGTCGACCGATTACGACACGTCGGACCGGCTGTATTTCGAACCGCTGACCGCTGAGGACGTGCTGGAAATCCTGCATGTCGAAGCGTCGAAGGGCGAACTGGTCGGGGTGATCGTGCAGTTCGGTGGGCAGACGCCGCTGAACCTAGCCCGGGCGCTGGAGGCGGCGGGTATTCCGATCCTGGGGACCACGCCTGATTCGATCGATCTGGCCGAGGATCGCGAGCGCTTCGCCGATCTGGTCACTTCGCTGGGTCTGCTCCAGCCGGCCAATGGGCTGGCGCGCAGCCGCGACGAGGCGGCGGTGATCGCCGAGCGGATCGGCTATCCGGTGCTGATGCGCCCAAGCTATGTGCTGGGCGGGCGGGCCATGGAGATCGTCGATTCGCTTGGGCAGCTTGACGATTATATCCAGACGGCGGTGCAGGTTTCGGGCGACAGCCCGGTGCTGATCGACCAGTATCTGCGCGACGCGATCGAGGTCGATGTCGACGCGATCGCCGATGGCGACGATGTCGTCGTGGCGGGCGTATTGCAGCATATCGAGGAAGCGGGCGTCCATTCGGGCGACAGCGCCTGTTCGATGCCGCCCTATTCGCTGACCGCCGACGTCATCGCCGAGATCGAGCGGCAGACGGTGGCGCTGGCCAAGGCACTGAACGTCAAGGGCCTCATGAACATCCAGTTCGCGGTCAAGGACGGCAAGGTGTATCTGATCGAGGTCAATCCGCGCGCCAGCCGCACGGTGCCGTTCGTCGCCAAGGCGATCGGAACGCCGGTCGCCAAGATCGCGGCACGGGTGATGGCGGGCGAGAAGCTGGCGAACCTACCGACGATCGATCGCGACATCGACCATGTCGCGGTCAAGGAAGCGGTATTTCCCTGGGGCCGCTTCCCCGGCGTCGATCCGGTGTTGTCACCGGAAATGAAGTCGACCGGCGAAGTGATGGGAATCGATAGCGATTTTGCCACCGCCTTTGCCAAGGCGCAGATGGGTGCGAACATCGTCCTGCCCAAAAGCGGCACGGTGTTCGTATCGGTCAAGTCGAGCGACAAGCCGGTTATCCTGCCGGGCGTGCAGTTGCTGGTCGAACTGGGGTTCCGCATCGTCGCGACCAGCGGGACCGCCGACTATCTCGCCGAGAACGGCGTGCCGGTCGAGCGGGTAAACAAGGTGGCACAGGGTCGGCCGCATATCGTCGATAAGATTTTCGATGGCGATATCGCGATGATCTTCAACACGACCGAAGGGTGGCAGTCGCTGAAGGACTCCGAATCGATCCGCGCGTCGGCGCAGTCGCAGAAGGTGCCCTATTTTACCACGGCGCCGGCCAGCGTCGCGGTGGCGCAGGCCATCCAGGCGCTGGGTGCCCGGTCCCTTGAAGTGCGGCCGTTGCAGTCCTATTATTCGCAATCGCACAACTGATCCCCATCAGCGGAATGTTGCGCGCGGACGGGCAGGGAGGCCCGTCCGTGTGGCGGGGGGAATGACAAAAGGGACGCGCGCGCGATGGCGACGGTCGAAAAGATGCCGATGTTGCAAGAGGGCTATGATCGCCTGACGGCGCACCTCAAGCAACTGAAGGTCGAACGGCCGCAGATCATCGATGCAATCGAGGAAGCCCGCGCGCACGGCGATCTTTCCGAAAACGCCGAATATCATGCGGCGAAGGAACGGCAGGGCCAGATCGAGGCGTCGATCGCCGATATCGAGGACAAGTTGTCGCGCGCGCAGGTCATCGATCCGAAAGACCTGTCGGGCGACAAGGTCGTGTTCGGTGCGACCGTGACGCTGCTCGACGAAGACGATAAGGCGATCACCTACCAGATCGTCGGTCAGACCGAGGCGGATGCCAAGTCGGGCCGCATCTCGTACAATTCGCCGATGGGCCGGGCGCTGATCGGGCGCAAGATCGACGACGATGTCGAGGTGACGGTGCCGTCGGGCGACCGTTATTACCAGATCTCGAAGATCGAGTTCATCTAAACCGCTATGTTCGAACGGCGTCCTTCCCCGTCGATCCTTGTGATCGGCGGGTTGATCGCTTTGGTCAGTGGCTGGATCATCCTGTCCGGCGGCGTGTGGAGCGCGGCGATCGCGGCGGGGTTCGTGCCGCTGCGGATGACCAGCGATATCGCGTCGATCGAGGGGTTTGCGCCGTTCGTGCCGGTATGGCTGACGCCGATCACCGCCGCGTTTGTTCATGACGGGTGGCTGCATCTGGGCTTCAACCTGCTGAGCCTCGCCATCGTCGGTACGCCGACGCAGCGGGCGGTCGGGTTGCGTGGGGTGATCGTGCTGTTGCTGGTCGGTGCCTATGCGTCGGTCGCGGCGCAGTGGCTGGCCGGGCCGACCTCGCCCGCGCCGATGATCGGGGCGAGCGGCGCGATCTCAGCGCTGATCGGGGCCTATGCGCTGCTGTTCGGCGGCGGCAAGGCGAAGGCGATCGGGCCGGTGCCGGCGCATGTCGTGCATGCGGTGTGGCTGGGGGTTAGCTGGACGTTGCTGAACCTTGCCATCGGCTGGGCGAGCGCGGGGAGCGAGATGCCGATTGCCGGGGCGGCGCATGCCGGCGGGTTTATTGCCGGGATGGTGTTGCTGCGGCCGCTGTTGCGGTGGCGTTGGGGTAGGCGGGTGGACGCCGGCTAGGCTCTTACCCTCGTCCTCCCCCCCATCCGTTTGCTTCGAGCGGAGGTTCGAGCCTGTCGAGAACCGTAGTCAAGAAGGGGTGCCCCAAACGGGCTGTTCTCGACGGACGCTTCTCGACAGGCTCGAAGCTGCTCGAACCGAACGGGTAAAAGGAGTCGTCCGGGCGCGGAAAAGGCGTCCCTTACGCCGCCGGCAGTTCCGGTTCGAGCAAGCGGTGGAGGTGCACCACCACATATTTCATTTCGGCATCGTCGACGGTCCGTTGCGCCGCGGCGCGCCATGCCTTTTCGGCGCTGGCATAGTCGCCGAAGATGCCGACGACGTCGATCGCCTTGAGGTCGGCGAAATCGAGCGTGCGCGGATCGGCGACGCGGCCGCCGAAGACGAGGTGGAGTTTGCTCATGGTCGTTCCCGCAGTGCAAAAAAGTTACGCCCAACCCGCATAGCGGACCGGGCGTACCCTTCAACCCATAAGTTGGGAAAGATCAGCGCTTGACGGCGGCCTTGCCGCTGTCGGTGGCGGCCTGCACCACCGTGCTGAACGCCGAACGCAGCTGTTCCTTGGCGCCGTCCTTGCTGGGCAGCGCGGCGGTCAGCTGTTCCTTGCCGACGTCGCGGGCGGTCGCGGCGGCGGCGGTGGCGGCAGCGGCGAGCTTCTTGCCGAGCGGGGCGAGCGTCTTCGTCTCCTGTGCGGTGCGTGGCAGCAGCGCGCCGAGCACGGCACCGAGCGCCAGGCCGCCGGCGAGGACGGCGAGCGGGTTGGTGTCGATCGTTTCCGATGCGCGGTGCGCGGCATCATGCGCTGCTTCCGATGCGCGCTTGGCGGCGTCGTGCGCGGCATCGCTGGTCGCGTGGGCGGCGGTCGAAGCCTTTTCCTTCAGCGTGTCGATGGTGCCCGTGGTTTCGTGCGGGGCGGTCTTGAGTTCGCTCATGATGTCATTCCTTGTTCGGGACGGGCGGGGGCGGGGCGATGGGGGGCGGCGGGGGCGGGGGCGCCTTGCGGAACAGCCGGGCGATGCGCTTGCGGGCGAGCAGGGCGACGACGCCGGTGGCGATACCGGCCGCAATGCCGGGGCGTTCCATTAGGACGGCGACGCCGTCCTCCGCCTTGTCACGCAGGTCGTCGGCGACGTTCGAGGCGATGGTCGATGGCGACAGGCGGTGCTTCGCTTCGGCAAGGCTCGCCTGCAACCGGGCGCGCTTGAGCAGCGCATCGGCGCGGGCGGCGGCGAGGGTGGGCGAGATCATCAGCTGTCTCCCAACGGCGCGACGACGCGTTTGAAGCTCGACAACGCGATCTTGGCGAGAATGGCCGCGATCGCCAACGCCACGATCACGACCAGCAAGGTTGCCCAGCCCGGACCCATGATCGGCCGCAGCGACAGGATCGCCCCGACCAGCAGGGCGGTGACCGCCGACAGCGCTATGACCACTGCACCGACCGCCAGGCCGGCGGCGATGCCGGCCTGCGATCCGCGCGTGCTGGCGACGGTCTTCCACAGCGTCACCTCGGCGCAGGCATACGCCTTTGCATCCTCGACGACGCGACCGACGACCGTTCCCAGCCCTTCATCCCCCATGATCGGGGTCAGCCCTTGACCACGGGGGTGGTGTCGGCGTCGGTGCCCGCCTTGACGATGCGCGCCAGCACGAAGCCGAGTGCGGCAGCGGTGCCGATGGCGATCGCCGGGCTCTTGCGCACGAAATCGCTGGCGTCGGCGATCAGGTCGTCGACTTCCTTGCCGCGCAGATTGTCGGAAAAGCCTGAAATCGCCTGGGCGGCCGAGCGGGCATATTGGCCATATTGTTCGCCGAGCTTTTCATCGACGGTGCCGGCGGCGTCCTCCATCAGCTTCGAAAATTCGTCGAGCGCCCCGGTCGCGCGGGCCTTGCCTTCATCGGCGAGGCCGCGTGCCTTTTCGGTAGCCTTGGCCGACAGCTTCGACGCTTCGTCCTTCAGCGTCTGTTTGGCGCCGGCGGTCGAGGAGGTTTCCGAGCCGAACGACGACGTTGCCGCCGGCGTGAATTCGACGGTGCCGCCGGTCGTCGGCGTGATGTCGGCATTGAAGTCGACAGCGGTGTCGTTGGTGGTCGGCGAGGCGCCGGTCCGATTGAAGTCGGTCATAACGAATCCTTTCTTCGTTTCGGGAGGAAAACCATGTGGCACAGGTCGGGTTCCGTGCCGCGCGCAAGGATTTGCGGGTGGCGGGGCGAATGGATAGAGGGGCCGCGACCACGCCGTTCCCACGGACATAGAAGGAGTCGTTACGTGACCGCAATCATTCAGGTGCATGGCCGCCAGATCCTCGACAGCCGCGGCAATCCGACCGTCGAGGTCGATGTGCTGTTGGAGGATGGCAGCTTCGGCCGTGCCGCGGTCCCGTCGGGCGCGTCGACCGGTGCGCACGAAGCCGTCGAGAAGCGCGACGGCGACAAGTCGGTCTATCTGGGCAAGGGCGTGCTGGCCGCGATCGAGGCGGTGAATGGCGACATCGCCGAAGCGGTGCTGGGCATGGATGCCGAGGACCAGAGCGATATCGACGAAGCGATGATCCAGCTCGACGGCACCGAAAACAAGGGCCGGCTGGGCGCGAATGCGATCCTCGGCGTCAGCCTGGCGGTGGCGAAGGCGGCGGCGGACGCGCGCGGGCTGCCGCTGTATCGCTATGTCGGCGGCGTGTCGGCGCATCTGCTGCCGGTGCCGATGATGAACATCATCAACGGCGGCGAACATGCCGACAACCCGATCGATTTCCAGGAATTCATGGTGATGCCGGTCGGTGCCGACAGCATCGCCGAAGCGGTCCGCTGCGGTTCGGAAATCTTCCACACGCTGAAGAAGGGACTGTCGGAAAAGGGCCTCGCCACCTCGGTCGGCGACGAAGGCGGCTTCGCCCCGGCGCTGAACAGCACGATCGACGCGCTCGACTTCATCATGCAGAGCATCGAGCGCGCCGGGTACAAGCCGGGTGACGACGTAATGCTGGCGCTCGACTGCGCCGCGACCGAATTCTTCAAGGGCGGCCGCTATGAGATGGTCGGTGAGGGCAAGTCGCTGTCGCCGCACGAAATGGCCGATTACCTTGCCGACCTCGCCGCGCGTTATCCCATCCTGTCGATCGAGGACGGCATGTCGGAGGACGATTTCGAGGGTTGGAAGGCGCTGACCGACAAGATCGGCGACAAGGTCCAGTTGGTCGGCGACGATCTGTTCGTGACGAACCCGAAGCGTCTGGCGATGGGTCTGGAGCAGGGCCTCGCCAACTCGCTGCTGGTGAAGGTAAACCAGATCGGCACGCTGACCGAGACGCTGGAGGCGGTCAATCTCGCGCAGCGCAACCGCTATACCGCGGTCATGTCGCACCGTTCGGGCGAAACCGAGGACGCGACGATCGCCGACCTCGCGGTCGCGACCAACTGCGGCCAGATCAAGACCGGATCGCTGGCGCGCTCGGACCGGCTTGCCAAGTACAACCAGCTGATCCGCATCGAGGAAGAGCTGGCGGGTGCGGCGCGCTATGCGGGGCGTTCGATCCTGCGTTGATCAGGTACCGGATCGGGAAAAGGGGTGTCGGTGCGAACCGACGCCCTCTTTCATAGGCGTGTATGACCATTTCGTATCCGATTTCGGATTTCAGCCCGGAATATTTGTTGTAGGCTACAACGATGGTCCCACTTCCCTTCTTCATCGCGGTCGCATCGATTGGTCTGGCTGCCGCCGCTCCAACAGTCGCGCACGCGGGCGAGCGATGCGGGGTGCCCGATGGCTGGGCTGAGGTGACGCGCCGCAAGCCGCGCTATGTCGTGTTCGGCGAGATTCACGGAACCGCGCAATCTCCTGCGTTTATCGGTACGCTCGCCTGCGCGCTTACCACGCGGGGCGAGCGGGTTCTGGTCGCGGTCGAGCTCTCATCGTCCGACAACGATGCCCTGCAGGCTGCGTGGCGATTGCCGCCCGGGCAATTCCCGGAGGCGCTGCACAAGACAGGCTTGGTCGGTCGCAGGGACGGGGTTGGCAGCGTCGCTACGCGGGATATGATCGTCCGCTTGCACGCGTTGAAGAGCGCCGGTCGCCCCGTTTCGATCGTTGCGTTCAACGGCGCACGGGACTCTGCGCAGCGCGCGAAGTTCGCAGATCAGCCGGGGCAGGGACCCCATGAGGCAGCGCAGGCCGAGAATATCCGCAACGCCGCCGCCGCTGGCCGGTATGACCATGTGCTAGTGCTGGTCGGGAATCTGCACGCGCGCAAGGAACCGATCGAGCGTGATACGGCAACCTTTCGACCGATGGCGATGCAGTTGGCACCGGCGGGCAAGGTAATGTCGTTGAATATGGCTACTGCGGGCGGATCGGCGTGGACCTGCGAGTTGCGTGCCGGTGCGAAGTTTGAACGTGGCAAACCGATATCAAGCGGCATGATAGAATGTGCAGGGCACCCGGTCCGAAGCGATTCGACGATCAATCGCGCCCCGTTCGTGGCCGTCCAACCGTTGCCCGGAACGCAGCACGATCCGGCCTATGACGGCTGGTTCTGGCTCGGAACGGTCACCGCTTCGCCAGCGGCTGCGCTCGACCGCTGAGAGCGGCCCCGATCTTCATTGTCGGAGCGCCATGGACGCAGCGCTGCGTGCGGTGGCAACGATGCAGTGTAGCGTGGATCAGGCCGCAATCGCCAGTCGGTTCCGTCCTCCCGCCTTTGCCTGATATAGCGCGGTGTCGGCGGCACCGATCAGCGCTTCGAGGTCGACATCGGTCCAGCGGCGAACGGCGATACCGATCGATGCCGTCAGCAAGGCACCGGTTCCCATGCCGGGATGCGCGATCCGGGCCGCTTCGAGCCGCAGGCGGATCGCCTCGCCAAGGGCGGTCGCCTGTGCTTCGTCCCGCCCCGTCAGGAGCAGCAGAAATTCTTCGCCGCCGAAGCGGAAGGCATGGTTGGCGCGCTCGCCGCCCTGGCCGGACGCTTCCAGCGCGTCGAGGATGATGCGCGCTACGGTACGGATGCAGTGATCACCGGCCAGATGCCCCTGCGTATCGTTGAACAGTTTGAAATGGTCGATGTCGATCATCAGCGCGGCCACGGGTTGCCGCGCGGCGACTTCCATGAACGTGGGACTGATCTGAGCCAGATGATGCCGGTTCGACATTCCGGTCAGCATGTCGGTACGTGCCGCCCATTCGATATGTTCTACCAACAGGTCGCTGCGCAGGCGTTCAAGAAATCCCTTTCGTTCGGTGCGTTCCTGAAGAAAGCTGCCAAGCAGCAGCAGCGTCGTTCCGCCGACGAAGAAGTTGACGACAAAGTCGAACGAGGGCGCATCGATATCGGTTCGAAGCGCGACGCAATAGAGCTGAATGAAAAGGATGATCACCAGTCCTGCGACCGCCATGCGGAAACGGACCCGTTGAACCAGCGTGAAGTATGTCATCGTGATCATCGTGCCGAACTGATAGATCAGCACGTAGGGCGATTGGCTGTAAAGCGATGCGATCACCGGTATTGCAACGCCCAGAACCGTCCCGCCGACCGCACAGGTATCAATCTGTGGCGTGGTCGACGTCCGTGGCAGCAGCCACAGGATCGCAAGGCAGGCAGGGGTGAACAGGCCGAGCCGGAGCAGCGCTAGCGGGAGGAAATGTCCGGCATGATCTGCAGGTCGGCGAACAGGAACATATTGAAGATGAAGATGCCGGCCATCAGCGAAATTCGGCCGACGCGCTTGCGATGATCGACTCCCTCGGCGTCGAACCGCGCTTCGATCTCCGGCAGAAAGCGCAGGCGGTTCAGTTTCGCAAATTCGCGATCGATCGACAGGGTGTTCGGAACATTGGACAATTGCCGATACCTGGCCTGCATATTCAATGGAGTTGTTTCACCGATCGCTGCCGACCATAGTTTCAATATGTTTAATAATGGTTTTTAACGGTGTGCGGTACGATCAGAACAGCCGCCCCCCATCCGGCACTCGGCGATCGGGCGCGCACAACACGACAGCACCGGCTTCGTCCGGAAAGCCCAGCGTCAATACTTCGGACACGAACTTGCCGATCTGGCGCGGCGGGAAATTGACGACCGCCGCGACCTGTCGCCCGACCAGCCCTGCGCAGTCATAATGTTCGGTGATCTGTGCACTCGACCGCTTCTGTCCGATCACGGGGCCGAAATCGATGACCAGCTTGATCGCCGGTTTGCGCGCTTCCGGGTAAGGTTCGGCGGTGACGATCGTGCCGACGCGGATGTCGATGTTCAAAAAAGTGTCGAAATCGGTCGGACCGGTGATCGTCGCGGGATCGTGCAGCAGGTGCATATCGGCTCCGGGGCAGTGGTTGGTGGCTTGCGTGGGGGCGGGGTATAAACGACATACGCGCCATGTCGCGTTCCTCGCCCCTTCGTCAGATGCTGAGACGTGCCGGATGGCCGGCGCTGGTGATCCTCGTCATCGGCTTCTTCGCCTATCACGCGGTGCTGGGGCCGAACGGGGTGCTGGCGTATCGCGATTATCAGCGCAAGCTGGCGGTTCGGAAGGCGCAATATGCCTGTCTGGAGAAAGTGCGCGCCGAACTGCGTAACCGCGTCGAGCTGCTCGATCCGCGCCATGCCGATCCCGACATGGTCGACGAACTGGTCCGGCGGAAGCTGAACGTCGCGCACCCGGACGAATTTATCGTGCCGATCACCGGCGAAGCGGCGGCGCGATCGCGGTGTGGAATCCGGATCGACGAATGATTCCGTACCGGAAGCGCATGGGGTTCGGTTGCGCAGGCAGGGAAATCGCGCCATAGGCGGCGCTTCCTTCCCATCCTTTCAGGAACGAGGCATCCGAACCGTGGCAAAAGCACCGGCGCAAGGCCGCACCAGCGAACCCGTCATTCCCAATCGCGAACGGCCGGGGGAGCCAAAGCGGTACGAAGCGTCGAAAGAGGAATTGCTCTCCTTCTACAAGGAGATGCTGCTGATCCGTCGTTTCGAGGAGAAGGCGGGGCAATTGTACGGCCTCGGCCTGATTGGTGGTTTCTGCCACCTGTATATAGGCCAGGAAGCCGTTGCCGTCGGTCTCCAGTCGGCACTCGAATCCGGCAAGGATTCGGTCATCACCGGCTACCGCGACCATGGCCACATGCTCGCCTATGGCATCGATCCCAAGGTCATCATGGCCGAGCTGACCGGGCGTGAAGCCGGCATCAGCCGCGGCAAGGGCGGGTCGATGCACATGTTCTCGACCGAGCATAAATTCTATGGCGGTCATGGTATCGTCGGGGCGCAGGTGTCGCTGGGCGCAGGTCTCGCGTTCGGGCACAAGTACAGCAACGACGGCGGCGTCTGCATGGCCTATTTCGGCGATGGCGCCGCGAACCAGGGGCAGGTGTACGAATCGTTCAACATGGCCGAGCTGTGGAAGCTCCCGATCATCTTCGTGATTGAGAACAACCAGTACGCCATGGGCACGAGCGTCAACCGCGCGTCGGCCGAAGACCAGCTGTACAAGCGCGGCGAAAGTTTCCGCATTCCGGGCATCCAGGTCGACGGCATGGACGTGCTGGCGTGCCGTGGTGCCGCCGAGGAAGCGCTGGCATGGGTGCGCGCGGGCAAGGGTCCGATCATCCTCGAGATGAAGACCTATCGCTATCGCGGCCATTCGATGTCCGATCCGGCCAAGTATCGCAGCCGCGACGAAGTGCAGGCGATGCGCGACAATTCGGACCCGATCGAGGGGCTGAAGCGCGAGCTGAACGCCGCCGGCGTAAACGAGGACGAGCTGAAGGCGATCGAGGCCGAAATCCGCAAGGTGGTGAACGCCGCCGCCGACTTCGCCGAAAGTGCGCCCGAGCCGAACCCGGAAGAATTGTACACCGACGTGCTGGTGGAGACCTACTGAGATGCCGATCGAACTGAAGATGCCGGCGCTGTCGCCCACGATGGAAGAAGGCACGCTGGCCAAGTGGCTCGTCAAGGAAGGCGACACGGTCAAGTCGGGCGACATCATGGCCGAGATCGAGACCGACAAGGCGACGATGGAATTCGAAGCCGTCGATGAAGGCACGATCGCGCAGATCGTCGTCGCCGAGGGTACCGACAATGTGAAGGTCGGCGCGGTCATCGCGATCCTCGCCGCCGAGGGTGAGGACGTCGACGCCGCCAAGTCGTCGCAGCCGACCGAGGCACGCGCGGGCGATGCCGCCGCCGCTACGCCCAAGGCCGACGAAAAGAACGACGACAAGGCACCGCCGACGCCCGAAGGCACGTCGCAGCAGCACGCCGAAACCGGCGCGCGCCAGCTGTTCGACGCCGCCGATCAGGAAGGCGAGACCAGCCCGGAAATCCCGGAAGGGACCGAGATGGTCAAGACCACGGTCCGCGACGCGCTGCGCGACGCGATGGCCGAGGAAATGCGTGCCGACGACCGCGTGTTCGTGATGGGCGAGGAAGTCGCGGAATATCAGGGCGCGTACAAGGTTACGCAGGGCCTGCTCGCCGAATTCGGCGACCGCCGGGTCATCGATACGCCGATCACCGAATACGGCTTTGCCGGCATCGGTACCGGCGCGGCAATGGGCGGTCTGCGCCCGGTCATCGAATTCATGACGTTCAACTTCGCCATGCAGGCGATCGATCATATCATCAATTCGGCGGCCAAGACCAATTACATGTCCGGCGGCCAGATGCGCTGCCCGATCGTGTTCCGCGGCCCCAACGGCGCGGCGAGCCGCGTGGGGGCCCAGCACTCGCAGAACTATGGCCCGTGGTATGCCAGCGTCCCCGGCCTGATCGTGATCGCGCCCTATGACGCGGCCGATGCGAAGGGTCTGTTGAAGGCGGCGATCCGCTCGACCGACCCGGTCGTCTTCCTCGAAAACGAACTGATGTACGGCCGCTCGTTCGACGTGCCGAAGCTCGACGATTTCGTCCTGCCGATCGGCAAGGCGCGGATCATGAAGCCGGGCAAGGACGTGACGATCGTCAGCTATTCGATCGGCGTCGGCCTCGCGCTCGAAGCCGCCGAGAAGCTTGGCGGCGAGGGCATCGACGCCGAAGTGATCGATCTGCGCACGCTGCGCCCGCTCGACACCAAGACGGTGCTGAAGTCGCTGAAGAAGACCAACCGGCTGGTCGTGGTCGAGGAAGGTTGGCCGACCTGCTCGATCGCGTCGGAAATCGCCGCGGTGGTGATGGAGCAGGGCTTCGACGACCTCGACGCGCCGGTGCTGCGCGTCACCAACGAGGACGTGCCGCTGCCCTATGCCGCGAACCTCGAAAAGCTGGCGCTCATCACCAGCGACAAGGTCGTGGAAGCGGTGAAGAAGGTCACCTACAAGTAACGAACGACGCCGCTGCGGGACGGTCCCGCAGCGGCGGTCGCCGTCAGACGGTGTAGCGGTCGCAGGTCATGCGCTGCTTCGCTTGCGGTGTCGGATCGACCACCCCGTCCTCCAGCAAGCGATTGTCGCGGACGATGAAGGCAGCGGTCTGCTGCACCTTGCGCTGGCCGAGGAAGAACGCGGTCAGCAGCGGCTGATAGTCGTAATTGACCTCGACGAAGATCACCGCCGCACGATCGGGAGCTTGCACCGGCCTGGCAGGGTCGCCCATGCCCTTGAACGCCGTGTTCGACGTTCCGCCATCGCCTTCGCGGCCGAAGCTGGAATCATAGCCCGCACCGCGCTTCAACCCGACGCAGCGTTGCCAGTGAATCCATTGCGCTCCGTCGCGCCGCTCCAGACTGGAAATCGTCACGCGGCCATTGGTGGTCAGCCCCAATGCGTCGGTCTGCCGACGCAACCCGGCGATCACCTCGTTGACGTCGACCTCGCGCAGCTGCTGCGTCGCGGCGTTGGTGTCGACGCCGACGCGCGAGATATTGTCGGCAAGGGTCTGTGTCGCCTGACTGAGCCGCAACTGCTGGATGCCGAAATTGCACAGTTCGATCGCATACAGCCCGATCGGCAGGACGATTGGCAGGGCAAGCGCGAATTCTAGCATCGCGACGCCGCGCCGGGCCTGTCGCAGATCGCGGAGGGTGCGGGCGATGGTCATCCGCATATCCGCTCCGCCGCCGCCGTGCTCTGCGTATCATAGGGCTGGTTCTTCAGCGCGCTCGTCGCCGATATTTTTTGGTCGGGGGGCAGCCCCATCAGTCCGGTAAGCGGGAACAGCCGGGGATAGGTGACCTCGACGGTATATATCGTGATGTCGTTCGCTCCACCCTGACCATCGAGGCCGGGGTCCGCATCCCACAGGCGATTGCCGTTCATATCGGTGAAGCACTCGCCCGGATCATATTTATTATTGCGGTTGGCATCGTCGAACGGTTCGGCGTCGACGCCGTCATAGTTGCGATAGTAGGAACGCTTGCTGGTCCAGGTGAGATTGGCGGCGACGGGGCGAACCTGTCGGATGACCTGTTCGTCGATCGCGGCGGCGGCGGAGGTGGTCGCATTACCCTCCAGCGTGCCGTTGCGCGCGGCCTGCTGCAACGCGCCGGTCAGCAGCGCCTGCACATAGGACCGGTAGCTGAGGTCGAACAGGCCCATCAGCAACAGCAGCAGGACCGGAGCAAGCAGTGCGAATTCGACGAAGGTCGCCCCCCGCCGGTCGCGGTTCAGCCGGGCGATCACTTCGACACCCGCAGCTTGGCGATCTGCGCGGCGATGTTGCTGAACGCGGTGTTGAGCTGCGCGGTATTGCTCGCCTGGAACGATCGCCCCTCGGTCGTGCAATCGCTCAGCAGTGGGGTTAGCGTCGTGCCGAACGCGATGACCCAGACCGTAATGTCCTTGCGCCGCGCGACCTGACACAGCGCGAGCAGGCGATTGGCGACGATCGTGTTCTGCTCCTTGTTCTGCGCGTCGTTGGAAGTGAAACCGGTGGTCCGCCGTCGATCGAGACCCGACAGGCCATAGGCTTCGTACACCGTGTTGTAGGTATCGGTCTCGCCATCGGTCATGAATATCAGGTGTTGCGAATTCTTGCCGCCGTTCAGCCCGGCGCTGTTCTCGTCCTTGAAGATGCCGTCGCGCGACATCAGGCGCAGCCCCCACAGGAAGCCGATATCGTGATGGGTCTTGCCACCGACCTGCAGGCTGTTGACGTAGCTTTGCATCTCGGCTTGGGTGAACGCCTGCAACATGCGCGCCGGGGATGGGCAGGGGGCATTCTGTCCGTTGTTCACGTCCTGCAAATTCGGATAATTGGAACTCGACCGCATTCCCGGGACCGACCATTTGGTGAAGCTTTCCCGTGCGAACACCGCCCCCGGCAACCACGGTTTCCAGCGGGTTTCGTCATCACTGGGATTGGGGACCATATCGACGTTCAGGTCATAGGCGTCCTGGGGAATGGTATCGTAGGTCGATTGCGCAACGGTCTTGCGCTCCTCGATACAGGCGTTCTGCGCATTCCAGGTGATCTGGCGCATCTTGCCCTCGGCCGCGATGGGCAGTTCGATGGTGCCACCCGCCATGCGGGCGCCCGACCCCTTCAGGCCCGAAACATTCCACTGGAGCCTGTCGTACCAATAATAGTGGGTCGTTGTCGGAGTTCCCGGTTTGGTCTTGCCCTTGTTCGGGTTCGGAACGCGACTGTCGGTCCGCGTGTCGACATAGTCGCGGTACCAGGTTTCGGTGATCTCACAGCGGGCATTGACGACCTTTGCCGAATAGCTGCTGCCGCTTCGAGTTCGGGTATAGGTGTTGGTTTCGCTGCGGTCGTTCTTGCCCGTGGACTTCCATCCGGTTTCAGTCTGCGATGTCTGCAATTTGTTGGCCGGCGCGGTGCAGTTCTCCGGCTGGCCATAGGTCTTGGTCGTTCCCGACGTGCCGCTCTTCTTCTGCCACCCGCCGGTCGTGACCACGTAATCGGCATTGTCGATTGTGTCCGGGCCGGTCGTCGTCGTGCTGCCGTCATATTTCCGGGACTAGTAATAGGCGTTGTCGACCATCCATTCGGGCCGCAGCAACATGCCGACATTGACGTTCGACGAATACGGAACGGCGCCATAGCGGATCAGCGTTCCCGGCTTTTTGGCGCGATCGAGCGTGTCGTAGAAGTTCATGACCGCCTGACGCAAACCGGTGATTCGGTCGGCGGTGTCACCGGCGTTGGTGTCGGTCATCGATCCGGTCGTGTCGAGCACGAACATGACGTCGAGATTGGGGATTTCGAGCTTCGCCTCGCACGCGACCCTGACCGTAACGGGTTCGAAGCCGAACATCCGCATCAGCGTCATCGGCACGGTGACCGATGCGGTGGCGGCGACCTGACCCTGATCGGTCTTTACCGGGGTGAAGGCTGGATCGGCCGACGCCATCATCCCCGCCTGAAAATTATTGGCGAAGAATGCCTGTGCCTGTAGCCGGGCGGCATCGTTGAATTCGGTGCCGTTCATGAATTTGCGCCCGGCCAGCGCACCCGCGTCGCATGCCTGTTGCAGGCGCACCTTGACGTAGAAGACCCGCGCGGTATCGATCGCCGAACCGACCATGCCGATCAGCGGGATCATCGCGAAGGCCATCATCGCCAGTGTGTTGCCGGTACGGTCGCGCGCCAGCCGCGTCAGAAAGCCGCCCGGTCGTGCCCGGTCCCACCCGCGTCCGATCATCGCCCACCCACCCCACGCTGCGCAAATCCACGCAATCGATGCATTTGACTAGCTGAACAGGGTTGACGGAATGTTAAGACCCGCACTGACGGAGCCGATGGAAACGATCCCCGATCCCGAACGCAGGCTGGCACTGGCCTACGCGCCCGACGATGGACGGCGTGCAGCGCTGTCGGCACTGCTCGCGCTCGACGCGGCACTTGCCGATGTCATGCGCACCACGACGCAGCCCGCGATCGGGCAGATCCGGCTGGCATGGTGGCGCGAACAGCTGGCGAAACTCGATCAGGCGCCACCGCCGGCCATGCCGGTGCTGGCTGCGCTGGCCGAGCAGGTGCTGCCGCGCGGCGTGACCGGCGTCGCGCTGGCCAAGGTGGTCGAGGGCTGGGAGGTCCTGATCGAGGAAGAGACGCTCGATCGCGATGCGCTGTCTCGTTTTGGTGTGGAGCGGGGCGGGCAGTTGTTCGCGCTGGCGGCGGCGATCCTCGGCGGTGATGCCGGGCGGGCAGCGACGTTGGGACAGGGATGGGCGCTGGCCGATCTGATGCAGCATCTCGACGACCGGAATGTTGCGGAGACGGCCGGCGCGCTCGCGCGGACGGCGCTGGCGACGCGGCTGGGTGGTGTCGCGCGACCGCTCGGCCTGCTGGCACTGTCCGCACGGCTCGATCTGGCACAGGTGGCACCGGGCGGACCGAAGCGTGCGGCGCGGCTCGCCTGGTTCGGGCTTGCCGGGCGGTAGGGGCTGGCCGATACAGGCGGCGGGCAGCGGGGAGTAGAGCGATGTGGCGGTTCCTGGCGGGGGTGGGCTCGGCATTGGCGCTGGTCGCGGCCGGGCTGTTCCTGTTCCGCGGCGATGCCGCCACCGAAAAGCTGCCGCCGCCGCCCGCGCCCTTTGCTGCTAGCCAGACGGCCGAGGCGGAATTGCCCGAACCGCCGGCAGCCGCGACCCGGACGCGCGAGCAGAAGCGGTTCGATCGATATGACAAGGATCGCGACGGTCGCATCACCCGCGACGAATATCTGGCGTCGCGGCGCAAGGCCTATGCGAAGCTCGACACCAATGGCGACGGGCGGCTGAGCTTCGATGAGTGGGCGGTCAAGACCACGGCCAAGTTCGCGACCGCCGACAAGGGGCGCGACGGGTCGCTGGACGCCGCCGAATTCGCGACGACCGCGGTGAAACGAAAATCGGCGAAGCGGGCCGTTTGTCCGCCGGCTCCGGCAGCAGCTGACGAAGGTTGACGTTCACGTCAACGTAAACTAGCGTTGCGGTCATGACAGCTGCCGCCGCCCGTCTATCCGAGTCGTCCGGGGAAGCCGATCGCTTCTCGATCACCGACCTGTGCGGCGAGTTCGGGGTCACCGCCCGCACGCTGCGCTTCTACGAGGACGAGGGACTGATCGCGCCCGAACGGCGTGGTCTTGCCCGCATCTATTCGCAGCGCGATCGTGCGCGGCTCGCCTGGATCCTGCGCGGCAAGCGGGTGGGGTTCAGCCTCGCCGACATTCGCGAGATGATCGACCTGTACGATATCGGCGACGGTCGCGTCGTGCAGCGGCAGGTCACCGTCCAGAAATGCCGCGACCGGATCGCGCTGCTCGAAAACCAGCGGCGCGATATCGATGCCGCGATCGCCGAACTCAGCGACTTCGTAACCACGATCGAAGCGCTGCCGCACCAGAGCGCCCCGGCAGAGGGCGCACCCCCGGAGAAGGATTGACCCGATGCCAAGCTATACCCCGCCGGTCCGCGACACCCGCTTCATCCTCGACCATGTGCTCAAGATCGGCGACCATGCCGCATTGCCCGGCTTCGCCAATGCCACGCCGGATACGGTCGAGGCGGTGCTGGAAGAGGGCGGCCGCTTTGTGGCGGAGGTGCTGTTCCCGCTGAATGCTTCCGGCGACCAGCAGGGCTGCACCCGCCATGCCGATGGCAGCGTGACGACGCCCGACGGGTTCAAGGACGCCTATCGTCAGTTCGTCGAATCGGGCTGGGGCACGCTGTCGGCGCCGGAGGCGTTCGGCGGGCAGGCGATGCCGCATGTCGTCGCCACCGCATTCGAGGAATATCTGATCTCCGCCAACATGGCGTTCGCCATGTATCCGGGGCTGACGCACGGCGCGATCGCGGCGCTGCTGGTCAAGGGTTCGCCGGAACAGCAGGCGATGTATGTGCCTAAGATGGTGTCGGGCGAATGGGGCGGCACCATGAACCTGACCGAGCCGCAATGCGGCACCGATCTGGGTCTCATCAAGACGCGTGCGGTGCCGAACGACGACGGGTCGTGGGCGATCACCGGCACCAAGATCTTCATCTCGTCGGGCGAGCATGACCTGACCGACAACATCATTCACCTCGTCCTTGCCAAGACGCCGGGTGCGCCGGAAAGCTCGAAGGGGATTTCGCTGTTTGTCGTGCCGAAGTTCCTGGTGAACGACGACGGGTCGCTGGGCGACCGCAATCCGGTCACCTGCGGCTCGATCGAGCACAAGATGGGTATTCATGCCAATTCGACCTGCGTCATGAACTATGACGGGGCGAAGGGCTGGCTGGTCGGTGAGGAGATGAAGGGTCTCGCTGCAATGTTCATCATGATGAACGCGGCGCGATTGGGCGTCGGCTTGCAGGGGCTGGGCGTTGCCGAGACCGCGTATCAGAACGCGGTCATCTATGCCGGCGACCGGCGGCAGGGGCGGGCGCTGACCGGTCCGGCGCAACCGGACGAAAAGGCCGATACGCTGTTCGTCCACCCCGATGTCCGGCGGATGTTGATGGAGGGCAAGGCGCTGACCGAAGGCCTGCGCGCGCTATGCCTGTGGGGCGCGTTGCAGGTCGATCTGGCGCATATGAGCGAGGATGCGACTAGGCGCGAGCTGGCCGACGATCTCGTGTCGCTGCTGACCCCGGTGATCAAGGGCTATGGCACCGACAAGGGTTATGACGTCGCGACCAATGCGCAGCAGGTCTATGGCGGCCATGGCTACATCGCCGAATGGGGCATGGAGCAATATGTCCGCGATGCGCGGATCGCGATGATCTATGAAGGCACCAACGGCGTGCAGGCGATGGATCTGGTCGGGCGCAAGCTGGCGCAGAATGGCGGCCGGGCGATCCAGCATTTCTTTCGCATCGTCGGCGAAGAGATCGCGACCGCAAAGGGGGCGGAAGCAACGCGCGATTTCGCCGAGCGGCTGGAGCGGGGCCTCAAGGATCTGCAGGCGGCGACCATGTGGTTCATGGGGAACGGCATGCAGAACCCGAACCATGTCGGCGCGGGCGCGCATTCCTACATGCACATCATGGGCATCGTCGCGACCGGGCTAATGTGGCTGCGGATGCTGACCGCCGCCGAGGCGCTGGCAGCGTCGGGCGAGGGCGATCCGAAGTTCGTCGAGGGCAAGCGGGTCACCGCGCGCTTCTATGCCGAGCGGATCATCCCGGACACCGGCGCGCTGCGGAGGAAGATCGAGGGCGGGGCCGATGCGGTCATGGCGCTCGACCCGGCGCTGTTCGCGCGGGGGTGAGGGGCCAGCGAGACAGCCGTCATCCCGGCGCAGGCCGGGATCCACGGACGGGGTGTTGCCGATGCGGTGCGCTACCGTGGGCGTCGCGTATCCATGAATCCCGGCCTGCGCCGGGATGACGTTGCGATCGGTTGTGATCCATCCTGAAACACAAACGTCACCCCAGCGCAGGCTGAGGTCTCGCTGTTGGGCACCGCAACGTCAGGGCCGAGAGAGACCCCAGCCTGCACTGGGGTGACGTTATTCAGTCGAACGCAGCCTTACTTCTCGCGCTTCTTGCGATGCGTTTCGAGGTCGAGCACCGCCGAGTCCGCGCCTTCGGGCAACAGGCCCAACCGGCGTGCGACTTCCTGATAGGCTTCGACTTCGCCGCCCAGATCGCGACGGAAGCGATCCTTGTCGAGCTTCTCGTTGGTGGTCATGTCCCACAGACGGCAGCCATCGGGGCTGATTTCGTCGGCCAGAATGATCCGGCTGAAATCATTGTCCCAGATGCGGCCGAATTCGAGCTTGAAGTCGACCAGTCGGATGCCGATCCCGGCGAACAGGCCCGACAGGAAATCGTTCACGCGGATCGCCATGTCGGCCATCTCGTGCAGTTCGTCCTGCGCCGCCCAGCCGAAGCACAGGATGTGTTCGTCCGACACCATCGGATCGCCCAGCGCATCGTCCTTGTAATAATATTCGACGATCGTGCGCGGCAGCTGCTGGCCTTCCTCGATGCCCAGCCGCTTCGACAGCGAGCCGGCAGCGACGTTGCGCACCACGACCTCGATCGGGACGATTTCGACCTGACGAATCAACTGCTCGCGCATGTTCAGGCGGCGGATGAAGTGGGTCGGCACGCCGATATTGCCGAGCAGCGTGAAGACATGCTCGGAAATCCGGTTGTTCAGCACGCCCTTGCCGTTGATCGTACCCTTTTTCTGGGCGTTGAAGGCGGTGGCGTCGTCCTTGAAATACTGGATCAGCGTACCCGGTTCCGGACCCTCGTACAGGATCTTTGCCTTGCCTTCGTAGATCTGGCGGCGGCGAGCCATGCGATTCCCTTCGACGAAACGGGCCGGCCAAGGGAATGCCCGTGGCCGGTGGAGAAAGCCGCCGCATAGCCCAAGGCAGCCGACCACGCAATCGCGCCGCGGGACGGGATCGGTCGTGCCTCAGCCTTTCCGTGCGCGTGCGATCGCGGCCTTCGCTGCCGCCCATGCCGTGGTGCCGGGGGCGATCAGTTCGACATGGCCGGTGTCGTCGACCCGACGTTGCGTGACCCGGTCGCCGGCTGCCTGCGCGGCCGCCGCAAAGGCGGGGGCCATGTGTGCGGGAACGATGCGATCCTGCGCGCCGTCGATCAGGTCGATCGGTACGCCGACGGGGAGCAGTTCCACTACCGAGGTATCGGCGAAGCGATCCGGCCGGTCGCCGCCGACCAGTTGCGCGATCACCTTGGTCCCGCAGCCATTGTCGGGACTTGCTTCCACCGCGGCAAGATCGGGCAGGCCGCCCAGGCTAACGACATGCGCGATCGGCAGCGGATCCTCGGTCGCCAAGGGGCTGTGCCGTGGCAGGCGATGTCGTGCGGCGAGCCACAGCGCCAGATGGCCGCCCGCCGAATGCCCGACCGCCACGATCCGCGAAAGGTCGAGCCGGCACGCTTCAGCGTGCTCGCGCAGCAGGTCCACCGCTGCCGCCGCATCGCAAAACGTCCCCGGATAGCCGCCGCCGTCACGATCGACCCCGCGATAGTCGATATTCCACACCGCGATTCCGTCCGCGCGGAGATCGGCGGCGACCCAGTCCATCAGCCGCCGGTCGGCGATCGAACTCTGCCAGCAACCGCCATGGACCATCACCACGGTGGGCCAGCATCCGGGCGGATCGCCGGACGGCAGCCACAGATCGACCGATTGCAATTGATCTGTTCCATAGCGAAACATATGGTCCGGCTCGGCTCGTACCCGCGACGTCAGATCGGGCCACGTCATCGGAATCCATGGGGTGCTCGGTTCGATCATTGCCGGTTTTCCGCTTATTCAGGGTCACAAACGTACGAAAGGTGTAGAATCGTATAATAAACGTCGCACATGTGGATAAATTTAGGTTATGGGACATACGGGGAAAAGAATGGCCGGATGGGTGCTGGCCGCAAAGGGGCGTTACCGTGGGTAGAACTCGTACGATCGAGCGTGACAAGCTGTTGGATGCCGCGGAAGCGGTGACGCTGGAAAAGGGGCCGGCCGGCCTGACCATTGCCGCTGTTGCCGAACAGATGGGCATCACCAACGGCGGGGTGCAATATAGTTTTCGCAGCAAGGAATCGCTGATCGCGGCGATGTTCGAGCGGTGGCAGGAAGAATATGCCGAGCGGATCGCCGAACTGGGGGCGAGCGACCCCAGCGGCCCCTGCGCCGTTCGCAAGCATATCGATTATGCCGCCGACTATAACGACCGTTCGCGGCGCGGCGCGCCCAGCTTGCTGGTAACGTTGCTCAATTCACCGCAGCATATGACGGCAGTCCGCAAATGGTATCGCGAACGGGTCGACATGATCGACGTGACCGGCGAACGCGGCCGGCGGCTCCGGATGGCGTTCCTCGCCATGGAAGGTGCGTTCCTGATGCGCCTGTTCGGGTTGATCGAGATGGGTGACGCCGAATGGCAGTCGATCGTTGCCGATGTCGTCGCGCTGGCCGATGGCGAACCGGAGCAGTATGTCGCAAAGGTCGGTCGCGAAGCCGCCTGATCCCGGTTCGTTCCATTTCGCCCCTCGCAGGAGTGCGGTTCGCCTGCTATCGCGGTCGCGATGGCAAGTGAACTGACCGACCCTTCGACCCCGATCGGCGTCTTCGACGCACCGTTCGACAGTGCGCTGTCGGAACGGTACCTCGTCTATGCGCTGTCGACGATCACCGCCCGGTCGCTGCCCGATGTGCGCGATGGGTTGAAGCCGGTGCATCGCCGGCTGCTGTGGGCGATGCGGCTGCTGAAGCTCGATCCCGCGTCGGGGTACAAGAAATGCGCGCGCGTCGTCGGCGACGTGATCGGCAAATACCATCCGCATGGCGACCAGTCGGTCTATGACGCGATGGTCCGCCTGGCCCAGGATTTCGCGCTGCGCTATCCGCTGGTCGACGGGCAGGGCAATTTCGGCAATATCGACGGCGATAACGCCGCCGCCTATCGCTATACCGAGGCTCGGCTGACGCAGGTCGCGATCGACCTGATGGCCGGCCTCGACGAAGACGCGATCGACTTCCGCCCGACCTATAATGGCGAGGAGCAGGAGCCGGAACTGTTCCCGGGCATGTTTCCCAACCTGCTGGCCAATGGCGCCAGCGGCATCGCCGTCGGCATGGCGACCAGCGTGCCGCCGCACAATGCCGCCGAATTGTTCGAGGCGGCGATCGTGCTGGTCGATCAGCCCGAGGCCGACGATGCCGCCGTGCTCGCCCATGTCCGTGGTCCCGATTTCCCGACCGGCGGCATCATCGCCGATCCCCCCGCCGCGATTCGCGAAGCCTATGCCACCGGTCGCGGTGGCTTCCGCGTGCGCGCGCGCCACATGGTCGAGCGGGAAAAGGGCGGCGGCTGGCAGATCGTCGTCACCGAAATCCCGTACGGGGTGCAGAAGGGCAAGCTGATCGAACAGATCGCGGCGCTGATCAACGACAAGAAGCTGCCGATCCTGACCGATGTCCGCGACGAATCGGATGCCGAAATCCGCATCGTCCTCGAACCGCGCAGCCGGACGGTCGACCCCCAGGTGTTGATGGACGGGTTGTTCCGCCTGACCGACCTCGAATCGCGCGTGCCGCTGAACCTCAACGTTCTCGACAAGGATCGCACCCCGCGTGTCATGTCGCTGCGGGAGGCGCTGAAGGCTTGGGTCGACCACCAGTTCGTGGTGCTGCGCCGTCGCAGCGAGCATCGCCTTGCCAGAATCGCCGACCGGATCGAGCTGCTCGACGGGTATCTCGCCGCCTATCTCAATCTCGACCGGGTGATCGCGATCATCCGTACCGAGGACGAGCCGAAACCGGTGCTGATCGCCGAGTTCAGCCTGACCGATCGACAGGCCGAAGCGATCCTCAATATGCGGCTGCGGTCGCTGCGCAAGCTGGAGGAGATGGAAATCCGCGGCGAGCGGGCGAAGCTGGAAAAGGAGCAGGCCGAACTGACCCTGCTGCTGTCCAGCGAAGCACGCCAGCGCACGCGGATGAAGCGCGATCTGTCGAAGATGCGTGACCGCTATGGCAGCGAAACGGCGCTCGGCAAACGCCGTACCGCGATCGAGGAAGCCGCACCGGCACGCGAAATCCCGGCCGAAGCGATGATCGAGCGCGAGCCGCTGACCGTCATCCTGTCGCAACGCGGATGGGTGCGTGCGCTGAAGGGCCATGTCGACCTCGCGTCGGCCGATACCGCGCGGTTCAAGGAGGGCGACGGTCCGGCCTTCGCCTTCCATGCGCACACCACCGACAAGCTGTTGCTGACCACCGATGGTGGGCGCTTCTATACGCTCGGCGCCGACAAGCTGCCCGGCGGACGCGGCTTCGGCGAACCGGTTCGCGCGATGATCGACCTCGACGGTGATGCGCGGATCGTCGGCCTTCTGCGTGCGGCGACGTCGGACCGGCTGTTGCTGGCGGCGACCGACGGGCGCGGCTTTGCGGTGCGGGTCGCCGACGTGCTTGCCGAAACGCGCAAGGGCAAGCAGGTGATGGCGCCACGGCCGGGGGCGAAGCTGAAGGTCGTGCGTCCGATCGGCACGGACGATGACTATGTCGCGGCGATCGGCGACAATCGCAAGCTGGTGCTGTTTCCCTTGTCGGAGCTCGCCGAAATGGCGCGCGGACAGGGGGTGCAGTTGCAGCGGTTTCGCGACGGCGGGCTGTCGGACGCACGCACGTTGCGCTTCGTCGATGGCCTGACGTGGACGATGGGCGGCGAGACCGGGCGGGTGCGCACCGAAAGCGACCTGACGCCATGGCGGGCGGCGCGCGGGGCCGCCGGGCGGATGCCGCCCAACGGATTTCCGCGCGACAATCGGTTCTGACAAGCGGTTCGCGGCAGACGCGGACGGTGGTTCCGAACCGGTTTCGGCGCGCTGGCATGCTCATCCATTGGAATCGTATGCCGAACTTCAGAAGCTTTTAACCAACGTCGCTCTATAGCGATGCAAATGGCTTTCGGTCGGCAATTCCTTTCGGCGTTCAAGACGCATCCGTTTCCGGACGAACCCACGGCCGTCCGGGTCGAGGCGTCTTATGCATCGGGCGTATCGGATGCGGCGGATTCGGCGGCGCTCGACCTGATCCCGGCGCCGACCGCGATCGCACATCTGGTCGACGGACGGGTGGTGTTCAGCGCCAGTAACATCGCCTTTCGCGCCGCCGGTTTCGTCGGCGCCGGGCAGGCGGCACTGCTCGACGGCATCGGCGAGCAGATCGCGACCTTTCTGGGCTCGACCGACACCCGCTGCCGCCTGTCGCTCCAAGTTGGGGATACGGTCGACAGCCGCTATTATGACGTGACGCTGGCCCGGCGTCCCGAAGCGGTCGCGCTGGCGCGCTGCCTGATAACGCTGCTCGATCAGACCGCCGAACAGCGGACCGAGGCCAGCCTGCGCCGCGAGATGAATACCGATTCGTTGACGGGGCTTGCCAACCGTATGGGGTTTGGCGACCTGGTCGACGAAGGGATCGCCGGGGGCAACCGTGCCCGCTACGCGGTGCTGGCGATCAATCTCGACCGGTTCAGCCGCGTCAATGCGTGCATGGGATCGCTGTCGGGCGACGAATTGCTGATCTCCGTGGCCCGCCGGTTGAAGGGCGTGTTGCGTGGTTGCGACGTCCTCGCGCGGACCGGGGGCGACGAATTCGCGGTGCTGCTGACGCTGCGTGAGGGGCCGGACGATGCGATGCTGGTTGCCGGGCGGCTGCAACAGGCGCTCGTCCAACCCTTCCAGCTGTCGGATTTCAGCATCCGCGTCGATTGCTCGATCGGTATCGCCTTGGGCGAGGATGCCGAGGACGAGGCCGAGGATCTGATCCGTCACGCCCAGTTCGCGGTGAAGCGATCGAAGCGCACCGGCCAAACCGAAATCTACCGCCCGCATCTGTTCGATATCGTCCGCAGCCAGTTCTCGATCGAAACGCGCCTGCGCAACGCGCTGGAGGAACGGCAGCTGCGGCTGGCCTTCCAGCCGATCTATGACCTGTCCAACGGTCGGATCAGCAGTTTCGAGGCACTGGCCCGCTGGCAGACTCCGGACGGCCAGCATATTTCCCCGGTCGAGTTCATCCCGGTGGCCGAGGAATCGGGGCTGATCGTGCCGCTGGGCCGCTGGGCAATGGACGAGTCGGCACGGATATTGGCCCAGTGGGACCGCCAGTCGGGCGGGAATTGCGGCGCCAGGATGGCGGTCAATCTGTCGGCGGTGCAATTGCAGCGCGACGATATTGCCGCGATGTTCGCCGACGTGCTGTCGCGGCACGACCTGCCGGGCGATCGCTTCACCATCGAGCTGACCGAAAGCGCGTTCATCGTCGATCCCGACCGGACGTTGCAGACGATGCTGGCGCTGAAGGACATGCGCGCCACGATCGCGATGGACGATTTCGGCACCGGCTATTCCAACCTCGCCTATCTGCAGAAGCTGCCGATCGACAAGCTGAAGATCGACCGCAGCTTCGTCTCGGGCATGCTCGCCGATCGCGACAAGGTGGCGATCGTCCGCGCCATCCTGAGCCTGGCCCAGGCGCTCGGCATGCGAACTACCGCCGAGGGGATCGAGACCCAGGAACTGGAACAGACGCTCGTCGCGCTCGGCTGCGCATTCGGGCAGGGCTATTATTATTCGAAACCGATCGAGGCCGATGCGGCCTATGCGATGCTGGTCGCGCGCAACGCCTGACCGACGACCTCGTCGGCGATCGCATGGGTGCGATCGGCGTCCGGAAAGCCTTCCGCGATCCAGCGATCCTCCACCGCGCGCAATGCCTTTGCGACATCGGGTCCGCGCGCCAGACCGCGCTCGACCAGCGCCCCGCCCGACAGCGGCAGGGCCGGGCGGATCCAGTCGACCAGACCGGCGGCGGCTTCGGACTGTCCCGACAGCAGGAGCCGATCGACGGCGCTTTCCACGCCCAGTCGATATCCCAGCGCCTGCGGGACTTGCGCGTCGTCCTGTCTCAGCGCGGTCGCGATACGCTTGCGAAACGCGTTCGACAATTTCAGCCGGGCGGTGACGGCTTCGGCATTGCCGGCGTCGAGCAACGCGGCGAGTCGCCGGATGGGGTCGGGCGCGATCCCTGCCGCGGCTTCGCATGCTGCAAGGGCCGCCAGCCGCTCGACCGCCGCCAGATCGATTTCGGGAAGCACCGGTTTCCAGATGCCGTGGTCGACCATCAACCGCATGACCGTCACCGCATCGCGAGCGACCAGCAGCTTGAGCAGTTCATCGGCGATCCGCTCACGCGACAGCGCCATCAGGTCGTTGGCGCGATCGATACAGGCCGCCAGTCCGTCCGCATCGGGCGCATCGCCGAATCGGGCAAGGAAGCGGAAGAAGCGCAGGATGCGCAGATGATCCTCGGCAATGCGGCGCAACGGATCGCCGATGAACCGCACTCGCCCGGCGCGAAGGTCGACGACGCCATCGAAATAATCGTGGAGCGCGTAGGTCCGCATATCGGCATACAGCGCGTTCATCGTGAAATCACGCCGCGCCGCATCGGCCCGCCAGTCGTCGGTGAAGGCGACCTCCGCATGGCGCCCGTCGGTGGTCACGTCACGGCGCAGCGTCGTCACCTCGACGACGGTGCCATCGGCGACCGCAGTGATCGTACCGTGGGCGATGCCGGTGGGCACCGCCTTGATCCCCGCCGCCTCCAGCCGCCGTACGACCTCCTGCGGCGGGTGGATCGTCGCGACGTCGATGTCGGAAACGGCCAGCCCGAGCAACGTGTCGCGCACCGCGCCGCCGACATAGCGTGCCGCGCCGGTGTCGGCGCCCAGTGCATCCGCCAACCGGTCCAGCCCCGGACGTTGCATCCATTCGGCGGCGGGGAGAATATCGGTCAGGGCCATGTCAGTCGTCGCGCCAGATTGAGGATCATCGCCGCCGTCGCACCCCAGATGCGCCGTTCGCCGAAGATCAGTTCGTGATAGAATCGCTCGGTTCCTTCGTGCCACCGGCTGCCGACCGCGAAATTCGCCGGATCGAGCAACAGCCGCAGCGGCACTTCGAAGATCGCATCGACCTCCAGCGGCGCCGGAACCAGCGGAAGGTCGGGGGGCACCGTCGCCAGCACCGGCACGACCTCGAACCCGGTCACGGTATGATAGCGATCCAGCGTCGCCACCACCGTTGCCGCCCCCACCGGCAGGCCGATCTCCTCGGTCGCCTCGCGCAGCGCGGCTCCGACCGGTCCGCCATCCGTCGCATCGATACTGCCGCCGGGAAACGCCACCTGGCCCGCATGGGTGCGCAGGTCGCCGGTCCGCTGCGTCAGCAGCACGCCCGGTTCGTCGCGCTCGGTCACTGCGATCAGGACCGCCGCCGCGCGCCATCCGCCTGCCGGCATCGGAGCCGCGCCGTTCAGATCGCCCGTCAGCAGCGCGTCGACCGGATCCGCCAGCCGAGCGCGCAGCCGGTCGGCCAGCGTCATGCCGGCTCGAACGGAAAGAACGCGCCCTCGCTCCACAGCCCGCGCCGCCCGTCCGGCCCGACCGCCAGCCGCTCGACCAGTTCGTAGAATACGGGACGCGCGATCAGCGCATCCATGCCGCCACGTACGCGCAGATAGGGGCGCGGTGCCGCGTCGGTCCCCTCGATCCGGATTGGATGCGCGGCATCGGCCACCGCCAGCTCATCGGTATTCAACCGGAACGCGATGCGGCCCTGTTCCCCCTCGCCGGACAGCTTCGCCTCGACCGCGACGAACGGTGCGTCGTCGACCGCGATCGACAGCTTCTCGACCGGCGTGACCAGCACATGGGAACCGTCCTCCTCGCGCCGCAGGATCGTCGAGAATAGTCGCACCATCTCGCCGCGGGTGATGGCGCTGCCCTGATGATACCATGTGCCGTCGGCGGCGATCCGCATCTCGCTGTCGCCGCAATGCGTCGGGTTCCAGCGCTCGACCGGCGGTAATTTGGCTTCGGCGGCAAGGCGGGCGACCTCGGCCAGCGAGAGCGAGGAAAAATCGGCGGGGGGCTGCATCGGCATGGCCGTCCGTTAGCTTGGACCGCGCGCCCGCGACAAGGGGTTCACGCCGCGAGAGCGACGCGCGGGCCGACCATGCCGCTGCATTCCGGCACCGCACCGCGCGCCAGCAACCGCCGTTGCTCATACGGCCCCGGCATCCTCCAGCCGCCGGTCCGCTCGGCACGAAAGTCGAAGCGGCCATAATATTCGGGATCACCGATCAGCATCAGCGGCGCATCCTCGCCGGCCGCCGCGATCGATTCCGCCATCAGTCGCTGCCCGATGCCGGTTCCCTGCCGATCGGGCGCGACCGCGACCGGACCGACCATCACCATCGGCACCGCTCGCCCGTCATCGGCGTTCAGCTGCACCGGCCAGCATTGAATACAGCCGGTCAGCCGCTCGCCTTCGACCCATGCGAAGCTCAGCGTGCCGATCGGTTGCAGTCCGGCACGCACGCGGTAGGCCGTTCGCCGATGCCGATCGATCCCGAACGCCGCGTCGAGCAGCGCTTCGACTTCGGCGGGGGCAATGGTGGCAAGCGGGGGCAATGCGGGCAAGGGCGGGTCCAATCCAATCGGGATGCGCGCCTGTACCGCCGCGACCGACGGGTACAAGGGGCAAGATTCACAAGCAGGCGGCTGTCGCTGCAGGCGGCGTCTGCTATCGCGCCAATGTTCCCAGTATATGACAGGTGCCGCTTGCGCGATTCGCTCCAACTCGAAGTCCACGATATCGAGGTGAATGTCCTGACGGGCATTTACTCGGAGGAAACGCACCTGCCGCAACCGCTGCGGATTTCGATGACGGTCGACCTCGACTGTCCCGAACGTTTCGCGCCGGACACGCCCTTGTCGGCGTCCAAAAGCTACATGGACCTGAAGCACGCGGCCACCGACGCATTGCCGCCGGGCGTGCATTTCACCCTGATCGAGGGCGTGGCCGACCATATCGTGGACACGCTGTTCCTGTCCGATCCGCGTGTACAGCGGGTCAAGATCCGCATCGTGAAGCTGGCAATCGCCGAAGCAGGCGAATCGATCGGCGTCACCATGGTCCGGCACCGGCGGTGAGCCGCCCGCTGGCGCTGGTCACCGGCAGCCATCGTCGGCTGGGCGGCCATATCGCCGTGCGGTTGGCGCAGGCCGGCTATGACGTCGCGCTCCACGCCAGCCGGCCGGGCGAGCCCGATCCCGTGGTTATTCGCGGGATCGGCGGAGCGCGATACGAGTCGTTCGTTGCCGATCTCGCCGATCCGGCGGCGGTCGCGGCGCTTGTCCCGGCGGTGGCGGATCGGTTTGGCCGGCGGGTGGATCTGCTGGTCAACAACGCGTCCTGCTTTCGCGCCGATGACGACAGCTACCCCGCGCCGGAGTCGCTGACCGCGCATTTCGCGGTCAACGCCGCCGCGCCGTTCGTGCTTGCCACCGCACTGGCGGGGCAGGGCGGGGCGGCGGTCGTCAATATCCTCGATCAACGGATCGCCCATCCGCACCGCGACCAGCTTGCCTATACCCTGTCGAAACAGGCACTTGCCGAAGCGACGCGGACGCTGGCGCTGGCACTGGCGCCCTCCGTGCGCGTCAATGGCGTGGCACCGGGCCTGACGATCGCGACCGAGGATTATGACGCCGAACAGCTCGAACGGCTGGCGGCGATGATGCCGCTCGAACGCCTGCCGAGCCCCGATCAGGTCGCCGATGCCGTTCTGTTCCTCGCCGGCGCCACCGCCTCGACCGGGCAAATGCTGTTCGTCGATGGCGGGGCAGGGCTGGTGCGGTTCGAACGCGACTTCGTCCATCTCGGCCGCTGACCGGTCAGCGGCGGCGTCCGTCGTCGCACCGCCCAAGCTGCTGCCGTACGAAGGCATAGTCTTCGCGGGCGATCGTCGCGTTGTCGTCGTCCTGCGACTGCAGGCTGGCTTCGGGCAGCGTTTCCGGCAAGCCGCAGGTCAGCCGATACCATGCCAGCGTGTCGCGCTGCGGCGCGCCACCGGCCTCGTCGATGATGTCGCCCAGCGACAATGCCCAGCGCTTTTCCTCACCCGGCCGGCGCAGGATCAGCAGCGACACCGGATTGCCGTCTTCGGTCTTCAGGAAAATCTGCGTCTCGCCTTCGCCGGGCAGGGTGCCGGGGACGTGGAACGCATTGCCGACCCCGGTCACCGCCGGCGGCGCGTCAGGGGCCAGTACGTCGCGCACCACCGCGCGCACCCGCTGGTCGAGCGTCGGCGTCCATGAAAATTGTGCATCGGGCGTAAGCAGTTGTACCTGATCGGGACGTCCGGCCACCGCACGGGCGAAGGCGATGACCCGCTGGCGCTTCAGATTGGGGGCACGCCCGCGCGGATCGAACGGCACGTCGACCAGATAGCCGACGCGTGCCGGCAACGGTCCGCTCGCCCGAATCAGCGCACCGACATCGGCGGTCACGTAGAACCGGACATGTCCCGGGGCGAGACCGGCTGCCTCCGCCGGCGGTATGCGTGTTGCCGACCGAATCGTCGCGTCGAGGACGATATTCCCGTCGAGCGCGAGCGTGGCGAGCTGTGCATAGGACGGACCGGATGATTCGGTAGCGATAACATCGCGCGTGCCATTCTGGCGCGCGACGACCGGACTACAACTGATCGAAAGCAGGGTCATGCCGGTCGCGGCGAGGAGGATGCGCTTCATCCGACCGGTCATAAGGTCCGGAAATGCGCGGTTACAGACTTATTTCGGTAATGGCGCGATTGTACGATTGTTTCGTCCGACAAAGCGTTTGCGTCGTTTAAAAGGCCGCGATAGACAATCGCGTCCGGAATGCCGCGTAGCCCCGGACACGACGGTCGTTGCGTGCCGGTTTCGCCGGACGGACCGACCCAATGTACCGGGCTAGAGGAGTTTGGTTGCTGAATGGCTTACGCTGACCAAAAAGCAGGTAGTGGCCGGATCGTCGCACTGATCATCGTGGGGATTCTCCACGTGGTGATCGGCTATGCGTTCATCTCCGGCCTCGCCTACAAATATGTTAAGAAGGTGACTGAGGATACCGAGACGTTCGACGTCGAGGAACCGCCACCCCCGCCGGAGGAAATTCCTCCGCCCCCGCCGCCGCCCGACACGCCGCAGCCGCAGACGCCGCCGCCGGTCGTGACGCCGCCGCCGATCGTCCGTACCCAGGCACCGCCGCCGGTGGTGATCCAGTCGGTTACGACGCCGCCGCCGACGTACAATCAGGTGCCGGTCGCAGCGCCGCCTGCGCCGACGACGCCGCCTGCGCCTCCCGCGCCGCCGGCTCCGGTGATCAGCAAGGCTGCCGGTGCGAAGGGTGACCCGTCGCAGTGGATTACGCAGGACGACTATCCCGCGTCGGCGCTCAATAGCGGTGACGAAGGCGTGACCGCGATCTCGTGGGACATCAATGCCCAAGGTCGCGTGGAAAACTGCCGCGTCACCTCGTCGAGCGGTTCGGCCGCGCTGGATCGGGCCGCGTGCTCGGCACTGCAACGCCGTGCCCGCTACTCGCCGGCACTCGATCAGGCGGGTAATCCGATCCGTTCGAGTTCGTCGCGTCGCGTTCGCTGGCAGCTGCCGGCCGATCGGTAAGACCGGGTGCCTCGCGGCGAATTGGTCGCGAGGCGGTCCCGGGGCATAATCTTCAAGAACATACCAGCTCTAAGGAAACTATCCGATGCTCACCATTCTTGCTGCCGGCGCACCCGCCGGGGCTCCGAACTTCGGCTTCTGGGAAGCGCTTCAGCAGGGCGGCGCGATCGCGTTCGGCACGCTGGGCATCCTGGTGATCATGTCGGTCGGCTCGTTCTATATCCTCTTCACCAAGCTGTTCGAACAGCAGAAGATCATGAACCAGGCGAAGCGCGTCCGCGCCACCTTCTGGCAGTCGAACTCGCTGCGTGAAGGCGCTGCCAAGCTCGACAAGAACTCGGCCTATCGCCAGATCGTCGACGATGGCCTCGCTGCCCAGGACCAGCACGGCAAGCTGACCGATCCGGTCGAAGCGCATGACTGGCTGCACGGCTCGCTCGCTCGTTCGGAAGCCTCGATCAACTCGAAGCTCAACGGCGGCCTCGCCTTCCTCGCGACCGTCGGCGCGACCTCGCCGTTCGTCGGTCTGTTCGGTACCGTGGTCGGCATCTACCGCGCGCTGGTGAAGATCGGTGCCGCCGGTCAGGCCGCCATCGGTGACGTCGCCGGTCCGGTCGGTGAAGCGCTCATCATGACCGCCATCGGTCTGGTCGTCGCGGTTCCGGCCGTGCTTGCCTACAACTGGCTGCAGCGCCGCAACAAGTCGATCTCGGAAGACCTCTCGGCCTTCTCGAACGACGTGCTCGGCTATCTCGCTTCGAACGGTGCGGTTCGTCCGACCGTTGCCGCTCGTGGCCCGGCGCCCGTCGCCAAGCCGGCAGTCGGCAGCACCACCGCCGGCCAGGCCGGTGGCGTGCCGACCGCGCCGCGCGTCTGATCCGACGCTGACACCGCCGGGGCTGTCTTCGGTCCCGGCGGTTCGATTGAGTATAAGTGGATAGGATAGCCTCATGGCGATGAGTGTTGGCGGCGGCGGCGATGAAGCCCCCCTCTCGGACATCAATACCACGCCGCTCGTGGACGTCATGCTCGTGCTGCTGATCATCTTCCTGATCGCGGTTCCGGTCGTGGTCCAGCAGGTGAGCGGTCTGAAGGTCCCCAAGGTCGTGTTCGAACCGACCACGACCAAGCCCGAAAACGTTTCGCTTTCGGTGCAGGGTCTGGGCGGCGAATGCGCCGTTTACTGGGGCCTGACGCGGGTCAATGCGGATGAGCTGCGCACCCGCGCGGTCAAGAAGCTGGAAGACGAAGTTGCCCGTCAGGGCGGCGTCGGCAACCCGAACCTCGAATTGCCCGAAGTGCATATCCGTGGCGACGTGAATACGCCGTACCGTTGCATCGGCGGCACCATCTACACGATGCAGTCGGCCGGGTTTACGAAGGTCGGGTTCATTTCGGAACCGGACCCCAATACCACGCCGCGCGCGCGTCAATAGGAGTAGCCTGATATGGCAATGAGTGGTGGCGGTCGCAGCGACGACGAACCGATGATGGACATGAACACGACGCCGTTGATCGACGTGCTGCTCGTGCTCCTGATCATGTTCATCATCACCATCCCGATCCAGAGCCACGCGGTGAAGGTCGATCTGCCGCAGCCGGACAATACGCCGCGCGATCAGGTCGATCCGATCAAGAACAAGATCTCGATCAACGCGCAGGGCCAGACCTTCTGGAACGGCACGCCGGTCGACGAGGTCACGTTGACGCAGTATCTGGACCAGACCGTGGGCATGAACCCGCAGCCGGAACTCCACTTCCAGCCCGACGCGACCGCGCGGTACGAAGTGGTCGACGGGGTGCTGGCGATCATCAAGCGCGCGAACGTGACGAAGCTCGGCTTCGTCGGCAACGAACAGTATCGCGCCGACTTCTAAGTCGCGCATCACTGTCTCGCAAAGGGGCGGCTTCGGCCGCCCCTTTTTTTGTGCCCGTCTTGCGGACCCGTCTTAAAAGTGAAACATTGATGTAATGCCGATGTAACAAACAGGAGACGATGTCATGCGAATCGGAACGCTCGTACTGCTTGCCCCGGCGCTGGCGGCCATGGGGATCGCCGCCAGCGCGAACGCCCAGGATGCGCAATACGCACACGCCGCCATTGCCGCCGGTAATCTGCCAGCCGCCGAGCGCGCTCTGGAGCGCGACGCGCGTGCGGGAAGCCGGGAACCGCAGGTCCTGCTCAACCTCGCTGCTGTCTATGCGATGACCGAACGCTCCGACACGGCGCGGGCCCTGTATACGCGCGTGCTGGCGGGCGAAGATGCGTCGCTGCTGATGCCATCGGATCAGGTTGCCAGCGCGCATGACGTGGCGCGGCGCGGATTGCGGATGCTCGACCGGTCCAGTGCGGTGCAGTTGACATCGCGCTGATTAAGGCGACGGGCGGCCAGCCGATCCGACCCTTTCGTCGATCGAGTTGCTGCCGTCCTACAGGAACGAACAAAAACGCCGCCGGGTTACCCCGACGGCGTTTTCGTTTTCAGATACCGGGCAGCGTCAGAAGTTCATACGCGCGACGATCGAGTAGCGCCGGTCGTTCACGTACCATTGCCGCGGCACACGACGGATCGCGTCATTCTGATCGGCGACGGCGGCTTCGGTGACCGTCATGGCATTTGTCAGGTTCACACCCTGAATGCCGATGCGGAATTGCGGCGTCACCTGTAGGAAGGCCGAGGCGTCCATCTGACCATAGGCCCGTTGGAAGATCGGGTCGAACGGGGTGATGACGTCGCGCAGCGTCAGCAGATAGTCCGACCGCCAGTTGTACGACGCGCGCAGCGACAGCGCTCCGATATCGATGAAAGGGGTGATGTTGAACTGGTGCTTCGACAGCCCTTGCAGCGGAAAGTTGGTTCCGGTGATCGTCGGCTGCTGACCGGCGGCGACCGCCGGGTCGGTCGCGGACAGCACCGCCTGCGGCACGCCCGAGCTGCTGATGAAGGTGTAGTTGGCCTGCAACCCCAGCCCCTTCAGCGCGCCGGGCAGGAAGTCGTAGGTCTGCTGATAGCCGACCTCGACTCCGCGAATATGGCCGGTCGCGTCCGAATTGACCGGCGTAGTGACGATGGCTTCGAAACTCTCGCCATTGTTGGTAAAGGTCTGGCGTTGGGTGTCGTTGGTCAGCACCTTGCTCAGCCGCTTGTAGAAGCCCGACACGGTAATCGACCCGACCCGCGAGAAATACCATTCACCCGTCAGGTCGAAGCTGTCGGCCTCGGTCGGCAGCAGATACGGGTTGCCCGCGTTGAACTGCCCGAACACCTGCACCTGGTTGGGGGGCAGGGTGCCGTCTGGATTGACGACGATCGGAACCTGCGCACCGGTGCTGTCGAGCTGCGACTGGGTGGTGAGGCCCACGGTATAATAGTTACGCACCAGACCCGGCGACGGCGGCGACACGCCCTTGCCATAGGCGGCCCGGAATTGCAGCCCGTTGCCGACCTCCAGCCGTACGTTCAGGCTCGGCAGCCAGTAATCATAGGTCAGGTCGACATTGTTGGCTACGACCGCGCCGTTCAGGAAGTTCTGATAGCTGGCCTGTTGCGCGCTCGGCAATGCGCAGAAGGCGGGGACGGTGGCGCCGGTTTCGCCGGCGATCACCTGACCGATCGCTTCCGAACATTGCGCCGCGGTCGGCAGCGAGGTGACGGTCGGGAAGGACTGGAACCCCTGGCTGATCCGCTGCGTGCTGGTGTAGCGGACGCCGACATTCCCGTTGAACTTCCACCCGTTACCGAATTCGGTGTCGAACCGCGCCATGATATAGGCGGCCTTGTTGCGTTCGGTCTGCGGATTGACCTCGCCGCGCAGATAGTCGGTGCCGGGCACCACGTCGCAGCGCTGGTTGAGCGGGTTCCACCCGGCATTGATCGCCCGGCCATCGGCGCAGGTCGTGCCGGGTTGCCATTCGCGACCGATCAGCAACCCGAGTTCGCGATATTGTTCGAGGTTGCTGGCCGGACGCCCCGAATAGAACAGGCGGCCGGGGCCGGCGGGGCTGGGCGTGCGGTCCTGCAGGAAGTTGTTGTAGAAGAAGGGCTGGGTCACGTTCGGCGGCGCGCCGCCATCGGTGGTCGGATCGCCATCGACATTGTCGGTCAGCCAGACCGGACCGTTGTTACCCCATTGTTCGGACAGCACGCCCCAATTGTAGGCCGAGAAGCGAGACACCGTATCGCGCTGCGCAAACCGGCCGCCGGCGCGGACCGCGCGGAGGAAGCCCGATTCGGGAAAGCTGTATTCGAGGTCGAGCCGCACCGCGTCCGAATTGCCGTCCGATTCCTCGGCATGGTCCATCGCCGAGCGATAGAAGGTGTTGTACGGATCGATGAAGCTCTGGTGCGTGCCGCTGAAATAGGTCGGATAGACGTCGGTGCCGGGCGTGCCGACACAGGTCGTGTCGCAGGTTTGCGGCGCGATGAAGCTGACCTCCGGAATACCCTTTCCATTCAGGCGGATCTGCGCGTCCTGGTAGCTCGACGTCCAGAGGCCGTTATCGACGGTGCGGTTGGTCGAGACGACGTGCTGATAGTCGAGGTTCAGACCGAGCCGGCTGCTGACGTCCCATTTCAGGTTGAACGAGTAATCGGTCGTGACATTCTTCGAAATCTGTTCGCGACCCTGATTGTTCGATTGCAGGCCCGACGCAGGGGTACGGGGGTCGAGGCCCTGTTGGTCGGCACGCCAGCCGGTCGGGGCGGTGATGATGCCGCTTTCGAACAGGCCGCTATCGTCGAAGTTCAGCGTCGTGCCGGCGCGGGCGCGCGAATCGCCGTTGGTCGTGACGTTGTCGGTCGCGATTTCGATGGTACGCTCGTTCCACGCCTGCCGCGCGTCGGAGCGCAGGAACTGGGCGGTCGCCTCGATCGAGCCGTCGGTCGAACGCCACTGCGCCGCCGCCGAATAGCCATAGCGTTCGCGGTTGAAATCCTGGCTGCCGATCACCGCGCCGCGCGGGAACAGCCCTCCGCCGGTCTGGGTCGCGCCGTCGAAGGCGACGACGTCGTTGCGGGTGCCGTCCGAATAGATCGGGCGCACGCGGAACGACGAGATGCCGAGCCGGTCGGCGCGGGTGTAGAGCTGCGAATAGCTGATCGATCCAAGTAGGCCGAATTCGCCGATCCCGGTTTCCCAACGGTTGCTGACCAACGCCGATAGCGACGGTGCGCCCTTCTTGGCGAACTCACCATAGTTCATCTCGGCATTGGCGGAGACGAGCAGGCCCTTCTGATCGAACGGCTTGCGGGTGCGCAGGTTGACCACGCCGGCAATGCCGCCCTCGATCCGGTCGGCGGAGGGCGATTTGAACACGTCGACGCCGCCGAGCAGTTCGGAAGGAACGTCGGCGAAGCTCAGGCCGCCGCTATTGCCGGCGGAGAAGGCGTCGCGGCCGTTGAATTCGGAGCGGACATAGGTAAGCCCGCGCACGACCACGCCCGAACCCTCGACCGAGAAATGGTCGGGATCGACGCCGGCGGCGAAGCGGTTGATCGACACGCCGGGAATGCGCTGCAGCGTTTCGGTGACCGATCGGTCGGGCAGCGCGCCGATATCCTCCGCAGTGACCGAATCGACGATCACGTCCGAATTGCGCTTGATCCCCTGCGCGGTCGACAGCGACTGGCGGAAACCGGTGACGACGATATCGGGGGCTGCGGTATCGTCCGGGGCCTGGGTCGGTTCGGCTTGGTTGTCAGCGTTGTCAACGCCTGGCGCGATTGACGTCTGCGACACGTCGCCGGCGGCGGTTTGCGCCAGGGTCGGGGCGGCGAGGCACAGCGCGACCAGCGATGCGCCGGCTTTCAACGCAGCAGCGAGCGAACGGTCGACGGGTGACGGATGGATGGATGATGTTGGCACGGACTGCTGTTCCTCCCCGGGATGGTAGCGCTATCATTTCGACGCGCTTTTTCTGGTTCGGGATCGGGTTTAGAAGGCGAGGTCAGCCACAATCAATAGCTTGGATGGTAGGCATCACGAATACATGTGTATGTGTTGCAAAAGTGTCGCCGTCCCGACCCGCACGCATCGGGACGGCGCAGGAAACGGAATGGGATTTCAGCAGATGGAATGCGACGGCGTCAATTCGGACATACGGAACGCTCCATCTCCAAAGGGTCGCGGCGCATGAGCAACGACCGCATCCGTCGGATCGTCATCGTCGGCGGGGGTACGGCGGGGTGGATGGCGGCCGCGACCTTCGCCAGGCTGCTGACCACCGACTATTGCGACATCACGCTGGTCGAATCGGACGCGATCGGTACGGTCGGGGTGGGCGAGGCGACCATTCCGCAAATGGCAACGTTCAACCGCATGCTAGGCATCGACGAGGCCGAGTTCCTGCGCGAGACGCAGGGTAGTTTCAAGCTGGGCATCGAGTTCGTCGACTGGACCCGGGTCGGCCACCGCTATTTCCATCCGTTCGGAAGCTACGGCATCAACATGAACGGCATCTCGTTCCACGCCTATTGGCTGCGGCTGCATGGCGTAGGTGAGGCACCGGCGATCGAACCATGGTCGTTGCAGGCGATGGCGAGCGCACAGGGCAAGTTCATGCGCCCGATCGATGCCGGCAATTCGCCACTGAGCGACATCGCCTATGCCTATCATTTCGACGCGGCACTCTATGCCCGCTATCTGCGACGCTATGCCGAGGCGCGCGGCGTCGTGCGGCACGAGGGGCGGATCGATCGCGTCGACCTGCGCCCACAGGACGGTTTCGTCGAGGCGGTGGTGCTGGAGGATGGCCGGCGGATCGAGGGCGACCTGTTCGTCGATTGCTCCGGCTTTCGCGGGCTGCTGATCGAACAGACGCTGGGCGCGAAGTTCGTCGAATGGTCGCATTGGCTGCCGTGCGACCGTGCGGTGGCGGTGCCGTGCGCCGGGACCGCAGCGATGGCGCCCTTCACCCGTTCGACCGCGCGACGCGCCGGGTGGCAATGGCGCATTCCGCTCCAGCACCGCATCGGCAACGGCCATGTGTTCAGCAGCGCGCATATGAGCGATGACGAGGCGACCGCGATCCTGCTCGCCAATCTCGATGGCGAGCCGCTCGCCGAACCGCGTTTCGTGCCGTTTCGTGCCGGGCACCGCGACCGGATGTGGATCAGGAATTGCGTCGCGATCGGGCTGTCGTCGGGGTTCCTCGAACCGCTCGAATCGACCAGCATCTGGCTGATCCAGTCCGGCCTGTCGCGATTGATGGCGATGTTTCCCGACCGGCGGTTCCGCAGCGCCGAGATCGAACGCTACAACCGCATCCTGTCGACCGAATATGCCGAAATCCGCGACTTCATCATCCTGCATTACCATGCCACCGAACGCGACGATTCGGATTTCTGGCGCCATTGCCGGACGATGGACGTGCCCGAACGACTGGCCGAAAAGATGCGGGTGTTCCGCACCCATGGCCGCACGTTCCGCGAGAATGAGGAACTGTTCAACGACACCAGCTGGTTCGCGGTGATGAACGGGCAGGGGATGCGGCCGGAGGGCTATGACCCGATCGCCGAGACGCTGTCGCTGGAGGAAACGCGGGCGCGGCTGGCGCATATCCGCGACGCGATCGCGGCGTCGGCGGACTATATGCCGGCGCATCGGGACTTCATTCGCGGCTATTGCGCGGCAGGATAACGCAGAAAAGCCCCTCCCTGGTCAAGGGAGGGGCTGGGGTGGGTCGGTTCATGGCCTGGCGCCACTCTCTCTCGCGGGCCGACCCACCCCCGGCCCCTCCCTTCACCAGGGAGGGGAGCAGAAGCGTCTACTTCACCGTCAGCGTCGTCGCCTTCAGCGACGTCGAACTGTTCCCCGCGCTGATCGTGAAGGTGCCGGGTTCGACGACCCGGTGCATCTCGACGTTCCAGAAGGCGAGGTCGGCAGGCTTCACGTCGAACGTCACCGTCCGCTTTTCCCCCGGTTGCAGCGTCACCCGCTGGAAATGCTTCAACTCGAGCACCGGGCGCGTTACCGTCGCTTCGTCGTCGCGGACATAGAGCTGGACGACCTCGTCCCCGGCGCGGCGGCCGGTATTGGCGACGTCGACCGACACCCGCACCGTCTCGTCCCGGCCGATCGTCGCCTTGGCCAGACGCGGCGCACCGACGTCGAAGCTGGTGTAGGACAGGCCATAGCCGAACGGATAGAGCGGGGCGGTGCTGTCGAACAGGTAACCGCGCCGCGAGGTCGGCTTGTGGTTGTAGAAGATCGGCAGTTGCCCTTCGCTGCGCGGGACCGACACCGGCAGCTTGCCACCGGGATTGGCGCGGCCGAGCACGACATCGGCGACGGCGTTGCCGGTTTCCTGCCCCAGATACCAGCCTTCGACGATCGCCGGCGCGTTCGCCTCCAGATAGGTCGCGGCGAGCGGACCGCCGTTCAGCAGCACGACCACGACCGGCTTGCCGGTCGCGAACAGTTGGCGGGCCAGTTCGTTCTGCTCGCCGATCAGGTCAAGCTTCTGCCGGTCGCCCAAATGCTGGTCGGCCCATGCCTCCCGGCTCAACTGCTCGTTTTGGCCGAGCACCAGCAGGATCGTGTCGGCCGATGCCGCCTTGCGCACCGCCTCCTCGATCAGCGGCGCGTTCTCGGCCGGCGGGACCAGTTCGACCTTGTCGGCGGCCCATTGCCGGCTGCGGGTCAGGCGCACGCCCTCGGCATAATCTACCGAGAAGCGGCCCTGCGCGGCCTGCTGCATGCCCTCCAAGACACTCACGACATGCGTGGGCACGTCCGAATAGCCACCGATCGGGGTGTCGCGGGCATGGGTGCCGACGACCAGCATCTTGCCGACCTTGGCCGGATGGAGCGGGAGCAGGTTGTTCTGGTTCTTGAGCAGCACCATCGAGCGCACGGCGGCTTCGCGGGCGAGCGCGATCGCGTCGGGCGTCGCGGTCTTCGCCTCGGCGGTGCGCGCGTCGGCATAGGGGTTTTCGAACAGCCCCATCTGGAACTTCATCGTCAGGATGCGGCGGACGGCATTGTCGACCTGTTCCTGCGGCACCTGTCCCGACTTGACCATGGCGGCAAGCGTCGACCAGCCATCGGCATCGGGCAATTCCATGTCGACCCCGGCGTCGAGCGCGCGGCGACCGGCGGCGGCCATGTCGGTGCCGTACATCTTGTGGCGGGTGTTGAGTTCCTTGATCGCGAAATAGTCGCTGACCACCGACCCCTTATAGCCCCATTCGCGCCGCAGCACGTCGTCGAGCAGCCATTTGTTGGCATGGCTGGGGATGCCGTCGATCTCGTTGTACGACGCCATCACCGCCTGCACCGGCAGTTCCTTCACCGCGCGTTCGAACGGCGGAAAGAAATTTTCGCGCAGCGTCCGTTCGGAGATATTGGCCGGGCCGACATTGGTGCCGTTTTCGGGCTGACCATGGCCGGTCATGTGCTTCAGCGTGACCATCACCTTGGTCGGTGCGAGCGGCAGGGTGCTGCCCTGAAAACCGCGAATCGCCGCAAGTCCCATTTCGCCGACCAGATGCGGGTCTTCGCCATAGGTCTCCTCGATCCGGCCCCAGCGCGGATCGCGGGCGACGTCGACGACGGGGGCAAGCGCGAGGTTCGCGCCGCGCGCCCGCATTTCGCGGGCTGCCACGCCAAACACGCGCTCGACCAGCGCCGGGTCCCAAGACGAGGCGAGCGCGATCGACTGCGGGAAGCTGGTGGCGCCGCGCGCGACATAGCCGTGCAGCGCTTCCTCGTGCATGATGAGCGGGATGCCGAGCCGGGTCTGCTCGACCGCCCAGCGCTGCGCGGCGTTGATATAGTCAGCGGTTTCCTGCGCGGTGCGATTGACCGCGTCGGCGGTCACCCCGGCCGCATTGTTGCCGGCGCTGACGCCGCGCTTGTCCGATGGGCGGGTGATCTGACCGAGGCCGTTGGGAAAGGCGCGCACGGCCTTCGCTGCCGAAAAATTGCCCTTGGCGTCCTGGACGTCGCGCTTTTTTTCCCAGATGCCGATCATCTGCGCGACCTTTTCCTCCAGCGTCATGCGGCGCAGCAGGTCTTCGACCCGCGCCGCGACCGGCTGCGACGCGTCCTTGTACGTCATGCGCTCGGCCGATGCCGGACGGGTCGGGCGGGTCTGCGCGACGAGGGTGCCGGTCGCGGCGGTCGCCAGCAGGCAGGCAAGCGCAAGGCGAACGGGCTTCGGCGTCAGGGTCACATTCTCTCTCCCGGGACAGTCGGCATCCGGTTCGCCCGCCGCCGCTATTTGGTAGCGCTATCAGCTATCTGTCCCGGTCGGGGCCGTCAACCGATCGCGCGATTTGCATTCGTCGGTTCCGCGCCATAAGCAATGCAACAAGGGAGCGGTTTTTATCCATGGAAAAGCCAAGTCGTCGCAGCGGTGGCAGCATTACCGTGCAGGACGTCGCGCGGTCGGCGGGCGTGTCGGCGATGACGGTGTCGCGCGTCGTGAATGGCGGTGCGAATGTTCGCCAGTCGACGCGCGAAGCGGTATTGGCGGCGATCGAACGGCTCAACTACTGGCCCAACACCGCCGCCCGCAGCCTCGCGGCCGGTGAGGCGGCGCAGATCGGCTTGCTCTATGCCAATCCGTCGCTCGCCTATCTGTCGAACTTTCTGATCGGCGCGCTGGAAGGCGCGCGCAAGGTCGGCTGTCACCTCGTCCTCGAACCCTGCGAAGGGGACAGTGCCGAGGAGCAGGCCGAAGGTGCGCGGCGCTTCGCATCTACGGCGGTGCAGGGGGTGATCCTGCCCCCGCCGCTGTCGGATTCGGTGCCGGTCCGCGACGAACTCGATGCCGCCGGCACCCCTTCGGTCGCGGTCGCGGTCGGGGTCGCGCAACCGGGAAGGGCGTCGGTCCGGGTCGACGACTTCGCGGCGGCGCAGGCGATGACCCAGCATCTGATCGACCTCGGCCATCGCCGGATCGGTTTCGTGCGCGGCGACCCGAATAACGGGTCGAGCGCCGAGCGCTGGCGCGGCTTCGCCGCCGCGATCGAGGCGGCGGGACTCGATCTGGCCGACATGCCGGTCGAACAGGGCTATTTCACCTTCCGATCGGGGATCGACGCGGGCGAGAAGTTGATCGATCGCGACGACCGCCCGACCGCGATCTTCGCCAGCAACGACGACATGGCGGCAGCGGCGATCAGCGTCGCGCATCGACGCGGGCTGCATGTGCCCGAGGATCTGAGCATCGTCGGCTTCGACGATACTTCTCTCGCGACCACCACCTGGCCCGAAATCACGACGATCCGCCAACCGATCGCGGCGATGGCGGAGGCGGCGGTGGAGATGCTGCTCGCGGAGATCCGCGACCGCCGCATGGGGCAAAGCGAGGGTGCGGGCGAGGATCGCGTGCTCGACCACGAATTGATCGTGCGCGAATCGTCGGGGCCGGTGCCGGGGGCGTCCGACCGTCCGGAAATGACACGGCGGCGGCCGGCGGCGTAAAAGGCCCGGGCCTTTCATCCGGAACGCTTGCTTTTGTCGTAACAATTCGCCACCGTTACCGCTAACACGCTGTTTCGAACAGCGGTGAACATGGAGTGGATGGGGATGGTACAGGCGACGGGGGAGCGCGTGAACATCGCGCTCGTCATCGCGATCGTCGCGGTGGCGACGATCGGGGGGCTGTTGTTCGGATATGACAGCGGCGCGGTAAACGGCACGCAGGAAGGGTTGAAGACCGCGTTCGGGCTGAGCGAGGCCGGACTCGGCTTCACGGTCGGATCGCTGCTGATCGGCTGTTTCGTCGGCGCGTTCCTTGCGGGCAAGCTGGCCGATGCCATGGGCCGTCGCAAGGTGATGATGCTCGCTGCGGTGCTGTTCCTGATCGGCGCGCTGATTCAAGGTTTCAGCCACGTCCAGATGCTGTTCGTCGTCGCCCGCTTCATGGGCGGCATGGCGGTCGGCGCGGCATCGGTGTTGTCGCCCGCCTATATCTCCGAAGTCGCCCCCGCCAACATCCGCGGGCGGATGACCACGATCCAGCAGATCATGATCATCACCGGCCTGACCGCCGCGTTCGTCGTGAACTATTATCTGGCCGCCGCCGCCGGTGCCTCCACCTCGATCTGGTGGGGTGGCTATGAGGCATGGCGCTGGATGTACTGGATGCAGGCGATTCCCGCCGCCGTGTTCCTCGTGGCGCTACTCTTCATCCCGGAAAGCCCACGCTATCTGGTGCAGAAGGGGCGTCTCGACGAAGCGCGCATCGTGCTGACCCGCCTGTTCGGTCCGGCTGCCGCCGCAACCAAGATTCGCGATATCGAAGCATCGTTCAGCAAGGATCACCGTCCGTCGCTGCGCGACATCATGGACCCGGTAAAGGGCGGCATCCGTCCGATCGTGTGGGCAGGCCTCGTGCTGGCGGTGTTCCAGCAGCTCGTCGGCATCAACGTGATCTTCTATTACGGCGCGACGCTGTGGCAACTGGCCGGCTTTACCGAAGACCAGTCGTTGCAGATCAACATCCTGTCGGGTGTCGTCTCGATCGCCGCGTGCTTCGTCACCATCGCGCTGGTCGACAAGATCGGTCGCAAGCCGTTGCTGCTGATCGGTTCGGCGGGCATGGCAGTGACGCTGTGGGCGCTGGTCTATTGCTTCCACAACGGCACGCTCGATGCGGCGGGCAAGCTGCAGCTGTCGGCCGAACTCGGCACGCTCGCTTTGTGGGCGGCGAACCTCTACGTCGTCTTCTTCAACGTCAGCTGGGGCCCGATCATGTGGGTCATGCTGGGCGAAATGTTCCCGAACCAGATGCGTGGATCGGCGCTGGCAATCTGCGGCTTCGCACAGTGGTTCGCTAACTATTTGATTGCGCAGAGTTTTCCGATCATGGCTGCCGGTCTCGGCCTGACGATCACCTACAGCTTCTATGGAGCCTGCGCGGTCATCAGCTTCTTCCTTGTCCAGAAGTTCATCCATGAAACCAAGGGTAAGGAACTGGAGGAAATGCAGGGCTGAAAATCTGCGTTACGTGTAACCTTCGCCACCTTCGGCCCCGCTTCTCGCGGGGCCTTTCGACCGAGTAGCCATGATGACCCGTACCCCCGCCCGTCCGTTCCGATCGCGCGAATGGTTCGCCGCGCCCGGCCGTCTCGACATGGCCGCGCTGTATCTCGAACGGTTCATGAACTACGGCATTACGCCCAGGGAACTGACCAGCGGGCGGCCGATCATCGGCATCGCCCAGTCGGGATCGGACCTGACGCCGTGCAACCGCATCCACCTCGAAACGGTCAAGCGGGTGAAGGCCGGGATCGAGGCGGCGGGCGGGATTCCGATGGAATTCCCGACCCATCCGATCTTCGAGAATTGCCGCCGCCCGACCGCCGCGATCGACCGCAACCTCGCCTATCTTGGGCTGGTCGAAATCCTGAACGGTTATCCGATCGACGCGGTGGTGCTGACCACCGGCTGCGACAAGACCACGCCGTCGGCGATCATGGCGGCTTCGACGGTCGACATTCCGGCGATCGTCCTGTCGGGCGGGCCAATGCTCGACGGCTGGCACGACAACGAACTCGTTGGATCGGGCACCGTCATCTGGCGGTCGCGGCGCAAGCTGGCAGCGGGCGAGATCACCGAGGAAGAGTTCCTCGAAGCCGCGACCGCATCGGCCCCATCGGCGGGCCATTGCAACACCATGGGCACCGCATCGACGATGAACGCCATCGCCGAGGGGTTGGGCATGTCGCTGCCCGGTTGCGCGGCGATCCCGGCGCCCTATCGCGAGCGCGGGCAGATCGCGTACGAGACGGGCAAGCGCATCGTCGAGATGGCCTATGACGATCTGCGCCCGTCGAAGATCCTGACGCGCCAGTCGTTCCTGAACGCCATCGCGCTCATCACTGCGATCGGCGGATCGTCGAACGCACATCCACACCTCCACGCCATGGCCCGCCATGCCGATATCGAACTTAACCCGTCCGACTGGATGGACTATGGCTATGACCTGCCGCTGCTGGTCGATGTCCAACCCGCCGGGCGCTTCCTCGGCGAGCGCTTCCACCGTGCCGGCGGCGTGCCGGCGGTGCTCAGCGAACTGATCGCGGTGGGGAAGGTCGACGGCAATGTCGCGACCGTGACCGGCAAGACGCTGGGCGAGAATGTCGCCAACCGCGTCGCGACCGATCGCGAGGTCATTCGGTCCTATGATCAACCGCTGAAGGAACAGGCCGGCTTCCTCGTACTGACGGGCAACCTGTTCGACGTGGCGATCATGAAGACCAGCGTGATCGGTCCCGATTTTCGCGCCCGCTATCTGTCGCAGCCGGGCAACGAAGGCTGTTTCGAGGGCCGCGCGATCGTGTTCGACGGCTCGGACGATTACCACCACCGCATCGACGATCCGGCGCTGGATATCGACGAGAATTGCATCCTCGTCATCCGCGGCGCGGGCGTGATCGGCTGGCCGGGTTCGGCCGAGGTCACCAACATGCAGCCGCCCGCCGCCCTGCTCCAGCGCGGTATCCAGAGCCTGCCGACGATCGGTGACGGTCGGCAGTCGGGGACGTCGGACAGCCCGTCGATCCTCAACGCCTCGCCCGAAAGTGCGGTCGGCGGCGGCCTCGCGTGGCTGCGCACCGGCGATACCATCCGTATCGACCTGAACCATGGCCGCTGCGACATGCTGGTCGACGATGCGGAAATCGCACGACGCCAGAGCGAGGGCATCCCCCCGGTCCCGGCCAGCCAGACGCCGTGGGAAGAAATCTACCGCGAGAAGGTCGGCCAGCTGGGTGAAGGCGGTGTGCTCGACCTTGCTCTGAAATACCGCCGGACGTCGGAAACGACGCCGCGCCACAATCACTGAGGAAACGCACATGAAGAGCGAACATGCCGCGCGGATGCTGCCGGCCGATCATGACAAGGCGCTGCTGGTCGGGCGGATGCAACTGGCGGATGGCCCGACGCCGGTGGTGGTGAAGGGTGGCAAGGTCATCGACGTATCGGCCCATGCCGCGACCGTCGCCGACCTGCTGGAGCGGAGCGATATCGCCTTGCTCGACGGTCCGGTGGTGTGCGACACCGCCGCGATCGCCGATCCGGCGGGCGAGCACCCGCCGATCCTGTCGCCGATCGACTTGCAATGTGTGAAGGCGGCGGGCGTAACCTTTGCCGTCTCGGCACTGGAACGCGTGATCGAGGAACGCGCGCGCGGCGATGCCGATGCGGCGCAGGGCATTCGCGGCGACCTCGAAGCGCGCATCGGCGGCGGTATCCGTTCAGTGAAGCCGGGGTCGAGCGAAGCCGCCGAACTGAAGGCCGCGCTGATCGAGGCGGGCATGTGGTCGCAGTATCTGGAGGTCGCGATCGGCCCGGATGCGGAGGTGTTCACCAAGGCGCCGGTGCTCTCGACCGTGGGCTGGGGCGCCGAGGTCGGCATCCGGTCGGACTCGTCGTGGAACAACCCTGAACCGGAGATCGTCATCGTCGCCACCAGCGACGGCAAGGCGGTCGGCGCGACGCTCGGCAACGACGTCAATCTGCGCGATTTCGAAGGGCGTTCGGCACTGCTGCTCGGCAAGGCAAAGGACAATAACGCCTCGACCGGCATCGGTCCGTTCATCCGGCTATTCGACGGTGACTTCACCATGGACACCGTCCGCGACGCCGTGGTCGACCTGCGCATCGACGGTCCGGAAGGCTATGTCCTGACCGGGACCAGCACGATGCGCGAGATCAGCCGCGATCCGGAAGATCTGGTGCGGCAGGCGCTGTCGGAGCATCAATATCCCGACGGCTTCGTCCTGTTTCTCGGCACGCTGTTCGCGCCGGTGCAGGACCGTGACGAACCGGGCCGTGGCTTCACCCACAAGCCGGGCGATGTCGTGCGTATCTCGACCCCGTCGCTCGGCGAACTGGCGAACACCGTGACCACGTCCAAGGCTGCCGATCCATGGGCGTTCGGTATCCGCGACCTGATGCGCAACCTTGCGCGCCGCGGCCTGATCGCCGCCTGACACCTCTTTGCTGGATATCTTCCATGTCGCCTGACGATTTCGCCTACCCGATCGCGCCCGAAGCCCGCGCCTCGTTTCCCTCGCTCGCCGGCAAGCGCGTGCTCATCACCGGCGGCGGGTCGGGGATCGGTGCGGGCGTGGTTGAGGGCTTTGTGCGGCAGGGCGCGCACGTCACCTTCTTCGATATCGCGGAAGCTGATTCACGCAAGCTGATCGAGGAACTTGCCGGCGTCGGCCCGGTCCCGTCGTTCCAGCGGGTCGATCTAACCGATATCGCCGCGCTGAAGGCTGCGATTGCGCAGGCGATTGCGGAGGGCGGCGAGTTTGACGTGTTGGTAAACAATGCCGCCAGCGACGATCGCCATTCGATCGAGCAGGTCGACGAAGCCTATTGGGACAATCGGATGGGCGTGAACCTGCGCCACCTGTTCTTTGCAGCACAGGCGGTGATTCCGGGCATGAAGGCCAAGGGCAAGGGCGTGATCGTCAACATGGGGTCGATCAGCTGGCATCTGGCGCTGGAGGAACTGACCCTCTACCAGACTGCCAAGGCGGCGATCGAGGGGCTGACCCGCAGCTTCGCGCGCGAACTGGGCGGTGACGGCATCCGCTCGGTCTGCGTCATCCCCGGTAACGTTCGCACCCCGCGCCAGCTGAAATGGTACACGCCCGAAGGCGAGGCCGAGATCGTCAAGGCGCAGTGCCTGAACGGGCGGCTGGTCGCCGGTGACATCGCGGCGATGATCCTCTTCCTTGCCTCCGACGATGCGCGGCTGGTAACCGGGCACAGCTTCTTCGTGGATGCAGGGTGGCGATAGGATGACGAAGGTACAGAAGTCCGAACCGGTCAGCGTCTGGGATCTGTCGGCACCATTGCTGGAGGGGCCGAACTGGGTCGACCGCGACAATGCGCTGTGGTTCGTCTGTATCAAGACGCCACGCATCCACCGCTATGATCCGGCGAGCGGCGAGCGGCGCAGCTGGGCAGCGCCGGGCCAGTGCGGGTTCGTCCTGCCGTCGGCCGATGGCAAGTTCATTGCCGGGCTGCAAAGCGGGTTGCACCGGTTCGACCCGACGACCGGCGCGTTCACGCTGCTGGTCGATCCGGAACCCAATCTGCCGGGCAACCGGCTGAACGACGCGACCGTCGCACCGAACGGCCAACTTTGGTTCGGGACGATGGATGATGGCGAGCGCGCGGCGACCGGGGCGATCTATCGCCTTGCCGCCGACGGCGCGACCATCGCATCCAGCCCGCAGGTCGCGATCACCAACGGGCCGGCGGTCAGCCCCGATGGCAAGACGCTGTACCATGTCGATACGCTGGGCGGTCACATCTATGCCTGCACCATCGCCGCCGATGGATCGCTGACCGATCGGCGCCTGTTCGTGACGATCCCGAATGCCGAAGGTTATCCCGACGGTCCGGCGGTCGATGCCGAGGGGTGCGTTTGGATCAGCCTGTATACCGGCTGGGGCATCCGCCGCTATTCGCCGAAGGGCGAATTGCTCGAGACGATCCGCCTGCCGGTCGATGCGATCACCAAGGTCGCGTTCGGCGGGCCGGACCGCAAGACGGTGTTCGCGACGACCGCCAACAAGCACCACGATGCCGATCAGGCCGCCGCGCAACCGCTGGCGGGCAATCTGTTCCGGTTCGAGGTGGACGTGCCGGGCGTGAAGGCGGCCGAGATTTCGATCGGCATCTGAACCCGTCAGACGGTTCGCAACCGTCGCCAGTTGCCGATATGCGCTGATGCCAGCGCGAGGCTGCCGGCGACGGTCAGCGCCGTCTCGGCCCCCGGAATGCTGCCGAACGCCAGCCCGGCGCTGAGGCCAGCCAGTCCCGCCGCGCCCAGCAGCAGCGGCACGATCGCTCCGTGCGCGCGCCATCCGCCGACCAGCGCCAGCGCGCTGATCGGGATCGCGGTCAGCAACAGGATCAGGTGCAACCCCTCCGACGATGGCAGTCCCAGCGTAGCCAGCGCCGGTAGCAGCGCGAACAGGATGGGCAGGCCGATACAGTGGATCAGGCACAGCAGCGATGCACCGATGGCAGCGCCATCGAGGAAGGACGATCGGGACATGTCGCTCAAATGATACTTTGTATCATTGACCGCAAGGGGGTCAGGTCGACTTTCGTACGACCAGTTCGGGCGGTAACAGCGTCGGGGCGGTGTCCCGCCGGTCGATCCGTCGGATCAGCATGTCGACCAGCAACTCGCCGGCGCGCGCATAATCCTGTCGGATGGTGGTGAGCGGCGGCTGGGCCAGCGAGGCGGCGGGAATATCGTCGAACCCGACCAGCGCGACGTCGTCGGGCACGCTCCGCCCCGCCTCGGCCAATGCGCGCACCGCGCCCAGCGCGATCATGTCGGACGCCGCAAAGATCGCGTCGAAGGCGATGTCGCGCGCGATCAGGCGGCTGGTAGCGTCATAGCCCGAAGCCTCGCTCGACAGCGCGTCAACCTGCAATCCCGGATCGACCGGCAGCCCGGCCCCCTGCAACGCCGCCGTCAAACCGCGATACCGGTCACGCGATTCGGGATATTGGCTCGACGCATCGCCGAGAAACGCGATCCGCCGACGTCCGCGTTCGATCAGATACCGCCCGGCATCATGCCCGCCCGCGAAATTGTCGCAGCCGATGACCGTGCCCGGATGCGCCGGATCGGGCGATCCCCAGCGGACGAAATGCGTTCCCTGCGCCACCAGCTGATCGAGCCGCCGCGAATAGGCGTCGAAATCCCCATAGCCGAGCAGGATCAGCCCATCGGCCTTGCGACTGTCCTCGTAATCGACATGCCAGTCGGCCGAGAGCTGCTGGAACGAGGTCAGCAAGTCATAGCCGCGCGCGCCACAGGTGTGCAGGATCGACCCCAGCATCGACAGGAAGAACGGGTTGATCCGCGAACCATCGGGCGCGGGATCCTCGAAAAACAACAGCGCCAGCGTCGACGTGCTGCCACGCCGTAGCGCCGACGCATTCTTGTCGACCTTGTAATTCAGCTGCGCCGCGATTGCCTCGATCCGCAGGCGCGTGGCGGCGCTGACCGTCCGGTCGCCGCGTAGCGCCCGGCTGACGGTCGGTTGCGATACGCCGGCCAGCGCCGCGATATCGAACGAGGTCGGCTTGTCGCCCGCCGCCATGCCTGGTCCTTTATGGCCGCTTCGGGCCTGATCGGTATCGGTGAGCGACCGGTGTAGCGGTCGCGAGCGGTCACCGGCAAGCGCCGACTGAATACGTATGCTGTCCGCTTCTCAATCAGGGTGGATGGTTTCAATAGGAGGGTACGGACGAACCGGGCGAAAGAACCGGGGAATCAGATATTTTTGGGGAGGTTTGGGAAATGCGGTATTCATCGCAGGCGCGGTCGTGCGCCCGGCTGACGCGCGGCGCCAGCATCACGGCATTGATCGCAGCCGGTGCGCTGGCAGGGGCCGGTACCGCGTTCGCGCAGACGGCAACGACTACGCCGGAGCCGACCACGGCACAGCCCGACGGCACCGATCCGACCGATCCGACCGCGAACCAGGACGAAGATATCGTCGTCACCGGCTTTCGCGCCAGCCTGGAGAATGCCGTCGCCGAAAAGAAGAACCGGGATCAGGTCGTCGAATCGATCAGCGCCGAGGATATCGGCAAGCTGCCCGATGCTTCGATCGCGGAATCGATCGCCCGCCTGCCGGGCCTGACCTCGCAGCGCGTCTCGGGCCGCTCGAACTCGATCTCGATCCGCGGTTTCGCGCCCGACTTTTCGACCACGCTGCTCAACGGCCGCGAGCAGACCTCGACCGGCGACAACCGCGCGGTCGAATATGACCAGTATCCGGCCGAAATCATGAGCCAGGTCGTCGTCTACAAGACCGGTCAGGCGAACCTGATCGGACAGGGTCTGTCGGGCACCGTCGACCTGCGCACCGTCCGTCCGCTCGAATATGGCCGGCAGGCGATCTCGATCGGCGCGCGAGGTACCTATGCCGATCTCGGCGAGCTGAACGCCGGGTCGCGCGACAAGGGCTACCGTGTCAGCGGCACCTATATCGACCAGTTCGCCGACGACACGATCGGCATCGCCCTGTCGGCCAACTATCTCGACGAACCGTATCAGATTCAGGAATTCAACGCCTGGGGCTATGCCGGCTTCAACGGGCAGGGGGTGATCGGCGGATCGAAATCGTACGTCACCTCGACCCGCCTCAAGCGGCTCGGCCTGTCGGGCACGTTGCAATATAAGCCGGTCGACAACCTGACGGTTACGGTCGATGGCTTCTATTCGGACTTCAACGACGATCAGTTGAAGCGCGGGATCGAACTGCCGCTCGGCTATGGGCAGGCGTTCAACGACCCGACCCAGCCGCAGGGCGTCAAGCTGACCGGCACGACCGCCAACAGCGACGGTTTCATTACGTCGGGCACCTTCGGCAATGTCGAGGGTGTGGTCCGCAACGACGCGTTCGAGCGCAAGGCGAAGCTGTACGCGTTCGGCTACAACATGGCGTGGCGCGGCGACGATGGCTGGAACGCGACGCTCGACGCCAGCTATTCGCGCACCGACCGCGAGGAGATCATCCTCGAAAGCTATGCCGGCACCGGCTACGGCCAGAATGTCGGCGCGAAGGATACGATCGGCTTCACCAGCGGCAAGACCGGCACGCGCTTCAGCCCAACGCTGAACTATTCCGATCCGAACCTGATCCTGCTGACCGATCCGCTCGGCTGGGGCGGATCGAACCTGCAGGCCGGCTATTACAACGACCGCGAGGTGCAGGACCGGATCGCGCAATATCGCTTTGAAGTCGAAAAGGAGCTGGACGGCTTCTTCGGCGCGGTGAAGGCCGGGCTGAACTATACCGATCGGGACAAGTCGCTTTCCCCCCAAGAGTCGCTCCTGCGGCTGAACGGCGGTCTGCGTGAACTGCGGGTTCCCGATCAGTATCTTAAGGAGCCGACCAGCCTGTCCTATCTCGGGCTGGGGCCGATGTTGAGCTACGATCCGCGCGAGCTTTTGGCAGGCGGCGTGTACCGACTGGACATCAACACCAGCGACGACGTTCCGGTAAAGGCGTTCCGCGTCGAAGAAGATCTGATGACGATGTACGTTCAGGCGGACATTAACCAAGATATCGGTGGATCCGTCCTCACCGGCAATATCGGGGTTCAGGCCGTAACGACCGAACAAAAGTCTTCCGGTCTTGTCGCGGCGGGCGGCATTCTGACCCCGGTAACTCGCGGTACGGATTACTGGGACGTGATGCCGAGCCTGAACTTGTCGCTTCGTATGCCGGGTGACTGGGTTGTCCGCGCGGGTGCCGCTCGTCAGGTGCAACGCCCCCGTCTTGACGACATGCGGATGGCCATTGGCTATGGCTATAATCCTGCAGAACGGCTCATTACCGGCGGCGGCGGCAATCCGTATCTTCGCCCGATCCGATCGAACTCGTTTGATTTGACGTTGGAGAAGTATTTCGGGCGTGCAGGGTACGTCGCTGCGCAAGGATTCTACAAGGATCTCAAATCCTACGTCTACAACCAGACGCGCCCGTTCGATTACGCGAATTTCCCGACCCCCACTGGTGCGCCGGCAGGAACGTCGACCGTCGGGCGTATTGATCAGCCCATCAATGGGGATGGTGGCAGCATCTACGGCGTCGAACTCGCCGCCACGCTGCCGCTTAGCACGTTCGTGTCGCTCCTCGACGGGTTCGGCGTGACTGGGGGCGGTTCGTGGACCAAGACCCAGATCAAACCCGATCCCAACTCGCCGCCGGAAAATATCCCCGGCTATTCGAAATGGGTCATCAACGGCACCGCCTATTTCGAGAAGTGGGGGTTCAGCGCGCGCGGTTCGGCCCGGTACCGCTCCACCTTCGTCGGCGAGCTGTCCGGCTTCGGCGGCAATCGCCAGCGTCGCCGTGCGCTGGACGAGACGATCATCGATGCGCAGGTCGGCTATGAATTCCCGAAGGGCACCACGCTCGAAGGATTGTCGCTGTTCGTGCAGGGTCAGAACCTGGCCGACGAACGCTTTGCGACCGTCGATCCGGCGTACGATCTCGCGGTGATCGATTATCAGAGCTATGGCCGGCGCTTCCTTGCCGGGGCATCGTTCCGGTTCTGAAGCCACATGCCTGCCCGTCCCTTGTCGGACGGGCGGCGGTGACGGGAGGCGTTGATGGCGATCGATCAGAACCCCGTCCGCAGTGTCGCGATCGTCGGCGGCGGTTCCGCCGGCTGGATGACGGCGGCGGCGCTCGCCCGGTTCCTGCCGGTGGACACCCGCGTGACGCTGATCGAATCCGAAGCGATCGGAACGGTCGGCGTGGGCGAGGCGACGATTCCGCAGCTTCGCCTGTTCAACCAGCGTCTCGGCATCGACGAGGATGAGTTCGTCGCCCGCACCGGTGGCAGCTTCAAGCTGGGCATCGAATTCGCTGGCTGGACCGGGGCGGACGGCCGCTACCTCCACGCATTCGGCACGATCGGTCGTTCGCTGGGGCTGGTGCCGTTCCATCATTACTGGCTGGCGGCGGGGGGTGGCGACGCGCCGGCTTCGCTGTGGTCGCACAGCGTCTGCGCCGAAGCGGCTGCGGCGGATCGCTTCGATCGCGATCCGGGTAATCCGCAGGCACCATCCGGCGTCGCCTGGGCCTATCATTTCGACGCCGCGCGCTATGCCGCCTATCTGCGCGAACGGGCAGAGGCGGGGGGCGTCACTCGGGTTGAGGGGCGGGTGGTCGCGGTCGACCTGAACGACGCCGGGATCGATACGGTCACGCTGGACGACGGACGCCTGATCGCTGCCGATTTCTTTATCGATTGTTCGGGGTTCGCGGCGCTTCTGATCGGGCGGTTGGCCGGCGATCGTTGGGACGACTGGTCGCAATTGCTGCCATGCGACCGGGCGTTGGCGGTACCGTGCGCCGGCACGCAGCCGATCACCCCTTACACCCGCGCCACCGCGCGGGCGGCGGGGTGGCAGTGGCGTATTCCGTTGCAGGCGCGGACCGGCAACGGGTTGGTCTATTCGAGTGCGTACCTGTCCGACGATGCAGCGGCGGCGACGTTGCTCGGGAATCTCGATGGAACGCCCTTGGCCGATCCGAAGGCGTTGCGCTTCACCACCGGGCGTCGCCATGCGCCGTGGATCGGCAATTGCGTAGCGCTGGGGCTGGCGGCCGGGTTTCTGGAGCCGCTGGAATCGACGTCGATTCATCTGGTCCAGTCGGGCATCGCCCGGCTGCTGTCGCTATGGCCGGCGGCGCGCCCGCGGCCGGCCGATATCGCCGAATTCAACCGCCAGTCGGCGCGCGAATGGCTGGGTGTTCGCGACTTCCTGATCGCGCATTACGCGCTGAACGGTCGCGACGAGCCCTTCTGGCAGGAACGGCGGGCTACGCCGCTGCCCGACAGCTTGGCGGAGCGCATCGCACTGTTCCGTGAATCCGGTCGCATCGTCCGCGACGAACATGAATTGTTCGCCGAGGTTGCGTGGCTGCAATTGTTGGTCGGGCAGGGGGTGCGCGCCGAGGGCTATCATCCGCTCGCCGACGCGCTGCCCGCCGATCGCCGAACCCAGTTTCTCGACATGAGTTCGAAACATGTCGCCGCCACGGTCGCGCGGATGCCGACCCATGACCAGTTCCTGCGCGCCCATTGTCCGGCGCCCGATGCAAAGGTTGCCGCGTGATCCGATCCCTCCTCCTTGCCCTGACGCTCGGCGCCAGCGCGCTACCCGCCGCCGCGCAGGACTATCGCGCTCGTGCGCCCGAGGACGAGGTGATTTATTTCGTCCTGCCCGACCGGTTCGAGAATGGCGACCGTTCGAACGATCGCGGCGGGTTGAGTGGCGACCGCATGGTCCATGGCTATGATCCGACGGCTAAGGGCTTTTATCATGGCGGCGACCTCAAAGGGCTGACCGCGCGATTGCCCTATATCCAGTCGCTCGGCGCCACCGCGATCTGGGTGGGGCCGATCTTTAAGAACAAGCCGGTGCAGGGCGGTCCGGGACAGGAATCAGCTGGCTATCACGGTTATTGGATCACCGACTTCACCCAGGTCGACCCGCATCTCGGTACCAATGCCGATTTCAAGGCGCTGGTCGACGCGGCGCATGCACGCGGGATGAAGGTCTATATGGACATCATCGCCAACCACACCGCCGATGTGATCCAGTATCGCGAATGTGCCGGCAAGAGCGCCTGCGTCTATCGCAGCCGGGCGGACTATCCCTATGCGGCCAAGGGCAAGAACCGGGGGTTTGCGGGCGATGGCATACAGACGGCGGAAAATTTCGCCAAGCTGACCGACCCGTCCTTCGCCTACACGCCCTATGTGCCTTCGCCTGAAAAGACGGTGAAGGTGCCGGTCTGGCTCAACGATCCGATCTATTACCATAATCGCGGCAACACGACCTTCACCAACGAAAGCTCGCAAATGGGCGATTTCGTCGGGCTGGACGATCTGATGACCGAAAATCCCCGCGTCGTTGCTGGCATGATCGATATCTTCGGCGGCTGGATCGACCAATTCGGCATCGACGGCTATCGCATCGATACCGCGCGGCACGTGAACCCGGAATTCTGGGCGGCGTTCGTACCGGCGATGCTCGAACGCGCCAAGGCGAAGGGCATTCCGAACTTCCATATCTTTGGTGAGGTCGCGCTGTCTTCGCTCGATGCCGGCGGACTGGCGGCATGGACCAAGACCGGCAAGTTCCCGGCCGTCCTCGACTTCTCGTTCCGCGAGGGTGTCGTGCAAACGGTTGCGGGCAAGAAGGGTACCGACGCCTTCGAAACCGTGTTCGATGGCGACGTACTCTATGCGGGTGGCGAGGCGATGGCGCGGCAATTGCCGACCTTCACCGGCAACCACGATAATGGCCGGTTCGCCTTCTATCTGCGGCAAGCTCGGCCCGAGGCGAGCGATGCCGAAATCCTGTCGCGCGTGATGCTGTCGAACGCGATGCTGCTGACCTTGCGCGGCGTGCCGACCATCTATTCGGGCGATGAACAGGGATTTGCCGGCGACGGCAACGATCAGGACGCCCGCGAGGACATGTTCGCGTCGCAGGTCGGGTCGTACAATGACAACAAGCTGGTCGGCACCAACGCCACCACCGCGACTGCCAACTTTACGCCGACGCATCCGCTCTATCGGCAGATCGCCGAATTGGCGAAGCTGCGCACGACCACGCCGGCACTGACCCGTGGGCGTCAGGTGCTGCGTGCGCGGGAGGAGACGCCCGGCCTGCTCGCCATCTCGCGCTTCGATCCGACCAGCAACGCCGAAGTCCTGCTGCTCTTCAACACCTCGACCGCGCCGATCACGCGCAACGTGCAGGTCGAAACCGCCTCGACCGGCTTCCGCGCGCTCGCCGGACGTTGTGGCAGCGTGACCGCGCCCGGTGCGGTCCGCGTCGAACTTCCCGCCCTTGGCTATGCGGTATGCGCCGCGGAGACCCTCTGATGACTGAGACTGCGAATGCCCGCCGCTGGTGGCACGGTGCGACGATCTACCAAATCTATCCGCGCAGCTTTGCCGACAGCAATGGCGACGGGATCGGCGATTTGCCCGGCATTACCGCCCATCTCGACCATGTCGCGTCGCTCGGCGTCGATGCCATCTGGCTGTCGCCCTTCTTCACGTCGCCGATGAAGGACTTCGGCTATGACGTTGCAAACTATTGCGATGTCGACCCGATCTTCGGCACGCTGGCCGACTTCGACGCCCTGATCGCTCGTGCCCATGCGTTGAACCTGAAGATCATCATCGACCAGGTGTGGTCCCACACCAGCGACGAGCATCCGTGGTTCGTCGAGAGCCGCTCGAGCCGCACCAACCCGAAGGCCGACTGGTATGTCTGGGCCGATGCGAAGCCCGATGGCTCGCCGCCCAGCAACTGGCAGTCGGTGTTCGGTGGCCCGGCATGGACGTGGGACGCGCGGCGTGGCCAATATTATTTGCACAACTTCCTGAAGGAACAGCCGCAACTCCATGGGCACGATGCGGAATTGCAGGAAGCGCTACTCGACACCGCACGCTTCTGGCTCGATCGCGGAGTCGACGGGTTTCGGCTCGACGCGATCAATTTTGCGATGCACGACCCCGAGTTGCGCGACAATCCGCCAATGCCGAGCAACGGCAAGACCCGGACCCGCCCGTTCGATTTCCAGCGCAAGCTGTATAACCAGAGCCATCCCGACATTCCGGCGTTCCTCGAACGGGTGCGAATGTTGCTCGACAGCTATGACGGCGACCGCTTCACCGTCGCCGAGATTGGCGGCGACGACGCGACGCGTGAGATGAAGCTGTTCTGCGGCGGCGGCAACCGGCTGAACACCGCCTATGGCTTCGACTTTCTCTACGCCCCCGAACTTAGCCCGCGCATTCTGCGCGACGCGATCGAGCCGTGGGACGAAGGCTCGCCATGGCCGAGCTGGGCGTTCGAAAACCATGACGCGCCGCGTGCCGTATCGCGCTGGCTGCCCGAAGGTGCCGATGCCGATGCGTTCGGGCGGGTCAAGATGCTGCTGCTCGCCTGTCTCCGCGGCAACATTTTCCTGTACAATGGCGAGGAACTGGGGCTGCCACAGGTCGACATCGCGTTCGAGGATCTTCAGGATCCGGAGGCGATCGCCAACTGGCCGCTGACGCTGTCGCGCGACGGTGCCCGCACGCCGATGCCGTGGGTCGCCGACGCCGAAAATCTCGGCTTCGGCGCGGGCAAGCCGTGGTTGCCTGCGGGCGCTACACATCGGCCGCTCGCCGTCGACAAACAGGAAGCCGACGCGCATTCGCTGCTCAACTTCACTCGCCATGTCCTGCGCCTGCGCAACGCCCATCCGGCACTGCGTTCGGGCAGCATGACGATCGTCGAGGCTTCCGCTGCGATCCTCGCCTTCGAACGCGAGCTGGACGGACAGCGCATGCTTTGCGTGTTCAATCTGTCGAATGCACCGGCGCAGTTTTCCGCTGGTACCGGCTGGCGCGCAATCGAAACCATTGGCGACGTGGATGGCGACCGGTTCGGCCCGTTCGCGGCGCGCGTCGCCATCTGCGACGAAGCATAAGGAACAGACTGTTGAGGATGATGAAACTGGCGCTGGCGCTTGCCGGCATGACCGCGATGGCGTCGCCCGCCTTTGCGGAGGTCGTCGCGCGAGCCGCCTCGCCCGACGGCAAGCTGACACTTGCGGTCAGCCTCGATAACGAAGGCCGCCCGAGCTATTCGATCGCCAAGGACGGCAAGGCCGTGCTGAACGACAGCAAGCTCGGCTTCCTGTTCACCGACGCGCCGAAGATCGAGCGCGGGTTGACGCTGGCGGGAACGAAGCGCGACCGGTCGGACAGCAGCTGGACGCAACCGTTCGGTGAATGGAAGACCATCCGCGACAACCATACCGAACTGACGGTCACCTTTCGCGAGGCGAAGAATCTGAAGCGCGAGATGGCGGTAACCTTCCGCCTGTTCGATGACGGGGTCGGTTTTCGCTACACGCTGCCGAAACAGCCGAACCTCACGACGGCGAACATCGCCGACGAACTGACCCAGTTCGCCTTCGCCGAACCCGGCACCGCATGGTGGAAGCCGGCGTTCGAATGGAACCGCGAGGAGTATCTGTACAACAAGACGCCGCTCGACGCGGTCGGTACCGCGCAGACGGTGATGACGGTCAAGCTGGCCAGCGGTCGCCACGTCGCGATCCATGAAGCGGCGCTGACCGACTATTCCGCGATGAACCTCGCCCGTTCGGAGGGTACGACGTTTCGCGCGGTGCTGACGCCGGGATCGAACGGTCCGAAGGTGACGCGCGCCGCCGGTTTCTCGACGCCATGGCGGACGATCGCGATCGCCGACGATGCCGCCGGCCTCTACAATGCCAGCCGGATCGGGCTGAACCTCAACGAACCCAACAAGCTGGGCGACACCGCAAGCTGGATTCAGCCGGGCAAGTTCGTCGGCGTGTGGTGGAACATGATCAAGGGTGACTGGACCTGGGCGCGCGGGCCGAAACATGGCGCGACCACCGCCAATGTCCGCCGCTATATCGACTTCGCCGCCGCCAACGGCATTCAGGGCGTGCTGGTCGAGGGTTGGAATGTCGGCTGGGACGGCGATTGGCTGGGCAACGGTAACGACATGAACTTCAGCGGACCGACCGCGGATTTCGATGCGGCAGCGTTGGCGGCCTATGCGAAGTCGAAGGGCGTTCGTCTGATCGGCCACCACGAAACCGGCGGTTCAGTGAGCCATTACGACGCGCAGCTCGACAGCGCGTTCAAATGGGCGGCCGATCATGGCGAGCGGGTGGTCAAGACCGGCTACGTCACCGATGCCGGCCAGATCGAGCGCGTCGATGCCGACGGGTCGCAGCACCGCGAATGGCATGAAGGACAATGGATGGTGAACCACCACCAGCGTGTCCTTGACGCAGCGGCGCGCTACAAGGTGTCGATCGACAGCCACGAACCGGTCAAGGACACCGGCCTGCGCCGCACCTACCCCAACTGGCTGAGCCGCGAAGGCGGGCGCGGCATGGAATATAATGCGTGGGAGGGTGGCAAGAACCCGCCCGAGCATGAGGCGAACATGGTCTTTACCCAGTTTCTGGGCGGACCGATGGACTTCACGCCGGGCGTGCTCAGCCTGACCGGCAGCAATGGCAGCGCGATCAAGTCGACGATCGCCAAGCAATTGGCGCTGTACGTCGTGCTGTATTCGCCGGTCGTGATGGCGGCCGATACGCCGGAAAACTATGCCCGCTACCCGCAAGCCTTCAAGTTCATCCGCGACGTGCCGACCGACTGGTCCGACACGCGCGTGCTGAATGGCGAGGTCGGCGACTATGCGACGATCGTGCGCAAGGCGGCTGGCAGCACCGACTGGTATCTGGGCGCGATCGGCGACGAAGAGGCGCGCAGTTCGACGGTGAAGCTCGACTTCCTCGACGCCGGCAAGACCTATACCGCCGAAATCTATCGCGATGGTCCGGGTGCCGACTACCGCACTGATGCGCGCCATTCGATCACGATCGAACAGCGGCAGGTGAAGAAGGGCGACATGATGACGATCGCGCTGGCACCCGGCGGTGGCGAAGCGATCCGTTTCGTGGCAGCGAAGAGACGATAACAAATCCGCCCCGCGCGCGGGGAGGGGACCGCCGCGAAAGGCGGTGGTGGAGGGGGATAGGCCCGAACGCAACGGTGGCATTTGGGGCACGCCCTTCCACCGTCCTGCGGACGGTCCCCCTCCCCATGAATGGGGAGGATTTAGATGCAGACCCGCCCGACGCTCGGCTTCGCCCAGCTTTGGAATATCTCGTTCGGCTTCTTCGGCATCCAGATCGGCTTCGCGCTGCAGAACGCCAATGCCAGCCGTATCTTTCAGTCGCTCGGCACCCCGATCGACCAATTGGGGCTGATGTGGATCGCGGCACCGCTGACCGGACTGCTGGTGCAACCACTGATCGGTCATTATTCCGACCGGACCTGGGGGCGGCTGGGGCGCAGGCGGCCGTATTTTCTGGTCGGGGCGATCCTGTGCACCGGCGCGCTGTTCTTCATGCCGAATTCACCGAGCATCCTCGCCGCCGCGATGACGTTGTGGATCCTCGATGCGTCGCTCAACGTGTCGATGGAGCCGTTCCGTGCCTTTGTCGGCGACATGCTTGCGCCTAGACAGCGCCCGGCGGGCTATGCGTTCCAGACGTGGTTCATCGGCGCAGGCGCGGTCGTCGCCAGCATCGCGCCCTACGTCCTCGAAAAGGTATTCGGGGTCAGCAACGCCGCGCCTGCGGGTCAGGTGCCGGATGCCGTTCGCTACGGATTCTATTTCGGTGGCGTGATGCTGCTCGCAGCGGTTTTGTGGACGGTGCTGAGCGTCCGCGAATACAGCCCGGCCGAACTGGCGGCGTTCGGCGAGGAGGCGGAGGAGCCTGCCGACCATGTGCCGCCCGTCGTGCCGCAGCGCGGGCCGTTGTGGATCATGGGCGGCATCGTCGTCGCGCTGCTGATCGCATGGACCGAGCGGACCGGCGCGCTGGAAAGCGGACGCGAAGCCTATTTCGTCGCCGCCGGCATTGCGCTCTACGGCCTCGCGCAGCTCGTGTCGGGCGCACTGGTCCGAAGCGGGCGCGGAGACAATGTGCTCGGCCACATCATCGCCGATCTGGCGACGATGCCCGATACGATGCGCCGCCTCGCGCTGGTTCAGTTCTTTACGTGGGGCGCGCTCATCATCATGTGGGTCTATACCACGCCGGTGATCGCGCAGCAGGTGTGGGGCACCATCGATCCGACGTCGGATGGCTATAATCAGGCGGGTAGCTGGGTCGGGGTGCTGTTCGCCATCTATTCGGGCGTCGCGGCGGTGGCGGCGTTCGCGCTGCCGGTGCTGGCGAAGGCGATCGGCGCGGCGCGGACGCATCTGCTCTGCCTCGCGATCGGGGCGGCGGCCTATATCGGCATTTTCGTAACCCATGACCGGATGGCGATGATCCTGCCGATGATCGGCATCGGTATCGCATGGGCATCGGTGCTGACCATGCCCTATGTGCTGCTCGCCAACGCGCTGCCGCAGCGCAAGCTGGGCGTGTATATGGGCATCTTCAATTTCTTCATCGTCCTGCCGCAGCTCATCGTCGCGACGGTGATGGGCGGGGTCATCAAGACATGGTTTCCGGCCAACCCGGCCTATACCATGCTGGTCGCCGCGACGGTGATGGCGCTGGCGGCGGTCGCGATGCTGCGGGTGCGCGAACCTAACCCAGCGTGACCGTCCGCCCGGCGCGATCGATCCGGATCGACGCGCCGCGCAAACGAAGTTCGAAGCCGGGACAGTCGCTTGCTTCCCAGCGTTCGGGCGTCATCGGTTCGCCGTCGAGCGTCAGCCATGTCGCCTGATCCGGTACGGCCCGATCGAACACCGCCGGCCGCTCGCGCCGCCAGCGGGCGAGGTCGGCGACATGGTCCTCCAGCGCGACGTCGCGCGCGCTCCAGTCGACCCAGGTGATCCTGTTATCCTGCGCATAGGCGTTGTTGTTACCCTGCTGACTGCGGCCGAATTCGTCGCCTGCGGTCAACTGGATATGGCCGCGCGTCACGAACAGGGTTGCCAGCAGAGCCTGCAGGTCGGCCGCGCGGGCTGCGGTGACTGCGGGGTTGTCGGTTGCCCCTTCGACACCGTGGTTCCACGACAGATTGTCGCCATGCCCGTCGCGGTTATCCTCGCCATTGGCGTGGTTGTGGCGATCGACATGCGACACGAGGTCGGCGAGGGTGAAGCCGTCATGTGCGGCAAGGAAATTGACGCTGCGGGTCGGCGATCCGAAAATGTCGGTCGATCCCATGATCCGTGTCGCCAGGGTGCCGACGACACCATCGCCGCGCCAGAACCGGCGGACATCGTCGCGATAGCGGTCGTTCCATTCGAGCCAATCGGCCGGAAACTGCCCAAGCTGATAGCCGCCCGGACCGATATCCCATGGCTCGGCAATCATCACCCGGTCCGCCAGCAGCGGGTCGGCGGCGATCGCGGCAAAGATCGGTGCCCTGGCGTCGAACCCGGGCGAGCGAGCAATGACCGGCGCCAGATCGAAGCGGAACCCGTCGACACCGAGTGCCGCGAAATGGCGCAGCGATGCGATGATCAGGTCGCGAACCCCTGCGTCCCCGGCGTCCAGCGTATTGCCGGTACCGGTATCGTTGATGAGGCTGCCGTCCGGCGCATGGGCATAGCTGCGATTGTCCAGCCCGCGCAGCGACAGGACCGGGCCGTGAACGTCGCTCTCGCCACTATGGTTGAACACGACGTCGAGGATCACTCCGATATCGGCCGCATGCAGTGCCGCGATCGTGTCGCGCAGTTCGGCGACCCCGCCCGGCGCAAGTCCGGGATCGATCGCCATCATCGCAACCGGGTTATAGCCCCAGGCATTGGTCAGCCCCAGCGGCGGCAGATGCCGTTCGTCGATCCATGCGACGATCGGCATCAGTTCGACCGCACCGATGCCGATCTTCCGGAGATGGGCGATGACCGAGGGGTGGGCGAGCGCGGCGATCGTCCCGCGCTGCGCCACTGGCACATCCGGGTGCAGCATGGTGAAACCACGGACATTCAACTCGTAGATCGGGCGCGCAGGATCGATGCGTGGACCATCGAATGTCACCGGTTCGACCGGTGTCGGCACGATCGCCCGCGGAACGATCGATGCAGTCTCCGCGCCGAACTGCGACAAAGCCGGGTCATAGGCAAAGCGCCGGTCCAACTCGACTGCGTAAGGATCGACCAGCAGTTTGGCCGGATCGAACCAGCGTCCGGCGCTTGGCGCCCATTCGCCCTCGGCGCGATAACCATAATGCTGTCCGGGACCGACCCCTGCGACGTTGCAGACGAACCAGTCGCCATCGCGTGTCATCGCGACACGCCGTTCGGTATCACCATCGAACAGGCACAGCCATATCGTTGCGGCATCTCGTGCACGCACGGCGAAGCGGGTGCCGCCGGCGATCGGACTGGCGCCGGGGGTCACTTGGTGGTCAGGCTGCGATAGAGTTCGGCATAGCGTGCGCCGCTCCGCTTCCAGGAGAAGTCCGCGCGCATCCCCTGTTTCTGCATGGTCGTCCACGAATCCGGGCGGGCATAAAGCGTCATCGTTCGCCGCAGCGCGTGCAGCAGTCCATCCGCGGTTACCGAAGCGAACTGAACGCCGGTTGCCACGCCCGCCGCCACCGCCGCTTCGTTGGCGTCGATGACCGTATCGGCCAACCCGCCGGTCCGCGCCACCACCGGCACACAGCCATAAGCGAGGCCATATAGCTGCGTCAGACCGCACGGTTCGAAGCGCGACGGGATCAGGATAGCATCCCCGCCACCCTGCAACAGATGCGACAGCGCCTCGTCATAGCCGATCCGCACGCCGACGCGTCCCGGGTGTCGGCTACGCGCCGCCATGAATGCGCCTTCCAATGCGGCATCGCCCGATCCGAGCAGGGCCAGCCGCCCGCCCATCGCTACCAGTGCGTCGAGGCAGTCGGCGAGCACGTCCATGCCCTTTTGCCACGTCAGGCGGCTGACCACGATGAAGATCGGCCCGTCGCCGCGATTGAGATCGAACGCGGCCTCGACGGCACGCTTGTTGGTCCGGCGGCGCGACAGGTTCCGCGTCGTATAGGGGGCGGGCAGGGCGGTATCCCCGCCGGGCGACCAGATTGCCGGATCGATACCGTTGACGATCCCGCTTACCCGGTCACGCCGTGCTTCTATCAATCCTTCCAACCCCATGCCGAACTCGCTGCTTCGGATTTCTTCGGCATAGCTTGGCGATACGGTGGTGATGGCATCGGCGGACGCCAATCCGGCCTTCAGCAGACCGACCCCGCCATAATATTCGACCCCGTCCAGCGAGAACGCCGTATCCGGCAGTTCCAGCCCCGCAAAGACGCTGGCGTCGTAGCGGCCCTGAAAGGCGATGTTGTGGATCGTCAGGACGCTCGGCACGGTGGCGCCGGCATAGCGCAGATAGGCCGGGGCCATCGCCCCCTGCCAGTCATGGGCATGCAGCAGGTCGAACCGGGGAGCGATATCCGCCACTGCCCGCCCCAGCGCGGCGAAACGCCGCCAATTGTCGCTCCAATCGCGTCCGGTCGCATCGGCATAGGGGCCGCCATCGCGCGCAAACAGGTCGGGCGCGTCGAGGACCAGCAGCGGATGCCCGTCGATCTTACCCTCGATCAGCCGGGCCGGCGATCCGAGCAGGTCGTCCCAGCGATGGACCGGCTTCGCTCTGCCCAGATGCTTCAGGACCGAAGGATAGCCCGGGAGCAGGGTCGTCGTCGCGACGCCATGCGGCGCGAGTGCCGTGGGAAGCGCACCGACGACATCGGCGAGACCGCCGGTCTTGACCAGCGGATATGCTTCCGACGCAACCGAAAGGACACGCACCTACATCCTCCCCGCTATGCGAGAAGGGGGACCAGCCACAGGCTGGTGGAGGGGCGTCGCCTCACCCCCACCGGCGCCATTCGTGGACACGCCCCTCCGCCGTCCTCCGGACGGTCTCGCTCTCCGCGTGACGGGGAGGATTTCAGAGCGGCACATTACAGTTCCAGCCGGTCGATCATCGGCTGCGTGATCAGACAGATGCCGCGTTCGGTCCGGCGGAAGCGGTGGCCGTCGATCACCGGATCCTCGCCGACGACCAGCCCGTCCGGAATGGTAACCCCGGCATCGACCACGCACCGCGTCAGCCGCGCGCCGCGCCCGATGCGGGTCATCGGCAGGATCACCGATTCATCGATGTTGCTATAGCTGTGCGCGCGGACGCCGGTGCTGAGCAGGCTGCGATGGATGCTCGATCCCGACACGATGCAATTGCCGGAGACTAGGCTGGATACCGCGCTGCCCCGCCGTCCATCGACATCGTGGACGAACTTGGCGGGTGGCGTGATCTCCGAATAGGTCCACAGCGGCCACGTCCCGTCGTACAGATCGAGTTCGGGGACCACATCGGTCAGGTCGATGTTCGCTTCCCAATAGGCGTCGACCGTCCCCACGTCGCGCCAATAAGCGCGTGGCTCCTCGGGGCTGCGCACGCAGGATGCCGAGAAGCGGTGCGCCTGCGCATGGCCGTGCTTGACCAGCCACGGGATCAGATCCTTGCCGAAATCTCGGCTCGAATCCTTCGTATCGGCATCGCGGCGCAGTTCCTCGAACAGTAATTTGGTGCGGAACACATAGATGCCGAGACTGGCAAGCGCCCGGTCGGGCTGTCCCGGGATGGCCGGCGGATCCTTGGGCTTTTCGACGAAATCGATGATCCGGTCCTGCGCATCGACATGCATCACGCCGAAGCCGACTGCCTCCATTCGCGGGACTTCCATGCACGCCACCGTCACGTCGGCACCGGTGTCGACATGCTGCTGGAGCATCAGCTCGTAATCCATCTTGTAGATATGGTCCCCGGCAAGGATGACCATATACTCCGGACTATAGCTCTGGATGATATCGATATTCTGGAACACCGCATCGGCGGTGCCCTCATACCATTGAAACTCGCTGATCCGCTGGCTGGCGGGCAGGATGTCGAAACTCTCGTTGCGTTCGGGGCGCAGGAAGTTCCAGCCGCGCTGCAAATGCCGGATCAGACTGTGCGCCTTGTACTGAGTCGCTACACCGATGCGGCGGATGCCCGAATTGATCGCGTTCGACAGCGCGAAATCGATGATCCGGCTCTTGCCCCCAAAATAGACGGCCGGCTTGGCGCGGGTGTCGGTCATCTCGAACAACCGGCTGCCGCGTCCGCCCGCCAGAACATAGGCCATCGCGTCGCGCGCCAATGGTTGTCCCCGCCGTTCCATGCATCTCTCCCCGTTTTAATCTTCGTATTGAAACCAAAGCGTTGCCAGAGGCGGCAAGGTGAGCACGACCGCCCCGTCGCTTGCTTCGACAACGCCCAGATTGCCGATTCCGCTGCCGCCGTAATCGGACGCATCACTGTTCAGCACCTCGCGCCAGCGCCCGCCCTGCGACACCGGCACGCGGTAACCTTCCCGCGGCACCGGGGTCATGTTGCTGACGACCAGCATCGGCGCTTCGCCCGGCGCGCGGCGTTCCCACGCGAACACGGAATTGGCGGCATCGTCGACTACCGCCCACTGGAAGCCGTCGCCTTCGCAATCGCGCGCGTGGAGGACAGGCGTGTCGCGGTACAGCCGGTTCAGGTCACGGATCAGCGACGCAACCCCGCGATGCGCCGGCGCGTCCATTAACTCCCAATCGAGGGCACGCTCCTCCGACCATTCGCGGCGCTGCGCGAACTCCTGTCCCATGAACAACAGCTTCTTGCCCGGATACCCCCACATCAATGCGTAATAGGCACGCAGATTGGCGAATTTCTGCCAGTCGTCTCCCGCCATCTTCGTCAGCAGCGATCCCTTGCCATGCACCACCTCGTCATGGCTCAAGGGCAGAACGAAATTCTCGCTGAAGGCGTAGGTCAGGCCGAAGGTGATTTCGTTGTGATGGTGCGAGCGATGCACCGGCTCGCGCGCCATATAGGCGAGCGTGTCGTGCATGAAACCCATGTTCCATTTGAACCCGAAGCCCAAGCCGCCTTCATGCGCCGGCTTCGACACGCCCGGCCACGACGTCGATTCTTCGGCGACGGTGAAGAAGCCCGGATGCTCGCGATAGACGGCGCGGTTGGTGGCGCGCAGGAACTCGACGGCCTCCCAATTCTCGCGCCCGCCGGCTTCGTTGGGGATCCACTCGCCGTCCTTGCGCGAATAGTCGCGGTACAGCATCGACGCGACCGCATCGACGCGCAGGCCGTCGACATGATAGCGCTCGGCCCAGAACAGCGCGTTGTTGACCAGGAATTGCGAGACTTCGCGGCGGCCGAAATTATAGATCGCCGTGTTCCAATCGGGGTGGAAGCCCAGCCGCGGATCGTCATGTTCGTAGAGCGCGGTGCCATCGAAGCGCGCCAAGCCATGGGCATCGGTAGGGAAATGTGCGGGCACCCAGTCGAGCAGGACTCCGACACCGGCCTTGTGCGCGCCATCGACGAAGCGGGCGAAACCGGCCGCATCGCCGAACCGGGCGGACGGCGCGTACAGCCCCGTCGTCTGATACCCCCATGACGGGTCATAGGGATGCTCGCTGATCGGCAGGAATTCGATATGGGTGAACCCCATGTCGACGACATAGGGGATCAGCCGGTCGGCCAACTGGTCCCAAGGCAGGAACCAGCCATCGTCACCGCGCTGCCAACTGCCGGCATGGACTTCGTAGATCGAGATCGGCACCCGGCGTGGGTCGATCGACGCCCAATGTTCGCGGTGGTCGGCGTCGCGCCAGTCATGGTCGAGCGGCGCGGCGGTGCGCGATGCGGTGGCCGGTCGCAACTCGCTGGCAAAGGCGAATGGATCGGCCTTGTGCGGCAGCCGTTCGCCGTTCGGGCCGATGATCGCGAATTTATACGCCTGCCCCGGACCGACATCGGGCAGGAAGATTTCCCAGACGCCAACGTCGCTGCGCCGCCGCATCGGGTGGCGTTTGGCGTCCCAATGGTTCCAGTCGCCGACGACGCTGACGACCTGCGCATTGGGTGCCCAGACGGCAAAGTGCATGCCATCGGCCCCCTCGTGCCGGATCGGATGCGCGCCGAGCTTGTCGTGCAGGCGCAAATGGGTGCCCTCGGCGAGCAGGAAATCATCGGTCGGACCGAGTACAGGTCCGAACGAATAGGGTTCCTTGACCCACCATTCCCCGGCACCACCGCGTGCATAATAAAGCATCGGCTGGGGTGGACCATCGATCACACCCTCGACAATGCCGTCGCCGACCGGCCGCAGCTCGCCCAGCAGCTTGCCCGACAGGTCATGGGCCAGCACCTTCTGCGCATTCGGCAGCCATGCGCGGACGAACGTCCCCTCTGGGCCGGCATGGGGGCCGAGCAGCGCAAAAGGATCGGCGTGACGCCCCGCGAGCAGCGCCGCGATGGCGTCGGCCGGCGGCTTCACATCACGTTCCAGATGTCGCGGGCATATTCGCCGATCGTGCGGTCGGACGAGAACCAGCCGACGCCGCCGACGTTGCGGATCGCGCTGGCGTTCCAGCCCGCCCTGTCGGCCCAGCGGGCGTCGACATCACGCTGCGCCTGCGCATAGCTGTCGAAGTCGGCGGCGCACAGGAACCAGTCGCTATTCTCGATCCCGTCGATCAGGCCCGCATAGCGGCCCGGATCGTCGTGGCTGAACACGCCGCCCTTGATCGCCGACAACGCCTGTTGCAGTTCGCGCGACGCCGCGATCGCCTCGCGCGGGTCGTAGCCGTTGGCGCGCTTTTCGGCGACTTCGTCGGCGGTTAGGCCAAAGATGATGATGTCGTCCGCCCCGACATGATCGCGGATTTCGACATTGGCGCCATCGAGCGTACCGATGGTCAGTGCACCGTTCAGCGCCAGCTTCATGTTGCCGGTACCCGATGCCTCCATGCCGGCGGTGCTGATCTGTTCGGACAGGTCGGCCGCGGGCATGATGAGTTCGGCCAGCGACACGTTATAGTTCGGCACGAACGCCACGCGCAACAGCCCGCGCACCGCCGGATCGGCATTGACCCGCCGCGCGACGTCGTTGGCCAGTTTGATGATCAGCTTGGCGTTGTGGTAGCTCGACGCCGCCTTGCCCGCGAACAGCTTCACCCGCGGCGTCCAGTCCTTGTCGGGGTTGCTGCGGATCTGGTCGTAGAGTGCGACCGTTTCGAGGATGTTGAGCAACTGGCGCTTATATTCGTGGATGCGCTTTACCTGCACGTCGAACATCGCATCGGGATCGAGCCGGACGCCCATCACCTCGCGCAGATGATGAGCCAGCCGCACCTTGTTGGCGCGCTTTACGCTCTCGAATTTTTCGCGGAACGCCGCATCGGCGGCAAAGGGATTCAGATCGGCCAGTTTCGTCGCGTCGTCGAGGAACGCGTCGCCAATCGCTTCTTGGATCAGCGACGTCAGCGCGGGATTGCTCTCGAACAACCAGCGGCGCGGGGTGATACCGTTGGTCTTGTTGTTGATCCGGTCGGGATACAGGCGGTGGAGGTCGGCGAACACCGTCTGCTTCATCAGGTCGGTGTGGAGCGCCGCGACGCCGTTGACGCTGTGGCTGCCGGTGAAGGCGAGGTTCGCCATCCGCACCCGTCGCTCGCCACCTTCGTCGATCAGGCTGATCGCGGAAATGGCGCGGTCGTCCTGTCCCTGTGTCCGCGCCTCGCGCAGCACCTTCGCATTGATCGCATAGACCAGCTGCATGTGTCGCGGCAGCAGCCGTTCGAACAGCGGCAGCGGCCAGCTTTCTAGCGCTTCGGGGAGCAGCGTGTGGTTGGTATAGCCGAACGTCGCCTTGGTAATGTCCCATGCGCCTTCGAAATCGAGCGAATGGTCGTCGATCAGGATGCGCATAAGTTCCGCGACCGACACCGCCGGGTGCGTGTCGTTCAACTGGATCGCCGCTTTGTCGGGCAGGGTGCGGATATCGCCGAAATACTGGACGTGGCGGCGGACGATGTCCTGGATCGAGGCCGAGGAGAAGAAATATTCCTGCCGCAGCCGCAGTTCCTGACCAGCCGGGGTCGAATCCGCCGGGTACAGGACACGGACCAGCGTATCGGCCCGCACCGATGCCGCCAGCGCGCCTTCGTGATCGCCGGCATTGAACCGGTCGAGCCGGATCGGATCGCGCGCCCGCGCCGTCCACAGCCGCAGCGTGTTCACTCGCGCACCGCGCCAGCCGATTACCGGCGTATCGACCGCGACGGCCTCGACGCTCTCGCCCGGCATCCAGTGGCAATCGCCATTCTCGTCGCCGATAACTTCGCCGCCGAAACCGATGCGATAATTGCTTTCGCGCCGTTCGAATTCCCACGGATTGCCGTGGCGCAGCCACGTTTCGGGCAATTCGACCTGCCAGCCATTGTCGATCCGCTGCCGGAACATGCCGTTCACATAGCGGATGCCATAGCCGTATGCCGGCAGGTCGAGGCTCGCGAGGCTTTCCATGAAGCACGCCGCCAGCCGGCCGAGACCGCCATTGCCCAGCGCGGCATCGGGCTCCTCACCCTCCAGAGCGGCGAGGTCGACACCCAGCGATGTCAACGCATCGCGCACCTCGTCGGTCCGCGACAGATTGGCGATCGCATCGCGCAGCAGGCGACCGATCAGAAATTCGAGGCTGAGATAATAGACTCGCTTGGCACCCGCCGCATGGGCTTCCTTGCTGGACGCCATCCAGCGTTCGATGATGTCGTTGCGCACCGTCAGGATCGTCGCCGCCAACCAGTCATGCGGCAGCGCGGCCTGCGCATCCTTGCCGATCCGGTGGATCAGGGTGTCGAGAATCGCCTCGGCGAGCGGCGGGGACGCAGGGGAAACGGCGGTGAGGGCAGGCTGAGTCACGCAGGTTCCTCTGAACAGGGTCGGGACGACAGTATCCATTGTCGAACGCTTGTCACGCGCAATACGTATGCGTGCGATGCGTCGTTCCCGTTACCATCGGGTTAGCGGTCATTAACGTTGCGCAACGTTTTTGAAGGGGGGTGCGGTTGGTTTCGTATTGACGTGAAGTAGTTCGGTGGGGCGTTCTCGACGGTCGCTTCTCGACTTCGCTCGAAGCTGCTCGAACCAAACGGAGTGGGTGGGGGAGGTGTCAGTGGTTGGGAATGGTTGCCTCCAACCACACCGTTCAGTTCGAGCGGCTTCGAGCCTGTCGAGAAGCGACCGTCGAGAACCGTGTCAACGGTGACGCACCTCACCCACCAGAACGACATGCAGGAACCGCGGCCCGTGCGCCCCGCGGACATATTGCCCTTCGATATCGGTCGTTCCCGACACCCCGGTCACCCAGTAATGCGCGCGGTGCTTCGTCAGATCGGCGGGAATATCTTCCAGCGTCGCGACCAGATCGTCCGTCGCCAGCGCCACGATATGATGCAGCGTCAGGAAGTTGGGGAGCATCGGCGCGTCCGGACCGGTTTCGAACATCAGCGACCCGCTTTCGGCTACTCCCGCCTTTGCTACCGCCAATGCGGCGACCTGATCGGGGACAACCGCCGCGTCGATCCGGAATCCGGACCAGTCGAGCGCCGCGACGCGCGCAGCGGGCGGCAGGTAGAGCGCGGCGGGCAGGGCGTGCGTCGCCAGATAGCGTCGCACCGCATCGGGCAGCGCCGTGGCATCGTCGATCCGGTCTAACGTCGCCGATACGCTCGGCCCGGCCAGCCTTGCGACGAAGCGTTCGACCAGCGAACCCGCCGGTTCGGGCGGACGCTCGCTTCCTGCCACCAATGCCGCCGCCTGCGCCGCCAGATCGACCGGCACCGACGCGCGTAGTTTGCCGAGGATAGCATCGCGCGCGCTCATCGCCGTCGGCCTTTCGCATATTGCGCCATGAAAGTGCCGCCTTCGGGGGCGGGCATGTCGCGATAGCTGGTCCATGCACCAGCGAAGGGCAGCCTCGATATCCAGCCCTGCCGCGCCAGCACGCGCATCGCCCGCACCACCGCACCGCTCGCCATCCGATAGAGCCGGGGGCGCAGCACCGCGCGCCGCCAGATGCCCAGACCCTGCCGCATCGACACCGGCTCCAGCCCCTCGCGCCAGCTCTTTTCCCGCCAGCCGCGCAGCAGCGTGGGCAAGGGAATCTTTACCGGGCACACCTCTTGGCACCGCCCGTTCATCGTACAGGCGTGCGCAAGGTCGCGATTGGCCGACAGCCCGTCGAGCGCCGGGGTCAGTACCGCGCCCATCGGCCCCGGATAGGTGCCGCCATAGGCGTGGCCGCCGACCTGCCGGAATACCACGCAATGGTTCATACATGCCCCACAGCGGATACAGCGCAGCATCTCCTTCAGCGCCGCATCGGCCGCCATTGCACTCCGACCATTGTCGACCAGGACGATGTGCATTTCCTCCGGCCCGTCGCGGTCGCCATCGCGCTTCGGCCCGGTATAGAAGGTCGTGTATTGGGTCAGCGCCGCCCCGGTCGCCGATCGCGCCAGCATCCGCAGCATATGGATGGCGTGGGGAAGCGAGGGCACGATCTTCTCGATCCCCGCCGTCACGATATGCACGCGCGGGGGCACGATCGACAGTTCGGCATTGCCTTCGTTGGTGACGGTGCAGATGCTTCCCGTATCGGCGATCAGGAAGTTCGCTCCGGAGATGCCGACATCGGCACCCAGCATTTCGCTGCGCAGATGCCGCCGCGCGCTCTCGGCCATCGCCGCGATCGTTTCCTCGACATGCGGGTCGCGATGCTTGGCGCGGAACAGTGCCGACACCTGCTCGCGGGTCTTGTGCATCGCCGGCCACACGATGTGCGACGGCCGCTCGCCCGCCAGCTGGATGATATGTTCGGCAAGGTCGGTCTCGACCCGTTCGATCCCCGCCTCGGCCAGCGCATGGGGCAGGCCGATTTCCTCACCCAGCATCGATTTGGAGCGGGCCACCGATTTCGCACCGGCTTTCCGGCACAGGTCGATGACGATCGTCGCGGCTTCGCCGGCGGTCTGCGCCCAATGGACCTGTGCACCAACCGCGATCGCGTTCGCCTCGAACATCTCCAGATAATGGCCGAGATGCGCGATCACATGGTCCTTGATCGCCGCAGCCCGCGTCCGGGCGTCCTCGAATGCCGGGAATGCCTCGACCGCCAGCGCGCGCTTGGCCTCGGCGGTGCCGGCGGTGCGCTCGACGGCGACCTTCAGCACCTTGTCGGCCAGTGCCAGCTCGACGCGTTGCCCGAAGCTCATGACGCTTCCCCGATCGCCGGACCATCGCCCATGCCGGCAAGGATTTCGACGGTGTGGAAGGCGCGGACGCCGCTGCCGCGACGATGCAGCTTGCCCGCCATGTTCATCAGGCAGCCGAGGTCGCCGGCCAGCAGCAGCGCCGCACCGCTATCCTCGATCGCCTGCGCCTTTTCCTCGACCACCGCGTTCGAGATGGCGGGATATTTGACGCAGAAGGTGCCGCCGAAGCCGCAACAGGTCTCCGCGCCCTTCAGCGGTATTTGTTCGAGACCGGCGACCGCCGACAGCAGCGCGCGCGGCTGGCGCTTGATGCCCAGTTCGCGCAGGCCCGAGCAACTGTCGTGATAGGCGGCGGTCATCGGCAGACTGACACCGTCCGGTCGCCAGCCCTGTGCGTCGAGGAACGACAGGATCTCATGCGTCTTCGCGGCAACCGCGTTCGCGCGCGCCAGCCATGCCGGATCGTCGGCGAAGAGTTCGGGATAATGGACCTTGATCGTGCCGCCGCACGATCCGCTGGGCACCACGATCGCGTCATAGGGTTCGAGGCAGGCGATGGTCGCCTTGGCAATCGCGACCGCGCCGTCATGGTCGCCCGAATTGAGCGCCGGCTGTCCGCAACAGGTCTGGCTCGGCGGGACGATCACGTCGAACCCGGCCTCCTCCAACACCTTCAGGCTGGCAAAGCCGATCGCCGGCCGCATCGCATCGACCAGACAGGTGACGAACAGCGCGACCGACGGCCGGCTCATAGCCCGTGCCGCCTGGCGAAGGCGAAGAACAGGGTCGTCCATGGGGCGGGTTGTCCGTCGAGCATTACGCCGAACCCGTGGCCACCGATTTCCGGGAAATAGGCCTCGACCGAACGCTTCGCCCGCCGCAGCGCCGCCAGCAGCGTAAGCCCGTGGTCGACGCTCACCACCTTGTCATCGATCGCGTGGGCGATGAAGGTTGGCGGGCTGGCCGCGTTGATCCGCGCATCCGTCCGGGCGCGCAGCATTTGGTCGGGGGTCGGGTCCTTGCCGAGCAACTGGTCCCGCGACCCCTTGTGCGTGCCGGGCGTACCCATCAGCGCGACCGGATAGAGCAGCCCTGCCGCACGAACGCCCAGCGGCTGGGCATCGGCAGCGTCGACCGCCTTGTAGGTCTCGTCGGTCCGATAGGCCAGCATTGCGGCGAGGTGCCCGCCGGCCGAGAAGCCCATCACCCCGATCCGGTCGATCGCGACGCCGTTACCCTTCGCCTCGGCCTTGATCAGGCGCAGCGCGCGCTGTGCATCCTGCAACGGCGTGTCCGGCCCCGCCGCCCATGGATCGCCGGGCAGGCGATATTTGAGCAGATAGGCGTGATAGCCGCGATCGGCGAAGAATTGCAGCAGCGCCCGCCCGCCATTGCCGATCGCGACGCGGAGATAGCCGCCGCCGGGGATCAGCAGGATCGCCGCGCCATTGGGCTTGGCGGGAGCGATATGCGCGATGGTCGGGTTGCGGACGTGCAGGAAGGCGGTATCGTCCTTCGGTCCGGTCGGTGAGCGGGGGATTTCCTGTTCGGGTTCGGTTACCTTCTCCCCACCCGGTGCCGCGCCCGGCCAGATCGGGCGGTAGGTCAGGGGGGAGGAGCCGGGTTGCGCGAAGGCGGGCAGGGCGGTGGCGATGCCAAGGGCAGCCCCCATACCCAGAAACGCGCGGCGGGCCAATCCCCCGCCACGAACGTCACCCCAGCGCAGGCTGGGGTCTCTTCCGCTCGCAGCGTCCGGTTCGCCACGGGGAGACTCCAGCCTGCGCCCGGGTGACGATGGGGGAGAGGACTTTACCGACATCCCAGCTTCCCCAGGGGCGTGGTTCGCGTCAGGTCCGGCCGATCCTTCGCGATCTTCGCCGCGACCGGAAGCCCGGTTCGCGCCAGATCGGCGGCGATCAGGTCCGCCACGCCGCGCGCGCCCAGTTCGCTGAAGTGGGTATCGTCGTCGATCCCGTCCTTGAACCCCGGCCAGCGCCCGGCGGGATAGTGGAGGAAGAGTGCCTTCGACCCCTCGACGCCCTTGCCGTCGACCCAGCCGCGCGACGATGCTTCGAGGTCGATCAACTGCGTACCGGTGGTCGCGGCGATATCGCGCACCACCGCTGACCAAGTCGCGAAATCCGCCTTGGTCCTGCCGTCCGGCCCGAACGAGCGGCGCGTGACCGGGGTGATCAGGATCGGCGTCGCGCCATGCCCTTTCGTCTCCCACACCATCCGCAGCAGGTTGTCGCGGTACAAGGTCGCGGCGGGGGCATAGCGTTCGGGCTTGTTCTGGCTGGCATCGTTATGACCGAACTGGATCAGGACGACATCGCCGGGCTTCACCTCGGCCATGATCTTGTCCCAGCGCCCCTCGGCGATGAAGCTCTTGGTCGAACGGCCGCCCATCGCCCGGTTCTCGACCTTTACGTCGCCGGTAAGGCCGCAGGGCAGCATCTGTCCCCATCCGGTCTGTGGGTAGCGATCTTCCCGATAGGTCTGCGCAGTCGAATCGCCGGCGATGAAGATCGTTTCGGCCGCCGCCGGGCACGCCGCCAACAGGGAGAGGGCGAGCGCGATCGTCCTCATTGCAGGTTCACGAACATGCCGCCATCGACCAGCAATGCCGCGCCGGTGACATAGGCTGCCATGTCGGAGGCGAGGAACACGATCGGCCCGACCATATCTTCGGGCTGACCCAGCCGGCCGAGCGGAACGCGCTGTTCCATATATTTGCGCTTCGATTCGTCGGCCAGGTCGTCCTTGTTGATCTCGGTCAGGATCGTGCCCGGCAGCACCGAATTGCAGCGGATGCCGTGCCGCCCCAATGCGATCGCGGTCGACTGCATCAACGAATGCACGCCGGCCTTGGTCGGGGTGTAGTGCGTCTGATATTCGCCGCCGACCAGCGCCGAGATCGACGACACCGCGACGATCGCACCGCCATCACCCTGTTCGACCATCGCCTTCGCCGCTGCCTGACACATATAATATGCGCCGTGCAGGTTGACCCGCAGTGTCCGCTCCAGCGTTTCCGCCGGCATTTCGAGGAAGCTGTGGAACGGGCAGATGCCCGCGTTCGACACCATTACGTCGACGCCGCCGAACTCGGCCACGGCCTTCGCGACGAAATCGGCCGCGGTCGCCGCTTCGGCTACGTCGCCCTTGATCGCAAGACCACGCTGCCCGGTCGCCTCGATCGCGGCGATGCAGGCGTCGGCATCGTCGTCGCGGCTGTGATAGTTGATGACGACGTTCGCGCCATGCTGCGCCGCGCCGATCGCCGCCGCGCGACCGATGCCAGTCGATGCGCCGGTCACCAATACCGTCTTGCCTTCCAACAGCTTCATCTGGTCCTCGTCCTTATCGCTTGCGCCGCTTTTGCAGCGCTTGTGTATCCGGGGACCAGCCGAGATCGCGGCTGATCCGTTCGGCGGTGCCGCGCACGTCGACGCTCAGCGTCTGCATGCGGTCATCGTCCATATATTGCGCGGCGCTCGACACACTGATGGCGCCGACGATCCGGCCCGACGCATCGCGCACCGGGGCGGCGACACAGCGGATCAGATCCTCGTTTTCCTCAAGGTCATAGGCATGGCCGCTGGCGACATAGCCGCGCATCCGATCCATCCACACGTCGAAGTCAGGACGGCGAGCGCCCGGCGGATGCTCCGCCTCGAAAATCTCGACCCAGCGCGCTTCCGAATCATCGAGCAGCAACGCCTTGCCCAGACCGGTCGACGACAGCGGCTGGCGATCGCCGATTCGACTGGAGATATCGACACGGCGACGGCCGGGGATCTTGTCGAGATAAAGGGCGAGATCGCTGTCGAGGCGGCCGAAATGGACCGTATCCTCGGTCTGGCTGGCGAGTTCCTCGATCCGTGGCCGCGCGATCTGCACGATATCGGCCTGTCCCTGCGCAAGGAAGCCGAGTTGCAACAGCTTCGGCCCCAACAGATAGCCCTCACGCGGCAGGAACGTCAAAAAGCCGCGGTCTATCAACGCGTTGGCCAGCCGGTGCGTCGTCGACCGCGTCAGCCCCATGCGCTGCGACAACTCGGCCAGCTTCACCGGGCCGTCGATCACCTGATCGAGCAGGTCGAGCCCACGCACCAGCGTCTGGCTGCCTTGCGCCTTGCCTGTGCCCTTCGCTCCGGGTTCGGCATCGCTCCCCGATGCGAGCGGCGATTCTTCGTTTGACGGTTTCTGTCTCATCTAGTAGCATCCTATCCCATAAAGTGAGAAAGTAAACCAGTCGGTGCGGATGTTCGCGGGATTTCCCGCAGCGGGGGTTTCCAACAATTCAGACCGCATGGCGTCGTGAACATACCACATGATGGTACGCGGGGGCGTGCGGATTTCGGATCAGTCGGCGGCGGACTTCGATGGCCGCGCGCGTAACGAAGGTGGTGGCAATGAAGGCGGCGCTTCCCAAGATCAAACATGTCCGCGCGTTCACCGTGCGCGGCGGCGGGGCGGACTATCACGATCAACAGGGCTATCACTGGATCGACGATCATATCGCGACGCCGATGAGCCGCTATCCCGAATATCGCCAGTCGCGCCAGAGCTTCGGCATCAACGTGCTCGGTACGCTGATCGTCGAGATCGAGGCGGAGGATGGCACGATCGGCTTCGCAGTCACGACCGGCGGCGAACCCGCCTGCTTCATCGTCGAGAAGCATCTCGCCCGCTTCCTCGAAGGGCGCTCGCCGACCGAATATGAGAAGATCTGGGACCAGATGTACTTCTCGACCCAATATTATGGGCGCAAGGGTCTGGTCGTGAACGCCATTTCGGGCGTCGATCTCGCGCTGTGGGATCTGCTCGGCAAGCTGCGCGACGAACCGGTCTATCAGATGCTGGGCGGTGCGGTCCGCAACGAACTGCAATTCTACGCGACCGGCGCCCGGCCCGATCTTGCCAAACAGATGGGCTTTATCGGCGGCAAGATGCCGCTGCATCATGGCCCGGCCGAGGGTGTCGAGGGGCTGAAGAAGAACATCGCCGAACTGGCCGAGATGCGCTCGCGCGTCGGGCCGGACTTCTGGCTGATGTGGGACTGCTGGATGGCGCTCGACGTCGATTATGCGACGCGGCTGGCGCACGCTGCGCACGAACATGGCCTGAAGTGGATCGAGGAGGCGATCAGCCCGGACGATTATTGGGGCTATGCCGAACTGAAGCGCAACGCGCCGAAGGGCATGTTGGTCACCACCGGCGAGCATGAGGCGACCCGCTGGGGCTTCCGCATGCTGCTGGACATGGATTGTTGCGACATCATCCAGCCCGATGTTGGCTGGTGCGGCGGGGTCACCGAACTGCTCAAGATTTCGGCGCTGGCCGATGCTCGCGGCAAGCTGGTCGTGCCGCACGGGTCGTCGGTCTACAGCTATCACTTCGTGGTCACCCGCCACAATTCGCCCTTCGCCGAATATCTGATGATGGCGCCGGAAGCCGATCATGTGCAGCCGATGTTCCATCCGCAGTTGATCGGCGAACCGATTCCGGAAAATGGACGGATGCGGACCAGCAAGCTCGACGCACCCGGCTTCGGCGTCGAACTGAACCGCGACCTGACCATGCACCGTCCCTTCGAACACTGAGAGAACTAGACCATGAAATTCTGCCGCTATGGAAATCAGGGCGATGAGAAGCCCGGCATCGTCGATGCGAACGGACAGATCCGCGATCTATCGGGCGTGATCGACGACATCACCGTCGCCAGCATCGCCGGACTGAATGTCGACGTGGGTAGCCTGCCCATTGTGGAAGGCACGCCGCGCTATGGCGTGCCGGTGGCCGGCATCGGCAAGATCGTTGCGATCGGCCTGAACTATGCCGACCATGCCGCCGAATCGAACCTGCCGGTTCCGCCCGAACCGATGATGTTCATGAAGGCGCTGTCGTCGCTGACCGGCCCGAACGACGAAGTGATGATCCCCAAGGGTTCGACCCATACCGACTGGGAAGTCGAGCTGGCCGTCGTGATCGGCAAGACCGCGCGCTACGTGTCGAAGGAAGATGCGCTCACCCATGTCGCCGGCTTCGCCATCGCCAACGACGTGTCCGAACGCTTCAATCAGAAGCAGCGCGGCAGCCAGTGGTCGAAGGGCAAGGGCCACGACACCTTCTGCCCGCTCGGCCCATGGCTGGTCACCCCGGATGAGGTCGGCGATCACCAGGGTCTCGACATGTTCCTCGACGTGAATGGCGAGCGGATGCAGACCGGCAATACGAAGACGATGATCTTCGACGTCGCCGAACTGATTTCGTACGTCAGCGAATATATCACCCTCTATCCGGGTGACGTGATGATCACCGGTACGCCGCCGGGCGTGGGCGAAGGCAAGAAGCCGAACGCCATCTATCTGAAGGCGGGCGACACGATGAAGCTCGGCATCGCCGGTCTGGGTGAACAGAACCAGCAGGTCGTCGAATGGCGCAACCTTGGCGACGTGGTGCTCGGATGACGACCTATTCGGGGCGGTTCGCCGGGCGGAACGCGATCATCACCGGCGGCGCATCGGGCCTCGGCCTTGCCGTGGCCGAACGCATCGTCGCGGAGGGCGGACAGGTATCGGTGTGGGACATGAACCCCGCGCTGGAGGAGACCTGTGAACGCGCCGGTCTGCACGGCGTCCGCCTCGATGTTTCCGACGCAGCGGCGGTCGCCGCCGCTGCCGAGGAAAGCGTGGGCGCGCTGGCCAAGATCGATATCCTGATCTGTTCGGCCGGCATCACCGGCGCGACGGTGCCGGTGCACGAATTTCCGATCGACAGCTGGTTGCAGGTCGTGAACGTCAACCTGAACGGCCTGTTCTACTGCAACCGCGCGGTCGTGCCGCATCTGCTGGCGAACGGCTATGGCCGGATCGTCAACGTCGCCTCGGTCGCGGGCAAGGAAGGCAACCCCAATGCCAGCGCCTATTCGGCGACCAAGGCGGGGGTGATCGGCTTCACCAAGTCGCTCGGCAAGGAATTGGCGGGCAAGGGCGTCATCGCCAACGCGCTGACCCCGGCCACCTTCGAAAGCCCGATCCTCGCGCAATTGCCGCGGAGCCAAGTCGATTACATGCGCTCGAAAATCCCGATGGGACGGCTGGGTGAGGTCGAGGAAAGCGCGGCCATGGTGTGTTTCATGGCCAGCGAGGAATGTAGCTTCACCACCGGGTCGGTGTTCGACACGTCGGGTGGGCGGACGACGTATTGACCCTCCCCAGGCCAAACCGTTCGTCCTGAGTAGCCATTGAGCTTGTCGAAATGGCGTATCGAAGGACAGGTCGAGGCAGGTACTTCGATACGGGTCTTCGACAAGCTCGGCCCCTACTCAGCACGAACGGTCTGAAAATGACAAAACTCCCCTTCGTCGACGCCCATGTCCACCTCTGGGACCTCGACCACATCCGCTACCCGTGGCTGACCCCACCCTTCGCCGATGACGGTCCCAACGGCTCGGTCGAACCTATCGCCAAGACCTATCTGCTCGACGACTATCGTACCGACGCCGGCGACTGGGACGTGCGCGGTATCGTCCATGTCGATGCCGGTGCTGACCCCGCCGATGCGGCGGAGGAAACCCGCTGGCTACAGGCGATGGCCGATCGCGAGGGTTTGCCCAGCGCAATCATCGCCTTCGCCTACCTGGGCGATCCGGACGTCGACACGCTGCTTGCCGCCCATGCCGCGCATGCCAACGTCCGCGGTATCCGCCACATCGTCAACTGGCATCGCGATCCGCGCCGCACCTATACCCCGCGCGACGTCACGCAGGACGAGGCATGGGGCAGGGGCTATGCCCGCCTCTCTGCCCACGGTCTGAGCTTCGATCTCCAAGCCTATCCCGGTCAGTTCGCCGGTCTCGCCCGGCTGATCGAACGCCATCCCGAAACGCCGGTGATGATCAACCATATGGGCATGTGCGTGCCCGGCGAGGAAGGTGCGTGGCGTCAGGGACTGGCTGCGCTGGCCCGCCTGCCGCACGTCGCCATCAAATTGTCGGGTATCGGCTTCACCCATCGTCCGTGGATTCTCGAGCAGGCTCGTGCGCTGGTGCTGACCGCCATCGACCTGTTCGGCACCGACCGGGCGATGGTCGCCAGCGACTTTCCGACCGACAAGCTGTTCGGCAGCTTTGCCGAGACGCTCGGCGCCTATGCCACCATCACCGCCGACTTCACCGATGCCGAACGCCGCGCACTGTTCGCCGGCAACGCCAACCGCCTCTATCGACTGGGACTGACGCTATGACACCCAATCCGCTGACCGGCGTCCTCTATCACTGGCTCGGCGGCTTCGCCTCGGCCAGCTTCTACGTCCCCTATCGCGGCGTCAAACGCTGGTCGTGGGAGATTTACTGGCTGACCGGCGGCATCTTCTCCTGGGTGCTGGCGCCGTGGTTCTTCGCGAGTATCCAGACCCAAGACCTGCTCGGCGTGCTCGCCGCAACGCCGACGTCCACGCTGCTCTGGCCGATTTTCTTCGGCGTGCTGTGGGGGTTCGGCGGCCTCGGTTATGGGCTGGTGATGCGCTATCTCGGCTTGTCGCTTGGCATGGCGGTGGTGCTGGGTCTCTGCACCGTGTTCGGCACGCTCATCCCCCCGCTGTTCGCCGGGGATTTCGCCGCGAAACTGCTCGACACGGTGTCGGGCAACATCATCCTGCTCGGCCTCGCCCTGACGCTCGCCGGGATCATCGTGGTCGCGATGGCTGGCGCCCGAAAGGATCAGGCGCTGTCCCCCGAACAAAAGGCCGCTGCCGTCGCCGAGTTCGATTTCCGCAAGGGGATCGTCGTCGCGATCTTTGCCGGGATCATGTCGGCCTGTTTCGCCTTCGGCCTCGCCGCGGGCGAACCGATCAAGGGGCTGTCGGCGGCGGCGGGAACCGGGCCGCTCTGGACCGGCCTGCCGGTGCTGTGCCTCGTCATGTTCGGCGGGTTGCTGACGAACGCGGTGTGGTGCACGATCCTGATCGTCCGCAACCGCAGCGGCAGCGAATGGTTCGGCGGCGGTAAGGCGGCCGGCGCGCCGATGGGCCGCAACTTCGTCCTGTGCGCGCTGGCCGGCACCGCCTGGTATTTCCAGTTCTTCTTCTACACCATGGGCGAAAGCCAGATGGGGCAGTTCGGCTTTTCGAGTTGGACGCTGCATATGGCGTCGATCATCATCTTCGGCACGCTGTGGGGCTTCGCGCTGAAGGAGTGGAAGGATGCCGCGCCGCGCACCCGCGCCATGGTATGGGGCGGGGTCGCGCTGCTGATCCTCGCGACCATCGTGATCGGGTACGGGAACATGATCGGGGGGTAAGTCACCGCAGTAAGACAACTCCTCTCCCTGACAAGGGAGGGGCTGGGGGTGGGTTGGCCCGTTGGCGGGCGTGACATTTCCTCGCGGGCCGACCCACCCCCGACCCCTCCCTTGTCAGGGTGGGGAGTAAGGCTATCGCAGCGGCTGCACCACCGCAGCTTCGCGATCGACCGTCAGTACGCCATCTTTCTCGCGCAATTCGGCGATCTGCAACACGGTACGCTGATGCCAGCGCGGATCGCGGGCAGCTTCCGGTTCGCCCGACTGGTGCACGAAATAGATGATCCACGCCCGGTCGCCGACGACGACGATGTCGGGATGCTGGCCCTTCGCCTGGTCGGTCGGCCGCCGTCCGACACCGGCGAGCAGATAGTCCGGTTGCCGCGTCCAGTTCGTCGCATCGTCCGATCGCTGGACCAGCAACCCCTTCCACGCATCGCTGACCAGCCACCAGTGCCCACGCCAGCGGAACGCCTTCGGCCCTTCGCCCGGCGTGTCGGTAGCGGTGCCCTTGACCGTCCAGTGCGTCAGGTCGCCGCTATCCGCAAATTTGATCGATTTGCCGGTGCGTTCGTCGTTGAACCACAGCCGGTAGCGGTTCGGCCCGAGCACCGCGACGCTGGCATCGATCACCCGGTCGGACCCGAGATCAAGCCGCTCGCCACAGTCCCAGCGTTTCAGGTCGGGGCTGGTCAGATGGACGATGAAGCGTGGTCCGCTCCAGTCCTTGAACACCCCCGGCACGACGGAGACCCACATATGCCAGCGTCCGCCGATCCGCTGTACTTCCGGCGCCCATAAGGTCACGCCGGTACAGGCGGTCGGGATCGCCGCCGTCCCGCCATAGCGCCAGCGGACGCCGTCCTTCGACCGGGCGATCCCGATCGCGGTGGCATGCACCCACGACACGTCCTCCTTGTCGGGCAACGACATGTCGGCGCGGCGATTGGTGTAGAACATTACCCATTCGCCGGTCGCGGGATCACGCACCGTCGACGCATCGGCCGCACCGTCATGCACCGGATCGCGCCACAGCGGGACCGGGGCGGTGGCCGGAGCCGCTTGTGCCAGAAGCGCCGCCCAGATCATGCCAGCTTCCGCGCGACGGGATTGTTGCCCCACAGCCGGTCATGCGACCAGCCCGACAGATCCTCGACCACCGCCTTGTGCTGCGGATCGGGGGGCGTGGTATCGCCGGTACGCAGCCGTTCGATCTCCTCCATCAGGATCGCATGCGTTGTCGGATCGAGGCGGAAACGCAGCGACACGAGGATGCCCGCCGTCAGCACGCTGAGCGTCCCGACGCCCAGCAGCAGCGCGATGGTGTTGACCGCTTCCGGGGTCTGCGTCTGCGCGCCCGATACGAAGCCACCCGCCTGGATGATAAGTCCGACGCCCGCCACCGCCGCCGCCTGGGTCGCCTTGCGCACGAAGGTCATGACGCCGGCAAAGCTGCCCTCGCGCCGTTGTCCGGTCACGATCTCGTCGACATCAGCCATGTAGTTGTACGTGGCCCATGGGATATAGTTTAGCGCGCCACGACCGAGCCCGGCAAGACCGATCGCCAGATAGATGAGCGGGCTGGTCGCGGTCGTACCCCCCGCCCACAGCGACAACAACACGATGACGCCGAGGCCGAAAGTGACTGCCGCCAGCCGATAGGCAAAGGCCGGCGAGGCCCGCAGCGCCAGGTTGATCGCGATCACCACCGCCACGAACTGGACGATATACATCGTCCCCAGCAGCCCCGACGCCATCGCGGTCGTGCCCGCCAGCGCAAAGATCACGAAGAAGGTGAAGGCGGCGTTGAAGATGTCCTGACTGATATAGCCGCCCAGATACATGCCGAGATGCAGGCGGAACGCCCGGATGCGCATCGTCGAGAACAGGTTGCGATACAGCGCCTTGAACGCCGAACCGACGCCCGCGCTCTGCCGTCCGGCGGCCTGCGGGGGCAGGGGGCGTTCCCAGCTGAACCGGTACAGGAAGGCGGCGGTCGCCATGAACAGCGCCGCGAAGATCAACCCCATATAGAAGAACGTCTGCGCGCTGTCCCGCCCCAGATAGTTGATGAGCCACAGCGGCAGGAATCCGGCGAGGATCGCGGCGGTCTGACCGAACAGGATGCGGAAGCCGGCAAACTTCGCCTTGGTCTTGTAGTCGGTCGACATTTCTGCAGCCAGCGTCTCGTACGGGATGATGACCATCGCATAGACCAGCTCGAACCCGACATAGCTGACCAGATAATACCAGAAGGTCATGCCCGGCAGCCACATCAGCGCGAAGCTCGGCAGCAACGGGATCGCGGCGAGGATGAAGAAGCGCCGCCGCCCGAACCGCCGCCCGAGCGCCGTCGTGCCGAAATGGTCGGAGAGATAGCCGATCACCGGCGACGCGATCGCATCGAGGATACGGGCCACGGCGAAGATCAGCGCCGCCTGCCCCGCCGTCAGTCCGCAGAACTGGGTGTAGAAGATCAGCACCCAGCCCGAAATGACCGCCATCGAACCCGCGCCCAGCACGTCGTTCGACCCGTAAGCGAGGTAATTAATAAGCCGGACCGGACGCTTGGCTGGTGGGGCGGATATCACGCGCGCTCTCTCCTACGCATGGTCCGGGCTTGCGTCGCCCGGCTCGGCATGCTCAATATGTGAATTGCTATCATACTATGTGGAACATTCACAAGTGCGTTTGGAGAGTGCAATGCGGACCCCGATGATCCTTGGCCTCGCGGCGATGCTGATGACCGCCGCCCCGGCACCCGCCAGGCCGGCGGCCGAATGGGTCGATCGGCTGACCGGCCACCGCATCGTCCGCATCAGCCGCGTGCCGGACAGCACCAGCCTGTATTTCCATCAGAACAGCTATACGCCGCAGGGCGACCGGATGGTCGTCAGCGTCCCCGGCGGCATCGCCACCGTCGACCTTAAGACATGGGAACTGAAGCCGCTGGTCCGTGAGAAGGGCGTGACGCTGCTGTTCACCGGTCGGCGCACACGCAGCGCATATTACGCGCGGCAGCTTCGCAACGATGCCAGCGGACCGTCGTCGATCTATGCCGTCGATATCGACAGTGGCCGGAGCCGGAAGGTCGCCGACGTCCCCGGCGGATCGATCGGTTCGATCAATGCCGACGAAACGCTGCTGCTGGGACAGGTTGCGCTGGGCGAAGGCACGCTCCGCCCCGACGGTACGCGACAGGACGATCGCCATGCCCCCGGCCGCGTCGTCGGGCCGGGCGAGGCCGACTATCGCGCCACCCGCGCCGACGGCACGCCCTACAGCTTCGCCGACGCCAAGGAACGCCGCCTGAACGAACGGCTGGAGGCAGGCATCCCGATGGAGATCTTCACCATCGACCTGCGCACCGGCCAGCGCCGCGTCGTCACCGCCTCGACCGACTGGCTGAACCATATCCAGTTCTCGCCGACCGATCCGCAGCAGATCATGTATTGCCACGAAGGGCCATGGCACAAGGTCGACCGCATCTGGACGATCCGCGCCGACGGCACCGGCAAGACGCTGGTCCACAAGCGCGCGATGAACATGGAGATTGCCGGCCACGAGTTCTTCTCGGTCGACGGCAAGACGATCTGGTACGATCTGCAGACCCCGCGCGGGGAGGTGTTCTGGATCGCCGGCTATGACCTGACGACGGCCAAGCGCCACTGGTACAAGGTCGACCGCAACCAATGGTCGGTCCATTACAACCAGATGCCCGGCGGACAGCGTTTCTCAGGGGACGGCGGTGACAGCGAGATGGTCGCCCATGCACCCGACGGCAAATATCTCTACTTGTTCACGCCCAAGGCGATCCCCGACGTCGCCGATATCCACGCCGCCAATGCCGACACGCTGATCGTGCCCGGCACGCTGGAGGTCGAGAAGCTGGTCGATATGCGCCAGCACGACTACCGGCTGGAACCGAACATGACCTTCACCCCCGACGCGAAATGGGTGGTGTTCCGCGGCAATTTCGAAGGTGCCACGCATATCTATGCGGTGGAGGTGGCGAAGGCTGCCACCCCCTGAAGCGCCGTCAGACGACCGGCGGCAACCGCTCTAGATGCTTTTCAAGCGTCAGCGGATAGTCGCGGACCCGCACGCCGGTCGCGTTATAGACCGCATTCGCCACCGCGCCCGCGACCCCGCACATGCCCAGTTCGCCGACGCCCTTCGCCTTCATCGGGTTGGCCTTGTCATCTGCTTCGTCTAGGAACACGACCTCCTGATGCGGAATGTCGGCATGGACCGGCACTTCGTAGCTGGCGAGGTCGTGGTTGACGAACATGCCGAAGCGCTTGTCGACCGCCAGTTCCTCCATCAGCGCCGATCCGGCGCCCATCGTCATCGCGCCGATCACCTGGCTGCGCGCCGATTTGGGGTTGATGATCCGCCCGGCGGCACACACCGCCAGCATCCGGCGGATGCGGGTGATGCCGGTATAGGCGTCCACCCCGACCTCGACGAAATGCGCGCCGAACGTCGCGAACTGATAGGTCTTGTCGAGCTTGTCGAACTCGATCTTGTCCTCGCCGACCAGCTCCGCGCCCGCCGCCGCCGCGCGCAGGTCACCGCTCTTCCCGCCGCCGCTGACCCGACCATCGGCAAAATCCGCGCTCGCGGGATCGATCCCCATCCGCTGCGCCACCTGTTCACGCAACTTGACGCATGCGGCATAGACCCCGGCCGTGGCATTGGCCGCGCCCCATTGCCCGCCCGACCCGGCGGACACCGGAAAGGCCGAGCTGCCGAGCTTCACCACCACCGCCTCGGCCGGTACGCCCAGCATCTCGCCGGCGGTCTGCGCAATGATCGTATAGCTGCCGGTGCCGATATCGGTCATGTCGGTCTCGACCATCACCACCCCGTCGCGTCCCAGCCGGACCCGCGCCCCCGATGTGCGGTTGACGTGGTTGCGGAAGGCGGCGGCGACGCCCATGCCGACCAGCCATTTGCCGTCGCGCACCTGTCTCGGCGTCGCATTGCGGCGCGACCAGCCGAAGCGTTGCGCACCCTCGGTCAGGCACCGGACCAGTTGCCGCTGCGAAAAGCGGCGCTCGGGCTTTTCTGGATCGACCTGCGTATCGTTCCTGATCCGCAGCGCGACCGGGTCCATCCTGAGCTTTTCGGCCAGTTCGTCCATCGCGATTTCGAGCGCCATCATGCCCGGTGCTTCGCCCGGCGCGCGCATCGCATTGCCCTCGGGCAGGTTCAGCACCGCGAGCCGCATCGACGTCAGACGGTTCGCCCCGGCATAGAGCAGCTTGGTCTGGTTGACCGCTGCCTCCGGGCCGCCATTCGGTTGATCGCCCGATCCGCTCTCATGCGCGATCGCCGTGATCGTTCCGTCCGCCTGTGCGCCCAGCCGAATGCGCTGCCGGGTCGCCGGGCGGTGAGTGGCATTGTTGACCATCATCGGCCGCTGCATCGCCAGCTTCACCGGCCGCTTCGCCGCCTTCGCCCCCAACGCCGCCAGTACCGCGTCGGCACGCAGGAACAGCTTGCCGCCGAAGCCGCCACCGACATAGGGCGACATCAGCGTGATCTTGTCCTTCGGAATGCCGAGCGTCCTGGCAAGGTCGCCGCGCCCCCAGTCGATCATCTGGTTCGACGTCCACAGCGTCAGTTCGTCGCCCTTCCACGACGCGATCGACGCGAACGGCTCCATCATCGCATGGCTGTGATCGGGCGTCGTATATTCGGCATCGATCTTGACCGGCGCGGCGGCGAAGGCGTCCTCGAACTTGCCGGTCCGGTCGACCGGCGGCGCACCGCTACCCTCGCCGCTATCACCGCCGGTCAGCGGCGCGGCCTTGAGCGCTTCGGCAAGGTCATAGCTGCCCGGCGACCGCGCATAATCGATGCGGATCAGCCCGGCGGCGGCCCGCGCCTGTTCGAACGTCTCGGCAACGACCAGCGCCACCGCCTGATGATAATGGTCGACCTGCGGCCCGGCGAGCAGCTTGACAGTGTTCATCTGCCCCTTGCCAAGCTTGCCGGCATTCTGCGCAGTGACGATCGTCAGCACGCCCGTTGCCGCGCGGGCCTCGTCGAGGTTGATCGACCGGATCGTGCCCTTCGCGACCGCCGACCCGACGATATAGCCATAGGCCGCATTGGCGATCTCCTTATGCTCATAGGCATAGGGCGCGAAGCCGGTCGTCTTGAGCGGCCCGTCGATGCGGTCGTGCGGACGACCGACCACCTTCATCCGGTCGATGGGATTGGTCGTCGCGGGGGTGTCGAACTGCATGGATTACGCCTTGGCTTGCGCGATGACCGATGCCAGCGCGCGGGTGGCGAGCGGCAGCTTGAACGCATTGTCCTTCGTCGGGGTAGCGCCCTGAAACGCGCGGGCCGTGACCGCGGCGGCACCCTGCGGCAGCAGCGCGTCCGCCGCCTCGACCCGCCAGGGCCGGGGTGCCACGCCGCCGAACGCGACGCGTCCCGTGCCGTCGCGCTGGATCACCGCCGCGACCGATACCAGTGCATAGGCATAGGATGCGCGGTCGCGGACCTTTTCATAGAAGTGCCTGCCGCCGATCGGGCGGGGCAGGGTGACGGCGGTTATCAGCTCGCCGGGCTTGAGCACCGTGTCGACCTCGGGCCGGTCGCCCCATAGCCGGTGGAACTCGGCGATCGGGATGGTACGCCGCTGCCCGCCGCCGTCGACCGTCTCGATCGAGGCATCCAGCACGCGCATCGCCACCGCCATGTCGCCGGGAAAGGTCGCGATGCAGGCGTTGCTGACGCCGATGACGCCCAATTGCCGCGAATAGCCGCCGATCGCCGCGCATCCCGAACCCGGCTTGCGCTTGTTGCAGGCCATGTTGGTGTCGTAGAAATAGGGGCAGCGCGTCCGTTGCAGCAGATTGCCGGCGGTCGACGCCTTGTTGCGCAACTGGCCCGACGCACCGGCGACGATCGCCCGCGTCAGCACGCCATAATCGCGCCGCACTCGTTCGTCGGCGGCCAGATCGGTATTGGTAACCAGCGCTCCGATGCGCAGGCCCCCGTCGCGCGTCTTCTCGATCTTGTCGAAGCCCAGGTCCTGCACGTCGACCAGATGCGTCGGCGTCTCGATCTCCAGCTTCATCAGGTCGAGCAGGTTGGTGCCGCCGGCGATGAACTTGGCATCGGGACGACCGGCGACGATCCGAGCGGCTTCGACCGCGTCCCTGGCGCGTTCATAGGTGAAGGCTCTCATGCCTTGGCTCCCGCGACTTCCGCCATCGCCTCGGCGATGTTCGAATAGGCACCGCAGCGACAGATATTGCCGCTCATCCGTTCACGCATTTCCATGCCGGTTGCGGCTGGACGCTTGGTTAGGTCGGACTGGACATGGCTCGGCACCCCGCGCCGTATCTCGTCGAGCACCGCCACCGCCGAACAAATCTGGCCTGGCGTGCAATAGCCGCACTGATATCCGTCATGCTTGACGAACGCCGCCTGCATCGGATGCAGCTTGTCGGGCGTGCCCAGCCCCTCGATCGTCACGATGTCGTCGCCCTCGTGCATCACCGCCAGCGTCAGGCACGAATTGATCCGCTTGCCGCCGACCAGCACGGTGCAGGCGCCGCATTGCCCGTGATCGCACCCCTTCTTGGTACCGGTCAGGCGCAGATGTTCGCGCAACGCGTCGAGCAGCGTGGTCCGCGTATCCAGCGTCATCTGCTGGGGCTTGCCGTTCACCTTGAACCGGACCGGCATGGTCGGCGGCGCCTGTGGTGCCGAGGTTCCTTGCGCCACCGCCGCGCCGGGTGCCACCGCGATCGCGGCACCCATCGCGCCGCTTGCCAACACGCCACGGCGCGAGATTTCCAGTTCGGGCCTATCCGCCATTCGATCGATCATCCTTGTCGGGGAACATCCCGGAAACCGGGACAACGCACGAATGCGCCGATCGCCCCGTGCGATCAACGACGGTACGCAATCGCGCGAAGCGGGGGGTTCAGCCCGGCAGTCCGCTGGTCTGGCGCAGCGCCTCGCCCAGCGCGAGCGCGGCGGCGGTGGCGAGGTTCATCGATCGCACCTCCGCCCGGATCGGCAGGCGCAGCCGCTCGTCGCAGGCATCGGATATCGCGGCGGGAACGCCGGCGCTCTCCTTCCCGAACAGCAGCACGTCGTCCGGCCGGAACGCGAAATCATAGGCCGACCGGTCGCTCTTTGTAGTGAACAGCACGAGGCGCGGCGGCGCCACCACCGACCGGAATGCATCGAAGCCCGTATGGCGGGTGACCGCGACATGATCGATATAGTCCATCGCCGTCCGCCGCACCCTGCGGTCGTCCCATGCGAACCCGAGCGGTTCGATCAGGTCGACCGCGACGCCGAGACAGGCGCCCAGCCGCAGCACGGCCCCGACATTGCCGGCGATTTCGGGTTCATACAGGGCGATCCGCATCGCCGCTGCTTGGCGACTGAACGGCCGGGGCGCAAGGTCGCTTCGGTCAGATCGCCATTTCGGGCGGTGCCAGCAGGTGATCGACGACGCGCATCGGTCGCCCGATATGATATCCCTGCAACTGGTCGCAGCCCCATTCGCGCAATTGGGTCAGCTGCTCGGCGGTCTCGACCCCCTCGGCGACGATCGACATGCCGAGGCTTTTGCCGAGGCCGATCGTCGCCTTGACGATGACGGCGGAGGCGGCGTCCGACAACATCGTCGCGACGAAGCTGCGATCGATCTTCAGCTTGTCGAAGGTGAATTCCTTCAGGTTGCTGAGCGACGAATGGCCGGTGCCGAAATCGTCCATCGCGATGATCGCACCCGCTGCCTGCAACCGGCGCAGCGTCGTCTGGACGGCATGGCGATGCTGGTCGAGCAGCGTCGCGCTCTCGGTGACTTCCAGTTCGAGCCGGCGGCTGGCGATGCCATGTTTCGCGGCGAGGTCGAGCAGGCCGCCGGCCAGTTCGGCATCGCGGAACTGGAGCGGCGACAGGTTCAGCGCCAGCCGCATCGCCTCGGGCCACCGCGCGGCGGCGGCCATCGCCGTATCGGCGACCCAATGGCCGATGCGCCCGATCTGCCCGGTCGCTTCGGCAATGGGGATGAAGATGTCGGGGGGGATGTCGCCCAGATCGATATGGGTCCAGCGGAGCAGAGCCTCGAACCCGGTAATGCGGCCATCGGGGGTCGCGATCGGCTGGTAGGCGATGTGCAGCTGGTTCGCGTCGATCGCACGTTCCAGGTCGCGGCCCAGCCGGCTGCGCAGGCTGACTTCTTCCAGCAGCCCGGTATCGAAGAAGCGCGCGGTGTTCCGCCCATCCGACTTCGCCCGATACAGCGCCATATCGGCCAGGTTGTGCAGGTCGTCGCCACCCTGATCGGGCGTGGCGATGGCGACGCCGATGCTCATTTGGATCGGCACGTCGGCGGTCATCGTCGCCTCGCTCGCGCGGGCGATGCGGCGCAGCAATGCCTCGGCGGCGGCGGGCTGGGACTGTGCGACCTGGATGATCGCGAATTCGTCGCCGCCGATCCGCGCGACGAGGTCGCTGGCACGCACGCACCCCGACAACAGCTTGGCCGCGCGCCGCAACGCATCGTCGCCGCCGGCATGGCCGCAGCGATCGTTGATACTCTTGAATTCGTCGAGGTCGATCGCGAACAGCGTCACCTTCTCGCCGGTTCGCCGTGCACGGATCAGTTCGTGGGTCAGGCGGTTTTCGAACAGCAACCGGTTCGGCAGGCCGGTCAGCGCGTCGTGGTGCGCCAGGAAATCGACACGTCGCTGGGCGCAGCGCTGCGCTTCCATCGCCTTGTGATATTCGGACACGCCGCGCGCCAGGTCACCGACCTCGTCATGGCGGTCGAGGCACGGCACGCTCTGCCCGACCGGCCGATCGGCGCGGAACGCGCGCAGGATGCCGGCGATCGCGGTGATCGGTTCGATGACGCGCAGGTGCAGCCACAGCGCCATGACCAGCAGCGTCAGGATCACCGCCCCGGCACTCAGCAGCGCGCGAAAGGTGCCGCGATGATTGAGCGCGATGGCGTCGTCGGCGGCATCGCCGATCGCGCGGCCCAGCACGTCGCGCGTCCGGGTCCGCTCGTTCTCGAGCCGTTTGAGCGCGTCGAGGAAATGCGGCATTGCCGGCTTGATGCCGTCGGGATCGCGGCGGGCGGTGTCGATCAGTTCCTGTCCGATCGGCACGAACGCCAGCGTCGCGGCGCGGGTCTGTGCCACCGCGACGCGCAGCTCGCCCGGCAGCGCCTGGTCCGGATCGGTCGCGGGGACGTCGGACAGCGCGCGGAACGCCAGCAATTCGGCGGACAGCGCGCGCCACTGCGCCTCCGGCACGGTGCCGTGCCGCTCGGCCTGGCGGGTCGCATCGCCGATCGACAGCCGCAGCGCCCGCTGGGCCGCATCCTGCCGCTCCTGTCCGCGCAGCAATTCGGTCAGGTGGCCGATATGCCCCGCCGCCGATCCGACCTCCGCGCCGATGTGCAGCCAGCTCGCCAACAGCAACAGCGCCGGCAGCAACACGGCTGCGCACGCGACAGTTACCTTGGTCGAAATCGAGAGATGCACCGGCGACTCCCCGTGGAACGTCGGAAAGTAGCGTAAAGAAATTACCAAGAAGTTAGAAAACGACCCGCCCGCTACCGTCCGCGACGGCAGCGGGCAGGGCGGTGGTCAGCGGCGGCGTTGCGGCATCGGCGACACGGACCCGACCGCCGGCACCACCCCCTTTGGCGCCGCCGCCAGCCGCCGGATCAGGTCGGTCTCGGCGGTGCGATAGGGGGTGCCGTCGGCGCGGAACACCTCGTGGAACCAGATGGTCGGCTCGCTCAGCACATAGGGCTTCTGCCAGCTGTCCCATGGCAACCGCGTCTGCGTCTTTCCATCGACGAAGCCCCAGTTCATCATGCCGACATTGTACCGCTTGGCGATCGGCAGCGACCCGTCGAAGGTCGATCCGTTGCCGCGCGCCATATATTCGGTGCAGATGATCGGGCGATTATACGGCAGCAATTGCCGGATGCGCCCCTCGAACGTCTCCGGCCAGCTATAGTCGTGGAAGGTAATGACGTCCGACTGACCAAGCTGCAGCTTCTCCATCGCCGAACCCTTGCCGCCCGGCGTCCAGTCCTGACCGATCCATACGCCCGAGGTGATGGGCTGCATCGGATCGGCATCGCGCGCCCAGTCGAACACCTGTGCCAGCAGCGCCCGGACCAGCGGCTCCTTTCCCTCCTGCCCCTTATACTGGTCGGCGCCGTTGTCCGGTTCGTTCCACACGTCCCAGCCGAGCACGCGCTCGTCGCGCCCGAACGCCGCGATCACCCCCTGCACATAGGCCTTGTACGCCGGATAGCGGCTCTTGTCGCGCAGGCCCGCCATGCCCGGCCCCTGTACCCAGCCCGAATTATGGACGCCGGGAATCGGCGGATGCTGCGGCCCCAGCTTCGGGTTCGGATCCCAGCAGCTGTCGAACAGCACGAACAGCGGCTTGATCTTGTGACGTGCCGCGATCTGGAGAAACTCGTCGATCCGCCGCTTGAAGCCCTCGGGATCCTGCGTCCACAGCTGGTCATGCAGGAACACGCGCATGGTGTTCATGCCGATGCCCTGCGCAAGATTGAGTTCGTAATCGATCCGCTTCGGATCCCAGGTTTCGGCCTGCCACATTTCGAACTGGTTGATGGCGCTTGCGGGCGTGAAGTTCGCACCCACCAGCCATGGCTGCTTCGCATACCACGCATTCGCCTGTGCCTCGGTCCAGCGATCGCGCGCCTCGGCCGGGGCCATGGTCAGCATGGTCGCGCCCAGCAGCGCGACGGCAAATCCCTTCATCCATTCTCTCCCTTATCCGTTTCCTCCATCCGACCGCTCGGTGCGACCCGACAGCGAAAACGCTTCGTTCGTAACCGTTTTCAATTATCACATATATCTGTATTGTGAACGCCTTCCCGCGCTGTTAGGTCGGACAAATCGGCGGCAACAGACCGCAACGATTTGAACTGGGGAGGAAATATGCACCGCAACCATCTATGGCGCGCATCGGCGTCGTTGCTGGCCGCCACCGCCGGCACGCTGCCGCTGACCGCGCTCGCACAGACCGGCGCGCAGGAAACGCCCAAGCCGACAACCCCGTCCGACCAGTCGGTCAGCCCGACCGTACCCGCGCCCTATGAACAGGCCGGCACCACCGAAGACGGCGACATCGTCGTCACCGGCCTGCGCCGCAGCCTGCAATCGGCGCAGCAATTGAAGCAGAATTCGGACGGCATCGTCGATGCGATCATCGCCGAGGATATCGGCAAGCTCCCCGACACCTTCGCCTCCGCCGCCCTTGCGCGCGTGACCGGCGTACAGGTGACGCGCGGCGCGGGCGAGGCGGCGGGCGTCCAGATCCGCGGCCTGCCGGATATCAGCACCACCTATAATGGCCGCGAGATCTTCACCGCCGAAGGGCGCTTCGTCGCGATCCAGGATTTCCCGGCCGGCACCGTCGCCGCCCTCGAAGTCTATAAATCGAGCACCGCGAACCTGATCGAGGGCGGCATCGGTGGGCAGGTCAACGTTCGCGGCCGTCGGCCGTTCGACTTCAAGGGCCTCGAAATCTCCGGCTCGCTGAACGGCGTCAACTGGGAGCAATCGGGCGGGCTGACGTGGAACGGCAACCTCCTGGTCAGCGGACGGTGGAACACCGGCATCGGCGAGATGGGGCTGCTCGTCAACGCCTCCTATGTCGGGCTGAATTATCTCGACGCGACGCGCGAACAGTCGCTGGTGATCGGCACGACCAGCGTCGCCAACGCCGGCGCCGACGGCGTCCGCTATCCCGATGCGCAGGGCCGCTTCACCAGCAACGGCAAGCGCTTCCGCCCCTCCGCCAACGCCGCGTTCCAGTGGCGGCCGAGCAGCGAACTCGAAATCTATGTCGACGGTCTCTATCAGGGCTATCGCGGCCATGATTCCAACCAGTGGATGTTCGTGCCGATCTTCGGCGGCGATGCGTTCCGGCTGAACAACCTGACCACCCGCGACGGCAATCCGACCATCGCCCAAGGCGCAACCGTGGTCGGTGCCAACACGCCCGATGGCTATTTCACCTCGGCCAACGGCCGCACCGATACCTATCAGGTCGGCGGCGGCGCCACCTGGAGCCGCGACCGGCTGCGCCTGTCGGCGGACGTCGCCTATACCGACAGCGCCTATACCTTCGCCCTCAACAATATCGACTATCTGTTCGCCAGTTCGCCGACCCGCAACGTCGTGTTCGAAACGCCCAGCGCCAATTATGGCGGGCCGAGCTTCAACTTCGTCGATTTCGACGTGACCGATCCCGCCAATTTCCTGACGCGCGGTTTCTTCCAGGAATTTCTGAAGGTCGGCGGCAAGGACATTCAGACTCGCTTCGACGCGCAATATGATCTCGGCGACGGCTTCCTGAAGGAATTCAAGGTCGGCTTCCGCTACAACGACCGCGACGCCAACCGCGATCGCGGCGCGCCCTATATCAGCACACTGAACGGCAGTGCGCTGACCGATCAGCGTATTCCGATTTCGGCGCTGCCGATCGAAATCGGATCGACGCGGCCCGCGTTCAAATTCGACAATGCTTTTCCGGTCAAAACCTTTGCGTCGATCACCGAACCCAGCATCCGCGCGAACATCGCCGAACTGCGCTCGTTCTTCGGCGCGCCGGCCGGCAACCCGGCCTACAACCCGACCGAAAACTTCCGCGCAAATGAAAAGGCGTTCGCGACCTATGCACAGGTCAAATACGGCTTCGACCTCGGCGCGACGATGAGCGTCGACGGTCTGGTTGGCGTGCGCGCGGTCAAGACAAAGACGCGTATTGGCGGCTTCGCGCGTGACGAAACCGATCCCGCCAATCCGACCTTCAGCCCGGTTACGGCCGAAAACGAATACACTGATTACCTGCCCAACGTCAGCGCGCGGGTCCGCTTCACAGAAGAATTGCAGATGCGCCTCGCCTATACCCAGACGCGGACGCGGCCGAACTTCTTTGACCTGAACCCGACGCTGACCGTCGGGCCGCCGCCGGTGATCGATCCGAACAATCCGCCCAACCCGAACGATCCGAACAGCAATCTGCGCAACATCTCGGGCGGAAACCCCGAACTGAACCCGCTGACGTCGGATAACTACGACGTCAGCCTCGAATGGTATTTCTCGCGCACCGGATCGCTGACCGGCGCGCTGTTCCGCCGCGATGCGCAGGGGTTCATCTCGCGCGTCGCCATCGCCCCGGTCGATTTGGGCTATGGCCCGTCGCGCTTCGACCGGCCGGAAAATACTGGCAAGACCCGGTTCAACGGGGCGGAGGTCGCCTTCACCAGCTTTCTCGACTTCGATAGCCTGCCCGAATGGATGCGCGGCTTCGGCGTACAGGCCAACGCGACCTATATCGACGCGCGCGGCGACCTCGCCACCGGCCTCAGCGCCTCGCCCAATGTTGCGGGAACGCGGGTGCCGTTCACCGGCGTGTCGGAATGGTCGGGCAACCTTGTCGGCCTCTACGAACGCTCGTTCTTCTCGGCGCGGCTGGCGTACAATTACCGGTCGGACTTCGTCAGCTATTACAGCGTCGAACCGCTCGACGTCGGCACGGACGGGTCGCCGCGCACCCGCGCCGTGATCGAAAAGGGGCGGGGGCAGCTTGACTTCTCGACGACATTGACGCCGGTGCCGAACGTCACGCTGGCCTTCGATATCGTCAACCTGCTCGGCAACCCGATCAAGCGGACCCGCCAGTTCAACGATGCTGGGGACGTTTACACCCGGCAGATTCAGTATCTCGAACGCGTCTATTCGCTCGGCGTCCGCTTCCGCTTCTGACGGTTCTCCCCTCCCTGGAAGGGAGGGGCCGGGGGTGGGTAGGTTCGTGGCGCGCGCAACGCTCCTTCGCGGGCCAACCCACCTCCGACCCCTCCCTTGTCAGGGAGGGGAGAAGGCCCGATCACCGACTGCCTCCTCCGACCTCACGGGAACCCCATATGCGCAAACACCTGTTCCTGCCGCTGATCCTCCTCACCAGCGTCGCCGCCGCCCCGGCCGGCAACCCGCAGTTCGAGGGCGCCGATCCGCACGCCATGTTCATCGGCAACGAACTGTGGGTCTTTCCGACCGGCGGCCCCGGCGGCAGTTGGGCCGCCGACCGGTTCGGCGCCTTTTCGACCCGCGACCTGAAAAGCTGGCAACCGCGCGGTGAACTGATCCGTCGCGATCAGATCGGCTGGATCAAGGATGACGGCGCGCCCGAACATTTCCTGTGGGCGCCGGGCGTCGCGACGCGAAACGGCAAATATTATCTCTATTTCTCGGTCGGGCCGCAAAACCCCACGCCCAGCCGGATCGGCGTCGCCGTCGCCGATCGGCCGGAGGGACCGTACACCGACAGCGGCCGCCCGCTGGTGACCGGGGGGCAGGGGTTCGAGGCGATCGACCCCATGGTTTTCAACGACGCGCGTTCGGGCAAAAGCTATCTCTACGCGGGCGGTAGCGCCGGTTCGAAACTGCGCGTCTGGGAACTGAAACCCGACATGGTGACGATCGCCCGCGAGGTACCGGTCGCCAACCCGCCGCAATTTACCGAAGGCGCGTTCCTGCATGAACGCGGCGGCACCTATTACCTGTCGTACAGCCATGGCCGCTTCAACGGACCCAGCTATTCGGTCCATTATGCCACCGCGCCATCGCCGGTCGGCCCATGGAAATATCGCGGTGCGATCCTGACCAGCGATGCAACGCACAAGGGGCCGGGGCATCACAGCTTCGTGAAGGCGCCGAACGGTGAGTGGCTGATTGTCTATCACCGCTGGGAAAATCCGAAAGGGACCGAACCCTATCGCGGCGAACGGCAGGTGGCGGTCGACCGGGTCCGCTATGCCCGCGATGGCCGCATCCTACCGATCCGGATGACCGACGGGGCCGCCGCACCGACGCTGGCGGCCCGTTAAGGTGTGATCCATCTGCCCGGAATCGTCGCTCCAGCGAAGGCTGGGGCCTCTGGCGGCTCCTGCTCCACGCTACCACCGGGATATCCCAGCGTTCGCTGGTATGACGGAACTCATCAGCGTTACTGAATCAGAATCTGGGGTGTGATGACAGGAGCCTGCCTCGTTCGTGCTGAGTAGGGACTGAGCCTGACGAAGACCCGTATCGAAGCACCCGCCACCAGCGGTCCTTCGATACGCCATTTCGACAAGCTCAACGGCTACTCAGCACGAACGGTTCAGGCTCATCAAACTCTCGGGCCTTACGGCTTGGTCGGTGTGGCCGGCTGCGGCTCGGCGGGGGGCGGGGCAGCGGGATTGTTCATCGCCTGCACTTCGGCGGCGGTCTTGAAATCGAGCAATTCGACCTGGAACACCAGATCGGAATTGGCCGGGATCGATCCGGCCTCCCGCGCGCCATAGCCCAGCGTCGCGGGAATGCAGAACCGCACCACCGCCGTCCGGTTCATCGTCTGCAACGCTTCCGAAAAGCCGGGGATGACCTGATCGATCGGCAGCGGCGACTGCATGTTCTGGTCGAACACCGCACCGGTCGCCGCTAGATAGCCGAGATAGTTGACCAGCGCGATATCGTTCGCGGTGGGCTTCGTGCCCGTGCCGGGACGCAGCACGGTATAGCCCAGCCCCGACGCGGTCTTCGCCGTACACAGCCGCTGGGCGGCCGGCACGATCGGGTTGAGCGGCAGGGGGATGATGGCGTTGTTGGGCTTCACCGCTGCCGCTGGCGGGGTCTGGGCATGGGCGATGGGCGATACCGCCAGCAGCGGGAGGGCGACGATGCGCGCGACGCGGGACAGGATGGTCATGGGCGGCGGCTATAGGGCGGACCGGTCGGTGACGCCACGCGTTTCCGCTGGACATCTGTCGCCGCCTGCCTAGCGTCTGGCGACCTGTCCAGCCGGTCGCGACGTCATCGCTATCCGCGCGTCCCATGCCGAGGCTTAATGTCCGACCGTCTGAAGATCCTGTTCCAGCACCTCCTGCCCAAACGCCATCTGACCGGCTTTGCGGGCCGGGTGGCGCGTTCGGAATCGGCGCTGGTCGCGCCGCGCCTCATCCGCTGGTTCGCTAGGCACTATGGTGTCGACATGACCGAAGCGGCGAATCCGGACCTCAATAGCTACAAATCGTTCAACGATTTCTTCACCCGCCCGCTTCGCGACGGCGTCCGCCCGCTCGCCGGTGTCAACTTCGTGTGTCCGGTGGACGGCGCGATCAGCCAGTTCGGCCCGATCGACGATGGCCGCATCGTCCAGGCCAAAGGTCACTGGTTCAATACAGTCGAATTGATTGGAGGCGATGCGACCCTCGCGCAATCATTCCAACGTGGCAACTTCGCCAACTTGTATCTCTCGCCCCGCGACTATCACCGCCTGCACATGCCCTGCGACGGTACGCTCTCGCGGATGATCTACGTCCCCGGCTCGCTCTACTCGGTAAACCCGGTCACCGCCCGCGGCGTGCCGAACCTGTTCGCCCGCAACGAACGCGTCGTCTGCGTCTTCGACTCGGCGGAACATGGCCGCTTCATCATGGTCCTGGTCGGTGCGACGATCGTCGGCAGCATGGCGACCGTCTGGCACGGCGTCGTCAACCCGAAACGGACCGGCCGCATCGCCGAATGGAGCTACGCGCCCGGCGAAGTCGCACTGACACAGGGCGATGAAATGGGCCGTTTCCTGCTCGGATCGACCATCGTCATGCTGTTCGAACCCGGCCAGATCGCCTTCAACCCCGATTGGGCCCCCGAACGCCCGGTCCGGCTAGGCGAGGCGATGGGCACCCGCCCGGTTTAGCTGACCGGTCTCCGGTACCGGCGTCAACGCCGGTTCCCCATCGAACCACGCCACCAGATTGTCGACCACCAGCCGCCCCATTGCCGCCCGCGTCGCCACCGACGCCGATCCGATATGCGGCAGCAGCACGACATTCGGCATCGTCAGCAGCGCGTCGGGCACATGCGGCTCGTCCTCGAACACGTCCAGCCCCGCACCGCCGATCGTGCCCGCCTGCAATGCCGCCACCAGCGCCGCCTCGTCGACGACACTCCCCCGCGCCACGTTGATCAGCACGCCGTCCGGCCCCAGCGCCTCCAATACCGCCGCGTCGATCAGGTGCCGGGTACCGCTATTGCCCGGCACGATCGCGATGACGACGTCCGACGCCGCCGCCAGCGCGACCGGCGTGTCGTAATATCGATAGGCGACCCCATCCTGCCGCGAGCGTCCGTGATAGGTGATGGCCACCCCGAACGCCTCCAGCCGCCGCGCAATCGCCTTCCCGATCGCCCCCAGCCCGACGATGCCGACCCGCCGCCCACGCAGCGTCGGCGACAGTGGAAATGCGCCCGACGGCCATTCCCCCGCCCGTACGAAGGCGTCAGCCTGCGGGATGCAGCGCAGCGTCGCCAGCAGCAGCCCGACGGTCAGGTCGGCAACCTCGTCGTCGAGGACGCCGGGTGTGTTGGTAACTACCACGCCCCGCGCCGCAGCGGCCTTGGCATCGACATTGTCGTACCCGACCCCGAAGCTGGCAATGATCTCCAGCGCAGGCAGCCGGTCGAGCCACGCCGCATCGATCGTTCCCGCCAGCGTCGTCGCGGCGAGGCCGACGATATCCGGACCGACCCTCGCCAGAAACGCATCGCGGTCGTCCTGCTCCCACAAACGGTGCAGCGTGAACCGTTCGTCGAGTGCGGCGACGACGTCGGGTGCCAGCGGGGCGGGCATCAGGATCTGGGGTGTGGCCATCGGGCGCTGATAGCATGGCAAACGTCGCTGCCGATGCGAAAAC
>NZ_LMKE01000001.1:727292-727366 GCF_001421245.1 Sphingomonas sp. Leaf10 | reverse complement strand
TGGGCTCGAACCAAGGACCCGCTGATTAAGAGTCAGCTGCTCTACCAACTGAGCTATGCGTCCATTCGGACAGG
>NZ_LMKE01000001.1:706437-727202 GCF_001421245.1 Sphingomonas sp. Leaf10 | reverse complement strand
TGGGCTCGAACCAAGGACCCGCTGATTAAGAGTCAGCTGCTCTACCAACTGAGCTATGCGTCCGTCGCCTGCGCGATGGGGCGGATCGGTTTGGGGCCGTTCCGCCGTTGGAGCGGCGCCTTTAGCGAACCTTCGCGGCTAAGCAAACCCTATTTTTCATATGCGCAAAAATAACCGTCAGAACCGCACCCGCTCGCGGTTCTCACGGTCGATCGCCATCAGGATGCCGATACAACCGAGCACGGTCATCTGCGCCGATCCACCATAGCTGACCAGCGGCAACGGGATGCCGACGACGGGCGCCAGTCCCATCACCATCATGAGGTTGATGGCGACGTAGAAGAAGATGGTCGTCGCAAGCCCACCCGCGACCAGTTTCGAGAACCGCCCTTCCGCCCGCACGCCGACGCCCACCCCCCAGCGGACCAGCAGGATGAATGCGGTGATCAGCAGCACGCCGCCGACCAGCCCCCATTCCTCTGCCATCGTCGCGAAGACGAAATCGGTATGCCCTTCGGGCAGATAGTCGAGATGACTCTGCGTGCCGTTCAAAAACCCCTTGCCGAAGATTCCGCCCGATCCGATCGCGATCTTCGACTGGCTGATATGATAGCCGGTGCCGAGCGGATCGCTTTCGGGGTCGAGGAAGATCAGTACGCGGTTGCGCTGATAATCGTGCAGCAGGAAATTGAACGCGAGCGGCGCGGCGATCGCCACCGCCAGCGCGCCGCCGACGAACAATCGGATCGGCAGTCCGGCGAGGAACATGACGGTCAGCCCACCGGCGGTAATCATCAGTGCGGTACCCAGATCGGGTTGCAGCATCACCAGCACCACCGGCACGCCCAGCATCGACGCCGCTGGCCAGACCGCGCCGAACCGACGTATCTCGCCCGCCGGCAACAGTTCGTAGAAGCGGGCCAGTGCCAGCACGATCGCCGGTTTCATGAATTCGGACGGCTGGACGCGGATAAAGCCCAGGTCGAGCCATCGCTGCGATCCGCCGCGCACCGCGCCGGCCAGTTCGACCAGGATCAGCATGATCGTGATGATCGCATAAGCCGGCAGCGCCAGATCGCGCCAGAAATTCAGCCGGATACGCGAAATGCCGATGGCGGCGAGCAGGAAGATCGCGAAGGCGAGGCCCTGCCGCGACGCCCATGGCTGAAGACTGCCGCCCGCTGCCGAAAACAGCACGACCAGCCCGAATCCGCCGATCGCCAGCAGCAGGAACAGCACCCGCCACGGCAATTGCGCGAGCGGGGCGGGGACGAACCCCAATCCGTGCGAGGTGGTCTGGTTGATGCGTTTCATTCGGTGCGTCGGGTTTCGTTCGACTGGGCGACGGCGGGGTCGGGTTCGATCTGGTTGGCGACGGCGGAATCGACGACGTTGGTCGTCGCGCCCTCGACATCCGCAGGCGTCGCGGGGACGCTCAGCACCGGCGCCTGTTGCGCGGCCTGGAAGCTGCGCCACTGTGTCGCCATGCGGGCGTTGATGTCGCCGCCCCATTCGCGTTCGAGCGGTTCGAGTCGCGCCATCGCCTTGTCGCGGTCGAACAGCCACGACAATATGTCGCTGGCGATCGGCGCGGCGGTATAGATATGCCCCGAATGTTCGAGCACCACCGATACCGCGTAGCGCGGCGCGTTGGCGGGCGCATAGCCGATGAACAGCGAATGGTCGCGCATCTTGAACGGTAACGCGCCATCGCCCAGTACGCCGGTGCGGCGTTCGGCCATCGTGATGCGGCGAACCTGCGCGGTGCCGGTTTTCCCTGCCAGTTCGATACCGGGCAGACCCTGAAACCGCGAACGCCCGCCGGTACCGCCGCCGTTGATGACCGCCCATGTCGCCTTATGCACCGTGTCCAGCATGTCCTGATCGATGTTCATCGAGGGTGCCGGGCGGTGCGGCGTGTCGAGCAGCAGCCGCGGCACGACCCGTCGCCCTTGGGCGATACGGGCAGCCATCACCGCCAGTTGCAGCGGGTTGGTCAGCACATAGCCTTGACCGATCGACGCGTTGACCGAATCCGCAACGGTCCATTTCTGCTTGTATTTGCGCAGCTTCCACGCGCTATCCGGTACCGTGCCGTAGCGTTGCGACTGGAAGGGAAGTTCATACTCCTGTCCCAGCCCCATTGCGCGGGCGACGGGGGCGAAGCGATCATAGCCCAGTTCGCGTGCCATGGTGTAGAAGTAGATATCGCAGCTTTGCGCTACGGCACCGACCATATCGAGCGGGCCATGGCCGCCGCGCTTGTGGCAGTGAAAGCGGCCAGTGCCGACTTGCAGCACCCCGGTGCAGTTGACGCGACGATGCGGATCGATGCCGGCCTGAAGGATCGCGAGCGCATGCATCGGCTTCACCGTCGATCCCGGCGGGTACAGGCCCTGCAGCGTCTTGTTCATCAACGGAATATGGTCGTCGTCCGACAGCATCTTCCATTCCAGCCGGCCGATGCCGTCCGAAAAGCTGTTGGGGTCGTAGGCCGGCATCGACACCATCGCCAGCACGTCGCCGGTCACCGCATCCATCACCACCGCCGACCCTGAATTGGGGCCGAGCCGCCGCGCCGCATATTCCTGAAGCCCGAGATCGATCGTCAGCCGGACGTTCTTGCCCTGCTTGTCGGGACGTGTTTCCAGTTCGCGCACGATCTGCCCGCGCGCGGTCACCTCGACCCGCTTGGCACCCGCTGCGCCGCGCAGATCGGATTCCAGCGTCTTTTCAAGCCCATCCTTGCCGAGCTTGAACCCCGGAGTCACCATCAGCGGATCGCGCGTCTCTTTGAACTGCTCGGCGGTGGCGGCACCGACATAGCCGGTCAGATGCGCGACGGCGGCCCCGGGCGGGTAGCTGCGCGAAAAGCCGCGCGTCGGCTGCACGCCCGGCAGTTCGGGCAGGCGGACGCTGACCGCGGCGAAGCGTTCCCAGTCGAGATTCTCGGCGACCTGCACCGGCGTGAAATTGCCCGCGCGCTTCAGGTCGGTCTGGATGCGCGCCATATCCTCGGCGGTCAGCGCCAGCAATTGCTGCAACTCGCCCAGCACCCGCACGCCATCCTCCATCCGGTCGGGGATCAGGTCGACGCGGAAATCGGTGCGGTTGTTGGCGATCGGCGCACCATGTCGATCGATGATCCAGCCGCGCCGCGGGGGGATCATGGTCAGGTTGACGCGGTTGCTTTCGGCTAGGAGGTTATAGCGCTCGTTCTCGGCGACCGACAGCCAAGCCATCCGCGCCGCCAGCACCACGCCGACCGCCGCCTGCGCGCCGCCCAGCACCATCGCCCGCCGGGAAAAGCTGAACGCCTGTGCGGCTTCGGTGACGATCCTGCTCATTCATCCTCACGGCCCGCAAGCGCCGTACATAGCCGGGTGGCCAGCGGAAACAACGCCACCGATACAACGATTTGCAGCAGCAACGCAGTGTCGACATGCGCCGACAGCCGCGTCGCGAACACCCGTCCTGCCGACAGCGTAAAGGCGATCGCCCCGCCCGCCAGCAGCCAGTCCTGCCAGAAATCGCGCGTCACCAGTCGCGTGTCGACCAGATCGAGCATCAGCGAGCATATTTGCCACAACAGGACCGCGCTGCCCAGCGGTTGCCCGCTGACCAGATCGTCGAACAGGCCAAGCGGTGCTGCGGCCCAGACGGGCAGCGCGCCCGGTCGGAACAGCCGCCAGCCGAGAAACATCAACAGGCCGAAGGGCGGGAGAAAAGGTACCGATGCCACGACCGGTATCAGGGTCAGCAGCGATCCGGCGAGAATGCTGAAAACCGCCTTGCGTGTCAGGACGCGATCGTTGCGATCGTCGTCAGGCCCCAGCAGCTTCATTCGGCGGCCGGCTTGGGGCTGGGCGTGGGGGTAGGGGTCGGGCGCGGTACCGGCGGTTGCAGGAATGCGCGCTCGACCAGTGCGAAGTCGAGCGCGTCCGGTTCGGCAAAGACCCGCGCCGGCGCCACGTCGCGCTGGCTGCGCGACACGCGCGCGACCGGAATGCCCGGCGGGTAGATGCCGCCGGTCCCCGACGTTACGAAGACGTCGCCAGCCAGCAGTGGCGCGTTGACGACACCGGCCGTGCGGACCTCGACCTGACCGTTGCCCAGGCCGGCGACGATCGCCGACAGCCCGTCGCGGGTGCGGCGGACCGGCACGATGCTTTCGGGATCTAGGATCAGGAGAACGCTGGCGGTGTTCGGGCTGGTTTCGACGATACGACCGATCAGCCCGTCCGGCCCTCGCACCGGCTGCCCGCGCAACACCCCTTGCGATGAACCGGCGTTGATCGTGGCATAGCGCCGCGTGCTGCTCGGCGAACTGTTCACCAGCCGGGCGTTGGCGACCGGGGATGCCGAGCGTTCGCGCAGGTTGAGCAACACCCGCAGCCGAGCATTCTCCCGCTTCAGCGACCGTGCCTGCAACAGGTAACGGCCGACCTCGGCCTGCTGCTTGCGCAGCCGGCGGTTCTCGTCGACCGCACCGAAATAATCGCCGACCCCGCGTGGCACCGACGATACCCCGTCCCATACCCAATCGAGGCCGGCGGAGACCGGGGTCGTCGCCTCGCGCACCGCACCGCGGAATACGGCGAAAGCGCGCGGATCGATGATCGAAATCAGGAGCAGGATGGCACCGACCAACGCGCCGCTCGCCGCCAGCACATAGCCGGCGAACACCGTATATTGCGCCCGCCGCGAAAAGCCCGGCCGGTGGTTGCGTGGCGGCGCCATGCCCCCAAACCCCTCTGTCAGACGGCGAGCAGGACGCCCTTGTAGATCGGATCCTCCAGCGCACGGCCGGTGCCAAGCGCGACGCAGGTGAGCGGATCCTCGGCGACCGTCACGGGCAGGCCGGTCTCGTCGCGCAGCACTTCGTCAATGCCCTGCAACAATGCGCCGCCACCGGTCAGTACGATGCCCTGATCGACAATATCGGCGGCCAGTTCGGGCGCGGTGTTTTCCAGCGCGATGCGCACGCCCTCCACGATCGCGGCTACGGGCTCGGACAGTGCTTCGGCGATCTGGCCTTGGTTAATCTGGATTTCCTTGGGCACGCCGTTCACCAGGTCGCGGCCCTTGATGTAGATGAGCGTGCCGATGCCGTCCGCCGGCGGCTTCGCGGTACCGACTTCCTGCTTGATCCGCTCGGCGGTGGCTTCACCGATCAGCAGATTGTGGTTGCGGCGGACATAGCTGACGATCGCTTCGTCCATCTTGTCACCGCCGACGCGGACCGAGGTCGAATAGGCGAGACCGCGCAGCGACAGCACCGCGACTTCGGTCGTGCCGCCGCCGATATCGACGACCATCGACCCGATGGGTTCGGTCACCGGCATATCGGCACCGATCGCGGCCGCCATCGGTTCCTCGATTAGCCACACCTGCGACGCACCGGCGTTCGACGCGGCATCGCGGATCGCGCGGCGTTCGACGCTGGTCGAACCCGACGGCACGCAGATCACGATCTGCGGCCAGCGGATGAAGCGACGCTGGCCATGCACCTTTTGAATGAAGTGCTTGATCATCTGTTCGGCGACATCGATGTCGGCGATCACACCGTCGCGAAGCGGGCGAATCGCCTCGATCGAACCCGGCGTCTTGCCCATCATCAGCTTGGCATCGTCGCCGACCGCCTTGACCCGCTTGACCCCGTTCAACGTTTCGACCGCCACCACCGACGGTTCGTTCAGCACGACACCGCGACCGCGCAGATACACCACCGTGTTGGCGGTGCCGAGGTCGATCGCCATATCATGCGACATGAACTTGAAGAAACGCGAGAAGGCCATCGATACTTCCGTCCTTGTCCGCGTGTCCCGACGCGGCGGTTCGCAGCTTGTACCTCGACCCGCCCGATCGGCTTTCCGATCGGCTGCCAAATGGCGGTTGCGGGTCGCGGGATGGCGCCGCTTGGGCTAGAGCGACCCCCATGTCAATACGCCGTCTCCCCGAGCATCTCGTCAACCGCATCGCCGCCGGGGAAGTGGTGGAACGCCCCGCTTCCGCGCTGAAAGAACTGGTCGAGAACGCGATCGACGCGGGCGCCACCCGTATACTGGTCCGGCTGGCCGCCGGCGGCATCGACTTGATCGAGGTTAGCGACGATGGTTGCGGCATGGCGCCGGCCGATATGGCGCTCGCGCTAGAACGCCATGCCACCTCCAAGCTGCCCGACGACCGGATCGAGGCGGTCACGACGCTGGGATTCCGGGGCGAGGCGCTGCCCTCCATTGCCAGCGTCGCACGCCTGTCGATTGAAAGCCGCCCGGCCGGCGCGGAGGGCTGGCTGCGCACCGTCGACAATGGCGAGGTGGTCGAGGATAAGCCGGCCGCCGTTCCGCCCGGGACCCGCATCCGGGTCGAGGAGCTGTTCGCGCGCGTTCCCGCACGGCGCAAGTTCCTGCGCTCGGCCCGCTCCGAATTTGCCGCCTGCGTCGATCAGGTGCGGCGGCTGGCGATGGCGCGGCCCGACATTGCCTTCACCCTCGAACATGACGGGCGGCGGGTACTGGGCGTCCAGGCCGGCGAGTCGCGGCCAGAACGCGTCGCAGCGCTGACCGACCGCGCGCTGGCCGCCAATTCAGTCGGGCTGGATTGGGAGCGGGAGGGGATGCGCCTCGGCGGCGTGGCCGGGCTTCCGACCTTTCATCGCGGGATCGCCGATCACCAATATCTGTTCGTCAACGGCCGCCCGGTAAAGGACCGGTTGCTGTCGGGGGCAGTGCGCGGCGCCTATGCCGAGATGCTGGCGCGCGACCGGCATGCGGTGGTCGCATTGTTCCTCGACGTCGACCCCGATCTGATCGACGTGAACGTCCATCCGGCCAAGACCGAGGTTCGCTTCCGCGACCCTGCGGCTGCGCGCGGACTGATCGTCGGCGGTTTGCGCCGTGCGCTCGACGAAGCCGGGTTTCGTGTGGTGCAGCGGCCGGCCGAGGAAGCAATGGCGGCGTGGACGTCGGAGCCGATCGCACCCGCCGCACCGTCCGCGCTGCCGCTACCCCCGCTGGCGGAAACGACCACGTCGTCCGGCTTTGCCTTTCACGAACGTCGCCCGACCTTTTTTGCCCCACCGCCGCAGGCGCGGGCCGAGGTCGCGGTCGAACCGCCGCCCGCCTCGACGCAATTCCCGCTCGGCGCGGCGCGCGGGCAGGTCGCGCGCACCTATATCGTTGCCGAGGCCGAGGACGGGCTGGTGCTGGTCGACCAGCATGCCGCGCATGAACGACTGGTGCTGGAACGGATGCGCGCCGCATTGGCCAAGGGCGGCGTCGCGCGACAGGCGCTGCTGATCCCCGAAGTGGTCGAGCTGGATGAGGTCGCCTGCGACGCACTGGAGGACAAGGCGGAGGAACTGGCCGAATTCGGACTGGAACTCGAACGCTTCGGCCCGCGCGCGATGCTGGTGCGTGCCGTCCCGGCGGTACTGGGGCAGGGGGATGTCATCGGCCTCGTCACCGATATCGCCGATGAAATCCGTGCGCACGACGCGGCGCTGTCGCTCAAGGAACGCATCGACCATGTCGCCGCGACCATGGCCTGCCACGGATCGGTCCGTGCCGGCCGCATTTTGTCGGTGGTCGAGATGAACGCGCTGTTGCGCGAGATGGAAGTCACGCCACATTCGGGCCAATGCAACCATGGCCGCCCGACCTGGATCAAGCTGGCCCATGGCGATATCGAAAAGCTGTTCGGCCGGAAATAGGAATTACGTCATGAAGTTCACGGAAGCCGCCGGCGCCAACCCGACCGATGCGATGCGGATATTGGGTCGCCCGACCGACAGGATCGAAGGGCCGATGAAGGTTACCGGTCGCGCGACCTATGCCGCCGAATTCGTCGTGCCGGACATGGTCTACGGCATGATCGTCACGACGACGATCGCCAGCGGACGGATTGTCGCGATCGATACCGAACAAGCGCTGGCTGCGCCGGGTGTGCTGGCGGTCATAACCCATGAAAATGCCGGGGCGCTGGCGCTAGGCGACGATCACAAGCTGCCGATGCTCGCTGGTCCGCAGGTCGATCAGTTCGGACAGACGGCCGCACTGGTCGTCGCTGACAGTTTCGAAGCGGCGCGTGCCGCCGCCGGGCTGGTGCGGATCGACTATGCCGCCGACGACGGCGTCTTCGATCTGGCGGACGCGAAGGATGGTGCCGAGCGCAATTCCTCGCACGTCCATGGCGATTTCGACCAAGCCTTTGCCGATGCGCCGGTACAGGTCGACGCGACCTACACCACCCCCGATCACGCCCATGCGATGATGGAGCCGCATGCATCGATCGCGTCGTGGGATGGCGACGAACTGACGCTGCGGACCGCGAACCAGATGGTCGACTGGGCGGCGCGCGACATGGCGAAGGTGCTCGGCATGCCGAAGGAGAAGGTGCGGATCGTCGCCCATCATATCGGGGGTGGGTTCGGCGGCAAGCTGTGGGTCCGCGCCGATGCGGTGCTGGCGGCGGTCGCGGCGCGACAGGTCGGACGCCCAGTCAAGGTCGTTCTGACCCGGCCGCAGGTCTTCAACAACACGCCGCACCGGTCGGCGACGATCCAGCGGCTGCGGCTGGGGGCGACGCGCGAGGGGCGGCTGACCGCGATCGGCCACGAAAGCTGGTCAGGCGACGTCGCGGGCGGCAGTCCCGAAGGGGCGGGGGCGCAGACGCGCCAGCTCTATGCCGCGCCCCATCGCCGCGTCGACGAATGGCTGGCAACGCTGAATCTGCCTGAATCCAACGCGATGCGTGCACCCGGCGAAGCGGTCGGTATGATGGCGATCGAGGCGGCGATGGATGAGCTGGCCGAACGGCTCGGCATCGATCCGGTCGAATTGCGCATCCTGAACGATACGCAGGTCGATCCGGAAAAGCCCGAGCGGCGCTTCTCGCACCGCGACCTGATCGGCTGTCTACGCGAAGGGGCGGAGCGTTTCGGCTGGAGCGCGCGGGTCGCGACGCCGGGTATGCGGCGCGACGGGCGCTGGCTGGTCGGCATGGGCATGGCAGCGGCCTATCGCGGCAATATCGTGCTGAAATCGGCGGCGCGCGTGGAGGTGAGTGGCGATGGCCGGGTAACCGTCACGACCGACATGACCGACATCGGCACCGGCAGCTACACGATCCTTGCCCAGACCGCTGCGGAAATGCTGGGAGTCGACCTCGACCAGGTGACCGTTCGCTTGGGCGAATCCACCTTCCCGATCTCGGCCGGGTCGGGCGGACAGTTCGGCGCGAACAGTTCGACGGCGGGCGTCTATGCCGCCTGTGTCGGCCTGCGCGACAGGATCGCCGAAGCTGCCGGCTTCGAACCCGCCACAGCCCGCTTTGCCGATAGCCGCATATGGTCGGGCAACAAGTCGGTGGCGCTGGGTGATGCGGTTGGCGGACGAGGCATCGAGGTCGAGGACCGGATCGAATTCGGCAACCTGACCCGCAAGTTCGTCCAGGCGACGTTCGGCGCGCATTTCGTCGAGGTCGGCGTCGATGCCGATACCGCCGAAATCCGGGTACGGCGGATGCTGGGTGTGTTCGGGGCCGGGCGCATTCTCAACCCCAAATCGGCGCGCAGCCAGATACTGGGCGCGATGACGATGGGCGTCGGTGCGGCATTGACCGAGGAACTGGTGATCGACCCACGCCTCGGCGGGTTCATTAACCACGACATGGCGGAATATCACGTGCCGACCCATGCCGATATTCCGCATCAGGAGGTCGTGTTCCTCGACGAAGCGGACCCGCTGTCGTCGCCGATGAAGGCGAAGGGGGTCGGCGAACTGGGTATTTGCGGGGTCGGCGCGGCGGTGGCCAATGCGATCTACAATGCGTGCGGCGTGCGCGTGCGCGACTATCCGATCGCCGTCGATAAGCTGCTTGCCGGCATGTAGATTCTACCGACCGTTTATCCGGATAACCTGCGTCAGTGATAATGCCCGACTGGGGCGGAATGTCCGGGTGACACGGCAGGCGTAGCGCGATAGGCCCGGCCGGGTGCGGATCGTTCGGCATCTTCTGGCGCAACGCCGTCTTGCCGTGCTGCTGTGCGCGGCGGCGTTGCTGCTCAAGCTGATCGTGCCGACCGGCTATATGCTGAGCGTCGACCATGGCCGCGTCGCGATCATGGTCTGCCCCGGCACGGTGCCAGCGCAGCCGGTGATGCACCATGGCGACATGGCCGGGCATCATGCTCCGGCTGACAAGGGCAAGGGGGAGATGCCCTGCGCCTTTGCCGGATTGTCGGCGGCGGCGCTGGGGGCGATCGATCCGATCCTGCTCGTCACACTGGTCGCCTTCGTGCTCGCCACCGGATGGCGGGCGGTCGTGCAGCCCCTCCCGGCGCGACCCGCCTATCTGCGACCGCCCCTGCGCGGACCACCTCGCTTCGTCTGACCCGTCGTTGCGCGCCACCATCGGCGCGTTCCTGCTGTCAGCCGGAGCCTCTTGTCATGTATCCCATCCGCTTGTGGTGCGGCGCTGCGGCGTCGTGCCTGTTCCTGCCCCTGTCCGCCATGGCGCAGGTCCGCGACGCCGGCGACGCGACAATCGTCGTCACCGGGCAGCGCGATCCCCTGAACCTCGATACCCCGACGCAGGCCGCCGGTCGCCTGAACCTGTCGGTGCGGGAGACGCCGGCTAGCATCGAAATCCTGACGCAGGACGATCTGCAACGACGCGGCCTGCGCACCGCGCGCGAAACCTTTGCGGCGGTCGTCGGGGCGGTGTCGGGCAACGTGCCCGGCAATCCGGCAGTCGTCAGCCTGCGCGGTTTTTCGGGCAATGCCGTGTCGATCCTGCAGGATGGGGTCCGCGTGTCGACCTCGACCGTCGTGCAGCGCGACACCAACAACTGGCATTACGACCGGGTCGAGGTGCTGAAAGGTCCGGCGTCGGTCATGTTCGGCGAAGGTGCGCTGGCGGGCGTGGTCAACAAGGTCACGCGCAAGCCGGTTCCGGACGAACGCCGGCTGGACACGCTGGTGTCGATCGGCAGCTTCGACACGGTGTTCGCGGCGGCGGGGGTGAATTTGCCGGTCGATGCCACGCTCGCCGTTCGCGCCGATGCCAGCTATCAACGTTCCGACAGCCTGTACGACGTCGACGACAATGCGACCTTTTCAGCGGGGCTGACCGCGAGCGCGCTGTGGCGGCCGAACGATCGCCTGTCGCTGCTGATCGCCCTCGATCATTTCGAGGATCGCTACGACGCGACCTATCAGGGACTGCCGCTGATCCCCGGCCAATTCGCGCTGCGTCCCACCGACGCGGTCGTCACCGCCGATGGGTTGGTTGCCGATCGCGCGCTGCGGCGACGCAACTATAATCCGGCCGGCGCCGGGTCCGGGGCCGGCGAGACGACGATACGCAGCCGGTTCGACTGGCGGATCGGCGATGGCTGGATCGCCGCGCTGGACCTGACCGCTTATGCCGCCGACCGCAGCTTCCTGCTCGCCGACGCGCAGAGCTTCGTCGCGCCGAGTACGGCGTTCCCGAACGGCGGTTTCCGCCAGACCTATCAGGATTTTCGCCACGACCACCGGTTCTGGAACGCGCGCGGCGTGATCGGCCATGACGGGGGCATCGCCGGCCATCGCAACCGGTTCGGCATCGGCGTCGAACGGAACGCCACCGACTTCGTCAGCCTGCGCCGGCAGACGGCGGCCGGTGCGCTTGCCGCCGTCGATGTCCGCAATCCGGTCCGCCCGATCCTGCCGCGCGACCTGCGCTTCGCCAGCGACGTCACCTTCGACTCGCGCCTCCATCAGACGTCGCTGTTCGCCGAAGACGCGTTGAACCTGACCCCAACCTGGTTGGTGCTCGGCGGCGTGCGTTGGGACCATATCGATCTCGACCGTACGACCGTCCAGAATGCGACCGGCGCGCGCGATCGCAACCGCCCGCGCTTCGACCCCGTATCGTGGCGGATCGGATCGACATGGGACGTTGTCTCCGGCGTCACCCTCTATGGCCAGTTCACGACGGCGGTGTCGCCGGTGTCGTCGATCCTGCTCGCGTCGATCGCCAACAGCCGGTTCCGGTTGACCAGCGGCGATGCCTATGAGGTCGGTGTAAAGGCCGGCGCATGGGGTGGCCGCGCCGCACTGACCGCTGCCGTCTATCGCATCGGACAGCGCGATATCCTGACCCGCGATCCGGCGAACCCGGCGCTGATCGTACAGGGCGGGCGGCAGTCCTCGCGAGGCGGGGAAGTGTCGCTCGTGCTGGTGCCGGTCAAGGCGTTCACCCTGTCCGGCGGGGTGTCGTACACCGATGCCCGCTATGACGAATTGTCCGAACTAATCGCCGGCGTGGCGGTCGATCGACGCGGCAACCGCCCGATCAATGTGCCCGCGACGACGCTCAACGCCGCCGCCGGCTATACCATCGCCGACCGGTTGACGATCGGTGCATCGGTCCGGCATGCGGGCAACTTCTATACCGACACCGCCAATACCATCCGCGTTGCCGGCCATTACGTCTTCGACGCGAGCCTATCGCTGCCGGTCACCGACCGAGCGACGCTCTGGTTGCGCGGGCGCAATCTCGCCAACGCCTTTTATGGCGAATATTCGGGCTATCCGACCACCAACGTCTATATCGGCGCGCCGCGATCGTTCGAAGCCGCGCTGGCGGCGCGGTTCTGATCGTGACCGGCAGTTTGTCGCAAGCCCGGCTTTTCGTGCGCCGTGTCCATCTGTGGCTCGGGCTGTGGCTCGGGTTGTTGTTCGCGCTGCTGGGGCTGACCGGATCGGCATTGGTGTTCTACACCGCGATCGACGCCGCGCTGCGTCCGTCGATCGGGGTCGAGGGGGATGCTCCGGCCATCGACCTTCGTTCGGACGCCTGGGACCAGGCGCTCGCGACCGGACGGGCATGGCGCAGCGATCCGGCCGGCAAATGGACGCTGGAGGTAACCGGGGAAAGCGGGCCGATTCCGGCGCGCTACTATCCGGCACCGGGGCACCACGCCGACCGCATGATGCTGTGGTTCTCCCCCGATGGCCGGCGAATCCTGCGCGCCGAGCCATGGGGCGGCTATCTGATGAGCTGGCTCTACCAGTTGCACATGCAGTTGCTGGCGGGGGATATCGGCATGGCGTTGGTCGGCTGGTCAGGGGTTGGCATACTCATGCTGCTCATCAGCGGGATCGTCGCGTGGTGGCCGCGCGGCAGCTGGCGCAAGGCGCTGGCGTTCAAGCGTCAGGCAGCGCCGATCCGCCGGCTGCGCGACCTGCACAAGCTGGGCGGGCTGTGGAGCGCGGGGCTGTTGCTGATCCTGACCGGAACCGGCGTGCTGCTCGCGCTGCCCGACGTCACCGCCGCGCTCCTTGCGCCGAAGCCGATACCATCGCCGCGATCGGCGGGACCGGCGAATACATCGGTAGTGGCGGCGTTCGCCACCGCGCGGCGGGTCTTTCCAGACGGGCGGATCGTGTTCGTCGACGTGCCGAACCGCGCAGCCCAGCCGATCCGTGTCCGCCTGCAGCTACCCGGTGATCCGCATCCGCGTTTTCCGGGCAGCTATGTCTTTATCGACCAACACCAAGGCCGGGTGCTGGCGGTGCACGACGTCCGCCACAGCGGCAGGGGCAGCGCAATCGTCGCGTGGGTCCGGACGCTGCACGACGGGACGGTCGGCGGCATCGCGACGCGCCTCCTCGCGGTGCTGGTCGGGCTGATGCCGACCGCCCTGTTCGTAACCGGGTTTCTGCATTGGCGGACCCGACGTGCTCGCGCCGCCCGGGACTGCGGCAACGGATAGCGAGCAACTCTTCTTCACTTTAAACCGGGGATGCAATAACCTTAACATTTCGACAATATTGCAGCCGATCGCAAAAATATTGTTTGGTTGGAACCGCTTGGTTGCAACAGGGTTTCCGCTGCGAACGTTCGGCCTGCCAGACGGGATCACCGGGGCATGGCCGGGCGGCATTCGTAAGGGGGAATCATGCCGAACAACAACTCGCTCATCACTACCGCTGCGTCGACCGTCCTGGTGTCGAACGGCACCAACGATGTCATCCTCGGTCACGACATCGCCACCGCCTATATCGTCAGCAACGGCAATGTCGGCGACGACACGATCCTGACGTTCCGCAAGAACGACTCGCTCATCAACTATCGCTCAATGGGCGACAGCGTCGATGCGGGTGAGAACGGCGTGATCGCCGTCGACGGTCCCGATGGCGGCGACCAGTTGTCGCTGGTCGGGGCGGATGGCGGGGTCGTCAACCTGCGCTATCTGGGGTCGAAGGACGGCGGCCATGCCTATGCCGACGCATCGGTCCGGCTGGAAGGATTCACCGAGGGCAAGGTCAGCAACGACAAGTTCGATGCATCGTCGGGCAGCTTCACCTTCTTCTACGACAATGCGCTGGGCCTGAACCTCGGCTTCGACACGATCAACGGCTTCGGCGCCGACGATCGCATCGTCACGACGCGCCAGATCTTCGACAGTGACGACAACGCCACCATCGGTTTCGGCAGCAACAACGTGCTCGACCTGTCGGGCGAGGGTGGTCCGAAGGCAAGCGACGGGTTCCGCCATCCCGGTGGGCAGATCGACCTGAACGGCGTCGGCCACAACATGCTGTCGATCGACTTCCTGGGTCAGGAAACGGTCAACGGCGTGACTTATTACCATTACGGCATCGACGGCTGATCCCGGCGTCCGGCAGGGGTTCGCCCCCTGCCGGAACCGTTCAAGTCAGCGACGACCGGCGCGGGGAATCATCCTCCGCGTCGGTTTTTGGCTGATCGCGGTCGAGCGTATCGCTCGGCTTGCGCGCATCGCCCTTGCGCTGATGCTCGGTCGACAGATTGGCATCGCCCGCCGGTTCTTCAGGTCGCATTGTTTCTCTCCTCAAACGGACTGATCGCCCTCGACAAGCCAGTCGAACGCACGGGCCAGCCGGGCGGCGCCATCGGTTTCGAAGATCGTACCATGCGCGAAAATGACGCGTTCGGGCCGAAGCGCGATCATCGCCCGTACCGCCGCCTTTGCCGCATCGCCGCCCAGCCGAACCGGTATCCGCAGATAGCGCGCCGTCGTCCCCCGCGTCGCCGCCGCGGCCTGCATCAGCCATCGCTCGACCGGCGGCAATTTGTCCGGTTCGAGGTTTTCGATCAGGTCGACCAGGATCAGCGTTCGGCTCGGCCGGTGCAGGAACCACATCTCGCTGAACCCCGCCGCGCCGGTGATGACACCCTGTTGCAACGCGTCGGCCCATTCGGCCGGTGCCGTATCGTCCAGTTCGCGATCGATGCGCAGCCCCGAAGCGCGGACCTGTGCCCGATCCGACAGTCCCGGCGCCGCCCACATCGTCGTCGCCGGATAGGCACGCTGCCAGTCGGCGACGAACGTCCAGTGTGCGACGTTGGGCGCGATCAGATGGCGGATCGTACCCAGTTCGGCGACCGCCGCCGCCAGTTCGGGGCTGTAGCGGGTTGGTGAATGCAGGATCAACTCGCCATTGCCCAGCCGGACGATCGTCATCCGGACCGGCAATCGCAGTCCCATCGCGTTAATCGGACCGCTGTCGACGACCCAGACATCGTCGGCGATCGGCTTGGGCCGGTCGAGCGGCGGATAGGCCGGATCGGGGTCGGCGTCGTCGGCACTGCGCAGCAATGTCCACAGGCCGAGCGCGGCGACGCTCGCGCCGCCCGCCATGATGATCGCCTTGGTCCGGTCGCGCATGTGATGCCCCGTATGTCTTGATTTCAACGACTTACGGTTGGCGTGCTATCCGGTTCCCTGCATCGGCAGGATCGATCGGCAGGGTGAGGGTGAAACGAGACCCTTGTATCGCCTCCGCCAAGGTCAACGTTCCGCCATACGCCTCGACCAGCGACCGCGCGATCGGCAGGCCCAGTCCGGTGCCGCCCGTCTCGCGCTTGGTGGTGAAGAACGCCTCGAAGACGCGGTCGCGATCCGCCGGCGCGATGCCACGGCCGTCATCGGCCAGATCGATGACGACATGGCCGTCCTCCACGCCTGCGGAAACGGTCACGACCGACGCGCCAGCCTGCCGCGCATTGTCGACTAGCGTCGTCAGCACCGCCTCCAGCGTCCGCGCATCGATGGTGAGGCGCGGCAGCATATCGGGCAGTAGGGGCCGCACCGCAAAACCCTCGCCTGCCAGACCATCGGCCAGCACCGGCGGCAGCGCCGCGCCCGCCGTCGCGCCCGGCCGGTGCAGGTCGGCCTTGGCCAGCTCCATCAGTCGCCGGACCAGCCGCGACAGGCGTTCGGCATCGACCGCAATATTGCGCAGGAACTGGCGGCGATCGGCCGGGGTCATGTCCGCCTCATGATCCTGCAACAGCTCGATCGCGCCGCTGATCCCGGCCAGCGGCGTCTTGAACTCATGGCTGACCGACGATGCGAAATCGCGCAGGTAGCGCGAGCGTTTGTCGATGCTGTCGGCCATCACCGCAAAGTCGCGGAACAGGTCGCGGATCTCGACGACCTGGAGCGAGGGCAGGTCGGTCGCCGCCGGTCGCCCCGATGCCAGCGCTCGCGTCGCCCGGCTCAACCGCTCGATCGGCCGCACGATCGCACGCGACAGCGTCGCGGTCAGCACGATCAGCGCACCGAAGATCAGCACGATGCCGAGGGTGATCTTGCCGCGATCCTCATACATCCCCTTGAACAGCGGCCGCGGCGAACGCGACACCAGCAGAACGCCCCGCACCCGCCCGCCGACCACGATCGGCCGGGCATGGTGCAGCCGCAGGTTCGACGCCCGGCTCAGCCATTCAAAGGCGTAGCGCGAGACATAGCTGCCATTTTCGCGCAGCACCGTCGCTGGTTGCCCGGCCAGTGCCGACCGGATCTCGGGCAAAGCGCGGAGCGAACCTCCTGCCTCGCCGCCGTTCAGCAGGGTCCCGTCGGCATCGAGCATCAGGATCGATGACAAGGTCGTCCGCTGTGTTTCCGCGATCGCCGGCAGCAGGCGACGCGCGGTCGCGACTGCATCGGGTTGTGGCCGGATCGGCGTGGCGCGGGCGGCGGGGCGGGGCGGCAGGATCGGCGAGGCGCGCAGGTCGACCTCGCTCTGCGGATCATAGGGACCGGGCGGTGCGATGACGCCGAGCGGCGCCGGTCGCGCGGTTTGCCACAGCACGGCCGCGCTCGCTGCGAGTGCCGCGCTTTGGGCAATTAGTTCACCCTCGGTCCGGCGGACCAGCGCATTTTCGTACACGCGCAGGAATAGCGCGCCGAACCCGGGTAGCGCCGCGACCAGCAGCAGCGTGCTGAACAGGATCGTGCGCAGCCGCAGCACCGGCCAGTGCCGCGCAATCGCCGCCTTCGCCCGCGCGATCATGTCGCGGCGACCGGCTCCCGGCAGCCGCCCAGCCGATAGCCGACCCCGGCGCGCGTCTCGATCAGGTCGGCACAGCCCGCCTCGGCAAATTTGCGGCGCAGGTTGCGGACATGGCTGTCGATCGTGCGGTCGGTGATCGCGAAGCCCGGACCGTGCAGCCGGTCGATGATCTGGTCGCGCGAAAAGATGCGCGACGGCATCGACGCCAACGTGCGCAGGATCGTGAATTCGGTCACGGTCAGCGCGATCTCCTGCCCCATCCAGTGCGCGGCCCAGCCCTCGCCATCAATGCTCAGCCCGCCATAGCGAAAGCTCGCCACCGTCTCCGCGCGCGGCGGATGCGCGGCGGCGCGGCGCAGGATCGCCATCGAGCGCGCCACGACCTCGCGCGGGGAAAAGGGTTTCACGACATAGTCGTCGCCGCCCAGTTCGATGCCCAGCACCCGGTCGATCTCGTCATCGCGCGACGAAAGGAACAGGATCGGCAGGTCGCCGACCGCGCGCAACCGGCGACACACCTCCAGCCCGTCCATGCGCGGCATGTTAATGTCGAGCACGATCAGGTCGGGGGGATCGCGCGTCACGCTGGCCAGCGCCTCCTCGCCATCGCCCGCCTCACGCGTGGTCAGCCCCGCCTTGCTAAAGGCGAAGACCAGCAACTGGCGGATGTGCGGATCGTCGTCGACGATCAGGATCGAACGCGGCATGGGACACAGGATCATGGCCGCGCCTTCACTGTCAATGTGGAGGTGACCAGTGCAGCGGGGGCAGGGCGCGGTTTCAGGCGACCGTCGCACCTGCGGTCGACACCGGGCATCGGCAGGTTCGCGGGCAGATCGGGAAACGCCGCCCGTGCCGCTGCCAGCCGCTGCTCGCCCAGCCCGGTCCATCCGCCATTGCCCAACCGATGGTCGAGCGCGAACAGCACCGAGCTGCGGACATAGCGGACCCGGTCGCGCAGCGCCGGATCGATGTCGCGGCGCTGCTCCAGTTCGATCAGCGCGGGCAGGGCGGAGTCGCCCAGCATGTGCAGATAGCAGAGGTCGAGCGCCGCACCGCGTCCGCCGACGTCGCCGGCATAGCGCGCATTCCACGACGCGACGAACGCGGCGCTGTCGGTGAGCGCGAAGCCGCTGAGCACCAGCCCGGCAGCGGCGAGATTGGCGTTGATGAGCCAGCCGGCGCTCCGCCCCTTCAGCAGCCGCCACAGGATGAACGCCAGCCCGCATCCTACCAGCGCCATCCATGCCAGCGCCGCCAGCCGTAGCCCGGTCAGCGAATAGGCCTCGATATAATCGACCGTGCGGACGATCGACGAGGCGACGAGGATCAGGTTCTGTGCGATCCACAGCCCGACCAGCCGCTGGATCGCGGGGATCGCGGCGGTCCGCGACCCCGGCCGCAGCGTTACAAGCACGAACAGCGCGGCGAGCAGTGCGGTCGCGATCAGCGGATAGGCACCGCGATGCGCATAGTCGGCCAGCGTGATCCCGGCCGGCATCGGCACCCATCCGCTCAGATAGGCGATATCCATTGCATTCTGCACCGCGAACAACAGGTTGAACGCTATCAGCGACCGGCGCACTGACGCGATCGTCACGCCGGGCAGGGCCAAATCGCCGCTGCCGTCGAACGTTCCGACGATGGGCTGGATCGGGCGCGGGTGCAGTAGGCTCCACGCCGCGATCAGCACCGTGATCCAGATCAGGATGCGGACGACGTCCACCTCCCACACACCCGGTCCGGTCAGTCGGTCGATCCATTGTGCCAGCACCGGATTGGCGGCGACGAACAGCAGCAGGATGATACCGCTGCCGATGACGGGCAGGGCGATGCCGTGCAGACTGTCCGACAGGCTGAACCGGCGCCCGAACCGCGCACGCCGCGCCCGGCGCCAGCGGACCAGGTCGATCAGCGGTGCGACGATCGATCGCAGGGCATGGGCGAACAGCCGCTGGAACCAGCGCCAGCCATCGTCGAACGTGCCGGTCGCGGGCAGCAGCACCATCACCCCCGCCGCGATCCAGTAGAGCGTCCATGGCAACGGCCCCGGATCGCGCACCATCTGCATCGCGAAGACGAACGCGGCGACGCCCGCGACCCATGCCCGCCGGTCGCGCCAGATCGCCGGGCGACAGGCGATGGCGAGTAGCAGCAGCGCCGCCAGCGCGAACCCGGTCTGCCCACCATAGGCCCCCTGTTGATAGAACAGGAGGTCGCCGGCCGTCACCGCAGCGATGGCGGCGACGACGCTCCAGACGAAGCGGCGGCGTTTGCAGGCGTTGACGAATTGCATGGGCGTCTCCGGTTGATCCGGGACGGGCATGCACCGCCGCGCCTGCAGGCCATGCGGTCGCCATCGTGCGGATATCGGCTTCGCTCGGTGCAGATTTCGTGCAGGGCGGCGGTTGCCTTTTGGGTTGCGGCTCGGCAACCGGGGGCGATGCACGACGCCGCCAATCTCGAAACGAACATGCTCGGCCCGGTGCTGGCCGATCGGTCGTGCGGCGATTGCACCGCCTGCTGCACCGTGTTGCAGGTCGCCTCGCCCGACTTCGCCAAGCCCGCCGGGGTGCCGTGCGCGCACCTGACCGCGAACGGCTGCGGCATCCATGCGGTCCGCCCGCATATCTGCCGCACCTGGTTCTGCGTGTGGCGGCGCCAGGCGGACCTGCCCGATGCGGCGCGACCCGATCGTTCGGGACTGTTGGTTTCGATGAATTTCGTGCCGAAACCGCAAAATTGTTTCGAAGGGGTGTCGATCAACGTCCGTCTGCTGGCGGGCAGCGACGCGATCGAAAACGGCATGGCCGCGCGGGTTCTGGACGTATTGTGCGAATATCTGATCCCCGTCTGGTTCAGTGACGGTGATAAGAAGATGCTGATGCACCCCACCCCCGACATCGCCCGACCGGTGCTGTCGGGTGCGCCGGCCCCGGCGGAGTTGCAGGACGAAGTCGCGGCGTGGCGCGAACAATATGGGATGTTCGTGCCCGGCCGGTAACAGGACGCCCGGCGTCAGATTTGCGAGTAGCGCGTCGGGCTGAGTATCATATTGTCGATGCCGATCACGGTTTCCGCCAGCCCGGGAATGGCGATCAGTCGCTGCCATGCCGGGTCCGCGCCGAACGCCTTCCAGCTGCGATCGCGGGTGGCGAGATCGGGAAAGGTCAGCATGTAGGTCAGGCTCGGCAGCCGCTGCCCGGTCAGGTCCTGGGCGAAGAAGACCGGGGTCAGGCCGGTTCGACGGAAAATCTCGATCTCGCCGCCGCCTTCGAACATGCCGATCTTCGTCGCGCCCGCCTGTTCGCTATGGCTGTGATAGGTACGCAGTTCGAAGATCCGGCTGCCCTTCGTCGTCGGCACCTCGACGCGCGGGAACTGGCCGAAGGCGCGCATCAGCTTCACGTCGAGCGCGACATAGGGCGGATC
>NZ_LMKE01000001.1:669765-706362 GCF_001421245.1 Sphingomonas sp. Leaf10 | reverse complement strand
GCAGCCACAAAGGCGGCGGCGGCCTGCCGATAGACCGCATCGGCCGCCAGCTTGTCCGGCAGCGCCACCATATCGGCGACCGAACGATGCGCTATCAGCACATGCACGCCAGGACTGCCCGGACCGATCGCCACGCCGAATACGCCGACCGGTCCGGCCCCCGCGCGACGTGCGGCCGGAATGAAGCCCTGCTCCATATACGCGTCGAACCGCTGCTTCATCGCTCCGTCGAGCAGATGGTAGGTCCGCAGTTCGTAGAATTCCGGCGTCGTGGTCGCCGTCCGTGCCTGCGCACCCGCATTGCCACTGGCGAGTGCCACACCGGCAGTCGCCGCCCCTGCGAGAATCGATCGCCGGTCCGTCCTGTATTTCATCGCTTCCTCACCCTAACCCTTTGGATCAAGGGAAGCGGATGCGGCGGCGAACGTCAATCAATTGGATCAACCCCCGCGCCACAGGATCGATCGCACCCGCCGCCCGGCCGGGGTCCGGTCGAGCTGCACGACGATATCGATCAGCCGCGCGGCATAGTCGCGCAGCGCAAGGGCGTCGATCTTTGCGCCGCCCTGTGCCGCCAGCATCGCGATCTGATCGATGGCGCGGGCCGGGCTGTCGGCATGGACGGTGGTCATCGATCCGGGATGGCCGCTGTTGATCGCGTGGAGGAAGGTCAGCGCTTCGCTGCCCCGGATCTCGCCCAACAGGACGCGGTCGGGGCGCAGGCGCAACGCCGCCTGCAACAATTCCTCCGGCCCGACACCACTTTCGCCCAGCCGCCCGCGTGTCGCGATCAGCCCGACGGCATTGGCATGGGCGACGTCGAGTTCGGCGCTGTCCTCGATCGTCACCAGCCGTTCGTGCATCGGCACCTCGCGCAGCAGCGCGTTGACGAACGTCGTCTTGCCGCTGGCGGTGCCGCCCGACACGACGATCGTCTTGCGCTGCACGACCGCTGCCGCCAGGAACTCTGCATAACGACCGGCGGCATGGAGCGCGTTCAGTTCGGCATAGGGGTCGTCATCGGCGCCGACGACGTCGTCGAACATCCGTGCCGCCGCCAGATCGGCGAGGCGGAAATCGCTGACGACCTGCCGTCGGAACGCGATCGCAAAACCGGTCCGTGTCGCCGGGGGCGCGACCACCTGTACGCGGATGCCGCTGGGCAGCGTCGCCGACAATAGCGGTTCGGCGCGGCTGATCCCCTGATGCGATGCGCGCGCCATCTGTTCGGACAGCTGCTACAGCCAGTCCTCGGTCAGCGTCGGCAGGTCGTACCGTTCGACGGTGCCGCCGCTGCGTTCGACCCACGCCGCGCCGCTGCCATTGACGTACAGGTCGGTAACGTCGCGCTGGGCGAGCAGCGACGCGATCGGCGCGAGGAAGGTCGCCAGATAATCGGCGACGATCGGCTGTTCGATCATCGCGTCACCGGGACACCCGAAAAGTCGAGGTCGCGGGCGACGAACACCGATATCGGCGCCCCTGCGCGCACGGTGACGGTTGGGGGTTCGTCGGCACCGGGGATGATCGTCTGTCCGGTCACGCCCGCCACCTGCGGCGTATTGCCGATGATGACCGACCCGTCGCCCGCGCGCGAGGCGAGATTGACGCCGATCTGCAACGCCGATTGCAGCGCCGAATTGGCGAAGCGGGCGAGGAAATGGGTGTCGACCTTCCCCGGAATGCCGGTTCCGCCCATGGCGTCTGCGGCCGGGGAATCGATCCGGATCGCAACCCCGTCGGGCCGGATCAGCCGGGTCCAGTTGGCGAGGATGCGCCGCTTGCCAGCCGACGGATCGGCGCGATATTCGCCGATCAGCCGACTGCCGCGCGGGATCAGCACCCGCCCGCCGTCGAAACCGCGCACGTCGCGCGACACGACCGCGCGGATCGGCCCCGGTCGCTGCGAATTGACCGGCGTCTCCAGCGTGGCGGGCAGCAATTCGCCCTGTGCGACCACCGCCGCCCGGTTGCGGATGATCGTGGCGCGCGCGGCCCCTTCGCCCAGCGGCTTGTCGTCGGTCGCGGCGGGTGCGCTGCCGTCGAAGACGATCGCCGATCCCCCGCCGACATTCGACCGGGGGCCGCCGGAAAAGCCGCCGCCCGGTACCGGCGCGCCCGGCATCGGTTCGGTTGGAAAGGTCACGGTGCCGCGCGGTCCTTCGAAACTGCCTCCCGACGATGGTGCGGCGGCGGGGCGGGGCGGGCCTCCGACGGGCGCGGCGAACGGCGCCGGGGCGCTGCGATAGGGCAGCGGTTCGGAAAAGGGCGGCGGAACGTTCTCGACCCGCGCAAAGCTCGGTCCGCGATCGATGCTGTCGGGCCGGTCGAGCAGCGCCGCCGCCGATCCGGCGAGCGCGCGCGGCATCGTCGGCACCGATCGCGGCGCATCCTCGACCGGCATCGCGACGGTCAGCCGATCACGATGCGCGTTCAGGGTCAGCAGCATCGCCAGCCCGATCGCGCCCGCCGCGACCCCGATCGCCCAGACCGGCACGCCGCCAGGTGGCAGCGCGACCTGCGGGCGGCAGTCGCTTTCGGTCGCGGGCGGTTTTGCGGGATCGGTCATTGGGTAACCCGCTTTGCCTCGGCGGTGGCGGCGCCCAGCCGAAAGACATAGCGCGGCCAGACGCGGTCGATGACCCACACGTCCTGATCGCGACGCATCGACACCAGCGTCTCATGCCCCTGCGCATCGCGGGCGTAGATGGCGGGCAGCGTCGCGCTGGCATCGAACATCAACTGCGTCCGCTCACCATCGTCGCTGATTGCGACCGGCCGGGCGAGCCGACTGCCCGACAGCCGATAGCGCCCCGGCATCCCGACCGCGCGGACCGGTTCGGCCGCGGGTGCCGCCGCGGGGGCGGTGTCGAAGCGCAACTGGAACGTCGCCTCCGGATCTCCCTCGACGGTCGATTGCAGCAACAGGCTGTAATGGCGGGTGTCGGTCACGACCTCGACATTGGTGGTGACCCCAGGCGTCAGCGGACGGACGAACAGATGGTCGCCGCTCTTGCTCGCCGTCACTTCCCAGGCTGCGCTGTTGCCGACGGCGATGCTCTCGACCTGTTCGTCGGGGCTGAGCACCACCGTCGCGACGAAGCCCGGCACGACTTTCAGCACGGTCACCGCCTCGGCGACGTAGGGAACGCTGCGCAGGCGCGGATCGCCTTGAGCGACCGCCGGAGGCGCGAACAGCAGCGTGAATACGCAAGCGGCGGCCCTCACGGATTGGCACTCGCGGGCGGGGGCGCCTCCGCATCGACGCGGTAGCGCTGCACGACGAAGCCGAGCGGGTTGTCGAACCGGTCCTCGATCCGCATCGGCTGACCGCGATAGCCGAAGGCGATCGTCGCGACATAGGGGCGCACGTCGCTGCGCTGCCCGTCATAGCCGATCCGCGCCACGTCAAACCGGACCAGCGCGGTGCCCGCCGACAGCATCGACACGCTCCGGATCGTCGCCGCCAGTGCGATGTCGCGCCGCCCCTGCGCCAGTCGCGCGGCGGGCGGGTTCTGCGCCATGCCGGCGACATAGCTCGACCGCGCCTGTCTATCGGACCACAATGCGACCTTGCGATAACTCTGGCGGATGCCGACCGGATCGAACCCTTCGCGGGCAACGACATATTGCGCCAGCAGCGATTGCTGCAACGCTTCGTTGGCGGCCAGCATCTGCGGCTGGTTCAGGTCGACGCGCTGGACGTTGCCGGTCGTGCGGTCGACCAGCACCGCGATCGGCTCCACCGTCTTCAGCGGCATCGCCAGCGCCAGCGCGACCGCCTCCAGCAGCGCGACGGCACAGGCGATCAGCGCGATCGTCCAGGCGATGCGGCGCGACTGGGCACCGGCCCGGTCGCGTTCGTCGGCCCAGCTTCGCGCAATGTCGAAATAGGTGGAATCGGGCGGAGTGGTCATGCGGTTCTCAACTGTTCGCTGCCGATCGTGCGGCGACCGGCGGTAAGGCGGCCGGCATCGGCGGCCAGCACGTTGCCGCGCGACGGGCGGGGTATGTCGACGGTGACGTTGCGGTTAGCGGCGGCGGCGCCGGCCGATACCGCGATGTCGCGCCCGCGCTCCGACCGCATCTCGGCTGCGCGGGCGATGGCGAGTGCGCGCGACGGGGCGGACACCGGCGTCAGGGTGATGGTCCGATCGCCCGGCGACGGCGTCGGTTTCGCGACGGCGGGCGGCATGGCGGCGTCGGCAGGCGCACGGGGGGCGATCCGCAAGCGGGGCAGGCGGATGCCGCCGGCCATCCGCTGCGCGACGAAGACCAGCGCAGCAATCACCAGCACGAAGCTCCATACGATCGGTGCCAGTCCCGGTATCTCCTCGCTGCCCGCACGCAGCGCCGCGCGGACCGGCCCCTCGATCATCTGCAGTTCGAGCGCGAGCGCGAGTGGGATGACCAGCCCGGCCAGCGCCGTTCCGATCAGCGCCCGCAGCCAGCCGATGCACAGCCCCGCCGTCGTTTCGAACAGCATCGCCGCAATCGCGATCGGACCGAGCGCGAGGAGCAGCGCGGTGGCGAAGCGCGCGGCGATCCACGATCCCGCACCGCTGATGAGCAGCACGGTCGCCGCGGCATTGCGGTCGCTTCCGGGCGGACCCGCACTCGCCGACAGTTCGGGGTTCACCGCCGGGCGCGCTTCCGTTCCTTGCGCCGCGGTCATGCGCGCCAGCTTTTCCTCCGGCGTCACCTCGATCGCGTCATAGGCATTCTGCAACCGCGTCGCGAGTGCCGCCGTCTCGATCCCCGCCGCCGGAAAGGTCGCCTGGGCGATCTCCGCCGGGCCTTCGGTCGCGACGCGGTAAATCAGCCGGTCATAGGCCGACCAGCTGGTGGTCAAGGCAACGACGATCCCGATCCGCACCAGCAATGCGACGGCATCGACCGGCAGCAACGTGCCCCCGGCACCCACCGCCAGCAACCGATAGCCATGCCACGCCACCGCGATCATCAGCAGCCCGGTCAGTACGCCGGTGAACAACGGGCTGGTCGCAAGCGCACGCCACCCGTCGCTACCCAGCGACGCCGCCTGGCAATCGGCCACGCCGATCAGGCTGGCGACCACGACGCGCGGGTCGACGCTGCCGCACGCGCTCATGCAACCGCCGCCAGCAATTCGGGTACCCAGTGCAGCGGATCGTCGCCGACCCGCGACCGGACCCGGTCGAGCGCCCGCACCGTCGTCTCGCGCCCCGACAGGATGGTCAGCAGGTCGCGTTCGCCCGACAGGTCCAACTGCGCGACGACGCTGTCGCGGCCATGTTTGATCAGGAACGCGCGGCTGGTGTCGGGCAGGGCGCGGATGATCTCGAACTCATGCGCGGTCAGGCCGAAGCCCTGGCAATAATGCTCTGCCTTGGCGCGCGGATTGGACATGAAGATTCGGGTCGCCGCCTGATCGACGATCGCCGAGGCGATGCGGCTGTTCAGCGCATCTTCGGCGCTCTGCGTCGCGAAGCCGACGATGCCGTTGCGCTTTCGGATCGTCTTTTCCCAGTCGCGGATGCGCGCGACGAACACGTCGTCGTCCAGCGCCTTCCACCCCTCATCGACGACGATGATCGTCGGCGTTCCGTCCAGCCGTTCCTCGACCCGGTGGAACAGGTACATCATCGCCGGGGTACGCGTGCGCGGATCGTCGAGCAGCCGGGTCATGTCGAACCCCAGCACGCGTGCATCGATGCCAAGCGTATCGGCGGCATTGTCGAACAGCCAGGCATGTTCCCCGCTGCCGATCCACGGTGCCAGCCGCGCGGCGAGATCGTCGGCATGTGGCCGCGCGCCACCGCGCAACAACTGAGCGAAGGTACCGAGCCGGCGGAGATGCGGCGCGGCGTTCATGTTGGTGGCGACCGCCCGTTCGATCTGCGCCGCGTCCTCGGTCGACAGCGCCCGGCCGCCGCCGACCAGTTGCGCGATCCAGTCGATCAGGAACCGGCGATTCTCGCTCGTATCGTCTAGCAGCAACGGGTTCAGGCCCGACGGGCGCCCCGGCCGCAGCACGTCGTAATTGCCGCCGATCGCGCGCAGGAACGGCTCCGCCCCGCGATCCTTGTCGAAGAATACCACGCGCGGTGCCAGCCGCTGGGCCTGTGCCAGCAGGAAATTGAGCACCACCGTCTTGCCCGACCCCGATGGCCCGATGACGGTGAAGTTGCCCAGATCGCCCTGATGGAAGTTGAAATGATAGGGGCCTGCCGCCGTCGTCTCCAGCAACGCGATCGCCGGCCCCCAATGGTTGCCCGCCGCCCGGCCCACGGGAAAGCTGTGCCAGCTCGCCAGGCTGGCGAAGTTGCGGGTGGAGACCAGCGCACCGCGCGCCACGAACGCCTCGTTACCAGGAAACTGTGCCCAGAAGGCCGGCTCCAGCCCGACATCCTCGCGCACCGCGACCATGGCCAGGTCGGTCAGCCCCGCCTGCACATCGGCCACCGCGGCATCGACCGCCGCCGGGCTGTCGCCATGGACCGCGATCGTCAGATGGTGCGTGCCGAAGCCGGCACGGCCCGACGCCACCGCATCGCGCGCCTCGACCAGTTCGTCGCGCAGCCCGATGGCCTCGTCATCGGCCGCCTTCATCCGCCGCAGCGTCAGGTTCAGCCGCGACAGCGTCGCCGGACGATCGACGAAGCCGAAACTCTGGGTAACGGTCATCTCGACCGGCAGGCGGTAGAGGCTGTCGAGCATCCCTGCGGCGGTCTGCCCCGGATAATCCTTGATCGACACGATGCCGGTGAAGCGGCGCCCGGCATGGCCCAAAGGCGACAGTTCCAGCGTCTGCGCGCCGAAGCTGACCCGCCGCGCCGGCAGATGTTCGCCGACATCGCCATGCGGCAGCCGCACCCGCATCCGTTCGCCATTGTACAGCGCTGCCAGATACTCGAGCGACTGCGATCCCGGTCCCTCGGGCGTGTCGTAGCTGCCAAGCAGGTGCGGGCCGTAGAGCGACAGTGCGCTGACCAGCGCGTCGCGCGCGGCGTCGAGCGCGCGGACCTCCGCCATGCGTTCGGCGACGCGCGCCTCACCCTTGGCCAGCCGCCGGTTCAGCCAGCCGCCCAGCCCACGCGGCCCGGTTTCGGGGGCGCGCAGGATGGCGAGATACAGGTCGTTGGCGAACAGTGCGCGCCGCGCCTGCCGCTCGCGCCAGATCGATTCGACGCTCTGCGAAAATCCGTCGGGAAACGCACCGGGCAGTTCGGGGCTGACCCGCCGCCGCAGCACATGGTGATAGACCGCGAAGCGCGACGATCCGATCGCGCGCAGCACCGCATCGCGCAGTTCCTTGCGATAGTCGATTTCGGCGCTGTCGGCGGTTTCGAACAGGAACCCGTCGAGCCGTAGCACCTGCATCAGCCGGCCGTCGCGCAACAGCACGGTATGCGGATCGATCTGCGCGGCATAGGGCAGCATGCTGCCCGCCGAGCGTTCGCGGCTGGCGGCGGCCTTGCCGGCTATGGGCGATAGGAGTTGCATCGCCACGACCCGTAATTCTTGACGCGGGGACAGCGCCGGACGCGAACCAGCCACAGGTCGACCAGCCGCGGTTCGTGCAGGCACCCCAGCCAGCACGCACCATGTGCGACGGCCGCGACCAGCACGACCAGCGGCGACCGGAAAATCAGGAACAGTTCGAGCATCACGATCGCGTTGCCGATCATGAAGCCATAAGGGACGCCCGCCAGCATGGTCGGCCGCGTCACCGCGACGAATAACGGATCGCTGCGTAGCGCATCCATGGCGTGGGTCAGTAGCCGGCTTGCGCGGTCGACTGGATGCCGGCGACGATGCTCGCCGCACCGAACAGCACGAAGCAGCCGACGATCACCGCCGCGCCGTGGCGCCAGTTCATGCGGCCGGTCAGCATCATCAGCCCGACAAAGGCGACGGCGATTACCGCCATCGTCGTGGCGACGGTGCCCATCAGCGTGCCCTGCACCCACTGCACCGCGCCGACGATCGCGCCCGATCCGGCGGGATCGCCCGCCATCTGTGCCTGCGCCGGCGATGCGGCCACGGCGGCAAGCGCGATGGCTCCCGCCCGCAACCGTCGCAACCCGGCCTTCATTCCAGCAGCATTTCGCATCGTCATCCCCGGCGGCGAATCCGTTCGCCCTCCAACACGGTCTATGCCGCCGGAGTTTTGACATAGTTAATGCAGCGCGGTCGTCAGCGCGGCGGCTGCTTCACGACATGGCTGCTGTCCGGTTTGTGGAAGACCGAACCATCGTCCCTGGCAATGTAAAGCTGGAAATTGCCGTGGCGGATGAAATAGCCCGGCCACTATAGCGATTCGAGCGACACCACGCCCATGTCGGTCGACCCGTTCTGCGCACGTCGTGGGCAGAAGGTGGCGTCGCGATCGCGGCTGGCATCGCGCGGCATCAACCGGATCTCGAAATTCTGGTGCCGCAGATAGTAATTGGCAAAATATTTCGATTCCAGTGACACGCAGCTGCTGTCGGCCAGTCCCGGGCGCACGACGAACGTCGCGTCAAGCTTTTCAGAAATCGAACTGTTCTTCCCGATCTGCGAGATATAGCCCTTATAGTCGCGATGCCGGATCAGGTAACCGGGGAAGGAGACCGATTCCAGCGCGGTCTCGCTGCCGGCGACGACACCCGCGCCGCTGACCCGCCACGTCCCGTCGGCAGGCGCGGAGGTGTTCTGCATCAGCTTCACGCGGAAGTTGTTGTGGCGCAGATAATAGCCCGGATGCGTCAGCGCCTCGAACGAGATGTCGTTGGCATTGGCACTGCCGTTCAGCGCCGGGCGTGCGCAGAAGGTCTGGGCACGGCGGCCACCCTCGTCATTGTCGCCGCGCAGATAGGTCTGGAAATTGTAATGCTGCAGGAACCTGCCCGGATAGTTGGCGGATTCGAACGAATAGCAGTTCGCGTCGGCGCGCCACTTGCGAACGATGAACGACGCATCCATCCGCGCGACCTCCGGGCTGGTCGCGTCAATCTTCGACACCCATCCTTCGAAACCGGTGTGGCGCAGGAAATAGCCGGCCCAATTGGGCGTATCCATCTTGATCGCCGAACCTTCCACCAGCGTCCGCACCGGTTGTGCCACGGTGACGGGTTGTGCCGGCATGGCGGGAGCTGCGGCGGCGATGGCGATGATCGTGCCGACCGACGGCACGCCCGCGGTATTGACCGTGGACAACAGGTAATAGCCCGGCGGTGCGAGATTGTCCGACGTCGGCATGGCGACGGTCAGCCCGTTGGCGTTCTTCGTGAACGGCAGCGTCATGCGGCGCTGGTTGGAATCGAACCCGTGCGTGGTCGAACCGACCGCGATCAGCGAGACTTCGCGGACGTCGTCACCGGTCGCGGTCTGCACGTCGATCGACTGGTTGTACCCGGCGGTGACGGTCGTCAGTCTGACGATCCGCGGCCGCTGTGCCAGTACCGATCCGTTGCCGTTCTGCGCGAACAGATAGGCGGGATAATAGATTTCGCCGTTCAGCTGGTCGCCGCCACCGCCCAGCACCGCGCCGTTCGGCAGCAGGGCGGTGATCGAATGATAGCCGCGATAGGCCGTGTTCGATGCGCCCGTCGTCCAGCGTCCGGTGGCCGGGTTCCACGTCTCCGCCGCATAGACGACGTTGACGTTGTTATCGCCCGCATCGTTGTTCCAGCGCGATCCACCGGTCACCAGCACATGCCCGTTCGGCAGTACCACCGAATTCGGCCATTGCCGCGGGAACGCCATCGGCGCCGTCTCGGTGACTGCGACCCGGCCCGAACCGATCTGGGTGATGTCGAAGATCGTCGCCGCCGCGCTCGACGGGGTGTGCCAGCCGGGATGGAAGCCGTTGCCCCCGACCTGCAGGATCTTGCCGGTGTCGTACATCACCGCCGTCGACGTCGCGCCGGTATTAGGTTTCGTATCGTTGTTCGGAATGGTCTTGAAATCCCCAATCGTCCGGATCGAACCGTTACCGTCGAGTTTCATTTCCCACATTTTTTCGGTCGAGATGCCGAACAGCGTGCCGGTGGGCGTCACCCATTGGCGCGGATACCACCACCGGGTATTCTTCGCCCCGAACGCATCGGTGCTGTACGCGCCGACCATGCTGCGCCAGTCCTGACCCGGCAGGTAGATTTCGGGGGTCGAGGAAATGTCGTTGGCGGCGTCGGGCCGGCCGGGATTGGCATCGGCATAGGGTGCGCCGCCGCCGGTGATGATCGCGCGACCATCGGGCAGCTTGGTCATCGTGCCGTACCAGCGCTGTGCAGTAAGGTCGTAGTCGCGCTTCGCTTCGGACGTGCGCCAGTCAAGCACCATGCTCTCGCGACTCGAATAGCCGGTCGAATAGGATGCGCCGCCCGACGTCAGGAGATTGCCGTCCGACAACAGCGTGGCGGTGCCACAGAAGCTGTCGACGCTTTGCGCGTTCGGCAGTATCTGGAACGCCGACCCGTCCAGCCCCCTGCGCGGGTTCCAGAACACCAGCTGGCGTCCATCCTGCGCATTGCCGCCGGGCGGGGTGCCGAACGTCAGGACGCGACCATCGGGCAGCAGCGTCGCATGGATCGGGATGATCGGCCAATTCGTTTTGGCCGACCACATGCCCGCGCGCGGCGTCGGCGGGAATGTTCAGATTGGTGAGCAACGGATCGGGATCGTTCGGGACGACGACCGGATACACCGCCTGCTGCGCATGGGCAGCGATCGGCAGCGTCGCCGTCAGGGCGGTGCCGGCGACGACGGCCGCACGCAACGCAGCGGCAAAGCGGCGGTAACGGGGGCGGACGAGAGCGTTGGTCATGATGGCCTCTGGTTCGAATTCTGGGATCAGGATCGGGTGGCGAGCGCGGTCAGGTCGGCGCGCAACTGTCGTTCGGCGAGCGGGGCGGCGGCATAGCGCTGGATCATCCGCTGCTGCGGATCGAACAGCCGCACCTCGCTGCTATGAAAGTTGCAGTCGCCGCTGCCCGGCCGCATCGCGGCAAAGGCGCGGGTAATGCGCAATATGTCGGCTGGCCGGCCGGTCGCCAGCGACCAGCGCCGTCCATCAACGTCGAAGGTGCGCGCATAGGTAGCGAGGCGGCGCGGCGTGTCGTTGGCCGGATCGACGCTGATCGACAGCAGCGCCAGCTTCGCCCGGATCGCGGGCGGCAGCGACCGGTCGAACTTGGTTAACTCGGCCATCTGGATCGGGCAGGTCGATCCACAGCCGGTGAAGATGAAATTGACGAGGACGAATTTGCCCGCGAAGCGTCCCGGCGCGATCGGTCGGCCCGATTGGTCCACCAACCCGTTCAAATACGGAGACAGCCCGCCGCGTTCGGGTCGTGCCGCATCCGGTGCCGCCCCTATCATTGTGAGCGCCATCATTCCGCTAAGCGCGGTTTTCATCCATCGGTTCATCGCTATCCCCTGTTGGGGGATCGTATATTTTCCGCCTTTGCCGGCATCAATATGGCAATCATTCCCACTTCGACACATTGGGCGCGAAACGCTTGCGTCTTCATGGTGATGCGCTGAATATTAAGCGGGGAAATAGGCCGGCTTAGATAGTTACCGATCGGCAGCGAAGGCGATCATTTCTATTCGATGCGTATCGTTTTGGGAAAAGCTAGCGCGCGAAAGCCGGTTTTTCGGCAAAATATCTGGGTCCGTCCATCATTGCATGCCGGCAACATACTGGAATCACGGATGCGTCCGCCATTTTCGCCCGATCGTTCCGGGTTTGGAGCCATTGGCGAACCTGCGTCCGAAACGCGACGTCCTTCGCGGTGAACGGACAGGCAAGGGGCAGAGAGGCGACGGCCGGCGCTACCCGAAACAGTGGTTCGCCGGCATCCCTTTCGCGGCGGAGGTTGCTGGGATCAGGAGGTGGCGCCGACGCGGCTCTTATTGCCCATGGGGCCAACCTCCGCTGATCAGTCGGCTCTCAAGCGGCCAATCGATAGACATTGGCCCGATTCCGGCCCTCGCGTTTGGCCTGGTACAGTGCCGCGTCAGCGGCCTGGATCAGCGACGAACCGTCCCTGGTCATCGTATCGTTCCAAGTGGCGATGCCGAACGACATGCTGATCGCGCCTAACGTACGGCCGTTCTGACGGATGCTGAGTTCGGCGATGGCCTGTCGCACGGATTCGACCCGGTTCATCAGCGCCTCCGACGAGGTTCCCGGTGCGATGACGGTGAATTCCTCACCGCCGAAGCGGCATACGACGTCGCCATCGCGGAAACGCTTCTTCATTTCGGCGGCCACGGCCTGCAGAACGGCGTCGCCGGCATCATGACCATGGTCGTCGTTGAAGCGCTTGAAGTGGTCGACATCGCACATGACGAGGCTGAGCGGCGCGCCCGAACGTGCGGTCCGCGCGATCTCGATCGTCATCGCCTCTTCCATATAGCGCCGATTGAACAGCCCGGTCAGCGGGTCGCGGATGGTCTGTTCGCGCAGGCTACGTTGCAGGCGATGGTTGACCAGGGCGGATGCGATATTCTCGGCAAGCACGGTCAATCGGAAACGGCTTTCCGTACCGATCTGTGCGCGCAGGTGCAGGACGCCGATCACCTCACCGCCCGCGAGCAGCGGTTCGCAGTGATAGGCTTCGTCATGCCCGATATGGGCGCACACGATGTCGTCGCCCGTTCCGGCCAGCCAGTGTGCCTGCCCGCGACGCAAGGCCCAGCATTGATCGGGCGCGAAGCCGTCCGACCCGGTGCCGAAATCGCCCCATTCGGCAACGGGGACGAGCAGGTTGCGGGAGTTGTTGTGAGCATATAGCGCACCCGGAATGTTCGGCAGTACGCGCGGCACGAAGACGCGAATGATCTGCGCCAGTTCCTCGTCGGTGCGGGCGGCCTGCATCCGGTGCGCCATACCGCCGAGCAACTCGATGACGTCGCCGCGATCGCGCAGCGTGGCCGCGGTCCGCTCGAGCGATGTGTTCGCGACCTGCAAGCGCTGTTCGCTGCCGGCCTGATCCGCGACAGCCGCGGCGAGCCGATCGGCCATCGCATTGTATCCGCGCGCCAGTTGGGCGAATTCGCGCGACCCCATCGTCGTCGCAATCCGCGAATGTTCGCCATCGCCCAAATGCGTCATCGCCTTCAGCATGGTATGAAGCGGCTTGCGGATGGCACGGACGATCAGCGCCGATCCGACGAGCGCCAGAAGCGCGACGATGGCAGCACCGATCACGGCGGACCATTTGCCGATGGTCAATCGCTCTTCCGTCGCCTCCTGCCGCATTTTCTGAAGGACACGTTCCTGATCGAGGAACGCTTCCACGCGCACGGCGATGGCATCCATCAATTCCCGGCCGCGGCCCCGCGAAACGATGGCAAGCGCACCAACAAAGTCGCCCCGCTGGCCAAGGTGGAGCGGCTGCTTGAGGACGGCGATGCGCTGCGCCATCAGGTCGGCGATTTCGCGGGCGCGCGCATTCTGCCCCGGGTTGTCACCGGTCATGTTGACGACCTGCCGGATCTTCCCCGCGGCATCGGCGGTGGCCGACGCGAAGGAGGAGGCATAGTCGGGGTTGTGGGTCAGCACGAAGCCGCGCTGACCGGATTCGGCGTTCCGAAGATCCGCCAGCGCTTCCTCAATAATCTCGATCACGGCGCCGGAATGCTGCACCCAGTCGAAGCTTTGCCGCGTCTGCCGAGACGCATCCACCATCAACCCGGCAAGCGCGGCGACGGCAACGACGACGGTGAACCCCAGTGCGGCCACCCGGAATGAAAGCGAAGCGAACATGCTATTGCGTATAACCGACGTTGCTTAGCGGATCGTTAGCAGACCGGCCGAGCACACCGGTCGATGGAAAATATTGGCGCTCGTACCGGAGCTTCCATCCTTCGAGCGAGGGGCGTGGTTCGATCCACCGCGCTTGACGACGGATCGGCGATGCTGACAGGACAGGCGCGTGACGACCGCCAAACCGACCAAACGGGCCTCGCGCAAGGCCGAACAACGTGCCGACATGATCGAACAGATCCTCGACGTCGCCGAGGCGCTGTTTTCGAAACACGGGCTGTACGGGGTGACGCTGGCCGATGTCGCGCAGCAGGTGGGGGTGCACCGTACGCTGCTAAGCTATTATTTCCGCGACAAGAAAGAGTTGTTCGATCAGGTCTTCGCACGTCGTGCGATCGTGACCAGCGAGACGCGTATGCGCGCGCTCGACGACTATGAACGCGCGGCCGGCGATGCCCCCACCGTCGAAGGGGTGTTGCAGGCGTTTCTCGACACCGACCTCGACCTGTATATCCAGGGCGGCGAGGGCTGGCGCAACTATGCCGCGCTCGGCGCTCAGGTTGCGAATACCCCCGAATGGGGGGCGGAGATGATGGACGATTATTTCGATCCGGTCGTCCTGCGGCTGATCGACATCCTGCAACGCGCCATGCCCGATTGCAGCCGAACCGATATCTTCTGGGGATATCACTTCGTTACCGGTGCGCTGATGCTGACGCTGGCGCGGACCGGGCGAATCGACAAATTGTCGGGCGGGTTGTGCCGGTCCGAGGACTTCGTTGCGGTGAAACAGCGCATGGCACGGTTCATGGCGGCGGGGTTTCGTTCGATTTGCGATGAGCGTAAAGCACTGTAAATCCGCTCAAAATTACCTATCCCGTCACGCCGTGATAATACTAACGGTCGCGATAGTGAATGTTGACTTTGCCGTGGGACCTGCGATGATTGGCTGATCGAGGACCGGTGCGAACAGCCGGCTTCGCTCAGGAGAGTGAGCATGCGGGTTGCCCTGTATGCGTCGGCATGTGCCGGCGCCCTTGCGGTTATGTCTGTGTCGTCGGCGTTTGCGCAGGAGGCGGCACCGCCGGCCGAGCAGACGTCCGACCAGTCGGGACAGGTCGCCCGCAGCGACCGTGCCGAAGCCGACGACCCCTCTGCCGAAATCGTCGTCACCGCGACCCGCCGCGAGGAACGCATCCAGGACGTGCCGATCAGCGTCACCGCGTTCCAGCAGGGCGAACTGACCCGCGAAGGCATCGTCGGCTTCGAAGGGATCGCGCGCGAGACGCCGGGCGTGGTGCTCAATCGCCCGACCCAGAATTTCAATAACTTCACCGTGCGCGGCATCGCCACCAACGGTTATGGCGCGAACCTGCAAAGCACGGTCGCGGTCTATATCGACGAACTGCCGGTCTCGACGATCGGCAACACCACCGTTGTCGACCCGAATCTGTTCGACGTCGAGCGCGTCGAATTCCTGCGCGGGCCGCAGGGGACGCTGTTCGGATCGGGATCGCTGTCGGGCGCGATGCGCATCCTGACCAAGAGCCCCGACCTGAACGACGTCCGGACCGCCGCCGTGGTCGATCTGGGTCTGACCGGCAAGGACAGCTTCCGCCAGCGCTACAACGCGATGGTCAACGTGCCGATCGTCGACGACAAGGTGGCGGTGCGTGCGGTCGGTTTCTATCGCAACGAGGAAGGCTATCTCGACAATGTCGGGACCGGCGTGAAGAATTCGAACACGCTGATCGATTATGGCGGCCGCGTGATCCTGTTGGCCAAGCCGACCAGCCGGCTGTCGGTGCGGCTCCTGGGGTCGTACGAGAATAGCGACCCCAAGGACTCGTCGCTGACCAGCCCGTCGCTGGGCCGCGAAAAGCGCGTATCGGACCAGCCTGATCGCTTCACCGGCAAGCAGACGATCCTGAACGCGACGATCGATTACGACTTCGATTTCGCACGGCTGACCAGCAGCAGCACCTATTCGGATTTCGACCAGCGCTTCTATGCCGATCTGGCCAATACCTTTGGCGGGGCGATCGCCTTCGGGCTGGACGCCGATGCGTTCGACAAGGTGTTCGTGCAGGAAACGCGCCTCGCCTCCACCTTCGACGGGCCGCTCCAGTTCGTGGTCGGCGGCTTCTATCTCGACCGGCGGCGCGACGTGGATTTCAAATATCGCTCATCGCTGCCATTCCTGCAGGCGCGCGGCATCACCGGGCTGCCCGACCAATATTATCAGAAGCAGTTCACCCACCAGTATAACCGCGAACTGGCCGGGTTCGGCGAGGTTACCTACCGCTTCTCGCCCAAATTCTGGCTGACCGGCGGCATGCGCTATGGCCGGATCACTGCACAGGCATTCACCGAAGCAGGCGGGTATAACAGCAATTATTTCGTCGCGGCGCTGACCGGGCGGCGTGGGCCGCTGACGCTGACCCCCTATGCCGCCGCCGAGGGGCGTGAGGCGCGCGGGTCGAAGCCGTCGTACAAGGCGAGCGCGAGCTTCAAGCCGGTCGAGCACATCACGACCTATGCGACGTTCGCGACCGGCTATCGCGGGCCGGTGGTCAATGCCTTTGCCGGCCGGGTCAGCACCGTCAATCCGTCCGATCTGGTGATCCCCGACGGGGCGTCGTCCGACGATCTGAAGAGCTATGAAGTTGGCGCCAAGGGGCGCTGGCTCGACGGGCGGGTGACGATCAACGCCGCCGCCTATGTCATCGACTGGAGCAACATCCAGGTACAGGCCAATCGCATCTCGGATTCGGTGCAGTTCGCGACCAATGTCGGCGCGGCGCGCAGCAAGGGGTTCGAGGTGGAGATGGCGGTGATCCCGACCACCGGCCTCGTGCTGGGCCTGAACGCCGCCTATAACGATGCGAAGATCACCGAACTGACCGCCGCCGAGGCCGCGATTTCGGGCGCGGTGCTCGGCCACCGGCTGTCGGCGCCGCGCTTGCAGGGTTCGTCGTCGATCACCTACGGCTTCGACCTGAAGCCTGACTGGAACGCCAACTTCGCGGTGAACGCACAATATGTCGGGTCGTATAACAGCTCGTTCCCCAACGTGCCGGGCAATCCGCGCGCACGCCTGCCGACCTTTGGCGAGACCGACGAATATGTGAATCTGAACGCCAGCGTCGGGCTGCGCCACGGCGACTGGTTTGGACAGCTATACGTCGAAAACCTGACCGACGACCATTCGGTGACCTACATCCACCCCGAAGCCTTTTTCGCCAGCCGGTTCGGGACGCTGCGTCCGCGAACGATCGGCATCCGTCTGGCCAAGGGGATCTGAGCCGTGGCGACGATCGCCCCGGTCGGTACCAGCCCCGCCCATCCGCCCGCGAGCCGCCGTGCGTGGTTCGTCCTTGCCATCCTGTGCTTCGTCTATGTGCTGAACTTCCTCGACCGGCAGTTGCTCGCGATCCTCGCCAAGCCGATCCGCGACGAACTGGGGCTGACCCATGGCCAGATCGGGCTGATCAGCGGTCTGTATTTCGCGCTGTTCTATTGCGTGTTGTCGGTACCGGTCGCGTGGTTCGCGGATCGCAGCAACCGGGTGCGGGTCGTCGCCTTCGCCTGCGGCTTGTGGAGCGCGGCCACCGCCGCTTGTGGTCTGGCCGGCAATTACGGGCAACTGGCCGGCGCACGGATGCTGGTCGGGGTCGGGGAGGCGGGCGGCGTGCCGCCCTCCTATGCGATCATCTCCGATTATTTCCGCCCCGGCACGCGCGGCACCGCGCTCGGCCTCTACAATCTGGGGCCGCCGATCGGCAACGCGCTGGGCGTGGCGTTCGGCGCGTCGATCGCCGCCGCCTATAGCTGGCGCGACGCGTTCATGGCGCTCGGCATCGTCGGTGTCGGCACTGCGATCCTCGTGTTCCTGACGGTGCGCGAGCCGAAGCGCGGCGGGCTGGACGTGGCGCCCGGCGTTTCCGCCGAGCGCGCACCGTTCTGGCCGACCTTCCGCATGTTCTTCACTCGCCGCGTCCTTTTGCTGACGGCGCTTGCGACCGGCGCCAACCAGTTCATCACCTATGCCGCCGCCAATTTCACCACCCTGTTCCTGATGGAGGAAAAGGGGATGACGCTGAACGAGGTCGCGATCTGGTATGCGTTGCTGGTGCTGGTATCGATGGGCGGCGGTATCTTCATCGCCGGGCGGATGGTCGATCGCCTCGTGCCGCGCGACCGGCGTGCCTATGCCTATATCCCCGCCGTCGCGCTGGTGGTTGCCGCACCGTTCTTCGCCGGGTTCATCGCCGCGCCGGGCTGGCAGTTGGCGATGGTCTTGCTGGTGCTGCCGATGGGGCTGAATTACTTCTACCTCTCGCCCGCCGTCGCGTTGGTGCAGGAAGCGGTGGCGCCCGCACAGCGGGTGATGGCCGGTGCGTTGCTGCTGCTGGTGATGAACCTGATCGGGCTGGGGCTAGGGCCGACCTATCTGGGTGCGGCAAGCGACTGGTTCGCGAGTGCCGGCCACGCCAAGCCGCTGCAAATGGCCTTCTACACGCTGCTGCCCTTCTATGCCGTCGCGGTGTTGCTGTTCCTGGCACTCGGCCGTGCGATCGCCAAGGAAGCCGGAGAAAAACAATGAAGCGCGCATTGGCGTTCAGCGCGGCATTGGCCGTGCTTACGGGGGGCGCGGCCCATGCGGCCCCCGGCCCCGTAGCGACGCTGCCGGTCGGCAAGGTCGAGGGTGTCCGGCTGGGCGAGACCGATGTGTTTCGGGGCATTTCGTTTGCGCAGGCACCGGTCGGCGATCTGCGCTGGAAACCGCCGGTCCCGGCCGCCGACTGGAACGACACCCGCAAGGCCACCGACTTCGCCGATGCCTGTGTCCAGCCGGCACCACGCATGGGCAGCATCTATGCCGACCCGCCGCGCCGGATGAGCGAGGATTGTCTCGCGCTCAACGTCTGGCGGCCGCGCAAGCCGGGCAATTATCCGGTGTTCGTCTGGGTACATGGCGGGTCGCTGATCGCCGGTTACGGCCATGAATCGATGTTCGACGGGCGACGGCTGGCCGAACAGGGGATGGTGGTCGTGTCGATCAACTATCGCCTCGGCGTGCTTGGTTACCTCGCGCATCCGGCATTGAGTGCCGAGAACGATCAGCGCATTTCGGGCAATTACGGGCTGATGGATCAGGTCGCGGCGCTGCGCTGGGTCCAGCGCAACATCGCCGGCTTCGGTGGCGATCCCCGCAACGTGACGCTGGCCGGGGAATCGGCAGGCGCGCTCAGCACCCTGTACCTGATGGCGTCTCCGCAAGCGCGTGGCCTGTTCCACAAGGCGATCGCGCAGAGCGCCTATATGATCTCGACGCCCGAACTGCGCACGACCGCCCATGGCACGCCGTCGGCGGAGGCGGAGGGCGTACGGGTTGCGGCGGCGGTCGGCGCAGGCGATGTGGCCGCGTTGCGCGCGATGCCGGCAGCGACGCTGGTGCAGAAGGCGGCGGCGTCGGGCTATATCCCTTGGGGTAGCGTCGACGGGGTGTGGCTGCGGCGGCAATTGGTCGACACGTTCGATCGGGGCGAGCAGGCGCGGGTGCCGGTCCTGACCGGGTTCAATGCCGGCGAGATCCGCTCGCTGCGCTTCCTGCTGCCGCCGGCTCCTGCCGATCGGGATGCCTATGTCGCGGCGATCCAGGCACGTTATGGCGACCTCGCCCCGACGTTCCTGAAACTCTACCCGGCCGAAGCGATGGCGGAGTCGATGCTCGCGACGACCCGCGACGCGATGTATGGCTGGACCTCGACCCGCCTCGCGCTGCGTCAGACGGCGGCGGGGCAGAATGTCTATCTCTATTATTTCGATCATGGCTATCCGGTGGCGGACGATAACGGGCTGCACGCCTTCCACGCCGCCGAAATCCCCTATGTCTTCGGCACCGCGCGCGACATGCCGCCGGGCTGGCCGAGCGTCCCCGACAGCCAGCGTGAACGGGCGCTGTCGGACGCGATGATCGGATATTGGGCTTCCTTCGCCAAGACCGGCGTACCACGTGCGCAGGGCGCGCCAGATTGGCCGGCCTATGGCGAGGGCGCGCATTACATGGCCTTTGCCGGCACGCCGCGACCGGGCGCCTATCTGCTGCCCAACATGTATGCGCTGCACGAAGCGGCGACCTGCCGCCGCCGCGCGGCGGGCGATCAGCCATGGAACTGGAATGTCGGCGTCGCATCGCCGGTGCTCGCCAAGGCGGGAGCGTGCCAATGAGCAGCGACGTAACCCCCGGCGCGATGCAGGATTTCGCGCTGACGCTCGACCGGTTCCTGACCCATGCCGGCAAATGGCATCCCGAGGCGCAAGTCGTCACCGCTATGACCGACGGCACGACGCAGCGGATCGGCTATGCCGCGCTGGAAGTACGGGCGCGGGCGATCTCGGCGGCGCTGCTCGCCCAAGGCATCGGCGTCGGCGATCATGTCGCGACGCTGGCATGGAACAGTCAGGCGCATGTCGAAACCTGGTATGCGATCATGGGCATCGGCGCGGCGTGCCATACGCTCAATCCCCGGCTGACGGCGGCGCAACTGGCCGACATGCTGGTGCAGTCGCGGGCAAAGATCGTGGTGATCAGTGCCGATCTGGTGCCGTTGGCGCGGGACGTGCTGGCGCTGCTCGATCGCCCGCCGTTGCTACTGGCGATCGACGGGGTCGCCGGAGTCGATGCGCTCGATACACTCGTCGAACCGGGTGCCCATGCGGCATGGGGTGGGTTCGACGAACGCACGCCGTCGGGGCTGTGCTTCACCTCGGGCACGACCGGGCGGCCCAAGGGCGTGACCTATACCCATCGCGCCTGCTTCCTGCACACGCTGCGCAGTCTGCAGGCGGATGTGATGGCGATCACCGCGAACGACCGGGTGCTGGCGGCAGTGCCGATGTTCCATGCCAATGCGTGGGGGCTGCCGTTCGCGGTGCCGGCGGTCGGGGCGACGCTGGTGCTGCCGGGGCGGGCGACCGATGGCGCGAGCCTCGCCCGGTTGATTCAAACCGAAGGCGTGACGATCGCGGTCGGGGTGCCGACAGTATGGCTGGGGCTGGTCGAGTATCTCGACCAGACCGGCGGTGAGGTACCGAGCCTGAAGCGGGTGATCGTCGGCGGCGCACCGATGCCGCCCGCGTTGATGGAAAGGTTGGAACGCAGGCTGGGCGTGACGGTACAGACCAGCTGGGGCATGACCGAGCTGTCGCCGGCCGGTACCTTTGCCCCGCCGGGCCTGACCGACCGACCGGCGGCGTCGTCGGGACGGCCCGCGATCGGCATCGACCTGTTGCTGACCGATGCCGATGGCACTGCACTGCCCGAACAGCGCGAGGTCGAGGGGCATTTGCGCGTGCGCGGGCCGGCGGTGGTCGAACGCTATTTCGGGCAGGCCGAACCGGCCACCGATGCGACGGGCTGGTTCACGACCGGCGATCTGGCGCGGATCGGCCGCGATGGCAGCCTGACCATCACCGGCCGTGCCAAGGACCTGATCAAGTCGGGCGGCGAATGGATCAACCCGGCGGAGATCGAGGGGGTGGTCGGCGCGCTGCCGCAGGTGTCGATGGCGGCGGTGATCGGGCGCACCGACATCAAATGGGGCGAGCGCCCGATTCTGGTCGTCGAACTGCGCGACGGCGAGGATATTCGCGACGAGGCGCTGTTGGCGGCGCTGCGTGGGCGGGTAGCACCGTGGTGGATTCCCGACGCCGTCGTGCGGTTGCCTGCCATGCCGCTGGCCGCGACGGGAAAGATCGACAAGCTGCGGCTGCGCGCCGAGCATGGACAATGAGTTTCAGGAGGGAAGAGCGAATGCAGCTACAGGATCGGGTCGCGATCGTTACCGGGGCCGGCGGCGGATTGGGACGCACCCACGCGCTGTTCCTTGCGCGGCAGGGTGCGCGGATCGTCGTCAACGACGTGTCGGCGGCGCAGGCGAATGCGGTCGCGCAGGAAATCCGCGATGCGGGCGGGGCGGCAATGGCGCTGCCCGGATCGGTCACCGACGAAGCCGCGATCGGCGAGGGCGTGGCGGCGGTGCTGTCGGAATGGGGGCGGGTCGATATCCTCATCAACAATGCCGGCATCCTGCGCGACAAGAGTTTTGCGAAGATGACGATGGCCGATTTTCGAGCGGTGGTTGACGTGCACCTGATGGGCGCCGCGATCTGTTCGCATGCGGTGTGGGAGCCGATGCGCGAACAGCGCCATGGCCGGATCGTCATGACGACCTCCTCATCGGGTCTCTACGGCAATTTCGGGCAGGCCAATTACGGCGCGGCGAAGATGGCGCTGGTCGGGCTGATGCAGACGCTGGCGATCGAGGGTGCGAAATACGGCATCCGCGTCAACGCGCTGGCCCCGACCGCCGCGACGCAGATGACGCATGGCGTGCTCCCCGACGACAGCCTGTCGCGGCTCGACCCGGCATTGGTCAGCAACGGGCTGCTGGCATTGGTTGGCGATGCGGCACCGACGCGCGCGATCCTGTGCGCGGGCGGCGGGCATTTTGCGGTGGCGAACGTCACGCTGACCGAAGGGGCCTATATCGGCGGCGGCGCGGATGCGGGTGAGCGATTGGTCGATCGCTGGGACGATGTTTCCGACAGGCGCGGCGAAGCGGTACCCGAATACGGATTTTTCCAGGCGGAGCGCGAGGTCATGAGCGCACGGAACGCAGCCCGGCCGGACGACGCGGTCAAGTCGGTTGCCTGAGGCGAAGCGCGTGAAGGACAAGTGGAAGAGGGCAGCCAACGCGGACGGCCTCAGCCGGATGGGAAAGGCTGAATTCCTAGACCGGCTCGTGGCCCTCAACGTCAACGCCTAGCCGGTGGCGGAAGAGGTGGGATTCGAACCCACGGAGAGCTTGCACCCTCGCCGGTTTTCAAGACCGGTTCCTTAAACCACTCGGACACTCTTCCTTGGCGTTCATTGCGCCTAATGCGGGTCGGCGTCGTTGTGCAAGCCTTTGTCGCAGGAGGGGGTTCATCCGCCCGGCGCCCTGTGCCACAAGATCGGCGTAGCGGAGGGCTGTGTATGCGTATTGCGAAGGCGGGGTTGGCGGCGCTCCTGACCCTGATGGCCGGCGGGTCGGCGGCGGCGCAGGATGCCGACGGGTTTCAATCCTATCTGCGCGAGGTCGCGGTCCGCGCCCGCGCGAAGGGCGTCCGGCAGGACACGATCGATTCCGTCCTGCCGACGCTGACCTACAACCCGCGCGTCGTCGAACTCGACCGGCAACAGCCCGGTTCGTCGTCGACGACCACCGTCTCGCGCTTCGCGCCGTACCGCATCCGCCATGTCGATGCCGCGCGGATCAATCGCGGCCGCACCGCCTATCAGGCGCAGCGCGGACGGCTGGCGGCGATCGAGCAGCAGACCGGCGTGCCCGAATCGGTCATGGTCGCGATCTGGGGGCATGAGACCAATTACGGCAGCTATACCGGCGATTTCGACCTGCCGCGTAGCCTCGCCACCCTCGCCTATGAAGGGCGCCGCCGCAGTCTGTTCGAACCCGAATTCATCGCCACGTTAAAGATGATCGACCGCGGCGTGCCGCGCGAACGACTGAAGGGTAGCTGGGCCGGCGCGTTCGGCTATCCGCAATTCCTGCCGTCAATCTATCTCCGCCTCGCGCGCGACGGGGACGGCGATGGCGTCGCCAATATCTGGTCGAACCCGGCCGATACGCTGGCGTCGATCGCCAATTATTTCGTCGATGCCGGCTGGCGCCCCGGCCAGCCCTGGGGCTTCGCGGTGCAGGTGCCCGCCGGCTTCGACCGCTCGATCCTGACCCCGCACAGCGTCTCGCCGCGCTGCCCGCGCGTCTTCGCCCGGCACAGCCAGTGGCGTTCGCTCGCCGAATGGCAGGCACTCGGCGTCGTTGCTAGTGACGGCCGCCGCCTCGACCCGACGATCCAGGCGACGCTGATCGAACCCGATGGTCCGGGCGAGACCGCCTATCTGCTCACCGGCAACTACCGGGTGATCCTCGACTATAACTGCTCGAATTTCTATGCGCTGTCGGTCGGACTGCTGGCGGACGCGGTCGCGCAATGAACGCGCTCGCGTTGCTGTTCATGCTCGGCGGCCAGATCGTGCCGCCCGATGCGCCGCCGGTCGTGCACGAACAATTGCTCGATGACGTGGGTGGCGCCGGGTTCTACGAAGCGCGCGGGGCGGGCATGACCGTCCGGCATCGCACGCTGCCGAGCGGCAGCTTTGCCGAAGTTACCGCACTCGACAGCGGCAAGATGGTCGTCCTGCTGGTCGAGCAGGACCCGTCGCTTTCGGGTGACGAGGTCGCCCTGCTGTCTGAATCCGCCGCGGAGGCCGTTGGCGTGCTCGATCAGATGGAGGCGAAGGTCCGCATCCGCCCCGCCGTGCCGTCGCCGGTCGAGCAGGCGGCGATCCGCGCCGGCAACGAAGTCACCCGCCTGCCGGCGCCGCCCGCGCTGCTCGCTGCGCTGAAGCGGCGGCTGCCATCGCCCCCGAAGCTGGCTACGATGCTTGTCGCCGCGACGACAATCACCGCGCCGAAACCGGTGTCCCGGCCGACGCCCCCGGTCGCCAGACCCGCCGCCACCGGCCGCTGGTTCGTACAGGTCGCCGCCCTGTCCGACGCCGCCCGCGCTGCAACCCTCGCAAAAACCGTCGATGGCGTTGTACGTTCGGCGGGCAGGCTGTACCGGGTGCAATCAGGCCCATTTACCACCCGAGCCGCCGCCGAAACCGCCCGTGCCGCCATCGCACGTCGCGGCTTCGCCGACGCCCGGATCATCGCCCAGGACTGAACGGAACCACGTGCCCCATGCGTAAGATCGCCCTTTCGAGCATCGCCGCCATCGCCATCGCCACCCCCGGCATCGCCGCCGCGCCGCCGTTCGACACGCCGGCCCCGGTCGCGTTCATGACCGACCTGTCGTCGGGCGCGACGCTGTATGCCAAGGACGCCGATCGCCGGATGCCGCCGGCATCGATGGCGAAGATGATGACCGCCTATGTCGCGTTCGACCTGATCAAGAAGGGCGATCTGAAGCTGAACGACATGGCGACCGTCTCGCCCGAAACGTGGCGCAAGTGGCACGGCCCGCAGGCGGGATCGACCATGTTCCTGTCGGTGAACGAGAATGTCAGCGTCGAAAACCTGCTCTACGGCATCATCGTCCTGTCGGGGAACGACGCCTGTGTCGTGCTCGCCGAAAAGATCGCCGGGTCGGAGGAAGCGTTCACCAATCTGATGAACCAGCGGGCCAAGGAACTGGGCCTGACCAACAGCCATTTCGGCACGTCGAACGGTTGGCCCGACGAAGGGCGCACCTATGTCACCGCGCGCGATCTGGGGAAGCTCGCCGCCGCGACGATCCAGAACCATCCGCAACTCTACAAGAAATTCTATTCCAAGACCGATTTCACCTGGGGCAAGACGTTGGGCGAGGGCGCCGCGATCACGCAGGCGAACCGCGATCCGCTGCTTGGTCGGGTGCGCGGCGCCGATGGTCTGAAGACCGGCCATACCGAGGAAGCCGGTTACGGCTTCACCGGATCGGCCGAACAGGATGGCCGCCGTTTGGTCATGGTGCTCGCCGGCCTGACCAGCTCGAACCAGCGCATCGCCGAATCGGTCAAGTTCATGAACTGGGGCTTCGGCGCATGGCGCGCGCGCCCGATCGTGGCGGCAGGCAAGAAGGTCGAGACTGCCGAGGTGCAAATGGGAGATTCCTCGACCGTCGGCCTCGTCGCGCCCAAGGCGCTGACGGTGACGATGCCCGCCGGCACCAACAGCCCGATCACCGCCAAGGTCGTCTATACCGGCCCGATCAAGGCACCGATCGCCAAGGGCCAGCATATCGCCGATCTGGTGATCTCCTCGCCCGACACCGGGGAACAGCGTATGCCGCTGGTCGCCGAAAAGGACGTGGCCGAGGCCGGCTTCTTCGGTCGCGTCTGGGCAAGCCTGACCTCGCTGTTCGCTTGAGCGCCGGGCGGTTCCTGACGCTGGAGGGCGGGGAAGGGGTCGGTAAATCGACCCAGGCCCGCGCGTTGGTTGCCGCGCTTGAGGCGCGCGGCATCCACGCCGTGCTGACCCGCGAACCCGGCGGCAGCGAAGGGGCGGAGGCGATCCGCGACCTGCTGATGCAGGGCGAGGTCCGCCGCTGGAGCGCGCATAGCGAGGCATTGCTGTTCGCCGCCGCCCGCGCCGATCATGTCGAAAAGCATATCAACCCGCTGGTCGCGGCGGGCAGCTGGGTCATCTGCGACCGCTTCATCGACAGCACCCGCGCCTATCAGGGGGCGCAGGGGATCGACGATGCCGCGATCCTCGCGCTCCACGCCTTCGGTTCGCGCGGGCTACTGCCCGACCGCACGCTGCTGCTGACGCTGCCCGATGGGGAAGGGGACGCGCGTGCCCGCGCCCGTGATGGCGAGGCGGCGGACCGGTTCGCGGCGCGCGGCGACGATTTCCATCGCTCGGTCGCCGCCACCTTCGACCGGATTGCAGCGACGGAAGGCGACCGGGTGCGCCGCGTCGATGCGTCGGGAGAGGTATCGGCGGTGACCGCGCGTCTGATCGAAGCGATCGCCGACCTGCTGCCATGACCCTGGTCGGCAATGATGCCGCACGGCAGGCGTTCGTCGCCGCCGCCGAAGGGGAATCGCTGCACCATGCATGGCTGCTCAGCGGCCCGGAAGGGGTCGGCAAGGGCAGCTTCGCGCGCGAGATGGCGTTGCGCCTGCTTGCGACCGCACTTGACGGGCGCAGCCGGATGCGGGGCGAGATCGGCGACGACCACCGCCTCGCCACGCTGATCGCCGCCGGCGCCCATCCCGATTACCGCGATCTCGTCCGCCTGCCCAAAGATCCCGACAAGCCCGATCAGGATATTGCCCGCAGTATCAAGATCGATCAGGTCCGCATGCTGCAACCGCTGTTCGCGACCAAGCCTGCGCTGTCGTCGCGGCGGGTGATCGTCATCGACGCGATCGACGACCTCGAACGGCCGGGTGCCAACGCGCTGTTGAAGAATTTGGAAGAACCGCCGGTCGGCACGATCTTCCTGCTGGTCAGCCATTCGCCGGGACGGTTGCTGCCGACGATCCGCTCGCGCTGTCGTCAGTTGCGCTTCGAACCGCTGACCGGCGATCAGGTCGCGGCGGTCGTCACTACGCAACTGCCCGAAACCGAACCGGCGGAGGTAGCCGCACTCGTCGCCGCCGCCGATGGCTCCCCCGGCCGCGCGCTCGCCTATGCCGGGCTGTCCGTGGCGGCGCTCGACCGCGATCTGGCCGAAATCGCCGAAACCGGCGACCCCGACAACCGCATCCGCTCCCGCCTCGCCAAGTCGCTCGCCGGCAAGACCGCCCAGCCACGCTATGCCGTATTTCTCGACCGCGCGCCCGCGCTGATCGCGGCGACCGCGCGGACCCGGACTGGCCCAGCCCTGCGCGATGCGCTCGATGCCTATGACAAGGCGCGCGCGCTCGCGTCGATGGCACCAGCCTTGTCGCTGGTGGCGGAGACGACGGTGTTCGAAATGGCGGGGCTGGTTGCGCGCCTTGCTCTGGCTTCCACACGATAAACGATGCTTCTCCCCTCCCTGGAAGGGAGGGGTCGGGGGTGGGTAGGCCTGTGATCGAGCGCGACCTCCCCTCGCAACCCGACCCACCGCTTCGTCAGGCGGCACGAACCCTACCGTCCACCTTGTTCTACCCCCATTTGAACCCTAGAGCCTCGGACCATGTCCGATCCTTTCTACATCACCACCGCGATCCATTATCCCAACGGCCGGCCGCATATCGGCCACGCCTATGAAATGATCGCCGCCGACGCGATCGCCCGCTTCCAGCGGCAGGCCGGGCGCGACGTGTTCTTTCAGACCGGCACCGACGAACACGGCCTGAAAATGGTCAAGACCGCCCGCGACCGGGGTGTCGAGGTCCGCGCGCTGGCCGATGAAATGTCGGGCTATTTCCATGACATGGCCGGCGAACTGAACATCTCGTACGACCGTTTCATCCGCACCGTCGAACCGCAGCATTATGCCGCGTCGCAGGCGATCTGGATCGCGATGCGCGATGCCGGCGACCTGTATCTCGACCGGTATGAAGGCTGGTATTCGGTCCGCGACGAAGCCTTTTACGAGGAAAAGGAACTGACCGACGGGGAGGGCGGGGTCCGTCTGTCACCGCAGGGAACGCCGGTCGAATGGACCGCCGAGGAGACGTGGTTCTTCCGCCTGTCGAAATATCAGCAGCCCTTGCTCGACTTCTACGCCGCCAATCCCGACTTCATCCAGCCCGAAAGCCGCCGCAACGAAGTGCTGCGCTTCGTCGAGGGCGGGCTGACCGACCTGTCGGTGTCGCGCACCAGCTTCGACTGGGGCGTGCCGGTGCCCGACAGCCCCGGCCACGTCATGTATGTCTGGGTCGACGCGCTCACCAACTATCTGACCGGTGCCGGCTATCCGGAAGCCCCGAACCGCTACTGGCCGGCGGCGCTGCATCTGATCGGCAAGGATATCGTCCGCTTTCACGCGGTCTATTGGCCCGCCTTCCTGATGTCGGCGAAGTTGCCACTGCCCAAAACGGTGTTCGGTCACGGCTTCCTGCTCAACCGCGGCGAGAAAATGTCGAAGTCGACCGGGAACGTGGTCGATCCGATGGCGCTCGCCGGCCTCTACGGCGTCGACCAGTTGCGCTACTTCCTGCTGCGCGATGTCAGCTTCGGTCAGGATGGCACCTTCTCCGACGAAGCGATCGTGACCCGTGCCAACAGCGACCTCGCCAACAGCTTCGGCAACCTGGCGCAGCGAACCCTTTCATTTATCGCCAAGAATTTGGAAGGGGCACTCCCCGAACCCGGCCGCAGCGACCCCGCCGACGCCGACCTGCTGGCCCAGATCGCCGAGGCAACCCATGCCTTCCGTGGCAACTTCGCCAACTTCCAACTAAGTCAGGCACTTGAGGCTTGGATGCGCGGCGTGTTCGCCTGCAACCAGTATATCGACGTGCAGGCACCGTGGGCGTTGCGCAAGACCGACCCCGAACGGATGCACGCCGTTCTCGGCACGCTGGTACGCGCGATCCGCGACCTCGCCATCACGATCGTGCCCGTCGTCCCGACCGCCGCCAACACCTTGCTCGACCTGCTGGGTCAGGCCGGGCAGGGCCATGATGCGCTAGGTGATCACCGCTGGTACGACGAAGCACGCGCTGCGGGCTTCCGCATCGCCCCGCCGACCCCCATCTTTCCCCGACTGACGATCGCGGAGACCGAACCGGCATGAAACTGGCCGACAGCCACTGCCACCTGAACTACAAGGGCGTGGCCGAGCATCAGCGCGAAATCCTGACCCGCGCCCGCGATACCGGCGTCGTGGCGATGCTCAATATCTCGACCCGCGAAAGCGAGTGGGATGCGGTGATCGCCACCGCCGAGCGCGAGGCGGATGTCTGGGCGACCGTAGGTATCCACCCGCACGAAGCCGATCAGCATCCCGATGTCGATACGGCGTGTCTGGTGGCGGCGGCGGCGCATCCAAAAGTCGTCGGCATCGGCGAAAGCGGCCTCGATTATTATTACGACCATAGCGATCGTGGCGCGCAACAAGCGAGCTTCCGGTCGCACCTGGCGGCCTGTCGCGAAACCGGGCTGCCGATCGTGGTCCATACCCGCGACGCCGAGGACGATACCGCCGCGATCCTGCGCGACGAGCTGGGGAAGGGGGGCTTTCCCGGTGTTCTGCACTGCTTCACCGGATCGGCCGACCTCGCCCGGATCGCGCTCGATCTCGGCTTCTATATTTCGATTTCCGGCATCGTGACCTTCAAGAGCGCGCAAGCGTTGCAGGCCGTTGCGAAGGATTTGCCGCAGGACCGGCTGCTGATCGAAACCGACGCGCCGTTCCTCGCACCGGTGCCGCATCGGGGGAAACAGGGAGAGCCAGCCTTCGTCGCCGATACCTGCCGGTTCCTTGCGCAATTGCGCGGCGAGGAACCCGAAGCGCTGGCCGATGCGACCCACGCCAATTTCCATACGCTGTTCGCAAAGACGCTGGCGTGAAGATCCGGATCCTTGGCTCGGGCACATCGTCCGGTGTGCCGCGGATCGGAAACGATTGGGGTGCCTGCGATCCCGCTGAACCGCGCAACCGCCGCACGCGCGTGTCGGCGCTGGTCGAACATGACGGCACGCGCATCCTGATCGACACCGGTCCGGACATGCGCGAACAATTGCTGGCGGCGGACGTCGCGACGGTCGACGCGGTGCTATGGACGCACGATCACGCCGATCACTGCCATGGTATCGACGATTTGCGCCAGCTTTTCCATAATCAGGGAGCGACCGTTCGCGGCTATGCCCGGGCCGAGACGCTGGCGAGCCTGAAGGCGCGGTTCGACTATGTCTTTGCTGGACGACAGGGGTATCGCCCGACTGTCAGTGCCGATGTACTGCCCGATCGGATGATGATCGGCCCGATCGCGATCGGCTGCACCGATCAGCCGCATGGGTCGATCTTTTCGGCCGGGTTGCGGTTCGATGTCGATGGCGCGGCGATCGGCTATGCCACCGACTTCAGCATGGTAACGTCGGCGATGGTCGAACTATACCATGGGGTCGACGTCCTGGTCGTCGATGCTCTCCGTATCGCGCCGCACCCGACCCATCCGTCGCTCGATGAGGCATTGGCCTTTGCGCGGCAATGCGAGGCAAAACGAACGGTGCTGATCCACATGGACCATTCGATGGACTACGCGACGCTGGTGAAGCGCCTGCCGGACGGGGTCCAGCCGGGTTATGACGGCCTGGAGTTGACGCTGTGACTGACGATCGCGGCATCTATATTCTGCTCGGCCTGCTGGCTCTGACGCTGCCATTGTCGTCGCTGCTCGCGCGGCGGCCGCCTGTGCGTGCCGTTCTGCGCGCCGTGATCGCCTGGGTCTGCATTGCCGCGATCCTGTATCTCGTCTTCAGCAATCGCGCCCGTCTGGCGGAGGTCGGCACCGATCTCGGCAACAGGCTCGGCCTGACGGAACAAATGGTCGAAGGCGATACCGTGCGCATCCGCCAATCCCCCGACGGTCACTTCTACGCTACCGTTCGACTGAACGGTGTCGAGCGGCGGATGTTGATCGACAGCGGTGCAACGACAACTGCAATTTCCGAAGCAACGGCAAAAGCCATCGGCGTCGTGCCACGACGGTTACCGCCGGTCGTCATCACCACGGCGAACGGTATGGTCGAGGCTGCGCGAGGTCGGATCGAGACGGTCCGGATAGGATCGCTGGAAACGCGCGACCTGCCGGTGGTGGTGTCACCGGCATTCGGTAACCTCGATGTGATTGGAATGAACTTCCTGTCACGTCTGGGAAGTTGGCGGGTCGAACGCGGTACGTTAATACTTGAAACGGCTTATTTAACATAATGTTTATTATCGGTGCGACAGTTAGCTGGCTTTGGAGGTAGGTATGGAACCGTTCGACGTCGCTCTCTTGCAAAAGCCGTTCGAAAATGTCGCGCCTGCTACCGACACTCCATCCACGGATACTGTTGGACGGATCGTAGAGATCATGGCACTGTTGCGTGATCCGGAGCGTGGTTGCGAATGGGATTGCGCGCAGACATTCTCCACCATTGCGCCGTATACGATCGAAGAAGCCTATGAAGTGGCCGATGCGATCGAGCGCGGCGATCTCGACGATCTCAAGGACGAATTGGGCGACCTGCTCCTGCAAGTCGTGTTCCATAGCCGCATTGCCGAAGAGGCCGGCCAGTTCGCACTGCGCGATGTCGTCGATGCGATCAGCGACAAGATGGAACGACGGCATCCGCATATCTTTGGTGAAAGCGAAACGGGTGGTCATCATCTTTGGGAACAGGTCAAGGCCGCCGAACGCCGCCAGAAACCGGGACAGACCGGCGCGCTGGCCGGTGTCGCCTTGGGGCTGCCGGCACTGACTCGCGCCGAAAAGCTGCAAAAGCGCGCTGCCCGAGTAGGGTTCGATTGGCCCGATGCGAACGGTCCACGTGCGAAGATCGACGAGGAACTGCTGGAAGTCGAACGGGCGCCTACCAACGATGCCCGTTTTGAGGAAATGGGCGACCTCCTCTTCTCGGTCGTCAACTTGGCACGGCATATGGGCGTAGATGCCGAAGCCGCACTACGTGCCGCCAATAAAAAGTTCGAACGTCGCTTCAAAGCGATGGAGGCTGAAGATGCCGGTTTTGCCGACCGCACGCTCGCGGAACAGGAAGCGGCGTGGCAACGCGCGAAGGCCTGATCCAACGGTATTCAACAGATGTCGCTGACCTTGGTTAACGACACCTGTTGCTGATCAGCGGGTCAGGAACCGGTCGTAATCGGCCGGCGCCATGCGGACATCGTACAAGGCGCGATCGTTATCGATCCAATGGTCGGTGACCTCGCCATGCGCATGCAGCCATGCGGCACTGGCGCCGTCTTCGGGAGCCAGCGCGATGCGATAGCGGCGATGCCCTTGCGTCAGTCGGTCGCCCACGGTGCGGACGAGGCGATCGACCCCCTCCCCGGTCAGTGCCGACAAAATGACGACGTCCTCCCGGTGCGACGCTTCGCCGAGCATTTCGGTGCGATCTTCGTCACTAAGCAGGTCGAGCTTGTTCCATGCTTCGATACGGGGCGTGGTTTCGTCGACGCCGATTTCGGCCAGTACGAATTCTACGTCTGCGGCTTGTGCTTCGGAATCGGGATGTGCAACGTCGCGGACGTGGATCAGCAGATCGGCGGACACGACCTCTTCCAGAGTCGCTTTGAACGCGGCGACCAACTGGGTCGGGAGGTCCGAAACGAAGCCTACCGTGTCCGACAGGATCGCCTTGTCGATGCCGGGCAGCGAGACCTGTCGCAACGTCGGGTCGAGCGTCGCGAACAGCAGGTTCTCCGCCATGACGTCCGCACCGGTCAACCGGTTGAACAGCGTCGATTTGCCGGCATTGGTATAGCCAACCAGCGCGACGACCGGCCAAGGCGCGCGCTGTCGCCGGTCGCGGTGGAGCGTCCGGGTGCGTGATACGCCCTCCAACTCGCGCCGCAGCCGTGCCATGCGATCGCGTATCAGGCGACGGTCGGCCTCGATCTGGGTTTCGCCGGGACCGCCGAGAAAGCCGAACCCGCCACGCTGACGTTCGAGGTGGGTCCAACTCCGCACCAGTCGGCCAGCCTGGTAATCGAGATGCGCAAGTTCGACCTGCAACCGCCCCTCGGCAGTACGAGCGCGTTCGCCGAAGATTTCGAGGATCAGCCCCGTGCGATCGATGACCTTGCAGCCGAGCGCGGTTTCGAGGTTGCGCTGCTGCACCGGGGTCAACGCCGCATCGAACACCGCCAACTGGATGTCCTCGTCGCGGACGATGGCCGCCAACTGATCAACCTGCCCACTGCCCAGCAGCGTCGCCGGCTTCGGCGCGCGTACCCGGAACGGCACGCGGTGGCGAACCTCGACCCCGATGGCGAGCGCCAGCCCGGCGGTTTCCTCCAACCGGGCGTCGGCATCGCGTGCCGAACCACCCATGTCGGGCAGGACGACGATCGCCGTTGCGCCGCGCGTAAATTCCTGCACGTCGCGATCGAAACCGGTGCTCAAGCTTCGTCCGCTCCCGACGCCTGTTCCTCGGCAAGGTTCAGCGGGTTGGCCGGCTGAATGGTCGACACGGCATGCTTGTAGACCAGCTGCGACATGCCTTCGCGCTGGAGCAGCATGCAGAACAGGTCGAACGCGGCAATCTGTCCCTGCAGCATCACGCCGTTCACCAGGAACATGGTGACATTTTCCTGCGCCTTGCGGACCGCGTTCAGGAAGATTTCCTGCAGCGGCGCATTCTTCGACGTGTTTTCGGAAGCAGCCTCGATCACCGACGACAGGTCCGCAGGACCGGCGGGCATGATGGTGGATATGGCGTGTTTATAGATGAGTTGCGACTGTCCGTCGCGGCGCAGCAACACCGAGAAGTTGTCGAACCACGTCACAATGCCCTGGAGCTTGACGCCCTTGACGAGAAACATGGTGACCGGCGTCTTCGACCGGCGGAGCGAGTTGAGAAACAGGTCCTGAAGCGACCCGTGCCTATCGGCCATGGTTTGCCCTTGTTCTTGGCGGAGAATTTCCCGCGTGAGTGTCTTTGACCGGCACCCGGTTGCCGTGCCACGGCGGCACGGACCGATAATCTAGGTCGCATGTGCCGCGCCCGCAATGGTCCGTTCCGGCTATTCGTCGCCGCGTGTCTCGGTAATCCCCAGCAGCTTGAGTTTGCGGTGCAGCGCAGACCGCTCCATGCCGATAAAGGTCGCGGTGCGCGAGATATTGCCCGAAAAACGCCGGATCTGCACGCGCAGATACTCCCGTTCGAACGACTCACGCGCCTCGCGCAGCGGTGACCCCATGATTGCGCTGGTGGTGGCGCCGCCCCCCCCCTCACCCGCCGAACCCAAGACTTCGGGCGGCAACAGGTCGATATCGATTCGGGCGATGCGATTGCCCGGCGCGAGGATCACGGTGCGTTCGACGACGTTGCGCAACTGGCGGACATTGCCTGGCCATTCATAGCTTTGCAGCGCGATCATCGCGTCGGCGGCCACCTCCGGCGTCGGCACGCGACGTTCGTTGGCATAATGCGCCACGAAATGTTCGACCAGCGGCGGAATATCCTCGCGCCGTTCGGCAAGCGACGGGATCTGTACCGGCACGACGTTCAACCGGTAATAAAGGTCTTCGCGGAAATTGCCGTCGAGGATTTCCTGTTGCAGATCGCGCGCGGTCGCCGAAACGACGCGAACGTCGACCTTCACCACCCGCGTGCCGCCGACCCGCGTAAAGCTTTGATCGGTCAGCACGCGCAGGATGCGGGCCTGCGTCGCGATCGGCATGTCCGCGATTTCGTCGAGGAACAGCGTGCCACCATGCGCCTGTTCGAGCAGGCCGGGGCGGACGAGATTGCCGCTCTCCTCTACGCCGAACAGTTCCTCATCGACACGCTCGGGCGTCATCCGCGCCGCGCTGACGATGACGAACGGGGCCTGCGTGCGCTGACTCCATCCGTGCAGCAAGCGCGCGGCGACCTCCTTGCCGACCCCTGCCCCGCCGGTGATCAGCACGCGGCTGCCAGTGCCGGCGACGCGCTTCAGCGTCGCGCGGACGCTGTTGATCGCGGTAGAACTGCCGGTCAGGTCGTCCTCGCGCCCCGCCGAGGCGCGCAGCGATGCGACTTCGCGACGCAGCCGTTCGGTCTCGGTCGCGCGCTGGACCAGGAACAGCAGCCGTTCGGCCTCGAACGGCTTTTCTATGAAGTCGACAGCGCCGCGACGGATGGCGGCGACGGCGGTGTCGATATTGCCATGGCCGGAAATGACCAGCACCGGCAACGACGGATCGCGCGCTTTCAGTTCGTCGAGCAGATCGAGGCCGTCGAGGCGCGACCCTTGCAACCACACGTCGAGCAGCACCAGCGACGGGCGACGCTGCGCCACCGCCTCCAGCGCGGCATCGCTGTCGGCGGCACCGCGCGTTTCATAGCCTTCGTCCTCAAGGACGCCGGCGACCAGTTCACGGATATCGGTTTCGTCGTCGACGACGAGAATGTCGAGCTTCATGCGGGTGTTCCGGTCCGGGTAAGCATGGGATGGCGCGTCGTAACCTCCTGTAGGGCGTCGTCGTCCGACGTTCCCGAGCCGGCCAGTGCGGCAAGGATCGAAGGGTCGAAGAGGATCGATACGATCGTCCCTCCACCGGGACGGTCGGCGAACGATATGGTTCCGAAATGTTCCTCGACGATCTTGCGAACGATGGCGAGGCCGAGCCCGGTGCCGCCCTTTCGCGTCGTCATATAGGGTTCGGCGATGCGGTCGCGTTCGACCGGCAGGCCGATGCCGTTATCGCTGGTGTCGATGTGCATCCGCCCCTGCGCATCGTAGCGCACGTCGATCTCGATCCGGCCGCGCTCGGCGCCTTCGGGGCGGGCGGCAACGGCTTCGGTGGCGTTCTTGACGATGTTCGTCAGCGCCTGGCCCAGTTGCCGGCGATCGCAGACCAGCGGCGCGGGGCCGGCGGTTTCGAGGACGAAGTCGATCTCGGGATGCGCGACCTCGTGCAGGAACAGGCTCTGCCGGGCCAGTTCGGCGAGCGATTCGTGGCGGAACACCGGCTTCGGCATCCGCGCGAACGATGAGAATTCGTCGACCATCCGCCGCAGATCGCCAACCTGCCGCACGATCGTTTCGGTCAGTCGCCCGAAGGTGCCGTCGTCCTCGGTCAGCTTGCTGCCATAACGGCGTTGCAGGCGTTCGGCCGCCAATTGGATCGGGGTCAGCGGATTCTTGATCTCATGTGCGATACGGCGTGCGACGTCGGACCATGCGGCGCGGCGCTGGTCGAGCAGTTGCTGGGTAATGTCGTCGAAGGTCAGGATATGCTGACCATCGTCGCGCGTGATACGCACCGCCAGCGTCTTGGCCTCGCCCCCGGCCGCGAGCTGAATGATCGCGTCCTGCGTCTCGCCGCCGATCAGCGCGTCGAGTTCCGGCGCGACCTCGGCCAGCGGACGGCCGACCAGCGACGTCGATCCGGTGCGGAGCAAGGCGGTTGCCGAGCTGTTGGCGAGGCGGATCACACGGTCGGACCCGACCGACATGACGCCCGCGCTGACGCCGGACATGACCGCCTCGATCAGTGCGCGGCGGCTGTCGATCTGTGCGTTGGCCGCGACCAGTTCGCCGGTTTGTTCCTGCAACCGTTCGGTCATGCTGTTGAACGCGCTGGCGAGCGTGCCGATTTCGTCCTTGGTCCGGTTATGGGTCGGTTCGGGCACGCGCGCCGACAG
>NZ_LMKE01000001.1:630363-669692 GCF_001421245.1 Sphingomonas sp. Leaf10 | reverse complement strand
CCCCCACCAGCGCGCCGACCGGTCGGACGAGCCGGTCGGCGACGGCGAGCGCGACGAACACGGCCAAGCCGACGATCAGCAGCGAGACGACGAACAGCGCGATGTTGAGCCGGAGCTGGACGCTGCGCGAGCGATTGATGAGGGCGTCATAGTCCGACAGGATTGCCTTGGTACGGTTGACGCGTTCCTGCAGCTTCGCAAAGTCGATATCGCGCGCGGAATAGACGAAGTAGGGCGTGTCGAGCACCCTCGTCACCGATTGAACCTGTCCGCCCCGAACGCTGACATAGCTCTTCTTGCCCGAGCGCAGCGCCGCGATCGACTTGGGATCGATGCTCCAGCGCAACGGCCCTTCGTAGATGGAAGCGGACGCCAGTGATCTCGGCCGACCGTCCGACGGAATGTCAAACACGACCGAGTCGCTCAGCGAGCGGATGAACATGCTTTGTTGATAGGTAAGGCGAAACTCATCGCTATCCATTGAATAGCGATTGTTGAGCAGCAGGCGTCTGACATCCGAAGCTACAGCGACATTCTCGTTATCGACCGCTTCGAGGAACTCGTTGTAGGAAGACTGGGCAAGCGTTTGGGCATTTTCGAAAATGCCGCGTGCGCTGGCCGATGACCAGAATTCGACGCCATATTGGAACAGGAACGAAGCGACGACCGTCACCAACAGCATCGGCACGCTGGCGAGGATCGAGAACAGCGCCACCAACCGGACGTGCAGCGTGCCGGTGCCGCCGATTTCGGAACGCGCCGCACGCCGCTTGGCGATACGGCGTCCGATCAGTACCAGCAGCGCCATCGCCGGGATCAGGTTGGCGACCAGCACGACCGCCATCAGCGACGGCGATGGCAAGCGTCCGCGCGCCGCCTGACTGCCGTCGAACAGGAAATAGCTGCCGATGCCGACCGCGACCGCCAGCAGCAGGACCGCTACCTCGATCGCCGGGAACCAGCGCGCCGGGATGGAGGTGGCCCGAGCCGGTTCCGTCAACGCTGCACCCATAGTTGCCGTTTTACAACATTCGGCCGGCAACGCACGTCAAATCGCAACATGGTCGAAAAGCGGACCGATCAGCGTTCCTTGTCAGCATGATAGGATCGCAGTGCCGGATCGATGCCGAGATCGTCGAGCCGTTTGCGCAGGGTGTTGCGGTTCAGCCCCATCGCCTTTGCCGCGCGCAGCTGATTATTGGCGTGGCGATCGAGCATCGCTTCGATCAGCGGGCGTTCCACGTCGGAGATGAGCCGGTCGTAGAGCGTGCCGTTGTCGAGCGCGGCCGGTTCCTCCCGCGCGATGCGGCGGACCCACGAGCGGACTGCCTCGTCGAGGTCGGTATCGGGCAGGGCTGTGGGCCGGCCGGTCGCCTCGCCCAGACTGCCGCGCAACTCGCCGGCCTCGATCACCGCGTCGCGACCGAGGACGGCGACACGACGCATCAGATTTTCGAGTTCGCGGACATTGCCGGGCCAGTCGTGACTCTTCAGCAGGGCCAGAGCCTCGGCGGTTAGCGACTTGCGCGGCAGGCCGTCACGGGCCGCCTGATCGAGGAAATGACGCGCGAGCAACGGGATGTCCTGCCGGCGTTCGCGCAGCGGCGGCAAGGCGATCGGCACGACGTTGAGGCGATAGAACAGGTCTTCGCGGAACTGGCCCGACTGAACCTGCGCGGCCAGCGTCTTGTTGGTGGCGGCGACGATGCGGACATCGGCGCGGATCACGCGGGCGCCGCCGACGCTGGTGAATTCGCCCGATTGCAGGACGCGGAGCAGCCGGGTCTGCGCCTCCATCGGCATATCGCCGATCTCGTCGAGGAACAGCGTTCCGCCCGCTGCCTGTTCGAACTTGCCGGCGGAACGCTGCGCCGCGCCAGTGAAGGCGCCGCGTTCGTGGCCGAACAGCTCGGCCTCGATCAGTTCGCGCGGGATCGCCGCCATGTTGAGCGCGATGAAGGGCGCACGGCGGCGGCGGCCGAGGTCGTGGATCGCGCGGGCGACCAGTTCCTTGCCGGTGCCCGATTCGCCGGTGACCAATACGGTGAGGTCGGTGGCGACGACGCGGGCGATGACGCGGTACACGTCCTGCATCGCGGGCGACCGGCCGATCAGCGGCAGCGACGAATCGAGCGCCTCGACCGGCGGTTCGTCGGCCGCCCCTGCCCGCCGCGCCAACGCGCCGCGGACGGCGAGGGCGAGGGTGTCGAGATCGAACGGCTTGGGCAAATAGTCGAACGCTCCCGCCTCGGTCGCGCGCACCGCCGTCGTCAGCGTGTTGCGGGCCGACAGGACGATGATCGGCAGGTCGGGATATTCAGTGGCGAGCGATGCAGCCATCTCCAGACCGTCGCCATCAGGCAGGACGACGTCGGTGACCAGCACCGCGGGCAGCCCGGCGCGCAGCTCGGCGCGAAGCTGGCCGAGGGTCGCAACGCTCTGCACGTCATGCCCCTCGCGCCGCAACGCCTGCGCGACGACGGTACGGATCGCGGCATCGTCGTCGACCAGCAGGATACGCGCGGGGCCGGTCATGCGCGCGGCAGGTGGATGCGGAACACGGTCATCGGCGGATATCCTTCGCGGGCATAGCGGACCAGGCCGCCCATCTCACCAACCAGCTTCTCGACCATCGGCAGGCCGAACCCCCGCCCTTCCCGCTTGCCCGAGACAAAGGGTTCGAAAAGGTGGCCGGCGATATCGGCGGGCGCACCTGGGCCGTTGTCGGTCACGGTCAGTTCGATCGGCACCGCCCGACGTCCGCCGCCGATGGCGTGCGACATGCCGTGGCGATAGGCGGTGCCGATAACGATCCGGGGTTTCTCCACCTTATCAAGCGCTTCGGCGGCATTTTTGAGCAGGTTTACCATGACCTGGACAAAGGCGTCGCGATCGATCCGGACCGGGGGGAGCGAAGGATCGAAGCGTTCCTCGATCGTCACGTCGCGTGCAAAGCCGGCCGCGGCAAGCTGTACCGCATGGGCGAGGACGGGATAGATGTTCTGCGCCAGCAGCTCGCGCGGCCGGTCGTCGGTGAAGTCCTGCATCCGGTCGATCAGCGCCGCGATGCGATCGACCTCGGCAATGATCAGGTCGGTCAGCACCGGGCGATCGTCGACATCGCCCGACAGTAATTGCGCCGCGCCGCGAATGCCCGAGAGCGGGTTCTTGATCTCGTGCCCCAGCATCGCCGCCGCGCCGATCGCGGCGCGCGCACCTGCCGCCTGTGGCATGGCATGGCCCGCGCGCAGGCCGTAGAGCATGACGATGCGCCATGCCGATCCGTGCGCGGCCGGGCTGTCGTGGAAATCGACGCGCAGCCGCCCGCCGCGCTTCAGCTGCAATTCGCAGTCATAGCTGGCAAAGGCGCGTCCGTCGCGTTGCTCGGCATAGCCGGGCGGCAACGAGATGATCTGTTCCAGCGACAGGCCACGCATCGCCCGGTCGGACAGGTTCAGCAGCAGTTCGGCCGCGCCATTGGCATGGGTGACGCAGCCGGCATCATCGAGCACGAGCGCCGCGACCGGCAGGCCCGCGAACAGGTCCGCAAAGTCCGGCATCGCCGTCGACGACGTCACGCCGCCGCGCGCGAGCACCATGGTGCGTAGAATTCGTCGAGCATCGCCAGTACCGTCGTGGCGCTGGCTTCCTGATTAACCTTGTTCCGGAAATCGGCGGAGCCATGCAGCCCCTTGGTATACCAACCGATATGCTTGCGCATCATGTTGACGCCGGTTTCGGCCCCATAATGGTCAAGCATCATGTGATAATGTTCGAGGATCAGGCAATATTGTTCCTCGATCGAAGGATCGCCCGGAACATGGCCACCCGACAGTGCCGCCATGACCTGCGCCAGCAACCACGGCCGGCCATAGGCGCCGCGACCGATCATCACGCCGTCCGCGCCGGACTGTTCAAGCGCGGTCCGGGCGTCGTCGACCGAGCAGATGTCGCCGTTCACGATCACCGGCACCTTGACCGCATCCTTCACCAGGCGGACGAACCCCCAGTCGGCATGATCGCGATACATCTGATTGCGGGTGCGGCCATGGACGGTCACCATCTGCGCGCCCAGATCCTCGGCGATATGCGCCAGTTCCGGCGCGTTCAGGCTGCTATGGTCCCAGCCCATTCGCATCTTGACCGTTACCGGCACCTTTACCGCCTTCACCACCGCAGCGATCAGTTCGGCGGCGAGCGGCAGGTCGCGCATCAGCGCCGATCCGGCATCGCCGTTCGTCACCTTGCGCACGGGACAGCCCATGTTGATGTCGACGATCGCCGCGCCCTTGTCCTCGGCAAGCTTGGCCGCCTCGCCCATTTCGACGGGCGTGCAGCCGACGAGCTGCATCGACACCGGTTCCTCGACCGGGTCCCACATCGCCTTCTGGATCGACTGGCGCGTTTCGCGGATCGCGGCCTGGCTCGCGATCATTTCGGTGACGTTCAGCCCCGATCCATGCCGCCGCACCATCTTGCGGAACGGCAGGTCGGTGACGCCAGTCATCGGCGCGAGGATCACCGGCATGTCGATGACGACATCGCCGATACGGATGGGAACTAGGGTCATGGACTGTGCCTGAAAATCGGGCAGCTCCTAGCGCAAAGTGCCACGTAGGGCAAGGCTGGCGGGGGCACGCGCCTTGCGCTAGGCGGACGGCCATGCAGACCGGATCAACAGTCGCGCTGATCGTCGCCGCCGGGCAAGGCACGCGATCGGGCAGCGCCACCCCGAAGCAGTTCGTGCCAGTCGCCGGACGGTCGATGGTCGCCCATGCCCATGCGGCGCTGTCAGCGCATCCGGGTATCGACCGGGTAGTCGTGGTGATCGGTGCCGGACAGGCCGACGCGCTGCGTGCCGCGATCGGCGAAGTCGAGCATGTCATCGGCGGGGCGACCCGGCGTGAAAGTGTGGCCGCCGGTCTCGCCGCGATCGGCGATGCGGCACGGGTGCTGATTCACGATGCGGCACGGCCGTTCGTGCCGGCCGACACGATCGACCGATTGCTCGCGGCGCTCGACCATGCGCCCGGCGCGGTACCGGTGCTGCCGGTCGCCGATACGCTGGCGCACGGCGGCACGGCGTTGGGCGATGTCGTACCGCGCGCCGCGCTGGTCCGGGTGCAGACACCGCAAGCCTTTGCCGTGCCCGCGATCCGTGAGGCGCATAATGCATGGGACGCCAGCGCCGAAGCGACCGACGATGCGCAGATGCTGCGTGCTATCGGGCTGGAGGTCGCAATGGTCGAAGGAGACCCGATGCTCGACAAGATAACCTATCCGGCGGATTTCGCTCTGGCCGAAGCGCGTGCCCTCCCCGCGCTCGTATCGCGCAGCGCCACCGGCTACGACGTCCATCGCCTCGAAACCGGCGAGGAATTGTGGCTGGGTGGGGTGTTGATCCCGCATGATCGCGGTCTTTCGGGGCATAGCGACGCCGATGTCGCGCTGCATGCCATCACCGATGCCCTGCTCGGCACGATCGGCGCGGGTGATATCGGCACGCACTTCCCGCCAAGTGATCCGCAATGGCGCGGTGCCGAATCGGGACAGTTTCTCGCCCATGCCGCCGAGCTTGTTCGAGCAGAGGGGGGCATCATCGACTTCGTCGACCTGACGCTGATCTGCGAGGCGCCGAAAATCGGTCCGCACCGGGCGGCGATGCGCAGCCGGATCGCCGACATCCTGGGCATCGGGGAACGGCAGGTGAGCATCAAGGCGACGACCAGCGAGCGGCTGGGCTTTACCGGTCGTCAGGAAGGGATTGCCGCGCAGGCGATCGCAACGATCCGGGTGCCGGCATGAAGCGCTTCGCGGCCCTCCTCGCGCTGTTCGCCTGCGGTTCGGCGTCCGCGCAGGCTCAGCCATCCTGCGTGACGGCTGCCGAAGCGGAAGCGCTGGTGCTGTTCGTCGCGCCCGAACTGATCCGCCAGGCCGGCGCACGCTGTGCCAACGCCCTGCCGGCTACGGCGCTGATCCGGCGGACCAGCGGGCCGTTTCTCGCCCGCTATGAAGCCGAAACCGAGGCGGCATGGCCTCAGGCGAAGGCGGCGCTAGGCCGGCTGACCGCGCCGCAGGCGCTCCAACTGCTCGATTCGTCGTTCGCGGCCCCGATCGTCGCGTCGCTGATCGCACCGATGGTGGTCGGCAATATCGAACCCGCCGACTGTCCGCGGATCGAGCGCGCCGCCAATCTCGTCCAGTTGCTGCCGCCGCGCAACGTCGCCGGCCTGATCGTGTTGTTCGCACAGATCGATGCCGACCGCCCCAACCCCCAAATGCGCCTGCCGCTTTGCGGACAACGTGCCCGGAATTGATGTAATGGACAGTATCTTGCCCCCCGAACTGGTCGATGCCGCACGCCGGGTCGTCGACGCGAACCGTGCGGCCGGTCGACGGATCGCGTTGGCGGAAAGCTGCACCGGCGGACTGGTGTCGGCGGCGATTACCGAAATTCCGGGTTGCTCCGATGTATTCAGCGCAGGGTTCGTGACCTATTCGAACGATGCCAAGGTCGATCTGGTGAAGGTCAGTTCCGACGTGCTGGAAACGTTCGGCGCGGTATCGATCGCGACTGCGTGGAGCATGGCACAGGGCGCGCTGGAGGTGACCCAGGCCGATGTCGCGGTCGCGATCACCGGCGTCGCCGGTCCGGGCGGTGGCACCGAGAAGAAACCGGTCGGTACCGTGGTCTTCGCCCGCGCCGAAAAGGGCGGCGATCCGGCGAAGGTCGTGGCCGACCTGCGCCAGTTCGGCGATCTTGGGCGTGGCGGTATCCGGCTTCAGGCCGCGCTGTGTGCGCTCGAACTGCTGCTGCCGCCGGAGGTGGCACCCGAGGAACCGGTCGCCGAATCGCCGTAAAGGGCGGCGGCGCGATCTTCGAATGCGCCGATCATCTTGCGCAGCGCGCGATCGAAGACCTGCCCGGCCAGCATTTCGAACATGCGGCTCTTGAACTGGAAATCGACGCCGAAATCGACATAGCAACCGCCCTGACCATCGGGGCGAAAACGCCAGTCGTTGTTCAGATATTTCAGCGGCCCGTCGAGATAGTCCACCCGGATATGGTCGGGCCGCTCCTTCTGCACCTTCGACGTGAAGCTTTCGCGCAGTCCCTTGAACCCGACGATCATGTCGGCGACCATTTCGGTTTCGCTGTTCGACCGCACCCGGATCGCGCTGACCCATGGCAGAAATTCGCCATAGCGCGCGACATCGGCGACCAGATCGAACATCTGTTCGGGGCTGTAGGGCAGATGGCGGGTTTCGCTATGCTTGGGCATCAGGCGCGAACAACGCCAAGCTTCGTATCGCGGTTCGCCCGCATCCGTTCGAAATCGTCGCCGGCGTGATAGCTCGACCGGGTGAGCGGCGACGATGCGACCAGCAGGAAACCCTTTGCACGGGCGATGGCGGCGAAGCCGTCGAACGCCTTGGGCGTCACGAAATCGATGACCTTGGCGTGCTTGGGCGTCGGTTGCAGATACTGGCCCATCGTCAGGAAATCGATGTCGGCAGAGCGCATGTCGTCCATCACCTGATGCACCTCCAGACGCTCTTCGCCGAGGCCCAGCATGATGCCCGACTTGGTGAAGATCGACGGGTCGAGCTTCTTGACGCTCTCCAGCAGCCGCAGCGACGCGTAATAGCGCGCGCCCGGACGGATCGTCGGGTAGAGGCGCGGCACGGTTTCGAGATTGTGGTTATAGACGTCGGGGCGCGCCGCCACGATCATCTCGACCGCCGCTTCGTGCTTGTTGCGGAAATCGGGGGTCAGGATCTCGATCGTCGTGATCGGATTCGCGGCGCGGATCGCCTCGATCACCTTCACGAACTGCTTCGCGCCGCCATCGGGCAGGTCGTCGCGGTCGACCGAGGTGATGACGATGTGGTTCAGCCCCATCGCCGCCGCCGCTTCGGCGACATGCCGCGGCTCCATCGGGTCGACCGCGCGTGGCATGCCGGTCTTGACGTTGCAGAATGCACAGGCGCGGGTGCAGGTGTCGCCGAGGATCATGACGGTCGCGTGCTTCTTCGACCAGCATTCGCCGATATTCGGGCAGGCTGCTTCCTCGCAGACCGTGGTCAGGCTTTTCGAGCGCATCAGCGCGCGGGTTTCAGCCACGACCTTTCCGGTCGGTGCCTTGACCCGAATCCAGTCGGGCTTGCGGGTCCGTTCGGGGCGGGGCAGCGGCGTCATCTCGTTCATTCGTGTCAGATAGCGATGCGCGGCGAAACGAACAACCGCCTGCAACGTTCGCGGCCCCCGTGCGTCTAGCGATCGAGGGAAGGTCTATATCATATGACGGAGATTGATTGATGCACTTCAGCGACCTCAAAGAGGGCTATTATCGCTTCCGCGGCACCGAATGGCAGCAGGAACGCGAACGCTGGAGCGAACTGGCGACGGGTCAGAGCCCGAAGGTCATGGTGATCGCCTGTTCCGACAGCCGGGTCGATCCGGCGACGATCTTCGGCGCACGGCCGGGCGAAATCTTCGTGGTGCGCAACGTCGCCAACCTCGTACCGCCGTTCGAGGACGATGGCGGGCGCCACGGCGTTTCGGCAGCGCTGGAATTCGCGGTCACGAAGTTGGAGGTCGAGGAAGTCCTTGTCCTCGGCCACGGAGCCTGTGGCGGCGTCAACGCCTGCCTGACGCAGGCGTTGGCCAATACCAAGCCGGGTGAAGGCGGCTTCGTGGCGCACTGGATCGATTTGCTCGACGAGGCGCGCGAGAAGGTGGTGGCCCAGCACGGCACCGGACCCGAAGGGCAGAAGGCGCTGGAACAGGAGGGCGTGAAGGTCTCGCTCCAGAACCTGATGACCTTCCCGTTCGTCAAGGAGCGGGTCGAGGCCGGCAAGCTCAAGTTGCACGGCGCGGTCTTTGCGATCGAAGACGGCCGCCTGCGTGTGCTGGAAGGCGAAACGTTCGAAAACGCGTGAGGCTTTAAGCTCCTCCCCGCTTCGCGGGAAGGGGACCACTCGCAGCATGGTGGAGGGGGATCGCCTCGCAACGCGAGGGTAGTGGAACAGGACAACCCCCTCCACCCCACGCTAACGCGAGCGGTCCCCCTTCCCGTTCCGGGGAGGATTATTCCTTCGGACCGTCGACGGTCACGCGGATGTTCAGTTCGCGCAGCTGCTTTGGCGTCGCGTAGTTCGGTGCGCCCATCATCAGGTCTTCGGCCTTCTGCGTCATCGGGAAGGTGATCACCTCGCGGATGTTCGGTTCATCCGCCAACAGCATGACGATCCGGTCGACGCCCGGCGCCGAGCCGCCGTGCGGCGGGGCGCCGAACTTGAACGCGTTGATCATGCCCGCGAAGTTCGTGTCGACGTCTTCCTGGGTGTAGCCGGCGATCTCGAACGCCTTGTACATGATTTCCGGGCGATGGTTCCGGATCGCGCCCGACGACAGCTCCACGCCGTTGCAGACGATGTCGTACTGATAGGCTAGGATGTCGAGCGGGTTCATCGTTTCCAGCGCTTCCATCTCGCCCTGCGGCATCGAGAAGGGGTTGTGGCTGAAGTCGACCTTCTTCGCGTCCTCGTCATATTCGAACATCGGGAAGTCGACGATCCAGCAGAATTCGAAGCGCTTGTCGTCGATCAGCCCAAGCGTCTCGGCAACGCGGGTGCGGGCGAAGCCGGCGAGCTTGGCGGCTTGTGCTTCCTTGCCGGCGGCGAAGAACACGCCGTCATCGGGGCCGAGGCCGAGCGCTTCGGCGATCTTCGCCATGCCTTCCTCGCCATGGTTCTTGGCGATCGGGCCGCCCCATTCACCGCCCTTACGGGTGGCGTAGCCGAGGCCGGCAAACCCTTCGGACTGTGCCCAGGCGTTCATGTCGTCGAAGAATTTGCGGCTCTTGTCGGCGGTCTTGGGCGCCGGCACTGCACGGACCACGTCGCCCGCCTCTACGATCGAGGCGAAGCGGCCGAAGCCCGATCCGACGAACAGCTCCGACACGTCGGTGATGAGCAGCGGGTTGCGAAGGTCGGGCTTGTCGTTGCCGTATTTCAGCATCGATTCGCGGTAGGGAATGCGCTTGAACGGCAGCGGCGACACGGTGCGGCCCTTGCCTTGCCAGTTGGCATATTCCTCGAACACGCCGTGAAGGACCGGTTCGATCGCGGCGAACACGTCTTCCTGCGTGACGAAGCTCATCTCGAAATCGAGCTGGTAGAACTCGCCCGGCGAACGATCGGCGCGGGCGTCTTCGTCGCGGAAGCAGGGCGCGATCTGGAAGTACCGGTCGAAGCCGGCGACCATCAGCAACTGCTTAAACATCTGCGGCGCCTGCGGCAGCGCATAGAATTTGCCCGGATGGACGCGGCTGGGGACCAGATAGTCGCGTGCGCCTTCGGGCGACGACGCGGTAAGGATCGGCGTCTGGAATTCGGTGAAGCCCTGATCGATCATCCGGCGGCGAAGCGACGCGATGACGTTCGAGCGCAGCAGGATGTTCGCGTGCAGCCGTTCGCGACGAAGGTCGAGGAAGCGGTAGCGCAGGCGAATGTCTTCCGGGTACTCGGCCTCGCCGGCGACCGGCATCGGCAGTTCCTGCGCCGCCGACTGCAGCGTCGCGGCGCGGGCGTAGATTTCGATCGCGCCGGTCGCAAGGTTCGGGTTCCTGGTCGCTTCGCTGCGCAGTTTCACGCTGCCGTCGATGGTCAGCACCGATTCGGTCCGCGCCGATTCGAGCAGCGCGAGCGCTGGCGAATCGCTGTCGGCGACGATCTGGGTAATGCCGTAATGGTCGCGCAGATCGATGAAGAGCACGCCGCCATGGTCGCGCTTGCGATGCACCCAGCCCGACAGGCGGACGGTATCGCCGTCGTTCGCGTCAGTGAGCTGGCCGCAGTTATGAGTGCGATAGGCGTGCATTGAGGAACCTTTACGATGATCGATCCCCGCAGGTGCGGGGGAGCGTCGATTTGGATGAGGCGCGCTTCCCTCCCCCACCCCCTTTTGTCAAGGCGCGGATCCTTGCTATGCGGGCGTGATGCATATCCATCCGTTGATCGAGGACAGCGCGACCCTCGCCGCCCTCTGTACCCGCCTCGCCACGTCCGACTTCGTTGCCGTCGACACCGAATTCATGCGCGAGAACAGCTATTGGCCAGAACTGTGCCTGATCCAGATCGCCAATACCGAGGAAGCGGCGGCGATCGATCCGATGGCACCGGGCATCGATCTGACGCCGCTGCTGAACCTGCTGACCGATAACGAGGACGTGCTGAAGGTCTTCCATGCGGGCGGGCAGGACATTGAGATCGTCTACAACCTGACCGGCAAGACGCCCTTCCCGATGTTCGACACGCAGGTGGCGGCGATGGCGCTGGGTCAGGGGGAGCAGGTCGGTTATTCCAATCTGGTCGACGCCTATCTGGGGATTACCGTCGACAAGGGCGCGCGGTTCACCGACTGGTCGCGCCGGCCGCTCGATGATCGGCAGATAGACTATGCGATCGCTGACGTGACGCATCTGTCGGTGATCTTTCCCAAGATGCTGACGAAGCTGCGCAAGACCGGGCGCGGGCTGTGGCTGGACGAGGAGATGGAGCGGATCGGCGATCCATCCAACTATTTCAACGACCCCGAGACGGTGTGGCAGCGCATCCGCGTCAACAGCCGCAAGCCCGAAGTGCTGGGCCGGTTGAAGGCGCTGGGCAAGTGGCGCGAGTTGGAGGCGCAGGGCAAGGATCTGCCGCGCGGGCGGATCGTCAAGGATGAGACGATCGCTGATCTGGCGGGCAATCCGCCGCGCAAGCAGGCCGATCTGGCAAAGGTGCGCGGGCTGTCGGCGGCATGGGCGCATAACGATATCGGCGCGCGCATGATGAGCGCGCTGGCCGAGGCGAGGCCGTTGCCGGCCGATGAGATGCCGGGGCGCGACGAGCGCAAGCCGGCATTGGGCAAGGAAGGCGCGCTGGTCGCCGACCTGTTGAAACTGCTGCTAAAAATCCGGGCGAACGAGATCAAGGTCGCGGCGCGGCTGCTGGCGCGGTCGGACGATCTGGAGGCGCTGGCCGCCGGGCAGCGCGAGGGGCTGTCGATCCTGAACGGCTGGCGGTTCGAACAGTTCGGGCGCGATGCGCTGGCACTCGTCGAGGGTCAGCTTGGGTTCACCGTGCTGGGTGGACGATTGAAGATGACCCGAGCGGAGGTGGTGGAATGAAGCAGTTTGCGTTGATGGCAGTCGCGGTGGCCGGTTGTGCCGAACAGCAGACGCCGCCGCCGGTGCGGACGTCGCCGCCGACCATGGGATCGCGGCCGGTCGGGCCTAGCGGGGCGCCGCAGATCGACAGTTGCGGTCTGGGTTCGATCGGCGATCTGGTTGGCAAGGCGGTGACCGAGACCACGGCCGACGATGCGCGCAAGCGGTCGGGTGCGCGGGCGGTGCGGGTGATCCGGCCGGGGATGATGGTGACGATGGACTTCCGGCCCGATCGGCTGAACATCGTTGTGGATGATAAGGGTAATGTGACCAACTTGCGCTGCGGATGATGCCTGCGGAAGTTGACAAAGGTTACGGTACGCCTGTCTTCCAAAGACGTTAAACTGCAATGATTGCAGCGATTTGGCCTGCATGTCGGGCGCGGAAGTTGACACGTTGCCACTTTGACGTTCGCTCGACGCGTTTCTTGATCCGGACGGTGGAAAGAGCGGCCGGAGGGTCGCAAATCCATTGGGTGTAGGAAAGTGCGGTCAAGACATGACGAGTGCCGCTTCCATGCCCAGCGCCGTTGCCAGCGCCTTGTGCCGTTTCTGGACGGCCTCCCCGTACAGCGCGGTATCGCGGGCGGGGACGACGAGTTCGACCTGACCGCGCCCGCGGCGCAGGTCGGTGCGCTGGAGCGGGGCAGCGACTCCGCCGCTGAGGCGTTGGCCCAGACGCATGGCAAGGCCCCAGTGATGCGCCGCCGACAAGGCCGATGCCGGTGCGAGGCGGGGCAGCGGATCGGGCGGGGTATCGCCTCCGCCGCCCAAGCAACTGTAAAGCGCCTGCGCGACGATCGCGCGGCCGGCGGCATCGATCGCTACCCAGTTGCCGTGGAGTGCAATCTCGACACCGCGTTCGGCGCGGAATTCGGGGTTGGCGTGCCAGCCCACATCCGCCAGCAGGCACGCGGCATGGCGCAACCGGACCATCGCCGCTTCGTTCCCGGGAAACAGCGGTGCGATCCATTTGTGCAGCAGATCGCCATGTTCGGCAAAGCGGCCCTGCCGGGCGCCTTCGTCATGGGCGGCGATCAGCAACGGGTCTTCGGCGCGGACGGCAGCAGGCAAGGCGGCGTACAGTAATCCTTCGCGCAGGCCATAGGCAGACACCATCGTCGTCGCCGAACCGAGATGCCTGGTCATCGACGCCAGCACTGCCGTCGCATTATCGAGCGTCGGCACGCGTCCACCCGACAGGTTCGGCACGGCCTTCAGATCGGTACGAGGGAGGTCGGTAAGAATCTTCCGCAAAGCATTGATGCGGTTCAGGGAAATTGCATAGCCATGCGCGATCGGTAGCGGGTAGCCAGTCAGATGCATGTCGAGCCGGGCGAGTGCGCGCCACGACCCGCCGACCATGTAGAAGGGCAGCCCCTTCCCCCGCCCCGCCCAACCGGCGTCGCTCACCATGCGCTGCACGGTGCGGTCAAGTTCGCCCGCGCGGCGTTCGCGGATCGCACCGATCCGCAGTACACCGAGCGGGAAGGACACGCGCTCGCCGAGCTTGCCGTCCTTCACCCGGACCAGTTCGAGACTGCCGCCGCCCAGATCGCCGACGATGCCGTCGGCATCGGGGATCGCCGACAGCACGCCATGGCCCGCCGCCTGCGCTTCCTCCTCGCCCGACAGCGTTTCGACGGTCAGGCCGACGCTTTCAGCAAGCGCGATCAGGTCGCGGCCGTTGCTGGCGTCGCGGACGGCGGCGGTGGCGACGGTGCGGACGACATCGACCTGCATCTCGCGCGTCAGCCAGGCGAAGCGGGCGAGCGCGGCACCGGCGACGCGGAACGCCTCCGCATCGATGGTGCCGGTCGCCGCCAGCGACCGACCGAGGCCGGCCAGCACCTTTTCATTGAACAACGTCGCCGGGATGCGATCCGGCCCGCCATAGACGACCAGCCGGATCGAGTTCGATCCGATGTCGATGATCGCGCTATGCGCGACGGTGGCAGGGCGGCTCCACGGCAATCGGATCACATCGTTCCTTCCCGTGCCGCCCGCCATGCGCGCAGCGACAGTTTCTGCGGCACCGTTGCCGACCCGCTTTCGATCGCCGCACCGCGCCCGGACAGCGACGGGTTGGTCATGAAATAACGGTGCAGGTTGAACGGCTTGTCACCTTTCGCCATCCGGCGATAGCTGCCATCGGGGCCGAGATCCCAGCTTTGTTCGGTGTCGAGCAGATTGGCGACCATCACCTGATCGAGCACCTGATCGTGGACGGTCGGGTTGGTGATCGGCAGCAGATATTCGACGCGGCGGTCGAAGTTGCGCGGCATCCAGTCGGCCGACGACACATAGACGAGCGCGTCGTCGTTGGGCAGCGCCTGTCCGTTGCCGAAGCAATAGATGCGGCTGTGTTCGAGGAAGCGGCCGACGACCGATTTGACGCGGATGTTGTCGGACATGCCCGGCACGCCGGGGCGCAGGCAGCAGATGCCGCGCACGATCAAATCGACCTGCACGCCGGCCGCCGATGCCTCGTACAGCTTGTCGATCAGCGCGGGATCGACCAGCGAGTTCATCTTCAGCCAGATCGATCCCTGCCCACCGGCGCGGGCGGTCTGGATCTCGCCCTCGATCAGGGCCTCCAGCCGGTCGCGCAGGTCGCGTGGGGAAATGGCGAGCTGTTGCAGCGCCTGCGGTTCGACATAGCCGGTGATGTAGTTGAACACCTGCGCCGCATCGCGCCCGAGCAGCGGATCGGCGGTGAAGAAGCTGAGATCGGTATAGATGCGCGCGGTGATCGGGTGGTAGTTGCCGGTGCCAAAGTGGCAATAGGTGCGATAGCCCTGTTCTTCGCGCCGGACGACCATCGAGATCTTCGCGTGGGTTTTCCACTCGATAAAGCCGTAGACGACCTGCACCCCGGCGCGTTCGAGGACCGAGGCGAGGTTGAGATTCTGTTCTTCGTCGAAGCGGGCCTTGAGTTCGACGACGGCGGTCACCGACTTGCCGGCTTCGGCGGCGGCGACCAGCGCGGCGACGACGGCGGACTGCTTGCCGGCGCGGTAGAGCGTCTGCTTGATCGCGACGACATCGGGGTCGGCGGCGGCCTGCTTGAGGAAGGCGAGCACCACGTCGAAGGTTTCGTACGGGTGGTGGACGACGATGTCCTTCGCCCGGATTGCCGCGAAGCAGTCGCCGCCATATTCGCGGATGCGTTCAGGAAAGCGCGGGGAGAAGGGCGGAAATTTCAGGTCGGGGCGGTCTTCGGCGACCAGCATCGACAGGTCGCCGATGCCGAGGAACCCGCCGGTTTCGGTGATGAGCGCATCGCTGCCGCCCATTTCGTCGCGCAGCAGCTGGACGAGTTCATCGGAGATGCCTGATTCGATCTCCAGCCGGATGATGCGACCGCGACGGCGGCGTTTGATCGCGGTGCGGAAATAGAGGACCAGATCCTCGGCCTCTTCCTCCAGTTCGATATCGCTGTCGCGGATGACGCGGAAGGCGGCGGAGGCGCGCACGGTATAGCCGGGGAAGAACAGGCCCGAGAAATGGCGCAGCACGGTTTCGATCGCGACATAGCGCGCCGACTTGCCCGGCAAGCGGACGAAACGCGGCATCGCCGATGGCAGCAGCACGACCTCGCGCACCTCGACATCGTCCGACCGGCGGATCAGGTCGAACAGCATCGCCGAGCCGAGGTTCGGGATGAACGGGAACGGGTGGGCCGGGTCGAGCGCCTGCGGGGTGAGCACCGGGAACAGCTGATCGCGGAAATAGCGGGCGAGCCATTCCTCGGTCTCGCCATGCAGCGCATCGGCGCCGAGCACGCTGATATCGGCCTCCGCCAGCTGCGCGGCGATATCGCGCCAGATGCGCTGCTGGCTGTCGACCAGCCCGGCGGCGTCGACGGTGATCGCGGCGAGTTGCTGCGACGGGGTCAGGCCGTCGACCGATTCATGGCCGACCTCCTGCATCTGCTGTCCCTTCAGGCCAGCCACGCGGACCATGAAGAATTCGTCGATGTTGGTCGCCGAGATCGACAGGAAGCGCAGCCGTTCGAGCAGCGGATGGTCGGGGTTGCACGCTTCGTCGAGCACGCGGCGGTTGAATGCCAGCCACGACAGTTCGCGGTTGAAATAGCGTGCCTCGGGTGCGGCGGCGACGGTGGTGCGGGCGGAGGGGACCGGGTCGTTCACAGCAGGCGATCCAGCAGCAGCGGGTTGCCGGCCAGCGCGGCGCGCGCGGCGGGAACGGTCAGACGGCGCGTCGAGCGCAACATGGCATCTTCCTCCAGAGCCTCGACGATGCGAAGCACCGCAAGGTGGCTCCGTTCGACGCGGCGGGCAAGCCAGCGCACCAGATCGGGCGCGGCGACGAGTTCCTTCCTGTCGAAGAGATATTGCAGCAGTGTTTCGATCAGCAGATCGTCGGGCGCTTCGAGGCGCAGGACCGGGGTCGCGTTGATACGCGAGCGCAGGTCGGGCAGGCCGATCCGCCAGATCGGCGGCGCCGCATCGGCGACGACCAGCAGCGGGCGGGCATCGGCCTGCGCCCGGTTCCATGCATGGAACAGTTCGGTCTCGGTCCAGCGGTCGGCATCGTCGGCGATCGTGCCGCCGCTCTTGGCCGCGAACAGCCGGGCGAGCAGCGTTCGGCCCGATTTGCGCGGACCGACCAGCAGGGCCGCCTGTACCGGCCAGGTCGCGAAGTGATCGAGATGATGAACGGCGGCTTCGTTCGACGGCCCGACGAGGAACAGGTCCTGCCGGGCGCCGGCGGGAAGTTCCAATGGCAGGGTAAGCTGAACCGTACCGCGAGACAGGATCGTCATCCCTGCGGTGCACTCGGCGCGGGCAGCGGGGTGGCGGCGGCGCGGCGACGTATGCGGAGCGCGCCCTCCCCCTGTTGGACCGACCAGCCGCGTGATTCGAGCGCGGCGGTGAGGATCGCGATATCGCCGTCGAAGGTCACGCGTAGTACCGATACGCCGCCCAGTGCAAGGCTGGAGGTCGCGGCGGAGCGGACGCCGGGGACCGATCGCAGCGCGGCCTCGGTCGATTCGACGGCGACGACGTTCGGGGTATCGGCCTGGATCGACAGGGTGACGCTTTCCCCGGTCGGCAGCGGCGTCGGGCCGGTGGCGGGGTCGGTGATCGTCGTGTCGTCGATCGGCACTTCGTCGGGGACGATGACACTGCCCGGCGGGGGGGCGGCGAGCACCAGATCGGGACGGAGCGCGCCGCTGCGCAGGCCCTGTTGATACAGCGCGTCGAGGCGGCGGACGCCTTCGTCGAGGAGTGCGGGAACTGCATCGCCCTGATTGACGCGCAGCGAGAAGCTGCCGAGCAGGCGGTTGTCGGGGCCATAGCCGGCTGTGAAGGTGCCGATCACCGGGCCGCCGGGCCATTGGCGGTACAGGCGGACCTGCGGGATCAGCACGTCGGACGCGCCATATTGGTTGAGGACGGTGCGCCACCAGCCGCGTCCGCGCCGCGTTACCTGTCCGGCGTTGAGCAGCAGGCCGTCGGCGCCGGTGCCGCTGGGGCGGACATAGTCCATGACGCTGCCACCGGTGCGGAAGCGTGCCCATGCCGCCTGCCAAGGGGTTGCGCGTTCGAACACGGTTCCGGTGCCGCCGTCCCAGATCAGCGGCACGACCAGCATGGCGGGGCTGCGTTCCGACACGCCGGCGATGCCGAGGATCGATGCGGCGCGCCCGCGATTGAAGAGGACGCCGAGGCGGGCGACGTAGCGGTTCGGGCCGATCTGTTCGCTTTCGACGACGATGCTGGTCACCAGCGAATCGAGCGTGCCATCGGGTAGGGAGCGCGCCGATCCGGTCAGCCGCTGCGACAGCATCTGCCAGCCCTTGCGCTGCGCCACGCGCCAGCCGGCGGTGCGCGCGGCTTCGGCGGAGGGGCCGGCGACGTCGACGCGGACGCCGTTCACTTCGAAACTGCCCGATCCGTCGACCGCGGCGACCCCGCCCTGCTGCGCCACGACTGCCCCGGTCGCGACCACGCCCAATGCGAGGGCGGCAAGGATGCGGGGGGGCTGAACCAAAGTCATGCGCGCCTTTTGACGAAGCAGGCGTGGAAATCCAAGCGCGATGTAGCTAACCGGGCGTCATGAGCAACGAAGCGGACCGCGGCGGCGGCTATACCTACGCACAGGCAGGCGTCTCGATCGCGGCGGGCAATGCCCTGGTCCGTGCCATCGGGCCGCTGGCGAAGTCGACGCGGCGTCCCGGCGCGGATGCCGAACTGGGTGGGTTTGGCGGGGTGTTCGATCCCAAGGCCGCCGGGTTCAAGGACCCGTTGCTGGTCGCCGCCAATGACGGCGTCGGCACCAAGCTGAAGCTGGCGATCAAGCATGACGCGCATGACGGCGTCGGCATCGACCTGGTCGCGATGTGCGCCAACGACCTGATCGTGCAGGGTGCCGAGCCGCTGTTCTTTCTCGATTATTATGCCAGCGGCAAGCTGGTCGCCGATACCGCCGAGCGGGTCGTGGCGTCGATCGCCGAAGGATGCCGGCAGGCGGGATGCGCGCTGATCGGTGGCGAGACGGCGGAAATGCCGGGCATGTATGCCGATGGCGATTACGATCTGGCCGGTTTCTGCGTCGGCGCGGTCGAGCGCGAGCAGCTGCTGACCGGCGACAAAGTCGCGGTCGGCGACGTGATCCTCGGGCTGGCGTCGTCGGGGGTTCATTCGAACGGATTCTCGCTGGTGCGGCGACTGGCGGCAGACAAGGGGTGGAAGCTCGACCGCCCTGCCCTGTTCGATCAGGACTTGCTGTTGATCGACGCGCTAATGGCGCCGACCAGGATCTACGTGAAGTCGCTGCTGCCGCTGCTGCGCGAGGGGCGCATCCATGGGCTGGCGCATATTACCGGTGGCGGGTTGCTGGAGAATATTCCGCGCGTGCTGCCCGACGGCGCGCATGCCACGGTCGATGCCGATGCGTGGGAACAGTCGCGGCTGATGGCGTTCCTGCAGGCGCAGGGCAATATCGAGCCGGGCGAGATGGCGCGGACGTTCAACTGCGGCATCGGCATGGCGGTGCTGGTCGCGGCCGAGGATGCGGACGCGGTTGCCGTCGCGCTGGGTGAGGCAGGTGAGACGGTGGTGCGGATCGGTACCGTCAATGCGGGCGACAAGGGCTGCACCGTCAGGGGTAGCGCGGGCACATGGAGCGCCCGTGCGGAGTGGAGCGCGACGCACCTTGGCTAAGCACCGTGTCGGCGTCCTGATTTCGGGGCGGGGATCGAACATGGCGGCGCTGATTGCGGCGGCGCAGGCGGCGGACTGCCCCTATGAAGTTGTGCTGGTGGCGTCGGACAAGCCCGATGCCGCCGGCCTGATCCATGCCGCGGAACAGGGGATCGCTACGTTCGCTCATTCGCCGCGCGGCATCCCGAAGGCCGAATATGAGGCGGCGATCGACGGCGCGCTGCGGGCGGCGGGGGTCGAGACGATCGCGCTGGCCGGGTATATGCGGCTGCTGTCGGACTGGTTCGTCGGGCAGTGGCGCGACCGGATCGTCAACATCCATCCGTCGTTGTTGCCGGCATATAAGGGTCTGGATACACATGCGCGGGCAATCGCCGCTGACGACGCCGAGGCGGGTTGTTCGATCCATGTGGTAACCGAAGAGCTGGATGCCGGGAGCGTATTGGCGCAGGCGCGCGTTCCGATCCTGCCCGACGATACCGCCGATACATTGGCGGCGCGGGTGCTGGTGGAGGAACATCGCCTCTACCCGCGAACCCTGGCGGAGTTTGTGACGCGATGACCGAGACGCTCGACCGTATCCGTGAAGCAGTGAAGGTATTGCCGGCGGTCGAGGAGCGCGACGCGGGCGAAGCGACGGTCTTCACGGTCGAAGGCAATGATTTCGTGCGGATCGTCGGCGACAGCACGACCGTGCGCGGTGACGATGGCTGGACCGAGATCGACGGCGATGGTGATCCGGTCACGATCGAGGATGCGGTTGCCCATGCGTGGGAACTCGCCGCCCCGCGCGCGTTGCTGGAGGCCGGGGGGCGTTAACCCCTTTTCGGTGCAGTTACGACCGCTTCGCCCCTATCCAGCGTCAAGGTGATCGAGTAGATATCGGCCCCGACTTCCCATGGGGGGGGAAGTAGAGGGGAAGTTTATGAAGATCGTGAAGATGCTTTGCGTCGCCGCTGTTGCTGGCGCGTCGATGTCGGCTGCCATTGCGCAGGATTCGGCAGCGCCGTTGACTGCAGTTGCGCGGGGCGGGGCCGCTGCGAACGCGCAACTGCCTGCGAACACCGAGATTTTGCTGTCGATGAACGAAGACCTGACGACCAAGGGCGGTCGGATCGAGGTCGGGTACAAGTTCGGCCTGACCGTCGCGGCCGACGTGATGCTGGGCGACTACGTCGTGATTCCGAAGGGTACGCCGGCGGTGGGCGAAGTCACGTGGCTGACCGGCAAGGGCGCGTTCGGCAAGTCGGGCAAGATGGAAATCCAGGTTCGCTCGATCGACCTGAACGGTCGCCGCATTCCGGTGACCGGCAAGTATCGCCAGGAAGGCGAAGGCAATACCGTTGCGACGGTAGCGTCGGTCGCGCTCCTGTGGCCGGCCGCGCCGTTCGTGACCGGCAAGAGCGCGCGTATCCCGGCAGGTCGTGAGCTGAAGGCGTTCACCGAATCGGCGGTGCCGGTTGCGGTGCCCGCGACGGCGGCGGTGTCGGTTGGGACGCCAGTGGTAGCGGTCGCTGCGAGCACGGTGGTCAAGTAAAGGGGTGGGGTTTCGGCCCCTCTCCTACTTTCCGTTTGCTTCGAGCTTAGGTTCGAGCTTGTCGAGAACCGAAGTCGAGAAGGGCGGCGCCCCAAGCGCCAGGTTCTCGACGGACGCTTCTCGACAAACTTGAAGCTGCTCGAACCGAACGGGTTTGGGGGGCGTGTTCTCGCCTTAACCCGTTCGTGCTGAGTAGGGGCTGAGCGAAGTCGAAGACCCGTATCGAAGCACTTTGCCACCAACGGTCCTTCGATACGCCATTTCGACAAGTTCAATGGCTACTCAGGACGAACGGCGGGACGTTGGCGCAGCCGGTGGACACAAAAAAGCCCGCTCCCCAACCGGGAAGCGGACCTTTTCGTCACATCGGCAGATCGATCAGCCGACGATTTCTTCGGGCTTGAAGAAGAAGTCGATTTCGATCTTCGCATTCTCTTCCGAATCCGAACCATGGACCGAATTGGCTTCGATCGATTCGGCGAGTTCCTTGCGGATGGTGCCGGCATCGGCGTTTGCCGGGTTGGTCGCGCCCATGATGTCGCGGTTCGCCTGAACGGCGTTCTCGCCTTCCAGCACCTGCACGACGACCGGGCCAGAAATCATGAACGACACCAAGTCGTTGAAGAACGGACGCTCACGGTGCACGCCGTAGAAGCCTTCGGCCTGTTCGCGGGTCATCTGGATACGCTTAGAAGCGACGACGCGCAGGCCGGCTTCCTCCAGCATCTTGGTGACGGCACCGGTCAGGTTGCGGCGGGTCGCGTCGGGCTTGATGATCGAAAAGGTACGGGTGGCGGCCATGGTGGTCGCAGCTCCTGCGTTGCTGGTTGGAAGTTGACGGTCCCCCTAGTCGGGCGCCGCGTCGCAGGCAAGCGTTACGCCGCCTGTTCCCAACCATTGTCGCCCTGCCGCCAGTATCGGCGTTCGACACCGTCTCGGTCGGCCAGCGCCTTCCACGCGGTGCGGGCGGCGGCGATATGGTCTTCGCCGAAAAAGTGGAAGGCGCGGTCGAAGGCCAGCGCCTCGTCGCGCCAGCGGCCGTCGACGATTGCAATGTTGTGGGCGGCATTGGCCGGGACGGCGTCGGAGGCGATCAGCACCGCTTGCAGGCTGTCGTTACCCGCCCCGGCCTGCGCGTGCGGTAGGAAGCTGTCGGGGGCATAGGTCCAGAGCAGCATGTCGAGGTCGCGGCGCTGGTCGGCATCCTCGGACACCAGCAGCAGCCGTTCGCCATCGCCGTGCAGGCGGGCGGCGATGCGTGGGAGCACGCGGTCGAGCGGGCTGCGGGTCAGGTGGTAGAAGTCGACTTTCATGACTGTGCCCAATCGTCGTTCCCGCGCAGGTGGGAACCCATAGCCACTAACGATCGCGATGGAGCCGCCACCTTAGCGTGTATGGATTCCCGCCTTCGCGGGAATGACGTTATGCCTCGAAATTATCCGCGACGAACCGGTCGAGCAGGCGCACGCCGAAGCCGGTCGCGCCCTTGTCGTGATGGTTGCCGGGCTTGTCGGCCCACACCATGCCGGCGATGTCGAGATGTGCCCAGCGGACGCCTTCGTCGATATAGCGCTTCAGGAACTGGGCGGCGGTGATCGAGCCGGCACCGCGCGGGCCGATATTCTTCATGTCGGCGATCGGGCTGTCGAGCAGCTTGTCATAAGCCGGCGACAGCGGGAAGCGCCACAGCAGGTCGCCCGATTCGCGTGATGCGGCCAGCAACTGGTCGGCGAGCGAATCGTCGTTGGCGAACATGCCGCCATGCTCGCTGCCCAGCGAAATGATCATCGCGCCGGTCAACGTGGCGAGGTCGACGATCGTCTTCGGCTTGTGCGTCTGCTGAACCCAAGTCAGGACGTCGCACAGGACCAGACGCCCTTCGGCATCAGTGTTGAGGACTTCGATCGTCTGACCCGACATGCTGGTTACGACGTCGCCGGGGCGCATCGCCTTGCCATCGGGCATATTTTCGACCAGCCCGACCACGCCGACGACATTCGCCTTCGCCTTGCGCGACGCCAGCACCTTCATCGCGCCGGCGACCGCGCCCGCGCCGCCCATGTCCCACTTCATGTCTTCCATGCCGGGTCCGGGCTTCAACGAGATGCCGCCGGTGTCGAAAGTCACGCCCTTGCCGACCAGCGCGAGGTCGACATCCCCCTCCCCCTTGCCGTTCCAGCGCATCGCGAGCAGGCGCGCTTCCTTTTCGGAGCCGAGGCTGACGCCGAGCAGCGCACCCATGCCGAGTTCGGCCATCTGCCGTTCGTCGAGGATGGTCAGTTCGATGCCGAGATCGGCCAGCTCGCGGCATTTCTCGACGAAGCTGACCGGGTAGAGTATGTTCGGCGGATCGGTGACCAGCGTGCGGGTCAGGTCCAGTCCCTTGGTGATCGCATCGGCGGCGACGAACGCATCATCGATGCCGTCGGGCGCGTTGGCGATGATGATCGTCTTCAGCGTCGGCTTCGACTTTTCGGGCATCTTCGTCCGATAGCCGTCCTGACGCCAGCCGCGCTGTGCCGCCGTCGCCGCGAAGCGTGCGACCGATGGCGCAGGCACGTCGGTGCCGGCGAAGTCGACGGTCAGCTCGGTCAGACCCGACAGCAGGAAACGACCGGTCAGCGCACCTCCGGCCTTTTCCAATGCCGCGCCATCGCCGGCACCGATGCCGAGCAGGATGACGCGGTTCGCATTGTCGCCGTCACCGGGGACGAAGATTTCGGCCATCGATCCGGCCTCACCCTCGAACCGGCCGGCGCGGGCGGCACCTGCGACCAGTGTCGCGGTGGCATCGTCCAGCCCGGCCGCGGCGATCCGGTCGAGTCCCCCGCCGGCGACGGGCAGGACAAGGGCGGTGGCGGTTCCCCGGTCGGGGACGAACTGGATCGAGATCGACATGCACTTCCTTCTACGCTGGCGCACGCGGGCGCTGCCGTCTTCTAGGCCGTCTGTTGCGGGCAGGTAAAGCGGGTGGACGGCGATTGCGGTTCCCGCTGCACGATGCGATAGGCACAGGTGACAAGGTCGCCAGAGGGCGACAGGCACGGGCGACAGGGTCGCCACAGGGCGGCGACAAAGGGAAGCGGAACTAGTGGTGCGTTCGATCGGGTCGCTTGCCCTTGGGTTGACGTTGGCGTTCGGCGGGCCGGCCTTCGCGCAGGACTTGCAGGATCGACCTGCGCCGCCGCCTGCACCCGAACAGGCGCTGCCGACCCCGGCGACCAGCGACCAGATCGATTTCTCGTCGGACCTGCTCGAATATGACAGCAACGCCGACATCGTTACCGCGAGCGGCGAAGTGCGGCTGCTGCGCGAGGGCAACCGGCTCCGCGCCGACCGGGTGACGTGGAACCGCAAGACGGGACAGGTCGTCGCCGACGGCAATATTGCCGTCACCAACCCGCAGGGCGACGTCGCGTACGGTGACCGGATCGAGCTGACCGATACGCTGAAGGACGGTGTCGTCGACAATATGCTGGTGGTGCTCGACGAGGGCGGGCGGATCGCGGCGAAGCGCGGCACCCGGTCGGAAAACGGTGTCGTGACCGTCGAAAGTGCCGCCTATACGCCCTGTTCGGTGACCAATTCGGCGGGGTGTCCCAAGGAACCGTCGTGGAAGATCACCGCGATCAAGGTCCGGTACGACCCGACCCGCAAGCGCATCCGCTACACCGGTGCGGGGCTGACCATTTTCGGCCTGCCGACGATCCCGCTGCCGTCCTTCTCGCATTCGATCGGCGATGGCAGCGATTCGGGGTTGCTGGCGCCGTCGATCCGGCTGGACCGGGTCAACGGCGTCGAGGTCGCCGTTCCCTATTATTTCAACCTTGCCCGCAATCGCGACCTGACGATCACGCCGCATGTCTTCACCGCGGTGCTGCCGATGTTGCAAGGCGACTATCGCGCGCTGACGTCGAAGGGTGCGTACCGGGTACAGGGCTATGCGACGGTCAGCCGGCGTAGCGACGATCTGGTGCTCGGCATTGTTCCCGCGGGCAGCGAACAGTCGTTCCGTGGCTATCTCGACGCAGTCGGGCGGTTCCAGCGCGATCCGAACTGGGCGGTATCAGGCTCGCTGCGCTACACTACCGACCAGACGTTCTTGCGCCGCTACGACATTTCGCGCGACGACCGGTTGCGGAACAATGTGACGGTCGAGCGGATCGACCGCGACTCGATGCTGACGATCAGCGGCTGGGCGGTGCAGACGCTCCGGGTCGGTGACGATCAGGGGATGCAGCCGGTGGCGCTTCCCGAAATCGACTATCGCCGCCGCTTCGGCCAGCTACTAGGCGGGGTGGCGCAGGTTCAGCTGAATACGCTGGCGATCGGGCGGAGCGAGGGACAGGATACGCAGCGGGCCTTTGCCGCCGCGCGCTGGGATCTGACGCGCTATACGCCGCTGGGGCAGGAAGTGACGTTTACCGCCTATGGGCGTGGCGACGTCTATAATGCGCGTGACACGATCGATACGGCGGTGCTGAGCTATCGTGGCGACGAAGGGTTCACGCCGCGCGGCATCGCGGCGGCGGCGGTCGATATCCGCTGGCCGTTCGTCGGGGCGATCGGTGCGGGCACGCAGCGGATCAGCCCGCGACTGCAATTCGTCGCTTCGCCGAAGATCGCCAATCTGGCGGTCCCGAACGAAGACGCGCGCGCCGTCGACCTTGAAGATTCGAACCTGTTCGCACTCAACCGCTTCGCCGGATATGACCGGTTCGAGGATTCGTCGCGTGTTACCTATGGCCTCGACTATGCGCTCGATCTGCCGGGCGTGGCGGTCGCGGCGACGGTCGGACAGAGTTATCGCGCCAGTGAGCGCGCCAGCATCCTGCCGAGCGGCACCGGGCTGGACGATCGCTGGTCGGATTTCGTCGGGCGGACCGATATCCGTTTCCGCGAACTGGTGACGTTCACCCATCGCTACCGGCTCGACAAGGACGGGTTGAAGATTCGCCGCAACGAACTCGACGCGACGGTCGGCAGCCGGCGGACCTATTTGCAGGTTGGCTATCTGCGGCTGAACCGCGATATCGACGAGCTGGAGGATTTGCAGGACCGTGAGGAAATTCGCGTCGCGGGGCGGATCGCCTATGGTCCGTTGTGGTCCGCCTTCGGATCGGCGACGGTCGACCTGACCGACAAGTCGGAAGATTCGCTATCGCTGTCCGATGGTTACGATCCGATCCGTCACCGGTTGGGTGTCCAATATGAGGACGATTGCCTGCGGCTGGGCCTGACGTGGAAGCGCGATTACCAGCGGATCGGCGACGCGCGCAGCGGCAGCAGCTATCTGGTAACGCTGGCATTGAAGAACCTGGGGCGATAAGGCCCTGTTCAGGCGCGGCGGGTCATGAATTTGCCCGAATGGTGCGGCACCGCCCTGATGACGCGCGCATGGGATAAGACGACCAAGTGACCAACAACATCGTGAATGTCGGCCGCATCGGCCGTTCGATCGCCGGTTTCGTCGCGATCGCCGCCGCCGCCACGCTGGCGGCGCAGACCGTGAGCGACGGGCAGGAAGTGCCCGGGGCGAACCTGAACCTGCCGGGCAACCCGACGATCTTCGGCAAGCTGGACCCCAATATCCGCAAGCCGACCGCGATCGTGAACGATACGGTGCTGACCGGCACCGATGTCGATCAGCGCATGGCGTTGATCGTCGCGCTCAACGATTTCAAGCTGAGCAACGAGGATCGCGAAGTGCTGCGCCAGCAGGTCGTGCGCCAGCTGATCGACGAGACCCTGCAGATCCAGCAGGCCAAGGCGAAGGACATCACCGTCACGCCCGCCGAGCTGGAGCAGAGCTTCAACCGCCTCGCCAAGCAGCGCTTCAACCAGACGCCGGAGCAGCTTCGCGCGTATCTGCGGACGGTCGGTTCGTCGGACCGGTCGCTGCGGCGGCAGATCGAGGGCGAACTGGCGTGGAGCCGGCTGCTGCGGCGACAGGTCGAGCCGTTCGTGAACGTCGGCGAGGAAGAAGTCGCCGCGGTCATCAAGCGCATGGAGGAATCCAAGGGCGCCGAAGAATATAGCCTGCGCGAAATCTATATGAGCGCCACGCCCGACCGCGCTGCCGAAGTACAGGCGGCGATGACCAAGATGATCGAGCAGATCCGACAGGGCGCGCCGTTCGAATATTTCGCACGCAACTTCTCCGAAGCGTCGACGCGCGCGGTGGGTGGCGATCTGGGCTTCGTGCGGCTGAACATGCTCCCCGAACAGTTGCAGCGCGCCGCGCAGCAGATGCAGGTCGGGCAGATCGCCGGACCGATCGAGGTGCCGGGCGGTTATTCGATCCTGTATCTGGCCGACAAGCGGCAGGTGCTGATGGCCGATCCGCGCGACGCGAAGCTGGCCTTGCGCCAGTTGTTCCTCCCCTTCCCGTCCGGCACGACCGAGGCGCAAGCGAGCGCGAAGGTCGCGGCCTTTACCGAAGCGACGCAGGCGATCCGTGGGTGCGGCGACGCGACCAAGGTGGCGCAGACGCAAAAGGCGGAGGTCGTCGACAACGACGCCGTCACCGTCCGCAGCCTGCCGCCGGCATTGCAGGAGATCATCCTGAAGCTGAACGTCGGACAGGCGACCCCGCCCTTCGGTTCGCCCAAGGATGGCGTGCGCGTACTGGTACTGTGCGGTCGCGAAGACCCGCGCAACGGCACGCTACCCAGCGCGGCGCAGATCCAGCAGGGGCTGGAGCAGGAGCGCGTCAACCTGCGGGCGCAGCGCATGATGCGCGATCTGCGGCGTGACGCAGTGATTGAATATCGCTGAGGGAGCGAACGCGATGCGGGGGATCGCTCCGTTAGCGGTGTCGATGGGCGATCCTGCCGGGATCGGCCCGGAGGTGATCGCCAAGGCGTGGGACCGACGGAACAGCGAGAAGCTGCCCTGCTTCTTCGCGGTCGGTGACATCCGCGCCGTGTCGGCGGTGTGGAACGGTCCGGTCGAGAGTATCGACGATCCGCGCGACGCGTGCGACATATTCCACCGCGCGCTGCCCGTCGTGTCGGTGGTCGATGACGAAGCGATCGTGCCCGGACGTCCCGATATCGGCGGCGCGCGCTGTGCATTGCAATCGCTCGAAATGGCCGCCGGGCTGGCGCGATCGGACGCGGCGTCGGGGCTGGTCACCGCGCCGGTGTCGAAGGCGGAGCTGTACCGGGTCGGCTTCGATTATCCGGGACAGACCGAATTCGTCGCCGAACGCTGTGGCGTCGCGCGCGAGAATGCGGTGATGATGCTGGCCGGACCGACGCTGCGGGTGGTGCCGGTGACGATCCACGAGCCGCTGGCGGCGGTGCCGGAGGCGCTGACCATCGACCTGCTGATCGCGCGGGCGCGTGCGACGGCGCGCGGGCTGACTCGCGACTTCGGGATCGACGCACCGCGTCTCGCGCTGGCGGGGCTGAACCCGCATGCTGGCGAAGGCGGCGCCATCGGTCGCGAAGAGATCGACGTGATGGTGCCGGCGGTAGAGCAACTGCGAGCCGAGGGGATCGATATCGTCGGACCGCTGGCGGCCGACACCATGTTCCATCCGCGCGCACGGGCACGGTACGACGCGGCACTGTGTGCGTATCACGATCAGGCGCTGATCCCGATCAAGACGCTGCATTTCGACGATGGTGTCAACATCACGCTGGGGTTGCCGATCGTGCGGACTTCGCCCGATCACGGCACGGCCTTCGACATTGCCGGGCGGGACATGGCGGAGCCGGGCGCGATGATCGCGGCGATCCGCATGGCGGGCGAAGCCGCCGCGCGCCGGGCCGCAGCGTGAGCGTTGCCCCGGTCGGCGACCTGCCGCCGCTGCGCGAGGTCATCAAGCGCCACGACCTGTCGGCGAACAAGGCGCTGGGGCAGAATTTCCTGTTCGACCAACAATTGCTCGACCGGATCGCGCGCGTGCCGGGCGACCTGCACGATCAGGAGGTGCTGGAGGTCGGCCCCGGTCCGGGCGGGCTGACCCGCGGACTGCTGCTGGCGGGCGCGAAAGTGACCGCGATCGAGCGCGACCGGCGCTGTATCCCGGCGCTGGAGGAACTGGGCGCCGCGTTTCCGGGACGGTTGCGGGTCATCGAGGGCGATGCGCTGGAGATCCACGCGCCGTCACTGTTCGAGGGGCGGCCGCATATCGCCTCCAACTTGCCCTATAATGTCGGCACCGCGCTGTTCGTCGGCTGGTTGTCGAGCGACTGGCAGCCGTGGTGGCGCAGCCTGACGTTGATGTTCCAGCGCGAGGTTGCCGACCGGATCGTCGCGAGCGCCAATGACGATGCCTATGGCCGGTTGGCGGTGCTGGCGCAGTGGCGCAGTACGGCGCGGATTGCGATGCCGGTACACCGCAGTGCCTTCACGCCCCCGCCAAAGGTAATGTCGGCGGTAGTGCATGTCGTGCCGACCGATCCGCCCGAAGGCGTATCGCTCAGGACGCTCGAACGGCTGACCGCCGCCGCGTTCGGTCAGCGGCGCAAGATGCTGCGGCAGAGCTTGAAGTCGGTGCCGGGCGCGATCGAGGCGGCCGAAACGGTTGGGATCGATCCGACCCGTCGGGCGGAGACGGTCAGCGTGGCCGAGTTCGTCGCGCTCGCCCGGCGGCTGGATGCGGGTTGAGCTGCTACCGGACCACCGCAAAGCGGACGTAGACCCGCGCTCGCGTCTCGATCGGTTCGGGGGAAAGCGGAATGGCGACCGCACCGGAAACCGGGCCACGCGCTACGCCGGGCATCGATCCGATATCGTCCGCGCTTACGCTGTCGATCGATTGCTGGTTCTGATCGGTCACGCTCAGTACCCCGCCCAGCCGGACCCCGGCGGCGGTGGCCATCGCCTCCGCCTTCGCGCGGGAATCGGCGATCGCGGCAGCGGTCGCGCGCCGCATTGCCGCAGCCGGATCGGCAAGACGAAATTGCCGGACCCGGGCATCGCGTGCCCCCAAACGTACGGCGAGACCGACGGCCGTGCCGGCCTTGGCAACCGCGCTCGTGCGGGCGGTGCCCTGAAGCGTTGCGACATAGCCAATGACCGAGCATGCGCCGGTGCTGATCCGCGGTCGATTACCATAGCCCGACAGGTCGCATTCCGGTGCGCGGACTTCGGTCAGTTCGACATTGCCGGTTGTGACCTTCGCCGCGCCGTCCAGCACCCCCGCCAGTCCGTCGGCAATCGCCTGCTGCCGAGCGGCAAGCGCCCGGCTGGCATCGTCCGGCGTCTTGCCTTCGCCTGCAATCGAATAGCCGATTTCCACCCGATCGGGCGGGGTGGCGACCATAGCGTTGCCGGTAACCTGAAGGAACGCCGGCGGTTGATCGGCCACGTTCGTCTGGACCAGGGCCAGCGCGGCGAGCAGCAACGCCATTACTGCTGCTTCGTCGTCGGGGTGCCCGGTACGATCGGCGGGGTCTGTTGCGCGGTCGCGGTGACCGGCGGCCCCTTGGCAATGACGGCGGCCAGTTCGGTCGCGGCGGGGCAAGTCGCGCCACAGACGGTCTTGAGCTTCGCCAGCGTTTCGCGCGCCTTGGTGACGGCTCCCTTCTGCACCAGAGCCTCGCCCTCGCCCTTCAGCGCGACGACGTCATTGGGTTCGAGGCTCAGCGCCTCGCGGTACAGGCGGATCGACTTGCCGGGCAGTCCCTGCCCCCGTGCGATATCGGCGAGCGCGATATAGGCAGGGCGGTTGCGCGGATCGACGACCAGTGCGCTTTCGATCAGGCCGACGGCCCCCTCGATATTGCCGGCGGCCTGTGCGGTGCGCCCCTGTTGCAGCAACGCGGTCGAGCGCGGGTCGATCTGGTTATCGGGACGCTGCCCGCTGAGCGAAGTCGATGCGCAGACCAGCGCGAGCGCGGCCGCGACCGAAACCGAGGTGAACCGCATCAACTTCTCCGAGCGCGATACTGGCATGCTCTATCCCCGGCCGAGCCGCGCGACGAAGAAGCCGTCGGTTGAATCGGATGCCGGGGTCAGGCGCATTCCCGGACCGTGGACGTGCCCGCGCGGCAATGCAAGCGGCAGCGCGCGCCATTCGGGATTGCGTGCCAGAAACGCATCGACCTGTCCGGCGCCTTCGGCATCGAGCAGCGAACAGACGACATAGGTGATCGTGCCGGTCGGTGCGGTGAGGCCGGCCGCCACGTCGAGCAGTCGCGCCTGCGTCGCGACCACGCGGTCGAGCCGATCGGGGGTCAGCCGCCAGCGCGCCTCGGGGTTGCGCCGCCACGTGCCGGTGCCCGAGCAAGGGGCATCGACCATGACCCAGTCCGCCTGTCCGGCCATGTCGGACAGCATCGCCGCTTCCTTGCCCGGATCGAGCAGCCGCGGTTCGGCGATCGTCACGCCCGCGCGCGCGGCTCGGGGGGCGAGGCGTGACAGGCGCGGGCGGTCGGTATCGGTGGCGAGGATGCGCCCCTCCCCCGCCATCTGTGCGGAGATCGCAAGCGTCTTGCCGCCACCACCGGCACACAGATCGATTGCGAAGCCGCCCGGCTCGGCACAGGTGGCGAGCGAGACGATCTGGCTGCCGATATCCTGCACCTCGGCACGGCCATCGCGGAGCGCCTCGCTGTCGGGCAGGGTGTCGGCCGGCAAGCGGATGGCATCGGGCAGGTCGGCGGCCGGTTCGCCGCCCAGTTCGGCAAGCAGGGTGTCGCGGTCGGTGCGCAGGCGATTGACCCGGACGTCGAGCGGCGCGCGCTCCAGCAACGCGACAAGGTCGGTGTCGTCGAGGCCGGCGCTGCGCAACGCATCCACCAGCCATGCCGGGGCGTAGCTGGTTTCCGCGCGGGGTTCGTCGCCCGTGATCGGCGCGGGACCGTAAGGCGATCCGTCGAAGGTGGCGGCGAGATCGGCATTGTCGTCCGCCAACGCGACGATCGCGGCGCGGGCGCTGACGGGGACCGCGCCGAAGCGGCGGATCGCGTCATAGGCGAGCGTGCGGATCGCACGGCGATCCTTCGACCCGGCATAGCGGCGTGCGGCGAAAAAGCGTTTGGCGACCTGATCGCCCGCTGCACCGCCGATCCGCGCCGCATCGAGGATCGCGTCGACCAGATCGATCGTCGCCTGGGTCCGTGCCGCCGGAGTCATGCGTTGCTGTCCAGAAAAACCATGCCCGACGCTACCAACATAACATAGATCAATCCAGCGTTCGCTGGCACGAAGCGTGGTGCCGTACCGTCAACGCACGGTAGCGCGAAAGGGAACGACGGCCGGGAAAAGGACGCTTGCCGTTCCCGATCGTCACCGTTGAACGTCAGCGTGTCGGGTAGTTCGGTGCCTCGCGGGTGATCGTCACGTCGTGGACATGGCTTTCGCGCAAGCCGGCATTGGTGATCCGGACGAAGCGGGCGCGCTCCTGCAGATCGGTGATGGTGTGCGACCCGGTATAGCCCATCGCCGCCTTCACCCCGCCGACCAGCTGGTGGATCACGTCCTTGGCCGGCCCCTTGAACGCGACCTGCCCTTCGATGCCCTCGGGTACCAGTTTCAGCTGATCCTTGATGTCCTGCTGGAAATACCGGTCGGCCGAGCCCTTTGCCATCGCCCCGACCGAACCCATGCCGCGATAGCTCTTGTACGCGCGGCCCTGATACAGGAAGGTTTCGCCGGGTGCTTCCTCGGTACCGGCCAGCAGCGATCCGATCATGACCGCCGAAGCCCCGGCGGCCAGCGCCTTGGCGACGTCGCCCGAGGTGCGGATGCCGCCATCGGCGATGACCGGAACGCCGGTGCCGGCCGCGGCCTTTGCTGCATCCATTACCGCCGTCAGCTGCGGCACGCCGACGCCGGCGACGACACGGGTGGTGCAGATCGACCCCGGGCCGATGCCGACCTTGATGCCGTCGGCGCCAGCGTCGATCAGCGCGCGGGTCGCTTCGCCGGTCGCGACGTTACCGGCGATGACCTGCACATCCGGCGCGATCGACTTCACCCGCTTTACCGCCTCGGCGACCTGCCGGTTATGGCCGTGGGCGGTGTCGATGACGATCAGGTCGCATTCGGCTTCAATCAGGGCCTCGGTGCGCTCGAACCCCTTTTCGCCGACCGTGGTCGCCGCAGCGACACAGAGGCGGCCGGCGCTGTCCTTGGTGGCGTTGGGATAGGTCACCGCCTTTTCGATGTCCTTGACGGTGATGAGACCCACGCAGCGATAGGCGTCGTCGACGACCAGCAGCTTTTCGATGCGGCGCTGGTGCAGCTGACGGCGGGCTTCTTCCTGTGAAACGCCGATACGGACGGTCGCGAGATTATCGCGGGTCATCAGTTCGGCGACCGGCTGGTTCGGGTTCTCGGCGAAGCGGACGTCGCGGTTGGTCAGGATGCCGACCAGCTTACCCGAGCCCTCGACGACCGGAATGCCGCTGATCCGGTGGCGCTCCATCAGCGCGCGCGCGGCGGCGAGCGGTGCGTCGGCGGTGATGGTGATCGGGTTGACGACCATGCCGCTTTCGAAGCGCTTGACCGCGCGTACCGCCGCGACCTGTTCCTCGACGGTCAGGTTGCGGTGGAGCACGCCGATCCCGCCCAACTGCGCCATGACGATCGCCATGTCCGCCTCCGTAACCGTGTCCATCGCGGACGACAGGAACGGAATGTTGAGCGCCAGATTGCGGGCGACGCGGGTGCGCGGGTCGGCCTGGCTGGGCAGCACGTCCGATTCCTGCGGAACCAGCAGCACGTCGTCGAAGGTCAGGCCGAGGGTGATATCCATGGGAAGCGTCGTCTCGTCTTCAGTTGGCGGGGTAGCGGGTGGGGTCGGCAAGCGAGCGGGCAAGCGCGACGTGAAGGTCGGCATCCTCGGCGGCACCCGACAGATCGATATTGGCGAGGTCGTCGTTCGGCTTGTGATATGGCCCGTCGAGATAGGCGAACAGCCGCTTCATGTCGCTGACCGAGCCGGTCGCCATGATCGCGGGGATGCCGCGCTTGCCGAATGCCCAACCATCCTGCCGCTGGATCATGATGTTCGCTTCGGTATTGGTATCGACCTTGCGGCCGAGCGAACGGGCGGTGGCATCGACGATCGCATCGATCTTCGGATGATTGCCGCGACCGACGATCGCGACCGGCGTGCCCGTGGGGATGATCGCGGTCGTGTCGATATTGAGGTTCGCGACGATCTTCAGCGGCGTATCGGCAACGGCGGCGGCATAGGCATCGGCACCGATCAGCCCCTTTTCCTCGGCCGTGGTCGCGACGAAATAGATGCTGCGTTCGGGCGGCGGCCCCTTCGCCAGTACCCGTGCGACCTCGATCAGGATCGCGGTGCCGCTGGCATTGTCGGCGGCGCCGTTACAGATGCGGTCGGGAGCGCCCTCGGCCCGGCAGATGCCGATATGGTCCCAGTGCGCCGACAGCAGGACGGCCTCGTTGGGCCGGATGCGGCCGGGGATCATGCCGACGATATTGGCGGTGGTGTAGCGGCGGCGGGTGGTGGTCGCCGTCAGGTCGAGCGTGCCATCGATATCGACGGAGCGAAAATCCTTGGCAGTGCCAGCCTTCGCCAGCGTTTTCGCCCGGTCACCCAGCAGGCTCGCGGCTTGCGCTTCGGAGGCATAGGCGACCGGCAGCGGCGCTGCTTCGCCGTCGCGAACCGTCGAGCGGCCGAAATTCTCGCGTAAGTCGGCTTCGGAGATGGTGGCCGGGGCCATGAAGATCGCGGCGGCGGCACCGGCCTTTGCCAGCACCTTCACCTTGCCGGCCCGGCCGGGGCCGAGCGTCATCACCACGACCTTGCCGCGAACCGGCGCGGGGGCGATGGCATCTGCCTCGATCCCGCCGGCATAGACGATACCGGCACCTTTGATGCTGGTTTCGGGCGCGGCACCGATCGCCACGACACCGGTCAGCGGGATGGTACGGCCGCCACGGGTAACCGACGCAGTGGCCGATTTCGCCTCGATCGCGGTCAGCGATACTTCCTGCCGCCAGCGGCCATCGGGCGCGCCGGGTTTCAGGCCGGCATCGGCAAAGGCCTGCAACACATAGGCTTCGGCACGATCGCCACCGGGCGTTCCGGGTTCGCGGCCCTCATACGCATCACTGGCCAACACCGCGACATGATCGCGCAGCATCTGAGGTGTGATCTGCTGGGCATGAACCGCCGAGGCGCTGCACAGCAGGGCGGCGAGTCCGAGGATCGGGCGGAGCGACATGCGCCCCACTATCGATCCGAAACGTGACGGGCAAGCGTCAACGCGCGCGTTCGAGCAACCTTCGCGCGGTTTCGACGTGCATGGCCTCTATCATCCTGTCGCGAAACCGCTCCGCCCCGCCGGTCGCGGCCGCAATCAACGCCCCGGCTTCCTCCAGTTCGGCGGTGCTGGGTGAGAAGGCGGCGTTGGCGGCGGCGATCTGGCCGGGATGGATCAGCGACTTGCCGTCGAAGCCGAGCGCCCGCCCCTCGGCACATTCGCGCGCCAGCCCGTCCGGATCGGCAAGCGCGTTGAACACGCCGTCGATCGCCCAGCCCCCCGCCGCCCGCGCGGCAAGCACGACGCTCTGCAAGGCCAGGGTCAGGGCAGCCCGCCCGCCACCGGGTGGCAGGCGTAGTTCGGCGGCGAGGTCGTTGGTCCCGATCATCAGCCCGACCACGCCGGGAACCGCCGCGATCTCCGCCGCTGCCAGCACGCCGCGCGGCGTCTCGATCATCGCCAGCACCGCCCGCCCGGCGAGAGGGCCGACGTCGGCGGCGCGCTCGACCTTCGGCACGACGACCAGCGGAACGTTGCCGATCGCGCGCAGATCGGCGGCAAACTGGTCGGTGTCGGGCGCGTTGACGCGAACCGCGCTGCGACCGCCGAGCAACTCGATCGCCGCCGGCAATGCGGCGCGTGCCGCCGCCTTTTCATCGGCGCGAACCGCGTCCTCAAGGTCGAGGACGATCAGGTCGGCGGGCAGCCCGGCGGCCTTCGTGATCATGTTGGTTCGCGCGGCGGGCACGAACAAAAGGCTGCGCGGGGCGAGGCTTATGGTGGGTTCCATGCCGACGCTATGCTAGACCGATCCCGGTCGAGGCAAGCGGGGATGAGCGATGATCGTAGGCGTGATCGCGGCGCTGGTGCTGGTGGTGCTGCTCTATCTGTTCGCGAGCGTGAAGATCGTCACGCAGGGGCATCAATATACGATCGAACATTTCGGCCGGTTCACCGCCGTCGCCAAGCCGGGGTTCAATTTCTACCCCGCCTTCTTCTATCGCGTCGGGCGCAAGGTGAACATGATGGAGCAGGTGATCGATATACCGGGACAGGAGATCATCACCCGCGACAATGCCATGGTATCGACCGACGGAGTCGTGTTCTTTCAGGTGCTTGACCCGGCCAAGGCGGCGTATGAGGTGTCCGACCTGTATGTCGCGCTTCAGCAGATTACGACCACCAATTTGCGCACGGTCATGGGGTCGATGGACCTCGACGAGACGCTGTCGAAGCGCGACGAGATCAACGCCCGCCTGCTGGGTGTGGTCGACCATGCGACCAATCCGTGGGGGGTGAAGATCACCCGCGTCGAGATCAAGGACATCCGCCCGCCCGCCGACATCGTCAATGCAATGGGCCGCCAGATGAAGGCGGAGCGCGAGAAGCGCGCCAACATCCTAGAGGCAGAGGGCACGCGCGCCTCCGAAATCCTGCGCGCCGAGGGCCAGAAACAGGCCCGCATCCTCGAAGCCGAAGGACGGCGCGAATCGGCGTTCCGCGATTCCGAAGCCCGCGAACGCGCCGCCGAAGCCGAGGCCAAGGCGACGCAGGTGGTCAGCGATGCGATCGAAGCGGGCGGCACGCAGGCGATCAACTATTTCATCGCGCAGAAATATGTCGAGGCGGTCGGCAAGTTCGCGACCAGCCCCAATGCCAAGACGATCCTGTTCCCGGTCGAGGCGACGCAGTTGATCGGGACGCTGGGCGGGATCGGGCAGCTGGCCAAGGAAGCACTGGGCGATACCAAGCCCGCCGCGCCCACCCCTGCCCCGGCACCGGCGGTCCGGGAACGGCCGATCGGGCCGTTCGAGCCGCCCGCGCGATGATCGATAGCGGCTATGGCTGGCTGTTGCTGGCGGCGGCGCTGGGCGCGGCCGAGCTGGCGGTGCCGGGCGTATTCCTCGTCTTCGTGGCGATCGCCGCGACGATCACCGGTCTGCTGGCGCTGTTGTTTCCTGCACTGACGTTGCCGGCCGAACTGGCGGTGTTCGGGGCGTGGAGCGTGGTGACCGTGCTGATCGGGCGGCGCTGGTACGCCGAATATCCGGTCGACAGCGACGACCCGCTGCTCAACGACCGCGCGGCGCGGCTGATCGGGCAGGACGTGATCGTGGTCGAGGCGATCGTCGGCGGGATCGGTCGGGTACGGGTCGGCGACAGCGACTGGATCGCGCGCGGCCCCGACCTGGAAGCCGGCCGGCGCGTGCGGATCGTCGGGGTCAGCGGATCGACGCTGAGCGTCGCGCCGGACGATTGACGCAGGGCACGCGGCGCAGGAGAAGGCGGCAACGCTTCGTTCACGAGGATTGCCGATGGAACTGACCCGCCGCGACTGGATCGCTGGTGCCGCCGCAACGACACTGGCCGCCGCCCTGCCGGCCCGTGCGCAGACCGGCGCGCCCACCGCGAGTGCCGCCGACAAGGCCGCCGAAGCGACGCTATCGCAAATTGCCGAAGCGATGCTGGTCGATTCGCCCGAGGGCGCCAGCGGTCTCGGCATTGATACCGGTGCGCGGGCGGCGCTGAAGGGGCAGCTGGGCGATCGGTCGGCGGCGGGCCAGCGCGCGATCGCCGAGCATCTGCGCGCGCATGCCGCGACGCTCAAAGGCATCGACATCGCGCCGCTGTCCCCGACGACGCGCACCAATATCGACGTGGTGAAGACCGCGTTCGAAACCGCGCTCGACGGCTTTGCCCTACCCTATGGCGATGTTGCCGTCGGCGGGTGGCGCAACACGCCCTATGTCGTGATTCAGAATGTCGGCGCCTATCTCGACATACCGCGCTTCCTCGACAGCGATCACAGCATCGCGACCAGGGCGGATGCCGATGCCTATCTCGCACGGCTCGACAGCTATGCCACGCAGCTTGACGGAGAGACGGCACGGGTACGCGCGGCGTCGGCACGCGGCGTGGTGCCGCCTGATTTCCTGCTCGACAAGACGCTGAAGCAGATGACGCAGTCGCTGGCCGGCGATCCGGCGAGTTGGGACGTGGTGACGTCGCTGACCCGGCGGACCAGGGACATTCCGGGCGACTGGGGTGCGCAGGCGACCGCCATCGCCCGCGACCGGGTGAAGCCCGCGCTCGAACGGCAATTGGCGGCAGTGCAGGACGATCGCAAGAAGGCGACGTCGGACGCCGGCATGTGGGCGCGGCCCGATGGCGACGCCTGGTATCGCTGGGGACTGCGCGCGTCGACCACGACGACGATGACGCCCGACGAGGTCCATGCGATGGGCCGCGACGAACTGGCGCGGTTGCAGTCGCAGATGGACGTGATCTTGAAGGGCCTGGGCTATAGCAAGGGCAGCGTCGGCGAGCGGATGACGGCGCTGGGCGAGGACCCTCGCTTTACCTTTCCGGAAGGCGATGCCGGGCGCGCGCAGATCATGGAGCTGGTTCAGAACCGGTTGCGCGATATCCGCGCCCGGATGCCGCGCGCGTTCAACACGCTGGCGCCGGGCAATGTCGAGGTGAAGCGCATCCCTGTGGTCGAAGAAGCCGGCGCGCCGGGGGCCTATGGCGGGCCGGGATCGATCGACGGCAAGGTGCCGGGGAAGATGTGGATCAACCTGCGCAATACCGGCATCTGGACCCGCTATTCGCTGCCGACGCTGACCTATCACGAGGCGATCCCCGGCCATGTGTGGCAGGGCGAATACAGCTTCCGCCTGCCGCTGATCCGGTCGCTGTTGCAGTTCAACGCCTTTTCGGAAGGCTGGGCGCTTTACGCCGAGCAGCTTGGCGACGAGCTGGGCGCGTATGAGGGCGATCCGGTCGGGCGGCTCGGCTATCTGCAGTCGATCGCGTTCCGCGCGTGCCGGATGGTGGTCGATACCGGGCTGCACGCCAAGCGCTGGACCCGGCAACAGGCCATCGACTGGTTCGCGAGCACCAACGGGTCGAGTGTCGACGAGGTAACGGGCGAGGTCGACCGCTATTGTTCGTGGCCGGGCCAGGCCTGCGGCTACAAGGTCGGCCATTCGGAGATCAACCGCCTGCGCGACCGGGCGAAGACGGTATTGGGCAGACGCTACGACTTCAAGGCGTTCAACGATGCGGTCGTGCAGGGCGGCGGGGTGCCGATGACGGTGCTTGGGCGCAACGTCGATGCGTTTATTGCGGGGCGAAAGGCCTGACGTTTCAATGGCCCCTCCCTGACAGGGAGGGGTTGGGGT
>NZ_LMKE01000001.1:610190-630299 GCF_001421245.1 Sphingomonas sp. Leaf10 | reverse complement strand
CCCGTGAGGCACGGTGCCGCCCGCCAACCAGCCTACCCACCCCCCGACCCCTCCCTTGTCAGGGAGGGGAAATTTCGCGTCCATCCAGCGCCACCCGCCGCCGCGGCAGCGCCTCCGGCATTTCGTCGCGAATATAGGCCAGCATCCCCTCGCGCAGCGAACAGCGCAAGTCGAACGCGCGGGCGGCGTCGGAGGCGGTGGCGAGGATGCGGACCTCGATCGCGTCGGGCTTGGTATCGGTCACCTGCAACACATGGGCGCGCCCGTCCCACAGCGGATCGTCCTTGACCAGTTCCTCGAACTTTTCACGCAGGCGCGGAATGTTGGTCGTGGGGTCGAGCCAGAAGAACGCCGATCCGAGCAGGCCGCTGGTGGTGCGGGTCCAGTTCTGGAAGCTCGATTCGAGGAATTTCGATACCGGCACCACCAGTCGCCGCTCGTCCCACAGGCGGACGACGACATAGGTCAGGCGGATTTCCTCGATCCGGCCCCATTCATTCTCGATGATGACCACGTCGTCGATGCGGATCGGTTCGGTGAACGCCATCTGCACGCCGGCGATGATGTTCTTGAGCGCGGGCTGCGCGGCGGCACCGACGGCGAGGCCGGCGAGACCCGCCGATGCCATCAGCGTGACGCCGATCGATCGGATGCTGGGGATCGACAGCAGCATCAGGCAGACGGTGATGAAGCCGATGGCGATGATCGCGATCCGCCCCAAAATGGCACTGCGCGTCCGCCGCCGCCGGGCGCGCAGATTGTCGGCGACGGTGATGTCGGTGGCGACTTCGATCGCTTTTACCGAAGCGCGGATCATCGCGATCGCGAACCACCCCATCAGCAGCGGGACGATCAGCCCGGCGACCTGCGTCCACAGATCGTCCCAGCGTTCGGGCAGGCGCAGCGGCCGGCGGACGCTGGCCAGTGCCATCGCCACCAATATCCAGCGCATCGGCCGCCACGCATGGTCGACATAGACGTCGTCGACCGATCCCGGGGTCCGTTCGGCAAAGCGTTGCAGCAAGCGGAACAGGACCGCGTGCAGCAACAGCGCCGCCAGCACCGAGCCGGCGACCGTGGCGAGATCGGCCGCCGCCGGGGGCAGCGTGTTCAGAAACCGTTGTACGTCGCGCATGGGCGGGCAACCTTTTGCGCCGCAGCATGTTCCGGGCACCCGCCGAACGGAGCCGCAACGCTTGGCTTTCGCGACCCGAGCGGCTAGGTTGTCGCCCAACCGAAACATTCCCCGAAAGCATCGAACTTTGACAGACGCGACGCTGATCGCCGACCCATCCGATATCGCCCCCATCTCGATCGTGGACGAGATGCGGTCGAGCTATCTCGACTATGCGATGAGCGTCATCGTCGCCCGCGCGCTGCCCGATGTGCGTGACGGGTTGAAGCCGGTGCATCGCCGCATTCTCTATTCGGCGCAGGAAAGCGGCTTCGTCCCCGGCAAGGCGTATCGCAAGTCGGCGCGCATCGTCGGCGACGTGATGGGTAAATACCATCCGCATGGCGACACCGCGATCTATGACGCATTGGCGCGTATGGCGCAGCCATGGTCGATGCGGCTGCCGCTGATCGACGGTCAGGGCAATTTCGGATCGATGGACCCCGATCCGCCGGCCGCGATGCGCTATACCGAGGCGCGCCTTGCCAAGTCGGCGATGGCGCTGCTCGACGATCTCGACAAGGATACCGTCGATTTCGTGCCGAACTATGACGGGTCGGAACGCGAGCCGGCGGTGCTGCCGGCGCGCTTCCCGAACCTGCTGGTGAATGGCGCGGGCGGGATCGCGGTCGGCATGGCGACCAACGTGCCGCCGCACAATCTGGGCGAAGTGGTCGACGCCTGCCTCGCTACGATCGACCGCCGGGTCGAGGGCGGGGAGCCGCTGACGCACGAGGAACTGTGCGAAATCGTGCCGGGGCCGGATTTCCCGACGGGCGCGCTGATGCTTGGTCGCGCCGGTGCGCGTGCGGCCTATGCCGGTGGTCGCGGGTCGATCATCCTGCGCTCGCGCCACACCGTCGAGGCGCGTGGCGAGCGGCGCTCAATCGTGCTGACCGAAATCCCGTTCCAGGTCGGCAAGTCGGGGCTGGTCGAAAAGATCGCCGAGGCGGCCAAGGACAAGCGGATCGAGGGCGTCAGCGACATTCGCGACGAATCGAACCGCGAAGGCGTCCGCATCGTCATCGACCTGAAGCGCGATGCGACCCCTGACGTGGTGCTCAACCAGTTGTGGCGGCATACCCCGGCACAGTCGAGCTTTGCCGCTAACATGCTGGCGATCCGGGGCGGGCGCCCCGAGCTGCTCAACCTCGCCCAGATCATCGACGCGTTCGTCGGCTTCCGCGAGGAGGTCATCACCCGGCGGTCGAAGTACGAACTGGCCAAGGCGCGCGAGCGGGCGCATCTGTTGCTGGGTCTGGTGATCGCGGTCACCAATCTCGACGAGGTGGTGCGGATCATCCGCGGGTCGGAAAGCCCCGCCGCCGCCCGCGCCGCCTTGCTGGCGCGCGAATGGCCGGTCGCGGAGATCGCACCGTATCTGAAACTGGTCGAGGCGGTCGAAGCCGACACGACCGGCGACGTGTATCGCCTGTCCGACCTGCAGGTCCGCGCGATCCTCGACCTGCGGCTGCATCGCCTGACCGCGCTTGGCCGGGACGAGATCGGCGAGGAACTGAAGGAACTGGCCGGTTCGATCGGCTATCTGCTCGACATCCTTGCCAACCGCGCGAAGCTGTATGCGGTGATGCGGCAGGAGCTGGTCGACGTCCGCGCCGAATTCGCGACGCCCAGGCGTACCGAGATCGCGGGCGCCGCCGACGGCATCGACGACGAGGACCTGATCGAGCGCGAGGAGATGGTCGTCACCGTCACGGTGCAGGGTTATATCAAGCGCACCCCGCTCGACGCGTTCCGTGCGCAGAAGCGCGGCGGCAAGGGCCGTGCAGGGATGTCGACCAAGGATGAGGATGCGATCACGAACCTGTTCGTGACCAGCACGCATACCCCGGTGCTGTTCTTCTCGACCGCGGGCAAGGTGTACCGGATGAAGGTGTGGCGCCTGCCCGAAGGGGGACCGGCGACGCGCGGGCGGCCGATGGTGAACCTGCTGCCGCTGGCGGCGGGCGAGACGATCTCGACCGTCCTGCCGCTGCCCGAGGACGAAGATCGCTGGGCAGACCTGCACGTCATGTTCGCGACTGCCAATGGCACGGTGCGGCGCAACTCGATGGACGCGTTCGCTAACATCCCGACTGCGGGCAAGATCGCGATGCGCTTCGACGACGATAGCGACGATCGCCTGATCGGCGTGGCGCTGCTGACCGAAACCGACGACGTGCTGCTGGCAACGAAGGCGGGCAAGGCGATCCGCTTTGCCGCGACCGACGTGCGCGAGTTTCAGAGCCGGACGTCGACCGGCGTGCGAGGCATTTCGCTCGGCACGGGCGACGAGGTCATCTCGCTGTCGATCCTCGGTGGGACGCCGTTCGATGTCGAGCAGCGTGAAGCGTACCTGAAGGCGGCACCTTGGAAGGAAGGCGAGCGTGAACGGACGCTCGACGACGAAACCATGGTTGCGATGGAGAAGGTCGAGGAGTTCATCCTGACCGTCACCGCCAACGGCTTCGGCAAGCGCACCTCGGCGTACGAGTATCGCCGCACCGGTCGTGGTGGTCAGGGGATCACCAACATCGTCACCTCCGACCGCAATGGGCCGGTCGTGGCGAGCTTCCCGGCGCATAATGGCGAGCAGTTGATGCTGGTGACCGATCAGGCGAAGCTGATCCGCACCACCGTCGGCGACATCCGCGTCGCGGGCCGCAATACGCAGGGGATCACGATCTTCCGCGTCGGAATGGGCGAGCAGGTCGTGTCCGCCGCCAAGATCGACGAGGACGAGAACCCCGAGAACGAAGCCGAGGCGATCGTCGCCGAGGAACGCGCCGCGATGCCGCCGGTTGAGGGCGACATCATGGTCGATGACGGGACCGGTCCCGACACGATCAGCGAAAAGGATATCGAGGAATGAAGCCTGCCACCGCCTTCAAGGTGCTGACCGCCGAGCAGATGGTGGTGCTGGAGGCGGGCAGCTTCGACGGGGCGGCGGTGGATCTGGCCGACGGCTATATCCACCTGTCGACCTTCGACCAGTTGACCGAGACCGTCGACAAGCATTTCGCCGGGCAGGACGCCCTGCATGTGGCGGAGGTCGATCTCGATGCGCTCGGTGAGGCGGTGAAGTGGGAACCGTCGCGCGGCGGGCAATTGTTTCCGCATCTGTACGGACCGCTGCCGCTGGAGGTGGTGGTGGCCTATGGGCCGTTGCACCGCGATAATGCGGGGCAGGTACAGCGGCCGGTTGCTGGATAAATCCTCCCCATTCATGGGGAGGGCGACCGTCGCCGAAGGCGATGATGGAGGGGTTGGCCGCGAACGAACCGGTCGAGGAAGCCCCCTCCACCAGCCTGCGGCGGTCCCCCTCCCCGCGGAGCGGGGAGGATTTAGGCGTAGAGTTCTACTATCTCCGCCCCCTGCCCTACCGCTTCAAGTAGCAACGTTCGGTGGCAATGTGCCGGTTCGCGTTCGAAGCAGAGCAGCGCCGACGGCATTTCCGCCGCGAGGCCGAGCATGATCGCCGCCTGCGCCTGCGCCTCGGGCAGTTCGAGTTGCTCTTCATACACCGCGCGCAACGTCGCGACGTCGCCCTTCTTCGCCGCGTCACGCCCGCGCTTGGGCGTGCCGAGCGCTTTCAGATGCACGTAATCGATCCCATGCGTCGCCAGTTCGGCTGCCAGCGACGACTTCGAGAAGCCCGGCCGACGTGACAGCGGCAGTGCCCGCACGTCGATCACCCGCCTGACCCCGGCCGCCTGCAACGCCGTCACGAATTCGGCCACCGTCACCGCTTCGTAACCGATGGTGTAGATTTTCATGCGCCTTCCCTTCGTCGTACTTCCCCAACGCGTAACCCAATAAATCGACGGTCCGTTTCGTACGTTCATTGCCGGTTGGGCTTGTCCGGCCTAGACGCGCCGACATGCAGTATGACGTTCACATCATCGGCGGCGGGCTCGCCGGGTCCGAGGCCGCGTGGCAACTGGCACAAGCCGGGGCGAAGGTTCGCCTGTCGGAGATGCGCGGCGGCGGCGACAGCACGCCCGCGCATCAGGGCGACGATCTGGCCGAACTGGTATGTTCGAACAGCTTCCGTTCGGACGATGCCGAATCGAATGCGGTCGGGCTGCTCCACGCCGAAATGCGCGCGCTGGGATCGCTGATCATGGCGAAGGGCGACGAGCACAAGGTGCCGGCGGGATCGGCGCTGGCGGTCGATCGCGACGGTTTTTCCGCTGGCGTCACCGCCGCGCTGGCCGCGCACCCGAACATCACCATCGTCCGCGAACGGATCGATACCCTGCCCGATAGCGGCATGACGATCGTCGCCACCGGTCCGCTGACCGCACCTAGTCTTGCCGGCGATATCGGCAGCGCGACGGGTGCGGAGGCGCTCGCCTTCTTCGACGCGATCGCCCCGATCGTCCACCGCGATTCGATCGACATGCAACAGGCGTGGTTCCAGAGCCGCTGGAACAAGGGCGACGGCAAGGACTACATCAACTGCGCGATGAACCGCGAGCAGTATGAAGCCTTCCACGCCGGCTTGATATCGGGGGAAAAGGCCGAGTTTCGAGAATGGGAAAACGTCCCCTATTTCGAAGGGTGCATGCCGATCGAGGTGATGGCCGAACGCGGGCTGGACACGCTGCGCTTCGGACCGATGAAGCCGGTGGGCCTCGACGATCCGCGCACCGGGCGCTGGCCGCATGCGGTGGTGCAGTTGCGGCAGGACAATGCCAGCGGCACGCTATGGAACATCGTCGGGTTCCAGACCAAGCTGAAGCATGGTGAGCAGGTCCGGCTGTTCCGCACCATCCCGGGCTTGGAGAATGCCGAATTCGCGCGACTGGGCGGGCTGCATCGCAACACCTTCATCCGTTCGCCCGAATTGCTCGACCCAACGCTGCGGCTGAAGGCGCGACCGCATCTGCGCTTTGCCGGACAGATGACCGGCTGCGAGGGCTATGTCGAAAGCGCGGCGGTCGGATTGCTGGCCGGACGCTTTGCCGCGGCCGAACTGGCCGGGCGCAGCGTCGCGCCGCCGCCGGTCGAAACGGCGATGGGCGCGCTGTTGCATCACATCACCGGCGCGGCGGTGGCAGAGACCTATCAGCCGATGAACGTCAATTTCGGGCTGATGCCGCCGATTCCCGGCCGCACGAAGAAGGCCGATCGCAAGAAGATGTATACGTCGCGTGCGCGCAATGCGTTCGAACCCTGGGCGAGCACACTTACGGTCGAGTGAGGTTGAGCACGAGGAAACTCGCGCCCGCCCCCAGCATCAGCAGCCCGGTCCCGCCGATCGCGCCATAGACCGGCCCCCATGCCGCGAAGGCCGCGACGAAGGTAGCGACGACCAGCGCCCAGCCGCCGCGCCGCCGCCACTGGCGATCGACGCCCCGCCACCGGTCGCGATGGCGGTCGCTGGCGAGTGCCAGCAGCGCGAAGGCGGCGAGTGCGGTCAACAGTGCGATCAGGATCATTCGGCCGGTGCCCAGTGTGCGGTGTCGATCGATGACGTGGGACGTGCCGTCCGCCGCCGCGCTTTCGGACGGTAGCGATGCACCCGCCACGCGGCGAAGCCGAAACCGGCCCCGAGCGCGAGGAACGTCAGGTCCGCCCCCGCCAATACCCAGTCGCCCCGCGCGATCGCGGCAGGAAGACCGGTCGGCATCGCGATGATGTCGTAGAGCGGCAGCGCGATCAGCAGCACCGCCTGCAACGTCAGCAGTTCGACCCATGCCCGCGCCGGTTTCCGTGCCAGCGCATACAGGAACAGCGCCGCCCAGCCAGCGAACATCACGTTCACCTCGGCATCGGCGCGGGCCTCGGTCCCAACAGGCAGCAGGCGGTTGGCCCAGAGGTACAGCGTCATCGCGATCGGGAAACCGGCGATGAAACCGACATTCAATCGCTCGACGATGCGGAAGCCGAGGTGCGGATGGGCGGGATCGGGCAACCGCTCGCGCCGCTTCACCGTCCACAGCACCAGCCCGCTCGCCACCATCAGCGATCCGGCGATGCCGCACAGGAAATACAGCCAGCGCATCGGATAGTCGCCGAACCGCCCGGCATGCAGCCCGACCATCACCCCCTGCGTCTCGACCGCGCCGCCGGGCGGCGGGGCGCGCCAGACCAGCCGCCCGGTCACGCCATCATAGGCGAGCGCCGGGGTCCGCGCCGACAGCATCGACGTGCCCGACTGGGTGAGGGTGATGCGTGCAGCCGCATCGCCGGGGTTGAAGACGGTGACATAGCCGACCTTGCCGCCCAGCCGCCGTTCGGCATCGCGAAGCACGGGGCCGAGCGGGGTCAGCGGTGCCGGGCGCTCGGTCCGCTCGACCGCCGGAGCCTCGGGAAAGACGGCGGCAGAGAGCTTGGCCGGATCGTCGTAATTGGCGACGATCGCCCATGGCATCAGCATCGCGATCAGCGTGAGCAGCCCGGTATAGGTGATCATCAGGTGGAACGGCAGCGCCAGCACCGCCGTCGCATTATGCCCGTCGAGCCAGCTGCGCTGCCCCTTGCCCCGGCGCAGCGTGAAGAAGTCGCGGAAGATCTTCTTGTGGGTGACGATCCCGGTGAAGATCGCGACCAGCATGAACATCGCGGCGATGCCGACCAGCCAGCGCGCCCAGAAGACCGGCATGTAATGCAGGTCGAAATGGAACCGGTAGAAGAAGTCGCCGCCACGGGTTTCGCGTGCGGTCCCCTCCTGCCCATCGCTGCCGATAAAGGCGCGGGTATCGCGGCGACCGCGGCGGCGTTCCTCACCGGGCTTCGCCTGCGGCACCCAGAAGACGTCGCCGCCGGCGCTCTCGGCGCCGGGTACGGTGATGAACCAGCTCTGCGCATCGGGCGCGCGGCGCTCGAGGAAGGCGACGGCCCCCTCGACCACCCGTTCGCGACTGGCGATCGGTGCCAGTTCGGGCCGTGCCCAGCGGTTCAGCGCCTCCCGCCAATAAGCCGACGTGCCCGCCACGAAGATCGCGAACAGCAACCAGCCGAGCAGCAGCCCCGACCAGGTGTGCAGCGTCGATTGCGACTGGCGAAATCCCTTGTTCATATTCGCCCCCAGATGGCGACCGATCCCCAGGTGATCGCACCGGCGACCGCGCCCGCCACGACCAGCGTCCATAGCGCCCGCCAGCCGCTGCGCGCGGCATAGGCCCACATCGCAGCCAGCGCGCAAAGCAGCAGCGCGATCAACGCCGCCGCCATCGTCGTCTGCACCGGATCACCCGGCAGGATCCGGGCGAGTGCCATCGCCCACAGACACGCGACCGCATAACCGACCGGCATCGCCGCGATCAGCCGCAGCGCATTATCGGCCAGCCGCCGCCACAGGATATGCCGGGCCGGTGCGATCAAGGGAAATTGACCCGCAGGCTGGCAAACACGGTACGCGGGCTGCCGTAATAATTGCCGCGCCCGGTCGACGAAATGCGCGCGTAATAAGTGCGGTCGAACAGGTTGTTGACGTTCACCGCCAGCGACAGATTGTCGGTGATGCGGTATCCGGCGCGCAGATCGGCGACCGCATAGCTGCCCTGTCGCACGATCGTCGACGGCGTGCGCAGCGTGCCGTTGGCGTTGAATGCCGGCGGGTTGCCGCTCCACGTGCTGTCGAACCACGTGACGCCCGCGCCGACGCTGGCCCCAACCAACGGACCGTCGCCCGCTTCGTAATTGGTGAACAGCTTGACCATATGCTCCGGGATCACCGGCAACAGGCTCAATCCTTCGAGCAACGGATTGGCCTCCTCCAGATATCTGGTGCGGGTGAAGGTGTAACCGCCGTTGACGCGCCAGCCGGGCAGGATCTCGCCGCTCGCCTCCGCCTCGATACCGCGCGCCCGGACCCGACCGATCTGATAGGTCAGCGTCGGTTCCTCGGGATCGTTGAACAGTCGGTTGCGTTGCGTGATCTGATACACCGCCGCCGACAGTAACAGGCGCTTGTCCATCAGCGACAGCTTGGTCCCGGCTTCATATTGATCGCCGACCAACGGCTGGATCGCGCCGCCGCCGGGCAGGCTGCGGCCGACCGGCGGCGCCTGCGGCGTGAAGCTGTCGGCATAGCTCGCGTACAGGTTCAGGTCGTCGGTCACGTCCCACACCACCCCGGCATAGGGCGTGAAGCGTTCGTCGAAGCTGTAGCGCGTCGGCAGCGGGATCGCGCCGTTGGCGACGCGGGTCGTGGTGACCGTCGTGTCCCACCACGTCATGCGTCCGCCGCCGACCAGCGTCAGGCCCTGTACCGGGCTGAGCCGCATCTGCCCGTACAGGCCATATTGTTCGACCTCGGTCTCCGACCCGCCATATACCTGCGTGACCGGACCGTTCGGCCCTTGGAAGGCGGGCAGCGGACCGTACGGATCGAGCGGCGGCTCGGCCGGCGAGACGGGGTTGAAGACGTTGATGCGTGCATAGTTGGACAGGCGGGTGAAATCCGACGTCGCCGAACTCGCCTGATAATCGGCACCCACGATCAGCGTCTGGTCGCGGCCGAATGCCGGGAAGCTGCCGACGCCGTTGAAGTCGAACGAGCGCGTCTGCATCGCGCTGTCACCGCGATAGGCGATGTGGTTCGTCGTGCCGCCATTGGCCGGCGTCACCGGCTGGTTGCCGATATAGCTGTAGATATCGATGCGATCGACGTCGGCCAAGAGCCCCGTCGCGCGCAGCGTCCAGCGGTCGCTGATCCGGTGCGCGATTTCGACGAAGCCCGACCAGCTTTCAGAGCGGAAGCGGTTCCAGTCGGCACCGAGATAGGTCGAACGATCGACGTCGAGCAGCCGGCCGTCGCTGCCGTCCGCGCCACCGACATAGCCCGGCAACCCGGACTGGATCGCCGGTTTGAACAGGTCGTAATTGCCGCCGACGGTCAGCGTCGTGTTCTCGCCGATCTCGGTATCCGCCACGCCGAATGCCGCGAAGCGATAGCGATGGGCGATGTCGAAGAACTGATCCTGATCCTGCGCCATCGCCCCCAGCCGCAGGCCGGAACGATCGTCGAGCGGTGTCGACACGTCGACCTCGGCGCGGAGGTTTTGGAAACTGCCATAGCCAGCCAGTGCATTGACGGTGAAGGTATCGAACGGCCGCTTGCGGACCAGATTGATGCTGCCCGCCGGGTTGCCGGCACCGCTGAACAGGCCGGCCGGCCCTCGCAGCACCTCGACCCGGTCGTACAGGAACAGATCGGGCACCACGGCCGGAAAGCCGAAGGCAAAGGTGGGTACGCCGTCGACCAAGTAGTTGTTGATGGTGAAGCCACGCGACAGATAGGACGGGTCTTCGCTGCCGATCCCGGTCACCGTCACGCCATTGGTGACAGTCAATGCGTCTTCCAGGGTGAACAGGTTGCGCTGCTGCAACTGCAACTGGTCGATGACGGTGATGGTGTTCGGCACGTCCTTCAACGGGGTGACGGTCTTGCCGACCGCCTGCCCATAGCTCTTGCCGACGACGATGATCTCTTCGCCACGTTGCGTATCCGCTTCCTCTTCCGGAACCACCGGTTCCGCCAATCCCGGAACCGCGATCAACATCGCCAGGAGCCCCGCCAGCGTCGTCGTGCGTACCAGACGCGTCATCATTCCCCCTTTGCGAGTCATTTTCAATATGGCTCGCCCTAACGGCACGAATTGGACAATGCAACGCTATTGCGACCTACTCTCATTATAACTATGCGGAATGGGTGCTGGCTTTAGATGCCGGCGATCGGGAGAAAAGACATGCGAACGCTGGCCCTTATCCTCGCACTAGCCGTGCCGGCCACCGCCGACGCACATGAAGTGTGGGTGGAGCGCGATGCCAACGGGCCCGCCCGAATCTATCTGGGCGAGCCTGCCGAAGCGCTGCCGCCCGGTGGCGATCCGGAGTTCAAGCGGCTGGTCGCACCGCGGATCGTTGGGCAGTCGAATGTCCAGCTACAGCGCAAGGCGGGCTATCTCGAGGCGGCAGTGCCCGCCGGCGACGTTCGCGTGATCGACGATTCGGTATTCGCGCCCTGGGGTGAGGACGGCGCAAAGGAAGGCGTGGCTTATTATGCGCGCGCCGGTCGCAGCGATATCGCGACGCGGATGCCGTATGAGATTGCGCCGCTTACGTCCGGCGGCAACCGCTTCGCGTTGACGAAGGGCGGCAAGCCAGTTGCTGCGGCAAAGATCACCCTCATCACGCCCGGGCGCAAAAGCGTCGAACTGACCGCCGGCGCGGACGGCGCGCTCGCGGTACCGATCGCGGGCAGGGGGCGCTATCTGCTGACCGCCGCCCAGGCCGAAACCGGCAAGCTGCGCGTGGCGGCCGGAGCGGTCGACAAATTGCATCACATCGCGACGACCAGTTTCGTCGTCGAATGATCGGTCGGGCGGCGGGATCCTCACCCGCCGCCCGCCTCAATTCAAAGCACCGGCAGTTCGAACGGCGCGGCCGGCAGGTCGGCGCCGTCGAACAGGTTGACGAACGGCGCGTCGGCCCAGGCATAGCGGACCTTCGTCACCTCCGGTCGCCCCGCGCCGGGCAGGACGATAGTGTCACCCTGCACCCGCGCGTCGACATAGGTGCAGTTCGTGCCGGCACATTGTTCGAAGCCGATCGCCCCCGCCCCGCCATAGCGTTGCAACCCGCCGGTGACGTTGCGGAAGCGGACGACGATATCGCCCCCTTGCCGCACCGCCTCGGCCGCTTCGGGACCGCTGCGCAAGCCCGGCTGGCCATAGGCCACGACGCGCGCCAACCGGGCGAGGCGTTCGCCGATGACCGTCTTCTGCGCGGGGTGAATGTCGAACCGATCGCCGACATCGATCGTGACGGCCAGCCCGGCATGCTCATCGGCCGCGACCGCCTGCGCCTGCGATTGGCGTAGTGCTGCCCAACCGGACTCGCGCGGCGCGGTCGCGGGCTTGCCATATCCGGTCAGCTGGACGACGAAGAACGGCAGTTCGGGCGCGGCGAACGCGCGTCGCCAATCACCCATTAAGGTCGACATCAACCCGCGATAGGCCGCTGCCTGTCCGGTATTCGATTCGCCCTGATACCACGCCGCCAGTTTCAGGCCGTAGGGTGCGATCGGCGCGACCATGCCGTTATACAACGTCGTCAGGCTGTTCGGCACGTCCCACGGCGCGGGAGCGACCGAACCGTCCTTGATCGCAGTGCCGATCCGGTAGCGCCACGGCCCCGACAGCGGCACCGCGCCGCCATCCGACAGGCCGATCGAACGGATGCTCATATCGGTGAAGCGCCCGTCCTGTTTGGGGCCGAAGGTGCGGATCGCGATCACGTTGCGCCCCGCGCGCAGCAGGCCTGTGGGCACGCCATAATTGCGCCACGCCCAATCGACGCTGCCGCCGCCGACGAAGCGCCCGTTGACATAGGTTTCGTCATAACGCCCGATCGGCCCAAGCCGCAGCGTCTGCGCAGCCGCGACCTGCGCCGGTGTCAGATCAACGGTGGTCCGCAACCAGACGACACCGCCCAGCCGGTCGCGATCGGCGGCGGGCACTTGTTCATACTGCGCGGGCACCGTCGCCCATTTGCGATCATCATAGTCGGTGGCGCGGAACGCGCGCTCGGTCTTCGCCGCCGGATCGAGTGCTTCCCACGCCTTTTCCCGCCGTGTCCCGTCGGCAGCCGTCGCCGCCGCCGGATCGCGGTCGAACATCGCGATCGCGTTCAGCCCCTCGGTAAAGCCCGGCTGCGTCGCCAGCGCCGGTGCGCTGATCCAGCTTTCGATGCGGGTGCCGCCCCATTCGGACGCGATGAACCCCATCGGCACCTTTTCGGTCCCGCGCAGCGAGCGGGCCATGAAATAACAGACCGCCGATGCGTCGCCGACCGCCTCCGGCGTGACGCTGCGCCAGTCGACCCGCTTGGCAAGGTCGCTGGCAGGCGCGGTCTTGCTGCTGTCGGGGATAGTCGTGAAGCGCAGCGACGCGTCGTTGGCGGACGGGATCACCTCCAGTCCGGTCGCGTGCTTGACCTGGAATTCCATGTTCGACTGTCCGCCGCACAGGAATACGTCGCCGATCATGATGTCGGACAGGCGCTGTGCGGGTGCCGTGCCGCTGCTGACGTCCAGCGTGTAGGGGCCGCCCGCCGGCAGCGCCGGGAGCGTCGCGCGCCATTTGCCGTCGCTGCCGGTTTGCGCCGTTACGCTGCGATCGTTCAACTTGACGGTGACCGACGTGCCGGGCGCGGCGTTGCCCCAGATGGCGATCGGACGGTCGCGTTGCAGCACGGCGTGGTCCGCAAAGATATTGGCGAGCGCCGGTGCCACCGATTGCGCATGGGTAGTCGTACCGCAAACCAACGCCGCCGACAACGCGCAGCCTGCCAAAGCCCGAATCGAACGCATAACCCCTCCCCGATTATTGTGAGCGCTACCATGCAACAGCCGCGCGGGCGGCGCTACCGTCGCGTTCGCACCATCCGGGGGCGTCGCATCACATCGCCGTGCGGGTATCCTCCAGCGCCAGCGACACCAGCGCGGTCATCGCCTCCTCCGCCGCCTTCGTGTCGCCCGCGACGACCGCCTCGAACACGCGGGTATGATCGGGCACGGGATCGCGGGGCAGCGCGCGCTGACGCTGCTTGAACTGCGTCGTCCAGTTGACCGCCGCACCGATGCTGGCGCTCAGCGCCACGAACGTCTCGTTATGCGTGGCGTAGATCAGCGCATCGTGGAAATCGCGGTCGGCGGCGCGTCCCGCTTCGGTCGCCAGCGTATGGCGCCGCATCCCGCCCAGCGCCGCGCGCAACGCCTTGATATCGTCCTTGTCGCGCCGCTCCGCCGCCAATCGCGCCACCGCCGGTTCGACGACCGCGCGCAGTTCGAACAGACCGCGAATGAACGCGATGTTCGGCTCGCCCTCGAACGCCCAGGCAAGCACCATCGGGTCGAGGAAATTCCATCGCCGCCGGGGCAGCACCCGCGTGCCGATCTTTGGCCGGCTTTCGACCAGCCCCTTGGCCGTCAGTACCTGCACCGCCTCGCGATAGGCGCTGCGCGATACGTCCAGCGCCTCGGCATTGGCGACTTCGCCGGTCAGCAATTCGCCCGGAGCGATCCGGCCGGACACGATGGCGGTGCCCAGATAATGGGCGACGGCACCGCGCAGCCGGCGGCCCGATCCCTTGCGGGCCGGGACGGCGGGTTCGTCCGACAGCGCGTCGGCCACCTCCTCGTCGATCTCGGCCATGTCGACATCGTGCCCCTGTTTCGTGCTCACCCAGCTTCCCTCGCCATCACTGTCGACGCTGCGGCCGCCAGCGCTATGTACAAGTAATGGGCCGCTGTTCGATACCGGATCGATCGTCGGCGGCGATGCTACGGACCCGAACCCCCGCCGTCAAATCAAGCGGTACACGCTCCAGCCGGCACCACACTCTTGCCGATCGGGCAATACGTTAACGCTACCACGAACGACGTTGACGCGCCGCCGCGGGATGAATACCCAGACAATAAACGGCCGCAAGTCGCCGGATGGGAGAGCGATTTTGGCTACGGGATCGATCTGGGCGGGGTTGTTCGCCGCCATGGCAACGTTGGCCGTCAGTGCGCCAGCCCAAGTATGGCGTGCGGACCAGGGCGATGGCAGCTACCGAAACCCGATCCTCTATGCCGACTATCCCGATCCCGACATCATGCGCGTCGGCAGCGATTATTATTTGGTCACGACGACCTTCGCCAATGCGCCCGGCCTGACGCTGCTCCATTCGAAGGATCTGCTGAACTGGCAGATCATCAACCATGTCGTACCCCGGCTGGACGACCGGCCGGAATATAATCTGACGGGCGGAAAAAATGCCTATCGCCGGGGGCTGTTCGCGGCCAGCCTGCGCCATCATGCCGGCACCTTCTACATCGTCGTGACGCCGGTCGGACAGAATAGCCGCATCTATCGTACCCGCGACCCGCGCGGCACATGGACGATGAACGAGCTCGACCGGGCGGCATTCGATCCGGGCCTGTTCATCGAACCCGACGGCACCGGCTATATCGCCACCGCGATCGGATCCGACGGCACAACGCGGCTGCTCAAGCTCGACCGCGATTTTCGCAAGGTCGTCGACGATCGCAAGATTCATTACAATGCCGGGGCGGAAGGGTCGAAGATCATCCGTCGCGGCGATTATTATTACATGTTCAACGCGATCCCGCGCCGCCTGGGTCTGACGGTATCGCGGGCGAAGAGCCTGTACGGTCCATGGGAAACCCGGCCGCAGATCGACGACAAGAGCGGCGGCCATCAGGGTGCGCTGGTCGATACGCCGGACGGGAACTGGGTCGGGTTCGTGATGATCGATTCCGGTTCGATCGGCCGGATGACGAACCTCAGCCCGGTTTTCTGGCGCGACGACTGGCCGGTCTGGGGTACGCTCGACGCGCCCGACCGGGTGCCCGAGCGTGCAACCAAGCCGATCAAGGGCTTCCCCTTTGCCGAACCTGCGACCTCCGACGGTTTTTCCGGGTCGAAGCTGGGGCTGCAATGGCAATGGAACCACAACCCGGTCGATGCGCGCTGGTCGCTGACGGAGCGGCCCGGCTTCCTGCGGCTGCGGCCCACCCCGGCGGCCGGCTTCTGGACCGCGCGCAACACACTGGTCCAGAAGGCGCAGGGGCCGCGCAGCCGGGCGGAGGTGAAGTTCGACATTGCCAACATCCGCAGCGGCGACCGCTGCGGCTTCGGAGCCTTCGGCCAATATAGCGCGACGCTGGCGGTGACCCGCGATGCGAAGGGCGCGGCGTCGCTGGCGATGGACCTGATCGAAAGCACCGACACGGGTCCGAAGATCGACAACCGGGTTGCTCAACAGCCGATTGCCGGACGCAATTTGTGGATGGCGATGGACCTCGATTTCACGACCAACCGGGGCAGCCTGTCGTATAGCAGCGACGGCAAAAGCTGGCGACCGATCGGCGGCGATTTCCCACTCGCCTTCGCATGGCGGACCGGCACGTTCCAGGGCGAACAGATGGCAATCTTCTGCTATAATCCGGCACCCGGCGCCGGTTTCCTCGACATCGACAGCTTCACCTTGAAGGCCGCCAAGTGAAGCGGTGGCTGCTCGCCGGCATCGCCGCGCTATTGCCGGTCGCCGCTGTCGCGCAGGATTTGCGTCCCACCGCTCGCTGGAGCGCGAATACCGAAGGGCGGGCGCAATTGCCGCCGATGGGTTGGAACAGCTGGAACGCCTTCTACACCGATATCGACGAGGAAAAACTGCTCGCGTCGGCCAAGATCATCCTCGACACCGGGCTTGCGAAGAAGGGCTATCGCTACGTCAACATCGACGACGGCTGGTGGTTGCAGCGGCGTCAATCGGACGGCCGGGTGCTGATCCGCACCGATACCTTTCCGTCGGCCCGCACTGCCGATGGCGATACCAGCTTTCGTCCCCTGACCGATCGGCTGCACGCCATGGGGCTGAAGGCCGGAATCTATTCGGATATCGGTCGCAATTCCTGTGGTCAGGTGTTCACGTCGAATATGCCGAACCAGCCGCAAGGTACGGTATCAGAACGTGAAATCGGTCTATATGGCCATGTCGACGGGGATATCCGGACCTATTTCGCCGAATGGGGCTTCGATTACATCAAGGTCGATGGCTGCGGCATTCGCGGCCTGGGACCGGACAGCGCGGCGGTGCGCGCCGGGCGGCACCGGGTGTTCCCGCCGCTGGTCGACGTCGACTCGCTGGGTCGCACCGATATCCCGGCCACCCGCAAGCTGTACGAGGATGTCGCGAGCGCGCTGCGACGCCATAACCCCGATGGCGATTACATCCTCTCGCTGTGCCTGTGGGGTGCGGCCGACATTCGGTCATGGGGTCGAAATGTCGGCGGGACGTCGCGGACAAGCGAAGACATTTCGGCAAGTTGGAGCCGGATGCTCCATAATCTCGATAGCACCGCGCGTCGTCCGCTCTATGCCCATCCCGGTTCATGGAACGATCCCGACATGCTGTTCGTCGGCACCGGCGAGTTCGACGCCAACCATCTGATCGAAGCCCGGTCGCACTTCACCCTATGGGCAATGGTCAACGCGCCGCTGCTGATTGGCTATGACCTGCGCAAGGCGACGCCCGAATTGCTCGCCATTCTTGGCAACGAACGAGTCATCGCGCTCAATCAGGATGCAGCGGGCAATCAGGCGGTACTCGCACATGATAGCGATGACGTGCAGATCTTCGTCAAGACGCTTGCCGACGGTGACAAGGCGGTCGCGATCCTCAACCGGTTGAACCAGCCGGTCGAGGCGGTGCTGACCGCCGAACATCTGAAGCTCGTCGGCGATGCCGATATCGACCTGACCGACCTGTGGACCGGCGCTGCCTCGCGCTTCCGGGGCGAACGCAAGCTGCAACTTGCGGCCCATGAGACGCTAGCCTTCACCGCCCGCGGCAAGCGACGGCTGCCCGATGGCCTCTATCTGTCCGAAATGCCCGGCCGGGTGAACCCGGCGATCGACGGAGTCGTCGTGCCCGAGGTCGAACCGTTGATCCATCGCGGCATGCTGCCGTGGCGCAGCTCGCGCGGCGATGGCGAGCGGCCGCGCTATGGTGGCTGGGGCGGCGCGCAAGCCGACAGCACACCCTATGGCGAGACGGCGGGCGTTGCCGGGCGCCGCTTCCACACCGCGATCGGAGTACTCGCCAACTCGCGGATCGAGGTCCGCAACACGACCGCGCGCCGCTTCACCGCGACGGTTGGCGTCGACGACAGCGCGCGCGACCGACGCTTCCCGGTCACGTTCCGCGTCTATGGCGACGGTCGGCTGCTCGCCTCCTCGAAACCGCTGCGCTTCGGCGAAGCTGCAACACCGATTGCCGCCGAGGTGGCCGGCGTCAAACTGATCGAACTGGTCGCCGAGGGCGAGCGCGATGCCCGGTTCAACGATCCCGTGGTTTGGGGCGACGCCGCGCTACTCGACAAGTAATCGCAATTCTCAAGGGGGGCGGCATGACGACAGGCGGGATGACACGGCGCGGACTGACCGGCGCGCCGGGCGCCGGCGCCATTACCGAAACGCAGGCGCCTTCCACCATCGATGTCCGTTGGCACGAACCCGATGCTGGCTAAGCTGAAACGCCAAGTCCGTGGTTTGTGGGCACGCCGCGACCCGGCACCGCCACCGTGTGGGTCGAGATCGACCTGCCGCCGCACGGTGCCGGCCTCTACCGCCTCGATACCTGACCTCATCCCTTTCCGACAGGAACAACCGATGCTCCGTATTTTGATGACCGGACTGGCACTGGCCGCCAGCACCGCCGCATTGGCCGAACCGGCCCGGTTCAGCCGCTTCACCTATGAAGGCCGCAGCGTCGAGCGGGCGACGCCCGGTCCCGATCAATATCGCAACCCGATCCTGTCGGGCTACTACCCCGACCCGTCCGTCACCCGCGTCGGCGACGACTATTATCTCGTGCTGTCGTCCTTCGCCCATTATCCCGGGCTGCCGATCTTTCATTCGAAGGATCTGGTCAGCTGGACTCAGATCGCCAACGCGATCAGCCGCCCGGAACAGCTCGACTTCACCGGGCGGCGCGTGTCGCAGGCGGTGTTCGCGCCCGATATTTCGTATCACGACGGCACCTTCTACATCGTCAACACCTGCGTCGAGTGCAAAGGCAATTTCGTGATCACCGCGAAGGACCCGAAGGGGCCGTGGTCGAACCCGATCTGGCTGCCGTTCGAGGGCATCGACCCGTCGATCTACTGGGAAGGCGACCGCGCCTATATCGTCAACAATCGCGCGCCGAACGAGCCGCCGCGCTATGACGGTCACCGCGCGATCTGGGTGCAGGAATATGACTGGCGTGCCGGGAAAATGGTCGGTGAATCGACCCAGCTCATCAACGGCGGCGTCGATATCAGCAAGAAGCCGGTGTGGATCGAAGGCCCGCATATCTTCAGGAAGGACGGCTGGTATTATCTGACCGCGGCCGAGGGCGGGACCAGCGTCAACCATTCGCAGGTCGCCTTCCGTTCCAAATCCTTGCGCGGGCCGTTCACTCCGTGGAGCGGCAACCCGATCCTGACCCAGCGCGACCTGCCGGGCGACCGCACCGATCCGGTATCGGCGGCGGGCCATGCCAAGCTGGTGCAGACCCAGAATGGCGACTGGTGGGCGACCTTCCTCGCGGTGCGTCCCTATGGTGACGATTATTACAATATAGGGCGCGAGACGTTCCTGCTGCCGGTGACGTGGAAGGATGGCTGGCCAACGATCCTGCCCGCCGGACAGCGCGTGCCATTCGTCGCCACCCGCCCGAAACTGCCGCGCCAGCCCGCGCCGGAGCTGCCGACCAGCGGCGATTTCGGTTATGTCGACGAATTCGACGGCAATACGCTCGCCATGCAATGGATCGGTGTGCGTACCCCCAAGGCGTCGGTCTACCGCGTGGCCGGCGGCGAGTTGCTGATCGACGGCGGCGCACCGATTGGTGACCTGAACTGCGTGCCCGGCTTCGTCGGTCGCCGCCAACAGCATCATATCGCGACGATGGGCACGACCGTCGCCTTCACGCCGCGGCGCGACGGCGACCGTGCCGGGCTGGCGGCGATGCAGAATGACGAGAACTATCTGTTCTTCGGCATCACGCGGCTGGACGGCAAGCGGGTCGTTGCCCTCTACACCCGGGACAAAGGGGGCGAACAGTTGGTCGCCGCGACACCGATCGAGGGGGCCGCGCCGGTCACACTGACCATCCGCGCCGACCGTGGTACGATGGGGTTCGACTTTACCACAGGCGGCACGAAGCGGACGCTCAAGACCGACGTCGATGTCCGCTTTCTCAGCACCAAGATCGCGGGCGGCTTCGTTGGCACCGTCGTCGGGCCCTATGTCTGGCAGGCGAGATAACAGGAACGGATGCGGGGTGCGCCACACCGGCGCTCCCCGTTTTCGAAAGACCGGTTCGGTACCGAACACAAAGAAAACCCCGCCGGACCGTTGGTCAGG
>NZ_LMKE01000001.1:609923-610109 GCF_001421245.1 Sphingomonas sp. Leaf10 | reverse complement strand
TTCGTAGTCTGATGCTCTATCCAGCTGAGCTACGGGTGCCCGGTGGAGGCAGCCTGTTAGACGCGGGTTTTTGGGTTGGCAACCCCCTGCGCCAAATGTTCGCGTGCGCTGGCCGCGGCCTGTTCCAATATCTTCACCGTCACGACGACGCCCAACAAAGAAAACCCCGCCGGACCATTGGTCAGA
>NZ_LMKE01000001.1:604496-609839 GCF_001421245.1 Sphingomonas sp. Leaf10 | reverse complement strand
TTCGTAGTCTGATGCTCTATCCAGCTGAGCTACGGGTGCCCGGTGGAGGCAGCCTGTTAGACGTGGCATTTTGGTCTGGCAAGCCTGTTGTGCGAATTTTTTTGGCCGCATATCGGGGGCAGATGAAAGCCGCCCCGATCCCGCCCGTCCTGTTCGCCGCCCTGTTGTCGGCCTGTGCCGCGCCGCGTGGGGACTATCCGTCGCTGCTGCCGCGTCCGATCGAAAAGATCAGCCTCGCCGAACCGGTCCATCCGGTGCCGGTATCCAAGCCCGAGCCGGCACTCGATGGCAAGATCGCCGCCGCGACTACCGCCGCCTCCGCCGCGACACGATCGTTCGATGCGGCGGTCGCGCGCGCGCGGCCGCTGGTCCGCGCTGCCGCCGGAAAAGCGGAGGGCAGCGAGCCATGGCTGAATGCGCAGGTGGCGCTGGCCGAACTCGATGTCGCGCGCACCGCGATCGACACGCCGCTTGCCGATCTCGAACGGCTGGGGATCGACCGCGCCGCCGCCGGGTCACCACCCTACCCCGCGCTCGACGCCGCGCTTGCCCGTGCGACCGATGCCGCCAATGCCCAGCGCACGGCGATCGCGACGCTGGGAACGAACCTGCGCTAGGACGCGCGGCTATTGCAGCGCGCGCAACACCGGCAGAATCGACGCATAATCATCGGTCCATGGCGCGGTGTCGGTCACCGGCAGCGGCTCCCAATAGCCGCCGCTTGCCAGCAATTCGCCGAGCACCTCAGGATCGCGGGTCAGGGCGATCCACACCGATCCGCTGTCGCCGGCCGCGCCACCGACCGGCTGATATGCCAATTGCGCCGCCATCCATCCCGATGCCGTCCGCGCCACGACCGGAGCCAGGTCGAGATAGCGGTTCGACACATGCACCAGCAACAGCCCGCGCCGCCCCAGCACCCGGCCATAGGTGTCGAACGCCTCTCGCGTCATCAGGTGCATCGGCACCGCGTCCGAGGAAAAGGCGTCGAGCGCCAGCAGGTCGAGGCTACCGGCCGCTGCCTGGGCAATGCTCAACCGCGCATCGCCCAGCACGATCTGCGCATCTGGCGCACAGCGGCGCAGGAAGGTGAAGGCACCCGAATCACGCGCGATCCGCACGACGAGCGGATCGATCTCGTAAAAACGCCATTGCTGCCCCGGCTGCGCATAACAGGCGAGCGTCCCGGTGCCGAGCCCGACGATACCGATCCGCGCGTTCCTGCCGTACAGCGCAGGCGCCGCACGCAACGCCTCTCCCACCCCCGAATTGGGGACATAGTAGGTGGTCGGGGTCCGCTCACGCTCGGGGCTGCCGGTCAGCTGGATGCCGTGCAGCGTGGTGCCGTGCTGCAACTCGTTCACCCCCTGCCCCCGCGTGATCGTATAGACGCCGAAATAGCTCCGCGTCCGTGCGCCCGGCTCCAGCGACAACTCAATCGCGCGATAGCCGCCGAACAGGAACAGGGCACCGGCCAGCGCGAAGACATAGGGCACGCGCGATCCGATCGCGACGACGCCGACGATCGTAATGGCAAGGAACGCGATCGGCCCGGGTGCGGCGCCCATCACGCCGCCCGGATTGGCGAGACCGAGAACGATGAGGCCGCTGATGACGACCAGTACCGCGATGGTCAGCCGCACGCCGCCCGCCTGCCACAGCCGCTCGGTCGCCGGCAGCAGGAACGGTAGCGGCGCGAGGATGCCAGCTGCAAGGATCAGGAGCGGATATTCGTACGTCCAGTCGAACAGCACCGGCGCGATCACCCCGGCGAACACCCCGCCCAGCGCCCCGCCGACCGACATGGCCAGATAGAAGCCGGTCAATCGTGCCGGTGCCGGCCGCAACGCGTACATCTTCGTATGCAGCGCGACCGATACCGCGAACAACAGCATCAGCGCCGCAAGCGCGCTCAGCAGCGGCCAGTCATGATGCCCGCCGATCATCATCCCACCGAACACAAGGATGGTAATCGGGGCATAGCGGGTGATCGCCTCCGCCAACCCGCGCCGATCGGCAAAGGCGACGGTGAAGCTCAACAGATACAGCCCCAGCGGCAGCACCCATAGCAGCGGCACTGCGACGATATCGGTCGTCAGGAAGGTCGAGGTCGCCAGCATCAATCCCGACGGGACCAGCGCCAGCACGATCCAGTGCAGCACCCGCCGCGTAGTCGGTGCCTCACCCGGATCGAGCTTCACCGCCTGTTCGCGGCGATGCGGCAGCAACCAGCCGCAACCGATGACGAATATGGTCAGCAGCGCATAGCCTGCGCTCCACCCCCAGCTTTGCGAGCGCAGCGGCAGCAGCGGCTCGACGATCAGCGGATAGGCGATCAGCCCCGCGAAACTGCCGACGTTCGACGCGGCATAGAGCGCATAGGGATCACGCCCCGGACAGATGAACGCGAACCAGCGTTGCAGCAGCGGCGCCTGTGCCGACACGGCAAAGAACAGCGGCCCAATCGACGCCGCCAGCAGCCACGGCGCCCACAGCGCCGGCTCGACCCCCGCGGGCACCTGCGTCGCGTTGACCCCGATCGGCAGCCATACTGCTGCGCACAACAGCACCAGCAGATGCACCGCCGCCTGCGCCTTGGGCATCAGCTTGCCGAGCAGATGGGCATAGGCATAGCCGCCCAGCAGCAGCGCCTGATAGACGAGCATCGCCGAGTTCCACACCGCCGGCGCACCGCCCAGTTGCGGCAACGCCATGCGCGCGACCATTGGCTGGACGAGGAACAGCAGGAACGATCCGATCAGGATCGTCGCGACGAAGATCCAGCGGACAGGCCAGCCGGCGGTCCTTGCGGGCGCGCTCACGGCCGCTGCTTCCAATAGGTGATATGGCGCTTTAGCGTACTGTCGTCGGCCACGGCCGGATGATCGAAATCTTGATCGGCCGCGCGCACCATGCCCAGCCGCTCCATCAACCCCCAGCTACGGGTGTTGCGCGGGCTGGTGATTGCGCCGATCCGATCGACCGGCAGGTTGGCGAACCCCCAGTCGAGGCTTGCCTGCGCCGCTTCCTTCGCAAACCCCCGGCCCCAATGTTCCTTGCCGAAACGCCAGCCGATCTCGACCTCGCCCTCCAGCGGCGTCCCCTCGGCGCCGGGTTTCAGTCCGCAGAAACCAAGCATCTGCCCGCTGGCGCGCTCCTCGGCCACCCAGAAGCAATAGCCATGCTGATCGGCGAACCCGTCCTGCCGGGCGATGGCGGCATCGACCTCCTCGCGCGTCATCAGCGCCGGAAAATAGCGCATGACCTCTGGATCCGAACAATGCGCGTAGAAGGTCGCGCGATCCCGCTCGTGCCAGCGCCGCAACACCAGCCGTTCGGTATCGATCATGCCCCCAGCAACCGCGCGGCATGGGCGGCGTGATAGGTCAGCACGCCCGAACACCCCGCCCGCTTGAACGCCAGCAGCGTTTCCAGCACCAGCGCGTCGCGATCGGCAACGCCCGCCGCCACGCCCGCCTCGATCAGCGCATATTCGCCCGATACCTGATAGGCGAACACCGGTACCTCGAACGCCGCCTTCACCCGGGTGATGATGTCGAGATAGGGCAGTCCCGGCTTCACCATCACGCTGTCGGCACCCTCGGCGATATCGAGTGCGACCTCGCGCAGCGCTTCCTCGCTATTCGCGGGGTCCATCTGATAGGTCTTCTTGTCGCCTTTCAGCAGCCCGCGCGATCCCACCGCATCGCGGAACGGCCCGTAGAAGGCGCTGGCATATTTGGCGGCATAGGCCATGATCTGGACGTGGACGTGGCCCGCCCCTTCCAGCCCATCGCGGATCGCACCGACCCGGCCGTCCATCATGTCCGACGGCGCGACAATATCGCTGCCCGCCGCCGCCTGCACCATCGCCTGTCGTACCAGCGCATCGGACGTCGCGTCGTTCAGCACATAGCCGTCCGCATCGACGATCCCGTCATGGCCATGCGAGGTATATGGATCGAGCGCGACGTCGGTCAGCACGCCGATCCCCGGCACGGCATCCTTGATCGCCCGGATCGCGCGACACATCAGATTGTCGGGATTGAGTGCCTCCGCACCGTCGTCGCTGCGCAACTGCGGCGGCGTATTCGGGAACAGCGCCACCACCGGTATGCCTAGGTCCCGCGCCTCCCGCGCACGCTCGACGATCCCCGCCAGATTCCAGCGCGATACGCCCGGTAGCGAAGCGATCGGCTCGCCATCGCCTTCGGTCACGAACAGCGGCCAGATCAGATCGGCGGGGGTCAGGACCGTTTCGGCATGGAGGCGGCGGCTCCAGCCGGAGGCGCGGGTACGGCGCAGGCGGATTGCGGGATAAGCAGCGGACATGGCGCGACTTGTGGGCCAGTCCCGCCGGTCGATCAACCCAAAGTCGCGTGGCTCCATTTTCGTTACGGAGCGTTACCGACCGCATGACGCAGATCCGCTCCGCCGCCATGATCGTCAATGCCCGGTCACGCAGCGGGCAGGACCAGTTTGCGCAGGCGTGCGGCGCGATGAAGGGCATGCCGTTCGAGGTCGATGCCCATGCCGTGGAAGACCCCGACGAGCTGGTTCCGACGCTGAAACGCGCGCTCGAACGCAAACCGGATCTGGTCATTCTGGGCGGCGGTGATGGCACGATCAGCAGCCTTGTCGACTATCTGCTCGGTCACGACGTCATCCTGGGTGTGCTGCCGTTCGGCACCGCCAACAGCTTCTGCCGCACGCTCGGCATCCCGCTCGACATTCCGGGGGCGGTCGAGGTGTTGAAGACCGGCCGCCCCCGACGCATCGACCTCGGCATGATCGATGGCGACTATTTCGCCAATTGCGCCGCGATCGGCCTGTCGCCGCAGATTGCACAGACCGTCCCCCACGGCGTTAAGAAACTGTTCGGCAGAGCCGGCTATCTCGCCTGGGCGACGCTGCAATTCGCGAAGTTCCACCCGTTCCAACTGATCGTCGGCGAAGGTCCGAACGCCAAGCGGATGACCGCGACCGAGGTTCGCATCTCCAACGGCCGCTTCCATGGCGGCACCGAATTGGTCGAGGAAGCGCGGCTCGACAGCGGCGAAATCATCATTCAGGTCGTGTGCGGCAAGGGTAAGCGCAGTCTGGTGCGCAATTGGGCGGCCGGCTTCTTCCGCCTCGATTCGCGCCGGGTCGATACCGTGACCTTCCACGGCAAGGCGCTCCGCGTCGAAACCGTGCCGCCGCTGCCGATCTCGATTGATGGCGAGGTGCTGGCGAAGACCCCGGTGATGGCGAAAGTCGCGGCGGGGATCATCGAGGTGATGGCGCCGGTGGAGGCGTGATTGCTCCTTTAGTCGTCCTCGCGCAGGCGGGGACCCATATACG
>NZ_LMKE01000001.1:604242-604417 GCF_001421245.1 Sphingomonas sp. Leaf10 | reverse complement strand
CTGACGCCAGCGAGAGAGCCGAACCGTCGCATCTATGGATTGCCACCTTCGCGGGAATGACGAGGGGGGCGCCCAACCAAAAGCCCGCCATTCCGGCGAAGGCCGGAATCCATTGTGTCGGGTGCTTGCCATAGAAACGCCAGCGTTACCCCATCCATGGATTCCGGCCTTCGCC
>NZ_LMKE01000001.1:543522-604186 GCF_001421245.1 Sphingomonas sp. Leaf10 | reverse complement strand
GGAATGACGAAACAGCCTACCCCAACCGTCCTAATGCCGCATGCAGCCGCGCCGCTTCGGCCATCTTATCGTTATGGTCCGCCCGCGCCTTCTCGACCGCTTCGGGCTTCGCGCGCTCGACGAAGCTCGCATTGCCGAGCCGCCCGGCCAGCGCATCGCGTTCCTTCTCCGCCACCGCGATCGCCTTGGTCAGCCGAGCGCGCTCGGCGTCGAGATCGATGACCTCGCCCAGCGGCAGGACGAAGGTCGCTTCGTCCACCACGATCTGCAACGCCCCACCCGCCGGCGCGTCACCGGCAACGGCATCGACGCGCGCCAGTCGCGCCAGCACCGCGCCCTGCCGAGCCAGCCGTTCGACGGTTTCCCCAGACGCATCGCGGACATGCAACGGCAGCCGCGCGCCCGGCGGCACGTTCAGCTCAGTCCGCGCCGCGCGGATTTCGCTGACCAGCCGGACCAGCCAGTCGATTTCCGCCCGCGCCGCCGGATCGATCGCCCGCGCATCGGCCATCGGCCAGCGCGCGACGATCAGGTCGTCCGACCGCTCGCCCAGCGCATGCCACAATTCCTCGGTGATAAACGGCATGAACGGGTGCAGCATCACCAATATCTGGTCGAGCACCCATCCCGCGACCGCGCGCGTTTCCTCACCGCCTTCGGCGCCGCCCTGCAACACCGGCTTGATGAGTTCGAGATACCAGTCGCAGAACCGGCTCCAAGTGAACTGATAGATGGTGTTTGCCGCACCGTCGAAGCGCAGATCGGCCAGCGCGAGGTCGAGTGCCTGCACCGTCTCGATCGTCTCGGCGATGATCCAGCGATTGACCGCCAGTTCGGCCTTGGGCGGCTCGATCGTCGCCGACGCGCCGATGCCATTAGCCTGCGCAAACCGGGTCGCGTTCCACAGCTTCGTCGCGAAGTTGCGATAGCCCTCGACCCGCTTCTCATCCATCTTGATGTCGCGGCCCTGGCTCTCCATCGCCGCCATGAAGAAGCGCAGCGCATCGGCGCCATAGCGATCGATCAGCCCCAGCGGATCGACGGTATTGCCCTTCGATTTCGACATCTTGGCGCCATCGGCGGCGCGGACCAGACCGTGGAGGTACAGCGTCTTGAACGGCACCTCCTTCATGAAGTGGATGCCCTGCATCAACATCCGCGCGTCCCAGAAGAACAGGATGTCGAAGCCCGAAATCAGCACGTCGTTGCTGTAGCGCCCGCCGAGCGTCGGGTCGGTGTTTTCGGGCCAGCCAAGGGTCGCGAACGGCCACAGCGCCGAGGAGAACCAGGTGTCGAGGACGTCCTCGTCCTGCTTCAGCGCGACGCCCGCCCCCGCTTGCGTCTGCGCTTCTTCATAGGTCTCGGCGACGAACACCCGGCCATCATCGGTGAACCATGCCGGGATGCGATGCCCCCACCACAGCTGGCGCGACACGCACCATGGCTGGATGTTTTCCATCCAGTTGTAGTAGGTCTTTTCCCACGACTTGGGCACAATCTTTACCGTGCCCGATCGCACCGCCTCGATCGCCGGTTTCGCTAGCGTCGCGGCGTCGACATACCATTGGTCGGTCAGCCACGGTTCGATGACCACGCCCGACCGATCGCCATAAGGCGTCTGGATCGTGCGCGGTTCGGCGTCGTGTTCGGCACCGTCCTTGTCGACATGGGGGATCAGGACACCTTCGTCCTTGAGCCGCGCGACGACCGCCTTGCGCGCCTCGGCACTCGACAGGCAGAGAAACGCATCGGGGATCAGCCCATCGGAGGTCTGCACGACGCGTGCCCTGGCATCGAGCATGTTGAGCATGTCGCGCGCCTCGATGCCCGCCCGCCGGCCGACCTCGAAATCGTTGAAGTCGTGGCCCGGCGTGATCTTCACCGCGCCCGAACCCAGTTCGGGGTCGGCATGTTCGTCGGCCACGATCGGGATGAGACGACCGGTAATCGGCAGGCGGACCTGCTTGCCGATCAGCGCGGTATAGCGGGCGTCCTCCGGATGCACCGCGACCGCCATATCCGCCAGCATCGTTTCGGGCCGCGTCGTCGCGACCTCGATAAAGCCCGACCCGTCGGCCAACGGATAGCGCAGCCGCCAGAAGCTGCCCCGGACCTCGCGCGTTTCGACTTCGAGGTCGCTGATCGCCGTGCCCAAGCCCGGATCCCAATTGACCAACCGTTTGTCGCGATAGAGCAGGCCCTGGCGGTGCAGCTCGACAAAAACCTTGAGCACGGCCTTCGAAAAGCCGTCGTCCATGGTGAAGCGTTCGTTCGCCCAATCCATCGAACAGCCAAGCCGCCGCAGCTGGCCGGTGATCTGGCCGCCGCTTTCCGCCTTCCAGTCCCAGACCTTTGCAATGAATTCATCGCGCGAAAAGTCGGTGCGCTTCTGCCCAGCCGCATTCATCTGCCGTTCGACGACCATCTGCGTCGCGATGCCGGCATGGTCGGTGCCGACGACCCAGCGCGCGTCCTTGCCCTGCAACCGGGCATGGCGGACCAGAATGTCCTGCAACGTATTGTCGAGCGCGTGGCCGATATGCAGGCTGCCCGTCACGTTGGGCGGCGGGTTGACGATCGTCCACGGCGTCGCGTTCGGACGCTCGGGCCGGAACAGGCCGTCCTGTTCCCAATGGGCATACCAGCGCGCTTCGATAGCGGCGGGGTCGAAGGTCTTGGGCAGTTCGCTCATGCACCGCCGCATGGCGCGGATGCGGCGGCGTTGCAAGAGAGCGGGTTATTCGCGTCCGCTGATCCGGGCGATCTCGCGCGCGACCATCGTCTCGACGATGCCCGGCAGCTTCGCGTCCAGCCATTCGCGCAACATCGGGCGCAGCATCTCGCGCACCATCCCTTCGAGCGAATCGGCACCGGGGGTTTCGGGCTTCACCAGCATCCGCGACAATTGGTCCAGCGCGCCGCGACTCGCCTCGGCGGCACGATCCGACACGATCGACGCATCGATCTTGCCCGGTGTGGGAGTGGTCGGCATCGGTTCCGCCTCGTCCTCCGAATGCGTTTCCAATGCGCGAGGGCGTTCGACGCGGGGCGCTTCCATGCGCGGTGCCTCGGGACGGGGCTGTTCCACCCGCTGCTGCTCCATGCGCGGCGGGGGCGGTGGTGCGGCAACGCTCTGGTTCAATTCCAGAATTTCGTCGCGATCGTCCGGGTCGCGCGCCTGCGCCGTCCGGATGGACTTGCGCCCGCGCAACGCCTGGGCCGATCCCTCGCCCTCTTCGGCGATGATCCGCTTGATCGAGGACAGGATGTCCTCCATCGACGTTTCGTTGCTGATATCGCCCATCGCAACCCTCATCTGTCCCGCCCCTTGAACGCTTAGCCTTCGGGGTTGATCCGCGGTGTGTCAACGCCTTGCGTTGCGCGCGGTGCTCCACCCTGCCGATTTGGCGCATCTATACCCTGTGTCGGCGTATAGGGATTGGGCGTCCGCTGCAATGCGGGATCGAGTTCGCGGGTCACCACCGGCGTCTGTGCCGGGGTGTTGACCGTGCTCGGCGCGACCGGCACCGGCGCGGGATCGTCGCTCCAGTCCCAGATGCGGTTGCGCACCCGTTCATAATTCGCGATCGGATCGTACAGCGCCCCGCCGTCCAGTCCCAGGTCGCGCGCCTCCGCCCGGCCCATCGCCGCCAGCAGCGCGAAACCGGCGACATAGGCGTCACGCCGTGCCGACACCAACTGCACCTGCGAATTGAGCAATTCCTGCTCGGCGTTCAATATGTCGAGAATGGTGCGCGTGCCGACGCTGTTTTCGGCGCGTACGCCCTCCAGCGACAGGCGGTTGGCCTGCACCTGCACTTCCGACGATTCGATGACGCGCAGCGCCGACTGCCACGCGGCAAAGGCGGAGCGCGCGTCCGACACCACCGACCGTTCGACCTGCGTCACCTGCTCGATCGCGGCACCTTCCAAGGCTTGCGCCCGGCGGATCTGCGCGCTCGGCCGTCCGCTCTGGAACAGCGGCAGGTTGAACTGCAGCCCAGCCTGCGCCTGTCCGCCATCCTGTTGCAGCACGATGCCGTCGACCGACTGCGCCGACCCCAGGAAGCTGGTATAGCTGCCCCCCGCCACCGCGCTGACCGAGGGCAACCGGTTGGCGCGGGCGACGCGTACGTCGAACCCGGCGGCATCGCTGCTGCGCCGTGCCGCGATTAGTGCGGGGTTGTTCGACACCGCCACCCCGACCGCGCCGTTCGGATCGGCGGGCAGGTTGGGCAGTGCCGGCGGCGCATCGAGCGTTCCCGCCGGCGAACCGGTCGTCGCGACATAATTCTCGCGGCTGCGGATCAGCGACGCTTCGGCATTGCGCAACTGCGCCTGTGCCGATGCCAGCCGCGCCTCGGACTGGGCGACGTCGGTGCGGGTCAGGTCGCCGACCTGGAACCGGTCCTGCGATGCCTGAAGATTGACCTCCAGCACGCGGACGTTCTGCTGGTTCAGCCGCACGATCGCTTCGTCGCGGATCACGTCGTTATAGGCGGCGACGACCAGCGTGAAGACGTTCGCTTCGGTACTGCGCAGGTTCGCGCGGCCCGCATCGACCCGCGCATCGGCGGCCCGCACGCCGTTGCGCACCGATCCGCCGGCATAGAGCGACTGGCTGACGTTCAGCTGCGCGTTGCCGACGCGCGGCGCCTGCGCAAAGCCGCGGCTGGCCGGGGTCAGGACGTTTTCGATGACCTGTCCCTGCGTGACGATCTGCGGCAGCCCCTGCGACCGCGCGATCGGCACCGTTTCGTCGGCGGCACGCTGGTTGGCGCGCGCCTGCGTCAGCTGCGGATTGGTCGCATAGGCTCGCGCCAGCGCCTCCCGCAACGTCTCCGCACTGGCGGGGGAGGCCAGCAACGCCAGCGCCGCAACCCCGCCGATGAACTTCCCCCCCCGCATATTTTTCTTACCTTGCGAACTGAAACGTCTTGGGCTTGGCAAAGCCCGGTAGGACGACACATTCGAGGTCGGCGAAATCCACCACCCCGAACCCGCCTTCGCTGCGACGGCCGAGCGCCAGCCGGGTCACGCCGCGATCGACCAGACCGGTCGCCAGCCGCCCGCCGGGGGCCAGTTGATCGGCGATCGCTTCGGACAGTTCCTCGACCGCGCCGTCGATGATGATGACGTCATAGGGCGCACCTGCGGCCCAGCCGGCCTTAAGCGGCCCTTCGACCACGGTCACCTTCGCGTCCGCAATCGCGTCGCGCGCCGCGCTGGCAAGGGCGGCATCTTCCTCCAGGGCAACGACCGACCCGGCCAGTCGCGCCAGCACCGCCGCCGCATAGCCCATCGCCGCACCGACCAGCAGCACGCGGTCGGTCGGACGAATATCGGCGGCGACCAGCAGCCGGCCGGTGATCAGCGGCGGATTGATCGCGCGGCCGCCCCCCAGCGGCAACGGCGCATCGCGATAGGCGAGCGCGGCTTGCGCGGCCGGCACGAATGCCTCGCGCGGTACGTCGCCCATCGCATCGACGACGCGCGGATCGCTGACGGCGCTGGTGCGAAGCTGGCTGACGACCATCGCGTGGCGCATCGCTTCGAAATCGGGTCGGGTCTGGTTCGAATCGGTCATGGTGCAATCCTGTCGCACAACTGTTTTAGCCACGCAATACACATCGCATCGCGACGCGCTGTCTATCGCGCCCTGCGGCACTCGCCAAGGACGGGTTGGCGTATAATTTGTGCCGCCCCGCGCCCCTCATGCCGCGCGTTATTGCCTAGAGACGTCCGGCAGGCGTTGCACGACCTCTTGTGAGGCGGCGAACGTCAGATGGCCGTAATCGAAATGATAGGGTCCGCCGTCGCTGTCGAACAGCCGGCATGTCGAAGGCAATGCGTCGGGTGACCAGTAGCTCGGCCAGTCCCGCCGTATCATTGCGCAACATCGCAGCACGAAGGGGCATCTTACGCGCGTTGCCGACCCGTGCTATCGACACCCGCCGCCATGGTGTGTGGCGATTGCCGGGGGGCGGCCAAAATGAAAGTTACGCAGGTAGCGGCCGCGAGCACGCGTTCCCGACATTCGTGGATGGACTTTCTGCGCGGCTTTGCGATCCTGCTGGTCATCGCGTTCCACTCGACAAAGATGTTAAGTCGGGTCGATCTTATGCCGCCGATGTGGCTGAAAGATGCTACCGAGTTCTTCGCACTGTACCGGATGCCGACGCTCATGTTCCTGTCGGGCCTGCTACTTCCGCAGTCTCTTAAAAAAGACACTGTCACCTATTTCACAGGCAAGATTCGTAGCGTCTTGTGGCCCTACCTCGTGTGGTCTGGCGTCACCGCTCTGGTATTTTCCCGCGATGTGAGCAGCATTCAAGCGATCGTCAGCCTGCTGAACGCAGGTAGCTACCTATGGTTCTTGTTCTTCATCGGACTGTTCTACGGATTTGCCTACTTTGTGAAGCGCGTGAATCCGTTGGCGATTGCAGTAGTAGCGTTCGTTGTCGCCGTTGCTGCTCTATTCGCGTCGAAGGGCATTCAGGTCCAGTCGCGAATGTTCTATCTGATGAGCTACTTTTTCCTTGGCGCTTTCGTCGCTCGCCATTGGGACGCATTCCTGACGTTCGTCGACAAGCGTACATCGCTCGTAGCGGTGCTGATCGCGATCCTTGGCGGCATCGCAGCCGCCTATTTCGACCTGAAATCGCAGCCGATGGCGGTTCCGGTGGTGTTCGCGTTCATTGTCGGTGCTTGCTACTTGTCGCGTAAGGTCGCCGACAAACCATGGGCGCAGCTTCCGAATTACGTGGGGCAAAACTCTCTCAAATTTTACGTCAGCCACTTTCCTGCGATATACCTGTTCGACGTGCTGGGTACGCAGCTTGGACTGGAGCATTCTGGCGTGCTGGCGGTGCTGAGCATATTCGTCGCGCTGGCTGTCGGCATGATTTTCTCAGTCGCATCCGAGAAAAGCGTCGCAGTTCAGTGGCTGTTCTCGGCACCGAAGTTTCAGGGTTCAAGGTTCAGACGTCCGCCGGCAGCTATCTAGCGGCGGCAAACCTCGACCATGGGTGGATGATACGCGGCGCGATTTGCTGTCTGCGAGGGTTCCACACCATGACAACTATCCAGCTTGCAAAGAAACTGGCGGAGAGCAACGACGGCGGCGGGGTGAAGGTATCCGCCGCTGGCGAGGAGAAATTTCGCGTTCCGCAGGCGGGCAATCTTTTTGCCAAGCCGGGTTGACGCCGCGCGCAATCCCCCGCAAATGCCCGCCTCCCACCGTATCGAGGCGCGATGGCGGAGTGGTGACGCAGAGGACTGCAAAACCACCCCGAATCGTCGGAAATCCGACGTAGTTCGCAAATTTGCCCCCCTTTTCGCCTCATACAATTTCAATGACTTACAGAGCGATTGCGAACTTTCGGGTCGCGCAGCAACCCTAAATTCGTGGCGGTTTGTCCGTGTCGGAAGCGTGGTATTTCGCCACGTTGGCTCGCGTCCGACCGCTTCTGAAATACCCGCCGGGGTCGACCGGTGAGTACTCTAGCTGATGCGGCAAACCTTACCGGGCTGGCTCGGCTCGAAAACCATATGGCAAGCCGATACGCCGAACGCTCGGACGGTTGGCCGGTCGGACCCGAACTCCGGGGTTACCGGGCATGGTCGTGCACGTCGCCAACGGTACAGCTTACCGAGATGCCGCTGACGCGGTGTCCTGAACGGTTCGTCGTCCTGACGCTCTTCCCGTTCCTGCGCATCGATCGTCGCTACCGGCCTTCCGATCCCATGCGGCTGCATGCGGCGCGGCGCTATGCGTTCGCGCGGCTGCGAACCCTGTCGCCGGATGGTGAGATTCGGTTCAGCAACAAGCCGGGCATCGAACTGTGCCGGGGTGGCGATCACTTCGGACTGGAAGTGCTGCTGTGATCGCCGTGAACCCGCTACTGCGGGCAGCGCTGAAGTATGCGGAGGACGGTTGGCCGGTCTTCCCGTGTTCGCCCCGCGACAAGAAACCGTTGGTCCCAACCGACAAGGATGCGGCCGGCAAGTCGATCAAGGGAACGGGCGGGCTTAAAAAGGCCAGCACCGACGCCGAACAGATAACCGCGTGGTGGATGCGGTGGCCGAACGCGATGATCGGTGTCGCCATGGGCGGCAACGGCCTGTTCGTCCTCGACTTCGATCCGCGTGTCGATGATGACACGGGGGAAGAGTGGACCCTCGATCGGCTGAAAGGCGAATTGCAGGACCAGATCGGGGCGGCGCTGCCGGCCTCGCTGGCGGTGCGCACGCCGAGCGGCGGCGTGCATCTGTACCTGAAGCAACCGGCGGATGGCGCTGCGATCCGCAATCGCGGCAACCTTCCCGAGCATATCGATGTGCGTGGCGAAGGTGGGTACGTCATCGTGCCGCCGAGCGCGACCAGCGACGGTCGCAGCTACCGGTGGTTGCGCGGCGCTACCGATGTGCCGGTCGCAGATGCGCCGGCCTCGCTGATCCGCGTTCTGCAAGCCGGCAAGGGTGCAAAGCCGCGTGGTTCGTCCAAGCCGGCGGCGAAGGTGGAAGGTAGCGCGATCGATCGCTATGCCTTGGCGGCGCTCGACAACGAATGTGCCGCAATTCGGAAAGCGCCGAGCGGCGGCCGGCAGAACGCGCTGAACCGTGGTGCCTTCTCCGTGGCGCAACTGGTCGCGGCCGATGCGATCGGGGAAGCCCATGCCCGTAGCGCGGTGACGGCGGCGGCGCTCGCCAATCCCGGCAACGATGACGAACAGGCGATCATCGCGACCATCGATAGCGGATGGGCGGCAGGACTGGCCGTACCGCGCGATCTGTCGAAGGTCACTGAACGATCCCCTTCGCGCTCGCTGCGCGGGGGCAAGGCGGCGGGGCGACAACCCTTGCACGCTCCGTGTGACGATACTCTCCACGCCGACCTCTGCCTCTTCCCTATGACGGACTTGGGGAACGCCGAGCGCTTGGCGGCGCGGTATGGGGATCGCATCCGCTACGTGGATAAGATGGGCTGGGTTGCCTATGACGGGCGACGGTTCGTGCTCGACGGTGCTGATGCGCTGATCGGTGGCATGGTTCACGATACCGTCCGCGCGATCCGCGACGAATCGCGCGTCATGCGGGAGAGCGGCCGGCGCGATCTGGGCGAGGTCGGCGCGCTTGACGATCTGGTGGACACCAAACGCGACGGCACGGAAGTTCTGCTGTCCGACAAGCTGCTGGCATGGGCGCGTGCATCCGAAAGCGCCAACCGGCTCGGCTGTATCGCCGGCATCGCCAAGAATCTGACCGGTGCCGGGCTGACGGTCCAGCCCGAACAACTCGACCGCAACCCGTTCCTCATCAACGTGCTGAACGGCACGCTGGAACTGACCTACGATCGTGACGCGCCGGACCCGTGGGCGCGGCTGCACCTTCGGCCGCATGATCCGGCGGACCTCATCACGCGATTGATGCCTGTCGAGTTTCGACCTGGTGCCGACTGCCCGATCTATGACCGGTTCATCGCGCGGGTTCAGCCCGAGGACGATATGCGGCGGTTCCTCCACCAGTGGGGCGGGTTGTCGCTGACCGGCGACGTTGGCGAACAGAAGCTGGTGTTTCACCACGGCAAGGGCGCGAACGGCAAATCGACGCTGGTCGACACATGGGCGACGATCGCGGGCGACTATTCGGGAACGGTGCCGATCGAGACGTTCCTCGATCAGGGCCGGAAGCGAAAAGGCTCCGACGCTTCGCCGGACCTCGCGGCGCTGGTCGGGGTGCGCATGCTTCGGACCTCCGAACCGGAGAAGGGCGCGAAGCTGGCCGAGGCACTTATCAAGCTCGCCACGGGCGGGGAGCCTATCCCCGTACGCCGGCTGATGCGCGATCCGTTCGACCTGAACCCGGCATTCAAGATGACGATATCGGGCAATCACCGGCCATCAATCAGTGGCGTCGATGACGGCATCTGGCGGCGCGTGATGTTGGTGCCGTGGAACGTTCAGATACCTGACGCGGAGAAGGACCGGCAGCTAGTCGAGAAAATGCGGCGCGAGGCGAGCGGTATCCTGAACCGGTTGCTCGACGGCCTGATCGACTGGCGGCTGCATGGCCTTCAGATACCGGCGATCGTTCGCGGCGCGACGGCTGACTATCGCGATGAGAGCGACCCGCTGGGGCGCTTCCTCGCGACCTGTACGGCCGAGGCCAAGGGCGAGCGCGTCAAGTCGTCGCTGCTCTACGCCCTGTTCATCGCATGGGCGCGCGCGGCCGGCGAACGCGAATGGACGCAGACCGGGTTCAGCAAGGCGATGAGCGATCGTGGCCACCGCAAGGTGGAAAGCCACGGCATGCGCTGGATCGATCTGACGATGACGCGGACGCCCGACGACTTCGCCGACGATGCGCCGGCCGATGATCGCAACTGGTCCCCCGCGCCCCCCTACGGAGATGATGATGACTTGCCATGTCCATAGCCTTGCAAGGGTTTGTGCAAGGGTTACGCAAGGGTTCGTGCAAGGGTTGCACCGCAGTTTTCTGCGGTCTTGCAAGGGTTGCAACGGTTTCGTGCACCCCTGTCTCACGTACATGCGTGCGCGTGCGCGGCTGCGCATGCGCGTTGGGTTACACAAAACCCTTGCAACCCTTGCAACCCTTGCACATTCCAAACCCCTCTCGTTCTTTTACAAGCGCTTAGCGCTTCGGGAACGTGCAAGGGTTACGCAAGGGTTGGGCGTTTCGTGCAAGGGTTTGGCCCTTCTACGCGTCTCGACCTCTTCGTTCCTGCTGTGTGTCGCTGGCCCCAGCCGGTGCGACGGACGATCCAGCGTCGGAGCGCGCGCGATCGGCAGTGGACGCGGCACCCCCCCGGGGGGGGTTAATTCTGACAGAGGGGGCCACGGCCTAGACCGCATCCGTTCGCACGTAGGGGTTTTTTTCTCACGGGGCGGATTTTCAGGGGCCGATGTCGCTGAAACAGCCCCGCTAGGCGTCGTTGGCGGTTCCGGGGCGTCAAACGGACCTTCGGCTTGCGGTCGATCGCTACGGGCCTTCCCAGCGCCTTCCTGCGGGCCTGCTACGCCGCTTCCCGGTGTTGGCCTGCGCGCGTTCGTTCCGACGAATAAATTTACTCATGTCGGGTTCGGGCTGTGAAGGTCGGCACGCTGTCGGACCTTGCCCAGATCGAGGGCATGCCGAGCGTTCCGTCGCTCGCGCGCCTGATCGCCGCACGCGATGACTTCCCGATCATTCAACGCGGCCGGTACGGCAAGCCGTTCGTCCTCGACCTCGATGCCGCTGCGACCTTCGTTCGCGAGCATTGGCGCGATGGCCGAAACGAACGTCGTCGCCTTCGCCTCGCGGCCGAACAGGCGGCGGCGGATACTGCGCCGTCCCAGACGACGCTGCCGGGGCTGTTCGATGCCATGACGCCGGGAGCGCCCGAACGATGATCGTATCGAACCGCGTCTCCGTTGTGGGCGTCCAACCAACGGTCGGTGACTTGCGCCGCGCGCGTGAAGTGCTGCTGAAAGCCGGGGATATTTCCTCCACCAATGTAGCGGACGCCCTTGGATCGATCCTCCACGGGCGCGACCCCGTGCTTGCGCTGGGTTTGAAGGCGACAACCGGTCGTCGGTCTGCCCTGACCGTCGAACGGATAGCTGCGCGCGACGATCTTCTGCGCCGCATGGCCCTCCGACATTATCCAGATCGCTGCGCCAGCGCACAGGCGCGGGAGATAGCGACCGCCGCCGAAGCGTATTGGCGACGCGCGGCGCGACTGGACGTGGCGCTGGAGGACATGCCGGACAGCTACCGAGGCATGCCACGCGAGTTCCTGTTCCACGTCGTTCGTTTGCCCGCGACCGTGCCGAGCATGCGGACGCTCCGCCTTATCCTGACCTCCTGACCTGTCGAAATTGGCAGCGGAACCTTGCTTTTCGCTGCCAGCGCAACCGCCGATCAGCTTTCGAAACAACAAGGACACAATGCCGTGAACAGCACCAAGCCGACTACCGATATCGACGCTGACTCGCCGATCCTTACCAGAGCGATCGTGCGCGAAGGTCAGCAGATGGCCGCACGGTGGGCAACCTACCAACTGCCTGCGATCACGCCGCTGGCTAGTTTCGCGGATTACGCGGACGCTTCGGCCAAACGGCGTGCTATCGCTCTGGAACGCACCGATATCGAGAAGGAACTCAACAAGGCGGTCACCTCGATCGCTGTTGGGATGGCCGGGCGACAGGACGACGAAACCGAGCGGCAAGCTCGCGCTATTCTGGAGGGTCGTCCACATGAAGCATTCGAGGGGTTCGAAGAACTCAACAGCCAAGTTGCCCGACTGCGGCAGAAACTAAAGGGCTACGCGCAAGCCCTTCGCCGGCAGGATGAAGTCGTAGCAGACATTAAGTCGGAACGGTCGATCGATGCCGCCGCTGCGATGGAAGCTGCGCACCGTGACGCCGTACGTTCGATTGCCGCCGCCATCGGACTGTTGCGCGAGGCGTTCGATCGCGAGGAGGCCTGCCGCACGCTGGTTACACAGGCCGGCTACGATGACCGCCTCCCCAATTTCGCTGGGGGGCGGCTCATCCGTGGCAACGAGATGGTGGCCGATATCGAGCGTCGTGCGACCGAGTACGGCAAGTGAGCTGGCGCGCTGGTATTCACGGTTACGTCGCCCAGTGGGACGTGGTGACGGGTGTGATTGGGCGTCCGAATGCGCCGCACCTTGCAAGGCCGGGGCGGTATAACCGCGATTGTTTCATCTACGATCCGGCCCGCGTGTCTGTCCAGTTCATGCACCGGGGAACGCAGGTAGTCGGCACCGGTAAGGATATCGACCTCGACATATGGGCGGATGCGTACGGCTTGGCGTTCGCTTTCACGCCGCCGGAAACAGCCTACGATCTGGTTTGCGGCATCGCGCGGGGGACGTACGATCAGTGTTCCGCCGGCTTCACATGCCTTGAGCGCGCAACCGCTCGGCATGGCGGCAGCGAACTGGACGATATCGGCAGCGCCGTGCTGCGCGAAATTAGCATATGCCCGAGCGGTGCCTGTCCGGGCGCGGTCTGTTGGCATTCGGGCAACGCGATCGACGCGCTCTCTCCGGTTGCAGCGAGCCTGCTACCGGGTTGGCATCGCGGGCGGGCGGCGCATCGTGCGTTGGGGATCGCCGCATGAACGATCCGATCAGCGCCGTGTCGCTATGGGCGATGCATCCGACCGCGTTGCATGGCGTGCTGACCGAAACGTCATCCTTTGCCGCCATCCCGGACATGCTTCACCAGTTGTTCGGCAAGTTCGTCGTCGGCCGGTCCGCGCCAAGCCAACCGGTTGCGACGCAGGAAGGTGCTACCTTCGTCGTTCCTATCAACGGTGTGCTTGCGCCCTCTGGCATGTACGCGGGCGGCACCTCCTACGAACAGATCGCGGACGGTGTGCGGCGCGGTGCGGCCGATGCCAAGGTAGGTACGATCGTTCTTGCCATTCGCAGTCCCGGCGGTACGGTTTGGGGCTGCGAAGAGGCCGGGGATGCGATCTACGCGGCGCGACAGTCCAAGCCGGTCATTGCCGTAGCTGAACCCTATTGCTTCTCCGCTGCCTACTGGCTGGCGACCCAAGCGAGCCGATTTTACGTGACGAAGTCGGGCGAGGTCGGCTCTGTCGGCGTCCGGTCGGGCCACGTCGATCGGTCGGGGTTCGAAGACAAGATCGGGATGAAAACGACCCTGATCGCGTCGCATGCCGACAAGATCAGTGCGCACCCGTATGCGCCGTTGTCGGCGGAAGATCGTGCGGAAATACAGACCGGTGTCGACACAGCCAATCGGCGGTTCGCGAAAGCCATTGCGCGGGGCCGTGGCATGTCTCTGCGCGACGTGGCGGCGGTTCACGGCACCGGAAAGACCTTCTCGGCACACCGAGCGCTCGCCCTGGGGGCGATCGACGGCATTGCGTCCCTCGCTGACATCGTTGGCCGGCAAAGCGGCTCAAGCAGCAGGCTCGAACTTCGTCGCCGCCAAGCAGCCACTGCCGCCGCGCTAATTGGCGATTGACTCGAACAGCCGCCTTTCACCTGCAACTAACTTGGCAAGGAAAACCATATGATCTCTTTCGTGTCGATGCCGGCGGGACCGGCCGGTGTACCAATGGCCGTTCCGAATGGCGTTGCCCGCGCAGTCGTGGGTGGCAATCGAAACGACTTTCTGCCTGTTGAAGGCGCTGCGTTGTCGACGGTTTTTGAAAGTAACATCGTAACGCTTCAACGAGTTGGCAGTGGAGCAACGCTTACTATAGTTGGTGGTGAATATTCTAAGAACGGCGCGGCCTATTCAACCGCGACTACCACCGTCAGAGACGGGGATACGCTAAGGCTCCGCGTTACGTCATCTGCAAGTAATAGTGCGGCTACGAGCGCTATTGCGATAATTGGGGGTTTGCCTCGCACGTTCACAGTTACGACGGCTGCGGGGACTGGTACTCCGACGCCGGAACCGACGCCGACCTCGGGTGCCATTGACTACCCGCGTATGGGTATGGTTGGCCCAAGCACGATCGCGCACAACAACTATGCGACGAACACTGCGTCGATCCTTCGGGGCGGTAACAATGCTGCGGGTCCGATTTCGAACTTGAACGCCACCAGCCCGTATCGCGTTCAGGTCATCAACGACTTCGACACGTCTAACACTAAGCTGTACTACGGCGACAACGCCGCGATCGGAGGTCTCGACTTTGATGCGTGGCCCGCGCAGATCGAATACCTCGCCACCCGCTTGGCCGGCGTGCCGGCTGCGAAGCGATGGTTGAACTATGAGTTGGGCCGGAACGGCATCAGCCGCAGCTTGTCGGAGCACAAGGCGGCACTTGATCGTGATATCGCTAACGCTCGGTCGAAGGGCTTCAGTAAGATATTCCTGAACAAGCTTTGGTTCCGCACGTCATCCACGTCGGGTTGGGAAAAGGGTAGCGCCAACCGCCAGAAGATCGTCGACATCAACGCATACATCGACCAGCTTGTCGCGGCGGCCACGGATCTTGTGATTGTCGATCTACCCGTGTTTATGCATGACCCGTCGACCGGCAGCGGTTTGAATGTTGAACCTTACTCGGACGCGGTTCGGAATGATGGGCAACACATCTCTAGCCGCGGCGGGCGACGCGCGAGCAAAGCCTATGAGGCAGCTGTTGCGCCATTTGTCGTTGCCAAGACGTTCCCGACGCCGGCAAGTGAGAACAAGATTCCCGCAATGGCTGGTTCCGGAGGCGCGCTCGGTCCTGCGACTGGCGAGGTCTATTCGGGCTTCACATTGGCTGCCGCCGGTAGCGCGATCACGACTGTAGCGAGCCGGGTCACGAACGGCGGCAAGCCCTATCAGCGGCTCGCGTTCAGCGGCATGTCGTATATTGGCTCGAGCGGCGCCAGCATAGAAATGCGGTCTGATGGGTTCGCCGCCACCGCCGGCGAGCGCGTCAATTGGCGTTGTAAGGTCCGCATCCCGGCGACGCAGAACCCGTACATGTTCTATGCGGCGCTAGAAGGGGGCAGCAACACGACCGGCGCGCGGAGCGTGGCATTCGCCCCGGCGCGTACTGACTTGTCGACGGATGAAGTGGTTACCACGACCGGTACGACGCTCACCAGCGGTTCGGTGTTCAACGGCGCGGCGGACACCGAGGATCGCGAGTTCTGGCTCGAAGGCACCTTGCCGATTCATGTTGACGTCGACAGTCCGCTAACGGTGGTCGTGCGGTTCCTACTTCGTGCATCGGCCGTCGATTTCGTAGCAGAAATTGGTGAGTTCCAGACCTTCAATTGGGCTGGGTGAAGTCAGAGGTCGTCGCATTCTTGGCACGTGCCGTACCCGTCGAAGTAATCGGTGCCCCCGCATTCGGGGCACCGATCGCGCTTCGGGCCTTCGGGGGCGAACCATTCACGGTCAAGCATTCGCTCCCAGAAAGCGTCAACCCATTCCGTGATGCGATGAAAGAGCGCGAGCATGGTTCGCGCATAGCATACTGAAACGGGTCATAGCCACCGCTACGACAGTTCAGGCGGTATATGAATCCTATAGTATTTTATTCCGTTCGTATGGTACCGCGCCTCCCATCTACCGGGGGGTCGATATGAAGAATCACATAGGGCAGTTCGAGACGCTGCGTTTTGCCGCGTCTTTCTGGGTATTTCTTAGCCATATTCTGCTGATCGTTGAGCGGCCGATGCGCTTCGTGGCGGAAGGCGGGCTCGCAGTTGACCTATTCGTCATCCTGTCCGGCTACGTCATCACTATCATGCTGCTGAAGCGGCCTGAGTCGTACACCAGCTATATTTTCCGCCGGTTTCTGCGCCTTTATCCGCTGTACCTGGTCGCGCTCGTGTTGGGCATCATGACGCAAGCGTTCTATGCGCCCGTGATCGGCGATAGCCTGTTCGGCGCAGCCGAGAAGTCCGGCTTCATTGAACGAGCGGCGTTGGTAGACGACAATTTTTGGCAGAATATCGCGGTGCACCTGACCATGCTGCATGGCGCGGTGCCGGACGAGGCACTGCCCATGTCGGCCCTAGTTTTCTCGGGTCCGCTCTGGTCAATCAGCCTCGAATGGCAGTTCTATCTGGTAGCACCTTTAGTTCTCTGGACGGTGGACGTTCGGAAGCCGGGTCGCTGGAAGATTGCAGTTCCGGTGTTAGCCTCGATCCTTGTCCTTCGTTCTGTCACCGGGCCGTGGTGGACGGCAGGCGTGCCGTCCTTCTTGCCATTGCGATTGCCGCTGTTCGCTCTCGGTATCTTCTGCGGTTTGGCATGGTCTCGGTTGCCCAAAATTTCAGTCTGGAAGGTGTTGGCAGTCATTGCTCCTGTGATGCTTGCCCTAATCCTGCTGAACCATCGTGCGCCACCGCTATTCATGTGGTTCGCCGTCTATCTTGCAGCGGGCTACGCCGGCCGCTCAAAGATCGCGGACGCATTGAACGCAGTTCTGTGTTTCAAGCCGTTCGTTTGGCTCGGCACGCGCTCATATGGACTATACGTCCTTCACATGCCGATCGTGCTTTTCGTGGCGGGTACGCTTCTTGTGCCGTACGCCTCGCAATTGGGTCGCTCAGGAATGTTCGCTGCTTTGCTCGCAACGTACGGCTTGGTCGTCGCTTGCGCGGCGTTCATGTACTGCTACGTCGAGATGCCCGTTATCGCGTGGGGCAAGCGCATGAAGTTAGGCGCTACTCCGTCCGTTGCGACCGGCTCGGCCGATCTGAAGACCGCCTAGATGGCGTTGCAGTACTGGCACAAGCCATCGCCGCTATAGAGATCGGTGCCATCGCATCCGGGGCACCGCCCGGGTTTTGCGGCGGGACTTCTATCGATCAGCCAAGCCGTCAGCAGTGCGTCGACCGAAGAGCAAGCGCGGCGGTATAAATTCAGCATGGGTCTATAACCGGCAAAACATCGGTCGGTTCATCGCTCCTGATCGCGGGTACGTAACGCTCCAACGGCGGTAAACCCCGCTGGACCCGGTGTGGATGATGCGCGGCGCTAATTGCGTCCCGCGAGGATTCCACACCATGACAGCCATCCAGCTTGCGAAGAAACTGCTGGTCGTGGCGTTGAAGGTATTGGCTGGCTAGGTCGTGGCGTGCGAAAATGACATTGGAAGGCGCTTATTGGGTTCTTTCCCCTGCCGGCGGTTATGGGATTGGCGCTACCAGCCCGTACCGCTCGTATTCTGACGTTGTGGCCACTCATCGAAACGACCACGCGAACAATGGATCGCGGCTGTTTCGAACTGGGGGTCAAGGGCTCATGGTTGCGCCCAATCGGGTAATGTTCGGGGACAGCAGGCGCGAGTTCTTGTTTGCAGCTGTAACGAATAGAGCGGCTGACCTTGGCTTAATGCTCTACCAGCACTTGGTCGCCGTCGGCGGTAGCAACCATTATCCGCCATCGGGAAAAATAGACTCTTTTAGTAGAGCCGTTTAGCGGCGAACTGTCGCCGGTCGTATCGATTGGGAAATGCGTTCTCAGTGCGCGTCGAGTATCGTAAAGTCCAAATATTCCCGATCGTGACCCTTGTCGGAAAGCGGTCCCTTCAACTGCGCGCATAGAATGGCTATCAACTATCGATCGCGGGTCAATTTCGAGTCGCCAGTCCGGAATAATCAACGCGGCAACCTCTTCGGCGTCCGGCCATATCTGGAACGCCAGTTCACCTCCCAGATGCATAAAACATCTAATATTGGCGACAAGAGTAACCAGTACGGGGTGCGGATAACTGCTTAAAAAAGCCAACGTGCCGAGCGGCAAATCATCTGCAGAAACCACCTCTCCCGCCGCGCTATCCAAGAAAACGGGTGTATCCGCCATCGCGTGCCCTTCCGATTAACAGTTATTCGTTTACCGGTGGTCAGGTTTGGTCGTCGGCTTGGGCTGGGTTTTGGTGTTGCCCAGATCGACTGCCCGATCCTTCATTACCACAATCGGGGAAGGTGGCGTCGGCCGCATCGGGGCAGCGCTACCGGGCTTCGGTGTCGAGGTGTTCGGCCTATCCCGCGTCACGGCTTGCTCCTGATTTCCGGTCGCGAACTTGCGCCCCAAAAACTCGCGCCTTCCTTGACTAACTGCGGCCGGGGCGGCGTCGGGCGTGGAGGCGATTGATTTGCCGGGCTGCGTTTGCCCGTCAGGATGCCGCTCTGTGTTTTCGCTTTCATCCGTCCTGCTTCCCTCGACAGCCGACGTTTCGCCGAACTGCCTATGCAAAAATATAGTCGCTTCGCAGGCGAATGCGAGGACAAAGGCAGTGAGCATGAAGAACAGCGTTTTTGACCGGGCCTTCAGCTTGGTAGCATTGTGGACGAGGTTGGCAGCGGCGGCATTGCCATACTGCTCCATCATGAACAGGCGTAGCTCGCGGACGGTGCGGGCGTCGAGGTCGCTTTCCGTTACGCCGCTGGCGGCATGATACGACAGCATATCGCGTCCATACTGCTGAACCTGTGCGTCAGATGACGGGTATTCGTACTCGCGCGGCTTCAGGACGATCCAGAACCACCTAAGCGACCATGCAAGGCCGGCGACCGAAAGGCCTAGCATTACCGCTGTAGCGATGGGGTAAGGCGACCATCCCCATTGCGGCGAGTCCGTTGCCGATCGGCCGATTACGGTCGCTACGAAGGCGAACGTCGCGGCAAAGAACGGCAGCGAACGCCAGATCGATTCGTCCAGTTCGATTTGCCGTTTGAAGGAGTCGCTAGCGAGATCGCCCAGAAATTCTACCGTCTCGATACCTAGTTCCGGTTCGGCAGGCTCCGTCGCGCCTAAGGTCGCGTTCCCTGTGATATCCTTTGATCGATCGCCACGGGCACGCCTTACGCGCGACCATAAAGAGCTTGCGCTACGAAATACCGTTTGTATCGTGCGTGAAGTAGACATCTTGCCGGCGAATTATTTTGTAGCGCTCAGCAGATATGAGACGAACGATGCGCATGCTCCAAACATGAACATAGCGTCTCGCTCGGTAACGTCGGCTGTACCTTCGAAAACGTTGGCGTGCCGGATACCTTTAGCATCGCTTGTCCAGCCATACAGTTTTGCAAACGCGCTCGACATGGCGGGGTTGAGGTCAATCGACGATTTCAGTTTGTGAAGTGCCGGGCCAAGCGTGTCTGCCGAGGGTTCGATCGACTTTGCAGCCCCTTCTACGGCGCTGATGCTCTCTCGCACGCTGTCAGCCATTGCCCCAGCAGTGAGGTGTGCAGCCGCGAGCTTTAGATGATGATACGGGCCACGCGGCTTAGCGGTTTCTGCTACCTTCAATGCAGCTTTAAGCGCTAAAGCTTCTTCGTCTGAGGCTATTGGTACTATCATGTAATCGATGATCCGGTATGCTGCCCTGCATGTAGTCAAAGCTACCGCGATACTTTCTTGAAGCCCAAATGGGCACTTTGGGTGCTGTATAACATACTGTAGGAAATCAAATACGACGATATAGTCCGAAGACGTAATGATTTTCTTCAGCTGGGGTAATCTAATGCTTTCCTTCGATGTAAATTCGTCAAGGAGCCTATGCTCTCGCGTTACATGCCAAGCCCTAAGTATGGATAGCCACGGATCAACTACCCACGGCTCCCCGCCATACATCGAGTCATGCCCTAAGCTTTTCTCAAACGATTCATAAACAATCGCCCAGAGTAAAGCTGTACATTGGGGAGATATTTCCCGAAGTGCTAGTTGCTGGGGCAGCGTATGAACGCCCTCGGCCTGTGCAAACGTGAGGCCTTTTCGATCCGCGATATCGTCAACCATGCTGCGCACTCAATAGTATGTGGATCGCTTCCGGGCGAAGCGGCGGAGCAGTTTGACTAGCGATCGACGCATCTAGCGCGGCTGATTTGGAAGGTTGCAGCCGTCCCGTCACGTCGGTCCCCCGGTCGCCCGTCGCTGTTCTCGGCGTTGAATATTGGCGGCAACTCGACCGGGAACGGTGTAAAGGGTTTCCAAGATCGATATTGTAAAATCTTGCAAGTCTAGAGCGGATTCTCGGCCTATAGTTTCGAGCGAATGTGCGGCATCGTTGCCGTCCTGATGAACACACGAAGCGAGTTCTTTTAGGGAATTAGGCAACTTATTGCGTTCAAAAAGCCAGTCCAAACGGAGCCGTAAGTCCTTAAACTGCTTCCAAGAAATATAATCGGCATGATCTTTGTCGACGGATTGCGGCTCTACGTTCACCAGTGTGCGTGTGGAAGCGTCCAAAACCTTGCGAGACATAGCACCACTAGCATCGAACGCTCCAACGGAGAAGCACGTACCTGCTTCTCGAAAAACTCGTTCGATATCTTCTGGTACATATTCCGGGCAGGCCGCAACTCCGCTGAATACAGGTTTCGAAAGCGAAATTCCGAATCCATCGTTCAGACTATTATTAGTGAACGCCTTATCCATCGGAGATTTGGAATTATACTTATTGAATAAGTTGAAAATGGAAGCCCTTCTGCAATTGCGGCATGCACCGAAAGTGCTGAACGAATCTGGACGGCCGGGAATTTCAACAGCGGAGGAGGCGTCAAATGTCGCTTTGACCGTATTGCAACGGGGGCAGTCAGCAAAGAAGGTTGCAGTCATACGCTCTCGATTCTGTCAGCTGTTTCAACAACCGAACGCAGGGCTTGCGTTAGGAGGTGACGGATTGCTTCTGGTCGCGATGGTTGCGCCGATTGAGCGGCGATCCACGTATCGAGAGCGCGGAGAAGGTCCGGTTGCAAACGGACCATAACAGGTGTCGCGTTCGTTTGCGGACGACCACGTTTGGGTTTTCCAATATCGTCTATTGCCCTGTTCATGGAATAACGATATTGGAAAAGGCGAGCCGGGACAAGGAGGCAACCTTGAACCGGCTCTAACCGCAACCGATCCGATGGAGATCGATCATGGCTGATCGCGCCTTTAGCGCCGACGCCCCCCGTGCGTCACTTGAAAACGATCTTTCCGCCAAGAGTACCCGACGCGACGTTCTGGGAAAGATGGCGCTCGTTCCCGTGCTCGCACTTACCCCAACACCTTGGACAACGCCGTTCGATCCGGCGGCATGGCTCGAACGCTGGTATCGGCTCGGCAACATGGTTGGTCCGAGTGACAAGGGTGAGCCGATGTTGTGGACCAACATGGATGGCGACGAGGCGGCATCCGACGCCCTCCGTCTGGAACTGGAATATCTCGGCAATCGAGTGCGCATGCGTCGGTATCTGCGAACCTTCCTGCCGGCGCGGCCGGGCACGTTCACGTCTTACGCTGGGAGGCGCTCATGAACGCTCCCGTCGCTCGCCGGGCGCTCTTGGGTGCCATCGCTGTAGCGCCGATTGCTACCCTCCCCGCCGTAGCCGCAGGCGCTACGCCGGACACGGCGCATTGGGACCGAGTGCTGATGCACTACGAGATCACGAAGCAGAAAGCAGAGCGGTTCTATCGCGCCACACTGGCCCCGTTGGAACGGCACGTGCCGAGTTCAAAGGCGTATGAATATTATCAGGTCGGCACGGACAAGGCTGGCCTGCCAGTCCTGCACCGTTTCACGCGCGCGGAATTGCTAAATACCGAAAGCGTTTACCGGCAAACAAAGGGTTGGAAGCAAGCGCGCGCCGAAATGCAGGCATATGATCAGGCATACGCGGAATTTGACCGGAGGACTGGTTACAGTCGGATCGATCAAGAGAATGATCAGCTTGATATTGCCGCTGACGCTGCGCTGCGAACGCTGTTGGAGACGCCCGCCCCCCACATGGCGGCGCTCTGCCTTAAATTGCGTCTGCTGACCGATGGCCTCGATGAGTTCTTGTACGACACAGGGCCTGTCGTGAAGGCCATCAGGTCAGACGCTGAACGGTTGGGCACATGACGCAGAATGTGTGCCAAACCGAAAATCTCGCGTCCTGTCTTGACATGAAAGAGATGCGGGCGCATCCAGACTGGACGCTGTCCAGAAGGAAACGGGTTATGTGGGAAATTCCGGAAGACGTGCCGCTCTTCAACATGGCTTTGGTCTACAAGGTCTGCGACATGCCGATCCCCACGGTAAAATCGTGGTTCCAACGGAAGCATGTGCATCTATCGGAAGATGATGGGCGTTCGCCGTCACAAGGACTGCCAAACCGGTTGACGCTTCGCAGCGTGCTGGTTTTGGCGGTCACGAGCGAACTGGTGCGGCTCGGAACGCTACCGGCCGACGCGTTCAAGGCCGCTAACTTTTGGATGCGTAGCGGCGTCGTGGAGGGTCAGGTCGGCGCGCTCGCGCGTCGTGAAGCTGGCGGCTTATTCCCGTCGCCGTATTTGACGTACCTGACGATGGGTACCGACCCCGCCGATAAGGGGGAGTGGCCTTGCCGAATCTTCGCGGTCAATCCGCAGGGCAAGTTTGCTCACTCCGAATTGTACAACGCACTGTTCCACCGTGGCCGGGTTAGCGCGAAAATCGTTCTGCTGAACATGATCGACGCTCGTGTTCGTCACATGTGCCATCTCGCGGTTTTGGGTGACAGGGCGCCGCCGGAACCAGATTGGGAAGTTGTCGCCGCTCAAATGCTTCGTGACTTGCCGCCGGAGAGTATTGACGAGGGGGCAGCATAATGGCGAACCTCACGACATACGCTTACCCTCCGCGTTTTTTCTGTGTCGAAGAGGCTGCCCGCTACTTGGGCGTATCACCGAACACGTTCCGATCGCTCGGCATCGTACCAGTTAATATCGGCCGACGCGTTCTGTTCGATCGCACTTCGCTGGATCTGTACGCCGACCAGTTGGCAGGTAAGCCGGTCGACAAGATCGATCGGGACCGTGCCGCAAGCGAGGTCGAAGCTACGTTCATGAAGAGGTTCAAGCGTGGCTAGGAACCTCCCGAAGCATGTCGACCTGAAAAAGGGGAAGTATTACTACTTCCGGCATCCTCTGGTCGGTACCAGCGTCCGGATACCGGGCGCGCCCGGCGATGCCCAGTGGCACGCAAAGTACGCCGAATTGCTCGCCAAGGTTCAGGATGGAGTGAAGCTCGCGCCGGCGCGTTCGACCTTTGCTTGGCTGGTTCAGCAGTACCGAAAAAGTCCCGAATTCGCGATGTTGAAGGGTTCGACCCGCGACAGCTACGAACTGTCGCTTTCGATCATCGAGCGCGATCTTGGCGATCAGCCCTATGAATTGACCACTCGCAAAATGCTGAAGCTGGTTCGGGACAGCTACGCCTCCACGCCGCGCAAGGCCGATAAACTTAAATCAATGATGAGCCGATTGTACACGTGGGCCGACGAGGAAGAGCATGTCGCTGCCGGGTTTAATCCTGCGGAAGGCCTAAAAAAGCTCCAGCGTAAGCCGACGCCGTACATCCCTTGGTCCGATGAAGAAATTGAACTGTTTCTCGCACTCGGACCAACGCACGTCGTCACTCCGGTGATGATCGCTTTGTACACCGGTCAGCGCGCATCGGACGTCGTGGTTGCCACCTGGACCCAGTTCCGGGGGGCAACGATACGGGTTAGACAGCAGAAGACCGGCGAATGGCTCGATATCCCGTGTCATCCCAAATTGCAGGCGTACCTTTCGTCGATCCGGGCTTCGGACCGGAAGGGCGTCGTGATTGCGACGAGTATCGAGCATCGGGCCTATAAGCCGGGAAGTCTGGCGCAGGCACTGGCAAGGGCGGTGAAGCTTGTACCGGACATGCCGCACCGCACGATGCATGGCCTTCGCTACGCGGCGGCGGCTCGGCTTGAGGAGGCCGGATGCACCGTTTCCGAGATCGCCGCGATCCTCGGTCACCAAACGTATCAGATGGCGATGAAGTACATTGCGCAGCGGAAAGCCGCGCAGCGCGCCATCCAGAAATTGGAAGCGAACGGTCAGTGATTGCGAACTCGCCTAAGAAAATTGCGAACTCGAACCACTCGCGGGTTGACGGGGCATCAAAACAACAGCATTTGCGCGCCTCCCACCGTATCGAGGCGCGATGGCGGAGTGGTGACGCAGAGGACTGCAAATCCTTGCACCCGGGTTCGATTCCCGGTCGCGCCTCCAAGGGTCGGCAAGCGCCGCCCGAATCGGTTGCCCCTGAAATTTCCGCATGATCCGCCACCCGGTAGAGGGTTGACCCGCCGTGCTGCGTAGCATTCCCATGTAACCATGGGATGGATGCCATGACCGACGAACTCGAGCGATCGCTGCGCCGCCTCTCGCACGTCGCCGACGACCCCCGCATGGATGCGCTGGCACCGGCGGTCTTCGCGCGCGTGCGTGCCGATGGCGCGGCGCGTGCCGCCGGGGTTCGGCTGGCGGCGCTTGCTGCGGTCGGTGCGTTGACGATGGGATGGATCGCCGCCGACCCCGCCCCGCGCCCGCAGCCGGCGGCGACCTTTGCCGACGAATTGGCGCTGGCACCGTCGACCCTGTTGGCCGGGCGATGAGCCGGACGCGCTGGACCATTCTGGTTGCCATCGTCGCCTTCGTCGCGGCGCTGGCCGGTGTGCTGGCCGGTCGCACGATCGGTGGCAGCCACGGCACCGGGCATGGCGGCGAACTGCACGCGCTGCTGCACGATCACGTACAACTCACCGACGAACAGACGCGGGCGCTCGATGCGCTGGAGGAGCGCTATGCGACGCGGCGGGCGGCGTTGCAGGCGCAGATGCGGGCCGACAATGCCCGGCTGGCACAGGCAATCGCGGCCGAACAGGATGACGGCCCGCGTGTCGCCGCCGCCGTCGATGCGTCGCACCGGACGATGGGCACGTTGCAAAAGGCTACGCTGGCGCATGTCTTCGCGATGCGGCGGCTGCTTCGGCCCGAACAGACCCCGGCCTTCGACCGGGCGGTGACACGCGCGCTCACCCATCCCGCCCAGTGACCCCTGCCGATGTCGGACCCGATGACGGCGCACTGGCGGCACGGGCGCTCGCCGGCAGCGAGGCCGCCTTCGCCACGCTGATGCAGCGGCATCGCAGCCGGGTCTATCGCCTGATCCTCAACAGCGTAGCCGACCCGGATGAGGCGCTGGATCTGGTGCAGGAGACATTCCTGTCGGCCTATCGTGCGCTTGGCCGCTATGACGCGGCGCGGCCGATGTCGGCATGGCTGGCGACGATCGCGCTCAACAAATGTCGCGACCTCGCGCGACGGCGGGCGTTGCGGCGCTTCTTCTTCGGTGCGCGGACGATCTACGACCTCGCCGACACGCTGGCCGCCGTCGACCCCGATCAGGTGCAGGCGGCCGAACAGCGGCAGGAAACCGCCCGGCTGCGCGCCGCGCTCGCGCGACTGCCGGCAACCCTGCGCGAACCGCTGCTGCTCTGCACCGTCGAGGGGATGCGCCAGTCCGATGCCGCCGCGCTGCTGGGCATCTCGACCAAGGCGGTCGAGACCCGTATCCGTCGCGCCCGCGCCCGACTGACCGACATGCTGAACGGTTGAGGGGAAGCGTCCCGCGCTGCGTATAGCCGGACGAATGACAAGGATGTTTGCATGACGACGATCGATCGCCGCCGGTTGCTGCAACGCGCGGCGCTGGGGGGCGTGGCGCTCGGTGCCTGGACGCCGCTTGGTGCACGACAGGCAGCGGACGGGCCGGTCGTGTCGGGCGACCAGATCGAGCTGCGCATCGGCCGGATCAACCGCATGGTCGATGGTCGCCCGTCGCGCGGCATCGGCATCAACGGCATGTCCCCCGCCCCGCTGATCCGGTTGCGCGAGGGACAGCGCGCGCGCATCCGCGTCGTCAACGATCTCGACGTCGAAACCTCGCTGCACTGGCACGGGCTGCTGGTGCCGTTCCAATATGACGGCGTTCCCGGCGTCTCCTTTCCCGGCATTCCGGCGGGGCAGAGCTTTCTCTACGACTTTCCGGTGCGGCAGAACGGTACCTATTGGTATCACAGCCATTCGGGCGGGCAGGAGCAGGAGGGGCTGTACGGCCCGATCGTCATCGATCCCGCCACCCCCGATCCGGTCTCGTTCGACCGCGAACACGTCATCGTCCTGTCCGATCACAGCCGCTCCAGCCCCGCGACGATCTTCCGCCGGATGAAGCTTCAACCCGGCTATTATAATTTCCAGCGGCAGACGCTGGTCGGCCTGTTGTCTGGCCGCGACCAGAAGGCGAAGGACCGCGCCGAATGGGGCAGGATGCGGATGGACCCCGCCGATATCGCCGACGCGACGGGGGCTGTCTACACCTACCTTATCAACGGTCATGGCCCCGTCGACAACTGGACCGGCGCGTTCACGCCGGGCGAGCGGGTGCGGCTGCGCATCGTCAACGCATCGGCGATGACCACCTTGAACATCCGCATCCCCGGCCTGCCGCTGACAATCGTCCAGGCCGACGGGCTGAACGTGCAGCCGGTGACGGTCGACGAATTCCAGATCGGCGTCGCCGAAACCTATGACGCGATCGTCACCCCCGGCGATGCGGCCTATACGTTGGTCGGCGAGAGTGTCGACCGGTCTGGCATGGCGCGCGCGACGCTCACCCCCCGCCCCGGCATGATCGCGCCGGTCCCGCCGCTGCGCCCACGGCCGCTGGCAACAATGACCGACATGGGCATGGGCGGCATGGGGCGTGAAGGCAAACCGGGCCGCCCCGATCCGACCGCCGAACAAAATGCCTCGCGCCGCCTCGCCGCGCCAGCCGCCACAGCTGCAAACCCCGCCCCCGATCATGCCGCAATGGACCACACCGCGATGGGCCATGGCGAAACGATGGCCGGCATGGGCGAGATGGACCACGGCATGCGCGATTTCGCCAACGCGCCCGGCGTCGCCAAGACCCCCGGCGTCCAGACCATCTCTTCCATGGCGATCGACCGTACAGACTATCCGGGGCAAGGGCTGGAGGATGTCGGTCACCGCGTGCTGAATTACCGCCAGCTCCGCTCGCTCGACCGCAATCCGGACGTGCGCGCACCCGGTCGTCAGATCGACATCCACCTGACCGGCAACATGGAACGCTTCATGTGGGGCTTCGACGGGAAGCGGATGGTCGACACCCACGAACCTTTCGCGTTCGCCGAGGGGGAACGCGTCCGCATCAACCTGATCAACGACACGATGATGGCGCATCCGATCCACCTGCACGGCCATTTCTTCGAACTGGTCACGGGCCATGGCGATCATTCCCCGCGCAAGCACACGGTGCTGGTCCAGCCGGGCGGGATCGTCAGCCTCGACCTGACCGCCGATGCGGTCGGCGACTGGGCATTTCACTGTCACATGCTTTACCACATGCTGGCCGGGATGATGCGGGTCGTCACCGTCCGTCCGCAGGGGAGCGCGGTATGATCCGCGTCCTCGTTCCGCTGCTCGGCCTGATCTTCGCTGGGCCAGCGATCGCGCAGGACCATAGCCAGATGGACCATGCGCAAATGGGACACGCACCCCCGGTGGAAGCGGCGCCGGTGGCTGGCCCCGCCGATCCGTCCGGCACCGACCAGTCCCCCGGCAACGCCCCGCCCCCGCCGGTCCCGATGCCGCATTATGCGGACCGCGTCTGGGGCGGCGACGTCATGGCCCGCTCGCGCGACGCGATGATGGCGGAGGAAGGCGGCGGACAGCGCTTCGCCCAACTCCTGCTCGACCGGGTCGAATGGAAGGACGGCGGCTATGCGTGGGAGGGCGAAGGCTGGTATGGCGGCGACATTCACCGCCTGGTCGTCAAGAGCGAAGGCGAAGGCGGCTCCCGCCTCGACGCTGCCGAAGTGCAGGCGCTCTACTCGCGCGCGATCGACCCCTATTTCAACCTGCAGGCCGGCGTTCGGCAGGATATCCGCCCGACCCCGGCGCGCACCTATGTCACGGTCGGCATCGAAGGGTTGGCCCCCTATTGGTTCGAACTGAACGCCGCCGCCTTCGTGTCGACCCGGGGCGAACTGCTCGGCCGGGTCGAGGGGTACTACGACCAGCGCATCACCCAGCGCCTGATCCTGCAACCGCGCGCCGAGTTGAACCTGTCGGCGCAGGATATACGCGCAACCGGCACCGGGTCGGGGCTGATCAACGCCGAACTGGGCCTGCGCCTGCGCTACGAGATCGCCCGCGAATTCGCGCCCTATGTCGGCATCAACTGGGAACGCCGCTTCGGCGACACACGACGCTTCGGCCGGGCAGCGGGCGAGCACAGTGGCGGCATCGGTTTGGTCGCCGGCATCCGCGCATGGTTCTAAACCGGCGCACATGCCGCTAAGGCCGCCCCCTCAACAGGGGAAAAGTCGATGCCGGTTTCCGATGCGGCGGGGTCGCCCGCCTATGTCCTGACGCTGTCCTGCGCCGATCGCGTGGGGCTGGTCGCGGCGGTCAGCGGCCATCTGGCACGGATCGACGGCTTCATTCTCGACAGCCAGCAATATGCCGATCTGGAGGCGGGCCGCTTCTTCATGCGCGTTGAATTCGCCGGCGCCGGCCCCGCCTTCCCGATCGACCTCGACGCGCTGGTCGATGGTTTTGCCCCGATCGGCAACGACTTCGCCCTCGACTGGTCGATCGTGCCGCGCACCGAGCGGATGCGGGTGCTGATCGCGGTGTCGAAGGGCAGCCACTGCCTCAACGACCTGCTGCACCGGTGGAAGACCGGCGACCTGCCTGTCGAGATCGTCGGCGTCGTCTCCAACCACGAATCGCTGCGGGCGCTGACCGAATGGCATGGCGTGCCGTTCCACTATCTGCCGATCGTCGACGGGGACCGGCTGGGACAGGAAGCGGCGATGCTCCGCGTCTTCGAACAGTCCGATGCCGAACTGCTGGTGCTCGCCCGCTATATGCAGGTGCTCGGCAACGATCTGTCGCAGCGGCTGGCGGGGCGCTGCATCAACATCCACCACAGCTTCCTGCCCAGTTTTAAGGGCGCCCGCCCCTATGCCCGCGCGCACGATCGCGGCGTCAAGCTGATCGGCGCGACCGCCCATTATGTCACCGGCGATCTCGACGAAGGGCCGATCATCGAACAAGCGGTCGAGCGCGTCGATCACCGCGACACCGAAGCGGACCTGATCCGCATCGGCCGGGATGTCGAGGCCCAGGTGCTGGCCCGCGCCGTCCGCTGGGCAGCGGAACGGCGCGTGTTCCTGAACGGGCACCGGACGGTGGTGTTTCGCTGACCTACTCCCTTCCCTGACAGGGAAGGGTGGGGTTGGGTTGGCCCGCGATGGAGCGTAACGCCCGCCACGACCCGACCCACCCCAACCCCTCCCTGTCAGGGAGGGGCTAGAAATCACTCTCCGTCGGGCTTGGCCATGTTCGTATGCATCTTCGCCAGCACGCTGTCGGGGGTTATATGGCTGATCGCCGCCTGGATCTTGTTCTTCGCGCCCGACACGACATGTGCGGAGCCAGCCATCACCGCGTCCCAACCATTGCGCGCGGTCTTCGCCGGATCCTCCTTCGAATCATCCTGCCCGACCGGCGTATCCATCATACCGGCTCGTTCGAAGAAGGGCGTATTGGTCGGCCCCGGCATCAGCACGGTAATCGTCACTCCGCTGTCCTTCAACTCCTCGCGCAGCGCATAGGCGAAGCTGTCGAGATACGCCTTGGTTGCGTTATACACCGCCTGATAGCTGCCGGGGATCAGCCCGGCGATCGATCCGGTGATCAGGATGCGCCCTTCCCCCCGCGCCGCCATGTCGCGGGCGACCTTCTGGAGCAGATAGGTCGTGCCGGTAACGTTGGTGTCGATCACCTTGCGCCACGCCAACACGTCCTGCTCGATAAACGCATGGCCAAGCCCGCGCCCGGCATTGGCGATCAGCAGGTCGATGGGCCGTCCGCCGACCTCCGCCAGCAACTGGTCATTTCCGTCGAAGGTCGACAGGTCCGCCTCGACCGCGCATACCGCACCCGCGCCGAAATCCCTGGCCGCGATGGTGATCTGCGGTTCGTCCGCAACGACGATCAAGTCATAGCCCTCTGCCCCCGCGATCTTCGCCAGTTCGTACCCGATGCCGGTGGACGCCCCGGTAATCACTGCCAGCTTGTTCGCCATCACGCTTCTCCCGCCGCATCGGCTTTCGCCCAGTCGGGCTTCAGCACGACCTTGGTGCAGACATTCTGTTCGTCGTGGAATTTCTTGTAGCCCTTCGGCGCATCCTCCAGCGCCATCCGGTCGGAAATCATGAAGGTCGTGTCGATCTTGTCCTCCATGATCGCGCTGAGCAGTCCAGGCAGGTAGCGCTGGACATGCGTCTGCCCGGTCTTGAGCGTCAGCCCCTTCTCCATCAGCGCGCCGAAGGGGAATTTGTCGATCAACCCGCCATAGACACCCGGCACCGACACTCGGCCCCCTTTTCGACACGCCACGATGGCCTGCCGCAGCGCGTGCGGCCGATCGGTGCCGAGGAAGGTCGACGCCTTGATCTGGTCGACGATATTGTCGACGAACAGGCCGTGGCTTTCGAGGCCGACGCTGTCGATCACCGCATCGGGGCCGATCCCGCCGGTCATCGTCATCAACGCATCATAGATATCGGTTTCCTCGAAATTGAGGACCTCCGCGCCCAATCCCTTCGCCAGTTGCAGCCGGTGAGGGAAATGATCGATCGCGATCACCCTGTGCGCCCCCATCAACAGTGCCGACTGGATCGCGAACAATCCGACCGGGCCACAACCCCAGACGGCGACGATATCGCCATTCTCGATATCGGCATTCTCCGCCGCCATCCAACCGGTCGGCAGAATGTCCGACAGGAACAGCACCTTGTCGTCGTCGATCCCGTCCGGGATCACGATCGGTCCGACATCGCTGAACGGCACGCGGACATATTCGGCCTGCCCGCCCGGATAGCCACCGGTCATATGGCTGTACCCGAACAGCGCCGACCCGACCTGTCCCCATAGTTCTTGGGCAATGTCCTGATTGTCGGCCGGATTGCCATTGTCGCAGCCCGAATATTGCTGCTTCGAACAATGGTAGCAACTGCCGCAGGCGATGACGAAGGGTACGACGACGCGCTGCCCCTTCTTCAACGTCGATTTCGGCCCGGTCTCGACCACCTCGCCCATGAATTCATGGCCGAGGATATCGCCCGCCTTCATCGTCGGGATATAGCCGTCATACAGATGCAGGTCGGACCCGCAGATCGCGGTCGACGTGATCTTGATGATCGCATCGCGGGGGTTGATGATCTCGGGATCGGGAACGGTATCGACACGGACGTCGTGCTTGCCGTGCCAGGTAAGTGCGCGCATCGCCGGCTCCTTCTTATGATTTGGGTTCGCGGTTGGGCGGCGTGGTCGTCGCGATCTCGCCGGTTTCCATCAGTTGCTTGAAGCGCCGCAGGTCGCGGCGCGCCTGGATCGCCGGTTCCTGCTGCGTGACCTTCGCCACCAGCTTGCCGACGATGCCGGCGGGCGGGTCATAGGCGATCATCGCCGTCACCACCGTGCCGCGTCCCGGCGCCGCTTCATGGAACGATACCCAGCCGCTGTTCGGAACGTCACTATTCTCCGCGCGCCAGCTGATGCGTTCGCCATCCATGTTTTCGGTGACGATGGCGTCCCATTCGTAAATGCCGTTCGGTCCACTGACCTTCCAATGCGACCGCTCGGAATCGCGAACCTCGATCGCCTCGACATTCAGCATGAATGTCGCGAGGTTCCCGAAGTCACGCCAATAGGCATAGAGTTCATGCCGCGGCCGGTTGATCGTCACCGCAACGCCCGATACCGATGATTCGCCATGGGCGGCGGCCTCACCGCGTTCGCTACTGTCCTTGGACGTGAAGGCCGGAGCGTCGTCACGCTCGATATCGCCGGGTAGTTCGCTTTGGGCCATGGCCGTGCTCTCCCGTCTGCCGAACCACTTGGCTCGGTCGATTGATCCATGTTAACATATTGATCGAATTATGCTTTTCGATCACGGAATTCCTAACCGCTGTCGCAGCGGCCTGTTCCGGGGCGTGTGCCACTTTCCCGGTCAACGGTACGGATTTGCAGACGGAGCGCACCGCGCTATGCGCTCGGCCATGCACGGTGCCCCGCTCACGCTTCACAATTCGCTGACCCGCAGCCTTCAGCGCTTCGAACCGCTCGACCCGGCAAAGGGGGTGCGCGTCTATTCGTGCGGGCCGACCGTCTACAATTATGCGCATATTGGCAATCTGCGCGCGTACGTCTTCACCGACACGCTGAGCCGGGTGTTGCGGTGGAAGGGCTATCCGCTCACCCATGTCATCAACATCACCGATGTCGGCCACCTGACGTCGGACGCCGATGCCGGCGACGACAAGATGGAGGCGGCGGCAAAGGCGCGCGCCCAGTCGATCTGGGACATCGCCGCCCACTATACGGCGGCGTTCAAGGGCAATCTGCGCGACCTGAATATCGACGACCCGACGCGCTGGTCGGTCGCGACCGATCACATCGCCGAGATGATCGCCTTTGCTGAACGGATCGCACCCGAACATTGCTACGAACTCGACAGCGGCCTCTATTTCGACAGCAGCAGCGTGCCGAACTATGGTGCACTGGCGGGCGGGCAGGATGATGCTGGCGAAGGGCGCATCGATCCGGTCGCGGGCAAGCGCCATCCGCAGGACTTTGCCATCTGGCGCAAGACTCTGCCGGGTGAGACGCGCCAAATGGAATGGGACTCGCCCTGGGGGAAGGGTGCGCCGGGCTGGCATCTCGAATGCTCGGTGATGAGCATCAAGTACCTTGGCAGCCCGTTCGACATCCACACCGGTGGTATCGACCATCGCGAGATCCACCACCCGAACGAGATCGCCCAGAATCAGGCATTTTGCGGTTGCGCCGACAGCGGTGCCGCCTTCTGGATGCACAACAACTTCCTCGTCGAACGCTCGGGCAAGATGTCGAAGTCGAAGGGCGTGTTCACCACGCTTCAGACGCTGATCGACGGCGGGGTGCATCCGCTCGCCTATCGCCTGATGTGCCTGTCGGCGCAGTATCGCTCCGAACTGGAATTCTCGGCCGACAATCTGATCGCGGCGCTGACCCGATTGAAGCGGCTGGCGATGACCGTCGTCGCGCTCCGCACCCGCGCGTCGGGCGAAGGCGATGCGGGTAAGGCGGCAGCCTATCGCGAACGCCTCGACGCGGCGGTGTCCGACGACCTCAACACCCCGCGCGCGCTGCCGGTGCTCGACGAACTGCTCGCGGACAAGAAACTGACACCTGCCGACCGCCTTGCCGCGCTCGCCGATTTCGACGCGGTGCTGGGCCTCGGCCTTGCCACCATCGAACGCGCCGACCTGCGCGTTCGCCCCGCCGATGCGACGATCGACGCGGACACGATCGAAGCCCGCCTGTCCGACCGCCGCGAAGCCCGCGCCGCGAAAGACTTCGCCAAGAGCGACGTAATCCGCGACGAACTGACCGCTGCGGGCGTGGAAGTGATGGACGGCGATCCCCTCGCTTGGGACTGGCGCCCGACGCTTGGATAGGTAACGCTAACCCCTTGCTCCCGGCCCTGCTTCGCCTTCATATCCTCCGCGCGAATCATCGGGGGACGATATGCGGGGACAGATACTGGGTGTCGATCGGGACGGACGCGAGGGGCGGATCGCCGGCGACGATGGCCAGCGTTACTGGTTCCAGCCCGACGACTGGAGCGACCGCATCGGCCCGTCGGTCGGTGCACAGGTCGATTTCGAGGTGTCGAACGGTCGCGCGTTGCGCATCTATCACGTTCCCGGCACCGTCGCCCCCCGTCCTGCGGCCAACGACCGCCGCCCGCGCGGTCGCAAGGACAAGATCGCTGCCGTCCTGTTCGCCTTCTTCCTCGGCACGCTCGGCATTCACCGCTTCTATCTCGGCAAGACCGGATCGGGCATCGTCATGCTGTTGCTGACCTGCACCGTCGTCGGCCTGCTGGTTACCGGCATTTGGGCGCTGATCGATGCGATCCGCTACCTCGTCATGGACAATGACGAATTCCACCACCGCTACGGCTGATCGAAGCAGTCGATCGGACCGGCCAACCTTTCCTTCATTGCGCGAACAGCCGGTTTCGCGCATGGGAATTACCCGAACCGAGTTGATGGATACTGCACATGGCCGCAAATTGGGCCCCCGATAGCTGGACCACCGCCGAAGCGCGCCAGCTCCCCACCTATCCCGACCGCGCCGCACTCGACGCGACGACGGCACAGCTTGCCAGCTATCCGCCGCTCGTCTTCGCCGGCGAAGCGCGCAGCCTGACCGCCGAACTCGCCGAAGTGGCCGAGGGTCGCGCGTTCCTGCTCCAGGGCGGCGATTGCGCGGAGAGCTTTGCCGAGTTCCATCCCAACTATATCCGCGACACCTTCCGCGTCATCCTGCAGATGGCGGTCGTGCTGACCTTCGCGTCGAAGCTGCCGACCGTGAAGGTCGGTCGCATGGCCGGACAGTTCGCCAAGCCGCGCTCGGCCGATACCGAAGTCGTGGATGGCGTTGAGCTGCCCAGCTATCGCGGCGACAATATCAACGACATCGCCTTCACCTCCGAAGGCCGCGTCCCCGATCCGCAGCGGATGATCCGCGCCTATTCGCAGGCGGCGGCGACGCTCAATTTGCTGCGCGCCTTCGCAACCGGCGGCTATGCGAACCTGCATCAGGTTCATCGCTGGACCCACGACTTCATGGGTCGCAGCCCATGGGCCAAGAAGTATGCCGACGTCGCCGATCGCATCGGCGAGGCTCTGGACTTCATGGCCGCCTGCGGCATCGATGCCGACAGCGTGCCGCAGCTCAAGGCGACCAGCTTCTACACCAGCCACGAAGCGCTGCTGCTCCCCTATGAACAGGCGCTCACCCGGCAGGATTCGCTGACCGGCGACTGGTACGACACCTCGGCGCACTTCCTGTGGATCGGCGACCGCACCCGGTTCGACGGATCGGCGCATGTCGAATTCCTGCGCGGCATCGGCAACCCGATCGGCATCAAGTGCGGCCCGACGCTGGAGCCGGACGCGCTGCTGCGGATGCTCGACACGCTCAACCCGAACCGTATCGCGGGGCGGATGACCCTCATCACCCGCTACGGCCACGACAAGATCGAGGCGGGCCTGCCCAAACTGATCCGCGCCGTCCAGCGCGAAGGGCATCCGGTGGTGTGGTCGTGCGATCCGATGCATGGAAACACGATCAAGGCGACGACCGGCTACAAGACGCGCCCGTTCGACCGCATCCTCGCCGAAGTGCGCGGCTTCTTCGCCGTCCACCGGGCAGAGGGAAGCCATGCCGGCGGCATCCATGCCGAAATGACCGGGCAGAACGTCACCGAATGCACCGGCGGCGCGATCGCGGTCACCGAACAGAGCCTTGCCGACCGCTACCACACGCATTGCGACCCCCGCCTCAACGCCGGGCAGAGCCTCGAACTGGCGTTCCTGCTGGCCGAGATGCTGAACGAGGAACTGTCCGAACGCCGCCGCGTCGCGGCCTGACGAATAGTAAGCCCCTCCCTGACAGGGAGGGGTTTGGGGTGGGTAGGCCCGCGAGGGAATGTCGCGCGCGCCACGCACCCACCCACCCCAACCCTACCCTTCACCAGGGAGGGGCTTGCCGCAACCGTGGCCCCGAAACTAACCAGACACTCCGCCGCCAATCATTCGTCGATCCGGCCTAGCCTCTTGCCCTCACACGCAATACAGCACACCGACATCGGGCACGCGCGCCGCCATGGCGCGCACGTCAGACGACTGGCCCGGGTCGTTCCGCCAAGCGCGGGGCGGGGCCGAACGCGTTAAGGGAACCGGTAGATGACCGACGAGACACAGATGGTTGAGGCGCTGGACGCACGGGCGCGTCGGCGCGAAGAACGCCGCGACTTCTTCCGCGCCTTTGGTGCGGCGGCGGCGATCGGTGGCGGTCTCGCGCTCACCTCGTGCGGCGACAGCGATTCCTCGCCGGCCCCGACGCCGACCGGTACCGCCACAGCGACGCCCACCCCCACGCCGACCCCGTCATCGTCGCCGGGCACCTCCGACATCGACGTGCTGAACTTCGCGCTGAACCTCGAATATCTCGAAGCGCAATTCTATGCCTTCGCCGCCAACGGTACCGGCCTCGCCGCCAATCTGCTGACCGGCCCGACCGGTACCACGCCGGGCGCAGTAACCGGCGGACGCAAGGCGACGCTGAACGATCCGGTCGTTGCCAACTTCGCCCGCGAAATTGCGCAGGACGAGGTCGCGCACGTCGAATTCATCCGCAACGCGCTCGGCAGTTCGGCCATCGCCATGCCCGCGCTCGACCTCAGCGCCACCGCGACCAGCGCCTTTTCGAACGCCGCCCGCGCCGCCGGCCTGATCGGTGCCAACGACACCTTCGATCCCTATGCCAGCGACGATAATTTCCTGCTCGCCGCCTATATCTTCGAGGATGTCGGCGTCACCGCCTATCGCGGCGCGCTGCCCGGCATCGCCAACACGTTGATCCGACAGGCGGCGGCCGGCATCCTCGCCGCCGAAGCCTATCACGCCTCGATGATCCGGTCGGCACTCTATGTGCGTGGCTTGTCGACCCCGTCGCTGATCGATGCGACCGAATCGATCTCGACCGCGCGCGACAGCCTCGACGGCGGCACCGATATCGATCAGGGCGTCCGCCCGATCGGCGATCAGTCGAACATCACCCCGTTCGACCCCAATACCGGCCTCCCCTATGGCCGCACCACCGGACAGGTTCTCAATATCGCCTATCTGAACCGCGATGCCGTCGCCACGGGCGGGTTCTTCCCCGCCGGCGTCAACGGCAACATCAAGACCAGCGCGGCGAACTGAGCCTTTCGGGAGCGAGACACATGACCAACGAATCGATGCTGCCCGTGCTGGACAAGAATGACAGCCGCCGCGACTTCCTACGCGCTGCCGGCGGCGTGTCCGCCGCGGTCGCCGGCGCCGGACTGCTCGCCGCCTGCGGTGGCAATAACGGCAACCCTGCCCCCACGCCGACCCCCACGCCGACCCCCACGCCGACCGCGTCGGGCACGCCGACCCCGGTGCCCAGCCCGGCGACGGATGCGGACATTTTGAATTTCACGCTGAACTTCGCCTATCTCCAAGCGCAATATTACAGCTACGCCACGACCGGTGCCGGCCTCGACGCCGGCCTGCTCGGCGGTGCCGGCACGCCGGGTGCCGCGACCGGCGCACGGCAGATTGCCTTCAGCGACGCGACGATCGGCCGCTATGCCCGCGAACTCGCCGCCGATACCCGCGCGAATGTCGCCTATCTGCGCGGCGTGATTGGTTCGACCGTGATCGCGCAGCCCGCGATCGACCTCGGGGTCACCGCGACCAGCGCCTTTTCGAACCTTGCCCGCACGGCGGCACTCATCACCACCGTAGCGGCGACGTTCGACGTGTATGAGAGCGACGACCGGTTCCTGCTCGGCGCCTTCGTGTTCGAGGATGTGGTGGTGACCGCCTATCGCGGGATCATCGGCTCGCTCGCGGGGGCCGCGTTCCTCAACGCGGCGGCGGGTATGCAGGGTGCCAAGGCGTACCACGCCGGCCTGATCCGGTCGGCGCTCTATCGGCGCGGCATCGCCACCCCGGCGCTGATCGACGCGACCGAGGCGCTGTCGACCGCGCGCGACAATTTCGACGGCGCGGCCGATATCGATCAGGGCGCGCGGCCCGCCAACAACGCGTCGAACATCGTACCGACCGACGGCAGCGGCATCACCTATGCCCGCGCGCCGGCACAGGTTCTGAACGTTGCGTACCAGACACGGACCTCGGTCGCGCTCGGCGGGTTCTTCCCCGCGGGCGTCAACGGGTTCCTGAAAACCAGCGCCGCCATTTGAACGATTTCCGGGGACAGCGACCGACCATGGCTCCACCACCGTCTGCCGCCGATATCACCCCGGAACGTCGTCCCAGCCTGCCGGGATCGTTCCGCACCGTGCCCGTTCCCGCCGGTGCGGGGCAATTCTGGCGAAAGCTGGGGGCGTTTGCCGGTCCCGGCTATCTGGTCGCGGTCGGCTATATGGACCCGGGCAACTGGGCGACCGACATCGCCGGCGGATCGGCATTCGGCTACACGCTGCTGTCGGTCGTCCTGTTGTCGAACTTCATGGCGATGGTGTTGCAATCGCTGTCGGCGAAGCTCGGCATCGTCACCGGCCTCGATCTGGCGCAGGCGTGCCGCGAATATTATCCGTCGCCCGTCCGCTGGGTGCTGTGGGGCCTGTGCGAACTGGCGATCATCGCCTGCGATCTGGCGGAGGTCATCGGCACCGCCATCGCGCTGCAATTGCTCTTCGGCATCCCGCTGGTCTGGGGCGTGTGCATTACGGCGGTCGACGTGATGCTGATCCTGCTGCTCCAGCAATATGGCTTCCGCAAGCTGGAAGCGTTCATCGTCGCGCTGCTGATCATCATCGCCGGCTGCTTCGCCGTCGAACTGTTCCTTGCGCAACCTTCGCTCGCCGCCATCGCCGATGGGCTGATCCCGCGCACCGAAATCGTGACCAATCCGGCGATGCTCTATATCGCGATCGGCATCCTCGGCGCGACGGTCATGCCGCACAATCTGTATCTCCACAGCTCGATCGTGCAGACCCGCAGCTTCGACCGGTCGGTCGAGGGTCGGCGAGAGGCGGTCAAGCTTGCCACCATCGACAGTTCGGTCGCGCTGATGCTGGCGCTGTTCATTAACGGATCGATCCTGATCCTCGCCGCCGCGACCTTCCATACCGCCGGGCGCACCGACGTGGCGGAGATACAGGATGCCTATCAGCTGCTGACGCCGATGCTGGGCGCCGGGGCCGCCAGCATCCTGTTCGCGGTCGCCCTGCTCGCGTCGGGTCAGAATTCGACGATCACCGGCACGCTGGCCGGACAGATCGTTATGGAGGGGTTCCTCAACATCCGTCTGCCGGCATGGCTGCGGCGGATCGTCACCCGCCTGATCGCGATCGTGCCCGCCGTGGTCGTCGCCAGCCTGTATGGCGAGAGCGGCACCGCGCAACTGCTGATCGCCAGTCAGGTGGTGTTGAGCCTGCAACTGCCCTTCGCCGTCTATCCGCTGGTCCGCTTCACCGGCGACCGGGACAAGATGGGAGACTTCGCCAACCGCCCGATCCTCGCCATCGCCGCATGGACGATCTGTGCGGCGGTGATCGTGCTGAATTCGGTGTTGCTGTATCAGGTCGTGACCGGATGATCCGCGCCTACGCCTGATCGCCCTGCGCCCGCACGAACTTGCCCGACACCCGCCCGCGTACCGCACAGGCATCGCCGCCGTCGAAGCACAACAGCAGCAGCGCATCGTCACCGACCCGGTACCAATGCTCGTCACCCTTCACCGTACCCAGCCCCAGGTCGGTCAGCTTGGTCAGCCGATACGCCGGGCTGACACACGCCGCCGGCACCCGCGCGACCGGCTTCGTGCCGGCATAGGCGCACCCTGTCGGCGCCTCGAATGCGGCGGCCACGACCGGCTGGCTGGGATAGCGGTGCATGTTGAGCACCCCTTTCGCCGCCACCCCGAACGCCAGCAGCAGCAACAGCGCCGCCGCGCCGATCTCGAACAGCACCAGGCTGCGCCTGCGCGTGACTTCGACCATCGATCAATCCCCTCTCTGTACCGGCAAAGCGTAGGACGGGAGGGTTAAGAAGGCGTTGGCCATATCCACCAGCCAAACTTTCCTACCGTATCGGTAGATGCGACATCGGGGTTGTTCTTTGACAGGGCCAATCCTTTTCCGACCGACGCTCCGTTCCGTGGCAACTTCGAAGCGGACGCTCTTTCCCAACATATTCTAATCAAATGGTTTGTTGCATCTCAAAGCCCCGCCACAACACCAACTTCGTGTCACCTTCGTCAACTTCCGCCACTGGACAGCCATTACGGTTGCGCTATGAAACTCACATGGCGCTTCCCCCCTTGTTCGACACGCTCGCCCTCCCCGTGATCGGCTCGCCGCTCTTCATCATTTCCGGCCCCGACCTCGTCATCGCCCAGTGCAAGGCCGGGATCGTCGGTTCGTTCCCGGCGCTCAATGCCCGGCCGCAGGCGCAGCTCGACGAATGGTTGCACCGCATTACCGAGGAACTGGCGGCGCATGATCGCGCCCATCCCGACCGCCCCGCCGCCCCCTTCGCGGTGAACCAGATCGTCCACCGCTCGAACGACCGGCTGGAGGCGGACCTGACCACCTGCGCCAAATGGAAGGTGCCGATCGTCATCACCTCGCTCGGCGCGCGCGAGGATTTGAACACCGCCGTCCATGGCTGGGGCGGCATCACCCTGCACGACGTTATCGACGACCGCTTCGCGCACAAGGCGGTCGAAAAAGGCGCAGACGGCCTGATCCTCGTCTGCACCGGCGCGGGCGGTCATGCCGGTCGGCTGAACCCCTTCGCCTTCACCCAGGAGGTCCGTCAGTGGTTCGACGGTCCACTGACGTTATCCGGCGCCATCGCCAATGGCGGTGCGGTGCTGGCGGCGCAGGCGGCGGGCGCCGATCTCGCCTATGTCGGCTCGCCCTTCATCGCCACCACCGAAGCGAATGCCGTCCCCGCGTACAAACAGGCGGTGGTCGACGGCCGGGCTGACGATATCGTCTACAGCAACCTGTTCACCGGCGTACACGGCAACTACCTGCGCAGCTCGATCGTCGCCGCTGGCCTCGACCCCGACGCGCTGCCGCAGAGCGACAGCTCGGCGATGAATTTCAGCTCCGGTGCAAAGGCTTGGAAGGATATCTGGGGCGCCGGCCAGGGGATCGGTGCGGTCGATGCGGTCGTCCCCGCCGCCGATCGCATCGCACGCATGGCCGCCGAATATCAGGCCGCCCGCACCCGCCTGCTATAGTCGCGTCGCCAGCCGCTCGAACATCGCTCGCGCGGGACTGGCGGCGGGCGGGGCACTGCGCGACCGCTCCATCCGCTCGGCGCGGCGGTACAGGTCGATGCTGGCGCGGATCAGCGTCTGCGTACCCGCCGGCATCGTCGCCAGCGCGTCGTCCTCGGTCTCCGGCCCGGCGGGTAGCACGCGCAACGGATCGTCGGCCAGTTCGGCCGACATCTCGCCCGCGTCGATCGCCTTCTGCGTCAGCAACCATGCGATGACGTGCATCAACCGGGTGGTGATCTTCAGCGACTCGCATGACAGCACGACCCGCGCCATCGGGTGGAGCATCGCCCGTTCGGCCAGCCCGCCCTGATCGAAATAGGCGCGCGCCTCGTCAGCCAGCACCATCGCTTCGACATACATCGAATCGATTAGTCGGCGATGCACCATCGCGCCGTTTGCCGGTACGTCCATCACCGCAGAATGCCACGCTCCCGCGACTCGCGAAAGGGGGCGCCCGATCGCCATGCTGTGCCGACCGTCCCCGAACGCGACGGTCAGGCGATGATATCGGGGATCAACTGGTCCTCGATCGCCGCCACCTCGTCGCGCAGGCGCAGTTTGCGACGTTTCAGCCGGGCCAGTTGCAATTGGTCGAAGTGACTCGCCGATCCCAGCGCCGCGATCGCGTCGTCGAGGTCGCGGTGCTCGACCCGTAACATGCCGAGCCGCTGTTCAAGGTCCGATTCGTCCATCGCCGGACACTGTCACCCGCCGTTCGGGCGCTGGCAACGGTCCGTCAGCGATTTTCGCACGTCGTGTCGAAAATCCTACCTGGCATGGCGACATTCGCCCGATCGTGTGTTTTACTCATCCCCCCAACAGCACAGCAGGAGGATGCAACGATGCAGTCTGCCCACCTCACCGCACTCGAAACGAAGCATGCGACGCTCGACCGCCAGATCGCGGCCGAAACCCAGCGGCCCTCGCCCGACCAGTCGTTGTTGTCGTCGCTCAAGAAACGCAAGCTGCTGGTGAAGCAGGAGATCACTTCGCTGTGACGCACCGCGCGGGGTCGGCCACCGGCCCCGCGCTTCGCATCCGCGCTATTCCTCGCGCGAGACTTTTTCGTGCCGTTCGTGGCGGCTCTGCGCTTCGACGGTCATCGTTGCGATCGGACGTGCCTCCAGCCGACCGAGCGCGATCGGTTCGCCGGTCACTTCGCAATAGCCATATTCGCCATCGTCGATTCGGCGCAGCGCCGCCTCGATCTTGGAAATCAGCTTGCGCTGCCGGTCGCGGGTGCGCAGTTCGATGGACCAGTCGGTTTCGCTCGATGCGCGATCGGTCAGGTCCGCCTCGCGCAGCGATTCATTCTGAAGATGCGCCAGCGTGTCCTGCGATTCGCGGAGGATCGCATCCTTCCATGCCAGCAACTTGGCCCGGAAATAGGCCTGTTGCCGCGGGTTCATGAACGGCTCGTCCGCATGGGGGCGATACCCGTCGTCGTTCGCCGGCGGCGGTATGTCGAGAGGTTGTGTCGTGTCGCTCAAAACCGTGGCCATCCCCAATCTCCGCCCCGGAGCTTCCCCTGACCAAATCGGCAGGGTGCCCCCTCTCATTGTCCGCGCGCCTATATCGGGCGGAGGGCGGCACCACAAGCGTTCAGGACCAACCGACGAAATGCCGATTGTTCACAGGGTTAACCGGATAGGTTCCCTTATCCTCCCACGTCCCTTTACGGTACGTTAACCAGCGTCGACCGCTGGCAAGTCTTGCGGTTACGAAATAAAGGGGGGAATTGAACCTGGTACGGGTTGAGTTTTACGCTTTGTTTTGCCTTGGTGGGGCAAGTCGATCCAATGCATCGCGGCGACGCGGTGGTTGATGATTCTAACGGAAGAATGGTGCGGCATGTCGGTGAAGATGGCCCTGGCGAAACTGTGTGCATGTGCCTGCGGTGGCGCGGTCATCGGCGGCGGCGCGGTCCATGTCGCCGAATCGGCCCAGAACCGGGAAATCACGAAACGGGCGATCACCAAGCGCGCCATCACCAAACGCGCCGCCCCCCGCCCCGCCCCGCGCCGGGTCGTCACCCGCGTCGTCACGCGGACCAGGACGGTCTGCCCGCCGACGGTGGTGACCGTTGCCAGCCAGGCTGCTCCCGTTCCGCTGCCCCCGGCCTTCATTGGCGTGGAAATGCCGCCGATGATGGGCGGCGGTGGCTTTGGCGGCGGGCCGGTGCTGGTTGGCGGGACCGGTGGAGGCGGCATCGGCGGCGGCTTCTTTGCCGGAGGCTTCTTCGGCGGCGGTGGCTCGGGCGGCGGGTCGAGCGGTATCGTCGTGTCATCGACCTCGAGCACCAGCGGCGGGTCGACCTCTACCTCGTCGGGCGGCTCGGGCGGATCGTCTTCGTCGACCTCGTCCGGCGCGACTTCATCCTCGAACTCGTCCGGCGGATCGTCGACCAGCACGGGCGGCGTGTCGAGCACCAGCAGCACCTCGTCCGCCTCCGGCGGCAGCAGCGGCAATGTGTCGTCCTCATCGAGCGGCAACGTGTCGTCGTCGTCGAGCGGGAACGTGTCGTCCTCGGCCTCATCCAGCGGCGACGTCTCTTCGTCGACGTCTTCGTCGTCGAGCGGTAATGTCTCGACTAGCACCTCGTCGGCTTCGTCGGGATCGACCAGCACATCGACATCGACCTCGTCCTCCTCGAACGGCTCGTCGAGCAAGGGCTGGAGTTCGAATGGTGGCTGGAGTTCGAACGGCAGTTCGCACGGCAAGCCGCCGCCAGGACCCGATGGTCCAACGCCGGTGCCGGCCCCGCCGATGTTGCTGCTGTTCGGCGGTGCCGCAGCGGCGCTGGTCGTGCGCAAGCGACTTGCCCGCAAGACGACCAACGCCGAATAACGAACCGCGCACGGCGACGCGCGGTCCGAGGCCCGATCAGGCGGCGGAGATCAGCTTTTCGATCTGATCGACCGGGTGGCCGGTCAGATCCTTGTCGAGTTCACCGGTCAACCGGTCGCTGACCGTCTTGTGATAATGTTTGCGCATTTCGCCCAGCGTCTTGGGTGGTGCGACCACGATCAGTGCCTCGAACTCATTGGCGAGCGCACGCTTGCGCAGCAGTTCGGCGGCCTCGGCGGCGAAGCGATCTTCGGCCTGCTGATGATAATCGGTCTCGTCCATGCTGCCACCGCCCTGCGCGAAATTGCCGCCACGGATCGACTGCGCCTGACCGGCGGCATCGGTTTTCTGGTGGCGGTCGGCGGGGTTCGCCTGCATCGCCTGATCCTCGACGATCAGGTTGGGCGTGTTCGCATCGCCCTCGTTGCGAAAGAACAGCATTTTGCGGCCATCGGCGACCAGTACGCAGGCGTCATGGGGTATCCGCATTCCATCTCTCCTCGGGTTTCGCTGGCTGCCCAACGCACCGGCAGCGGCGGCGGTTGCGGCTTGCATGGCTGCGGATCGCTCGCCATAGCCCGGCCATGCACGATATCCGCCTGATCCGCGACGATCCCGCCGCCTTCGATGCCGCCCTTGCCCGCCGGGGCGTCGAACCGCGATCGGCGGCGCTGGCCGATCTCGACGAACGCCGCCGTGCGCTGCTGACCGAGGTGCAGGTCGCACAGGCCCGTCGCAACGAAGCGTCCAAGGCGATCGGCGCGGCCAAGGCCAGCCGCGACGAAGCCACCGCCGCTGCGCTGATGGCCGAAGTCGCCACGCTGAAGGAACGGATGCCAGCGATCGAGGCGGAGGAAGCGACGCTCGGCGAAGAGTTGAACGTCACCCTCTCCGCGATCCCCAATCTGCCCCTCGCCGACGTGCCGCAGGGTGCGGACGAAGACGACAATGTCGTCGAGAAGACCGTCGGAGACCCGACTGCCTTCGCCTTCACGCCGGCCGAACATGATGCGATCGGCCCGGCCATCGGTCTTGATTTCGAAACCGGGGCCAAGCTGTCGGGTGCGCGCTTCACGCTGGTGCGCGGGGCCGCCGCCAAGCTGCACCGCGCGCTCGGCCAGTTCATGCTCGACACGCTGACCGGCATCCATGGCTATGAAGAGGTCGTGCCGCCGGTGTTGGTGCGCAGTGACGCCCTATTCGGCACTGGGCAGTTGCCGAAATTCGCCGAGGACCTGTTCCGCACGACCGACGATCGCTGGTTGATCCCGACCGCCGAGGTTTCGCTGACCAATATCGTCGCCGGACAGATCCTCGCCGAGCGCGAATTGCCGCTGCGCTTCACCGCGCTCACCATGTGCTTCCGGTCGGAAGCAGGTGCCGCCGGGCGCGACACGCGCGGCTTCATCCGCCAGCACCAGTTCGAGAAGGCGGAGATGGTGTCGATCACCACCCCCGACCAGTCCGACGCCGAGCATGAGCGGATGACGCAGGCGGCGGAGGATATTCTCAACCGGCTCGTCCTGCCGTTCCGCCGGATGAAGCTGTGCACCGGCGACATGGGCTTCTCGGCGGCGCGAACCTACGACCTCGAAGTCTGGCTGCCGGGGCAGGGTCGCTACCGTGAGATTTCGAGCTGTTCGACCTGCACCGATTTCCAGGCGCGGCGGATGAACGCCCGCTACCGGCCCGAGGGAGAGAAGGCGACACGGTTCGTCCATACTCTCAATGGATCGGGTCTAGCGGTCGGTCGCACATTGGTCGCGGTGCTGGAGAACTATCAGCAGGCGGATGGCTCGGTCGTCGTGCCCGAAGTGCTACGCCGCTATATCGGACAGGATGTGCTGACCCCGGCGGGTTGAGCGACGAACGGGGGGCGGCGATGCGGTTCGCGAAACGGGGCATAGGCGCGGCGGTGCTGGTGATCGGAGCAAGCGGCTGTATCCCGTCCAACCAAAGCCGCGTCGCGTCGCAACCGACCGTCGAGCCGGCCCCGACCGTCGCCCCGGATACCCCGGCCGCGACCGAACCACAGGGCGAAGGCGTCACGGCCCTGCCCTCGCCACCGCCGGCATGGGAAGCCAAACGGGTCGTACCGAACGCGCGGAGCATCGCGCCAAGCAGCTACATCGTCCGCTCCGGAGATACGCTGCGGGGCATCGCCAACACGACCGGTGCCGGGACCGAAGCGATCGCACGCGCCAACAACCTGCCGCCGCCCTTCATGATCCGCGCCGGCCAACGGCTGACCATTCCGGGCGGTCGCTATCACATGGTTGGGAGGGGGGAGAGCGGCATCGCCATTGCCCGCGCCTATGGCGTCGACTGGTCGCGCATCGCCACCGCCAATGCACTGACCGAGCCGTTCATCCTGCGCGCCGGACAGCGCATCTTGATCCCCGGCGATGCAACGCCACGCTCGGCCGCCGAACGGGCCGCCGCGTTCCAGCTAGATATCGACGACATTCTAACGGGCGGCGAACCGGCGATCGAACCGAACGCCCGCCCCGCCCCCGCCGTCACCTCGCCGCGCCGTGTGCTGCCATCGACCGCAGCGGTCGCACCGCCCAGCACCAGCCCCGGCACGCTGATCTGGCCGGTCGACGGCCGCGTGTTCAAACGCTTCGGCGCGGGGGACAGCGGCGAACGCAATAACGGCATCAAGATCGCGGTACCGATCGACACGCCGATCGCTGCTGCCGCCGCCGGGACCGTCGCCTATGTCGGCACCGGCGTTCCAGGTCTGGGCGGGGTGGTCATCATCCGCCACGGCAGCGGCCTCACCACCGTCTACGGCCATGCCAGCCAGTTGCTGGTCCAGCGGGGGCAGGCGGTCAAGAAGGGGCAGAAAATCGCGCTGTCGGGCGACACCGGCTATGCGGAACGGCCGGCGGTCCATTTCGAGATCCGTTCGGGGCGGACCCCGGTCGATCCGCTGTCGCGACTGCCGCGTCAGTGACGCCACCCTCCCGCCGCGCGATCCTGCGGCAATCGTCGCCGCTGCCGGTCTGGGCCTCGATCCTGTGGCGCGTGGTCGCGGTACTGACGCTGGTCGGTATCGCGGTCGCGGTGCACTGGTTCGATCGCGAAGGGCTGCGCGACAATTATGACGGGCGCGTCAGCTTCGCCGATGTGATCTATTTCACCATGATCTCGATCACGACGACCGGCTATGGCGACATCGCACCGGTCACCGAACGCGCGCGACTATTCGATGCGTTGATCGTTACGCCGATCCGGGTGTTCGTCGTGCTGCTGTTCATCGGCACGACCTATCAATTCGTCCTTCGGCGCAGTTGGGAGCGTTGGCGCATGGCGCTGTTGCAAGACAAGCTGACCGGTCACATCGTCGTGGCAGGGTTCGGCAAGACCGGCTCCGAAGCGGTCGACGAACTGATCGCGCGCGGGGAAGACCCGCGGCGGATCGTCGTGATCGATACGGTCCAGGCGCATCTCGATCGCGCGCAAAAACTGGGCTGCATCGTTCTGCTGGCCGATGCCACCCGCGATGCGACGCTGAACGACGTCTGCATCGTCCGCGCCCGCGCGCTGATCGTCGCCACCGGTCGCGACGACACGTCGGTGCTGGTGACGCTGACGGCCCGTCATCTCGCCCCCGACCTGACGATCAGCGTGATCGTGAAGGCCGAGGATAACGAGTTTCCAGCGCGTGCCGCCGGTGCGACGACGGTCATCAATCCGGTCAGCTTCGCCGGACTGCTGCTCGCCGGATCGTGCCGGGGACCGCATATCGCCGACTATATGCTCGATCTGGCGTCGATCGACGGCGCGGTCGCGCTGTCCGAACGACCGGTAGCGCCGCACGAGGTCGGCCAGCCCCTGTCTGCGATCACCACCGGCCTCGGCCTGCGAATATACCGACAAGGCGGCAAGATCACGTTCGACAGCCCAGAAGCACGCAACCTCCAACCTGGCGACATGATCGTCGAAGTGGTGACCCGATAATGCCCGACGCTGCGCGTATCTGGCCGATCGTCCTGCTGATCGCCTCCAACATCTTCATGACCTTCGCCTGGTACGGCCATCTGAAGCACAAGGGTGCGCCCCTGTTCTTCGTGATCGTCGTCAGCTGGGGCATCGCCTTTTTCGAATATTGCCTCGCGGTGCCCGCCAACCGGATCGGGTCGCAGGTCTACTCGGCGGCGCAGCTGAAGGGGATGCAGGAGGTCATCACTCTGACCATCTTCGCGATCTTTTCGGTCGCCTATCTGGGGCAGAAGATCACGGTCAATCACATGATCGGCTTTGCGCTGATCGCCGGTGGTGCGTTCTTCCTGTTCCGGCAATAGGATCGCCGCCCCTATCATTTTTCGCCGAAATCGCTATGTGACCCGGCGATCATGGCAACTCGTCTTCCTTCGCCCCCCCGTGTCGGGATGGTTTCGCTCGGCTGTCCCAAGAACCTGGTCGACAGCGAACGCATCCTGACGAAGCTGCGCAGCGACGGCTATCAGATGTCGCCCGACTATGCCGGGGCCGATGTCGTGCTGGTCAATACCTGCGGCTTCCTCGATTCCGCTAAGGAAGAGTCGCTCGAAGCGATCGGTGAGGCGATTGCCGAAAACGGTCGCGTCATCGTGACCGGTTGCATGGGACAGGAAGCGGAAACGATCCGCGCCCGCTTTCCGCAGGTGCTGGCCGTCACTGGCGCGCACCAGTACGAACAGGTCGTCGAGGCCGTGCACGAAGCCGCACCGCCGATCCCCTCGCCCTTCGTCGATCTGGTCCCCGAAAGCGGGTTGAAGCTGACGCCGCGCCACTACAGCTATCTGAAGATTTCGGAGGGGTGCAACCACCGCTGCTCCTTCTGCATCATCCCTTCGATCCGCGGCGACCTCGTCAGCCGTCGTCCCGACGCGATCCTGCGCGAGGCGGAAAAGCTGGTCGCTGCCGGCACGAAGGAATTGCTGGTCATCAGCCAGGACACCTCCGCCTACGGCATCGATATCCGCCGCGAACCGCGCGCTTGGAAGGGTCGCGAGGTCGTGCCGCACATGACCGATCTCTCCCGCGAACTGGGACAGATCGCGCCGTGGGTACGGCTGCACTATGTCTATCCCTACCCCCATGTCGACAGCGTCATCCCGCTGATGGCCGAAGGGCTGGTGCTCCCCTATCTCGACATTCCGTTCCAGCACGCATCGCCCAATGTTTTGAAGGCGATGAAGCGGCCGGCCAACGATGCGAAGGTGCTCGAACGCCTGCGCGGTTGGCGCGAAATCTGCCCGGATATCGCGATCCGCTCTTCGTTCGTCGTCGGCTTCCCCGGTGAGACCGAGGCCGATTTCCAATATCTGCTCGACTGGCTCGACGAAGCGCAGCTTGACCGGGTCGGCGCGTTCCGCTTCGAACCCGTCGAGGGCGCCGCCGCCAACGCGCTACCCGATCCGGTGCCGGAGGCGGTCAAGGAAGAACGCTACGCCCGGATCATGGAAAAGACCGCCGCCATCTCCGCCGCGAAGCTCGCCGCGAAGATCGGCCGCACGATCGACGTCATCATCGACGAGGTCGGCGAGGAAGGCGGTGCGACCGGCCGCAGCACCGCCGACGCGCCGGGCATCGACGGTGAGGTATTCCTGCGCGACGCCGGGCATCTGGCGCAGGGCGATATCGTGAAGGTCGAGGTCGAGGACGCTGACGAACACGACCTCTACGGCGTCCCGCTGAGCTAAGATCGTCCCGGCTCCCCGGGGGAGGGGGATCATGCGCAGCATGGTTGAGGGGGGCTTCCCGAAGCGGTCCGCTGCCGGCAATCCCCCTCCACCCCCGCTTCGCGGCGGTCCCCCTCCCCGTTCCCGGGGAGGATTGGGTTGCGCTATCCGGTTACGTCGCCTTACATCATCGGCATGACACCGACGATCGTCGCCGACCGGGGGCAGGCCGCCCGCACCATCCACCTGATCCCCGCCGCCGCACTCGACGCATGGCTCGCAGCACACCCGCCGCGCGTGCGCGCTGCGGCAACGGCGCAGCGCCTGACCGCCAAGGCCGGCAAGACCGCGACGTTGCCCGGCGAGCAGACCGATGACTGGTCGGTCGCGACCGTCGTCACCGACCCTGCCCGGCTTTCGACCTGGGATCTTGCACACCTGCCCCCGCTCCTTCCTGCCGGTGCCTATCGCCTCGCGACCGGCACGCCCGGGGCGGCCAAGCTGGGCTGGGCGACCGCGCAATATCGCTTCACCCGCTATCGCAAGGGCGAGGACGACGCCCCACGCATTCTCCTGTCTAACGAACCCGCCCGGATCGACGAAGCGCTGCGACAGGCCGCCGCGACTGCGCGCGTCCGTGATCTGGTCAACACCGCTGCCGCCGACCTTGGCCCCGCTGAACTCGCCACGACCGTCCGCACGTTGGGCGACGCCTATGGTGCGACCGTTACCGTCACGACGGGCCGCGATCTTGAAACCGGTTATCCGATGATCCATGCGGTCGGGAAAGCTGCGGCCAAGGGCCGCGAGCCGCGGCTGATCGAACTCGTCTGGGGCAATCCTGCCCATCCGCGCGTCGCGCTGGTTGGCAAGGGCGTATGCTTCGACAGCGGCGGGCTGGATATCAAGCCTTCGGCGGGCATGCGCCTGATGAAGAAGGATATGGGTGGGGCCGCGCACGCGCTGGCGCTGGCCGGGCTGGTAATGGAAACGCACCTCCCGGTCCGGCTTCACTTGCTGATCCCGGCGGTCGAGAACAGCGTGTCCGCCGACAGCTTCCGCCCCGGCGACGTGCTCGCCACGCGCAAGGGGCTGTCGGTCGAGAACACCAACACCGATGCGGAAGGGCGGCTCGTACTCGGCGATGCCTTGACCAAGGCGTGCGAGGACCAGCCCGACCTGCTGATCGACTTCGCGACGCTGACCGGTGCTGCGCGGGTGGCGCTCGGCCCCGATCTGCCCGCGACCTTCACCAACGACGAAGCGCTTGCCACCGACCTCTTGGCGGCCGGCACGGCGGAGGACGACGCGTTGTGGCGGATGCCGCTATGGGACGGCTATGACGACATGCTGAAGTCCGACATCGCCGACATGGTCAACGCGCCCGACGGCGGCATGGCCGGCGCGGTCACCGCCGCGCTGTTCCTGCGTCGCTTCGTCACGCCGTGCACGGCATGGGTCCATCTCGACACCTTCGCATGGCGCGCCAGCGCCAAACCCGGCCGCGCGAAAGGCGGCGAGGCCTATGGCCTGCGCGCGACGTGGCGATTGCTGAAGGACCGCTACGCCCGCCCCTAAATCCTCCCCCGTACGGGGAGGATTTACGCCTCCGCCGCCTCGGTCGTCCACCCCAGATGCGGCAACGCGATCGACCGTTTGCCTGCCAAGTCGATCCGGCACACCAGCAACTCGCGCCCCTCGATATAGGCAAGCATTCGCTTCACCCGGCCGAGCGAACTGGTGCCATAGGTCCGCGCAATGTCCGCATCGCTGGGGCATGGCCGCCCCTCGCGCGCTGCCCGCGCGATCAGCATGAACGCACCCAGCATATCGTCGGGCAGCACATCGGCGATCGCCAGCGCCTGCGCCCATTCGTCATCCGGCGCCTCGAAGATGCCGGCTCGCGCACAGGCGAGCCGCCGCGTGAACGCCGGCAGGTCTAGCGGCGGACGCGGCAGGCCGACCATGCGACAGCGCACGTCGAAATCCTGATACAGCACTGCGGCCGGCCGTGGCTGATCGCCCTCATCCTCAACCAGCGCGCGCAGCACGTCGGCGACGATCGTATCAGTTTCATTGGCGGAGCGTTCGGGCAGGTCCGGCGCGGCGCTGGGGCGTGGGGGTGCGGCAATCGCCGCCTCCACCGCTTCGGGCGGCGCGACGTGCCGGATCGGCGGACCCAGCGGCAACATCGCCTCGACCGGTGCCAGCAACAAGCCCTTGATATCCGCCACCGGTGCGGACGGCAGCGGGGTCAGCTTGGGGCTGCCGCTGCGCGCAGAGGTCTGCACCGGCCCGATCTTGATCGACAAGGGCCGCCGCGACACCGCCGGCCCCAGCGCCAGGAAATGCCCGCGCTGCAGATCGCGGATCGCCTCCGCCTGCCGCCGCTCCATGCCCAGCAGGTCGGCGGCGCGCGCCATGTCGATGTCGAGGAAGGTCCGCCCCATCAGGAAGTTCGACGCCTCGGCCGCGACGTTCTTGGCCAGCTTCGCCAGCCGCTGCGTCGCGATGACACCGGCGAGGCCACGCTTGCGCCCGCGACACATCAGGTTGGTCATCGCCGACAGCGACGCACGCCGTACCTCCTCGACGACCTCGCCACCGCCCGCCGGCGCGAACAACTGCGCTTCGTCGACGACGACCAGCGCCGGATACCAATGCTCGCGCGGCGCATCGAACAGCGCGTTCAGGAACGCCGCCGCGCACTTCATCTGCCCTTCAGCTTCCAGCCCCTCGAGACTCAGCACGACGGACGCACGGTGCTCGCGCGCCCGCGTCGCGAACTTGGCGACCTCTCGCTCGCTATGGTCGGCCGCTTCGATCACGACATGGCCATGGGCACCGGCCAGCGTCACGAAATCCCCTTCGGGATCGATCACCACCTGCTGCACATGGCCGGCACTGCGTTCGAGCAGGCGGCGGAGCAGGTGCGACTTGCCCGACCCCGAATTGCCCTGCACCAGCAATCGGGTCGCCAACAATTCTTCGAGATCAAGGGGAACGGTCTTGCCCGCCGGGTCCGTCCCCATATCGACGTTCACGGTCATCGCGGGTCTTTAGGCGGTGGTGCCGCATCGGGGCAAGCGCTTGCGTCGGCGTCCGTCGCACGCCATGGCCGTCGCACTTCGGGGGAAGCGACGATGCGACTGCACAAGGGCTATGCCGCACTGACCATCGCATTGCTGGCAATCGAGCTGGTGATCGCGTTCTTCCTCAACGATCCGATCATCCGCCCCTATGTCGGCGACGCGCTGGCGGTCGTGCTGGTCTATGCCGGCCTCCGCGCCGTCTCATGGCTGTCGGTTGTGTCGGCGACGCTGATCGCCTTCGCCATCGCCGTCGTGATCGAGTTCAGCCAGTATTTCCGCCTGCTGAAAGCCATCGGGCTCGACCGCAATGACGTCGCCCGCATGATCCTTGGCAGCGGGTTCGATCCGAAGGATTTCGTCGCCTATACCAGCGGCGCGGTCGCGGTACTGTTGGTCGAGCATTACCGCCGCGCATCACGTGCCGCCGCCGGCACCCACACTGTCAGCCCGTCGAGCGACTCGTCCAGCACGATCTGACACGCCAACCGACTGGTCGCGACCGCCCCTTCGGCGAAATCGAGCATATCCTCTTCTTCCTCGCTTGCGGGGGGCAGGCGTCCGGCATCGGCTGGATCGACAATGACATGACAGGTCGAACACGCCATCTGCCCGCCGCACGTCCCCTCCAGCGGCAGGTCATATGCCTGCGCCAGATCAAGCAGGCGATCCCCCGCCGCGCCCCGTGCCTCTTCGATACCGCCATCGGGTCGAACGAACCGGACGATCATCGTTGCCCCCGCGCCGCGCGATCGATCGTCTGCACCGCGGCCACCAGTTCTTCCTTGGTCGTGTACCGCCCGAACCCGATACGGATCGCGTTCTTCGCCTGCGCATCGTTCAGCCCGATCGCGCGCAGCACATGACTGGTCCGCCCCGATCCGCTCGCGCACGCCGATCCGGCCGAAAAGGCGATGTCGCGACATTCGCTCATCAACCGCGCCACATCCAACCTATCCATCCGTACGTTGAGATTGCCATGCCACCGCGCCACGGCATCGCCGTTCAACTGCCAGTCGGGCGCTGAAAGAACGTCGCGCGCCGCCGCCCATAACGTCTCGATATGGGACATATCATCCTGCGCCAGCAACGCCGCCGCCGCCCCGAAGCCCGCGCATAACGCCGGGCTGAGCGTACCCGACCGCAGGCCACCTTCCTGCCCACCGCCATGCACAATCGCCGCCGGCTCCGCCCCGGCACGAACCCACAGCGCCCCGATGCCCTTCGGCCCGTAGACCTTATGCGCCGACACCGCGATCAGGTCGCAGGCGGCGACCGGCAACGCGACCCGGCCCCAACCCTGCACCGCGTCGCACAGCATCACCGCGCCGACCGACCGGGCCAGGTCACCCAACCAGGCGATCGGCTGCACCACCCCGATCTCGTTATTGACCAGCATCGCCGCGACCAGCGCCGTCCGCGCATCGATCGCCGCCAGCGCCGCATCGCGATCGACCAACCCGTCCGCCCCCACCGGCAACACGACGACCTCGGCGCCCCGGCTGGCAAGCGCGCGGACGGTGTCGAGCACGCAGCTATGCTCGATCGCGATCGTCACCACCTTCGGTCGGGTAGCGCCCCGGCGTTCGAACGTGCCGGCAATCGCCCAGTTCGCCGCCTCGGTCGCGCCACTCGTAAAGAACAGCCGCCCATCCTCGCCGGGCGCCAGCGCCGCCAGCACCTGCGCGCGGGCGACCTCCACCGCCGCCTTCGCCCGCCGACCTTCACGATGCGGCGAGTGCGGGTTGGCATGGTGGTCGCGCAGCCACGGCACCATCGCCTCGAACGCCTGCGGAGCCAGCGGCGTCGTTGCCTGATAATCGAGATAGGTCATCGCCGCACCAGTCCCGCATAGGCATTGGCGAAGCGGTCGAGTTCCTCGGGCGTCGTCGACCAACCAAGGCTGACCCGGATCGTCCGGTCCGCGACCTCACCCGGCACCCCGAACGCCGCCAGCGCGCGGCTGCGCTTCAGCGTCCCGGAGGAACACGCGCTTCCCGCCGATACCGCAAACCCCATGGCGTCCAGCCGGATGAGCTGCGCCGCAGCCGGTAGCGTCGAATGCGCGACCGCGAAGATATGCGAGCATTGCCCCCCGGGCTGAATCACCTCGCCAGCTTCGTACAGCCGATCCTTGAAGTGGAACCGCTGGTCGACGGTGGTAGCCCAGCGCTCCAACCCTCCGGCCTCGAGCGCGGCAGCAAAGCCCAGCACGCCCGGCAAATTCTCGGTGCCGCTACGATAGCCGGACTCCTGCCCGCCATCCGGCTCGACCATCGCATAATCCCGCAGCAGCAGCGCACCGATCCCCGGCGGTCCGCCCAGCTTGTGCGCCGACACCACGATCATGTCGGCATCGGGCAAGGGCTGCTTTCCCGCCGCCTGCGACGCATCGGCCAGCACCAGCCCCCCCGCGTCCCGCACCATCGCTACGACCGGGTCAGAATCGTGAGACAGCAAGGTCGTGCCGGTTTCCGAATTGATCGCCTGCACCGCAACGACCGGGGGCGGTCCATCGGTGAGGTATCGAGCCAGCATGTCTTTATCCGGCGCGCCTCGAACGACCGGCAGCACATCGGCACCGGGAGCCGCCCGGAACACCGCATCATGCTCGACCGCCGACACCAACCGCCGCGTCCGTTTCGCCCGCCCAAGCCCGATCGCCAGCGCCTCGCTCGCCCCGCTGGTCAGGATCACCTCCCCATCCCAGCCCAGCGCCTTCGCGATCCGGCCGCGCGCATCCTCCAGCATCCGCCGCGCCGCCCGCCCCTCGGCATGCGGGCTGGACGAATTGGCCCACCGCGCCATTCCCTCTGCCACAGCGGCTGCCGCTTCGGGCCGGATGGGCGTGGTCGCGGCATGGTCGAGATAGATGCGGGTCGTCAAAACACTTCCGTTCCGATTGCTTGACCCTATATAGCCGCGATCCCATTCCGCGCCATCGCCGCGCCCATTTGTTAGCAGGACGTCCCATGCCCGAAGTCATCTTCCCCGGTCCCGAAGGTCGACTGGAGGGCCGTTTCGCCCCCGCTCCCCGTCCCCGCGCGCCCGTCGCGATGATCCTGCATCCGCACCCGTCGTCGGGGGGCACGATGAACAACCGCATCGTCCAGGAACTCTACAAGACGTTCCAGCGCCGCGGCTTCGCGACGCTGCGCTTCAACTTCCGTGGCGTCGGCAAGAGCCAGGGCACGTTCGACAACGGCGTCGGCGAATTGTCGGACGCCGCCTCGGCACTCGACTGGGTGCAGAGCTTCCATCCGGAAGCGCAGACGACGTGGATCGCGGGCGTCAGCTTCGGTGCGTGGATCGGCATGCAGCTGCTGATGCGTCGCCCCGAAATCCGCGGCTTCATCTCGATCGCGCCCCCTGCGAACATGTACGACTTCACCTTCCTGGCGCCATGCCCGTCGTCAGGCATCATCATTCAGGGCGATGCCGATGAAGTCGTCACCCCGGCGGCGACACAGAAGCTGGTCGACAAGCTGCGCACCCAGCGTCACATCACGATCCATCACGATACGATCCCGGGCGCCAACCACTTCTTCCAGAACGAAATGCCCGAACTGATGGGCAGCGTGGACAAGTATCTGGACATGCGGCTGGACCCGAACTCGCCGATCAAGTGACGCTCGGCGCAGCGGATTAGCGCCGCTAATCCGCACCCGGCGGCGAGCTTGGCCGGCGGTGCCGCATGGCACCGACCGACGACGTGGCTTCGCCGCGGCGGCCCATTCATGCTTGCCATATTGCTTGAACGCCATAGGATACCGGCAACACTCCGTCACAGGACCGCCGGACCATGCTGACCATCCTACTACTCGCCGCCACGGTTCAGACCGCGCCCGCCACCGATGCCCCGAAGCCCGAAAAGAAAATCTGCCGGCGCGAGGTGACGACCGGCTCGATCATGGCGCGTCCGGTGTGCCGCACCAAGGCGGAATGGATGCAGATAGACAACCAGAACGCGGCCAATGCCGGACAGGCGCTCGACCAGCGCAGCTACCGCATGTCGCCACAACGCGACTGACGACTACACCGTCCAGATCGCCACGTTCCCAATCATCACCAGCGCACAGATGAGCATCAGACTGCCGTTGCGCCGCTCGCCGCGCACGATCATCCGGACGCCGAACACGATCATCAGGATCGCGACCAGCATCAGCACGGCGAGCAGCGTTCCCGCCGGACCCTGCGTCACGCTGCCAGCACTGCGCCATAGGCGACGGGATCGACATTGCCGCCGGATATCAGCACCAGCGTGCCCGGTGTCACCATCACCCGTCTGGACAAAATCGCGGCCAGCCCCACCGCACCGCCCGGCTCGACCACCGCACGCAAGTGCCGTGCCGCCCAGCGCTGCGCCTCGGCAATCTCGCCCTCGCTGACCGCCACGCCGGTCGCCCCGCGTCGCGACAACACGTCGAAGGTCCGCTCGGCCACGCGCGGCGTCTGCAACGCGTCACAGGCGGTCGGCGGCGGCGCGTCACCGACCGGTTCGATCCAGCCCGCCTCCAGGCTGCGGCGCATATCGTCCCAGCCTTCCGGTTCGACCGTCACGATCTCGGCATCAGGCAGCGCCAGCGCGATCCCCGCCGCCAACCCGCCACCACCACAGGGCACGATCACGCGCGACGCCGCAGGCAATCCGGCCGCCGCCATCTGCACCGCCGCTTCGATTCCCGCCGAACCCTGTCCCTCGATGACCCATGCATCGTCGAAACTCGGCACCAGCGTCGCGCCGCGAGCATGCGCCAGATGCGCCGCGATCTTCTCACGACTTTCAGTCGCGCGATCATAGCGAACGACCTCCGCGCCCAACACCATCGTCGCCCGCAACTTCGTTTCCGGCGCGTCGGCGGGCATCACGATCGTCGCGGCGATTCCCAGCCGCTTCGCCGCCCATGCCACGCCCTGCGCGTGATTGCCCGAGGAGAAGGCGACGACCCCACGCGTCCTCGAAGTGTCGCTCAACGCCGTCAACCGATGCCACGCGCCGCGCAGTTTGAACGCACCGACCGGTTGAAGTGATTCCATTTTGAAAGCCACCTTCAAGCCATTGATTTCCCTCACCATCAATGGCGACGCCGGCAGGATTTCGGCCATCTTGGCCGCCGCATCGCGCACCCCGGCGCGGGTAGGTTGTCGCATAATCGTCATAAATTGCACTTTCTGCCGCACAGACACTTTACATCAAGGTTTGTGGGTCATAGATCGCGCCTCCGCTGCCCCATGGGACTTCCAACCGCAAGGCAGCTTTTGTCACCGTATGCCGAAAGGCAATTGGAGGTCCCTTGAATTGGCCAAGCACCATAGCGCGCTGGGGCTAGCTGCCCCCTTTATCGCCCGTGACTCCTCGTTCGAGCGCGGGATCGACATCGCAGAGCGCCGACCGGTCGAACCGGTAACGCTCGTTCGCCCGCACGCCGCCGCGCGCGCCGCCCGATTCTTCGTTGAGAAGTTTCCGGGGCGTTCGATGTATGCGGTAAAGGCGAATCCGTCGCCCGACCTGCTCCGCGTCCTGTGGGACAACGGCATCGTCCACTATGACACCGCGTCGATCGGCGAAGTGCGTCTGGTGAAGTCGACGCTGCCGGAAGCGACTTGCCACTTCATGCACCCGATCAAGGCGCCGGAAGCAATTGCCGAGGCCTATTTCGAGCATGGCGTGCGGACCTTCTCGCTCGACAGCATGGACGAACTGCACAAGATCGTCGCCGCCACCGATGGCGCGACCGACCTGACGCTGTGCGTGCGCATGCGGGTGTCGTCGGAATATGCAAAGCTGTCGCTGGGGTCGAAGTTCGGCGTTGGTCCGGGCGAGGCCAAGGAATTGCTGATCGCGACCCGTCAGGTCGCCGACGCGCTCGGCATCTGCTTCCATGTCGGCAGCCAGACCATGTCGCCCGATGCGTATAGCAACGCGATGGAGCGGGTTCGTGGTGCGATCGTCGAAGCGGGTGTGACCGTCGACGTCATCGACGTCGGTGGCGGTTTCCCATCGCGCTATCCGGGCATGACCCCGCCGCCGCTGGAGCGCTTCTTCGAAACGATCCACCGCGCGTTCGAAAGCCTGCCGATCAGCTATTCGGCTGAATTGTGGGCCGAACCGGGCCGGTCGCTGTGCGCCGAATACGCGTCGGTGGTCGTCCGCGTCGAACATCGTCGCGGGTCCGAACTGTTCATCAACGACGGCGCCTATGGCTCATTGTTCGATGCAGCGCATATCGGCTGGAAATATCCGGTGCAGCTGCTGCGGCAGCCGGAATCGGACGCCCGCGACATGGACTTCAGCTTCTGGGGTCCGACCTGCGACGATATCGACCAGATGCAGGGCCCGTTCCCGCTTCCGGCCGATACCCGTAGCGGCGACTATTTCGAAATCGGCATGCTCGGCGCCTATGGCTCGGCAATGCGCACCGCGTTCAACGGTTTCGGCAATGGCGAGACTGTCGTGACCGACGACGAACCGATGGAGTCGATGTATATCGAACTCGACGCGGTTCCGGCGTTCCGTTCGCACAACGTCGTCAAGCTGTAACGACACCACCCTAACCAGCCACCTCCCCCTTCCCGCACTACGCGGGAGGGGCCGGGGGTGGGCTTTGCATCGCTTTGCCGCTATGCGACCGCCATCGGCTCCTCCCGCGTCTTGTGGGCAGGAGGCCAACCGGGTTTCCGCGTCCCCATAACGACGACGGCTTATCGATGATGATGGGACCATCATGACCGACACGACGATCAACGACACCCGCAAGGCCGAACTGCTTTCGACCACGGTCGAGCATGTCGATATCACCAAGTTCGACGCCCGCCCGATCATCGACGCCATGGGCAAGATGAGCTTCACCAGCCGCGATCTCGCGCGCGCCACCCGCATCTACAACCAGATGCTGGAGGACAAGGACTGCTCGATCTTCCTCGTGATCGCAGGGTCGACCTCGGCCGGTGGCTGCATGGACCTCTATGCCGAACTGCTGCGCTCGAACATGATCGATGGCGTCGTCGCGACCGGCGCGTCGATCGTCGACATGGATTTCTTCGAAGGCCTCGGCCACAAGCACTATCAGGCGCTGGAAATCCCCGACGACAATACGCTGCGCTCGCTCTACATCGACCGCATCTACGACACCTATATCGACGAAGAACAGCTCCAGGATTGCGACCACACGATCGGCAAGATCGCCGACTCGCTGGAGCCGAAGGCCTATTCGTCGCGCGCCTTCATCCGCGAAATGGGCAAGTATCTGTCGGAGCATGGCAAGAAGGAAAACAGCCTCGTCAAGCTCGCCTATGAACATGACGTGCCGATCTTCTGCCCGGCATTCGTCGACAGCTCGGCCGGCTTCGGCTTGGTCAAGCACCAGGTCGACCGTGCGAAGGAAGGCAAGCCGTACATGGTGCTCGACGCCATCGCCGACTTCCGCGAACTGACCGACATCAAGATCAAGGCGGGCACCACCGGCCTGTTGATGATCGGCGGCGGCGTGCCCAAGAACTTCATCCAGGACACCGTCGTCTGCGCCGAAATCCTCGGTCACGACGATGTCGAGATGCACAAATATGCCGTGCAGATCACCGTCGCCGACGTGCGCGACGGCGCCTGTTCGTCGTCGACGCTGAAGGAAGCGGCCAGCTGGGGCAAGGTCGACACCGCGCTCGAACAGATGGTATTCGCCGAAGCCGGATCGGTCATGCCGCTCCTCGCCTCGGACGCCTATCATCGCGGCGCATGGAAGGATCGCGCCAAGCGCGCCTTCGGCAA
>NZ_LMKE01000001.1:532627-543470 GCF_001421245.1 Sphingomonas sp. Leaf10 | reverse complement strand
AGATGTTCGACTGATCGTCGAACGATCGTTGAAACCGGAAACGGCGGGGGAGCGATCCCCCGCCGTTCTCGTATCTGCCGCTCGACCTCAGCCTACATCGTGAACCCGAACCGGGCATATTGCCGGTCGATCTGCGGGGCGACCCGGCGCGCCATCGTCAGGTCGGCGACCGCATCGGCATCGCGCTTCATCGCCCTCAGCACCGCCGCCCGCAGATAGCGGCTCCCGGCCATATCCGGCTCTGCCGCCAGCACCGCGTCGAGATCGGCCAGCGCCTCGGGATAGCGGCCCATCCGGTACCAGACCATCGCCCGGCTATCGAGCGCGGCCAGCGTGCTGTCGCCCAGTTCGATCGCGCTGGTGCAGTCCTTCAGCGCGGTATCGAGCATCACCGACCGCGTGCCCTTGATCCAGCAGCGCCCGTTCAGCAGGTTGGGCGATCCCGGCTTTTCGGCGATCATCGCGTCGTACAGCTTCACCGCCTCCGCCGCATCGCCGAACTCGCCGATCAACGCCGCCTTGTCCTGCCGCGCCGAGCGCTTCTGCTCCCCGCCCAGCGCGATCCGTTGATCGAGCAGCGCGACCCCGCCGGGCAGGTCGCCATTCTCCGCCTTCAACCACGCCAGCCGTGCCGTGGCCCCCTGGTTCGACGGATCGAGTTGCCGCGCGCGTTCGGCGTCCGCCAAAGCCTTTGCCCGGTCGCCCAGCATGTCCTGCACATAGGCGCGTTGGAGATACAACTCGATACTGGGTTCCTTGGCGATCACACGGTCGAGATCGGGCAGCGCCGCGCGGTAATTCCCCACACCGGTCTCGAAACTGGCGCGGCTCTGATAGCCGCTCATCTCGTCCGGATCGTCGGCGATCGCCTTGGCATAGACGGCGCGGATCGCCTTGATCTGGCTCGACTGCGCCATCGCCACGCTATTCAGCGTCCAACGACGCGGCGTATCGACCGGTGCGACCAGGTGCGGGATATTAGCCGCTGCCGTCGCCACGGCGTCGCGTTCGGTGGCGATCTGCGCCGCCGGTACTTCGACGCCCAGCGCATCCATCCGCTCGTCGCTCGTCAACACGCCATTCGCCAGTCGCGTCGTCCGCTTGATGGCGTAGCCCGCCAACCGCTGATCCGCATCGGCAACACCATCCAAGGTGAAACCACGTCCGGCATCGGGCAGCTTGATGCGTAACCGCCGTTCGACCCCGAACACCGGCGGAGCGACGACCGGAATGCTGGTCCAATCCGGCCGGCTACGATCCGAGGAGAATCGCAGGTCGCTCTGCAGCCCACCCAGTGCCCGCTTTCGCCGCCGATCCTCCATGCCCCATTTCGTTCCGATCACGCCCTTCGCGCGCAGGACGACGTCACCGGTCACTGGGTCGACCGTGATGGTGCCATCGGCGAACTGCCCCTCGCCGACCGCATTCTGCAGGATGCCGGAGATCAACTCGCGCTGCTCTTTCGGGCCGATCTGGCTCTTGGCTGCGCGCAACTGTGCCGCCATTGCGCCGTGCGCGGTGAAAGCAACATCGACCGCGCTGGGCAGGTCGACCGCGCCGCTTTCGTCCGCATCGATGACGACGCTCGATATGGGACGCGCGCTTGCATGGGTCTGGACCTTGAACGGATCGGCCCCGGCAGCCCGCAGCGGCAGGACATAGCCGACACCCGGCGTGTCGTGGATATCGGCCATCCGCGCATTGCTGCCCGTCCCGTCCAGCCACAGCGTCTCGCCACCCACAGTCGCGCGCACGAACACATGGTTGAATGCAGCAGCACTCGGCAACCGTTCGGGCACGAAGTCGCCCATGCCGACGCTGGCGATCACCGGCTCCGCCTCGATCCCCATCGTGTGCAGCATGGCGAGCAGCAGCAGCGTCTTCGCCTTGCAGTCGCCATAGCGAACTTCCCACGTCTTTGCCGGGGCTTGCGGAACATAATTCCCACCGTCCATCCCCACCGCCAGATAGCGGATCTTGTCCTGCACCACCTCCAGCGCGCGTTGGGCGCGACCGATCGGCGTCGTCTCCGTCTTCATGATCGTCGCGACTTCGCCCGCGATCGGGCTGCCGGCGCCGATCAGCCCGTCAGTCCTGTAGAGGGTCGCGAACGTCTTCGACACATCGGCCCAGTCGGCAAAGCTGGCCACCTCCATCAGCGGCGGATGGCGGAAGCGCGACGGCGCGTCCTCGGGCATATCCCTCGGCTTGGCGAGCGGCAGGGGAAAGCTCAGTTCGGTGAAGTCGCCCTTGGTCACCGGCGTCGCCTGTACGCCGTCGGCCAGGAACTTCCACTTCGGCTGGCTCTCCTTCGGCCAGCTATAGCGCACCCGCCCTGCGCCGATCCGCATCGGTGCCGCCACCAGCGGGATGACATCCTGCACCCGACCGCCCAGCGCACCATCACGTCCGGTGACCGAAAACCGCATGTCGAGGATATCGCCGACCTCCAGCCCCTCGACCGCCATCGTCGCCGTCAGGATGCCGGTCAGCTCGCGCTGCTCCAGCGCCTGTTCGCGCCGCAGCACGACGAACTTCTGCCCCTTCGCCAGCAGATCGATCCGCTGATCACCGCGCAGGATAGTCAGGCCGTGGACGATCAGGTCACCCTTGTCCGGCGCCCAGGGCAGCGTCAGCGTCGCCGCCTGCGACAGCATCTCGCTGCTGGCGATCCGCGTCTGCTGATGGACATAGGACCATAGCCTATCGCCCTCGATCCGCTTCTGGAAATCGAGCAGCACGATCGGCGGAAATTCCTCCGCCGCCCCCGCCGGCACCGGTGGCGGAGCGACGATCCAAGCCGGCGCCGGTTGATAGAGCGGCGTATCGCTGGCCCATGCCAATGCCGGAACACACACCGCTGCCATTGCGGCAGCACGAGCCATGACCAAACGCTTCACGCGATCCCCCTTGTCCCCGGCCCCCGCCGGTATCCCAAGGTCTATCGCAGTGTCGTGACTTGTCGAGTGGGGATCGGGTGCAGATTCGAAGGAGATCAGGCGAACAGCCGCGCCGCGCTCCGCTCCAGCATCACCAATTGCCACAGCGTCCGGCCATGCTCGGCCCGCCCGGCACGGTGGTCGGCGACGATGCGTTCGATCGCATGCAGGTCGAACCAGCTCGCCAGCACCGGGGAGCGCGTCAGCGCCGCCGCCTCATCGGCCAGTGCCCCGCGAAACCACGCGCTGACCGGCGTCACGAACCCCATTTTCGGGCGGTAGAGGCTGTCGCGCGGTAGCCATGGCTCAAGGGACTTCTTCATGAGCCATTTGCCCTCGCCCCGCCGCAGCCGCAGTTTCGGCGGCAGGGTCGCGCAGAACTCGATCAGCCGGTGGTCGAGCAACGGCTCGCGCGCCTCCAGCCCCACCGCCATGCTGGTCCGGTCGACCTTGGTCAGGATATCGCCAGGCAGCCAGTGCTTGAAATCGGCATATTGCGCCCGATCCAGCGCATCGCGCGCCGGTGCCTGTCGCATCGCCGCGACATAGCGGTCCTCGCCGCGATGCCCGCCCAGTTGCCGCGCCATGGCGGGCGTGTAAAGCGCCTGCCGCACGGCGCACGTCGTCACCCCGACCGCCCCGGCATAGGCTTCGTTGCCATCCTGCGCCAGGGCGAGCAGCGTCGTCTTGGCCCGGAACGCGCGCGGCGCCCAGTCGGCCTTGGGATAGACATCGCCCAGCGCCCCGAACACCGGCTCGCGAAACCCCGGCGGCAACAGCCCGCGCACCCGTTCCTCGGCGGCATGAAATTTGTACCGCCGATACCCGGCCAGCGCCTCGTCCGCGCCATCGCCCGACAGCGCCACCGTCACCCGCTCGCGTGCCAGCGCACATACGCGGTAGGTCGCCAGCGCCGACGCATCGGCAAAGGGTTCGTCGAACGCCGCGACCAGCGTATCGATCAGCGCGAAATCGTCCGACTGCACCGTCCGCACCGCATGGTCGGTCGCAAAGCGCGTGGCGATGACGGCGGCAGGTCCGCGTTCGTCATGCCCCGCCTCGTCGAAGCCGATTGTGCAGGTCTGGACCGGCGCCTTGCTCGCCTCGGCCATCAGCGCGACGACCGCAGACGAATCGACCCCACCCGACAGGAACGCGCCGAGCGGCACGTCGGCGACCATCCGCGACCGCACCCCCTCACGCATCCGCTCGACCAGTTCGGCCTCAAGGTCGCGGGCGCTGCCCTTCGCGCGCTTCGAAAAGTCGATATCCCACCACCGCACCGGCGGCGACACCGCCCGCCCGCGCTGCAAGAGCAGGAAGTGCCCGGCCGGCAGCTTGCGCACGCCAGCGACGATACAGGCGTCATCGGGCACATAGCCAAGCGTCATGTAATCCTCGATCGCGCGTAGATCGGGGGTCCGCCGGACCAGGGGATGCGCCAGCAACCCCTTCAGTTCGGACGCGAACGCCACCGCGCCATCGGCCAGTTCGACATAATGAAGCGGCTTCACCCCCATCCGGTCGCGCGCGAGAAACAGCGACTGCCGATCGGCGTCGTGGATCGCGAACGCGAACATACCGTTCAGCCGCGCCAGCATGTCCGGCCCCCATGCCATCCAGGCGTGCAGCAGCACCTCGGTATCGCCCTGCGTCCGGAACACCGCGCCCTTCGCGATCAGTTCGGCACGCAGTTCGGCAAAGTTGTAGATTTCGCCGTTATAGGTGACGACGATCCGCTCGCCGGGCAGCGCCATGGGCTGCGGACTGCCCGCCACGTCGATGATCGACAGCCGCCGATGACCAAGCCCGACGCCCAGTGCCGTCCACACCCCCGACCCGTCTGGTCCGCGATGCGCCTGCGCATCGGTCATCGCCACGATCCGCGCCGGATCGACCGGTTTCGGGCTGGCGGGATAGAAGATGCCGGCAATACCGCACATGGTCAGTTCGCTCCGGCCGCGCGATCGGCGATTGCCTCGACCGGTCCGGCCGCACGCAGGAAGTCGGCGATGACCGCGCGCGGATCGCCCACGCCCTTTTCCGCCGATATCAGCACCGCCACACCGCGTTGCCGCCCACCCAGCAGGCGCGCCTTCAGCGTTTCCAGCTTCACCCGATCCTCGCTACCGGTGGTGACCGATCCGATGCGATACCATGTCGCCACTTCCCGCTCGATCGGGCCGGGTGCCGCCATCCGCAGCGCCGTACCGCCGTCGATTGGCGGAGTATCGGCTACGCGAACCCAGCGGTCATTTTCACGGATCGGTCCCTGCCCGAATCCGACCAGCTCATGGCCCTCGCCCTGCGCGGCATAGACGGCGATCGCCACATCGACGCTGCGTCCGTGAGCATCGCCATAGCGGCCGATAACGAAATGGTCGGCACCCGGATAATTCGGCACCCATGGCTCACCGGTAATGGCGATCCGCTGCCACCCGGGCACGCTCGGCAATTCGATCCGGGCCAGCAACGTATCGACGCGGCTGTCGATCACCCACCCCCATGCGGCAAAGGCCACCGCGATGCCCAGCACCGCACCCGCCGCCATCGACCGGTCGGCAACGCGCATCGGCATCGCCTGCACCCGCGCGACGTCGAACCACGGCGTATCGGGATCGCGGTCGAACCAGCGCCACCCGATTGCCAGCACGCCGGCCATGGTCAGCGCGAAGAACACCCAGCCATAGACGATATGGTCGAACCCCGTCGCCGCCTCGACCGAGGTCAGATGCGCGGCATAGATCGTCCCCGCCGCGCGCACGCCATTGGCCAGCACCGGCACCACCAGCGCCAGCGCCATGAACGCCGCCCGCCGGCCCCATGCGACGTAACAGACATTGGCGACCAGCGCGCCGTAGGCGATCATCGCGATCACGAACTTCGCCCCCGAACACGCCTCTGCCACCTCGAAATAGCCGTTCGGGATGGTGATGAGCACCCCGTCGACGCTAGCCGGGACACCGAGCGCGTGCAGGATCGGCATCGTCAGCGCGACCGTGACCGATTGCAGCCACGGCTCCATGAAATCGCCGAACGGCACCAGAAAGAACATGTACGCCAGCGGAAACAACAACCCCCGCGCAACACGCGGCCCGAGCAGCGTCACCACCGCCCCCTGCAACAGCATCACCAGCCCGACATGCCGGAACAGCGCCACCGCCGCCGCCTCCCCGACCAGCCAGCCGAAACCACCTGCGACGACGATCGCCAGCCCCGGCCACCACGCGCCCGGCTGCAACGCCAGCACTTCGCGCCGGCGCTGCCATACCAGCCAGCCGATGATCGGCGGCACGAACAGGCAATGGCCGTAGGTCGTCGAATTCCACCAGATCTCGACCACATCGCCAACGTCACGCCGAAAGATCAGCAGCAGCGCCGTCCAGATCCCGCCGAGCGCGATCAACGACCGCCGCCATTCGGGCGTCAGCGATTGCGCCGGACGATCGAGCGCGAGGCTGCTCACAGCCCCATCAATCCAGCGAGCGGGGCCAGTCGCGCGTCCCAGCCATAGCGTGCGATCGTCCGCGCCCGTGCCGCCTGTCCAAGCGTATGCGCAACGTCAGGATTTTCCAGCAACCCTATGATTTCAGACACAAAAGCGTCAGCATCCCCGGCAATCCGGATCGATCCGTCATGGTCGATCCCCTCCGCCGCCGCCGTAGAGGCGACGACCGGTCGCGCCATCGCCATCGCCTCCAGCACCTTGTTCTGTACCCCCCGCGCCAGCAGGAGCGGCGCGACGACGACATCCGCCGCCGCGATCCATCCGCGCACATCGGCGACCTCACCGGTTACGATCACCCGCTCACCCGCCAGCGCCCGCACCGCCGCCGTGGGGCTGCGCCCGACGATGGCGAACCGCCCCGGTACGCGTGGCAGCACTTCCTGGACGAACCAGCGCACCGCATCGATGTTCGGTCGGTAATCCATCTGGCCGGTGAACACGATCAGCGACCCCGCCTCGGCCACCGGCGTCACGGCTGCCGGATCGAAGAAACCGGTGTCGATCCCGTTCTCGACCGCCTGCGCCCGCCCGCCGAACAACGCTGCCTCCGCCGCACTCACGAACAAGGTCGCCTCCGCCCGCGCCGCCACCGCCCGCTCGAACGCCCCCAGCAACCGCGCCTCGCGCCGCATCATCCAACGCATCGGCCCGCGCGCATCCTCGGCATAGGCGGCGAACTTCGCCGAATCGAGGTCGACGAAATCCATCACGAACCGCGCATCGGCGGGGAGATACTGCGCCATCTGCCCCGAATAGACATAGATCGCGTCATGGCGGCGCTCACCCAGCAACCGCGTCACCGCCGACCGCATGTCCGGATGATCAAACGCCGCCAGCGACACCGGTCGCCCGCTCGCCAGCGCCTCGACCGCCGCCCGTGCATTGCCCTTGGTCCGTGGCACCGTCACCACACTCGCGCACCATTGCTTCACCGTCGCATCATGCCCCAGATCGCGCGGGTCGTCGGCAAAGGTTGCCAGATGCACCCGCCCCAGCGTCGACAAATGCCGCATTACATGATAGCTACGCACCTTGTCGCCGCGATCGGGGGGATAGGGGACGCGGTGGGCAAGGAACAGGATGTCGCTCACCCCAGCCCCTTCGCGATCCACGGCCCGACCCGGTTCGACACCGCCAACGGCAGCTTCTGCCACGCCGCGATCTTCAGCCGGTATTTGGGGTTGAGCGGACTGGCGTCGCGCGGTGCGGCACCATCGGCGGTCCAGGTCGGATAGCCGAGCGGCTCGCCGACGAACCCCCAATTCTTCTTGTACGCCGCCGGCCCGGTTCCGACCTTCGACCGTCCGAAATCGAACCGCTCGCAGCCGCGCCGCCGCGCATGGCGCATCAGTTCGAAATACATCCGTTCATTGGCGCGCAGCCCCCGCGCCTCGGCCGTGCCGCCACCCCAATAGGGATAGACCGTCCCCCGCCAATAGATCGACAGCACGCTCGCCACCGCCCGCCCTGCATGGCGGATGGTCAGCACATCGGCATCATCGCCGAACGCCGCCACGACCTCACGGAACAGCGACCTAGGAAAGACCGGCGTGCCCAGATTGCGCACCGACGTCCCATACACCCGGAAATGCTCGGCCAGTGCCGCCGCGTCGTGCCCGATCGCGACCTCGAACGGTGCGGCCAGCGCCTTGCGCACATCGGCCCGCTGCTTGCGCGGGATCGCCAGCAATTCCGCGTCGTCGTCCGCCGCCAACGGCCGCATGAACCCCACATAACGTGTGTCGTCGAAGGTCCAACCCGGCGCATCGATCGCCGCCCCGCCGCGCATCTCGATCGTCGGACAGCCAAGCTCGCGCGCGACGCCCACCGCCGCCTCGGCCAGCATCCGCGCCGCCGCCCCATCGCCCAACACGCCGCCACCGACCCCGAACCCGGTCGACACCAAAGCCGCGCCGAACAACGGCGAGCGTACCTGCGTCAGCGGCACCAGCCCGACCAGCGCCCCCGCCTCCTCGGCCAGAAGCATCCGATACGCCTGCCCGCACCCCCCCGCCGTAGCCTCGCCCCAGACCGGCAGGTGGAACGGTGTACCGTCCGCCCGCCCCTCGACAAACGCCACGATCCGCGCGCGTTCGGCGACGTCGCCCAAGTCCGCCCGCCGAACCCGAAAACTCACAGCGCGACCGCACGCTCGGCGACGATCGCATCGGCCCGGCCCCAGTCGTGCCGCACCATCAGCCGCTCCAGCTTCCCCGCCATCGCCCCAAGCCGCGAATAATGGCGCAGCTTCGACTTGAACGGTGCATTCGCCACCCGCGGCTGCCCCGGATCGATCTCCCACGGATGGAAATAGAACATGGCCGGATGCGCCTCGACCCGGTTGCTGCGCACCACCGCGTCCTCGACCACCCGGTTCGGCAGCAGCCGGAAAAACCCGCCCCCCGCCGACACATCGCGCCCCAGCACCTTCGCCAGCGTGATCGGCCATTCGATCAGTTGGTTGCCCGCGACCGGCCGGTACAGCCCGCGCGGCGCCTCCGCCCAGCCATAATGATCGTGGCGAAGCGGTGCGACCGACGACGAATAACGATAGCCCGCATCGGCCAGCACGCCATGCGCCCATGGCGTCCGCGCATCGATCGAGAAGCTCGGTGCGCGATACCCGGTCACCGCCTGCCCGCCGGCATCCTCCAGCGCCGTCCGCGCCTGCGCCAGATCGTCGCGAAACTGTTCCGCCGTCATCGTGAAGACGCGCTTGTGGTCCCAGCCATGGCTCGCCAGTTCATGCCCGCCGGCCACGATTCGCTGCATCAGCGCCGGAAACCGATCCGCGACCCAGCCGAGCGTGAAGAACGTCGCGCTCACCCCGGCGGCGGCGAACAGGTCGAGCACCGCGTCAGTATTTGCCTCGACCCGGTGTTCCAGCCCGTCCCAGTCGCGCCGGTCGATGACCGTTTCGAACGCGCCGACCTGAAACCAGTCCTCGACGTCGACCGACATCGCATTGCGCATCGGGGTAACTCAGCCGGCGACGCGCACGGACGTCAGGTCGGGCCGGCGCTGTTCGCCCTCGACCCAGTCGACCAGCAGCGTCAGCACCCGGCGCAGCGCCAGATCCTGCTGCTCCAGCCGCGCTTCGAGCGATTCGATCCGCGCCAGCAGCGCCTCGGTATCGGCGACCGGCGGTGCCGGACGCTGCCCGCTCTCGACCACCGACAAATGGATCGGACGCGGCGGCATCGGCCGCAGCTCGGCATCGCCGAACGCCGCCGGCTCGTCCGCCTCGGCATCGCCCGCGCGGCTGCCCAGCCCGTCCTTGTCCAGATCGGCGATGACATTGTCGACGTCGAGCGCGCCGAACCGGTCGATCCCCTCGATCGCGCCGAACAACAGCACCCGGCTGGCCAACTGGTTCAACCGGCGTGGAATCCCGCCCGACCAGCGATGCAGCGACTCCAGCGCGTCGGGCGAGAAACTGGGACTGCCGCTCCATCCGACCACGCGCAGCCGGTGTTCCAGATACGGTCCGACCTCCTCGACCTCCATCGGGTCGAGGTGATGCATCGCGATCACCCTCTGGCGCAGCTGCTCCAGACGGTCCGACCCATGCAGCCGCTGGCGGAATTCAGGCTGGCCGAGCAGGAAGATCTGCAACAGCGCATAGCCGCCCGCCTGGAAATTCGACAGCATCCGCAATTCTTCGATCGATCCGACCGGCAGCGATTGCGCTTCGTCGATCACCAGCAGCGTCCGCCGCCCCGACCGCGCAACATTGTGCAGCCCGCGCTCGATCCCGCTCAGCAACTGCGCCTTGGTCAGCCCGTCATGATCGACGTCGAGGCCGGCGGCGACCAGCCGCAACAGGTCGTCGGCCTCGATCTGGGTCGTGACGATCCGGATGACGTTCAGCCGCGCGGAATCGATCGTCCGCATCAGATGGCCGAGCAGCGTCGTCTTGCCGGTACCGGGTTCGCCGGTAATGACGATGAAGCCCTCGCCCTGGCTCAACCCATAGCCGAGATACGCCATCGCCTTGCGATGCGTCGCGGTATCGAACCAGAACGCCGGATCGGGCGTCAGCTGGAACGGGCGACCGGTCAGGCCATAGTGATCGTCGTACATCAACATCTCCGTTGGGAGCTGTATAACCCCCGATCGGTTTATTCTTCTTAAAATTTCGCGGTGGGGCGTATGCGTCCGCCACAAATGCACCGCAAGCGGCTGAAGATGGCGGGATACTCCATTAGTCTCCCCGCCGAGGCGGGGTTCATACACCCAGCGTCGCCGAAGCGTTACGAACATCGGCGGATATGGATTCCCGCCTGCGCGGGAATGACGCGAAGCGGGCGGACGTGCGGGGCGGTACCCGGCAACCTCTGCCGGATCGACATTCACGCGAAACGCAACGAAATTGCTCCCCTCCCTGGAAGGGAGG
>NZ_LMKE01000001.1:473052-532579 GCF_001421245.1 Sphingomonas sp. Leaf10 | reverse complement strand
CCAACGGGCCAACCCACCCCCGACCCCTCCCTTCCAGGGAGGGGAGAGGCTGAATGTCGATTGCCCTAGAACCGGTACCCGATTCCCAGCAGCGCCTGTGCGATCACATCGGCGTCGGCACCCTCGACCTCGAAGCCGTACAGCCCCGCCGTCAGACTGCCATAGGCCCGCCCGAACCGGCGATAATAGCCGCCCTGTGCGCCCGCGCCCCACGCGTCCAATCCGCCCTCGATTCCGCTGACGAAATAATTGCCATAAACATCGGCGCTGAACGACGACCGGCCATCGATCGCCCATTGGCCGAAGCCCTGGACATAATAGCTTTCGTCGCGCGAACGATAGATCACCGCACCCGGCACCGGCGGGATATAGAAACGCCGGCTGGAATAGCCTGCACCCAGCCCCAGCCGGGTCGGCCCCCGCGTGATCGAATAGACCGCATCGATACCGCGCGCACGGAAGGTCGCCGCGCTGATCGACTGGAACACCGGCGTCAGGCACGCGCCGGCATTCGACTGCCCCTCGGGCGTCACCCCGCCGCCGAACACGCACCCGCCATAGCGTGCGCCGAACGGATCCTGCCCGTCGATATAGTTGGTCGGCAGTTGCGCCAGCGATCCTGTCAGCTGCCGGCCAAAGGTGGTGACGCTGTCATACACCCCGACCTGTACCGCCGCACCCGGCCCGGTCTGCCATTGCAGCGACGCGGTATAGCTCATCGATCCATAGCGCCGACCCAGCCGCGCCTCCAGCGCGGTACGCGGCGACGGCCGCCACAACACGCCCGCATCCCAGATCAGCCCGTCGGTGTCGTAGGCGATGCGCGGCGCGGACGCCGGATCGGTCACGAAGCGCCCCGCGCCGTCGAGCACCGCCTGCCCCTGCGCATCGACCAGCGGATCGCGCTGCGTCACCTCGATCTTTTCATAGCCGACGCCGCCGACCGCCGCGAGCGTGCGGGTAATCGGCAGCACCGCGTCGACCCGGCCGTATGCGCCCTCGAACTTCTGGTCGAGCTGGCCGGCATCCTCACGCAGCCACGCGCCCGACACGGTAAAGCCGATCGGCAGGATCGTGCCCGCCCGCGTACCCGCGCTGCCCATCACCAGATGGCTGGTCGCTTCGTCGAAATAATCGACACGCCGCTGTCCGGGCGCCAGATCGATCGCTCCCGGTGCCTCGGCCTTTACATAGCCGAACTGATAGGTGCCGTTGACCGCGAACGGTCCGACCCGCGTCGCGATCGTCGGTCCGGCATATAGGCCATAGACCTGCGCGGTATTGACGTTGCTGGCGTTGACGAACGGCCCGAAGCCGCCACCGCGCTGGTCGCCGCGCGCCCGCGTCGCGATCGCTCCGCCTTCGAGGTTCAGCCAGCGGGTGATCGCTACATTGGCGCGCGCCAGCCCCGAATGGATCTCGCCGCTGCCGAAATCGCTGCCCCAGTCGAACAGCCGTTGATACTGGTAATTGGCCTGTACCTGCACGCGCTGCGTCGTGATCTGCGCATCGACCCCGGCGGTCAGCTGCGTATAGGTCACCACGTCGCCGTCGGTCAGGTCGGCGGCGACCGCCTGTCCGACTTCGATATAGGGGCTGACGTCGACCCGCTGCGCCTGTGCCGGCACGGCGGTCGCGATCAGGACCGGCAGGACCGCCGCGCGCATCAATCCTGTTCCTGCCCGTAATAGCCGAAGCGCGGCCCCTCGGCACGATAGGTCGTTGCGTTCAGCAGCAACTGGATCTCCTCGCACCCATCCAGCAACGCGACCGCTTCGCGCAGATCGGCTTCGCTGCTGCGGTCGGCGCGGACCACCAGTACCGTCTGCCCGACCAGGGTCGCCAGCACCGCCGCCGACGACGCCGCCAATGCCGGCGGCGAATCGAACAGGAGGATGCGATCGGGATCGGCCGCGAGCAGCGCATCGAGCACTTCCCGCGCCCGGTCGCTGCGCAGCAACTCGGTATCGGCGTTGGTCCGCGTACCCGCCGGCAGGATCGACAGCTGCGGCACGTCGGTCGGGATCACGAGCGCCTCGGGATCGACGCTCGCGTCGCCCAGTGCGTCGAGCAGCCCGCGCTCCGCCTGCAACCCCAGCCGGCCCAGAATGTCGGGCTTGTTGAAATCGGCATCGACCAGCAGGACGTTCAGATCGCGCTCGGCCGCCAGCGACAACGCCAGATTGATCGCACAGAACGTCTTGCCGTCGCCCGGCTGCGCCGAACACAGCAGGATCATCCGTGCCGCATCCTCGTCACGCTTGGCGATGTCCGCGCCGGTCGCCAGCAACTGCCGCTTCACCAGCCGGAATTCCTCGGCCAGCGCGGTCACCGGCCCGCCGGGCACCAGCATCCCACCCTCGGCCAGCGCGTCGCGATCGATCTTCGCCCGATCGACCGGTCGAATGCGCGCGGCCGGCATCGGCTTCTTCGGCGCCGGCGCAACCTCCGCGACCGGTTCCGTCGGGACCTCGGGAGCCGGCGCCATCTGCCAATGCGCCGCCGCCCGCTCCAGCAGCGATTGGCTACGCAAGCCACGATGCGACTGATCGTTCACTCGGCCGTCCTCCCTTCAGGCAACCAGCCCGCGTTGCGCGAACTCGAGGCCCAACAACAGCACGAACGCCGCCAGCAGCGCCCCCGCGCCCCCCGCGAACAGCTTCAACCGCCGCTGCCGCTCGGCGCGCACCGCATCGGTCACGACTTCGCCAATCGCACCCAGCACCGGCATCCCGCTGATCTTCTCCAACCGTGCCGCCGTGGCAAAGCTGGTCTTCAACTTGCTGAGCGCGAACGACGCGCCCAAGCCCGCGCCGATCCCAACGACCAATACGCCCAGCAGCAGCAACGGCCGGTTGGGCGCGGTGGGTGCGCGCGGCTGGGTCGGCGGGTCGATCACGCTGAACTTCACCGCGTCGGTATCGGTCTGCACGCTGCTCTGGATCCGTACCTGTTCGCGGTCCTGGAACAGCGAGTCATATTGTTGCTTGAGCGAGGCGATATCGCGGTCGAGCTGCGACTGCTGCGCCGCCGCCTGCGGATCGGCGGCGATCTTCGCCTGCAATCCGTTCAGCTGCCCTTCGATCTGCTGCTTGCGCTGGCTCAGCTCCGCGACCGTCGCCTGCCGGTCGGCCTGCGTCGCGCGAAGTTGCAGGTAGAACGGGTTGGGCGATGCCGCCGTGCCGCCGCTCACGCCACCGCCCTCGCCGCGTGCCGCCGTTCGTGCCGCCGCCAGCTGCCGGTTCAGCGCGACCATGTCGGGATGGGCATCGGTCCACCCGCGGCTGCGCCCTTCGGCGATCTGCCCCTCGATCGCGTTCAGCCGCGCGCGTGCCGGCCCGACCGTCGCCGTCCCCACCGTTCCCGGCAGCGTCGCCGCCGTGCCCGCCAGCTGCGCATTGGCCGCCGACAGGCTCGACTGCGCCGCTGCGAGGTCGCCGTCGATCTGCGCCAGTTCGGCGCGTGCGTTCGACATGCGGTCGTCGAGCGACCCCGTCCCCGGCAACATCGCCATATATTGCGCCTGAAACGCCTGCCGCCGCGCCTCGGCATCGGCCAGCTGCCGCTGCCGCTGGTCCAGCTGTTGGTCGAGGAAGCGTAGCGACTGCACCGTCCCATCGCGGTCGCTGGCCAGATTATCCTCGACGAAGATGTCGATCATCTTCTGCACGATCTCGCGCGCCAGTTTCGGATTGCCCGCCGTCGCCGAAATCTCGAACAGATTGTCCTGCTGCGCGGTCAGCTTGATCGCGTTCTGCAGCGACGCCACCCGGTCCGCCACGTCGCGGTCGTTGGCGATCGTCTCGGCCATCGACGTGCCGCGCACGACCTTCTCGAGGTTCACCGCCGAGGTCAGCGTCTGGCGGATCCGGTCGATATCCTTTGCCTGCGCATTCTGCGCCACCGCCGCCTCGGCCCCCGGCAGCACCTGCCGCATCTCGACCATCACCCGCGCGGTCGACTGATAGCTGTTGGGAATCTGGCTGACGACCAGCCACCCCGCCAGACACACGCCCCACGCGATCGCCAGCGCGATCCAGCGGCGCTGCCAGATCGCGTGGAGGATCAGCTTCAGCTCCCCATACAGCCCGTCCATGTCAGAACATGCTCTCGGGGATGATGATGACGTCGCCCGGCTGCAACTTCACGTTCGCGCTCGAATCGCCATTCTTCAACAGGCTGGAGATGCGAAGCCCGAACTCCTCCTGCTTGCCCGTCGCCCGGTCATAGCGCACCAGCCGCGCCCGATTGCCCGAGGCATATTGGTTCAGCCCCCCGACCGCGATCATCGCGTCGAGCAGCGTCATGTTCGCCCGGTACGGCAGCGACGCCGGCTTTTCGGTCGCGCCGACCACGCGCACCTGCTGGCTGAACGTGCCCGAGAAATTTTCGACGATCACCGATACCAGCGGGTCCTTCACATATTCGCCCAGCGCCAGCTTCAGGTCGTCGGCCAGCATCGCCGGCGTCTTGCCGGTGGCGGGCATGTCGTTGATCAGCGGCGTGGTGATCCGCCCGTCGGGGCGCACCTGCACCTTCGCCGACAGCTCCGGGTTGCGCCAAACGAAGATGCTCAGCTGGTCTAGCGGCCCGATCACATAGGCCTCGCCCGGTGCCTCCTTCGCCTGCACGAACGGCGCGGGCGGCAGTTCGGGGCGCGTCGCACCGCCGGCGCATCCGCCCAGCACCGCGCACAGCGCCAATCCGGCAACTCCATCCCTGCGACGCATAAAACTTCCTTATTCGAACGCGCGCGGCCAAGACCGCACAGGACTGTAGCCCGCTATGCCGGCAAAGGGGTAAACATCCGGTTGAGTACAGCAACAAGCGCCGACCCTGTCCCATTTTGCGACAGTCGGTTGCTAACCATCTGCCCCGACCAGCAATTCGCGTGCCGGAGGATGCCCGAGAAATGCGGCAGGACTGGCGGTCGCGCCATAAGCCCCCGCCAGAAACAGCACGATCGTATCGCCGACCGCCACCGGCGGCAGCGCCACCCGGTCCGCTAGCCGGTCGAGCGGCGTGCACAGGCACCCGACCACCGACGCCGTCATGGTCGCCGCCGCATCCATCCGCTCGGCCACCGCCACCGGATAATTGCGCCGCACCACCGTCCCGAAATTGCCGCTCGCCGCCAATTGATGATGCAGACCGCCATCGACCACCACGAACGTCTCGCCGCCGCTCTCCTTCACGTCGACCACGCGCGTGCAATAGACACCCGCCTCGCCGACCAGCCAACGCCCCAGTTCGACCGCGAACCCCGTCGTGCGCAACGCATCGCCGCGCACCGCCAGCCGCTCGCCAAGCGCCGCGCCGACCCCTTCGACATCCACCGGCACATCGCCCGCGAAATAGGGGATGCCGAACCCGCCGCCCAGATTGACGAACGCCGGCACCGCGCCCGCCTCCTCCGACAACCGTTCGGCGAGCGTCACCGTCGCCGCCTGCGCCTCGACGATCGCGGCAGTGTCGAGCGTCTGCGACCCCGCAAAGATATGGAACCCATGCCAGTCCGCCCCGACCGCCACCAGCCGCCGCACCAAAGCCGGCACCCGCGCCGCATCGATCCCGAACGGCGAAGCACGTCCGCCCATCCGCATCCCCGATCCGCGCAGTTCGAAATCGGGGTTCACCCGCACCGCAATCCGTGGGGCCAGCCCCAGCCGATCGCCGATCGCCAGCGCCCGGTCGGCCTCTCCCTCCGACTCGACATGCAGCGTCGCCCCAGCCTTGATCGCCGCCGCCAGTTCGTCGTCACGCTTGCCCGGCCCGGCAAAGCTGATCGCCACCGCCGGCTTCTCTCCCAGCGCCATCGCCAGTTCGCCGCCCGACGCGACGTCCAGCCCGTCGACCAGCGGCGCGATCATCGCCAGCAAGTCGCGATGCGGATTGGCCTTGATCGCATAATGAACACCGACGCCCGGCGGCAAAGCCGCGCGCAACCGCGCGACCCGCGCCGCGATCGCAGCAGCGTCGTACAAGAACGCCGGCGTATCCCCTGCACGCTCGAGCAATTCGGCAAAGTCGCTCCCGCCGACCAACAACCGCGACTGCCCGGCAAAGCCCGCCGGAATCGGCCCGATCGGCTTCATGCCATCACCCCTTCCGCCAGCGCCCGCACCGCCACCCGGTCGAGCTTGCCATTGGCGTTGCGCGGCATCGCCTCGACCCAGACATAGTGCGCCGGCTGCTGGAAGCTCGGCAGGTCGCGCCGCAGCCGCGCCCGTACCGCCTCCTCGGCATCCTCGATCGCCGCCCGCGCGACGACGACGATCGCCTGCCCCTGACGCGGATCGGGCAGTCCGACCGCCACCGCCTCCGCGACCTCACCGCCGGCCTCGACCGCTTCCTCGACCTCGGTCGGGCTGATCCGGTTGCCGGCCACCTTCATCATCTCGTCATCGCGTCCCACGAAGCGCAGCAATCCGTCCGCGCCTTCCGCCACCGTATCGCCCGACCATACCGCCATGCCGCCACTCGCCATCCACGTCGGCGCCGGCCGAAACCGCAGCACGGTCCGCTCGGCATCCTGCCAATATCCCTGCGCGACCAGCGGCCCGGCATGGACCAGCTCGCCCGGCTCATCCGGCCCCGCGCGGCTGCCATCGGCACGCACCACCACCACTTCGGCAAAGGGGATCGCCGTCCCCATCGCCTCGGGCTTCGCATCGATCAGCGCCGGGTCGAGGAAGGTCGATCGAAACGCCTCGGTCAGCCCATACATCGCAAACAGCTCCGCCCCGGCGAAACGGTCGCGCAACCCCCGCACCATGCGCGGCGTCAGCGCCCCACCCGAATTGGTCAGCCGTCGCAACCGCGCCGCCGTCGCCGCCGGCCAGTCCGCCTCCAGCAACTGCGTCCACAGCGGCGGTACACCGGCCAGCGTCGTCGCCGCGAACCGCTCGACCGCCTTCACCACATCGCGCGCCGTCAGATAGTCGAGCGGCACCACCGCGCCCCCCGCCGCCCAGGTCGAAAGCAACTGGTTCTGCCCATAATCGAAACTCAGCGGCAGCACCGCCAGCACGCGGTCGTCGGGCGTGATCCGCAGATAATGCGCGACCGAAATCGCCCCCAGCCACAAATTGGCATGGCTCAGCATGACCCCCTTGGGCCGCCCGGTCGACCCCGAGGTATAGAGGATCGCCGCCAGCGCCTCCGGGTCGCCGTCGAGCGCCTCGGCCCGCGGCCCGTCGGGTGCATCGGTCACGACCGTGCATCCCTCGGGCACATCCCCCGGCTCCAGCGAAGCCACCCGCGCCGCCTGCGTCACCAGCAACGACGCCCCGCTATCGGCAAGGATATGCGCCACCTGCGCCCGTTTCAGCGCCGGATTGACCGGCACATGCACCAATCCCGCCCGCGCCGCCGCCAGCGGCATGACGCACGCCAGCCGCGTCTTGGGCAACCACGTCGCCACCCGCGCTCCCGCCGGCAATCCCCGCAATCCCCCCGCCACTCGCGCAACCAGCGCTTCGAGTTCGGCAAAGGTCAACGTGCCCTCGCGGTCGATCAACGCCGGCGCATCGGGGTCGCCACGCAAAGGCAAGCGGTCGATCGTCTGCGGAACCGGATCAAGCATGTCCGCGCCTTAACGCAAATACGATGCGTATTGAACCGCGCGGCTTTCCACCAAATTGCTCCCCTCCCTGACAAGGGAGGGGTTGGGGGTGGGTAGGTTTGAGGCTGGCGTGACGCTCCCTCGCAGACCGCCCCACCCCCGGCCCCTCCCTTGTCCGGGAGGGGAGAGGACGACGCGCTATCGATACCGATCGCCCCCCCCCAACCCGCCACCTTGGCATCCCGCCGCCCAGCCCCTAAACACCCGCGATCCGGCGACCCTATCGCCGACGGGGGAAATAACGTGATCGCACAGGGTTCAGCATCGACCGAGGAAACCGTCCGCGCCGTGTTGCGCGACGTGCTGGGCCTGTCCGCCGAACGTGCCGCCGCGTTCGACGATGCGACGCCGTTGTTCGGTGCCTTGCCCGAGCTTGATTCGATGGCGGTCGCGGGCGTCCTGACCGAGATGGAGGACCGGCTCGGCATCCTCATCGAAGACGACGATATCGATGGCGAGACGATGGAAACCTTCGGCTCGCTGGTCCGCTTCGCGAGCGCCAAGGCGCCCGCTTGATCGACCGCTACGACTGGCCCGGCGGCAAAGAGGCGCTCTGGCGCTTCGGTCCTGCCACCGGCCCGGTCGTCCTGCTGCTGCTCCCCCCGTTCGAGGAGGCGAACCGCACCCGCACCTTCGCGGTCGGCCTGCTCCGTGCACTCGCCGCCCGCGACGTCGGCGCGATGCTGCCCGACCTGCCCGGACAAGGCGACAGCCTGCTTCCGACCGCAGCCGCCACGCTCGCCGACTGGCGTAGCGCCGTCTCCGCCCTCGTCGCCGCGACCGACCGTCCGGTCATCACCGCCGCCATCCGTGCCGCCGCGCTGTTCGATCACGACGCCGATGTCGCCGGCCGCTGGCACCTCGCCCCGCAATCGGGCGAGCGGCTGCTCCGCGAACTCGCCCGTATCGGCCTCGATCGCGACGGGGACATCGCCGAAGTCGGCGGCAACCGCCTGTCCACTTCGCTGCTCGCCGAACTGGAGACCGCGACACCCGTAACCGCCCAGCCGCTGCGTACCGTCCGCCTCGGCACAGATCCCGGCATGGCAGACCTCCGCATCGACTCCGCCCCGCTATGGCGGCGCAGCGAACCCGGCGACGACCCCGATCTCGCCAATGTCCTTGCCGACGACCTCGCCGCCTGGAGCCGCGCATGCGCCGGCCGGTGACGATCCCCTGCGCCGGCGAAACCATCGCCGCGACGCTCGATCCCGCCGAAGGTGACACTGCGCTGCTGATCGTCTCGGGCGGCAACGAACTGCGCATCGGGGCGCATCGTGGCATGGCGTTGCTGGCGGCGGCGGTGGCGGCGGCGGGTTATCCGGTGCTGCGCTACGACCGGCGCGGTATCGGCGATTCGACCGGGACCAACGGCGGATTTCTGTCGGCCGCACCCGACCTGATGTGCGCCACCGCATGGCTGCGTGCGGCCACCGGTGCAAAGCGGATCGTCGGCTTCGGCAATTGCGACGCGGCGACCACGCTCGCGCTGTTCCACGGACCGGCCGGCATCGACCGTCTGCTCCTCGCAAACCCATGGGTCGTGGAGCCGACCAACGACCTGCCGCCCCCCGCTGCCATCCGCGCAACCTATGCCCAGCGGCTCGTTTCACCCTCCGCGTGGCGGCGCCTGCTGACCGGCCGTGTCAACTTCCGCCGCCTGACGCGCGGATTGGCCACCATCGCCACCGCCAGCCGAACCTCGACTGGCCTGACCAATCGCGTCGCCGAAGGATTAGGCTCCGACGTCCCGACCGAAATCCTGTTGGCAACCGGTGACCACACCGCCCGCGCATTTCTCGCTGCGTGGCACCTTCGTCACCTTTCGCCGCTCCGCGCCCATATCCCCCTGCACCAGCACGATTCCGCCAGCCACAGCTTCGCCCGCCCCGCCGATCGCGACTGGCTGCGGACGCAGATACTGGCCGCGCTCAGTCGAGATTAGGCCGCAGCCACCGCTCCGCCTGCTCGACGCTCACCCCCCGCCGCGCCGCATAATCCTGCAACTGGTCCCGCCCGATCCGCGCCACCCCGAAATAGGCGCTATCCGGGTGCCCGAAATAGAAGCCCGACACCGCCGCCGTCGGCAGCATGGCGAAGCTATCGGTCAGCGTGATTCCAGTGGCTTGGCTCGCACCCAGCATCTCGAACAGGATCGGTTTCTGGCTATGGTCGGGACATGCCGGATAGCCCGGCGCCGGACGGATGCCGCGATACTGCTCGCGGATCATCGCTTCGTTGGTCAGTTGCTCGTCGGGGGCATAGCCCCACAGCACCGTCCGCACATGATGATGCAGCCGCTCGGCAAACGCCTCCGCCAACCGGTCGGCCAGCGCCTTCAGCAAGATGTCCTGATAATCGTCATTCTCGACCTTGAACCGCGCGATATGCGGGTCGATCCCGTGGATGCCGACCGCGAACCCGCCCATCCAGTCACCTGCCGGATCGACGAAATCCGCCAGACACATATTCGCCCGCCCTTCGCGCTTCTGCACCTGTTGCCGCAGGAACGGCATGCGGATGGCATGGGTCGCATGGCTGTTCTGCAGCGGCGTCGCGAACTCGTGCGGCACGCCCGACAGCGGCGACACCCGTCCGGCCTCCAGCGCCGGCTCGATCTGTTCGGCGGGTACGTCGACGATCACGTCATCGCCCTGCGCATGGGCGCGCCACAGCGCCGCAACCCCCTTCGCCGTCAGCCATTTTTCGGCCACGATCCGGTCGAGCATCGCCTGCGCATCCTCGTACAGCGACGATGCACTCTCGCCCACGACCTCGTCGGTCAGGATCGCCGGGAAATTGCCGGCAAGCTCCCACGCGCGGAAGAACGGCGTCCAGTCGATATAGTCGCGCAAGTCCGACAGATCCCAGTCCTCGAACACGTGCCGCCCCGGCTGTGCAGGCGGAGCAGGCTTCTGCGCGAAATCGCTCTTGAAGCCGTTGACGCGTGCGTCCGCGATCGGGGTCAGTTCGCTCTGTCCCTTGCCCGCCCGCGCGATCCGCACCGCTTCGTAATCCGCCGCGACCTGCTCGACATAGGCATTCCGCCCGGTCTCGCTGACCAACGTCGTCGCGACCCCGACCGCCCGGCTTGCATCGAGCACATGGACGATCGGTCCGTCATACGCCGGCGAAATCCTAAGCGCAGTATGGACCTTCGACGTCGTCGCCCCGCCGATCAGCAGCGGCATGGTCATGCCTGCCCGCTTCATTTCCTCGGCAACGGTCACCATCTCGTCCAGCGACGGCGTGATCAGCCCCGACAGGCCGATCATGTCGGCATCATTCTCGTTCGCGGCGTCGAGGATCTTGGTCCACGGCACCATCACGCCCAGATCGACCACTTCGAAGCCGTTGCACTGAAGCACGACGCCGACGATATTCTTCCCGATGTCATGCACGTCGCCCTTGACGGTCGCCATGATGATCTTGCCCTTGCCCTTGGCCCCCGGTTCCTTGGCGGCTTCGATGAACGGCAGCAGATGGGCGACCGCCTTCTTCATCACCCGCGCGGACTTCACGACCTGCGGCAGGAACATCTTGCCCGATCCGAACAGGTCGCCGACGACGTTCATCCCGTCCATCAGCGGCCCTTCGATCACCTCGATGGGCCTCGCGAATTGCTGGCGGCATTCCTCGGTATCGTCGACGACATGCGCGTCGATGCCCTTGACCAGCGCATATTCCAGCCGCTTGACGACCGGCAGCGAGCGCCATTCCGCCGCCGCCTTCTCGGCGACCGCATCGGTGCCCTTGTATTTCTCCGCCAGCGCGATCAGGCGGTCGGTCGCGCCCGGATCACGGTTGAGGATCACATCCTCGCAAGCGGCGCGCAGTTCGGCATCGATCGTATCGTACACGTCGAGCTGCCCGGCATTGACGATCCCCATGTCCATCCCCGCCGGAATGGCGTGGTAGAGGAAGATCGAGTGCATCGCACGCCGCACCGGCTCGTTACCGCGAAAGCTGAACGACAGGTTCGATAGCCCGCCGGAGATATGGCAATGCGGGCAGCGCGCCTTGATCTCGCGGCACGCCTCGATGAAGTCGACGCCGTAATTGTTATGCTCCTCGATCCCCGTCGCCACCGCGAAGATGTTCGGATCGAAGATGATGTCCTCGGGCGGAAAGCCGATGGTCATCAGCAGGTCGTAAGCCCGGGAGCAGATTTCGACCTTGCGCGCCTGCGTATCTGCCTGTCCGACCTCGTCGAACGCCATGACCACGACCGCCGCGCCATAGTTCATGCAGATGCGGGCGTGGCGCAGAAACTGTTCCTCGCCTTCCTTCATGCTGATCGAATTGACGATCGGCTTGCCGCTGACGCACTTCAGCCCCGCCTCGATCACGTCCCATTTGGAACTGTCGACCATCACCGGGATGCGCGCGATGTCCGGTTCGGCCTGGATCAGCTTGAGGAACGTCGTCATCGCGTGATGCGCGTCGAGCAGCCCCTCGTCCATATTGACGTCGAGCACCTGCGCCCCGCTCTCGACCTGTTGCAGCGCGACCTCGACTGCGGCGGCATAGTCGCCGGCCATCACCAGCTTCTTGAAGCGCGCGGAGCCGGTTACGTTGGTGCGTTCGCCGATATTGACGAAATTGGTCGAGGCGTTTCGAGACTGATTCATTTCACCAACAATTTTCGAAGGAGGTCAGCCTGAGACGGGCCGCTGCTAACAAAGGATTCGCGCACTCTGGCCAGAAAGGACGTGGACCGCATCCTTTCCAGCAATATCAGGAACCTATCTTCCGCGTCTGTTTGAGCATTATTGATCGAATCGACGAAACCATTGATCGCCGGATACAGGTCAACGTTACCGTCCATGACTAGCTTGGTGAGTTCGACGAAGATATCGTGCTTCTTCGGCGTTCCCGCTCTCCACAGTTCGACAAGCTTCGCGGCGACGATGGAATAGCTTGTGCGCCGCGTGGAGGCGATCGTAGCGACCCGGCTGAACATTAATGCGAGCAGCGCGGTCGCGATAGCGCCGATGATCTTCAATAGCATATGGTCCATAGTCAGGCCGCCATCGTAAACGGTTCCAGTCCGGCAAGGCGCGTCTGCACCAGCACGTTCGGCACCTTGCGCGGCGCGACGCCCTCCACCCGCTCGGCCATCGCCTTGATATGCGCGGGGGTCGATCCGCAGCAGCCGCCGAGAACGTTGACCTGCCCATGATCGGCCCAGTCGCCGACCAGCGCGGCGGTCGTCGCCGGCGCCTCGTCATAGGCGCCCAGTTCGTTGGGCAGCCCTGCATTGGGATAGACCATGATCAGCGTGTCGCAGATTTCCGACAGCGTCTTCACATGCGGGCGGAGCTGTTCCGCGCCGAACGAACAGTTCAGCCCGATCGTCACCGGCCTGGCATGGCGGATCGCGTGCCAGAACGCCTCGACGGTATGGCCCGACAGGTTGCGCCCCGACAGGTCGGTGAGCGTCATCGACAGCATGATTGGCAAATCGCGGCCGAGCGCCTGTCCCGCCTCGATCGCCGCCATTACCCCCGCCTTGGCGTTCAGCGTGTCGAACACCGTCTCGATCAGGACGAAATCGATCCCGCCCTGGACCAATGCGTCGATCTGTTCGCGATAGACATTCTTCAGATAGTCGAAATCGATTTCGCGATAGCCCGGATCGTTCACGTCCGGCGACAGCGACAGCGTCTTGTTGGTCGGTCCGATCGCCCCCGCCACGAAACGCGGCCGCCCGTCGCGCGCCGTATAATCGTCCGCCAGCGCCCGTGCGATCTGCGCGCTCTGGATGTTGATATCGGCAACCAGCGATTCCGCACCATAATCCGCCTGGCTGATGAGGTTCGCGCTGAATGTGTTCGTCGAGACGATATCCGACCCCGCGTCGAGATAGGCGCGGGTGATCGTCTCCGGCACCTCCGGCTTGGTGATCGCCAGGATGTCGTTATTGCCCTTCTGATCGTGGCCAAGCGTCAGCGTACCGGCATAATCGGCCTCGGACAGTTTCCAGTTCTGGATTTCGGTGCCGAACGCGCCATCGGTGATCAGGACGCGCTTGGCGGCCTCGGCGTTCAGACGTTCGCGAGCGGAGGTCATGGGCATTCCTTCGAACGTTCGGATCAGGCCGCTGCCGCGACCAGCGTCGCCTTCGGCCGCATCCCCAGCAGATGACAGATGGCGTAGGACAGTTCGGCGCGGTTAAGCGTATAGAAATGGAAATCGCGCACGCCGCCGGCGTAGAGCTTGCGACACATTTCGGCGGCGACCGTCGCCGCGACCAATTGACGTGCGCCGGGATGGTCGTCCAGCCCTTCGAACAGCCGGTCCATCCACGGCGGGATCGACGCGCCGCAAAGCCCAGCGAACTTGCGCACTTGCCCAACGTTCGACACCGGCAGGATGCCCGGTACGATGTCGGCGTTGATCCCCGCCCCGGCGGCGGCATCGCGGAACCGGAAAAATGCTTCAGGCGTGAAGAAGAACTGCGTGATCGCCCGCGTTGCCCCGGCGTCGATCTTGCGCTTCAGATTGTCGAGATCGGCTGTTTGATGTTCCGAGTCCGGATGGCATTCGGGATAGGCGGCGACCGAAATCTCGAACGGGTGCAGCTTCTGCAACCCGGCAACCAAGGCGGCGGCATTCTCATACCCGTCCGGATGCGCGACGAACTTCTGCCCCATGGTCGGCGGATCGCCGCGCAGCGCGACGATGTGACGAACCCCCGCCTGCCAATATTCCTCCGCGACCTGATCGATCTCAGCTTTGCTCGCCTCGACGCAGGTCAGATGCGCGGCGGCCGGCATCGACGTTTCACGGGCTATCCGCGCGACCGTGGCATGGGTCCGCTCGCGTGTCGATCCGCCCGCGCCATAGGTCACCGACACGAACTTCGGCGCCAGCGGTTCGAGCGCGCGCACCGTTTCCCAGAGCGCCGCTTCCATCTTGTCGGTCTTGGGTGGAAAGAATTCGAAACTGACCGCGCAGTCGCCCGCCAGATCGGCGAACAACGGCGCATCAAGCGCGCGCCGTGCTTCTTCGAGGTCGGAAATGGTAGGAATCATGCCGCCTTCACCTCTCGCACGTCGAACGTCCGCCGTGCCATCCAGAGTTTAACCGTCAGTTCGCCGCCGCCCAGCGTCTGGGTCGATACCGGCGCCAATCCCGCATCGGCGAACCATCCGAGCATCTGTTCGTCCGAAAAACCGAGCCGGGCATGGGCGTCGCGCTGCCGCAATTCCTCCCGCGCGTGCGGCGCGAAGTCGCAGATCAGCAACCGCCCGCCGGGCTGGAGCACGCGCGCCGCCTCCTCGATCGCGGCGCCGGGATGCTGGACGAAATGCAGCACGTGATGCAGCACCGCCGCATCGGCGACCGCTGCATTCAGCGGCAGCGCGTAAATATCCGCCTGCCGCAATTCGGCGTGGTCCAGTCCCCGTTCGGTCAGCTTCGCTCGCGCCAGACGCAGCATTTCCGACGACCGGTCGATGCCGATCGCCTGTGTCGCGTGCGGCCCGAACAGTTCCAGCATCCGCCCGGTACCGGTACCGATATCGACCAGCAGCCCGATCGGCTCGGTACCCAGCGCCGCGACCATCGCCGCCTCGACCTGTTCCTCGGCGACATGCAGCGATCGGATCGCATCCCATTCGCCGGCATGCGCTTCGAACCACGCCGCCGCCGCCGCCGTCCGATCCGCGCGTACCGCCGCCAGCTGCTCGCGGTCGGCAACGGTCGCCGTATCGTCCGCCGGGAGCCACGCATCGAGCGCCGCCAGTAGCGGATCGACCAGCGTGGGCACCCCAAGCGCGACGAAGACCCAGCTACCTTCCTTCCGCCGGACGGCAAGTCCGGCATCGCACAGGATCTTGACGTGTCGACTGACGCGTGGCTGGCTCTGATCCAATACCTGCGCAAGTTCGCCGACCGACAATTCCATCGCCCGCAACAGCATCAGCACCCGCAACCGGGTAGCGTCGCTTGCCGCGCGCAAAATATCGAGAGCCGGAACCATGGGTCGTCATATAAAGATATCTTTATATGAGGTCAATCGATCACGTGCTGTGCCGCACCATCATTGTGCAAAGGAAACTGTCGCGAGGTTGGCGCGTTGGGCGGCGGATCATAACGGAAGGGAAACCGCCATGAAGAAGCTTCTCCTGCTGCCGCTCGCCGCTGCAGCCTTCTCGATCGGTGCCTGCAGCCAGAAGGCGCAGAACGAAACCGGTGAGGCCGCCGATGCCGTCGCCGCCGACGTGAACGCCACCATGGGCGAGGCGGTCGACGACGTACAGGCCGCCGGCGAACGCGCACTGGGCGCCGCCGAGAATGCCACCGATCGTGCCGGTGACAAGATCGAGAACGCCACCGATCGCGCCGGCGCGGCCATCGATCGCGGAGCGGCCAAGGCCGATGCCGCCGCCGACAACGCCCAGCGCGAAGCAGGCGAGGAACTGGAAAAGGCTGGTCGCGACATGCAGCGCTGACCCGAACCGGTTATACGCGACGGGCCGCTCTCCGATGCAACGGGGGGCGGCCTTTTTCGTTGGGAGACGACAGATGCGCCAATTCCTTACCCTCGCCCCCCTGCTCCTCGCGGCCTGTAGCGCGACCGACGAAGCATCCGCCCCGGGCGACGTCACGCAGAGCGAAGTGGCCGCGCTGAACGATGCCGCGACGATGCTTGACGCGGATAGCGTCGATGGCAACGCGCTGCCGTCCCAACAGAAAGAACCCTGATGACCGATCTTCCCACGCGTACGCTGGGCGCGACCGAACTGGCTACCCCGCCCCTCATCCTCGGCGGTAACGTCTTCGGCTGGACGATCGACAAAGCCCAAAGCTTTCGCATCCTCGACGCGTTCGTGGACATGGGCGGCACGATGATCGACACCGCCGATGTCTATTCGGCATGGGTCGATGGCCATAGTGGCGGCGAGTCCGAAACGATCATCGGCGAGTGGTTGCGGCAGTCCGGCAAGCGCGACCGCGTGCTGATCGCGACCAAGGTCGGCATGCTGCCCGGCGAAGGCGGTGAGAAGCTGGCACCCGCCCGGATTGCGGCGGCGGCGGAAGCCTCTCTGGCACGTCTCGGTACCGATCGGATCGACCTCTATTACGCGCATCAGGATGACGAGGACGTCCCGCAGGCCGAGTATCTGGCCGCCTTTGGACGGTTGATCGATGCCGGCAAGGTGCGGGTGCTCGGCGCTTCCAATTTCCGCGCGATGCGGCTGAAATCGGCGCTCGACCTCGCCATCGCCGAAGGATTGCCGCGCTTTCACGTGCTGCAACCCGAATATAATCTGGTCAGCCGACGCAAATATGAGGGCGAGCTGCAAAACCTCTGCGTCGAGCACAATATCGGCGTGGCGCCCTATTACGGGCTCGCCTCCGGGTTCCTGACCGGCAAATATCGTTCGTCCGGCGATCTGTCGCGAAGCGTGCGCGGCGCCGGGATGGAAAAGCTGCTCGATGGCAAGGGCGCAGCGATGTTGGCGGCGATGGACGCGGTCGCAGCGGAAACCGGCGCGACGTTGGCGCAACTGGCGCTGACCTGGCTCGCCGCGCAGGAAGGGGTGACTGCCCCGATCGCCAGCGCGACCAGCGTCGAGCAATTGGAGGAACTGGTCGGGTCGTGGCGGGTCGAGCTGTCGGACGACCAACTCGCCCGGTTGACCGACGCGGGCGTGTGACGACGTTGCGGGGGTGTCCACCCACCCCCTCCTGGGTCGTTACTCGGCAGCTTCGGCCAAATCGTCGAATTCGGCAGCTTGCAGAAAGCGTTCGGCGTCAAGCGCGGCCATGCAGCCGGTTCCTGCCGCGGTGACCGCCTGACGATACACCTTGTCCATCACGTCGCCGCACGCGAACACGCCGGGAACGCTCGTCCGCGTCGAACCGGTCTCGACGGCAATATAACCGTCGTCGTCGAGCGCCAAATGGCCACGGAACAGTTCGGTCGCGGGATGGTGCCCAATCGCGACAAAGCCGCCATCGACATTTAGCATCGAAATCTCGCCGGTGACGGTATCCTTCAGTTCGATACCGATCAGCCCATGTGGATCGCCACCGCCGACGAAGCGCTCGACCTGTTTGTTCCACAGCACGCTGATCTTGTCGCTGGCGAACAGCCGCTGTTGCAGGATGCGTTCGGCGCGGAAGCTGTCGCGGCGGTGGATGATGGTCACATCGTCGCTATGGTTGGTCAGGTACAGCGCTTCTTCGACCGCAGTGTTGCCGCCGCCGATCACCGCCACCTTCTTGCCGCGATAGAAAAACCCGTCGCAGGTTGCGCAGGCCGACACGCCCTTGCCCTTCAGCAGTTCCTCGCTCTCCAGCCCCAACCAGCGCGCCTGCGCGCCGGTCGCGATAACGAGCACCTCGCCTTCGTACACATCGCCACTGTCGCCGGTCAGGCGGAACGGGCGGCGCGTCAAATCGACGTCGACGATCGTGTCCCACATCATCCGGGTACCGACATGTTCGGCCTGTGCCTGCATCTCGCCCATCAGCCACGGACCCTGCACCACCTCCCGAAAGCCCGGATAATTTTCGACATCGGTCGTGGTCATCAACTGCCCGCCGGGCTGGATGCCCTGCACGACGATCGGCTCCATACCAGCCCGCGCGCCATAAATCGCTGCGGACAATCCCGCCGGCCCCGAACCAAGGACGAGCATGCGGGTATGGTGGGTCACAGACATTGCGATTTTTCCGTTCGAAGCGTTTGCGCCGTCTAAATCAGACGCGCCGTTCGAACGCAACATGGGGCATGCCGAAGCTACTGCAACCCGTGCCTCAACTCAAAGGACAACCGCAAGAACCGCACCCCAGAAAGGCACCGCCAACAACGTACACAAGAGAAAACCGGTCATGTTGGGCGGGCGATCGCGCGATCCGTCCAGCATCGGACGGCGTTGGCTAATGGTGACCATGATCCGAACCTCTCCGTTATCGTTGTTCAATCTCAACGAACGAAGTTGGTAACAGTTCGATTTTGGGACAGAAAAAGCCGCAACCTGCCCGGCCTCGGCATCGTAGCGGCTTGCGTTTTCCGATCTTCGACATTTCGGTGGTAGCGAAGGAACGCTCCCAGCATAACCGAGCGATTCGAACGCTGAAAGTTTGAACCGCCGGGTCGCCGTAGGCGGCCCCCTTCCCCCCGAAGCAAAGGTGCGGACCCGCGCGCCGCCGTAGCGACGCGCCTTCGCCCAACAATCCGAACACGTCTAGCGACGTCGGAAGCCGCTTCCGGCGCCGCATTCGTGCGCCCCATCGACTTCCGATCCGGGAGCCGGCGCGATGTCGCGTGCCCAATACAATTCTGCTCAGCAAACCCGCGCAACCCGCGCGCTCATTCGCAGCACTGGCGCGCACTTCGCGGGCCGCGAGCGCGGACGCGATCGCGCCGTCCATCGCGAAAGCTATGACGTCCACGACAGCCGCGCACAGGTCTCGCGCCAGTTGGCGGACGGCACGGAGGCTGCAACGCACGCCTTCGTCGACGCGCTGGTGAAGACCGCGCGCGAGTTCGACCTGTTCGAGCGGGGCAAGGGTAAAGCGCGGCCCCTGAAGGACACCGGCATCGTCGTGCTGGAAGCGCTGCTGCGGCAGCACTGGCACGAGTTTAAAACCGGCCGGATCGATCCGGCCATCAGCCAGCTCATGAAGGCGACCGGCTATGTTCGGCAGACGATCGTCGACGCGCTCGCGCGCCTAGAGCGACACGGCTTCATCGGGTGGGTCCGCCGCACGATCCGGATCAGCGACCCGATACCCGGCGGTCCGATCCGCCAGCAGACCAACAACAGCTATTTCGTCGACGAGGCGCGCATTGCCTCCCGCGCCGGCCGGAACGTCCGCGACCGCTTCCGCCAGCTGCTTGCCCGCGCCAAGGCCCGTATGGCCCTGCGGGCGAAGCAGCGCCCCACAGCGTCACCCCTGCCCACGCCCAGCCCTGCTCCTCGCCCTGCCGCGACCACCGGCCTCGCTGCCGCCCTCGCCGCCTTGGGAGCCGCCGTCGATCGAGGATCAGGCCCGAGTCTGGATAATGGACTGTCTCCCCCCTCAGAATGAAGATTAGAAGGTGTCGCTACCGCGACACGCATCAATAGGCAGCATCACCCAGCCCAACCGACCCGCCTTGCGTTTTGTCCCCGCCTGCCACCGCCCGGCAGACGATCCCTTGCGTCCAGCGGACGCCACGGGACAGGGCGGCTGCGCCGCCCCAAGGCTTAGCGACGGGGACGAGCACGGATCGTGCCGAAAGAGCCGCCCCGGCACCCGCGCGGACAGGTCAGGCGGCGCGGAATAGTAGATCGGCCCAGATCTGCATCAGCCGGCGGCGTGCGCGGATCTGCTTCGATCGGTTATAAGCACCCTCGACCTTCACGTTGACGTCGGCTTCCTTCTTCCCCGCATGCGCCAGCGCGCGATCGATCGTCACCCGCTCGGCGGGCAGCTTCTCGTTCAGGATCGTGGAAAAGGTGGCGCGCCAACCGTGCGGCACATGCCGGCCGGCGAAGCCGGCCTTCCGATAGAGCGCGCCGATCGCGCTCTCCGAGAGGCGGCCGAAGACGAGATCCGTATCGATGCCGAAAGCGCGGATGGTGCGCAGGATTTCAACCGCCTGCCGCGACAGCGGCACGAGGTGATCGAACCGGGCGTCACCCTTCTTCGCCTTCGCCAGCTTCATGCGCGCCGCTGGCACGCGCCACACCGGCGCGGCCGGACCGATCGCATCGCCGGTCCAGTCAATGCCCTCGACCTCGTCCCAGCGCATGCCGCGCAGAGCGCCTTGACGAACCGCGGTCAGCGCCAGGAATCGAGACGCCAGATCGACAATCGCCGGTCCGCCGGCGGCGGTCGACGCGGCCAGCAGCTCGCGCGCGTCGTCGAGCGTGATCAGCGCCAGCTGCTCGCCTGCGATCGGCGCCGCCGACAGTGCGTGGCGGACCGCGGTCGACGGATCGACCTCGGCCAGCTCGTTGGCGATCGCGTAGCCGAACACCTTGCTAATGCGCTGGCGCAGCCGCTTCGCGGTCTCGATCGCGCCGCGCGCCTCGACGGCGCGCAGCAGGTCGCGAAGGTCGCCAGCGCCGATATCGTCGACATCGATCGCGCCGATCGCCGGGAACACGTCGCGCTCCAGACTAGTGATGACGTCGTTCGCATGAACATCGGTCCAGCTCGAACGCCAATGTGCGTGCCACGCGCGGGCGACGGTGGCGAAAGTCCGGTCGACCTCGACACGCGCTGCGCGCTCTTCGCGCGGATCTCGCCCGGCGCGCAACGCGTCGCGCGCAGCAGCTGCAGCCTCACGCGCGGCCGTCAAGTCGACGTCAGGAAACTGGCCGATCGTCAGCAGCTGTTCGCGGCCGGCGACGCGGAACCGGACGCGCCACGATTTGAGGCCGGTCGGCGCGACGTACAGGTGTAGGCCTTGCCCGTCAGACAGTTTGTAGGCGCACGGCTTCGGCCGCGCGGATCGCACCGCAGCGTTGGTCAGCATTTGATTTCCTATCCGAAAGCACGAAAAGTTGTATCAGTTCGACACAGTCAAACTCATTGTTCGGCGCTGAAAAGAAGTGCACGGTGGGGCTGCGGCTCTTGCAGCTTGCCTTCCGCACAGTTGTCTTCCGCAAGAAGTCGCCCGCCAGCGAAACTGCATCCCTTGCTTATTTCGCTGGCGGAGTTCCAACGGGTTGTTCCAATTTGGAACCTCAATACATTTGTATTTTGCTTGAGTGCTGATGCTGACGTTGGCACCGGCAAGTCGTGGTTCGGCGGGTGCTTCTTATAGAAGGATCCTCCCCGTCGGACTGCCCGCCGACAGACGCCCTCCCGGCACCCCCTGTCGGCGGTACCAATGGCGGACAACCCGTCCGCCGTGGTCACATCGAACGGCGCAGAAAGCCGCCAGTTTGCGAAATTGCGCAAACCCGCGATACCCGCGCCGATACCCGCACCTACCGGGGGTGGTTTCGGATGATCAGCTCTGTCACCTTCGTGCCGGCGCGGGCGGCATGCCCCGACACCGTCCACGTCGTCGCGACTTCCTCGATCGCGAACCGGGCGAAAGTATCCCGGATCAGCGGCGTGTCATTGATCGACAGCACGAAGCTGCCGGCGATCGTGTCCAATCGGTCGGCCAGCGCGCGGTACTGGTCTGGTCCGAAGTCCAGCCCGTACCCCGTCGTCTCGTTGTACGGCGGGTCGAGGTAGAAGAGCGCCTCCTTGCCGTCGTACCGGCCGATCAGTTCGACGGCATCGAGCTGCTCGATCGTCACCGGCGCGAGGCGCGTGCTCAGCCGCCGCAGGTCCGCGCGGAGCCGAGCGTGGTCGAAGCGCGAAGACTGGTCTCGCCGCAGGCCGAAGGTCCGACCGACGACCTTTCCGCCGAAGCCGAGCCGCTGAAGATACAGGAAGCGGACCGCCCGCTCGATGTCGGTCAGCGTCGACGGATCGACCGCCCGCATCCGGTCGAAGTCAGCCCGGCCGGCGAACAGAAATGCCATCTCGTCGACGAAAGGTTCGTAGTGCCGACGCACGATCCGGAAGAGGTTGGCGACGTCACCCGACAGGTCATTGATAACCTCGACCGCTGCCGGCCGGGCACGCCGCAAGAAGATGCCGCCCATGCCGACGAACGGCTCGATGTATGCTTTGTGGGGAATGGTCTCGATGATCGCGCAAAGGCGCTTGGCGAGGTTGCGCTTGCCGCCGAGATAGGGTGCCGGCGGGCAGGCGATAGGCAGTTGGGTCAAGGTCAGCTTCTTCCTGGAGAAGCACGTCGGTCAGGCCGCGCTGGTGTCGCCGCGACAGGCGGCGAGGGTCGCAACCCTTCGGATCTCCGGAAATGCTGGTCCGAAGGTTCGAAGGATGGCGATGAGGAAGGAAGCTGTCGGGGTGGCCTTCGGGGATACGTTGGCGGGCCGCCTAGTCCACCACCCGAAACCGGGTGGCTAACCGCGCAGTCAAAGGCGGCTGCGCCCTGCGTATTCCCCGAAGGTTTTCTATTTCGCAGGCCACCCGGCGAAGCCGGTAGCCTTTGAACCGCGCGCGCGGGCTGATCCTAACGGTTAGGTTCGAACCAGCCCGCTCGCTATGCCCTGCCGGGCATGGTGCCTCAAGAGGCGATCGCGGACCCGTCGATCACGATACGGAAGCGGGTCGACGCGCCGATCGCCAGCGTGCCGATATCGAAGCAGACATGGATCGAATCGTCACCTTTCCGCTTCGTGCCGACCGACAGTGCCTTGATGGCATAGGGATCGAGCGTCGGTGGGACGGCCACCGCCAGCCCGATCGTGGCGCGCGGATCGTCGCTGCCGACCATCAGCACGCGATTGCCCGCCATCGTGGCGCGCGCCCAGCCGCGCTCGATCACCTCGTTGACGGTTTCGAATGCGCCAGGCTGATCGAAGTCGATCAGACGCATGTAGCGCAGGTCGACCAGATCGGCGCCGGTCCGGTTGGTCAGCTCGACATCGATCAGGATCAGCTTGCCGTCGACGGAGATCCGCTGGTCGACGCCGATCTCGTCCGACGTGGTACCGATGAAGCGGACCGCGTCCGGCTCAGCCGACACGGTGCCGGGGATCTGGTAATAACCGGTCAGCAGCGCCGAAGCTGACTGGACCTGCTTCTCGGCGGCGCGATGCGCGATGACGAAGCCCTCGACTGATCGGCCGTACAGGACCGCGTCCCCCATCAGCGGCACCGTAGCGTGGCAGAAGATACCGGCGCGAAGGAACCCGCGATCGGCATCGGTCGGGATGCCGGCGGGCAGACGACCGGCAGTGCCGAGGCTGCCGCGGCTACCGACGCCGAGAGCGTAGAAGTCGGTCAGAAGGAAAGCCTCGAGCCCGCCGGCGTCGGTGGTGAAGGTGGCGGTGCGGACCTTCGTCGCCGGCGACGGTTCCGGCACCGGCGGCTGCACGACGACCGGGGCGGTCGCGCTGTAGGTCGTCCCCTCGACCAGATACAGCCGTTCGATGCCGGCGAGGAAGCACACGCGGCTCCCCCATTTATAGGCATATCGGCGCTTGTCCGCTCGCCAAGCGCCCTCAGTCGTGTTGAGCGCAGCGGGGAACTTGATCTGGTCGCCGGGCTGCATGGTCAGCATTTGGCCGTGCTTTGCGATGATGGTGCTCATGATCGTATCCAATCTCAACGGATCGTTGATCCGGGTCAGGTTTTTGTGGGATTCTCGGATCATCAGGCGGCCAAGGGCAGCCCGAGTATCGGAGGGCGGAATGGCGGGTAGCTTTGGGGTTCGACGTCAGGGAGCGGCTGGGCGCGGCAAGCGGGCACGGGCCGTGATCGGCGGTTTGGCGCGGCTGAAGCGCCGTCTCGTGGCGTTCTTCTTCCACGCTCCGGTCAGGCGGCATTGCTGCCCGGAATGTGGCAGTACCGACCTGTTCGACGGGCGCGGTACCTGCCAGATCTGCCAACCGATGTAGGGGCTACTGCGTCACAGGTATCCGGCGGTTAACTTTGTGATGCCCTGACCCGTCGTGTCGGTCGTAGCCCCGCCCGACATTCGCAGCCGCAAGCGGCCAGCGGACTTGTACGTGGTTTCGGTATAAGTGCCGACGACGGTACCGTTGATGATCCAGATGAGCTGGTCGCCTCGCATCTCGATACGGTTCGTCAGCTTGCCACCTATCGCCAGCGCCACGTTAGACGTTGCGATCGTGCCGGCATTGGTCCCACGGCGAGCAAGCGTCGCGACTTGGGTGTTATCGTTGTAGATGACCTGAATGCCGCTGTCGGTACCGGAATCGCCGCGCGCGACAAAGCTGTTCGAGGTGCCAACCGTACTGCGGCGGATATGCTCGGCCTCGACGTAGTAATCGGGTGAGGTCGGCGCGAAGCCCGAATCATAGTCGCTAGTGTTGCTGTTCGTGTAGGTCGCGCCCGACGTCGGCCCGACCGAGATGCTGCCGCTCGACGCAAAGGACGACTTGGTGGCTTTGTGGCCGGAATCGGACGTGTGCTGATCCCACGTCACCGCAGTGTCGGTGGTGAAGGTGTCGAGATATGCTGGGCCTGCCGGAGCGGCGGTAGTCAGGGTGAAGGTATCGGATACACCGCCGATCGTCAGCGCGATGTTGGTCACGCCGCCGGCGGTCGCCGAACTGGTGCCGCGCACCTTGACCGACTGGCCGTTGGTCACGGTGCCCTCGGCGCTAGTCCATGCGCCGCCAGCGATCTGATACTCGCCACCGGTGATGGTGATCGGCGACGCCGCGTCGATGCCGGCGACGGTGATCGCCGCGCTCTCGGTCAGCGTCGACGCTGCGACATTCGTCTGATCGACGAAGCTGAAGGCATCCGGCGTGGTGTCAGCGGTCGGCGACGCTGCGGTGGTCAGGCTGAAAGTATCTGTCACGCCGCCGATCGTCAGCACGATGTTCGTGGTCGTGTTGCCGGTGGCGGACGTGGTGCCGCGCAGCTTCACCGACTGGCCGTTGACGATCGTGCCGGCCGCGCTGGTCCAACCGCCGGTTGCGATCTGGTACTCGCCACCCTCAACGCTGATTGCGGTCGCGGCGTTGATGCCGCTGATAACGACCGCACCGCTTTCGATCAGGGTCGAAGGGGCAAGCCCGGTCTGGTCGGTGAAGGAGAAGGCGGAAGGGGTGTTATCGACCGCGGACGGCGCGGCGGCGGCCAACGTAGCTACGGGCACGACACCGCTCGCGACGATGCCAAGCAGGCCGGCGTCAGTTTCGTGGGTGCCGTCGTCGGAGACCCACGTCGAATCTGCCCATAGGCCCGACGTCCCGCTCTCGGTAACCGACGCCGTGTCGACCAACACTTCGAAGTTGCTGACCGTCCGGTTGCGAAGGCCGGAATTGATCGTCTGGCGACGGCTATTGCGGGTGGATGACGAAACGGCCGTGTTGGTCGCGTTGGCATGCGGCGAAATCGTCGCCGCCGATCGTACCTTCCCGCCGAAATAATCGTACAGGCGGCCCAGACGGTTCAACGTGTTCTGGCCAGTCTGATCGGCGACCGAATTGATGTCGTTGCCACCGGCGAGGATATGGACGTGCGAAGCGTACTGAGCCTGTCGCAGCCGCTTTTTGCCGCCACCGACGAACGTCGCAAGGATGTTCTGCGCTTCGTCACCGGGGACGCCGCAATTGGTATAGGCATAGCCGGCCGCACTGATCGACGGGGCGAACTCGCCGGCATCGCCGCGCGTGCTGGTCTGCGGAAAGACACTGCGGCTGTCGCCAAAGATCGCCCAGCTCGGCTTGGTGGTTATGGCGACAAGGCCGAGCGGATAGACGCAGCGTGTTGCCCCGTCGTGAGCGACGTTGCCGCCCATCGTCAGGTCGGTGGCGCTGGTACTGAAGATCGCGGCGCAGCCAAGCGCGGTCGCTACGTCACGGCCAGCGTAGGGGATGAAACCGTTCGACGAGGTGATGAAGGATCGCACGAAGTACAGTGCGCCCTCGGGGATCGTCAGGTTCGCTGGGGCATCGGCGATGATGTCCTCGCCCGGCAGGATCGTGCCCGTCGCAGCACCGCCGAAGGTGAGCGCGGTGAACGTGCCGACCGGATATTCGATTGACCGGCACCACCTCATCGGCCTTGCCGACCGCCGCTGCCTGAAGCTTCACGATATCGACCCGTTGCATCATGCTCACCAGCCTGCCTTGCGACCGTCCGGGCTGACGTAGACCGGCGGATTGGAAAGGGGGCGACACCCGCCCCGCGCGGCTGCATCGAGCCGGCGGGCTATCCCGCGCGCCTTATCGGCCAGCTCTTCCACCAACCGATGGCTGGGAACGCCGGCGCGGCCTTGCGCGAGGAGAAGGTCCATTTCGTCGGTGAGACGCTCGAGCTCATCGAGAAGCGGGCTGCTGTGCGGCATCGCTATCTCCCGAAAACGACGACGCCCGCCAGCCCGGGGAGGCTGACGGGCGAAGGACGCAGGTGTCGCTGCGTCGGATTTGGCCGAATTATGGCCGTTCGGGGAGTGGCGAAAATGTGCGAAGCTACGCAATGGTTGCATGCATCTGATCGACCGCAGCCCGATCGATCTCCTTGCACACCTGCCCAAGGAGGCGCGGCCAAAGGTCAAGCGCGTCGATCAGCAGCTTCTTCGCCCGGCGGTTGTGGATGCGGTATCGCTTCGCGACGACGGTGAAGCCGACCGTTTCCCCGACCACCATGTCGAGGACCGCGCCGATCGGCCCGTCGATAGCCGCGCGCCACCGGGTATAGGCCACTTCGTGCCGCACGCGGCTCAACGCCTCATAGAACGCGCCATTACCATGCCGCCCGGAACTGATCCGCGTTTCGAGGCTGGCGGTGCGGACGGCGACGTCGGCGCCAATCCGCTCGGCGACCATCGCGATCTCGACCGCCGCCGCAAGTTGGTCGGCGGTGATGGCGCCGCTCTGCCACAGACGCGCCAGCGCGCCTTGATGGGTGCGGCTCGCGCGTTCGTGGGTCTCGACCGTGCCTTCCCGCTTGTGGTCCCACCGGTCGGTCATCTCGGCCCGGCCCTTGCGGAACGCCCGTTCGGCCTTGGCAGCATCAGGATGACGGCGCGCCCAATCGAGACGATGCTCCTCGGCACGCTTGGCGATCGCGCGATCGATGTCGCTCGGTTTGCGGCGCGGCGGGGCCTTGGTCGACCAGCCTACGCGCGGCCGGTCGGGCGCTGCGGTTGCGGCTTCGTGGGCATCGCGCGCGGCGCGGCGTTCCGCCATGGCTGTGCGATGCTCGCGATCAACGATCGCCCGCATCACCTTGGCTTCCGCCGCTGTCTCGATCCGCACCGTCATTCCCCCAACCCTCTACGGCGCTGATGTGATCGAGCGCGGCCGGGACGGACAGTGGCGAATATGTGGGCGGGGAAAGCTGCAAGGTTTCGTTGTTGATGTGCCAGCCTTCGCGCCGCAACTCGGCAAGCGCCGCCTCGCGCCGCGTCGGAAGGACGATGCAACGCGCTCGGCCGCGCTGGCGATACACGCGGCCGTCGCGTTCCAACGCCCGTACGGCACCGCGCGCCCGATCTCGGTTCACACCGATGCCGGCGGCAATCTCGCCATAGCTCGGCGAATAGTTGTGCGCCGCCCAATACCGCTCGATAAATCGCAGCGCGAGTTGCGCACGGCTTGCCATTTCGGCCGTCAGTCGGTCGCCAGCATCCATCATCACCCCGGTATCCCCAGAGCGAACATAACCAGAAACAAAGGCATTTGCACGACTAGCCTCGCATGCGTCACGGCTCGTCCCGCCTCGCGCCGCGAACACTTCCGCGAGGGATGGCCCGATCCGCACCGTTGCGTCGTTCGCCGACGGCGCGATTTCGTCGGCCGCCGTCCACATTTGGCACAGCGCAGCCTACCGGGGCGATAACCGAGCGGATGCGGCCAGTTGCGCTTCGTCCGCATGTAATCGAGCTCGTGGCGGTCGATCACCGCGACATGGCCGCACGCGCACCAGACCTGCAGGTTCGCACCGCGCCGGACCAGGTCCCAAACCACGTTCAATTCATCGCCCCATCCGAAAACGAAAAGCGAACGCAATCCAACATTTCAAGCTCGGACGTTGCTTGCGATATGTCCTTTATAGTTGACGATATCCGATTTGTCTCCTATAAAGGACACATGTTCCGGACGCTCCCTACCCTCCGCTTCACTGCTTGGCTCGATGGTCTCAAGGACAAGCGCGCCGCCGCCAAGGTTTTCGCGCGGATCGTCCGGGTCGAAGCCGGAAACTTCGGCGATGCGAAGTCGGTGGGCGATAAGGTCAGCGAACTGCGCATCGCCTACGGCCCGGGTTACCGGGTCTACTTCACGATCAAGGACGGCGACCTCGTCATCCTGTTGGTCGGCGGGGACAAGGGGTCGCAGGACCGGGACATTAAACTGGCCAAGGAAATGGCCGCCGAGATCCACGCCGAACCCTGACGGCGCGGATTTCTGAACGAAGGAACGAAATATGGGCATTGAACTGGGCGAACCGCTCGATCCCGCCCGCTATCTCGCGGGCGACTTCGAAACGCAGAAGGAGCTGCTGGACGACGCATGGGCGTCCGGCGACCCCGCCTATCTTGCGCACGCGATCGGCACGGTCGCGCGCGCGCGTGGCGGCATCGCGAAGCTCGCGGCCGACACCGGCTTGCAGCGTCAGGCACTGCACAAGGCGCTTGGCCCCAACGGCAACCCGCGCCTCGCTACACTCATGAAGGTGTTCGCCGCGCTCAAGGTACGGCCTCGGATGGAGGATGCCTCGGCCGACGCTGCGTAACCATGCGCGGCCGCCGGCGCTCCGCCTGGGATCGGTCTGCCGCCGCTGGCAGACCGATCCAGCGGCGGACGATCTGTCCGCCGTCATCAGTCTATGGCGCCGGAAACTAAGCAGTTTCTTGCCACAATGGAGGGACGATACCCTCTCGATACCCACGCCGCGGGATGGCAGGGTGCCTCCATGTGCAACCGTGCAAGATTCGCCGGCGAACCGACGACGCTGTTCAATTCGGCCGCCAAGCTGTTCGGTGAGCGGCCACGCGACAACCGCTTCAATCCGCAGGAGCTGCGGCCTAAGGGTCGCGCCTACGTCATCCGCGAACAGGATGGCGAGCGCGCTTGGGACATCATGGAATGGGACGTCCTTGGCGGCCAAGCCGCGTGGCCGATGACGAACGTTCGAAAGCTCGGCCTGCCCCAGTGGCGCAAGCTCGCGGCTGACCCAGCCAACCGCTGTCTCGTGCCGCTGACCGAGTTCTGCGAATGGACGCCGGAAAAGCACGACCTTGGCGATGGTAAGCCACCGTTGAAGGGGGAGATGTGGTTCAACGTCACCGATCAACCGACCTTCGCCGTTGCCGGCTTCTGGCAGGCGACGAAGGAGGGCAACGGGTTCACGATGGTCACCTGCGACCCGAACGAACTGGTCGCGCCGATCCACCCGAAGGCGATGATCACCGTCCTGCAACCAGACGCGATCGACACCTGGCTGCGGGGGTCATACGACGAGGTCGTTGAGCTTCAGCGCCCCTACCCCGCCGAACATATGTCCGTCCGCGGCCCGATCTTCCCGACGCGGCAAACCACTGGCTGACATGCGCTCCGCCGCTGCATCTGGGGCCCGCCGAAAAGCGTGGTTCTTCAGATTACGTGATAGACAAATACCCGCACGATACCCCCGTCCGCTTTCGCCCACCTATCCCCATTTCCGCTTGCTTTCGCCTTGGCCGATAGCCGACATTCGCGGAGGCAGCGGGAGCAACCATTGGCATCAGATTATTCATCCGGTGACGTGTTGGCAGTAGATTGGGACACTCGCGCTATCCGAGTGATCCAAGCTGACGCGAGCGAAACATTCTACGACGTAGAATGGGAGCAACTGGGATGGGGATTGGCACGCGCACGCACCGCGACCTTTTACCGGATGCGAACCGACTACCTGAAGGAAACGTCGCGGCTGGTTAGGTCGGAGCCGCTCTCTTTGAAGGAACTCAGTAGGCTTCGTCCTGATCTGCCAATGCGCTTTTTCCGACACGGGGACGCTGATTGGTCCGAGAGCGCAGAAAGCCTCGCAGGCTTGGAACCAGATACCGACTTTCCGGCACGACAACTTTCGCTCATTCCTTTCGGAACGAAGGGAGGCACGCTGAAAGCCCATCGCATCGCCGATGACGGCGGATTGACGCTGAGACGCCTAGTAAAGGAAGCACGCCGGGTGCAGCAGGCGGTTTGCGCCGAAGTGAGCGGGGTAGGTCTTTATCGATCCGGCATCGTCGGGAACATACCATCTTACTACCTGTGGGGTGTCGTCGATCAAGCCGGGCACGCGATCTGAGAGCGTCCGGTTATCGCTCAACCTGCCCGACAGCAGCCATTCCGCCTTCCTGCCAGTTGCAGACATCCGGCCCTCGGACGACCCGTCCGCCGGACCTTGGTTAGCGTGGCGAAGGAACGCGGCCAAGACCGCGACCAGCGCGGAGCATACCCGCACAATACCCGCAGCCCTCTACGGGCAGGCACCCGCGCCCATGGGCGCCTTTCCTTACTTACGGGCGCCTCGTGGTTTCTCACACCATTTAGAAAATAAGATGCTGCGACGGTTTCTTACCGGCGGAGAAAGGTGCAACCCGCTTAAGTGAGAGAAAAATCTTCTGAACGCAGTCTGAACCTACGGTCTTCCGATCGCAAGCGTACGTGACGGTCTTGAGCTTCTCGTTATCCCACATGTAATCGACCGTAACGTCAAAAGATTCGGCGTAACGCGTAGCGCTAGCGGGTCGAATATCGATCAGCAGCCGTAGAAAGCTACCTGTGCCATCGACATAATAGTATGCGGTGCCGGTTAAGTTCACGCGCCGCCAAAGTTGATTATTCAGAGCTATGAGCTCGGACTCGAATTGCCCGGCGCGGCCCTTCCAATTTGGGAACTCAACGCCAATCACCGGCACCGCCGGTTGTTGCTGTGCGACAATCACGACGGGTGGGGCATCCTGCATAAAATAGATTCTCGCGTCCGTTACCCCGATGTCAACGGTAACCTGCGATCATATTTTTATGCAGCTTTGCGGCGGACGTACCGTCCGTCGTCGGCGCAGGAAAGCCGCGGAAACACGTGCTTTTTGGCCGACGATGTGCGTGAAATACCCGCACGATAACCTCAGCAGGATATCGAATCGGTATAGCAAATTCGGGACTGGCCGACTCCTGACGCTCTACCTGGCCGTCTGATCCGATGCCGGCGGCTTAAGGTAAAGCGTCCCGGAACCGAAATCGATGACCGCATGGTTGGCGCGCATGAAATCGCAACCCAGCTCGCCGTTCGTTTGTGCGGCGACGGTCGTAGGGCGCTCCTCAGCGTCGTAAGCATATATATCGTAGGATATGGCGACCGGAGCAGCGAAACGCTTTCCGGCAAGTTCGATCGTGTAGGGACTGTTGGTCTTTCGAAGATCTCCGGTCGTTCCCGTGGGACCGCCGAAGGTACCCGTCGATTCCCCCACGGTAATTTCAGCTGCTTCCGCGAAACGAGCGTCGATCACAACCTCTCCGACGGTTGAGACAGTGAACCGGGCAGCGACACCGTTGACCTTCGGAAAGACGCTGTAGCGTTTGGTCTGGGGATCCCATCGCATCGGCAGTGCGATAAAGCCGGCTGCTTGCAATCGCTTGCGCTCGCGCACGGCGTCTGCCTCGTTCGACGGAATAGCAAGTCGAGCGCGATCATAGTCGACAATGACCTTCGCGCGCTTGAGCCAGCCGATGCCGGCCATACCGTTGATTGGTGGATTCTGTGGAATTTCGAATATGCTGATCGGCAATTCTCGCATGACGAAACTGCCGACGTCGAACCTGTCCAGAATCGCCGTATCACGCCCGAGAGTGCTCCTGACCCCAGTCCCGGTGATGCCGTAATCGCCTTTGTGTTCCAGCTTGACGATACCAGCGGTCTTCGCGTTTGCGTGAGTGGTCATGACAGTAAAGCCGGCGTTTGCATGCACCATGAGCAAGAACGGTTTCCCGTTAAGTTTGACCGGAACATAAGGGCGCACGCCCGATGTGACTCGGTAGGTGATCGGGACGTAGTGAGTTTTCGCTTCCACCGACCCGGCAGAAAGGCTCGAAGCAATAAAAGCCGCCAGTACGCTAGACCCGAACCTCATTTACTACTCCATCATCAGGATAGATGCTAAAGTTTGCGCGGTTGAACTATTGTAGCTCAGTCGTCAACCATAGGATGAACGTAGCACAACCCTCGCGCTTTGGGTTGGAGCAGCATGCAGGCAAACCCCTGAGCGAACTGGTTAGCAACCATTCTGGTCAACCTCAGCACAGCGAAACGTTCGCGTTCAATGCGTTAATTTCTAAAGGCGAACTGTACGCTTCTTACTGATACCGACAAATCCAGCGGCGGACACACCGTCCGCCGTTGCTACACGCCGTCAGCGGCGGACGCACCGTCCGTCGGTGAATCCGACGGACCGTAGAAAACGGCCAAGAGTTAGGCAGCGGATGAGTAGAATACCCGTTCAATACCCACATCTCTGGTACCGACTGGGCTACGCCCATATCCGGCGATGACGCGCAGACATTACGACCCCGCCATTCGTCCCAACAGATCGTTTAACGCTTCCTCAATGTCATAATAAGGGAGCTTAGAACGCGCGACGCAATCGGAAAGGTTTGAAATTAATATACGGATTTGCTGTCGATCTTGTTCGCCCTTCGCGACCTCATCCGCGACATCCATTATTTCTCCCCTTTGATGCCGCACGTCGGCAATAAAGGAGGCAATGGTCTTGGGTACGTGCGAATATCGGAACTGACGTTCAATTCGTTCGGCTTCATTATACGACGGCAAAAGATAATTACCCGAGGCGACAACCTCGTCACCAACTTTGTGGTTGTGCTCCCCTACATATCCATGCGCGATCTGGTTCCGCGTCTGAGCGAGGCGATTGAGCGCGACGAGAGCGGCCTTCACTTTGGCAATACGTTCGGCGTCGATCCGGCCGCTATACTTGATCATCGCCTCCTGAAGCATCCGATAGCGGACCGACCGGGACGAGGCCACGAACGTTTGCATCGCAACTGGTTCGCCGGGCATACATAGGAGGCGGAACAAGCCCATGATTTCGTCTTCAGAAGCCTCCCACCAACTGAGTGCGGAACCAACCAGCTGGTAAATCTCGCTAGCCGTTTTCGCCCCATGGCGCGGCAGCGACGATCGCCTTCGTTCGCTCAAGGCCACTTTCTCCCTACCCTCGCAGATTGCGACGAACGCTCTATCTATTCGCGCCATTGCGTGGTTTGCCCACGTAATTATTTCTACGGCTTCGTATAGGAATGGCACACCAACAGGTTCACTTCAAAGATCGCGTTACATTCGCAGGTCTAAAATTACGTTGCCCCGGACAGGCTTCAACGTCGGTCATTAATACCCGAATACAAAACTTTTCGTTGTGCGCATTCCCAAATATATCATAGAATTTTTCCGACCCCTCAACTAATAGGTGTTCATCGTCAGCGAGTTGCACTAACGCTACTTGCTGCCTGCTGATTTTTGTTAAGGCACCTATTGGCGCCAAATCACCGGTATCATACTCATCTTCCCTTGTGAAATCTTTATATATAGACTGTGTGGTACGGTAACTCCCCGATACATTGAAAGCGGGCGTATTTCCGCTATTCCGTATTACGAGAACAATCTTCGAGAAATTTTCAGTCTGTTCAATAGTCTCTTGATTTACACCCTCGCCAATTGGTTTCATTGTGGCAGGCAGGCTTTCGATTTCGAATTCGAGATATGCACGTTGAGATAATTGAGCGGCGCTCCTTGCTTGAGCAACAGAGTCAACCGCACTGGAGGCTAACTTTCCGGTAAAAATGGCAGTCTTGGCGTACTCGTCAGCCAAGATTCGCTGCGCCTCGACAGACCTTCGCGTAAGAGCTAAAGCCTCTTGAGTTTCCCTTGCACTATCGCGAGCCGATTGCTCCGCTAATGCCATTTGTTTATCAGTTGCTTCCTGTGCTTTTCGTCCAAGCGTTATCTGTGCGTCATACTGCAAATAGGAAATAAATGCCGCAGCAATAGCGACAGCTACTGCCACAACGGACAAAATGACGGGCCCATTTTCCACCCGCGGCTTCTTGGGTTCTTGCCTATCGGACTGCATGGATCGAGCATACTTGTATTTACTATGATCGCAAAGCCGCTACGGCTGCGGCAGATATCCTTATGAAACAATCTTGAGCGGCGCGCCGTCAGTCGCAGTGATAGAGAACGGCGGCGGACACTCCGTCCGCCCGCGGCAGTTTGATCTGCCGGTCCTGTCATCGTCTATACCCGCAATAGGCCTGATGATACCCGCACGGCCGCTGCCGCCCCACTTGCGGACGACCGGTCACGATGCGAGCATCACCAGATGATCCTCGTTTATCTCATCATGCTGCTCATGTTGGCGGGTCTCATGTCGGGCTGTCGCGCCACGTTGAATGATCTGCGAGCGAAGCGGTGGGCTTGGGCCGCCTTGGATTTGTCTAGCGTTCTAGCGATGCTGTTCGGCGCGATACTACTCGCCAGCGTCTATAGTTTCACTCCTTCGGGGCTTTGAGGTTCAAATCCAATCGCTAGGTTGAGACAGAGTGGCTTTCCGGCATGGCCGCTCACGCCCAGAAGCGGACGTTAGCGGGCCGCTGATCGGGGTGGACATTGCTCGCAGCAGAGGCGAAGCTGCCGGTATGAAGCGTTGGCCCTCGATCTTGCTCGCTGCGAGCGTAACTTGCGCCCCTGCCATCGGCTCCGCTTGCACTCTTCTCCCACGTCCACTCCGGGAAGCTGGCGAAGCCGACGCTCAGTATAGCGCCCGTGCCCGCATGATGCTCGATGCTAGAGCAACGGCAGATGCCCTTAAGGTAGAAGCTTCATACTTCGAGGAAGCGAGCAACGTCTACTTGGCGAGGATCGTCCACAGCAAAAAGATCAGCATAAGCGGCTTAAAATTGGGGCGGCAGGTTACATTGCGACCCGTTCAGGCGATCAAAGGTATTCTTCCGGGCCGTCAAATTAAGATCGAGGACCGCGTGCTGACATCTTGCGGGGTGGTAGGTGACGGCCCGGCGACCTCGGGCCATGTTGGACAAATGGCTATTGTGTTTGACGGAGTGCGTAACGAAGACGCGGCTCATGGTTCGCAACGCTACGCATTCTTGGCGGATAGGGCGCATGAGCCGCGTCTCTTGGCCGCCTTGAACCGCCGGAAAGTTCGCGCCGACAAGGTGCCAGAATAGTAAGCGAAGGTCCGCTTTCCACCAATAGCCGACACCAACTTAAACTAGTAAGCTTCGACCGGCCCTGACGCTGTCGGAGCGGGCACCCCAGAAGATTGAGGTGTTTGGCGGGTTCGAGTCCCGCTCATGGGTCCGCCGACGCCGAATAGCGGACACTGCACATTGGCGGTAAGGTGGTTGTAGGGGATTCGACAGGATGCTGATTGTTGGACTCTTGCTGATTGCTTCTGCTCACAACGTCACGAGCGGGCGGGACCTACTTGCCGCCTGCAAGGAGCCGGGCTTCGATACATGGTGCGATGGCTTCATCAAGGGGTTGATGGACGCAGCCTTTGTGAAGGAAAGCAAGGCGAGTGAACGTTCATGCGTAGTTCCCGAACTCGGCAGGCGGCAGCGCCGCACGCTGATGCTCGAGCATCTCAACCAGCACTCGGAGCAGTGGGAGCTGCCGGCTGCGACCGTGGTGAACCGTATGATCGCGGCGAACTGGCCCAATTGCGCTTGAGGCTCCAGGCTTAGAAGTCGGCTCTCGACCAATCTCCGACATCCTAGCGGCGGACACACGCTCCGACGCTACGGCACGTCCGCAGAGCATGAATGAGCACGCTTTTCGCGACGATACCCAACCGATACCCACGGAACCACTTCAGTCCGTTGGACCCGGCTCCCGGGTTCTGTCCGTGTCGGTGGCACTCGGTACGATCGTTGAGAGAAAGGAGAGAAGTCCGCGGCGCTGATCATCCGCCATCGCTATGACCAAACTCACGATTGCGCTTGTTTCCGGATCCAACGAGTCGGCGGCGCGACGTCCGGTCAGCAAGTGCACCACGTCAACGCCTGCGTTTGCCAAGTGCGCAAAATAAGATGCACTCGGCTCCGTGGCGCCTGCCTCGTAACGGTTTTGTGCCCCTAACCCTACGCCCGCGAGCTCGGCAAATTGCCCTTGAGTCAGGCCCATTTGCTTCCGGCATGCGCGTAGCCGAGGGACAAAATCCGTCAAAATGGAAATTTCATCTTGCGGCATTATCCATTTCGATGCATTTGTGGACCAGTTTCTACAAATTGATACATGACACATGCCGAACGGAGTCGCCAATATTGACGGTGACCTGCCCGCGCGCGCCCTGACCGCGCGTGAGCAGTTCCTTGCGTCCGGGACAAACGTCTCCGAATGGGCTCGCCAACGCGGGTTTTCGCTGACGCTCGTCCATCAGGTTCTGAGCGGCCGGCGGCGGTGCATCCGCGGCGATTCGCATCGGATTGCCGTTGCGTTGGGTATTAAGACTGACGCGGTCGCTCCGGGAGCAGAGCTGCAGAACGCCAGTGACGGCGTTGTTGGGCATCGTTCATGAAGCGCCGCTCCCACGCCCTTCCCCCTTTCGGCCGCGCAAGCAACGGCCGGAAACTGCGCCCGGCCAATCCGTGTCGTACCGGCCGGGCGCAGGTGTTGCGCAGCATCTCCCTAGGCGCGGGCGGAGCCGGTTGTATGTCCCAATCGGTTCCGCTTTCGGGGACACACACATGACGAAGGCCCGCCCGCCGCTGTCGATCGAACAGGCGTTGTGCGACGTGATCGGTGCGATCGGCATGGCGCGCGCCGCCGAGGTGACCGGCCGCCGCCAGGCATACCTGCGTCGCGTGACCGATCCGGCCCGGCGCGACGCGCTGAGTTGCCACGACGCGCTGCTGCTCGACGCCGAATATGACGCGACGATCGGCGGACGCCCGATTCACGAGACCATGAAGGTCAAGCTCGATGCGCAGCGCATGCACATCACCTTCGATCAACAGGCGCTGCTGGAGGCCACGATGGACTCGGTACGCGAGGCCGGTGGTGCCCATGCCGCCCTGATCGCCGCAACCGCGAACCCGTCGCCTTCGACCCTACGGGCCGCCCTCCGCGGCCTGATGCAATCCGTCCAGGCGAAGAACCGGATCGCCCCGATCCTGCGTCAGATGATCCGGCGACAGCCGCAAGCGCCCTGACGCCAGCCGACCATCGCTGCCCGTTCCCCATTTGCCTGCCCGGTCCGCGACCATCCCGGTTCGCGGAGCGGCTGTCTGCTGCCCGGAGAGTATCGTGCCCCCGTCCCCCGGAGCATATCTGAAATGCCGCCGGACCGCGTCTGGCCTGACGGTCGAGGACGTCGTTCGCGTAATCGGAACCGATCCGTCGATGCCGCTGACCGAACGGATCGAATGGGTCCGGATGATCGAGGCCGACCTCGTCGCCGTGCGCTGGTCGACTATCATCGCGTTGCGACAAATCTTTCCGTTCGATCTCGCCGTGCTGGAACGGCTGTCGCTCATTCATGACGGCGCGGACCTTCCTGCGCCGCGCCTGTGCCGAATCTGCCTTGCCGGGGAGACCGGACCGGCCGGCGCGACGGTCCAGCCCTGGGCATGGGATCAGACTGATCTCTGCATCGGCTGCGCCAGCACGCGATGATGCGCCCCCTCTCCCGTCTGCCCCGCAACCTGTTCCGCGTGTCGACACTCCTTACCGGCGTGACCGTCGGGTTCGCCACCCACGGCCGCGCGCCGCTGACGATCGTCGCTGCCGCGCTCGCCTGCCTCTTGGCACTTACCGCTTTTCGCATCCTCACCCGAAATGGAGATCGCTGATGTCCCGCGTTCGTCCTTTTGCCACTAGCGCCGATCCCGCACCTCGACCCCGGATCATTCACCTGATCGATTGCGATTGCCGGGAATGCGATCGCCCAGCCCCATCCGATCGCGACTATCACCTCCGCGCCGCGATTGAGACGGTCGCGATCTTCGCCGTCGGCTACGTCGCAGCATGGTTGACCGACTGGGCGCTCGACGGCCCCGGCCTGCAAATCATGGTCGGCCTGTGACGACGGCACAGACCCGGATTGGCTTTGGTGACGACACCCCGCCGCCCGGCGCGATACCATCCGATCGCCTTCGTGCTGTCCGCCTCGCCGCAAAATGCTTCCAGATGGCTTGGTCGACGCCATTCGTCGCTGAACGCGACGCGGCGATCTCCCGCGGAACCGCCATCGCCACGAAGGCCGGGCTGCGGCTTGAACTGTTCAGCATTCCCGGCCGCGACCAGTCGGAATACCAGTTGCGCGATGCACTGCGCGATGCGGAGGCGACCCAACAGCGCTGGGCCGATCGTCTCGATTTGAAACAGGGCGAGACGATCTATGCGGCGAAACGGCGTGCCTTCGACGAAGCGACGCGCACGGCCGCCGACCGTGACCGTATCGCTGGGCGGCGGCCAGCCGATCCAACGGATCTCGACGCCCTCCGACGTACCGACCTGCTCGAACGCTGGCCATCGATCGATGCAGCCATCAACGCGCTGAAGGCTCGGCGCGTCCTTGTTCGCCCGGTGGACAAGCACGATGGACCCGAACAGGAGCGATGGCATGTACCCGACCAGCGGCTGGCACCCATCGATGAATGGCAATTGCGCGAACTGGCTGACGAGGTGTGCGGATGAAGCTGACCATCAACCAGCGCAGGGTGCTCAACGTGCTGGATCGACTTGCCAACGAGGGCGCTGCCTGCCCGACCAACGCGGTGTTGGCGGAAAGCATCGGCGCGGACACATCCGATGCGGCGAAGGCATTCGCCGATCTGCGACGCCTCGGCGTCATTGCGGTCGTAACGCTCCGCGCCAAACGGCGCGTGACGATCATCGCCACCAGCGCGACAACCGCTCCCCTTCCGGACACCCCCGCTGCGCCTGTGCAGCGAGCAGGCGTTGACGCATGAACGTCGCGCCCCCGCTGGCCGCGCTGATCCGCGCCATTGCCGCTGACATGGCCGCCGAGGATGTTGCGCGCGCCTACCCATCCCGGAGTCGCCCATGCCCCGCTGCGCCATTTACGCCCGCTTCTCGACCGAGCTTCAGTCCGCCCATTCGGCCGAAGACCAGATTGCCAGCTGCTCGGCACGTGCAGAACGCGAAGGCTGGGAAATCGCCGGCGTCTATACCGACATCGCCATCTCCGGCGCATCCAACCGGCGGCCCGGGATGACCGCGATGCTGGCGGATGCGGCCGCCGGATCGTTCGATATCGTCTGTGCGGAGGCGATCGATCGGATCGCCCGCAACCAAGCCGATATCGCGACGATCTATCAGCGTCTCGAGTTCGCGAACGTCCGCATTCACACGCTGACCGAAGGTGACGTGTCGGAGCTTCATATCGGGCTGAAGGGCACGATGTCGGCTCTGTTCCTGAAGGAGCTGGCGGAAAAGATCAGGCGCGGTCAGCGCGGGACGGTCTCGCGCGGTCGAGTGCCAGGCGGCCTCGCCTACGGCTATGAGGTCGTGCCCGCGATCCGACCGGATGGCGAGCTCGATCGCGGTATCCGGCGGATCGTCCCGGAGCAGGCCGACGTCATCCTGCGCATCTATCGCGAATATGCCACCGGTCGCGGTCCGAAGGCGATTGCCAAGGGGTTGAACGCCGATGGTATCCCGGCACCGCGCGGCGGCGACTGGCGGGCATCCGCCATCGCCGGATCGCGGGCTCGGGGTTTGGGGGTGCTGCACAACCCGATTTACGCCGGGCGGTACCTCTACAACCGCCTGCACATGCGGCGCGATCCCGAGACCCGTCGCCGCATCTCCCGGGTCAACCCCGCTGAGGAGCGAGTCTCGGTTGAAATGCCCGAACTGCGCATCGTGCCGCAGGAATTGTGGCAGCAGGTCCAGGACATGGCAGCAGATCGGTCCAGCGGGCCACTGAACCAGCGCCGGCGCCCGAAGCACCTTCTATCCGGGCTGGTGCAGTGCGGACGTTGTGGCGGTGCCTATGCGATGATCGGCGGTGGTCGAATGGGCTGCACCCGCGCACCGGAAGCCGGAACCTGCGACGTGCAACGAACCATCGCCCGGTCCGCGATCGAGGCGCGCGTCCTGCGCGGCGTGACCGAAAAGCTGCTCGAATCGGATGCCGTGTCATTGCTGGTCCGCGAATACCATACGGAGGTGGAGAGCCGGCGGGCGGAGCGCGTCCTCGACGCTGGCGACGTCGACCGCCGAATCAAGAAGACCCAGGGCCAGATCGAACGCCTCGTTAGCGCGATCGCCGATGGTGCCGCCGATTTCGCCGATGTGCGCGAAGCGCTCGCGGCCCGGAAGGCCGAGCTGCTCGATCTGCAACGCGAGCGGCAGGAAATCGACGCGGTGCCGGTGATCGCCATGAACCCTGCGATCGTCGAGGACTATCGCAAACGCGTCCGCGTCCTAGCGACGACGCTCGACGGCAGCAGCGCGACCAACGACGAGATAAAGGCGCGCCTTCGAGACATGATCGACGGCGTTCGGGTGATGCCGAACAACCACGACGGCTTCGATATCGAGGTCTTGTCGTCGTTCGGCGCAGTGGTCGCTCTGGCGACTGACAAACCGAGGGGACGTTCGTCCCGCTCGGTTATGATGGTAGCGAAGGAGGGATTTGAACCCCCGACCCCAGGATTATGATTCCCGTGCTCTAACCAACTGAGCTACTTCGCCCCGCCACTTCCCGTCGGGAGGCGGCCCTATACGAACGGGAATCACGCTGGTCAAGCGAACATGTGTCGAGAAAATGCTTCCCACGGTCCGCCGCGATACCACCAGCTCGCCAAGCCCGCGATTTTGACCGGTCGTGGTGTGAATCCGGCAGATAAAGTCGCCAGCAACGCCTTCGCTTCGGCGGATTCAACCTTGTTCTGGATCGTCACGTGTGGTCGCCACCCCGCACGATCTTGCGGTACCAGCATGGAGGCAAATGCCTCCGCCAAATCGGCACGGACCGCCTCTAGCTCGGGCGACTCGACTCGATAAGCGACACCGCGCCCCAAATTCATGAGACCGCCGACCCGCGCGACTGGCGCCTGCTGTCCGCGCGTCGCTGCGTTCAGCCGTTGCTTCAGTTCCGCGCCCAGTTCCGGCGCGAGATGGTGGAACATCGTGCAGTGCGCCGCCAGCACGTTGCGCTCCGGCGGAAAATAGGCGCGACGTTGCCGATCGAACCACGCCTGATCCTCATGGCCAAACAGGGCGGTCACGATGATCGGGGCGGGGCCGGGACCGTCGGTCAAATCTCGACCTGACTGCCCAGCTCGACGACGCGGTTGGTCGGCAGGCGGAAGAACTCCATCGCGCTTTCCGAATTTTGGAGCATCCACGCGAACAGTTTTTCGCGCCAGATCATCATGCCCGGCCGCGACGACGGCAACAGCGTCTGCCGTGCGAGGAAGAAGCTGGTATCCATCATCCGGAAGTCACCGCCGCAGCACCCGACCGCCTTCAGCGCGCCCGGAACGTCCGGATCCTGCATGAACCCGAATTTCAGGATCATGCGGTGGAAGCCCTGCCCCAGATCCTCGGTCTTGGTCCGTACTTCGGGGTCGACATAGGGCGTATCGGCAATCTTGACGGTCAACAGGATGACGCGGTCGTGCAACACCTTGTTATGCTTCAGGTTGTGCAACAGCGCGTGCGGCACGCCTTCGGGTGTAGAGGTCATGAACACCGCGGTGCCGGGCACGCGGGTCGCCGAACTCGCTGCCGACTGGATGAACACCTTGATCGGCATCGCCGCCTCGCGCATCCGCTCGATCATCAGCTTGCGCCCCTTTGCCCAGGTCGTGAGCAGGACGAAGACGACGATACCGACCAGCAGCGGGAACCACCCACCATCGGGAACCTTGGTCAGGTTCGACGCGAAATAGGCGCCATCGATGCACAGGAAGATCGCCATGAACCCGGCGACCGCCGCGATCGGCCAGTTCCAGACGCGTTTGATCAGCACCGCGATCATGCAAGTGCTGATGAACATCGTACCGGTCACCGCGATGCCGTACGCCGCCGCGAGATTGGATGACTCCTGGAACCCGAAAATCAGCAGTAGCACCATGACGAGCAACGCCCAGTTGACCGCCGGGATGTAGATCTGCCCGGCCGCATCGGCGCTGGTATGCTCGATACGAAGGCGCGGCATCAGCCCAAGCTGGACCGCCTGCTGCACCACAGAGAAGGCGCCGGTGATGACCGCTTGGCTGGCGATGATCGTCGCGAGCGTCGCCAAGATCACCAGCGGCAACCGGAAATCTTCCGATGCCATGAAGAAGAACGGGTTGGACGCCGCATCGGGGTTTGCGAGAAGCAGCGCCCCCTGCCCCAGATAGTTCAGCATCAGCGCCGGAAACACGCAGTAGAGCCACGCGATCGAAATCGGCCGACGTCCGAAATGCCCCATATCGGCATAGAGCGCCTCGGCCCCCGTCACCGACAGCACGACCGACCCGAGCGCCAGAAACGCGAGAAGGCCGTCCTGCGCAAAGAATCGCACTGCCCAGATAGGGTTCAGCGCCTGCACGATCTCCGGCCGTTCGAGGATGTTGAGGATGCCCAGCCCGGTCAGCGTGACGAAATAGGCGATCATGATCGGACCGAACAGCCGCCCCACCCCCGCTGTCCCGACGGCTTGCAGCCAGAACAGCGCGATCATGATGACGACCGCGATCGGAATCACGAACGGATCGAAGCCGGCATTGACCGTCGCCAGCCCCTCGACCGCCGACAACACCGACACGGCCGGCGTGATCATACAGTCGCCGAAGAACAGGGCGGTGGCGAGCACGCCCAAAATGACGAGGCTCGACGTCCAGCGTCCACCGCCGGTCTTGCGCTGGATCAGCGCCAGCAGCGCAAGGCTGCCGCCCTCGCCGTTATTGTCGGCGCGCATGATGATAAAGACGTATTTCAACGTCACGATCAGCATCAACGACCAAAAGACAAGGCTGACCACACCGAAGATGTTGACCTGATCGACCGGCAACCGGTGGTGCCCGACGAACGTCTCCTTCATCGCATAGAGCGGCGAGGTGCCGATATCGCCATAGACGATACCGAGCGCGCCGAGCGACAGCTTGGCAAGCGACTGCGCAGGGCCGTGATGGCCCGGTCCCTCGACGGGAAGGTCGGTGGCTTCGCCGGAAGCCTCTTGGGAAAAGATCACGGGCGCGTGGACCGCGCCGAAGTGGCAACGATATTGGTCATGTCGACCGCGTCCCAATGGTTTGATCGCGCGCCGTTAGCACGCGCACCATAGCCGCGCAACGTTCGCTGATGCGCGCGGTGACCTGCACCTTCGATGAACGGAATTTCGCATTGGCTTGGCGTCAGGACCGCAGCTTGCCGACATCGATCGCGGCAGGGATCAGTGCCAGATTTTCAATGGCAGCCAGTCCCCATTGCGACGCGGCGTTGGTACTGATCCCCGGCCATTCGACGATGCCACCGGGAGGTGCATGCCGTGGATCGCCCATGCGTGTGCCAAGGCCCGCCCTGCCGGCAAAGAATTCGTTCGATGCGCGGGTCGCAAGGCTCGGGTCGGATTCAGCCCATGCCGCGAAGGCGGTTAGCCGCGAATGCGCTTCGGCCAAGTTTTCCGATCCCTTGCGCGGTCCGAAGCGCGTTTCGAACGCCGCACGCGGCGCGTTGTAATAGCGGCAATAATCGAGCCATGCCCGCCGATAGCGCGGCACGTCGAGCAGTTGCAGAAGTTCCGCGTTGATCTCGACCGCGCCGAAGACCGCGTTCAAATGCGAAATCGACACCTTGTCGCCCGGCCCGACGAACCGCCCACTGGCCAGATCATAGGGAGCGCTGCCGGCGATCCAGCCATTCTTCAGCCGACCGATACTATCCATGCCGGCAATCAACCGGTCGCGCCAACGCCGATCGCCGGTACGTTCCCATTCGGTCAGCCATGCGGCGGCCAGCGAACACCATACCGTCCCGAACGACATTTCGATCACACCGTCCGGCAGGTCGGGACGCTCGCCGCCCGGAACCTTGCGGCCGATCTCTACCGTCTCCAACGTGCGGTCCGATGTCAGCAGGTCGCGCATAAGGTCACCGACCCGTTCGTCGGCAGTCAGGTAATAGTAGATTCGGCGGTAGGCGGCGTTGCTGACCCGGGGTTGTTTGGAACTGTCACTGAAGTGCTGCACGCCGTGGCGCGTGCCCAGCCCTCGGAAACGGCCGAGATGATACACGTCGACCTCGCCGGTATGGCGGGTCATCGCCTCCGCCAGGCGATATGCCTGCCCACCACCGGTACGCAGCGCCTGCATCCACAGCCACAGATCGGGCGACAATTCGCTGTTGGCCCAAGCAAAGCCGCCGATGTCGTATCGCCATTGATGGCGATCGGAATCATAGCTGTGCATGACGTCGCCATGGTTCCAAAAGCCGTACCAGTGACGTCGATCGACCTCTCCCGCATAGAAATCGACCAGATGGACCAGTTGGTCCTCGATCGCGGTCCGGTTGGGCGTCGAGCGGTCGGGCAGGCTCCAATGGCCGAACACCCCCGCGGCATGCAGCCCGGCCGGATCGGCAACCAGTTGCGGCGCATCGGCGGTGATCGCGGCCAGCGCCTGCAACCGGTCGGTCGGCGGCGTCGCATCGAATGCCCACAACATCAACTCGCTGGTGCGAGCGATGGCGGTGGCGCTGTCCCAACCCTGCTCGTAATCCTCGTAGGTTACCGCCAGCCCTTCATTCTGCGCATCATACCCCTCCATCCCCATCACGCCGCGATAGGATCGCAGGTCCATCGCGCCCGCGCGCGGCGACCAGAGCCACAGCGTCAGGTAGGCGCTGTCGCCCGTCGCGTTCGTCACCGCGATCTCGCTCGGATGCCGTTGCCAGAACCAGCGGGCGCCAATCGCGGCGCCCCCCTGCGGCGACCCGACATAGGCGAAGCCGGGCGCCCGACCACCCTCCGCCGCGTCGATCCAGCCATGGTCCGGCCCCGTCCGCTTGCGGAGCGTAAAGCCTTGGGCAGAGAATTGCCCCAGCGACAACTCCCCCCAAGCCGGTATCCGTTCCAGCAGATCGCCGACGGGTTTCGCCATCGCCGACGGGGGCGGCGTCGCCCGACCGGCAATCTGCGCTGCACGCGTCGCTTCCCCCGGATCGCGCCGCAGTCCGGTCAAGGGGCGTATCGCCTCGACGAACATCACCTTGTCGTCCAGCGCGATGCGGACATGACGATCGTGGAGCGGCGCGGCCATCGGTACGGCGGTGGACAGCCCGATCCCCGACACGAACCATGCCGCCGGATCGACGTCATGGACGAAGCTGTGGACGATCCGCAGCCCCGGCGATCCCGCATAGGCATAGAGGCGGACGACGAACGGCAGCACCCGCTGTCCGGGGCCGACATGATAGCCCTCCACCTTCACCACCGCGCGCACCGGCCCGCGTTGCTCGACGGTCACTCGGTCGATACGGCCCCTGAGCGGCAGGCGCGGGCCTTCGGGTGAGCCCTGCCGCAACTCGGCGACCAGCGCCGCGTCGCGCAGGACCATGCGGTCGCCACAGGTCGCGCGACGAACGAAAGCGTCGCCACTGCGACCAATTTCCCAGCGATGGTCGCCGGTCACGATGAGGATGGTGTCAGCGCGTTCCTCGACCCGCACCGGCGCTTCGGGCGGCGTCGCCCGGCCCGGTCCGACCACGATCAACGCGCCAAGTGTCGTATCGGCGGGCAGGGCATGGGCGGTCCATTTGACACTGCCATCGGGCCAGGTCGCCGTGACCCAGCTTTGCGCGGGCAAGGGCCGGCCGGCAGCGTCGCTGACCGTCCAGCCCCGCCGCGCCGACACCCGACCGCGCGGCCACGCCATGCCAAAAGTCTGCCCGGCGTGCGCGGCGGGCGGGTGCCCTTCGACCCAATTGGCCCGCGCGTTGACCGGTCGCCGCTGCCCGGCGGGGGCGGCAAATGTCGGCAGGCTACGTAAACCCGCCGCTAACATGGTCGCGCCCATCAGGCCGCGTCGAGTGATCGGCATGGTCGTATCTCCGATGGTCAGGGTCGGGAAATCGTCACCCGACGAATGCGCAGATGGCTCTGCGTCGTGCGCAGCGCGAACCAGCCGCTGCGATAGGGCGCGGTGTCGGTCATCGTGAACAGCACGCGCCCATCGCGCTCCACCGCGATACGCCCGCCATCGGCGATCAGTACGATGCGGGTCCAGCGATTGGCTCGCAACAGCGCGGGAGGGTCGCGCCGGTCATGTTCGGGCAGCAGCGGTCGGTCCCCCGCATGGCCGGTATAGCGCCGCATGCGCGTGGTCGTGTTCCGGTTGCCGCCGATGCCGACATAATAGGTGGTCAGCGTGTCATACGCCTCGAACCGACCGTCGCGTGCTTTGGCAAAGACCGACCCATCGGACACCGCCGGATCGGTCGCCATCCAGAAGGCGTTGAGATCGCTCACCTGATCGTTCGGTCCACCCACCGAGACCGCCATGGCATCGAACGCGATCCGCACCGGACCGTCGAGCCGGTCGGGATACCAGAGCGTCAGCCCGCGCGGCGTGTCGATATCGATCACGCCGCCCGGAAGGTAACGGACTTGTGCCTGTGGCGATTCCGCTTCGGTGCGCCAGGCCGGGGACCGGACGCCGGGATCGACGCAACCCATGGCCAACAGCGCGAGTGCCACCCATGCCGGCCGGCCGCGAGGTTCAACGACGCGGCCGACCAATTTCGTCACAGCTTGAACTGTGCGCCGATGAATATCCGGCGACCGAAATCGCTATATTCGATCGGGCGGGCACGATCGACATAGAAGCGCGACAGTTCGTTCGTCAGGTTCAGCGCCTCGAACCAGATGCTGTATTGCGGCGTGATGCGGAACGTCACCTTCGCATCGACATAGGATTCGCCTTCGCGGAACACCGGATTGTTGCCGACTGCCGTATCCGCCGGCGTCAGTAGCCAACCCGTCCGCCGGTTATAGTTCACACGCGCGTTCAGCCAGTTCTTGTCGTAATAGAAGCTGGCATTGTAGGTGAACTTCGACAGGCCGGGAAAGGCGTTCAGCGGCTCGCCCGTCGCCTGGTTGGTCAGCACGTTGTTGAGCGAACGGCTAAAGGTGAAGTTACCAGTCGCACCAAAGCCGTCGAACGGTGCCGGCAGGAACGTGAACGCCGTCTGCGCGCTCAGTTCGAACCCGTCGAGCTTCGCACCGAAGCCGTTGATCGGTTGGCGAACCGTGTATAGCAAGCCGTCGCCGAACAGGTCGACATTCTCACGCGTGGTCGGCGACAGGACGAAGCTTTTGATATCCTTGTAATAGTAGCCGATGCTGACGATCGTATCGGAATTCGGATACCATGCGGCGTTCAGGTCATATTGATCGGCACGATATGGTTGCAGGAATGGATTCCCCGCACCGCAAGCATCGGCACCGGGGATCGTATCGGCCGTATCGATGACGCAGTTGATCGCTGGCGAAAGATCGCTTGGCTTCGGCCGGGCGAGGTTCTTGGCATAGGTTGCCCGAACGAACAGGTTCGGCCGCGCTTCAAGCGAAAGGTTCACCGCCGGTAACCAGTCGTGATAATCGTTCGTCAGTGTGACTTCCTGGACGGCGGTCACTACCGTTTCGATGACCGGCGCGATGCCGTTCACCCCGGTTCCCGGACGAACCCGGTTTTCGCGGCGGGTGTTCGCGCTCTGCGATGCATCACGGGTATAGGTGTAGCGGATCCCGGCATTACCGGTCAGCGGCATGCCGAACACTTCCGTCGCCATGTTGAACTTCAGATAACCAGCGACGATCTTTTCATTGATAATGTAGCCCGGGATCTGCGGCAGTCCATCGGCAAAGCGCACGCGCGATTGATTGAACCCCGACAGATCGTAATAGCGCGACAGGTTGCCGTAATCGAATAGCGGCTGCGCCAGTCGCTCGGGCGCTCCGTCAAGGCCCTTAATACCGCCGAACAGCGGAGCACCGCCGGTGACGCCACCGTTCAGTTGCAGGAATTGCTGATACTGTGCTTGCGTGAAGTAATAGGTGTTCGCTGCCGGACCGGTCGCGGGCGGTGAGCCGATCACCGTATTCAGCGAGACGTTGTTGTTATACTGATAGAGTGCGCTTTGCGTGATCGTGCCATTTGGCGCACGCACCTCTGGACGCAACAGGCGAGCACCACCGTTATTGTAGAAGGTCAGGTTCTGATCGCGATACTGACCACCGAATTCGAGGCTCTTCAGCAGCCCGAAGTCGAGATCATAGTCGACGTCCATCTTCAGCTGGTCTTCGCTAACGTCGCTCTGACTGGGGCGATATTGCACCGATGGGCCAAGCTGCACGAGCAACTGCCCGTTTGCGCCGCGCCGGGTGAAGTCGCCATAGTTTGCGATGTTGGCAGGATCGAAGCTGCTGGGGAAGGTGATGATCGGCAGCCCGTCCGCGTTGCGGCGGTCGACGGTGATACCCGACACGCCGGTAGTGATCGCGACTAGGTTCGTCTCGTTCTGCCGCTTCGCCTCGGACCGCGACGCGAGGAATACCATGTTCATCCGGTCGAGGTCCCATTTGAACCCCGTCTGATAATAGCGCGACTCTTCGTCATAGGAAAAGTCACGGCGCTGGACGCCGACGATGTTGCTCGCGCCAGCCGAGTTGACGATTGCGCCGCTGGCGCCGGTCGTCGCTCCGTTCAGCGCCGTCGTCCAGCTGGTCAGGACATGCCCCTCGGTCGTAACGGTGCTGAGCGTCGGGCGCGCGCGCGACGTACCGCCGCGCGCATTGGCGGCCAGCGGAGCATCGAGATTGAAGCGCGTCAGATCGATCGAACTGCCCGATCCGCCGCCCAAATTGACCGCATAGTTGGTATCGCGCAGTTCCTGATTACGCAGGTTGAGCTGTGCCTGACCCCAAGCCGAAAAATTGTCGAAAAACTGATACTGAAGCTGGAAGTCGAGCGAGGTGCGCGCGTCGGTCCGCTCCTGATTGCGATACCGTACCGAGCCGGGCGACCAGTCGAAGAATTGCGTTTCGCAGGCCAGGCGATTGGCGGTCGCGTTCGCCGCGGAAGTGCCGGTGGTGTTGGCGCAACTTTCATAGGTGTTGAACGACGCGTAATTCGGATCGGCAACGGTCTTTTCGTTCGACCGATCGAAATCGAAGATGCGCTGCCAATTGGTGTTGGCGACCGAATCGCCACGGGTATCGACGACACTGTGGGTGACGTTGAACAGGACGCCCAGCTTGCCGTCGAGCAAGTCCGATCGGCCCGCGATCAGGTTCAGACGGGGGCGCCATTTCTCGACCAGGTTCAGCCGCTGCGCAGCGGCCGTGACGCTGAAGATCGGCTTGACGAGCTCCAGCGGCCGGCGGGTTTCCACCTTGACCGTTCCGCCGATGCCGCCTTCGGTCAAGTCGACGGTATAGCCCTTGTACACGTCGATCGATTTGACCAGTTCGACGGCGAGTTCGCGGAAGTCACCGCTGCGGTCACCGCCGGCGCTCTGCTGACTGACGCCGTTGATTTCGATGCGGTTAAGGTCGGGCTCGACGCCACGGATCGAGACTTTCGAACCTTCGCCGAAATCGCGCTGCAACTGGACGCCGGTGACGCGCGCCAGTGCTTCGCCGACATTCTTGTCCGGGAAGCTGGCGATGTCGTCGGCGACGATACTGTCGACGACGGTGTCGGCATTCTTCTTGCGAGCGATGGCCGATTGCAGCGACGCGCGGGTACCGGTGACGATGATCTCGCCCTCTTCGGCCAACGGATCGGTCGGCGACGTGCGGACCTGATCGGTGGTCGCTGCGTTGCCTTCTTCCGGTGCGACCTGTGCGAAGGCCGGTGCGCTGCCCAGTGCAACGATCAGGGCCAAGCCCGATGCGGCGGCGCGCAGCCTCGCTCCACGGATGTTGGCGAACGACGTCATGCAAACCCCTCCTCATGTCCGGACGGCGCGTGGGTGTTCCCCGTCGCCGGTCAAAATCACTTAGCTCGACCATGGACCTATCGTGGAACGAGCGGGTTGCAAAGTAGATTCTTCGCAATATGATATTTGTGTCCATATGGTGAAACAATATGGGCAACAGGAGAGCGGATGATGCGCGGATTGATTCTCGGGATGCTGGCTGCGAGCGTGTCGGCAAGCGCCTTTGCCGCGCCGGGTGCCGCGACCGATCGCCGCCAAATTGAACGGCTTGATCGGGGACTGGTCGCGGTCCCGGCGAAGGACGGCGGCAATCATGTCTCGTGGCGGCTGCTCGCGACCGACCGGCCGGGAACCGCATTCCGTCTGCTGCGCGATGGCAAGGTGATTGCGGCGCGCGTGACCGGGGCATCGAGCGTTCACGACTGGTCGGGCACGCCGGCCGCGCGCTATCGGCTCGAACCGGTCGGGGCACGCGAACCGGCGGGAACGGCGGCAGTCTGGGCAAAAGGCTACCGGTCGATCCCGCTCGATCCACCGGCCGAGCGGGTGACGCCGGCTGGCGAGCGCTATGGCTATACTGCCAACGATGCCAGCGTCGGCGATCTCGATGGCGATGGGCGGTACGAGATCGTCGTGAAATGGGACCCGACCACCTCGAAGGACAACGCGTTCGGCGGCTATAGCGGCGAGACACTGCTCGACGCCTATACGCTGGAAGGCAAGCGGCTGTGGCGGATCGATCTGGGGCGCAACATCCGGTCGGGCGCGCACTATACCCAGTTCATGGTCTATGATTTCGATGGCGACGGGCGGGCCGAGATCATGGTCAAGACCGCCGATGGCACGGTCGACGGGACCGGACGCGTGCTGGGCGACCGACAAGCGGACTGGCGAGCGAAGGACGGTGAGATACCGCAGGCCGATCGGACCGGTGCGACCACCCTGCCCGACGGGCGCAAGGTCGCCCGGGTGCAGGGACGCATCCTGTCGGGACCGGAATATCTGACCGTGTTCGAAGGGGCGACCGGTCGCGCGCTGGCGACGCAGCCCTATGCGCCGCCGCGGGGCAGCGACACGCCTGAGGGGCTGCAGGCGCTGTGGGGTGATGGCTATGGCAATCGCTCCGACCGGTTTCTGGCCGGGGTTGCCTATCTCGACGGTAAGCGGCCGAGCGGCGTCTTCGGGCGCGGCTATTATGCGCGATCGACGGTCGCGGCATGGGACTGGCGCGACGGCAAGCTGACGCAGCGCTGGCTGTTCGACAGCGCCGCGCCGGGCAATGCGAAATCCGGAGGGCAAGGCAACCACAACCTGTCGGTCGCCGATGTCGATGGCGATGGCCGCGACGAAATCATCTATGGTTCGATGGCGATCGACGACGACGGCAAGGGGCTGTGGAGCGCGGGCCTCGGCCATGGCGACACGATGCATGTCGGCGACCTCGATCCCGACCGGCCGGGGCTGGAGAAATTCGGCGTGCATGAGGAGGTGTCGCGCAACGACGGGATCGGTTCGGCGATGCTGGACGCGCGGACCGGTGAGATCCTCTGGACGACGCCGGCTACCAAAGACACCGGGCGGGGCCTGTCGGCCGATATCGACCCGCGCTATCCGGGCGAGGAGAATTGGAATTCCAGCACGCCCCATCTCTATACCGCGAGGGGACAGGTGATTCCCGGTCCCAAGCCCAAGGTCGCCAATTTCGCGATCTGGTGGGACGGGGACGCACAGCGCGAGCTCTTGGACCGCAACCGGATCACCAAATGGGACTGGCAGGCGGGGACCGAAATCCCGCTGCTGGTCGCCGACGGTGCGACGTCGAACAACGGAACCAAAGCGACGCCGGCGCTCTCGGCCGATATCCTCGGCGACTGGCGCGAGGAAGTAATCCTGCGCAGCGAGGACAGTCGCGAGTTGCGCATCTATACCACGCCCTATCCGACCGCGATCCGCCGGGCGACGCTGATGCACGATCCGGTCTACCGACTGGGCGTAGCGTGGCAGAACACCGCGTATAATCAGCCGCCGCATCCGCTGGTCGCGCCGAAGTGATCGCGGCGCTGGCCATGCTGCTCGCCGGGCCGGTGACGCCGGTGACCTATCGGCTGGACGATGCCCGGCCGCGCGAGGGTGAGCTGCCGGTCGAACAGGATCGGCCCTATCGCGACGGCTATGGCTATGAGCCGGGCGACGGGCGGCGCTTTTCAGTGGCGCTGCCCGAGGGGAATTGGCGCGTCACGATGGCGCTGGGCGAAAGGCGTGCAGCGACGACGACGGTAAAGGCCGAAGCGCGGCGGCTGATGCTCGACCGGGTGACGACGCGCGCCGGCCAGCGTCTGAAACGCAGCTTCGTCGTCAATACGCGCACCGCCGCGCTCGCACCGCCCCCGGCCAATGCGCCGGGCGGCACGATGGTCCGCCTGAAACCGCGTGAAGCCGGAAGCACGACGTGGGACGATCGGTTGACGCTGGAACTGCTGGGTGATGCAGCGGTCGGCACGGTGCGGATCGAACCGGCGGACGTGCCGACACTGTATCTGGTGGGGGATTCGACCGTTACCGACCAACCGTCGGAACCGGCGGCGAGTTGGGGGCAGATGCTGCCCGCGTTTCTCGACGGACAGGTCGCGGTCGCGAACCATGCGGAGTCGGGCGAGACGCTCAAATCCTTCCTGACCGAATTGCGGTTGGACAAGGTGCTGTCGACGATCGGCAAGGGAGACTGGCTGTTAATCCAGTTCGGCCATAACGACCAGAAGGCGCAGTGGCCGCAGACCTATGCCGAGGCGGCGACAACCTATCGCGCTTATCTGAAGGCGTATATCGCCGAGGCGCGGCGGCGGGGCGCGACGCCGGTTCTTGTAACCAGTCCCGAGCGCCGCAATTTCGATGCTGCGGGGCGGATCAAGCCGTCACTGGGCGATTATCCGGCAGCGGTCCGTGCGGTCGCGGCGGAGGAAGGGGTGGCGGTCATCGATCTGAACGCCGCCAGTATCGCGATGTATGAGGCGCTGGGTCCGGCGATCAGTCCGCAGGCGTTCAACGACGGCGGGGCGGACCGGACGCACCACAATAATTATGGGGCATGGCTGCTGGCGCGAGCGGTGGCGGAGGGTATCCGGACGCTGCCCGGGATGGCGGGGCATGTGACGGCGGAGCGGTTCGATCCGGCGCGGCCGCCCTTGCCTGTTGCAGTGGCGATCGTGCCGAGTGCCGCGCGCAGCGACGTGCGACCTGACGGCAATTGATCGACCGGCGCGCCATGCTGCTGGGAATGCTCGCCCTGCCCTTTCCCGCCCATGCCGCGCGGCGGTTCGACGTGCGTGCGTCGGGGGCGGCGGGCGACGGGCGGACGCTGGATACGGCGGCGGTGCAGCGGGCGATCGATGCGGCGCGGGGCGGCGGGACGGTGGTGTTGCCGAAGGGGCGCTACCGGTGCTTCACACTGCGATTGGCGAGCGATGTGACGCTGGTGCTGGAGCGGGGCGCGGTGATCGTCGCCGCCGATCCGGCGCGGGACGGCGGACGCTATGCGCTGCCCGAGGATCGCGGCGAGCAGCTGTATCAGGATTTCGGGCATAGCCATTGGCATAACAGCCTGATCGTCGGGGACGGGGTAACGCGGGTCGCGATCGTCGGGTCGGGGATGATCGATGGCGAGGGGCTGACCCGCGACGGGCCGGGCGCACGCTGGCGCAAGCAGGCCGGCGAACGGCCGCTGTCGATGCGGCAGATGACGGCGGCGGAGATCGCGGCGCTGGAGCCGGATGCGGCGCGGATGAACGGGTTGGGGAACAAGGCGATCGCCTTGGTCGATGCGCGCGACGTGCGGATCGAGGGGATCACGATCGCACGGGGTGGGCATTTTGCGATCCTCGCCACCGGGTGCAGCAGCATGGTGCTGCGCGACCTGACCATCGATACCAACCGCGACGGGATCGACCTGGACGGGGTCGGCGACGTGCTGGTCGAGCGGTGCCGTGTCAATACGCCCAATGACGATGCCATTGTTTTGAAGAGTAGTTTTGCGCTGGGCCGGGCGATCCCATGCAGCGACGTCACGGTGCGAGACTGTGTCGTGTCGGGGTTCGATCCGGCGACGCTGATCGACGGGACGCGGCGGCGGACACAGCAGCTGGCGCCCGACCGCGACCGGGTGACCGGGCGGATCAAGCTGGGGACCGAGAGCAATGGCGGGTTTCGGCGGATCCGGATCGAGCGGTGCCGGTTCGAGCGGTCGCGGGGGCTGGCACTGGAGACGGTCGACGGGGGCGTGATTGAGGACGTGGTCGTCCGCGACCTGACCATGGCCGAGGTGACCACCGCGCCGCTGTTCCTGCGGATCGGCGACCGGCGGCGGGGGCCGGCGGGGACCGGGGTCGGTGTGATCCGGGGCGTAACGGTCGAGGGGTTGCGGGCGACGGGGATCGATCACCGCTTTGCGGCGATGCTGGCGGGGTTGCCGGGACATGCCATCGAGGACGTAACCCTGCGCGATATCAGCCTTTCCTATCTGGGCGGGGGGCAGCCGGTGGCGATGCCGCCGGAGCTGGCCGATGCCTATCCCGAACCGAGCATGTTCGGGCCGACGCCGGCATGGGGACTGTGGTGCCGGCATGTGCGGGGGCTGAGCGTCGAGAGGCTGGAACTGGTCACCGCAGGCGACGGTAGGGCGGCGATCCGGCTGGATGATGTCGAGGACGCGAAGGTGACGAAGGTTACACGTAGTGATTGACCTGCACGATAGCGCATTCTATTATTTGGATATAACGTTCACATAGTGAACACATAGGAGGGGTCGATGGCGCGTCAGGCGTTTCGGATGCAGTTGAAGCCGGGCATGGCCGCCGAGTATCGCGCACGTCACGACGCGATCTGGCCCGAATTGTCGGCGCTGCTACGCGACGCCGGGATCTCCGATTACTGGATCTTCCTCGACGAAGAGACCGGGGTGCTGTTTGCGACGCTGGAGCTTGCCGAGGACAATCGGCGCGATACCCTGCCCGAGCACCCGGTCATGCAGCGGTGGTGGGAGTCGATGGCGCCGCTGATGGAGACGCAGGCCGACAATCGGCCGCTCGAATGGCCGCTCTCGCCCATGTTCCACATGGCATGACCGGTATGTTGCGCAGCCTGTTCCTGTGTGGCGTTGCCGCGTCGATGTTGACGCCAGCCCTCGCGCAGACCGCGAAGCCGACCGCCAATCCGGCCGCGCCGGTCAAGAAATTCGGGCGTGTTTCGTATGATGCGCGATCGCTGATGATCGATGGCAAGCGGCTCACCATCTGGTCGGCCGAGGTCCATGCGTTCCGCCTGCCCAGCCCCGATCTGTGGCGCGACGTGTTGCAGAAGATGAAGGCGAGCGGGTTCAATACCGTCGCCTTCTATTTCGACTGGGGGTTCCACAGTCCGAAGCGCGGCGTGTATGATTTCAAGGGCATCCGCGACATCGACCGGCTGCTCGCCATGGCCGCCGAGGAAGGGCTGTACGTCATCACCCGCGCCGGGCCGTATGTGAATGCGGAGCTGACGCGCGGCGGCTTTCCGGGATGGTTGCAGAACCAGCGGGCGCGGGCGCGGACCGACGATCCCGACTACCTCGCCGCCGCCGACGAATGGCTGTCGCAGATCAACCCCATTATTGCCCGCCACCAAATCAACAATGGCAAGGGCACGGTGATCCTGCACCAGATCGAGAACGAACTGGCGCTGACCACCCCGGCACAGGGGCGGTATATGGACCACCTCTATGCCAAGGCGCGGGCGGACGGGATCACCGTGCCGCTGTTCCACAACGATCAGGGGCGCAACGGATATTGGGTACCGCGCGGATCGAACGTGGCGAAGACGGTGGAGGGATCGCCCGACCTGTATGCGTTCGACGGCTATCCCGGCGGCACCTGCACCGTCGGCGGCAAGGTAACGCGCGGGTCCGCCGCGCCCGATTGGGGCTTCTATGGTCCGGGCGGGGCGAAGGGCGGCGCGTCGGCCAGTCCGAATACGCCGGGGTTTGCGGCGGAATTCGGCGGCGGATGGTTCGATTATTGGGGATCGAACGGCGGGTATGAATGCAACGCCCGCCAGCGTGGCAAGCGGTTCCAGCGGGTATTCTATGGCACCAACCTGGCCAACGGCATCGCCATCCAGAGCTTCTATATGGGGTTCGGCGGCACGAGTTGGGGATGGCTGCCGGCACCGGTGGTCTTCACCAGCTATGACTATGGCGCGGCGTTCAGCGAGACCCGCGAGGTGCGCGAAAAGGCCGAGGAGCTGAAGGCGCTGGCCGGCATGATCGCGGCGGTGCCCGATCTGGCGGGAATGGTTCCGGCAGGGCCGGTCACGATCTCCTCGCCGAACATTCAGGTCTATCACAACAAGTCGCCCGAGACCGACGCCCGCTTCCTGCTAGTCACGCACAATCCATCGAACAAGGCGACCGACGACCGCTTCACAATCACCGCCGACCTGCCCGACGGGCGCTATACGTTGCCGAAGATGCGGTTGAACGGGTTCGATGCGAAATGGCTGGTCGCGGGCGTCAATCTAGGCGGACAGCGGCTGGTCTATGCGACGTCGGAATTGCAGTCGCATCTGCGGATCGATGGCGGCGATATGGTGCTGCTGTACGGGCGGGCGCAGGAGGCGGGGACGACGGTGCTGCGCTATGCCAGCGCGCCGACCGTTCGCGTTATTGCGGGTGAGGTGCGGTCGTCGTTCGATGCGGCGAAGGGCGATTTGCGGCTCGATTACACGCATGGGCAATTGGCGCGGGTGCAGATTTCGGGCGGTGGACGGCCGCCGATGACGTTGCTGATCGGCGATGAGGCCGAGGTCGCGAAGTTCTGGCAATCGGGCGATGTGCTGGTGCGCGGGCCGGCGCTGGTGCGATCCGCCAAGGGGGCTGCGACGCTGGCGCTGACCGGCGATACCAGGGAGGCAACGCCGCTGGAGGTCTGGGCGCCGAAGCGGGTGCGGTCGGTGACGTGGAACGGCGCGCGGGTCGCGACCGGGGTGGGCAGCGCCGGCAGTCTGGTGGCGCGTAGCCCCCTGCCCGGCCCGGCGGCGGTGACGTTGCCGGTGCTGGCCGAGTGGCGGATGGCGCCGGGATCACCCGAGGCGGAGCCGGGCTTCGACGACAGCGCGTGGGCCGCAATCGACAATCGCGCCTATGCCAGCATCACCGCACGACCCGATGGGCAGCCGAACATGCTGATGGACGCGTACGGCTTTCACGATGGCGATGTGTGGTATCGCGGGCGCTTCACCGGCACGGCGGATGCCGAGCGGCTGCGGCTCTATTACGGGGCCGGCGGGTCGGGGATGGTGCAGATATTCCTCGACGGGAAGCTGATCGGGCAGGACGAACTGCCCGGCGGACTGCCGCGACCGATCACGACGGGGACGGCGACGATCGCCCTGCCCGATGCGGCGCGGACGCCGGGCGAGCATGTGCTGTCGGTGATGCTGCGCAACAACGGCCATAACTGGGATCTGGACGCCGACGATTTCCATAAGGAAGCGCGCGGGATCGTGTCGGCTTCGGTCGAACGCCAAGCGGGCGACTCGTTCGCCATTCCCGTCGCGTGGAAGATTCAGGGACGGCAGGGCGGCGAGGATATCGTCGATCCGGTGCGGGGCGTTCCCAACAACGGTGGCCAGTTTGGCGAGCGGATGGGCTGGCATCTGCCCGGGTTCGACGATGCGCGCTGGGCGAAGGTGTCGTTGCCGGCGACCGCCGCGCCGGCGGGCACGAGCTGGTATCGGACCAGCTTCGACCTGAACGTGCCAAAGGGGCAGGATGCGACGATCGGGGTGTTGTTCGGCGATGCCGCCGTTCCACGCTCACCGGTCGATTACCGGGTGCTGGTGTTCGTCAATGGCTGGCACATGGGGCAGTTCATCGCCCATGTCGGGCCGCAGCGGACCTTCGTGGTACCCGAGGGCATCCTGAACCATCGTGGGCGTAACGTGCTGTCGCTGGCCGTGACCAGCGACGGTGCGCCGGGCAACGCGCTGGAAGCCGTCAAGCTGGTGACGATGCGCAACGTTCGCGGCGGCGTGCCGGTGCGGATGGTCGATGCGCCGGCGTTGTTGGCGAAGTAATGGAAATGGATCGCACCCTTTCCCTGTTGCCTTTAGCGATACGCCGGGGGCCTGCCGATCCCTGACGTTCCGCCTGCGGATACCCCCCTCCACCATCCTGCGGATGGTCCCCCTCCCCGTGCCGGGGAGGATTTTTTCCAAGCCTTCGGAGCAAATATGGCTGCGCTGACCCACGACATTCCCCGCCAACAGGTGACCGACGCCATCGCGTTGCTGATGGACAATCTGGTCAATATCAAGGACGAGACGGGCGAGTTCCTGCTCCATCTCGACGACGGGCGGATCATCGACACCAAGGGCTGGGCCGGGTGGGAATGGACGCATGGCGTCGGCCTGTTCGGGATGTGGCGCTATTACGAACAGACCGGCGACAAGGCGGCGCTGGCGATCATCAAGCAGTGGTTCGAGGATCGCTTTGCCGAAGGCACGCCGACCAAGAACATCAACACCGTCGCGCCGTTCATCACCCTCGCCTATCTGTACGAGCACGAGCCGGACCCGCGGTACATCCCGTATCTGGATACGTGGGCCGAATGGCTGATGGCGCCCGACGGCCTGCCCAAGACCGAAGAGGGCGGGTTCCAGCATATCGTCTATAACGACGAGAACCCCGGCGAGATGTGGGACGACACGCTGATGATGAGCGTGTTGCCGCTGGCCAAGATCGGGCTGTTGCTGAACCGCCCGCACTATGTCGAGGAGGCAAAGCGCCAGTTCCTCGTGCATATCAAGTATCTGTTCGACAAGAAGACCGGGCTGTGGTTCCACGGCTGGGATTTCAACGGTCGGCACAACTTTGCCGAGGCGCTGTGGGCGCGCGGCAATTGCTGGGTCACGATCGCAATTCCTGAGATCATCGAGATCCTGGATTTGCCGGTCGGTGATGCGTTCCGCACCTTCCTGATCGATACGCTGGCGGCGCAGGTGAAGACGCTGGCCGAGACGCAGGACGAAAGCGGATTGTGGCATACGCTGATCGTCGACCCGACCAGCTATCTGGAAGCGTCGGCGGCGGCCGGGTTCGCCTATGGGATTTTGAAAGCGGTGCGGAAGGGGTATCTGCCGCGGGGGTATGAGGCGGTCGGGATCAAGGCGGTGCGCGGCGTGCTCTCCAATATCGATGATACCGGCGAGCTGAAGCAGGTGAGCTTTGGGACCGCGATGGGCGATACGCAGCAATTCTATAAGGATATCGCGCTGACGTCGATGCCGTATGGGCAGAGCCTGGCGGTATGTGCGCTGGCGGAGTTTTTGCGGACGTATATTTGAGGCGTGCGGCAGCGGGGGGCTGATTGCTCCCCTCCC
>NZ_LMKE01000001.1:453098-473001 GCF_001421245.1 Sphingomonas sp. Leaf10 | reverse complement strand
AGGGGCTGGGGGTGGGTCGGTCTGTTGGCGGGCGTTACCTTCCCTCACGCGCCAACCCACCCCCGGCCCCTCCCTTTCAGGGAGGGGAGAGGCACGGGCGGTTGCGGTTATACTGACCGCTAGCGATCAGCCGACCAGCAACGCCTTGATCGCGTCGATCGCCTCGGCGCCCTTCGATCCGTCCGGACCGCCGCCCTGCGCCATGTCGGGACGGCCGCCGCCGCCCTGCCCGCCCAGAGCCGCGACCGCCGCCTTGACCAGATCGACCGCGCTGATCCGGCCGACAAGGTCGCTCGACACGCCGACACCGACCGAGGCACGGCCGTCATTGACCGCGACCAGCGCGACCACGCCCGACGGCACGCGGGTGCGGGCTTCGTCGATCGTGCCGCGCAGGGCTTTGGCCTCGAGGCCGTCAATGACCTGGCCGAGGAAAGCGATGTCGCCGACCTGTTCGGGGCCGGCAGGGGCGGCACCAGCACCGCCACCCATTGCCAGCGCCTTCTTGGCCTCGGCCAGTTCGCGTTCGAGGCGACGGCGGTCCTCGACGAGTTGCGCGACGCGGGCCGGCACTTCGTCGGGGGTCGCCTTCAACGCGGCGGCGGCTTCGCGGAGTTTGGCATCGCGATTGCCGAGCCATTGGCGAGCGGCCTCGCCGGTCAACGCCTCGACGCGGCGGACGCCCGAGGAAACGGCGCCTTCGGACACGATCTTGAACAGGCCGATCTCGCCCAGCGCATTGACGTGGGTGCCACCGCACAGTTCGATCGAATAGGTGCCTTCCGCATCCTGCCCCATCGAGACGACGCGGACCTCGTCGCCATATTTCTCGCCGAACAGCGCCATCGCGCCCATCGCGATCGCGTCGTCGGGGGTCATCAGCCGGGTGGTGACGCTGCCGTTGCCGCGGACCTGCGCGTTGACGTCGGCTTCGACCAGCGACAGCGCGTCCGCCGCGATCGGCGAGGGTTGCGAGAAGTCGAAGCGCAGCCGCTCCGGCGCGACCATAGACCCCTTTTGCGCGACATGGGTGCCGAGCCGTTCGCGCAGCGCCTCGTGCAGCAAATGCGTCGCCGAATGGTTAGCGCGGATCTGGGCGCGGCGGGCGGTGTCGATAGTGAGGGCGACGCTGTCGCCGACCTTCAGCGTGCCGGCGTCGATCGTCGCGACATGGGCGTGGAGCTTGCCCAATTGCTTGGCGGTGTCGGTGACGGTCGCCTTCAGCCCCGCCTCAGTCGCCATGGTGCCGGCATCGCCGACCTGACCGCCGCTTTCGGCATAGAAAGGCGTCTGGTTGGTCAGGACCAGCACTTCGTCGCCGGCGTCCGCCGACTCGACGCGGGCGCCGTCCTTGACGATCGCGACGACCTGCCCCTCGCCCGCCTCGACCGAATAGCCGATGAATTCGGTCGGACCGGCGGTTTCGAGAACGTCGAACCAGATATCGTCGGAAGCCTTGGCGCCCGAGCCCTTCCATGCGGCGCGGGCCGCCCGCTTCTGCTCGGCCATCGCCGCGTCGAAGCCGGCGCGGTCGACGGCGTAGCCTTGCGCGCGGAGTGCGTCTTCGGTCAGGTCATAGGGGAAGCCATAGGTATCGTAGAGCTTGAACGCGGTCTCGCCGGCCAGCGTCGCCCCTTCGGCCAGATCGGCGGTCGCTTCGTCGAGGAGCTTCAGCCCCTTGTCGAGGGTACGGCGGAACTGGGTTTCCTCCTGTTGCAGCGTCGCTTCGATCAGCGGCTGCGCGCGGACCAGTTCGGGATAGGCCGCGCCCATTTCGGACACGAGCGAGCCAACCAGCCGGTGCATCAACGGATCCTTGGCCCCCAGCAGATGCGCGTGGCGCATCGCGCGGCGCATGATGCGACGGAGGACATAGCCGCGCCCTTCATTGGCGGGCAGCACGCCGTCGGCGACGAGGAAGCCCGATGCGCGCAGGTGATCGGCGATGACGCGGTGGCTGGCCTGGGTCGGCCCTTCCGCCCGCGTGCCGGTCAGTTCGCAGGATGCGGCGATCAGCGCCTTGAACGTATCGGTGTCGTAATTGTCCGACACGCCCTGCATCACCGCCGCGATCCGCTCCAGCCCCATGCCGGTGTCGATCGACTTTTTGGGCAGTTCGCCGACGATCTCGTTCGCGTCCTGCTCGAACTGCATGAACACGAGGTTCCAGATCTCGACGAAGCGGTCGCCATCCTCGTCCGGCGAACCGGGAGGGCCGCCGGGGATGTGGTCGCCGTGGTCGTAAAAGATTTCCGAGCAGGGACCGCACGGGCCGCTGTCGCCCATCGCCCAGAAATTATCCTTGGTCGGGATGCGGATGATCCTGTGATCGGGCAGCCCGGCGATCTTCTTCCACAGGTCGAACGCTTCGTCGTCGGTGTGATAGACGGTCGCGGTCAGCTTGTCCGCCGGAAGGCCCCAGTCGCGCGTCAGCAATTCCCAAGCGTTCAGGATCGCCTGTTCCTTGAAATAATCGCCGAACGAGAAATTGCCGAGCATTTCGAAGAAGGTGTGATGCCGCGCGGTGTAACCGACATTGTCGAGGTCGTTATGCTTGCCGCCGGCGCGCACGCACTTCTGCGACGACGTCGCCGTCACATAGGGCCGCGTCTCGAGGCCGGTGAACACGTTCTTGAACGGCACCATGCCCGCATTGACGAACATCAGCGTCGGGTCGTTCTGCGGAACGAGCGGCGCCGAGGCGACGCGGGCGTGGCCGGCCTTCTCGAAAAAGTCGAGGAACGAGCGGCGGACATCATTGGTCGAGGTCATTCCGGCTCGATACGCAGGCACGCGCGACTTGCCAAGCTGGGACAAGCACGGGGGTTGACCCGGACGAAACATTCCCGTCCTTTCCCGCGCAAACGATCAGGGACTGCGCATGGCCAAGCGGCTCACGACTTTCATTCTCATCGCGCTGGTAGGCGGCCTCGTGCTCGGCTGGGCGCTGAACGCCGGGCTGGACGATGGCGGCGGTGCGGGCACCGCGACGCTGAAGAATATCGCCTATTATCTGTCCGCCGTGACCACCGTGTTCCTGCGGTTGATCAAGATGATCATCGCGCCGCTGGTCTTCTCGACGCTGGTCGTCGGCATCGCGCATATGGGCGACAGTTCGTCGCTCGGCCGGGTCGGTCTGCGGTCGTTCGGCTGGTTCGTGATGGCGAGCTTCATCTCGCTGACGCTCGGGCTGGTACTGGTCAATCTGTTGCAGCCGGGCGTGGGTCTGGCCCTGCCGGTCCCGCCGGTCACCGCCGACAGCGGCGTCGTGAAGCCAGCGTTCGATTTCGTGAAGTTCGTCGGCCATATTTTCCCCGCCTCGGGCATCGAGGCGATGGCGACCAACGAGATCTTGCAGATCGTCATCTTCTCGCTGTTCATCGGCGTCGCGCTGACCGCCGTCGGTGAAAAGGCCGCGCCGCTGGTCCGCGCGCTCGAAGGACTGGTCGCGGTGATGTTGCAGGTCACCGATTACGTCATGCGCTTCGCACCCTTCGCGGTGTTCGCGGCGGTGACGGCGACGCTTGCCGAGCGGGGACCGGGGATCATCGGCGACCTCGCCTACTTCATGGGCAGCTTCTATCTGGGTCTCGCCACGCTGTGGACGGTGCTGATCGGCATCGCCTTTGCCATCATCGGCCCGCGGGTGAAGATGCTGCTGCGCTATCTGCGCGATCCGATCCTGCTGGGCTTTTCGACTGCGTCGTCGGAGGCCGCCTATCCGCGTACGTTGGAGGCGCTCGACCGGTTCGGGGTGCCGCCGCGCATCGCCAGCTTCGTGCTGCCGCTCGGCTATTCGTTCAATCTCGACGGGTCGATGATGTACATGACGTTCGCGTCGATCTTCATCGCGCAGGCCTATGGCATCGACCTCAGCTGGGGACAGATGTTCCTGATGCTGCTGGTTCTGATGATCACGTCGAAGGGGATTGCGGGTGTGCCGCGCGCCAGCCTGGTGGTGATCGCCGCGACGCTCGGCATGTTCAATATTCCGGAGGCCGGGCTGCTGCTGATCCTCGCCATCGACCATTTCCTCGACATGGGTCGTACCGCCACCAATGTCGTCGGTAACGCGATCGCCGCCAGCGTGATCGCCAAATGGGAGGGCGGGTTCGACGCGCCGGAATCGCCGGTGATCGAGCCGTTGCCGACGCCGTCGGGGCATCCGCGCACCGATGTCCCCGACAGCTTCCGCGACATGGGTGAGCCGAAATAATGGAGAGTCGTGAAGCGGACCGCCCCGCCCCGCCCGCCAGCGGGCCGACCTATAGCAGCTATCTGCGGCTCGACCGGTTGCTGACGTCGCAGGAGCCGTTGTCGGACACCCATGACGAATTGCTGTTCATCGTCATCCATCAGGCGTCAGAATTGTGGATCAAGCTGTGCCTGCATGAGCTGGAGGCGGCACGGCAGGCGTTGATCGCCGACCGTCCGGGCAGCGCGCTCAAGATGATGGCGCGCGTCGCCCGCGTGCAGCAGCAACTGATCCAGAGCTGGGAGGTGCTGGCGACGATCACGCCCGCCGATTACACGGCGATGCGCGGCAAGCTGGGCGGCAGTTCGGGGTTCCAGTCGGTGCAGTACCGGCTGCTCGAATATATGCTGGGTGCCAAGAAGGCGGGGATGCTGGCGGCGCATGACGGCGACCGGCAAGCGCAGGCGGTGCTGACCGAGGCGCTGTCGCGGACCAGCCTGTATGACGAGGCGCTGCGGATGCTGGCGCGGCGGGGGTTCGACATTCCGGCGGACCGGCTGGAGCGCGACTTTACCCAACCCTATGCCGCATCGCCGGCGGTCGAGGCGGCGTGGCAGGCGGTGTATCAGGATCCCGATCTGTGGTGGGATCTGTACGAACTGGCCGAGAAGCTGGTCGACCTCGAATACCGGGTGCAACTGTGGCGGTTCGGCCATCTGAAGACGATCGAGCGGATCATCGGCTTCAAGCGTGGCACCGGCGGCACGGCGGGCGTCCCCTATCTGGCGAAAGTGATCGACGAAGTGTTCTTTCCCGAGTTGCTGGCCGTGCGGGTGGCGTTGTGAAGTCGCTGGCCGAGGCGAAGGCGCTGGACGCCGGCGATGCGCTCGCCGGCTTTCGTGATCGATTCGCGCTGCCGGAGGGGGTGATCTATCTCGACGGTAATTCGCTGGGCGCGTTGCCGAAATCGACACCGACGCGGTTGCAGGCGGTGGCGGTCGAGGAATGGGGTCAGGGGCTGATCCGCAGCTGGAACGCACATGACTGGGTCGGTGCCGGGCGGCGGGTCGGTGCGAAGATCACGCGGTTCATCGGCGCCGAGCCGCATGAGGTGGTGGTGGCGGATTCAACCTCGTCCAATCTCTACAAATTGTTGGTCGCGGCGGTGAAGGCGCAGAACGGACGGCGGACGATCCTGTCGGAGCCGGGCAATTTTCCGACCGACCTGTATATGGCCGATGGCGCGGCGTGGAGCGTTGGCGATGCGCAGGTGAAGACGGTGCCGGTGGCGGAGATCGTCGATGCGATCGACGACGATGTCGCGGTTGTGCTGCTCACCCATGTCCATTACAAGAGCGGGGCGATGCTCGACATGGCCGCGATCACTGCGGCGGCGCAGGCGAAGGGCGCGCTCATGTTGTGGGATCTTAGCCATAGCGTCGGGGCGGTGCCGGTCGACCTGAACGGCTGCAACGCCGATCTGGCCGTCGGTTGCGGCTATAAATATCTGAACGGTGGGCCGGGTGCGCCGGCTTTCCTGTACGTGGCGGAGCGGCATCAGGCGGTGTTGCGATCGCCGCTGTCGGGATGGTTCGGCCATGCCATGCCGTTCGACTTCGGCGACGACTATGCACCGGCAGCGGACATCGGCCGGTTTCAGTGCGGGACGCCGCCGATCCTCGGGATCGCCGCGTTGGAGGAAGGGATCGCGCAGTTCGATGCCGTCGATCTTGCCGCACTGTTCGCCAAAGGACGGGCTTTGGGCGATGCGTGTATCGAGCTGATGGCCGAACATTGTCCCGAAATGGAACTGGTGTCGCCGCGTGATGCGGCTGCGCGTGGCAGCCATGTCTCGTTCCGCCATCCACAAGCCTATGCGATTTGTCAGGCGTTGATCGATCGTGGGGTGATCGGCGATTTTCGTGCGCCGGACGTGCTGCGGTTGGGGTTTGCGCCGCTGTATGTCGGGTTTGCCAACCTGTGGCGGGCGGTGGCGGTGCTCGCTGAACTGCTGCGCGACGACAGTTGGGACCTGCCCGAATATCATGCGCGCAACGCGGTGACCTGACGGAACGAATTGGGAACGGGGCGGTTGGTGGCGGCGAAAGGAACTGCCATGACCGAACATGCCAATCCCAAGAGCGAACCCTTTTCAAATGCCGAGAAGGATCCGGACGACTGGACGACCGGTGATGAAAAGATGACCGGGGCGCAGGCGTCGTATCTCAAGACGCTGAGCGAAGAGGCCGGCGAGCCGTTCGACGACGGGCTGACCAAGGCGGAAGCGTCGAAGGCGATTGATGCGTTGCAGGAAAAGACCGGGCGCGGGGCGAGCTAATACTTCGTCGCTTCCGCCCTCCCCTATCTAACCCACCCGTTTGCTTCGAGCGGAGGTTCGAGCCTGTCGAGAACCGAAGTCGAGAAGGGGTTGCCCCGAGCGATCAAGTTCTCGACGGACGCTTCTCGACAAGCTCGAAGCTGCTCGAACCGAACGGGGGTAAGATCGGCGTTAGCGTGTCGTCGGCATCGCCATCAGCCGGTCGAGCAAGACCAGTCGGGTGGCGAGATCGACGCGGTACGGCGCATTGGTCCGCGACCGCTTGAGGGCTGCCAGCCAGGCCCGCTTCGCACCGGGCAGGTCGCCGGTCTGGATCAGCGCCATGCCGTAATAGAAATACGGTCCGGGATGGTCGGGTGCCTTGGCGATGCCCTGCGCAAAGGCGAGCTTGGCGGCGGGCGATAGCACCCGGCCGCCGTCGTGCGCGAGGATCGCGGTGCCGAGCCGGGTCCAGAGCCGCGCGCTTTGCGGATTGCCCTGTAGCCCGCCCGATACTGCGTTCACCGCCGCTTGAGTCGCACCGGCGCGGGCGAGGCCGTCGGCGGCGACGGCATAGGCATAATCGTAAGTGAAACGGCCCCAGATCGCGTCGCGTAGATCGTCGGCGGCGATGTCGACCGGTTCGGTCTCGCGGTGCGCGGCGCGTGGCGTGCCGGGCAGTTCGGGCCGTCCCTGCCACGCATAGCCGGCCGCGCCCAGCATTAGTCCGGCACCCACGAACCCCCAGAGCGGCTTGGCAACGCGCGCCACGACCAGCAGCGCGAAGCAGCCGACGAGCAGCGCGAACAGGATCAGCCAGCCGTTCATCGCCGCCTCCGCTTCAGACTGCGCCGTGCGAGTATGATGCCTATACCGAGCAGCAGCAGCGGCGTCGCCCAGAGCACGATGCCGGCAGACGAAAAGGGCGGATCGTAGCTGACATAATCGCCATAGCGCTGGATCAGCCAGTCGCGGACCTGATCGGGGCGCTCGCCCGCCGCGATGCGTTGCCGGACCAGCGCGCGCATATCGGCGGCCATGTCGGCATCGCTGTCGGCGATCGACTGGCTTTGGCAGACGAGGCAGCGCAGCGTTTCCATCAGCGCCTTGGCCGATCGCTCCTGCGCCGGATCGGGCAGCTGCGTATCGGCGAGTGCCGGGGGCGGCACGTTCGACTGTGCCGAGGCGGGGCCCGCGAGCAGCAGCGCGAGGGGGAGTAACAGCCTCATTGCGCGGCCTTCAGCTTGGCGAGCAGGACCGGCACATCCTCGTCGCGGATCGCGCCGATATGCTGGTGGGCGATGCGGCCCTGCCCGTCGATGACGAAGGTTTCGGGGACGCCCGACGATCCGAGCGCGAGTTGTACTGAGCTGTTCCGATCGTCACCGATCGCGGCATAGGGGTCACCATAGTCGGCGAGGAAGGCGGCGACCTTGTCGGGCGTATCGCGGATGGCAATCGCGTCGATCGCTGCGCCGGCCTTGGCCAGCTTCGCCAGTTGCAGAGCCTCCGCAGCGCAGGGGACGCACCAGCTGCCGAAGACGTTGAGCAGGCGTGGCTGACCGGTGCGGAAAGCGGCGGTGACGAGGCCGGGCTTAGTCGGGACGGCGGGCGCAAGGGTGAAGGCGGGCAGAGGCTGACCGATCAGGCGCGAACGGACCTGTCGGTTTGGCTCCTGCCGCAACATCCATGCGAACAGGCCGGCGATGGCGACGAACGCCAGCAGCGGCACCCAGAGCAGCCGCCGCTTCACCGCGCCCTCCGCCGCCGGACGCGACCGATCAAAGAGATGAAGCCGCCGAGCGCGATCAGGCCGCCGCCGGCCCAGATCAGCGTCACGAACGGTTTCCACCACAGCCGCAACTGCCGCCGCCCGCCATGATCGTCACGGCCGAGCACGGCGTACAGCTGCCCGTCCCAGAAGGTCGCGAGCGCGGCTTCACTGGTTTCGGTCGGCGGGTTGGCGAAGAAACGCTGTTCGGGGCGCAACAGGAACGGCACGCCGCCGTCGCGGATGACGATCAGCCGCCCCTGTACCGCCGACCAATTACCGCCGACGACCGGCTTGATCGCTTCGAAGCGGATGGCGAACGGGCCGACGCGGTTCGTCTCGCCCGGTGCGGCGGCGACGAGGCGTTCGGCGTTAAACGCACTGTCGCTCGCCATGCCGGCGAGGCTGACGGCGATGCCGAGATGCGCCACGACCATGCCCCAGATCGGCAGCGGGGTCCGCCACGGACTGCGTCCGACCAGCGGCAGGACGCTGGCGACCGCCAGCCCGGCGGCGAGCGACAGGCCGAGGACCGGCATCCAGCCGGCGTCGGTGAACAGCGACGCCACGAAGGCGAGCAAGGTCACCGCCGCTGGCACCGCTATCCGCCGGGCGACCGCCCTGCCCCGATCGCGCCGCCAGCGCAGCAACGGTCCGACCGCCATCGCCGCGACCAGCACCAGCGCGATCGGTCCGGCGGCACGGTTGAAGAAGGGCGGGCCGACCGACAATTGCACGCCGAACGCCTCGGCCAAGAGCGGATAGAGCGTACCGATCAGGACGATGCCGAGAATGACCGACAGCAACAGGTTGTTGAGCACCAACCCGCCTTCGCGGCTGACCGGTTCGAACAACGCCCCCTGTCGCACCGTACCGACGCGGAAGGCGAACAGCGCCAGCGCCCCACCGATATACAGGATCAGCAGCGCGAGGATGAAACTGCCGCGCGTCGGATCGACGGCGAAGGCATGGACGCTGGTCAGGATACCCGAGCGGACGAGGAAAGTGCCGACCATCGACATCGAGAAGGCGACGACCGACAGCATGATTGTCCACGCGCGGAGACCATCGCGGGTCGCCAGCACCGTCACCGAATGCAGCAGGGCAGTCGCCGCCAGCCACGGCATCAGCGATGCGTTCTCGACCGGGTCCCAGAACCACCAGCCACCCCAGCCGAGTTCATAATAAGCCCAGTAGCTGCCCGCGGTGATGCCGATGGTCAGGAATATCCATGCGCCGAGCACCCATGGCCGCATCGCCCGCGCGAAATCGCGGCCGACATCGCGGGTGATCAGCGCCCCGACGGCAAAGGAAAATGCCACCGACAGGCCGACATAGCCGAGATACAGGGTCGGCGGGTGGAAGGCGAGACCGGGGTCCTGCAACAACGGGTTGAGGCCAAGACCGTCGAGCGGTGCCGGTGACAGGCGGGCGAAGGGATTGGAGGCGAACAGCAGGAAGGCGTAGAACCCCGCCGCGATCGCCGCCTGCGCCGCCAGCGTCGCGACATGGGTCCGCGCAGCCAGCAATCGCTCGAACAAGGCGATCGCCCCGCCGGCCACCGCCAGCACGGTGACCCAGAGCAGCATCGACCCTTCGTGATTGCCCCATGTCGCCGCGACCTTGTACAGCATCGGCTTGGCACTGTGGCTGTTTTCGGCGACCAGCAGCACCGACAGGTCGGTGCGCGCGAACAAGGCGACCAGCGCGGCAAAGGCACCGAGCGCGAGCAACCCCTGCGCCACCGCGACCGGGCGGACGGCGGCGAGCAGGTCGCGAACGATCTGCGGCGGTTCCTCCGCTCGCGACGACAGCGCGATCGCCGCCATCGCCAGTTGCAGCAGCGCCATCGCCGCCGCCAGCCACAGCGCGGCAAGACCGGCTTCAGCGATCACTGGGCGAGGCTTTCGCTCTTGTGCATCTTTCCGGCGACCTGCGGCGGCATGTAGCGTTCGTCATGCTTGGCAAGGAGATTGTCGGCGACGAAGCCGCCGCCGGCCACGAACTTCCCTTCCGCGACCACGCCCGAATTCTCGCGAAACAGGTCGGGGACGATGCCGGAGAAGCGGACCGGCACGGTCGCCTTGCCATCGGTGACGGTAAAGGCGATCGTCACGCCATCGCCCATGCGCTTGATCGATCCGGGTGCGACCATGCCGCCCAGCCGCACCGGCTTGTCGATCGGCGCGGACGCAGCATCGGCGGGTGCGTAGAAGAACGCCGCCTCGTCGCTCAGCGCCGACATCGCCAGCAGCACCGCGCCGACGATCGCGACCACCGCCAGCAATGCCAGCGTCATGCGTTGCCGTTTCGGACTCATCCCCGCTCCGCGCGGCGCATCGCCACCCATGCGAACAGGATCAACGCGACGATCGCGCCGATCGTCAGGCCGTATGCGGCGAGGATGAAGGGCCAGTGGTTCATGCGGCCGCCCGGCGACGCATCCGCGCCTCCGCCTTGATCCGGGCGAGATCGGCACGCATCCGCATCAGCACGATACCGCCGAACAACAGGCTGGCGCCACCGGCCGTAAAGCCGAGCGGCCACAGGATCGACGGGTCGATGGTCGATTTGGTCAACGTAATGCTCGGCCCCTGATGCAAGGTGTTCCACCATTGCACCGAATAGCGGATGATCGGCAGCAGCGCGGTGCCGGCAATGCCGAACAACGCCGGTATCCGCCCATCACCATCGCGTTCGGCATCAGCGCGAGCGAGGGCAAGATAGGCGAGATATACGAAGAACAGCAGCAGCATCGACGTCAGTCGCCCGTCCCATTGCCACCATGTTCCCCAGGTCGGACGCCCCCAGATCGATCCGGTCGCCAGACAGACGCCGGCGAACACCGCACCGGGCAGCGCGATCGCCCGCGCCGCGACCGCCGCGAGTGGATGCCGCCAGACCAGATAGACGATGCTCGCCATGGCGAGGCCGGACCAGCCGCCCATGCCGAGCCACGCGGCGGGGACGTGGACGTAGAGGATGCGGACGCTGTCACCCTGTAGATAGTCGGCCGGCGTCTGCGTCAGCCCCGCCCAGCAACCGAACAGGAACAGGGCCAGCCCGCCCCAGACCAGCAGCGGGGTCAGCGGTCGCGCGATCGACAGAAATCGACGGGGATTGGCAAGGGCATGAATGCTGGGCACGGTCGCGCCCTGTCTATGCAAGCCGCGCGCAAACGGCAATGCGGATCGACGTCGTCCCGCCATCCGCAACCGTAACGATACATTACCGTTGGTACGCTACGGACTTGAACCCAAGTCGGGCCGGTTTGTACGGGAGCCATCATGAGTTTGCTGCAAGACCACGCCGGATTCGTAAACCGCGCCGCCGCCGCCGGTCGGCGCATGTCGGCCAATCTGTTTCTCGCCAATCTCAGCGAAGCCGATTTCGCGTTGCTCTCGGCGCATTTCGAACGGGTGTCGATTGCCGTTGGCGACGTGATCGTACCGGCAGGCGGACGGATCGAACATCTGACGTTCCTCGATTCCGGCATCGCGGCGTTGCTCGATACGATCGAGGGCGAACGGCTGCACGCGGTCGGATTGATCGGTAACGAGGGGTATCTGGGTTGGCCGGTACTGCTGGGCGACGACCGGTCGCCCTATACGACGATTCTACGTGCCGAGGCCGGTACCGCGCTGCGCATCCCGGTCGACCGGGTGCTGGAGGCGGCGGACCAGAGCGATACGCTACGGCAGGCGCTGCTACGCTTCGTCGAGGTGTTCATGATCCAGATGGGACGGACCGTCGTGTCGGCGCTGGGCCATTCGGTCGAACGGCGGCTGGCGCGGTGGATCCTGCTGTATCACGATCGGGTGCGCGGCGACGAAATCACGATGACGCATGAGGAGTTCCGAATCATGCTGGGCGTCCGGCGCAGCAGCATCACCGACGCACTCCACCGGTTGGAGGAACAACATGCGATCCGATCGGTCCGTGGGCGGGTGATCGTGCGCGAGCGGGAAAAGCTGCTGGCGCTGGCCGCCGACACCTACGGGTCGGCCGAGGCGGCGTATGAGCGCCTTGTCCGGGTCTAAGCGCCTTCGTCCCGACCGGTGAACGGGCGGGGTGATGCGGATTACGGGCCGTCCACCTTTGGACGGCCCGTAATCCGTGTCGGTCAGGTTCCGCTGGCGGCGCTCTGACGGATCGTGCCGTTGACGCCGTTCGGAAAGAACCCGCCCGCCGTCTGTGCGGTGCGGTTCAGATACACGATATTGAGTACCTGGCCTGGCGTGCGGCTGAAGGCGATGGCGCTACCGTCGGCGGGGACGATGTTGGACGCGATCGTCGTGCCACTGCCGGTCGGGCGGATGCCCTGATCGAGATCGCTGCTGCCATCGAGGCTGTCGCGCGCGTTCGAGATAGCGTCGGCGGCGTCGAGCAGCGCCGGTGTGGCGACGCCCTTGCGGTACAGCACGGTCCGAACCAGCCCGGCGTGATATGCCTCCGCCGCGTGGATGCCGGCTGCGGCTTCGAGAAAGGTCTTGTTCGAGATGAACCCGACCGCACCCTTATACGCCGTGACGCCGACGTCTTCGAAGATATACGCGCCGAGCAGGAAATTCTCGTCATTGGCATAGACGTCGAATGCCGCCCCCGCCCCGATCAGCCCGGCGGCACGTGCCGCGTTCGAGAAAGCGCTAGTCGCGGTCACGCCGATATCGATTGCCGGTTGCGCGACCGCCGCCGATCCGAGGTTTCGGCGAAGGAAATTGACGTGCGCGATTTCGTCGGCCGCGATTTCGCGAGCATAACGCGCGACGAGCGGGTCGGTGAAGGTTACCTGCCGGCCACCGGTCACGGCGCCCTGATTGCCGGTGCCCGACAGGCTGCTGTTGGGCAGGCCGGTGCCGAGCGCGGCGAAGGAGTAGAATTGCGCTTCGAGATATTCGAGGTTCAGCGCGAAGTTCAACACATCGGCGTCGCTGATCGCGCTGGTGGGCGTCGGCGTCGGCGTGGGTGTGGGGGTCGGGGTGCCACCGTTGATCGCGCCACCGCCGCTGTCGCTGCATGCGCCGAGCAGCGAGGCACCGGCGGTCGCGACCGCAGCGCCCCCGGCATAGCGCATGAACTCGCGCCGGGCGTTGCGGCGTTCGTCGCAGGCTTCAAGAACCTGAAGGATCGGATCTTTGGTCATGATACTGTCTCCCTGGCTCAGTTGGCGGCGCTGGCGCGGATGGTGCCGTTCACCCCATTGGGGAAGAAGCCGCCGCCGCTGACCTGGGTGTTGTTGAGGTACACGATGTTCAACACCTGTCCCGCCGAGCGGCTGAAGGCGATGCCGTCGCTGTCGAGGGGGACGATGTTGCTGGCATTGGGATTGCTCGACAACGGGGTCAGGCCCTGATCGAGGTCGGTCGTGCCGTCGAGGCTGTCGCGCGCGTTGGAGATGGCGTCGCTCGCCTCGATCAACCGTGCCGAGGGCGTGGCGATCCCCTTGGCATACAGCGTGGTGCGGACGATCGCCGCATGATACGCTTCGACCGCGAGAATGCCGGCAGCGGCCTCGAGAAACACCTTGCTGGAGAGCAGGGGCGCGGCGCCCTTATAGGCGGTCACGCCGACATCCTCGAAGATATAGGCGCCGAGCAGGAAATTCTCGTCGCTAGCATAGGGGTCGAAGCTGGCCCCTGCCCCGATCAGTCCCGCCGCGCGGGCAGCGTTCGAGAAGGCGCCGGTGGCCGAGGCGCTGATGTCGATCGCCGGCTGGGCGACGGCCGAGGTGCCGAGACCGGTGCGCAGGAATTCGACATGCGCACGTTCGTCGGCGGCGATCTCACGGGCATATTGGGCAACGACCGGGTCGGTGAACGTCACCTGCCGTCCGCCGGTTACCGCGCCCTGTTGACCGGTACCGGTCAGCAGCGAACTGGGCAGGCCGGTGCCGAAGGCGGCGAAATAGTAGAACTGCGCCTCCAGATATTCGAGATTCAGCGCGAAATTGAGAACGTCCGCATCACTCGGCGCGGACTGTGCGATGGCTTCGTTCGATTCCGAAGCGAAGATCACGGCACCGCCGATCGCCGCCGCCCCGCCCAGCATCCGAAAGAAGTCGCGCCGGTCCTCGCGGCGTTTGGCGCGTGCTTCGAACGCCTCCGTCAACAACGTTTGATCGGTCATGATACCGTCTCCCTGCATCGTTATTTCGATGGAACGATGCCCGAGCGGCAAAAGATGCACGCCCGATCCGGACGTACGGTTCCGTACAGGGAGCGGCCGATGACTGGATTGCAAAAAATCTTGCGGGCAAAAGGTCGTCAAATGGCGTTCGTAGTGCAAACAGACATTTCGCCCGACAATGGCAGTTTTCTGCCGACGACGGACAATCGGCTGATCGGATCGCTGCGCGCGGAAACGCGGCGACGACTGGCGATGGCGGCAACCCGCATCGAATTGAATACGGGCGACGTGCTTACCCGCGCCGGCGAACCCATCGATCGACTGGTCTTTCCCGAAGGCGCACCGGCGATGCTGTCGGTATCGACCGGCGGATCGTCGCAGGATGTCGGGCTGATCGGGCGCGACGGCGTGGTCGGCTGGTCGCGCCTGTACAGCGACCAGCCGACGCCGTTCACCGCGCGCGTCCATATCCAGTCGGGCAGCGCGATCGAAATCCCGGCGGCGGCGGTCGTCGATGCCGCCGACGACGATCCCGAATTGCTCAAACGCATCCTGACCTTCGCCCAGCGCTTCACGATGCAGATGGCGCGGACGCTGGCGTCGGCGCTGCGCGACGTGCCCGAACGGCGCATCGCCCGGCTGCTGCTGATGATCGACGACCGAATCGATGGCGACACCATGTCGGTGACCCATGCCTCGATCGCAGCGACGCTGAACCTGCGCCGGGCGACGGTCACCGACTGCCTCCACATTTTGGAGGGCGAGCATATGGTGCGGTGCTCGCGCGGGCGGATCACGATGCGCGACCGCGCGGCGCTGCAGGCGCGCGCCGGGCTCGCTTATGTCGCCGAAGACGGCCTGGCGCCCGAAACGCCGCGCTGATTGTCAGGGCTTTCCGCGCACCGTCTTCAGGTCGATGCCGAGCCGCTGCACCTTGTAGTAAAAGGTCTTGCGCGGGATGCCGAGGCGGTCGATCGCCGCGCCGATCTCGCCGCCGGTCGCGGCGATCGCGGCGAGGATCGCCTCGCGCTCGAACGCGGCGATGCGTTCAGGCAGCGGGCGGCTGGCGTCGTCGGACGCCGCCATGCTGCCACTCCCGTCGAGCCCCAGCACGAAGCGGTCGGCGAAATGCGCCAGTTCGCGGACATTGCCCGGCCAGTCGTGATGCGCGAGCAGGTCGCGCGCCTCGTGCGTCAGTGACGGCACCTCGCGCCGCAGCCGCGCTGCCGACGCGTCGACCAGATGCGCGAACAGCAGCGGCACGTCCTCGCGCCGTTCGCGCAAGGGGGGAATGCGCAGCCGCACCGCCGCCAGCCGGTAGAGCAGCGCCGGGGCGATCGCATCGGGCGCGCGTTGCGCCTCCTCCGCCGCGGTTGCGATGACGCGGATATCGACCGGCACGACATCGCGCGGCCCCCGGATCGCCCGATCCTCGATCACCTGGGTCAGCCGCCCCTGCAAGGCGCGTGGCGCCTGATCGATATCATCGAGGAACAGCGTGCCGCGCTGTGCCCCGACGATGCCGCGATCGCCGAGCGTTGCGAACAATTCGTCTTCGATCGCCTGTCCGGGCAGTGCCGCACAGGCGACAGGGACGAAGCGATGCCGGGCGCGACGGCCGGCGCGGTGGATCGATCGTGCCAGCAATTCCTTGCCGGTGCCGGTCTCCCCTTCGATCAGCAGGTCGATATCGGTATCGGCCAGCACCGGGATCATGTCGCGAAGACGGACGATCGCGGCCGAACGACCGATCAGTGCGGCCTGTTCACCGCCCGCCGCCTGCGCCCGCAACCGGCGATTGTCGAGCGCCAGCGCCCGCGCGGCGACGGCGCGGGTGGCGGCGGCGACGAGGGCGTCGGGATCGAACGGCTTGGGCAAGAAGTCCCATGCTCCCGCCTTCAGCGCGTCGACCGCCATTTCGACATCGGCGTGGCCGGTGACCAGCACCACCGGCAGCGTCGGATCGCGCTCCCGCAGGATACGGAACAGTTCGATCCCCGACATGTGCGGCATGCGCACGTCGGTGACGACGATGCCGTCGAAATCGGCATCGATCGCCAGCAGCGCCGGCTGCGCGGCGACGAAGGGCAGGACATCGAACCCCGCCAGCATCAGCAATTGCTGGGTCGAGGCGCGCAGGTCGGGATCGTCCTCGACCAGCGCCACCCGCCCCCGGACCGTGCCCGCGGCGCTCATGGCACCCGCCGCAGCGTCGCTTCGAAGCGGGCGCCGCGCTCCGAAGGCAGCAGCCGCAGCGTGCCGCCCAGATCGGTCATGATGTCCTGCGCGATCACCAGCCCCAGCCCGAGTCCGTTGGGGCGGCTGGTGACGAAGGGGGTGAACATGCGTTCGGCGACCGCCGGGTCGATGCCGGGACCGTTATCGGCGACGACCAGCGAGACGATGTCGCCATCGACCTGCACCTCGATAGCGATGGCCGGATCGGGGCGGCCGTCGAGCGCCTCCAGCGCATTCTGCAACAGGTTCACCAGCACCTGTTCCAGCCGGACCCGCCCGGCGATCACCAGCAGATCGTCGGGAAGGACCGGCGCGGTGAAGTCGACCTCGGACAATCGCTCCTTGAGGATCAGGCGGGCGCCATCGACGATATCGGCCAGCGGCACCGGGCCGATCGTGCCGCTGCCCTTGCGCGCGAAACCGCGCAGTTCGGCGGTGACAAGGCCGATGCGGTCGGTCAGCCGGGCGATTGCACCGAGATTGTCGTCGACCTGCCGCGCATCGCCCCGCGCCAGCAATTGGCGGGCGGCGGCGACATAATTGCGGATGGCGGCGACCGGCTGTGCGGTTTCATGCGCGACGCTGGCGGTGATCTGTCCCAGCGCGGCGAGGCGATTGGCTTGGCGCAACCCTTCGCGCAGATCGGCGGCACGGGCCTCGGCGGCGGCGCGTTCCTCCATCTCGTCGCGCAACAGGCGGGTGCGATCGGCGACAGCGGCTTCCAGCTCGCTGGTACGGATCGCCCGGCGACGCGAGCGTTCGCGCAGCCCCCACGCCAGCGCGAGCAATGCAAGCGTGGCGATCGCCGCCGCGATCGCGCTGCCGCGCACTACGCCCCCGACCGCCGGTTGCAGCGGCATGGCGAGATGGACGCGCCAGCCGGCCGCGTCGGCATCGGTCTCGACATGCTGCAACAGCCGCCGTTCGCCGTTCAGGCGAATCGCATCGTCGAGGATCGCGAACGGGCGCGGACGCAGTGCCTCGGCGCCGCTGTCGGCGCGTACCGCCGCGGCGATGGCCGGGGCGATCGGCCGGGTGGTGGCGAAGCGCCATTGCGGGCGGCTGGAGATCAGCACCACCCCCGCCCTGTCGGTAACGAAGGTCAATCCGCCCGCCGCCGCCCATTCCTGCTCGATCCGGTCGAATTCGAGCTTCACGATCACGACGCCGCCCTCCGCCGTCCGGCGGCTGAGATACAGGCCGGGGCGGTGGCTGACGGTGCCGAGCGCGAACTGCATGCCCGATCCCGCGCGCATGGCGTCGCGATAATAGCGGCGGAACGAATAGTCCTTGCCGACAAAGCTCTGCGGATCGGTCCAGTTGCTGGCGGAGGTCGCCAGCCCGTCAGGTCCGATGACGTAGATGACCGACGCGCCGGTCGCGGCGGCGAGTGCGCCGAGCTTCACATTCAGCGCGCCGGCCGCGCCATCCGCACCCCGCACCGCTGCCACGACGTCGCGATCGTCGGCGAGCGCCAGCGGCAACAGGCGGAAGCGAGCGATCTCGCTGGCGAGCAATACCTGCCGCAGGCGGGCATCGGCCTCCATCGACGCGACGAGATCGGCGCGGGCGCGGCGTTCGGTCAGCCGACCCACCAGCGCGGCGGCAAGTACGCTCAGGAGCAGCGCCCCGAACACCCATCGAATCCATGCCGATCTGAGTCCCGCCCGCATCGGATCACAGCTTTACGAACCGGAAAGCTTTTGTGCAAGAAATTGCACTTCGACGGATTTCGTTGGCGAAAATTGGCGCAGTTTATCTGTCGTAATTTTCCTAAGATACTGTTTTAGATATGCTTTCGGAACTGGATTGCGTGGACGACAACCTTGATTGCAATTCGTTAAACCATCCCAGTCGCGCCAACCGCCAGGGAAAGAGCAGGGCCGGGCGCACCAGAGGATGAAAGGTCGTCATATGATAATCGCTGGTCAGTCCCCCCACCCGCCGATTCCGCCGGCAGCCAAGCCATGGTATGCGCATCTGTACGTGCAGGTGCTCGTCGCCATCGTGTGCGGCGTGCTGCTCGGTCATTTCTACCCGCAGACGGGCGAAGCGCTGAAGCCGCTCGGCGATGCGTTCATCAAGCTCGTCAAGATGATCATCGCGCCGGTCATCTTCCTGACGATCGTCACCGGCATCGCCGGTATGCGCGACCTTGCCAGCGTCGGGCGCGTCGCAGGCAAGGCGTTCGCCTATTTCCTGTTCTTTTCAACCCTCGCGCTGGTCGTCGGCCTGATCGTGGCCAACGTCGTGCAACCCGGTGCCGGGCTGAACATCGATCCGTCGACGCTCGATACGTCGAAGGTCACCGAATATGCCGAAAAGGCGCATGATTCGACGATCACCGGCTTCCTGATGGGGATCATCCCCGACACGTTCATCTCGGCACTGACCGAGGGCAACATCCTGCAGACGCTGTTCGTCGCGATCCTGTTCGGGATCGGCCTCGCCATGATCGGTGACAAGGGCGAGCGCGTCCTCGATGCCCTCAACGACATCTCGATCGCCTTCTTCAAGGTCGTCGCGATCCTGATGAAAGCGGCACCGATCGGCGCGTTCGGCGCGATGGCGTTCACAATCGGCAAATACGGCATCGGCACGCTGTTCAGCCTCGCCGCGCTAGTCGGCACCTTCTACCTTACCGCGCTGATCTTCGTGATCGTCGTGCTGGGCGCGGTCGCGCGGTTCTGCGGCTTCTCGATCTTCAAGCTGATCTCGTACCTGAAGGCAGAACTGCTGCTGGTGCTCGGCACCTCGTCGTCGGAAAGCGCGCTGCCCTCGCTGATCGAGAAGATGGAGCGTGCCGGCATCCCGAAGTCGATCGTCGGCCTGGTCGTGCCGACCGGCTATTCGTTCAACCTCGATGGCACCAACATCTACATGACGCTGGCGGCGCTGTTCATCGCGCAGGCGTGCAACGTCGACCTGACGCTGGGTCAGCAGTTGCTGCTGCTTGCCGTCGCGATGCTGTCGTCGAAGGGGGCGGCAGGTGTCACCGGGGCGGGCTTCATCACGCTCGCCGCCACGCTGTCGATCGTGCCGACCGTGCCGGTCGCCGGCATGGCGCTGATCCTCGGCGTCGATCGTTTCATGAGCGAATGCCGCAGCTTGACGAACTTCATCGGTAACGCGGTGGCAACCGTCGTCGTCGCAAAGTGGGAAGGCAAGCTCGACAAGCACCAGTTCGACGAGGCCATGGCCGGTCGCAGCGTGCGCATCGATCAGATGCCCGAAGGCGCCATCCCCGCCGAATGAT
>NZ_LMKE01000001.1:427531-453031 GCF_001421245.1 Sphingomonas sp. Leaf10 | reverse complement strand
CCCCGCCCGGGCGAACAAAGGTATGCCGAGATGAAGACCCTGCTGCGGCTGTGCGCCGCCTCCACGCTGATCGCTCCTGTCGCCGCCTGGGCCGAGGAAGCCCCGGCCCCCGCCGTGACCGTCGCCGCGACCGCCCCGACCACCGCCGCGCAGGTTGCCGACCGTGGCAATGCCCGTCCGGTGGCACAGGAATATCCGACCGCAGGGGTCGGCGACGGCGTGACCGCCGGTGGCTACAATCAGTCGCGCTGGGCCGAGGACTGGACCAAGTTTCGCGATCCCAAGAAGCGCGACGACATTCTCGACACGCTGAAATACATCCCGATCGGTGGCGACGACGTCTATCTGACGCTGTCGGGCGAGTTTCGCGCCCGCGTCAACCTGACCACCAATCCCAACCTGCGCGACCGCGAAGCGCAGCGGCAGGACATTTTCCGCGTGGTCGGAGGTGCCGACCTGCATCTGGGCGACCATGTCCGCCTGTACGGCGAACTGGCCCATGCCGGCATGTCCGGTCGCAATCTGGGGGTGAAGGCCGGACAGCTGCACAACGATCTGGTCGTGCAGCAGAGCTTTGCCGATGTGACCGGCACGGTCGGCGGCGTCGATCTGGGCGTGCGCTACGGCCGCCAGACCTTTGCCGACGGCCCGAACCTGATGGTCGTGCCGCGCGACAACAACACCATCTTCTTCGTCTATAACGGCGTGCGAGCGTGGGCGAAGGGCGACAGGATCCGCGGCGACCTGTTCGATTTCAAGACGACGCGGCTCGGCGTCGGCGGGACGCGCGACGATATCGTCGACGACAATCGCCGCTTTTCGGGCGCGACCGTCGGCTTCGCGCTGCCCAAGACCTTCCTCGGCGGATCGAACCTGTATTTCGATCCGTTCGTCTGGCGGCTGCGCAACAGCAACGCGGTCTGGGGTGGACGTACCGCGGAGGAAGTCCGCAAATTCTACGGCCTGCACCTCTATGGCGATACCGGCCCGATCAATCTCGACTGGACGGTCAATTACCAGGGCGGCGAGTTTGACAACCGTCCGATCTCGGCATGGCTGGTGCTGCTGCAACAGATGTACAAGGTCGGCAAGTCGAAGACAGCCCCGCGCGTCGGCTTCCACTTCGACTATGCCAGCGGCGGCGGTTCCTATGGCAACGGCACGCTGAAGACCTCGCTCGCGCCGTTCGGCAACAATATCTATTACAGCTATCAGCTATATGCGACGCCGACCAACATGATCGCGTTCGCGCCAAGCGTGCAGTTGCAGCCGACGGCCAAGCTGCGACTGGCCGGCGAGTATCAGCAGTCGTGGCGCGACAGCCTGAACGACGCCGTGTACCGCGCGAACGGACAGGCATTTGCCGGCACCCAGCTCGGCAATTCGCGCAAGATCGCCGACACGATCCGGTTTCAGGCAATCTATGCGGTCAGCCCGCGGGTCAGCCTGACCGCGCGCTACGAGCATCTGATCGCCGGACCGGCGCTGACCGATGCGAACTACAAAAGCTCGGACTTCGTGGCGGGCTGGGTCAGCTTCCGCTTCTAGTTCTTTGCGCGACCTCGCGCCCCGGCGGTCTCCGCCGGGGCGTTTTTTCGTATATCGATCCGAAGGGCCTGCCTATGTCCCCCGCCGTTCATGCCGCCGCCCGCGCGCTGCTGGCCGATCCGCTGACCAACAAGGGTACCGCCTTTACCGAGGCGGAGCGCGAGCAGTTCGGCCTGCACGGGCTGTTGCCGCCGCATGTCGGTACGCTCGACAGCCAGATCGAGCGGCGGCGCAAGGCGCTGGCCGGGATGCCCGACGACTTTCACCGCTATTCGTTCCTGCGCGAGTTGCAGGATTCGAACGAGATCCTGTTCCATGCGCTGGTCCAGCGCGACCTGCCGGCGATGCTGCCGCTGGTCTATACCCCGACGGTCGGTGAAGGCTGCGAACGGTTCAGCGAGATCTGGCGGCGGCCCCGGGGGCTGTTCCTGTCATGGCCGAACCGCCACCGCATCGGCGACATCCTCGCCGACCCGGCGCTCGACCGGGTGAAGGTGATCGTGGTGAGCGATGGCGAGCGTATCCTGGGTCTCGGCGATCAGGGCGCCGGCGGCATGGGCATCCCGATCGGGAAGCTGGCGCTCTACACCGCCTGCGCCGGCATCCATCCGGCGGAAGTGCTGCCGATCCTGCTCGACGTGGGAACCGACAATGCCGAACGGCGTGACGATCCGCTCTATGTCGGCTGGCGCAACCCGCGCATTCGCGGCGCGGAATATGACGCGTTCGTCGAGGATTTCGTCGGCGCCATCGCCGATCGTTTCCCCGGCGTGCTGCTGCAATGGGAGGATTTTGCCGGGCATAATGCGTACCGGCTGCTGGAGCGGTATCGCGACCGGTTGCTGAGCTTCAACGACGATATTCAGGGCACCGCCGCCACCGCCGTCGGCACGCTGCTGTCGGCGATCGAGCGGACCGGCACGCCGCTGACCGAGCAGCGCATTCTGCTGTTCGGCGCGGGGGCGGCCGGATGCGGCATCGCCGACATGCTGGTGCAGGCATTGCGGGCGGAGGGACTGGATGAGGTACAGGCACGACAGCGCATCTGGGCGGTCGATCGCGACGGGCTGATCCTGTCGGACATGGACGGATTATCGGCAGGACAAACCGAACTAGCGCACGATCCCGACGACGTGGTGGATTGGACGCGCACCGCGCACGGGGCGATCGACCTGTTCGACACCGTCGCCAATGTCCACCCGACCGTGCTGATCGGCGCATCGGGACAGCATGGCACGTTCAGCGAGGCGGTGATCCGCACCATGGCACAGGCAGTCGAGCGGCCGGTCATCTTTCCGCTGTCCAACCCGGTGTCGCGGGCGGAGGCGCATCCCGACGACCTGAAACGCTGGAGCGCCGGGCGGGCGCTGATCGGCACCGGCAGCCCGTTCGGCGTGGCCGGCGTCACCCAGGTCAACAACGTCTATGTCTTTCCGGGCGTCGGGCTGGGCGCATTGGCGGCGGGCGCGACGGAGATCACGGACGGCATGTTCATGGCCGCCGCAAAGGCGCTGGGCGCGATGGGCGGCGACGACACGCTGCTGCCACCGATCGAGCGACTGCGCGACGTGGCGCTCGACATCGCGGTGGTCGTAGCGAAGCAGGCGGTGCGCGATGGTGTTGCAGCCGAAGGGGCGACGGCCGATCGCCACGCGATCGCGGCCCAGATGTGGACGCCGACCTACTGACCGCAAAGGAACCCAGCCGCCTCGAATCGGCTTTCGCTTTCCTGTCGATGCCGTCCAGCACCGGTTCACCCGGACCGGTGCAGGACAGGGACAGAAAGGAACCGATATGAAGCAGTTGATGCAGATCTTTGCCGGGGTCGGCCTGACACTCGCCGGACTGACCGCCGTTCCCGCCGTGGCGGATGCGCATCCGCGCCATCACCACGCCGATCGTCACGACCGCGGTCCGCACGCTCGCGACCATGATCGCCGCCGGTGGGACGACCGCCGCCATTGGGACGATCGCCGTGGCTGGAACGACCGGCGCGGCTGGAACAATCGCCGCGCATGGAACGACCGTCGCCGCTGGGACGATCGACGCTGGGATGGCCGCCGCGATCGATACGGATATCGCGGTGAGCGGATCATCTATGGCGGCTCGCGCGAAGCCGCCGCGATGGGGGTCGAATATCGCGGCCCATGCCGATACGTGATCCGCAACGGTCGCCGCGTCTGCGGTTGAGTTGACAACCCCGCTCGGCGATGCCGGGCGGGGTTACTTCCTGGGCGTGACCCAGACCGATACCGGCACCACGACCTTGCCCGGCGCGGGTTTGCCGACATCGACGCGGTCGGCGGTGACCAGTTCGCCGGTTTCGAGATTGAACGACGCCCATGGCTTGGGCATGCGGCCGAAGGTCATCTTCTGGATCGGCTGGCCAGTGGTCGAATTCATGATCGTAGCAGTGATAGGCATGCGAGGCGGGTAGCCCCCGCCCCGCCCGTCTGTCCAGTTCAGAAACGCATATCCCAACCGAGCGTAAAGGTCCGTCCGCGCCCGGCGAAGAAAGCGAAGTTGTCGTTGGGTAGACGCGTGTCGCTGTTGTAGTCGATATAGAAGCGATCGAAGATATTCTGCGCGCTCAAGGTCAGTCCACCGAACTTCGTCTGGTAGCGGACTTGCGCGTCGGTGACGTCATAGCCGCCGAAATTATTGTCTGGGTTCGGGTTCGCCTTTCCGCGGAAATTGCGCGACAAATAGAATTGCGTCTGAACGCGCGCGGTCAGCGGCCCGCTGGCGACGTCGGCGGCAAGGTTCAGCCGGTCGGGTGAGATGTTGGTGCCGTCGAGATCGGTATCGACCACGCCGTCACCGGGTGCGCGGTCGCTGTCGTAGCGGCCGAGGATATGGGCATAGCCGGTCGAGACGCGCAGGCCGGGCAGCGGGGTTTGCACCGCGAGGCTGACCTCCAACCCTTCAATCTCGACCCGCTGGCGCTGGACCTCGAAAATGCCGTTGCCTTGCGCGATCAGCAACTGGCCGCGGTCGCTCGACGACCAGAAATAGGTGGTGCTGGCATCGATCGGCCCGCGCTTCAGCTCGACGCCCACCTCTCGGTTGTTCGATACGACCGGCTGGATATCGAGGAAGTCGTCGAGCCGGACATTGGGCGTGGCGATGGCGCGGGTGATGCGGCCGATATCGGCCATGGTGAAGCCCTGCGCATAGCTGGCATAAGCCCGCACGCCGGTGACAGGTTCGAAGATCGCACCACCGTTGAAGAGCATGTCGCTGAACTTCGGCGTGCCGCCGGTCACCGCGACGCCGCCATAGGTCGCGGCGTTGCGTCCGTCATAGGTTGTGGACGCCAGCGTGCGGAAATCGTCGATCCGGACCTGCACATTTTCCCAGCGCGCACCACCGGCCAAACGGACGACGCCATCGAACAGCCTCAGATTAGCCTGTGCGAATGGCGCGAGGCTGCGGAAGTCGGCGGGCGGCACCCAGATGCGGTCGGTGGCGATCAGCCGCTGCTCGGTCTTGTCGAACAGCGCGTCGAATCCGATCGTCGCGACCAAGGATTCGAAACCGGGGATGGCGCGTTCGTAGCTCGCCTTTGCCCCCAATTTTCGCGAGCGGTTTTCCGACTGGTCGAACAGCGTGCCGACCGGAGCCAGTGCCGGGTCCTGGAAGGTCGGAGTAAAGGTCACCTCTCCGCCGAACGTGTCGTGGGTGCGGTTGAAGAACAGCTGGGTGACCAGATTGCCGCCGAACAGGTCGGTGTCGGTATAGGATAGCGACAGTGCCTCCGCCCGGTTCGCGGCGGGCGTGCCGGGTGGGTTGCCGCGCACCGCGCTGGTGGGCAGGCCGGTGCGACGGTTGCCGGCGATCGCGACATAATCGCCGTCGCCGTTCAGTTCGTAGCGATTGGCGATCAGGTCGAGCCGACCAGTCGCGCCGACCTCCAGCCCGAACCGCGCGAAGACATCGGTGGCGCGCGAATCCTGGGTCTCGCCCTGCGTCAGGTTGACGCCGATGCGCCGGTCCTGCGCATCGTAAAACGCGCCACGCCGTTCGTAGCTGGCGCCGACCGTCGCATCGAACCGCCCTACCTTATACTGGACCAATCCGGCCGCCTTGCCGCCGAAACCATCCTTTTCGAAACCATCGGCGGTCGTGCCCTGTGCCAGTGCGCGGCCGCTGACGCCCTCCTGTCGGGGCGCGCCGACCGTCACCTGATTGACGATGCCGCCGGTACCACCGACGCCCTGCAAGGCGTTCGATCCGTAGATCAGTTCGACACGGTCGATGAAGAAGCCGTCGATGGTGAAGCCATCGCGGCTGCCGTCGCGCAGCGGCGTCGTCTGCGGAATGCCGTTGATCGCGTAGAGCGGCGAGCGGCCACGCAGCGTCTCCCCCGCCCCCGACAATTTGCCGCGCGTCGGCGAGAAGCTGGGCGTCAGCGTCGCGACGGCATCGGTGACGCTGCCCGAAATCGCGATCTGCTGGTCGAGCGCCTGTTTGTCGATCAGGTCGATCGTCAGCGGCAGGGCGTTGGGCGGCAGGATGGTGCGCGCGGCGGTGATGACGATGTCGTCCCCGGACGCTTCGTCGCCAGAGGAAGGTGCCTCGTGCTGCGCCGATGCCGCTTGCGGAACCAGCGCGAACGCCGCCCCGATCAGCCAGTACGAACGTCCCATCGGCGACGTCATCATCATTCCCCCTGCGCAACGATTGACCTGTTTCGATGCGCCCGCTATCGCGATCAATTATCAATAGCAAGCCTAGACAAGCGAACCGTCGATGATCCGCACCGCGCTTTTCCAGATCCACTGGTTCCTCGGCATCACGGCGGGACTGGTGCTGGCGGTGATGGGCGTGACCGGCGCGTCGCTCAGTTTCGAGCCGGAAATCCTCGCCGCGCTGAACCATGATCGACCGGCTGCAACCGACGCGCGGCTGTCGGGCCCGGTATTGATCGAACGGTTCGCGGCGCAGAAACCGGACGCGTCGATTACCCGGCTGACCCTTCCCGCCGATTCGAGCGAGCCGACGCTGGTCGGCTACACGCTGCCGGGTTCGAAACAACGTCATGTCGAGCGGATCGACCCAACGACCGGGCGGCTTGCCGGCGAATTGCGTGGCAGCGGCGTGTTCGAGGTGATGGAGGATCTGCACCGCTGGCTGGCGCTGCCCGATGATGGTGACGGCATCGGGCGGCAGATCACCGGCTTTTCGGCGATCACGCTGATCTATTTCGCGCTGTCCGGCCTGTATCTGCGCTGGCCCAGGCGACCGCTCGAATGGCGCAACTGGTTCGTGCTCGATCGGAAGAAGACCGGGCGCAATCTTTATCGCGCGCTCCACGCGGTCGTCGGCGGCTGGGTACTGATCTTCTACCTCATCAGCGGGTTCACCGGGCTGTGGTGGTCCTATGCCTGGTATCGCGACGGAGTGAAGGCGATGCTGGTCGCCGAGGCGCCGGCCGCACCCAACCGCCCGGCCAAAGGCACGAAGGCCGATCTGACGCTGGCCTGGCGCGGTTTCGAACGTGCTACCGAAGGCCGCCGCTACGACCGCATCGTCGCCAGCGTCCGCGACGATCAGGTGCAGTTCCGCGCGAAACTCCCCGAAGCGCGCCATGACCGGGTCAGCGACGAACTGACCATCGACGGGACCAGCGGCGCGGAGATGTCGGCGACACCCTATGCCGCGCGCACGGTGGGCGAGGACATGGTCACCAGCGTCTATGAACTGCACCGTGGCGCGTATTTCGGGGTGGCGGGGCGGATCGCTATGCTGCTCGCCAGCCTGTCGATGCCGCTGTTCACCGTTACCGGCTTCCTCCTGTATTTCGCCCGGCGACGGCGCAAGGCGGCGTTGGCTGCGGTCGTGACCGATACGGCGAACGTGCCGATGACCGAAGCGACGACCCTGGTCGCCTATGCCAGCCAGACCGGGTCGGCCGAGCGCATCGCGCGACTTACCGCCAAGGCCCTGCCCGCGGCCGCAGCGCTACCGATTGCGGCGCTGGACGACGCTGCGCTGGCGCGGGTCAAGCGGCTGTTCGTGGTCGCCAGCACCTATGGCGAGGGCGAGCCGCCCGATACGGCGCGCGCCTTTGCCCGGACGCTCGACCGGCAAGCGCCCGATCTGTCGCACCTCGAATATGCGGTGATGGCGCTGGGCGATCGCGAATATGCCGATTTTTGTGCGTTCGGGCACCAGCTCGACCGCTGGCTGCACGACAGCGGCGCGACCCGCTTGTTCGATGCGGTGGAGGCAGACGGCGACGATGCCGATGCGCAGCGCCATTGGCAGGGGCAACTGGCGGGCCTGGGCGCGCGGACCGATCAGCCCGACTGGGCACCGGCGGCGATGGACGACTGGCGGCTGGTCGAACGGCGACTGCTCAATCCGGGCAGCAGCGGCGGTGAAGCGTGGCATGTGGCGCTTGAACCGCTCGATGGCGGTACCGAGTGGTCGGCAGGCGATATCGTCGAGATACTGCCGCAACAGGATGTCCGCCGCGTCGATGCGTTCCTGCGCGCGACCGGTATCGCCGAGACGCCGGAGATGCGGGCGCTGTTGATGACGCGGATCCTGTCGGATGCGCCGGACGCCGCGGTCGCGACGCTGAAGCCGCTCGGCCACCGCGAATATTCGATCGCGTCGATCGCGGCATCGGGGCGGGTCGAACTGATCGCACGGCGGTGCCGTGCCGCCGATGGGTTCGACGGATTGGGTTCGGGCTGGCTGTGCAACGGCGCGCCGATCGGCGGAATCGTGCAGGCGCGCGTTCGGGCCAATCCCGCCTTCCGCCCGCCGCGGGACGCCGCAACACCGCTGATCCTGATCGGCAATGGCACTGGGTTGGCCGGGCTGCTCGCCCATCTCCGCCACCGGGCGAAGAACAGCGGCGGGCGGGTGTCACTCTATTGGGGTGAGCGACAGGCGGCGCATGACGATTTCCATGCGGGCGAACGGCAGGCGATGACCGAGAACGGCGTCATCACCCGATCGGTCACGACTTGGTCGCGCGATCCGGGCGGCCACCGCTATGTGCAGGACGCCGTCGTCGCGGATGCACCGGCGATTGCAGAGGCGGTCACTGCAGGCGCGGCGATCTATGTCTGCGGCAGCGTGCAGGGCATGGCGCCTGCCGTCCACACCGCCCTGACGACGATCCTCGGCGACGACGCGATCGAGTCGATGCTCGTGGACGGGCGCTACCGCCGCGACATCTATTGACCGACGATCAATGGCGGTGTTCGCGCCGCAGCCGGTAACGTCCGTCGGCATAATCGTCGAACAACCCGGTGATCGCCGGATGGTCGACCGGCTCCTCGCTATCGTCGGCGATCAGGTTCTGCTGGCTGACATAGGCAACATAGCTCGCATCCGCATTTTCGGCGAGCAGATGATAGAAGGGCTGGTCCTTGCGCGGGCGGGCCTCGGCGGGAATCGATTGATACCATTCCTCGCTGTTGGCGAAGATCGGGTCGATATCGAACACGACCCCACGGAAATCGAACAGGCGGTGGCGCACGACGTCGCCGATCGAGAAACGGGCATGAGCGACCGGCGGCAGCGGCGTGCCGAGGTCGAGCGAGGGGGAGGACGGGGCCTTCATCCGAAATAATCTAGGTCCGATGTGCGATTGCAGCAAGGAGGCGCTTGCAAGTCTCGAATCCTTGGGCTAACCGACCGCCCTCGCTGACCACCTTGCCGCGCTGACCTGCGGCATGGAGCGAGAAACCTCTGCGGAGAGGTGGCAGAGTGGTCGATTGTACCGCACTCGAAATGCGGCGTGCCTTTACGGGTACCGAGGGTTCGAATCCCTCCCTCTCCGCCAGATACTCCCCATAGCATTAGATCAGGTGCGTGAAGCTTTCGCGGCGGCTCGCCCGCGCGTCCGTGGTCGGCGGCATGACCAAAAGTTCATCCTACGCTCACCGCCCTGCCCGACCCGTTCGACTAGGCGGCGGTCGATGACCGTAGCGTTCGGTCGGTGCAGCCAGGGTCGACCGTGTGAGCAAGCCGATCTTTTTCGACCCCACCGGCCGGCGGGGTGTCTGGGCACGGCGTGGGGTGGCGTTGCTGATCCTTGCCGTGATCGCGGCGGCGATCGCCTTTGCGACGACTCTGGTCGCGACGCCGCGGACATTGGGCATTCCCCTGCCCTTTGCCCGGCGCCATGGCGAGACGTTCGCCCCGCGTGCCGACAATACCGCACGCCATGGACGCTGGCTGCCACGCGGCCGTTCGCCCAAGGTCGGCGGCACGCCGCTGACGATCGGTTTCTATGCGCCCGATACGGCGGGCGGGATCGCATCGCTGCAACGGCATATCGATTCGCTCGATTGGGTCGTGCCGGCGTTCGTCAGCGTCGTAGGGACGCAGGTCCATGCAATCGACGATCCCCGGCTGGAACAGGTGCTCTCCGGCGCACGCCATGCGCCCAAACTGTTACCGATGGTGCAGAACCTGACCGATTCCGACTGGGACGGGGCGGGCGCGACGAAGATGCTGGCCGATCCGGCGGCGCGTTCGGCGCTGGTCAACGAACTGGCGGGATATGTCCGCGCGCACCATGCGGCCGGGCTGGTGATGGACTATGAAAGCCTGCCCGCCGCTGCGGTCGCACGCTATCCGGCGTTTCTGGCGCAGCTGAATGCGGCGCTGCCCAAGGATGCCGCGCTCGCGGTCACGGCGCCGGCCGGCGATCCCGACTGGCGGCTCGCCGACCTTGCCCGCGCTACCGACCGCGTCATCCTGATGGCCTATGACGAACATTGGGAAAGCGGATCGGCCGGACCGATCGCGTCACAGCCATGGTTCGTCGGACAGGTCGAAAGCGCGCTGCGACAGGTCGGTCGCGACAAGCTGGTCGTGGCGCTCGGCAGCTATGCCTATGACTGGCATGACGGCAGCGCCGACGCGCTGTCGATCGAAGAGGCCTGGCTGGCGGCGCATGATTCGTCGGCTCCGGTCGGCTTCGACCGGGCGAGCGGCAATGCCGGCTTCGCCTATCAGGACGAACGGGGCAGCCGGCATCAGGTGTGGCTGCTGGATGCGGCGACCAGTTGGAACCAGATGGCTGCGCTCCGCCGCCTGGGGATAGATGCCGTCGCGATGTGGCGGCTGGGCAGCGAGGATGCCGGGTTCTGGAACGACCTGACCGCCTATCGCACCACCGACCGCGTGCCGCGTATCACCCAGTTGCAATCGGCGTTGAACGTCGATGTCGAGGGGAGCGGTGAGGTTCTGCGCATCACCGCACGGCCGTCGCCGGGGGCGCGCCGCGTTACCTTTGATCGCAACGGCATGATCGCCGACGAAGCCTATACTGCCCTGCCGACCCCCTACGTCGTGCAAAGGACCGGCGCTGCCGATCCGAAGGCGATCGCGCTGACCTTCGACGACGGCCCCGATGCGACCTGGACGCCGCCGATCCTCGACGTGCTGGAGGCGGCGCATGTCCCGGCGACCTTCTTCGTGGTCGGCGAGAATGCGATCGAGCATCCGGGGTTGTTGCAGCGGATCGTCCGTGACGGGGACGAGATCGGCAACCACAGCTACACCCACCCCAATCTGGCGACGACCGGCGAGCGGACGACTATGCTGGAGCTGAACGCCACGCAGCGGCTGATCGAAGCTTATACCGGGCGGTCAACGACTTTGTTCCGCGCGCCCTATTTCGGCGATGCCGAGCCGACGACGATGGACGAGATCGCCCCGGCTCTGCTGGCACAGGATCTGGGCTATACGGTGGTCGGGTTGCACGTCGATCCCAATGATTGGCAGCGGCCGGGTACCGATGCGATCGTGCGGCAGGTGGTCGAACAGGTCGAGGATGCCAGTGCCGACAGTTCGCGCAACGTCGTACTGCTGCACGATGGCGGCGGCGACCGGGCGCAGACGGTAGCAGCGCTGCCGCAGATCATCTCTATCCTGAAGGCCAAGGGCTATCATTTCGTCACCGCCTCCGCGCTGGTCGGGGTGCCGCGTGCCGTCGCGATGCCGGCGGTCACGGGGCGCGATCTGGCGGCGGTGCGGACCGATGTTGCCATCTTCATCGTGATCGCGGCGATATCGATGCTGCTGGCATGGCTGTTCTACCTCGCCATCGCGCTCGGCATGGCGCGGGCGGTGCTGATGGCCGGACTGGCATGGTTCCAGTCGCGGCGCGAACGCCCTACTCCGCCCGAGTACCGCCCGAGCGTCACGGTGATCATCCCCGCCTATAACGAGGAACGGGTGATCGCCGATTCGGTCGCGCGCGTACTGGCAAGCGACTATCCGGGATTGCAGGTGATCGTCGCCGATGACGGTTCGAAGGACGGCACCAGCGATGTGGTCCGTGCGCGGTTCGACGACGACCCACGCGTCACGCTGCTGACCCTCGTCAATGGCGGGAAGGCGGCGGCACTCAACCGGGCGCTGTTGCAGGCCGATGGCGAGATCATCATCGCGCTAGACGCCGATACGCAATTCGAGACGACGACGATCGCGCGGTTGGCACGCTGGTTCGAAGATCCGGCGCTGGGTGCGGTCGCGGGCGATGCGCGGGTCGGCAACCGGGTCAATCTGGTCACGCGCTGGCAGGCGGTCGAATATATCACCGCACAGAACCTCGAACGTCGCGCATTGGCCGGGTTCGATGCGATGACGGTGGTGCCGGGTGCGGTCGGCGCATGGCGGCGCGCGGCGCTGGACGCGGTCGGCGGCTATCCGGAAGATACGCTTGCCGAGGATCAGGACCTGACCATCGCCATCCAGCGTGCCGGGTGGCGCGTCACCTACGACCCCAACGCCGTAGCTTGGACCGAGGCGCCTGAGACGTTCAAGGCGCTGGCCAAACAGCGCTATCGCTGGGCGTTCGGGACGCTGCAGTGCCTGTGGAAGCATCGCGCGATTCTGCGCACCGGCAAGCCGGCGGGCCTCTCGCGGATCGGGCTACCCCAGGCGTGGCTGTTCCAGATCGCCTTTGCCGCAGTATCGCCACTCATCGATCTGGCGCTGCTGCTGTCGATCGTCGGTACGGCGGTGCGGGTGGCGCAGCATGGCTGGGCCCAGACCAGCGGCGACGTCTCGCAGATGGGACTGTATTGGCTATGCTTCACCGCGATCGACGTCGCCTGCGGTTGGGTCGCGTACCGGCTCGACGGGAACAAGGCGCGGTATCCGGCGCATCTGCTGGTCGCGCAGCGGCTGGTCTATCGCCAGATCATGTATTGGGTGGTGCTGCGGGCGATTGCGTCGGCGATCGGCGGGTTCGTGGTCGGATGGGGCAAGCTGGAGCGGACCGGGAGCGTGCAGGCGGCTTGAGCCTGTCGGCTCTGGCACTGTCGTACGCTCATGGCGTTCGATCTTGCCCCGGGCGATACGGCTGCTCGCTGTCGACCCTCATCGGCGGGCACGGACGACCCGCTCGTTCCTTGTCGAGCCTGGGCGCGATGAAACCGCGGGTCGCGGAACGCGGCGATCCGACGCCGCACTGACGGTCAGCGAGCGATCGTCAGGCGGGCGATCAGACCGGGCGCGTTGTCGCCGAGTTCCAGCGTCCCGCCATGCAACCGCGCGACCGCCGCCACCAGCGACAGACCCAGCCCGGCGCCGCTTTCGTGTCGCGAAGGGTCGAGGCGACCGAAGCGTTGCAAGGCCTCTGCGCGCCGATCGGCCGGAATGCCGGGGCCGTCGTCCCGAACGATGATCGTCGCCGTATCGCTGTCAGCCATTACGCTTACGCCGATGGTACCAGCGCCATATTTCAGCGCGTTATCGATCAAATTTGATACCGCCTGTCCGACCATTTCGCGGTGGATCGCGACCATCAGCGGATCGGAGGGCGTGACGGAGATCGCCAATCCCCGATCCTCGGCGAGCGGTTCGAACAGGTCGGCGATATCGGCCGTCAGTTCCGCCAGGTCGGTCGGGGTGAACGCGTCGCGCCCGATCCCGGCCTCGGCCCGCGTGATGCGCAACGCGGTGTCGAGCATGCCGAGCAAGCGCTCGCCCTCCTCCATCGCTCGCAGCACCGCGACGCGCCCCTCCTCACTATCGGCGGCGGCCAGCGCCCGTTCGAGCGTCGCGCGCAGTCGGGTGAGCGGGGAGCGGAGATCGTGCGCCAGCGCGTCGGTCGCCATCTTCAATTCGCCGACCAGCATTTCTATCCGGTCGAGCATGGCATTGACCGACCGTCCCAAATCCTCGAACGCATCGCGTCCGCCCAGCAGGACGACGCGCCGGTCGAGCTCGCCCGCCGTGACCGCCGCGACGGTATCGACGGTACGCCACAGCCGCCGCGCGATGATCCGCGCCGCGACCCATCCGGCCAGCGCGGCAAGCGACAGCGCGACGACCATCGCCGCGATCATCGCCATCTCCATCGCCCCGACAAAGGCACGTTCGCCCTCGATCACATGGCCCGTCAGCAGCCGGGTGCCGTCGGGCAGGACGGTGCCGATCACGCGCATCGATTCGGGCCGGTCGCGGCGGACGCGGAACAGTTCGATCGTAGCTGGTGGACCGGGATCGACATTGGGCGGCCACGCACCGACATTCCCGGCAAGCGGCGTGCCGTCGCGCGCGGTGACCAGCACCACCGACAGCGGCCGGTCGCTGCGATCGAGCCGCTTCTCGGCCGCCGCGCGCAGCCCCTCGACGCCACGCGCCGCCCATGCGTCGAGCAGGGTTGCGCGCAAATGCTGCGCCTCGTCGGTCGCGCTGGCGGTCAGGCGGTTTTCGGTGATGGCCCGCACCGTCAACAGCGTCACCGCCGCGCCGGCCAGTTGTAGCGCGAAGACGAGCGCAGCGAAGCGCAGCGTCGCCGACCGGATCAGCAGCCTCAGGACTCAACCCCCAGCTTGTAGCCCGACCCCCGCACCGTATGGAGCAGGCGGCGCGGCTCGCCATCGTCGATCTTGCGGCGCAGGCGGCTGACATGCACGTCGGTCACGTTGCTGCCGGGGTCGAAGTGATAATCCCAAACGCCCTCCAGCAGCATGGTGCGCGTCACCACCTGTCCGGCATGGCGCAGCAGATATTCCAGCAGTCGGAATTCGCGTGGTTGCAGGTCGATGACCCGAGTGCCGCGTCGTACCCGCCGCGCCAGCAGGTCCATCTCCAGATCGTCGCAGGTCAGCATCGTCTCCACCGCCGGTCCGCCGGCCGGCTGCCGCCGGGTCAGCAGCCGTACCCGCGCCAGCAATTCGGCGAAGACGAACGGCTTGGTCAGATAGTCGTCGGCGCCTTGGGTCAGCCCTGCCACCCGGTCGTCGGGCGACCCCATCGCCGAGAGGATCAGGACCGGTGTCGCCACGCCCGCGGCACGCAACGCGGCGATCGTCGCCATGCCGTCCATCTGCGGCAGCATCCGGTCCATGACGATACAGTCGTATCCGCCGTCGATGGCGTGGAACAGGCCGTCGCGGCCATTGTCGGCGCGATCGATCACGAACCCGGCTTCGGCCAGCCCCTTGGCGATATAGGCTGCGGTTTCTTTGTCGTCCTCGACGATCAGGATCTTCACGTGATGCCACCTCCGTCGGTCGCAGTATCAGCCAGTGTGCACCGACGTCACCCCTTGCGGCGACATGCAACGGCACGGGACGGGTCGCGCGGTCCGGAAAATCGCCGCTTCCGGGAAGACGGGTATCGACGGCATCGATCACGTCGCGCCGATCAACGTGATAGCCGCCAGTCCGTCGAGCATCGTGCTGCGGGACAAGCCGAAACGGGTTGCATGGTTCACCGGCATACGCACCGTCATGTGCCGGCCGATCCGACCGAAGGACCGGCGACAGATGACCAGCCGGTCATGTTGCGATTGACATGGGGGCGGGGGCGTGGCGGTGATGCGGATATGCAACCAACCCGATCGCGGCCGCCGCGGCGCATCACCATCGTCGACGTCGCCCGCCATGCCGCCGTATCGACCAAGACCGTATCGCGCGTGCTGAACGGAGAGCCGCATGTCACCGATGCCGTGCGCGACCGGGTGCGCGAAGCGGTCCGCACGCTCGACTACCACCCCAACATCATGGCGCAGGGACTGGCGCGGCAGCGGTCGCACCTGATCGGGCTGGTCTATGAAAACCCCTCGCCCAGCTACGTCGTAGACCTGCAGATGGGTGTGCTCGACCGGTTGCGCGGCGAACGCTACCGGCTGGTGGTGCTGCCGGTCCGGTCGGTCACCGACCATGCCGACGAGGTCGTCGGGCTGCTCCGATCGGCGGCGGTCGACGGCGTCGTACTGGCCCCGCCGGCGTCGGACAGCCGCCGCATCCTCGACGAACTGACCGCGATCGGCATGCCCTTTGCCCGGATCGCCCCGACCCGCTGGCCCGAACTGACGCCCGGCGTGGTCGTCGACGATGTCGTCGCCGCCTGCGAAGTAGCGGCGCTCGTGCTGAAGCAGGGGCACCACCGGATCGGCATCATCAAGGGCGACCCGACCCACGCCGCCACCGAAGCGCGGATGACCGGCTATGCGCAGGCGTTCGCGGCGGCGGGACAGTCGATCGACCACGATCTGGTGCGCGATGGCCTGTTCACCTTCGATTCCGGCTTTGCCGCGGCGCAGACCCTGCTGGCAAATGCGGACCGGCCGACCGCGATCCTCGCGCAAAACGACGACATGGCGGTCGGCGCGCTGATGGCCGCGCGCGAGGCGGGGATCGACGTGCCGGGCGAGCTGTCGATCGTGGGTTTCGACGATTCGGAGATCGCGCGCATCACCTGGCCCCGGATTACGACGATGCGCCAGCCAGTGTTCGACATGGCGGTAAGCGCGACGACGCTGCTGCTTGACCAGTTGGGCGGCGCGCAGGTGCCGCCCAACATCGAGCATGAGCATCATCTGATCGAGCGCGACTCGGTCGCGGCCGTGCCGGCCGGCTAGGCGGCCGGCTTCATATTCGCCGCCCTTGCCGTGTCGCGCTTGCGCACGGCGGCCAGCAACGCGCCGCCGGAATAGGGTTTGGCAAGGACGATCGCATCGGCTTCGTCAGCGACCGCACCGGGATCGCCGGTCGCGAACACCACCATTGCCTCGGGCCGGAGCGTCCGTGCCCGCTGCGCCAGTTCACGCCCCGACGCGCCGGGCAGGTTGACGTCGGTGATGAGGACGTCGACCGGTGCGGTCTGCAACGCGGTGATCGCTTCCTCGGCGCTCGCCGCCTCCAGCACGACGAAACCCGCTTCCTCCAGCATTTCGGCGCTGTTGATGCGGATCAGCCCGTCATCCTCGACCAGCAGGATCGTGCGCCGCAGCGTCGGCGGCGTCGTGATCGCGGTCGGCCGGCTGCCCGGCGATGGCGGCGTCGCAAGGTTGCGTTGCTGCTGGTTCGACAGGACGTGGCGGATCTTTCGCGCCAGCGCCTCGCGCGTGTAGGGTTTGGACAGCAGCTCCACGCCCTTGTCGAGCCGCCCGCCATGCACGATCGAATTCTCGGTATAGCCGCTGGTGAACAACACCGCGATACCGGGCAGCCGCTCGCGCGCCTTGCGGGCCATTTCGGGGCTTTTGAGCGCACCCGGCATGACGACGTCGGTGAACAACAGGTCGATCGGCATCCCGCTTTCAATCACCGCCAAGCCGCTGGCGGCATCCGACGCCTTGAGCACGCGATAGCCGAGGTCACCCAGCATCTCGACGACGGTGGCCCGAACCTCTTCGTCATCCTCGACGACCAGCACCGTCTCGTTGCCGCCACATACCGGTCCGCTATCGACCATTACCTCGATATCCTCGGATTGCATGGCGCGCGGGAGGTACAGCTTGATCGACGTACCGTGGCCGATCTCCGAATAGATTTTGACGTGGCCGCCCGATTGTTTGACGAAGCCATAGACCATCGACAGCCCAAGCCCCGACCCCTTGCCCTCCGGCTTGGTCGAAAAGAACGGCTCGAACACGCGCGCGACCACGTCGGGCGACATGCCGCTGCCGGTGTCGGTCACCGCCAGCATCACATATTGTCCTGGCACCACCTCTTCATGGGTGCGGGCATAGGTGTCGTCGAGATGGGCGTTGGCGAGTTCGATGGTCAGCTTGCCACGCCCCTCCATCGCGTCGCGGGCGTTGATGGCAAGGTTGAGCAGCGCATTCTCGACCTGGCCCGGATCGATGAAGGTGTTCCATAGGCCACCGGCAAAGACCGTCTCGATCTCGATCGCCTCGCCGATCGCCCGGCGCAGCATGTCGTCCATGCCGCGCACGAAGCGAGTGACGTTGACGACCTTCGGCTCCAGCGCCTGCCGCCGTCCGAACGCGAGCAACTGGCTGGCCAACCGCGCCCCACGCGATACGCCGGCCATCGCATTCTCGACGCGGCGCTCCGCCTTGGCATTGCCCACCACATCGCGTGCCAGTAATTGCAGGTTGCCGCCAATGACTTGCAGCAGATTGTTGAAGTCATGTGCGACACCGCCGGTCAGCTTTCCGACCGTCTCCATCTTCTGCGCCTGCGCCAGTTGCGCCTCGGCCTGACGCCGTTCGGCGATTTCGTCGATCACCCGGCTTTCGAGCGTTTCGTTCAGGCTGCGCAGTTGTTCCTCGGCGCGCTCGCGATGCCGGACCTGCCTGGCGAGGCTGTCGGCCTGTTCGCGCAGTGCCGCCTCCGCCGCCCGCCGGTGCGAGATGTCGGTATGGACCCCGACCCATTCGGTGATCTCGCCATCGCCGTCGAGGATAGGCAGCGCGCGAATGGCGAATGTGCGCCATTCCCCGTCTCGCCGCCGGACGCGATGTTCGTGGACGAACATGCTGCGCGCAGCGACCGCGATGTTCCATGCGTCGACCGACCCCTGCGCATCGTCCGGATGGACCGCCGATGCCCAGCCGAACCCCTGATATTCATCATCCGATTGCCCGGTCAGTGCCGCCCAGCCGGGCTGTTCGCCGACCATCCGGCCATCGGCGCTGTTGGTCCACAACACGCCATGCACCGCCTGCATAGCGGTGCGGAAGCGGGCGTTGCTCGCCCTGATCTCTGCGGCGTCGCGGGCACGTTCGGTAATGTCGATGCCGAGGATATAGGCGCCGACCGTAGCGCCCGATTCATCCTGATGCGGGACATAGCGGATTTCGACCGCGCGGCGACCGAGCGTCTGGTGCTGCAAGACCGTCTCGCCGACGACCGATTCGCCGCTCAGCGCCGCCTCGATATCGGGCAGGCGGTCGCGATACATATCTTCGCCGATCACGTCGCGGATATGGCGTCCGACCATCGCGTTCGGCGCACCGCCGAACCAGCTTTCATATTTGGCGTTGGTGAAGTGATAACGATGGTCGTGGCCGATATAGGAAACCAGCATCGGCACCGCGTCGGCGATGCGGCGCAATTCCGCCTCGCTTTCCGCCAGCCGCGATTCGATGGCCCGGCGTGCGCTGTTATCGACAACCGTGCACAGCACGCCCCCGGCGACGCCACGACCATCGACGACCGGGGTGTAGTAAAGGTCGAGGATCAGCGTTTCCGGCCCGTTCGCCCGCGAAAAGACGGTCGGCCGATCGCGGAACGACTGGCTCTGCCCGCGCAACGCCGCCAGCAGGACGGTGCGATGATGAACCCACAACTCTGGAAACGCCTGCTCGACCGGAGTGCCGAACACCTCCGGATGCCGCTCACCGACGATCGCGCGATAGGCGTCGTTGTAGAACAGGATATGCTCCGGCCCCCACATCAGTACCTTCGCAACCGGCGAGTTGACGATGTTCGCGATCGTCGCGCGCATTTCGGGCGGCCAGTCGTTCGGCACGCCGAACGGCGAGTCCGACCAGTTTCGCGTCCGGATGAGCGCGGCACATTCGCCGTCCGCCGCCGGCCAGTCCTTCGCCACCGTTCGGCGTCCCACGGCACCGTTGCGTAGCGCGCGCAAGCCGGCGCGGACGACCTCGCTGGCATTGGCATAGTCGCCGCCTGCCACCGCTTCGGCGATGAACCCCTTGAGTTCAGGGGTAAGCGATACATTGCTGGTATGGCGTCCGGTCATCGCGAACATCTCATGCAACTCGCAATTTGTGTCAACAAGTGCCACAGCCTTATGCGGCGGCAGCGACTTGTGGTGCGGCAGGCGGAGTTACCCGCTCGCCAATCGGCGCCACGACGGTCCCGATGTCGGGTGCGGTCACGCTACCGCTGCGTTCCAGCTTGCCCCAGCCGACCTTCGGGCCGGTCATCGCCGCCGCCAGTGCGCGCAACACGACCGCGTAGAGCAACTGCCGATAGCCGAAACGCTGCGCCAGCATCCGGAACGCCGGCAGCCGTTCGCCCCGCCCCTCCAGCCGATAGGCGACCGAGCCGCACGCCAGGTCGATCGCGGTAAACGCCGCCCAATAGAGCGCGACCCAGCCGACATCGCCCCCCGCCGCTTCCCAGCCGCGATCGGCGATCCGCCATGCGGTGGTGCCGATGCTGGCGACAAGGGCGAGGTCGATCAGCGGCGCGGCGAGCGTGAACAGCAGCTGGAACACCAGCGCCTGCGGCAGGCCCAGCATCGCCAGCCCGCGCGGCCGCCCCCGGCCGATGATCGCGCGATGCTTCCACAGGCATTGCAGCGTGCCATAGGCCCAGCGATAGCGCTGACGGAACAGCGCCCGCGCCGTCTCCGGCGCTTCGGTCCACGCGACGGCCTCCATGTCGCAAGCAACGCGCCAGCCGGCGCGCTGAATGGCGATGGTCAGGTCCTGATCCTCGGCCAGCGTATCGTCGGGATAGCCGCCGACCGCGTCGAGCGCGGCACGTCGCCAGGCCCCGACCGCGCCCGGCACGACCGTCACCGCGCCCAGCGCATGGAGCGCACGCCGTTCGAGATTCTGGGCGGTGATATATTCGAGCGCCTGCCAGCGGGTGATCAGGTTCACCCTGTTTCCGACCTTCGCATTGCCGGCGACCGCGCCGATCGCCGGATCGGCGAACCAGCGGAGCAGTTTCGCGATGGTATCGGCTTCGAACTGGGTATCGGCGTCGAGCGCAACGACGACGTCGCCCTTCGCAAGCTGCAACGCGGCGTTGAGCGCGCGCGCCTTCCCACCGTTTTCCAACGTCAGCAGCCGGACGCGGGGGTCGATCCCGAACGCCGCCTGCACGATATCGGAGGTACCGTCGGTCGACCCGTCGTCGATCACGATCACGTCGATCCGCACGTCGACGCTGCCGAGGATACGGCGCACCGACGCCTCGATCACGCGCGCTTCGTTGAAGGCGGGGATCAGGACCGAAACCGAGGTCGGGACCAGATGCGGCGCGGCGGGCGGCGGACCACTCCGGCGCGCGGCCAGCAGCGCCAGCCCGGCCAGCATCACTGACCGGGCAATGCCGATCGCGATCACCAGTAGGAACGCGGTCATCAGCAGGTCGCGGGTCAGGCTGACCCCGCCGAACAGGCCACGTGCGCTTGCTGCCTCGCTCGCCTGCGCACCTCTTAGCATCGGCATTACCTGATCGCGCGACAATCCGGCCAGCCGCGACACGCCGACGATTTCATAGCCGCGTGCGCGCAACCCGCGGATGATGCCGGGCAGCGCCGCCAGCGTGCGGCTGCGATCGCCGCCCGAATCGTGGAGCAGGACGATCTGGGTCGGGCGATCGGACGAGCCGCCCTCGACCTCCGCGATCGTCCGGGCGACGATCTGCTGCGGCGACGGCGTCTGCCAGTCGTGTGGATCGACGTTCAGGCCAACCGTCAGATAGCCGAGTTCGGCCCCCACCCGCGTCGCGTGCAGTTCGTCGCCGCGATCGGGATCGGCGTCACCCAGGAATGGCGGGCGGAACAGCCGCATCGCCCGCCCGGTATAGGCCTCGACCAGCCGTTCGGTCGCGGTCAGTTCCAGCCGGATCGCCTCCGGCGAACGGTGCGACAGATTGGCGTGCGAGGTGCTGTGGTTGCCGAGTTCGCTGCCTTCGTCGACGATCCGACGCAAGATCGGCCCCTGCCCCAGCACATTGGCGCCGGTGACGAAGAAGGTGGCGGGTGCCCTCTCGCGCTTCAGCACATCGAGGATTTTCGGCGTCCATACCGGGTCGGGTCCGTCGTCGAAGGTCAGCGCGACCATGCGCCGCTTTGCGCCGGTCCGCTGGACGATATCGGGTCCGGGCAGTCGATCGACTTGCGCCGCGCGGACCATGCCGCTGGCGTCCTGCTGCATCGAACGCTGTCCGGCGGTCGCGCCGGCATCCAGCCGCAGGATCTCACCCTGCCCCAGCAGCGTCACGCCGGCGGGCTGCGGCAGGGCGCCGGTCCCGGCGGCGGATCCGGTGCGAGTGACGGTCCAGAAATGCGGGTCCTCGCTGCCCATGCGCCACAGCGCCACGGCGTTGGCGCCGGCTGCCGAGGCCGCGCGCAACTGGTTCGCGGCGGTGACGGCATCGAGCAGCCAGACCTGATGGTCGCGGCCCTGCTGGCGATAGGCGAAATGCCAGTTGCCGCTCGCCCGGTCGAATTGCGGGACACTCCCCGCCTGTCGCGCGAGGTTCCATGCGTCCCCGACGCGCAGCGGTACGGTCGTGCGGCCGGTCCAGTCATATCCGTAATTGCCCAGTGCGACGATCGCCCCGGGACCGGCGGTGCGCAGCGCATCGGCCACGACCTGCGCGAACCATGGTTGCGATGCGATCGGCCCGGCCTCGCCCCCCATCCAGTGTTCGTCATAGGCCATGAGCACCAGCCGATCGACGACCTTGGAATAGCCGGCCAGATCCCAGTCCGCGTCGGCGACCGGCGTGGCGATCATCACCTGCCATTGGCGCCGGGCGAAGCGGGTGCGCAGTTCGGACAGGAAGCGGCGGTAATCGGCGTGGGCGGTCGACGGCAGGCTTTCGAGGTCGAGCATGACGCCGACGCCCCGCTCCGCTGCCACCATCGCTTCGATCTGTGCCGCGAACCGGCGGCGCGCTGTGGCATCGGCCAGCAAGGCGGCGGTGCCGATGCCGTCCCAACTGCCATCCTCGCGCGCATTCTGGACCATCGGGATCAGTGCGGGCGGCCGCTTGGCCCGTGCCAGGACCTGATGCAGATAGTCATCGGATTCATAGGAGAAACGATGATCGTGGCCCGCGACCGACGCGATCCCCGGCGACAACCAATCGACCTCGTTCACATGGGCCGCCAGCGACTGCCGCGACGCCGCGTCCCATGGCATGTAGAAACCGAGCACCGGCAGGTGCCGCGTAGATGCCGTCGCATGCCCGGAGGGTAGCCACGGACCGGCGGCGGTCCTGACCGGCGCGGCGGCGATGGCGCGCGGGCGGGCGGCATCTTCGGGCAGCGTCAATGCGCCACGATGCGGCGTGCGGGTGAGCGCCGACACCACGAGCGCGACGATCCCCAGCATCGCGACGACCAGCAAGGCGGCGCACCATCGCACCCACCTGGCCCGCCGCCCGCTGGCATCGTAGAAGATGGGATGTGTCACGCTACCCCCTGAAAAGTGGTAGGGGGCGCTTAGGCAAGGAAACCGAAAATGCGGTTAACTTCGACCGTATTGACAGTTCGTAGAGACAACCGCCGGGTTCGGATCGTTTATTGCTACCAATTGATTTTGGTATCCTGACAACGCTATCATATCTGCTCGAACCGCGACGCCGATCGGGCGCGCAACGCCGGGGGAGGAGGAACCATATGCGCCGGATCGCGCCACACCGTCACGGTTCCCCGCGCCGACCGCCGGCCATCGCCTTCCAAGTCCTGCTCGAACACCTTTCTCCATCGCGAAAGACCCCATCGATGTCCGCACCCCTTCGCATTGCCGCCCTGCTGGGCAGCACGCTGCTCGCTACCGCACCGGTGCTGGCCCAGACGACGAACAACGCGCCACAGGCCGCGACCCGCCCGACCGACGGTCCGCAGGCGCGGCCGTGGATGAACCGTGCGCTCGACGCCGATGCCCGCACCGAACTGGTGTTGAAGGAGATGACGCTCGACGAAAAGCTGCAGCTGACCTTCGGCTATTTCTCGACCAAGGCCGATTGGCAGCGCACGCCGATCAAGAATTACGAACCGCCCAAGGACGGCCTGCCCGACTCGGCTGGCTATATTCCCGGCATCCCGCGCCTGGGCATTCCGGGTCAGTGGCAGACCGATGCCGGATTGGGCGTCGCGACACAACGTTCGCCGACGCCGCGGCTGCGCACCTCGCTGCCATCGGGCATCGCGACCGCCGCGACGTGGAACCCGGAGGTCGCGCAAGCGGGCGGCGCGATGATCGGGCGCGAGGCGTTCCTGTCGGGCTTCAACGTGCAGTTGGCCGGCGGCATGAACCTGATGCGCGAACCGCGTAACGGTCGGAACTTCGAATATGGCGGCGAAGACCCGCTGCTCGCGGGCATCATCACCGGCCACGAGATCAAGGGCATCCAGTCGCAGAATGTCGTTTCGACGATGAAGCATTACGCCTTTAACGGGCAGGAGACCAATCGCTTCAACATCGACCATCGCATCGACGAAGCGGCGGCGCGCCAGTCGGACCTGCTCGCCTTCGAATTCGCGATCGAGGCGGGCGATCCCGGATCGGTGATGTGCGCCTATAATCGCGTCAACGGCTTCTACGCGTGCGAGAATGACTGGCTGCTCAACCGTACGCTGAAAAAGGACTGGGGATACAAGGGCTATGTGATGTCGGACTGGGGCGCGACCCATTCGACGACGCAGGCCGCCAATGCCGGGCTGGACCAGCAATCGGGCTGGGCGTTCGATCGCTCGCCCTATTTCGCCGATGCGCTGCGCGAGGCGGTGAACAACGGCTATGTCCCCGAAGCGCGCGCGACCGACATGGCAAGGCGCATCCTGTGGGCGATGTTCAGGAACGGGCTGTTCGACACCCCGGTCGCGGGCGACCGGACGACGACGATCGATTACGCCGCCCACGCCGCCGTCACCCGCGCCGATGCCGAGGAAGGCATCGTGCTGCTAAAGAACAGCGCCGGGCTGTTGCCGCTGGCATCGACCGCGAAGACGATCCTGCTGATCGGCGCGCATGCCGATGTTGGCGTGTTGTCGGGCGGCGGATCGAGCCAGGTCTATCCGCATGGCGGGCCGGTGAACGGGCTGGCCGTCGCTGATGGATATCCCGGCGGCTTTCCGGGGCCGAAGCTCTACCACCCGTCCTCACCTCTGAAAGCGTTGCAGGCGCGGACCAAGGCGCAGGTGACCTATCTCGACGGCAAGGACGTGAAGGCTGCCGCCGCCGCCGCACGCAAGGCCGATGTGGTGATCGTGTTCGGCGAACAATGGACCGGTGAATCGATCGACGCCCCGAACCTGAACCTGCCCGACAATCAGGACGCGCTGATCGACGCGGTCGCGCGCGCCAATCGCAAGACGGTGGTCGTGCTCGAAACCGGTGGTCCGGTGCTGATGCCGTGGCTGGGCAAGGTCGGCGCGGTGCTGGAGGCATGGTATTCGGGCACGTCGGGCGGCGACGCGATCGCGCGGGTGCTGACCGGCGAGGTCAATCCGTCGGGGCATCTTCCAGCGACCTTCCCCGCGTCGCTGGCGCAACTGCCGCGTCCGGTGATCGAGGGTGACCCAAAGCTCGACCGCGATTCACACCCGATGAGCGACTATAATATCGAAGGGGCTGCCGTTGGCTATAAGTGGTTCGACAAGACCGGGGCCAAGCCATTGTTTCCGTTCGGATATGGCCTGTCCTATACCAGCTTCACGCTTGGCGGGCTGACCGCCGAACCGGCCGGTAAAAGCGTGCAGGCCCGTTTCACCATCACCAACACCGGCAAGGTCCGTGGCAAGGGGCTGGCGCAACTCTATGTCGCGGGCAGCGGCTGGGAGGCGCCCAAGCGGCTCGGTGGCTTCGCCAAGGTCGATCTGGCGCCGGGGGAGACACGGACGGTGAACGTGACGGTCGATCCGCGCTTGCTGGCGACGTTCGACAGCCAGACGCGGGGGTGGAAGATTGCGGGCGGCACGTATCAGTTGCTGCTGGCCAACAGCGCGACCGACATCGTCGCGCGGACCACAGTGCAGGTGGAGCCGGCAACG
>NZ_LMKE01000001.1:383352-427462 GCF_001421245.1 Sphingomonas sp. Leaf10 | reverse complement strand
CTCCCCTCCCTGACAGGGAGGGGGCGGGGGTGGGTCGGCCCGTTGTAGCACCGTCACCTTCCCTCGCGGGCCTACCCACCCCCAGCCCTTCCCTTCCCTTCCAGGGAGGGGAGAACACACGCCTCTTCGGGCTACGACAACAGAAAAGGCCGCGGTAGCAAACGCCACCGCGGCCCTTTTCGCGAAGGTCGACGCAGCGTTTCGCTGCGCCCGACTTACTTCTTGCCGAGCGTGAGACCGCCGAAACGCTTGTTGAAGCGTGCGACCTGACCACCCGAATCCAGCATCTGGCCACGGCCGCCGGTCCATGCCGGGTGCGCCAGCGGATCGATGTCCAGCTGCATCGTGTCGCCTTCCTTGCCCCAGGTGGAGCGGGTTTCGAACACGGTGCCGTCGGTCATCTGGATCTTGATGGTGTGATAGTCGGGGTGCGTGTCTTTCTTCATCGGTCTTCTCCGTCATGGCTGGTTCCGACCAGCCTGGAAATGGGAAGGCGAGCCCGTACACGGACGCGCCCATAATAGCAATGATCGGCGGTGCTTTACGCCTTGGGCGGATCGGCGATCATCGCGGTGAATTCGCACTCGGCGGCCAGTTCGCCGTCGATGCGCGCCTTCCCCGCGAACTTGCAGACGCGCGCGCGCTTCTGCACGAATTCCGCCTCCAGCGTGAGCAACACGCCCGGTTCGACCGGCTTGCGGAATTTCACGCCGTCGATCGACATGAAATAGACCAGCTTGCCCGAACCGGCGAGGCCGAGGCTTTCGACGGCGAGGATGCCGGCGGCCTGCGCCAGCGCCTCGACGATCAGCACGCCCGGCATGATCGGACGGCCGGGGAAATGCCCCTGGAAGAAGCCTTCGTTGATCGTCACCGCCTTGATCGCGGTGATCGACCGGTCGGGAATCAACTCCGCGACACGGTCGACCAGCAACATGGGATAGCGATGCGGGATCGCCGCCATCACACGCGTGATGTCGAGCGGTCCGATCGAGGTCGCCTCCCCTTCCACGATCAGCGGCCTGCCGGTGCCGGACGCGTGCCGGCGGCGGGCGCGGTAGCGGCCGGAGCAGCCTGTGCCGGCGCGGTCACGCTGACGCTCGGCAGCGCGGCGTTGAGCGCGGTCAGCACCGCATCGGTGATCTCGGTCGCCGGCGCGTTGTAGAAGCTGTTGCCCTTGTCCACGGCCAGCGTGGCGCCGCGCTGCTGCGCGATCTGGGTGATGATCGGGCCGAGGCGGGTGCCGATCTGTTCACGGACATAGGCGATGTTGCGCTGAACCTGCTGTTCCTGCTGGCCAATCTGCTGCTGCGCCTGCTGCTGACGCTGTTCGAAGGTGCGGATACGGGCTTGCAGCGCCGCGTCCGGATTGCCCTTGGCAGCGGTCACTGCGGCCTGCAGCGACTGCGCATCTGCTTGCAGCGGCTGACCAAGCGAGGTCGCCAGCGACTGCAACTGCTGACGCTGCGCCTGCAACTGGGTGGTCGCCGCCTTGCACGCGGTGCAATCACGGAACAGGCGCTCCGAATCGACGACAGCGATCTTCGCGTCGGGCAGCGCCTGCGCGAATGCCGGGGCGGTCGGTGCTGCGAAAACGAATGCGGCGACAGCCGCCTTGGTGAAGCTACGCATCAGAATTGAGTTCCTACGTTGAAAGTGATGAGTTTACGGTCGTCGCCCGGCTGGCTCAGCAGCGCCTTGGCCAGATCGATCCGCAGCGGTCCGAATGGCGAGTTCCAGTTCACGCCGATACCGATCGACAGACGTGGCCGGGCGGAGTCGCCGAGGAACTGTTCGAGGAACGGCTGCGTGGTATTGATCGCGACCGTATTCGGCTCGCCACCGACGCAGGTGCCACCGATGGTGGCGGCATAGCCGACCGCGCACGTCGTCTGCCGGATCGCCGGGGCGCCCGAACCGTCGGTGAACTGGTTGTTATATACCTGCAATCCGCCGGTCGTCGTGATCGGCGAGCTGAACGGCAGCAGCGACGGCGAACCGTCCTTGTTGAACTGCAAGGTACCGTCGGCATTGCGCGCCTGCTCGAACGCCAATGTCGGGCGCGGCCGGGTAACGCCGAACAGCGCACCCGCCTGAACGAAGATCGACGGCCGCAACCCGAGTTCGGCGATGCCGGAGCCGAGTGGCGGTTCAAGCTCGATCTTGCCGAGATAATAGGCCTTGCCGCCGAGCGGATCGTTCAGCACCTGCTCGCGCGCGGTGACCAACGTCTGATCGCCGCTGGCGACCGAACCGGTATATTGCTGACGCTGGATACGCGGGCCGACGCCGCGAATGTCGAAACCGCGGAACTGCGGTTCGCCGAGGTAGAAGCGATCGACGATGCGGACCGGATCGATCCCCTCGCCCGCGCTCTTTTGCAGCGAGTGGATATAGCCGCCCTCGACGCCGGCCGACAGGATGAAGCCGCCGACATTCCAGTATTTGTCGAAATCGCCGCGAATACGCGCGAAGCGGACGTCACCGCCCAGCCCGGCGAAATCGAGTCCGGTCACCAGCCGCTGCCCGCGCGACGGACGCAGGCGGTTGTTGAGATTGTCAAAAATCAGGTTCGCGCCGACCATGCTGGTCAACCGGTTGCCGATCGAATCGCACAGATAACGCCCGGCCTTCAGCGGGTCGCAGACGCCGTTGGTGAAATAGGTGCCTTCGTCCAGCCCGACATTGTCCTGGCTCAGCTGATAGCGGCCCGACAGCGTCCAGAATTCGGTGAGCGGCACGCTCGCCACGAGCTGGCCGCCGGTCGAAACCTGCGAATACAGCGAGTTTCGGCCGGTGCCGAGGAAGTTGAACGAATTCAGATCCCGGCGGAAGATCGTCCCGCCCAGTGCGATATTCTTGTCGAACAGATAAGGTTCGGTGAAGCCCAGTTCGACCGACTTTTGATAGGTCGAATAGTTGACCGACGCCTGAAGGTCCTGCCCCTTGCCGCGGAAATTCCGCTGCCGGATCGACGCCTGGATGATGAAGCGTTCGAGGCTGGAGAAACCTGCCGACAACGTCAGTTCGCCGGTCGATTTCTCCTCGACGTTCGCGCCGAGCACGATGCGATCGGGGGACGACCCTTCGGTGCGCTCGATCTCGAACTTGTCCTGGAAGTAGCCGAGCGAATTGATGCGGTCCTGCGAACGCTTGATGAGGAACGCGTTGAAGGCATCGCCCTCCGCGACGCGGAATTCCCGGCGGATGACGCGGTCCTGCGTCTGGGTGTTGCCGGTGATGTTGATCTTTTCGACATAGGTGCGGTTCGCTTCGTTCAGGACGAAGGTGATCGACATCGTATGCTTTTCGCGGTCCGGCACATAATCCGGGCGAACGTCGGTGAACGCATAGCCGAACAGGCCGGCATATTCGCTCAGCTGGTCGATCGTGTCCTCGACCTGCTTGGCGTTGTACCAGTCGCCCTTCTTCATCGGCAGCGTCTTGGTCAGCGCGGCATTGTCGAAGTCGCGGATCGCGCTTTCGACCTTCACGTCGTCGAACTTATAACGCGGACCTTCCTCCACCACATAGGTGATGATGAAGTCTTCCTTGTCCGGCGTCAGTTCGGCAACGGCCGAAATGACGCGGAAATCGGCATAGCCTTCGGTCAGGTAGAATTGGCGCAGCTTCTGCTGGTCATAGGCCAACCGGTCCTGATCGTAGCTCGTGTTCGAGCTGAAGATGCGCCACGGCCGCGATTCCTTGGTCGCCATTTCGCCGCGCAACTGGCTGTCGCTGAACACCTCGTTGCCGAGGATGTTGATCTGGCGGACCTTGGACTTCGCCCCTTCCTGAATTTCGAAGATCACGTCGACGCGGTTCTGGTCGAGCATGACCATCTTCGGCTCGACATTCGCGGCGAAGCGGCCCTGACGGCGATACAGTTCGATGATGCGCGCCACGTCGGCACGGACGGCGGTCCGGGTGAATATCTGCCGCGGGGCGAGCTTGATCTCCTTGGTGATCTTGTCGTCCTTCAGCCGCTTGTTGCCCTCCAGCACCACGCGGTTGATGATCGGGTTCTCACGGACCCGGACGATGATGTCGCCGGTTTCGGCGCCTTCGATCGCCACATCGGCGAGCAGATCCGATGCGTACAGGTCCTTGATGGCCTGATCGAGGGTCTCGGCGGTGTAGGGGATGCCGACCCGCAGCTTGGTATAGGACAGCACCGTATCGGGTTCGATGCGCTGCGATCCTTCGACGCGGAGCGAGCGGATGGTGCGGACCGGCGCGGTCGGGGCAGCCGGAGCCTGGACGGCGGGGGGGCGCACTGCCGGCGCGGCAGCGGCGGGCGCGCGCTGCGCCTGCGCGAAGGCCGTGCTCGAGAGCATCGTGCCCGCGAGCAGCGCGACACCGCGCACGCCGTGAATCGAAAACTTGCTTAGCGTCACCAAACCCACCCCAACCGGAGGAACTTTCATCACAGGACGTGCGCGCCCTGCCCTAACCACGTCAGCCGATCAAGCCGGCCAGCCCCTGCCACACGCCGAACGCCCCCAGATCGTTCACCGTGACAAAGATCATCAATGCCAGCAACAGGGCCAATCCGCCACGAAACGCCCATTCCATCGTCTGCGGACGGACCGGCCCGCGCTTCACCGCCTCGATGGCGTAGAACAACAGGTGCCCGCCATCCAGCATCGGAACTGGCAACAGGTTGATGAATCCAAGATTAATCGAAACGAACGCCACGAACGTCACCAGCGCCGGCCAGCCAAGCGAGAATTGCTCGCCCGACGCCTTGGCGATGCGTAGCGGCCCGCCCATTTCCTCGACCGATCGCCGACCGGTGATGATCTGAACCAGCCCGTCAACCGTCCCGCGCAGGATGCTGCCGACCATCCGCACACCCTCGCCCGGCGCCTGCCAGATCGGGACCGACACGAAGACCGGGTCGCCGCGTTCGATGCCGAAGCGGCCGATCTCGGCCTCATTACCGAACCGGTCGCGCTGGCGCACCGGACCGATCGTCGCTTCGGTCTCGCGCGGCGCGTCGTTCCGGAGATAGTCGACGCGGACCCGTTCGTTGGGGCGCATAACGGTGTAGAAGGACAGGTCGGAGAAGGTGTCGATCGACCGGCCGCCCATCGCGGTGATACGGTCGCCGGCCTGCAATCCGGCGCGCTCCGCCGCGCTACCCTCGACCACCCGCCCGATCGTCGCCGGGGTCCGGTCGACACCGTATGCCGCAGCGAACCCACCAAGGATCGCAACCGCGATCAGCAGGTTCACCGCCGGTCCCGCCGCGACGATGATCGCGCGCTGCCACACGGGCTTTGCCTGAAACGTCCGTGCGCGTTCGGCGGCGGGCAGTTGCAACCATTCGGCATCGGGTTGCGACGCGGGGTTCATGTCACCGGCAAAGCGGACATAGCCGCCGAGCGGCAGCCAGCCGAATTTCCACCGCGTGCCATGGCGATCGGTGAAGCCGGCAATTTCCTTGCCAAAGCCGACCGCGAACGCATCGACCTTCACGCCGAACCAGCGCCCCGCCGCATAGTGACCGAATTCGTGCAGGAACACGAGCGGACCCAGCACCAGCAGGAACGCCACGACGGTAATCAGCAACCCCGGGGATTCGATCAAGCCGCGCAATCCTTCACACGCTCCCGTGCCAATGCACGCGCTTCGGCATCGATCGCCAGCACGGCGTCGAGCGTCTGCGGCCCTGCCGGGTCGAAGCGTTGCAAGACATCGCCGACGATTGCGGCAATTTCGAGGAAGCCGATCCGCCGGTCGAGGAACGCGGCGACCGCGACCTCGTTGGCGGCGTTCAGGATCGCCGGACGTCCGCCGCCTGCCGACAGCGCGGCACGGGCAAGCGCCAGTGCGGGGAAGCGTTCCATATCGGGCGCTTCGAAATCCAGCCGACCGATCCGTGCCAGATCAAGCCGTTCGCACGGCGTTTCCATCCGGTCGGGCCATGCCAACGCATGGGCGATCGGCACGCGCATGTCGGGCGAACCGAGCTGTGCCAGTGTCGACCCGTCGACATATTCGACCATCGAATGGATCACCGACTGCCGGTGGACCAGTACGTCCAGCTGCTCGGGCGTCACCGGGAACAGGTGATAGGCCTCGATCAGTTCGAGGCCCTTGTTCATCATCGTCGCCGAATCGACCGAAATCTTGGCGCCCATCGACCAATTGGGATGCGCCACTGCCTGTTCGGGGGTGATGCCCTGCATCTCCGCCAGCGAGCGTTCACGGAACGGGCCGCCGCTCGCGGTCAGGATGATGCGACGGATACGCTCGGGTGGGCAATCGTCGAGGCATTGGAAGACGGCATTATGCTCGCTGTCGACCGGCAGCAGCGTGGTGCCGGCTTGGCGAGCCGCTGCCATCATCACGTCGCCAGCGGATACGAGTGCTTCCTTGTTGGCGAGCGCGACCGCGCCGCCACGGGCAAGGGACGCCATGACCGGCTTGAGACCCGCCGTGCCGACGATCGCCGCCATCGTCCAGTCGACGGGACGCGCCGCGGCTTCTATGACCGCCTGCTCGCCGCCAGCCGCCTCGATGCCGCTATCGCCCAGCGCGTCGCGAAGGGCCGGCAGGCAGGCTTCGTCGCCGACCACCGCCAGTTTCGCGCCGACGCGCCGCGCCGCCGCCGCCAGCTTGCCGACGTCCCGATTGGCAGTCAGCGCTTCTACCTCGAACGCGTCGGGCGCGCGCTCGATCAGGTCGAGCGTCGACGTGCCGACTGATCCGGTCGCGCCCAATATGCTAACGCGCTTCATGACAAATATAATCCCGCCAACAGCATCAACGCCGCCGCCGGCGCGACCGGCACCAGTCCGTCGAGCCGGTCCATCACCCCGCCATGCCCCGGCAGGACGTTACCCGAATCCTTGACCCCGGCGGTACGCTTCAACTGGCTTTCATACAGGTCGCCCGCCTGTGCCAGCACCGCCAGCAACGGCGTCGCCAGCGCCAGATGCAGCGGCAATCCGGCATATTGCAGCACACCGCCCAGTACCGATGCGGCGATGACCCCGCCGATCAGCCCGGCCCAGGTCTTGTTCGGGCTGATCGTAGGCGCCAGCTTCGGCCCGCCGATCGTCCGCCCGGCAAAATACGCGCCGATGTCGCAGGCCCACACCAATGCCATTGCCCAGAAGGCGAGCAACAACCCGTCAGGCCGGTCGCGCAGAAACACGACCGCCAGCGCCGGGAAACCGCAATAGAGAATGCCCCGGGCGAGCTTGGGCAGGCGGGTCGTGATCACAACGAAGAACGCGGCGCCGATGATGAGGCCGAATGCAAGGAACCCCGCCCCCGCCGCCAGCGGCGACAGGATCGCCAACGGCACGGTCAACGCCAGCTGCGCCAGCCGCTTATGCTCGCGGGACACCTTATGCAGATCGGCCCATTCGGCCATCATGAACAGGGTACCGACCGCCACCAACAGCCAGAAGGCGAACCCGCCGATCCACAAGGCGGTCGCCGCGACGGCGATCATACCGACGCTGGCGAACGTACGGGTGGCGAGGTCGGACTTGCGGCGCGCTATGGGATCGGTGACGGGTTCGGGCGTCACAAGCCCCCGAACCGGCGCTGTCGCCGGCCATAGGCGGCGATCGCCTCGGCCAGCGCCGCGCCGTCGAAATCGGGCCACAGCGTGTCGACGAACAGCAATTCGGCATAGGCTGCCTGCCACAACAGGAAGTTCGACAGCCTTTGTTCGCCCGAGGTACGGATCATCAGATCCAGCGGTGGCAGGTCGCGGGTGTCGAGTTCGCGGTCGATCGCCGCCTCGTCGATCGCCGACACCGGCATCCCCGCCGCGACACGCTCCGCCAGGCGACGAGCCGCCGCGACCAGTTCGGCCTGCGCGCCATAGTTCAGCGCGATCGCGAGGATCGGACCGGTGTTGGTCGCGGTGCGGGCGACCGCACTCTCGATCAGCTTGACTAGATCGGGCTGCAACGCCTGATAATTTCCGAGAATGCGCAGCCGCACACCCTCGCGATGCAGTTCGTCGATCTCGCTTTTCAGGAAATGGCGCAGCAACCCCATCAGATCGCCGATTTCCTGTTCGGGGCGCCGCCAATTCTCCGAGGAAAAGGCGTAGAGGGTCAGCGCCTCGACGCCCTGTTCGCGTGCCGCACGCGCGATGCGCCGCACCGCTTCCACACCCTGCCGGTGGCCGGCGATCCGCGGCAGGCGCCGGGCCTTCGCCCAGCGGCCATTGCCGTCCATGATGATCGCGACATGGCGGGGGATCGGCGTGGAATGGGGCAGCCCCGGCACCGCGCGATCGTCCGCCGGAACCGAAGTGCGTGCGGCGAACGACGTCACTTGCCGAGGATTTCCTTTTCCTTCGCGCTGGCGGCAGCGTCGAGGTCGGCAATGGTCGCGTCGGTCATCTTTTGGACCTCGGTCTCGAGCTTCTTGCGCTCGTCTTCCGAATAGACGCCCTTCTTTTCGTCGGTTTTCAGGCTTTCCATGCCGTCGCGACGAACGTTACGGACCGCGATACGCGCCGATTCCGCGTACTTGCCGGCGAGCTTCGCCAGTTCCTTGCGGCGTTCCTCGGTCAGGTCGGGGATCGGCAGACGCAGCGTCTGACCATCGACGATCGGGTTGAGGCCGAGCCCTGCCGAACGGATCGCCTTGTCGGCCGGACCCACGTTCGTCTTATCCCACACCTGCACCGACAACATGCGCGGTTCGGGTGCCGATACGGTCGCGACCTGGTTCAGCGGCATGTGCGCGCCGTAGACCTCGACGGTGACCGGATCGAGCAGCGATACCGACGCACGCCCGGTGCGCAAACCGCCCAGATCGCCCTTCAGCGATTCGACCGCGCCGGCCATGCGGCGTTCCAGATCGGCCTTGTTATATGCGGCCATAACCGACTTCCTTTTGAATCAAGCGTTGTTCTGAACGATCGTCGACACACCCTCACCCGCCAGCACGGCGGCGAGGTTGCCTTCGTCACGAATGTTGAAGACGACGATCGGGATATTGTTGTCGCGGCACAGTGCCACCGCCGATGCGTCCATGACCTTCAGGTCGTCGGCCAGCACGCGCCCGAAGCCGAGCGTGTCGTAGCGCGTCGCGGTCGGCACCTTCTTGGGATCGGCATCATAGACGCCGTCGACGCTGGTACCCTTGAACAGCGCTTCGCAGCCCATTTCGGCGGCGCGCAGCGCGGCGGTGGTGTCGGTGGTGAAGAACGGGCTGCCGGTGCCGGCGGCGAAGATCACGACGCGGCCCTTCTCCATATGGCGCACGGCACGGCGGCGGATATAGGGTTCGCACACCGACGCCATCGGGATCGCCGACTGGACGCGGGTTTCGACGCCGATCTGTTCGAGCGCATTCTGCATCGCCAGCGCGTTCATGACGGTTGCCAGCATGCCCATATAGTCGGCGCTGGCGCGTTCGAAGCCCTTGGCCGCACCCGCGACGCCGCGGAAGATATTGCCGCCGCCAACGACGATGCAGACCTCGTGACCCTCACCGCGTGCCGCCTTGATCTCACGCGCGACACGCTCGCACATCGCCGGGTCGATGCCGAACTGGCCCGATCCCATCAGGACCTCGCCCGACAGTTTCAGGAGGATACGGTTGAAACGGGGACGGGTCATGACACCTGCGAAAATGGTCTATCGGGAGCGCGGCGGACCCTAGCCGCGCATGCCCGCAAAGCCAAGCGACGTTATGCCGATGCAAAACGGGCCGCGTGGGCAGATTGCCCGCGCGGCCCGCGAAGTTGGCAAAGGTTGCGCGTATTAGCGCGCGAGACCTGCCGTGGCAGCGACTTCGGCGGCGAAGTCGCTCTCTTCCTTCTCGATGCCTTCGCCGAGCTGGAAGCGGACATAGTCCTTCAGCACGATCGCGGTGCCGGCATCCTTCGCCGCCTTGGCGACGACGTCGGCGACCGGCGTCTTGCCGTCAATGACGATCGGCTGGCTCAGCAGCGCGTTTTCCTTGGCGAACTTCTTCACCGAACCTTCGACCATCTTGGCGATGATGTCGGCCGGCTTGCCCGAATCGGCGGCCTTTTCGGTCGCGATCTGACGCTCACGCTCCAGAATGTCTTGGTCGAGACCGCTTTCGTCCAGCGCCAGCGGGAAGGCAGCGGCGATGTGCATCGCGATCTGCTTGCCCAGCGGCTCCAACACGTCGACGCCGGCGTCCGATTCCAGCGCGACGAGCACGCCAATCTTGCCGAGGCCCGGGCCGGCCGAGTTATGGACGTACGGGATCACCGCACCCTTGGCGACCTCGACGGCCTTCGCACGACGCAGCACCTGGTTCTCACCGATGGTCGAGATGTTGGCGACCAGCGCGTCTTCGACGGTGCCGCCGTTCGGCATCGTCTGCCCCTTCAGCGTCTCGACATCGTCACCCTTTTCCAGCGCGATGGCGACAACGTCGCGCACGAAGCTCTGGAACTGGTCGTTCTTCGCGACGAAGTCGGTCTGGCTGTTGACTTCGATCGCGACGCCCTTGGTGCCGGCGACGGCAACGCCGACCAGCCCTTCGGCGGCGGTGCGGCTCGACTTCTTGGCAACGGCGGCGAGACCCTTGGTGCGCAGCCAGTCGACGGCGGCTTCCATATCGCCATTATTCTCGGACAGCGCCTTCTTGCAGTCCATCATGCCGGCGCCCGAGCGCTCACGCAGTTCTTTGACGGCGGCGGCGGTAACTTCTGCCATGATCTGGCTCCTGTTTGGTGTTCGATATGCTTGCGGGCGAGGCAGCGCGGTTTTCGCCCTGCCCCGCCCGCACGTCAGTTCCGTGACAGCTTACGCTTCGACCGGAGCTTCCGGCTGCGGCTCGACGCTCAGCGCTTCTTCGGCCGGCGGTTCGTCCATGGCGCCGAGGTCACGGCCCGAATAGGCGGCGGCCTGCTGACCACCACGGGTCGCGGCGATGGCGATGGCTTCGCAATACAGACGGATCGCGCGGCTGGCGTCGTCGTTCGCGGGGACCGGGAACGCGATGCCGTCGGGCGAGACGTTCGAGTCGAGGATCGCGACGACCGGGATACCCAGCGTGTTGGCTTCCTTGATCGCCAGCTCTTCCTTGTTCGCGTCGATCACGAACATGATGTCGGGAATGCCAACCAGATCGCGGATACCGCCGAGCGACAGCTCCAGCTTATCCTTTTCACGGGTCAGGTTCAGCACTTCCTTCTTGGTCAGGCCGTGCGTGTCGCCCGACAGCTGCTCTTCGAGCGCCTTCAAGCGCTTGATCGAGTTGCTGATCGTCTTCCAGTTGGTGAGCATGCCGCCCAGCCAGCGATGGTTGACGAAGTGCTGGCCCGACTTGCGAGCGGCTTCGGCGATCGGCTCCTGCGCCTGACGCTTGGTGCCGACGAACAGGACCTTGCCGCCCGACGCGACGGTCGACGACACGAATTCAAGTGCGCGTGCGAACAGCGGAACAGTCTGCGACAGGTCGAGGATGTGGACGCCGTTACGATCGCCAAAGATGTACGGCTTCATCTTCGGATTCCAGCGATGGGTCTGGTGGCCGAAGTGCGCGCCCGATTCGAGCAGGGCCTGCATGGTGACGACAGGTGCCGCCATAGGATAATTCCTTCCGGTTGATCCTCTGGGAAGCAGGAACCCTTATCGAGCCAAAGGCTCGGGCACCGGTATGTGAGCTTCCCATGTGGGGTTGAGATCGGCGCCGTTAGCGCAAAACGTACCAACGATCAAGCCTTGACGTTGGAACGATATGAGAACATTACAGGTTCAGAAACGGACCATGGAACTGTGGTCCGGCGTGGATGTTGGACATCTTGCGGTTTTTTGGAACCGCATGTTCCGGGGAGTTACGAGATGGCCCTGTTTGCTTACACCTTGTTCGCCGCCGCATTCCTGATCGCCATGGGGACGATCGTCGCAACGATCCTGCCGGCGAGCGAACGCATCCTGCGCCTGCTGCGCCGTGGCCCGGAATGGACGATCGATCCGTTGCCGCCGGTGCGACTCACTTCGCGGCGCGGCGTCATCCGGCAGCGCGCCGTTACGTCCGCGTCGCAGCCGCTTCGCGCTGCCGCTTGATCCGGCCGTAGCTGCGGATGCTGAACGGTAGCGTCACCAGATAGGCGACGCACACCATCGTCAGCGTCTGCCATGGCGCCGATACCAAAGCCGCCGCGACGACGACCAGCGCAACAATGACCTCGAAACGGATGTTGCGGCGGAGCTTGAGCGACGACCAGCTGAAGGTCGCAAGGCTGGATACCATCAGGAACGCGACGAACGCGACCCACGGTGCCACGATCCATGGCGAGCGGAAGATTTCCTCGCCGCTCCAGATCCATGCGTACAGCGGCAGCATGGCCAGACCGGCACCGGCCGGTGCCGGAATGCCGGTCAGGAAACCGGCCGACTTGTGCGGCTGATCGACGACGTCGATGCGCGCATTGAACCGGGCCAGGCGTAGCGCGGTGAATACCGCATAGATCAGCGAAACGATCCAGCCGACGCGGGGTTCGTTGAGCAATGCCCACAGATACATGATGAGTGCTGGTGATACGCCGAACGAGATCGCGTCGGACAGCGAGTCCAGCTCCGCGCCGAACCGGCTTTCGCCGCGCAATATCCGCGCGACGCGACCATCGATGCCATCAAGCACGCCGGCAAGCAGCACCATCAGCACCGCCCGCTCCCATTCGCCACCGATGGCGAAGCGAATGCCGGTCAGGCCGGAACACAAAGCGAGCGCGGTGACCGCGTTCGGGGCGAGGGCGCGCAGCGGAATGCCGCGGACGGGCAAGGGGCGGTGCATCTTACTGTGCGATCCCGCTGGGCGCCGGCAGGCCCGGTCGGCCCAGCACGGTTTCCCCGGCGACGCTGCGCTGACCCAGCACGACTTGCGGCTCGACCCCTTCGGGCAGGAACACATCGACCCGACTGCCGAACCGGATCAGCCCGACGCGCTGTCCGGCGGCGACGATATCGCCCGGCTTCACGAAGCCGACGATCCGCCGCGCGACCAGTCCCGCGATCTGTGTGAAGCCGACGCGCTGTCCGTCGAGACTTTCGACCACGACATGCTGCCGTTCGTTTTCATCGCTCGCCTTGTCCAGGTCGGCGTTCAGGAACTTACCTGAGATATAGACCACCTGTCGGATCGTCCCCGCGATCGGGGTGCGGTTGATATGCACGTCGAACACCGACATGAAGATCGACACGCGCACCAGTGGCTGATCGCCAAGGCCGTTGGGTCCACGCAATTCGGGCGGCAGCTCGACCCGCTGGATCATCGTCACCAACCCATCGGCCGGTGCGACAATCAGCCCGTCGCCCTGCGGCGTCGTACGGATCGGATCGCGGAAGAACGCCGCGACCCATAATGTCACCAGCCCCATCGGCCATGCCAGGGTCTCCCACGCCATGAAGGCGAAGAAGGCGGTGATGGCGGCGGCGATGAGGACGTATTTGCGCCCTTCGGGATGGACCGAGGGCCAGCGCCACTTGACGGTCGTGGTGCCGACCGCGGGCTTTTCGAGCGATGCCATGAAGCGTGGTGTACCCAAGGCGGACCGTGCTGACAACCGCCGCGCATCCGCGACGCGGTTGATCCTTGCCAACCGACCCCGTAAGGCCGCGCCAATCGCAACAGAAATCGAGAGCAGGCGCATGGCGAAGATCAAGGTCAAAACCCCGGTCGTGGAGATCGACGGCGATGAAATGACCCGCATCATCTGGGCATGGATTCGCGAACGGCTGATCCAGCCCTATCTCGAAATCGACCTCGATTATTACGACCTCGGCATCGAGAAGCGCGACGAAACCGACGACAAGATCACCGTCGACAGCGCCAAGGCGATCCAGAAGTACGGTGTCGGCGTGAAGTGCGCCACCATCACCCCCGACGAACAGCGCGTCGAGGAATTCGGCCTGAAGAAGATGTGGCGCTCGCCCAACGGCACGATCCGCAACATCCTGGGCGGCGTGGTCTTTCGCGAACCGATCGTCATCTCGAACGTGCCGCGCCTGATCCCGGGCTGGACCAAGCCGATCGTCGTGGGCCGTCACGCATTCGGCGACCAGTATAAGGCGACCGATTTCAAGGTACCGGGCGCCGGCAAGCTGACCATGAAATGGGAAGGCACCGACGGCCAGGTGATCGAAGAGGAAGTGTTCGACTTCCCTGCCGCCGGTGTCGCCATGGGCATGTACAATCTCGATGAATCGATCCGCGATTTCGCCCGCGCATCGATGAACTACGGCCTCGGCCGCGGTTGGCCGGTCTATTTGTCGACCAAGAATACGATCCTGAAGGCCTATGACGGCCGCTTCAAGGACATCTTCGAGGAAGTGTTCGCGACCGAGTTCAAGGATCAGTTCCAAGCTGCCGGCATCGAATATCAGCACCGCCTGATCGACGACATGGTCGCATCGGCGCTGAAATGGCATGGCGAGTTCGTCTGGGCCTGCAAGAATTATGACGGCGACGTGCAGTCGGATCAGGTCGCGCAGGGCTTCGGTTCGCTGGGGCTGATGACGTCGGTGCTGATGTCGCCGGACGGCAAGACGATCGAGGCGGAAGCGGCGCACGGCACCGTCACCCGCCACTATCGCCAGCACCAGCAGGGCAAGGCGACCTCGACCAACCCGATCGCGTCGATCTTCGCGTGGACCGGTGGCCTGAAGTATCGCGGCAAGTTCGACGATACGCCGGAAGTCACCAAGTTCGCCGAAACGCTGGAGCGCGTCTGCATCCAGACGGTCGAGGACGGCCACATGACCAAGGATCTGGCGATCCTGATCGGCCCGAACCAGCCGTGGATGACCACCGAACAGTTCTTCGAACAGGTTCGCGTCAACCTCGAAACGGCGATGGGTTCGCAGGGCTAAAAGCCCTTGCCCTCACGGCTAGTCGAGCGGCGTCCATCCCAACGGATGGGCGCCGTTCGTGCGTTAGCGGTTGCCGCCACCGTGTCGCATCCGCAACAATGGCTGCATGCCGTTGCCGATAGATTCCACGCCGTTCAGTGATTCGCTGGTCATATTGGGGGCCGCCGGCCTCGTCATTCCCGCCTTTGCCCGGTTTCGCGTCAACCCGGTGATCGGGTTCATCCTGGTCGGCGTGCTGGTCGGCCCCTTTGGTCTGGGCGCGCTGGTCGACCGGGTACCGTGGCTGTTCCACATCACGATCACCGACCGCCATTCGATCGAACCCTTTGCCGAATTCGGCATCATCCTGCTGCTCTTCTCGATCGGCCTCGAACTGTCGTTCAAGCGGCTGTGGGCGATGCGGCGGCAGGTGTTCGGGCTGGGTGCGGCCGAGCTGCTCGGGTCGGGGTTGCTGATCGGCCTGGCGCTGATGGTGATGGGACAGGCGAGCGCCGGGGCGATCGGCCTCGGCTTGGCGCTCGCGCTGTCGTCCACCGCGCTGGTGCTGCCGATGGCGGGCACGACCGGACCGGTCGGGCGCACCGCCTTTGCAATGCTGTTGTTCGAGGATCTGGCGCTGGTTCCGATCATCTTCGCATTGGGCGCGCTGGCACCGACCGCGACCGACGAAGGCTGGGCGGGGCTTGCCAATACGGCGCTTTGGGGCGGGGTCAGCGTTGCCGGGCTATATCTTGCCGGACGTTTCATCCTGCCGAAATTGTTCGCACAGGCGGCGCGGACCAAGAGCCCCGAACTGTTCCTCTCGGCCAGCCTTTTGGTCGTCATCGTCGCCAGCCTCGTCACCACCGCCGCCGGCCTGTCGCCGATCGTCGGCGCGCTGCTCGCCGGGCTGCTGATCGCCGAGACCGAATATCACAGCGAGGTCGAGGTCATCACCGCGCCGTTCAAGGGGCTGGCGCTCGGCGTGTTCCTGATCACGATCGGCATGAGCCTCGATATCGCGACGATCATCGAGAACTGGACCGAGCTACTCGGTGCGATCGCCGGGGTCGTGGTGTTGAAAGCGGTGGTGACGAGCGCGTTGTTGCGGGTCAACGGCGTGCGCCCCGGTACCGCCACCGAAACCGGCCTTCTGATGGCCAGCCCGTCGGAGACGACGCTGATCGTGCTCGGCGCGGCGACGCAGGCACAGTTGATCCAGGCATCGACCGCCGCCTTCTGGCAGACGGTCACCGCGATCGGGCTGACCATCACGCCGCTGCTGGCGATGCTCGGCAAGCGCGCGTCGCGGCGGATCGAGCGCCGGACCGGGACCGAGGAAGCGCCGCCGGTCGATCCGACCGGATCGGGCGTGGTGATTATCGGGTTCGGTCGGGTCGGTCGCCTCGTCGCGGAGATGCTGAAGACGCACGGCAAGCGCTACATCGCGGTCGATTCGGATATCGACAATGTCGCGGCGGCGCGGGCGGAGGGGCACCCGATCCTGTTCGGCGACGTCGCGCGATCGGAACTGGTCGACCGGCTCGATCTGGGACGGGCGGAGGCGCTGGTGCTGACGATGGACGATCCGGTGCTGACGGTCCGCCTGACCCGGCGGGTGCGGGGATGGGTGCCGAACCTGACGATCCTCGCCCGCGCGCGCGATGCGTCCCATGCGGCGGAACTCTATGCCGCCGGGGTCAGCGATGCGGTCCCCGAAACGCTCGAAAGCTCGCTGCAACTGTCGGAAGCGGTACTGGTCGATCTGGGTGTCGCGATGGGACCGGTGATCGCATCGATCCACGAAAAGCGCGACGAATTGCGCCAATCGATCCGCGAACAGGCCAGCATCGAACGTGAGCCGCGCATCCGCCGGTTGCGGCGGGTCGACGACCCGGCCTGATGGCTCTCCAAACAGAAGCGCCGCTGCGACGTCAAGCCGCAGCGGTGCTTCGCAATTGCGTCGACTGGAAAGGCCTTAGCTGCGACCGATCAGGCGGCGGGCGATCGCATCGGCGACTTCCGAATGCGGCATACCGCTGGCGTCGCTTTCGTCCCACACCTCGACCAACCGGTCGGGGATGCGGGTGATGCGGCTCTCGACCTCGGCACGGTCGCCTTGCCCCAGATACTCCAGCGCGACGTTGATGATGCCGCCGGCGTTGATGACGTAATCGGGGGCGTAGAGGATGCCGCGCTCCTGCAGGCGCTTGCCGTCCGCTGCCGTCGCCAGCTGGTTGTTGGCGCCGCCGGCCACCGCCTTGCACTTGAGGGCTGCGATCGTTGCCGCGTCGAGCACGGCGCCCAGCGCGTTGGGGCTGACGATATCGGCATCCAGCATCAGCACCGATGCCGGATCGGCGGTCGTTGCGCCCAGTTCGCTGGCCAGCGCTTCGGCGCGGGCTTCGTTGACGTCGGCGAGCGTCAACACCGCACCGTCCTTCGCCAGCAGCCGCGCCAGACCGCCACCGACCGAACCGACACCCTGCACCGCGACGCGCACGCCGCGCATGTCGTCACTGCCCAGCGCCCGCTTGGCGGCGGCGCGGACGCCGAGATAGACGCCCATCGCCGTGAACGGCCCCGGATCGCCACCGGCATTGCCGGCCGCGACCGGCAGGCCCGACACATATTTGGTCGCGCGGGAAATCGTGATCATGTCGGCCTCGGACATGCCGACATCCTCGGCCGTCACATAGCGCCCACCGAGCGATTCGACGGCACGACCGAATGCTCCCAGCAGTTCAGGGGTCTTGGCGCCGCCCTCGGGCGCCAGCACCACGCCCTTGCCGCCGCCCATCGGCAGGCCGGCCATCGCGTTCTTGAAGCTCATGCCGCGGGACAGGCGCAGCGCGTCGGTGACCGCCGCATCGCTGTCGGCATAGCGCCAGAAGCGTACACCGCCCGCAGCCGGTCCGAGCGCGGTCGAGTGCACCGCGATGACACAGCGCAGGCCGGTCTTGTGATCGGAGAACAGGTGGATGCCTTCGTGATCATCGAAGTCGGGGTAACCCCAATCGGTCTGCACGGCGGCGGCTCCAGCGCTGTAAGGGATGGGGCGACCGACGGGACTTGAACCCGCAACTTCCGGCATCACAAGCCGGCGCTCTAACCAATTGAACTACGGTCGCCGTGGAAGGGCGCGATTAGCCGGGCCGTACGCATCGGTCAAGCAGTGGCGTGCCGACAATCGTTCTGGCAGAAAAAAGACCATGGAAACGGCCCCGCCCCCCGCCCCCGCCTGCCCGAATCTCGGCTCCGGCTTTCCCAGCGAACCGGTGGTCGACCACATCATGACCCGGCCGGGCGTGCAGCGGGTACCGAGCGCCAAGCTGTCGCTGTTCATCCGCCGCGCCCTGATCCCGTCCGACCTCTGTGCCGCCCTGATCGAACGGATCGATGCCAAGCGCCGTCCATCGACCATCGCCGATGCCAATGGCGACCCTACCTTTCGCACCAGCGAGACCTGTGACCTTGATTCGAGCGATCCGGTCACCGCGGCTGCCGAAGCACTGATTCTCGATTTTTGCGGCCTCGACCCGGCGCATGGTGAGCCGTTGCAAGGGCAACGCTATGCCGTCGGGCAGGAGTTCAAGGCGCATACCGACTATTTCGACCCGCAGGGCGGCGACTTTGCTCGCTACTGCTCGCTCGCGGGCAACCGGACGTGGACGGTGATGCTGTACCTGAACGAACCGGGCGCAGGTGGTGCGACGCGGTTCAAGGCGATCGACAAGATCGTTCAGCCCGAAACCGGCAAGCTGCTGGCGTGGAACAATCTGCGCGCCGATGGCAGTCCCAATCCGGCGACACTGCACCACGGGATGAAGGTTCGCGAAGGCACGAAGTACGTGCTGACCAAATGGTTTCGCGAACGCCCCTGGGGATAAACGAACGGGCCGCCAGCATCGCTGCCGACGGCCCGTCCCGCATCTGTCACCCGATCAGAATTGCGCAGTGATGCCAAGCGAGAAGACCCGACCCAGATCGTAGCGGTTTATATAGACCTGATTACCGCTGAAATTCTGGCTTTCGCTGTAGCGCGTGCCCGTCAGGTTCCGGGCTTCGGCCTTCACTTCCAATTGCGCCCCGGCAACCTCGAAGCCCTGCCGCCCGACTAGGTCGAGGCGAATGCCGGGACGTTCGACGATATCGGGCTGGAACCCCGCACCCGACAGGTTCGACGGACCGCGATTGGTCACGCGGTCGCTGGCATAGTTGAACAGCAACGTCAGCTGCGACAGCGCCGCCGTATCCTCGACGCCGATCTGGACGTTGACCAGATGGTCCGACTGTCCGGTCAGCGGTGCGCCATCACGGAACAGAGCGTTCGCCCGGCCGAAACCCGCCTGACAGCCGCCGATCCCCGGCGACCCCAGCGCCGCCGCCGGGTTCGGCACGCAGGTGCCGTCCGCGGTGATCTGCGACTGGGTATAGGTATAGTTGGCGAGCAGCAGCAGGCGGCGCGTGGCAAAGAAATTGCCGAGACCGCTGAGCGGCACATATTTCTGCGCCTCGACCTCGGCACCGTACAGCGTCGCCTTGGGCAGGTAGGTGAAGCCGGTCTGCAACGTGGCGTCCGGGCTGGGATAGAAACCCGCCTGTTCGATCGGGTTGTCGATCCGCTTGTAGAAGCCCGCCGCGGTGACCCGCTGATCGCGACCGAAGAACCATTCGTAGCGCCCTTCGAGGTTCCACAGCTCGGAGTCGCGCAGGTTCGGGTTACCGAAGAACAGGCGGTCCGAATCGGGATCGCGGAACTGCTGCGGGGCCAATTCACGGAACTGCGGACGCGAGATCGTCTTCGCACCGCTGAAGCGAAGCTGCATGTCCGACGCGAAATTCCACGTCAGCGTGCCCGCCGGCAGCCAATAGGCGTTCTTGAGGATCGTCGGCGTCAGGTTGATCGGCGTGACCTGCTCGTTCGCGGTTTCGTAGCGAACGCCGGCCACGGCGCGCAGCCCGTCCGAGACCTCGGCCTCCGCCTGGACATAGCCGGCGTGGATTTCGAGGCTGGCATCATAGGCATAGGCACCCGCCTGGGTATTAAACTGCAACTCGATCGTGCAGGCACCGGTGCCGCGCTGCGGACAGGCGTTGAACAGCGAATCGGGTGACAGCAGATAATCGGGTCGCAACAGATTGTTGGGGAAGCCCGGCGCAGTGCCGGCGCCGTCGCTGGTCTGATAGTTGAACTGCAGGCGGCGCGACGAGCGATCGGTGTTCGAATAGAAAAAGCCCGCCGATACGGTCATCGGACGGTCGGTCGGCAGCTTGTACGCCAGGTCCGCCTGACCCGTGTACAGGTCTTCGTTCAGCTCGCTGAACACGACGCTGGCGAAGGGCGAGAAGCGCTGCGTCACCTGATAGGCGCCGTTGCAGTTGAAGCCGCGCGATACCGGGGCATCGGTAACGGTGATCGGATAGCCGTTGGTGGTACGGTTCGAGCAGAGATAGTCGAACTGGCGCTCATAGGGCGCATTGCGCTTCGAATTGGCGAAGGCGCCGCGGGCGTCGAATTTTAACGCGTCGGTCAACTTAAATTCGCCGACCAGCTGGCTCTCGATCAGCTGACGTTCGAACCAGTTGGTGTTCTGCTGCACGCGCAGGCCGCTGAAATTGTTGTAATTGTCCGAGGCGGCAAGACGCCCCTGCTTCAGCGTGTCGTGGATGTAGACGTTGGTCCAGCGCAGCGTGTTATCGTTGAACTCATAGCCCAATCCGACCAGCCCGTTGGCAACGATCCGGTTGTCGGTCAGCACCGTGCGGAAGTCGTTGCGGACGGTGCCGTTCTCGCTGACGCTGTCCTGCTGGGTCGCATCGCGCGTGCGAAAGGTGTTCGACAGGCCCAGCGACGCGATGACGCCCAGCCGGTCGCTGCCGATATCAAACACCGATCCGCCAGCGATTTCGCCCGACAGATTGGCGGGCAGCTGGTTGTTGACCTGCAACAGCGAGGTGCGGGCATTGTCGAGCTGGGCGACCTGCGCGACCGGGATCAGACCCGAACCCTTGTCGGCATTGCGGATGAACGACGGCACACCGCGGGTTCCGTCGTCATAGCCGATCCAGTCGCTCTTGCCGCCGGCATAGACATAGCCGAGCTCGCTGGTCGTGACCGTATCGGCGGCGATCGATCCGCCGATCGACAGGAAGTTCTTCTTGGGGATCGCCTTCGACGTCAGGTTGATGACACCGCCGCCGAATTCGCCGGGGAAGTTGACCGAATAGGTCTTCTGCACCAGCGCCGATCCGACGATCGACGTCGGGAAAATGTCGAGCGGGACCGAACGGCGCAGTGGCTCGGGGCTCGGCAAGGGCGACCCGTTGAGCAGCGACGACGAGTAGCGATCGCCGAGACCGCGGACATAGACGAAGCCGCCGCCGACGACCGACAGGCCGGTCACGCGGGTCAGTGCGCCGGCAATGTCGCCGTCGCCGGTGCGGGCGATGTCGGCTTCGGACAGGACCGACACGATCTGCGGTGTGGCGCGGACCACGTTCGGGATGTTGCGACCGACGACGACGATTTCCTCGCCGGCGGCTTCATCGAAACCGGGCGACGAAACTTCGGCGGGGGCGTCGGTCGTCGTGCCGTCCTGCGGTGCGGACGTTGCGGTATCGGGTTGGGTGCCGGTCTGCACGACCGGCGGCGTCGCAGCGGCGGGGGCGGCCGGCGTCGTCGACTGCGCCAGCACGGCCGGCGCAACCAGCTGCGACGTCAGGAGAAGGAGTGTTGCGTAAGCGCGGCGGTGCTGCATGACCGTTGATCCACCTTGAAATTCTTAAAAGAGCGAATGCCGGGACGGGCGTAGCGGCCCGCCCCGGCATCGGCGTGTCATCGCGGGTTACGCGACGGGTCGGATCAACGGCCCTGGCAGGCGAAGTAGACCGACGAAAACACCGGCGGGCCGGCATCCTGCTTGGTCGTGTCGGCCGCGCGGATCGTCGAGCGATCCGAGGCGCTGGTTTCGCCAGCGATCAGGTTGACGCAGGCCACGTTGCCGACCGACTTCACCACGCCGTTGACATAGCGCATGTCCGAACCGCCGCGCTGACGGATCGCCGCCGGGGCGAGCGCGGTCTGGATGAAGGTGAAGTTGGCATAGGTGCTGTAGGTACGCGGCAGCAGGTCTTCGCCGTTGTTCGAGTCGATCTCGGTCGAGAACGAGTCGGCGGTCGCGCCGACCAGACGCTGCGCCGCGATCATGAACTGCATGAAGCCGCGATAGCCGTTGTCGATGTCGAAGCCGTCGTCGTCGGCGCCGGTGATGGCGATGTACTTCAGGTTCGTCGTGCCACCGAAGATTTCGATGCCGTCATCGGCCGAATTGTGGCTCTGGATATGATCCAGCACGGTGCCGCTGCCGGTACCGCCCAGCGTCAGGCCCTGCAGTTCGTTGCCGTCGCTGATCGCGATGCCCGAATAGCGGATCTGGACATACGACATCTGGCCCGAATTGTCCGCGGCGTTCGGCCCGCCATAGAAGCGACCGGTCACACCCTCGATCGCCTGCTGACAGGTGGTCGACGAACCGTTAGCATTGTTCGGGCCGGTGCCGGTGGCGCAGACCGCGGTCGGCGCACGGCCGAGCAGGATGATGCCGCCCCACTGACCCTGCGACGCGTCGGACACGCCGTTGTTCACCAGGTTCTGCTGCGAGGTGAAGACGATCGGTGCGTCGCGGGTGCCGATGGCCGAGATCTTCGAACCACGGTTCACCAGCAGCAGGTCGTTGGTATTTTCCGACGAGTCGGCAGCGATCACCGAACCGGCGGCGATCGTCAGCGTCACACCACTTGCGCCAACGCTCCCTTCGTCGCGACCAACTTCGGTCTGACCGCGCAGGCGATAGACGACGCCTGCGATCTTCGGCAGCGACAGGTCGGTCGTGATGTTCTGCGGCAGGCGGCAGTAGCGCAGCGTCGGGCTCGACGAGCTGTTCGTGCCGTCGTCGGTCGTGCCGGTCGGGCAGACCGAGGTCGCAGCGGCATAGGTGCCGATCGACGGCACCGCGGTGCAGCGCGCGCCCGAACCACCGAACTCGGCCGAGGTCGAGTTGCAGGTCCAGCCCTGGAAAGCCGTGTCAGTCGGGCCGTTCAGCGCGCCGACATAGTTGGTGCTGGTGAAGAAGCTGTTGATCGTCGACGGATCGGTCGCGGTCGTCAGCGACGTCGCCCCGACCGGATACACGCCGTTCAGCACCGAACCGACGCCATTGACGTTGTTGTTGGTACCGGCGTTGACGATCGCCAACTGTTCGTCCGACGTGATCGTGATGCCGTTGACCGTCGTCTGCGCGGCAAACTGCGCGGCGGTGATCGCGCTCGGCGCGGTCGAGGTCGGGGTGGGCGTCGGGGTGGGCGCCGGCACGGTCACGTTGATGCTGCCGGCACCCGGCGAGGCGACGCCATCGGCGCCGCTGCACCCGGCGAGCGCCGCGCAGGCCGTCGTCGCCATGAGAATAAAGCCGAAGCGCTTGCTGCTGGCCATCACCGATGAAACTCCCGAAACTTGGTTGGTCGTTGTGCGGGCGCGAAACCCGGCGATCGTCCAAGGCTCCCCCTTCGGCCGACCCACGGCCGCCGCGTTAGGGATGGCGCATGACGGGAACATGCGATTCCGATGAAGTTTCGGAGACGTTATGGTTTCGGTTTTATGACATGGTAGCGCGAACAGGTTGCACGCAGCCGGAATCAGAAACGGCCGCCCGGCACGTCGCCTCGAAACAGAGGTCTGACGTGCCGGACGGCCGTTGATCTGGTGGGCGCGACAGGGATTGAACCTGTGACCCCACCCGTGTGAAGGGTGTGCTCTACCGCTGAGCTACGCGCCCGGAAACCCGGAGGCCGGCTCCCTAAAGGGGTCCGGCCATGCTGTCCAGACCTTAATTCACCGAATCCTTCAGGCCCTTGCCGGCCTTGAACTTCGGCTGCGACGACGCCTTGATCGTCATCGGTTCGCCGGTGCGCGGATTACGGCCGGTCGACGCTTTGCGCTTCGACACCGAAAACGTGCCGAATCCGACGAGGCGCACTTCGTCGCCCTTCTTGAGCGCCGCCGAGATGACGTCGAACACCGCTTCGACCGCCTTCATCGCATCGCCGCGGGTAAGCCCCGAATGGTCGGCGACCTGCCCGATCAGCTCCTGCTTGTTCATCCCGTGGAACCCCCTTCGTCTCGAAAAAATATAGTCAGACTCGAACGCGGCAATAAGGCCGCTGCGTCGAACGCTGTCAAAGCAAATTGGCAAAGTGAGCGCAATCCAATGGATTGCGTAATATCGCCGCCGTACGTCGCTTGGGCGAAGCCGGCGGGACGGTGATGACCGCCCCGCCCCCCGATCAATGCGGCCGCGATTCGGCGATACCCGGCACCGGCACCGGCGGCTGCGCGGCCAGATCGTCCGCCTCTGTCCAATCAATCGCGGTCAGCGGTTCGGTCAATGCGAGTCGCAGCACTTCATCGACATGCGAAACCGGAATGATTTCCAGCCCGGTGCGGATGTTGGTCGGGATTTCCGCCAGATCCTTTTCATTCTCGACCGGGATCAACACGGTCGTGATGCCACCGCGCAACGCCGCCAGCAGCTTTTCCTTCAAGCCGCCGATCGGCAGCACGCGACCACGCAGCGTCACCTCGCCGGTCATCGCAACCTCACGCCGGACCGGCACACCCGTCAACGTCGACACGATCGACGTGACCAGACCAATGCCGGCCGACGGACCGTCCTTCGGCACCGCGCCTTCGGGCAGGTGGATGTGCACGTCCTTGCGATGGAACAGGCTCGGCTTGATGCCATAGCCCGGCGAGCGGGCCTTGACGTAGCTCCACGCCGCTTCGACCGATTCCTTCATCACGTCGCCGAGCTTGCCGGTCGTCTTGACCGAACCCTTGCCCGGCACGGTAACGCTTTCGATCGTCAGCAATTCGCCGCCGACTTCGGTCCAGGCAAGGCCGGTAACCGCACCGATCTGATGCTCTTCCTCGCCCACACCGAAGCGATATTTGCGCACGCCGGCGAACTCCGAAAGGTTTTCCGGCGTAACGGTAACCGACGACGCCTTGCCTTCGAGGATGCGCCGCAGCGCCTTGCGGGCCAGCTTGGCGATCTCACGCTCCAGCGTCCGGACGCCGGCTTCCCGCGTATAATAGCGGATGAGGTCGCGCAGGCCCGCTTGGCTCAGTTCGAACTCACCGGCCTTCAAGCCGTGCGCATCGACCTGCTTGGCGACCAGATGCCGCTCGGCAATCTCGACCTTCTCGTCCTCGGTATAGCCCTCCAGCCGGATGATCTCCATCCGGTCGAGCAGCGGCTGCGGCAGGTTCAGCGTGTTCGCGGTGCACACGAACATCACGTCCGACAGATCGATGTCGATCTCCAGATAGTGATCGTTGAACTTCGCATTCTGTTCGGGGTCGAGCACCTCGAGCAGCGCCGATGCCGGATCGCCACGGAAATCCTGACCCAGCTTGTCGATCTCGTCGAGCAGGAACAGCGGGTTCGACGCACCAGCCTTGCGAAGGTTGGTAACGATCTTGCCCGGCAGCGACCCGATATAGGTCCGACGATGGCCGCGAATCTCGGCCTCGTCGCGCACGCCGCCGAGCGACTGGCGGATGAACTCGCGGCCCGTCGCCTTGGCGATCGACTTGCCGAGGCTGGTCTTGCCGACACCCGGCGGGCCGACGAGGCACAGGATCGGACCCTTCAATTTATTGGTCCGCGCCTGCACCGCCAGATATTCGACGATCCGGTCCTTGACCTTCTCCAGCGCGTAATGATCCTCGTCGAGGACCGTCTGCGCGACCGCGATGTCCTTTTTCAGCTTGGACTTCTTGCCCCATGGCAAACCGAGCAGCACGTCGAGATAGTTGCGCACGACCGTCGCCTCGGCACTCATCGGCGCCATGGTCTTCAGCTTCTTCAGCTCCGACGTCGCCTTCGTCCGCGCTTCCTTGCTGAGCTTCAGCGTCGCGATCTTCTGGGTCAGCTCGGCGATTTCGTCGCCATCGCCATCCTCGCCCTCGTTACCGAGTTCGCGCTGGATCGCCTTCAACTGCTCGTTCAGATAATATTCGCGCTGGGTCTTCTCCATCTGCCGCTTCACGCGGCTGCGGATCTTCTTCTCGACCTGCAACACACCCAGCTCGCCTTCCATGAAGGCGAACACCATCTCCAGCCGCTTGTGCGGATCGGCCTCGACCAGCAGCGCCTGCTTGTCGGCGACCTTGACCGCGATATTGCCCGCGACCGCATCGGCAAGGCGCGATGCATCGTCCAGCTCGGACAGCTGCACCGCGGTTTCGGCCGGCAGCTTCTTGTTGAGCTTGGCATAATTTTCGAACTGATCGACGACCGAGCGCATCAGCGCCTTCAACTCGGCGCTCGGCTGCGCGACCGCTTCGGCAACGCGCTCTTCGCTGCCTTCGTCAGCAGCTTCCAGCGTCGTGTCGCCAGTGTTCGCCGGCGTAACCGTCGCGACCAGATAATTGTCGACCGTCTCCAGTTCGGTCAGCGTCGCGCGCGCCTTGCCCGACACCAGCACCCGGACGGTGCCGTCGGGCAGCTTCAGCATCTGCATGACCTCGGCCGAGACCCCGACATCGTACAGGTCCTCACGCGACGGATCGTCCTCACCCGGATCGAGCTGTGCCACGAGAAAGATTTCCTTCGATCCCGCCATCGCCGCCTCCAGTGCGGCAACCGACTTGTCGCGCCCGACGAACAGCGGCACGATCATGTGCGGAAAGACGACGATATCGCGCAGCGGCAGCACCGGCAGCTTCAGCGGCTCGGACGAAACGGAATTGGTATTCTCGGACATGGACACTCCACGACCCGGCCGAACTGCCGGACCCACGCACCTATATGGTGGTGATTACCGCCCCATCAATCTCCGGTCGATGGGAAGCTGAATCGTGACGATCGCATTGGCGTTGCTGCTGGCCGGCGCAGGCGCGCAGGCACCTGCCCCCAAACTGCCTCCTATCCCGCCGGTCCACCCGATGACACTGCGTTCGGGGGGTGAAGTCGCGGCCGAACGTGCCGCGTTGCGGTTGGCGCATGTCGATCTGGCGATCGAGGCTTTGCCCGAACGGCGCTCGCTGTCCGGCCGGGCGGTGTTGACCCTTGATGCAAGGGCGGAGGCTCCGCGAATCGTCATCGACCTCGACGACGCCTTCACCGTCTCGGCGGTCACGCTCGGCGGGATCGTAGTGCCGACGGCGAATTGGCGACAGGGCGGCGGCCAAATCACGATTGACCACCCGCTGACCGCCGGGCAGCGCGCGACGGTCGAAATCCGCTATGCCGGGCAGCCGCGCGTTGCGAAGCGGGCGCCGTGGGACGACGGCTTCGTCTGGAGCGAATGGCAGGGTAAGCCCTGGTTCGGCACCACCGCGCAGTTGACCGGGTGCGATTTGTGGTGGCCCTGCCTCGACTTCCCGGCGGGCGAGCCGGCGGTAGCGGACCTGCACTTTACCGTCCCCGCCGGCCTGTCCGCCCCGGCCAATGGCGTGTTGCGCGGTATCGACCGGCTGCCGGACGGACGCACGACATGGCACTGGCATTCGGGATCGGTGAACCCCTACGCGCTCGCGATCAGCGTCGGACCCTATAGCGAGATCAAGAGCGAGTATCGCAGCCGATACGGCAACGTCATTCCGCTCCATCTCTGGCACCTGACCGGCAAGGAGGCGCAAGCCGGGCGACTGTTCGCCGAGTTCGCGCCGACGCTCGACTTCTTCGAACGCGTCATCGGCCCCTATCCGTTCGCCGATCAGAAGGTCGGCGTGGTCGAGACACCCTATCTCGGCATGGAACATCAGACGATCAACGCCTATGGCAATGGCTACAAGCCGGCACCGGAGGGGTTCGACTGGCTCTTCCAGCATGAGTTCAGCCACGAATGGTTCGGCAACCAGATGACGGCGGCCGACTGGGACGATTTCTGGCTCCACGAATCCTTTGCGGCCTATATGCAGCCGCTCTACGCGAAATGGCGCGAGGGCGACGCCCGTTATATCGCGATGATGCTGATCCAGCGCGACCGTATCGCCGCCAAGGTGCCCGCGGTGTCGGGCGTACCCCGCACCGCCCGGGCGATGGAGGGCAAAGCCGGGCCGGGCACCGACGTTTATTTCAAGGGGGCGTGGATGCTGCACAGCCTGCGCCACCTGATCGGCGACCGGGCGTTTTTCGCGGCGACCCGGCGGCTGGTTTACGGCCGAGCCGATCCGAAGCCCGGCAATTTCCGCCCCCGCCTGGCCACGACCCGCGACTTCGAGACTGCGGTCGCGCAGGAAAGCGGCCGCGATCTGCGGTGGTTCTTCGACGTCTATCTGCGGCGGGGCACCCTGCCCGACCTGGTCGAGACCCGCGACGGCAACGCCCTGACGCTGCGGTGGAAGGTGCCGGGCGACGGTCCCTTCCCCTTGCCGGTCGAGGTGGAAGTCGATGGTGTGGTGCAGACGCTGCCGATGGCCGATGGCAGCGCGACGATCGCCCTACCCGCCGATGCACATGTGGCGATCGACCCGATGGCGCGGCTGCTGCGCCGGTCGATCGCCGTCGAACGGATGCAGGCACCGATCCCGCGCCCACGCGTTGCAACCCCATGAGACAGCTTGGGAAACGTGCGGCGGAAATGGCCGCGACCTTCATGATCGGCGACGGGATGCTCGGCCTGTTGCAGCCGCGCCGCCATGTCGAACTGTGGCAGGAACAGGCGGGCGGTGCGGAATGGCTGGTCCGACCCTTTGTCGGCCATCCCGGCCGCCGTCGCGCCTATGCCCTGCTACAGATCGCCGCCGGACTGGCGCTTGCCGCCCGACAGGTCACGGCACGACGGTGATGAAGATATAGGCGGCAAAGATCGTCAGGTGGACGATACCGGCCAGCACCGTCGTCCGCCCATTGCCCAACGTCAGGGTCGATACCAGCAACGACAGCGCGAACAACACCGTCGACTTGCCGTCAATGCCCAGCGACAGCGGCCAGCCCATCACCAGCGACACGATCGCGACGCTGGGGATGGTCAGCCCAATCGTCGCCAGCGCCGACCCCATGGCGAGGTTCAGGCTGGTCTGGAGGCGATCCTTGCGCGCCGCCTTCACCGCCGCGAGACTTTCGGGGGCCAGCACCAGCGCCGCGATCAGGATGCCGACCACCGCCAGCGGCAGCCCCGCTCCCAGCACTGCTGCCTCGATCGTCGGCGACAGATCCTTGGCCAGCAGCACGACCCCGACCAGCGCGACCAGCAACACGCCGAACGCGATCCATGCAGTACCGGCGCTCGGCGGTTCGGCATGCGCGTCCTTCGGCAGCGAACCGTCGGTCGCGGGCAGGAAATAATCACGATGCCGCACCGTCTGCACCATCACGAACGTCGCATACAGGATGACCGAAACCACCGCGACAAACGCCAGTTGCGACGCAGACAGCGTCGGCCCGGCGACCGTAGAAGTGTAGTTGGGCAGGACCAGCGACATGACCGCCATCGCCGCCAGCACCGACAATGCAGCACTGACCCCGCGCAGGACGAAGCGCTGCTCGTGATGGCGGATACCGCCGACCAGCACGCAGATTCCGACGATGAAGTTCAGGATGATCATGATCGCGGCAAAAACGGTATCGCGCGCCAGCGTCGCGACGTCGCCCGATCCCGACAGCATCAACGATACGATCAGCGAAACCTCGATCACCGTAACCGCGACCGCCAGCACCAAAGTCCCGAACGGCTCGCCAACCTTGTGGGCAACGACTTCGGCATGATGAACCGCGGCGATCACGCAGCCGATCATGACAGTCGCCGCCAACCCCGCGCCGATGCCTCCCGCCTTCGCGAGATTCAGAATGATCGCGATCAGGCCCAGTACGGGTATCACCAACGACCACCATGGTAGTGCCGTTCGATCGAGCAACGCCCGCTTGGTCGCAGGGGTAACGACGGCTTCGCCACGTTCCGCCGCCATCATCGCTTCGTGGTCGCTTGCCGCCGACATCGTGCCTCCATGATCGTTACGCAAAAGCAACACATGGCTGGCCGGATGTTTCCCTGAATGGCGGCTTTATACCATCGGCCCCCCGCCGATCGTATCGATCCAGTCGGGCAACTCGCTCAACGCGGACAGTTGTCGGAACCGGACCTCGTCAGATGGCGGCTGGGCAGCCTCATGGGTCCATGCCAGCGGTTGTGGCACGAACGCCGCCCATGCCCCGGCGGCCAGCGCCGGCAGAACATCGGATCGCATCGAATCACCGGCCATGACCGCACGCTCCGCCGGTACACCGTAACGATCGAACAGCCGCGCGAACGTATCGACCGTCTTGTCGCTAACGATTTCGATCCCCGAAAACCGGTCGCCTAGGCCGGAGGCCGCCAGCTTCGCTTCCTGATGCAGCAGGTCGCCCTTGGTCACCAGGACCAGTCGGCCGCGCTCGGCTAGTGCGTCGAGCGTCGCTTCGATTCCGTGGAGCAGTTCGACCGGATGCGCGAGCAACCGCCGTCCCGCCGCCAGCAGGTCGGCAATCACTCCGCTCGGCAGTCGTTCGCCGCCCAATTCGAGCGCGGTTTCGATCATCGACAGCGTGAACCCCTTGGCCCCATAGCCATAGAGTTTAAGGTTACGCGCCTCGCACGCTTCCAGTGTCTCCATCGCCATATCGGCAGCAGCGAAGGGTTCGAGCATTGCGACAAAGGCATCCTGCGCCTCTTCGAAATGCCGCATATTGTGCCACAGCGTGTCGTCGGCATCGAGGCAGATGAGTTCGATCGGCATGCCCCGCCGATAGCCGACGACATGCCGCGCCGATAGCCCGCACAAACGAAACGGGCACCGGTTGCCCGACGCCCACTTATCGACGGTCAGGAAGCGCGGCCTATGCCGCGTCGCCCGCCTTCTTCTTTTCGGCATAGACGCGGACCGGTTCCTTGCGACCCTCGATCACGTCCTTGTCGACGACGACCTCGTCGACACCGTCCATCGACGGCAGGTCGAACATCGTGTCGAGCAGGATACCTTCGAGGATCGATCGAAGCCCGCGTGCGCCAGTCTTGCGCTCGATCGCCCGCTTCGACACCGAGACCAGCGCCTCGTCGTTGAAGCCGAGCTTCACGCCCTCCATGTCGAACAGCTTCTGATACTGTTTGACCAGCGCGTTCTTCGGTTCGGTCAGGATCTTGATCAGTGCCGCCACGTCGAGATCCTCGAGCGTCGCGATCACCGGCAGACGGCCGACGAATTCAGGGATCAGGCCGAACTTCAGCAGATCCTCCGGTTCGGTCTGACGCAGTACCTCGCCGGTGCGGCGCTCTTCCGGCGCGGCGACATAGGCGCCGAAGCCGATCGACTTGCCCTGCAGACGATCCGCGATGATCTTTTCCAGACCCGCGAACGCACCGCCGCAGATGAACAGGATGTTCGTCGTATCGACCTGCAGGAACTCCTGCTGCGGATGCTTGCGGCCACCCTGCGGCGGCACCGAGGCGGTGGTGCCCTCCATCAGCTTGAGCAGCGCCTGCTGCACGCCTTCGCCCGACACGTCGCGGGTGATCGACGGGTTTTCGGCCTTGCGGCTGATCTTGTCGATTTCGTCGATATAGACGATCCCGCGCTGCGCCCGCTCGACGTTGTAATCCGATGCCTGAAGCAGCTTCAGGATGATGTTCTCGACATCCTCACCGACATAGCCGGCTTCGGTCAGGGTCGTCGCGTCGGCCATGGTGAACGGCACGTCGAGGATGCGCGCCAGCGTCTGCGCCAGCAGCGTCTTACCGCAACCGGTCGGCCCGACGAGCAGGATGTTCGACTTCGCCAGTTCGACGTCTGCACCCTTCTGCCCGTGGTTCAACCGCTTGTAATGGTTGTGGACCGCGACCGAAAGGACGCGCTTCGCCTGCTTCTGTCCGATGACATAGTCGTCGAGCACGTTGCAGATTTCCTGCGGCGTCGGAACCCCGCCATCCTTCTTCGCCACCAGCGCCGACTTCGTCTCCTCTCGGATGATGTCGTTGCACAGTTCCACGCATTCGTCGCAGATGAACACGGTCGGACCCGCGATCAGCTTGCGCACCTCATGCTGCGATTTCCCGCAGAACGAGCAGTACAGGGTGCTCTTGGAGTCGCCGCCGCTGAGCTTCGTCATTCAATTCATCTCCCGCGTCCCGTGACGCGTCTTTCCGCCTGTCAGGATACACACAGGCTCATATCCGGCAATGCCTTAAAACTTTACCCGACCGCGCCGCCCAGTGAGGCGCGGTCGGCCAAGCCGCTTACGCCGCCGGGGTCGCTTCCTCCGGCGCGCCCGGACGCTTGTCGAACACCTGATCGACCAGCCCGAACGCCTTGGCTTCTTCGGCCTCGAGGAAGGTATCGCGGTCCATCGCGCGTTCGATCTCTTCCAGCGGCTTTCCGGTGTATCTGACGTACAGCGCGTTCATCCGATCCTTGATGCGTTGGATTTCCTTCGCCTGAATCTGAATGTCCGACGCCATGCCCTGCGCACCGCCCGAGGGCTGGTGGATCATGATGCGGGCATTGGTGAGCGCGACGCGCATGCCTGGCTCCCCCGCTGCGAGCAGGAAGCTGCCCATCGACGCCGCCTGGCCGATGCAGACCGTGCCGACGCGCGGACGGATATACTGCATCGTGTCATGGATCGCCATGCCGGCCGTCACCACCCCGCCCGGCGAGTTGATGTACATCCAGATGTCCTTCTTCGGATTTTCCGATTCGAGGAACAGCAACTGGGCAGTGATGAGCGAGGCCATATGATCCTCGACGCCGCCGGTCACGAACACGATCCGCTCGCGCAGCAGGCGGGAATAAATATCGAAGCTGCGCTCGCCGCGGCTCGACTGTTCGATGACGATGGGGACGAGGGCGTCGTGGATAGCGTGCATTGGGTTCCCGCTGAGTAGATTTCGCCCCCTACATCGGCGCTCGCGAGAGGCGACGCAAGAGGCGACCCTGCCGCAGTGCACCCGGAAAGATGGTTAGTGCCCGCCGGGCGCCCGGTGGGCGAGATAGGCGAGACGTCGTACTTCACGCCGGCCACGCACCACCGTGTCGAGAATCAACCCCGAGAACAGGCAGAGCGAGGCGAGAATGACGAGGCCGGTCGCAAGGATTGCCGTCGGGAAGCGCGGCACCAGCCCAGTCTGCGCATAGGTGATGGCGAGCGGAACCGCGAGGATTACCGCCAGCATAGCCAAGGCCAGCCCGATCGCGCCGAAGAACCACAAGGGCCGCTCGATCCGGTACAGCGTGGCGATGGTACGGGCGATGCGAAACCCGTCGCCATAGGTCGACAGCTTCGACGCCGACCCCTCCGGCCGTGCGAAATAGCGCGTCGCGACTTCGGCTACCGGCATGCGCAGTTCGAGCGCGTGGACGCTGATCTCCGTCTCGATCTCGAACCCGGCCGACAGCGACGGAAAACTCTTGACGAAGCGTCGCGAGAACACCCGGTAACCCGACAGGATATCGGTGAAACTCCGTCCGAACAGGCGCGCGAGCATGCCCGTCAGCATGGCATTCCCGAACCGGTGGCCGCGCCGATAGGCCAGCACCGCCTCGCTGACCCGTTGCCCGACGACCATGTCGAGTTGCTCGTCGATCAACCGTGCGACCAGTTGCGGTGCAGCCTCCGCATCATAGGTCGCGTCGCCATCAGCCATGACATAGATATCAGCATCGATGTCGGCGAACATCCGTCGCACGACCGCGCCCTTGCCCTGAAGGCGCTCGTTCCGCACCACCGCGCCGGCGGCGCGGGCGACCTCCACCGTCCGATCGGTGGAATTATTGTCATAGACATAGACCGTCGCCTGCGGCAGCGCGGCGCGGAAACCAGCGACGGTCGCGCCGATTGCGGCTTCTTCGTTGTAGCATGGCAGCAGGACGGCGACGGTCATGGACATGGCGCGTCGTACAACACCCCGAGCCGCCGAAAGCAAGCATCCCGACAGCAAAAGGCCGCCCGCTCCCGTTCAGGAAGCGGACGGCCCCTATGCCGTTCGGTCAGACCCGGTCAGCCTTCGCTGGCTTCGGTCTCGGTCTTCTTTTTGGCGCGCGGCTTCTTGGCAGGCGCGGGAGCAGCCTCGCCATCAGCAGCTTCGCTCGGCGCTTCTTCCGCCTTCTTGGCAGGCGCCTTGCGGGTCGCAGCCTTCTTCTTCGGCGCTTCGGCTTCCGCCGGGGCGTCGGCTGCGGCCGGCTCCATGTCCTTCGCCGTCACCGGCTTGGCTTCGGCATGGTCATGATCGTTGTCATGGCTGTGATCGTGACCGCAGCCCGGACCGTGCACATGCGGCACCGCGCCTTCTTCGCTCTCGATCTCGGCTTCCAGTTCCTCGCGCGTCACTTCGCGGTCGGTGATTTCGGCCTTGCCGAACAGGAAGTCGACAACCTTGTCTTCGTAAAGAGGTGCACGCAGCTGTGCAGCCGCCATCGGCTCCTGCTGGACATACTGGATGAAGCGCTGGCGATCTTCCGGGCCGTATTGCTGCGCAGCCTGCATGATCAACCGCTGCATTTCCTGCTGGCTGACCTCGATACCATTTGCCTGACCGATTTCCGACAGGAGCAGGCCGAGGCGGACGCGCCGAACCGCGATCTGGCGGTAATCCTCACGCTCGGCTTCCAGTTCGGCGCGCGCCGCTTCCGGATCGGCTTCGTGGCCGGCTTCGTGCTGGAGCTGTGCCCAGATCTGCTCGAACTCGGCCTCGACCATCGACGGCGGCACTTCGAAATCGTGGCCGGCGGCGAGCTGGTCGAGCAGCTTGCGCTTCATGTGGGTGCGGGTCAGGCCGTTCAGTTCCTGCTCGATCTGGCCCTTGATCAGTCCGCGGAGCTGCTCGAGGCTTTCCAGACCCAGCGACTTGGCGAACTCGTCGTCCGGACCGCCTTCGGCGGGAACCTTCACTTCGGTGATCTTCAAGTCGAAGGTCGCGGCCTTCCCCTTCAGGTTTTCCGCCTGATAATCTTCGGGGAAGGTGACGTTGATCGTCTTCTCGTCGCCCTTCTTCACGCCGACCAGCTGGTCTTCGAAACCGGGGATCAGGCGACCCGATCCGATCTCGATCGCCATGCCTTCGCCGGTACCGCCATCGAACGCGACGTCGTCGACCTTGCCGACGAAATCCATCACGACCAGATCACCGGTGGTGGCTTCATGGCCTTCCTCGGCTTCGTCGTGGCGCTTGTTGTTGCTGGCAAGCTGCTCGAGCTGCTGGTCGACGACCGTTTCGTCGGCGGGAACGGTCAGGCGCTCCAGCTTCAGTCCGTCGATCGCGGGGGCCGGCACGTCGGGCAGCACTTCCAGCGACACGGTGACCGCGGCATCCTGACCCGGGGCATAGGCGCCGTCGAGCGAAACCTGCGGCGCGGTGGCCGGGCGCAGCTTCTGCTCGGCGATCAGCGCCTGAATGCCGTCCTGGATCGAGCTGTTGAGCGCGTCCTGCGCCAGCGCCTCGCCGTGCATCTTGCGGATCAGGTTCGCGGGCACCTTGCCGGGGCGGAAGCCGGGCATCTTCACGGTCGGCGCAACGCGCTTGACCTCGGCATCGACCTTCGAATCAATATCCGCGGCGGTGATGGTCAGCGTGTAGGCGCGCTTGAGGCCCTCGTTCAACGTCTCGACAGTCTGCATTCTCGAAGCTTTCGTCAAAGGAATCGATTCGGGGCGGCTCCAGCCTCGACCGGGCGGCGGCGTCACTGGTGCGGGCGAAGGGAGTCGAACCCCCACATCTTTCGATACTGGAACCTAAATCCAGCGCGTCTACCAATTCCGCCACGCCCGCCGAGCGGACGCCGCCGGCACGGGCGCGTCTATAGCAGCCGTGCACGCCGGGGCAAGTCGCCACGCTTCGCAGAGTTGCATGGCGGCCGCAACCCGCATCGATCGGACGCGTTGGATGGCGACAAGGAGAGCGCATCCATGCCCGTCGAGCCACCGATCCCCGCCGAAACGCCCGCCCCCGACCCCGGCGTCGAACCCACCACGCCGCCGCCCGAACACCCCGCTCCACAGACCGAACCCGGCCAACCCACCGCACCGCCACCGGAAATCGACGTACCCGCCCCCGATATCGACGTGCCAAGCCCGATGCCCGGCGTGACGCCGGTGCCCGGCCAACCCGTCATGCAAGGAAACTGACATGAGCGATCGTGACCGCAGCAGCCATCCCGACAGCCCGCCTGAAGGAGAAACCGATCGTCGTACCGACATCGAAAAGGCGGTCGACTCCGTCAACGGCGATGTCGAGCGGGGCGGAACCGATATAGGCGCGACGTCGCCGACCGAACCTACCGTCTCGCCCGACACCGCCGGCGGATCGGGTGGGGTCGTTCGCAATCAGGAGGGCGACGGTCAGTGATCGCCTTCACTACCCTCCCTGCCCAGGGAGGGTTGGGATGGGTAGGTTTGAGGCGGGCACACCGCTCCCTCGCGGACGGACCCACCCCCGCCCCTCCCTAGTCAGCGAGGGGATCAGTTCCGCTACCTAACCATCCGCCGCGCGGTGATGACCTTCACCGGCGCGGCGGGCATCTCGCCCTTGAAAGCACCGTTGCTCGCCTTGGCCGGATCGACCGCCGTATCGAGGATCTTCACCAAGACGTCGCGCCCTTCGACGATCCGCGCGAACGCAGCATAGCCCTGTCCGTCCGCAGGAACGCCCGGCGCCGCATCGAGCGCGCGCCGCTGGTCACCCACCGAAATCGTGAACTCACCGCGCGCCGTACCGACACCGAGCCGGGCAATCGAGAGCGTGCCGTCGATATGCGACAGGCCGGTCTGGGTCGTCGGCTCATGCTTGATCGGCGGCAGGTTGCGCTTGGCGTCGGTATGCGGACCGAACTGGACGAAGCCGAACTCCGGCGCGACCTTCACCACGCGGTAGAAGTTGACGCCGTCCAAGCGCTTTTGATCGACATAGCGCAGGAAATTGGCCGCGGTGATCGGCGCGCGCTTCGTCTCGACCTCGACGACCATCGTGCCCGCCGTCGTGACGATCGCGACGCGCGGCAACGGCGGTTCGGCCACCGGCTCTGGCGCCGGCGTCTGGGCCAACGCCGGACCGGCCAGTGCCATCGCCACCAACAGCGCGCGCCTCGTCGTCTTCATCATCCCAGCGCCTTTTTCAGCAGGTCGTTGACCACGCCGGGATTGGCCTTGCCGCCCATCGCCTTCATCGTCTGGCCCACGAAGAAGCCGAACAGCTTGTCCTTGCCGCCGCGATAGTCGGCGACCTTGTCGGCGTTCTTTTCCATGACCTCGGCAATGACCGCCTCGATCGCGCCGGTGTCGCTGGTCTGCTTGAGGCCGCGTTCCTCAACGATCGCGTTCGCCCCCTGCCCGGTTTCGAGCATGATCTCGAACACCTGCTTGGACAGCGTACCCGACAGCGTGCCGTCGGCGACGAGCTTCAGCAATTCCGCGCCCTGCGCCGGTGACACCGGACTGTCGACAACATTTTTGCCTAGCCGGTTCAGCGCGCCATACAGGTCCGAAATCAGCCAGTTGGCAGCCGACTTGGCTGGCACGTCCGAACCGCATTCCGCCAGCAGCGCCTCGAACCAGCGCGCCGTTTCGACTTCGGCCGTCAACACCGCCGCGTTGTACGCCGACAGGCCGAGTTCGCCCTCATACCGCTGCCGCTTGGCATCCGGCAGTTCGGGCAGGCTCGCGCGGCATTCCTCAAGGAACGCATCGTCGAGTTCGAGCGGCAGCAGGTCAGGATCGGGGAAGTAGCGATAGTCGTGCGCATCTTCCTTCGACCGCATCGACCGGGTCACGCCCTTGTCGGGATCGAACAGGCGGGTTTCCTGCACTATGCGGCCGCCATCCTCCAGAACCGCGACCTGCCGGTTCGCCTCATATTCGATCGCGGCCATGACGAAGCGCACCGAATTGACGTTCTTCGTCTCGGTCCGCGTACCCAGTTCCTCGCCCGGACGGCGCACCGACACGTTGACGTCGGCGCGCATCGACCCCTGGTCCATATTGCCGTCGCACGATCCGACATAGCGGAGAATGGTCCTGAGCTTCGATAGGTAAGCACCTGCTTCTGCTGGCGAACGCATGTCGGGACGGCTGACGATTTCCATCAGCGCTACGCCCGAGCGGTTGAGGTCCACATAGGAGCGCGTCGGATGCTGGTCGTGCATCAGCTTGCCGGCATCCTGTTCGACATGGATGCGCTCGACACCGATCGCCTTGCGGACGCTGTTCGGGTCCTTTTCGTCGAGCACGATCTCGACTACGCCTTCGCCGACCAGCGGATGGTAGAGCTGGCTGATCTGGTAACCCTGCGGCAGATCGGCGTAGAAATAATTCTTGCGGTCGAACCGCGACCATTTGTTGATCACCGCATCGATCGCCATGCCGGTCCGCACCGCCTGCCGAATGCATTCGCGGTTCGGGGTCGGGAGCATGCCCGGCATCGCCGCGTCGACCAGCGCCACCTGCGTATTCGGTTCGGCACCGAACGCGGTCGCCGCGCCGGAGAACAGCTTGGCGTTCGACGTGACCTGCGCATGGACTTCGAGGCCGATCACGACCTCCCAGTCGCCGGTCGCGCCACGGATGCGGTAGTTCGATTCAGTCATTTCGCATTCCTCTCGCACCGCCCGAAGGCGGCGCGGCCAATCACCACCATTTATCCGCACGCGCGACGAACCCGGCCCGCTGCTCGATCGCCAGACCGGCGTTCAGCACGCCCTGCTCATCAAGCGGCTTGCCGATGATCTGTAGCCCGAGCGGCAGCCCGTCCTTGTCGACGCCGCCCGGAACACTCATCGCGGGCAAGCCGGCAAGCGACGACGGCACGGTGAAGACGTCGTTCAGATACATCGCGATCGGATCGGCGCTCTTTTCGCCCAGCGCAAACGCCGCCGACGGCGCGGTCGGGGTCAGCAGCACGTCGCACTGTTCGAACGCCGCTTCGAAGTCGCGAGCGATCAGCGTCCGCACCTTCTGCGCCTGCGTATAGTACGCGTCGTAGAAGCCGGCCGAGAGCACATAGGTGCCGATCATGATCCGACGCTTCACTTCGTCACCGAAGCCGGCGGCGCGGGTCGCAGCGTACATGTCTTGCAATCCCGCCCCCTCGGGCAGCACCCGCTGGCCGAAGCGCACACCGTCATAGCGGGCGAGGTTCGTCGACGCTTCGGCCGGCGCGATGATGTAATAGGCCGGCAGCGCATATTTGGTGTGCGGCAGCGAAACCTCGACGATCTCCGCGCCCGCATCCTTGAGCCAATCAATGCCCTGCTGCCACAGCGCCTCGATCTCCGCTGGCATACCGTCGACGCGGTATTCCTTCGGGATACCGACGCGCTTGCCGCGCAGGTCGGCGTTCAGCCCCGCTTCCCACGCCGGCACCGGCAGATCGAGCGAGGTCGAATCCTTCGGATCGAACCCGGCCATCGCCTCCAGCATGATCGCACAGTCGCGCACGTCGCGCGCCATCGGCCCGGCCTGATCCAGCGACGAGGCGAAGGCAACCACGCCATAGCGCGAGCAGCGGCCATAGGTCGGCTTGATGCCGGTGATGCCGACGAACGCAGCCGGCTGACGGATCGAGCCGCCGGTATCGGTACCGGTCGCCGCCGGGCACAGCCGCGCCGCGATCGCCGCCGACGACCCGCCCGACGACCCGCCCGGCGCCATCGGCGCGGTATCGCCCGGCCGCCGCCATGGCGAGATCACGTTACCAAACGCGCTGGTTTCGTTGGACGATCCCATCGCGAACTGGTCGAGGTTCAGCTTGCCGAGCATCCCCGCACCGGCATTCCACAGATTGCCGGAAACGGTCGACTCATATTGCGGCACGAAGCCTTTCAGGATGCCGCTCGCTGCCGTCGTCTCGACGCCCTGCGTACAGAACAGGTCCTTCATGCCGATCGGCACGCCGGCCAGCGGCTTGAGCGTCTCACCCGCTGCCCGCGCCTCGTCGGCCACCTTGGCGGCGGCACGGGCATGGTCGGGGGTTTCGACGAGGAAGGCGTTGAGCGGCTTCGCAGCGGCGACCGCGTCGATGAACGCATCGGCGACATCACAGGCGGAGAAATCGCCGCCGCGTACGCCGTCGCGGATCGCGGCGACGCCAAGGTCGGTCAGATTCGACACTATTCGATCACTTTCGGAACGGTGAAAAAGCCATGCTCGCCCTGCGGCGCATTGGCGAGCACGCGGTCACGGACATCGCCATCGGTGACGACGTCGTCGCGCAGGCGCAGATGGTTGGGGATGACCGCAGTCATCGGCTCGACGCCGTGGGTATCGACTTCGCCCAATTGCTCGATCCAGCCGAGGATATTGCCGAGTTCGGGTGCCAGCTTTTCGGCTTCGGCATCGGTGATCGCGATACGGGCAAGGCCGGCCACGCGTTTGACGGTTGCAGGTTCGACGGACATGGCACGGCGGCTAGCATCCTGCCGCGCCCCCCACAAGCGCCGCAAAGCGGTTGCGCGGGAACGCCGCTTCGCCCACCAAGGCGGCGATAGCGGCGGAGAGACGGTTGGCGCGCAAATTCCTGTATGTCGTGGCGGCACTGATCGTCCTGGCGATCGCCGCGATGTTCGCCTTTCGCCTGTTCGGCAACGACCTGTTGCGCCGCGCGATGGTGCCAAGCGTGGCGTTCCGCGCCGAACCGGCGATGCCCGGCAACGCCTATGCCGACCGCGCGATGTGGTTCGCCCGGCCGGGGCTGATCAACACGCCGGTCGACTGGTTGCCGCAGGGGCTTGCGCGAACCGCACCCGGCAATGCCGAGATCTTTTTCGTCCACCCGACTTCGTTCGTCGGCACCGACCGGTGGAACGCGGCGCTGAACGACAGCGAGACCAATGGCCGGGCGCAAGTGTTCCTGCGCGGACAGGCCAGCGCGTTCAGCGCCGCCGGCCGGGTCTGGGCGCCGCGTTATCGGCAGGCGACGTTCGGCGCGTTCCTGACCGGCGATGCCGCGGCGACGCAGGCGCTCGACCTCGCCTATCGCGACGTCGCGGCGGCGTTCGACACGTTCGTCGCCGAGGCCGATCCGAAGCGTCCCATCATCCTTGCAGGACATAGCCAGGGCGCGCTGCACCTGACGCGCCTGCTGCGCGAAAAGGTCGCCGGGACGCCCCTCGCCCGCCGCATCGTCGCCGCCTATGTCGTCGGTTGGCCGGTGTCGAAGGCGACCGATCTGACCGCGCTTGGCCTGCCCGAATGCGCCGCAGCCGGTCAGGCCGGTTGCATCCTGTCATGGCAGAGCTTCGCCGAACCCGCCGACCCGGCGTTGATCGTCGACCAATATGACGCCTCGACCGGCTTCGACGGCCGCCCGCGAAAGGGCACGCCGATGGTCTGCACGAACCCGCTGACCGGCACCGCCAGTGCCGCCGCGCCGGCGAGCGTCAACCAGGGTACGCTGATCCCCGACAAGGCGTTGACCGATGCGACCATGGCACCGGGGTTGGTCCCCGCGCGCTGCGACGAACGCGGTTTCCTGCTGATCGGCGACAATCCGCCCGATCTCGGCCCCTATGTGCTGCCGGGCAATAACTGGCACGTGTATGATTACAGCCTGTTCTGGGCGAATGTCCGCGCCGACGCGCTGCGCCGGCTGGCTGCTTGGGAGAAACGATGATTACCGAAGACCGCGCCGTCTTTCGCGACGCGCTGCCGGATGGCGGACGGCTGATCGGGCTGGACGTCGGGACCAAGACGATCGGCACGGCGCTGTGCGACGCCGGCTGGAGCTTCGCCAGTCCGGCCCTGCTGGTGAACCGCACCAAATTCACCGCCGACAAGGCGCAGCTCGCAACCCTCATCCGCCAGCAATCGGTACGCGGCATCGTCATCGGCCTGCCGCTGAACATGGACGGCAGCGATTCGCCGCGCACGCAATCGGTCCGCGCCTTTGCCCGCAATCTCGACGCTACCGGCCTGCCGATCTTCCTGTGGGACGAACGCTGGTCGACGGTCGCGGTCGAGCGGCAGATGATCGCCGAGGATCTCAGCCGCGCGAAACGCGCCGAACGCGTCGACAAACTCGCCGCCGCGTACATCCTGCAAGGCGCGATCGACGCGCTGGTCAATGTGCCACTCGGCTGACCTTGCGTCGCGGCGCTGCCCGGCCTAACCGATCGCCTCGATGCCTAGTTCAGACCACCGCCCCGCCGCCATGATCGATGGGGGTGCCGTTTTCCCGCATCGCCACCTGACCGGGATCGAGGGGTTGCAGCCCCATGAGATCCTGTTCCTGCTCGACGAAGCGGAACAATGGATCGACGCCAATCGCAGCCGCGGTCCCAGCGACCACCGGTTGGACGGCGTGACCCAGATCAACGCCTTCTTCGAAAACAGCACACGCACGCTGCTGTCGTTCGAGATCGCCGGCAAGCGGCTGGGCGCCGATGTCGTCAACATGCATGCCGGCCAGTCGAGCGTGAAGAAGGGCGAGACGCTGATCGATACCGCCGTCACGCTGAACGCGATGCGCGCCGACGTAATCGTCATCCGCCACAGTTCGTCGGGTGCGGTGCAGTTGATCGCCGACAAGGTCGATTGCCCGGTGCTCAACGCCGGGGACGGCTGGCACGAACACCCGACGCAGGCGCTGCTGGATGCACTGACCATCCGCCGCCGGCTCGGCGATATCGCGCACCGGCGGGTCGTGATCTGCGGCGACATTCTGCACAGCCGCGTCGCACGGTCGAACATCCTCGCACTCACCACGCTGGCGGCCGAAGTCCGCGTCGTCGCCCCAACGACGCTGATGCCGCAGGCGATCGAATCGATGGGCGTCACCCCATTCACCGACTTCGATGCCGCATTGGAAGGGGCCGATGTCGTCATGATGCTGCGCTTGCAGAATGAGCGGATGAATGGCGGCTTCATCCCGTCGAGCCGGGAATATCACCTCCGCTACGGCCTGACCCGCGAACGGCTGAAACGCGCCGAGCCGCACGCGATCGTCATGCATCCGGGACCGATGAATCGGGGGATCGAGATCACTAGCGACGTCGCCGACGATCCCGAACGATCGACCATCACCGAACAGGTCGAGATGGGCGTCGCGGTGCGCATGGCGTGCCTCGACGTACTGACCCGGCGCAGCCGCGGCGTGGAGGGCTGGGCATGAACATGATCTTCACCGGCGGCACGCTGGTCTGCCCCGATGGCGGCGTGCGTAGCGGCGACCTTGCGATAACGAGTGACGTCATCGCCCCCTACGCAGCCGATGCCGAACGCATCGACATTTCGGGCAAGCTGCTGGCGCCCGCGATCGTCGATCTCGGCGTCTTCGGGATCGATGCCGCCGCGTGCCGGGCGGGCGGGATCGTTCGCGTCGGGCTGATGCCCGATCAGGCGCCGGTGCTGGACGATCCGGGCATCGTCGCGCGGGCGGCACATATGGGCAAGCCCGACATCTGGATCCACCCGCTGTCGGCCGCGACGCAGGGTCTGCGCGGCACCGACCTTGCCGAAATGGCGATCAATGCCGAAGCGGGCGCGGTGGCGGTGGCGACCGGGCGACGCTGGATCGCGGACAGCGGGGTGATGCGCAAGGTCCTCGCCTATGCACGGGACTGCGACCTCGTTGTCGTCGCCCATGCCGAGGATGGTGGCCTTGCCGGTGATGCGGTCGCGACGTCGGGCGAGACTGCGACCCGGCTGGGCCTGCCCGCGGCGCCGGCCACGGCCGAGGCGTTGGCGATCGCGCGCGACCTGATGCTGGCGGAGGATACCGGCGCGCGGCTGCACTTCCGGCAGGTGACGACCGCCGCCGGCTTCGATCTGATCCGTGCGGCGAAGCGGCGCGGGGTTCGCGTGACGTGCGGCATCACCCCTGCCCATCTGTATTTTTCCGACATCGCGATGAGCGATTTCCGCACCTTCGCGCATCTCTCGCCGCCGCTGCGCGACGAAAGCGATCGCCGGGCGGCGCGCGCCGCGCTGGCGGACGGGACAATCGACGTATTGTGTTCGGGCCATGACCCGCGTGGACCGGAGGCCAAGCGCCTGCCCTTCGCCGATTCGGAACCCGGCATGGCGGGGGCGGAAACGCTGTTGTCGCTGGGACTGGGGCTGGTGCGCGACGGGTTGATCGAACTCGACCGCCTGTTCGCGTTGCTGGCGCGCAACCCCGCCAAATTGCTCGGCCTGCATTCGGGGACGTTGGCGGCCGGCGCCCCCGCCGACCTGATCGTCATCGATCAAGGTACGCCGTGGCAGGTCCGGGCCGATGCATTGGCGGGCAAGGCCGCGAACACGCCGTTCGACGGGCTGCCGGTGCAGGGC
>NZ_LMKE01000001.1:380135-383244 GCF_001421245.1 Sphingomonas sp. Leaf10 | reverse complement strand
GGTGATAAAGGGCGGCGCGTTCCTGTAAGGGAACGCGCCGCCTCCTCCTGGGAGAGGCTCGGGAAACTCTTTAGCGCGACGCGAGGCGTTCGGGGCGGGTCCAGCCCGCCAGCTGCTCGCCGGCATGGGTCCGCACGAAGCAGCGATCGCCGCTCGCGCGGACACGATTGCACAGCGACGCGGCGTCACGGCGGGCAAGGCCGCCGACCGACAGCCGGTAGAAGCTGGTTCCGCGCACGCTCGCCTGCATACCCTGCGGCGACAGTTCGGCAAGCCGGGGTACGGTGCGGGTCAAACGCCGCCAGGCCGTACGGGCAACTGCCTGGGTATCGAACGCGCCGAGCTGCACATAATAACCACCGGCCGCCGGCGACATCGGCGCCGCCGCCATGCGGACCCGCGCGGCGTCCATTCCGCGCGAACCACGATAGTCGCTCGGCAATGCCTGCACGATTTCCTGCCGAGGCGCGAAGGTGATGGCCGGCCGAACGACCGTTGCGAGCCGGGTCGGCTGCGCTACCGGCTCGACGACGATCGGTTCGGCCTGCGCCACCGCGACCGGAGCGGCATCGACGGGCACGACGTCGCCCGGTGCGGACAGCGCCAGTTGCGTCGGCTGACCGCGATCGACCACCGGCGTCACGCCCAGCAGCGCCGCCACCTGCTGCGCCGCCGACTGCGGACGCGCGAAGCCGGCCCATTCGACCAGCCGCGCATCGACCTGTTCGGGCGACATGTCGACCGATGCGACCGTCCGTGCCTCGACCCAGCGTCCGTCGAGCGCGAGGGCGAGCGCCAGGTTCTGCCGCATTGTCGCCGTCGCTGCCGGATCGCGCGTCGCTTCGCTCAGTAGCGCGATGCCCCCCCCCGGATCCCCCGCCAGTGCCAGTGCCAGCCCGCGATCGGCATCGCTGATTCGCGCGGCATGCGCGCTCAGCGTCTGGCGCGCCGCGACCCACTCCCCGGTCGCCGTCTGCGCCAAAGCGAGGTTCAGCGCCGCGCGGCCATCGGCTGGGTCGATTGCCAGCACGTCGCTGAACGCCTGCGTCGCCGACGCGAACCGTCCGGCCTGAAGATAGGCGCGGCCCAGCAGCGTGCGATACCCGGCATCGCGCGGCGCCAGCGCCACCGCCTGTTCGGCAAGGGTCACCGCCGCATCGCCCTGCCGCTTGGCCAGCGCCTTGGTCGCCCTGCCGGCCAGCTTCTGCGCCATGCCCTGTTCGGACGATGCGACCGCCACCGTGCCGCTGGCAACGAGCGCCAGCGAACCGCCGAGCATCGCTGTGGCCAGGCCGATCGATACGAGCAGATGGGTCTTCATTGTGTGCCCTTTGCGGCCCCATCGGGGGCAAGGCGCTGAACGAGCGCCGAAATGTCGGAAGTCGACGGGAGGGACCGATCGAGCGCTTCGAGAACGAACGCCTCCGGCGAAAGGTTGCGGAACGTCGCCGCTAGCCGCAGCCGCAGCAGCCGGTCGGCATCGAGTTTCAGGGTAAGAATTTCGGCGGTCGCAGCCTGCAACTTCGCACGTTCCTGCAACACCGCCGGAACCGCCATTGTCTCGCCCAGGTCGTTCCAGCCGAGATCGTCGGCTTCGTCGGTCCCGTGCGGCCGCATCGCCGGCCGCGCTTCGCCCTTGCGCGCCAGCAGGCCGGGATTGATCTGCGACGGATTGCGCGGGGCCGTCATGATCAGCCCCGTACCCGGCGGCCGAAGCCGCCCGCCGCACGCGGACCACCCGGCAGCGTCGGCACGGCGAACACGGTCCGCCGAAAATTCTTTTCCAGCCGATCCTGGATGTAGCTCCACAGCGCCTCGATCTCGCCACTCGATTTCGAGGTCGGATCGATCTCCATGACCGTCCGCCCGTCGACCATCGACGACGCGAAATCGACCCGGTGGTGGACAGTGACCGGGGCGACGGTGCCATGTTGCGACAACGCCATCGTCGCTTCGGTCGTGATCTTCGCGCCCGGCGTCGCGGCGTTGACGACGAATACCAGCGGTTTGCCGGCACGGTCGCACAGGTCGACCGTCGCCCCGACTGCCCTCAGGTCGTGCGGGCTGGGCCGGGTCGGCACCACGATCAGTTCGGCGACGGCGATCACGCTCTGGATCGCCATGGTGATTGCCGGCGGGGTATCGATCACCGCCAGTTTGAAGCCGTGCCCGCGCAGCGTCTCCAGATCGGCCGCCAGCCGCGCGACCATCGTCTGGGCAAAGGCGGGTTCGTCGGTCTCCCGCGCGTTCCACCAATCGGCCAGCGACCCCTGCGGATCGATATCGACCATCACGACAGGACCGGCCCCCGACCGTTCGGCCTGCACGGCGAGATGGCCCGACAAGGTCGTCTTGCCGGATCCCCCCTTTTGCGATGCCACCGCCAGAACGCGCATTCCGCCCACGTCTCCCTTCTCTTGGCACCGGGAATCGCATGGTTCGGCCTAAAATGCGGTTAACGCCCGCTTCTGGATGCGCCGGTCGCGAAAGCCGTTCCGCCCCGTGCGAAGCGCTGGTAATGAACCGGCATGTTCGCGAAGGGGATTTGGATGCGCGGTGCGATGGGGCTGGCCCTGGTGGTAACGATGGCCTCGGTGCCGGCACTGGCCGATGTGAAGGCGGGGGTCGAGGCGTGGGCGCGTGGCGACTGGGCGACGGCGGTACGCGAATGGCGTGAGCCGGCGGTCGCGGGCGATGCCGATGCGCAGTTCAATCTGGGTCAGGCGTACAAGCTCGGCCGGGGCGTGCCGATGAACCTGACCGAAGCCGAGACATGGTATGCCCGCGCCGCGCAACAGGGCCATCGGCAGGCCGAGGACAATTACGGCCTGATCCTGTTCCAGAACGGCAAGCGCCCCGAAGCCGTCCAGTGGTTGGAAAAGTCCGCTGCCCGCGGCGAGGCGCGTAGTCAGTTCGTGCTCGGCACCATGCTGTTCAACGGCGATGCGGTGACGAAGGACTGGCGGCGTGCCTATGCGTTGATGACGCGCGCTTCATCGGCGGGACTGCCGCAGGCGGCGGCGACGCTGGCGCAGATGGATCGCTATGTCCCCCTGCCCGACCGACAGGCGGCACTGACGATGGCGCGCGATCTGGAACGCGGCGCGGG
>NZ_LMKE01000001.1:312970-380034 GCF_001421245.1 Sphingomonas sp. Leaf10 | reverse complement strand
CCCCGCCCTGCCGACCCCGCCGACGTCAGTCGCAAAGACGCCCCCCGCCCCGACACCCCCCGCCCCCAAGTCCGTAGCAGCACCGCCGGCTCCGGTTGCCAGCGGTAGTTGGCGGGTCCAGCTCGGCGCGTTCCGCGACGCCGGCAACGCCCGGCGGCTATGGGGCGATGTCGCGGCTAGGTTCGCCGGTCGCCAGCCATTTTACGACGATGCCGGCGGCGTCACGCGGTTGCAAATCGGCCCCTTCGCCAGCAGCGCGGAGGCGAGCCGCGCCTGCGCCGCGATCCGCCCGACGACATGCGTACCGGTCAGACGCTGACGTTCAGTCCGCCGCCCAGTCGGCGGACGCGATCCCCTGTATATACAGCAGCGTGGTCAGGTCGTTATGATCGATCCGCACGCCAGCCGCAGCGGCGACGATCGGCTTGGCGTGGTAGGCGACACCGATCCCGGCGCGGCGGATCATCGGCAGGTCGTTGGCACCGTCGCCGACCGCCAGCGTCGCCGCCGAATCGATCCCCAGTTCGTCGATCGCTTCGAGCAGCGTCACCTCCTTGGTGGTTGCATCGACGATCGGCTTGCGGACCTTGCCGGTCAGCTTTCCGTCCTCGATCAACAGCCGGTTGGCGATCATGCGGTCAAAACCCAGTTCCTGCCCGACCGGCTCGGCGAAGCGGGTAAAGCCGCCCGAAACGAGGATCGTCGTCGCCCCGCGCGCGCGCATCGTCCGGATCAGCGTCTTGGCACCCGGCATCAGCTTGACCCGTTCGTCGAGGCAGCGCTGGATCGCGCTTTCCTCCAGCCCTTCCAGCAGCGCCACGCGCGCATCGAGCGCCGATGCGAAGTCGAGTTCGCCGCGCATCGCCCGTTCGGTCACTTCGGCGATCTGCGGCTTGATCCCGGCATAGTCGGCCAGTTCGTCGATGCACTCGACGGTGATCATCGTCGAATCCATGTCGGCGACGAGCAGCTTCTTCTCGCGGTTCGCGGCGGGCTGGATGGCGATGTCGGTCCCGGCGAATCCGCCTTCGATCGCGGCCCGCGCGGCGGTGGGATCGTTCGCGAAGCGAATATCGGCGGCGCGGCCCTCGTCGATCCACGTCCAGCCCTCGACCAGACAACCGGCCGCATCCAGCCGGTCGGCCGCAGCGGAAATATCGTCCGCGGCGATCGATTCGGCTGCTATCAGCGTGGCGATGAACATGGCGAATTCTCCTGACCGTCCGAGGGTCGCGCTCATCGCAGGCCCGACCGCCAGCGGCAAGTCCGCGCTGGCGATCGAAATCGCGCGCGCCCATGACGGCGTGGTCATCAACGCCGACAGCGCACAGGTCTATCGCGACCTGCGCATCCTGTCGGCGCGCCCGTCCCCGCAAGAAGAGGTACGCGCGCCGCACCGGCTGTTCGGCCATGTCGACGGCGCGGACAGCTACTCGGCGCCGGCATGGGCAAAGGACGCGACGCGCGAGATCGACGCCGCCCATGCCGCCGGCAAGCTGCCGGTGCTGGTCGGCGGCACCGGTCTGTATCTGCGTACCCTGATCGACGGCATCGCGCCGATACCCGAGATCGATCCGGCCATTCGTGAAACCGTCCGCGCCCTGCCGGTCGCCGACGCGGCCGAAGCACTGCGCGCCGCCGACCCGCAGGCCGCCGCCCGGCTCAACCCGGCCGACACCACCCGCATCGCTCGCGCCCTCGAAGTCGTGCGATCGACCGGGCGGACGCTCGCCAATTGGCAGCGCGACCGCACCGGCGGCATCGGCGATCGCATCACCCTGTCGACGATGATCCTCCTGCCCGAACGCGATTGGCTGACCGAACGCTGCGACCGCCGCCTGTCGGCGATGTTCGACGGCGGCGCGGTCGAGGAAGTCGCCGCATTGCTGGCCCGCGACGATATCGCGCCACAGGCGTCGGTCCGGCGCGCGATCGGGGTGATCGAGATCGAACGCTGGCAAAACGGCGAATGGACCCGCGACGAAGCCTTGCGCGAAGCCCGTTTCGCAACGCGGCAATATGCGAAACGACAATATACCTGGTTCCGTAACCAGCCGCCCGAAGATTGGCTTCGCACCAGCGAAACCGAAACATGCGCGTTATCCGATCAATTCGACACTTTATTACGCCAATGATGGTTGACACGTACATTTATGGCGACTAGCGACACCGCTCCAACGGTGCTATTCGCGCCTGCGAAATTGTTTGAGGAGTTGACGACCCATGACCGAGAAGAGTGGAGCCGCCATTTTGGTCGAGGCCCTCGTCGACCTCGGCGTGGAAGTCGTATTCGGCTATCCGGGTGGCGCTGTCCTGCCCATCTACGACGCGCTGTTCGAACATAGCCGGATCAAGCACATCCTCGTCCGCCACGAACAGGCCGCAACCCACGCCGCGGAGGGGTATGCGCGCTCGACCGGCAAGCCCGGCGTCGTGCTTGTCACCTCGGGGCCGGGTGCGACCAATGCCGTCACCGGCATCACCGACGCGCTGCTCGATTCGATCCCGATGGTCGTCATCACCGGTCAGGTTCCGACCGGCCTGATCGGCACCGACGCGTTCCAGGAGGCCGATACCGTCGGCATCACGCGGCACTGCTGCAAGCATAATTATCTGGTGAAGGACCCGGCCAAGCTCGGCCATGTCATTCACGAGGCGTTCCATATCGCCACCGCCGGCCGCCCCGGTCCGGTCGTTGTCGATATTCCCAAGGACGTGCAGGTCGCGACCGCGCGTTATACCAAGCCCGGCCCGATCCAGCACAAGACCTATCGCCCGAAGGTGAAGGCCGACCGCGCGCAGATCGAACAGGTCGTCGACATGCTGGCGGCGGCCGAGCGGCCGGTGCTCTATACCGGCGGCGGCATCATCAATTCGGGTCCGGGTGCGTCGCAGCTGTTGCGCGAACTTGCGCGGATTTCGGGCGCGCCGGTCACCTCGACGCTGATGGGTCTTGGCGCCCTGCCCGCTTCCAGCCCGCAATGGCTGGGGATGCTCGGCATGCACGGCACCTATGAAGCGAACATGGCGATGAACGAGGCCGATCTGGTCGTCGCCATCGGCGCGCGTTTCGACGACCGGGTCACCGGACGGCTCGATGCCTTCTCTCCGCGCAGCCGCAAGGTCCACATCGATATCGATCGCTCCAGCGTGAACAAGATCGTCCGCGCCGACCTTGGCATCATCGCCGATGCCGGCCACGCGATGGAGGACATGGTTCGCGTGTGGAAGGCGCGCCAGCACCCCAAGCCCGACCTGTCGGCATGGTGGTCGAAGATCGACGGCTGGCGGGCCAAGCGCTGCCTTGATTTCCCCGAGGGCGGCAGCGAGATCATGCCGCAGCGGGCGATCCGCGCGCTGTACGAGGCGACCAAGCATCGCGCGCCGATCGTGTCGACCGAGGTCGGTCAGCATCAGATGTGGGCCGCGCAGCATTTCGGCTTCGAAGCGCCCAACAAGTGGCTGACCAGCGGCGGTCTCGGCACGATGGGCTATGGCCTGCCCGCCGCGATCGGCGCGCAGCTCGGCAATCCCGGCGCGCTGTGCATCGACATCGCCGGTGAAGCGTCGATCCAGATGAATATCCAGGAACTGGCGACGGCGACGCAATATCGCCTGCCGGTCAAGGTCTTCATCCTCAACAACGAATATATGGGCATGGTTCGCCAGTGGCAGGAACTGACCTATAGCTCGCGCTATTCGAACAGCTATTCGGACTCGCTGCCCGACTTCGTAAAGCTGGGCGAGGCCTATGGCTGGAAGGGCATTCGCATCGAGGACCCGGCTGATCTGGAGGCGGGTATTCAGGCGATGCTCGACCATGACGGCCCGGTGATCGTCGACTGTCTGGTCGCGAAGCTCGCCAATTGCTTCCCGATGATCCCCAGCGGCGCGGCGCATACCGACATGATCCTGCAGGCCAACGAAGTCTCGGGCGAAATGGACGACGAGGCGAAGGCGCTGGTGTAAACTTAAGATCCTCCCCGCTCCGCGGGGAGGGGGACTGCTCGCAGAGCGGTGGAGGGGGACTTCCCCAAGCGGAACGCTGCGTGGAGAACCCCCTCCACCAAGCTGCGCTTGGTCCCCCTCCCCGTTCCGGGGAGGAACAGGGGACGAACATGCACATCAAGACCGAACAGACCGAACGGCACACGCTGGCCGTCCTCGTCGACAACGAACCCGGCATCCTCGCCCGCATCGCGGGGCTGTTTTCGGGGCGTGGCTATAATATCGAAAGCCTGACCGTGTCGGAAATCACCGCCGACAAGGGCGTAAGCCGCATCACCATCGTCACCAGCGCGTCGCCGCCGGTGATGGAACAGATCATCGCGCAGCTCGACCGGCTGGTGCCCGTGCACAAGGTCGTCGACCTGACCGTGCAAGGCGCGCATGTCGAACGCGAACTGGCGTTGGTAAAGGTCGTCGGGACCGGCGAGCATCGCATCGAAGCGCTGCGCCTCGCCGAAGTATACCGCGCGCGCGTGGTCGACGCGACCGTGTCGAGTTTCGTGTTCGAGGTGACGGGATCGATCGAAAAGATCGACAAGTTCACCGAATTGATGGCCGAAGTCGGTCTGGTCGAGGTTGCTCGCACCGGCATCGCCGCCATCGCCCGCGGACGAGAGGCCGCCTGAACCCATCCATCGCGCCCGAAGCCGGGACTGCGCCATTTTCGAAAGGGAACCCCAATGCGTGTCTATTACGATCGCGATGCCGATCTGAACCTCATCAGCGACAAGAAGATCGCAATCCTCGGCTATGGTTCGCAGGGCCATGCCCATGCGCAGAACCTGCGCGATTCGGGCGTGAAAAACGTCGCGATCGCCCTGCGCCCCGGCTCGGCCAGCGCCGCCAAGGCCGAAGGCGCCGGCTTCAAGGTGATGCCGAACGCCGAAGCCGCCGCATGGGCCGACATCCTCATGATCCTCGCCCCCGACGAGCATCAGGCCGCAATCTATGCCGACGACATCCATGCGAACCTGCGTCCCGGCGCGGCGCTCGCCTTCGCCCATGGCCTGAACGTCCATTTCGGGCTGATCGAGCCGCGCGCCGATGTCGACGTCATCATGATCGCACCCAAAGGCCCGGGCCACACCGTGCGCAGTGAATATGTGAAGGGCGGCGGCGTACCCTGCCTCGTCGCGATCCATCAGGACGCGTCGGGCAATGCCCACGACATCGCGCTTGCCTATGCCAGCGGCGTCGGCGGCGGCCGGTCGGGCATCATCGAAACCAACTTCCGCGAGGAATGCGAAACCGACCTGTTCGGTGAGCAGGCCGTGCTGTGCGGCGGCGTCACCCACCTGATCCAGGCCGGGTTCGAAACGCTGGTCGAGGCCGGTTACGCGCCGGAAATGGCGTATTTCGAATGCCTTCACGAAACCAAGCTGATCGTCGACCTGCTGTATGAAGGCGGCATCGCCAACATGCGCTATTCGATCTCGAACACCGCCGAATATGGCGACATCGTTACCGGCCCGCGCATCATCACCGACGAAACGAAGAAGGAAATGAAGCGCGTACTCGCCGACATTCAGTCGGGCCGCTTCGTGAAGAACTTCGTCCTCGACAACCGCGCCGGTCAGCCCGAGCTGAAGGCGGCGCGCAAGCAGGCGGCGGCGCATCCGATCGAGAAAACCGGGGCCGAACTGCGCGCGATGATGCCTTGGATTGGTGCCAACAAGCTGGTGGATCAGTCGAAGAATTAGTCGCAGCGCGCCCTGACCGTAGCGCAGCTACGGTCGGCACGCGCCAGACCGGCCGGCGCGACAAAGCCCGCCCTTCAGGGCGCGGCTTTGCCGCGACCGACGGGCGGGCGGGCAGCGCCCATACCGTCATTCCCGCGAAGGCGGGAATCCATACACGCTGACTCTGCGCTACAAGCAAGGATGTCGCGTCTATGGGTTCCCGCCTTCGCGGGAATGACGACGTTTGCCACCAACGCACCGAACCCCCAAACCACGGCACCCAAACCGAAACCAAGTGTTTCGCATCCGGTATTTGACCCGAAGCCCGGCACCTCCGACAAGGACGGCATCCTGACTTCGCCTCAACCGGAGAGCCAAACCATGCGCACGCCCCTGATCCTCGCCGCCACCCTGTTCGCGGTCGCCGCACCGACCGTCGCACAGATGCCCGGCGCGCCCGACAAATCGCGCGTCACTGCCGGCAACTACACCGTCGACACCGCCCATACCCAGGTCGCGTGGCAGGTGAACCATATGGGCTTCACCATGCTCGACGGCCTGTTCGGCGCGACCGGTGGAGCGGCGGCGATCGATCCGAAGAACGTGGCCGCCAGCAAGGTCAGCATCGATTTCAACATCGCCGATTCGCTGACTGTCACCAGCCCGCAATTCGCGACCCACCTGAAGTCGAAGGATTTCTTCGACGTCGAAAACCACCCGACCGCGAAGTTCGTGTCGACCCGCATCCAGCCGATGGGCGACCACTGGATGATGGCCGGCAACCTGACGATCAAGGGGCAGACCAAGCCGGTGCAGTTGACCGTCCGCTTCATGGGTGCGGGTGAGAACCCGATGAACAAGAAAAAGAATGTCGGCTTCACCGCGACCGGCTCGATCAAGCGCAGCGATTTCGGCCTTGGCATGGCGGCACCGGTGGTGTCGGACAAGGTCGACCTGACGATCAACGCCGCCTTCGTCGCGGCCTGACCGGTCGCTGCGCGCGGTTCAGGCCGCGCGCAGCCCCGCAAATCCTTCGAAGGTACCGCGCACACTCGGCGCGGCCCCTTCGACCAGCTTCGCCACCTGTGCGACCACGGCGCCGCTGCCGTCATCCGCCGCCATCGCCCAGTCGCCGAACTCGCGCGTCTCCACCGTGCGTCGTGACAGCACCACCAGCGCAAAGTGCCGCGGATCTTTGGCGATGCGGGCGTAGGCCGCTTCGACCTTCCCGGCATCGCCCTCCAGCGCCTGCAGAAACCGCCGCCCCTTGGCATGGAGCAACCCGGTGATCCCGTCGCGCCGGTTATTCCGCCGCGACCTGGCGAGAATGTCGTCGAGGTCGATTACCTCGCCGCTGCGCGCCGTACTCACATAAATTAATTGCAGCATGGCATTCCGATGCGTTTCCGTTCAACATGCTGGTATTGAAACGAAAAATCTTACCAACCAGTATCGCTGCCATCGGCGCTGGACTTTCGCTCCGCTTTTGCCCACAGAAAGGTCATGGTCCGCGCGTTCGCCAGCCTGCTACGACTTAGCCGCCCTTAGGGCAGGATCGCACGCGCGTGCGCCTTCCCTGAGGGAGTATCGAACCTTTCCGGCAGATACCGGCGTCCGAACAACGCCCCAGACAGGCTGTAGACGACATGTTGCGCGACCCTTCGACCAAATACCGCCCCTTCCCCACCGTCGACCTGCCCGACCGGCAATGGCCGTCGCGCACGATCACCCGGCCCCCACGCTGGCTGTCGACCGACCTGCGCGACGGTAATCAGGCGCTGATCGATCCGATGGGCGCGGAGAAGAAGAACCGGTTCTTCGACCTGTTGTTGAAGGTCGGATTGAAGGAGATCGAGGTCGGCTTCCCGTCGGCCGGGGCAACCGAATTCGATTTCATTTCCGACCTCGTAAAGCAGGATCGCATTCCCGACGACGTCTGGGTGCAGGTGCTGACCCAGTCGCGCCGCGACCTGATCGAACGCAGCTTCGAAAGCCTAGACGGCGCGAAACAGGCGATCGTCCATCTCTACAATGCGGTCAGCTCGGCGTGGCGGCGGATCGTCTTCGGTATGGAGCGCCCCGAGGTAAAGGCGATCGCTGTTGCCGGGGCCAAGGTGCTGCGCGACGAAGCCGCCAAGCGGCCGAACACCGACTGGCGCTTCGAATACAGCCCCGAAACCTTCTCCACCGCCGAACTGGATTTCTCGGTCGAGGTTTGCGCGGCGGTGATGGAGGTGTTGCAGCCGACGCCCGATAAACCGCTGATCCTGAACCTGCCTGCGACGGTCGAGGCGGCGACGCCCAACGTCTATGCCGACCAGATCGAATGGTTCTGCCGCAACGTCCCGAACCGCGACAGCGTCGTCATCTCGCTGCACACCCATAACGACCGCGGCACCGGTGTCGCCGCCGCCGAACTGGGGCTGATGGCGGGCGCTGACCGGGTCGAGGGTTGCCTGCTCGGCAATGGCGAGCGGACTGGCAACTGCGACCTGGTGACCGTCGCGTTGAACCTCTACACGCAGGGCATCGATCCGGCGCTCGACCTGTCGGACATCGACGAGGTCGTGAATACGGTCAATTACTGCACGAACCTGCCCGTCCATCCGCGCACGCCCTATGCCGGCGATCTGGTGTTCACCGCCTTTTCGGGCAGCCATCAGGACGCGATCAAGAAGGGCATGGCGGCACAGGCAGTGCGGAACGACGGGTTGTGGGAAGTCCCCTATCTGCCGATCGACCCCGCCGATCTCGGCCGCAGCTACGAAGCGGTCATCCGCGTCAATTCGCAGTCGGGCAAGGGCGGCGTGGCGTGGGTGCTGGAACAGGATAAGGGGCTAAAACTCCCCAAGCGGTTGCAGGCCGATTTCAGCCGCCATGTGCAGGCGATGGCCGATACGCTCGGCCGCGAACTCAACGCCGCCGACATCTGGACCGCGTTCCACAATGCCTATCTGCCGCAGGGCAAGGATCGCTACGCACTGATCGATTATGCCGAAACCCACGCACCGGGCGGCGGCCCGCCGCGCACGTTCGTCGGTCGCGTCCGGCTGGACGGTGAGGAACGGTCGATTTCCGGCAAGGGGAACGGCCTGCTCTCTGGTCTTCTCGCCGCCTTGCGCGAAGAAGGCGGGATCGACATGGACGTGATTGATTATAGCGAACATGCGATCGGCCATGGCGCCGATGCGCAGGCCGCCGCCTATCTCGAATGCAGCCTGCCCGACGGCCGGCGGGTTTTCGGGGTCGGCATCGACGGCGACGTCGCGACCGCTACGGTCCGGGCGGCGCTGAGCGCAGCGAACGCAGCGGCACGGAACTGACGATAGGCCAATCCCCGCCCGGTGCGGGGATCGGCATCCGATCAAAAACCGATCCGTGCCCGCGCCAGCACTCGGTCGCCACTATGCTGTCGGTCGCCGATCGCGCGGATCGGTCGATCGTCATTCAGGTCGGTGCCGACATATTCGAGCGCCACGGTGAGCGGTCCGGTGACATGTTCCACGCCGAGCCGCCAATCGACATAGGCACTGCCGGGCCGCAACCGGTCGGCACGCGCAGCATTATCGACCGTCCCGGACGAACGCCCGGCCCCGCCGACGATGGTGAACGGCGTTGCCGGTATGCCGACGACCGCCAGTCCCGACAGATACAGGTTGCTGCCACCGATCGCATCCTGCGGCGGGGCGTAGAGCGCGCCTACGGTCAATTCCGCCGGACCCAGGGCGTAACGCGCGTCGCCACCGAACTCGCCATAGTTCATCGCACTGCGCGCGCCGGCAAAGACGTGACCGATCGCCCGCGCGCGAAGCTGGAACGGTCCAGCCTCGGTTACAAAAGCCGCGCCCAGATCGGCAACCGCGTCCGCGCCATCGTGGCGGACCGATTCGCGCAATGCCGCAACCCGTGCATCCAGTTCAATCGCACGGAGAGTGACGGCAACGTCGCCCGACACCGACGCGCGCCCTTCGCTCCAGCTAAGCCCGCGACGCCGTTCGTCGATCGTTGCTTCCAACCCGAGCGATGGCGCGGACTGCGCATGCGCCGCCGCTACGGGTAGCAGCGACGCCGCGCTCAACATGATCCGGCCGATCATCCGGCCTGGGTCGTTCCATGCATGCGATCGATCTCGGCATGCAGCACGCCGTGATCGTCCTGCGCCAGCCGGACCAGCCGCTCACGCAACTCGGGCTGCCGCGCCGCGACTTCCTGCGCGATCGAACTGCGCTGCGCGCTGCACCAGCCGGGGCGGCTACCCTCGACGACGCCGTCATGCGCGAACGAACGGGCCATGGTCGACCCCGACGCATGGCGCGCCTGCCGATCAACGACCAGTCCCGCACTCCACATGCAGCGCAGCGTCGACGGGCGGCCACCGACCCCGACCGTGCCGACCTGCTTGTGGGTAATGCGAACATCGGCGTTGTATTGCGACTCCACTGCGCCGCTGCGGTGGTCGATGCGGACACTATGTTCCATGCCGCTATCCGGCGCGGCCACCATTGCGCCCAGCAACAGCCCGACCATTCCGAACGTCATTCCGGTTCTCCTTGTCCTTCTGCGGATGGTCCCGGCCCATATTGGCCGGTGACCGGGTTCGAACTTTCGTCCGATACGTACATAACCCATGGCGTTGAGGTGGCGTTCCGATATTCGCGCCGGCAACGCTTTGTTACGAAAACGAAAAACGCCGCCCGGCGTCGGCCGGACGGCGTTCGGTTCGTAACGGCGGCACCGCACAGGTGCCGGGCGCGTTACTTCATGTGCGCGCTGAGCAGCTTGTTCATTTCGAACATGGAGCACGACTTCTTGCCGAACAGCTTTTCAAGCGTTTCGTCGGCAAGGATTTCGCGCTTGTCCTTCGGGTTCTGAAGGTCGTGCTTCTTGATATATTCCCACATCTTGCTGACGACTTCGCTGCGGGGCAGCGGGTCGGATCCGGTGATCTTCGCCAGATCGGCCGACGGCGTCACCGGCTTCGCGATTCCGCCCCGGGCGCCGCCGGTCGTCGTGGTTTCCTTGGCCATAATATTTCTCCTATCCCCCTGCAGGGCCGCACCCATGGGCACGGCAGGCCGACGGTTATGCAAGGTTACGTGGCGGTTGTCGCGGGGGAAAAGCGACAAACCGCACCAACGATTCCACGAATCTCCCCCGCAAACCAGCGTATACCGACTACCGCGAGCTTAGAAACCGAACCGGGCGCGCACGCCGTAGAAGCGTGGCATCGCCGGGTACACGCCATAGGTGCCGGTCTGTTCCGGAATCGCGAAGCCGGAAATATTGTAATATTGGTTGGTGATGTTCTCAACGAAGAACTCCAACTGCTTGCGGCGATCGTCGGTCGCGATGCCGATCTTGCCGTTGAGCAGCGGATAACCGTCATTGCCGACCGTCGTCGCGCCGGTTCCATCGCGGACGATCGACACGTCGCTGTTGTAGCGCATGTCGACATGGAACAGCGCGTTCAGCGTGCTGGTCAGACGCGGCTGCCACGTCGCCGCCACCGTCACCACGTTGCGCGGCTGGTTCAGGAACTGACGCCCCTGCTGGTTCTGCAGCGGAGTGCCGCTAAAGTCGTTGTCGGCGTCATACGACGCATCGAGCAGCGTGTAGCCCAGACGGAAGGTCAGTTCGCGGATCGGCTGGATCAGCGATTCCAGCTCAACGCCCTTGGCCGTTGATTCGGGCACGTTCTGCACTACGAAGCTGTTGCCGGCGAAGATCAGCGACTGGAGGCCCTTGAATTTCTGATAGAAGAAAGCGGCGTTGAACGAGAATTGCCGGGTGACGCTGGTCTTGAACCCCAATTCGTAGCTGTCGACTGTTTCCGCTCCGAATTCCAGATCGGTTGCCTGCGCACCGTCGCCACCCAATACCCGGGTGTCGAAGCTTGCCTGGTCGAGATTATACCCGCCCGACTTGAAGCCGCGGTCATAGCTGGCATAGCCGAGGATATCGGGCGTGAATTTATATGCCAGCTTGGCGGTGCCGGTCAGGCGGCTTTCCGACCGGTCGTGATCGTAGTTGCCGTTGAACTCGCTCGACACCGCCGGATTGCAGCTCAGCAGGAACAGGTTCTGGAACAGCGCCGGGCTCGCCGTGCGGATCGCGTTGCGATAGAGTACCGCACGCGGATCGTTGCCGAGGAAGAAGCCGCACGCCGCCGGGTTGCTGTTGACCGTCGCCGCCAGTTCCTTGCGCTCGTAATTGTAACGGAGGCCGAGGGTCAGCGACAGCTTGTCGCTGATATTGACGATATTGTGGGTGAACAGCGCGAAGGCGTTGGTATCGACCTGGAAATCGTCGTTGTTGTTGCCCTGCCCCGCGACGTTCGGGGTCAGTGGCGTGTTGAAATAGGTGAACAAGGCCGGGTTCGCAGCACCTGCCGCCTGCAACTGCGTGCTCTGCGCGTAGAGAAGCTGCGAGAACAGCGGCACCGTCCCGGCCGGCAACGCCGCGCCGCCGCGCAGCGCGGTGACGAGCTGCGTAAAGGTTGGCACGTTGAAGCTGCCATAGAATTGGGCCGCCCGCCCGATCCCGCCAGCCGACGGCGGCTGCCCCAGCACACCGGCCAGGAGCGTATCGACATAGCGGTTGGCGTCATTGCCCAGCCGCACCGTATCGCGCAGTTGCAGTTTTTCGTTCAGGTAGAAGCCACCGACGAGGAAATCGAGTTTTCCGTCGAACAACTGCCCCTGCAACCGCAATTCCTGCGTGATGTTGCGGAGCGATGAGCGATAGCTGTCGCGATAGGCGCGATCGATGCCCGAATAATCGATGTCCTGATTCCGCAACACCCGGAAATCGCGATAGGCACTGATCGAGGTAAGCTTCATCTCGCCGACATCGGCGTTGATCTCGCCCGACACGCCCCAGTCGCGCACCGCCTCGCCATAGTCGCGGTTGGGCGACGCGGCCATGCGCCGGTCGGACGGCGGACCGGTATAGATGCCGGTGCGGCCCTGTTGCGCGGCGATCGCCTGGATCGCCGGTGCGGTCGCACCGCGCGTGCTGCTGACCACGCCGCAGCATTGTTCGTCGGTCTTGTAATAGTCGCCGATCAACCGGAAGCTGAACGCCGACGTGTCGTACAGCGCCTGCCCGCGCACATACCAGCGATTGATATCGTTGAACGCGCGGTCGGAATTGACGTCGTCGATATAGCCGTCGCGCTTGCGATACCCACCATCGACACGCAGCGCGAGCTGTTCGGACACCGGCCCGGTCAGCGCGCCCTTCAGCTCATAGGCGTTGTAGTTGCCGTATTCGCCCTCGACATAGCCGCCCAAATCGAATTTCGGCATCGCCGTCGTCACCGACAGCGCGCCGGCCGACGTATTGCGCCCGAACAATGTCCCCTGCGGCCCGCGCAGCACCTCGACGCGCTCCACTTCCGGCAATTCGGCGATGGCGATACCGGCACGCGAGCGGAACACGCCGTCGATGAACACGCCGACCGCCGGTTCGAACCCCGGATTGTCACCCGCCGTGCCGACGCCGCGAATCGACAGCGAGGTCGATACCGCCGACGACTGGCCGGTCGTGGTCTGTAGCGACGGGGCAAGCTGCTCCAGGCCGCGAATGTCGCGGATGCCGGCATCGTCGAGCAGTTGCGCATTCACCGCGGTCACCGCGATCGGCACGTCCTGGATCGGTTCGGCGCGGCGGTTGGCGGTGACGATGATCTCGTTCCCCCAATCATCGTCGGTGGTCGTCGTCCCTTCCGACTGGACGGCAGCGGGTTCGGTCGCCGGCGTAACCGTCTGTGCGATCGTCGGAGTGGCTCCGGCGACCATCGAGAGAGCGGTTGCGGCCAGCAGTTGGAACTTCGTCATGACTTCCCCTCTTGCGCGCTGCCGATATCGTCCGGCTAATGCAGTTGGCATTTGGTGACGGAGCATCTATCCCGCGTCAACGGGCAACCCGCATCTTCGCCACGTATTTATCGGCGAACGGGTATGGAAGCCACAGTGACGCCGATGCAGGGCAGCCTTGCGGCAGTAGCGAACAAGTTCGAAGATCGGGAATGGACCACGACGATGTGTGACGCGAATGACGATGCCGGGACCGGCGACCTGGTGGCATCGGCACCCAAAATTCCCGTGCCCGATGACGTCGTGGACGCGATCCGCACCCTGATCCGCTGGACCGGCGAGGACCCTAGCCGCGAAGGGCTGATCGAAACGCCGCTCCGCGTCGCGCGCGCGTGGAAGGAATATACGCAGGGCTATGCCGACGATCCCGCCCGTCATCTCGAACGCGTGTTCGAGGAAGTCGGCGGTTATGACGAGATCGTCCTGCTGCGCGACATTCCGTTCCAGTCGCATTGCGAACATCACATGGCCCCGATCATCGGCAAGGCGCACATCGCCTATCTGCCCAAGGACCATGTCGTCGGCATTTCGAAACTGGCGCGCGTGCTGCACGGCTATGCCCGCCGGTTGCAGGTGCAGGAACGGCTGACCGCCGAGGTCGCCGACTGCATCTGGAACGGGCTGAAACCGCGCGGCGTCGCGGTCGTGATCGAGGCGACCCATGGCTGCATGACCTCACGCGGGGTGCGCACGCCCGGCGTGACCATGACGACCAGCCGGATGATGGGCGTGTTCCGCGACGACGAACGCAGTCGCAAGGAAGTGCTGGCGCTGATGGGGCGCGGCTGACGGAACGCCAGCGACCAGTCGACGTTTTCGGACGATGATCCGCCCGCTCGCCCTGCTGGTCCCGTTCGCCCTTGCCGCCTGTTCAGCCGAGCCTCCTGCCGACGCCAACGCGACGCAGGCGGCCATGCCGGTCGGGTCGCTCGGCGGGGTCGATCCGGCAGCCAATGGCGCGGTCGTGTCGACGCGTGGCGTGCCGAAATCGGCGCCGTTGCACGCGGCATCGGACCTGCAGCCGATGGTGTACGACGATTTCAAGGACAAGGATCTGCTGGGTTCGGGCTGCGCCTTCCACGCCGGTGCCGGCGCGCCGACGCTGCTGATGGTCCTCGATGAAGGCGACGGGTTGGTCAAATACGACAGGCGCCTTCGCCGGATCACCGCCGCGACGCCGGGACGCGACGCGATACAGGGCGGCGCGATCCTTGCCGGCGACGGGATATCCTTCACCGTCGTCCGCCAGCCGGGCGATCCGGCGCAGGCGAGCGATTCGACGTGGGCGTGGCCGGCGACGTTGACCATGCGCACCGCTGACGGTGGCGAACGCATCTATCGCGACGGTCGCTGGGAATGCGGCAGCTGATCGCCGCCGTTGCGTCGCGCGCGACGGCATTCTACAGCGCGTCGATGGCCTCGTAGCTCAGCTGGACAGAGCGCCGCTTTCCTAAAGCGGGCGTCGGGGGTTCGAGTCCCTCCGAGGCCACCATCGCCCCTGAACGCCGATCATCGCTAATTCGCCCGCTCGGGCGGAACCACCGGCAACAACAGCGGCGCGACCGGCACGCCTTCGTCGACCAGCGCCTTCGCCTCGGCGCGTGTCGCCTGCCCGTGGATCGTCGCCGGTTCGGCGTCACCGACATGCATCGCCCGCGCGCGATCGGCAAAGGCGCTGCCGACCCATTCGCTGTTCGCCAACGCCGCCTGCTGTGCCTGCGCCATCGCCTGCAATGCCGCCTTCATCGCTTCGGGCGCGGGACCGGCCGGGCGATCGCCCTTCGGCGCGATGTTCGGTGCCATCACCGCCTTCTCGATCGTCGCATCGCTACAGATCGGACACTCGATCAGCCCTCGTCCGCGCTGCTCGGCATAGGCATCGCTGGAGGCGAACCACGCCTCGAACACATGCGCATTGCCACAACGCAGGTCGAATACGATCACGCGACGGTCCCGACCGGCGGAATTTCACGACGATGCTCCCGCACCGGGATGCGCGCCCGGACGGCATCGACCTGACCCGCATCGATCTCGGCAAAACCCAGCCCCGCCGCCTCACCCATATCGAGCAGCACCTTGCCCCACGGATCGACGACCAGCGAATGGCCATAGGTCGTACGGCCGTCCGCGTGCTGCCCGGCCTGTGCCGCTGCGACGACGAACGCCCCTGCCTCGATCGCGCGCGCCCTCAGCAGCACATGCCAATGCGCCTCGCCGGTCGGCACGGTGAAGGCGGCGGGCACCGCCAGCATCGTCGCACCGGCATCGCTGAGCGCACGGAACAGGTCGGAAAAGCGCAAATCGTAACAGATCGCCAGCCCCACGCGACCGACCGGCGTCGCCACCACGCTCGCCGTATCACCCGGCGCATAGCTCGCCGATTCACGCCAGCTTTCGCCGCTCGGCAACGTCACATCGAACAGATGCACCTTGTCATAGCGTGCCCGGATCATCCCGGTCGCATCGATCACATAGCCGCGATTGGCGAGCCGCCCATCGGCGCGCCGCCCATCGGCGCGCCGCACCGCCAACGAGCCGAGATGTACCCAGATGCCGGCCCGCGCCGCCGCTTCGCACACCGATCGCAGCACCGGGTCGGCGTCTTCGGTCGTTATGGAGGCGGCGGCGCGTTCGCGGTCACGATCGATCAACCCGGACATTTCGGGAGTGAACAGCATCGCCGCGCCACCGGCGGCCGCGCGTTCGATCGCATCGATCAGCACCGCCGCATTGCCGTGCGGATCGATGCCTGCGGTCATCTGCAACAGCGCGATGCGGGTCACGCCAGCAGCGCATCCAACTTGCCCTGCCGCTCCAGCGCCGCCAGATCGTCCGACCCGCCGACATGGGTGTCGCCGATAAAAATCTGCGGCACCGTCGTCCGGCCGTTGGATTGCGCCAGCATCTCCTGCCGCTTCGCCCCGCCGAGCGTGATGTCGATCTCGTCATAGGCGGCTCCCTTCTCGTCGAGCAGCCGCTTGGCGCGCGTGCAATAGGGGCAGAACGCCTTCGTATAGATGATGATGCTAGCCATGGGGGATGAGGTGTGTCGGCCGGCCCGGCTTGTCAATCGTCCGCACCTACGACGCGGGCCCAGCACAGCACGATCACCCGCGTGGCACCTGCCGCCCGCAGCACCCGGGTACAGGCGGCAACGGTCGCGCCGCTGGTATGGACGTCGTCGACCAGCACGACCGATCGGCCAGCGATCCGCGCCGGATCGGTCACGACGAACGCCCCGCGCACCGCCCGCGCCCGCTTCCGTCCGTCCATCCCCTTCAGCGGCGGCGTCGCACGGGTCCGGCGCAACGCGTCGCGCGCCATCGGCACGTTCGACGCCCGCGCCAGTTCGGCACCGATCAGCAACGCCTGGTTATAGCCGCGCGTCCATAGCCGCCGACGGTGCAGCGGCACCGGCACGATCAGCGTCGCATCGCCGGGCATGTGCCGCTGCATCAGCCGCGCCATCGTCTGCGCCAGTGCCAGCCGCCCGCCATATTTCAGCTTCAGCGCCACATCGCGCGCGACCGGACCATAAGCGACGGCGGCGCGCACCCCGTCATGGACGGGCGGTCGCGACAGACAGGTGCCACACCGCGTGCCGGGTCCGCGATCGATATCGAACGGCGCGCCACAGCCGGCACAGGCCGGATCACCCAGAAACCGCAAGCCCGACCAGCAGCTTGCGCAAAAACGATGGTCCGCCTCCACCACCGTCCCGCATCCAGGGCACCGTGGCGGCAGTGCCAGCGCGACCAGCGGGGCAAGCAGGGCGATGGGGGCGCGGGCGAGCAGCATCGCCCCCTTGTCGCCATGCGCGTCACCCGGCACAAGCGGCCGCGTGACCACCCCCGACATCTTCGATCGCCAGCGCCGCCGCCTGCACCGCGACCGCGCCCAGCCTCGTTTCGCACGCGCCGATTTCCTGAACCGCTATATGCTAGAGGGGATCGAGGACCGGTTGCAGGCGGTGACCCGGCAATTCACCGACGTGCTCGACCTCGGCTGCCACGACTCGGCCCTCACGCCCCCGCCGGGCGCACGCGTCGCCCGCTTCGATCCGGGCTTCGCCTTTGCCCGTGCGGCCGGCGGCGTGCAGGGGGATGAGGACCGCCTGCCCTTCGCCGATGGCGCGTTCGATCTGGTGGTGTCGGTCGGCGTGCTCGACAGCGTCAACGACCTGCCCGGTGCGCTGACGCTGATCCGGCGGACGTTGCGCCCCGATGGCCTGTTCCTTGCCGCCTTTACGGGCGGGCGGACGCTCGCGACGCTGCGCCAGTCGCTGCTCGCCGGCGAAGCCGATCGGCCGGCGGCGCGCGTCCATCCGCAGATCGACCTGCGCTCAGCCGGCGACCTGCTGGTCCGCGCCGGCTTCGCGCTGCCGGTCGCCGATTCGGAAACGCTGACCGTGCGCTATGCCGGGATCGGCCGATTGGTCGAGGATTTGCGCGGCATGGGTGCGAACGGGCTGCTCGAACCTGCACCGCTGGGTCGCGCCACCCTGATCGCGGCGGCCGACGCCTTTGCCGATCGCGCTGATGCCGATGGCCGGACGTCGGAACAGTTCGAAGTCATCTACCTGACCGGCTGGGCCCCCGCCCCCAGCCAGCCGCAACCCGCCCGCCGCGGCAGCGCCACCGCCTCGCTCGCCGACACGCTGCGGCCCAGAGCCTGATCGACATTCGGCGACGATCGCTAATTTCCGTCATCCCTGCGAAGGCGGGAGTCCATAACCGCCGACGTTCGGCTGGATTTGCGACGATCGCGCATATGAACTCCCGCCTCCGCGGGCGTGACGATAGCAGATAGAGCGCCGTCTCGCGTCCGGGGAGCTGAATATCGATTGGGCCCTAGATAAGCGCTTCGAGCAGCCCGATCAGCGGCCGGTCGGCGGGCGGCATCGCCAGCGCGTGCAACTGCACCGGCCGCAGCCATTGCAGCGCGGTCGCGTGGCGCGCGACCGGAATTCCCTGCCACTTGCGCAGCGCATAGAGCAGCAGCAACAGATGCCGCTCGCCCAACGCCTCGCTGGCAAAGGCGGCTGGGGCGAGGCAGCTGTGATCGACCACGATCCCCAGTTCCTCGTCCAGTTCGCGGACCAGCGCCGCCTCGGGCGTCTCGCCCGGCTCGATCTTGCCGCCGGGAAATTCCCATAGGCCCGCCATCGCGGTCCCCGGCGGACGTTGCTGCACCAGCACGCGGCCATCGCCGTCGATCATCGCGGCGGCGGTCACCATCAGAAACTTGGATGCGGGAAGCGGCAATTTCTTAACCTCGCCTGCCATAGGGATCGGGTCGATCATAGCGGAGTAGATGGTCCATGCGTTGCACCCTGCGTCCGTTGCGCGGTCTCTGGCGGGATCGACGCGCGGCTACCGCCATCGAATATGGCCTGATCCTCGCCATGGTCGCCATCGCGATCGTCGCCGCGGTTGCCGGGATGGGCGACGTCAATGGCGGCATCTGGCGCGGTGTCGCGACCAACGTCATCCAGCACAGCCGCGTTGGTTAGACATCGAAATTTCTCCGGTAACCGTTCTGCTTAAAACTTTATCAACCGACTTCTCCCTACACTCCGCGTGCTGACCGGGCATCGTCCGAACGGCCGGGAAATTGAAGCACGCAGAACCACGGAGACCGATATGCAGAAGATCCGCACCTTCCTGAAGAACAGCAAGGGCGCCACCGCGATCGAATACGGCCTGATCGCCGCACTGATCGCCGTTGCCGCCATCACCGCCATGCAGGGTCTGGGCAACCAGCTCAGCAAGACCTTCAGCAACGTTTCGGGCCAGATGGCCGCGACGAAGGCTGGCGGCTGATCCTTGCGATCACCGAATGCAAGGGGGCGGCGGGACTTCGGTTCCGCCGCCCTTTTGATGTCGGTTACAGGCGACCCATCCTCAGGAACTTCTGCCGCCGCGCCTGTCGCAGCGATGCGGCCTCCATGCCCGACAATTCGCCGAGCGCCGTGTCGATCGCATCGCCCAGTGCGGTGATCGCCGCCCCCTTGTCGCGGTGCGCGGCGCCCAGCGGTTCGGCGACGATCCGGTCGATGACGCCCAACGACTTCAGTTCCTGCGCGGTCACCCGCATCGCCTCGGCCGCTTCCGGTGCCTTGTCGGCGGTGCGCCACAGGATCGACGCGCATCCTTCGGGCGAGATCACCGAATAGACCGCGTGCTCCATCATCAGCACGATATTGCCCGCCGCCAGCGCGATCGCACCGCCCGATCCGCCCTCGCCCAGGATCGCCGACACCATCGGCACGCCGAGGTTCAGTGCCGCCTCGGTCGAGCGCGCGATCGCTTCGGCCTGTCCGCGCTCCTCGGCCTGAATGCCGGGGAACGCACCCGACGTATCGACCAGCGTGACGACCGGCAGGCCGAACCGGTCGGCCAGCTGCATCAGCCGGATCGCCTTGCGATAGCCCTCGGGCTTGCCCATGCCGAAATTGTGGCGGAGCCGGCTGGCGGTATCGTCGCCCTTTTCATGGCCGATCACCACCACCTTGCGCCCACGGAACCGCCCGATCCCGCCGAGGATCGCCGAATCGTCTGCAAAGGCGCGATCCCCGCCCAGCGGCATGAAATCCTCGACCAGCGCCGCGACATAATGCTTGAAATGCGGCCGCTCGGGATGGCGCGCGACCTGCGTCTTCTGCCACGGGGTCAGCTTGGTATAGGTTTCGCGCAGCAACCGGTCGGACTTGGTCTGCAACCGCCCGATCTCGGTCGCGATATCCAATTCGCCATCGGCGGCGGTGTCGCGCAGTTCGTCGATCCGCGCCTGCAATTCGGCGATGGGTTTTTCGAAATCAAGGAAGCTAGCCATGGGTCCGCGCCCTATGGCCGTGTCCGCCCGGCGTCAATCAGCGGGTGCCGTTCGTTGACCAGCCGCACCAGCCGCGACGCATCGACATGGGTATAGATTTCGGTCGTGGCGATATCGGCATGGCCCAGCATGGCCTGCAACGCGCGCAGGTCCGCGCCCCCCTCCAGCAGATGCGTGGCAAAGGCGTGGCGCAGCACGTGCGGGCTGATCCGGTCCGGCGCGATCCCCGCTTCGCCGGCCAGTGCGCGCACGATCTGATACAGCCGCATCCGACTGAGATGGCTTTTGCCCGACGGGAACAGCCACGCGCTGGTCGCCGGTACATGCGCGCGCCACCGGACGACGGCGGCACGGGCGCGATCGGACAACGGCACCATCCGCTCGCGCCCGCCCTTGCCCTTCAGGATCAGATACGGCCGGTCCGACACGATTGCCCCGCGCGGCAACGACACCAGCTCGGTCGCGCGCAGCCCCGATCCATAGAGCAGCTCGAACAGGGCCGACAGCCGCAGGTCGTTGCGGTCGGGCGGCACCCGCTGGATCCGAGCCTCGATCGCCGCGAACATCGCCCCGATATCGCCACTCGACAGCGTCTTGGGCAGCGGTCGCGACGTCCCCGGCCGGGGCAGCGCCGCCCCCGGATCGTCGGCGCGCAGTCCTTCCTCGGCAAGAAACGCGAAGAACCGCCGCAGCGCCGCCGCCTTGCGCGCCACCGTCGACTTGGCGAGGTCGCCCCAGCCGTCAGCCAACCGCCCGATCGCCGCCGCATCCGCTTCGGCCAGCCGCCCGCCCAGCGCCCCGGACGCCAGCGACAAATCGGTACGATAGGCGGCGACGGTGTTGCGCGCCGCCCCCGCCTCCGCCGCCATCATTTCGAGGAAGCGGTCGATCAGCGCCCGATCGCCGCCGGTGCCGCTCACGTCCGCGCGATCGCCTCGGCGGCGATCATCCGCGCCTCACCCTCGCGCCCTGCTGCGCGGAGTGCCGCGACGATGTGGAACAACGCCACCGGCGACACGCCGCGCCAGTCGCGCGTCTGCATTCCGCAAGCCGCCAGCAGCAGCACCGTGCCGGCCTCCCCCCGTACACCCGACCGGTCGATCGCATCGGTCCACGCATTGCGCGCGCCGATCGCGACGTTCAGGTCGCGCGCCAGCCCCTGCACCTGATCCTGCGGCAGCCTCCCGAGGCCCGCCAGCCCGGCGAACAGCAACTGCCCCTTGCGCCCATTCTGCCCGGCATAGTCCGACACCGCCCCGACCGGCACCGACCGCCCCATCGGATCGGCCAGCGCCAGCATCGCCCAGCCATCGCTGCCGACCGGCACCACCGAACGCCAGCGCAGCGCCGGCAGGTCGAGCCCGGCGGTCAGCATCGACGCGATCAGTTGGTCGGCATCGCCGACATGATCGGCGACCGGCGCGATCATCGCCGCCGCCCGCGCCGTCAGCACCCGCCGCGCATGACCGAGCGGTGTGGTCGCCGCCGGTTCCCAGAACTGGCGCAGCATGGTCAACCGCTGGTCGTCATTGCCGGTAAAGGCGGTGCGCAAATCACTCGCCAGCGCACCTTGCGCGCTGCTGGCGTCATCATCGGTGAGCAACTGGGCATAGAGGTCGACCAGCGCCTCGCTCGACAACACACCCTGTGCGGCGGCGAACTCGCCGTCGCTCAGCCGGACATTGGGCGCGTACTGCGGCGCGGTGGCGTGCCAGTAGCGGACCTGCGGCCCGACCCCGTCGAACAGTTCCGCCGGCACCGGCGTCGCGCTGGCGGCGGCCATGCCATATCGCCACGCGGTCAGCCGGTCGACGCCGTCCCATTCGATCGTCGCCGCCCGCCTGCCCTGCGCGCCCTTGCCCACCAGCTTTTCGGCAAGCGCCACATCGATCGCACCGCCGCCCGGCGCCTGTCGCCGGGCCTGATCGACGATCCGCCCGGCCTCGCGGGGCTGCCCCTTCAGCCCAAGGCAGATCGCATTGGCCAGCCGCCAGCCGCGTTCGTTCGACACGCGCATCGCCGGTGCAACAAGCGGACACAGCCCGCCCGGATCACCGGTCGCCAGCATCGCCTGCATCGCGATCTGGTAGAGTTTGGGGGTATAGTTATCGAGATCGACCGACTGGACCAGGGCGCGCGCCGCCGGCCCCTCGCCCATCCGTACCAGCAGCCACGCCCGCTCGGCGGCGAAGTCCGCGCCGCCGACGCCGCCCGGCGTGTCGAGATCGGCGACCAGCGCACGGCGCAGTGCGATCGAAACCCAGCGCGAGGCGACCGGCGCGTCGAGCGAACGCATGATCCGTTCCAGCCACGGCCCGTCCACCGTGCCGAACGCGTCGCGCCCGAAATCGCTCGCCTGGCCCGCAATGCCGATATTGTTCAGCGACCGGCGCGCGAAATCGGGCAGTTCATATTGCCGCAGCGCTTCGGCATCGATCGGCACCGTCGATGCGGACGGCGTCGGCGTCGGCGTTGGCACGACGCCCGGCACCCCGGGAAGCGGCTGGACGATTGCGGCGGGCGGCGCGAAGTTCGGCCCGCCCGGCACCGCCGACCCGGTGGGTCGCGGCGTCGGTGTCGGCGCCGGCGCATCCCCGAACCCCGGCGGCAGCAGCGATTCGGGAACGTCCTGCCCGATCGCCGGCACCGCGATCGCGATCAGCGCCGCGGCGGCAACGCCGATCCGCAACCGGTCAGTTGGCGAGATTTTCAAGCGAGACCGCCTTTTCGATCTGGGTCGGCTGCTGCTCGGTCGATCGTCCCGCCAGCAGGAACATGCCCGCGATCAGCGCGACCACGACGACGAGAAGGATGACAAGCGAACGCGACATGGATCAGATCGTCCCGGTAATTGGGTTCGGACAGAAGAAGGCGAAGCGCCTTTTGCCCGATCGGTTGGGCGGCTGTATAGCCCATCGTTCGATGCTGCAAATTCAAGAATCCATCCCCCAACCGCCGCCGCCCTGGACCGGGCGCCCGATCGTGCTGATCGGGTTGATGGGCGTCGGCAAATCCACCGTCGGCCGGCGTCTGGCCCAGCGCATGAAACTCGATTTCGTCGATGCCGATCATGAGATCGAACATGCCGCCGGCATGACCATCACCGAAATCTTCGAACGCTTCGGCGAAGCGCATTTCCGCGACGGCGAACGCCGCGTCATCGCCCGCCTGATCGACGGCACGCCCAAGATCATCGCGACCGGCGGCGGCGCCTTCATGCAGGAGGAGACGCGGTCGCTGATCCTCGACCAGTCGCTGGCGATCTGGCTCGATGCATCGCCCGAGGTGCTGGCCGAACGCGTCCGTCGCCGCGACACGCGTCCGCTGCTGCGGGGCAAGAACCCGTACAAGGTGCTGACCGAACTCGCCCGGGTCCGAAATCCCGTCTACGCCCTTGCGCCGATCCATATCGTCAGCCAGCACGCGCCGCACGACGCCACCGTCACCGCGATCCTGAAAGCCATTGGCCAATGACCGTCATTCCCGTCGCCCTTGGCGACCGCAGCTACGACATCGTGATCGAGGACGGCGTGCTTGCCCGTGCCGGCGACCACCTCGGCCCCATCGCGCGCGGACGGCGGATGGTGATCGTCGCCGACGCCAATGTACCGATGCACCTCGCGACGCTGCGCGAATCACTGTCGGCAGCGGGCGTGTCGAGCGAGGCAATCGAGATTCCGGCCGGCGAAGGATCGAAAAGCTGGGCGACGCTCGAACGCCTGCTCGATTCGCTGCTCGCGCTGGGAGTCGAACGCGGCGACCATATCATCGCCTTGGGCGGCGGCGTGATCGGCGATCTGGTCGGCTTTGCCGCCGCCATCCTGAAGCGCGGCTGCGGCTTCGTACAGGTGCCGACGACTTTGCTTGCTCAGGTCGATTCGTCGGTCGGCGGCAAGACCGGGATCAACACCCGTGCCGGCAAGAATCTGGTCGGCGCCTTCCACCAGCCGGCGCTCGTCCTGATCGACCCGACCACCCTCGATACGCTGCCGCCCCGCGAGGTTCGGGCAGGCTATGCCGAGGTCGTCAAATACGGCCTGATCGACGATGCCGACTTCTTCGCATGGTGCGAAACCAACGGGGCGGCGTTGCTGTCCGGTGATCCCGCCGCGCGTGCCCACGCCATTGCCCGCTCGGTCTCGGCCAAGGCCCGCATCGTCGGCGCCGACGAACGCGAGACCACGGGCACGCGGGCGCTGCTCAATCTCGGCCATACCTTCGGCCATGCGCTGGAGGCGGAGGCCGGATTCGACGGATCGCTGCTGCATGGCGAGGGTGTCGCCGCCGGCATGGCCCTGGCGTTTGCCTACTCCGCCGAGCAGGGACTGTGCGCTCGCGAAGATGCCGACCGCGTCGCTGCGCATCTGCGCACCGCCGGCCTGCCCGACGGGCTGGCCGCCGCCGGCATATCCGCTTCGGGCGAAGCGCTGGTCGCGCATATGCTGCATGATAAAAAGCGCGAGGGCGGCACGCTCCCCTTCCTGCTCGCGCGCGGTATCGGCGCGACCTATCTCGACCGCTCGGTCGATCTCGAACAGGTCGCGGCCTTCCTGAACCGCTGCCCCCGCTGATGCCGCAAGGCATCGCCAAGCGCGATCTGCCGAGCAAGATCTGCCCGGTCTGCGAACGCCCGTTCGTGTGGCGCAAGAAATGGGAGCGCGACTGGGACAACGTCGTCTATTGTTCGGACCGCTGCCGGCGCACGGGGCGCACGTTAACGGATCCGAAGTAGCGCCATGCTAAACCGCCGGTCTCCAGTGCATCTTGCGGGGTCGGCGTCATGGATCATCAACGAAGGGCGCGATTGAGCAACCGCTCGCTGCTCGCCTGGCTCGTCGATCCCACGACCGACATTCCGGCCGATACGCGTCCGGTCCTGCTCGGTTCGTTGTTGTCGGCGCCGGGCGTCGTCCTGATCGGCGCGCTGTCGGGCATCTTCATCGCCGTCGGTGCGGCGCTGCACACCGGATCGCCGCAATTCCGGGTGTTCGCCGCGATCGAGGTAGCGCTGCTGCTGTTCCGCCTGCGCGCGATCCAGCGGAGCGAGCGGCATTATCGCGCCGGGACGCAGCCGACCGTCGATCGTTCGGTTCTGCTTACCATCGGCTGGTGCGCGTTGCAGGGACTGATGGCCTTCGCCATCGCCCTGACCGGCGATCTGGCGATGATCGTCATCGTGACGGCGTTCATCCTCGGCCTCGTCGCGCCGATTTGTGCACGCAATCACGCCGCGCCGCGTCTGGCGGTGCTACTGGTGATGCTGTGCGACATTCCCTTCAAGATCGGCATCCTGTGCGCCGGCGTTCCGCTGCTCTGGATGCTGCTCCCGCTCTGCCTGCCGCTGTTCGCCAGCGTCCGCGTCCTCCTGCGCAACTTCACGACGATCACCGCCGCTTCGTTCAATGCCGCCGAACATAATCGCTTCCTCGCCAGCCATGATGCGTTGACCGGACTCGCCAACCGCTACGGCCTTGACGAGCGGCTGACGCGTTTCACGACAGGCGGCGGCCGGTCGCTGGCGCTGCTGTGCCTCGACCTCGACCGATTCAAGCCGGTCAACGACCTGCATGGCCATGGCGTGGGCGATGCGGTGCTGGTCGCGGTTGCCGAACGACTGCGCGAAGTAGCCGACGATGCCGCCCTGATCGTGCGCCTCGGCGGCGACGAATTCATGATCGCCGTTCCCGACCAGCCGCCTGCCCGGATTCAGGATCTGGCCGAACGGGTCGCGCGTGCGATCTCGGGTCGCGGCTACCGGATCAATGGCGGCGATCCGATCGAGCTAGGCGTCAGCGTGGGCTATGCCTGTTTCCCCGAGGACGCAACATCGGTCCCGGCACTCCGCACCCATGCCGACAAAGCGCTCTACGCCGCCAAGCGCGGCGGCGGCGGCGTCCGCCGGCATCAGGGGTCGGCGACGCTCACCGACCCCGCCTGACGCATCAGGGGATAGCGCGCTCGGCCGCCTGTTGCTGCCGCCGCTCGGCGAACCATTGGCGCAGCATCGCCTGAGTACAGCCGGTCTGACCGCCGGTGCCGATCACCGAACAACTGTTTGGCCGCGTCGCCCGTGCCGCCTCCATCGCGGTATCGGCGCGCTGTGCCCAGCTTGCATCCGCCGATCGCTGCGACGGCGGATCGCGAAAGCGCTTGGGGATGCGATAGCGCTCATTCTCGTTCAGCCGCGCGCACACCACGATTTCGTCGTCGCTGTCGGGCTTCGGGCATTGTTCGTCGCCATAGACGGTAGCGTTGCGCACCCGTTGCGGCGGATCGGCCGGCGCATCCTGCGCAACCGCCGGTCCCGCAATCGCCAGTGCCAGTCCCGCCAAAACCCAACGCGCCATCGCAACTCTCCTCGCTCGCCACCATGAAGGCCGCTATGGATTAGCGGGGGGTGAACGCGCGAAGATTTCGGGACGTTGCACGCGCGACACAGAACGCTATGGCAGTGCCATGATCCTCGTCATCGACAATTACGACAGCTTCACCTGGAACCTCGTCCATTATCTGATGGAGCTGGGCGTGGAGGTTCGCGTCGAACGCAACGACGCGATGACCGCCGCCGAAGCGGTCGCCAGCAATGCGCAGGGGTTCCTGATCTCGCCCGGCCCGTGCACCCCGACCGAGGCGGGCATCTCGCTCGACCTCGTCGCCGCCTGTGCCGAGAAGCAGCGCCCGCTGCTCGGCGTCTGCCTCGGCCATCAGGCGATCGGCCAGCATTTCGGGGGAAAGGTCGTGCGCGGCGGGCTGATGCACGGCAAGACATCGCCGATCAAGCATGACGGCACCGGCCTGTTCGCCGGCCTCCCCTCGCCGTTCACCGCCACCCGCTACCACTCGCTGATCGTGACCGACATTCCCGACTGCCTGACCGTCAACGCCACCGCGTCGGATGGCAGCGTGATGGGTTTCCGCCACCGCGACCTGCCGATCCACGGCGTGCAGTTCCACCCGGAAAGCATCGCCACCGAACACGGCCACGCCATGCTCGCCAATTTCCTGAAGGACGCGGGCCTCCCCGCGACGATGCCGGCATGACCGTCACCACCCTGCTCCCCGATCCCTCGACCCCGCTCAGCCACCAGAGCGCGGCCGAAGCCTTCGCCGCGATCCTCGACGGCACGGTCGGCGACGACGCGATCGCCGCCTTCCTGACCGACCTCGCCATCCGTGGCGAAACCAGCATCGAAATCGCCGAGGCCGCCCGGGCGCTGCGCGAACGCATGATCCCGATCGCGCCTGTCGCAAACGCCATCGACGTCTGCGGCACCGGCGGCGACGGGCATCATACCCTCAACGTCTCGACGGCCGTCAGCCTCGTCGTCGCCGCATCGGGCATTCCCGTCGCCAAGCACGGCAACCGCGCGGCGTCCAGCAAGGCCGGCGCCGCCGACACCCTCGAAGCACTCGGCCTCGACATGGCCGTCGCCGGCGCGATGGCCGAATCGACGCTCCGGGACATCGGCATCGCCTTCCTGTTCGCGGCCAATCATCACCCGGCAATGCGCCGCATCACCCCGATCCGCCAGCGCATCGGCCGCCGCACCATCTTCAACCTGATGGGACCGCTTGCCAATCCGGCGCGCACCACCCGTCAGTTGATCGGCATCGCCCGCCCCGACTATGCGACCGTCTATGCCGAGGCGATGGAATTGCTCGGCGCCGAAACCGCGCTGATCGTGTCGGGCGAGGAAGGGCTCGACGAAATCTCCGGCGCCGGCCCGACCATCGTCGTCCCCGTCGGCATGACCATGGCCGACCGCATCGTGCCCGAGGATGCCGGCCTGCCCCGCCACCCGATCAGTGCGATCCGTGGTGGCGACGCGGCGCACAACGCCGCCGCCCTGCGCGCATTGCTGAAGGGCGAGAAGGGACCCTATCGCGATGCGGTCCTGCTCAACACCGCTGCCGCGCTGCTCATCGCCGACGCCGCCACCGACCTGCGCGACGGGGCGGAGCGCGCCGCCGACACCATCGACTCCGGCGCCGCCGACCGCCTGCTCGACCAATGGATCGCCTACGCATGACGATGCTCGACACCATCCTCGCCACCAAGCGTGAAGAAGTTGCCCAACGCAGCGCCAGGGCGAGCATCGCCGATCTCGACGCCCGCGCAGCCGAACGAAGCGCCCCGCGCGGCTTCCGCGCCGCACTGGATGCCAAGCCCGGCCACGCGCTGATCGCGGAGATCAAGAAGGCCAGCCCGTCCAAGGGACTGATCCGGCCCGATTTCGACCCGCCCGCCCATGCCCGCGCCTATCAGGCCGGGGGCGCCGCCTGCCTGTCGGTGCTGACCGATATCGATTATTTCCAGGGTGCCGACGACTATCTGGTCGCCGCCCGCGCCGCATGCGACCTGCCGGTGCTGCGCAAGGACTTCAATATCGACCCGTGGCAAGTTGCCGAAGCCCGCGCACTCGGCGCCGACGCCATCCTCATCATCGTCGCCGCGCTGTCCGACGCGCAGATGACGGAGATCGAGGCGGCAGCGATCGAACGAGGCATGGACGTGCTGGTCGAGGTCCACGACCGAGCCGAACTCGATTGCGCGCTTCGACTACAATCGCGACTGATCGGCGTAAACAACCGCAATCTGAAAGACTTCTCGGTCAGCTTTGATCGAACCTATGAACTGGTCGGCCACGCCCCGGCTGGCTGCACCTTCGTCGCCGAAAGCGGCCTCAGCACCCGCGCCGATCTCGATGCGATGGCCGATCATGGCGTCCGTTGCTTCCTGATCGGCGAAGCACTGATGCGGCACCACGATGTCGAGGCAGCGACCCGCGCGATGATCGGATGAGCCTCACCCATCTCGACGCCGATGGCAGCGCGCACATGGTCGATGTCGGCGGCAAGGCGGTAACCCGACGTATCGCGGTCGCCACCGGCCGCATCACCATGTCGACCGAGGCGCTGACCGCGATCCGCGACGGACTGGTGAAGAAGGGCGACGTCCTCGCCGTCGCACGCGTTGCCGGCATCATGGCCGCCAAGCGTACCAGCGACCTGATCCCGCTTTGCCATCCCCTGCCGCTCACCAAGGCATCGATCGACTTCGCATTCGAAGCAAACGCCATCCGCGTGACCGCCACCGCCGCGACCGAGGGCAAGACCGGCGTGGAAATGGAGGCTTTGACAGCGACTTCCACCGCACTCCTCACCATCTATGACATGGCGAAGGCGATTGACAAGGCGATGGTGATCGACGGCATTTGCCTGTTGGAAAAGCAGGGTGGGAAGTCTGGAGATTGGGTGCGCGACTAGCGTCCAACGGCAAACTGCTCCCCTCCCTGACAAGGGAGGGGTCGGGGGTGGGTCGGCCTGCGAGGGAACGCCTCGCCATCCCCTTTCCGACCCATACCCGCCCGCGCTCATCAGGAACCTATCTCGCCCACGACCACTGGCCTATCGGCCATCCCGTACTGCATAGAAAGGGCCAACAATGTCCCTCCTCCCCGTCGCCGAAGCCCAGAGCCGCGTGCTGGCCCTCGGCCGCGCCATCCAAACCGAAACCCTCCCCATCGCCGATACGATCGGCCGGTTCGCCGCGACCGACATCATCGCCCGCCGGACCCAGCCCGCCCGCCCGCTCTCGGCGATGGACGGCTATGCGATCCGCTTCGACGATCTGCCCGGCCCGTGGGACGTCATCGGAGAAAGCGCCGCCGGTGCTGCCTTCCCCGACACGGTCGCCGAAGGGCAGGCGACCCGCATCTTCACCGGCGCAGCGATGCCCGCGGGCACCGACTGCGTGCTGGTACAGGAAGAGGCGACGCGCGACGGCGACCGCCTGCATCTGTCCGGAGAAGGACCGGTGCGTGGCGGCAATGTCCGCCGCACCGGACTTGATTTCCGCGAAGGCGAATTGCTGATCCTGGCCGGAGAGCGCATCACCCCTGCGCGTGCCGCGCTCGCCGCGATCGCCGGCCATGGGACGCTGTCGGTCGGTCGCCCCGTCCGCGTCGCCATCGCCGCGACCGGCGACGAACTGATCCCCGCCGGACAGGCGATACGCGACGACCAACTGCCTGAAACCAACGGACTGATGCTCGCCGGACTGCTCGGTGATCTGCCGGTCGACCGTATCGACCTCGGCATCCTGCCCGACCGGATGGACGCGCTGGTGGATGCCTTTGCCGGCGTCGATTGCGACCTGCTGGTCACCACCGGCGGCGCCTCGGTCGGCGACCATGATCTCGTCCGCCCCGCCCTGGCGGCGGCCGGCGGAACGCTCGATTTCTGGCGGATCGCACTGCGGCCGGGCAAACCGATGCTGGCGGGAACGCTCGGGCACGCGGCGGTGCTCGGACTGCCCGGCAATCCGGTCTCGTCCTACATCACCGCCCTGCTGTTCGTCCGGCCGCTCGTCGCGCGCCTCGCCGGTGCTGCTGACCCGCTACCCCGCACCGTCCGCGCGACGCTTGCCCACCCGTTGCCCGCCAATGGCCCACGGCAGGACTATCTGCGCGCGACCCTGATCGATGGACAGGCATCGACCGCCGCTATTCAGGACAGTTCTATGTTACGGACACTGGCCCGATCGGACTGTCTTATCATCCGCGCGCCACACGCCCCGGCGGCGCAGGCAGGCGACTCGGCGGAAATCCTGCAACTCGCTTGACGGCAAGAAAAACGTTTCCTATTGGTTCCACGTCTGTTCCGACGGAGGACCCCATGCTGACCCGTAAGCAGCACGAGCTGATCTGCTTCATCGATGACCGGTTGCGCGCGACCGGCGTATCCCCTTCGTTCGAGGAGATGAAGGAAGCGCTCGACCTGAAGTCAAAGTCGGGTGTCCACCGCCTGATTTCGGCGCTGGAGGAACGCGAATTCATCCGCCGCCTGCCCAACCGCGCCCGCGCCCTCGAAGTGTTGCGGATGCCGGAGCGGCCGGTCGCGAAAAAGGCGCCGGCCAAGCCGGCCGCCGCCCCACGCCCCACGCCGCAGCCGGCGAACGACGTCGTCGAACTGCCGCTCCACGGCCGCATTGCCGCCGGTGTTCCGATCGAGGCGATCGAGGGGCAGGCGACGCTCCCCGTCCCCGCCGCCCTGCTGGGGGCCGGCGATCACTATGCGCTCGAAGTCGCCGGGGATTCGATGGTCGAGGCGGGCATTCTCGATGGTGACTATGCGCTGGTCCGCCGCACCGAGACCGCGCGCGACGGTGAAATCGTCGTGGCGCTGATCGAGGATAGCGAGGCGACGCTCAAATATTTCCGTCGTGAAGGGGCGATGATCCGCCTCGATCCGGCCAATCGCAGCTACGACCCGCAACGCTATCGTCCCGAACAGGTGCGCGTACAGGGCAAGCTGGCCGGCCTACTCCGCCGTTACTAACCCCATTCCCTCTCGCGTTGGGAGAGGGAGGGAGCGGCAAAGCCGCGGAAGGGTGAGGGCGAATGCACCCAGCGGACCTGTTCTTGAGAACCAATCGCAACCGCGCACAAGCTGCGTACGAGTGTGAACTTCGTGAACTTTGGCGCCCCGCCCGGCTTTCTCGCCGGGCGGGGCGTCGCCATTACTTCCCGTTCCCCGGCGCCCATGGCGTCCGTATCGCCTTGTAATAGCTTGCCGGATGCGGCGGGGGCGTCACTCCGGCCGGGATCGGACGGCCCGATACCTCGGCGAAATATGCGATGCACGCATCACGCCACCACTGCGCTTCCTGCCGCTGGATCGCCAGGAACTGGCTGACCTCGGCGAAGCGCTCGGCATCGACCTGTCGCTGCATCGCCGCCCATTGCGCCTGCATCGCCGCGACCTCGGCCACACCGCGGTCGTAATGCGCGACCAGTTCCGCCCACAACGTCCTGCCCGACGCCATCCGCCGGTCCCACGACATGTGATGGAACCACAGCAGCAGATTCTCCGGCACCGCCTTCGGATCGCTGAACCGCTTGGCCAGCACCGGGCCATATTGCGAGGCGGCATTGCTGCCCGACGGCGTCCGGTCGAACCCGATGCCGTTCCGGTCGGCCTTGTGGAAATAGACGGGATTCCAATCCTCGCGCGCCAGATCGTCGACCCACGGTCCCGGCCCGTAATGATGCCCCGTCGCGAACAGATGGTTCAGCCCCAGCGGCATCATGTAATCCACGACCGCCTCATGCGACCGCATCATCATCGCGACGATCGGCTCCGCCGCCGCCCGCCCCCATGTCATCGCCGCCCAGTCACGCGCGATCTCTCGCGCATCGTCGTCCGGGTTCCATGCCAGCCGCCCAAACGCATACCAGTTCGCCTGATCGAACTGCGATCCCGACCAGTTGCGGTCGGTGCCGATGTTCGACACCCCCGCCATCCCGGTCAGCGCGCCAGGGCGTACCGGCGTGTCGAGGACGTCGGCGACGGTCGTGCCCTTGCGCGGGCGATAGGTGTCGCTGCGCAACACCTCCTGCCACATCGTGCCAAGGTACACGAGGTGCGTGGCGAACCCCATATATTCCTTGGTGATCTGCACTTCCATCATCAGCGGGGTGCGGGGCATCGCCCCGAACAGCGGATGGAACGGTTCGCGCGGCTGGAAATCGATCGGCCCGTTCTTCACCTGGACGATGACATTGTCGGCGAACTTCCCGTCGAGTGGTTCGAACTCGCTATAGGCCTGCCGCACCCGGTCCTCTGGCTTCTCGTTCGCATAGACGAACGCCCGCCACATCACGATCCCACCATGCGGCTTGACCGCCGCCGCCAGCATGTTGGCGCCGTCGGCATGACTGCGCTTGTAATCGCCCGGCCCCGGCTGTCCTTCCGAATTGGCCTTGACCAGGAACCCGCCGAAATCGGGGATGCGGGCATAGATTTCGTCGGCCTTCGCCTTCCACCATGCCGCGACCTGCGGGTCGAGCGGATCGGCGGTCTTCAGCCCCCCGATCTCGATCGGTGCCGAGAACCGCGCCGACACATAGACCTTGATGCCCCATGGGCGGAAAATGCCGGCCAGCTTCTCGATCTTGCCCAGGAATTCGGGCTTGAGGATGTCGGCGCTCGCGTTGACGTTGTTCAGCACCGTCCCGTTGATGCCGACCGACGCATTGGCCCGCGCATAGTCGGTGTACCGCGGGTCCGAAAAACCCGGCAGCTTCTGCCAGTCCCATAGCGACCGCCCGGCATAACCCCGCTCGACATAGCGATCCAGATTGTCCCAGTGGTTGAGCATCCGCAACCCAAGCCCGGGCCGATCCACCACCGCCACCTCGGCAAGGTTGCCCGTCGTTTGCGCGATCCGCAGCAGCCGAAACGCACCGTATAGCACTCCGACCGGACTGTTCGCAGCAACGACCGTAACCCGCTTGCCGTCGATCTTGACGGATCGCAGCACGAACCCTTCGCGACCCAGCCCCTGCAATGGCAATCGCAATGCGGCGATCCGTGCCGATGACGCCGTACCGATCACGATCGCGCCATCGCCGATATTCCCGGCAGCAACCGACCGACCTGTCAGTCCCGACAACCCGCGCGTCAATTCCGTGGCAGCAAGCTCGATCGTCGGATCGCGTTCGTCATGCACGACTGAGGTCACCTGCGCAGCAACCGTCTCGGCCTGTGCTCCCGGCAGCGGACGATAGCGCAACCACAGGTCATACCCGTCCTCGGCCTCTGCCGGTACGGCCCATAGCGCGCCGACCAGCGCGATCCATCCCAACCATTTCAGCATCCGGCATCCTCTTTGCGTCCCGTCTGACCGACGGCGTTGACACAGGCATATCATGCCGACCATGGTAGCGCTACCACGTCTGAGAACGTGGAATCGGAGAGTGCATGACCCTGAATCCACAAGATCGAGCGGGTCCGTCCGCGTTTTCGGCCAGCCCGTTGCCTCCGCTGACGAAGCCCGCCGGCCGCGTCCGCTGGATCGTCTGCGCGATGCTGTTCTTCGCAGTCGTGCTGTCCTACGTCGATCGTCTCGTGCTGGCGGTGCTCAAGCCCGACCTTGCCCAACAATATGGTTGGTCGGAAACGGGGTACGCCGATCTCGCCTTCTATTTCCAGCTGGCTTACGGCCTTGCCTATGTCGTCGCCGGTCGGATCGTCGACCGTATAGGGGCGAAGGCCGGCTATGCACTGGCTATGATCGTGTGGACGATCGGACACGTCCTGCACACCGCCTTCACCTCCACTAGCGGCATGATCCTCGCGCGGATGCCGCTGGCGGCGGGCGAGGCCGGCACCTTCCCCGCCGCGATCGCGGCAACCAACGAATGGTTTCCTAAGCGGGAGCGGGCGTTTGCGATCGGGATATTCAACGCGGGGTCGAATGTCGGGGCATTGCTGACGCCGTTGCTGGTGCCATTTATCGTTGTGACACTGGACCTTGGCTGGCGGGCGGCGTTCTTCGTGACGGGTGCGCTGTCGATCGTCTGGCTGGCGGCCTGGTTCGCTTTCTACCGCCGTCCGCGTGAAAAAGCGTTGTTGTCGGCCGAGGAACTGGCGTGGATCGAGGCGGATCCGGTCGAGCCGCAGCGCCATGTGCCATGGGCGCGCATGTTCCGCATCCGCCAGACCTGGGCCTATATCGCCGGGCGGTTCCTGATCGATCCGATCTGGTGGACGTTCCTGTTCTGGCTGCCCGATTTCTTTGCGAAGTCGTTCAACCTGTCGATGAAGGAATTCGGCCCGCCGCTGATCGCGGTCTATCTGCTCGCCGATGTCGGTTCGGTCGCGGGCGGATGGCTGAGCACCCGGCTGATCGGGCGGGGCATGTCGATCGGACGTGGACGCAAGACCGCGATGTTCTGCGCCGCGCTGTGCGCCGTGCCGATCGCGGGCGCGGTCTATGCACCGAGCATGTGGATCGCGGTCGGACTGATCGGTCTTGCCTGTGCCGGGCATCAGGGGTTCTCGGCCAATCTCTACGCCCTGCCCGGCGACCTGTTCCCGCGCTGGATGGCGGGGTCGGTGGTCGGCATCGGCGGCCTTGCCGGTGCGGTCGGCGGCATGTTGATGGCGAAGTTCGCCGGGCTGATCTTGGAAACGGTCGGCAGCTATCAACCGATCTTCATCGTCGCGGCCTGCGCCTATCTGATCGCCGTCGGCGTCATCCACCTGATCGTGCCGAACTACACCCCTGTTGATGGAAAGGCCGTCGCATGACCATGATCGATCGTCGCTACATGCTCGCGGGCAGCGCCGCCCTCCTCGCCACCACCGCGGTGCGCGCCACGGATGCACCCACTGATACCCTGAAGGCCGCCGCCGCCAGCAAGGGACGCCGCTTCGGATCGGCCTTCGCGTGGAGTCCGCCGGGTGCCGATGCCGGTTCCTTCGCCAACCCGGCCTATGCCGCGCTGCTCAAGCGCGACTGCGACATGCTGGTCCCCGAGAACCAGATGAAGTGGCAGGCGATCCGCCCCGCCGCCGACCGGTTCGACTTCAGCCGTTTCGATCCGATGGTCGATTGGGCGACGACGAACGGTTTCGCGCTGCGCGGGCACACGCTGCTTTGGGCCTATTCGAAGTGGTTCCCGGCATGGCTGAACAGCCACGATTTCGGACAGCGTCCCGCGACCGAGGCGGCGCATATCCTCGACCAGCATATCGATACCGTGACCAAACGATATGGCCGCAAGATCGAGAGCTATGACGTCGTCAATGAAGCGGTCGATCCCGATACGGGGGGGCTGCGCGAAACATCGCTGTCGCGGGCGATGGGTGGCACGGCGAACGTCCTCGACCACGCGTTCCGTACCGCACGCGCCGCGGCACCGCATGCCGAGCTAGTCTATAACGACTATATGAGCTGGGAAGACGGCAATGCGAAGCACCGTGCCGGAGTGCTGACACTGCTGGAAGAATTCCGCCGCCGTGGCACGCCGGTCGATACGCTGGGCGTGCAGTCGCATATCGGCCTCTTCCAACCGACGACCGATGCAGGCGCGGTGGCGAAGCGGCTGGAGCCCGAGTGGCGTCGCTTCCTCGACCGGGTGACGGCCATGGGATACCGGCTGGTCATCACCGAGTTCGATGTGCGCGACAAGGGGTTGCCAGCAGCCATCGGGCCACGTGACAAGGGCGTGGCGGATTTCGCACGCGCCTATCTGGACATCATGCTGTCCTATCCGCAGCTCGGAGACGTGCTCGCATGGGGGATGAGCGACCGGTATAGCTGGTTGCGCGGGTTCGAACCGAGGCCGGATGGGGCGATCGCCCGCGGCTGCCCCTATGATGTGGATTTCAAGGCGAAGCCGTTGCGTGCGGCGATGCTGGCGGCGTTGGCCGGCGGCGTGGAGCGGGCTGCTCGGCGGCGATAGGGATTATGGGGGCGATGGTTCCTACTGCGTAGTCCCTGCGCCTGTCCAAATGGCGTATCGAAGTACCGTCTGTGGCGGGTGCTTCGATACGCGTCTTCGACAAGCTCAGCCCCTACTCAGCACGAACGGTTCGATCTGTTATCGTCACGCCGGAGGCGTGGGTCGTTTCTGCGCGCGGTGAGGCTCCCTTGCCGATCTGCCCATCCTACCGCCCTTCTGCAATTGAACTCGACCAGCTTTGGTCGCCCTCACCCTTCCGCGGCTACGCCGCTCCCTCCCTCTCCCGCCGGGAGAGGGACGGGGCGCCGAAGGTGGATGGCTCTCGACTTTATCCGGGACGACGGGACCGGCGCGCCGAACGTCGCGCCAGCCCGCTCCATCAATAATCCCGGCTGTAGCGCACCGACGCATTCGATCCGCCGAACGATCCGGTCTGCGACAACACGCTGAGCGTCCGGGTCAGCGCGATCTGGATCTGGGTGGCGGTGAAGCCGCGGGCGTCGGTGATGATCTCGATATATATGTCGTCCGTCAAATATTTGCCCGCCGCCAGCGAGGTGCCACGGCCGGTCGCCTCGTCGCCGCCCAGCACGCGCAGCCGGTCGAAGCCGGTCGCCGAGCGGAGCTTGCCGAGCGGGTTCAGCCCGCCCCCGCTCGACCCGCGCAGCGAGTTGAGCGCGGCGGCCAACTGGATCGCCTCGGTCGCGGACAGGTTGGTGACCGAGCTGCCGAACAGCAGCCGCGACAACACTTCGTCCTGCGCCAGCGCGGGGGTCGAGTTGAACGCGATCTGCGGGGCTTGCGCGGTGCCGGTGACGTTGATCGTGGCGGTGACCCCTTCCGCGGTGGTCGTCGCGGCGATGTCGATCACCGGGTTGGTATAGTTTTCCCCTTCGAAGCGGATGAAGCCGCGTTCGACCTCGAACCGTTTGCCGGCGAAGGAATAGGTGCCGCGGACCAGTTGCAACTGGCCGTTGATCGTCGGTGCGGCGGAGGTGCCGCCGATGCGCAGATCGGCCTCCCATTCCGATTCCAGCCCCATGCCCGACACATAGAGCCGGTTGTCGGCGCGGACGCGCAGCGCAAGGCGGAACAGTCCGGCCGATGCCGCCTGCTGCTGCGGGCGGGTGGCGGCCGGGCGATTGGCGTCGCTCTTGCGCCGGACGCCGGTCAGTTCGGGGACTTCGGCCGCGCCCTGGCGGATGATTTCATAGCGCGCCTCGGGAATGGTCAGGTCGCCCGAAATCAGTCCGCCATCCGGTCCGTTCTGGATCCGGACGTCGCCGGTCGCCGACGCACCCAGCGCGTCGCTGCGCGCCAGTTGCGCGTCGCGAAGCTGCGCACGAATATCGATCGGGAAGCCGCTGTTCGACGCCAGCCCGACCGTACCCTGTGCAGCGATCGTGCCGTCGCCGGCCTTCGCCCGCAACTGCGTCAGTTCGAACCGGTCGTTGGTGAAGCGGCCGTTGATGCCGAGGTTGGTCAGGCGGGTGCCCAGCGTCTCATTCTCATAGGTCAGGTTGTTGGCGCGGACTACGCCGGTCAGTTGCGGCGCCTGTACCCGACCGCCGAAATCGGCGGCGAGACCGATCGGCCCGCTCAACTGCTGGTCGGCAAGCCCCGCGAAAGAGAACAGCACGCCGGCCGGCCCGTTATAACGGATGCCGCCCGACAGCGGCGCCGCCAGCATCCGCGTGACCCATGAACCGCTGCCCGGCGGCAGCGGTCGCAGGTTGGCGACCATCCGCCCGACCGTGGTCGTGCCACGCCGGATGAGCGCCCGCCCGCTGCCGCCCTCCGGCCGCAAATCGCCGGCGAACACGATATCGACCGGTTCGGAGACCGAGGCGAGGCTGGTCCGCTGGAAATTGCGGATCGTCAGCCGGGCGTCGGCGCGCGGGAAGCTCTGGTCGGCGGCCTGCGCGAAATCGAGGCTGCCGGTCGCGGTGCCGCCAATGCCGGTGCCGGGCATGAAGGCGTTGATGATGCTCAGGTCGAGCCGGTCGAGCCGCGTCTGGACCGACATGCCGTTGCCATAGACGCCGGCGGCACGGATCGAGCCTTGCGCAAAATCGATGCGCGTCGGGTACAGGCGATAGCCGCCGGGTGCCGCGACGATCCGCGCCGGATTGACCGTCCTGAACGGGATGGAATTCGCGACACCCTGCAACGCAACCAGATAGTCGTTCGGACGCAGGCGGGCATTGGCGGCGACGCGGAACGGCACGCCCGACGACCCTTCGGCGAACATCTGTGCCGTGCCGTTGCCGCCGCGATAGTTGATCTTCGCGCGGCTGCGTTCGAGCAGGAAGTCGCCCATCGACAGGTTGGCGACCTGTGCATCGGCAACGATTTCGGGCTGATCGTACAGCACGGCGGTGGCAGTGACGATCGCACGGCCGATGCGGATGCCCATATTGCCGGGAATCGCGGCGTTCGATGCCTGTGCGTTCACATCAGCGCGCTGGTAGCGGCCCTGCGCCGACAGGCGGGCGATGCCGGCAATGCCCGATCCGGCGAAGTTGATCCGGCCGGCAAACGGCCCCGCATTCGTTGCCTCGACCCGGCCGTCGATATTGACGCCGGCAAAGGTGGCGGAGCGGATATCGGCGACGAGGCGCGGTGCGGTCGACACCAGCACATCGGCGCGGAACGGGCCGTAGTCGGTGCCGCCGGTCGCCTGGATCGCATAACGATCGCCCTGCCCGCGCATCCGCGCTTCGAGATTGACGAGGCCGACGCCGACGCCCGGACGTGCCGCGCGCAACAACACCTGCGGGGCGGCGACCGATCCGGTCACCCGCGCCGATAGCGGGCCATATTGCGTCGAATAGGCATCGGCATTGACCAGCAGCGGCCCGGCCGGGTCATATCGACCCGATCCGTTGGTGATGCGGAACTGCGGCGCGTTCATCCGCAGGTTGGAGAAGGTAATAATCCCGTCCGGCGCGACGCCGACATCGACGCGGATGGTCGAGACATTGCCGCCGAGGAAGTTGCGCACCCCTTCGTTGAACAGGCGCGTGGTCTGGGCCACGACGCGCCCCTTGATGCCGAAGCCGCCGTTCGGGGCGGCATAGAGGCTGGCGTCGGTCGACAGGTTGAGGATGCCGACGCTGGCGACCTCATAATCGTTGATGCGCCCCTTGATCGCGCCGGTATAGCGGCCGGTGGTCAGGTTGGCGGCGACGATCGCGGTGGCATCGATCCGGTCGGAACGGATGCGGAGATTGTCGGACAGCACCTGATCGCCCGAAAGGGCGAGGTCGCCGTTGATCGAAACGTTCGTGACCAGCCCGCCGACCGCTGCGTTCAGGCCGGTGATGCGCCGTGCCTTTGCGGCGATCGGGATCAGGATGCGGTTGGCATCGACAGTCGCGCGACCCTCGGCATAGAGTTGTTCGACGACGGTTTCGCCAAAGCCGAGCGCGGCGGCTTGTACCTTGTAATCGACGGTCGGGGTGCCGAAGCCGCCATCGAGGACGACAGCGGCGCGGACCGACCGGCCGTTGAGGTTGGGCAGGATCGCACCGGGGGTCAGCAGCATCGCTTCGGTGCGGAAATTGCCGAAGCGGCTGTTGCCCAGATCGAGCAGGCCGGCGGCGTTGACCGCGAGCGCGCTCGAACGGAGTTGGATACGGGTATCGGCCTTGCGATCGGCAAGCGCGGCATCGATCGCGACGTCGAGGCGCGGTGCGGTCAGCCGTTCGACCGGCCCCTGCAGGATCAGCCCCGGGCGGGTCGAGCCGCGCACGGTGAAGCGGCCATCGCGACCGGTCACCCCCAGATCGGCAAGCTGCTGCCCGCCGAGCGTGCCTGCCAGTCGGCCGCGCCAGTTGTTCCAGTCGCCCTGCCCGTCGATCGTCGCAGCGATCGGCGCGGTAAGGCCGGCCATGCTCGCGATCATGCCGTTGGCGGGACCGAGGATGCGGGCGTCGATGTCGAAGCGATTGTCGTCGGGAACGGCGTCGAGTTTCAGCGCAACGCTGTCGCCGCCGGCAACGCCCGGTGCGGCGATGGTCGCGGCATTGGCGGTCACTTGCGCACGGCGATCGGCGATATGCACTTCGCCGTCGAGGCGGGCGATGTGGCGCTGGCCGGTGACGGCCGGGCCGACCTCGATCCGGTCGACGCGCAGGCGGTTCACGTCGATATCGTAATCGGGCAGCAGCGGCGCGTTCGGGTCGCCAGGCGGCGTATCCTTCAGCACCGGATTGCGGGCGTAGCGGACCAGCGGGCTGGTCAGGCTGCGGATATCGACATGGCTGTTGGCGAAGGCGAACGGCCGCCAGTCGAGTGCGATGGCGGGCGAATCGGCAAAGACGCCGCGCGTGTCGCTCAACCGCAGGTCGCGGATGGTCATCGCGCCGTAAAGCGATCCGTCGATGCGGCCGATATTGACCTTTAGGCCGGAGGCGGTGGTGTAGCCGTCGAGCTTGCTGACGAGGAAGCCTCGCCCGGGTCCGGTGTTCAGCGCGAACACCAGCACGACGACGAGCAGCAGCAGCGTGACGATCGCGATGCCGATCCATTTGAGGATGCGGAGCCAAAGCGGGCGGTCGCGGACGACGACGGTGTCGGCGGCGGGCAGTTCGGCGTCGGTCATCAGAAGGCCTGCCCGATCGAGATGTAGAGGGCGATCTTCGATTCACCCGGCCGCCGGGCGATCGGCGTGGCGACATCGACGCGTAGCGGCCCGAAATTGGTGTAGAACCGGCCGCCGATACCGGCACCGAAGCGGAGGTCCGAGCCCTTGGGCAAGCTCGATTCATAGACCTGCCCGGCATCGAGGAACGGCACGATCCCGAAATTGCCGAAGCGGTAGCGCGCCTCGATCGCGAATTCGTTCAGGCTGCGCCCGCCGATCGGACGGTTCAGGCTATTGCCGTCCTCATCGACCTCGGGCGTGCGGGGGCCCAGTTCCTGGAAGCCGAAGCCGCGCACCGATCCGCCGCCGCCGGCGTAATAGCGCCGCGAGGGGGCAAGGTCGTCGCGGGCGATGCCCTGAATCGATCCGGCGCGGGCGCGGCCGGCGATGACGATGCTCTCGCCGATCGGGTAATAGCCGGTACCCTCGACCATGAACCGGCCGTACGGGCGGGCGGCGCCCTGCACCGACGCTTCGGGGCTTACGTTCAGTTTCAGACGGAAGCCCCTGGTCGGGTTGAGCAGATTGTCGGACGTGTCGAACCCGGCGAACAGTGGCAGCGCGGAGATGCCATAGGTCTTGCGACGACGGCCGCCGACGTCGAAGTCGTAGGTGTCTTCGTTGGTGCCGATCAGTTCGGCGCCATAGGCGTAGGTAAAACGCTTCTGCCAGATCGGCGTCGAGTCATAGGACCAGCGGATTCCGAGCGTGCCGGTGAACGCCTCGAACGCGTCATAATTATTGCGGCTGGCATTGGCGAGAATCTGGAACGTCCGGTCGCGACGACCGGCGTTGGAGCGGCGGAAGGTCACGCCCGCGCCCTGTTCCTGCGTCCCCGCGACGCCGCGCACGATCAGCGCGCCCTCGGCCGGGAACAGGTTGCGATGGGTCCACGACCCTTCGAGGCGGACGCCCTGCCCGGTGCCATAGCCCGCCTCCCCCGCCAGCGTCCGTGGCGGGCCAGCATCCTGCCGCACCAGCAAGTTCACATATTCGGTGCCGTCGGGCGCAAGCTGCCCGGTGCGCTGCGGTTCGACTGAGACGCTGGAGAACAGCCCGGTCGATACCAGGGCGGCGCGCAGATCGTCGACCTTGCGATTGTCGTAGAGTTCGCCCTCCTTGAACCGCGCCAGCACGCCGACATGCTCGGCATCGAACGCCAGCTTGCCGGTGGTCGAATAGGTGCCGAACGACGATCGCGGCCCGGTCGTCACCGGCAGGGTGTAGGCACCGGTATAGGCGGTGTCATCGAGCAGGATATCGCGCTGCCCGACCTCGACGAAGGGATAGCCCTGTTGCGGCAGCTTCAGGCTGACATTCGCCTCCGCCGCCTGAATCCGTTCGGCATCGACCGGATCGCCGACCTTCAGCGGCAATTCGCGCTGCACGAGATTCGGCGGGACGGTCGGCTGGGTGTCGACGCGGATCGACCCGAGGGTGAACTGCTTTCCCGGAATGGCGGTGACGATGGCGCGGATGCGTTCGCCAGGGGGATTTTCGATCGCCGAGGTCGCGGTGCCGTCATAATAGCCCTTGGCCCGCATGATCCGGATCGCAAGCTGTTCGTCCTCCCGCGCGCGGGCCTGCACCATCGTCGCGTTCGCCGCCTTGCCTTTGCCTTCCTGCAAGGATGACAGCGCCTTGAACTGCGCGGTGCCATCGATATCGTCCAGGCCGCGAATGACAGTGTCGTAGCGGATTTCGACGGCGCGCTTGTCATCGACGCCGGCGACCTCGACCGGGGTCACATCGAACGACGAGAGCGGCGTCAGCGGTTGCGCCAGTTCGGGCGCCTCGGGCAGCACCGCATCGGGCAGGGTTTCGGCCGGGACCGAGGCCTCGGTCGCAGGCGCGGTCGGTGTAGTCGCGGCAGGCGGCGTCGCGGTCTGGGGCATCGTGGTCTGGGGCGTGGGAGCGGCAGGCGCGTCGAAACCCGACATCGGTTCGAGCGGCGCGTTGATATCCCCCGACAGCGTCGGCAGCGCTGCTTCGAATTCGGGTTCGGGCACGATCGCGCCATCGGCGGCCTGATCCTGCGGCTTGGCCGGCGTGGTAACGGGCGTTGGCAGGGTCGGGCTTGTCTGGGCCAGTGCGGCCGGGGCGGTCATCGTTCCCGCCAGCAACATACAGATCGTCCGCGCGCTAAAATCCCCCAACGTTCCGTCCCCGTCCCCTTGTCGCGAACGTTGCAGTGCACAACCCTCGGCATGTCGAGAAACGCGGAACCAATGATTTGGTTCATATGGAAATTCCTCTGCATCCCTCCAAAGCGCAACGCGTTGGTGCCGGGAGCCAAGGGGAATAGTGTGACCGACACCGCAACGCAGATCGATCCAGCCACCATTCCAGGCAGCCAGTCGCCCCACCCATGGGCGCACCCATGGCCGGCGTGGCGCGCGATCCTGATCCGTGTCTACACGATGGTTGGCTATCACAATCTGACGCTGATGGCGGCAGGTGTCGCCTTCTACGCGTTCCTGTCGTTCGTGCCGCTGTTGGGCGCGATCGTGATGACCTATGGCCTGGTCGCCGATCCGTCGACCGTATCGCGGCATATGCAGACGATTTTCGAACTGGTGCCGGCAGACGCCGCACGATTGATCTCCGACCAGCTCATCGCGGTCGTGACGACCGCTTCGACCCAAGCGGGCCTCGGCCTCGCCGTCGCGTTGCTGCTGTCGATCTACGGCGCGATGCGGGCGGCTAGCGCGATCATCCAGGCACTGAACGTGATTTACGAAGAAGAGGACGAGCGCAACATCATCACCACGACGCTGTTGTCGGCGATGATCACCATGGCTGCGATCGTCGCCGCGCTGGTCGGCATCGTCTCGGCCGGCGTGCTGACCTGGATCCGCAACGAGACACAGTTCCTGGGAACCGCTGGTGCCATCGTCATTCAGGGTGCGACATGGCTGGTCGCGGGCGGCATCGCCAGCGCGGCGATCGCCTTTGCGTACCGCTACGGCCCCGATCGGGCACGGGCGCGGTGGCGCTGGCTGTCGGTCGGGTCGGTCGCCGCTACCGTGCTGTGGTTGCTGGCGACGGTGTTGTTCGGCGTCTATGCAGCCAACTTCGCCAATTACAACGCGACCTATGGTGCGCTTGGCGCGGTAGTGGTGCTGCTGATGTGGCTGTTCGTGTCGAGCTTCGCGATCCTGATCGGCGCGGAGATCAATGCGGAGGCGGAGCGACAGACCTCGGTCGATTCGACGGTCGGGCATCCCCGGCCGATGGGGCGACGGGGCGCACGGCTGGCCGACACGCTGCCGACCAAGCATCAGGCCAAACCGCGCCGCGACCGGTATTGACCTATGGTTCGAGCGTGCGCTGCTCCATCGCGTCGGCTGCACTTTGTACCCGTTCGAGCATGTCGCGCAACACTTCGACCTCCTTCGCGGTGAAGGAGGCGAACAATTCCTGCTCGATCAGCAACGCCTTGGGCGCGACCTGTTCGTACAGCGCGCGGCCCGAGGGGGTCAGCCGCAACAAATGCGAGCGTTGGTCGCCATCGTTGGCGCGCCGTTCGACCAGCCCGCGATCGACCAGTGCGATCGCCCCGCGGCTGACCGTCACCTTGTCCATGCGGGTCGCGACACATAGCGATTGCTGCGTGATTCCGTCGCTTTCAGCGATGACCGTGACCAACCGCCATTCGGGAATACGCAGGCCGAACAGCGATCGATAGGTCGATGCGATCGCGTCGGACACGCGATTCGATGCGATAGACAGCCGATACGGCAGAAAGTCGTCGAGAAGCAGTCGTTTGTTCACGGACCGGATTGTTGCCGCCCCGTCGCCGCCCGTCAACGGGCGCGGAACCGGTGTCAGGGGCGAAACGTACTGTCCATCCAATAACCGGGCCGGGATCTCCGCAATGTTCAACTGGAAACACGAAGCGCAGGATCGCCTGCAGGCGATGTTGTTCGGCCATGTCGCCGACCGCGCCTTCCCCTGTGTCGGGGCCAAATCGGCAATGGCGAAGGGTACGCTGGACGTGCTGGCCTGTTCGCGAATCGACAGTGCATGGGACGATGTCCGCATTCACGACGCGCTGATGCGGCTGGCGGAAAGCTATCGCCGCGACCGGGCGATGTATCGCAGCTTCGCCGTCATTTTCGATGGGCCGGGCGATTTGAGCGAGGCCGAGTTCGAACATGCGCTGTGGCAACGGGTCCAGTCGCTGTCGGACAAGGATGTGTGGCGCGGGCAGGATTATGATGCGCGGGTGAGCGCCGATCCCGACAATCCGCATTTCTCGCTGAGCTTCGGCGGCGAGGCATTCTTCATCGTCGGACTGCACCCGCGCGCCAGCCGGCCGGCACGGCGGTTCGATCGGCCGACGTTGGTGTTCAACCTGCATGACCAGTTCGAGCGGCTGCGCGCCGAGGGCAAATATGAGACGATGCGCGAAAAGATCCTCGTGCGGGACGAGGCGCTAGCCGGCAGTCGCAACCCGATGCTGGCACAGCACGGCGCGGCGAGCGAGGCGCGGCAATATAGCGGACGGCACGTCGACGATCGCTGGGCGTGCCCATTCCACTATTCCGGGGAAGCGAAGTGAACGTCGTCATCCCCGAACGGTCGGGCACCGCATTTCGTCTGGGCAAGGGTGAGACGCTGATCGTGGTCGATCCGCGCGGATGTCAGGTCGCCGACTTGCTGGCATTCAACGCCGACGATCTCGACGAAGTGATCTCGTCCGGGCGGACGCTGGACTATGCCGAGACGATCCGGCTGACGACCGGGCACAAGCTATATTCGAATCGCAGCCGGGTGATGCTGGAGATCGTCGACGACATGGTCGGGACGCATGATTTCCTACTGACGCCCTGCTCTTACGACACCTTCCATCATTTCTATCCCGACCTGCCGCCGCATCGCGGGTGTTTCGGCAATCTGGCGGCGGCGCTCGAACCCTATGGCGTGCAGCCGGACCGGATACCGGTGGCGTTCAACTGCTTCATGAACGTACCGGTCGACGGCACGACGGGGAAGCTGAGCGTGCTGCCGCCGATCAGCAAGGCGGGCGATACGATCACCTTTCGCGCGGCGATGGATCTGGTGATCGGGCTGACCGCCTGTTCGGCGCCGGCATCGAATGGCGGAAGCTTCAAGCCGATCGAATATCGGGTCGAGGCGGCTTAGGCGGAGAGCGTCCAGCAGAGGAAGGCGGCACCGGCCAGCAGCGTGCCGAGCGGCAGTCGGTCGGTTGCGCTAGGGCGTCGACCGGTAGCGGCCATGACCAGCACGACCGCCAGCCCGGCCAGCGATGCGATCAGCAGCACGATCGGCAAGGCGCGCCAACCGAGCCACAGGCCGATCGCGCCGAACAGTTTCGGGTCGCCGCCGCCCAGCCCTGTTCGACCACGAATGTTTCGATAGAGCGCTGCGACCAGCCATAGCGCGGCAAAGCCCCCCGCCCCACCGATCAGCCGTTCGGTCAGATCGGGCGCAGCACCAGCAATCCCACCAACCAGCGCAGCAATGGCGAGCGTGATAGTCAGGCGATCGGGGAGCCAGAAGGCGGCAAGATCGACCGCGCCCGATGCGAGCAGCAACCAGCCGCACACTGCACCGGCGACACCTTCGAACCCCGGGGCGACCAGACCCGCGATGACGCCGATCGCCGCACCGAGCAGTTCGGTCACGACATGGCTCGGCGCGATCCGCGTACCGCAACGGCTGCATCGCCCACGCAGCGTGACGAAGCTCGCCAGCGGCACCAGTTCCCACAGGCGCAACGTCCGGCCGCACCCGTCGCACGACGATCGTCCGACCGCGACCGACCGGCCCTGCGACCAACGGATGGCGAGCGTCGCGATGAAACTGCCGAACACCGCCCCCAGCACACCGAGCAGGATCGGCCAGACAATCGAGGGGAGCGCGGCGAGCATCGCCCGCCCCTATCGGCTATTCCCAGTATTTGCGAGGCGGCGGTCTTGCCCCTAGATATGATATCAAACGAAACCAGAATTCCTTGGAGAGCCGCATGCCTGATCCCGTCGTCATCCTGTCCTATGCCCGCACGCCGATGGGCAGTTTTCAGGGGAGCCTGACCGGGGTGAGCGCGACCGAATTGGGCGCGGCGGCGGTGGGTGCGGCGGTGGCGCGCGCCGGGCTGTCGGGCGAGGCGATCGAGCGTATCTATATGGGTTGCGTGCTGCCCGCCGGTCTGGGTCAGGCGCCGGCACGGCAGGCGGCGCTAGGGGCGGGCCTGCCGCAGCATGTCGAGGCGACGACCGTCAACAAGATGTGCGGGTCGGGCATGCAGGCGGTAATGATGGCCGCCGACACCATCGCCGCCGGATCGGCCGACATCATCGTCGCGGGCGGCATGGAGAGCATGACCAACGCCCCCTACCTGTCGCAGCGGCACCGTGGCGGCGCGCGGATCGGGCACGACCGGCTGCTCGACCACATGTATCTCGACGGGCTGGAGGACGCCTACGAACCGGGTCGGTTGATGGGCAGCTTCGCCGAGGAAACCGCCGCCGCCTATGGCTTCACGCGGGAGGCGCAGGACGATTTCGCCATTGCATCGCTGACTCGGGCGCAGGCGGCGCAGGCTTCCAGGGCGTTCGATCGTGAGATCGTGCCGGTCGAGATCGCCGGGCGCAAGGGCAGCACGACCGTCCGCACCGACGAACAGCCCGCACGCGGTGACGCGTCGAAGATTCCGACGCTCAAGCCCGCCTTTGCCAGGGACGGAACGATCACCGCGGCCAATGCATCGTCGATCTCGGACGGGGCGGCGGCGCTGGTGCTGGCGCGGGCGTCGGTCGCCGATCGGCTGGGCCTGACCCCGGTCGCGCGGATCGTCGCGCAGGCGGGCCATGCCCATGCCCCGGCGCGCTTTGCGACCGCGCCGGTCTTCGCCATGCGTCGCGCACTCGAACGCGCTGGCTGGGCGAGCGGCAATGTCGACCTGTTCGAGGTGAACGAGGCGTTCGCCTGCGTCACGATGGCGGCGATGCACGATCTCGGCCTGCCGCACGATATCGTGAACGTCCATGGCGGTGCCTGTGCGCTGGGTCATCCGATCGGGGCGAGCGGGGCGCGGGTGCTGGCGACATTGCTGTCGGCGCTGGAAACCCGCGGACTGCGTCGCGGCATGGCGTCGCTGTGCATCGGCGGCGGCGAAGCGACGGCAGTTGCGGTCGAAATGGACGTTTAAGTGCTGGAACTTTCTCGCATCTTGCTGCGTACCCTACGCCAGACGGCGTGGCGAAGGGACGAATGTGGCGGATCGCGAAGATGTGGTGGGGTATGACGGCCCCGCCGGCGGTTGGGGTTCGGTCAAGGGGATGTCGAAAATCCTCGGCAAGGAACGTAACCGCCCCGCCGCACTTGCCCAGCTAGCCCGCCAGAACAAGCCCAAGGGGTTCATGTGCACCTCCTGCGCATGGGGCAAGCCCGCCGAGCCGCATCCATTCGAGTTCTGCGAGAACGGAGCGAAGGCGACGCTGTGGGACCTGACCCCCAATCGCTGCACGCCGGAATTCTTTGCCGAGCATTCGGTCAGCGAGTTGAAGGGCTGGAAGGACTTCGATCTGGAGCATCGGGGGCGGCTGACCCACCCGATGCGCTACGACCAAGCCACCGACCATTATGTCGAATGCAGTTGGGACGAAGCCTTTGCCGCGATCGGTGCCGAGCTTCGCGCAATCGATCCGAAAAAGGCGATCTTTTACGCATCGGGCCGCGCCAGTCTGGAAACGTCGTACCTCTTCGCGCTGTTCGCGCGGCTCTATGGGCATAACAACCTGCCCGACAGTTCGAACATGTGCCACGAGACGACGTCGGTCGCGCTGAAGAAGACGATCGGTGCGCCGGTCGGCACATCGATCCTCGACGATTTCGAGCATTGCGACGCGATGTTCTTCTTCGGGCAGAATACCGGGTCGAACAGCCCGCGCTTCCTCCACCCCCTGCGCGACGCCGTGAAGCGCGGATGCAAGGTCGTGACGTTCAACCCGGTCAAGGAACCGGGCCTGATCGCCTTCACCGATCCGCAGAACCCGTTCGAAATGGCGACGCGCAGCGAAACCAAGATTTCCTGCCAATATCATCAGGTCCGTCCCGGCGGCGACGTGGCGGTGATGATCGGCCTCGCCAAGCACGTGCTGGCTGCCGAGGACAAGAGCTGGGGCGAGCACAAGGTCCATGTCCTCGACGTCGATTTCATCGAGCAGCACACCGACGGGTTCGCCGCGTTCGAGGCGATGGTGCGTGCCACCGACTGGGCGGATATCGAGCGCGAAAGCGGCCTGAAGCGCGCCGATATCGAGGCGGCCGGACAGGTCTATGTCGAGGCGGATCGCACGATCGGCATATACGGCATGGGACTGACCCAGCAGGTCAACGGGTTCGACAACGTCGCGACCTATGTGAACCTGTTGCTGATGAAGGGGAATATCGGGCGCGTCGGTACCGGCATGTCGCCGGTGCGCGGGCACAGCAACGTGCAGGGGCAGCGGACCGTCGGCATTTCCGAAAAGCCCGAGCTGGTGCCGATGGAACGGCTGCGCGAGTTGTATGATTTCGAACCGCCGATGGACCATGGCCACAACACCGTCACCGCGTGCGAAGACATATTGAAGGGCGAGATCGACGCCTTCGTCTCGCTCGGCGGCAACTTCCTGCGCGCAATTCCTGATCTTGAGCGGATCGAGGCGGCGTGGCCCGGCATCCGCCTGACGGTGCAGATCGCGACCAAGCTGAACCGCAGCCACCTGATCAACGGCAAGACGGCGTATCTCCTGCCCTGTCTGGTGCGGACCGAAGTCGACAAGCAGGCGAGTGGCGAACAGATCGTGTCGATCGAGGATACGTTCAGCCATATCCATGGATCGATCGCCACGCACGAACCGGCGAGCGAGCACCTGAAGTCCGAAGTGGCGATCGTCGCCGGCATGGCCAAGGCGACGCTCGATCCCAACCCGAAGGTCGACTGGGACGGCTGGACCGGCGACTATGCGAAGATTCGCAAGCTGATCGAAGCGACGTACCCCGAAGAGTTTCACGATTTCGAAGAGCGCATGTTCACGCCCGGCGGATTCTATCGCGGCAATTCGGCGCGCGAGCGGGTGTGGAAGACCGAAAGCGGCAAGGCGGAGTTCACCGTACCGCGCTCGCTGTCGGGAACGACGATCGAGGATGCGCCAGGACGGTATCGGCTCGTGACGCTCCGTTCGAACGATCAGTTCAACACGACGATTTACGGCTATGACGACCGCTTCCGTGGCATTTCGGGAACGCGCGACGTGTTGATGATGAACCCGGCCGAAATTACGAAGGCCGGCCTGCACAAGGGCCAGATCGTGACCGTGGTCGGTGATGCCGAGGACGGTATCGATCGCCGCGTGGCGGGGCTGAAGGTGGTGCCGTTCGACCTGCCCGACGGCTGCGTCGCGGGCTATTATCCCGAACTGAACCCGCTGGTCCCGATCGGCTGGCACGACCACGCCTCGCAAACCCCCGCTGGCAAGGCGGTGCCGGTACGTATCGTCGCCGGATGAGAAACGTCGAGACGACCATCCGGCGGTTCGACCGGGTGGCATCAGGGGGGGAACGCACCGGTCACGACCGTGCCGTCGCCATCGAGGCACCGGTGGCGATCGAGGTCAACGGGCTGGGCTATGCGGTGTTGATGGCGACGCCGGGCGATCTGGGAGACCTTGCGCACGGCTTCGTGCTGGCCGAGCGGCTGGCCGACCGTGCCGATGAGGTGGTCGAGGTGAGCGTCCATGCCACCGATGCGGGAACGCTGCTGCGGGTAACGCTGGTGCCCCAACGGCACGATCGCGTCGCCGATCGGGTGCGGCACCGCGTATCCGAATCGTCCTGCGGGCTGTGCGGTATCGAGAATCTCGAACAGGCGTTGCGGCCGTTGCCGCGCCTTGCCACCCGATCACGCGCCGATGATGTGGCGGTCTTCGCTGCCGCAGCGTCGCTTCGCGAACACCAGCCGATGGCGCAGGCGACCGGCGCGACCCACGCCGCGGCATTATGCGGTGCCGATGGCGCGGTCCGGCTGGTCCGTGAGGATGTCGGCCGGCACAATGCCTTCGACAAGCTGATCGGCGCGATGCGCCGCGGCAGCCTCGATTGGGATGGGGGCTTCGCGCTGCTGTCGTCGCGCTGTTCGTTCGAACTGGTCGAGAAGGCGGTTCTGGCGGGGTGCCCGATGCTCGCCACGCTGTCGGCGGCGACCACGCTGGCGCTCGACCGCGCGGCGGCCGCCGGACTGGAACTGCGCACGCTGGTGCGGTCCGACGCGATGCTGGCATCATGACCCGCATATTGGGAGCCATTCTTGCCGGCGGCCGATCGAGCCGGTTCGGCAGCGACAAGGCGCTGGCCGCATTCGACGGCCGGGCGTTGATCGACCATGTCGTCGACGCGGTCGCACCACAGGTCGATGCGCTGATCGTCGTCGGACGCGACCATGCCGGGTTGCAGGGGGTGCCGGACCGCCCCGCCCCCGATCTTGGGCCACTCGGCGGGATCGCGGCGGCGCTGCACCATGCCTGTGCGCATGGGTTCAGTCATGTGCTGACCGTGCCGTGCGACACGCCGTTCGTGCCACGCGACCTGCACCGGCGGCTGTCGGCGGTCGGGCCGGCCGCGTTTCTGCCCGAATTGCCGGTCGTCGGGCTATGGCCGGTCGATGCGAACCCGACATTGCATGCGATGCTGCGCGGTCCGGGATCGCGGTCGGTACGCGCCTTTGCCGACTGGATCGGTGCCGAACCGATTACGGCCGGGGTCGAGATCGCCAACGTCAACACCCCCGGCGACCTGGCGCGGCTGGCTGTGCAACGCGACTGACAGCGCGGCCCGCGCGCGATATAGGGCGTCCGGATGACCGCATCGTTCCTGATCCTGCGTATCGGTGATACCCGTTTCGCGCTGCCCTTGTCGGCAGTGCGGGAAGTGTTGCCGGTGCTGCCGATCGACGCTGCCCCGGGCCTGCCCGCGCCGGTGCTGGGGTTCGTCACCTTGCAGGGGGAACCGGTGCCGGTGCTGGCGCCGCTGCTGTTGCTGGAACCGACGACGCGGGTCGAGCACGTCGCCCTGTTCGCGCATCTGGTGCGGTTGCGGGATGGCGGACCGTGTCTGCTGGTCGATCGGGCGGAGGACGTGGTGTCCGGCATGGTCGCGCCGGTCGAGGCCGACCACAGCCTGAACGCCGCGATTGTCGGCGAACTGACGATCGGCGATGACGTCGCCCATGTCCTCGCCCCCGACCGGCTGCTGCTCGACAGCGAGCGCGCGACGCTGGCCGCGCTGACCGCCGCTGCCGCGCGGCGTGCCGAGCAGTGGGGCGCGGCATGATCCGCGACGAAGCCTTTGCCGAGGTCAAGGCGCTGGTGATCGCGCGCACCGGCCATCATTATTATGCCGACAAGGATGCGCAGCTTGCCGAGCGCATTGCCCACCGCATGGCCGCAACCGGCGATACGACCCTCGCGCGCTATCGCGACCGACTGCGCGACCCGCACGATGCCGAATGGCCGTCGCTGGAAAGCGCGGTGACGATCAACGAGACGTTCTTCTTCCGCTTCGCCGAACAGTTCGACGCGCTGCGCGTCGATATCCTGCCGCGCCTGATCCGCCGCAATGCCGCCGAGAAACGGCTGCGCATCTGGAGCGTCGGCTGTTCGACCGGGGCGGAGGCGCATTCGATCGCGATCGTGCTGAACGACCTGCTGGGCGACGCGATCGGCGATTGGCACGTCGCGCTGACCGGTACCGATATCGATGAAGCGGCGCTGATCGCGGCGCGGCAGGCCGATTATTCTTCATGGGCGCTGCGCACGACGGACGAGGCCGAACGGGCACGGTTGTTCGATCGGACCGGTGAGCGATATCGGTTGAAGGAACGCTATCGCGGGCTGGCGCGGTTCGAACGGCATAATCTGATGTCGATGATCGACGGGACCGGGGCGCTGGGCTTTACCGACTACGACCTGATCCTGTGCCGCAACGTATTGATCTACTTCGCGCAGGAAGATGCGACCGCGATCGTCGGTGCGCTGGTCGAGCGGCTGGCTCCGGAGGGGTTGCTGCTGCTGGGACATGCCGAACCCAATCCGGGGTTCGATGCCGTCGCCGATCCGGTGCAGGTCGCGGGCGTTCTCGCCTATCGCCCCAAGGGTTCGGTCGAGCGGACGGTGGCGGTCATGGAGGTCGCGCCGCCACCCGCGCCGCGCACGCCGCCCCCTGCCCCGCCACGGCGCGCGCTGCCAGCGAAGCCTGTGCCCGTCGCGCCGCCGTCGCTGGTCGAGCGGACGCCGGATGCGGTTGCGCGGTACTTCGCGGCGCTCGATGCGCTGGCGAGCGGGGACAAGGATTCCGCTGAGCGGGCGTTCCGCGAAGCGCTGTATCTCGACCGGTCGTTCGCGATGGCACATTATCAGTTCGGCCATTACCTGCTGGCGCAGGGGCGGCAGCCCGATGCAAACCGCAGCCTGACCAACGCCTTGCGCGTCGCCGCCGCGATGGACCCCACAACCGAGCTGGCCGAGGGCGAGGGCATGACCGCAGGCGCGATGACCGCCGCGATCCGGCATATCATGGGGAGCGCGCGGTGAGCGCGCCGCCGATCGTCGCCGAGGACATGGATGCCGATGCCGTCGCCGCCGTGCTGCGGGCGCGGCAGCAGGCGATGGCGGGGGAGCGGATCACCCGCGATCGCCCCACCGAGACGCTGCTGGCGTTCGCGCTGGGCGGGGTGACGCACGGGCTGCCGATCGCACAGGTGCGGGCGGTGGCGATGGTGCCGAAGGTTACACGTGTGCCGCATGGTCCGGCGGCCCTGATGGGGCTGGTCGCATGGCGCGGGGCGGTGGTGAACCTGTTCGATCCGGCGGCACTGTTGGCGCGCGAAGTTGCCACGGCCGGCGCGATGATCGTCCTGCGCCACGACGCGCCGCGCATCGCATTGGCGGTCGACGCCCTGCTGGGCGTGGTCGATATGCCGCGTGACGACGTGGTGCCAACTTTGTCGCGTCTGGTCGAGGGGGATGGCGAGCGCCTGACCCGGATCGAACCGGCGCTGCTGATCGAATTGCTTCTCCCCTCCCGTCTTCAGGAAGGATAAGGTTTGTCCGTCTCCACCCGGATCGCCGCCGGCTTCGCGGCGCTCACCGCGATCATGCTTGCCCTCGGCCTCTATGCGCTGACGCAGATCGGCGAGGTCCGATCGACCGTCGACCTGATCGTCGAACGCGACCTGTCGTCGATGGAGGCGCTGAACCGCATCGACCATGCCCTGTCGCGCAAGGTCGAACAGCGCGCGGCGCTGGTGCGCGGCTTCCTGACCGGGAACAATGCCGCCACGCGCGAGGGCATTGCCGGCTGGCGCGCCGCGGTCGACGATGCCGCGCGCGGCATGGCCGAGCAGGAACGCGCCGCGGAAACCTATCGCGCCAATTCGGTCACCGGCATCCGGTCCGAACAATGGGCGCGCATGGCCCGGCAGCTTGGCGATGCCGAACGGGCACTGGCCCGCACCCGCACCGATGTCGAGGCGCAGCTGGCTGCAATCCAGGCCGGCGATCGGACCGGGGTATTGGCGGCCGAGAACGAGATCGTGCGCGACCATGCCGCGACCGTCGCCCGGGTCGCGCAGGCGCGCGAGACGCTGAACGTCGCGATCGAGAAGGGCCGGGACGCGACCCGCGACGTGTACAATGCCAGCCGGGTGTCGATCATCATTGGGCTGATCGTCGCGGTTCTGGTCAGCATCGCCGTCGCGATCGCCATCCGCCGGTCGATCGTCCGGCCGCTGGACGAATTCATGGGCTTTGTCGGCCGGATCGGTGGCGGCGACTTGTCGACCACGACCGAAGCGACCGGCAAGGATGAACTGGGGCAACTGGGGCGGACGCTGAACGATATGGTCGCCGGGCTGCGCACCATCGCATCGCAGAACCGCGCCGCCACCAACGACCTGAACGCCGCGACCACCGAAATCCGCGCATCGACGCAGGAACAGGCGGCGTCGGTCGAGGAACAGCTGGCCGCCGTGCAGGAAACCGCCGCCACCGTCGACGAGATCACGCATAGCGGCGCACAGATCAGCCGCCGGGCGCAGGAAGTGATCGCGCAGGCACAGGCGACCGCGCAGATCAGCGATGCCGGGCTGAGCGCGGTCGGCGATACCGCGCAGGCGATGGACGCGATCCGCGAACAGGCCGAGGCGGTCGCGACCAACATCGTCGCGCTGTCGGAAAAGACGCAGGCGATCGGCGACATCATCGCGACGGTCAACGACGTATCCGAACGGTCGCACCTGCTGGCGCTGAACGCGTCGATCGAGGCGGCGGCAGCCGGCGAACAGGGGCGCAGCTTCGCGATCGTCGCGGCCGAGATGAAGCTGCTGGCCGATCAGGCAAAGGGGGCGACGCGCAACGTCCGGTCGATCCTGGGCGATATCCAGCGCGGCATCAATTCGTCGGTGATGCTGACCGAGGAAGCGGTGAAGCGCGTCGCATCGGGTAAGGAACGCACCGATGCCGGCCATGTCGCGATCGAGGAACTGGCGGCGCGGGTGCAGGAAAACGTCCAGACGTTCCAGCAGATCGTCGCATCGACCAACCAGCAGCAGATCGGCATCGAACAGGTGACGATCGCGCTCCAGAATATCCGTGAGGCATCGCAGCAGACCGCATCGTCGACCCGGCAACTGGATCAGGCGGCGGGCGATCTGGGCGAATTGTCGCGCACGCTGGTCGGGCTGACCGAACGCTATCGGCTGTAGGCCATGGACGAGTTGCAGGCCGAATTGATGGCGGCGTTCGCGCTGGAGCTGGCCGAGCATATGGCCGGTATCCGCGCGGCGCTGGCCGATGCGGATGCCGGGCGGCCGGTCGACCTGCGCGAGTTCAGCCGGCGCGCGCATAGTTTGAAGGGAGCGGCACGCGCCGTCGAACTGGCCGCGACCGAAGCGGCGGCGCATGAGGCCGAGGCGCTGTTGCTGGCGATCGAGCGCGGCGAGCGGGCGATGGACGCCGCCGCCATCGCCGAGTTGCGCATACTGGCCGATGCGATCGAGGATGGCGCCGCCCCACCATCGGTCGAGGCGACCCGCGACCAAGAACCCGAACGCCGGGTCGCGATCGCCGGCCACCGCGTCGAACGGCTGGGCCGGTCGCTGCACGTCATGGCGACGCAGGTCGCCGAACAGGGACAAGTCGCCGACCGGCTGAACGCGCTGGCTGGGGATCTGGCGGCGCTGCATCCGTTGCTGGCCGGGAGCGGCGATGGCGAGGCGGCACGCCGGCTGCGGCAGGCGACCGGCGAACTCGATCGCATTCGCCGCCTGCACGGGCGGTTGCGCGACTCGCTCGACCGGTCGAGTGCCGAACTGGAACGCGATGGCGAACGGCTGTTGCTACAACCGGTCGCGACGCTGTTCGACGGACATGAGCGCGCGGTCCGCGAGCTTGCCGCCGCTGAGGGCAAGATCGCGCGGTTGCAGGTCGCCGACAGCGAGGGCGAGGCCGATCGCCGCGTGCTGAATGCGCTGCGCGATCCGCTGCTTCATTTGCTGCGCAATGCGGTGCGCCACGGGATCGAGACCCCGGCCGCGCGGCGACGCGCGGGCAAGGAGGATGCCGGGACGATCGCCGTCGACACGCGGATCGATCGCGGGCGGATGACGATCACCGTGCGCGACGACGGCGCGGGGCTGGACGATGCCGCCATCATCGCACGGGCACGGACCGCCGGGCTGATCCCCGCCGACGCAGCGCCACCGCGCGGGGCGGCGCTGCATTCGTTGCTGTTCGAACAGGGATTTTCGACCGCAGACCATCTGGACGAAGTGGCTGGGCGCGGCATCGGCCTGTCGGTCGTGGCGGAGGTCGCGCGGCGGCTGCACGGATCGGCGACGATCGCGCGGGGGGCCAATGGAGGGACGGTCGTGTCGATCGCGGTGCCGGTCGCGCTGACCCGGCGGACGCTGTTGTTGGTCCAGGTGGGCGACATGCGCCTCGCGGTGCCTACCGATGCGGTGAAACAGGTGCGGCGGATCGACCCGGCCGACCTGACCCCCAGCGGCGGCGACACGATGCTGACGATCGACGGCACCCCGGTGCCGGTCGGTCGGCTGGGCGATATGCTGAACGTGGCGCATGGTGCGGCGGACGGCACGCTGCCGGCTGTGCTGATCGCCGCCGAGGGCGTCCGGCGGATGCTGGTCGTCGATGCCCTGAGCGACGTGCGGGCGCTGCTGGTCGGCGACACCGCGGCGATCGCCGCCGACGTGCCGCTGGTGCTGGGTACGGTATTGCTGAACGGGGAAATCGTGCTGGTGCTCGACCCCGCGCAACTAGTGCGCGACCGGGCGGGTGCCATCGCACCGCCGATCGCGGTCGCCGCCGCGCCGGACACGCGCAGTCGCACGATTCTGGTCGTCGACGATTCGATCACGACCCGCACGCTGGAGCGCAGCATCCTCGAGGCACAGGGATACCGGGTGCTGATCGAGGTCGACGGGCTTGCCGGGCTGGAACGGTTGCGATCGGGGCTGGACGCGATCGACCTGGTGGTGGCCGATGTCGAAATGCCGCGCATGGACGGGTTCGGATTGCTCGGCGCGATACGGAACGATCCGGCACTGAAAACTTTACCCGTCGTCATGATGACATCGCGCAACAGCCCCGACGACATCGAACGCGGCCTGAGCCTGGGCGCGGACGCCTATGTCACCAAGCAGGACTTCGATCAGGGCAAGTTGATCGCCGTCGTCCAGCAATTGATCTGACGCAGCCGATGCCCGACCGCACCACCCCGGCCCGCGTGATGATCGTCGAGGATTCGATCGTCGTCCGCACGCTGCTGACCCATATCATCAATGATGACCCGCGCCTGACCGTGGCCGGCGCGTTCGCGACCGCCGAGGAAGCGATCGCGGCGCTGCCGGTGGTGCAACCCGACGTGATATCGATGGATATCCGCCTGCCCGGCATCGACGGGCTGGAGGCGACGCGGCGGATCATGGCCGATCGCCCGACACCGATCGTCGTCATTTCCGCCAGTATCGATGGCGGGGCGATGGGTAACAGCATGGACGCGCTGCGCGCCGGCGCATTGTCGGTCGTCGAAAAGCCGGTCGGGCTGGGCGATGCCGCCTATTCGCGGGTCACGCGGGAAATCCGCACGCAGTTGGCGATCATGAGCGAGGTGGCGGTCGTGCGGCGGCGGATACGGACCGCGCCGGTGCTGCCGATACCGGCGGCGCGGCAACGCGCGCCGACGATGCTGCTGGTCGCGGCATCGACCGGCGGCCCCCCTGCCCTTGCCCGGTTGTTCGCGGCGCTGCCCGCCGACCTGCCGATCCCGGTGCTGTTGGTCCAGCATATGGGGGCGAGTTTCATGACCGGCTTTGCCAGCTGGCTCGACAGCGTGGTGCCGCAACGGGTCGAGATCGCCAATCATGGCGAGATGGCGCGCGCCGGCATGATCCATGTCGCGCCGGGCGACGCGCACCTGACCGTCAGCCGCAGCGGCACGATGCTGGTCGGGCGTGATGCGCCGGTCAACGGCCAGCGCCCGTCGGCCACCCGCCTGATCGAAAGCGGAGCGAGCGCACTCGACGGCGCGGCGATGGCGGTGGTGCTGACCGGCATGGGCGAGGATGGCGCGCCGGGCGTACAGGCGCTGCTGGCGGCGGGCGGACAGGCGGTGGCCGAGGATGCGACCAGCTCGGTCGTCTATGGCATGCCCGCCGCCGCGCATCGCATGGGGGCGCTGTCGCTGCCGCTCGACCTGATCGCGCCGCATGTCCGCCGCGTGCTGGAACGGGCACGCTGATGGACGGCGCATCGATCCTGCTGGTCGAGGATTCGGAAACGCAGGCGCTGCAACTGCGGCGGATGTTCGAACGCGCGGGCCTGCGGGTCGAGCGGACCCGCGATGCCGAGACCGCGCTGGCGACGCTCAACGATGCGCGGCCGGACCTGCTGGTGGTGGATTACCGGTTGCCGGGTATGAACGGCGACGAACTGGTGCGGATCGTGCGACAGACCGGGGCGACCCGGACGCTGCCGGTGCTGATGCTGACCGGCGACGATGCGTCGGAGGTGGAGCGGCAGGGCCTCGACAGCGGCGCCAACGCCTATGTTCCGAAGCGGGGCGGCGGCGAATTGATCGTGTCGCGCATCCGCGCGCTGCTGCGCCAGACGCGGGGACGCCCGGTCGAGGACGGGCCGGCATCGGCGCTGCGGCAGGCGCGGCTGCTGTTGCTCGACATCGAGGATGCCGACCGCGATCCGCTTCTCGAGCGACTGGCGACCGAAGGGTACCGGGTCGAACGACTGACCGATCCCGAGGCGGCGCTGGTCGCGATCGAGGCGGACAGCGTCGATGGGATATTGGTCATCGAGCGCGAGCGTGATTTCGCGCTGTCGGCGCGGATCGATGCGTGCCGGGTGGCGCAGGCGAGCGGCGTGGCGCTGGTCGCGCTGACCGACGATGCCGAACCGGCGACGATGCTGGCGGGGCTGGCGGCCGGGGTCGACGATGTCGTGTCGCGTCGGAGCGATGGCGACATGCTGCTGGTGCGTATCCGCGCGATCGTCCGACGCAAGCTGGCGCGCGACGAGGAAGCCGCCGGCATCGCTCGCGAACGGGCGCAGGCGATCGCGCTGGCGCAGGCACGGGCGGAGGCGGATTCGGCGGACCGGCTGGCACAGGCCAATGCCGAACTGGCCGGGGCCAATGCGCTGCTGCGCGAAACGCAGGCGCAGTTGGTGCAATCGGCGAAGATGGCGTCGCTGGGCGAACTGGTCGCGGGGATCGCGCACGAGATCAACAATCCGCTGGCCTTCATTCTCGCGCATCAGGCGACCGTGGAGCGCGCGGTGGCGGGTGCGCGCGACGGTGACGAGGCGACGCGGGCGACGCTGCTGACCAAGGCGTCGGACCGGCTGACCTCGATCCGGTCGGGACTGACGCGCATCCAGGAACTGGTGGTGAAGCTCCGGCGCTTCTCGCGGCTGGACGATGGCGAGGTGTCGCAGGTCGACATTCCCGATGCGATCGATGCGGTGCTGACGCTGCTCGCGCCCCGGCTCGGCACGGTGCGGGTGATGCGCGACTATGGGCCGGCGCGGATGCTCGAATGTTCGGGGGCGCTGGTCAATCAGGTGGTGATGAACATCGTCGCCAACGCCGCCGACGCTGTCGATCCGGTGGCGGGCGAGATCGTGATCGCGACCGGATCGGCGGACGGCCAGTATCTGATCCGAATTGATGATAACGGCCCCGGCATTCCCGACGACAAGCGTGAGCGGGTGTTCGAACCGTTCTTCACGACCAAGGATGTCGGGGCCGGCACCGGGCTGGGCCTCGCCATCGCGTATGGCGTGGTGCGCTCGCACGGTGGCACGATCGAGATCGGCCGTGCGACACAGGGTGGCGCTTCGTTCGCGATCAGGATACCGGAACAGGCGTAATGCAAACCGACGGTGCCCTGCCCCTGTTGCTGCTGGTCGACGACGAGCGAGAGATCCTCGTCGCGCTGACCGACTTGCTGGAGGATCGGTATCGCATCCTGTCGACCACCTCGCCGGTCGAGGCGCTCGATCTGGTTGCGGCCCATCGCGACATTGCGGTGATCGTGTCGGACCAGCGCATGCCCGAGTTGACCGGCAGCCAGTTCCTCGCCCGTGCACGCGTGGTGACCGATGCGGAAGCGATCCTGCTGACCGGCTATGCCGATCTGTCGGCGGTGGTCGCGGCGCTGAACGAAGGCGCGATCAGCGGCTATGCCAACAAGCCATGGGATGCCGAGGCGCTGACGGCGATGGTCGCTGCCGCCGCCGAACGCCATGCGCTGCGCCGCGCGCTGACGTTCGAACGCGCGGCGTTCCGGGGGCTGGCCGACAGTTCGGGCGATACGGTCGCGATCCTCGACGCCGGGGGGCGGATCGTGCGCGACAAGGGCGATGCGAGCGTCGATGCGCGCGATCTGGTGGCGCTGGCACAGGACCGGGTCGACAACGAGGACCGCCATCACCCGCTGCCCGGCGGCGACCGCTGGACGCATATCCGCCGCATCCCGTTTCAGGCGGGCAGCGACCGCTATCTGCTGCGGATCGAACGCGACGATACCGATCGCCGGCTGGCCGAGCGGCGGCACCACCAGTCGGAAAAGCTGGAGGCGCTGGGGACGCTGTCGGGTGGCATCGCGCATGATTTCAACAATCTGCTGGCGGCGATCATGGGCAATCTGGAGCTGGCCGAGCGGCGGATCGACGATCGCGAGCGGCTGAAGCGCTATCTGGCGTCGGCGGGGGAAGCGGCCGGGCGTGGCAGCGCGATCACCCGCCGCCTGCTCAGCTTCAGCCGGCAGCGCGACCTCGCCGCCGAAGTCTTCCGCCCCGACGAGGCGATCCGCACGATCGAGGAGCTGATCCTGCGGACCACCGCCGGGCGCATCCGGGTCGCCTATCACTTTGCCGACGAACCGTGGTCGGTGCGCACCGATCCGGGGCAGTTCGAGCTGGCGATCCTGAACCTCGCCATCAATGCGCGCGACGCGATGGACGGCGGTGGCACCGTGCGCCTCGCGACCGAGAATGTCGTCGATGCCGCTGCGCATTTGCCGGATCTTACCGGGCCGTTCATCCGCATATCGGTCAGCGATACCGGCAGCGGTATCGACGATGCGGTGCGGGCGCGGGTGTTCGAACCGTTCTTCACCACGAAGGCGCAGGGGGCCGGCACCGGACTCGGCCTGCCGATGGTCCGGGCGATGGCCCGCGCGGCGGGCGGCGAGGTGACGATCGACAGCGTGGTGGGTCAGGGCACGACGATCCATTTGTGGCTGCCCCGTGCCGAACCCGATGCGGTGGCGAGCACCCTGCCCGGTCTGCACAATGTCACCCCACGCAGCCTGTTGCTGGTCGAGGACGACGCCGAAGTACGCGCCGTCGTCGCCGCGCAGCTCGAAGCGGAGGGGCATCATGTCACCGTGCAGGGATCGGCGCGATCCGCCGTCGCGGCGCTGGAGGCGGGTGCGCGGTTCGATCTGGTGCTGACCGATTTCGCCATGCCCGACCTGTCGGGGATCGACGTCGCCAACCGGGTGCGATCCTGCTGCCCGGATGTGCCGGTGTTGCTGATTACCGGTTTCGCCGAGATCGGCGACACGCCGGTCGGGTTGCCGGTGCTGACCAAGCCGTTCACCGGCGAGCAGCTGCACGCGGCGATCGCGGCGGCGCTGGCTATTCCGGACAGCGCACGCGGCTGATCGACGGTCCGCCGGTATCGATCGTCAGCCGGTTGCCCGCTAGCTTCAGCGTCTGCGTCGCGGTCCAGCGTTCACCCTCGCCATCATAATCGGCGGTGATGCGGATGCGGCCGGGTCCGAGCGGTTCGACCCGCGTCACCCGTCCGGCGCTTTCGTGGAACAGGATTTCCGTCGGGGTTACCTTGACCCCTTCGATCGAAGCAGCCGGGCGGGCACAAGCGGCAGCGTCGGTGTTCCATGTGCCGGTGAAGAGGGCAGGGATCGTCGCGGCCGTCTCGGCGGGTGGCGGGGCCGGCGTGCCGGTGAAGGCACAGCCGCGCACGGTCCGGTCGCCGAAGGTCAGCGTGCCGATGAAGTCGCGCGGCGCACCCGACATGTCGTCTTCGCAGGCGCTGCGGATCGCGGTGACGAGCACGGTGCCGCGATCGTCGCGCGCGGTCCAGCTTCGGCGGTCGGCGGCGATGGTGCGGGCGGCGATGTTCAAGCGGCGCTCGGGCAGGTCGACGCCGGTCAGGAGGACGGCATCGGCCGCTACCTTCGCGGCATAAAAGGGTTCGTTGGTCGTAACCGTGATCCGGTCGGGTACGGTCGACGTTGCCGGCGCGGTTTGGGTCGGTTGCGGCGTCGGGGTAACGCCGGGCGCGGGCTCGCGACGGTCGTTGCAGCCGGTCAGCGCGAGCGCGACGAGGCCGATCGCCCCTTTGTGCCTAGCGCGGATCGGCACGTCGGCCTCCGCTGCTCACCCGGTCGTCACGTCCGGCCAGCATCGCCACCTCCGCCTCCAGCCGCGGGACCGGATCGGCGGGGCGATAGGCGGGAAAGGCAATGACGTCGTTCACCACCGCCACCTGCCCACCCAGCGACGTCGCGGCGAACAGCGCGCGGGCGAAGGCGGTCGGAATGCGGATACAGCCGTGCGACGCGGGAAAGCCGGGCAGATTGCCGGCATGCAACGCCACCCCGTCCCAGGTCAGCCGCTGCATGAACGGCATCGGCGCGTTGTTGTAGAGGTTCGAGCGGTGGAATGGCCGTTTTTGCAGGATGCTATATTCGCCGATCGGCGTGGTCTTGCCGGGCTTTCCGGTCGACACCGTCGTCGCGCCGATCAGCACGTCGCCGCGATAGACGAACGCCATCTGCATCGGCACGCTAACGACGATGCTGACCGGCCCGGGCAGGCCGGGATCGTCGGCCCAGCGATGCGCGCCCGGACGCATCGCCAGTGCCGCACGCTCGACCGACAGCGCGTCGGCGCGCTGCGCCATCGCCTGCACGGGCAACAGCGCCAGACACAGGCCGAGGCGAAACGCTACGTTCATCCCCAAATTATCACTCAGCCGGCCGATGAAGGCAAATTGCATCCGTAACATTTGGAACGGAGTCGACCGCCCGTTGCATCGTCGCGACCAGTGACAGCGCCTATTACCCGGCGTTAATTGAATGGAACCGTTTCGTCCCGTATCTGGGGGAGCCATAACGGTTCAACGAGGATTTGGATGCAGGACGAAGCGGTTCGATCGCGCCGGGCGGTACTGAAGGCGGCAGGGGGTCTTGCCGGGCTCGTGCTGGCACAGGGCTGCACCAAGAACGCGATCGTGCCCGTCGCGCAGAATCTGCCGGTGGCCCCGGTGCCGCAGCGTCTGGCATCGGCCCCGCTTCCCGCCGCACCGGTCAAGAAAATGCTGGCGCCGCCGACGGTCAATGCCGGCCTGTTCGAACGCGCGCACGCCGCGTTGCAGCGCCACGGCAATATGGTCCGCAAGACCGACCGGATCGCCATCGCCGACTTCGCGCTCGATTCGGCGCATCCGCGGTTCCAGTTCATCGACATGCACAGCGGCGTCGTGTCGGCGATGCGCGTGTCGCACGGCAGCGGATCGGACCCGCGCCATCGCGGCATGCTCGACCGGTTCAGCAACGTGCCCGATTCGAACGCCACGTCGGAAGGCGCGTTTGTCACCGAGAATTATTATGTCGGCAAGCATGGCCGCTCGCAGCGTCTGGTCGGGCTGGATCATACCAACGACAATGCGTTGATGCGCGCGATCGTCATTCACGGTGCATGGTATGCCAACCCGGAAATGATTGCGCAGCATGGCAAGCTGGGCCGCAGCCAGGGTTGCTTTGCGGTGGCCGAAGGCGATCTGGCGCGCGTGTTCGACCTGATCGGCGAAGGCCGGATGATCTACGCCGCCAAGGTTTGATTCCTCTCCCCTCCCTGACAAGGGAGGGGTTGGGGGTGGGTTGGTCTGAGGAGGGCGTGACCTTCCCTCGCGGACCTACCCACCCCCGGCCCCTCCCTTGTCAGGGAGGGGAGAATGGTGGCCGGTTGAGTTTGAACCAACCTGCAAGCAGCACGAACGGTTTCGCTTTTGAGCGTCCGTCATTACGTTGCGGCCCATGACCGCGCACCCGTTCCATTCGATCCACTCCCACGGCCTGCTCCGCGTAGGCGCCTGTACCCCGCTGGCGAGCGTCGGCGATCCCGCCGCCAATGGCCGCGCCGCGATCGCGCTGGCGCGCGGGGGGCATGATGCCGGGGCCGATCTGCTGGTCTTTCCCGAACTGAACCTCACCTCCTACGCGATCGACGACCTGCATTTGCAGGACGCGCTGTGCGATGCGACCGAGGCGGCGCTGGCGGAGATCGTTGCGGTCAGTGCCGACCTGCGCCCCGCGCTGCTGCTCGGCGCGGCGCTGCGGCGTAATGGCCGGCTGTATAACTGCGCGGTGGCGGTGGCGCGGGGGCGCATTCTGGGCGTGGTGCCGAAGACCTATCTGCCCAACTACCGCGAATATTACGAGAAACGCTGGTTCGCGCCCGGCGCCGGGCTGACCGGACTGACGATGCGCGTCGCCGGACAGGAGGTGCCGTTCGGGACCGACCTGATCTTCGCTGCCGACGGCCTGCCCGACTTCGTGTTCCATGCCGAGATTTGCGAGGATTTCTGGTCCCCCCTGCCCCCGTCGACGGCGGGCGCGATGGCCGGGGCGCTGGTGTTGTGCAACCTGTCGGCATCGAACATCGTCATCGGCAAGGCGCGCGACCGCGAGATGCTGTGCGCGTCGCAATCGGCGCGGACGATCTCGGCCTATGTCTATTCGGCGGCGGGCATGGGCGAGAGCACGACCGACCTGTCGTGGGATGGACAGGGCAGCGTCCATGAACTGGGCGAGCAACTGGTCGCGTCCGACCGGTTCGATCACGCGGCGGGCATCGTCTATGCCGATGTCGATCTGGAACGGTTGCGGCTGGAGCGGATGCGGACCGGCACGTTCAACGACTGCGCCATCGCCAGCGGCCATCCCGAAACTCGCTTCCGCCGGATCGGGTTCGACCATGCGCCCTGTCACGACGATATCGGCCTGTTGCGCCCGGTGCGGCGCTATCCGTTCGTGCCGAACACCCCCGATCGGCTGGACGACGACTGTTATGAGGCGTTCAATATTCAGGTCGAGGGGCTGCGCCAGCGGCTGGTCGCGTCGGGAACCAAACGGCTGGTGATCGGCGTATCGGGCGGGCTGGATTCGACCCATGCGCTGATCGTCGCGGCCAAGGCGTTCGACCGGTTGGGGCGGCCGCGCAGCGACATTCTGGGCTTCACCATGCCGGGCTTTGCGACCGGTGAGGAGACCAAGGGCAATGCGTGGAAACTGATGCGGGCGCTCGGCATCACCGGCGACGAGATCGATATCCGCCTAGCGGCGCGGCAAATGCTGGCCGACATGGACCACCCCTTTGCGAAGGGTGAGCCGGTCTATGACGTGACGTTCGAGAACGTACAGGCGGGGTTGCGCACCGATTATCTGTTCCGGCTGGCCAATCAGCGACAGGCGCTGGTGCTCGGCACCGGCGACCTGTCGGAGCTGGCGCTGGGCTGGTGCACCTACGGCGTCGGCGACCATATGAGCCATTACGGCGTCAATGCCGGCGTGCCCAAGACGCTGATCCAGTATCTGATCCGCTGGGCGATCCGCACCGACCAGTTCGATGCCGATACCGATGCGGTGCTCGATGCGATCCTGAATACCGAGATTTCGCCCGAGCTGGTGCCGGCGGATGCGTCGGGGAAGATGCAGAGCACCGAGGACCGGGTCGGCCCCTATGCGCTGAACGATTTCTTCCTGCACCATGTCGTGCGCTTCGGGCTGCGGCCGTCGAAGATCGCGTTCCTATGCTGGCATGCATGGCGCGATGCGGCGGCGGGGCGCTCGCCGATCGATTTCCCGGAAGATGCGAAGGGCAGCTACGACCTGCCGACAATCGCGGCGTGGCTGGAGAAGTTCCTGTGGCGCTTCTTCCAGACCAGCCAGTTCAAGCGGTCGGCGCTGCCCAATGGACCGAAAGTGTCGGGCGGCGGCGCGCTGTCGCCGCGCGGCGACTGGCGGGCGCCGTCGGATGGCGTGGCCGGGCCGTGGGTGGCGGAACTGCGCGCCGGGTTGCCGCCGTTGTAGGTCCGATAGACATTCTACCTCTCCCCTCCCTGACAAGGGAGG
>NZ_LMKE01000001.1:307972-312925 GCF_001421245.1 Sphingomonas sp. Leaf10 | reverse complement strand
GGCCCGTGAGGCACGGTTCGGCCAGTCCCAAACCTACCCACCCCCAGCCCCTCCCTTGTCAGGGAGGGGAGCAATGGCGCCGACCATAGGACGCGTTGGTCCCTACCCCTGCGCCCGTGCCGTCCGCTCAGACGCCGATCCGCCCAGCGCCCAGCGCAACACGCGCGCCATGCCGTGCGCACCGGTGCGGACGCCGACGCCGTGTGGCTGCAACTCCAGCATCGCCTGCGCCCAAGGCGGCAGCAGGTCGATCGCGGCGGCGGTGTTGAGCGCGCCGAACCCCTTGAGCAGCGGATTGGGCAGCGGCTGGTGCAGCAGCGCGTCGCGCACCGTCCGCGTCCGTTCGTCACAACGCAATTCGCGCCGGACCGACAACAGCCACGCATCGACCGCCGCCCGGCTGTCGGGCACATCGGTCGCTCCCAACCGTTCGGCCACCACGACATTCTCGGCGAAATAGCGGTCCTGATCGGCGCGCGACAGCGTCGGGTCACGGTAGCGCAGATAGGCGCGCAGGAACGAATCGGTCTCGGCGACATGGACCCAGGTCAGCAGATGCGGGTCGTTGGCGTCATACGGGGTGCCGTCGGGAAGCACACCGTGGACCCGGTCGTGAATCTGCCGCACCCGCGCGATCAGCCGCTCGGCCTCCGCCGTACTGCCATAGGTGGTGGCGGCGATGAACTGCGCGGTCCGCTTGAGCCGCCCGAGCATGTCGCGCTGGAAATTGCTGTGGTCCCACACGCCGGCCAGCGCGCCGGGATTCAGCATCTGCACCAGCAACGCCGCCGTGCCGCCGATCATCATCGACGAAAAGTCGCCATGGACGCGCCAACTGACCGATTGCGGGCCGAACAATCCGTCGTCGCCCGGCGGGCGGGTCAGGTCGATCGCACCGTCCCCCGCCCCGGTCAGCGATCGGACTTGTCTGGCAATGGCTTGGCGGACGGGGTTCATGACGCGACGAACGACCGGTGCCGCGATCCGGGTCCGCGCCCACGGAACCAAAGGCTGCGCTCGAGACCTTTAGCCTCGCACTCGAACCGGTAGATTCCGTCCATGCATTCGCCGTCCAGTCCGGAAAAACCCCTCGACCCCGTACACCGCCAGCCGGCGATGGCGGAGGGGGACATGCGCGATCCGGCGAACGGCATCTTCTTCGCGGCGGTAAAGACCACGCGGATGCCGATGATCGTGACCGATCCTCGACAGGACGACAATCCGATCATCTTCGCCAACCCGGCCTTCCTGCAGATGACGGGCTATACGGCGGACGAGGTGCTGGGGCGGAACTGCCGGTTTCTGCAGGGACCGGATACCGATCCCGATACCGTCGCCGAAGTCGCCCATGCGATCCGCCAGCGCCGCGAAACGTCGGTGGAACTCATCAACTACAAAAAGAACGGCAGCGCCTTCTGGAACGCGCTGTTCGTCTCGCCAGTGCTCGATGGCGATGGCGAGCTTCGCTATTACTTCGCCTCACAGCTCGACGTTACCCGCCGCCGCGATGCCGAGGAAGGGCTGCGGCAGGCGCAGAAGATGGAAGCCGTCGGTCAGCTGACCGGGGGGATCGCGCATGATTTCAACAATCTGCTGACGGTCATTCAAGGGTTCACCGACGTCGTGCTGACCCAGGTCGAGCGCAGCCACGAAAAGCCGCTCGATCCGGCCCGGACCAGCCGGTCGCTACGCGCGGTGGTCGAGGCGGCGGAGCGCGGGGCCGAATTGACGCAGCAACTGCTCGCCTTCTCGCGCAAGCAGAAGCTGTCGGGGCGGGTGACCAATATCGACGATCTGGTCGCGAACCTCCTGCCGATGCTGAAGCGTACCATCGGAACGGCCCCGATCGAAATCGAGGTCAACCGGTGCGGTAGCGATTGCAACGCGCGGATCGACCCGGTCCAAGCGGAAACCGCGATCCTGAACATCCTGATGAACGCCCGCGACGCCATGCCGGACGGCGGCACGGTGACCGTGACCGCCGAGCATGTCTGTGTCGACGGCACCGATCCGCGTTTTTCCGAAGCGCGACAGGGCGAGTATATCGGACTGTCGATCGCGGATACTGGATCGGGGATGACGCCGGAGATACTGGCGCGGGTGACCGAGCCGTTCTTCACGACCAAGGATCAGGGGCAAGGCACCGGTCTGGGCCTGTCGATGGTCTATGGCTTCATGAAGCAGTCCGATGGTGCGCTGAAGATCGAATCGGAGGAAGGCAAGGGCACGACCGTCCACCTGCTGTTCCCCGCGGCGACCGATGCCGCCGAACCGATCCGCCGTCGCCGCACCCACAGCGAACGCGATTCGCGCGGCGACGAGACGATCCTGGTGGTCGAGGACCAGCGCGACATCGGCGACCTGGCCGAGGCGATCCTGAACGATTTCGGATACAAGGTGGTGCGCGCCAATAACGGCCCCGAGGCGGTCGATATCCTCGAACGCGGCACGCCGGTCGACCTTTTGTTCACCGACCTGATCATGCCCGGCGGCATGAACGGCGTGATGCTGGCACGCGAGGCCCGGCGGCAACGCCCCCGGCTGAAGGTGCTGCTGACCACCGGCTATGCCGAGGCATCGATCGAACGGGTCGACGCGCGCGGGACGGAATTCGACCTGATCGGCAAACCCTACAAACGGGCCGATCTGGCCGGGCGAATTCGCCACGTACTGGATGGCGCCACGGGGGCCGGTTGAACAAAATGCCGACTCCTTTTACTACAAATACTTCCCGCTGCGGTCTTCGTCATCGGGTCGCATGATGACGACGAAAGGCCATCTGTTGGCGACGAATGCAGACTTCGATGCACCGCGTCGGGCGGACGCCCATTCGGCATCCGACCTGGGGCCAGACCTGACCGCGTGCGATCGCGAGCCTATCCATATTCCCGGCGCGATCCAGCCGCATGGCGTGCTGTTGATCGTCGACCCCGTGCAGGACCGGATCACGGGCGGCGCGGGGGATGTCGCCGGATTGCTGGGGAATGACTGGCTGGGCGGGCCGATCGGTCCGCTGGTCGGTGCCGATGGGCTGGGCGTCCTGCGGTCGACGATCGCCGGACCGGTATCGCTCGGCACGATCAACGACCGGTCGCTCTCGGTCGTCGCCAGCCGTGCCGGCGCACAATGGCTGGTCGAGATCGAGCCGACCGCGCCGGGCCAGCCGGGTACCGACGACGCGCTGATCTGGATCGAACATGGCGGCGAGGAATTCGCGCGTGCCGTCGACCTTGACGATCTGGGCGCGCGTGCCGCCGCGATCTTTTCTAGGCTGACCGGTTTCGACCGGGTGATGATCTACCGCTTCCTCGACGATGATTCGGGGAAGGTCGTCGCCGAACGCCATGCGCCCGACATGGATGGGTTCCTGAACCATCATTTCCCGGCGTCCGACATCCCGCGACAGGCGCGCGCGTTGTATGTCCGCAACCGGGTGCGGGTCATTCCCGACGCGACCTACACCCCCGCCCCGATCACCGGCATCGATCCGGCGCTGCGCGAGGTCGATCTGAGCGACGTCGGGCTGCGGGCGGTGTCGCCGATCCATGTCCAGTATCTGCACAACATGGGCGTCGCGGCATCGGCATCGGTATCGATCATCAAGGACGGCATGTTGTGGGGGTTGGTCGCCTGCCACCACCGCACGCCGCGCACCCTGTCCTATCTCCAGCGCAAGACCTGCGAACTGGTCGCGGCATCGTTCGCGCAACAGGTGAGCGCCAAGGAAGAGGCCGCCGAATATCGCGAGCGGCTGCGGCTGCGCGCGGCGGAGGACGCGCTGGCGCAGCGGCTGGCACAGGACAGCGATCCGGAACACACCGCCGCGTTGATCGGTCACGACCTGCAACGCATGTTGGGTGCCGATGGCTTCGCTCTGCAACGCGGTGCCGTCCTGCATACCTCGGGCCATGTGCCGGCGCGCGAGGACATTGACGACCTGTCGCGCTGGGTCCGGCAGCAGGGTTCGATCCTGACGCACAGCGCCGCGCTCGAACTGCGCCTACCCGCCGCGCACGCCTATCGCGACCTGGCGAGCGGCATCCTGGCGATCACGCTGTCGGTCGAGGAGCCGGTGGTGCTGATGTGGTTCCGGGCCGAGACGTTGCAGACGATCCAATGGGCCGGCAATCCGCACAAGGCGGTGAGCGACTCACCCGATCAGCCGCTGACCCCCCGCGCGTCGTTCGCGGCATGGAGCGAGGAGATACGCGGGCGGGCGCGGCCCTGGACCCCGGCGGAGGTCGAGGCGGCACATCGGCTGTCGCGCCTGTTGTTCGATGTGCGCCAGCGGCGCCGGATCAGCGAGCTGAACCGCGAATTGTCGCGCGCGGTCACCGACAAGGACGCGCTGCTCGCGCAGCAGGAAACGTTGATCAAGGAGGTCAACCACCGGGTGCAGAACAGCCTGCAACTGGTGGTCGCGTTCCTGGCGATGCAGGCGACCGCCGAGAATGACGAGACGCTGACCCGCCATCTGGGCGAGGCGCAGCGGCGGTTGTCGGCGGTCGCGCTGGTCCATCGCCGCCTCTATTCGGACGACACCGTCACCGTTATCGACCTCGGCCGCTATATCGATGACCTGTTGTCCGAAATGCAGGCGTCGATGGGGGCCGAATGGGCCGGGCGGCTGACCATGGACCTGTCGCCGATGCTGATTTCCGCCGATGCGGCGGTGCAGGTCGGGCTGGTGCTGGTCGAACTGGTCATCAATGCCCAGAAATATGCCTATGAGGGCAAGTCGGGACCGATCGCCGTCACGCTGGAGCGGTTCCGCAACCGTTTCCGCCTGACCGTCGCCGATCGCGGCCGCGGGCGGGTCGGCAATCGCACCGGTTTCGGCACGCGGATGCTGACCGCGATGGTCAAGCGACTGGACGGGGTGATCGAGGAAAGCGACAACGCCCCGGGGCTGCGCTTTACGGTGTCGGCCCCGATCGCCGGGCCGAACGAGGG
>NZ_LMKE01000001.1:296537-307881 GCF_001421245.1 Sphingomonas sp. Leaf10 | reverse complement strand
GGGTCGGGGGTGGGTTGGCCCGTTGGCGGGCGTGACCTTCCCTCGCAGGCCGACCCACCCCCACCCCTCCCTTCCAGGGAGGGGAGCAATTCGTCGCGTTTCCCGTGAATGTCGATCCGGCCTAGGCTACGCTGCCGGTCGACGGAGTTACCGCCGCAGCGAGGGTTGGAGCCAGTCGGACGGTTGCTCCGAACCTCATCGCAGCGAAGGCTGGGATGCCACGGCAATAGCGCACGGCAAGAGCCGCTTGAGGCCCCAGCCTGCGCTGGGGCGACGTCTTTCGTCGAACGAATTGCGAGGCTTCCGACGTCCGTTCCCGCCGCTCACGAAAAGGGCGCGGCGGCAATAAGCCACCGCGCCCTGAACTGGCGCAACCACGCCCGCGCCGATTACTCGGCTGCGGTCGCCTTGGCCGGACGCGGATCGCGGCGTTCGGCGATACGCGCCGACTTGCCGGTACGACCGCGCAGATAATAGAGCTTCGCACGCCGCACGACGCCGCGACGGACGACGTCGATCGAATCGATATTCGGCGAATAGAGCGGGAATACGCGCTCCACGCCTTCGCCAAAGCTCATCTTGCGGACGGTGAACGACGAACCCATGCCGGCATTCGAACGCGCGATACACACGCCTTCATAGTTCTGCACGCGGGTCCGCTCGCCTTCGACGACCTTCACGCCGACCTTGAGGGTGTCACCGGCGCGGAAATCGGGGATCGACTTCGATTCGAGGAACTTGGCGATCTGTTCCGCTTCGAGCGTCTGGAGGAGGTTCATTTCTTGTGACCTTCGTCTTGTGTGTGCGCGCCAGAGGGCGACTGGACCCGAGCGTCGACGTGACGCTCCCACAGATCCGGCCGCCATAGCCGTGTGTCGGATTCCGATCGTGACTTGCGCCACGCCGCGATCCTCGCATGATCCCCCGATCGCAACACTTCGGGGATCACACGCCCTTCCCATTCAGCAGGTCGGGTATATTGAGGATATTCGAGAAGGCCGCTTTCGAAGCTTTCCTCGATACCACTCGAAGCCGCGCCCATTACGCCGGGAAGCAGCCGAACGCAAGCATCGAGCAGCACCAGCGCGCCCATTTCGCCACCGGACAGCACATAATCGCCGATCGCGACCGGCTCGATATCGCGTGCCTCGAACAGGCGTTCGTCGAACCCCTCGAACCGGCCGCACAATACGATCACGCCCGGTCCCGCCGCCAGTTCGCGCACCCGCGCTTGCGTCAGCGGTTTCCCGCGAGGCGTCATCGCCAGCACCGGGCGGGCGTCGGCCACGCTGTCGAGCGCGGCGGCGAGCACATCGGCGCGCAACACCATCCCCGCCCCGCCCCCGGCCGGGGTATCGTCAACCGAACGGTGCCTGTCGGTCGCGAAGTCGCGGATCTGCACGGCTTCGAGCGACCAGCGTTCCTCGCGCAGCGCCCGACCGGCAAGCGAAGCCCCGAGCGGCCCGGGAAACATTTCGGGATAGAGGGTGAGGATGGTCGCGGCAAAGGTCATCGCGACAGCCTGTGCCCGGATGTCACCGGGAACGAAAGCCCATCCGCATCATTTGCGCCTCCATGTCGGCCACCTCCCCTGCCCCCGATCCCGAAACGGTCGACTGCGTCATCATCGGCGCCGGCCCCGCCGGGCTGACTGCCGCCATCTATCTGGCGCGGTTTCACCTGACGATCCGCATGTTCGATTGCGGATCGAGCCGCGCGGCGATGATCCCGCGCACCCACAATCACGCCGGCTTTCCCGGCGGGATCGCGGGCAAGGAACTGCTGGCGCGGATGCACGAACAGGCGCGGACCTATGGCGCGATCTGCACCCCGGCCACCGTCACCGCGATCGAGCGCGCTGGCGACGATTTTCGCGTGGTGACCCCCGACGGGGTTGTGGTGGCGCGTAGCGTCCTGCTGGCGACCGGGGTCGTCAATCACCGGCCACGCGGACTGACCGACGACGTCCATGACGCGGCATTGGCGCGAGGGCTGCTGCGCTATTGCCCGATCTGCGACGGGTATGAGGTGACCGATCGGCGGATCGGGGTGATCGGCACCAGCGACCACGGCATGCGCGAGGCGCTGTTCCTGCGCGGCTACAGCGCCGACGTGACGCTGATCGCTCCGGACAGCGATCATCTTCTCGACGATGGCTGTCGCGACGCGCTCGACCGCGCCGGAATCCAGCGGGTCGACGGTCCGTGCGGCGACTATCGGATCGATGGCGACCGGTTCGTCGTGCGCACCGCCGAAGGCGAGATGGCATTCGACAGCGTATATCCGGCGCTCGGCTCGCAAATCCGCTCCGAACTGGCGGTGGCGACGGGAGCGCGGGCCACGGAGGATGGCTGTCTGGAGGTCGACGATCATCAGCGCACTTCGATCCCCGGCCTGTTCGCCGCCGGTGACGTGGTCAAGGGTCTCGATCAGATCAGCCATGCGATGGGCGAGGCCGGGGTCGCGGCGACGACGATCCGCAACCTGTTGAGCGAACGCCGGCCGCTGCGTCGGTGAGCCTTGGGGCAGGCGGGGCATCATGCTACCGATGGTCGATGCCCGCCGGCCTGTTCCTGCTGATCGCCCTGCCCGCCGGTGTCGCGGGACAATCGGTCGACCGCATTCTCGCCGCCGCTGCCGAACGCGAGGCGCGCCGGAATTGCGCGGTCGCCGGCAAGGACGAGGTCGTCGTCTGCGGTGATCCCGACCGTGGTACGCGCTATCGCCTGCCGCTGCCGCGCGCGAAACTGCCGTCCGAGGCGGGGGCGGTCACGGGCGAGCCGGCGCAGGCATCGGTACAGGACCCGTTCCTGTCGGGCTGCGGCATTTTTCGCGGACAACGGCGTTGCGCGAAGAGGGAGGCGGAAGCCTATGGCTATGGTGCGGGACGCGATCCGGTGACGTTGGTCGGTCGGTTGGTGACCAAGCTGGTCGATCCCGATGCCGAGATCGGTCCGCCCGCGACGCTTCCCGCACCAAGACGATAGGCGATATCGATGCGCTTGATCGGAGACCGTAACGATCGTATCCGGGGCGGGTGAGCACTCCGTTCCGCCAGCTTTTCTACACGAGCCGTTGTGCATCGGGCGTGGATGTCGACCAGATCGTGCAGCAATCGCGGCACAACAATGCGGTCGACGGCATCACCGGACTGTTATGGTACAAGGACGGCATGTTCCTGCAGGTCATCGAAGGGCCGCAAAGCAGCGTCGCCGCCACCTATGCCCGCATCGCCAACGATCCGCGCCATGAATCGCTGATCATCCTGTCCGACCGCCGGGTCGAGGCGCGCGAATTCGGCTATTGGAGCATGGAGCGCGCGCAAGACGGCAGCGCCGATACCGATGCGTTGCTGGCCCGGCTCGAACGGCGACTGACCAACGCGCCGGAAGCGGTGCGACAGGCATTCACCGCCGCCGCGAACCGCTGATCGATCAGTCGGCGGCGAAGAGCGCGTCGACCACCAGGCGATCCTGATCCCATTCGGGGACCGCGTGCGGCTGCATCGGCACCATGAAGCGCTTGCCGTCAGGACGTTCGATCTCGATCACGTCGCCCGCGCCGAAATCGTCGATCGCGACGACCTGGCCCAGCGCCTCGCCTTCGCTCGACACCACCGGCAGGCCCAGCAGGTCGGCATGATAATATTCGCCCTCGGCAAGCGGGGGCAGTTGGTCGCGGCCGATCCACAGCTCGGTCCCGCGCATCGCCTCCGCCTTCGTGCGGTCGGGGATCTCGCGGAACTTGCCGATCATGCCGTTGGTGGCGGGACGCACCGACACTAGGGTCAGTGCGCCGCCATTCAGCGCCGGATAGGCCGATAGATCGTCGGTAAACAGCTTCAGCCGCACCTCGCCGTTCAGCCCGTGCGCGCCGGCGATCGCCGCCAGCACGACACGGTTGCGATTCGCCGCCGGTTCAGGCGTCGGGCGAGCCTTCGCCGCCCGCGGGGGCGTCGTCGCGGCCTTCGGCGGGTTCTTCGGCCGATCGCCCGGCGTTGGTGGCGTCTTCGTCATGGTGCGGCTGCTGTTCGGGATCGATCATCGGTCATGCTCCTGGCCTGGTCGACCCGGAACGCACGACGGCTATCGAAGGGTGCCGGCGCGCCCGAAAAGACGCGTCGGCCGAGGCCCTTATGCTTCGGCGTCGGCCGGAGCGGCAGCGGCTTCTTCAGCGGCCTTCGCCTTTTCGGCACGCTCTTCGGCGCGCTCGACGGCCTTCTCGCCCGGCTTGCCCTTGGTCGGGTTGTTACGGGCAGCGCGTTCCTTCACGCCGGCCTTATCGAGGAAGCGGGCGACGCGGTCAGTCGGCTGCGCGCCGACGCCCAGCCAGTGGGTCGCACGCTCGGCGTCGAGCACGACGCGCTTTTCGTCTTCCTTGCCCAGCAGCGGGTTGTAGGTGCCGATCTTCTCGATGAAGCGGCCGTCGCGCGGGCTGCGGGCATCGGCCACAACGATGCGATAGTACGGACGCTTCTTCGAGCCACCACGCGACAGACGGATGCTGAGTGCCATTATTCTTCTTCCTTCGTTGGTCTGTGTAAGCCGGTTCCGACCGACAATTACTTCTTCTTGATAAGGTTTTCGAAGCCGGGGGGCAGTTGCGGCATACCGCCGCCCTTCCCGCCCATGCCGCCGCCAAGCCCCGGCAGGCCCGGCATTTCGCCACCCGCCTTGCTCATCAGGTCGCCAAGGCCCGGACCGCCCAGCGCATTGCCGAGGCCGCCCATGCCACCCTTGCCCAGCATCGCCATCATGCCCTTGATTCCGCCCATCTTCTTGAGCTTCTTCATGGCCGACTGCATTTCCTGATGCATCTTCAACAGCTTGTTGATGTCCTGCACCGTCGTGCCAGACCCCTTGGCGATACGGATCTTGCGCTTGGCATTGATCAGTTCGGGCTTGGCGCGTTCCTTGACGGTCATCGACGTGATCATCGCGTCCATGCGCAGCAGAATCTTTTCGTCGACCGCACCCGACGCCATTGCCGCCTGCGCCTTCTTCATGCCGGGAATCATGCCGGCCAGCGCGCCGAGGCCGCCCATGCGCCGCATCTGCGCCAGTTGCCCGCGCAGGTCGTTCATGTCGAACTGACCCTTGGCAAGGCGACCAGCCATACGCTCGGCATCTTCGGCCTCGATCGACTGCGCCGCTTTTTCCACCAGCGACACGACATCGCCCATGCCGAGGATACGGCCCGCGACGCGCTTCGGGTGGAATGGCTCGATCGCGTCGAGCTTTTCCCCGGTGCCCGCGAACTTGATCGGCTTGCCGGTGACCGCACGCATCGACAGCGCCGCACCACCGCGCGCATCGCCATCCATGCGGGTCAGGATGACGCCGGTCAGCGGCACCTGTTCGGAGAAGTTCTGCGCGACGTTGACCGCATCCTGACCAGTCAGCGAGTCGACGACCAGCAGGATTTCGTTCGGCCGGGCGATCTCCGCCACGGCCTTCATCTCGTCCATCAGCGCCTGATCGACGTGCAGACGGCCCGCCGTATCGAGCATGACGACGTCATAGCCCTGCAGCTTCGCCGATTGCAGCGCGCGCCGCGCGATATCGACCGGCTGCTGCCCGGTAACGATCGGCAGCGTCGCAACCTCGACCTGCGTGCCGAGTACCGCCAGCTGTTCCTGCGCCGCCGGGCGATTGACGTCGAGCGACGCCATCATCACCTTCTTGCCCTCGCGCTTGGCGAGCAGCTTGGCGAGCTTGGCGGTGGTGGTGGTCTTGCCCGACCCCTGCAGACCGACCAGCATCACGACCGCCGGCGGGGTAACCGCGACATCGAGTTCGGCGGTGTCCGGCCCCAGCATGTCGACCAGCGCGTCATGCACGATCTTGACGACCTGCTGCCCCGGCGTGATCGACCGCAGGACATTCTGCCCGACGGCGGCCTCGGTCGCCTTCTCGACGAATTCGCGGGCGACCGGCAGCGCCACGTCGGCTTCGAGCAGTGCGACGCGGACTTCGCGCATCGCGGTACGAACGTCGGCTTCGGTCAGTGCGCCGCGACCGCGCAAGCGATCGAACACTCCTCCCAGCCGGTCACTCAGACTCTCGAACACGCGTACCACTCCAGCCTTGCCGCATGAAAAACGCTCAAGCAAAACACGCCGGCGGACGAAACCTCGTCGGCCGGCGTCGCCCTCGGGCGGCAATGCTGAACGCTTCCATACGGAAACGATCCGAGGCGCCTATCCCAAACGACCGATCGGCGCAAGATGCGACGAACGGCGGCCGGTCCATGGCGAACGATCGGGCGGCTTTAACCGCTTCTATACCGATCATGCCGATAAGAAATTCCGATGGAATGGGATCGACAGAGAGGAACCGAGGGCATCGGCCCTGCTCCGGCGGAACCGCGGGAACGCGGCGAACGCTGGACCCTGGCGATCTGCGTCTCGGCGATCGTGTTGTTCGTGGGGCTGAGCTTCGCGGTCATCTCCGGGCTGCTCGACCATCGTTTCTATGGCGGGGAGCCGGTGGCGCAGCCGCTGGTGACCGCGTTGCTGATCAATGCCGCGCTGGTCATCTTCGGCTGGCGCCGTCACCGTGCCGTCCGCGTCGAGATGCATGGCCGCTCCGCTGCCGAGGAACGCGCCCGGATGCTGGCGTCGCGCGATCCGCTGACCGGTTTCCTCAATCGCCGTAGCTTGAGCGAAGCCGGTGCCGCGCTGCTGCGGTCGGCGACCAAGCGCGATCAGGCGGTGGCGCTGCTGATCGTCGACCTCGATCATTTCAAGATGGTCAACGACATGCATGGCCATGCTGCGGGCGACAGCGTCCTGCGCAGCGTCGCGCTGGAAATCGCCGGGGCGATGCCGCCCGCCGCCTTGACCGCGCGATTCGGCGGCGATGCCTTTGCCTGCGCCTTCGTGTTCGATGCGCGCGATCCGTCGGTCGTCGAACGCATCGCCGGCCGGGTCACCACCGCGCTGTCGCAGCCGATGTTCGTCGACGATCTGCGCATCCACCTTAGCTGTTCGATCGGCATCGCCCGGTCGGACTTCGATGGCGGCAGCATCGACACGCTGCTGCGTGCGGCCGATATCGCGATGTACTCATCCAAGAAATCGTGCCGCGGCGACTTCACCTGGTTCGACCGGGCGATGGAGGATGCGCTGATCGACCGCAACGACATCGAAAGCGGCCTGCGTCAGGCGATTCCCGCCGGACAGGTCGTCCCCTATTTCGAACCGCAGGTCGATCTGGCGAGCGGGCGGCTGTGCGGATTCGAAGTGCTGGCGCGCTGGGTCCACCCGACCCAGGGTCCGATCCCGCCCGACCGCTTCATCCCGGTCGCGGAGGAAGCCGGGCTGATCGGCGACCTGTCGCTGTCGATCATGCGTCAGGCCTTCGCCGCCGCACGTGACTGGGATCCGGGCATCACCCTGTCGGTGAACATCTCGCCGTGGCAATTGCGCGATGCGTGGCTGGCGCAGAAGATCATCAAGACGACGGTCGAATGCGGTTTCGCGCCGAACCGGCTGGAGATCGAGATCACCGAAAGCGCGCTGTTCGACAACCTGCCGCTGGCCCAGTCGATCGTCGGTTCGCTCAAGAACCAGGGCGTGCGCCTGTCGCTCGACGATTTCGGCACCGGCTATTCCAGCCTCGCCCATCTGCGCGCGCTGCCCTTCGACCGGATCAAGATCGACAAGAGCTTCGTCCTTTCGTTGCTCGACAATGCCGATTCGGCGGCGATCGTCCATGCGATCATCGGTCTGGGCGACAGCCTCAACCTGCCGATCACTGCCGAGGGCGTCGAGACCGACGCCATCGCCGAACGACTGGCGGCGCTGGGCTGTGCCAAGGCGCAGGGCTGGACCTATAGTCGGCCGTTGTCGGTCGCCGACACCCGGCGGATGCTGGCCGCGCGCGGAATGCTGCATTGTGGCGGCGCGAGCGACGGCGATCTGCCCGACCTCACCAACCGGCGTCGGACCGGCTGAGATACGCCTGCTCCGCTGCGGTCGATTCTCGACCGAGCGCAGCGTTGCGCGACGGGTAGCGACCATAGAGCGCCAGCACCTCGGCATGGTCGCGCGCGAATTTCAGGTTCACCGGATTGCCGAGCGATTCGAAGCAGCGCAGCGAGAAACGCGCCACGCCGGCATCCTCGCTATGCATCAACGGCATGTAGAGGAACGAGCGGCGCACCGGTTCGAGGTCGCGATCATCGCCGCGCGCGATCCCGACCAGCGCCAGTTCCAGCGCCAGCGGATCGGCCGCAAACGCCTCCGCGTGTCCGCGATGGATATTGCGCGAAAACTGGTCGAGCAGAATGATCGCCGCCAACAGCGCGTCGCGATCGTCGCGCCAGCCGGCCGCCTCGTTCGCCAGCACCGCATCGCGCAGCTCGCCGAACCGTTCGGCGATCGTCGCGTCGAGCGCCGCATCCCTGGCGAAATGCTTGTCCGGTCCGACCTCGTCGAACCAGAAGTCGAGCACGGCCCGCGCGTTCGCGTGGACTTCGCGTGTCCCTGTCCCTAGATCACCGCCCATGCCATCCTCCGTCGGTCCCACCATCATCACGCTCGGCTGTCGGCTGAACATCGCGGAGAGCGATGCGATCCGTGCGCTGGTCGTCGATCGCGACGTGACCGTGGTCAATAGCTGTGCCGTCACCAACGACGCGGTCGCCGCCACCCGCCGCGCGATCCGCCGCGCGCGGCGCGACCGGCCGTCGGCGCAACTGATCGTTACCGGCTGTGCGGCGCAGATCGATCCGGCCAGCTTTGCGGCGATGCCCGAGGTCGACCGGGTCATCGGCAATTCGGACAAGCTGAACCCGGTCGCGTGGAGCGCGACCGACCCGGTCGTCGTCCGCGACATTGTGCGTGTGCTCGACACCGCCCCCCAACTAGCCGGCGGGTTCGAAGGGCAGACGCGTGCGTTCGTCGAGGTGCAGAATGGCTGCGACCACGCCTGCACCTTCTGCGCGATCCCTGCGGGACGCGGGCCGTCGCGCTCGGCCACGATCGATAGCGTCGTCGCACAGGTTGCGGCACTGGTGGCGGCTGGCCACGCCGAGGTCGTGCTGACTGGCGTCGACCTGTCGAGCTATGGCGACGACCTTTCCGATACGCCAAAACTGGGTGATCTGGTCGAGGCGATCCTCGCCCGCACCGCTTTGCGGCGGCTGCGGCTTTCTTCACTTGACCCGGCAGCTATCGATCCCGAGCTATTTGAATTGTTGACGAACGAGCCGCGTGTCATGCCGTACGCACACCTGTCATTCCAGGCGGGCGATGACATGGTCCTCAAGCGGATGCGCCGCCGCCACAACCGCGCCGACGCGGTCGCGCTGGTCGATCGGTTGAAGACCGCCCGGCCGGAAATAGCGATCGGCGCGGACCTGATCGCCGGCTTCCCGACGGAGGACGACGCGATGGCGGCGAACACCCTCGCGCTGATCGACGATTGCGACATCGTCCATGCCCATGTCTTTCCCTACAGCCCGCGCGCCCGCACCCCCGCCGCGCGGATGCCGCAAGTTCCGCCGCCAATCGCCAAGGCGCGTGCGCAGGCGCTCCGGTCCGCCGCCGAACGTCGCCATCGCGAATGGCTGCATAGTCAGGTCGGTACCACCGCCGACATCCTCGTCGAACGCCCCGGCACGCGCGGGCACAGTCCCGGCTTTGCCGATGTTCGACTCCCTCCCTGCCCGCCCGGTTCGATCGTGACCGCGCGGCTGACCCATATCGAAGGCAATCAGTTGATCGGAATGCCCCTATGAGCCTTTCGTGGCATGAACGCCTGCTCGGCGGCCTGAAGAAGACGTCCGACCGTCTGACCGGCAATCTTGTCGGCCTGTCCGCAGCGCGGCTCGACGAAACGCAACTCGACGATATCGAGGAAGCGCTGATCGCCTCCGACCTCGGCCCCGCCACCGCCGCCCGCGTCCGCCAGCGCCTTGCCGAGGGGCAATATGAGCGCAATATGGAGGAACTCGGCATTCGGCTGGTCGTCGCCGAGGAGATCGAAAAGGTTTTAACGCCTGTCGCCAAGCCGCTGGAAATCGAGGCATTTCCGCGTCCGCAAGTGATCCTTGTCATCGGCGTCAACGGGTCAGGCAAGACCACCACCATCGCCAAGCTCGCCAAGACATTGGTCGAGCAGGACTATGGCGTGATGCTGGCGGCGGGCGACACCTTCCGCGCCGCCGCGATCGGACAGCTTCGCACCTGGGCCGAGCGGATCGGGGTGCCGATCGTCAGCGGGGCCGAGGGCGGCGACGCGGCAGGGATCGTCTATGAAGCGGTCAAGCAGGCGACGGCGACCGGCATCGACGTGCTGATCGTCGACACCGCCGGCCGATTGCAGAACAAGCGCGAACTGATGGACGAACTGGCAAAGGTCCGCCGCGTGCTGGGTCGTCTAAACCCGGCGGCGCCGCACGACGTCGTCCTCGTTCTCGATGCGACTACTGGCCAGAACGCGCTCAACCAGATCGAGGTGTTCAAGGAAATGGCAGGCGTTACCGGTCTCGTCATGACCAAGCTGGACGGCACCGCGCGCGGAGGCGTGCTGGTCGCGGCGGCGGAGAAGTTCGGCTTGCCGATCCACGCCATCGGCGTAGGTGAAACCGCCAATGATTTGCGTGGCTTCGACGCCAACGAAGTGTCGCGGATCATCGCCGGGGTCGAACGGGTGCGCAAATGACGACGCAGCGCCAACCCGCCTCGCCGCTGTTCCGCATGGCGCTCGATTACGGGCCGCTGGTGGTGTTCTTCGTCGCCAACCTGCTGGCCGGCAAGATCGGCCTGCCCGACATGGTCGATTCGCTGGCGCAGGTCATCATCGCCAGCACCGCCTTCATGATCGCCAGCGTCATCGCGATCATCATATCGAAATGGAAGACCGGCCATATCTCGCCGATGCTGTGGCTGTCTGCGGGCCTCGTCGTCGTGTTCGGCGCGCTGACGCTGTATTTCCGCGACGATACTTTCATCAAGATGAAGCCGACCATCGTCTACGCGATGTTCTCGGCGATCCTGACCTTCGGCCTCGTCACCGGTCGGCCGTTGCTGCAACAATTGCTGGAAACCGCCTATCCGGGGTTGAGCGCGCTCGGTTGGCGCAAGCTGACCGTCAACTGGGCGGCGTTCTTCGCATTCATGGCGGTGCTGAACGAGGTTGTCTGGCGCCATTCGACCTGGGACTTCTGGGTCGGGTTCAAGCTGTGGGGTGCGGTGCCGCTGACGCTGTTGTTTGCGTTGGCGAATATTCCGATGCTGCTGAAGCACGGGTTGAAGGTTGGGGAAGACAGCCCCCTTCCCCCAGCCGACTGAATCTCCCTCTCCCCTTTAGGGGAGAGGGCCGGGGAGAGGGGAAGC
>NZ_LMKE01000001.1:236595-296492 GCF_001421245.1 Sphingomonas sp. Leaf10 | reverse complement strand
GGGAGAGGGGAAGCCCCACGCGCAACGCTCATGAAAAAGGGGCCGTCCCCTCGGACAGCCCCCTCTCCCAACCCTCTCCCCTTCCGGGGAGAGGGCTATGCGGCTTACTTCACCGCTTCGTCATAACGCTGGCTGACCTTGTCCCAGTCGACCACGTCCCACCATGCCTTCAGATACGCCGGACGCGCGTTGCGGTAGGTGATGTAATAGGCGTGTTCCCACACGTCGTTGCCGAGGATCGGCGTGCCCTTGACCGGAGCAACGTCCATCAGCGGGTTGTCCTGGTTCGGGGTCGAGGTGATGGCCAGCTTGCCATCCTGCCCGACGATCAGCCACGCCCAGCCCGACCCGAACTGGTTTGCGCCGGCCGTGTTGAACTTTTCCTTGAGCGCATCGAGACCACCGAACTGGTCGTCGATCGCATCCTTCAGCGCGCCCGATGGCTGCGACCCGCCACCCTTCATCGTTTCCCAGAAGAAGGTGTGGTTCCAGAAACCGCCGCCATTGTTGCGCAGCTTGGCCGAACCGCTGCCGATATTGGCAAGCAATTCCTCGATCGACTTGCCCTCCAGGCTCGCGTCTTCCGACACGGCTTCGTTCAGCTTGTCGGTATAGGCCTGATGATGCTTGTCATGGTGCAGCGTCATCGTTTCCTTGTCGATGGTCGGCTCCAGCGCGTCATAGGCATAGGGCAGCGGCGGAAGTTCGAACGCCATGGCAATCCTCCTTAGGAAAAGAACTCGTGCGACCGAACGCGGCGGACCCCGCTTGGCTCCGGTCGTTACGCCTGCGAACCCATAGGCGTGACCGGCGGTGGCGAAAAGGGGGTCAGCCGCCCTGCCCCAGCATTCCATGCCGCTTGAGCGCATGGCGCAACTGGTCATAGGTCAGCCCGATCGCATCGGCGCAGTTGCGCTGATTGTAGCGCGCCTCCGCCATCGCCCGCGTCAGCAGCTGCCGTTCGAAGCGATTGACCCGCGTCTTGAAATCCTCGCACGGATCGTCGGGCGCTGCCGACTCCACGGTAGGCGTTCCCACGACCGGCGCCGTCGCCGATGTAGCAGGGTTCGCATTGGAGCGCGGACGGAACGGCGAGGCGAACGGATCGATCTCGACCAGATCGATCGGCCCAGGCCGTTCCCAGCGATAGACCGAGCGTTCGACCGCGTTGCGCAACTCGCGGACATTGCCCGGCCAGCGATGCTCCATCAGTTGATCGACCGCATTCGGCCCGAACCCGACCCATTCGTCGCGCCCGATCTCCGCCGCCATGCGCCGTCCGAAGAAATCGGCCAGCACCATGATGTCGCCCGGCCGCGCGCGTAACGGCGGCAGCGTCACCACCTCGAAACTCAACCGGTCGAGCAGATCGGCGCGGAACGTCCCGCATTCGACCCGGTCGGGCAGATGCTCGTTGGTCGCGGCGACGATGCGGACATCGACCCGGATCGGCCGCGACGACCCGATCCGCGTCACCTCGCCATATTCGACCGCGCGCAACAACCGCTCCTGCGCGCCCATCGACAGCGTGCCGAGTTCATCGAGGAACAGCGTACCACCATCGGCCTCCTCGAACCGCCCGGTCCGCGCCTTGGTCGCGCCGGTGAACGCGCCCGACTCATGCCCGAACAATTCCGCTTCAATGAGCGTCTCGGGCAGCGCCGCGCAATTCATCACCACCAATGGCTGATCCCAGCGCCCCGACAGGCGGTGGAGCCGTTCGGCGACCAACTCCTTGCCCGTCCCCCGCTCGCCGATCACCAGCACCGGGCGATCCAGCGCGGCCGCACGACTGGCCCGTTCGAGGGCATCGAGAAACGGGCCGGACTGGCCGACGACCTGGGTTGCGCGCTCCATGCCGATGATGTGGCGTATTTTCCCAATAGTTCGCAAGAGGCCAAATCGGCCGAGGCACCTAATCCGTCAAAAGTGACGCAAATTCGTCATTTTTCGATTTGGCACGGCTCCTGCTATGTATTGTGCAAGCCCGAAACAGGGCGCACGCTACAGCTTCAGGGAGTTCTACCATGATCCGCATCAACAAGAATGTGACCGTCCGCCAGTCGATCCTCAGCCTGTTCGGCGCGGTTGCGGTCTGCGTCCTTGCCTTTGGCGTCACGACCGCACCCGGTCCGATCGCCACCACCCATGCCACCGCGCCGATCGCGTAAGGTGGCAGGCCGGGGCGGTTCTGCCCCGTTCCGCTCCGGCCACCCACGAATTCTTCAGGAGTAACCGATGGGCATTTTCTCCCGCACCCGCGACATCATCGCCGCCAACGTCACCGACCTGCTCGACAAGGCCGAAGACCCCGCGAAGATGATCCGCATGATCATCCTCGAAATGGAGGAAACGCTGGTCGAGGTCCGCGCATCCGCCGCGCGCACCATCGCCGACCAGAAGGAAATGCGCCGCCATATCTCCAAGCTCGACAAGCTGCAGGAAAGCTGGACCGAAAAGGCCGAACTGGCGCTGAGCAAGGATCGTGAGGATCTGGCCAAGGCCGCGCTGGTCGAACGCCAGAAAGCGGTCGACATGATCGAACAGCTCAATTCGGAAATCGTCGTACTCGACGACGCGCTGCGCGCTTCGGAAGCCGATATCGCCAAGCTGCAGAACAAGCTGCGCGAGGCGCGGACCCGGCAGAACGCCATCCAGACCCGGATGGAAAGCGCAAACAACCGCACCAAGCTGCGCGAAATGTATGCCGGGTCGAAGACCGCCGAGGCGTTCAGCCGCTTCGACGTCCTCGAACGCCGCGCCGATCTGGCCGAGGGTCGCGCCGAAGCGGCCGGCATGGGCCAGCAGGGCAAGAGCCTTGAGGACGAAATCGCCGAGCTGCGCCAGTCGGACAAGATCGATGCCGAACTGGCCGCGCTCAAGGCCCGCCTGAACCGGGAGGGCTGATCGCGATGGGCGATTTCCTGACGGCGGCGGTCGCGATCAGCGTCCTCTTCATCGGTCTGCCGTGGCTGATCCTCCACTATATCACCAAGTGGAAACAGTCGCCGACGCTGACCAACGAGGACGAGCGACTGCTCGACGACATGCACCTCACTGCCCGCCGGCTCGAAGAGCGGCTCCAGACGATCGAGCGGATCATCGCCGCCGACAATCCGGACTTCCGCCCTTCCCAGCCGCGCCGGGAATATCCGGAAAGCGATTTCCGCAACCACGATTACGCACGGAGGGACTGATGTCCGGCGCACGCACCAAATTCTATGTCGACAAGGCGAATGGCAAGATGTCTGGCGTGTGCGCCGGCATCGCCGACTATACCGGTGTCGAGGTTATGTGGATCCGCATCGGCACGGTGTTGCTGACGCTGGCCGGTGGCTTTCCCTGGACCGTCATCGCCTATTTCATGATCGCCTGGATGGCGCAGAAGAAGCCGGTCGGCCTGTACGAAAGCCGAGAGGACGAGAAGTTCTGGCAGGGCGTCCGGTCGAACCCAACCCGTACCGCGTCGGAAATGCGCTCTACTTTCCGTGACATCGATCGTCGCCTTGCCGACATCGAGATGTATTATACCAGCCGCAACACCCGTCTGGCGGACGAGATCGACAGCTTGCGCTGAGCCGATCCCCGCCGGGGCATTTTGGGGAGAGAGACGATGAATTGGGGTGGACCGGGGTTCGTGCTGGCGATCATCGCGATGGCGATGATTGCGGGCGTCGTGAAGGCGGCGATCCGGGCGAAACACGGAATTGCGAAGGACGATGAACTCGCCCGGCACGGCAATCCCGACGCGGAGCGGCAGGCATGGCTGATGGCGCAGCAGAACGAGCAGTTGCAGGGCAAGATCCTGCGCCTCGAAGAGCGCATTGCCGTCCTCGAACGCATAGCCACCGATCCTGCAACTCGAACCGCTCGCGAAATCGACGCGCTGCGCTAAATCCCGGGGACTACGACCATGCTGACGAACAATCCCGACCTTTTACCCGTAATCGCTCTGCTCGGCCTGACCAGCATGGCGGCGTGGGTCATCACCACCTGGCTCCGCGTCAAGAACGGCTATCCGCTGCAGGGCGGATGGGGGCAGAGCGTCTATCCCCGCGCCAACGACGAAACGGTCGAACGGGTCAAGCTGCTGAGCCAGGAAAACGCCCAGCTCAAGGCCGAACTGGGATCGATCAAGGATCGGCTCGCCAATGTCGAGCGGATCGTGACCGACGGCGCGCATAGCCTCGACCGCGAGATCGAACAGCTGCGCGGCCGGACGAACTGAAAGGAACGACGATGAGCCCGTTCATCATCCCCGCCCTCGCCCTGATGATCCCGATTGTCGCGATCCTCAGCAAGCTGGTGTTCCAGCCATGGCTGGAACTCAAGGAACGCGAATTGCAGGTCCGCGGCACCGAGACCGCCGAAAAGGCCGCGCAATATGCCGCGCAGACCGAACGTCTGGAACAGCGCGTCCGCGTCCTCGAACGCATCATCACCGATCGCGGCGTCGACCTCTCCGACGAGATCGAACGCCTCCGCGACAAACCGCTCAACTGACAAACCCGACGAAAAGGGCAGTCCGATGAACCTCACTTTGACCCTCGCACTCGCCGCCACCACCCTTGCCGCCGTTACGATCGTTTCGATGACGATGCTGTCGGGCTGGCGCGGCTGGTTGGCGCTGCAACAGCAGCGGCTCGGCGACAAGCCGCTGACCCAGCCCGCCCCCAATGCCGGCACCCGCATCGAGATCGCCGACCTGAAGGAACGCATCCGCAAGCTGGAAGCGATCGCCGCCGGGGTGGAACTCTAAAGGCAAATGCCTATAGCAGCGTCATGCAGAGCATCGACGATATCCGCGAAGAATATGACTTCCTCGACGGCGACGACCGCTACCGGTTGCTGATCGACCTGGGACGGCAGCTGGAGCTGATGCCCGATCCCCTCAAGACCGACGCGACGCTGGTACGCGGTTGTTCGGCATCGGTCTGGGTCTATCCGCAGCAGCAGGCCGACGGCACGCTCCACTTCCTCGCCGACAGCAATGCCGCGATCACCAAGGGGATCATCGCGCTGGTGCTGGCGACCGTACAGGATCGCAGCGCATCGCAGATCCTGTCGACCGATATCGACGCGACCCTCGCCCCCTTCGACCTGCGCAACCAGTTGAGCTCGAACCGGACGCAGGGGATACCCAACATGATCGCGCTGATCCGCGAAACCGCATCGCGGCTGGCGAACCCATCGACCGCAGGCTAGGCTGCCCCCAGATCGCCGGAAGCGCGATCCCGACGCGGGAGGGTGCGGATGCTGGCGGGCGGACGGGCAATTAGGCTGGCGTCGATCGCGCTGTTCGTCGCCGTCCCGCTGTCCGGACAGGAGCCGCCGTCCGAACCGGACGCCGATTCCGAAATCCTCGTGATCGCGCGCAAGCTGCGCAAGGTCCGGCTGAACTATACGACGCGCGGGTCGTGGGTGCCGAAATGCGAGGCGGAGGTATCGAGCGGCGAGCCCCGTATCGACCGGATCATGTGCGCGATCCTGCGCGCCTGTGTTCGCGAAGGACATCGCGAGGTGGCGCCGGCCAAGGGGTGCGTCGCAAACCGTATCAGCCGGCTGGCGGAAGGCGCGTTGCCGCCAACCGAGACCGCTGCTGCCCCGCCCCCACCGTTTCCGCCACCGCCGCAGATCGGCCCGGACATCGTGGTCGAGGGCGCACCCGATATCGTCGTTACTGGCAACGTCGCCCACTTGGGCGGCGGATTATGGCTGTTCCGGCGAACCGCTACGCTCGCGCTCCATGGCGGCAATGCAATCCGGCCGTTCCGCTTTACGCAATGCCTGCCGGACGGCACGGTCGAGGTGACGATGCGGCGCTGGGCCGGCGAAGAAAACCTGATGAGCGGATTGATGCGGGGCATGCAATGCGGCCGGCTGCGCGTGAAGATGGGCAATGGCCGGATCAATGCGTCGCGCAGTTGCAACAGCCCGGTCGCCGACCAAACCCTCAACCTGACCGGACACTATGATACCCGGCAACTTGTCCTGAACTATCTCGTCGAACAACGGGCCAACGGTATCGAACGCGGCGGTGGCGCCAATTGGAACCCGCCGCGTCCTCTCGCATGGCGTTGGCAAGTGACGGCGACCCGACAGGGCGACTGCCCGCTCGGCGAACGGCGGGACGAATTGAACGTCAACGAAGTCATGGCCGCGATGTTCGAACCGCGAGGAATGGAGGAACCGGGTAGCGGCGTGGTTCGGTAGCGTCCCGTCTCCGACCGCCGCCTACCCCTCGCCCAGTCCCAATCGCGCCGCCACGGCATCCAGATCGTCGCCCGGCCGCACCAGCAGCCATTCGCCCGGCCGTTCGCTGTCGACCACGACCACCGCGCCCTTGGGACAGACGTCGAGGCACTTCACCTCGACCACCCCCGCCGCGCCCTTTGGCCCGTTCTTCAGCTTCAGATGCTTGCGCAGCGCCTTCGCCAGCGGCTTGTCCGACCCGCCGAACCCGCCGTCCAGCTTCTTCGAACATTTGGCACACACAAGCACCGCCTTGCTCCACCGCGCACGGACCTCGCGCTTCACGCCGGTTTCCAGCTCCGCCGTTCCTCAGCGACGCGCAGCACGTCATAGGCGGCCTGGATCGCATGGAATATCTTCGCCGCCTCGGCATCGCCGGGCCGGACATCGGGATGAAACACCTTGGCCAGCTTGCGCCACGCCAATCGGATCGTGTCGAAATCCGCGTCGGGATCGCATTCCAGCACTTCCAACGCACGCATCTCGTCGCGCGATCGGCTGCCGTCGCCGGATCCAGCCCAGGCGTTCGACGCCGATGCCGCATAGCCATTGGCGGTGCGCTGTTCGGCCGCCTCGCGCGCCTTGGCTTCCTCTTCGTTCAGCCCCTCGAAGTAGTTCCAACCCTTGTTGTATTCGGCGGCATGGGCTTCGCAGAAATACCAGCGATCGGGGTTGTTGGGCGATTTCGGCGCCGGGCATTTGCCGGGTTCGGTACAACCATGCCGGTCGCACAGCTTCACCGTCTGCGCCTCGCGGCCCTCGCTATAGCCGCGCCAGCGGGGAAAGCCCCAGTCGTTCGATCGCGTATGTCGTGCCATTGTCTTCGAAATAAGCCGCCATGCCCCGCGCGCAACCCATTGCAGCGCGCGAATGTCAGAGGGTCTGTAAGCCGGGTTCTGTCCACCCGCCGAAACGGGATAGGCGACCATTCCTCTCGGGCGACACTTGCGTGGCGCCTCCAGCAACCAACCCGGGCAGCGGGCCGGAACATACCCCGAAGCGCTTACGCGCTTCCTGCCGCCCCTATTCGGTCTTGCTCCCGGTGGGGTTTGCCATGCCGCTGCCGTTACCGGCCGCGCGGTGCGCTCTTACCGCACCCTTTCACCGTAACCCGGCCGAAGCCAAAGGCCGTCTGCTCTCTGTGGCACTGTCCCTGAACCCCTTGACCGAAGTCGCGAAGCCCGCCGGGCGTTACCCGGCACCGTCGTTTCCGTGGAGCCCGGACTTTCCTCGGCACGCTTGCGCGTGACGCGGCCGCCCGACCCTCTGACGCACCGCCCCTAGCGGCTTGTCGGCCGGCGTTCAATCGTCGCCTTGCGGCCGGGGCAGCAATAGCGCGAGCAGCAGCATCCGGCATTCGCCGTCGGCGATGCCGTCGATCATCTCGGGCCGGAACCGCCGCTGGAACGCGGTGATCGCCGCTACCGGATCGCCGACGTCATAGCCGAAGCGTTCAAGCGCCAGCAGGAACCCGGCATCGCTCCATCCCGGGTCCATCAGGTTGCGGGTCGGTCGCGGCAGCGCGAGGCGCAGGCGGGCCAGCCGGTTCCACGGAAACAGCTCGCCCGGATCCTGCTTGCGGGCAGGCGCGATGTCCGAATGGCCGACGACATTGCCGCGCGTGATCTGGTGCCGGTCCTTGATGGCGTGGACCAGCGGGATCAGCGCATCGATCTGTGCTTCGGGGAAATCGCGATAGCCGAATTCATGGCCGGGATTGACCAGTTCGATGCCGATCGACGCGCTGTTGATATCGGTGATCCCGCGCCAGTGCGACTTGCCCGCGTGCCATGCCCGCTTGTCCTCGGCGACCAGCCGGTGGATCGTGCCGTCCTCCTCGACGACATAATGCGCCGATACCTCCGCTGCCGGATCGGTCAGCCGCGCGATCGCCGATGCCGCATCGGTCATGCCGGTATAATGCAACACCAGCATCGTGACCGGCAGGCTGCGTTCGCCGAAATTGGGCGACGGCGTATCGATCATCTGCACGCGACTCTTTCCCCTCACGCCACTGCGTCCCGATTGCGGCGGGACGCGGGGAAAGGCAAGGTCAGTGCGCCGCCGGCCGGTACAGCCCGCGATAGCGTTCGGACGGCACGAGCGCCTCGGTATGGCCGATGACCGTCTCGCCCGCGCCCAGCACCAGCAAACCGCCCGGCCGCAGCACGGTCGCGATCCGGTCGAGCACCGCGCCGCGCGTGACCGGCGACAGGTACATCAACACGTTGCGGCACAGCACGATGTCGAACTTGCCCCCCGGCATCGGGTCGGCGATCAGATTCTGCTGGCCATAAAGCAAGCGGAAGCGCAGTTCCGCCTTCGCCTCCCACAGATCGTCACGCGGTTCGAACCACTGCATCATCCGCCGGATCGGCAGTCCGCGCTGGATTTCGAACTGGGTATAGCGTGCCGCCCGCGCCCGCATCAGCGCCCGCATCGAAATATCGGTCGCGCGGATTTCCGGCGGCAGGATGCCGGTCCGCTCGCTGGCCTCGGCGAACAGCATCGCCATCGACAACGGCTCCTGCCCGGTCGAACACGCCGCCGACCAGATGCGCAGCCGGCGGGGCGATTCTGCGACCATGTCGATCGCGGCCTGTACGACGGTGTCGAGCGTCGCCGCATCGCGAAAGAACGACGTTTCCTGGTTCAGCAGCGCATCGACCACCAGATCGGCCAACCCGTGCTCGCTTCCGCCCCGGTCGTTGATCCGCGCGACCAGTTCGTCGAGCGTGGTCAGCCCGCGCTCGCGCAGCATCGGCTGGAGCGCACTGTCGATCCGCCATGCGCGGCCGGCGTCGAGCTGTTGCCCGGTCCGCTGTTCGAGCAACGCGACGATCGCGTTCGCGGCGGGGCCGAGCGGGCCGGCGGGACGCGCGACGGTCATGCCGGCCGCCGCCGCCGCGCGACGAACGCACCCAGTTGCGCAGGCGTGCCGATGGTGTTGGCCAGCCCCGCCTCGGCCACCGCGCCGGGCATGCCCCACACGACCGAACTCGCCTGATCCTGCACCGCGACCACGCCCCCTGCCGCCCGGATATTGGCTGCTCCTCGCGCCCCGTCGCGGCCCATCCCCGACAACACGATCGCCAGCGCCCGCGCGCCGAACACCTGGGCCACCGAATCGAACATCGGGTCGACCGAAGGCATGCAGCCGCTGATCGACGGTGCCCGGTCGAGCCGCGTCGCCGCACCCTCGCTGGTCTGCACCACGCGGATATGCGCATCGCCCGGCGCCACGATCAGCCGCCCGCGCTGGATGCGCAGGCTGTCGCGCGCGACATCGACCGGTCGCCGCGCCAGCGCGGTCAGCTGCTGCGCGAAATATTCGGTGAACGTCCCCGGCAGATGCTGGGTAACGATGATCGGCACGTCCAGTTCGGACGGGATCGCCGCCAGCAACGGCGCCAGCGCATGGATGCCGCCGGTCGACGCGCCGATCGCGATGATGTCGAACACGTCGCTGCGCGCGGTGGCGGCGGTGCCGGTCGCACGCGGCACGGTGCGCATCACCCTTTCGACCAGGGCCACCAGCCGGGTGGCGAACCCGCCCGCCAGCGGCGAGGATTCAGGCTTGGCCAGCGTCGCCGCCGCCCCCAGCGACATCGCGTGACAGGCGGTCGGCGATCCGTCGGCACAGTCGCTCGATAACACAATCACCCGCACCCCCGGCGCCGCCGCCAACAGGTCGGGCAGCCCCGACAGGCCGTCGATACCGGGCAGGTTGATGTCGAGCAGGATCAGGTCGGCCGCTTCACCCGCCAGCCTGCCGGTCGCCTGCACGATGCCGCCGACCGCCGCGACGACGCGGTGGCCGGGGATCGCCTCGACGATGCGGGTCAGCACCGCACGGGTCACCGCCGAATCGTCGACGATCAGGACCCGCACGGCCGTTCCGTCCGCTGCGGCGGTTCGGGTGAACGGGGCGTTCACGACCTTTCGATGCGGATCAGGCGACGCCGACGATCTGAAGCTTGCTCTCCAGCGTCTCGCGATCGAACGGCTTCATCACATATTCGTCGGCACCGGCCTCGATCGCGGCGCGGATATAGGCCATACCGTTCTCGGTCGTGCAGAACACGACCTTGGGCTGCGTGCCGCCCTCGCTCTGGCGTAGCGCGCGCAGGAAATCCATGCCGCTCATCACCGGCATGTTCCAGTCGAGCAGAATCACGTCGGGCTGCGCCTTGGCACATTGGTCGAGCGCCTCGCGTCCGTCGCCCGCCTCGCGCACCTCGAACTGGAGCGTTTCGAGAATGTGCCGGGCGACCTTGCGGATCACCTTCGAATCATCGACGACCAGGCAACTCTTCATGACGATACCCCATGTTGGTACGGGCAAGTGTACGGTGTGTTCGTAAGCGCCGCGTTAATGCTCAGGCCGCGGCACGTGCCCCGTCCGCCGCCCGCGCGACGATCCTGGGCAGGTCGAGGATCAGGACCACGCGTCCCTCCTGCTCGATCAGCCCGTTGGTGATCGCCGCCCATGCCGCCCCCGGCAACAGCCCCGCCGACAATGGTTTGGGAACGAAGCGATGCGCATCGTCCAGCGCATCGACCAGCAACGCATAATGATGCCCGTCGACCTGCGTCACCACCGCGCGGCGGCGCGTCGCCATGGGCGCCAGCGGATCGAGCACGATCGCGGTATCGATCACCGTCACCACCCGGCTGCGCAACGCCGCCAGCCCGCGCACCGCGCGCGACGTGCGCGCGACCGGCGTGATCTCGCCGATATCGACCACCGATTCAACATGGTCGGATCGGATGGCGACGTCTTGACCGACGATCGTGGCGAGAAGGAACAACTCGGTCACGCTCAACCTCCCACCGCCATGCGCAACGCCCGCAGCACGGCTTCGCGGTCGTAGCGATAGATGCTGCCGTCGCCGATATCGGCAGGCGACGCCCGCAGCCGCACCACGGGCGAATCGGCAGCCGGCGCCGGCACCGCGACATCGGCCTGCGCCAGCACCAGCGTCGGGCGCTCGCCCTCGGCGACCCGCTCGACGATCTGATAGCCCGCCTGCTCCAACATCGGGCGCAGGAACGCACGCATCCACCCGCTGCCGCCATCGGCCAGCAGGCAGGTCGGCCGCCGCCGCGCGATCAGCGCCGACGCCGCCTCGCGCGCATGGCGTTCGAACAGCCATAGCGGATCGACCTGTTCGATCTGCTCGCCGTCCAGCAGCACGATGCCCGCGATTGGGCCGGCCACGTCGCCGACCGGCGCTAGTTCAGGCAGCATCACGATGTCGACCGCATCGACGATCGCATAGGCCACCTCCATCACCCCGTCGGTCAGGCGCAGCACCGTCGTCACCCGGTCGATCGCGCCGGGATTGCTCGCCTCGGCCGGCACGATCCGCCCGTCGATCGCCAGCCGGATGCGCCCTGCGCTCTGTTGCAGAGACCCGGCCTTGATGCGTTCGATCCGGTCGATCACCGCCAGCGGAATGACCCGCCGCCGCCCGTCCAGATCGTCGAACAGCAGCGCGGTGACGCGGGTGTCGGCCTCGGCCGCTTCCTCGGCCTCGATCTCGAGGTCCATCGCATCGGCAAAGCTCAAGCCGGCAGCCTGCGCCACTCCGGCGCAATCGAGCATCAGCATCGGCCGCCCGGTATCGGGCAGCGTCTGTCCGGCATAGAGGCCGGTCGCCATTACCGCCGGTGCCGCGGGCTTGACCACCAGTTCCTCGGTATCCAGCACCTCGTCGACCGCGATCGCGAAATCGCCTGCGCCGATCGACACTACTGCCAGCATCTTCGGGCTGGCGGGCTGGTCGGTATCGACCCCGATCACCTCGCACAGGTCGACCACGGGCAAACGCCGGTCGCGGATGCGGGCGATGCGATTGTCGCCCAGCTGGTCGACGCGGATGTTGGCGGCGCGTTCGTTGACGATCTCGCCAATCGTCTGGCGCGATATGGCAAAGCGATGCGCGCCCGCACGCACCACGATCGTCGACACGATCGACAGCGTCAGCGGCACCTGCACCGCGATGCGCAGCCCCCGCCCGGGCTTGTTGTCCAGCGTGATCCGGCCGCCGATCTGGTCGATCGCGGCGCGCACCACGTCCATGCCGACGCCGCGCCCCGAAATCTCGGTCGCGGTATCGCGCGACGACAGCCCCGGCGCGAATACCAGTTCGCAGCGCTGCCGGTCGTTCAGCTTGCGCAGCTCGGCCTCGCTGCGCTGCTTGCTCGCTGCCAGCTTGGCCATCAGCCGTTCGGTATCGATGCCGCGCCCGTCGTCGATGATCTCGATGACGATCTGGTTGCCCGATTGCCGGGCGGAGACGTGCAGCCGCCCGCTCTCGCGCTTGCCCGCCGCGCGGCGCTCCATCGGCGTCTCTACGCCATGGTCGATGGCGTTGCGCACCAGATGCACCAGCGGGTCGCGCATCACCTCGATCATCTCGCGGTCCAGCTCGACATCGCTGCCATCGACGGTCAGCGTCACCGCCTTGCCCACCACCGCCGCCGTGTCGCGCACGATGCGCGGCAGCGGCTGGAACAGCGTCTCGATCTTCTGCATCCGCGTCCGCGTCACCGCGTCACGCATATCGGCCACCGAACTCGACAGCCGCTCCAGCGCCGCCTCGACCGCCGGGTCGAGCGCGCTGTCGCGCAGCCGCCGGACCAGCTCGTTGCGGACCAGCACCATGTCCGACATGCCGCTCATCATCCGGTCGAGCAGGTCGACGTTCAGCCGGACGCTGCGCAGCGGCGCCCGGCCCGCCGCGATCGCCGCCGCCGCGACCGGCGTCGTCGCCGTGACCGGATTGCCGATCTTCGGCGTCAGCGCGGCGATCAGGTCGTCTTCGCCCTCGTCGGTCAGCGGCAGTCCGGCATCGATCGCCTCGACCAGCTCGCCGATCCGGTCGACGATCGCCAGCACCGCATCCACCAGCGCGCTGTCGGGCCGCCGCTTGCCGTCGCGCACTTCGCACAATGCGTCCTCGGCGGCATGGCTCAGCCGCGAGAGGCGCGGCAGGTCGAGGAAACCGCAGCTTCCCTTCACCGTGTGGACGAACCGGAAAATGGCATCCAGCCGGGCACGATCGTCGGGCGCGGCTTCCCACGCGACGATCTCCGACGACAACGCCTCCAGCGTCTCGCGGGTCTCGGCAATGAATTCCTGTAACAGATCGTCCATGCGGCCCCGCCCGGTTATGGACACGACCATGGCGCCGGATAGGTTAAGACGCGGTTAGTATGCTAACGGCCGAAACCTTCTCCCCTCCCTGACAAGGGAGGGGCCGAGGGTGGGTCGGCCCGCGAAAGAACGCTTCGCCAACCACACGCACCACCCGATCACCGCCCCGCGAACGACGCCCCGAACAGCAGCACCGGCGAATCGCTCGGTGACACCTGCAACGTCCCGCCACCCTGTTCGACCAGTTCGCGCGCAAGGCACGCCGCCGCCGCGCGCGGCGTCATCATTGCCGCATCACCCAGCAGCGCCCCGCGCAATTCGGCATCCAGCACGATGCGCGGCCCATCGCCCCGCACCGCGATATCGATACCGTTCGCCGTGACCTCCGCCCCGACGTCCAGCTGCCCGCCGCGTACCAGCGCGTCACCCGCGATCAGCGCGAGGTTCAGCAACACCTTCACTGCCGGCTTGGGCAGCGACGGCGCCTCCACCATCCAGCCGAGCTTCACCTTGTGATGGTCGCCGAACAGCCCTTCCAGCGCCGCACGGGCTTCGCGCGTATCGATCGAATCGCCGAAGCCACCGGCCGCGCCGAATGCGAGGCGAAAGAATTTCAGCTTGTTCGCCGATGCCCGCGCGCTGTCGGTCAACAGTTCCAGACAGCGGGCGCGCATGTCGGGATCGGTCTCGTCGGCCAGCAGTTCCAGGCCGTTGTTGAGTGCCCCGACCGGGCTGAGCAGATCATGGCACAATCGCGAACACATCAGGCTGGCGAATTCGGCTGGGCTGATGTTCAAAGCGGCGATCCCTGCGCTGCGGTGAACGTCATCGTCCGGCCGCTGGCGTCCATGTGCACTGCCCGGCAGCTTTTTTCAACGTGGCCGGCACCGATGACGTCGAAGGAAACGGGGTCGAATCGGCCGTGCCGTTCGCCGTTCGCGACCGCCTGCCACAGCCGTGCGGTACCGCCTCCGACAATCAGCCACAGTCGCCCGTCCGCCGCCGCCTGCGCCGCATCGGTCGCCGACGGATCGGCGCTGCCGCTCGGATGCGAATGATACCAGCCGAGGACCGCCGCCCCGCCGTTCCGTGCCTCGCGATAGGCGTTCAGAAGTGCCGCCGGGTCGATCTCGAAATGGCGGGCGGAATCGGCGGCGACGTTGCGGGCCGGTTCGGCGCGCTCGATCCGATCGCCCGTGCCGCGCAACAATCCGCAAACTTCGTGCGCACTTGCCGCCGCCTCGCACAGCACCGCGCGGATCGTTTCGCTTGTAAAACTGACCTTCATTCCCATCTTTGTAGGCAATGGACCGGGGGGTTTCCACGATAGAGGCGCGCATCACCGATGCAGCGCACGGGCTGCGGATCGACAAGGCACTGGCCGAGGTCGTGACCAACCTGTCGCGCGAACGGATCAAGGGATTGCTGGCCGCCGGTCACGTCGCCGGTCCCGACGGTCCGGTATCGGATGCCAAGCGGAAGGTGACGGCAGGGCAGCATTTCGTCATCACCGTGCCGGCGGCGGTGCCACTCGACACCGTGGCGCAGGATATTCCACTGGTCGTCGCCTATGAGGACGATCACCTGATCGTCGTCGACAAACCCGCCGGACTGGTCGTGCATCCCGCCGCCGGCAATCTGGACGGGACGCTGGTCAACGCCTTGCTCCATCACTGCGCGGGCAAGCTCTCGGGCATCGGCGGTGTCGCGCGGCCGGGAATCGTCCACCGCATCGACAAGGATACGTCGGGGCTGTTGGTCGTCGCCAAGAGCGATGTGGCGCACGAAGGGCTGGCGCGTCAGTTCAAGGATCACAGCATCGACCGCCGCTATTTGGCGATCGCGGCGGGTTTGGTGTCAACTTCGGCAGGAACGGTGGACGCACCGCTGGCGCGTTCCCCCAATGATCGCAAGAAGATGGCGATCGTCCGCTCACCCACCGCGAAACACGCCATCACTCATTGGCGTAAACTTCGCCAACTTCGGCAGGCGTCGTTGATCGAATGCCGGCTGGAGACGGGGCGGACGCATCAGGTCCGGGTGCACATGGCATCGATCGGTCATCCGCTGCTCGGCGACCCGGTCTATGCCGGGCGGAAACCGGCGCTCCGGGCCGAACTCGAAACGCTCGATTTCCGGCGACAGGCGTTGCACGCCGCACATCTCGGGTTCATTCATCCGGTGACAAAGAACGCTTTGGCGTTTGATAGCGATCTTCCGGCAGACATGCAGGAACTGTTGGATCATCTTCACGTATAGGTTCAGGCGATGCCGCGTTGCGGCAATGCCCACGACAAAGGGAGTTTTGACGATGGCAACTGGCAGCAACGTCCCGGCGACGATCCCGGCGCTTGGCGGCGAGGCGAGCCTCAACCGCTATCTCTCCGAAATCCGCAAGTTCCCGATCCTCGCGCCTGAGCAGGAATATATGCTCGCCAAGCGGTTTCAGGAACATGGCGATCCGGAGGCTGCGGCCCAGCTGGTCACTTCGCACCTGCGTCTCGTCGCCAAGATCGCGATGGGTTATCGCGGCTACGGCCTCCCAGTCAGCGAACTGATTTCCGAGGGGAACATCGGGCTGATGCAGGGCGTGAAGAAATTCGAACCCGATCGCGGCTTCCGCCTCGCCACCTATGCAATGTGGTGGATCCGCGCCTCGATCCAGGAATTCATCCTGCGTTCGTGGTCGCTGGTAAAGATGGGCACCACCGCCGCGCAGAAGAAGCTGTTCTTCAACCTGCGCCGGATGAAGTCGAAGCTCGACGCATTCGAGGACGGCGACCTTTCGCCTGAGCACCTCGCCAAGATCGCGACCGACCTCGGCGTAACCGAGGACGAAGTGACGTCGATGAACCGCCGCATGGCGATGGGCGGCGACACGTCGCTCAACGTCCCCATGCGCGAGGATGGCGAGAGCCAGTGGCAGGACTGGCTGGCCGACGACAGCCCGTTGCAGGACTCAGTCGTCGCCGAGGCGCAGGAGGCGGATGTCCGCCACGGCATGCTGGTCGAGGCGATGGACGACCTCAACGATCGCGAGAAGCACATCCTGACCGAACGCCGCCTGACCGACGATCCCAAGACGCTGGAGGAACTCTCGCAGGTCTACGGCGTCAGCCGCGAACGCGTCCGCCAGATCGAGGTGCGGGCGTTCGAAAAGCTGCAAAAGGCAATGATGCGCCTAGCCGGCGACCGCCGGATGCTGGCCGCGGTCTGACGCAACCGGGGGTGGCGGCGGCCCGAACCGCCGCCCCACCCCCATCGTCATCCCGGCGAAGGCCGGGATCCATAACCCATGCCGCCCGAGGCTCCTGCCGCAACTCCCGCGCCAGGGCCCAGCCACCCCAAACATCGTCCCGGCGAAGACTAAGGCAGCAAGTGGCGCCCCTCCCGCCGCTGCGCGGAGGTTCAGCCCGCGCGGACATAACGTCCCCTTGCCCAAACCCCTCACCCCAGCGTAGCGAGCCACCATGGCCGCCCGCACCACCCAACGCCCCCGCCGCCCCAAACCCGCTGCCACGCGCGAATGGGGCCGACGCATCCTCGGCTGGGCGATCAAGGCCGTGCTGGGCTTCATCGTCCTGTCGGTGCTGTGGGTATTGCTGCTCCGCTTCGTGCCCCCGCCGATCACCCTGACCATGCTTGGCGACGTGCCGACCGGACACGGCGTCACCAAATCGTGGCGCAGCCTGTCGAACATCGACGCCGACATGCCCCGCGCCATGATCGCCGCGGAGGACAGCCGCTTCTGCGGTCACAACGGCTTCGACTATGCCGCCATCGCCAACGCCGCCCGCCGCAACGCACAAGGTGGCCGTATCCGTGGCGGCTCGACCATCAGCCAACAGACCGCAAAGAACGTGTTCCTCTGGCAGGGCGGCGGCTATTTCCGCAAAGCGATGGAAGCGTATTTCACCGTCCTGATCGAAGCGCTTTGGGGAAAGCGGCGGATCATGGAGGTCTATCTCAACGTCGCCGAAACCGGCATCGGCACCTACGGCGTCGAGGCGGGGTCGCAACGTTACTTCAAGCACAGTGCCGCGAAACTGTCTGGCCGCGAAGCTGCGCAGATCGCCGCCGTCCTGCCTCTGCCCAAGAAGCGCGCCGGCATCGCGCCCGCCGGCTTCACCCGCCGCTACGCCCGCACGATCGAACGCCGCATCGGCATCGTCCGCCGCGAAGGGCTGGACCGCTGTTTGAATTGAACAGTTCGCTCGGTCTACGCCGTCATCTCGGCGGAAGCCGGGATCCATGGTAACGAAACGCCGGCGGCTTCGACGAACCGTTCGTATCCACGGATTCCGGCCTCCGCCGGAATGACGAAGCGGGTAACGTCACCCCAACCTGTGCCGGGATTACAAAAAAACTAGCAGGGCAACGAAGGCTTACTTCACAGCCTTCTCGACCGCATCGCCCGCCTTATCCGCCGCCGACCCGACGCTCTTCGCGGCCGACGTGACCGCATTCGTCCGCGCCGTATCGTTATTGGCGTTGTTCAACAGGAAATAGGCGCCGACGATGACCGCGATCAGCACGGCAAGCCCGATCAACAGCCCCCCACCCGATCCGCGCCGTTCGACGATCACGGTATGCGGCGCGCCATTGGTGGTGGTTTCGACACGATCATGGTCCATGGGACGATCTCCAACAGGGGATCGCCCAAGAACCGTCCGCCGAACCGCTTGTTCCAGCAGCGTTCCGAAGCCGTCAGAACGGCAGCTTGAACCCCGGTGGCAGCGGCAGGCCGCTGGTCAGCTTCGACATTTCGGTCGAACTCGCCGCATCCGCCTTTGCGCGCGCATCGTTGAACGCCGCGACGATCAGGTCTTCGAGCATCTGCTTTTCCGACGGTTGCAACAGCGAATCGTCGATATCGACGCCCAGGATGCGTCCCTTGGCCGAAGCCCGGACCTTCACCAGCCCGCCGCCCGATTGTCCGTCGACCTCGATCGTGTCGAGGTTCGCCTGCGCCTTGGTCAGTTCGCTTTGCACATTCTGCGCCATGGCCATGATGTCGTCGAGATTCTTCATCGCGCGATACTCCCGTCGCTGCGTTGCCAATGATCGAGGGTGGCGTCCGGAAACGCCTGTAACGCCGCCTGTACCAGCGGTGATTGCAAAACCTGTTCGCGTTCCGAATCCGCCTTGGCCGTTTCCTGCTCGCGCAAGGTAGGCGCTCCCGCCCCCTCGCCGATCAGAACGCGCCAATGGCTGCCGGTGATCCCTTTGAGCGCATTCTCGAGATCGCGCGCGAAGTCGGCGGGCAAGGGCCGCGATCCGCTCAGTTCGATCAGCTGCGGCTCCAGCCGGATCATTCGCGCGCAATTACGAAATTGTGCCTCCAGCGAATGGCGGCCATGTTTCGACAAGAGGTTCGCGACCTGCTCCATCGTCTCGGGCACCGGGTCGACCGCGACCTCTGCCGCCGCCGGGGCGGAAGGAGCCGAAGCAGGGGCCATCGCCGGCACCTGCCCCGCCGCCAGTTGCTTCGCCAGCGTGCCCGGATCGGGCAGCAACGATGCATGGACGATGCGCAGCAACGCCATCTCGCACGCCTCGATCGGCAGCGCCGCCCGCGACACTTCCTCATGCCCCTTCAGCAGCAACTGCCACAACCGATGCAGCATCGGAAACGACAGCGCGCTCCACGCATCGAACGCCGCGCGCTCCTCGGCCGACTGGCCCGGTCCGCGATCGCCGCCGACCTTGACGATCGTCACAGCATGCACGGTTTCGAGCAACGTCCGCAGCACCGCCGCCGGATCGACGCCCAGATCATATTGCCCGCGCAACGCCCGTAGCGCCCCCGCCGCATCCGCCTTGAGCAGCAGGTCGAACAGCCCCCGGATCGCCCCGCGATCCGACAGGCCCAGCATCTGCCGCACCGCATCGGCGCGCACGCCCTCGCCCTCCAGCCCGCCATGCGCGATCGCCTGGTCGAGGATCGACAGCCCGTCGCGCGCCGACCCTTCGGCCGCGCGCGCGATCAGTTGCAGCGCCTCCGGCTCGGCCTCGACGCCCTCCGCCTCGACGACATGCGCAAAATGCCCGGCCAGCAGGTCGGCGGGAATCCGCCGCAGGTCGAAGCGCTGGCAGCGCGACAGGACCGTCACCGGCACCTTGTGGACCTCGGTCGTCGCCAGCAGGAATTTGACGTGCGCGGGCGGCTCTTCGAGCGTCTTCAACAGCGCATTGAACGCCGGCGTCGACATCATGTGCACTTCGTCGATGATGTAGATCTTGAAGCGCGCCGACACCGCCGCATAGCGCACCGCTTCGGTCATCTCGCGCACGCTGTCGACGCCATTGTTCGACGCGGCGTCGATCTCGATCACGTCGATATGCCGCCCCTCGGCAATCGCCCGGCACGGTTCGCACACCCCGCACGGATCGATCGTCGGCCCGCCCTGCCCATCCGGTCCGATACAGTTCAGCGCCTTCGCGATCAGTCGCGCGGTCGAGGTCTTGCCGACCCCGCGCACCCCGGTCAGCAGAAACGCATGGGCAAGGCGACCGCGCTTGATCGCATTGCCGAGCGTCGTGACCATCGCATCCTGCCCGATCAACTGGCTGAACGTCTGCGGCCGATATTTGCGCGCGAGCACGCGATACGGCTGCGCGGCGGCAGGCTGTTCGGGCATGTCGAGGGCGAGGAGAGAGTCGGACATTGGGGGTGTCTTAGCGGGTGGCGGCGGCGGTGTCGCGTACCATCCATGCCAATGTCAGCGAGCTACTGATACCCCACGGTCGCATGTTCCTTCAATCGGAACAACGCTAAATTTTCGGCCTATCGCAACGGCCTGCGGTCAAAACCCTTGGCGGTACCGGCACTGACAGCCACCAATGCTAATAGTATTGCGGTTGATAAATGCCGCCCAAACAATATCGATGTAAGCATATAGACAATCAAGGCGAGACCGATGCCGGAACAGAAATATTTGAAGATCGCCACACGCATCTCCAAGACATTCTTGTTATGATCGCAAAGCAGGGTGCCATGCCTGAGCTGCCATCACAATTTTAAAATGCTATCGTAACAGACCGGAAGGCCCTCTACGCCGCCAAAGCCTCCAACGCCTCGTTCGCCTCCATCCACTTCGTCTCCGCCACCTCGATCTCGGTATCCAAACTAGCGCGGCGCTTCATCAACTGCGCCATAGTCAGCTTGGCCAGCGCCGGGATCGCATTCCCCGCCATCGCCGCGTCCAGCGCGTCACGCTGTTCGGTCAGCCGCGCCAGATCGCGTTCGATCGCTTGCGCATCCTTCTTCAGCACCTGCGCCTTTTCGCGCGCTTCGGCGGCGGCCTTGCGGTCGTTCTTCTTGTTGGCCTTGGCGGCCTTTTCCTTCGCCGAATTGCCGAGGATCAGCGCGATATAATCGTCGATCGTCCCGTCGAACTCCTTCGCGGTCCCCTCATCGACCAGCACCAGCCGGTCGGCCGTCGCCTCCAGCATGTGGCGGTCGTGGCTGACTAGCAGCACGCAGCCCGTATAGGCGTTGAGCGCCTGCACCAGCGCCTCACGCGCATCGACGTCCAAGTGGTTGGTCGGTTCGTCGAGGATCAGCATGTGCGGCGCATCCCGGGTAATCAGCGCCAGCGCCAGCCGCGCCCGCTCGCCGCCCGACAGCTTGCCGACCAGCGTGATCGCCTTGTCGCCCGAAAAACCGAACCGGCCCAGCTGCGCCCGGACGGCGGCCGGCGACGCGCCCTTCATCTGGCGCGTCATATGCTCCAGCGGCGTGTCGTCGGTGCTCAGCTCCTCCACCTGATACTGGGTGAAGTATCCGACCTTCATCTTGCCCGCGGCGTTCATGTCGCCGTCCATCGGCGCCAGTTGTGCTGCCAGCAGCCGCGCCAGCGTCGTCTTGCCGTTGCCGTTGCGGCCCAGCAGCGCGATGCGATCCTCGGGATCGATGCGCAGGTTCAACCGCTTGAGGATCGGCGTCTCGCCATAGCCGACGCTCGCCATGTCGAGCGTGATCAGCGGCGGGCGCAGTTCGTCGGGATCGGGAAAGTCGAACGACAGGCTGGGGTCCTCGGCCATCGCCGCGATCGGCTTCATCTTGGCAAGGATCTTCAACCGCGACTGCGCCTGCTTGGCGGTCGAGGCGCGCGCCGAGTTCTTCGCGACATATTCCTGCAGCTTGGCCCGCTGCGCCGCCTGATTGACGCGCGCTGCTTCCAGTTGCGCCAGCCGCTCGGCGCGCTGCTTCTCGAACGCGTCGTAACCGCCGGGATACAGCGTGATCTTGCCCTGATGCAGGTGCAGGATATGGTCGACGACGTTGTTCAGGAAATCGCGTTCGTGGCTGACGACGACGATCGTCGCCTTATATCCTTTCAGGAAATCCTCGAGCCACATCACTGCTTCGAGATCGAGGTGGTTCGACGGTTCGTCGAGCAGCAGCACGTCGGGCTGGCTGAACAGCAACGCCGCCAGCGCGACGCGCATCCGCCAGCCGCCCGAATAGCTTTCCAGCGGGCGCTGCTGCATCTCTTCGTCGAAGCCCAGCCCGACCAGAATCCGCGCCGCCCGCGCCGGCGCGCCGTACGCGTCGATCGCCAGCAGCCGCTCATGGATATCGCCCAGCCGGTCGGGATCGGTCACCGTCTCGGCGTCGTGCATCAGCCGTGCGCGCTCGACATCGGCCTCCAGCACCGTGTCGAACGGCGTCGCCTGTCCGGCGGGCGCTTCCTGCGCGACATAGCCGAGGCGACTGCCACGCGGCATCTCCGCCACGCCATTATCCGGTTCCAGCTGCCCGGCAATCACCCGCACCAGCGTCGACTTGCCCGCGCCGTTGCGGCCGATCAGCCCGACGCGGCTCCCCGGAGGCAGCGCCGCACTGGCATTGTCGAGGATCGTCCGCCCGCCAAGGCGCACCGTGATACCGTTCAGATTGAGCATGGCCGCGCGCCTAGCATTTTCCGCCGCGTTTGCGAAGGGCGTGGCGGAACGGCTGTCCTACAGCCCCGCGCGGGCGCAACATCCGCCCCGGCCGCACCGCACGCCCGCTCTTTGACATGTCGGTTTCACTGCCGGGCGAAACAGCTCCCCTCCCTGGCAAGGGAGGGGTTGGGGGTGGGTAGGCCGCTTGGTTGAGGTGACGTTCCCCCGCAGGCCGACCCAGCTTCGAGTAAACAGTGCCCCGCACTGTTTAGCTCATGCCGGGGACATGACCGACCCGAAGCTCTTATTAGGGAGGGGAGGAGTAGCCGCCTCCTGCAACCCGCTCGCAACAACTGCACAAACCCGAAAGTGTGAACTTAGTGAACTTTGGCCTGCTCAAGCCGCCGCAAACATCTGCCGTAACTCGCTTTTCACGATCTTCCCGTTAGCGTTGCGCGGCAGCACCGTGTCGGAAAAGCGCACCGCCACCGGCACCTTGAACCCCGCAAGCCGCGCACGGACGAACGCCTGCAATTCCCCCTCGCTGGCCGCGCAGCCGGGGCACAGATGCACCACCGCCACCGGCACCTCGCCCAGCACCCGGTCGGGCATCCCGACCAGCGCCGCATCGGTGACCGCGGGGTGGGCGTACAGTACATCCTCGACCTCGATCGAATAGATGTTCTCGCCGCCGCGGATGATGATGTCCTTGGCGCGGTCGACGATGAAGCAGAACCCCTCCTCGTCCAGCCGCGCCAGGTCGCCGGTACGGACCCATCCGTCGACGAACGTCTCGGCGGTCGCCTCCGGGCAATTCCAATAGCCCTTCACGATCATCGGCCCGCGCGCCCATAATTCGCCGACCTCGCCCACAGGCAGTTCGCTGATACCATAGGGCGACATGATCTTCAGATCGGCGACCGGTACCGGCGGCCCGCAACTGGTCGGGCGGTTCAGATACTCCTCGGCGCTGTGCTGGGTGACGGTCGCCATCGTCTCGGTCATGCCCCAGCCATTGCCCGGCATCGCGCCGAACACATCGTGGATCCGCCGCACCAGATCGGGCGCGGACGGCGCGCCGCCATATTGGACGACCTCCAGCGACGACAGGTCGTACTGGTCGCGGTCGGGATGCTCCAGCAACTGCCACGCGATCGTCGGCACCCCGCCGGTCACCTGCACCCGCTCGCGCTGGATCAGCGCCAGCGCCTGCGCCGTATCCCATTTGCGCATCAGCACCAGCGTCGTCCCGCTCGCCATCGCCCCCATCAGCGACGCGCTGCACGCGGTCACATGGAAGAACGGGATGACCAGCAGTCCGACCTTGGGCTGCGGCGCGGGCGGCGGCATCTCGCCCCGCCGCAACTGCGCCCGCGCCGCGATATAGGCGCTAGAGAAGATATTGGTGCACAGATTGCGATGCGTGCCCAGCGCCCCCTTGGGCTTCCCGGTCGTGCCGCTGGTATAGAAGATCGTCGCATCGTCCTCGGGCGCGATCGCTACCTCGGGCAGCGCGACGTCGGGCAGCGCGACGTCGGGCAGCGTCGCATAGTCCGCGCAACCGCCGATCACCTTCTCCAGCGCCCTGGCCGGCGCGGTCAACGGCTCGCGCGCCCGCGCCACGATCACGCTCTCCAGCGCCGGCATCGCGCCGTAATCGCCGCCCAACCGGTCGTGCCGCTGCCGATCGACGATCAGCATCTTCGCCCCCGAATCGGTCACGCCGAACGCCAGTTCCTGCGGGCTCCACCAAGCGTTCAACGGCACGCAGATCGCCCCGATTGCGACGATCGCGAAGAAGGCGACCGGCCATTCCGGCATGTTGCGCATCGCCAGCGCCACCCGGTCGCCCTTGCCGATGCCGCTGTCCTGAAGGTGCTTCGCCAGCGTCGCGATGGCGCGATACTGCGCCTCGTAGGTCACCCGCTGATCCTCATGGACCGTCGCCAGCCGCTCACCATGACTGCGCGAAAGGGCGACCAGTTGCGCAAGGTTCGCCGGTGCATTCTTCCAAATGCGCGTCGGCACGCCGCGGATCGTCTCGGTCGCCATTTCGAACGGTGCGCCCGGCGCGGTCAGCGCCGCCTGTACCTGCGCCATCGACATGCGCGGCCAATCGCCCCCAATGGAAATCGTCGCTTCGCCTGCCTGCAAGACACCGCTCCCGTTCGCCGACCCTAGAATATCGGGTTTGCCCGATAGGTCGCTTCCATGCAGGTTGTTATTGATTATCTATCCGTCAAAGGCAATAGAATGCGCCGAACACGTGCCGGTTTAGAAGGACCGGTATGGCAAAAGCTGGAGAAGGACCGAACATGTCCGTGAGCACCGAACGTCATGGCGACATCCTCGTGGCGATGGCCGACAACCCGCCGGTCAACGCATTGTCTGCCTCGGTCCGGCTGGGGCTGAAGGCCGCGATCGAGGAAGCGGCGGCCGACGACTCGGTCCGTGCCATCGTCATCGCCTGCGCCGGCAAGACCTTCTTCGCCGGCGCCGACATCACCGAATTCACCAAGCCGCCGGTCGAACCGCTCCTGCCGCAACTGGTCGACATGATCGAGGCTTCGGACAAGCCGGTCGTCGCTGCGATCCACGGCACCGCCCTTGGCGGCGGGTGCGAGGTCGCGATCGGCAGCCATTACCGCATCGCCGTCCCCAGCGCGAAGCTCGGCACGCCCGAGGTGAAGCTCGGCCTGCTCCCCGGCGCCGGCGGCACGCAGCGCCTGCCCCGCCTCGCCGGGGTCGCGGTCGCACTTGAATTGGTCGCGAAGGGCGATCCGATCCCGGCCAGCAAAGCCAAGGACGCCGGTATCGTCGACCGCCTCGCCGCCGAAGGCAATCTGCTGGAGGAAGCCATCGCCTTCGCCCGCGAAGTCGCCGATATCCGCCCCCTTCCGCGCACGTCCGAAAAGTCGGTTTCGCCCGACCCCGAAGCGGTCGCCGCCTTCGAAAAGGCCAATGCCCGCCGCTTCCGTGGCTATGAAGCACCCGCCGCCAACGTCGCCTGCGTGGTGAAGGCCAGCGAAACCCCCTTTGCCGAGGGGATCGAGTTCGAGCGGCAGCAATTCATGAAGCTGATGTTCTCCGTCCAGTCGGCGGCACAGCGGCACATCTTCTTCGCGGAACGCAAGGCGTCGAAGATCGACGGCATCGACGACGACATCGCCCTGCGCCCGATCAAGCACATCGGCGTGATCGGCGCGGGCACGATGGGCGGCGGCATCGCCATGAACTTCCTGTCGGCCGGCATCCCCGTCACGATCGTCGAGATGCAGCAGGACGCGCTCGACCGCGGCGTCGGCATCATCCGCAAGAATTATGAAGCGACTGCCGCCAAGGGCCGGATGAAGCCCGAACAGGTCGAGCAGGCGATGGGCCTGCTAACCCCCAGCCTGTCGCTGAACGACCTCGCCGATGTCGATCTGGTGATCGAGGCGGTGTATGAGGAAATGTCGGTAAAGCAGGACATTTTCGGCAAGCTCGACGCGATCTGTAAACCCGGCGCGATCCTCGCATCGAACACCAGCTATCTCGACGTCAACGTTATCGCCGCCGCGACCAAGCGCCCGCAGGACGTGCTCGGCCTCCACTTCTTCTCGCCCGCGAACATCATGAAACTGCTGGAGATCGTACGCGGTGATGCGACCGCCGACGATGTGCTGGCGACGGCGATGGCGCTGTCGAAGAAGATCCGCAAGGTCGCGGTGGTCGCCGGCGTCTGTCACGGCTTCATCGGCAACCGGATGCTGGAACCGCGTCAGGTCGAGGCAATGAAGCTGTTGATGGAGGGTGCCACTCCTGAGCAGGTCGACCGCGTCCATGTCGAATTCGGCATGCCGATGGGGCCGTTCCAGATGGCCGACCTTGCCGGCGTCGACATCGGCTGGCACCGCGATCCCTCGCGCATCGAGAATATCCGCGACGCCCTCGCCGCCGAAGGTCGCTGGGGCCAGAAGAAAGGTGCCGGCTTCTACGATTACGACGACAAGCGGCAGGCATCGAACAGCGCCCGCGTCGCCGAGATCATCGATGAGTTCCGTGAGCGGACCAACACCCCGCAACGCGAGATCACCGATCAGGAGATCGTCGAGCGCACCCTCTACCCGATCGTCAACGAGGGCGCGAAGATCCTGTCGGAGGGCAAGGCACAGCGCGCGTCCGATATCGATGTCGTCTGGATCTATGGCTATGGCTGGCCGCCCTATCGCGGTGGCCCGATGTTCTGGGCCGATATCGAGGGCGCGAAGAAGATCGTCGCCGGTCTCGAAAAGCACGGGTTCGACGTTGCCCCGCTGCTGCGCGAGAAGGCAGAGACCAGCGGCCGGTTCAACAAATGACCGACCTCGCGCAGTTCCGCGCCGACACCCGCGCATGGCTGGAGGCGAATTGCCCGCCATCGATGCGTGAGCCGGTCCGTTCCGACAAGGACGTGACCTGGGGTGGCCGCAATCCGACCTACGCCAACCCGGATCAGAAGCTGTGGCTCGACCGGATGGCGGCGCGCGGCTGGACCGTCCCCGACTGGCCGACCGCCTATGGCGGCGGCGGCCTGTCGCCGGCCGAAGCCAAGATATTGCGCGAGGAAATGGCGGCAATAAACGCCCGCAACCCGCTCTATTCGTTCGGTATCTCGATGCTCGGCCCGGCGCTACTGAAGTACGGGACCGAGGAACAGAAGCACGAGCATTTGCCGAAAATCGCTCGCGGCGAAATCCGCTGGTGTCAGGGCTATAGCGAACCCGGTGCCGGGTCCGACCTCGCGGGGCTACAGACCAGCGCGGTCGCCGATGGCGACGACTTCATCGTCAACGGACAGAAGGTATGGACCAGCTATGCCGACAAAGCCGACTGGATCTTCTGCCTCGTCCGCACCGACCGCTCGACAAAACAGGGCGGGATCAGCTTCCTGCTGTTCGACATGGCGTCGCCCGGCGTCACCACCCGCCCGATCAAGCTGATTTCCGGCAACTCGCCCTTCTGCGAGACCTTTTTCGACGATGTTCGCGTGCCCAAGGCCAATCTGGTCGGCGAACTGAACAAGGGCTGGGACGTCGCCAAATACCTGCTCGGCCATGAGCGCGAGATGATTTCGGGCATGGGGTCCACCGGCAACGGGCCGTTGATCGCAAAGGCCATCGAGACGATCGGCACCGACGATGCCGGCCGCCTCGCCGACCCGATGCTGCGGTCCGCCATCGCCAACTTCGACGTCCGCGCCCGCGCCTTTGCCGCCATGTCCGAACGCTTCCGCGACGAACTGAAGGCCGGCCACGCCCATCCCGCGCAGCCCAGCATGATGAAATATGCCGGCACCGAACTGAACAAGACCCGTCACGAATTGCTGATGGCGGCAGGCGGTTCGGACGCGCTCGAATGGGAAAGCGCCGACAGCGATCACGGCGCGGCGGCGCGCGCGTGGCTGCGGACCAAGGCGAATTCGATCGAGGGCGGCACGTCCGAAATTCAGCTCAACATCATCGCCCGCCGCATCCTCGACCTGCCGCTGCAATAACTGTCAGGAACACCAGCCATGCCCCTGTTTCTGAACGAAGATCAGACGATGCTCGCCGATACCGCCCGCGAGTTTCTGGGTGAAGCCGCCCCGGTCGCGCACCTGCGTTCCTTACGCGATGCCGACGATCCGACCGGCTTCGATCGCGGCCTGTGGGCCAAGTTCGCCGAGATGGGCTTCACCGGCATGATGGTGCCCGAAAGCGCCGGTGGCCTCGGCCTCGGCCATGTCGAGGCCGGCATCGTGCTGGAGGAGATCGGCCGCAACCTGTCGCCTTCCCCCTTCCTCACCACCTCGGTCGCCGCCGTCGCCGCGCTGTCGGGCACAAGCGCCGGCCAGAACTGGTTGCCGCGCATCGCTGCCGGCGAAACCATTGCCGCCCTCGCGATCGACGAGCGCGCCAAGCATGGCGACGCCATCGCGATGCCCGCCGAACGTTCGGGCAACGGCTTCCGCCTGTCCGGCACAAAGCAGTTCGTTGCCCACGGCCATGTCGCCGACCTGATCGTGGTAGCCGCGCGCACCGCCGGCAGCCACACGGATACCGAAGGCGTGACCCTGTTCGCGCTCGCCGCCGATACCCCCGGCCTGACCGCAGACCCCCGCCGCCTGACCGACAGCAGCATCGCCGCCCGACTGACGTTCGACAATGTCGAGGTTGATGGCGATGCGGTCATTGGCAGCGTCGACGACGGTCGCACCGTGCTGAACCGCCTGCTCGCCGCCGCGCGGTCCGGCGCGGCAGCAGAGTCGCTCGGTGTCGGCGAAGGCGCGGCGACGCGCACGCTCGACTACCTTCGCCAGCGCAAGCAATTTGGCCAGACCATCGGCAGTTTCCAGGCACTGCAACACCGCGCCGCGCATCTCTATTCCGAACTGGAGGTCGCCCGCGCGGCGGTGCTGAAGGCGCAGCAACTGCTCGACGAAGAAGCGGCAGACGCCGACACCGCCGTCTCGGTCGCCAAGGCGATGGCCGGCATGGCGTCGATGCTGGCGGTACAGGAAGCGGTGCAGATGCATGGCGGCATTGGCATGACCGACGATGCGGACATCGGCTTCTTCATGAAGCGCGCCCGCGTGCTGACCGAAATGTTCGGCGATATCGGCTATCACAGCGACCGCATCGCCCGGATCGGAGGCTATTGATGGAGCCGACGCCCGCTGATCTGGTCGCGGGGCTGGTCGAGCTGCTCGATATCGAGGAGATCGATACCGATCTCTATCGCGGCGCCCGCAATCCCGGCGGGGTCGGCCGCGTGTTCGGCGGACAGGTGATCGGACAGGCACTGCAGGCGGCACAACGCTCGATCGGCGGGGCGAAGATCGCGCATTCGCTCCACGCCTATTTTCTGCGGCCGGGCGACGAACAGCATCCGATCATCTACCGCGTCGTCCGCGACTTTACCGGCCGCAGCTTCGCCAATGCCCGCGTGATCGCGATGCAGCGGGGGCAGGCGATCCTCAACATGGCGGCGTCGTTCCAGTTGCCCGAGGAAGGCATGATGCATCAGGACGCGATGCCCGACGTGCCCCCACCCGAGGCGCTGCGATCCGATCGGGAGTTGCGCGAAGCGATGCAGGATCACATTCCCGACAAGTTCCGCCGCCTGTTCCTCCGCGCCCGCCCGATCGAAATCCGCCCGGTCGAGGCCGACCATCTGGTCGACCCGAGCCCCTGCGCGCCGTTCCAGAATTGCTGGTTCCGCGCCGTCGCACCGCTCGGCGACGACGCGACGCTGCACCGTGCAATACTTGCCTATGCCAGCGACATGATGCTCCTCGGCACCTGCATGCTCCCCCACGGCGTCCACTGGATGATGGACCAGGTACAGACCGCCAGCCTCGATCACGCGCTATGGCTGCATGAACCGTTCCGCGCCGATGACTGGCTGCTCTACACAACCGACAGCCCATGGGCAGGCCATGCGCGGGGATTCAACCGCGGTAGAATCTTCGCGCGCGACGGAGGGCTGGTGGCAAGTGTCGCGCAGGAAGGGTTGGTGCGGGTAAGGGGATAGCCTTCTCACCCCGGCTCGTGCAGCGGACACCCGTTGAACCGCTCGCGATACTGCGCCGAATGGTCGTACACCGGCTTGCGCACGCGGTTGACGCCACCCAAAGGTTGATGCGCCGCCAGCCCGGTCCACACGCTGAACCGCAACCCCTCGTCGACTTCGGCCACTTTTTCCGCCGCCCAGCTGTCCTGCGGATCGCAGCGCAGCGTCGCCACGGTCAGATACGGGCTGACGTCCTCGGGCCACGGCGTCGCCGCATCCTCGATCGGCTGTGCTTCGGGTTCGCGCAGCAACTGCACCCGCACTTCCCACTCACCGCGCACGTTTTTCGCTGACGCCTGCAAGTCCTCGCGGATCGCGTCTGGTCGACCGTTGGTATCGACCACCACATCGGTCAGCGCAGTCAGATCGGGCGATACCGGCACAACCTGATATTTCGCGACATAGGCCCCATGGCGGAACGGCGTCGCCGAGAAATAGGTCTCGCCCAGCGGATGGACGTTCTTCGACCCACCCATCGTCTTCAGCAACGTGCTCTCGGTGCCGACCGCCTCCAACGCCGCCTCGGCCCCGCGCAGGACATAAGACAGCGCCTTCTTCGCCCACTCCGCCTTGTCGGTGGTTTTTGCCAGCAGCTTCAGGTTGCCGGCGAACTTCTCCGGCGTGGGCGCGGCAAAGGCGGGTGCGTTGACCATGACGAAATCCTGCGTCCGCCCACCCGCTCCGGGCAGGCGTTCGCCCTCGACCCCCATCACCTTCCAAGCGAGACCGCGCGGCAGGCCGATCGCATCGTCGAGGATATCGCCGGGATTGGTCGAAAACCGCATCCACACCGGATAGACGCCCGGTGCAGCGAACAGCCCCTGCGCCAGTTCGGGCGGCAGGTCGTCGTGGACGCTCAATTCGGCCTTCAATATGCCATGCGACTTGGCGTGGACCGCGCGCACCGCCTTGCCATAATCCTTCGAGGTGGTCGTCAGGATCGTGTCAAACGCCTGCTCCATCTCGGCGACCGTCTCCGCCTCGTCCGCCGCGGGATGTTCGAGCGCGGCAGAGTAGCGCACCGGTGGTTTCAGCATGTCGGTCATGTCCAGCAACTCCTCGTTTTCACAACGACAAGCGCGGTAGCCGCCATTCGTTCCGGCAACTTACACGGCGGTACGCCCATAGTCCTGGCGCGTGAACGGATGGCTCGACGACAGTCCGCCATCGACCACCCAAGCCTGTCCGTTGACATAGCTCGCCTCACCCGAGGCGAGGAACAGGACGACGCCGGCAATCTCCTCCGCCTCGCCACCACGTCGCAACGGGTTGAGCCGGCCGATCCGCGCTTCCTTCCCCGACTGGCGGGCATGGTCGTAGACCATCGCCGTCATGCCGGTCTCGATCAGCCCCGGGCATACCGCATTCACCCGCACCCCCGACCCCGACAATTGCTGCGCAGCGGTCTGGACCAGGTTGATGACGCCGGCCTTCGACGCCGAATAGGCCGCCCCGCCCGCCCCCGATCGCAGCCCGGCGACGCTGGCGGTGCACACGATCGTCCCCCCGCCCGCCGCCGCCATTATCGGTGCGGCGTGCCGGATCGCCAGAAACGGTCCGATCAGGTTGACGCGCAATATCTCGGCCCAGTCCTCGGCGGATTGCTCGAACAGCCCGTCCAGTCCACCCGAAATGCCGGCATTGGCATGGACGATATCGATCCCGCCGAACCGATCGACCGCCAGGACCACCGCCGCCGCAACGTCCGCGTCAGCGCCGGCATCCATCGTACAGGCGACCGCCCGACCGCCTGCCCCTTCTATCAGCGCAACCGTCGCGTCCGCCTCGCTCCGGTCGCCACAGACGACGCCAGCGCCTTCACGTGCAAAGGCCAGCGCACAGGCACGCCCGATCCCCGATCCCGCCCCGGTGACCAGCACCGACTTTCCCGCAAACCGCATCACGCCCCCGCCTGTTCCGCAAAGTGCCACGCCGCCGCCGCCAGTTCGGGCACCCGTTCGGCCATTCGCGCCGCCTGTGCGCTCGACGCATTGCCGTCGCGCACCCGCTGCTTGATCCCCTGCACGATCCCGGCCAGGCGAAAGAGATTGTACGCGAAATACCAATCCAGCCCCGGCACACCGTCGCGCGCCGTCGCCGTGCGATAGCGGGCAACGACCTCCTCCATCGTCGGAATGCCGCTGTCCCCGCCACTCAGGCCCGCAATGCCCGACCGTCCATCGGGCTGCGTCATCCAGTTCATCAGCAGATAGGTGAAATCGGCCAGCGGATCGCCCAGCGTCGACAGTTCCCAATCGAGTACCGCCGCGACCTGCGCCCCGCCCTCGGCAAAGATCAGATTGTCGATCCGGTAATCGCCATGGACGATCGCCACCCGATCCTGCGCCGGCACCGTGCGCGGCAACCATTCGATCATTCGCTCGACATCCACCAGATCGTCGGTCTGGCTCGCGCGATATTGCCGCGTCCAGCGCGCCACCTGCCGCTCGAAATAATTGCCGGGCTTGCCATAGTCGCCAAGTCCCACCGCCACCGGATCGATGGCGTGGAGCGCCGCCAGCGCATCGACCATCGCCAAGTAATGCGCACGCCGTTCGTTCGGGGAGAGTTCGGGCATCGCCCCGTTCCAGATCGTGCGCCCCGCGACCCGCTCCATCAGATAGAAGGGCGCCCCGATCACCCCGGCATCCTCGCACAACGCCACCGGTCGCGGCACCGGATAGCCCGTCGGATGCAGCGCCGCGATCAGCCGATATTCGCGCTCGATCGCATGGGCGCTGGGCAGCAGCACGCCGAACGGCTTGCGCCGCAGCACGTAGGAGCCACGCGCCACGTCCACCCGATAGGTTGGATTGCTCTGTCCGCCCGGATAGCGCGTCACCGCGACCGGTGCTTCACCCAGCCACGCGGTCAGTCGGTCGAGATCGATATCCACCTCACCGCCCACCGGACACCCGCGCGAATTCGGCACGGGCGATCGCCCGGTTGTGCACTTCGTCCGGCCCATCGGCAAAGCGCAGCGTCCGGACACCGGCCCAAGCGGCGGCCAGCGGAAAGTCCTCCGACACCCCGCCCCCGCCATGCGCCTGAATCGCATCGTCGAGGATCCCCAGCGCCATGGTCGGCGCCTGCACCTTGATCATCGCGATTTCGCCCTGCGCCGCCTTGTTACCCGCGCGGTCCATCATGTCGGCAGCCTTCAGGCACAGCAGCCGCGTCATCTCGATATCGATCCGCGCGCGTGCGACCCGCTGTTCCCAGATCGAATGGTCGGCGATCTTCTTGCCGAACGCGACCCGCGATTGCAGCCGCTTCGCCATCGCCTCCAGTGCCATTTCGGCCACCCCGATCGTCCGCATGCAATGATGGATGCGCCCCGGTCCCAGCCGCCCCTGCGCGATCTCGAACCCGCGCCCCTCGCCCAGCAGCAGGTTGCCGGCCGGTACCCGCACCTTGTCCAGCACCACTTCGCCATGGCCATGCGGGGCATGGTCATAGCCATAGACCGGCAACATCCGTTCGATCCGCACGCCCGGCGTGTCCATCGGCACCAAAATCATGCTCTGCTGCCGGTGGCGCGGCGCGTCCGGGTCGGTCTTGCCCATCACGATCGCGACCTTGCAGCGCGGATCGCCGGTCCCCGACGACCACCATTTGCGCCCGTCGATCACATAATCGTCGCCGTCACGCACGATCCGCGTCTCGATATTCGTCGCATCCGACGACGCCACCGCCGGCTCGGTCATCAGGAAGGCGGAGCGGATCGTGCCCGCCATTAATGGCCTCAGCCACGCCTCTTTCTGTTCAGCGGTGCCATAGCGGTGCAGCACCTCCATATTGCCGGTGTCGGGCGCCGAGCAGTTAAACACCTCGCTCGCCCAATGCCACCGCCCCATCGCCTCGGCGCACAGCGCATATTCTAGGTTCGACAGCTGCGTCCCCTCGAACGCAAAGCTGTCATCGACCATCGGCGCGCCCGAATGAGGCGGCATGAACAGGTTCCACAACCCCGCCGCCCGCGCCCGTTCCTTCAGCGGCTCCAGCATCGCGACCGGCGCCCAGCGATTCCCGCTCGCCACTTGCGCGTGATAGTCGTGGTCGGCGGGCGCGACATGCTCGGTCAGAAACGCGGTCACGCGGTCGCGCCAATGGGTTTCGCGCTCGCTTAGCGAAAAGTCCAAACTCCGTCTCCCGCTGCAACCTGTTTTTGCCGGTCTATGCCATACCGCATATTCGGTAAAGCGCCGATGACGTCGCGGATCGGTGCGAAAAATGCGCTTGGGGTCCACACCCGATCTGCTAGGGTCACATCCATGACGACGACCAACGGGGCCACCAAGCGCTACCGCGCCAAACGCGACGCCATCCTCGCGGCGGCGGCGGAGGCGATCAACGAAGCCAGCGCGAAGGGCATGACCTTCGCCGATGTCGCCCGCCGGGTCGGACTGAACACCACCAGCGTCACCTATTATTTCAAGCGCAAGGAAGACCTTGCCGCCGCCGCATTCGACCACACGCTCGACTGGCTGCAGGCGTCGCTCGACGAAGCGCTGCGCGAACCTACGCCGCAGGCCCGCGTCGCCAAATTCCTATCGATCCATTTCGATCGGCAGCGCCGGATCGAAGCGGGCGAGGAACGCCCCGTCGCCATGCTGTCCGACCTGCGCGCGATGGAAGACCCGTTCAAGGCGCGCCTCCTGTCGGGCTGGCGCGACGTGTTCCGCAAGACGCGCACCCTATGGGGCGACCCCGCCGACCGCACGACAAAGGATATCCAGAGCGCCCGCGCCCATGTCCTGCTGGAAAACTGTTTCTGGCTGACCGTCTGGCTCGACCGCTACGAACCCGACCAATATGACCGGGTCGAGGCGCGGTTGATGGACGTATTCCAGCATGGTCTCGCCGGCCCCGGACAGCGCTGGACGCCGCGTCCGCTCGCGCCCGAACAGGCCGATGCCGAACCAGCGCGCGATGCCTTCCTGCGCGCCGCCACCCGGCTCATCAACGAACTCGGCTATCGCGGCGCCTCGGTCCAGCGGATTGCGTCCGAACTGAACGTGACGAAGGGGTCGTTCTACCATCATCTCGATGCCAAGGACGATCTGGTCATCGCCTGCTACCGGCGCAGCTTCGACACGATCGGCGCCGCACAGCGCGCCGCCGACCGCGATGGCGGCAGCCATTGGCAGCGCCTGTCGAGCACGCTGGCGATGCTGATCGACGCACAGTTCACCGAACAGGGACCGCTGCTGCGCACCACCGCGCTGTCCGGCCTGCCGACCACCGTACGCCAGGCAATGGTCGACCGCTCCAACCGCATCGCCCGCCGCTTCGCCGGCACGATCAGCGACGGCATCGCCGAAGGCTCGCTGCGCCCCGTCGACCCGCTGATCGCCGCGCAGGCGGTGATGGCGTTGCAGAATGCCGCCTTCGACATGCGCGGCTGGGCCGCGACCATGCCGCGCGAACGGGCGGTCGGCTTTTATGCGTCGACGGTGATGACGGGCTTGTTTGCGGAGCCGGTGGTATAGGTGCGACTAGGCGCGCAACGGCATAGGCGTATTTGACCGAACACGTCGGCATAGCGCGATGCCTACCCCAACACCTCCCGATATTGCTCGCGCAAGGCCGCCTTCTTCAACTTTCCCGTCGCGCTGTGTGGCAGCGCGTCGACGAAGATCACCCGGTCGGGGAGCCACCATTTCGCGACCTTCGTCGCCAGATGCGCCAGCACGCCGTCCGCCGCCACCTCCGCGCCCGGCTGCTGCACCACCAGCAGCACCGGCCGTTCGTCCCAGCGCGGATGTGGTACGCCGATCGCCGCCGCCTCCGCCACGCCCGGGCAGCCGACCGCGGCATTCTCCAGATCGACCGAGCTGATCCATTCGCCGCCCGATTTGATGACGTCCTTGGCCCGATCGGTGATCTGCATCGTCCCGTCGGGGTGCAGCATCGCCACGTCGCCGGTGTCGAACCAGCCGTCCGCCGTCAGTGCATCGTCGGTTTCGTCGCGGAAATAGCGTTTGAGGACCCACGGCCCTCGCACCTGCAACTGGCCTGACGTCGCGCCGTCGCGGGGCAACACCGCACCGTCCCCATCGACGGTGCGCAGTTCGACGCCGAACGGCACCTTGCCCTGCCGGCACACCTGATCGACCCGCTGGTCGAAGCTCAGATCGTCCCAGTCGGCCCCCGGTGCGCCCATCGTTCCGATCGGCGAGGTTTCGGTCATGCCCCATGCATGGTTGACGCGCACCCCCATCCGCATGATCCGCTCGATCATCGCGCGCGGGGCCGCCGATCCGCCGATCGTCACGACCTTCAGATGTTCGGGCGCGGCCCCCGTCGCGTCCATATATTGGAACATCGCGAACCATACCGTCGGCACGCCCGCCGAATGGGTCACCCGCTCGCGGTTCATCAGGTCGCACAACACCGCCGGTTCGTTGACCGCCGAGAACACGATCTTCGCCCCCACCGCCGGCGCGGCGAAGGGCAGGCCCCAGCCGACCGCGTGGAACATCGGCACCACCGGCAGGCACACCGCCCGCTGCGACAGGTCGAACTCGTCGGGTTGCAACTCGGCGATGGCGTGCAGCACGTTCGATCGGTGCGAATAGATCACGCCCTTGGGATCGCCGGTCGTGCCGCTGGTATAGCAGATCATGCAATGGTCGCGCTCGTCACCCTCGACCCACACGTAGTCGCCGGTTTCGGGCGCGATCAGCGCAGCGAAAGAGTCCGGACCATTCCCATCCATAACGATGAAATGCTCGATCCCCGACAGGCGCGGCTTCATCCGCTCGATGATCGGCGCGAACACCGCGTCGTAGAACAGCACCCGGTCGCCGGCATGGTCGGCGATATAGGCCAGCTGGTCGTCGAATAGCCGCGGGTTGATCGTGTGGATGATCCCGCCCATCCCGATCACGCCATACCAGGCGATCAGGTGATGCGCGTGGTTCATCGCCATCGTCGCGACCCGGTCGCCGGGCCGGATTCCCAACCGCTCCAGCGCCTGCGCCAGCCGCCGCGCGTCGCGCGCGATCCCCGCCCAATTCGTCCGCGTCTCGCCGCCATTCGCCCAGCGGGTGACGACCTCCCGAGCCCCATGCTCGCGCTCGGCATGATCGAGCAACCGGGGTACTCGAAGTTCGAAATCCTGCATTCCGCCCAGCACGCGCACTCTCCTTTGCGAACGGAGCCGTGTCGCCCCTATCCGACGGCGGCGATCGGTGGCTTCACCGTATCGAACGCCGCGCTGGCGACACCTTGCAGCCTGCCAACCCGTTCGGCAAGCTCACCATCAATCCTGAAATCGCGGCCCAGACATACCCGAGCTTCGATTCCTGGCGTAGCGGGCACCGATACCCAAATCTCGCCGCGCCCGCCGCGCTCACCCATCATCAGTCCCGCCAGCGCCGGATAGGCCGCAGCATCGTCGATGGTCAGGTCCAGCCGCAGCCGCACGTCGCGCGCGATCATGTCGAACGGTTTGAGCGACTTGACGGTCGCTCGCGCACTCTCGTCGCCCGCCCGGCGATCGAGTTCCAGCGTGAACAGCCCGCATCCGCCGACCTTGCCCGCGGCTTCCAGATCGTTCGCCGGCCCCTCGTCGAAGCAGGTTACCGGCACCTGTCCGGTCGCATCGGACAGCGTCGCCATCATGTAGCGTTTGCCGCGTGCTGACGTCCGCCAGCGCGCATCTTCGACCAGCGCCGCCACCGTCGCGCCGACTCGACCGCCCTCGGGCACATGGGTATCGGCCAGATCGGCGATCTTGCGCGCACCATGCGCACTGGCGAGATGGGCATAGCGATCAAGCGGATGGGCGGAGAAGTAGAAGCCGAACGCATCCTTCTCCGCCGCGATCGCCTCGGTCAGCGACCAGTGGACGTCGGGCATCCGGATCGCCGCCTCGACAGCACCGCTTGCCTCGCCGAACAGGCCGCCCTGCCCGCTCGACCGGTTCGCCTCGGTCCGCTGTGCCGTCGCCATCAGCGTGTCGGCCAGCGCATGGACGCCTGCCCGATCGACGACCGCGCAATCGAACGCGCCCGCCGCCGCCAGCGTTTCGATCTGCCGCTTGTTCAGCAGCTTGGGATCAACCCGCGACGCGAAATCGTCGAGCGACTTGTACGGCCCCTTCGCCGCCCGCTCCTCGACCATCAGCTCCATCGCCCGCTCGCCGACCCCTTTCAGCGCCGACAGCGCATAGCGCACCGCGAGGCCGCCCCCGGTTTCCTCGACGCCGAAGGTCGCATCGCTGGCGTTGATGCACGGCGGCAGGCACTCGATCCGCAACCGTTTCATATCGTCGACGAAAATCGCCAGCTTGTCGGTCTGCGCATAGTCGAACGCCATCGACGCCGCGAAGAATTCGTGCGGGTGGTGCGCCTTCAACCAAGCGGTCTGATATGCCAGCAGCGCATAGGCCGCCGCATGGCTCTTGTTGAACCCGTAGCCGGCGAACTTGTCGATCAAGTCGAACAGTTCGTTGGCCTTGGCCGCCGGAATGCCGTTCACCTCGGCACAACCCTTCACGAAGATCGAGCGCTGCGCGTCCATCTCCGCCTTGACCTTCTTACCCATCGCGCGCCGCAGCATGTCCGCGCCGCCCAGCGAATAGCCGGCCAGGATCTGCGCGGCCTGCATCACCTGTTCCTGATAGACGAAGATTCCGTAGGTCTCCTTCAGGATCGGCTCGAGCAGGTCGTGAGGATAGATCAGTTCCTCACGCCCCGCCTTGCGCGCGCCGAACGACGGGATGTTGTCCATCGGCCCCGGCCGGTACAGCGACACGAGCGCGATGATGTCGCCGAAATTACTTGGGCGTACCGCGGTCAGCGTCCGCCGCATCCCTTCGGATTCCAGCTGGAACACGCCGACCGTGTCGCCGCGCTTGAGCAGTTCGTATGTCGCTTCATCGTCCCATAACAGGCTGTCGAGATTGACCACGATCCCGCGCCGCGCCAGCAATTCGACCGCGAATTTCAGCACCGACAGCGTTTTCAGGCCGAGAAAGTCGAATTTCACCAGCCCCGCGCCCTCGACATATTTCATGTCGAACTGCGTGACCGGCATGTCGGACCTTGGATCGCGGTACAGCGGCACCAGTTGCGCCAGCGGCCGGTCGCCGATCACCACGCCAGCGGCGTGGGTCGAGCTGTGCCGCGGCAACCCCTCCAGCTTCATGGCGAGGTCGAGCAGCCGCCTTACATCCTCCTCGCGCTCATATTGCTGGTTCAGTTCCGACACGCCGTTGATCGCACGGTCGAGCGTCCATGGATCGGTCGGATGGTTCGGCACCAGCTTGGCGAGGCGATCGACCTGACCATAGCTCATCTGCAGCACGCGGCCGGTATCCTTCAGCACCGCGCGCGCCTTCAGCTTTCCGAAGGTGATGATCTGCGCAACCTGATCGCGGCCATATTTTTGCTGGACGTAGCGGATGACCTCGCCACGCCGCGTTTCGCAGAAATCGATGTCGAAGTCGGGCATCGACACGCGTTCCGGGTTCAGGAAGCGTTCGAACAGCAGGCCCAGCTTGATCGGGTCAAGATCGGTGATGGTCAGCGCCCACGCGACCGCCGAGCCTGCGCCCGAACCACGGCCCGGCCCGACCGGAATATCATGATCCTTCGCCCATTTGATGAAGTCGGCGACGATCAGGAAGTAACCCGGAAACCCCATCTGGCAGATGACGTCGAGTTCGAAATCCAACCGCTGGAAATAGTCGGGGAAGCGCGTAACCAGTTCGTCCTCGGACAGTTCCGGCACCTCGCCGGTCACCGCCGGCGTCGGCGCATCCTCCCATGGCGCGGGCGCCTCGACCGCGACTTCGGCGGTCACCATGCCTTCTTCGAGCGCGACGATCTTGCGCAGCCGCTCGACCAGCCCGGCGCGGGAGTCGACGCGCAGTTTCAGCGCCTCGCCCTCGCGATCACCGGCAAGACTGGGCAGAATCGGCTTGCGCTTGGGTGCGGCCACCGCGCAGCGCTGCGCCACGACCAGCGTGTTGGCCAGCGCTTCGGGCAGGTCGGCGAACATCTCCTGCATCACCTGCGCCGGCTTCAGCCACGCCTGTGGCGACGAACGCTGACGGTCCTCGCTCGCGACATAGCTCGAAGACGCGATACACAGCATCGCGTCATGCGCGTCGTGGAAATCGGCCTCAGCGAAGCAGCACGGATTGGTCGCGACCAGTGGCAGGTCGCGGGCATAAGCGAGGTCGAGCAGTTGCGGCTCCGCCTTCGCCTCGATCGCATCGTCGCGCCGCGCGATTTCGACATACAGCCGATCGCCGAACAGCGCCTGCAACCGGTCGGCGTAAGCCGCCGCCTCATCCGCCCGCCCCGCCGCGAACAGCCGCGCCAATGCACCGTCGCCCGCCCCGGTCAGCGCGACCAGTCCGTCGCTGCGCCCGATCAGCGCATCGATCGGCACATGCGCCGGAATCTCGACCGGCCGGTCGAGATGCGCCATCGATACCAAAGCGCAGAGATTATCGTAGCCGCGTGCGTCCTGCGCATAGAGCGGCAGCCAGTCGATTTCCGGCTCCTGCCCCTCCGCCCCGCCCGGTCGCGCGACCGCCAGCAACGTGCCGACTACCGGCTGAACGCCCTGATCCTTGCATGCGTCCGAGAACGCCATCGCCGCATACAGCCCGTTGCGGTCGGACAGGCCGGCCGCGGGAAAGCCGAGCTTGCGCGCGACCTTGGCGATCGCCTTCGGATCGATCGCGCCCTCCAACATGGTGAAGGAGGAGAAAATACGAAGCGGTACGAACCCGGAATGCGCCATCCGATGGACCTAATCATCACAGGGTGATTCGAACAGTGGTATAGCCGCCACCCCGGCCAACCGGGTGCGCGCCCTATCGTACGAAAGGACGGTACCGCCGGCGGCTTCCGACCGGAACCGGGCAGGCGATAACCCGTTCCGACGCCGTAACGGATCACCATGCAACGGAGAGAGACGATGACCGACGTTTCCCGGGAAAGCTTCACCCGTGATACGCCCGCAGGAACCACTATCCGGCGCGCAATGCCTGGCTGGGGCTGGACACTCGCCTATGGCATCGTTTCGGTGCTGGTCGGCGTCTTCGCCTTCCTTGCCCCTTTCCCCGCCACGCTGGCGGCGACGATGGTCGTCGGCTTCTGCTTCCTGATCGGCGGTTTCGCATCGTTGTTCGCGGGCATCCGCAACCACCATGGCCGCGGCTACGCGCTGCTGTTCGGCGCGCTGTCGGTCGTCGCCGGGGGTTACATGCTGCTGGTTCCGATCGGCGGGGCGTTGTCGCTGACGCTGATGATGATCCTGTGGCTCGGTGCGCGGGGGCTGATGGAGCTGTACGTCGGGTTCCGCTTCAAACGGTTGCGCGGGCTGATGTTGCTGCTCGGCGTCATCAACGTTGCGCTGGCGATCATCCTCTACTCGACCGTCCCATGGTCGGCACTGGCCCTGCCCGGCTTCATCCTAGGTGCGAGCTTCCTCTCGGGCGGCATCGTCGCGATCATCGACGCCCTGTCGCACCGGCATGCACCGGCGGCGTAAGACGCCCGCAACGCAGGTGTTGTGCTTCTTTGGCAGGCGCCGCTCCGGACCAGGTCCGGGGCGGCGCGCTACCCCATCGCCACCGCGACCGCCCCTTCCATATCCTCCGGCTTGGTCGTGGGAGCGAACCGCGTCACGCTGCCATCGCGTCCGACCAGGAACTTGGTGAAGTTCCATTTGACCGCCTCGCTGCCCAGTACCCCCGGCGCCGCCTTCTTCAGCGCCCGGAACAAAGGTGCCGCTTCCGCTCCGTTCACGTCGACCTTCGCGAACATCGAAAAGCTGACGTCGTAGGTCAGCGAACAGAAGGTCGCTATTTCCGCCGCATCGCCCGGCTCCTGTCCGCCGAACTGGTTGCAAGGAAAGCCCAGCACCGCGAAACCCTGCGAGCCGAACTTGCGATGCAGCGCCTCCAACCCGGCATATTGCGGTGTGAAGCCGCATTTCGATGCGACGTTGACGACCAACAGGACCTTGCCGCGATACTCGGCCAGCGTCGTATCCCCGCCATCGGCAGTCCGCACGGCAAGGTCGTACAGATCGCTCATGCCAGCACCCCGTCGTGCAGCCGCACCACCCGGTCCATCCGGTTGGCGAGCCGCTCGTTATGTGTCGCAACCAGCGCCGCCGATCCTTGCCCCCGCACCAGCCGGATGAATTCGGCGAACACCACGTCGGCCGTCGCTTCGTCGAGATTGCCGGTCGGCTCGTCGGCCAGCACCAGCGCGGGACGATTGGCCAGCGCGCGCGCCACTGCGACCCGCTGTTGCTCGCCGCCCGACAACTGACTCGGCCGGTGATCGAGCCTCTGGCCCAGCCCCAGCGCAGTCAGCAACTCGCCCGCGCGCGTATCCGCGTCCGCGCGGGTACCGCCCCGTACCAGTTGCGGCAGCACGACATTCTCCAAAGCGTTGAAGTCGGGGAGCAGGTGGTGGAACTGATAGATGAAGCCCATCCGGTCGCGGCGCACTTCGGTCCGGCGGTTCGCACCGGCCTTCGCCACCTGTTCGCCGCAGACTAGGATTTCGCCCTCGAACCCACCTTCAAGCAGTCCGACCGCCTGTAACAGCGTCGACTTGCCCGACCCGGACGGCCCCAGCAGCGCGACGATCTCGCCCGGCGCAATGGTCAGTTCGACCCCGCGCAACACATCGATCGTCACCGTGCCCTGGGTAAAACTCCGCTTCAGTCCGCGGGTCTGGAGAACGGGCTCAGTCATAGCGCAACACCTGCACGGGATCTGTATTGGCCGCCTTGAACGCCGGATACAGCGTGGCGAGGAACGAAAAGAGCAGTGCGACCAGCGCGATGGTGACGATCTCGACCGGATCGACCTTCGACGGCAATTCGGTCAGGTAGCGCATCGTCGGGTCCCAGATATCGATGCCGGTCACCGCGCCGATCCCTTCGACAACTTTCTGCCGGAAGGTCAGGAACACGAAGCCGAGGATCAGCCCCGCCCCCACGCCCAGCGCGCCGATCGTCGTGCCGACCGTCATGAAGATACGCAGCAGCCCGCCGCGCGTCGCGCCCATCGTTCGCAGGATCGCGATGTCGCGCGTCTTGGCGCGGACCAGCATGATCAGCGAGGACAGGATGTTGAAGACCGCGATCAGGATGATGATCGACAGCACGGTAAAGGTCACGATCCGGTCGACCGACAGCGCCTGGAACAGTTCGGAATTGAGTTGTCGCCAGTCGGTAATCTGTGCGCTCGCCACGAATTTCTCCCGCAGCGGCGCGAGGATGTGGTCGACATCGTCGGGGTCGGACGTCTCCAGTTCGATCGACCCGACCGAATCGCCGGTCAGCAGCAATTGCTGCGCATCCTCGATCGGCATGATGACGAACGCCTTGTCGTAATCATACACACCGACCTCGACGATCGCGGCGACGCGGTACGGCACCTGCCGGATCATCGTGCCGAACGGCGTGGTCGGCCCCTGCGGACTGATGATCGTGATCTCGCTGCCGACCGTCACGCCCAGCGCCATGGCGAGGCGGCTGCCGATCACAACGTTGCCGCTGCCCGGCGTCACCGCATTCAGCGACCCTTGTTTCACATTGTCGCGGATCGTCGGATTGTCGCGGATATCCTCGATCCGCATGCCGCGCATCAGGATGAATTCGGACCGGCCGTTATAGGTCGCGAACAGCGGCTGTTCGATCAGCGGCGTGGCGCTGGTCACGCCGGGCGTCCGCCGCGCCTCCGCCGCGATGCGCCGCCAGTCGGGCAGCTGGTTGTTATATCCCTGGATCAGCGCATGACCGTTCAGCCCGACGATCTTGTCGAACAGTTCGGCCCGGAACCCGTTCATCACGCTCATGACGATGACCAGCGCGGCGACGCCCAACATCACCGCGACCAGGCTGATCGACGCGACCAGCGCGATGAACGCCTCGCCCCGTCCGGGCAACAGATAGCGGCGGGCGATCATCCGCTCGTAACGCGATAGCAGCATAAGGGCGGTCGGTGTCCTCGAACGGGGGCGTTGCAGGAGCTGTAGGTAGGCGCGGGACCGACTTCAATCCATGCTGTTGCCAAATCGACACATGGTTAGGGAAACCGTAGCAAAGATGGCGCAAGGCCGGTGACAGATAAGGTCCGGTTCCTTATCGAGAGTGGCACGAAGCGCAGGCAAGCAAGGCCACGGTTCGGGGAGGCCAACCGGCTCCGCCCTGGAAGGGGGGAAGGGGCGTAGAAGCGGTGGCAACCAAGGGGGCTGACGAGCGATCGTCACGCAGGCGGCCGGGCTGGCAACAGCCCGGCCGTTTGCCGTTTCAGGGAACTGTTGCGGGGCGATGCGGCTGCTTCGGGGACGTAAGCCCCTGCCCTCGCGTCTTTTCGCTCGATCGGAACCATGCGTCTTTCCCGCGAAGGCCGGGATTTCACTCCGATGGCGTTGGGCTGGAGCCGCTGGTTGGTCTAGCCCGCGCGGGGTCGACGTGCCTAGTTTACTTGTTTGGCTCAAGTCTCTGATAAATTGACGGTTTCGCGTCAAAGTTCACAAAAGTCACACTTGCCACGGTTTGCGCGGTTTGCATGGTGCGACGGGCAGCGGATTCAAAGAGCAAGGCGGTCAGCGTCCAGCCCGGATGGTGGCATGGGTGCGCCCTGTAGGACAGCGCCCGTGCGCAGTCGCTTGAAGACGGCATCCGGTGATGGTTTCCCTTCCCTCCCTGACAATGGAGGGGCCGGTGGTGGGTCGGCCCGTTGTGGCGCACTTACCCTTCGTCATGGGTCTACCCACCCCCAGCCCCTCCCTTTCAGGGAGGGGAGAGACATCATCAAGGGCGTCACCCACACCACCGGCGAGGCTCCTCCCCTGAAGGAAAGCGAGAGACTGCATTGCTATCTCGCAGAACGTCATCCAGCCTACACGATATTCGCGCCCCACGCCCTCTTGAAGCCCTCTGTTATCGAACCATATCGGTTCGCGAACGGTGCCTGAGGGGCCGTTCACGAACCGGCATCGCCTTATGGATGCCGCCTCGTTCAACTCGCTTCATCTGGAGGATTTGACATGCGTAGCTTCGACTTCACCCCGTATCGCCGCTCCACCATCGGTTTCGACCGTCTGTTCGACATGCTGGAAAGCAACGCGCGCGCGACCACCGGCGAAAACTATCCGCCGTTCAATCTCGAACGCCTTGCCGAAGATCGCTACCGCATCACGCTGGCGGTCGCCGGGTTCAAGCGCGAAGAGGTGGACATTACCGCCCAGCAGAATCTGCTCGTCGTCTCGGGCCGCAAGACCGACCAAGCCGACGCACAGAAGAGTGCGGTCCTGCATCTGGGCATTGCCAACCGCAGCTTCGAACGCCGGTTCGAACTGGCCGATTTCATTGTCGTCGAACACGCCGACCTAGCCGATGGCCTGTTGACCATCGACCTGCGTCGCGAAGTCCCCGATGCGATGAAGCCGCGCCGGATCGCTATCGGCGGCACGGGCGAACAGCCGGTCATCGCGAACGACGCAGCCAAGACCGACGATTCGGCCAACGCTGCCTGAGCTACCGCGCGTTGCTCCCTTGCGCGCCGTGGGCGGGCGCCTGAACCGGATGGGTTCGGGCGCCCGTTCGGGTTTTTGGAGGAAGTCCCCGCCCTACTCGTCATTCCCGCGCAGGCGGGAATCCATATGCCCGAGGCTGACGGGTCAGTGCTGGACGTTGCGCTTATGGATTCCTGCCTTCGCGGGAATGACGAGAGGCGAAGACCTTAAACCAACCGCGACTGCTTCACCGCTGCGGCGATGAAGCTCGCGAACAGCGGGTGCGGATTGAACGGTTTCGACTTCAGCTCGGGATGAAACTGCACGCCGACGAACCACGGATGGTCGGGCCGCTCGACGATTTCGGGCAGCATCCCGTCGGGCGACATGCCCGAGAAAACCAGCCCGCCCGATTCGAGCATGTCACGATAGCCGGTGTTGACCTCGTATCGATGGCGATGCCGCTCGCTGATCGTCGTCCCGCCGTAGATCGACGCGACGACCGAATTGCCGGCCAGCGTCGCCTCATAGGCACCCAGCCGCATGGTGCCGCCCAGATCGCCGTCCGATTCGCGCTTCTGGATGCCCTCGGGGCTCATCCATTCGGTAATCATGCCGACCACCGGCTGTTCGGTCGGGCCGAATTCGGTCGAAGACGCGTCCGGTGTGCCACCGGTCGCACGGACACCTTCGATACAGGCCATCTGCATGCCGAAGCAGATCCCGAAATAGGGCACTTTCCGCTCGCGAGCGAAACGGACGCTGGCGATCTTGCCCTCCGCGCCGCGTTCCCCGAACGCGCCGGGAACGAGGATCGCGTGGCACGGCTCGAGTTCGGCGGCGACCAGGTCATGATCGCCTTCGAACAATTCAGCGTCGATCCAGCGGATATTGACCTTCACCCGGTTGGCGATGCCGCCATGGACCAGCGCCTCGTTCAGCGACTTGTACGCGTCCTGCAGCCCGACATATTTGCCGACCACGCCGATCGTGACTTCGCCTTCGGGGTTCTGGAGGCGGTCCATAATGTCGCTCCACCGCGACAGGTCGGGCGCATCGCCGGGTTCGATGCCGAAGGCACGCAGCACTTCGGCGTCCAGCCCCTCGGCATGATATTGCTCGGGCACCGCATAGATGCTCGGGGCGTCGAGCGCGGGGATGACCGCCCCTGCGGGCACGTTGCAGAACAATGCGATCTTGGCACGTTCGCTCGCCGGCAGCGGCTTTTCGCAGCGGCAGACCAGCACGTCGGGCTGCACGCCCAGCGCCGCCAGTTCGCGCACCGAATGCTGGGTCGGCTTGGTCTTCAGTTCGCCCGCCGCCGCGATATACGGCACCAGCGTGACGTGAATGCTGATCGACCGGCCGCGGCCCAGTTCATTCTTCAACTGGCGGATCGCCTCAATGAACGGCAGCGATTCGATGTCGCCGACCGTGCCGCCGATCTCGCACAGCACGAAGTCGAGGTCCTGCCCGTCGTCGTCGACCGTATCGGCCTGTGCGAATGCCTTGATCGCATCGGTGACGTGCGGAACGACCTGTACCGTCGCGCCCAGATAATCGCCGCGCCGCTCGCGCTGGATGATCGTCTGGTATATGCGACCCGAGGTGACGTTGTCCGACTGGTGCGCCGCGACGCCGGTGAAGCGTTCATAGTGGCCAAGGTCGAGGTCGGTTTCCGCCCCGTCGTCGGTCACATAGACTTCGCCATGCTGATAGGGCGACATCGTGCCCGGATCGACGTTCAGATAGGGATCGAACTTGCGGATGCGGACCTTGTAGCCGCGCGCCTGCAAGAGTGCTGCGAGAGAGGCCGCCATGAGGCCCTTGCCGAGCGACGAAACCACGCCGCCGGTGATGAAGATATACCGCGCCATGGGAGATATCGCCTAGCGTCGAACGCCATCGCCGCCAAGCGCGGGATTGCTCCCACGCCCGCGAAATACGACGGACCGGTTGATGGAAAGGGTTTTAGCGGGCCAGCGGGACCGCGCCGTTGTCGGCAGCGGGCGCCCCGGTCAGGTTGCCGATCGGATCGGCGGCCGGATTGACCGGTGCGGTGGCGGCGGGCGGCGGAGTCGTCGGCCGTGCCAGCGAGGTATCGATCGACGAACCGCCGCGATTCGCCGCGATCACCGCCAGCGCGATGCTCATCGCGATGAACAGCCCGGCGAGGATCGCGGTCGCCCGCGTCAGGAAATCGGCCGCACCCCGTGCCGACATCAACCCCGACGGGCTGCCGCCGGTGGTCAGGCCGCCGCCTTCCGACTTCTGCATGAGGATCACCGTCACGAGCAACGCGGCGATGATCGCATGGACGACGAGCAGGAAGGTGAACATGGCCGGGGAACATTTCCGAAAGAAAGGAGTGCAGGTTCGAAGCGCGCCACATAGGCGAGCCGATCGTGGCAATCAACCGAGCGCCAGGGACCAATCCGTAACATTATCGTATCGAACGGGAAACCAAGCGCACAATTGCGACGTTCATCTTTCGACCCCGCCTCACGGCCTGTATTGACGTTAGGTTGCTGCGATGTTCCCAACGATCCCCTTGAAAAAATGGATGGACGGCTTGGTCGATTATGTCCGCTCGGGCGAGCCGGACCTGACCAACCGCCAGATGGCACTGATGATGATCGTCTATCTGCAACCCGGTCCCCATACGGTACGCGGGCTGGCCCGTGCACTGAATGTATCGAAGCCGGTCGTAACGCGCGCCTTGAATCGTCTGGGCACGCTCGGCTATCTCCGCCGCCAACGCGACGATGCCGACAAGCGCAACATCTTCGTCGCGCAGACCAGCGAAGGGGCCAATTTTCTTGCAGAGTTCGGGCAGTTCATGGGCGGCGACGGCGTCGGCGACTTCCACCGACGCGCCAGCGCGTAACCGCTTTGCCCTGAGCGGACGGTCGGTCGTGCTCGATTCCCGGATCGACGCGGTCCGTCGTGACTTGGCCGATATCCGCTTGGCCGACCGCGTGTTCGCGCCACACTATGCGGTACCGGCCCGGCGCAGCATCGGCACTGCAACCGCCATCCTCGATGCGCCCGACGGCAAGATCGTGTCGCAGGCATTGGCGGGCGAACCCTTCGACGTTCTCGAATTCACGTCCGCCCACGGCTGGGGGCGCTCTCCGATCGATGGCAGCGTCGGATTCGTGTTGCGCGATGCGCTGACGGACGCATATGCCACGTCGCATGTCGTCTGCGCAGCGAAGGCGGTGGTCCATGCCGATCGCTCGCTGGATCGTGCCCTGCCCTATGCCCTGCCGATGGGCAGCCGGGTCGCAGCCGTGCCGGCGAATGACGAATGGGCGGAGGTCGATGGCGGCTATGTGCTGCGCTCAATGCTGTTGCCGCTCGACGATGAAACCAGCGATCCGGTGGTTTATGCGACACTGTTGCAGCGCGTACCCGTGCTGCCCGGTGGCCGTTCGGGCGACGGCGTGGATGCGGCCGGGCTGATTTTCCTCGCGCTGTCGCTCGCCGGATCGCCGCCGCCGCGCTTCCTCGATTTGCAGGCCGAGGCGATCGGCACTCCGCTGGCGGCCGGCGACCCGCTTCGTCGCGGCGATCTGATCTACTTTAACGACCATGTCGCAATGCTGGTCGATAGCGATACCGCCATTCATGCCGACGACGTCGTGCGGTGCGAACCCGTCGCCGCGCTCGACCGGTTCGGCCCCATTCGCGCCCGGAGGCGCCCCGCATGACCGTTCGCGTCTTCATCGACGGTGCCGCCGGCACCACTGGCCTCGAAATCGCCGACCGTTTGTCGGATCGGACCGAGATCGACTTCATCACCCTAGACGATGCCCGGCGCAAGGACGCGACGGCGCGGCGCGAGGCGCTGAACGACGCCGATTTCGTCATCCTCTGCCTGCCCGACGATGCGGCGCGCGAGGCGGTGTCGCTGATCGCCAACGACCGCACGCGCGTGATCGACGCGTCGACCGCGCACCGGGTCGCCGACGGCTGGACCTATGGCATGGCCGAACTGGAGCCGGCCCAGCCCGGCGCGATTGCGACGGCGATGCGGGTGTCGAACCCCGGCTGCTATCCGACCGGTTTCCTCGCGCTCGTCCGGCCGCTGGTGCGCGCCGGGCTGATCCCGCACGAATGGCCGGTCAGCGTTAACGCCGTCTCGGGCTATTCGGGCGGCGGCAAGGCGATGATCGCCGCGTTCGAGAATGGTGAGACCGATACCGCCTGGCTCGGCTACGGCCTGTCGCTGGCGCACAAGCATGTGCCCGAGATGCAGCGCCATGCCCGCCTCGCCCATCCGCCGCTGTTCCAGCCGTCGGTCGCGCGCGCCTATCGCGGCATGGTCGTCGAGGTGCCGCTGCCGCTGTTCGCCTTCCACCGCCGCCCCAGCCTGTCGGCGATCGAACAGACGCTGCGCGAAGCCTATCGCGAATCGCCCGTCGTCCGCGTCCTCGACGGCGACGACAGCGCGATCCCGATCGAGGCCGATGCCGGCACCGACCGCCTGTCGCTGCGCGTGTTCGGCAATATGGAGACGGGGCAAGCACGGCTTGTCGCGACGCTCGACAATCTGGGCAAGGGTGCGGCCGGTGCGGCGGTACAGAATTTCAACCTGATGGCCGGGTTCGACCAGACGGCGGGGCTGACGCTCTGAGCGCTGCCCGCCGGCCGCACGCGATATTCTGACGATCCACGCAATCGTTTCGCATCGCATACCTATGCTGCCTTCGCGTTTGCGAAATAGGCTGCTAGGAGCGCGCACGACCGAGTTTGAAGATAGGAGCACGCATGACGAGGCAAGCGGTAGCGAAGCTGCTGTTGTTCGGCGCGACCGGGGATTTGTCGCAACGGATGCTGCTCCCCTCGCTCTACGGCCTCCATGCCGATGGCCTGTTGCCCGAAGGCCTGACCATCACCGGCACCGCGCGGCACGAGCATGACGACGACGGTTTCCGTGCCTTCGCACGCCACGCCCTCGACCAGTTCCTGCCCGACGACCGCAAGGACGAGGTCGCGATCGACGGGTTTCTCGCGCGGCTGCACTATCAGCCGCTCGACGCATCGAACGTCGACGGGTTCGATGACCTTGCCAAAAAGCTCGGCGACATTTCGGGTGGCCTCGCCATCTTCCTGTCGACCGCGCCGTGGCTGTTCGGCCCGACCATCACCGGACTGAAGAGCGCGGGCCTTGCCGGCCCCAACGTCCGCATCAGCCTCGAAAAGCCGCTTGGCAAGGACCTCGAATCGAGCCGCGAGATCAACGACTTGGTCGCCGCCGCCTTTCCGGAGGAGCGGACGTTCCGCATCGACCATTATCTGGGCAAGGAAACCGTTCAGAACATCCTCGCGCTGCGGTTTGGCAATGCGATGTTCGAACCGGTGTGGAATGCGCGCGGCATCGACCATGTCCAGATCACCATCTCGGAAACGGTCGGCCTCGAAGGGCGCGCCGGCTATTATGACGAGGTCGGCGCGCTGCGCGACATGGTGCAGAACCATGTCCTGCAACTGGTCGCGCTAATCGCGATGGAGCCGCCCGCCAAGTTCGACGGCACCTCGATCCGCGACGAGAAGGTGAAGGTCCTCCGCTCGCTGCGCCCGATCGGCCCGGCCGAAGTGAACACCCACACCGTCACCGGCCAATATGACGCCGGCGCGGTCAAGGGTGAGATCGTACGTGGCTATGACGAGGAGCTGGGCAAGGATTCGGACACGGAGACCTTTGTCGCGGTGAAGGCGCATATCGACAACTGGCGGTGGCAGGGCGTGCCCTTCTACCTGCGCACCGGCAAGCGGATGCAGGATCGCCATTCGGAAATTTCGATCCAGTTCAAGCCGGTACCGCATTCGATCTTTGCCGATCGTGGTGGCCGGTTGCAGCCCAACACACTGGTCATCCGCCTCCAGCCCGAGGAATATGTCCGCTTGCTGGTGATGGCCAAGGAACCGGGCCTCGACCGTGACGGCGTCCGCCTGCGTGAAGTGCCGCTCGACCTGTCGCTAACCACCGCCTTTGCCGGCACGCGCCGCCGTATCGCCTATGAGCGGTTGCTGCTCGATCTGATCGAGGGTGATCCGACGCTGTTCGTCCGCCGTGACGAGGTCGAGGCACAGTGGCAGTGGATCGACGCGATCCGCGACGGGTGGAAGGCGAATGCGACCAGTCCCAAGGGCTATCCGTCGGGAAGCTGGGGACCGAACGCCAGCGTGGCGCTGACCGAACGCGACGGGGTGACGTGGAACGAGTGAGCGGCTGACGCGCTCCCTTCCCCAAATCCCCGCTTGGATTTTAGCAGGATAAGAGACACATGACCGAGATCGAATGGTGGGAATATGACGAACCCACCGAATTCGCCGAAGCGTTGTCCGGCGACATTCAGTTCATCATCGAATCGGCGATCGATGCGCGCGGCGCGGCGGTGATCGCGCTGGCGGGCGGTCGCACCCCCGCCCCGATTTATGACAAGCTGATCAAGGCGAAGCTCGACTGGAAGCGGGTGACGATCGTCCCGACCGACGACCGCATCGTGCCGATGGGTGACGCGCTGTCGAACGTCACCGGCCTCGCCAAGATTTTCCTGCCTAAGGGCGCACGGGTGATCCCGCTGACCGCCGAAAAGGCTGCGGATTACAAGGCCGCCGGTCGCGCCGCCGATGCCCGGTTGCAGGACCTGCACTGGCCGCTCGACCTCTGCCTGCTGGGCATGGGCGCCGATGGACATACCGCATCGATCTTCCCCGGCCCCGATCTGGTCGAGGCGTTGACCGGACCGAAAGAACGCCGCGCGCTGGGCGTGATGCCCGACCCGCTGCCTCCCGAGGCGCCGGTCGCGCGCGTAACGCTCAGCCATGCCGCGATCGCTTCGGCCCGCGCGCTGATGATCGCGATAACCGGCGAGGAGAAGAAGACGGTGCTTGAACGCGCCATCGATCAGGGCGCATCGTCCAGCTATCCGATCGGCCGCGTGCTGGCCGAAGTCGAACTTCCCGTCGATATCCACTGGAGCCGCTAATGGCCCTCAACGCCACGATCGCCGCCGTCACCGACCGCATCATCGAAGCGTCACGCGAAAAGCGCGCCGCCTATCTCGCGCTGATCGACCGGGAGCGCGAAAGTGGCGTTGACCGGCCGATGCTGGGCTGTGCGAACCTTGCCCATGCCTATGCCGGGACCGATGAGGATCGCGATGCGATGCGTCCGGCCAACCGGATGAACATCGGTATCGTCACCGCCTATAACGACATGCTGTCGGCCCACGCGCCCTATTACCGCTATCCCGAACAGATGAAGGTCTGGGCGCGCGAAGCGGGCGTGACGGCGCAGGTCGCGGGCGGCGTGCCGGCAATGTGCGACGGCGTGACGCAGGGCTTTCCGGGCATGGAATTGTCGCTGTTCAGTCGCGACACCATCGCGCTGTCGACGGCGGTGGCGCTCAGCCACGGCGCGTTCGAGGGCGCGGCGCTGCTCGGCATCTGTGACAAGATCGTGCCCGGCCTGCTGATGGGTGCGCTTCGCTTCGGGCATCTGCCGATGGTGCTGATCCCCGGCGGCCCGATGCGCTCGGGCATTCCCAACAAGCAGAAGGCGGCGGTCCGCGAAGCCTATGCCGAGGGCAAGGTCGGTCGCGAGGAACTGCTCGACGCCGAAATCGCCGCCTATCATGGCAAGGGTACCTGCACCTTCTACGGCACCGCCAATTCGAACCAGATGATGGTCGAGGCGATGGGCCTGCACGTTCCCGACGCCGCCTTCGCCAATCCGGGTACGAAGCGTCGGCAGGAACTGACCCGCTATGCGGTCCACCGTCTCGCCGAAATCGGCTGGGACGGCGACGATTATCGCCCGATCGGTCGGGTGGTGGATGAGAAGGCGATCGTGAACGCCGCCATCGTGCTGCTCGCGACCGGCGGCTCGACCAACCACCTGATCCACCTGCCCGCCATCGCGCGCTGCGCCGGCATCATCATCGACTGGGACGATTTCAACCGGTTGAGCGAGGTCGTGCCGCTGCTGACCCGCGTCTATCCCAACGGTTCGGCCGATGTGAACGGGTTCGAGGATGCGGGTGGCCCGTCCTTCGTCATCCGCGAACTGCTGCGCGGCGGTCTGCTCCACGCCGACGTGCTGACGATCGCAAAGGATGGTATGGCCGCCTATGGCCGCCAGTCGGGAATCGAGAACGACCAGTTGGTGTGGAAGGATCACGCCCCGACCAGCGGCGACGATACCATCGTCCGCACCATCGACGCGCCCTTCTCGGTCGAAGGCGGCTTCCGCATCCTGCAGGGTAATATCGGTCGCGCCTGTATCAAGGTGTCGGCGGTCGACCCCGATCGCTGGGTCATCGAAGCACCGTGCCGCGTGTTCAGCGATCAGGCATCGGTGCAGACCGCGTTCAAGAACGGCGAACTCGACCGCGACGTCGTCGTCGTCGTCCGGCATCAGGGGCCGCGCGCCAACGGCATGCCCGAACTGCACAAGCTGACCCCGCCGCTGGGCGTCCTCCAAAATCGCGGCTTCCGCGTAGCGCTGGTCACCGATGGCCGCATGTCGGGCGCATCGGGCAAGGTGCCGGCGGCGATCCATCTGTCGCCCGAAGCGCTGGGCGGCGGTCCGATCGGCAAGCTGCGCGACGGTGACGTCATCCGCCTCGACGCCAATGCGAATACGCTGGAGGCACTGGTGCCCGCCGACGAATGGGCCGCGCGCGAACATGCTCCAGCCCCGGCGGCAGCCGATGGCACCGGGCGCGAAATCTTTGCGATGATGCGGCAGGGCGCGAGCGAGGCCGAGGCCGGCGCGTCGGCGATGCTGGCCGCGGCGGGGCTGTAAACAACACCTTCCGTTTGTCCTGAGTAGCCATTGAGCGAAGTCGAAATGGCGTATCGAAGGACCGTTGCGACCGGCAACAGTCCTTCGATACGCGCCTTCGACAGGTCCAGTCATTACTCAGGACCAACGGCAGTACAGATTGGCAACGGAGAGAAGTGCATGGAAGTCGTTGCGGTAGATATTGGCGGCACCCACGCCCGCTTCGCGATTGCCGAGGTCGAGAACGGCCAGGTCGTTCATCTGGGCGAACCGATCACGCAAAAGGTCGCCGAACATGGTAGTCTCCAGTTGGCGTGGCGTGCGTTCGAACGCGATCTGGGCCGCCCCCTGCCTCGCGCTGCCAGCCTCGCCGTCGCATCGCCGGTCAACGACACGCTGATCAAGTTCACCAACAATCCGTGGATTATCCGTCCGCCGCTGATGCAGGAACGGCTCGGCGTCGACACGTGGACGATCATCAACGATTTCGGCGCGGTCGGTCACGCCGTGGCGCAGGTTGCCGACGATGATTTCATCCACCTGTGCGGTCCCGAAGGCCCTCTTCCGACCAAGGGCGTCGTCACCATCTGCGGCCCCGGCACCGGTCTGGGCGTCGCCCAACTGCTGCGCACCGCCGATCGCTATCACGTGCTAGAGACCGAAGGCGGGCATCAGGACTTCGCCCCGCTCGACGGGATCGAGGATGCGCTGCTCAAGCGGCTGCGCAAGGCCCATGGTCGCGGCTCCAACGAGCGTGCCTGTGCCGGTCCGTCGATCGTCGCCTGGTATGAAACGTTGGCGGAGATCGAGGGCGTATCGGTCCCGCACATCGACGACAAGGCGATCTGGGCCGCCGCACTGGACGGCACCGATAGCATCGCCGTCGCCGCGCTCGACCGCTTCTGTCTGACGCTGGGCGCTGTCGCCGGGGACCTTGCACTGGCGCAGGGCGCGAAGGCGGTCGTGATCGCCGGTGGCCTTGGCCTGCGGTTGAAGGATCACCTCCTCGAATCGGGTTTCGGCACGCGCTTTACCGCGAAGGGCCGTTTCCAGCAGCTCATGGCGGGCATTCCCGTCAAACTCATTACCCATCCCCAGCCCGGCCTGTTCGGGGCCGCCGCCGCCTTTGCGCAGGAGCACGCACGATGACCGTCACCATTTCCGACATCATGCAGACCAGCCCGGTCATCCCGGTCCTGGTTGTCCACGACGCCGCCGAAGCGCGCCCGATGGCGGAGGCGCTGGTCAAGGGTGGCCTGCGCGTCCTCGAAGTCACGCTGCGCACCCCCGCCGCGCTCGAAGCCATTGCCGAGATGAAGAAGGTCGATGGCGCGATCGTTGGCGCCGGGACCGTCGTCAACGGTGATCAGTTCAAGCAGGCGATGGACGCCGGCAGCGAGTTCATCGTCTCGCCCGGTCTCACCGAAACGATCGCACGTCCGATCATCGACAGCCGTGTGCCGTTCCTGCCGGGTATTGCCAATGCCGGCGACATCATGCGCGGACTGGATTTGGGCCTGACGCATTTCAAGTTCTTTCCGGCCGAAGCGTCGGGCGGACTGAAGGCACTGAAGGCGCTCGCCGCGCCCTTCTATCAGGCGAAGTTCTGCCCGACCGGCGGCATTACCGAAGCGACCGCGCCCGAATGGTTGGCGTTCGACCCGGTGCTGTGCGTCGGTGGCAGCTGGATCGTCGGCCCAACCCACGCAGAAACCGAAACGCGCGCGCACGCAGCGGCGGGTTTGAAGGCGTAACCGAAAACTCCTCCCCATGAATGGGGAGGGGGACCGTCCGGCGCAGCCGGATGATGGAGGGGGGCGCCCACGAACGCAACCGTGGTGTGTGCCGAAATCCCCCTCCACCATGCTGCGCATGGTCCCCCTCCCAGCGTAGCGGGGAGGATTTGACCCGGCCTACATCTCGCCCCGCGCCCGGCGGATGTCGTACCATTTCTTCACATTGGCATTATGTTCGGCCAGCGTGTCGGCGAACACATGCCCCCCGCTCCCGTCCGCGACGAAATACAGCGCCTTCGTCTCGACCGGATCGAGCACCGCATCGATCGACGCGCGCCCCGGATTGGCGATCGGTCCGACCGGCAGCCCGGCCGATGCATAGGTGTTGTACCCGTTCTTCGCCTGCAATTCCGACCGGCGGATGCGCCGCCCGAGCGGTTTCCCCTTGGTGATCGGGTAGATGACGGTCGGATCGGCCTGCAACCGCATGCCCGCGCGCAGCCGGTTGGAATAGACGGCGGCGACCATCCGCCGTTCGGACGGCTTGCCGGTTTCCTTCTCCACGATCGAAGCGAGGATGATCGCCTCGCGCGGCGACTTCACCACCGTCGTCGGTTTGCGCTTCTTCCATGCATCGGCGAGATAGCGATCCATCGCGCCTTGCATCCGCTCGATCAGATCGGTGCGGTTGCCGTCGCGTTCATAGCTGTAGCTGTCGGGCAGGATGCTACCCTCTGGTGGTAGCGGCGCGGTACCGTCCATCTGCGGCGCCTTGGCCACCGCTTCCTGCACCAGCACCGATGGCCAGCCTTCGGGCACCATCACGAAACGTTGCAGGGTCTTGCCGCCCTGCAACAGCTTCAGCACGTCCGCCTGGCTCAGTCCCTTCGGAATGCGGTACTCACCGGCACGGATCGGTTCGTCGCTGCCAAGGAAGCGGGCCAGCAGGCGGAAGCGGCCAGCCGAGCGGATCGCACCGGCCTCCTCCAGCTTTTCGGCGGCCGCGGCAAGGCTTGTGCCCTGCGGCACAGTCACCGTCAGCGTCCGCTCGGCCGGACCGGCTCCGCCCCAGCTCTGGATGACGAAGAACAGCGCGCCGATCGCGAGCAGTCCGACGATCAGGCCGAGGCAACCGATCCGGCGCATCGGCTCAAACCGCCTTCATCACCAACGACGCGTTGGTGCCGCCGAAGCCGAACGAGTTGTTCAGCACCGCCTTCACCTTCCGCTCCTGCGCGGTGTGCGGCACGAGGTTCACGCCGGCGCAATTCTCCGACGGATTGTCGAGGTTCAGCGTCGGCGGCACGATCCCGTCACGCATCGCGAGGATGCAGAAGATGCTCTCGACCGCACCGGCGCCGCCCAGCAGGTGCCCAATCGCCGACTTGGTCGACGACATCGCCAGCCCGCCGATCGCATCGCCGAACAGCCGCCGCACCGCGCCCAGCTCCAGTTCGTCGCCGAGCGGGGTCGAGGTGCCGTGCGCATTGATATAGTCGATGTCGGTCAGCGACAGGCCCGACTTGCGCATCGCCATTTCCATCGACCGGAACGCCCCCGAACCTTCGGGGTGCGGCGCGGTGACGTGATAGGCGTCACCCGACAGGCCATAGCCGATGACCTCGGCATAGATTTTCGCACCGCGCGCCTTGGCCCGCTCATATTCCTCGAGCACGACGACGCCTGCGCCCTCGCCCATCACGAAACCGTCGCGGTCGCGGTCATAGGGACGCGACGCCTTTTCGGGGTGGTCGTTGAACGCGGTCGACAAGGCACGCGCCTGTGCGAAGCCGGCGATGCCCAGCGGACAGATCGCGCCTTCGGCACCGCCCGCCAGCATGACGTCGGCGTCGTCCATCGCGATCATCCGCGCGGCGTCGCCGATGGAATGCGCACCGGTCGAGCAGGCGGTGACCACCGCATGGTTCGGACCCATCAACCCGTACTTGATCGAAACCTGACCCGAAATCAGGTTGATCAGCCGACCATGGACGAAGTGCGGCGAAACGCGCGACGGGCCCTTGTTCTCGCACACCAGCGATTCGCTGGCGATGCCTGGCAGACCGCCGATACCGGCACCAATCGAGCAGCCGGCGCGATAGCGTTCTTCCTCGCTCATGTCGGTCAGGCCGGCGTCTTCCAGCGCCTGTCCGGCGGCATCGATGCCGAAGATGATGAACGGATCGACCTGCCGCTGGATCTTGTGATCCACGCGCAGTCCGGGATCGAAACCATAGGCGTGATCGGCCGGCTTCACCTCGCAAGCGATCCGGCACTTCTGGTTCGACGCATCGAAATGCGTGATCGGACCCGCCCCGGATTTGCCGGCTATCAGGTTCTTCCAGGCGGTTTCCACCTCGGCACCCAGCGGGGTCACGAGGCCGAGGCCGGTCACGACTACGCGGCGCATGGCATTACTCTCCGTTCAGTTACTTAACGAACGACCCCCCGCCCATGGCTTTTCGCCGGGACGGGGGGCCGTGATGGTCTCGGCAGATGGCGGGACGCGGCAGCGCGTCCCCGCCGGATCAGCCCTTGTGCTCGTCGATATAGGTGATCGCGTCCTTGACGGTCGTGATCTTTTCGGCGGCATCGTCGGGGATCTCGACGCCGAATTCTTCCTCGAACGCCATCACCAGCTCGACGATGTCGAGGCTGTCGGCGCCCAGATCATCGATGAAGCTCGCGTCTTCGGTAACCTTTTCCGCTTCGACGCCGAGATGCTCGACGACGATCTTCTTCACGCGTTCGGCAGTCTCGCTCATATTCATTCCCTCTTCACATCCGGGGTGTATCGTACCTGAACGCCCCTAAAGCGCGTCCGGCTCCGGCGCAAGCCGTGGGTTAGCCCTTGGCAGCGAATAGCCGCGCGAGCGTCGCGGCGTTATAGGCATAGCCGCCCATCAGCCGCTGCACCCGCGTATCGCCCTTTTGCGCACCGGCCAAATGCATCATGCCGCTCATGAAGCTGTCGACCTGCGCCGTCTGCTTGCGCGCGAGAAAGGCGTTCAGGACGGCCGGCGGCGTCTGGCTCAACCGGCGGTTGACCGCGATCGGATCAACGCCCTTCGCACTCAGTCCCGACGCCAATGCTTCGACCGCGATGCTGGTGACGACGATCTCACCCGCGCGCGCATCGGCCTTGCCGGTGCCGGGCTGACAGGCCGCCGCTTGCGCGCGCGCTTTCTTCACCAACGCTTCGGTGGCGGGGGCTGGCTTCTTGCCCTCCAGCACGCCGACGATGATGCCCTGCTGCAAGCGTGCCATGTCGGTCTTGGGCATCTTCGTCGCAACACAGCGGACGACATTCGCATCGCCCGTCGCCAGCATCGCCGCCATCAGCATCACGCTCATACCATCGCCATCCCGCCATTCACATGGATCGTCTGGCCGGTGACATAGCCGGCCTCACGGCTGGCAAGATAGGCGACGGCGGCAGCGACGTCATCGCCCGCGCCCAACGCCCCGGCGGGAATCTTGGTCAGCAGGGCGGTTTTCTGCGCCTCGGGCAGCACCTCGGTCATGGCGGAGGCGATGAAACCGGGCGCGACGCAATTAACGGTGATGCCGCGGCTGGCCAGTTCGGCGGCCATCGCCTTCGACATGCCAACCAGCCCCGCCTTCGACGCGGCATAGTTGGCCTGGCCCGGATTGCCGGTCTGGCCGACGACCGAGGTGATCGAGACGATACGGCCGAAGCGCGCCTTCATCATCGGCTTGGCAGCGGCACGGCACAGTCGGAACGCGGCCTCCAGGTTGACGCGGATTACCTGATCCCATTCGTCGTCCTTCATCCGCATGGCGAGGTTGTCGCGTGTAACGCCGGCATTGTTGACGAGGATATCGAGCTTGCCGAGCGCTGCGACCGCCTGCGGCACCAGCCCGTCGACCGCAGCGCCATCGGACAGGTTGCAGGCGATCGCGACGTGATCGCCGCGAAGCTCGTCGCGAAACGCATCGAGCTTCGCGGCATTCGA
>NZ_LMKE01000001.1:204045-236546 GCF_001421245.1 Sphingomonas sp. Leaf10 | reverse complement strand
GGCGGGCGCCCTGTGCCGCGAGCGCCTTGGCGATGGCAGAACCGATCCCGCCGCTGGCGCCGGTTACGAGGGCGGTCATTCCCGATAGGTCGAACATATGAATCAGCTTTCCATAAAGAAAAATTAGGGGTTCGCGCAGAGGCGCGGAGGCGCAGAGGGGATGTAGTCGTTGACCAGCCGGCGCAGCCCTTCCTTAAGCGTTTCCCCGCCGAAGTTAATGACCAGCCCTACGGGCTGTTTTGTTAGACGCAAATAGGTCAGCAGCTGCTTGGCGTGGACTGGTGCCAGCTTCTCGATCGATTTGATTTCAATCAACAGCCGATTTCCGACCAGCAAGTCGATCCTGAAAGCAGCATCGAAGCGAAAATCTTCGACATGATTGATACTGGCTGCTGACGCGCGACATGGTAGCCCATCGCTTCCAGCTTCGCGGCCAACACCGTCTCATAGACGCTTTCGAGCAGACCGGGGCCGAGCGCACGATGAATACGGATCGCCAAATCGACGACGTCGCCACTAATCGTATCGATATCCTGCACCGAACCCTCTCTGCGCCCCCGCGCCTCTGCGCGAACCAACTCTTTCTTACAACCGCCCGACCAGCGCCTCGATATCCGCCATCGCCACCACGCTGGTCGCGGTCGCGTCCGGGGCGATGCGCTTCACCATCGCACCGAGCACCTTGCCGCCCAGTTCGACGAAGTCGCTGACGCCCGCATCCTGCATCGCCAGCACCGATTCCCGCCAGCGGACCATGCCGGTCACCTGTTCGACCAGCAGGCGACGGATGGCTTCCGGGTCGGCGACCGGTGCGGCGGTCACGTTGGCATAGACCGGCACCACCGGCGCCGACATCGCGACGTCGGCCAGCGCCGCCGCCATCGCATCGGCTGCGGGCTGCATCATCGGGCAGTGGAACGGGGCCGACACCGGCAGCACCACCGCGCGCTTGATGCCCATTTCCTTGGCCAGCGGCACCGCGCGCTCGATCGCGGCCTTCGCGCCCGAAATCACGACCTGCGACGGATCATTGTCGTTGGCGACGGTGCAGACGTCGCCCTCGGCCGCCGCCTCGGCCAGCGCCTGCGCCTTGGTCAGGTCGGCACCGAGCAGCGCCGCCATCGCCCCCTCGCCCACCGGCACCGCCGCCTGCATCGCCTGCCCGCGCAGCTTCAGCAGCCGTGCGGTGGTCGACAGGTCGAGCGCGCCCGCCGCACACAGCGCGGTATATTCGCCCAGCGAATGGCCCGCGACGAAATCCGCCTTGTCGGCCAGCCGTACCCCGCCCTCGCGCTCCAGCACGCGCAGCGTCGCGATGGCGTTGGCCATGATCGCCGGCTGCGCATTCTCGGTCAGCAGCAATTCGGCATCGGGACCATCCGCCATCAGACGAAACAGATGCTGGCCGAGCGCCTCGTCGACTTCCTGAAACACTTCGCGCGCATGCGGGCTGGCGGCGGCGAGCGCCGCGCCCATGCCGACCGACTGGCTGCCCTGCCCTGGAAAGATGAATGCGCGCATCGATAGCTCCTGACGAAATCTTTGGCGCGGGCCTAGTCGTTCCGGGCGACCGGGCGCAAGACTGCTTGCGTTTCATGGGCGATCGGCTATGGGGTCCGGCTTCGGGGTGACGGGCGACCGCCGCCCCGAACATGCATTTGAAGACGACAGCCGGAGGGGCGTTCGCGATTGGCGCGGCGTCAGCGATCGGCCAACAGACGAGAAAGAACTATGGCTCTCTACGAGCACGTGTTCCTTGCGCGCCAGGATCTGGCACAGGCGCAGGTGGACGCGCTGGCGGAAACCGCCACCAAGATCGTGCAGGACATGAACGGCAAGGTCGTCAAGACCGAGACTTGGGGCCTGCGCAGCCTCGCCTATCGCATCGCGAAGAACCGCAAGGCGCATTACGTCATGCTCGAGATCGACGCGCCGGGCGACGTCGTGGCCGAGCTGGAGCGCCAGACGCAGATCAACGAAGACGTGATCCGCTTCATGACCGTCAAGGTCGACGCCCATGAAGAAGGTCCGACCGTGATGATGCGCAAGAGCGAGCGTTCGGAGCGTGGCGACCGTCGTGGCGGTCGTGACCGTGACGATCGTGGCGACCGTGGTCCGCGCCGTGAGCGCGAGCCGTCGGCCGAAGTCGAAGCGTAAGGAGCAGCACCCATGGCACGTCCGTTTTTCCGCCGCCGCAAGAGCTGCCCCTTCTCCGCAAAGGACGCTCCCCGGATCGACTACAAGGATGTTCGTCTGCTGCAGGGCTTCGTGTCCGAACGCGGCAAGATCGTCCCGTCGCGCATCACGTCGGTGAGCGCCAAGAAGCAGCGCGAACTGGCCCAGGCCATCAAGCGCGCCCGCCATCTGGGCCTGCTGCCCTACATCGTTAAGTAAGGAGCGCCCGACATGGACGTCATTCTGCTGGAACGCGTCGAGAAGCTCGGCGCCATCGGCGACGTGGTGAAGGTAAAGGACGGGTTCGCCCGTAACTTCCTGCTGCCGCGCAAGAAGGCGCTGCGCGCCAACGAAGCCAACAAGAAGGTGTTCGAGGCGAACCGCGAGCGGATCGTCGCCGACAACGCCGCCCGTCGCACCGACGCCGAAGCCGAAGCCAAGACGCTGGAAGGCGTTTCGGTCACGCTGATCCGTCAGTCGTCGAACACCGGCCAGCTCTATGGTTCGGTCGCGGTTCGCGATCTGGTCGAGGCGCTCGTCGCCGACGGCCACAAGGTCGACAAGTCGCAGATCGTGCTCGACCGTCCGATCAAGGCGATCGGCCTGTACGACGTGAAGGTTGCGCTGCATCCGGAAGTCACGACCGTCGTCAAGGTGAACGTCGCCCGTTCGCCGGAAGAAGCCGAGATGCAGGCGCAGGGCGTCGACGTCATGGCTTCGATGTTCGAGCGTGACGATGCCGGCTTCACCGAAGACTATGATCCCAATGCCGAACCGGGCGAAATCGCCCGTGACGACGCATCGGAAGAAGCGCAGGGCTGATCCCCACGCCTCGACGAACAGTGAAAGGCCGTTGGAGCGATCCGGCGGCCTTTTGTTTTGCGCGGAATACGGGTCGGACGGTTACGGACAGGCGACGCACGTCCCGATCACCGCGGCCAGGGGAATGAGCGAGAGGATAAGCGGAACAGCCTTGGCCATGACAACTGCCTTTGTTCAAAGGATTTGCTGGTCCAATTCCGCAAACGGCAAAAGGTTTCGCGTTGCTGAACGGCGCGCATACCGCAAACGGCGCCAACCATGCTTGACGCGCCTGTAGCGACGGCGTAGGAGCGCCCCTCCCCGCAGCGGCCCCTTCGTCTAGCGGTTAGGACGTCGCCCTCTCACGGCGAAAACACGAGTTCGATTCTCGTAGGGGTCACCAGCGATTATGGGCATCTCGACGCGCCCCGCTTCCCGGTGGACCAGACTTCGGTAATTCGTCGGTTCTACCCCGCACTGGCTCGATGCGCCCGCTGCCGGATCAACGCGCGCTGCGCCACGGGTCGCTGACTGTGCGCCGAAGCTCGTATCCGACCACAGGTGACATTCGACCTGCCGATGGTGCAATGAGCGACTTGGTGCTGGTCTGTATCGCCATCATGCCCGGCCCGTTCGCCACCGTTCGGAAAGCCCTGTCCCAGATCCTGCTGATCACGCCCGAAGACCTGTTGAGCCAAGTCGAGACGGTAGCGTCGCAGGTCGTCGAGCAGCACGGCTTCCTGTCGCATCGAGCGTTCGTGGCCCGGGTCGGCCGGGGCACTCAGATCGAGCTCGCCTTCATCGTACCCGAGCACTGGCTGGCACGAAGGCTGGAAGAATGGGATATGCTGCGTGACCAGATCGGCGAGGCCCTCGGCAAAGACAGTGCCGATAGATGGCTGACGATCGTCTTCACCACCGATCCCGAATGGGCCAACTGATCGGAATGGGCTGAAGGGGAACTTTCTTTGGAAGCGGAACACCAACATCAGTGGAAATTCAACGCACGGCAGGCAGCGGACCGGTTATCGTCCGTGCTCCCGCTCCTTCAGCAACGCCTTCAACCCCGGCGGCGTCGAACCCTGTAACGACAGGTTGCGTAAGGGGTCGGATGCGTCGGCGCGCAACGCGACCAGCCGGATATCGGCGGCGACGGCGCTATGGAAAATGCAGCTGAGAAATACGCTGTCGGTCCACACCCCGTTCAACACGGTGGTCATGTCGCGCGACAGTTGCGCGACCAGATACTGGCAACCATCGGCGATGATGATGAGCCCGAGTCCCGGCCAGCGCGACGATACCAGTTCGGCCGCATCCTTGTTAAGCGGCATATCCGGGCCGGCGTCACCCGGACGGTAGGCGATGCCGGCGACGGTCACGCCGCGTGCACGCACCGCTTCGACCTCCTCGCGCAACAGGTCGTAGATTTCCGGAAAGAAATCGATCAGCACGATCTCCTTCGCCGATGCCAGCATGGCGCGCGCACGCTCGAAGATCTGCTGCACGCCGTGCACCGAATAGACGCGTTCGTCGCTTTGGGGTTCGTAGACCGACTCGAGCTTCGACAACGCGGCGGCATGGCGTTCCTCGAACGATTCCCGCAGCGTCTTCATCAGCTGCCGGGGCGCGATCGGACTGTAGGTCCGCTTGTCCTCTAGGTCGTCGCTGACGAAGACTGCCCCCTTCTGCGTCAGGCTGGCGAGCGATTGATAGACATTCGCCGCCGCCTTTCCGACGCGCTGGGCGAGCCGGTATCCCGACGCCGATCCCGTCCGCAGCAATTCGCAGTAAAGCCGGGATTCCAGCTCGGTGAAGCCGAAGGAGGTCAGCGCAAACTCGGCCGAACTTTCCTGATTCATCGTTTGAAGAATGCCCATCCGTTGTCGTTTCTCTGCCGACTATTTCGGGCGACGCATTGTGGGTCAAGCGTAACGGCGAGCCGACCGCTCGCAACGTCGTGTCGCCCAGTTTGGTACGAAACCCGACTAAAAAATACCGTATGAATGCTTGACACTATAATAGTAGCGGTCACTAATAGCGATCGTTAACCAAGAAGCACATCGGCGGGACGCTGTCTCAGCCGGCAATCCTGTGATTGCCGGGGCCTCCTCCCTTGTCTTCCCGCGCCGGTCGCGTGGCCGGGCTTTCGAACGACATGACGAACGGATGGGAGTGTAAAGAATGATGGAAACGAAACCCACCAGCGGCGCTGGTTCGACCAAGATCGCAACCTGGGATTTTGATTCCGTCAGCGATGGCGGCCAGTCGGGAAAACCTGGCTATACGACGATGGCGGTATCGTCCGCGACATCGGCGGCACCCGCCTTCGTCGCGCCCGGACTGACCGATCCGGAAGCCGCCGGCCAGTGGCATCTAAGCAAGCTCGGCAATATTGCCGCGATCTGGGAAGACTTTACCGGCAAGGGGGTGAAGGTCGGCGTCTATGACTCCGGCGTACAATATGACCATCCCGATCTCGCGCCGAACTATGATGCGAGCCTTGAAGTCGTCATCGACGGCAAACGGTATGACGGCGACTACGTACCGTTTTCGGGTCCGCATGGCACATCGGTCGCCGGGCTGATCGCCGCGGCCCGCAACGGGGTGGGAACGGTCGGCGTGGCCTATGATGCCGGCATTACCGGCGTGAACATCTTTGATCCCTATTCGGGCGGCAAGCTCGACCCGGGCATCTTCATCAACGCGACCGACCAGACCAAATTCCTCGAAGCGATGCGCCAGACCGCAAAGTTCGACGTCGTCAACCATAGCTGGGGCAGCACCGCCAGCCTGTACGGATCGCAATTCTCGCGCGGGGTCGAGGGGACCGATGCGGCGCGTCTGGTCGCGGCCATTACCTATGCCGCCGATACCGGTCGGGGCGGACTCGGCACGGTCCAACTCAATGCCGCCGGCAACAACTCGATCGACGGACAGGGCGACAGCAGCCACACCGATCGTCACTGGATCTCGGTCGGTGCCTACCGCGAAATCGACGGCCTCGCATCGAACTACAGCACGCGCGGCGCTTCGCTGCTGGTATCGGCACCGTCGAACGACCTTGCGCTGATCGGCGGCACCGGGATCGTCGCCACCGACCTCATGGGCCGCGAAGGCTATAACCTGGCCGGCGATCCGGGCGGCAAGATCGACCATACCGATCAATTCGGCGGCACGTCCGCCGCCTCGCCGATCGCTGCGGGGGTCGTCACGCTGATGCTGGACGCCAACGACGCGCTGGGCTGGCGCGACGTGTCGAACATCCTCGCCTATTCGGCCAAGCTGCCGGTCGCGTTCGACGACGCCACCCGCACGCTAGAATATACCGACGAACAGGGCACCGGTCAGGCGCGGATGAACGAAAGCAGTTTCGTCGTGACCGGTCCCGGCAACAACCAGTCGAACGGCGGCGGCCTCCATTACAGCACCGACTATGGCTATGGCGCGGTGGACGCCTATGCAGCGGTGCGCATGGCTGAAGTCTGGTCGCTGTTCGGGGCCGCAAAGACGTCGGCCAACGAAGTCCATTACGCATCGAAGGTGTTCGATGCCGACATTACCGCGGTTGGCGACGGCACGCTCGATTTCACTACCGCGTTCAACAAGTTTGCCGGGACGCCGCAGGCGTTCGAGTTCACGATCACCGACGCGGATATCGATCTCGAGCACGTCGATATGACGATCACGTACACCGCACTGGTCGACTTTTCGGACTTTGGCATACCCGGCCTGACCGAGAACGACTTCAGCGCGAACCGTATCAAGCTGACTGCTCCGGACGGCAGTTCGGCGTTCGTCGATACACTGCAGAGCACCGGCCCGCGCTCAGCGGATCAGCAAAGTTACACGTTCGGCTTCGCCAACTTCCGTGGTGCGGACGCGACCGGCACATGGAAGGTTGAACTGGAGGCGAACCTGAATGGTGTCGTGACCATCCATGACGTGAAGCTGGACCTGTATGGTTCGAAGCCGACGACGGACAATGTCTACAGCTACACCGACGAGTTCTTCACGATGGCGGCGGTCGCGGGTGAAAGCGGCCGTACGATGCTGATCGATCGCGACGGCGGCGTCGACTGGATCAACGCGGCGGCGGTATCGAACGACGTGGTGCTGAACCTGGCCGGCAATGGCGGCGGTGCCAGCTTCGGCGGGCAAAAGGCGTTCGCGATCGGTCGCGGCACGGTGATCGAAAACGCGGTGACCGGCGATGGTGACGACATGTTGACCGGCAACAGCATCGCCAACAAACTGGTTGGCATGCGCGGCGACGACAGGCTGTTCGGCCTGGGCGGCAACGACACGCTGGACGGCGGCGTCGGCAACGACTGGCTGGACGGCGGCAGGGGCAACGACCTGCTGACCGGGGGTGCCGGCAACGACGACTTCTTCTTCGATAACAAGGGGACGTCGGGGTTCGACCGGATCACCGATTTCGGGAAGGGCGACCGCCTGTTGGTCAACCGGGCGCTGCGCGACGGCAATGGCGACGGCATCATCACTTTCGGCGCCGACGGGGTGCTGAACCTCGACGGGTCGAACCGGGGCGACCGGGTGCAGCTCGATGGCGTCGATCCGGCAGCAGGGCTTAAGTTCGCCGGCATGGAGGACGGCTATTACGTCTATGTCGTCAACGACACCGTCGCCGCGCTGCACGGCTGATCGAACGGACCGCGCCGGGCATCCGGCGCGGTCGGGCAATGCCGGGGTTGGCCGATATGGAACGGGACGATGATGTTTTCCTTATGGATTGCCTTGCTGAGCGGGAGTCCTGCCATGGGTGACCCACCACCCGCCGGCCAGCAGCCGGCGGCCCGGCCCTTTGGTTTCGATGCTTCGCCGCGCGCCGGAAACTGTGGGGTGCCGGCGGTCGAGTCCGGAAAGCCGGTGCCGGAACGCTTGTTGCTGGCGGCGCGGGACACCCCGAACCTCGTCCGTATCCTGCTGTCGACGGACCGCACGACGATGGACTTCCGGCCGGATCGTTTGACGATTATCATCGACGGGAACGGCGTGGTGCTGTCGACACGCTGCGGCTGAACATGATGGCGGCGCAAGGGATCGAATGTCGATAGCGGGGAACGATCCATCCACCGTGTTCCTGGTCGAAGACGACGATGCGATGCGCGACGCGATCGAGGCGTTGTTGCAGATGTGCGGTCATGACGTTCGCAGCTATGCCAATGGTGCCGCCTTCCTGTCCGTCATCGATACGGTGCGAACCGGGTGCATCGTCATGGACGTCCGGATGCCGCAGGTCGACGGACTGGCATTTCAACGGCACATGGTCGAGGCGAACATCACCCTGCCGATCATCTTCATGTCGGGCTATGCCGATGTCGCGCTCAGCGTCACCGTCATGCGACAGGGTGCCTTCACCTTCCTGACCAAGCCGTTTCGCGATCAGGACCTGCTCGACGCCGTCAGCGACGCCCTGCGCTTCGAACGCGATACCCGCGCTCACCGCTGGGAGGGAGTGGCTGCGCGCGACGCCTATGCCACGCTGACCCTGCGGGAGCGGCAGATCATGGCGGACATGACCCATGGCGAACCGAACAAGCTGATCGCCGCGCGGCTGGGGTTGAGCGAGGCGATGATCAAGGTGATCCGGGCCGCGATCATGCGCAAGATGAATGCGACCTCGCTGCCCCACCTTACCCGCCTTGCCGAGCGTCACCGGCTCGAATGATCGCTGCGCCCGCGATGATGCCCGATCGCTGGACGATCGCCGCGTTGGCGGTGATCGGGGTGCAGCTGCTCGCGGCTCCCATGACCGAACCCTATGTCGACACGATCTCGGCGGGGATGGCGGTACTTGCTATCCTGTGCGCGCTGCGGACCGCCCAACTGACTCCGCCGATCGGCAGCGCCGATCGCCGGCGGTGGCAGGCGGGTACGCTGGCATGGAGTTTGTGGGCGGCGCAGTGGGTCGCAAACGCCGTGCAGGATTCGCTCTTGTCCGGCGACCAGCTCTTGGCGAAGGGGCTGTCGGAATTGCGGCTGGCGGCACTGATCGTCGCGCTGGCGCCGCTGGCGGCACAGGGCGACGATCGCCGGCTGCGCTGGATCGATACGCTGTTCGCGGTGGTGTTCGCGCTGCTGATGACGCTGTTGTCATGGCCCGACCTGCTCGATCCCGAACCCGGTGGTCCGGACAAGACGTTCCTGTACCTCGGCTATATCGCCATGGCGGTGTTCGCGGGATTGAGCGTCCTCGGCCAGTCCGCACGGCCGCTGCGACGCATGTCGCTGGCGTTGTTCGTGACACTGGCGAGCTATGCGGTCGTCGGTATTTCCACGCGCGAGCTGATCGAACGCGGCTGGCTGGGCATGGACGCCCCGATCTTCGCTTATGGGGATCTGCCCTTCGTCGCCTATCTCTACCTGATCGGGCGGCCCCTCACCCGGGTTGGGATCGGTCCTGTCGCGACCTCGCGAACGGGGGTGCTGCTGTCGCGTCTGGTGCCGCTGGCGCTGACCATCCTGATCGTCGCACTGGCGTTTCTGGTCGCCTACAGCATGCGCGACGTCGCGCTCGCCGCCGGCATCGTCGCGCTGGTGATACTGGTCGCCTATGCCGCCCGCACCGCACTGACCGAGGCGCTGCACGATGCCGACCGGCAGGCGGCGCTGGATCGCGAACAGGCACGCTCGGCCGGCCTGACCGATCTGATGCACGAACTGCGATCGCCGCTGGGATCGATGGCGATCAATGCGTCGATCCTGCGCCGGGTCGGCGATACGATCCCCGCCGCCGGCCGCGCGGCGGGCGCGATCGAAAGCAGTTGCATGACGATCTCGCGCCTGCTCGACGACGTGCTGGCGCTCGAACGGCTGGAGGCCGGGCTGCTGCCCTCCTCCCCTGCCCGTCACGATGTCGCCACGCTGCTGCGCGACGTCGTGACGACCTTGTCGGCGGAGGCGGAGGAATATGGTGTCGTGCTGGACGCCCGGGTCGAACCGGTCGCTGCGGTGATCGACGCCACGGCGTTGCAGCGCGTCGTGCTGAACCTTGTCAACAACGCCTTGCGCTTCACGCCGCGCGGCGGGCGGGTCGAGGTCACGTTGGAACGGCGGGACGGGCGCATCGTCGTGACCGTGGCCGATACCGGCACCGGCCTCGACCCGGCGGTCCGCGATCAGCCCTTCCGCCGCTTTTCCAGCGTGGCGCGCCCGTTGAACGGGCGACGGGGTTCGGGGCTGGGACTGGCAATCTGCGACGCGCTGGTCCGGTCGATGGGGGGCAGCATCGCCGTCGATCCGTCGTCCAACATCGGGACGACGTTCCGCATCATCCTCCCCGATGCGTTATACTGAAGTCTAATCGGGTTAGACCACGGCACCGGTTGCATTGGTAACCATATCGACCGCATCATCGCCGTCAGCCGGGGAACGCCTGACAAGGGGGTGATCCACCGGGAAGCGCAACGTCAGGTATTTTCTCTTCGTCCCGCACGCCGTGCGCGGAGGACCCGTCGACGCGCGCCAATGAACCAGGAAAGGACCCGCCGCCATGACCTTCACCACGCGCCCGACGATCGACGTCTCCGCCGATCCGCTGGCCGGTATGCGGATCGGCGACGCTCCCGCCCGTCCGGTAAAGCTCGGACAGGCGCCCCATGTCTCGGTCGGCTTCACCGACGACCTGCAGTCCCTGCCGGGACAGAAGTCGGGAATGGGTGGCGGCTGGGCGCCGGGCGGGTTCGAGCCGTCCTTCGCCGGTGCCGCCGTGCCGCAGTACAGCGCGGGATCGGGCATCGGCGCACTGAACCTGCGCGCCGGCGCGAACCAGCGCAAGATCGCCGCCGCCATCGAGGACGAGATCGCCGCCAAGCAATGGCATCTCGGCTATCTCGGCGACATGGTGAAGCTGTGGCAGGACTATGACGGCACCGGCGTCAGCTTCGGTGTCTATGACTCCGGCATCGACAAGCGCGTCGCCGACGTGAACGCACACTACGACGCCACGAAAGAGGTCGTCGTCGGCGGCAGGAAGTATAATGGCGACTATACCCCGATCTCGGGACCGCACGGCACCGCTGTCGCCGGGCTGATCGCCGCCGCGCGCGATGGCGAGAACACGATCGGCGTGGCGTATAATGCCAGCGTCACCGGCGTGAACATCTTCGACCCCTATTCGGGCGGCGGGCGCAAGCAGGGCATCTACGTAAACGCGTCCAACAACGCCGTGTTTTTCGAAGCGGTAAACCAGTTCGGCAAGTTCGACGTGGTGAACAACAGCTGGGGGCCGGGCGAGCCGAGCCACGGCCCGAACGACAACCGCCTGTACGAAGGGTCGTTCGCCTATGGTATGTCGCTGGCCTATGAAAAGGCGGCAGCCGAAGGACGCGGCGGCCTGGGCACCGTCGTCGTCAATGCCGCCGGCAATTACGGCATGGTCATCAACAACGCCAATCTGCTGTTCGGTGTCGACGGATCGGTCGACTCCGCCAGCACCGACCGCCATATCATCGCCGTCGGTGCCTATCGCCAGATCGACGGCAGCGCATCCTCCTATTCGACGCGCGGCGCGCATCTGCTGATCAGCGCGCCGTCGAGCGACTATGCCGAGCTGGACGGCAGCGGCATCTGGGCCGCCGATCTGAAGGGTAAGGAAGGCTACAACACGCTGGACGATCCGAGCGGCGCGCTCGACTATACCGACAGTTTCGGCGGCACGTCGGCGGCGGCACCGATCCTCAGCGGCGTCGTCGGGCTGATGCTAGATGCCAATGCCGGCCTCGGCTGGCGCGACGTGAAGGACATTCTGGCGGCATCGGCAGCGATGCCGGTCAAGTTCGAAACCGGGCAGACCTCGCTCGAATATAACGGCAACACCTATTATCTGAACGAGGACCGGTTCCGCCTGACCGGCGACGGCAGCGCCGCGCGCGTCAATGGTGGCGGCTATCACTTCAGCACCGATTACGGCTACGGCGCGGTCGACGCGTTCAGCGCGGTGCGCATGGCCGAAGTATGGTCGCTGTTCGGCCCGGCCAAGACGTCCGCCAACGAAAAGACGATCTCGGCGGGCAGCGCCTACAACCGCGTGATCCCCGACTCCCGTTACAGCGGCGCCAACACGCTGACGACGCCGACGTCGTTCGCGATCAACGTCCGGCAGGGTGTGGATATCGAGCATCTCGACCTGAAATTCACCTACACGACGCAAGCGAATGGTTTCGACGACTACGACTATTCGGCATCGTTTCGCATCACCGTCAAATCGCCCGACGGAACCAGTTACAAGGTGTCGCTGGCCGGTCTGGGCAGCGCCTATGGCGAAAACAATACGCTAATCACCGAAGCAATCGGATTGGCCGGTTTCCGGGGTGAATCCTCGCTCGGCAAATGGACGATCACCTTCGAGGATATCGCACCCGGCGGCGTATCGATCCTGAAGGACCTTCGCCTTGAATTTTCCGGCAGCGAACTGACGACCAACAACGTCTATCACTATACGCAGGAATTCCTGACGATGGCCGCGATCAAGGGGCAGTCGGCACGTACCCAGATCGACGACAAGAATGGCGGCGAGGACTGGCTGAACATGGCCGCGATCACCGACAAGATCGAATTGAACCTGTCGGGCGGTGCGATTTATTTCGGCGATCCGGGATTTGGCGACAAGCCGGGCACGATGACGCTGATGAACGTCAACATCGAGAATGTGATCGCCGGCGACGGCGCCGATCGCCTGATCGGCAGCGCGGTGGCGAACAAGATGTACGGCATGCGCGGCAATGACTGGATCAGCGGCATGGATGGCGACGACTGGATCAGCGGTGGCCAAGGCGACGACTATCTCGACGGCGGCAACGGGCGTGACACCTTCTTCTTCAGCATGGCCGAGCGGACCGGACAGGACCGCATCACCAACTTCACGGCCGAGGACCGGCTGGCGTTCGATGCCAAGCTGGCCGATGCGAACAACGATGGAAAGATCGAGCTGAAGGTCTACGAAAAGTTCGGCGTCGAAAGCGTCCTGCGGCTCGACAACGTGACCGCCGGCGACCGGATCAGCTTCGACAGCAAGATCACCGCAATCTACCTGATCGAACAGAAGGACGGCATCTATTATTACGGGCTGACCAAGGCAAAGGCCGCCAGCGCGGGAAGTTCGACCGTCGACGTCCATTCGGTGCCGTTCGCCGATTTCGGCGGTTCCGACACGAAGCCGGTATTCTGGACCGACAGCTTCGGCGCGGACCAGCACGGCCTGTTCGGGCAGTAACGCACTACAAGCAAGGCCATGTCGGGCGACATGGCCTTCGCTTTCCAAATACTGCGAAACCATCGACCGGACGCTGGCGACCTCAGCCATTCCCGATACGCCGCTGCGCGATTTCCAAACCGCCCCGCCTGTTCCACGACATGCGCATATAACGAAAACTGCTTTCGAAATTCCCCCGGTCCTTAAGTCATCGGTAACGACCCCGGCGATAACGCGTCCACCATGCCGTCGCGAACGGCATTTGGGGGATGGACGGTCGAATCCGTCGCGTCATTTGGGGAAGAATTTCCGGTGCAATTGTTTACTTCGGCGTTTGCCACCCTGCGTTGCGGGATCTCGACTGCTGCCTTGCTGACCGCAACGGCGTTCCCCGCCGACGCGCAGGAAGCACTGCCGACACCCGTCGCCACCACGGCCGAACCGACGTCGCTGGCGGATGTCGCGACCGAAGCCGCGACCGGTCAGGGTCCGGCGACGCCGGCGGCCTCCGCCGATGCCGGCCAGCCCGGCGTGATCGTCGTAACCGGCACGCTGTTCCGCGATTCGAACGCCAGTTCGATCTCGCCGGTGACCGTGCTGACCTCGGAAACGCTGGAGCGTGCGAACATCACCACGGTGCAGGACGCGATCCGGTCGGTCTCGGCCGACAGCGCCGGATCGATCTCCACCGGCTTCCGCAACGGTTTTTCGGCCGGTGGTGCCGCCGTGTCGCTGCGCGGCCTTGGCGTGTCGTCGACCGTCGTGCTGATCGACGGGCTGCGTTCCGCCAATTTCCCGCTGAACGATGACGGGCACAACGCCTATGTCGACCTGAATTCGATCCCGTTCAGCACGATCGACCGGGTCGAGGTGCTGAAGGACGGCGCATCGTCGACCTATGGCGCGGACGCGATCGGCGGCGTCGTTAACCTCATCAGCAAGAAGCAGTTCCAGGGCGTCGAAGGCTCGGCCCAGGGCGGCACCACCGAACAGGGCGACGGTGCGCGCTATCGCGCCACGCTGACCGCCGGCTATGGCGACTACAAGGCGCAGGGTTTCAACTTCTACCTGAACGGTGAATATACGTCCGACGCGTACATCACCAACAACTCGCGCGGCTATCCCTTCAACACGCTCGATCTGCGGCCGAGCGGCCTGGCCGATCGCAACCGTAACGACGATTCGCTGACCGCACAGAACCCGCAGGCAGTCGTTACCCGCGTCAGCCAGAGCGACCTGAACAATCCGCTGTCCGGCAAGGTCGGCGCCCCGCTGACCAACCAGTATCAGCTGCTCAATCCCGGTTCCTGCCCGTTCGGCACCTATACGGTGAACACGACCGCAGCACAGGGCACCGGCTGCGCCCACAACATTCCCGACGAATATTCGATCATCCAGCCGCGACAGGAACGCTATTCGACCACCGGTCGCCTCAGCGTGCGGATCAGCGACAATCTGGAAGCGTTCGCCAGCGGCAGCTATTCGCATTCCGAAGTCGACATCAAGGGCACGCCCGCCGGCATTCGCCAGACCCAGCCGTTCGGCGCGTCGGCGGCGGTCGCCTCCAGCAGCCCGGGCATCGTCCTGCCGGTCTATGTCTGCTCCACCGGCGTCAACTGCGCCACGGCGGCCGACCGCCGGTTGAACCCGAACAACCCCTACGCCGCCGCTTTCGCGAACAACCCCGGTCAGGGCGCGGCGCGCATCTATTATCTGTTCGGCGACATCCCGGCGAACAGCCATCGCTATGTCGACGTGTTCCGCACCACCGCCGGCATTTCCGGCGATCTGGGGGCCGGGTTCAAGTTCCGTCTGAACGGTGTCTATGCCCGCGACAATTTCAGCGTCACGCAGCGCGGGTTCCTGAACATTCAGGGCCTGCTGAACGCGATCAACACCGGCAGCTATAATTTCGTCAATCCGCAGCAGAATACGGCGGCGGTGCGTGACCAGATCTCGCCCGATCGCACCACGGCGTCCTATTCGACGGTCGCGACAATCGGCGGTTCGCTGCTGAAATCGGTCATGCCGCTGGCCGGTGGCGACCTGAATGTCGGCGCGGGCTTCCAGGTCCGTCGTGAGACGTTGATGAACCGCAACCAGAACCGCGACCTCAGCTATTACGCCCTGAACACCTCGTCGGCACGCGGCGCGCAGACCGTGACCGCCGGCTTCTTCGAAATCGACGCGCCGTTCCTGCGGGAAATCGACATCAACGTGTCCGGGCGCTACGATAATTATTCGCAGGGCTATAGCCGCTTCTCGCCAAAGGTCGGCATGAAGTTCATGCCCGTCGACCAGTTCTCGCTGCGGGCGACCTATTCGAAGGGCTTCCGCGCGCCGACCTTCGCGGAAAACAACCCGGCCAGCAGCTATTCGGGCTTCCTGCCCTTCACGCCGCCGGCCAGCTTCGTCGCCGCTCATCCGGGCAACCCCGCCTATACCAACACGTACAACATCGGCAGCGGCGCGATCGGCAACCCGGACATCCTGCCCGAAGTTTCGCGCAGCTTTTCTGCGGGCATGATCTTCAAGCCGGTCCGCTGGTTCAACCTGACCGTCGACTATTACAACATCAAGAAGACGAACCTGATCGTCAGCGGCCCGCTGCGCGCCGAAGCGATTGCCGCCTATTACGGGCAGAACAACGTGACGGCTGCCTGTGCCGCCCTTGCGGCGGTGGGCACGGGTTATCGGTGCAACGTCATCGATGCGCCCGACCCCGACAACCCCAACGCCCTGCCCCGCCTGCTCGTGTTCGACGCGCCCTATGTCAACGCGAACTATCAGGTCAGCTCGGGCGTCGACATCCAGGCCAATCTGAACGTGCCGGTGACGGACGACGTGCGCCTGATCAGCCGGCTCGATTTGACCCAGGTCATCAATCTCGACCTGGTGACGCCGGGGGGCATCGTGCAGAAATATGCGGGTACGCTGGGGCCGTACCAGCTGTCGTCGGGCGGTGGCACGCCGCGCACCCGTGGCAACTGGCAGAATTCGGTGGAAGTCGGCAATTTCGCGCTTACCGCGACGACCTATTATGTCGGCCGGATCAAGCAGGTCGCGGCGGACGACATCACGCCGGTCAACGGGGTGATCGACCTGTCGTGCAAGAATGCGTTGACGGCGCAATGCTATATCCGGCCGTTCATCTACGCCGACCTGAACGCTGCGGTGCAGGTGAACGATCAGTTCCGCTTCTTCGTCAACGTCCAGAACGTGACCAACACCCGCGCGCCGCTTGCCTCCGGCGCCTATACCAGCAATCCGAACTATCTGAGCAGCTGGCATTATGCCGGCCTGGTCGGTCGTGCGTTCAGCGCGGGGGCGAACTTCAGCTTCTGACGCTGAACCGCCGATCGGACACGCGCCGGGACGATCCCTGTATCGTCCCGGCGTTGCTGTCATCGGCCGGCGCCGGTGCGTTGCGCCGACGTGTCGCCCATGCCACAACCGCGTCGATCCCGCGTTACCGGAGGTTCGATGCGTTCGCTGTTACTTGCCCCATGCCTGACCCTCGCCGCATCGGCGCTCGCCCAGACGGCTCCCTCCCCGGTTTCGGTCGAGACGGTCAAGGAAGCGACCCGCGTCCTGTCGTCGGACGCGTTCGAGGGGCGCGCGCCGGGTACGCCGGGTGAAGAGAAGACGCTCGCCTATCTGGCCGAGCAATTCGCCAAGGCGGGGCTGAAACCGGGCAACAAGGGCAGCTGGTTCCAGGACGTACCGCTGGTCGAAATCACCAGTCGCAACGTGTCGCCGCTGACCTTCACCGGCGCGGGCAGTCCGATCGCGCTTAACTATGGTCCGGACATGGTCGTCGCGACCTATCAGGTGACGCCGAAATCGGTCGTCGCCAACAGCGACGTGGTGTTCGTCGGTTACGGCATCAATGCGCCTGAAAAGGGATGGAACGACTATGCCGGCACCGACGTGCGCGGCAAGACGGTGCTGATCCTGGTCAACGACCCCGATTATGCCAGCCCGACGCTGACCGGACCGTTCGGTGGCAAGGCCATGACCTATTACGGGCGCTGGACCTACAAGTTCGAGGAAGCGGCGCGACAGGGTGCGGCGGCCGCCATCATCATCCACGACACGGTGCCCGCCGCCTATGGCTGGAACGTCGTCCAGTCGAGCTGGACCGGCCCGCAGCAGGTGGCCGATGCCGCCAACGACCATATGGACCAGAGCAAGGCGATTGGCTGGATGCAGTTGTCCGCCGCCAAGCGACTGATCGCGGCCTCCGGCAGGAATTACGACCAGCTGGCCGCCGCCGCGCGGACAAAGGGCTTTCGCGCGGTGCCACTGACCGGGGTCAAGGCGAGCGTGTCGTTCGACAATCAGGTGCGTCGGCACGCGTCCAAGAATGTGATCGGCATCCTGCCCGGCACCAAACGTCCCGACGAAGTGGTGTTGTTCACCGGCCACTGGGATCATCTTGGCCGATGCGAGGCCGCGAGCGACGGCGACGACATCTGCAACGGCGCCATCGACAACGCGACCGGCACCGCCGCGCTGATCGGACTGGCGCAGGCCAATGCGAAGGCTGGCGCGACCGAACGCAGCCAGGTCTATCTGGCGGTGACCGGCGAGGAATCGGGGCTGCTCGGTTCGGCCTATTATGGTGACAACCCGGTCTATCCGCTCGCCAAGACGGTCGGCGGGATCAACATGGACGCGCTGTCGGTCGCCGGACCGGCGCGCAACGTGGTGGTCGTCGGCAAGGGCAAGTCGGAACTCGATGCCTATCTGAACCGTGCACTCGCCGCGCAGGGCCGGGTGGCGGAGGCCGATCCCAGCCCGCAAAATGGCTATTACTACCGCTCCGACCATTTCAGCCTCGCCAAGCACGGCGTGCCGATGCTGTATGTGGATTCGGGCGACGATCTGGTCGAGGGCGGCAAGGCGGCCGGAGAGGCGGCGGCAAAGGACTATACCGAGAAGCGCTATCACGGCCCCAAGGACGAATATGATCCGAACTGGAACTGGGCCGGCGTCGCTCAGGACCTGAACCTGTTCTATTCGGTCGGGCGCGAACTGGCGAATACGACCGCATGGCCCAACTGGGTTGCAGGTGACGAATTCCGCGCCATTCGCGATCGCAGTCGCGCCGCGAAATGACGGCGGTCGCGACACGCTGATCGGAGGTAAGCGCCAACAGGAGGTTGGAGAGGCTGCCGCGTCCGATTGCAGCTATTGTCGTTCGGCAAGGGAGCATCGCGCGCTTCCCGGCGTTCCGCTTGCGCAACGACCAATTCCGGCGCTCCGCCGGACGAAAACTATAAGGTAGTACGGCATGGCGATTGTTCGGCGGCGCGTCGAATCCGGTGGATTCATCCTGTTCCTCGCGCTGGTGACCATCGGGTTGACGCTGGTCGTATCGAGCTTTGCCGGTGCCCTGTTGTGGGCGGCGCTGGCGGCTCTGCTGTTCCAGCCATTGTTCCAGCGGCTGCTGCGGTGGCGGCCGGGGCAGCGCAATCTGGTCGCGGCGCTGACGCTGCTCATCATCACCGTTGCGGTGGTAATCCCGGCGCTTGTCATCGCCAGCATGGTCGTGGAGCAGGCTGCGGGCGTCTATACCCAGTTGCGCACCGGGCAGATCAACTTCGCCACCTATTTCGAACAGGTGCACAGCGCCCTGCCCCTGCGCATGCAGCACGCGATCGACAGTGCCGGTTTCGGCAGTTTCGAACGCGCACAGTCCCGCATCTCGCAGGCGATCGGTGCCAGCGCCAGCGTGCTCGCCCGCAGCGCGCTGTCGATCGGTGCCAATGCCGCCGCGTTCCTGCTCGCGTTCGGCGTGGGGTTGTATGTCACTTATTTCTTGCTGCGCGACGGCGAACGCCTCGGCCCGGCGGTGGTCCGCTCGCTGCCGCTCGAGCGCGACGTGGCGTGGCGGCTTGCCAACAAGTTCACGGCCGTCGTCCGTGCGACGATCAAGGGATCCGGCGTCGTCGCGCTGGTGCAGGGGGCGCTGGGGGCGATCACCTTCTGGATCGTCGGCCTTCCCGCCGCGCTGCTGTGGGGCGTAGTAATGGCGATCGCGGCGCTCCTTCCGGCGATAGGGCCGGCGATCATCTGGACGCCGGTCGCCATCTATTTGCTGGCGACGGGTGCAATCTGGCAGGGTGTGGTCGTGATCGCGTCGGGCGTGCTGGTGATCGGACTGGCCGACAATATCCTGCGGCCGCTGCTGGTCGGGCGTGACACCGGCATTCCCGACTGGCTGGTGTTGGTGACGACCCTTGGCGGTATCGACTTGATGGGGCTGAGCGGTATCGTCGTCGGGCCGCTGGCCGGGGCGCTGTTCATCACCGCATGGAGCATCCTGACCGAACAGCGCGCCGGGCAGGATGTGGGCGATAAAGAGAAATCAACGGCATAGCTTGTAACGACGGTCGGGTCCGGTCATCCTGCGACGATCGTTGCCGGAGAGAACATCATGGAAATCGGCCGTCGCGAACTGATCCTCACCGCCGCCGCCCTGTCGATCGCACCCGGTTGTGCATCGTTCGGCCAATCCGACCGCAAACGCGGCTACGCCATCGTCGGACTGGGCGGATATGGGCTGGGGCGGATCATCCCCGAATTCAAACACTGCGAACACAGCCGCCTAGTTGCCGTGGTCAGTGGCGACCGGGCGAAGGCCGAGCGGGTGGCGAAGGAGCATGGCCTTTCCGCCAACGCCATCTACTCCTATGGCAATTACGATCGCATCCGCGACAATCCGGACATCGACATCGTCTATGTCTGCCTGCCCAATTCGATGCATGCCGAATATTCGATCCGCGCGTCGCAGGCGGGCAAGCACGTGCTGTGCGAAAAGCCCATGGCGATATCGGTCGCCGAATGCGAGGCGATGATCGCCGCCGCGCGCAAGGCAAACCGCAAGTTGATGATCGGCTATCGCAGCCATTTCGAACTGCATAACCGCGAGGCGATACGGCTGGCCCGGACCGGTGCCGTCGGCCGGACGCGCTATGTCCGGTCCGAACACGGCTTCAATTTCGGCGATCCCAATGCGTGGCGGCTGAAGCGTGCGCTGTCGGGTGGTGGGTCGCTGATGGATATCGGCATCTATGCGTTGCAGGCGGTGCGCTATATGACCGGCGAGGAACCTCTCACGGTCACCGCGCGCGAGTCGACCGATCGTCGCGATCCGCGCTTTCGGGAAGTGGAGGACATGATCGACTTCACGCTCGATTTCCCGTCGGGCGCGATCGGCAGTTGTCAGTCGATGTACAGCGCCAACCGCAACCAGATCATGCTGATGGGCGAGAAGGGCCGGATCGAGCTGGAACCGGCGACCAGCTATAGCGGGCAGCGGCTATGGGTCGGCGGCGATCGCGAGCGGCAGGTGACGCCGCCACCGGGTTCGGGCAAGAACCAGTTCGCGGCACAACTCGATCACCTGTCGGAATGCGCGATCAGCGGACGCGAACCGATCGTGTCGGGTGAGGAGGGGTTGCGCGACATGCGGATCATCGAAGCGATCTATCGATCCGCCCGCGAGGGACGGACGATCCGGCTGGGGCCGCAAGCATGATGCTCGCGGCGCTGGCGCTGCTGATTGCGGGACAAGCGGCGGACCGAACCAGCTTTGCGACCAGCGCCGAGATCGCGGCGGAGGTCGAGGCGATGGGCAAGGCGATGAAGCCCGATCAGGGCTTTGCGTGGAAGCCGGTGGTCCGCGATGGTGATCGGGTCGCGGCACTGGAATACTGGAAGGCGCCGGGACGTCCGGCAGTCCATCCCGATCAGGCCGAATATGCGATCGTCATTGCCGGCGAAGGCACGCTGCGGTCGGGCGGCACGATGGTCGGCGGCCGGCAAACCCAACCGGGCCTTATCGAAGGCGACCGCATCGATGGCGCGACCGAGCGACGGTTGCGTCCGGGCGACGTAATGCTGATCCCGGCGGGCGTGCCGCACTGGTTCGGGATTACCGGCGACCGGCTGGTGCTGCTGGGCACCAAACTCTTGGCGAAATGAGCGGGCAGGAACCCCTGCCCGCTCATGACGATCAGAACTTCACGCCGGCACGGGCGTAAAGATACCGCCCGTTGAAGCCGAATGGCGAGAAGCTGGAATAGGGAATGAAATAATTGTTGATCGCCGTCGCGCCGAGGATCGGGTTGCGCGTCGGATAGACGTCGAACAGGTTGTTCGCGCCGATCGCCAGTTCGAACTGCCCCGGCGTTGCGCGGATTTCGACGTCGGTCAGCCACTTCGGCGTCAGTTCGACGTCGGTCGCCGCTGCACCGCCCGGCGACAGCGTGTTGCCGAACCGGTTGGTCCGCGCGGTCACGCCGAAAATGCCCTGCGACCAATCGAGGCCGGCATTGATCTTCGAGCGCGGCTGACCTTCGGTAAGACGCAGCGATTCCTGCCGCCCGAACAGGGTGACACCCGGGATCGCCGACAGCGTCGAACGGTCGGTGATGTCGGTCTGGTTATAGTTGTAACCGGCGGTCAACGTGACGCTGCCGATGCCGAGATCCGGCACTCGGTAGGTACCGACGACCTCGACGCCCTGTGTCCGGGTGTCGATTCCGTTGATGAAGAAGCGAGCCGAGGTGATGTCCTGTATCCCCGCACCGCGCAGCACGGCGACGACCGCCGCGCCTTGCAGATTTTCGGACAGGATGATCCGGTCGTTGATCTTGATGTTGTAATAATCGGCGGTCAGCGTCAGCCCACGCAGCGGCGTGAGGGTCAGGCCGCCGCCAATATTGACCGACTTTTCCGCCTCCAACTGGCGCGAACCCAACGCACGCGCGACCGGATCACCGACGCGGAAGGTGCCGATCTCGACCAGCGTGCCGCCGATATTCTGCGTGGAGAAGGACGAGAAGAATTGCTGCGCGAGGCTCGGCGCGCGGAAGCCGGTCGAGATCGACCCACGCACCGCCGCCCATTCGACCGGCGCGAAGCGCGCGGCGAGCTTGCCGTTCACCGTATCGCCGAAATCGCTGTAATGTTCGTACCGGCCGGCGGCGACGACGTTGAACGCGTCACTGACCTTGCCGTCCAGTTCGACATAGCCGGCAAAGCTGTCGCGCGAGGTGTCGACGGCAGTAGTCGGCGAGAAGCCGGGGAAGCCCTGCGCCCCGGCGGCGGCGCCATTGCTGAACGCGAACGGTCCAGCGGCATAGCTTTGCAGTTCGCCGGCGACGATCTTGTAATTCTCGTTGCGATATTCGCCGCCCAGCGCCAGCGACAATTGCGACAGGAAACCGACCGCGATGTCGCGTTGCAGGTCGAGGTTTACCGTCTGCTGGCCGAAGCGCGTGCCGCCGGCATTGAACGCCCGCTGCGATTGCGGTCCGAACGACGCGTTATAGCTGTTCTCGATCCGGAAATCGAAGCTGTTGGTGCCGTACACATAGGACAGGTCATAGTTGAACCCGGCAATGTCGCCCTTCACGCCCAGCGCACCGGAAAAATCCTCCATCTGGCTGGTGATGAGCGGCAGGAAGCCATCGGCGTAGAATGGGGTGCAGACCGTGCCGGTGAAGGTGCAGTTGCGCAGATCCTGGATGTTGCTGTTGGTGTCGCGACCAGACGCGCGGCGATAGAAGGCGGCGCTTTCGCCGTCGCGGACGCCGTAGCTGCCGAAGATATAGAGTTCCGACGTCGCGCCGATATCGACCCCGCCGTTCAGGAAGAAGTTGAAATCGGTGGTCTTCGCATCGCCATAGCGGTGATTGACGCGGTCGTAGCTGAACTCGCGCGGGTCGACGCCGCCGGTCGAGAGCAGCGGATAGTTGCGGCGCGGGTCATAGCCCGCACGATTGGTCGGCTCGCGGTCGCGATATTCGCCGGTCAGGTTCAGATAGGCGGTCTCGCCCATCGGCAGGCCCATGTTCGCGGCGAACGTGACGGTCCGACCGTCGCGCACCTGACGATCGCGCCCGGTTTCCTCAAGGACATAGGTGCCGTCGGCGCGGACCTGCGGCTGCCCGTTCGCCTGCCGGGCGACACCCGATACTTCGGCCACGCCCTCCATTTGCGAAACGTATTTGCCATAGGTCATCGTCGCCCGACCGCCCTCGCGGCGCTTGAGCTGCACGTTGATGACGCCCGCGATCGCATCCGAACCATATTGCGACGACGCCCCATCGCGCAGCACGTCAATCCGCTCGATCGCAAGACTGGGGATGGTGTTCAGGTCGACCGCCGACGAGCCGCGCCCGACCGATCCGTTGGCATTCAGCAGCGAAGTGGTATGACGACGCTTGCCGTTGACGAGCACCAGTGTCTGATCGGGCGACAGGCCGCGCAGCGTCGCCGGACGAACGACATCGGTGCCATCGGTGATCGACGGTTGTGGGAAGTTGAACGACGGGACCAGCTGGTTCAGCAGCTTGTTGGTTTCGGTATAACCGGCATTGACCAGCGTATCCCCGGTGATGACGTCGACCGGTACCGGACTTTCGGCAACGGTGCGGCCCTGCGCACGGGTGCCGACCACGACGATCTCCTCACCCGCAGGTACGTCCGCGGCGGGCGGCGGCGCGTCCGCAACCTGCGCGAAGGCCGGCATGGCGGTGAGCGCCGTCGACAGCATGAGTGCGGTGAAAACCGGTTTACGCATGAAAATCTCCCCGAAACCGCCCCTTAGGGCTGGTCGTTGCGCAACCTTGTTCGGGCGGGACATATTCTGGCGCAACCCTACGTCATATAGCGTAACACGATTGTCACGCCCCTGTTGCCGCGCCGCAACATCGGTTTCGTAGGCGAATCGTCTGTTCGGCATTGACAGAGGCAACCCGCTTGCCTAGTCACAATCCACTTGCCGCGTGGGGTATCTCCGCGCGGACATATGCATTTGGGAAAGAAGCAAGGGCCATGTTCGCAATCGTGCGCACGGGCGGCAAGCAGTATCGCGTTGCCGCAGGAGACAAGATCGTCGTCGAAAAGCTCGATGGCGAAGCTGGCAGCAACGTGACGCTCGGCGACGTGCTCCTTGCCGGCGAAGGTTCGGAACTGAAGTCGGTCGAAGGGCTGACGGTTTCGGCGGAAATCATCGCGCAGGCGAAGGGCGAGAAGGTCATCGTCTTCAAGAAGCGCCGCCGGCACAACTACCGTCGCAAGAACGGTCATCGCCAACAGCACACCATCCTGAAGATCACCGCGATCGGCGATAGCCACGCCGACGAAACCGCCGCCGCCTGAGCGAATACGAGGAGTTTGAACCATGGCACATAAAAAAGCAGGCGGCTCGTCGCGCAACGGTCGTGACTCGGCCGGCCGTCGCCTTGGCGTGAAGAAGTTCGGTGGCCAGGAAGTGGTCGCGGGCAACATCATTGTGCGTCAGCGCGGCACTAAGTTCTACCCGGGCGTAAACGTCGGTATGGGCAAGGACCACACCCTGTTCGCATTGGTTGATGGCCGCGTGGCGTTCAAGGAAGGCAAGCTCGGCCGCAAGTTTGCGTATGTCGAAATGCAGGCGCAGGCCGCAGAATAACGGGCTACCACACGGGTCGCCCACCAAGGTAACCCGGGTTCCGGCGACGGAACCAGCCAACAAGAGGGAGGCGGGTCACCCCGGCTCCCTTTTTTAATGCTCTCTCCGGCCCCTGCCCGCCCCGCAAGCGGAGGCGCGGCGCATTGGAGAGATGCTGATGTTCGACCGTACCGAACGCCTGACGCTGCGCCCCGGCTGGATCGAGGACGCGCCCGCGTTGCTTGCAGCGATGGGGCATGAGTCGGTTATCCGGAACCTGTCGCGGGCGCCTTGGCCGTACACGCTGGCCGATGCCGAAGCATTCATTGCCGGCTGGCAGGGCGATCCCGGTCCCACCTTCCTGATTTTCGCGCATGACAATGGACGCTGCGACTTGGTCGGCGGGATCGGCATCGGCCCGCTTGGCGATGTCCCGCATATGATGGGCTATTGGCTGACGCCCTCGGCATGGGGGCGTGGCTATGCAGTCGAGGCGGGGCGCGCCGCGCTGGACGTTGCCGCGACGCTGGGTATCGGGCGGGTCGTCGCTGGCCACTACATCGACAATCCAGCATCGGGCGCCGTGCTCCGGCGACTAGGCTTCGTAGCCACCGGCACGCGCAGTTCGATCCATTCGCGCGGTCGGGGCATGGAGGTCGAGACGATCGACTATGCGATCGACCTGACCGATCGGCGTCAGGATCGACGACTGGCGGCCTGATGCGCGCGGAACGCAGGCGCCGTCCGGCTGGTTGATGCCGCACGGCGCTGCTGCCGCACGAGAGGACGCCCGCGATGATCGATCCCGACACGCCCGAACAGGAAGAAATGGAAGAGGTACAGGAAGAAGCCGCCGAGGAACGTAAGGAAGAAGGCGGCTACCAGTAATCGTTCGATCGGGGTGCGGCGCTATGCCCGCCCCGATCAACCCTCCAGCAAGTCGAGATAGCCGACCACATCGTTGCTGGTCTGCAGATACAAGCCGGCCTGTATCTCCGCCGGTTCGCAGGCCGCCGCGGCCATCGCTTCAGCCAACGTGCCGTACAGGATGGTCATCGCGACGCCGCCTTCATCGTCGAGATGATAGAGGCGAACCGCCGCTTCTTCCGATACCGTCCGCATCACCGCTCCATGCGCCGACGCTACCGGCCGCGCAAGGCGGTCAGACGCGGGCCAGCCGCGCCGCTTCGAACTCACTGTCGACAAGGCCGATCAATGCGCGATCATCATGGTTCCACGGATGGAAGCCGGGCAGGAAGAAGGCGAGATACATGCCTAGCACCTTGCGCGCCATGCCCGGCCGGCCGAAGGCATAGGCGAACAGCCGCCATTTCAGACGCGCACCCCGGAACCCGTCCTGCGCTAACAGGTCGAGCATACCCGCCGTCCGTCCGCGAAAAAATTTGCCGGTGACGATCAGCATCACCAGCGCCTTCACCCGCCAGCGTTTGAACCGAGGCCAGTGGCGCGTCGCATGCAGCCAGGTGTCGTAGGCGACGCCCTTGTGCTCGATCTCCTCGATCGCGTGCCAGCGCCACAGATCGGCCGCGGCCTGGTCGCCACCCGCCAGATGTGCCGGATTGGCGATCAGTTCGTGCGCAAGGATCGCGGTGAAATGTTCGAGGCACATCGTCGCCGCCAGATTGGCGATCGGCGGACGCCCCTTCGTGATCGACAGTTCGTGATCGATCCGCGCGTCGAGACGCGACGTATCATAACCCTGATCGGTGACGTGGCGATTGAACGCCACATGCTCGCGGGTATGGATCGCCTCCTGCTTCACGAACGCCCGGATTTCGGCGGCGAGGCGCGGCGGCACGTCGTCGCGATACTGGCGGACGCTGTCGATGAAGAACCCCTCCCCCTTCGGAAAGGTGACCGACAGCGCGTTGTAGAAGGCGGTGGCGATCGGATCGTCGTTCAGCCACCACCGGCGATAAGCGCCGTCGCGCCCGAAGCGCAGGTCGCGCGGCGTGATCGTCAGGTCGGCGGGAGTCTTTGCTTTCGCCACGGTTCTGCTCCAACTGATGTCATGCCAGATGTCGTCTACTTACACATATGTCAATAGCTCGCCGTCGCCTCTCACCCGAAGCGTCGCGCGACGCTGCGCTCGATGCCGCGCGTGACCTGTTGATCGAAGCCGGACCGCAGGCGGTAACGCTGAAGGCGGTCGCGACGCGGATCGGGCGGACGCATGCCAATCTACTGCACCATTTCGGATCGGCGTCGGGGCTGCAGAAGGCGCTGGCCGAACGGATGGCGACCACGATCACCGCGACGATCGGTGCGGCGGTGCTTCGTGCCCGCGACGGCGACCACGATCCGCGCGAGGTGGTCGACCTGACGTTTGATGCCTTCGATCGCGAGGGTGCGGGCGCGCTGGCAAGCTGGATGATCCTGTCGGGCAACGACGATGCGCTCGACCCGATCCTCGATGCGATCCACGCGCTGGTCGACCGGCTGGGCAGCGAACAGTCGCTGAGCGGCATGCCATTGGCCGAGGAGACGCTGCAACTGGTGCTGATGGCGCTGGGGGATGCGCTGCTTGGGGGCGCGATGGCGAAGGCGCTCCGGCTACCGCGCAACAAGGCACGCGAGTTGGCGGTGCGCAGTTTGATGGCCGTGCGGGCGGAAACATGATCCCGATCCGGCCGGCGACGCGCGACGATGACGATGCGATCGCTAACATCATCATGCCGATCGTGCGAGCCGGCGAAACCTATGCGCTCGATCGCGACATGACGCAGGAACAGGTGCTCGCCTTCTGGCACGCGCCGGGCAACAGCGTATTCGTCGCCGAGGTCGGGGGACACGTGCTCGGCAGCTATTTCTGCCGTGCAAACAAGGCGGGCGGCGGACGGCATGTCGCCAATTGCGGCTATGCGACGCACGCCTCTGCAACCGGGCGCGGCATTGCGCGGGCCATGGCCGAACATTCGTTCGAGCATGCGCGGGCGGCGGGGTTTCGGGCGATGCAGTATAATTTCGTCATCGCCAGCAACGACCGCGCCGTGCGGCTGTGGCTGTCGCTGGGGTTCGAACAGGTCGGGCGCCTGCCCGGTGCGTTCGATCATCCGACGCTGGGTGAGGTCGATGCGCTGGTGCTGTACCGGCGACTCTGACCGTAGCCCCTTTCCCCTTGCGGCGACTCCGACTAAGCGGACGTCATGCATTTTCTCGATCAAGCCAAGATCTTCGTCCGGTCGGGCGGGGGCGGCCCCGGCGCCGTCAGCTTCCGCCGTGAGAAGTTCATGGAATATGGCGGCCCCGACGGCGGCAATGGCGGCAAGGGCGGCGACATCATCTTCGAAGCGGTCCCCGGCCTCAACACGCTCATCGATTTTCGCTACACCCAGCATTTCCGCGCCCCGCGTGGGTCGGGCGGATCAGGCGCGAACCGGACCGGTCCCGGCGGACGCGATCTGATCATCCGCGTGCCGGTGGGCACGCAAGTACTGTCGGAGGACAAGGAAACCGTCCTCGCCGACTTCACCCGCCCCGGCCAGCGCGAGGTATTCCTGCGCGGCGGCGACGGCGGGCGCGGCAACGCCAGCTACAAGACCTCGACCAACCGCGCGCCGCGCCAGCACGGCACCGGCTGGCCGGGCGACGAGGCTTGGGTGTGGCTGCGCCTCAAGCTGCTGGCCGATGCCGGGCTGGTCGGGCTGCCCAATGCCGGCAAATCGACCTTTATCAACGCGGTGACCAACGCGAATGCGAAGGTCGGCGACTATGCGTTCACCACCACCCGGCCGCAGCTGGGTGTGGTGAGCCATAAGCAGCGGGAGTTCGTGATCGCCGACATTCCCGGGCTTATCGAGGGTGCGGCGGAAGGGGCCGGGATCGGCGACCGCTTCCTGGGGCATATCGAGCGCTGCCGGGTGCTGCTGCACCTGATCGACAGCCATGCCGACGATCCGGTCGCGGCCTATCGCATCGTGCGCGGCGAGTTGGAAAACTACGGCGCCGACCTGGCCGAGAAGCCCGAGGTGATCGCGCTGAACAAGGCCGATCTGCTCGACGAGGAACTGACCGAGGCATTGATCGCCGAACTGGAAGCGGAAAGCGGTGCCAAGGTGCTGCCGCTGTCGGGCGCGACCGGACAGGGGCTGGAAGCGGTGCTCGACCGGCTGATCGAGGCGATCGGCCCGGGCGAGATGCACGCCCAGGACACCGGCGACGACGAGGAACCGCGTGAATGGTCGCCGATCTGACATCCTCCCCTCCCAACGCCGGGGAGGATCGCTTTTCGCCGCAAAACTGTCCGCGCCTTGTCGTGAAGGTCGGATCGGCGCTGCTGGTCGCGCCGGATGGGCAGGCACGTCGGTACTGGCTCGCATCGCTGGTCGCCGACATTGCCGAACGCGTTGCCGCCGGGCAGCAAATCGTCATCGTATCGTCGGGCGCGATTGCGCTTGGCGCACGGCGGCTTGGGCTTGCGAAAGGCGGTCGCGCCAGTCTTGAGGACGCACAGGCAGCGGCCGCGACCGGACAAATCGCGCTTTCCAGCATCTGGGCCGAACTCCTCGCCAGTCACGGCCTGACCGCCGCGCAATTGCTGGTGACGCTGGACGATCTGGAGGATCGCCGTCGTTACCTGAACGTTTCGGCTACGCTTGGACGGTTGCTGACGCTGGGCGTGGTGCCGGTCGTCAACGAGAATGACAGCGTCGCGACCGAGGAGATCCGGTTCGGCGACAATGATCGCCTCGCCGCCCGCGTCGGTGCAGCGGCTCGGGCGAACGGCGTCGTGCTGCTGTCCGACATCGATGGGCTGTACGATTCGAACCCGCACAGCAACCCGGACGCAAAGCTGATCCCGCACGTCTCGCAGATCGATGCCGCAATCATGGGCATGGCCGATGCGAAATCCTCGTCGGGCATGGGGTCGGGCGGGATGGTGTCGAAGGTCGAAGCGGCACGGATCGCGACCGCCGCCGGCGCCAACCTTGCCATTGCCAGCGGACGGATCGACCATCCGCTCGCGCGGTTCGGTGCGACTGGGCACGGCACCGTCTTCGCGACCGCCGGCAATGCGCCGGCGCGCAAGGCGTGGCTGTCGGGTGGGCTGACCGATCGTGGCGCAATCCGCATCGATGTCGGTGCGGCGAAGGCGCTCGCCACCGGACGCAGCCTGCTCGCAGCGGGCGCAATCGGCGTCGAGGGCGAGTTCGTTCGCGGCGACCTGATCCGCATCGTCGATGCCGGCGGTCGCACGATGGCGCGCGGGCTGGTCGAATATGACGCCAGCGAAGTCGCACGCATCGTGGGGCGACGCAGCGACGAACTGGCCAACCTGCTCGGCTACGCTCCCCGTTCGGCGCTGGTCCATCGCAACCACATGGCGCTGCTGTGAGGACGATGGCGCTGACCGGCGGCACCGGCTTTGTCGGGCGCCGCGTGATCGCGCAGGCGGTGGGTCAGGGCTGGCACGTCCGGGCGCTGACCCGTCGCGCCCAGCCGGCCGAGCCGAATGTCAGTTGGGTACGCGGTGCGCTCGACAAGGCCGACAGCCTGACCGAACTGGTGGCGCAGGCCGATGTTGTCGTACATGTCGCGGGCGTTGTGAATGCGCCCGATATGGCAGGTTTCACCGCTGGCAACGTTACCGGCACCCGCGCGATGCTCGATGCGGCATTGGCTGGCGGCGTACGGCGCTTCGTCCATGTTTCGTCGCTATCGGCACGCGAGCCGCAGCTTTCGACCTATGGCGCATCGAAGCGTGCCGGTGAGGATCTGGTCGCGGCCAGCGATCTCGACTGGACGATCGTGCGGCCGAGCGGGGTGTATGGGGCGGGCGATACCGAGATGCGAGACATGTTCCGCATGGCGCAGATGGGGCTGGCGCTGCTGCCGCCGCCGGGCAAGGTCGCGCTGGTCGCGGTCGACGATCTGGCGCGGTTGCTGCTGGCGTTGGCCGACAATGAAGGTCCGCGGACGATCCTGGAGGTCGATGACGGCAATCCGATGAGCCATGCCGAACTCGCCCGATTGATCGGCGATGCCGTCGGGCAGCGGGTTTTGCCGATGCATCTGCCGGCCAAGCTGTTGCGGATCGGCGCGAAGCTCGACCGGACGTTTCGCGGTACTGCGGCCAAGCTGACCGAGGATCGCGCCCGCTATCTGGCGCATCCCGACTGGACCGCCGACCCTGCGCGTCGTCCCGATCGCCGCTTGTGGGAACCCCGTATTGCCACCGCCCGTGGCCTCGCCGACACCGCGGCATGGTATCGTGCGCACGGTCTGCTATAGGCCCGCGCAAACAAGCATATTGGAAAGACCCGCATGAGCGACCGTGCAGCCACCCTCGAAACCATCACCGGCCTGATCGAACCGTTCAACAAGAAGGGCGTCGCGCTGACCGAGGCGACGACCTTTGCCGGCGATCTCGAATGGGACAGCCTGACCGTGATGGATTTCGTCGCGGCGGTGGAGGACGAATTCGACATCGTCATCACCATGAACATGCAGGCCGATATCGAAACCGTCGGCCAACTTGCCGACGCCGTCGAAAAGCTCAAGACCGCTTGACCGCCCTGCCCGGCACCGAAAGACCGAACCGATGACCGAAGCCGCCGCCACCGCCCACGCCCCGTCCGACTCGCCCGAACCGGTAGCGCCCGAACGAGACCTGTTCAGCAAGTTCGATCCGCTGATCGCCGAGCGCGAGGCGCTGCTCGCGACCGGGGTGCGTGATCCCTTCGCGATCGTGATGGACAAGGTGACGTCGCCAACCCAGGCGGTGATCCGGGGCAAGGACACGATCCTGCTCGGCACCTACAACTATATGGGCATGACCTTCGACCCCGACGTGATCGCCGCGGGCAAAAAGGCGTTCGACGACTTCGGATCGGGCACGACCGGCAGCCGGGTGCTGAACGGAACGTACGACCCGCATAAGGATTGCGAAGCGGCGCTGCGCGAATTCTATGGCACCGACCATGCCATGGTGTTCTCGACCGGCTATCAGGCGAACCTCGGCATCATCTCGACGCTGGCGGGCAAGGGCGAGTATATCATCCTCGACGCCGACAGCCATGCGTCGATCTATGACGGCTGCGCGCTCGGCAATGCCGAGATCGTGCGCTTCCGTCACAATTCGGTCGAGGACCTGGATCGGCGGCTGGGGCGCCTGCCGAAGGAGCCTGGCAAGCTCGTCGTATTGGAGGGCGTCTATTCTATGCTCGGCGACATCGCGCCGCTGCCCGAAATGGTCGCGGTCGCGAAGAAGCATGGGTGCATGGTGCTGGTCGACGAAGCGCATGGCATGGGCTTTTTCGGACCCAATGGTCGCGGCGTGTACGAGGAACAGGGCGTCGAGAAGGACGTAGATTTCGTCGTCGGCACTTTCTCGAAATCGGTCGGAACGGTCGGCGGTTTCTGCGTGTCGAACCATCCGAAGTTCGACGTGATGCGGTTGGTATGCCGGCCCTATGTCTTCACCGCGTCGTTGCCGCCTTCGGTCGTGGCAACCGCCGCGACCTCGATCCGCAAGCTGATGCATGCCGGCGACAAGCGCGCGCATCTGTGGCGCAACTCGAAGCGGCTGCACGGCGGCCTCAAGGAGATGGGCTTCAAGCTCGGCACCGATACGCCGCAATCGGCGATCATCGCCGTGATCTTGGAGGATCAGCAGCAAGCCGTGCTGATGTGGCAGGCGCTGTTGGAAGGCGGCCTGTACGTCAACATGGCCCGCCCGCCCGCGACGCCGGCGGGAACGTTTCTGCTGCGCTGCTCGCTGTGTGCCGAGCATAGCGCCGAGCAGGTCGAGACGATCTTGGGCATGTTCGAAGCGGCCGGCAAGGCGGTAGGAGTGATCTAAGCTCCTCCCCGCTCCGCAGGATGGTGGAGGGGGGAGTCCGC
>NZ_LMKE01000001.1:193244-203987 GCF_001421245.1 Sphingomonas sp. Leaf10 | reverse complement strand
CCCCCCCCCGCTTCGCGGCGCCCCCCCCCCCCGCGTAGCGGGGAGGATTTGCGGTACCGCTTGGGGCTAGCTTCCCTCGACACCTTCGCTATAGCCGTCCCCCATGCCATCGATCGATCGCTACATGGCCCGGCTGATCGCGGTGCCGCTATTCTCTACGCTGTTGATTTCGGCGATGTTGCTCGTCCTCGACCGGATGTTGCGGCTGTTCGATTTCGTCGCGGCGGAGGGCGGGCCGGTCAGCGTCGTGTGGCGGATGCTCGCCAATCTGCTGCCCGAATATCTGGGACTCGGCATCCCGATCGGGCTGATGCTGGGTATCCTGCTCGCCTTTCGCAAGCTGGCGACGTCGTCCGAGCTAGACGTGATGCTGGGCGTCGGCATGAGCTATTGGCGGCTGCTGCGCGTGCCGTTCATCTACGCCACGGTGCTGGCGGCGGCGAACCTTGCCATCGTCGGCTATATCCAGCCGCTGGCCCGCTATAATTATGAGGCGCTGCGCTTCGAACTGCGCACCGGCGCGCTCGGCGCGTCGATCAAGGTCGGCGAGTTCACCAAGCTCGGCGAGCGGATGACGCTGCGTATCGAGGAGAGCCGCGATTCTGGTGCCGATCTGCGCGGCATCTTCGTCCAGGCCAGCCGGCCCGACGGCCAATGGCTGGGCGTCACGGCCGAACGCGGGCAGTTCCTGCGCACCGACGATCCGAACACGATCATCTTTCGCCTGACAAACGGCACGCTGATTCACAATTCGCCCGATTTTCGGGTGCCGCGCACGCTAACCTTTACCGCGCACGACCTGCCGATCGATCTGCCGAAGTTCGGCAATTTCCGCCCGCGCGGGGGACGCGATCTCGAACAGACGCTGCCACAGCTTGCCATCACCGGACATAATCCGAACGTCAGCGAAGAGGATCGCGACGCCGCGCGCGCGAATTTCCATTTCCGGCTGGCAGAGGTCGCGACGATGTTCCTGCTGCCGATGCTGGCGCTGGCGCTGGGCGTACCACCGAAACGGTCGTCGTCGGCACTCGGCGTATTCCTGTCGATCGTGATGATCGTGACCTATCACAAGGTCAACGAATATGGCGAAGCGGTCGGCGGGCTTGGCCGGATCGACCCGATCCTTGCGCTATGGGTACCGTTCCTGCTGTTCGCGGCACTAGTGTTCCGCCTCTATTGGGTGATCGCGCGCGTGCCCGGCGGGGAGCCGATCGGCGGGCTGGAACGCGGTGCGGCCAAGGTCGGCAAGTTCATCGGCCGCTATCTGCCGGGCCGGCGCAAGGCGACCGCGTGATGCGTGGTTTCTTTCCATCGACGACCGTCGCGATCTACATGGCGCGGCTGTTCCTCATCCGCACCTTCGCCATCCTGTTCGCGCTGGTGCTGGTGCTTCAGGCGCTCGACCTGCTGTCAGAAAGCGGCAAGATCCTCGCCCAACCCGGCAACGGTCAGGCGGAAATCCTGCGATATATCTCGCTGCGCACCCCACAGATCGTGGCGCGCTTCCTGCCCTTCTCGGTGCTGCTCGGCACGATCCTGACGCTTACGCAGTTGAACCAGAACAGCGAGATCATCAGCCTGAAGGCTGCCGGCCTGTCGGCGCATCAGGTGCTCGCCCCGCTGATCCTTGCCAGCTTCGGCGTGGCGGCCCTGTCGTTCGCGTTCAACGAACGCGTCGTGGCACGCGCGACGGCGACGCTGACCGTGTGGGACAATGTCGATTACGGCCCGATGCCGGTCGATCGCGGCGACCGCACCAATGTTTGGGTCCGCGATGGCGACAATCTGATCCAGGTCGCGCGCGTATCCGGGCGGGGTGAAGCGACGCGACTGCGCGGCATCACCGTCTATAGCCGCGAAGGCTCCTCGCTGCGCGCGCTGACGACCGCCAGTGGCGGCTGGCGCGAAAACGGCGCATGGCGGATCGAGAATGCCGAACGCTTCACCGTCGCCACCGGCGTCCGCGAACGGCTGGGCACGTTGCGTATCGCCGGTGGCGTGCGGCCGGACCAGTTCACCCTGCAGAATGTCGATCCGGACGGCCTGTCCTTCACCCAATTGTCGAGCGCGATCGACGATCTGGTCGAGGCGGGTCGCCCGACCAAGGCGCTGGAAGGCGCATTGTGGCACAAGCTGTCGGGGCCGTTGTCGGCGGTGCTGATGCCGCTGCTCGCCGCCGTGGCCGCGTTCGGTGTCGCGCGGTCGGGCAAATTGTTCGTGCGCGCAGTCATTGGCATGGCGCTCGGCTTTACCTATTTCGTGGCGGACAATTTTGCGTTGGCGATGGGCAACCTTGGCGCCTATCCCCCGTTCCTTGCCGCATGGGCACCGTTCCTGCTGTTCTTCCTGATCGGCGAAGCGGTGCTGATCCGGACCGAGGAATGACGCAACATCGTCGTACTTTGGCCGCAAATCGTCCCCAGATGCGGATGATGGGCGGCATCGCCCGATCGAGGAATGAGTTGAGGAAGTTGGCCCGATGAACGCGATCACCGAGAAGCAGGGCTTCTGGAAGAAGTCGCACCATCTCGACAAGATGACCTTCAAGGAGCTTGTCGTCGCGTATTTTCAGTATCCGGCGATCATCGCATATATCGCGCTGTCGTTCGTTGCGATCGGTCTGTTCGTCTGGTCGCCGGCACCGCTGTTGCCGACGCTGGCGTCGGTCGGGGTCGCGATTCTCGCCTATCCGTTCGTGTGGTACGTGTTGCACCGGTGGGTGCTGCATTCGAACTGGATGTTCAAGATCTCACCGCTCGCCGCGACGTGGAAGCGCATCCATTACGATCACCATCAGGACCCCAATCACCTGGAGGTGCTGTTCGGCGCGTTGCACACCACGCTGCCCGCGATCGCGATCGCGACTGCACCAATCGGGTATCTGATCGGCGGCTTCGGTGGCTCCATGGCGGCGCTGGCGACCGGACTGCTGACCACCTGTTTCTATGAATTCTGCCATTGCATCCAGCATCTGGCCTACAAGCCGAAGAACAAGCTGCTGATCGCGTGGAAACGGAAGCACATGGCGCACCACTTCCATGACGAACATGGCAATTTCGGCATCACCAATTTCTTCTGGGACAAGATTTTCGGCACCCATTACGAGCGGTCGGAACGTCCCGAGAAGAGCGCCACGGTCTTCAACCTTGGCTACACCGAGGAAGTCGCCAAGAAGTATCCGAAGGTCGCCGAATTGTCGGGCGGCGTGGCCAAGGGGCATCCCCGCTATCGCGGATGACCGATTTGTCATTTGAAGTTTGACACGGGGCGGCGCATTGCCGCCCCGTTGCGTTTTGGGGGAAACCATGTCGATCACCATCCGTCCGGTCGTTACCGCTGCCGATCGCAAGGCATTCATCGCCTTGCCCTATCGCCTCTATGCCAACGACCCGCACTGGGTGCCGCCGCTGAAGACCGAAGTCGCGGCGACGATCGACCCGAAGAAGAATGGCTGGTTCAGCCATGCCGAAGGACAGTTGTTCGTCGCCGAACGCGCCGGACAAGTCGTCGGACGGATTTCGGCGCATCTCGACACGCTGGCCCTGACCATGCCGAGCGACAAGGGCTTCGGCCCCGGCGTCGGCTTTTGGGGCATGTTCGAAGCCGAGGACGAAGCGACCGGCAAGGCGCTGATCGTACAGGCCGAGCAATGGTTGCGCGGCAAGGGCATGGACCGCGCGATCGGTCCGGTCGCGCTGTCGATCTGGGAAGAGCCGGGGCTGCTGATTCAGGGCCACGACCATAGCCCGACCGTACTGATGGGTCATCATTTGCCGCAATATCGCGGCTGGATCGAGGGCGCGGGCTATGCCCCGGTCAAGCAGCTCGTGACCTACGAACTCGACATCACCAAGGATTTCCCTCCGATCGTGCGGCGTATCGTGGCGGCCGGTGAAAAGAATGAGCGCATCCGCATCCGGCGCGTCAACAAGGCAAAGTTCGCCGACGAGGCCGCGATCATCCTGCGCATCCTGAACGATGCATGGTCGGACAATTGGGGTTTCGTGCCGTTGACCCAGCCCGAGGTCGACGATGTCGGCAAGAAGCTGAAGCCGCTGGTGTTCGAGGACCTGATCCGCATCGCCGAACTGGACGGTGAACCGGTCGCGTTCATGATTACGCTGCCGGACATGAACGAGCCGCTGAAACCAATGGGCGGATCGCTGTTGCCATTCAACTGGCTGAAGCTGCTGCTTTGGTTGCGGGCGCCGAAGGCACGGACGATGCGCGTACCGTTGATGGGCGTGGTCAAGCGGTTGCAGGCATCGCGCATGGCCAGCCAGCTGGCCTTCATGATGATCGAATATATCCGTCGCGACGCGGTGGCTAAATTCGGCGCGACGCGCGGCGAGATCGGCTGGGTACTCGACGACAATCAGGGCATGAACGCGATCGCCACCACCATCGATAGCAGGATCAACCGCGTCTATCAGATGTACGAACGGACCCTGTAAGGATGACGGCCGCCGGATGCCCCGCCCCGGCGGCGATCGTCATCATCATACGCGACCCAATACCAGGACGGGGTCGAAGCCACGGGTGCGCCATTCGTCACGGGTCCGGCAAATCTTTCCCTTTTGCAGCGACCCTTCGCGGCGATCGATGATGCAGTAGCGCTTGACGCGCGGAGTGGTAGCGACCGGCGTGGTCGGTTGCGCGACCGTTTCGGTGGCAGGGGTGGTGGCGGCGAACAGTGCGGCCAGCAGCGTTGCGATCATGGATGTTCCCTCCCGTTCCTGAAACTCAACGACCGGCCAGTGCGGCATCGAGATCGACGCCGATGGCTTCCCAGTCGCTGCGGGTCTTGCAAACGCGCGGCATGATCCGCGAACCGGTGCGTTCGGTGCGGAAGCAGTAGCGGGCATTCGGCGCAGCCTTGTACGCGGCGGCGGCGGGACCGGCGGCTAGCGTGATGGTGAGCGGCAGCGCCGATGCGGCGGCGGTCGCAGCGACCGGGCTCGGCGTGGCGACGGGTGCGGCTTCCGGCTCGGCAGCGAAGGCCGAGGTGGTGGCAACCAGGCCGAGGACGATCGAAGTGGCGAAGCGAATGGCGGTCATGATGCTGTCTCCCTGTGCGATCCGGTGTGTTGCCGGACATGCCAGTTACTTTGCAGCGACCGTGCCAGTTTTATATTCTATTACTTTCCAATGACTTACAGAATGACCACATTTGTAGATGTGGCATTTGCCACCAATCCGCAGGAATCGCCGCCATCGGTTAGGATAGTATCCGACGTATCGGTCGATACGGATTAGAAACGATGCGAGACACCGCTGTAAACGCGCAATTCGGGAGTATCGTCGTCCAGCCCGGCGACGCCGCCGGCATCGATCTGCAGGTCGGGCGACAGCTGCCACGCGATGGCGAGTGCGACACGATGCTCGGTCGCTTCGTCTTCGTGCGACCACTGCCCCTCCGCCGTCAGCTGACACCGATCGGACAGATTGATGCCGAGACCCAGCGTCGCGGTCGTTGCCACCATATGGCCGGGCGTATTCTCGCGCGGCGTCCACGCCAGTTCGGGGGAGAATTGCAGGTTCAGCGTGTTGTTGAGGTCATAGCTGATCGGGGCGACGACCGCCGTCCCCCAGCCACCGCCGCCGATCGGCGTGCGCCCCACCGGCACCGTTACCGAGGGTTGCAGACCATAAGATAGCCCCTTGCCATCGGGATTGCGCAGCGCGATCCGGGCGCCGATCTCCATATCGCCGGTTCGCGTCGTCCGCCGCCCGCTGGCCCGGTCGCGCGCGATGCCGAGCGGCGTCCAGTCCAGTTGCGCCTCGATCCGGTCGGTCAGCCCGAGCCGGAACAGCGTATCGCCGAACAGCACCGTATCGCTGTCCTCGTCACGCTCCCAATCGGACAGCGCGGTTTCGACCGCGGCCCGGCCCGGATCGAGCACACAGGCCGATTGGCCGAGGCTAGGGCGTGTCGGACAATAGTCGCGCGCCGCCGCCGCGGTGGTCGACAGTGCCGCCGCTGCGCCGAGCGCAGCCAGACGCGCGATCAACGCAGCCGGACCCAGGTTGGCGCGTGGTCGCTGGCCTTTTCCCGGCCACGATACGCCTTGTCGACACCCGCATTGACCAGCCGGTCCGCGGCGATCGGGCTGAGCAACAGATGGTCGATACGGAAGCCGGCATCGCGCTGCCACGATCCCGCCTGATAGTCCCAGAAGGTCCATATCCCCCCCTTCGGAAAACGCGTCCGCAGCGAATCGGTCCACCCCTGCGCCAGCAGCGCGCGGTAGCCGGCACGCGACTCGGGCTGCATCAGCGCATCGCTATGCATCGCGCGGACCGAGAAGGTATCATCGTCGTTGGGAATGACGTTGTAGTCGCCGGCCAGCACGACCGCGCGCTCCTCCGCCAGCAGCGCAGCCGCCCGCTCGCGTAGGCGATCGATCCACCGCAGCTTGTAGTCAAACTTCGGCCCTGGCTGCGGATTGCCGTTGGGAAGGTATATCGAGGCGACGACCAGCCCGTCGACCTCGGCCTCCAGATAACGGCTATGTTCGTCCTCCGGCTCGCCGGACAGGCCACGTTGCCGCTCGACCGGGTCAGTGCCGCGTGCCAGCACGGCGACACCGTTGAACCCCTTTTGCCCATGCCACAGCGCGCCGTAACCGGCTGCGCGGATATCGGCTTCGGGAAAGGTATCGTCGCTCGACTTCAGTTCCTGAAGACAGACGATATCCGGCTGTTCCTCGGCCAGATATTCCAGCAAGCGCGGCAGGCGCGCCTTGATGCCGTTGACGTTGTAGGTGACGATCCGCACGTCAGATCGCGAAGCTGGTGCCGCAGCCGCAGCCCGATGCCGCCTGCGGATTGGTCACGCGGAATGCCGCGCCGCCCAACGATTCGACGAAATCGACTTCGCTGCCACGGACCAGATCGATGCTGACGGAGTCGACGACCAGCGTCACCCCATCGGTCTCGGCGACGCTATCGTCGGCCTCGACACCATCGGCCAGTCCGAAGCGATATTGGAAGCCCGAACAGCCGCCCCCTTCAACCGAAAGGCGCAGGATGGCGGGCTTGGCCTGTTTCGCCGCAATCGCCGCGACACGTTGTGCGGCGGAGGTGGACAGGGAAATATCGGTGCTGGTCGTCATCGCGTTCAGATAGGCCCGCCGCGATCGATCGGCAACGGGTCAGTCCGCGACGCGTCAGTCGGCGACCGGGCCGCCCATCGCCACCCGCTGCCGCTGCGCACGATCCGCCGCCATCGCCAGTTCGCCCGCCTGCAGATAGGGGGCCGGGTTGACCGCCGCACCGTCGATGCGGACTTCGTAATGGAGGTGGCTGCCGGTCGAGCGGCCGGTCGAACCCATCAGGCCGATCAGTTGGCCGCGCTTCACGCGCTGGCTGTCGCGGACGATGATCTTCGACAAATGGCCGTAGCGGGTGGCGATACCCTTGCCATGGTTCACTTCGATCAGATTGCCATAGCCGCCGGCGCGTTCGGCGCGGGCGATGATGCCGTCGGCGGTCGCATAGACCGGGGTGCCGAGCGGACCGGGGATGTCGACCCCGGCATGCATCGCGGCGGTACCACGGAACGGGTCGGAACGGACGCCGAAATTGCTGGTGAAGGACAGGCGCTCGACCGGCTGGTAGGACGGGATAGAAATCGCTGCCTGTTCCAGCGTATCCAGCTTCTTCCAGCTGAGGAACAGCGCGCGGAACTGGGCGTCCGCCTGCGCATCGGCGGTGGCCGAGGCGGCGGTCGCCGCAGCGGCGGTGGCGGCATCGACCGGCTCGTACGGGCCGCCCATTGCCGGGATCACGCGGCGGGGGTTCAGGCCAAGCTTGCGGATGGTACGTGCGGTATCGGCATAACGGGCATCGGCAATCGCCTTGGCCTGCGACGCCATTTCCGCCTGCTGGTGTGCGACGCGTTCGAACGGGCGGGTGACGAAATTGGCACCGGTGGCGGGTGCCTGATCCAGCGCGGCCAGTGCCAGCGCGTCGGCATCCTCGTCACCGGTCAGCACCGCCGCCAGTGCCGCCTGTCGCATGTCGAGCCGGGCGGCATGCGCGCGGGCATCGGCATGGAGGCGGGCGACATCGGCGCGCATCGCGTCGACCTGCTGCTGCATCGCCGCGACCTTTTCGTCCGACGTGGCGACAGCGCCGGTCGCTGCCTGGTTCATCCCGAATGCCGAGAAAGCGATGGTGACGGCAGCGAGGCCGGCGGCCGCTGCCTGGTTACGGCCGGTAATGGTGTGGCGACGGAGCTGGCCGCCATCATGGAACAGAAAGTGCCGCGTACGAAAGAAGGAACGGAACCCGGCGAACGGAGCGACGTTGTTTTTCAATACGGAAGTAATCGACATTCTGTCCCGCTATCCGAGCGTTATGCACGCGCCGGAAACGCCGACACGAACGATGAACCCCAATGTCCCGACGGTTTTGCCCCACCGCGTCGACGGATCGAGGACTTGCCGGATAGCGGCCCGGTTACGCAAGCGCCCGGCCAAACCCAAGCGGTAAAGCGCCGTACTGGCGCGGTCAGTCGTTTAACCATGTGACCCGGACGCGGCGGACGTCGACGCACGTAGCCCGCGAGGTCGCCTGCAATCGATTCGCCGATGTCAGGATCGAACAGTGGCGAGGACGTCGGCGGCGTGTCCGGCAACCTTCACCTTGCGCCACTCGCGGACCAGCCGCCCGGTCGCACCGAACAGGAAGGTCGCCCGCTCGATGCCCATATAGGTCCGGCCATACATCTGCTTTTCGACCCAAACACCGAACGCTTCGCAAACGCTGCCATCGGGATCGCTTGCCAGCGAAACCGTCAGCGCGTGCTTTTCGGCGAAGCACGTAAGTTTCTTGGGCGTATCGCGCGAGATGGCGAGGATGGTTGCGCCTGCTTGTGCGAAGTCGTCGGCAAGTGCCGAGAAATCCTGCGCTTCACGCGTACAGCCGGTCGTGTCGGCCTTGGGATAGAAATAGACGACCAGCGGCTGTCCCGCCCGGTCTTGTAGGGACAGCGGCGTGCCGTCCGCCAGGATCAGTTCGCCCACCGGCAGCTTGTCACCAATCGCCAACGCCATTCACTATCTCCTGCCAGCTGCCGCCGACCACCTGCCGCGCGGCGTCCAGCCTGGCAAGCACCGCATCCCAGTCCGCGCACCCCAGTGCGGCGGCGAGGATCGGCCGGGTCGTCTCCGGCGGCAGCTGCGCATCGGGTGCGACCAGCCGCATCGTGACGATCAGCCGGGTCAGGAAATCATGCGCCTCGTGCAATCCGGCCGACAACTGGCCAACCGCCACCAGCGCATCGATCGCCTCGCCCAGCCGCGGTGACAGCCCCTGCCCGCTCAGCAACTGCGTGACGTGAACCGCGAACTCCAGATCGACGAGGCCGCCCGGCGACAGTTTCGCGTCCAACGGCCCGGCAGGCGGCTTGTGCCGGGCCATGTCGGCGCGCATCGTCACCGCCTCCGCGGCGACGTCGCGGTCCGGCCGATCGCCCGCTAGCACCCGCGCGATGATCTCGGCCGCCGCTGCACGGCCCGCCGGCGACCCGACGATCGGTCGCGCGCGCGCGAGCGCCATATGCTCCCATGTCCACGCATCCTCGCGTTGATAGCGCTCGAACCCCGCGAGCGACACGACCAGCGGCCCCTGTGCACCCGACGGCCGTAGCCGCGTATCGACCTCGTACAGCGGCCCCGATGCGGTCTGCACCGACAGCGCCGCCGTCAGTCGCTGGGCCAACCGGTTGTAATAGAGCACTGCCCCCAACGGCTTGGACCCGTCCGATTCCGCCGAAAAATCGCCGGTGAAGCAGTAGATGAGGTCGAGATCGGAAGCATGGGTCAGCGCCCCGCCGCCCAGCCGGCCGAGCGCCAGTACGATCAGTTCGCTGTCGGGCACCCGGCCATGGCGCTCGGCGAACTCATCGGCGGTGGCAGTGGCAAGCACCTGTACCGCCGCTTCCGCAACGCGCGCATAGCCATCCGCGACGCCAAGCGGATCACCAGTGCCGGCCACGACCTGAACGCCCAGCATGAACCGCTTTTCGTTGACGACGTCTCGGACGTGGTCGAGCAGCCGTTCATAGCCCTCCGCCCGCCGCGCCGCCATTTCCGCCGCCAGTTCGGCGACCGATCCGACCGGTTCGAGCGCGCGCGCGTCGATCAGCCCGTCGAGCAGCGTCGCCCGCCGTGCCAGCGCCTCGGCCAGTGTCGGCGCATGACACAGGATGGTGCTCAGCAGCCGGGCCAGAGCCGGCTGGGCTTCCAGCAGGCGGAACAGGTTGATCGCGCTCGGCAGGCGAGTCAGCATCGCATCGAGCCGCAACAGCGCGGCATAGGGGTCCGATGCGGTCGCAATGCCGGCGATCAGCCCGGGCAGACTATCCTCCAAAGCCGCACGCGCCGCCGGGCTGCGCAGCGCCGGATAGGCTCCGCCGCGCCAGTCGGCGATCCGCCGCGCCGCCTGCTCGCTCGATGCGAAGCCGAGCGTTCCGAGCCGCTCGGCCAGCGTCTGCGGATCGACCGGCAGGCGCGGTTCGGATGCGCCGTCGAGCTGGTCGTAGACCGCACCCACAGCCGCGACGTGCGGCGCCAGCAGGTCGAGCAGCGCCTGCCCATCCTCGACGCCATGGAGCCGCGCCACTCGGTCGAGTGCCTCGTGCTGATCGGGCAGGCTGTGCGTCTGGCGATCGTCGACCATCTGCAACCGGTGTTCGATCGTGCGGAACAGCGTGTAGCCTTGCGCCATCACCTG
>NZ_LMKE01000001.1:184030-193160 GCF_001421245.1 Sphingomonas sp. Leaf10 | reverse complement strand
GTCGGGGTTGACCCGCCCGCCTGCCGCCAGTGCCGCCAGCGCGTCGCGCGTGGCGGGCGCGCGCAGCGTCGGGTCACGCCCGCCATGGACCAGTTGGTGAACCTGCGCGAAGAACTCGGCCTCCCGAATGCCGCCGCGCCCACGCTTCAGGTCGTATCCGGGGCCGAACGCCTGCCCCTGCGCATAATGGTCGCGGATGCGGCGGGTAATCTCGCGGATCTCGCCGATCGCGCCGTAATCGAGCGCGCGCCGCCAGACGAACGGTCGGATCGCGTCGAGAAAACGCTGGCCGAGCGTCAGGTCACCCGCCACCGCCCGCGCGCGGATGAACGCCGCCCGTTCCCATGGCAACGCCGCCGATTCATAATAGGATACGGCCGCGTCGATCGGCAGCGCGATCGGCGTCGCTTCGGGCGAGGGACGCAGGCGCAGGTCGACGCGCAGGACATAGCCGTCGCCGTCGCGCGCCTGAAGCAGTTCGACGGCGCGCTTCCCGATCCGAACCGCCGCTTCCGCAGGATCGTCGCGCGGGCGCCGGGGCAGCGTCACCGGATCGTAGAGAAGGATCGGATCGATATCGGACGAATAATTCAGCTCGTGGCTGCCCTGTTTGCCCAGACCGATCGCGGCGAAGCCGACCGGTTCGGCGCCCGGCGTCCGTTCCTCGATCGCCGCGACGATCGCCCGGTGCAGCGCGCTATCGGCAAAATCGCTCAGCGTCCGCGTCACCCGCCGCAGATCATATGCCCCCGACAGATCGCCAAGCGCCACCAGCAGTGCGATGCGCCGCCGCTCGATCCGCAGCCGCTGTGCGAGCGGCAGTTCGGGATCGGCCGCGACCATGGCCAGCGCATCGACCTCGAACCCCGGCAACGCGTCGAGAAACGCGGCCTCCCGATCGAGCAGAACGGACAGGAACGGCGACCCGATGCGGACACGCTCGATCAATTCGGACGACAACTGCATCGTGGGATCAAGCTCCGGTGGCTGGGAAACTTACCCTATTCTATCGCCGGACCAATTGAAACGAAACGCAGATGCGCACGTTGGAACCGCTATGACAATGCAACCGACCCTTGGCGCTTCACCGTCCGACCGCGGGCAGGTCGTGCGTGCCCCGTCGCCGGGCGAGGGGGTCGGGCGAGCATTGCGACAGATATTTGAACGCGACGGCCGGCTGCCGGCGGCATGGAGCGAGTATCTGCAAAGACTGGACGAGACGGGTCGCTGATCAGCGTTGCTCCGCTCAACGAACCAATCGCAAGCTGCAACTGCACCTTTCCCTAGAAGGAAAGGGTCTGAAAAGAAGTTCGTAGCGCTCAGCGATCCCGGCTAAGGTCGTCGACTTCGCCCATGATCGTATCGAGTACAGTCTGCCCACCATTGTCGGGCTGCTCGGCACGCGATGGCAATTTGCCCTCCGACATCAGCGCTTCGAGCGCCACGCGCCCGCGGGCTACGCGGCTCTTGATCGTGCCGACCGCGACGTTGCAGATCTCCGCCGCCTCTTCATACGCGAAGCCACCTGCGCCGACGAGGATCAGCGCCTCACGCTGAGGCTGCGGCAGATGGAGCAGCGCGCGCTGCATGTCCGCCAGCTCGACATGGCGATCCTGGCTGGCCGGCGCCGCCAGAATGCGGTCGGCGACCAGATCGTCCCACTCGCCCTTAAAGCGCGCACGGCGCATCTGCGACAGATACAGGTTACGCAGGATGATGAACGTCCATGCGCGCATGTTGGTGCCCGCTTGGAAACGCTGTCGCGCCGCCCATGCCTTCAGCAAGGTTTCCTGTACCAGATCATCGGCCAGATCGCGGCTGCCCGACAGGGAACGGCCGAACGCGCGAAGGTGCGGAATGACCTGCGCCAGTTGCTTCTTGAACTCGGGATCGGAAAGCGCGACGTGCTCCTGCACCTCACTTGCCGCGTCCTCGGTGATGTCGGATTCAGTCATTCTTATCCGTTCGATACGCAGTCGGCCCGGTGGCGAGCTGACCCGAACATAGGGAGGCCGATCGTCGATTGCCAGCGTCGTCGGGACGAACCGAACGACGACGCCATTGCAAAGATCAGGACAGCAGGATGAAGGCCATGACCGCGATCACCGCGATCAGGGATACCGCCAGGATGTAGCGGGTAACCCCGGGGGTAGCGCCGGCACGTGCTTCCGTGGCGGTGACATGGGTGCGTTCTTGATCGTCTGCCATCACCTATCAACCCCCGAAGATCGTTTTGGGTCCGTACCGTTATGCCGCGACTTCCGGCACGGTCGCCTCGTCGAAGAACAGCGCCTGGCTGATTGCCGCCTTCACCGTCGAACGTTGGAACGGCTTGGTGATCAGGAAGGTAGGTTCAGGCCGCTCGCCGGTGAGCAAACGCTCCGGGAAAGCAGTGATGAAGATCACCGGCACATTGAATTCGGAAAGGATGTCCTTGACCGCATCGATGCCCGAACTGTCGTCGGCCAACTGGATATCGGCCAGCACCAGCCCCGGACGATCCTGCATCGCCAGCGCTACCGCTTCGTCGCGGGTTACCGCGACGCCGGTCACCTCATGGCCCAGATCGCGCACGATCTGTTCGAGGTCCATAGCGATCAGCGGCTCGTCCTCAATAATCATCACGCGCGAGCGGGTCTGCTGCTCGATCTCGCGCAACGCTTCGGCGACCAGTTCCTCGACTTCTTCCGGAGTCGATTCGATCAGATAGGCCGCATCCTCGGTCGTGAAGCCCTCCATCGCGGTCAGCAGCAATGCCTGCCGCGACAGCGGTGCGATGCGGGCTAGGCGGGCCTGGGCGATTGCTTCGTTCTCGGTGCCCGATGCGCTGGCGGCACCGAATGCTTCGGGCTGAGACGAAGCCCAGATCGCCTGAAAGGTACGATAGAGGCCGAGGCGCGGATCGACGTCGCGCGGAAACTCCTCCGGTGCGGCGACGATCGCTTCCAGCGTGGCGCGGACATATTGATCGCCCTCGCTCTGGCTACCGGTGAGTGCTCGGCCATAGCGCCGGAGGAAAGGGAGGTGCGGCGCAAGCTGCTGTCCGAGCGACATGGTCAGATAAGTCTCCTTCGTCACGAGCCGACTGGAAAGGCCGGATCGCACACTGCGTTCTGATACGATACGGCACGGGAAAGGCGCCTCCCCCGAGTTCGCGTCGATGCATGGAACCAACGAGCACGTCTTTTGTTTCCTGTGCGCCCGACATGCTGATGCAAGCCAGTCTTGATGCCGGTCGGCGGTTAGGTATTCGTGCCGGCATTGGTCCGGGCGTGGGGGAAGGCATTGCTTCGTGAAGGATGGTGAGAAGTCGGTTCAGCAGTCGAACGCGAAATTCGCGGGTACGACGCAACCGGACAAGAAGGACACGTCCAGCCTGGGTAACGCATTGCGCGCCGTGTATCAGGATGCGGCTGGTGAATCGGTTCCCGACGAAATGCTCGACCTGTTGAACAAGCTGAAATAGCTTCGACGGTGTGACCACGTCCGTAACAGCCAAGCGGAGGCCACCCAGCCCGGCCGCCGCACTCCGGCGGGTTCCGACCGGCGCGAAACTGATGCTGATCCTGAGCGCCGCGCTATTGCCTTTGGCGCTGATTGCTTTGTTCGCCACGCTTCAGACCTCGCGGATAGCCGATCTCGATCTGCGGGCGCGATTGCGCGTCGCTGCGACCGAGGCGTCACGCGGGATCTCCATCGAACTGAGCGGCGACATGACCGCGTTGCGCGTGGCGATGACGTCGCTGTCGTCCGACCCCGCAAATTCGCCAAGTTGCGCCCGGGTCGAAGGGGTGTTCGCCCAGCAAGCGGCGACGGGCGCCCGCTTCGCCATTTATTCCGCAGACGGACGCTTGGTATGCGGCACGGTCATTCCCGTACGGATGGTCGGCGCACCCGATGCCGGCGGCGTCCGGGCACAGGTCGTGCCCGATGCAGGCGTCGTGCTCGACATTCGCGGCACCAACGAAGCGCGCGCGGTGGCGTTTTTCCCCGCAGCGCTGCTCCGCGACCGATCGCAGCCGAGCGCGTTCCCTACCCCGTTCGAAAGCGGCATCCTTCATGGTGGCGATGGCGAATTGAGCCTGGCGACGCTGCCGCCGGAATCGGGGATCGAGCGGTTGGAACGCGTGAACATTCCGCTCAGCATCGACGATCTGGCGTTCACCATGGCGGTCCGCCGTGCGCCGATCACGTCATCGACGATCGTCGCGATGCTGCTTCCCCTCGTCATGTGGTTCGCCGCGACCGGCATCGGCTGGTTCGTGGTCGATCGCCTGTTGATCCGGCCGCTCCGGCGGCTGCGCGACGATATCGAACGCTATCGGCCCGGCCATCCGATGGGCGACGTCAATCTCGGCGCGATCCCGGCGCAGGAAATCGCCGATCTGGGCGAGACGTTCCAAGAACTGACCCATACGGTCGAGCGCCACGAACAGTCGATGGCCGACGGGCTGGTCCGCCAGACCAAGCTAACGCGCGAGGTGCATCACCGCGTCAAGAACAACCTGCAAGTCATCGCCAGCCTGATCAATTTTCACGCCCGCAGCGCACATGGCGCAGCGGCGGCCGATGCCTATGCCACCATCCAGCGCCGGGTCGATGCGCTGGCGGTCGTCCACCGGCATCATTACGCCGAGATGGAGGAAAATCGCGGGCTTGAACTGAAATCGGTGATCGGCGAACTTGCGTCGAATATCCGCGCGACTTCCGCCAGCGAGACGGCCAAACTCGGCATCACGCTGAACGTCGAACCGGTGCTGGTAACGCAGGATGTTGCGGTCGCTGTCTCGTTCCTGCTGACCGAGCTGATCGAGCTGGCGGCGTCGGTCAATCCGCAGGCGCAGATCGGCATCTCGCTGCGGCCCGTACCCGATACCGAAACGGCGGTACTGCGCGCAAGCTCCCCCGCGCTCGTGGAGGGTGAGGAACTCGATGCGCTCGTCGCCAGCCGCTATGGCCGGATCATCCTGGGCCTGTCCCGCCAGTTGCGCGCACCGCTGCACCATGATCCGCTGATCGGTGCCTATGAAATCACGATCGCGGCGAAACCGGCCTGAGGCCGATCGACATTCAGTTCCGTGGACGCGGGACTACTACTCCATCTGCCATCGTCACTGCCGCGAAGGCGGGAGTTCATATGCGCCGGCGTAACGAAACCAGCCGAAACGTCAGCGCAGACCCAACATCTTGTGCGTCTGAAGCGACAGGCGCCAGCGAGGTCGGGCCATTGCGAAGGCGACCGCTTCGTCGCGATTGAACGCCTCCTGCCCGACCGCATCCATCGGTTGTACGAGGTGATGGACGAAGTCCCACTGTTCGATCGCGTCGACGTCGATACCCGCCTGTGGCCACACCAGCTTCAGCTCGTCACCACGGCGTTGCACGACTTCACTGCCGGCCTTCGGGCTGATGCAGACCCAGTCGATGCCCGGATGCGCAGCGATGGTGCCGTTGCTCTCAATCGCGATCTCAAAGCCTTCGCGGTGCAACGCATCGACCAGCGCATCGTCGATCTGCAACATCGGTTCGCCACCGGTCAGCACGACGAAACGCCGCGTTGGCTCCGGTCCCCAATGCCCGACCACCGCCGCCGCCAGCAGCGTGGCGTCGGCGAACTTGCCGCCGCCCACGCCGTCGGTGCCGACAAAATCGGTGTCGCAGAAGCGGCAGATCGCGTTTTCGCGATCGACCTCACGGCCCGTCCACAAATTGCATCCGGCAAAGCGCACGAACACCGCGCGTCGCCCGGCATGTACCCCCTCCCCCTGCAGGGTCAGGAACATCTCCTTCACCGAATAGGTCATCGGGCGGTGTCGGGCGTTTCCGCATAGCGGGTCGGATCGAGCAGGCCCGCCTCGACAAAGCCGCGCGCGCGCAGGCGACAGCTGTCACACCGTCCGCAATGCAGGTCGCCGACCGGATCATAGCAGGTCCAGCTCATGCCCGCATCGAGACCCAGCCGATGGGCCTCGCGCGCGATATCGGCCTTGGTCATATGCTGGAGCGGGGCATGAATGCGGAAGCGGGCGCCGTCGCTGCCCGCGCGCGTCGCCAGTTCGGCCAGCGCTTCGAACCCGGCGATGAAGTCCGGGCGGCAATCGGGATAGCCCGAATAATCGAGCGCATTAACGCCGATCCACAGATCACGCGCGCCCGCCGCCTCGGCCCATCCGAGCGCGAGGCTGAGGAAGATCGTGTTGCGCGCAGGAACATAGGTGACCGGAATGTCAGTGCCGACGCCGTCCTTGGGCACGTCGATCGACATGTCGGTCAGCGCCGATCCGCCGAACGCCGACAGGTCGAGCGGCAGGACGACATGCCGTTCCGCGCCGAGCAGCGCCGCGATCCGCTTGGCCGCTTCCAGTTCGACCTGGTGCCGCTGGTTGTAATCGATCGACAGCGCCAGCAGCCGGTGGCCCGCCTCGCGTGCCAGCGCCGCTGCCACCATCGAGTCGAGTCCGCCCGACACCAGCACCACGCTGAGGGGAGAATTCGTCATGCTGCGCTCGCTAAGACTTTCGGCGTGCCGGAGCAACCGCCCGAAAAAGAGCGGGCCGCAGTGACGCGGCCCGGAGGGTTCCATGCTTTAGGGGAAACATGCGTGCCCAACCGGACACGATCTTCGTATAATCCAGCGGGGTTAAACATAGGCTTAACGCTGCCCACGCGCACAATTGCCGATCCGCCGCACTTCATAGGCATCCGCAAACGGCATGCCGTCGGCAATGCCCTCGCTCTCGATCCGCAACGATCGCGGGGTATCGACATGCACTGTCGTGCGAACATGGCCAATGCCGGGACAGGTATAATGAACGGTCGACAGCCGCGCGCTATCCTCAATCACGAACCGGCTGCACTGGGCGGTGCGCAGCCGCAGCCGCAGGAAGGCCGACGTATCGGCGAAGCAGCTCGCCCTTGCCGCCTCCGCCGATCCGGTCGCGCGCAACGACCAGTTACCCGGCGCCACCGCACGCATCGCCGTCAGCGTCGGCGCGGCGGCCGGCTGCGCCATTGCTGCGCCGGATGCCAGCGCCAGCGCCGCCGCGACCCAGCGTAACGATCTTGTCCCCATGACGTCCCCCTTACCGCGCGCGTCAGGATGCGATGTCGGCCACCGCGAGCGGAAATTTCGTCGCGCAGAAGGCGCAGTCCACCAGGATGATGCCGTTCTCGTCCGCCATCGCGGCGCGTTCCTCGACCGGGAAGCGCGAGATCACCCCGGCGATATAGTCGCGGTCGCACCGGCAGCCGCGCGACAGATCGGTGCGGGCGAGGATGCGGACTTCGCGCTCCTCGTTGAACAGGCGCCACACCAGCGTTTCCAGCGGGATCATCGGATCGGTCAGTTCGTCCGCTCCCATCGTCGATCCCAGCGCCTCAACATGATGCCATTCGGGATGGTCGAGCCGAACGTGCAACCGCTCGCGCCCGTCCTCCCCCTCCGGCAGATGCTGAAGGAAGATGCCGCCGGCGATCCGCTGCCCATTGTCATCGACACCCAGGCCAAGCCGGACCAGTGACGGGATCTGTTCGGATTGCAGGAAATAGCTTTCCGCCGCCGCCGCGATCGAATCGCCGTCGAGTGGCACAATCCCCTGATAGCGTTCGCCCGACGTCACCTGATCGAAGGTGATCGCCAGATAGCCTTGCCCGAACATCGCGAACAGCGACGGCTCTTCGCCCAGTTCGGCCAGCCGATCGGCATCGAAATCGACATAGCCGCGCAGTTCGCCGTTCTTGTAATCGGCAACCATCAGGCGGATGATCCCGCCCTGGGTCTGCGCCTGTAGCGTCAACTGCCCTTCGGCTTCCTTCAGCGTCGAACCGAGCAGCGCGGTCAGTGCCAGCGTTTCGGCCAACAACTTCTCGATCGGCGCGGGATAGGCGTGGGCAGCAAGGATCGACTGCGCCACCGGCCCCAGCCGCACGACGCGACCGCGGGCGTGGTGATCGGGTAGCGTGAACCCGATCGCACGATCGAGGTCAGGCAGGCAGGCGGGTTCGGACAAGATCGGGCTCCCTGTGGCCCGGCATCCGGGCAAACTGTGATCGATCGCTCACATGGGAGTGCGGCTGCGATTCCGCAAGCGCTTTGCGTTATGTTGCGACTGCGAAATGGTTGGACGATGTTCGTGTCGTCCCGATTCTTCAAAAAGTCGCCATTTGCCGGAAAGCTCAGCCGACGAGGCCAAAACACCAGCGCAGGATCGCCTTCTGCGCGTGCAGGCGGTTTTCCGCCTCCGGCCAGATCAGCGATTGCGGCCCGTCGATGACCTCCGGCGTCACCTCTTCGCCGCGATGCGCGGGAAGGCAGTGGAGGAACACCGCGTCGGACTTGGCATGCGCCATCAGCGCCGCATCGACCTGATAGGGTGCCATCGCCGCCAGCTTCTGTTCGGCGTGAGCCTGTCCCATCGATATCCACGTATCGGTGACGACCACGTCCGCGTCGCGCACCGCCGCTACCGGATCGCGCGTAATCGTCGCCCGCGCCCCCGCCGCCGACAGAACGTCGGGCGACGGATCATAGCCCTCGGGACAGGCGGCGACGACGTCGAAGCCCATCAGCGCGCCGGCCTCGACGATCGAGTGCAGCACATTGTTGCCATCGCCGAGCCACGCCCATTTGGTGCCGGGCAGCGCCTTGCCGGCTTCGATCACGGTCAGCAGGTCGGCGACGATCTGGCACGGGTGCGAATGGTCGGTCAGGCCATTGATGACCGGGACCGACGCATAGCGGACCATTTCGTCCAGCTTGGCGGGATCGTCGGTGCGGACCATGATCGCGTCGCAATAGCCCGACAGAACGCGGGCAGTGTCGGCGACCGTTTCACCGCGGCCCAGCTGTGTAGTGCCGGCGTCGAGCACCAGCGCCGATCCGCCCAATTGGCGCATCGCCATGTCGAACGACACGCGCGTACGGGTCGAGGACTTTTCGAACACGCAGGCAAGCGTATGGCCGGCAAGCGAGGCGTCGGCATCGGCACGGCCTTTCGGCCAACCCTTGCGCGCAGCCTTCCCGTCGAGCGCGTCGTTCAGAATGGCGGCGATGCCGTCGGCGCCGGCCGAGGCGAGATCGAGGAAATGGCGCATCTTCTTCAGTCCTCCCCATCGCAGATGGGGAGGGGGA
>NZ_LMKE01000001.1:169828-183971 GCF_001421245.1 Sphingomonas sp. Leaf10 | reverse complement strand
GGTGGAGGGGCCTCCACCGGCGTATCGCATGGGGCGTTTCCCCCTCCACCAGCCTGCGGCTGGTCCCCCTCCCCATCTGCGATGGGGCGGAATTGTTAGATCAATCGTCGGCGACCGGCACATAGACGCGGGCGGCGGCCGACAGCTTTTCGACCGCTTCGGCGATATGGCGTTCGCCGATCACCAGCGGCGGCAGGACGCGAACGACATTGTCGCCCGCCGCGACCGTCAGCAACTGATGCTGATCGCGCAGATGCGCGACGAAACGCCGGCTGTCCGACTTCAGCTTGATGCCGAGCATCAACCCCATGCCGCGGATTTCCTGAAACAGGTGATCATGGTTGGGGATCATCTGTTCGAGGCTGGAGCGCAGCCGGTCGCCCATCGTCTTCACATGGTCGAGGAAGCCCGGTTCGAGCATCACGTCGAGCACCGCCTGCCCCGCCGCCATCGCCAGCGGGTTGCCGCCATAGGTCGAACCATGGGTACCGAACACCATGCCCTTGGCCGCTTCCTCGGTCGCGAGACACGCGCCGAACGGGAAGCCGCCACCAATGCCCTTCGCGGCCGAGACGATGTCCGGCGTCACGCCATATTGCTCGTGCGCGAACAGCGTGCCGGTCCGGCCATAGCCGCACTGGACTTCATCGAGCACCAGCAACAGGCCGCGCTCGTCGCATGCCTTGCGCAGGCCGGTCAGGAATTCGGGCGTCGCGGTGCGCAGGCCGCCCTCGCCCTGCACCGGCTCGACGAGGAAGCCCGCCGTATTGTCGTCGATCAGCGCCAGCGCGCCTTCCAGATCGTTGAATTCGGCATATTTGAAGCCGGGCAGCAGCGGTTCGAACCCGTCGCGCATCTTGGCCTGATTGGTGGCCGAAATGGTGCCGAGGGTACGGCCATGGAACGCCTGATTAAAGGTGATCAGCGTGTGCCGTTCGGGATTGCCGTTGGCGAAGTGGAAACGGCGCGCGGTCTTGATCGCGCATTCGACCGCTTCGGCACCCGAATTGGTGAAGAACACCGTGTCGGCAAAGCTGTTGTCAACGATCCGCTGCGCCAGTGCCTCACCCTGCGGCGAACCGTACAGGTTGCTGACGTGGATCAGCGTCGCGGCCTGTTCCTGGATCGCCTTGGTCAGATGCGGATGGCCATGACCCAGCGCGTTGACGGCGATGCCGGCGGCGAAATCGAGATATTCGGTGCCGTCCTCGCCATAAAGATAACAGCCCTCGCCTCGGACCGGACGCACGCCGCACCGTGGATAGACGGGCATGAGCGCGGGGGTCGTCATCGAACTGCTCCTTTGAGAAATATCGGCGTTAGAAACGCAAAAGGGCGGTCAACCGGACCGCCCGGAGCGGTGCTGTACCGCTCCTTTGGTGCTTACGTCAATTCTTGAGCTTCCACCCCGAACGCAGCAGCGCATAGCAGCCGATCGCCATCGCGACGTCCACGGCCAGGATCACCGCACCGCCCAGCAGTACCGGCGAATCGGCGCGCTCCAGAAAGCCGTAGCGGAAGCCAGAGATGATGTAGAAGAACGGGTTCAGATGGCTGATCGAGCGGAAGGTCGGCGCCAGCGCCTCGACCGAATAGAAGGTGCCCGACAACAGCGTCAGCGGCCCGATCACGAAATTGGTGATCGCGGCGGCATGATCGAACTTCTCCGCCCAGATCGAGGTCATGACCCCGGCGAGCGCCAGAAAGATCGAACCGAACAGCCCGAACCACAACACCGCGCCCGGATGGCGCGGCATGACATGGACGCCGGGGTAGAGCAGCATCGCGAACCACAGCACGATCCCGACCAGAAACGCCCGCGTCACCGCGCCACCGACCAGCGCCGCCAGCAACTCGCCGGTGGACAGCGGCGGCATCAAATAATCGACCACCGTTCCCTGTATCTTGCCGACCAGCAGCGCGAAGCTGGAATTGGCGAACGCGTTGTTGAGCATCGCCATGGCGATCAGCCCCGGCGCGACGAAATCAGGGAAGGGCACGCCCAATACGGTACGCCCCGCCCCGCCCATCGCCACCGAAAAGATGACGAGGAAGAGCAATGTCGTAACCGCCGGTGCCCAGATGGTCTGAAGCTGCACCTTGAAGAAGCGGCGCACCTCCTTGATATAGAGCGTGCGCAGGCCGCCCCAGTTGACGTTCCGGATCACCGGCACGCCGGGGTCGGTGAGGACGATTTTTGCGCGCAACGGGGATTGTTCCTGCATGGCTGTGTCGCCTAATCGCTGGCGAAGGCGGCGGCAAGGATCATGGTCGCCCGCGCGCCACACGAGTTGAAGGACAAGGACGGGCATGAGCTGGACCGAAGAACGCATCGCGACACTGGCCAAGATGTGGGAATCGGGGATGACCGCCAGCCAGATCGCCGAGGAACTCGGCGGGATCAGCCGCAATGCGGTAATCGGCAAGGCGCATCGTCTCGGCCTGCAATCGCGCCCGTCGCCGGTGCGTTCGAACGATGCGATGAAGGCGGCGGCGCCGGCAGCGACGCCTGCGCCGAAGCCCGCGCCTGCCGCTGCTGCTCCCGCCGAACCCGAGCCGGTCGTCGCGGCGCCCCCTCCCCCGCCGAAGCCCGAACCCAAGCCTGAGCCGGTCGTCGCCGCACCGCCGCCGCCCAAGCCCGCACCGCCGAAGCCGGTCGAGAACGACCCGTTCACGCCGCTGCCGGCCAGCGCCGATGCAGACGAGGAGGAGGAAGAAGAGGACGAGGACGACGCCGCCCCGACGCCCGCCCCGCGGAACGATGCGCCGGTGATGCGCTCGGTCGGCCCCGGCGGTTTCCTGCGCCAGAATCCGGGTGAACAAACCGCGCCGCTGACCCCGGCCCCGCCGCGCCGGCTGGTCCCGGCACGTCCGAGTGACGCGATCGCCGGCAAGACGACGTTGCTCGACCTGAACGATCGCATCTGCAAATGGCCGATCGGCCATCCGGGCGAGCCGGACTTCCACTTCTGCGGTGACAAGGTCAATCCGGGCTTCCCCTATTGCGTCGCCCATTGCGGGCATGCCTATCAGGCGCAGCTGCCACGTCGCGACCGCCGTCCACCGCCGCCGCTGCCTTATGGTGGGCCACGGGTTCGCTGATCGCGCAAGGCCGAGCAAAGCTCGGCCGCGCTCCCAGCGATCAGCGCGGCCGGCGCGGCGCAAAGCCGCGACCGACGGCATGGGCTTCGCCCATGCCCGCCTCGCCCAAGCAAGCCGTCACCCCGCTTTGCGGATGACCCCGTTTCGTTCTATACGTCCGCCATGGCCGAAAATCTGTTCGAAGCGAACGTCCCCACCCCGCCCGCCTATGACGCATCGTCGATCGAGGTGCTGGAGGGGCTGGAGCCGGTCCGTCGCCGGCCGGGCATGTATATCGGCGGCACCGACGAACGCGCGCTGCATCATCTCGCCGCCGAAGTCCTCGACAATGCGATGGACGAAGCGGTCGCGGGGCACGCCACCCGGATCGAGGTGCAGCTGGACGTCGGCAACCGCCTGACGATCATCGACAATGGTCGCGGCATCCCGGTCGATCCGCACCCGAAATTCCCCAACAAGTCCGCGCTCGAAGTCATCCTGTCGACGCTGCATTCGGGCGGCAAGTTCGCAGGCAAAGCCTATGCGACGTCGGGCGGTTTGCACGGCGTCGGCATCTCGGTCGTCAACGCGCTGTCGGTCGATACGGTGGTCGAGGTTGCCCGCGACCGCCAACTTTATCGCCAGCGTTTTTCGCAGGGCCAGACGATCGGCCCCCTCGAACATGTCGGCGCCGCACCCAACCGGCGCGGGACGTTGGTCGCCTTCACCCCCGACGCCGAAATCTTTGCCGATCTCCAGTTCAAGCCCGCCAGGCTGCACAAGCTGGTGCGCTCCAAGGCGTATCTGTTCGCCGGCGTCGAAATCCGCTGGAAATGCGCGCCCGAACTGGTGGAGGGCAGCGATGTCCCTGCCGAGGCGGTGTTCCAGTTCCCCGGTGGCCTCGCCGACCATTTGCGCGAACAGGTCGGTGGTCGCGAATGCGCAACCGCCGACTTCTTCACCGGGCGGCAGGATTTTCCGGGGGAAGCAGGTCGCGTCGAATGGGCGGTGGCGTGGCCGCTGTGGAGCGACGGCAGCTACAGCTATTACTGCAACACCATCCCGACCCCCGATGGCGGCACCCATGAACAGGGGCTGCGACAGGCGCTGGTGCGCGGTCTGCGCGGCTTCGCCGATCTGGTCGGCAACAAGCGTGCCAAGGACATGACTGCCGACGATGTGACCGTCGGCTGCGAATTGATGCTGTCGGTGTTCATCCGCGACCCGCAATTCCAGAGCCAGACCAAGGACCGCCTGACCAGCGTCGAGGCCGCCAGCCTCGTCGAGCGGGCGGTGCGCGACCATTTCGACCATTTCCTCAGCCACAATATGGACCGGGGCAAGGCGCTGCTCGGCCTCGTTCTCGACCGGATGGACGAACGCCTGCGCCGCAAGGCCGAGCGCGAGGTCAAGCGCAAGACCGCCACCTCGTCGCGCAAGCTGCGCCTGCCCGGCAAGCTGACCGACTGCGCGTCCGATGATCCCGCTGGCACCGAACTGTTCATCGTCGAGGGGGACTCGGCCGGCGGATCAGCCAAGCAGGCGCGCGATCGCAAAAGCCAAGCGATCCTGCCGATCCGTGGCAAGATCCTGAACGTCGCCTCCGCGACCAGTGCCAAGATCCTCGCAAACCAGGAAATCGCAGACCTGATCCTTGCCATGGGCTGTGGCACTCGCAAGGATTGCCAGCCCGATGCGCTCCGCTACGAACGCATCGTCATCATGACCGACGCGGATGTCGATGGCGCCCATATCGCGACCTTGTTGATGACGTTCTTCTTTCAGGAGATGCCGGAGGTCGTTCGGCGCGGGCATCTCTATCTGGCACAGCCGCCACTCTATCGCCTGACGGTCGGCGCCAAGTCGCTCTATGCCCGCGACGATGCCCATCGTGCGGAGCTGGAGCGGACGGCGTTTCGAGGCAAGAAGGTCGAGGTCGCCCGCTTCAAGGGGCTGGGCGAAATGAACCCAGGCCAGTTGCGCGAAACGACGATGGACCCGAAGACGCGCAGCATGATCCGCATCACCCTGCCACAGGAATATGAGGAGCGCGCGGCGGTGAAGGATCTGGTCGACCGGTTGATGGGCACCAATCCGGCGCATCGCTTCGCCTTCATTCAGGAAAATGCCGCCCGGCTCGACGACGAGGTGATCGACGCCTGAGCCTTGGTTGACGGCCCCCACCGCATCCGCCACCCTTCGATACGAAGGGGATAAGGGGGAATCGGATGCTGGTGGCGGCAAGCGTGTTGATGGCGGCGGCGGCGCAGACGGCGCCCGCGCCGGCCCCCGCGGCAAATCCCGACCTCGAACGTCGCGCGCGCGATGTCGTCTCGATCCTTTCCGGGCAGGGCGACTATGACACGATTTTTGCCGCCTCGTTTCGCACCGCCGTGCCGCGCGCGCAGTTCGACGCGATCGGCGCGCAACTCTCGCAGGCGCTCGGCAAGCCGACCGGCGTCGAAGCGATACAGCCTAGCGGTCCGTGGTCGGCGCGTGTCCGCATCGGCTATGATCGCGGTATCCTGAACGCGGACCTCGCGATTGATCCGAACGGGGCGAACCAGATCACCGGCCTGCTGACGCGCGGCGTCGAACCACGCGGTCCTGTCGCCGCCACGATCGACGCCGTCGTCGAACAGATGGCCGCCCTGCCCGGCCATAGCGGCTTCGCGCTGGCAAGGCTCGGCAGCGGTGCGCCGCAATTGGTGAAAAGCCACGACGCATCGACGCCGCTGGCGATTGGCTCGGCGTTCAAGCTGGTGATCCTCGCCGAACTGGTGCGATCGATCGAGGCGGGCGAGCGCAAATGGAGCGATGTCGTGACGCTCGACGGATCGGCGCTGCCCGGCGGCGGCTATGCGCAGCAGCCCAAGGGGACGCGCATCGCGTTGCGTGAACTGGCCGAACGAATGATTTCGGTCAGCGACAACAGCGCGACCGATATCCTGCTGTTCCATCTTGGCCGGCAAAAGGTCGAGGCGATGCTGCCGGTCGTCGGCATGACCGATGGAGCTCCACGCAACGTGCCGTTCCTCGGCGCGCTGGAGATTTTCAAACTGAAGGGCGTCGATGGCGGCGCGCTGGGGTCGAAGTATCTGGCGTTGCCGGTGACGGAGCGTCGCGCGTTCCTCGATGGACCGGTGCGTGACACGCCGATCGCGGCAATTCCGAAGACGCTGTTCCAGGACGGCAGGCCATTGCGCGTCGAGCAGATCGAATGGTTCGCCAGCCCGAACGACCTCATCCGAACGATGGACTGGCTGCGCCGCCGTTTCGACGGTCCGGCAGGACCAGACCTGCGTGCGGTCCTGTCGAAGAACCCCGGCCTGCCCGAACCTGCCGCGAATTGGCGCTATGTCGGCTACAAGGGCGGGTCCGAGCCGGGCGTCCTAACCATGACCTTCCTGCTGCAGGGCAAGGACGGCGGATGGTACGCGCTGTCGAGCGGCGTCAACGACCCGGCGAAAGAGGTCGAAACGATGCGCTTCATGGGGTTGATCAGTCGCGCGCTGGAACTTGCCGCGCCGCGTTAAAGGTGGGAGCCGGACGACCCGCTGCGAAATCGTTGCGGCTGCTTCCTTCCGGACCTGACCGGGTTGGCGACGGCATCGTCCGCCCGACTCCCGAGCGCCATATGGGCGAAGCGCCGCGCCGACGCAAGAGCGTCAGTTCGCCTTGCGCGGCAGTCGTGAATACGGGACGAAATCGTTCAGCGCCAACGACCCGCTCGGCATCCGCGAATTGCGGTCGACCAGATTGACGATATCGATCCGGCACAACTGCGTACCGATGGTCCGGGTCACCAGAATATCGTCGCGGTCGAGGATCGTGCCGCCCTCCGGCCGGTTGACCATCAGCGTGCCGTTATTCATGCGATACACAATGCCCACATCGGGCACGATCTCGCTCGACCGAATATCGCGCAGATTGATGCAGTTGACCGGCTTGCCGACCGTCCGCCCATCGACGATCCGCGCCAGTGCCGCCTCCCCGGCAGCGACGCGGTCCTGCGCGACGGCGGGGGTGGCGATCAGGGCGGAGGCGAGCATCAGGATCGGCAGGCGCATGACGAAAGTCCCGAAATAAGGAGCAATGCGCACGTCGATAGTCGGTTACAACTGAACGTGCGCTGACGGACGATCAACGCTTTCGACCGTCCTTCCGCTCCCTGCCGACTTACAGCGCGGCTGCCGCCTCGATGATCGGGACGAATTTTTCGGCGGTCAGGCTGGCGCCACCGACGAGCGCCCCGTCGACGTCCTCGATCGACAGGATCGATCCGGCATTGGCGCCGGTGACCGATCCGCCATACAGGATGCGAATGCCATCGGCGGCGTCGCCGACCATCTGGCGCAGCTTGGCGCGGGCGATCGCATGGACCTGCGCGATCTCGTCTGCGGATGGCGTGCGGCCGGTGCCGATCGCCCAGCGCGGTTCGTAGGCGAGCGTGAACCAGTCGCCGCTCGCCCCCTCCGGTACCGATTTCTCGATCTGCGCCTGCACCACGCGTTCGGCGCGGCCGGCGTCGCGCTCGGCCTCGGTCTCGCCGCAGCACAGGATCACGTCCAGTCCCTGCCGCCGCGCTGCAGCCGCCTTGGCCCAGGCATCGTGGCTTGTTTCGTTCTGATCGGAGCGGCGCTCGCTATGACCGACGATGACGACGCTGGCCCCCGCCTCGCGCAGCATTTCGGCCGACAGACAGCCGGTATGCGCGCCGCGGTCATTGGCGTGCACGTCCTGCCCGCCGATCCGCACCGCCTTGGCGATTTCGGCGGCGTGATGGACCAGCGTCGCGGGCACGCACAGTGCCACATCGACGCCGGGCGCGGCGGCGGCGGCGGCATCGATCGTCTCGATCTCGGCCAGTTGCCCGCGCAGCCCGTGCATCTTCCAGTTCCCCGCGACCAGCTTGCGACGACTCATCGTTCCGGCTCCCAGCCTGTTTTACATGTTCTACAGCCGATAGCGTGTCTGGCGGTCCGCGCAACCTTGAAGCGGCGGCGGCCCGTCTCTAAAGCAGCCTCCTTTCATTCCTCTCGATCGGTTGCACGGATGCTCGGTTTCTTCAGGCGCATGACCAAGTCGAAGGTCGGCATCTTCATTGGTCTGTTGTTGTTGGCGGTGATCGCGGTCGGGTTCGCGATGGCGGACATCCAAGGCCTGCGTCCCGGATCGACCGGCGGCAGCGGCGCGGCAGTTGCCAAGGTCGGCGACCAGGAGATCGGCGACGTTGCCCTGCGCGAGCGCATCCAGAACGACGTGCAGAATGCCGCACAGCGTCAGCCGGGGCTGACCACCACGCAGTATATCGCGGCCGGCGGGTTCGAAGGATCGCTGGAACGCGCCATTTCGGATTCGGCGCTGATGCAGTTCGCCAAGGATCACGGACTGGTCGTCAGCGACCGTTATATCGACGGACAGATCGCCAGCCTGCCGGCATTTCAGGGACTGGACGGCAAGTTCAGCCAGCAGGCGTTCGATCAGGCGCTGGCCCGCGCGCGGATTACGCCGCAGCAGTTGCGCGACGACTTCCGCCGCACCGTGCTGACCCGGATGATGCTGGCCCGCACGATCGAGAACAGCTTCATGCCGCAGCAGCTGGCGCTGCCCTATGCCTCGCTGTCGAAGGAATCGCGGACCGGTCAGGTTGCGATCGTACCGACGGCGGCGCTGCCCGCCCCGGCGGCACCGACCGATCAGCAGTTGCAGGCCTATTACACCGCCAATCAGGGTCGCTACACCATCCCGGAACGCCGGGTGATCCGCTATGCGATCGTCAGCCCGGCCAGCGTCGCGGCACAGTCCGCGCCGACCGATGCCGAAATCCAGACCGCCTATCGGGCCAGCGCCGCGCGCTTCGCCCCGTCGCAGACCCGCACCGTATCGCAGGTCGTGATCGCCGATCAGGCGGCGGCGAACCGCGTTGCGCAGGCGGTGCGTGGTGGTCAGAGCATTTCGGCCGCCGCCGCCCCGCTCGGGCTGGAAGCGGTGACGCTGACCGGCCAGACGCAGGGCCAGCTCGCCGCCCGGACGTCGGCCGACATCGCCAAGTCCGCCTTTGCCGCACCGCAGGGTGCGGTCGTCGGACCGGTGCGCTCGCCGCTCGGCTTCGTGGTGCTGAAGGTCGATGCAATCACGCAGGTACCGGGGAAGTCGATCGAGCAGGCCCGCCCCGAACTGGTCGCCGAACTGACCAAGACCAAGAGCGCGACGGCGCTGGGCGCGGTGCAGGAGAAGATCGACGGCGGCATCACCGACGGCGCGACCTTCGACGAAATCGTCGCGGATGCCAAGCTTACCGCGCAGGCGACGCCGCCGGTCACCGCGCAGGGCATCGACCCCATGAAGCCCGGCCAGCCCGACCCGGCGCTGGCACCGATCATCGAGGCCGGCTTCGCGTCCGAAGCGGGCGACGCACCGCAGATCGTGCAGACCCAGGCCGATGGCACGTTCGCGCTGGTCGCGACCGGCGACGTGACCCGCGCCGCGCCGCGTCCGCTGGCCGAAATCCGCGAGCAGGTCGTCGGCCAGTATCTGAAGGATCAGGCGATGAAGGCGGCGCGGGTGATCGCGCAGCAGATCGTGAACAAGGTCAATGGCGGAATGCCGCTGAACACCGCCGTTGCGCAGTCGGGTGCCCGCCTGCCCGCGCCGCGCCCGGTGACCGCGTCGCGCCAGCAATTGTCGCAACTGGGGGCGCAGGTGCCGCCGGCGCTGTCGCTGATGTTCGCGATGGCGCCCAAGAAGGCTCGGCTGACCGCTGCGCCCGATGGCGAGGGCTGGATCGTTGTGTATCTCGATTCCATCGCGCGCGGCGATGCAAGCACCGACAAGGCGGCGATCACCGGCGTCGGCCGCGAACTGGGCCGGATCAGCGGCAACGAATATGCCGAGCAGTTCGTCGAGGCGGTGCGCCGGCAGGTCGGCGTGACCAAGAACGGCGCGGCGATCAGCCGCCTGCGCGGCGAACTGGCCGGGTCGGCCGCTCCGTCCGCACAATGAACGGCGTCGAAGGGGTAGCGGCGGCGCAAGCCGCACTGGCGGCGGATCGTCCGGCGCTGCTGTGGACGACGCGTGTCGCCGATACCGAGACGCCGGTCGCCGCCGCGCTGAAACTGATCCAGCCGGGGCGCGGCGATTTCCTGCTCGAGTCGGTCGAGGGTGGATCGGTGCGCGGGCGCTACAGCCTGCTGGGCCTCGCCCCCGATCTGGTATTCCGCGCCGAGGGGCATGACGCGGCGATCAACCCGCATTGGCTGACCGACCGCGATGCGTTCATTCCCTGTGCCGAACCGACGCTGACGGCACTGCGCACGCTGGTCGGGCAATGCCGGATGGACGTGCCCGCCGCCCTGCCGCCGGCGCTGGCGTGTCTGGTCGGCTATTTCGGCTATGAGACGGTCGGACTGGTCGAGCAATTGCCGCAGGCGGCGGAGGACGCGCTGGGTCTGCCCGACATGATGTTCGTGCGGCCGACGGTGCTGCTGGTATTCGACCGGCTGTCGGACACGCTGTTTGTCGTCGCGCCGGTATGGCCGGGGGCATCGGTCGAGCGATCGGTCGAACGGATCGAGGCGACCTGCGCCGCGCTCGACACCGCTACCCTGCCCGCTTCTACCCGGCTGGCCGAGGCACCCGAGATGGCGCTGACGCCGACCCTGCCGGCGGGTCGCTATGGCGAGATGGTAGCCGCCGCGAAGGAATATGTCGCGGCGGGCGATATTTTTCAGGTCGTGCTGGCGCAGCGCTTTACCACCCCCTTTCCGCTGGAGCCATTCGAACTGTACCGGGCGTTGCGGCGGATCAATCCGTCGCCCTTCCTTTATCACCTCGACCTGCCGGGCTTTGCGCTGACCGGGTCCAGCCCCGAAATTCTGGTGCGGCTGCGCGATGGCGAGGTCACGATCCGGCCGATCGCCGGCACGCGGCCGAGGGGCGCGACGGCGGCGGAGGACGAGGCGAACCGGACCAGCCTGCTCGCCGACCCCAAGGAGCGTGCCGAGCATCTGATGCTGCTCGACCTCGGCCGGAACGATGTCGGGCGGGTCGCATCGACCGGCAGCGTGCGGGTGACCGACAGCTATACCGTCGAATTCTACAGCCATGTCATGCACATCGTGTCGAACGTCGTGGGCAGGCTGCGCCCCGATGCCGATGCGCTGGACGCGCTGTTCGCCGGGTTTCCGGCAGGCACGGTGTCGGGTGCGCCCAAGGTGCGGGCTTGTCAGATCATCGCCGAACTGGAGCGCGAACGGCGCGGCGCCTATGCCGGCGGGGTCGGATATTTCAGCCCCGACGGATCGATGGATTCATGCATCGTGCTGCGTACCGCGGTGGTCAAGGACGGCGTGATGCACGTCCAGTCGGGCGCGGGTATCGTCGCCGACAGCGACCCCGCGTACGAACAGCGCGAGTGCGAAGCGAAGGCCGGCGCGCTGCTGGCGGCGGCACGCGAGGCGGTGACACAGGCGACGAAGGCCCGTTTCGGACAATAAGCGCGGAAGTTGACGAAGTTTGCGCTACGTTAAGGTTGCGCGGCGTAGTCGTGCGGTCGCAGTTGGCGGGCAAAGCTTTGGCATTGCTCGACTTTACTGCGGCACAGTGATTCGGCGGACGCGCGGAAGTTGACACGCATGCTCCGTCAGCGAGGAAGGCCATGGACAGCATCCGCCGGGCGACGTTGCAGGATATCGATCGCGTCGTGCCGATGTTCGACGCGTATCGGAAATTCTACGGGCAGAACAGCGACCTGGACAGTGCACGCCGGTTCCTGACCGAGCGAACCCTGCAAGGGCAGTCGGTGATCCTGATCGCCGGGGACGATGCGGGCTTCGCGCAACTTTATCCGAGCTTCTCATCGGTGCGGATGCAGCCGACGATGATCCTGAACGACCTGTATGTGCGGCCCGAGATGCGCTGTCGCGGGGTCGGCGAGGCGTTGCTGCACGCCGCGTGCGACGTCGCGCGCGAGAGCGGGGCGGCGCGGATGTCGCTGTCGACCGCCGTCGACAACAGTGCGGCGCATGCGCTGTATGTCCGCGCCGGATGGGAGCGCGATGCGCACTTCCATACCTATACGATCGCGATCGGTTGAGTTTACGGGCGAAAGAGCGTCACTGATCTAGCGCGGGACGCCGGGTGTAGGAAAGCGACGCCATCACCGCCGCAGCGCGATCCAGCCGAGCCATAGCCAGCCGATAATCATCGCAAGGCCACCGAGCGGCGTAATCGGCCCCAGCACGCCGCGTGGACCGCCGAGCGCCATTGCGTAGAGCGACCCGCCGAACAACAGGCCGCCCGCAACGAACAGCCAGCCGGGCCCGCGCGCGCCGAGGTTCAGTGCGACCAGCGCGGCGATGGCGTGGGCGAGCTGATACTGGCCGCCGGTCTTGAACCAGTCGACCGCCGGGCCGGAGGCACCATGTGCGCCGAACGCGCCGGCCGCGACAGCCATTGCCCCGGACAGGGCGGCGGCAAGCAGGAGGAGGTTCATCGGCTGGCTCCGGTCAAGGTCGTTGGTGGCGGCGGATAGCGGCTATCCCCGCACGATCCGCAGATAGGCGTCGAGTACCGCCTGATTGGCGCGGTCCCATTCATATTCCTTGGCGTCCTCATGCCCTGCAAGGCCCATGCGCCAGCGCATATTGGCATCCTCACACAGCCGGGCGATCGCATCTGCATAGGCCGGCACGTCGCGCGGCGGCACGAGGAAGCCAGTGCGGCGGTCGTCGACCAGCCCGAGCGCACCCGATGCACGCGCGGCAACGACGGGGACGCCCGCCGCCATCGCCTCCAGCGTGACGTTGCCGAACGTCTCGGTGATCGAAGGGTTGAAGAACACGTCCATTGACGCGACGGCGCGGCCGAGGTCGTCGCCCGCCTGGAACCCTGCGAAGACCGCGTGCGGCACGCGTTCGGCGAACCAGTCGCGCGCCGGGCCTTCGCCGATGACGAGGATGCGATGCTTGACGCCGCGCCGCTGCAATTCGGCGGCGACGTCGGAAAAGATGTCCAGCCCCTTTTCCAGCACCAACCGGCCGAGAAAGCTGACCGCGACCTCATCATCGCCGATACCGATCGAGCGGCGCCAGTCGAAGTCGCGCATTGCCGGGTTGAAGCGTTGATGGTCCACGCCGCGCGACCAGATGCCGATCGGGCTGGTCACGCCCCATTCGCGCAGCAACTCCGCCATGCCGCGCCCGGGCACCATCACCTGATCGGCGCGGTTGTAGAATCGCTTCGACAAGGCGCGCGCCAGCGGCTCGAGAAAGCCGATGCCGTAATATTGCGGATAGGTTTCGAAGCGGGTGTGGAGCGAGGCGAGCGTCGCGACACCGTGTTTCCGGCCCCAGCTGAGCGCGCGGTGGCCAAGAATGTCGGGCGCGGAGACATGGACGACGTTCGGACGAAACGCCTCCAGATCGGCGCGCGTCTTCGCGGTCAGCCCGCGTGCCAGCTTATATTCGCCACGTCCGCCCGGCATGCCGTAGGCGGGCACGCTGACCAGATCGCCGGTCGGCGAGAATGCCGGATGGGCGACGGTCGGCGAATAGACGCGCAGCGCGACGTCGCGGTCGAGCAGATGCCGGGCGAGCCGGTTCAGCGCCTGGTTCGCGCCGTCGCGGACATAGTTGTAGTTTCCGCTGAACATCGCCACGCGGAGTTGGGAAGCCTTCATCGCCGCGCCATAGCGCGCGCATTCGCTTCACGCCACCGGAACGCATTGCCCATCAACGCGGTTGACCGTGCCGACAACAGGAGTGGGCGAATGAGCGACAGTTACAAGAAGGGTGCCAAGGTTTCGTGGTCGTGGGGCAACGGCACGGCCGAGGGCAAGGTCGAGGAACGGTTCGAACGCCGCGTGCAGCGAACGATCAAGGGCAGCAAGATCACCAAGAACGGGACCAAGGAGAACCCGGCCTATCTGATCGAGCAGGAGGACGGGACCAAGGTGCTGAAGCGCGGGAGTGAGTTGGAGTAGATCCTTGAAGCTCCTCCCCGGCACGGGGAGGGGGACCAGCGAAGCTGGTGGAGGGGGATGTCCACAGACGGAACCATT
>NZ_LMKE01000001.1:40611-169775 GCF_001421245.1 Sphingomonas sp. Leaf10 | reverse complement strand
GGGGGATGTCCACAGACGGAACCATTGCGTTCGGGAACGCCCCCCCTCCACCACCGCTTCGCGGCGGTCCCCCTCCCCGTACCGGAGAGGATTTTATTCCCCTTTCGTTCTGGTTCTGCTAGGGCGCTGCCATGGCAAAACCCCAGAAGCGCTATGTCTGTCAGCAATGCGGATCGGTCTCGTCGAAATGGGCGGGGCAATGTGCCGATTGCGGGGACTGGAACACGCTGGTCGAGGATGCCGGGGCGGTCGTAACCCCCTTTTCCGCGCGCCATAATCTGCAAAGCGGCGGGCGGCCGATCCTGTTATCGGGACTGGATACCGACATCGCCCTGCCCGATCGGCTGACGACCGGGATCGCCGAACTCGACCGCGCGCTGGGTGGCGGGTTCGTCGAGGGGTCGGCGACGTTGATCGGCGGCGATCCGGGCATCGGCAAGTCGACGCTGTTGCTGCAGGCGGCGGCGAAGCTGGCGCTGGCGGGCAAGGGCGTCGCCTATGTCTCGGGCGAAGAGGCCGCCGATCAGGTGCGGCTGCGCGCGCGGCGGCTGGGCCTTGGAAATGCGCCGGTGCAACTGGCGGCGGCGACATCGGTGCGTGATATCCTGACGACGTTCGGCGGATCGGCCGCACCCGACCTGCTCATCATCGATTCGATCCAGACGATGCACAGCGACCTGATCGAAGGGGCGCCGGGGACGGTCAGCCAGGTGCGGGCATCGTCGGGCGAACTGATCCGCTTCGCCAAGGAACGCGGGACGGCGGTGGTGCTGGTCGGGCATGTGACCAAGGACGGATCGATCGCCGGCCCGCGCGTGCTGGAGCATATGGTCGACACGGTGCTGGCGTTCGAGGGCGAGCGCAGCCACCAATATCGCATCCTGCGCGCGGTCAAGAACCGCTTCGGCGGCACCGACGAGATCGGCGTCTTCGCAATGGAAAGCGAGGGATTGTCTGAGATTTCAAATCCTTCGTCGCTGTTCCTGACGAGCCGTGACGAGAATGTCACCGGTACCGTTGTGTTCCCGGCGCTGGAGGGGACGCGGCCGGTGCTGGTCGAGGTGCAGGCGCTGACGGTGCGACTGGCGTCGGGCGCGACGCCCCGGCGTGCGGTGGTCGGGTGGGACTCCGGGCGGCTGGCGATGATCCTCGCGGTGCTGGAGGCGCGGTGCGGTTTGGCGTTCGCGACCGCCGAAGTCTATCTGAACATCGCCGGCGGATACCGCGTCACCGATCCGGCGGCGGACCTTGCGGTCGCGGCGGCGCTGGTATCGGCGCTGTCGGAACGACCGGTGCCGTCGGACGCGATCGTGTTCGGAGAAATCGCGCTGTCGGGCGAGGTGCGGCCGGTGGCGCATGGTGCGCTGCGGTTGAAGGAAGCGGGCAAGCTGGGGTTCGGGCGGGCGCTGGTGCCGTCGACACAGAGTGCCGAGGGGGGTGCGGTGAAGCTGTCGGGGTTCAAGGATCTGCCGCGGTTCGTGGATTATATGTTGGGGCGATAGTGGTGATCGGCGAACTGGCCCCCTCTCTGACGTGAGAACTGGAAGGGGGTAGGTTTGGGGCTGATGTAACGCTCCCTTGCGGGCCTACCCACCCCCGGCCCCTCCCTTGTCAGGGAGGGGAGAGATCGAGCCGTTCTTGAATGTCGATCGGACTTGAAATCCTCCCCGGCACGGGGAGGATTTTCCGTCCCTCTCCACAAACGATGACGCGCTCGACAACCCGCCTCGCTCCCGGCATAGCCTCGCCATGGGTCTGACCTCGCTCGATATCGCGGTTCTGCTTACCGTCGGCGGTGCGGCGGTGCTCGGCTTCCTGCGTGGGTTCGTGACCGAGGTGCTGTCGCTCGGCGCGTGGGCGCTGGTCGTGTTGGCGCTGAAGCTGTTCCATACGCCGGTCGCGGCGGCGCTGGTCGGGCCGACCGGTACCGCCGGGGGTGCCGCCACCCTCGCCTTCGCGCTGATCGCGGGGCTCGGCTATTTCGCCGGACGGCTGGTCGCCAATGCGATCGGGGCGCGGACGCGGGCGTCGGTGCTGGGACCGGTCGATCGGGCGCTGGGCTTCGGCTTCGGTGCGCTGAAAGGTTTGATCCTGACGAGCCTTGCCTTTCTGCTGCTGCTGCTGGCGGCGGACTTTATCGGCGGCGGACCCACGCGGCGGCCGGCGTGGATCAAGGATGCGCGGACCTATCCGTTGCTGAATGCGACGAGCGCCAGCGTGGTCGACTTTATCGATCGGCGGCGGCGCGGCGAGCCGGTGTTCGGCGAATAATCGCGCGACCGACTCGCCAGCGTCACGATCGCGCCCTACATCCCGTCGTGTGACCGCCCAGCTCTACAATACCGAAATCCTCCGCCTTGCCGCCGAGACCGCGCAGGCCGTCCGCCTGCCCGACCCGCATGCCAGCGTCGAGAAACGATCGCCGATCTGTGGCAGTCGCGTCACCGTCGATATCGCGCTGGGTGAGGATGGCAGGGTTGCGGCGGTCGGTATGCTGGTGCGCGCCTGTGCGCTGGGACAGGCATCGTCGGCACTCTTGGCACGCGAAATCGTCGGGCGGAATGTGGCGGAACTGGTTGCCGCGCGCGACGCACTGACCGCGTGGCTGGCGGGCGAAGGCGAAGCGCCCGACTGGCCGGGCCTCACGCTCTTCGAACCGGCGCTGCCGCATAGCGCGCGCCATGCATCGATCCGGCTGGCGTTCGAAGCGGCGGCCGAGGCAGCGGCGATCGCCGGCCAGCGGGCCGCCGCCTGATGGAGCACGGCACCGCGTCGCTGTTGCATGATTTCGCGCCGCTGCTGGGCGCGGCGCTGATCTTCGTTCTGATCTTCCGTAAATTGGGGCTGGGTGCGACGCTGGGCTATCTGGTCGCGGGGTCGGTGGTCGGGCCGCAGGTGCTGGGGCTGGTGGGCAATGCCGAATCGAAGCTGGCCATCGCCGAACTCGGCATCACGCTGCTGCTGTTCCTCGTCGGCCTCGAACTCAGCCCCTCGCGGCTGTGGCAGATGAAGCGCGATATTTTCGGGCTGGGCCTGATGCAGGTCGTGCTGTGCGGTGTCGCGATTACCGGCGTGGTGTGGCTGGCGACGCATTTCAGCTGGGCGGCGGCGCTGGCGCTGGGCCTGCCGCTGGCGCTGTCGTCGACGGCGCAGGTGCTGCCGATGCTGCAATCGGCGGGGCGGATGAAGACCCCGTTCGGCGAGCGGGCGTTCGCGATCCTGTTGTTTCAGGACCTGTCGATCGTGCCGCTCATCACCATCGTCGCCGCGCTGTCGCGCAATCCGGCCGATGCCGGGGGGCCGCCGGGGTGGCAATTGGGGCTGTGGACGATCGGCGCGGTCGCCGGGCTGATCCTTGCCGGACGCTTCCTGCTGCGGCCGATGTTCCGGCTGATCGGCAATATGGGCGAGCGCGAGATGTTCGTGTTCGCCGGGCTGTTCACCGTGATCGCCAGTGCGGCGGTGATGCAGGCGCTGGGCCTGTCGACCGCGCTCGGCGCGTTCATCGCCGGCGTGATGCTGGCCGACAGTCCGTATCGCCATGAACTGGAGGCGGATGTCGAGCCGTTCCGGTCGATCCTGCTCGGGCTGTTCTTCCTTGCGGTCGGCATGATGCTGGACCTTGGCGCGATCGTCGAGCGGCCGGTGTTCGTGGTCGGCATGGCGATCGCGCTGATCGCGACCAAGGGGCTGGTGATCTTCGGCCTCGGCCGGCTGTTCGGCATGCCGTGGCGCGGCGCGCTGGCGCTGGGGCTGTTGCTCAGCCAGGGCGGCGAATTCGGCTTCGTGCTATTCGCGCAGGCGCAGAACGCGCTGCTGATCGCACCGGAAGCAGCGAGCGTGTTCGGCGCGATCGTCACCCTGTCGATGGCGACCACGCCGTTCCTGATGATGGCGACGCGCCGGTTCCGCGCCGAGCCGGAGAAGCGCGAAGGCGGCACGCCCGAGGGGCCACGCCATGACGGCGCGAGTGCGGTCGTCGTCGGCTATGGCCGGTTCGGGCAGACGGTGGCGCAGATGCTGCTGGCGCAGGGAATCAGCGTCACCGTGATCGACCGCGATGTCGAGATGATCGAGATCGCCGGCAGCTTCGGCATGAAGGTTTATTATGGCGACGGCACGCGCATCGACCTGTTGCGACTGGCGGGGGCGCAGGATGCCGAACTGCTGCTGTTCTGCGTCGATGGCGATCCGCTGGACGGCGACGCGATCGCCGCGATCCATCAGGCGTTTCCGACGCCTGGCATCTTCGTGCGGGCGTTCGACCGGCGCGCGGTCGTCAAGCTGGCGGGCGCGCCGGTCGAGGGCGTGTTCCGCGAAGTGCTCGATTCGGCAGTGACGATGGCGCGTGCGGCGATGGTGTCGGTCGGCGTCGACGATGGCGAGATCGACCGGACCGAGGATTTGTATCGCAAGACCGATGCGAAGCGGCTGATGCAACAGTCCGAAACCGGCGACCTGCGGCAGGGACGCGAGATGATTTTCACCCACGCCCGGGTCAGCGCTGCACCGGGCACCGTCGCCGACGACGCGGGATGAAGGGGCGGCCGCTACGGGAACGGTTGGGCTTCGCGATGGCGGGGCTACGGACGGCATGGCGACGCGAGGCGAGCTTTCGCAGCCATCTGGGATTTGCGGCGGCGGTGCTGCTGACGCTGGTCGTCCTCCGGCCTTCGCCGATCTGGTGGGGACTGGTCGGGGTAACGGTCGCAATCGTGCTCGCGCTGGAGTTGGTCAATTCGGCGCTGGAGGGCGTAATCGACCTGCTGCATCCGGCGCGGCATCCGGAGATCGGCGCGATCAAGGACATGCTGGCGGGGGCAGTACTGGTGGCGGCGAAGGCTGCGCTCTGCGTGGCGGTGGCGGATGGTGGTCGACGTGTTCTGGTACGCGGGCTGACGTGCAGTCCGGACGTCGTGTTGCCGAGATCGTGCCCGGCGCTGGCCCCTTCCCCGCATCGCGCTTAACGTCGCAGCAACTTCGCCGGTCTATGGTGGCGGCGAAGGTGGAAGGGGCTGGCTGATGATCGACAATTTCTCGCTGGGCCTTACCCATTTCCTGATGCTGCTGGCGGTGTGGCGGCTGTTGCGGCGGGACGATCTGGATCGCGAGGCCGAGCCGGCCAAGGCCCGGGTCAAGCGGGGCAGACGCCCGGGTGCGTGATCTTGTATTTGTCGCTTTCCTGTGTGCGCTGTTCGCTGCCGGGTTTCGGCGGCCGTTCGTGTTCGTGCTCACCTATGTCTACATCGACATCGTCTCGCCGCAGCGGCTGACCTATATCCTGCTGAATTCGGTGCCGATTTCGCTGATTGCCGCCGGCATGTCGGTGGTCGCGTGGATCGCGGTCGACGACAAGCGCGACACGCGGTTCGCACCGCGCCAGATGCTGATGCTGGCCCTGCTGTTCTACTGCCTGTGGACGACGAAGACCGCCGATTTCCCGGTCGATGCGCAGTATAAGTGGGAATGGGTGTGGAAGGCGCTGGCGTTCGCCATCTTCCTCCCCCTCACCCTGCGGACCAAGCTGCGCATCGAATCGCTGCTGCTGTTCATGATATTGTCGGCGGCGTCGATCATCATCGTCGGCGGGATCAAGACGCTGGGGTCGGGCGGCGGCTATGGCGAGCTGAACCTGATGGTGTCGAACAATGCCGGGCTGTACGAAGGGTCGACGATCTCGACCGTGGCGATCGCCATCATCCCGTTGATCCTGTGGTTCAGCCAATTCGGTACGGTGTTCGCCCCCGACTGGCGGGTGCGGACCTTTTGCTATGCCCTCATCTTTTCGTGCCTGCTGATCCCGGTCGGGACGTCGACGCGGACCGGACTGCTCTGCATCGGCCTGCTGGGCGTGCTGAGCTTACGCGACGTCAAGCGGCGGCTGACCTATCTGGCGCTGGCCGGAGCGGCGGGCGTGCTGGCGCTGCCCTTCCTCCCCTCCGCCTTTACCCAGCGGATGGAGACGATCGGCACCTATCAGGCGGACGCATCGGCGTCGACGCGGCTGGCGGTATGGGCGTGGACGCTCGACTATGTGAAGCAGAACCCGTTCGGCGGCGGCTTCAACGCCTTCCTGCAAAACCGCATCCGCTATGAAAAGGTCGCGGTGGTCGGCGAAGCGGGCAACCAGACGGTCGAGCGCAGCACCGAGGTCGACAAGGCGCGCGCCTATCACTCGGCCTATTTCGAGATGCTCGGCGAACAGGGCTGGCCGGGGCTGATGCTGTGGCTGGCGATCAATCTGGGCGGGCTGTTCCGGATGGAGGTGCTGCGACGCCGCTATGCGAAGGCGGACGCGGACGCGGAAGACGTATGGGTCGTGCCGCTCGCCGCCGCGCTCCAGAACGGGCATATCGTCTATCTGTTCGGCGCGAACTTCATCGCCATCGCTTTTCAACCATTCGTCTTCATGCTGATCGGCGCGCAGATCGGCCTCGACACCTATCTGGCGCGTAAACGGGCCGACGCGGCGTGGCGACCGCTGCAACGGCGTAAGGCGGGGACGATCGCGGCATGAACGAGTTGAAGGCGCTGACCGGCGCGCGCGGGGTCGCGGCATGGTGGGTGGTGTTCTTCCACCTGCGCGGGTCGATGGGCGTGCTGCACCCGGCGATCGAATCGGCGATCGCCAAGGGCTATCTGGCCGTCGATTTCTTCTTCCTGCTGTCGGGGTTCGTAATCTGGCTGTCATGGGGACAGCGGTTCCGGGAGCGCGGCTTTGCCGAGGCCGGACGGTTCCTGTGGAAACGGATGGCGCGCATCTGGCCGCTGCACCTGTTCGTGCTGGGGTGCGCGGTGTTGCTGGCGATCGTGCTGGCGGCGAGCGGGCGCAATATCGACCGCTTTCCCTTTGCCGAATTGCCGTTGCATATCGTGCTGTTGCAAAGCTGGGGCTTCGTCGAGCCGCTGGCGTGGAACGACCCGGCCTGGTCGATTTCGGCGGAGTCGGCAGTGTACCTGCTGTTCCCGGTGCTGGCGATGACGATCGACTGGCGGCGCGTGCCGAGCTGGGCACTGGTCGCGGTGATTGCGGTGCTGCTGTTCGGATTGCTGCCCTTTGCCGGGCAGGACGGGCTGGGCGCCGACCTGCGCCGCTTTGCGGTGGCGCGGTGCGTGATCCAGTTCGCGGCGGGGACGGCGATCGGGGCGTTGTGGGTGCGGTGGCGACAGCATGATGCGACTGCCGGGATGGCGGTGCTGTTGGCGGGGACGCTTGTCGTCGGGTGGGGGCTGAAGCTGCTCCCCGAAGCCTATGCCCTGCCGCCCGCGCTGGCGTGCCTTTTGCTGGCGTGCGGTATCCTGTCGAACCGGCGCGGCAACCCGCTGGAATGGTGGCCGGTCCATCGGCTGGGCGAGATCAGCTATGCGACCTATCTCGGCCATTTCCTGTTGTGGTTCGTGTTCAAGCTGGTGTTCGTGGCCGATGCGGCGGCGGCGCCGGTCTGGGTGCTTGGGCTGTATCTGGTGGCGGTGATCGTGTCGTCGGAGGTGCTGTATCGCTATGTCGAGCGGCCGGCGCAGGCGTGGGTCAATCGGTTGTGGGATCGGCGACGGGTGGCGGTGGCGTAACGTCGGCTTGTTGTGCCCGAGGTGGACGGGATCGTTGCGGACGTCGCGCCGGTAATTAGGGGTACGGGCAAGGTAGATAGCGGCGATCTCCGCCTGATGCGGGATTCCGCTTCCGCATGGGTTGGAAAGAAGGGGAGACCGGGGTGGCGGGGCGGAGGTTGCTCCGCCCCCTCCCCTTACGCTTCGGCCAGTTCGCTTTCGATCGCCTCGATCATCGCCTTCGAAAAGGCGGGGATGTCGTCGGGCTTGCGGCTGGTGATGAGATTGCCGTCGATGACGACCTGTTCGTCGACCACTTCGGCGCCGGCATTTTCGAGGTCGGTGCGCACCGAGGGCCAGCTGGTCACGCGTCGGCCGTCGACCACATCCGCCTCGACCAGCAGCCAGGGTGCGTGACAGATGGCGGCGACGACCTTGTCGTCGTCCATGAACTCGCTGACAATCTCGACCGCGCGTTCCTCCATGCGCATCTTGTCGGGATTGCCGACGCCGCCGGGCAGCAGCAGCGCGTCGAATTGCTCGGTATCGACATCGTCGAGTGTCAGGTCGGGGGTAATCGTCCGCGCCTTTTCACTGTCGTTGACGACGCCCTGAATTGGATCGGTCTTGATCGAGGCGAGCGTCACCTGCGCCCCGGCGTCGAGCAGCGCCTGACGCGGGTCGAACAGTTCGGATTCCTCGAACCCGTCGGCGGCGAGGATCAGCACGCGGGCATTGGCGAGGTCGGCCATCGGTAATCTCCTGTTACGGTCCGGCCCTAACCGGCTGGCAACGGGCGGGTTCCGGAACGAAGCGACGAGCCGAACATTGATCGGGACATCTGCAGGGATAGCCCGATGGAACCAGCCGAAGACGACCTGCCCTGCCCCGCCGGCTGCAACTTTTCCGATTGCGAGGCGAGCGGCATCACCCGCAAGAAGCTGACGCGCGGATGGGGCTATTATGACGCGGACGGCGACCGCATTACCGATCGCGACGAAATCGATCGGCTAAACGCCATCGGCCTGCCCCCCGCCTATCGCGACGCATGGTATTGCCCGGACCCTTCCGGCCATATTCAGGCGATCGGATGGGACGACAAGGGCCGCAAGCAATATCGCTATCACCCCGATTTCCGCGAGGCGCAGGAGACGGCGAAATATGATCGCTGCGCCGCGTTCGGCCACGCGCTGCCCAAGCTGCGCGCACAGGTCGAGCGCGATCTGGCGAAGCGCGCATTGTCGCGCGAGCGGGCGGTGGCGGCGGTCGTGCGGCTGCTCGATCTGGGTCGGGTGCGCGTCGGCAATGAAGGCTATGCGCGGGTCAACAAGAGTTTCGGCGCGACGACGCTGCGCAAGCGTCACGCCAAGCTGACCGGCACAAGCCTGAAACTGCAATATAAGGCGAAGTCGGGAAAGCTGCGGGTGCTGACCATCACCGACCGTTCGCTCGCCAGTTTCGTGCGCAAGTGCCAGGATCTGCCGGGGCAGCATCTGTTCCGCTGGGTCGATGCCGAGGGGGAGACGCATCCGGTCACCTCCAACGACGTCAACGCCTATATACGAGAGGCGATGGGGGACGACTTCACCGCCAAGCATTTCCGGACCTGGGGGGCGAGCGTGCTGGCGTTCACCTCGCTGGCCGAGGCGGAACACGACATCAGCTTGAAGACGATGCTGGGGCCGGTCGTAGACGCGCTGGGCAATACGCCCGCGATCGCGCGCAAATCCTATGTCCACCCATTGCTGATCGATCTGGTCAAGGACGGACAGAGTGCGTTTCGCGAAACGCTGCGCCTGCCCCGCACCGCCAAACATCTCAGCCGGCACGAACGCGGGCTGATCGCGCTGCTCGAAACGCAGGCCAAGGTCGCCGAAGCCGCCTGAAAGGATTGCATGACCGTCAATACCACCTCGCCCGCCGCGACGGTCGAGAAGAGTTTCAACGCCGATCAGGCGCAGGCGCAGGCACGGCTGCTGTTCCAGGACAGTGCGCGGTGGATCGCCGACAACTGGTTGCAGGTGTTGGTGGCGCTGGGCGTTGGTGCGGCGATCGTCGTCGTGCTTCTGGTCGTGCGTCGCTGGGGCGTACGGCTGTGTCGCAACGATCGCGCCGGATGGGGGACCGTCGCCGGACGGGCGGTGGCGCGGACCAGTGTCTTCTTCATGGTCATGCTCGCCGCCAAGCTGGTCGACGGCTATGCCAGCGCGCCGCCGATGGTGACCGCGACGATCGAGTTCCTGTTCACCGTCGCCGCCGTGTTCCAGGCGGCGATCTGGGCGCGCGAAGTGATCCTGGGCGTGGTCGAGCGGCGGACGGCAAGCGACCATTATCACGGCGAGGCGCTGGCATCGGCGATGGGGCTGATCCGGTTGCTGGTCACCTTTGCGTTGTTTTCGGTCGCGCTGATCGTCGTGCTCGACAATCTGGGGGTGAACGTCACCGGTCTGGTCGCGGGGCTGGGAGTCGGCGGCATCGCCATCGGTCTGGCGGCGCAGGGGATTTTCGCCGATCTGTTCGCGGCGCTGTCGATCATATTCGACAAGCCGTTCCGGCGCGGCGACAATGTCAGCTACGACCAGACCAATGGGTCGATCGCCGAAATCGGGCTGAAATCGACGCGCATCCGATCGATCACCGGCGAAGAGCGGATCATTTCAAACAAGAACCTGCTCGACAAGGAAATCACCAACAACAGCCGGCGCGAACATCGCCGTGCCTCGTTCGTGATCGGCGTCACCTATCAGACCGATCCGGACGTCTGTGCACGGATCCCGGCGATGCTGCGCGAGATCGTCGAGGCGGAGCAGCGCGTGTTCGTCCGCTGCGGCTTTGTCGGCTTCGGCGCGTCGAGCCTAGATTTCGAACTGATCTTCGATTCGCCGGGCGTCGATTATGCCGCCTTCTATGACGGGCGGACCGCGGTCGGCATCGCCATCCTGCGGCGTTTCAATGCCGAGGGGATCGAGATCGCCTATCCGACGCAGGTCAATATGACGGCGCGGGCCGATGGGTCGATCGTGGACCCTGCCCCTGCGGCACGCTGAATTTTTCGAACATAGGGTTTGGGTCGACGGGACGTTAATACCACCACTTTCCCGGTTTCGGTGTGTTCACGCTTGCGATGACGCCGATCGTGCCGCTATGCTTCGCCCGAATATGGGAGAGGGCGGTGACGGCGATCACGGCGGAGGCGATGGCGGACCGGATCGGCAGCGAATGGCTGTCCGACTGGATGACGCTTGACCAGGCGCGGATCACCGCCTTTGCCGATGCGACCGACGATCACCAGTTCATCCATGTCGATCCCGTGGCCGCCGCCGCGACGCCGTTCGGCGGCACGATCGCGCATGGCTTCCTGCTGCTGTCGCTGATGCCGAAGCTGGCGGCGAGCAGCGGGATGCCGACGATGGCCGGTGCGTTGATGGGCGTGAACTATGGCGGCAACCGGGTGCGGTTCGTGCGGCCGGTGCGGTCGGGATCGCGCATCCGCGGACGCTTCACGCTGGCCGCGCTCGACCAGAAGCGGCCTGGCCAGTGGCAGCAGACCATCACCTATGCCGTCGAGGTCGACGGTAGCGACCAACCCGCGCTGATCGCCGAATGGATCAGCCAGATCTTCACCTAAAACCGAGGACCATCATGCGCTCAGCCGTTATCGTTTCGACCGCCCGTACCCCGATCGGCCGCGCCTATCGCGGGGCGTTCAACAACCTGCCCGCACCGACGCTGGCCGCGCAATCGATCCGGGCGGCGGTCGAGCGCGCAGGGATCGAGGGGGGTGAGATCGACGACGTGCTGTACGGCGCGGCGCTGCAACAGGGGCATCAGGCGGGCAATATCGCGCGGCAGGCGGCGTTGCGTGCCGGGTTGCCGACCACGGTGTCGGGCATGTCGATCGATCGGCAATGCGCCAGCGGCCTGATGGCGATCGCCACCGCCGCCAAACAGATCGTGCATGACCGCATGGACATCTGTGTCGCCGGCGGCGTCGAATCGATCAGCCTCGTGCAGACGCCGCAGATGCGGATCGCGGCCGACCCCGAATTGCTGGCGATGCACGGCGATATCTATATGCCGATGCTCCAGACTGCCGAGATCGTCGCCCAGCGCTATGGCATCTCGCGCGACCGGCAGGACGCCTATGCGCTCCAGTCGCAGCAGCGCACCGCCGCCGCGCAGGCCGCCGGGTTGTTCGATGCCGAACTGGTGCCGGTGACCGCGACGATGAACGTCGTCGACAAGGCGACCAAGGAAGTGTCGACGCACGACGTCACGCTGACCAAGGACGAGGGCAATCGCGCCGACACGACGCTGGAAGGGTTGCAGTCGTTAAAGCCCGTGATGGGCGAACAGGCGGTCATCACCGCGGGCAATGCCAGCCAGTTGTCGGACGGGTCGTCGTCCTGCGTATTGATGGAGGAGTCGGTCGCGTCGGCGCGCGGGTTGCAGCCGCTGGGTCGCTATGTCGGCATGGCGGTGGCGGGTACGAAGCCCGACGAAATGGGCATCGGGCCGATCTATGCGGTGCCGAAGCTGCTCGAACGCTTCGACCTGACCATGGACGATATCGGACTGTGGGAGTTGAACGAGGCGTTCGCGGTGCAGGTGCTGCATTGCCAGGACGTGCTGGGCATCCCCAACGACCGTCTGAACGTCAATGGCGGCGCGATCTCGATCGGGCATCCCTATGGCATGTCGGGTGCGCGGATGACCGGCCACGCGCTGATCGAAGGGAAGCGGCGCGGCGCGAAATATGTCGTCGTGACGATGTGCGTTGGTGGCGGCATGGGCGCGGCCGGATTGTTCGAGGTGCTCTAAACGTCAACCATGGCTTGACATTCCGACGTCAACAAAGGATTGACTATTCGTCAATGTTTGGTTGACGGCAAGTGTCATGCAGGTACGAGAAGAACAGGTGTTGCGGTCGCAGACGGCATCGATCGTGCTGGATTGGGCAGCCGAGCGTGAGCCGCCCTTTTCCGGGGAAGGCAAGGGCGACTTTGCGGCCGCGATCGTGGCGGCACATGTCGTCGCCGATGAGGCGCGGCAGGGGCTTCACCGCTGGATCGACGCCGCACGCCGGGCGGACATGAGTTGGGCCGAAATCGGCGAGGCGTTGGGCATCAGCAAACAGGCTGCGCAACAGCGCTTCGGGCGATTGGCAGGCCATGCCGGGGAAGGCGGTGCGGACGGCGCTACCTTCGTGCGTACGGGTGCCACGGCGTTCAACGAGATGCGGATCCTGACCGAGGAAGGACGCGTGGGTAATGAACTGGTTGCTCTTGGTGTGTTGACGCTGATCTTTCGGCCAAGTGATCGGATGTGGGAGTATTGCCGCCGGATCGGGACCGGTAGCGATGGCGCACGTTTGCAGGCGGACGGCTGGGACCATGTGGCCAGCTATCTGCCGTTTCATTATTACAAGCGGGCTATCAGGTAGCGGATCGAGGGTTGCTTGACCCATAGCTTATAGCTTGGGTTTGCCGCACTTCCCCTCTCCCAACCCTCTCCCCCAAGCGGGATAGGGCTTTTCTAGCCGATGCGTTGCATCCAGTTGTGGGGGTCGTTGCTGCGACCGCGCTGGATGTCGGTCAGTTGCTTGAGCAGCGCCTGCGTGCGCTCGCCCGGCTGGCCGTCGCCGATCTGGAAGCTGAAATCGGCCGACGATACCTTGCCGATTGGGGTGACGACGGCGGCGGTGCCGCAGGCGAATGCCTCGACCAGACGGCCGCTGGCCGCATCAGCCTGCCACTGATCGATCGAATAGCGTTCCTCGCGAACTTTGATCCCCTGATCGCGGGCGAGCGTCAGGATCGAATCGCGGGTGATGCCGGGCAGGATCGTGCCGGTCAGCGGCGGGGTCAGCATCGTGCCGTCGTCGAACACGAAGAAGATGTTCATGCCGCCCAGTTCCTCGACCCAGCGGCGCTCGACCGCGTCGAGGAACACGACCTGATCGCAGCCCTGCCGGATCGCTTCCGACTGGGCGAGCAGGCTGGCGGCATAGTTGCCGCCGCACTTGGCGTCGCCGGTGCCGCCGGGCGCGGCGCGGGTGAATTCCTTCGACACCCATAGCGACACGCTCTTGGCACCGCCTGGCCAGTAATTGCCGACCGCCGAGGCGATGACGCAATAGAGATATTCCGCCGACGGCTTCACGCCGAGGAAGGTTTCGGAAGCGATCATGAACGGACGGAGATAGAGCGCGCTGCCCTCCCCGGCCGGAATCCAGTCGCGCTCGGCCAGCGTGAGTTCGCGGCACGACGCGACGAACAGGTCGTCGGGCAGTTCGGCCATGGCAAGCCGGTGCGCCGATCGGCGGAAGCGGGCCGCATTCTGTTCGGCGCGGAACAGGGCGACCCCGCCATCGGGCAGCGTATAAGCCTTCAGCCCCTCGAAGATTTCCTGCGCATAATGGAGGACGGCGGCAGCGGGGTCCATGACGATCGGGGCGCGCGCGGTGATCTTCGCATCGTGCCAGCCCTTGTCCTCCGACCAGCGCATCGTCGCCATATGGTCGGTGAAGACGCGCCCAAAGCCCGGATTTACGATCCGCGCCGCCCGCTCGCTCGCCGCGACCGGGGTCGCATGGGGTTCGAAAGCGAAGGTCGACTGCGTCATGGCGTCCTCATGGATGAATGCTTGCGGTGGCGTAGGCCGGATGGCAGAAATGGTCAACATGACTGCCCCAATATCGCCCGCCCAGCCCATGGCCGCATCCGCGCTGTTCCTGCGCGAGGCCGAGGTGCGGCGCGGGATCGAATTGCTATATTTCGGTTATAGCCATCTGACGCGGACAATCGACGAGGAACTGGCTGCGCAGAATCTGGGGCGTGCGCATCACCGCGCGCTGTATTTCATCGCCCGGCGACCCGACCTGTCGGTCAGCGAATTGCTCCGACTGCTGGCGATCACCAAACAGTCGCTCGGGCGGGTGCTGAACGACCTGTCGGCGCGCGAGCTGGTGGAAAGCCGCGCCGGCGACCGCGATGCGCGGCAGCGGTTGCTGAAGCTGACACCCGAGGGACAGGCGCTGGAGGCGCGGCTGTACGAGATGCTGAACGCGAAACTGTCGCGCGCCTATTCGGGCGCAGGGCAGGACGCGGTCAGCGGCTTCTGGGCGGTGTTGGAAGGGCTGATCCCGGCGGGTGACAAGGCGGCGGTCGCGGCGCTGGGGCGGTAGGTCAGCGCGCTTCGTCGGCCAGTCGCTTGTCGAGCCGCTGTGTAGCCGCGGCGGCATAAGTCCGGCAGCCATTGCGGTTGACCAACGGCTTGGTGCCGGCCAGCCGTTCGGCCATGTCGCTCGCACCCGAATGCGGGGTGAGGACGATATCGCAGGGGAGTGCCGCCACTTTGGCAATGGTCTTGCGCAGTCGTGCGACATAGGCCGAGTGGTCGCGGAAGCGGTAGCTGTCCGACGATACGGCGGACAGACTGTCGGCGAACACGATATTGCGGCAGGCCCTGCCTTCGCACGACCGCCACGACCAGCTCATGCCGTCGGGTGAATGGCCGGGGGTCAGATGCGCGGTCAGCCTGATCGGGCCGAGCGTCACCGGCTGCCCGTTAGTCAACACACCGCCGACGGGCACGCGTTCGACTGGGGACAGGATGTCGCGTTGCGGATCGTCGGCCGCAAACCGCCCGCGTTCGATCACTTCGCGCGCGGCGGCACTGGCGAGCAGTTTCGCACCGGTTGCGCGGCGTAGTGCGGCGAGGCCGCCGGCATGGTCGATATGGCTATGGCTCATCAGCAACAGCTTCACGTCTTGCGGGCGGAAACCAAGCTTGCGGATGTTGGCGACGATCGACGGCACCGCTTCGGCAGTCGCAGCGTCGATGACGATATGACCCTTCGGCCCGGCGATGAGCAGCACGGTGATGCCGCAGGTACCGATGTCATAGACGTTGCCGTAGATGCGGACCGGCGGGGCCGGGTCGCTCCAGCCGTCCTTGCCCGCGCATTGCCGGGCGCGGGCGACCACATCGGCGCGCGGGGCGGGTGGCGCGGCGACGGCCAGTAGCGCGGCGACGATCAAGCGTCACCCCGCGCCGCCGCCGCCATCTCGGAATTGCGCCGTTCGGACGCGGCGAGCGTCGCGGCGAGCAGGCGTTTGAGTGCGTCGCCTTCGTCGAGGACGTTCAGCCCCTGTCGCGTGGAGCCGCCGGGGCTGGCTACGCGGTCGGCCAGCGTTGCCGGCGAGACGTCGGTACCGGCCGCCATCGTCGCCGATCCTTGTACCGTCGCGATGGCGAGCCGCTGCGCCTGATCCGCCGGCAGACCCAGCGCCGCACCGGCCGCCGCCAGTGCATCGATGAAGCGGAACACGAAGCCCGGCCCACACCCTGACAGCGCCGTCACCGCATCGAACAACGCCGCGTCGTCGATCCATTCGACCAGCCCGAGCGGCAGCATCAACGCCTCCGCGACCGAGCGAGCGCCGGCGTCCTCGCCATGCGAATGGAGCGCGACCACCCCCTGCCCGATCGCGACCGGCAAATTGGGCATGGCGCGAACGATCATCCCGGCGTCGAACCGGCAGGCAAGCGGCGCTTCCTCGACCCCGGCGAGGATCGAGATGAGCAGCGGCACGCCAGCAATGGCGGGCGCAAGATCGGGGGCGACGATATCGAGCTGCTGCGGCTTGACCGCGAGCATCACGATCGCGGGACGCTCGGAGGGCGGCGTGGTAGCATGCGTGACACCTGCGGGCAGGTCACGTGGGGTTCTGGTAATGACCGTGATCGTTGCCGGGTCGACCCCATCAGCGATCCAGCGATCGAGCATCGCCCCGCCCATATTGCCGCAACCGATCAGCCACAGCGGTCCGGGCAGGTCGATCATGCCTCGCCCTGCGTCTCGATCATCGACGCGGCGATCGCTTCCTTCGGCGTCTTGCCACCCCACAACACGAACTGGAACACCGGGTAGAAGCGTTCGCATTCGTCGATCGCGGCATCGATCATCAGTTCGGCCTGATCGATGGTCAGCGCCGGCTCGTCGCCCAGCATCGCAGCGTGGCGATACAGCAGGATGCCGCTCGACGACCATAGTTCGAAATGGCCGATCCAGAGCTGTTCGTTGATGAGACCGATGGTTTCGTAGATCGCGCCGCGTCGTTCGTCCGCCACACGGACGTCGGGCAGTGCGAGGAATTGCAGAACGCCATCCTCCCCGCGCCAGATCGCGCGGAGTTCGAATTCGGTCCAGCTCCCCTTCACGTTCGCGACGATCTCGTCTCCGTCGCGCTCATGCTTCCAGCCGTGCGCCGCGAAATAGCGCTCCAGCGTATCGATCGGTACGGCGTCGTCGCCGTCCTCTTCCACTTCGTCCAACATCATCCCCAAGCCATAGACCCGCGCGCTCCCCCCGTCACGCGCCAAGGCGCGGGACGTGCGGCGGGTGTCAGAGCGCGCCTTCGCCCGCCCCCGCCGCATCGGGCGAACCCGGCTGTGAAGCGACCTGCTTGCCCTCCAGCGCGTCGAGCCGGGCGCGCAGCGCATCGGCTTCGTCGCGGGCGGCGACGGCCATTGCCTTCACCACTTCGAATTCGTCGCGGCTGACGAAATCCATGCCGCCGAGGAACGTCTTGGCCCGTTCGCGCGCCGCCGCTTCGCCCTCACGGGCCATGCCGGCGATGGTGCCGGCGGCGCCGTTCACGAACTTGGCGAAATCGTCGAACAGGCGATTGTCGGACTGCATGGGAAATCCTTCCATTGGCAAGGGCGTGAAGCCGCCCGCCGTCAAAGTGCGATTTGGGTGGAATGGGCCGGCGGCACAAGGGTTTCCGCGTCGGGATTACGCCGGTCGATCTGCCAGTTGAGCGCCGATGCGATGACCAGCCATGCCAGATACGGCACCAGCAACCACGCCGCGAGCGGGCGGATGCGGCCGAAGGCAAAGGTGGTGGCGAGGGCCGTAAAGAACAGCGCGACGATCAGGATCAGCGCAAGGCTGACCTGATGCGCGCCGAAGAAGAGCGGCGACCAAACCAGATTCATAACCAGTTGCAGCACGAACAGTGCGATGGCGATGCCCCGCCCCCGCGCGCCACGCGCGCTGAGGACGATCGCCAGCGACAGGCCCATCAGCACGTACAGGATCGACCACACGACCGGGAACGCCCAGTTGGGCGGCCGCAACGCCGGCAGGTCGAGCATCCGGTACCAGCCATTGTCGTCGCCAGCGACGACCAGCTGCCCCGACGTGAAGCCAAGCAACAGGATCAACGGCACGCACACCACGGCCCGCCGCAGGAACTCCGAACGCAACTGCCACTTCGACGCGATCTCGTTCATCCCGCTCCCCGGTGCCGGCCCCGCCCCATGCGCGGCCGTTCAGGGCGCATTGCTTGCTGTGTGCGTTGCATCATTGCAAGCCAAAGCGGCAGATTTCGGGACAGTCGCGGCAATCAGGAACTCGATATTGCCCTCCGGCCCGGTGATCGGGCTGCGATCGACGCCGATCACCTGCCAGCCGAGGCCGGTCAACCACGCGGCTACCTCATCGCATACGCGGGCATGGACCGCCGGATCGCGGACCACTCCGCCCTTGCCGACCTCGTCACGCCCCGCCTCGAACTGTGGCTTGATAAGCGCGAGCAGGCGGCCGCCGGGTTTCACGAAACCGAGCGGTACGGCGAGCACTTTCGACAGCGCGATGAAGCTGGCGTCGCAAACGACCAGATCGATCGGTTCCGGGATATGCGTGGGCGTCAGCAGCCGGGCGCTCAACTGTTCGAGGACGATGACGCGCGGGTCCTGACGGAGCTTCCATGCGAGCTGGTTGGTACCGCTGTCGACCGCATAGACGCGGGTCGCGCCGCCCGTCAGCAGTACGTCGGTAAAGCCGCCGGTCGACGATCCGACATCGATCGCAACCACGTCGGTCACGTCCCAGCCGAAATGGTCGAGGCCGTGCGCCAGCTTCACCCCGCCCCGCGATACCCAAGGGTGATCGCGTCCGCGCACGTCGAGCGCGACATCGTCGGGCAGTTGCTGGCCCGGCTTGTCGACCTTGCGATCGCCGACGAATACCAGCCCGGCCATGATGAGTGCCTGCGCGCGCGTACGGCTTTCGACGAGGCCACGATCGACGAGCATCTGGTCCGCGCGTTGCTTTGCCATCGCCTGCGCATGGCGCGACTTTCGGTTGGTCGCAACCCTTCATCGATTGGCCGAATGGCTATTGCCTATCTTTGCAGTAGGAATATCTTGTTCGTCGGAGGCTGACCCGGACCCGACCCTCCCCCTAAGCTGGCGGGTCGGCCTCCACCGTTTCGAACCGAACCGCAGGAGAGTGACGATGGCGCAGTTTTCGACACTTCCGACCGCCCTGCCGACGGTGCTGACCGTGCCCGGGTTGAACGGCTCCGGGCCGTCGCACTGGCAGACCTTGTGGGAACAGTCGCGGCCGGACACGGCACGCGTCGAACTGGGTTTATGGTCGCGTCCTTTACGCAATGCCTGGGTGACGAAGCTGGATCAGGCGATCCGACAGGCGCAGGCGCCGGTCGTGCTGGCCGCGCACTCACTCGGCTGTCTTGCAGTCGCGTGGTGGGCGCAACTGTCGTCGCAGCCTTATGGCTGGCCGGTTGCAGGCGCCTTGCTGGTCGCGCCGGCGGATGTCGATCGCCCCGGCGCACCGCCCGAATTGCAGGGCTTTGCCCCGGCACCGCGCTTCTCGCTGCCCTTCCCCTCGCTGGTCGTCGCATCGACCGACGACCCGTGGGTGTCGATCGAACGCGCGCATTCGATGGCGGTCGATTGGGGCAGCCACTTCGTCGATGCCGGACCGCAAGGGCATCTGAATGCCGCCAGCGGCATCGGCTGGTGGGAAGAGGGCCAGGAATTGCTCGAACGCGTCATCGCCGCGTCGGGCGACGGCCATGGCAATGTCCGCCATCCCAGCGATGCGCGATCGGTGCTGGCGATCAACGCGACCGAAGCGGCGCAGGGACAGTTTCTGCGTTGAACGCCGGGTCAGCCGCGATCGAACCGAGATAAACGGCGAGGTCGCGGACGTCCTTCATCGGCGGCAGTTCGACCGGGTCGATCGGGGTTGGCACGGGAATGCCCAGCCGTTCCCGTGCCTGCTCAACCAGATCGGAAATCTCTTCGTCGTCGATCACCAGGAAGCGCGCGAAGTCGTCGTCGGGGTGTGGGACGACCCCCTGTCCGTAATGGGGCGCGACCAGTTCGCGGGTCAGTGCCGCGACCGAAGCCGACACGCCGTTGTCGGCGACCATCGCGTCGAAATCCGCCTTGCCCCAGCCGGCGCGATAGGCCTTCGCCGTCCGAAACCGCCGCCACATCCGCCAATTGAACCAGCCGAGCGCGATCACCGCCAGCGCGATGATCGCGACCGCCTTTTGCGGGCCGGTCATGCGCGGACTTCGGTGGCCCCGCTTTCGTTCCAGCGGAGCGCCTGCAACACCGTATCGACGATCTGCGGCGCATTGAGGCCGGCTTCATCATACTGCTTCTGGGGGCTGTTCTGGTCCTGGAAAGTGTCGGGCAAGCGCATCGTGCGCAGCTTCAGGCCGGCATCGATCAGGCCGGTGTCGCTGGCGAAGGTCAGGACGTGCGCGCCCAAGCCGCCGACCGCGCCCTCCTCGACCGTCACCGCCACTTCGTGGGTGGTCAGCAGGCGGCGGATCATCGCTTCGTCGAGCGGCTTGGCGAAGCGCAGGTCGGCGACGGTGGTCGACAACCCCTTCGCCTCCAACGCGTCGGCGGCCTTGAGCGCTTCCTCCAGCCGCGTGCCGAGCGACAGGATCGCGATCTTGTTGCCTTCCCGGACCAACCGCCCCTTGCCGATCTCCAGCTTCTGCGGCGTTTCGGGCAGCGCGACGCCGACGCCATTGCCGCGCGGATAGCGGACCGCGATCGGACCGGCATCATATTCGGCGGCGGTATAGGTCATGTGGACCAGTTCGGCCTCGTCCGCCGCCGCCATCACCACCATGTTCGGCAGCGTGGCGAGATAGGTCACGTCGAAACTGCCGGCATGCGTCGCGCCGTCAGCGCCGACCAGCCCGGCGCGGTCAATCGCGAAGCGGACCGGCAGATTCTGGATGCAGACATCGTGCACGACTTGGTCATAGGCACGCTGGAGGAAGGTCGAATAGATCGCGCAGAACGGCCGCATCCCCTGCGCGGCAAGGCCGGCGGCAAAGGTCACCGCATGCTGTTCGGCGATCCCGACGTCGAAGAAACGCGTCGGGTGCGCCTTCGCGAATTTGTCGAGGCCGGTGCCCGACGGCATCGCCGCAGTGATCGCGCAGATGCGGTCGTCGGTCGCGGCCAGCTTGGCGAGCGTCTCGCCGAACACGTTCTGATATTGTGGCGGGCCGGCGGGCGCCTTCACCTGCGTACCGGTGATGACGTCGAACTTCTGAACGCCATGATATTTATCGGCAGCGGCCTCGGCCGGGGCATAGCCCTTGCCCTTCTTCGTCACGACATGGACGAGGATCGGGCCTTCCTCGGCATCGCGGACATTTTCGAGCACCGGGATCAGATGATCGAGATTGTGGCCATCGATCGGGCCGACATAATAGAAGCCCAGTTCCTCGAACAAGGTACCGCCGGTCGCCATGCCGCGGGCGAATTCGTCGGTCTTGCGCGCGGCGGTGTGCAGCGGGCGGGGCAGCTTGCGGGCGATCCTCTTGAACGCCTCGCGGATACCTAGGAACTCACGGCTCGACACGATGCGCGACAGATAAGCCGACAAGCCACCAACCGGCGGCGCGATCGACATGTCGTTGTCGTTGAGGATCACGACAAGCCGGTTGCCGGCCTGTTCGGCGTTGTTCATCGCCTCATACGCCATGCCCGCCGACATCGCGCCGTCACCGATCACGGCGATGCCCTTGCCAGGCGTACCGGCGATCTTGTTGGCGACGGCAAAGCCCAAAGCAGCCGAGATTGAGGTCGAGCTGTGCGCCGCGCCGAACGGGTCGTATTCGCTTTCCGATCGCTTGGTGAAGCCCGACAGCCCCCCGCCCTGCCGCAACGTGCGGATGCGGTCGCGGCGGCCGGTCAGGATCTTGTGCGGATAGCATTGGTGACCGACGTCCCAGACGAGGCGGTCGGCCGGCGTGTCGAACACATAATGAATCGCGACCGTCAGTTCGACGACGCCCAGACCCGAGCCGAGATGACCGCCGGTCGTACCGACCGCACTGATGGTTTCGTGTCGCAATTCATCGGCGAGTTGTCGCAAATCGCCGGCGGAGAGCTTGCGAAGATCGGCGGGCGTCTGAACGGTATCGAGCAGCGGCGTGCTAATTGGATCGGCCATCATCCGTGCTTATCGCAGGTGAAGCAGACTGTCGATTGTTCGTCGTACCGCGCGCGGACAAAGGGCGATGATCCCTTGGGAAAGCGTCAGTCCTGCACCGATCCTGCACAGTCGGCGCAGGTGCCGCGCACTTCGATCACGGGGCGGACGGGGGTGAAACCGGCGCCGCTCGCCGCCGACCGGACGCTGCCGGTGATCCGGTCATCGTCGATATGCGTCGTCTGTCCGCACCGGTCGCAGACGAGGAAGATGCAGTCGTGGATACAGTCGGGATGGCTGTTCGCCAGATAGGCATTGGCGCTTTCGACGCGGCGGGCGAGGTTCGCGTTCACGAACAGGTCGAGTATGCGATAGACGCTGTTGGGCGCCACGCGCCGACCCTGCGCCTTCGATACGGCATCGGCGATGTCATAGGCGGAGGCGGGCTTGTCGAACGAGGCGAGCACGTCGAAGATGCTTGCGCGCATCGCGGTCCATTGTTCGCCGGCCTTGGTCAGGGCTGCTTCGGCGGCCTTGTTCCATTCCGGGCCGTGATGTTCGTGATGCTCGTGCGCCATTCCAACGAGATAAGCGTCCGCACCGGGCGCGGCAAGCCGGTCAGCAGCCGGCGCGGCGGTTCAGATGATGTCCGTACGCCAGCAGCGCGACGCCGCTCAGGGTCGCGATCGCCTCCGGCACGCCATGCGGCAGGGTCAGCGCCAGCGCCATGATCGCCAGCCCGAGGCTGCCGATCGCGGTCGGCAGCCGCTGGCCGTGGCGCAGATAGCCCGCCCCGAGCGCGACGATGCCGAGCAGCACCGCACAGGCCAAGCCGATTTCGTGGATCGCGGGATGCAGCAGCGCCCCGCCCACCGAAGCAAGCAACGCCATGACCGCGATCGTCGTCACGCAATGCACCGCGCAAAGCGCGGACAACAACATGCCGGCACGGTCGAGGCGACCTTCCTGCAACCAGGTTCGAGCGGCGGAACTGCGCATGGGCGCCTTATGCCCCGGATCGCGCGAAGATACAACATAACGCTTCATCGGCGATTGAACGTCGTCATGCGGATTTGGTTCGATGGGTGGGGCAGCGGGTTGGAAAGTCCCTGATCCGTGCGATCGTTTTGGCTGGAGCGGTGTTTCCGGTGTGTTGGATCAGGCGCTACCGCTTGCGGGTGACCATCAGGTCGGGCTTTTTCGGCGGCTTCCATCCCTTGGGCGGTTCGACGCGCTGGCGGCTGGTGCCCAGCCCCATTGCGCCCGGCTGCTGTCGGGTCAGGCCGGCGGTGTCGGCAACCTGCGCCGCGTCCTCCGCCGCACCGCCGCGCAACAGATTGATCCGATCGCGCAGCCGCGACGCCGTTTCGAAATCCATCGCGGCGGCGGCGGCCTCCATCTGCTGGCGCAGGGTTTCGATCGATTCGGTCATACGACCTGAACGCACGAAGCCCCGCCGCGCCTCATCGCCAGTCGAAAGCGAGCGGTGCTTCGCGAAAGGCAAAACGGTCGAGATGGCGCACGACGGCGCCTTCCAAGCCTTCGAGCTGTTCGGGCGAGCTTGCATCGATGCGTACGGTCAGCGCGTCGTCGCCGGCATCGAACGTCACCAGCGCGTCGGCGGGGTGGTCGGCACCGCGCGCATCGCGCGGGAAGGTGACGGTGCCGTGGTTCGCATCGAATTCGACCGTCAGGTTATGCTGCCAATGTTTGCACAGTTGCTGGAGATACCGGCTGGCATCGGCGGTCGGGACGGTCGCGGTGGCGGTATGTTCGGTCACAGGCGTTCTACTTTCTGCGCGGCTTCATCGAGGATGGCGGCGACGCGGTGGAGGGTTTCGGTGTCGACGTCCGCAGCGGACAGGCGGTGGTGGATCGCGGCGCGCAAGTTTGCACGCGCGCGGTGGATCGGGCCGGCATCCGTACGCGCCCGGTGTTCGCCCAGCGCGGCAAGCCGTTCGAACAGTTCCGAAACCTGCGGCGCATCGGTCGTCAGTTGCGCGGTGCCTGCCTCGGTCACGGCGAACAGCTTGCGCGTGCCCTCGCTCGCCTGTTCCCCGATCAGGCCCATGTCGGTCAGCAGCGTGAGCGTCGGGTAGACGACCCCGGGGCTGGGCGCATAGGCGCCGCCGGTGCGGGCCTCGATCGCGCGGATCAGGTCGTAGCCGTGTCGCGGAGTCTCGGCGATCAGCGCCAGCAGCACCAGCTTCAGTTCGTCACCGCCCAGCACCCGCCCGCGTGGACCGCGCGGGCCGCCATGCCGCCCGCGTCCGCCCATGCCCGGCCCGCCGGTCCATGAATCATATCCCATTCCAAATCGCATTTTCATTCTCCGATATATCTTGAACGATGAGATATATCTCAAACGATCGGATGCAAGAGCGGCTTTCGGCTTTTTTTGGCGCACCCTATATTGCTGCCATGGCCGACCTTTTCGCCGACTTCGCCCCGCCCCCGCCCGAGACGCCGACCGGCGGGCCGCTCGCCGACCGGTTGCGGCCAAAGACACTGGCGGAGGTGGTCGGGCAGGATCACTTGACCGGACCGGATGGCGCGATCGGGCGGATGGTGGCGGCGGGCAAATTGTCGTCGATGATCCTGTGGGGACCACCGGGTACCGGCAAAACGACGATCGCGCGGCTGCTCGCCGATGCGGTGGGCCTTCGCTATGCGCAGATTTCGGCGGTATTTTCAGGCGTCGCCGATCTGAAGAAGGTGTTCGCCGAGGCGCGCGACCATGGCCGCATCGGCAAACGCACGTTGCTGTTCGTGGACGAAATCCATCGCTTCAACCGGGCGCAACAGGACGGTTTCCTGCCCTATGTCGAGGATGGCACGGTCACGCTGGTCGGGGCGACGACCGAGAATCCGTCGTTCGAACTGAACGCCGCACTGCTCAGCCGGGCGCAGGTGCTGATCCTCCATCGGCTGGACGCGACCGCGCTGAACGAACTGCTGACGCGCGCGGAAGCGGCGGAGGAACGCCCCCTCCCCCTTGATGACGCCGCCCGTGCGGCATTGGTGGCGAGCGCCGATGGCGACGGACGGTTCCTCCTCAATCAGGCAGAGACGTTGTTCTCGATTGAATTGCCCGAACCGCTCGACCCGGCGGGGCTGTCGTCCCTGCTGCAACGACGGGTCGCGGTGTACGACAAGGACCGCGAGGGGCATTACAACCTGATCTCGGCGCTGCACAAATCGCTGCGCGGATCGGACCCGCAGGCGGCGCTCTATTACATGGCGCGGATGCTGACGGCGGGTGAGGAACCGCTCTATGTCCTGCGCCGGCTGACGCGCTTTGCCAGTGAAGACATTGGCCTCGCTGATCCGCAGGCGCTGGTGCAATGCCTTGCCGCCAAGGACGCGTACGAGTTTCTGGGCAGTCCCGAGGGCGAACTGGCGATCGTGCAGGCGTGCCTGTACCTCGCCACCGCTCCCAAATCGAATGCGGCGTACAAGGCGCAGAAGGCCGCCTTTGCCAGCGCGCGCGAGACGGGGTCGCTGATGCCGCCGCAATCGATCCTGAACGCGCCGACCCGGCTGATGAAGGATATCGGCTATGGCAAGGGCTATGCCTATGACCACGATCATGCGGACGGATTTTCGGGCGCGAATTACTGGCCCGACGAGATGACGCCGCAGCGTTTCTACGAACCAACCGGGCGCGGGTTCGAACAGCGCATTGCCGAACGCATGGCGTGGTGGGACGAACGGCGGCAGGCATGAGGGATTGGGCGGAGGTCGTCGCGGCCGGCTGTGCGCTGCCGGCCGTCGAGCAAGGCAGCAGCGATGGCCGGCCGGCGCTGCGGTTCCGGGCCAAGACGCTGGCCGGTACGGCCGCACCCGATCCGGCGACCTTCTGGGAGACCGACCAGTATCGCGGCTGGCTGGTGGTGCTGGTGCGCTACGGGACCGATGCCGGCGATCAAATCGCGATGCCGCTGCGTCGGACATGGTGGGACCGGGCGACTATCGCGCAGCGTAGGGCATGGGGCGGACGCCCCTGACGCGGCGTTTCACCCGGTTCGCCGCGATCGACTGGTCGGGTCAGGCGGTGGCTCGGCCGAAGGGTCTGGCGGTCGCCGAAGTCGGCGTCGGTGGACCGGCGCTGGTGGTCCGCGCGGGCGGCTGGTCGCGGGAGTGGGTGATCGACTGGCTGGCCGGACTGGCGGACAGTCGGGCCGATATGTTGATCGGGCTGGACCTGTCGCCGGCCCTGCCCTTCCTCGATCGGGGCAGCTATTTTCCGGGCTGGGACGAATCGCCGGACGATGCGCGGTCGCTCTGGGCGATGGTCGACCGGATGAGCGCGGACGATCCGTATCTGGCGGCGTCTTCGGTGGTCGCCGATGCGGAATTGTCGCGCCATTTCCGGCGGCAACGCGCGTGCGGCGACCGGTTCGGCGGCGGACGCGGGCGGTTGCGGCTGTGCGAGGAACGCCAGTTGCTGGCCGGACTGTCGCCGACCAGCTGCTTCAACCTGGTCGGTGCGGCGCAAGTCGGCAAATCCAGCCTTACCGGGATGCGGGTGCTCCACCGGCTGGCGGGCAAGGTGCCGGTCTGGCCGTTCGATCCCGTGCCGACGACCGGACCGGTGATCGTCGAAATCTACACCACCATCGCCGCGCGGGCAGCGGGGGTGCGCAAGGGGCTGAGCAAGCTGCACGACGCAGCTTCGCTCGATGCGGCGCTGGCGACGCTTGGCAGTGCGGCGCATGTGCCGATCGCGCGCTATAACGATCATGCCACCGACGCGCTGTTGAGCGCGGCGTGGTTGCGGACGGTGGCCGGGGATGCGGCGCTCTGGGCACCGGAAGGGCTGACGCCGATGGTGGCGCGGACCGAGGGGTGGACGTTCGGCGTGCGATAGCTGCCGGCCGTTGTGCTCGCCGATCCTGCTTGGTACAGGGCGATCGGGTGTGCCCCGTTACGTTAATGGTAAACGGCTTCCTTTGTAACGAAGAGACGCGGGTTCGATTCCTGCACGGGGCACCACCGTTCTCCGCCCACCCCGGTCAGCCGGGCGGGGCCAGCCGGTAACCGACGCCCGGTTCGGTCAGGATCAGCCGAGGGTCGGTTGAATCCTCCTCCAGCTTCTGGCGCAGATAGCCAATATAGACGCGCAGATACTGGCTGTCCGCCGATGCCGATCCCCAGCCGACTTCCAACAGCCGTTTATGGGTGACGACTTGTCCCGCACTCATCGCCAGCGCGTGCAACAGATCGAATTCCTTGCGCGACAGGCGAATCGGCTCGTCCTCGATCCGGACCGACCGCGCGTCGAAATCGATCGCCAGCGGGCCGCTGACGTACGTGCGCGGCTTGACGCGGACGCTGGCCCGCCGGCGCACCGCTGCCCGGATGCGCGCGGTCAGTTCGCCGATCTCGAACGGCTTGTTGACGTAATCATCGGCGCCTTCGTCGAGTGCCGCAATCTTTTCGCTTTCCTGATGACGTGCCGACACGACGATGACCGACGCGGCACTGATTGCGCGCACCGCGCCGATGACCGTCTTCCCGTCCATGTCGGGCAGACCGAGGTCGAGCAGGATCAGGTCGGGGTCGCTGCGCTTGACCGCCGCGACCGCCGATCCGCCGTCGCAGGCGGTGGCGACGTCATAGCCCGCGGCACGCAAGCTCGGCTCCAGCACCGCGATCAGCGAGGGTTCGTCGTCGACGATCAGGATCCGGATCATCGCGCGCGGGTTCCGGTGGCGATCGGCAGTTCGATAACGATCTTGGTGCCTCCGTTCGCGACGCCCGGCGTCTGTGCCTTTATCGATCCGCCCAGCGCCTCGACAAAGCCCTTGGCGATCGCCAGCCCCAGTCCGCTGCCGCGCGGCGAAGCCTCGCTGCGGCGGACCCGGTAGAAACGTTCGAACACGCGGACTAGGTCGTCCTCCGGAATACCGCAACCCTCGTCGGCGATACCGATCCGGCAGCGATCGCCCAGATCCTCGGCGCTCAGCACGATGCGCGTGTCATCGGGACTGTAGAGGATTGCATTGTCGAGGACGTTGATGAGCACCAGTTCGAACAGCGCCGGGTTGGCCGACACCGCGATGTGCGTGTCGAGGCCGATCGTTTCGAAATGGCGGTTGCAGGCACGCGGACGCACCCGCTGGATCGCGACGCCGATCATGTCGGCCACGCCCAGCGTCTGGAGCGATGCCGGATCGTCGCCCACCTCCAGCTTGCTCATTTCGAGCAGGTTCGATGTGTAGCGGTTCAGCCGTTCGCAATCGTCGACGATCTGGCGCAGAAACTGGTCGAACGTATCGGCGTCCAGCTTGTCGCGATAGAGGCGCAGGCTCGATGCCGATGCGCTGATCGCGGTCAGCGGCGTACGGAAATCGTGGCTGACCGAATTGAGCAACGCGGTCTTCAGCTCCTCCGCCTTCACGCTCGCGCGGCGTTCGGCATTCTGTTCGGACAGGATGGCGCGTTCGAACGCGACCGACACGCTGCCGCCAAAGGTTCGCAGCAGATAGAGGTCCATCGGCCCGGCGCCCGATTCCTCCAGCAGCAGCACGCCGATCGCGCCCTCGCTACCATCCAGTCGGATCGCCACCAATGGACGCTCGACCAGCATCCCGTCGTCGCTGGCGAGCAGCGCCGGGACCATCGCATCGACGTCGCGCGCGGTATCTGCGGGACCGAGACATTCGACGCCACCCGGCCGCAGTCGGAACAGCGTCAGGCGGGCGATTAGGATCGGTTCGGCGACGGCGGCAAGCGCCGCGGTGATGTCGGCGACGCGCCCGGCGGATTGCAACGCCCGGCTGAGCCGCAGGAGGTTGGTCAGCCGGGCATTGCCGAGCTTCGCCAGTTCCGACCGGTCACGCAGCCGTCCGGCAAGGATGCCGGTCACGATCGCGCAAAGATTGAAGATGAACAGCGGCGCCAGATCACGTTCGGTGCCGAGCCGGAACGAGAAGGCCGGCTGGGTAATGAAGAAATTGAAGATCAGGAACGCCGCCCCCGCCGCGATCAGCGCGCTCGACAGGCCGCCGACCGCCCCGGCAACGGTAACCCCCAGCATGAACACCAGCGCGGCGGTGACTTCGTCATAATGGGCCGCGACCAGATTACCGACCAGCGCAAGGACGAGGATGACGGTCGCGGTCGAGGCAAGCCCCTGCCGGGTCAGCGACAGCTTGAACCCGCGCGAGGCGAGGTCGGCAGTGATCGGATGCGACGGCATATCGGCAGGTCCACTCCCACGAACGCGCTGCGGCCGGCGTGCCCCGACCGAGGGGTAATCGGGCGGCAGGGTACGTCCATACATAGTAAAGCTATAGTAACGGCTTGCCGTCGCTTCGGACTAGCGCGTGTTTCGGGCGTTGCGATGGCAAAGCTGAGCGGAAGATCGATTCCGTCCGGCACCTCCCCCGCCCCCAAACTAGTCGTGCAGGAGAGGGTGTATGCAGTGGCCGTTTATTCGTCGTCAGCGTTTGAATGACGCGTTGCTGGACGCCGATCGCCGGTTCAATCAGGTCGAACGCGCCGCCTTCACCTATCGTGAGGAACGCGACCGGCTGAAGGCCGCGCTGCTCGCGGTCAGCGACTGTCCGCACTGACCATGGTCGACATCGTTGCCTTCGTCGCGATCCCGATCGGGAACATCGTGATGACCATCGGCTTCCTGAAGCTGATCCTGGTATCGGACCAGGCGTTCGCCCATGCCGCCGGAAGCGCTGCGACGCGCAACCTGCGCGGCCTGATCTGGGTCGCGGTGGGTGCCGCGCTGTGCTTCCTGCCACTGGCACTGAACCATCCGGGATAGCGCGCTACGCCATGTCGGTCAGCCGATGTGGCGGCGCAGCCGTTCCAGCATGTCTTCCAGCGTCACTTCGGCCAGCCGGTCCTGCCCATCGCCCCCGCGCAGCACGGTGGCGAGATTCAGCAGGATCTGCGTGACGTGATCGATCGACTGCAGGCCCGTCAGGTGCCGACGCAACGTCGCCTCGTCGCTGCCGAGATCGAAGGCGAGGTCGCCCAGCATCCGCGAGGCGCGCACCAGCTCGTCGGCCAGTGCGTCGCCCATCGGGATCGGCTGCGGAAAGGTCGACACCGCGTTCATTTCGAACACAGCTTCAAGACGCTGGCGGTCAGCGCGTCGGATGCGACCGGCTGCGCCACCATGCCGCGCCCCAGCGTATGGCCGCCATTCTCTGCCGGGGAAAAGGCATAGCTGCCCGCGCCAAGCATCGCCTTCAGCCCGCCGCCGCCGTCTTCGCTGCCGTCGATCATCAGCACCCCGACCGCATTGGCACCCGCAGCCTTGGCAGCAGCGGCGAACAGCAGCGAGATCGACGGACGCTCGCCCGCCACCGGATCCCGCGCCAGCAGGCGCAGCTTGCCCGAGGGCCATGCGTCGACGACGACATGATGATCGCCCTGCGGCGCGAAATAGATGGTGCCCTGCTTGATCGCCATGCCGTCCTCAGCGACGACGACCTTCGGCGCGACCTGAGACCCGAGCTTTTCGACCATGCCCTCGACCAGCCCCGGACCCAGATGCTGGACGACGATCGTCGGCGGGCAGTTGGCGGGAAAGGCACCGAACATGTCGAACATCGACGCGGTGCTCGATGCATCGCCGCCCAGCACGATCAGGCGACCGTTCCAGTTGATCGGCGGCGCGGCCTTGGCCGCCGGCCCCTTCGACTTCATCGGGGCGTTGCGCGCAGACTTGATGCGCTTGCCGAGCTTCGCGATGATCGCGTTCAGTTCGGCCGGCGCCGCGACGCGCGGTTTCGGCAGGCAGTCGATCGCGCCGAGTCGCAGCGCCTCGATCGTCTCGCCCGCGCCATCGGTGGTGCGGGTCGAGAACATGATGACCGGCATCGGCTTCGATTCCATGATCTCGGCCAGATATTCGATGCCGCTCATGCCCGGCATCTCGACGTCGAGCGTGATGACATGGGGTTTGAGCGACGCGACCATCGACCGCGCCTCGTCGGCACCATCGGCGAGTCCGACGACTTCCACACCCGGAATCCGCTCCAGCGCCCCAGAGATGAGCGCCCGCATGGTCAACGAGTCGTCGACGACGAGAACCTTCGTGCTAGCAGCCATGATGTGATTGTCCCAAAAAGATTACGCGGTACTTCAGGCGGCTTCGGCGATCGGCTGGTCGACCAGACGGTCGAGCGCGAGCACCAGGATCATGCGATTGTCGATCGTCGCCAATCCTTCGAGGAAGCGTGACGATTCGGTGTCGCCCATGTCGGGGATCGGCTGCATCGCATCCGGGTGGATCGACACGATGTCGTTCACCGCATCGACGATGATGCCCTGCAACTGCTCGCCGATGCGCACGACGATGATGACGTGACGCGCCGACGGGTCGGTCTGGCCCCAGTTCAGCCGGTGGCGCAGGTCGAACACCGGCAGCACGACGCCGCGCAGGTTCACGACACCGCGGACATAGGGCGGCACATTGGGCAGCGGCGTCGCCGGCGACCATGCTCGGATTTCACGGATCGCCATGATGTCGACGCCCAGAATCTGGTCGCCCAGCTGAAAGGTGATGAGTTGGCGGGACATGCTCTAATCCTCGGGCCGGAAACGGGTCAGTGCAGCACGCGGCGGATCGCCGCCGCGAGCTTTTCGGGGTGGAACGGCTTGACGATCCAGCCGGTCGCCCCGGCATCGCGGGCGCGCCGCTTCTTCTCGTACGAACTCTCGGTGGTCAGCACCAGGATCGGCAGGTTGCGGCGCCCCTGCCCGCGCACTTCGCTGATCAGGCCGAACCCGTCCATGCGCGGCATGTTGATGTCGGTGATCAGCAGGTCGGGATGAAAGCCGTCGAGCTTTTCGAGCGCGTGGACACCGTCCTCCGCCTCCACGACGCTATATCCCAGATCGGTCAGCGCGACGCGCAGCAACATCCGCATGCTGGGCGAATCATCGACGGTCATGATCGTCTTTGCCACGGTAGGCTCCCTCGGTACGAAATCAGTCATCAAAAAAATTCCACATCGCCGACGGCGGCGGGTGGCGGTGGCGGCTTGCGGACCACGATCACCGGCGGGGCCGCATCGACCACCGACCGGCACCGCGCCAGCCCGACCGCCGCGCGAAACTCGACCCGGCGCGCCTGTGTGCCGCCCACATCCTCGCCGACCAGCGCGATCCGCTCGTTGCGCAGGAAGGTGCGGGCGAACGCGATGTTGGCACCCCCGATATCACGAAATCCTTCCCGCATCGTTGCACCGCCGAAGATTCGGGCGCGCAAACGCGATCTTGCCGCACCCATGGTCAACATTGCGTTGATGAGTACTTCCATCGCGTAAACGCCGTAACGTTGCATCGATGCCGGGTCCGATGCCGTTCCATCGGCCAGCAGATAATGGTTGATCCCGCCGATCTGCGCGACAGGGTCATAGAAGCAGGCGGCGACGCAGCTGCCCAATACCGTGGTCAGCACGACATCGGGTTCGCGGCTGACCTGCGTCTCCCCCTGTGCGACCGTGATCCGGCGCAGACCATCGCGGGCCTGCAACGCACTCACAGCGCACATTCCGCAAGCAGCCGGCCGGCGATGCGGCGCAACGGCAATTGTTCGGCGACGCCGCCGATCTGCCACGCGATAGCGGGCATGCCGTAGACGACGCTGGTCGCCTTGTCCTGGCCGAAGGTCATGGCGCCCGCGGCGCGCATCGCTTTCATCCCCTCCGCCCCGTCGCTGCCCATGCCGGTCAGGATCGCGGCGGTGGCATCGCGCCCGGCCAGCTTCGCGACGGAATGGAACAGCCGGTCGACCGATGGGCGATGGCCGTTAACCTTGTCCCCTTCCAGCAGGCGGCAATGGCGGCGGTCGCCGATACCGGCCAGTTCCATGTGGCGCTCGCCACCGGGTGCCAGATAAATCTTGCCGACGCCCAGTACCGCGCCGGGGCGTGCTTCCTCGACACTCGGCGCGCACAGGCGGTTCAGACGCGCGGCGAAGCTGGGCGTGAAGGTCGCCGGCATATGCTGCACGATCATGGTCGGCGGGCAATTGGCTGGAAAGGCGGAGAGCAGTTCGATCAGCGCCTCGACGCCACCGGTCGACGCGCCGATCGCGATCATCGATCCGGGACGTGGGCTATAGCTGGGGCGTTCGTGGACCACCGGCGCGACCGGTGCGACCCGCGCGGCCGGCCGGGTCTGCGATGCGGCGCGGACCAGATCGGCAAGTTCGAACCCGCTATGGTCGTTATGTGCCATCAGCCGGTTCTTGTCGAAACAGTCGAACGCGCCGCGCTCCAGCGCGGTCAGGCTCGCTTCCGCCCCTTGCGCGGTCAGCGTCGAGAGCATCACGACCGGCGTCGGGCGCAGCCGCATCAGCCGTTCGAGGAAGTCGAGGCCGCTCATCCCCGGCATCTCGATGTCGAGCGTGACGACATCGGGGTCGAGCGCCTTGATCTGCGCGCGCGCCTCGTCGGCGCTGGCGGCGGTACCGACGACCTCGATCCCCGGATCGGCCTGCAGCTTGCGGCGGATGATCGCCTGCATCGAATAGGAGTCGTCGACGACCAGCGCGCGGACCGTCATGCCGTCACCTTCTGATACGCCGTGCGACCGATCGGGCGGAATTTCCCCGTTACCGCGCCGAGCAACCGCTCCGAATGACCGATGTACAGCATCCCCCCCACCTCCAGTCGGTCGGCGAGCCGGCTCAAGAGCTTCTCCTTGGTCGGTTCGTCGAAATAGATCATGACGTTGCGACAGAATATCGTGTCGAACCGTCCCTTGATCGGCCAGTCGCCGAGCAGGTTGAGCGGTTTGAACGCGATCGCGTCGCGCAGAACCGGGTCGACGATCAGGTCGTCGCCCTCCCCCTGTGTCCATGCGCTGCGCAATCCGGCAGGCACGGTCCGCATCGTCTCCTTCGAATATCGCCCGGTCCGCGCCTTTTCGAGCACGCTGGGCGACACGTCGGTCGCGAGCATCCGCAGATCGGCCTTCAGCAGCCGCTGCGCGAGGCTGCGATCGGCGCCGAACGCCGCCATCAGCCACGAATAGGGTTCCTCACCGCTGGAACAGGCCGCCGACCACAGGCGGACGCGGCCGCCCTTGTTCAGCCGGTCGACCAGCCCCGGCCAAATCCGATCGACGAAATCCTCGAAATGATGGTTTTCGCGAAAAAAACTGGTGTGGTTGGTCGTCAGCGCGTCGACCGCACGGCCACGTTCGCCGGCATCGCTGCCGATGAACGCGACATATTCGGCGAAGCTCGACAGGCCGCAGGCGCGAACGCGCGGTGCGATCCGGCCGTAGATCAGCTGCGCCTTTCCCTCGGGCAGCAGGATGCCGACCTCTTCATACACCAGCGCGGCGATCGCGCGGTGGTCGGCGGGCTGGAAGTCGAACTCCCTGGCCCGGCCATTGTCGAGGGCAGCGGCGGCGCTCATGCGGCGATCGCCACCGGGGCGCGGCTGGTGGTGAAGCGACCGCGGGTGGTGAGCGCATCGACATCGGCAATCAGCGCGACGCGCCCGTCGCCGAGGATGGTGGCCCCCGCCACCCCGTCGATCGCCTGGTAATTGGCTTCGAGGCTCTTCACGACGACCTGCCGCTGGTCCTGGATCGAATCGACCACCAGCGCCGCCTGCCCATGATCACCCTCGACCACGATCAGCACCGCATCGGTCGCGTTGCGCTGTGCCCCGGCGATGCCGAGGTGATCGGCGATGTGCAGCACCGGCACATAGGAACCACGCACGTCGAGCAACTGCCCGTCCGGCCCCAGCCGGTTGAGCGTCAGGTCGGTCGGGCGCAGGCTTTCGACGATATGCCCCAGCGGAATGACGAAGGTCTGTTCGCCGACCGTCACGATCATCCCGTCGAGCACCGCCAGCGTCAGTGGCAGGCTGAGCGAAAAACTAGATCCGAAGCCTTCGCGCGACTGGATGCCGATGCGGCCGCCCAGCGCCTGGATGTTCTTGCGCACCACGTCCATGCCGACGCCGCGTCCGGAGACGTTGGTGATTGCCGCCGCGGTCGAGAAACCGGGCGCGAAGATCAGGTTGTCGATCTCTTCGTCGGTAAGCGCCGCGTCGGGCAGGATGATGCCCTTCTCGATCGCCTTGGCCTTCACCCGCGCGCGGTTGATGCCCTGCCCGTCATCGGCGACGGTGATGACGATGCGGCCGGACTGGTGCGCGGCGGACAGCCGGACGACGCCCTCGGCCGGCTTGCCGGCGGCGACGCGCACATCGGGCATTTCGAGGCCGTGGTCGACGGCGTTGCGGATCAGGTGGGTCAACGGTTCGCCGATGCGCTCGACGACCGTCTTGTCGACCTCGGTCATCTCGCCCTCCACCTCTAGGCGGACGCGCTTGCCGGTCTCACCCTCCAGTTCGCGGACGATGCGCGGCACGCGGCTGAACACCGTCTTCATCGGCTGCGCGCGGATCGCCATCGTCGATTCCTGCAATTCGCGCGTCAGATGTTCGAGATCGCTGAGTTCGGTGATGCCGCCCATCGCGTTTTCGGCAAGACGCTGCGCGAGCATCGCCTGGGTAATCACCAGTTCCCCGACCAGGTTGACCAGCCGATCGAGCTTGTCGAGGTCGACGCGGATCGTTTGCGCGGCCGGAGCGGCGGCGGCGGCCGGCGCACGCGGCGCGGCCTTCGCATCATCGACCGGGGCGGCCGGCGCTGCCGCCAGGGGCGGAGGCGGGGGTGGCGGCGGCGCGACCGGTTCGACGGCTACCGGCTCGACCATTACCGGCTCGGCAATCACCGGTTCCACGACCGAGTCGAGCAGGTCGAACAGCGAATCGACATCGTCCATCACCGGCGACGCATCGCCCTTGTTCAGCGTGATCGCGCTGCTGTCGGAAAATTCGAAGACCGCGCGGATATCGTCCTCGGCGACGCTGGCGGGCAGCGCCACGTCCCATGCCAGATAACCGGTTTCCGGATCGATCGCCTCGAGCACCGGCAGCGCGTTACGGTCGCACCGGGTCACCTTGCCGCCCAGCAGCGTCAGTTCGCGCAGCAGCAACAGCGGTTCGGCGCCATGTTCGAACGCATTGCTCCCCGGTTGATAACGCAACCGCCAGCCATCGGCGGCATCGGCGCCATCTTCGGACGGGGCGACGTCGCCCAGCAGCGACATCAGGTCGTCGAAATCGTCGGAGATCGCGACCGATTCGGCCGCGACGGGCGCCGCCGCTGCGGGTGCGGCACCGTGCGCGCCGCCGCCCCCGGCGGCGGCGGCGAGTCGGTCGAGCATCGCCGCATCGGCGGGCGGTTCGCCGGCATCGCGCGCGGCGGCGACATGGTCGGCCAGCATGTCGAACGCGCCCATCACCACGTCGAGCAGCGTCGGCGTCAGTTCCAGCGTACCGTTGCGGATCAGATCGAGCAGCGTTTCATATTGATGGGTATAGGCTTGCAGGCGTTCATGGCCGAACGCACCCGCTCCGCCCTTGATCGAATGCACGCAGCGGAAGACGGCGTTGATCGTTTCCGAATCGCGGTCGCCGTCGCGCAGCGCCGCGAAATTGCCTTCCATCGCGGCAAGGCCTTCCTCGCATTCCTGGAAGAAGATCTGCTGAATTGCGTCGAGGTCCATGACGGTTCGCTCCGGATCAGGCGGCGAGAAGGGTGTCGAGGGCCGCCAGCGTCGCCATGTCGGCAAACGCCGGGCTGGCGCCGACGATGGTGAAATCGATGCCGGCAGTCTCGGCCGCAGCCTCTGCGGCGGCGAGGATTTGCAGACAGGCCTGTCCGATGCGTTCGACGCCCGATGCATCGAGGCGGATCGGCTTGCCGGCGTCGATCGCGGTGTGCAGCGTCTGGCGCAGCGGGTCGGCGGCGGCGGTGTCGAGGACGGCGGCTAGGGCGATGGGCATGATCGGGTCCAATCGGAAGGGACGTTGGGGTCGCGCGAGGGCGCGCGGATCAGAATTCGGACCAGTCGTCTTCGTCGACGACGACCGGGGCCGCCATCGGCGCGGCGCTGCCGCCGCCTGCCGCCATCTTCTTGCGTGACGAGCGGGCGATTTCGCGACCGACCTGCGCGGCGCGTGCCTGCAACCGGTGCACGGCGGTCGGCATTTGCGAGACATGGCCGCTATTGCCATGACCGTGGAAGCCCGAGCCGATGGTGAAGCGGGCCACCTGTCGTGCCAGTTCCTGCGCTTCTTCGGCCAGGCTGCGGGCAGCGGCGGTCGCCTGTTCGACCATCGCCGCATTCTGCTGCGTCACGCCGTCCATCTCGCCGACGGCGGTGTTGACCTGCTGCAAACCGGTCGCCTGCTGATCGGCCGAGGTGGCGATGGTGCCGACCAGCGTGCTGATCTCGCCGATGCGGGTGATGATGCGTTGCAGCGCCTTGCCGGTCTCGCTGACCAGTTCGACGCCCATCGCGACCTGTTCGGACGAGGCGGTGATCTTGGCCTTCACGTCCTTGGCCGCATCGGCCGAACGCTGGGCCAGTGCGCGGACTTCGCTCGCGACGACGGCAAAGCCCTTCCCCGCGTCACCGGCCCGTGCCGCCTCGACCCCGGCGTTCAGCGCCAGCAGGTTCGTCTGGAACGCGATGCCGTCGATGACGCTGATGATCTCACCGATTTCGCCCGAGGCGCGCTCGATTCCGTTCATCGCCTCTACCGCGCGGCGGACGACGTCGCCCGACTGTTCGGCTTCGTCGCGGGTTTCGATGACGACCGTGTTGGCGCGGCTGGCACCGGTCGCGGTTTCCTTCACCGTGCTGGTGATCTGGTCCATCGCGGCAGCGGTCTCTTCGAGGCTGGCGGCCTGCTGCTCGGTGCGCTGCGACAGGTCGTCCGATGCTTGACGAATGTCGTTGGCACCGTTGTTGATGCCACTGGTCGCGTCGCGCACGGCCGACAATACTTCGGACACCGCATCCATCGCCGCGTTGAAATCGATGCGCAGGCGTTCGTAATCGGACGGGAAGCTCTGTTCGATGCGATAGGTCACGTCGTTGGCTGCGAGGCGCGACAGCCCCTGCCCCAGCGAACCGACGACCTGCTGCTGCGCGGCGGCGGCTTCCTTCACGACGCGACCGTTTTCGCGGAACACTTCCATTGCCCGCGCCATACGGCCGACACAGTCGCGATGGTCGGCAAAGCCGATCGGCGTCGTGACGTCACCGCGCGCGATCCCTTCCATGCGCTCGACGGTGCCGACATAGGGTCCGCAGACGACGTTGCGGAACATGATGCCGAGCAGAATGGCAACGAGAATGGTCGCGCCGTTGATCCCCAGCAGCGCCGCTTCGGACAATGTGTCATTCACCGCGAGCACCGTCGTGGCGAACGGGACGCACATCAACGTGACGTAGATGATCCCCATGGCGAGGAATTTCGTGCGGATCGGCGCATTCTTGCTGAACCAGTTCATCGTAACCTGCTCCCCCGAGAACGCGCTCGCACGGCGGCGTCGTCGTATCGATCGTCGGGGTATACGGACCGGCCCATAATTTACGGTTAACATCGACAATGCCCCATCTCTCGCGATCAGAGCACCCGCGAGCCGCCTGAAATATGGATACAATATAATATCTTAGCGCCCGCGAATCGGCAGTTCGCGCATTGACAACGTCGGACATATTGGTAGCGTTACCAATGTCGGATCAGCCGACGCCAATGATGGACGGATCGAACCGTCAGACACCCTAGGGGAGATTTCGTATGAAGGGTCACCTTCTGCACACGCTCGCGCGTACGTCGTCGACGATCGCGCTTGCCGCCTTGTTCGCAGCACCCGGCATCGCCGCCGCGCAGACCGCTGACACCGCCACCAATGCCCAGCCGGGCGTGACCGAAGGCGCGCAGGGCAGCGTCGCCCAGCCGACCGGTCAAGACCCCGTGCAGGAAGATGGCGGCGAAATCGTCGTCACCGGCATCCGCGCCTCGCTGAACCGCGCGATCGATATCAAGCGCAACTCGGCGGGCGTCGTCGATGCAATCTCGGCCGAGGATATCGGCAAGTTCCCCGACACCAACCTCGCCGAGTCGCTGCAGCGGATCACCGGCGTGTCGATCAACCGCGTCAACGGCGAAGGCTCGCAGGTTTCGGTCCGCGGTTTCTCGGGCGGGTTCAACCTCGTCACGTTGAACGGCCGCCAGCTTCCCGCGTCCAACGTCGATACCAGCGGCGCGGGCGATTTCGCGCGCGGCACCGGACGGTCGTTCGACTTCCAGAATCTCGCATCGGAAGGCGTATCGGCGCTGGAGGTCTACAAGACCGGCCGCGCCGCCATTCCGTCGGGCGGCATCGGCGCGGCGATCAACGTCGTCACCCGCAAGCCACTGGAATCGCGCGAGACCGGCGTCACCGGATCGTTCGGTGTCAAGGCGCTGCACGACCTGAGCACCAACGATGGCGAGGGCGCCCGCGTCCTGCCCGAAGTTTCGGGGCTGGTCAGCTGGCGCAACGACGGGCGCAGCGTCGGCCTGTCGATCTTCGGCAGCTATCAGCGCCGCGACAGCACCTCGGCACAAAGCGCACCCAATTACTTCACCGTGGTCCCGACCGCCGACGTGCTCAATCCCGCCGGCCCGTACGTCAACGGCCAGACGCAGATCGGCAGCCGCCCGACCACCGAATTCACGCTGGTCCCGAACGACAGCCGCTACCAGTTCTCCGAAAACAAGCGCGAACGCATCAACGGACAGGCGGTGCTGCAACTCGCGCCCACCGAACGCCTGACCTTCACCGCCGACGCGCTGTTCGCGCAGAACCGGCTGGAGGAGCAGCGCAGCGAGCAGACCAACTGGTTCAACCGTCCGTTCGGCGAGATCCGCTTCAACGGCAACGACGTGATCGCCACCCCCGATTTCATCTCGGAATCGATCAACGGCGTGAAGGATCAGGGCTTCGAACAGCAGTTCCGCGCCACCAAGACCCAGCTTCAGTCCTACGGCCTGAACGGCAAGTGGGAGATGACCGACAATCTGACGCTCAATCTCGATGGCTATCATGCCATCTCGAAGTCGACGCCGGACGCCGCCAACGGCACGTCGGTGACACTGGTGTCGCTCGGCGCTCCGGTCATCAGCAGCCAGGCGATCGATTACAGCAGCGGCTTCCCCCGCGTCACGCAGACGATCAACGACACGATCAACGGCAATGGCAACGGCGTCCTCGATCTGGGCGACCTCGGCACGCAGATCGGGCGGACCAACACCGCGACCCAGCGGCAGCGGATCAACGGCGGTCGCGCCGATCTCGGCTGGGATCTGGGCGGCGGCAGCCGGTTCGATGTCGGCGGCACCTATACCGACGCACAGATGACCAGCGCGCGGGTGCAGACGCAGCAGCAGCTCGGCGACTGGGGCATCACCGATCCGGGCATCGTCCAGCGGCTCGCCTCGAACGTCGTCAAGACCTTCTGCCTCGACTGCAAGTTCAGCAGCTTCAGCCCAGCGGACGTAAAGCGTACCGCCTTCCGCGGCAACGCGGTCGTGCTGAACGACCTGTTCTCGAACTTCTACGCCGCCAACCCGATCAACACGACCGCCAACGACTTCGATCAGGTCGGCGAAAAAATCTGGGGCGTGTACGGCCAGATCACGTGGAAGGGCGAGATTGCCGGCCGCACCGCCAACCTCGTCTTCGGCACGCGCTATGAAGAGACCAAGGTCCGCTCGACCGCGTTGCAGGCGGTGCCCTCGGCGATAAAGTGGGACGCCGACAACGACTTCTCGTCGGTGATCTCGGCCACCTCGTCCACCGTTTCGCAGCGTGGCAGCTACACTAACCTTTTGCCGGCCATCGATTTCAATATCGAGGTGTTCGACAACTTCGTCGCCCGCGCCTCGGCCAGCCGGACGCTGGCGCGGCCCGATTACGGCAACCTGTTCGCATCGACCACGGCGGGTCCACCGACCCGGCCGGTCGCGCTGGGCGGTCGTCCGACCGGCAGCTCGGGCAATGCCGGGCTGTTGCCGCTGGTCTCCGACAACTTCGACGTGTCGGTGGAGTGGTATTACAAGCCGTCGAGTTATGTCTCGCTCGGCTTCTTCGACAAGCGGGTGCGCAACTTCATCGGCACCGGCGTCTTCAACCGCAGCCTGTTCGACCTGCGTGATCCATCGTCGGGTGCGGCGGGCACGCGATCGGGTACGGCGGCCGACCGGCTGCGCGCACTGGGCGCCGATCTCAGCGACGTGAACCTGTTCACCTATACCGCGCTGCTCAGCCAGAATGGCGGCAACACCGCACAGGCCGACGCCAATTTCCAGGCGAACCGGAATGCGGCGGGCGCGCTGAACCAGGATTACGTCAACAGCATCCTGCAATCGGTCGACATCTTCGCTAACGGGGATGACCCGCTATACGACTTCGCGGTGTCGCAGCCGGTCAACAACCGCGACGGCCATATCTATGGCTTCGAACTGGCCGGGCAGCACTTCTTCGGCAATACCGGCTTCGGCGTGCAGGCGTCCTACACGAAGGTATATGGCGACGTGAATGCCGACATTGCCGCCGACCCCAGCGTCAACGTGTTCGCGCTGACCGGGCTTGGCGACAGTGCCAACGGGTCGATCATCTATGACAAGAGCGGCCTGTCGGCGCGCGTGTCGTATAACTGGCGCGACAAGTTCCTCGCCGCGACCAATCAGGGCGACAGCCGCAACCCGCTGTTCGTCGCTCCCTTCGGCACGCTCGACTTCAACATCAGCTACGACATCAGCGACAGCATGGCAGTGTCGATCGAGGGCGTGAACCTGACCAGCGAGCCGCTGGTGCAATATGGGCGCGATCGCAACGCGCTGGTCTTTGCACAGGAACTGAAGCCCCGCTTCCTGCTCGGCGCCCGCTACCGCTTCTGATCGCGGTCAAGTGACTGGAAAGAGCCGTTCGCACCCCCGGACGGCTCTTTTCTTTGCCACCTGCCCTTCATACCATGGCGGCCTGCTGCCCAAAGGATCGCGATGCTGAACACCGTGCTGCTCAACAATGTCGACCATCACGACCTGACCGTCGCGGTGGAACACGGTGCCGCGCATGGCGATGCGGTCAATCAGGTGCTGCTCTTCCCCAACGAGTTCGAGGCAGCGCAGCGCGACTATCCGATCCTGTTCCGCCGCGACGATCGCGGCGGCACCTATGCCGTCGCGCTGCTGGGCCTCGACCCCGACGACAATCTCTTTCTTGGCGCCGACGGCATCTGGTCGGCCAGCTATGTTCCCGCCGTCCGCCAACGCGGGCCGTTCGCACCCGACCCTTCGGGCGAAGGCATCCGCATCGACCTCGACGACCCCCGCTTGCAGCGCGACGGCTCGGGGGAGGCGCTCTATCTGCGCCACGGCGGCACCGCTCCCTATCTGGCGCATGTCGAGGCGGTACTAGCCGTAATTCGGGAAGGGCAAACCATCAACGCCCCGCTGTTCGCCGCCTGGGACGCGGCCGAATTGCTGCGCCCGACCACGATCGAGGTCGATCTGGGCGACGGACAGACCTGCGCCATTGCCGACATCCTCGTCATCGCCGACGACCGGCTTGATGCGCTGGATGCCGAGACACTGGCGACGCTCCACCGCAGCGGCGCGCTGCGCGCGGCGTTCATGGCGTCGGCCTCGCTCGACAACATCCCCCGCTTGATCGAGCGCCGGCAACGGCGGCACGGCACGTGAACGCTCGGCGCATCGTCCAGTCGATCGCGGCGAGCGCGGACTGGTCGCCGGCGGCACTGGTCGCGACGAACGAGCCGGTGGTCCTGCGGGGCCTCACTGCAGACTGGCCGCTAGTCGCGGCGGGCCAAACCGGCGTCGACAGTGCCATCGCCTATCTCAAGCGGTTCGATGGCGGAAGGCCGGTCGTCGCTCTTACTGGCGATGCGGCGATGGGCGGGCGTTTTTTCTACCGCGACGATTTCAGCGGGTTCAATTTCGAAGCGGCGCGCACCGGCCTGTCCGCCTGCCTCGACCGCATCGCGGCGGGGCTGGACGATCCCGCCGCCCCCGCCATCTATGTCGGGTCGACTGACCTCGACCTGTACCTCCCCGGCCTGCGTGGCGAGAACGACCTGCCATGGCCGGCCGGAACGCCCACGCCGATGGTCAGCATCTGGATCGGCAACCGCACCACCGCCGCGACCCATTACGACATGTCGAACAACCTTGCCGCATGCATGGTCGGGCGGCGGCGCTTCACCCTGTTCCCGCCCGATCAGGTCGCGAACCTCTATCCAGGTCCCCTCGAACCCACCCCCGGTGGGCAGGTGGTGAGCATGGTCGACCTGCGCGCGCCCGACCTCGACCGCTTCCCACGCGTTGCCGAGGCGCTGGCCCATGCGCAGGTCGCCGAGCTGGAGCCGGGTGACGTGCTCTTCTACCCGGCCTTGTGGTGGCATAATGTCGAGGCGCTGTCGCCGTTCAACGCCATGATCAACTATTGGTGGAACGACGCCCCCGCCTTCGCCGACAGCCCGATGACGACGCTGCTCCATGCGCTGCTATCGCTGCGGGACCGCCCGGCGGCGGAGCGCGCGGCATGGGCCGCGATGTTCGACCATTATGTGTGGAGCGGCGGCGATGCTGCGCGGGCGCACCTGCCGCCTGCGATCCAGGGTGATCTCGCCCCGCTCGATGAACCCGCCGCCCGCCGGTTGCGCGCGCGATTGTTGCAGAGGCTGAACCGATGACCCCCATGCGGATCGTGATCGCGGGCGGCGGTACCGCTGGCTGGCTCGCCGCCGCGTTGCTGACCCGGCAGCTGGCGTCGCTGGTCGAGGTGACCTTGGTCGAATCCGAAGACATCGGCACGGTCGGCGTCGGCGAAGCGACGATCCCCACCATCCGCTCCTTCCACGCGCTGCTCGGCCTCGACGAAGCCGAGTTCATGGCCGCGACCGGTGCCAGCTTCAAACTGGGCATCGCGTTCGAAAACTGGGCGCGCGACGGCGACCGCTATCTCCACTCGTTCGGCGAGGTCGGCCGATCGACCTGGATGGGCGACTTTCAGCATTTCTGGCTGGAGGCGCGCGCACAAGGCGCGGCAGGGCCGATCGGCGCCTATTGCCTCGAACATGAAGCCGCCGAGGCCGGGCGGTTCGCGACCGGACCCGACGCGCCGCTCAACTATGCCTATCATTTCGATGCCGGCCGCTATGCCGCCTATCTGCGCACTCACAGCGAGGCGCAGGGGCTGACGCGGATCGAGGGCAGGATCGACCGTGTCGAGCTCGACGGGCAGAGCGGGAACATCGCAGCGCTGGTGCTCGACGACGGGCGGCGGGTCACGGGCGACCTCTTCCTCGACTGCACCGGTTTTCGCGCGCTGCTGATCGAACAGGCGCTGGGCGTGGGGTTCGAGGATTGGAGCCACTGGCTGCCGACCGACCGCGCGCTGGCGGTGCAGACCGCGGCGACCGGCCCCGCCCCGCCCTATACCCGTGCCATCGCGCACGATGCCGGCTGGCGCTGGCAGATCCCGCTGCAACACCGCGTCGGCAACGGACTGGTCTATAGCTCGAGCCATCTGAGCGACGATGCCGCGCGCGATCGGCTGCTGTCGTCTGTCGATGGACGGACGCTGATCGAGCCACGCCTGATCCGCTTTCGTACCGGGCGGCGGCTGGCGACATGGGAGCGCAATTGCGTCGCACTCAGCCTGTCGAGCGGGTTCGTCGAACCGCTCGAATCAACCAGCATCCATCTGGTGATGATCGCGCTCACGCGTCTCGTACAGTTGCTCCCCTTCGGTCATCCGGGCGAAGCCGCCCGCGCCCGCTTCAGCGACCAGTCGCGCCGCGAGATCGAGGCGGTGCGCGACTTCGTCCTGCTCCATTATCACCTGAACCAGCGGCCCGAACCCTTTTGGCAGGAGCGCCGCGAGACGCCTCCGCCCGACACGCTGGCCGAACGCATCGCGCTGTTTGCCGAAGGGGGCCATGCGTATCAGTCGGCCGACGACCTGTTCCGCGTCGGATCGTGGTTGCAGGTGATGCTCGGCCAGCGGCTCGAACCGCACGGTCACCATCCGCTGGCGAAGCTGATGCCGCCGGGTCAGCTGGCGGCAGTGCTCGGCGATCTCCGCAGCAACATCGCCGCCGCCGTCGCGACATTACCGACGCACCAGCAATTCCTCGACCGTTACTGCCGCAGCGAAAGCTGAACGATCAATCGCCACCGCGACGATAGGGGCTGTGCATATTGTCGAGCCATCCCGCGACGTTGCGCGGTGCCGCCACCACCGTGCCCCGCGGACGCCGGGCGGCGGCGATGTCGATCTGGACACCTTCGAAATGCAGTCCGGCCCGTCCGCCATTCGCCCAGCGCACGCTCGCCTCGACATGATGGACCATGCCCATCGTCACCAGCACGCGGTCGCCAGCGCGCAGATTGCCGACATTGTCGATGCACGCCCCGGTCTGCGACAGGTTGCGGACCCGGCATTCGACCATCTGATCGGCGGTCTCGATCCGCGCGTTCAGGATCACGCTGTCACGGCGCGAACGTTCGGCCGGTGGGTCGGTGGCAAATTCGTTCATGACGACCCCGCTTATGGCAGATCGTCGCCTAACGCCCGGTAAACCATTGGGCGTTCGCGAATTTGGTGCCCCTGGCCGGGCTCGAACCAGCACTCCTTGCGGAATCCGATTTTGAGTCGGACGCGTCTACCAATTTCACCACAGGGGCACGCAGGCGGTCCGTTAGCGCAAGGCGATGCCGCCTGCAACCGTCAGGAGAAGACGTCGGCGTCATTCAGACTGCCATAGGGATCCTTGGGATCCGGACCGAAACGGTTGGGACCGACCGTACCCGGCAGCGCGAGAAGGACGAGCAGCCCGATCGACGCAAAGAAGCCGACAAACGGGATGAGGCTGGCGATGTAGACGCCGAGCAGCCACCATCCGCTCATGTTGCGATCGTGCAGCCGGCGTACCTGCACCGCGATCGACGGGATAAGGATGCCGAGGCCGATGATAGCGAAGACGATGATCGGCAGCATGAGCGCGCCGTTCACAGCCCCGGACTGTAGGTCGGACATGCTCGACGATAACACGCCCATCACCCCGAGGATCGCTCCCAGGATGATCAACACGATCCCGTAACCCAGCACGAACATCCAATATTCCATGCGGCGCGACCGTCCGGAGAAATCGGCATAGCGTCGCAGCGGCAACGTCATCCAGTACATGATAGAACCTCCCCCCAATCGTTACGATGCCGCATCGTCGCAATCAGGCGTGCAGAACGCAATCGCTCAGTTGATCGGTGCACGCCGCCGATAACTGAGCGCCTCCGCCACATGCGCCCGCCCGATGCCGTCCGCTCCCGCCAGATCGGCAATCGTCCGGCTGACCCGCAGCACGCGGTGAAATCCGCGCGCCGACAACCGCATCGACTCCGCCGCCTGCGCCAGCAGCGTACGCGCCGGCACGTCAAGCGTCGCCGCCCGTTCCAGCACGCCGCCATCCGCCTCGGCATTGGTCCGGACACCATCGCCGGCATAGCGTGCATGCTGCACCGCCCGCGCCGCCGCGACCCGCGCCGCGACTTCCGCCGATCCTTCGGCGGGCGGCGGCAGCACCAGATCGGCGGCGCTCATGTGGACTGCCCATGCTTGCTCGCATTGAGCGACGGCTTTGAGCCGAATCTTACCGCCGATTGACTGCATTTTGGGGAGCGATAAGCTGCACTGGATTCTTCGCGATCACCGATGGAAGCAATCGGAGCCGATACCGTGACCGACTTGCCAGAACAGGCAGTTTTTGACGGATCAGCAATCCATGCCGAAACTGTGGACGGCGATGACATAACGGCGTCGCCAGAGCGGCTGAAAATCGCGATGCTCAGAAAGCCCGTGTTGGATCGGCTCCTCGCGCTTCCCAAGCGAACGTATCGTGACGTCGGCGTGGCGGCGGAAGAGCTAAACTGCTCAATCCGAACCGTATTCACCTTGCTAAAGAGATACGGCGCGACCCGGCGACTCACAGATTTAGCACCGCTTAGGCGCTCCTCATTGTCTGGCAGGAGCATGGTCGATCCCCGAGTTGAGGCTGTCATATCGGATGTGATCGCTTCCTATCATCTCAGCCGGATGAGGCCCACTATCACCCAGACGATTCTGGAAGTTCGACGGCGAACGGAGCGACTCGGCCTCAGGCTTCCCGATCAGAAAACAGTGCGAAAACGCATAGCCGCCATTCCAACAGTGCAAATTGTTCGCTCGCGCGAGGGCGCTAAGCGAGCGCGGGAACAGTTCGGGTTGGTATCGGGCTCGACACCAGAAACCACGTTTCCTCTGCAACGCATCCAGATCGATCACACGCGGGTTGATCTCATTGTCGTGGACGAGGCGCTCCGTCAGCCACTTGAGCGGCCTTGGATCACAGTGGCGATCGACGAATATTCCCGCGCGGTGCTCGGTTTCTATCTTTCGCTCGAAGCCCCATCCTCCACATCCGTAGGGCTATGCCTCGTCCATAGCATCCTGCCGAAAGACGGCTGGGCAGCACGAATCGGTCTCAGCCCTAAATGGCTTCCGCATGGTCGGCCCGACGAAATCTATACTGATAATGGAGCGGACTTTCGGTCGGAGGCTGTAGAGCTGGGTTGTCGGGCTTGGGGCATGGCGATCAACTTCCGACCCGGAGGGATGCCCCACTTTGGCGGAATCGTAGAGCGCGTCATCGGCACCGCAATGCGATCCTTAAGAACCCTGCCCGGCGCGACCGGCGGTTCGATAGTCGAACGAGGCGACACCGACCCCGCGAAAGAGGCGTCGCTCACCATGCAAGAGTTGGAGTTGCTGATCGCGACGTTCATTGCAGGTCATTATCATTGCAGCCTGCACAGCCATCACGGGATGACGCCAAACGCGAGATGGCAGGCCGGTATATTCGGGAACAAACAGCGGGCAGGGAGAGGCGTTCCTACGCCAATCAGTGATCCGGCTAGGCTGCTTATAGATTTCCTACCGATAGAACGTCGGTCTGTGAGCCGCCGGGGCATCAGATGGGGCGGGATCCTATATATGGATGACATTCTACGACCTTATCTGGACGACCAGGGGCGACGTAAGTTTGTTGTTCGACGCGACCCGCGTGATGTTTCACGCATTTGGTTCCTCTGCCCCGACGACAACATTTATTATCCTGTCCGTTCGCGCGATATTTCCCGCCCAAGCATAACGGCTTGGGAACTGGAAAACGCTCGCAAGCTCCTACGCGCCAGCGGGCAACGAGACTATGACGAGACTGCGCTTTTCCGCGCTGCTGAACTTGCGCAGGAGATTGTCGAGAAATCGCTAGAAGCGCGTAAAGCCTCACGAAAGAGCCGGCTCGCGAATGAGCGTCGGAATGGCGCGAAGATCAGCCAATCATACTCTGAAACCCGCCCTGAGAGCCACGAGCCCGCCTCGGCCTCCCCGTGGCGTCGTATCACTGCGGATGACCTGGAAGGCGACGAATTCTATGAGGTTGATGAATGATGGGTCGCGCCCGCGAACTCACTCCGACCGCGAAAGAGCTTTTGGGCAGTTCGGACGATGAACGAATCAGTTCGCTCGCGCGGGAGCCGTTCGTGTCCTACGGGATCGCAAAGCGCATCCTGACCCGGATGGATGCCCTGCTAAACGGCCCAAGATCACACCGGCCTGCGAGTATGCTGATCGCAGGAGCAACGAACAATGGAAAGACCATGCTCGTGCGTCGATTTACCGACGCAAACCCACCGGTCCACGATGATGAAGCGGATGCCGTCCGCTGCCCGGTGATCTACATTCAAATGCCTCCCACCCCGGATGCGCGACAATTCTACCTCGCCATTCTCGAAAAGCTCAACGTTCCCATACAGCGCACGGCGGTCCTCAGTCACGTCCAAGCTCAGACGCTGAAAATATGTAGAATAGTTGAGCTTAAAGTCCTTGTTGTTGACGAACTACATAACATCCACGGTGGGAGGATCGAGCAGCAGAGGCAATTTCTGAATCTGATCCGCTATATCTCGAACGAACTTCAAATACACCTCATAGGCTGTGGCCTTGCATCTGCCTTGAGGGCATTACAGTCCGACGAGCAGCTCACCAATCGCTTTGAGCATTGGCCTCTTCCAAAGTGGAAAAGTGACAACGCCTGCAAGGTTCTTTTAAACACGATCGAATCCACACTGCCTTTGCGGCAACCATCGAATTTGTCGGAGACAGATACGATGCAGCGAATTTTGGGGCTTTCTGGTGGAACTATCGGCGAGATATCTCGCCTAATCAGGGAAGCCGCTGAGACAGCGATACGTTCAGGCACGGAACGCATCGACTCTGACTTGTTAGATGGCCTCGGGTGGGTCGCCCCCGAGGACAGGCGGAAAGCGGCCGAAGCTGTTTTGGGTCATCGCAGTTGACAGTAAACTCGCTCCTTCCTTGGCGGCCAAATCCTAAGCCAAACGAGCTATTCTCGTCATGGTTAAGACGAGTGGCTTTAGGAAATAGCGAAAAGATCCAGACATTTAGCCATCTCCTATGGCCAGGGCGGCAGTTATGGAACAGGGACATTGATGCCCTTGCCCCTGCCGACATATTGTTGTCGCTCGCTTCGCGGACGGGCCGGAACACTGCGCTCCTGGAAAAAACGACCCTGCGGGCGTTCGAGGGCGTGGTATTTGAGGAAGTTCGGGTCAAGGTAGCGACCCGCTGGGTCTTACCGCTCGGGGTTTATCACCGGACACGGCGATTGGGCGGCCAGCAATGGTGCCCCTCGTGTCTGGAGGAAGATGCTCAACCCTATTATCGTCTGGATTGGCGGCTGGCTTTCTCAACTTCGTGTTCAAGGCATGGCGTGATCCTCCACGACCGATGCACTAGCTGCGGAGAGCCCGCCGTTCCCCATCGCGGCGTCGATCCTCAATGTCATCAATGCGGTTTCGATCGCCGTGCATCGCCAGTGACCGCAGCTGATACAAGAGCGTTGCAACTCGAACACGCGATGCGCGCAGTGGCGTATGGAACAGGGGCGCCGCCGCCGCCGCTTCGCGACCTCCACCCCTTGGCGTACTTCGACCTGATACGACAGGTGTTCAGCGTTGTATCGTCGAATCCCCGCTCAGCACGCCTCCGGGAAACTGTAAGCCGCTACTTGGGTGCCGATCCCTCGCCACCTATCCGTTCGACCAAGAACGCGGCCTTTGAAAATCTTTCAACAGCCGACCGGCATCGCATGATCGCGATCGGTGCGTGTTTGTTAGAAGGATGGCCGTTTAACTTTATCGGTCATTGCGCCGAGGCTGGGATGTGGAAAAGCTGGGCTATGCGCGGCGATCAAAGGCACATCCCCTTCGCATATGCCGATACCGTCGCAACTTATCTTTCGCAGGCTTAATCAGAGCGAGCTTTCCACACCGGAAGACACGGTCACGCCACCTCGCTTTTTCGCATCTCGTTCTGCGGCTGACGCAATGGCCGCGTAATCTCGAAGAACCTTCTGCATGATCTTCACCTCGGCGAGCCCAACATCACTCGCTCCCACGAGCATCGCAGCCATGGCGCCTTCAAACCGATTAAGTCCAAACTCCGCTTCCAGCACTTGAAGCATGGCCGACAGGCGCCTTGTGACGGCATCGAAGTCAACTTCGCGGTCTGGCATACTCAACAAATTCGCCTCCTGGATCACAGAGACGCCCCGGCCAGAAGCCGGGTGTTCGTAACCCCGCGCGTAGCACAAGGCGCTGCCGCCTTTGAGCAGAGCCTTGGACATACGCGGCAGCCACCCGGCCGAGAAGCTCGACCGGACTACGCCTTCAACGGGGTTACGACGCCCCACGGACGGGATTGACCGTGCCGCGCGTCGTAGATCGCAGAAACAGACCCTATGGGCAACGGCCTGATGCCTGTACGAACATGACCTTGGCTTCAAAGGGCGTAATTTAGCGTGAGAGCGACATTTGTGCGGCACGGCCAGAGCACCGGAAATGCTGGTAAGCCGAGCGACGATCTCTCGTTGATCGAACTGACCGACCTCGGCTGGCAGCAAGCACGAGAAGTCGCCACATCGTGGGGTGAAACACCAACGCTTATGGTCACTTCGCCATACCTTCGCACGCGGCAAACAGCAGCGCCTACAATCGAGCGCTTTCCAGACGTACCGGTCGAGGTTTGGCCAATTGAAGAGTTCACATATCTTCAGCCTTCTCGGTGGAACGGAACCCTCAGCTCCACAAGGATGCCCTATTTGGAACGTTTCTGGAGCGCCGCCGACCCGACGTACTGCGATGGAGAAGGCGCAGAAAGTTTTGCAACGCTACTACGCCGCGCGGAAAAGGCGCTTGAGAGGCTATCGGCCTTATCGCCCGACGCTCTAGTTTACGTTTTTAGTCATGGTCAATTTATCCAGGCCGTCCGCGCTGTCATCAATGAAGGTCATTTGGACGACAAAGGAAAGATGGAGCGTTTCTGGAAGAAAGGTGCCCCGCCCGCGATCAGCAACGGACAGAGGCTAAATCTCCATTTTGGATCAAAGGGATGGCGTGAACAGCAAGTGCTAACCGAATAGTGAATCGATACGCTTCGTTCATGCCGTCGCAGATGCTCACTTCACCAAACTCAGCGTTTTAGCCGCTATAATTTTGCCAGCGAGTGGGCGAGAGCGATCTGAAGAGCGGCTTCGATCCCGTCAACCGCACCCCACAATCGCATCCGGAAAATTGAGACCGAGCAAGCATATACCGACAACCTATAGAATTTATCCTTGCTTGGCATAGCAAGCATCTCTACGCTAACCTTAGCAAGCATGGAGGTGGTATGGCCAGTAAGCAGAGCTTAGGCGGCAGCGAGCGCGCGAAGAAACTATCCCCGGAAGAACGGCGGGAGATCGCAGTCAATGCGGCCAAGGCGCGTTGGGCAAAAATATCAGACCCTTCCCGTCTGCCTGTCGCTACACATCAAGCCCCGCTTCATATCGGTGCAGTGGTCGTCGATGCGTATGTTCTCGACGACAAGCGAAGAATGATTTCAAAGGCGGCGATGGCCTCTGCGTTGGGGCTTCAATCGACTGGCGGCAATGCGTTTCTTCGGTCGATGACGCGACAAGCCGTGCGCTCCGGGATTAGCGAGGCGCTCTGGAAGGTGATCGAAAATCCCCAGCATTTCCGCCCTGCACCTACCGATTCAGGACCGGCCGGCCTCGTAATCGATGGGTACGAAGGGACCGTCCTAATCGATGTATGCGAGGTCTTGATCGACGCCGGTCGTGAAGGTCGCCTAAACCACTCGCAGCAATTTCTAGCCAAAAATGCAGAGATAATCCTACGCTCGGCAGCAAAACTCGGCATCGTCGGCCTTATCGATGAGGCGGTCGGCTTCTCTGGGCGCCAAAAGGACGAATATCGACAGCTATTCCAGCAATTTGTTCGAAGCGAGTGGGCGCAGTGGGAACGCGAATTTCCGGAAAAATTCGCAGATATGCTTTACCGACTATATGGTATTCGGCGATTTGATCCAACAAAATCCCAGCACCCTCGTTTTTTCGCAAATTTTACTCGGAAATTCATATACCACCCGCTCGCAAATAGCCGGGGCAAAATCCTCGAAATCTTGGACGAGAAGAACCCAGTAGTTTACGCTAATGGCGGCCGCCGGTATAAGCTCTTTCAGTTTCTCTCAGACGAGGTTGGAATGCCCGCAATTCGGGCTCATCTCTGGCAAGTTGTTGGTATTGGCAACGCATCAACCAACATCAAACAGTTTGAGCGCAATTTTTTCCGTGCGTTCCCAGAAGCGCTCCCGGTAGGGAAAAACTACGCGTTGGATCTAGAGGAACCGGAGTAATCGATTAGCTTACAGCTCTCGCGCTGCCGTGGAATGGGACGGACTAATTTCAATGTAACCGACAATTTCGGCCAAATAGCTGCCATCAGCGTTAACTGCTCCCTTATGTCGAAGTTCTCGCTGGAGCATAGGCTCAACTATCGAAGAAAAAAGCGCCAGACGCTGCTGGGACGAGAGCTTTGGTAGCGTAGGGCTGGCTTGCCAATATCGGTCATACTGACGCTCGATCGACGGTATCCGAACCCCCTCGTGGGTCACAGCGATCGGCTGTAGAAGGACGCGTCTGTCCCCGCTTGCCGTCGAGGTTTCCACCTTCCAAAAGGACAGGAGGCCCGTCTCAGCAACGTCGCTTGATGAGACGGATAGCCCGAGTTCTTCGGGCGTGGTGTTGCCCCAGCGTGCTAAGGCATCCTGCATGAGCGGATGGTCCAGCCCTAGCAAGTGCAAACCCTCATGGCTCGTCGCCGCATCACGGTTGGTAGTGAATCGGGTCGGCGAAGCACCGTTGCCTTCGAGGATGTATGTCTCCGCATCCAGCTTCTGGAGGGATTTGCCTTGATCGAGGGATGCCCCTTGGAAAAAGTGCAACAGCCGCGCCATGCTCGAAGAAATATCTGAGAATGGCTTGTAATCGTCGAGACTGAAACCGTCCAAATCTTGGAATAGTTCGAATACGACGGTTCGAGCCTCTTTCGAATTTGAGAGGGCGGCTTCGAGTTCGACATGCGTCCGCTTCAGCTCTGGATCGGAAAGCGCTTCTTGATAGAGACGGTCGTAATTTAGGCGCTCCGAGAGCTGGCCCAGAATCTGTGCCTTTAGGTCTTCGGCCACATTTCCTTCGTCATCCACCTTCCCGACAGTGCGCGCAATCTCGACGAGTTTCTCGTCGAGCAGCAAGAATATGCGGCCCTCGATCGTATCGGAAAGAACAAGATTATAGACCTGAGCCGTGTGATTCTGCCCATAGCGATGAATGCGGCCGATCCTCTGCTCTAGGTCCATCGGGTTCCATGGCAGGTCGAAGTTGAATAGAATCCTGGCGAACTGGAGGTTGATGCCTTCCCTGCCGGCAGCGGTGCAGACGAGGACGCGCGGGCCATCTTTCTGACGGAACTTCCGCTCAGCGGCAGTCTTCGCGCCGTGATCGCCGCCACGAAGGACCACCACACCCTGCCCCGGAAACGCTCGCTCGATTTCCTGCGCGATTAGGTCGACCGTGCCGAGGTAGGTCGCGAAGATGACGATCTTTTCCTGAGGGTTTTGCCGCCAAAGGGCGCCTAAACCATCGAGCAGTTTTTGGGCCTTGGTTTCACGCTGGACCGGAAAGGCGCTAAGAAGATCTCCGATCCGAAGGCGCTCTTCGGGCAGGTGGAGATCCACGACTGCCGATGCAGCCTCTTCCGCATGGATCGCCGAAAACTCGCTCGCATAGGGGTCTGAGGCCATTTCGAGCGCATCATCATCGAGCTTTCGTACCAAGCGATATTTGAGGTCTGCGAAAACGCGATCGACCTCGCTGCGCCCGATAGCGTCATGGCCGAGGTGAAATTCCTCATGGATGAGGGTTCGAGCTTCATCAGTCAGGCGTTCCCGACCCTCGATATCCATCTCCTTATCCCGAAGATGGGCCTCATGCAGCGTAAGCATGAGCAAACGGCGCTTCAGTGTCCGCCTCACCGCCGCAAAACTCGACGCCGCGATCTTCTGGAAAATCGCCATCAGGAAGCCGAGGGCGCGCCCTTTGCCCCCTTGCCGCTTCGCCAAGTCAAAGCCGTCTTCAAGATACTCCCTTAGTTTTTCATAGAAATAGCGCTCTTCATCACCCATCAGGAATGACTCAGTATGTACCCAACGGCGAGCAAACAACGGTGATCCATCGGGCTGGCAAGCATCTGCCTTGGTCCTGCGATACATCACTGTGTTCAGTCGATGTCGGTTCTCGACCATTTCCTCTGGCGTATTGAACAAGGTCGGATTGAGAAGCTGGATCAGCATCCAGAACTGGAAATGATTGCCCTGATGTGGCGTTGCCGACAGCAGAAGCAGATCGCGAGCATGGTCCTTGAGAGCTTCGGCTAGTTTGTAGTTTTCGGTCTTCCTGACTTTGCCTCCGGTACGATGAGCAGTCAGATGATGGGCCTCGTCGAAAACGACGAGATCCCAGCGCGGGGCTTCGAGGAGCCGCTTGATCCGAGCAGGGCGCTTCAGCGTGTCGATGCTGGCGATCAGCCGGTCATGCTTGGCGAAAGCGTTCGTCTTGCGATCGGTGATATCGCCTTCCGACCCGAAAATCTCGAAATCGAGATTGAAGACCTCATTCAGCTCGCGATGCCAATTATGGAGAAGGCCGGCTGGGACCACCATGAGGGCACGGTCTAGCTCGCCCCGGCTTGCAAGCTCGCGGAGAACCAAGGCCGTCTCGATCGTCTTCCCAAGCCCGACTTCATCGGCGATCAAAAATCTCCGTGGTGAAGCCGTCGCGATACGATGGGTCAGCACCACCTGATGGGGAAGCAGGTCGATCCGTGCAGAGGTTAGCGCGGAAGCGCTTTCCATTATCGGAAGGGCCTGAGCCTCAAATGACAGCCAAGCCCGTCGGGCGCGCTCGGCCCCTCCCTCCACAGATCCCAATATGCGTTCGGTTCGGGATAGCTCAGCTCGCAATGCCGAAAGAGATACCCGGCGCTCTCCGGCACTGAAGAAGGCGCGCAAATAGCCATCTCGCGCCGGCTCAATGACGACGCCCTGACCGAACTCCTGATGCGTGATCCGTTCGCCAGGAAGGAAGTCGTGTGACGTTTCCACGGTAGCCTCAGGTGATCCGGAGGTGGAAGAGGCCAGCGGGCTTTGCCCCCTGCCGTAGCAAGATCTCTTGGGGGTACTCGTTAGCCTCTCCCCAGAGGATGCGCCCAAAGGCCAACATGCTATCCGTATGAGGCGCAGCGCAGCGCCATTCGACGGAATCCGTGGCAGGATGAAGCTTGATGCGCCCTAGCCCGGATGGCAGCCAAAATAAAAGTGCGGCCTCGCTCTCGTAATGCGACTGGAACGATAGGATGGCATCCTTGACGGCATCACCTAGCCAGCTTTCAGCATCGTTGGGACTCAGCAGATCGAGGCACCCGTCCAATCCTGCTACGACCAGGGTGTTGTTCTGGTTGCTCGGCAAATCATCGGGCCAATTGCCCGCAGCGCGAAGGAACTGCCGGAGGCTCCAAACCTCATCGGCAGCGCAGACTTGGTTCCGGGCTTCTTCGTCCCAAATCCAGCTTGTTCCGCGGCGTTGCCAAACCGTGTCGAAGGTATGTTTCATAGCTCATACTCCTCGAACAGCGAGCCTTGGTGCGGCTTCACAGCCAGAGATGCGGCCCAAGAATTATAGATTGTCAGCGCCCGTAAAGCAGCGTTGCGATTGGATTGATCCGGACCATTACGCTGCAACCACTCCAGCAGCGGTTTCAGGGCGATGTGCGGCTTGAAGTTGTCATTCTTCAAAGTATCTGATGCGTTGATGCCGCTGCCATCAAAGCACGATCCTATAAGAACCAGCGCTTGATCCAAGTCGGATGTGAGCCGACGCTTATGGCGTCCCGACCAATCTCGGGCGAATGTCAGGGGATCGACCCTGGTGAAAACCTTCGCCTTTTCTGAACACCATCCACGCTGCTCAAATTCGTCTGGTGTAGTGATTGAACCCTTCAAAAACTTTTGAAGCTGATCGCGCTTCATTTCGGTCAATGCACCAAATGTTCGCAAAAACTGTCTCGTGATCGGCTCCGCATTAACGGGCGGTGGTTCTTTCCCCTTGTCGGCGTCTTCGTCGATTAGCTGGTTGATACCGACGAGGGCGTCCCTGACCGATATATTGCGACCTTCATCAACGTAAACCTTGCCGTAGTGGCGCGAAAAATACTCCAGCGCCTTACCCCGACGAATGACTTGAATGTCGGCAGCAGGAAGCCCCTCTTTCGCATGATTTTCCAGCATTGCTTGCAACTGGCGGACATCAGCCATTACCTCGCGACGCATCCTACCCCAGCTTACAGGAGTAGGCTCTTCAGTCCTTTTGCGGCAGACATGGATGATGTCATATTCAATCATTTTAGAGCCAAATTCCCCATCACCCTTCGTTTCATCCGAACGGATCGGGTATGTCGCCTCAAGGTAGTATCCCGCGTCAAAAAGGGATTCGAGGACGGCAACCCACGGTTCGTCCTCGCTGTGGTGGAAAGTAAAGGCTAGAATGCCGCCTGGTTTCAACATTCGGTGCGCTTCACGCCAGCACTGGGTCAACAGTCGGCGGTAGAAACCATCAGCGTCTTCAGGCTCACGAGCTTTGTTCGCAACGGCTTCAAGCGACTTAGGTGTATATTCCGACTCGAAATAATCGGGATAACGCCCTTTCAAAAGAAGCCTTAGCCATACGTAAAAAAAGTCTGATAACTCTGAATAATGAAGCAGCCCTCCAAAGGGCGGATCTGTAATAACGAGATCCACGCTTAGATCGGCGATGTTGGCGAGATCGGTCGATGAACGGCATAGTATGTCAGCGCCGAGAACTGGATCAGCCGGATAGACCTTCTCGCTCTTCCCTGCGAAACTGATAGCACTGGAATTTTCCATTTTCTTCAGGTTTTCAAATGCTACGAGTTCCCATGGTTCATCGTGCCACTTGGCTCCTTTCGACAGCCAATCATGTATCGCTCCAATGTTGCCAGCACCAACACTGCTGAAAAGAGAACCCTCAACAACATTACTCTTTGGATGAAAGTTATTATTAGAGAAATGTGGAATGAGCTTGTCATACTCGGCTTGATAGATACCAAACATGCAATGGTAGCGAAGTGCTTGCACATAAGTAGCCAAAACCGATTCCACGGCAGCTCTGGAGTAACCTCGGGCTTCAGCCTGATCCAAATCCTTTAGAAAAAGTGCATGCACGAGGAGTTGTCTCGGATTGAACATGGTCCACCAATGCGTGAAGCCATGCCCCTCTCTGATATCTCCATTGGCCATGCTCGTCATGAAGCCATAGGGAATTTTCGACTGCGGCCAGTAACCTGCCAGATCAGTATCTTTGCGCGCCTCCCATTCTAAAGAGGCTCTGCTATACCGGTCAGCAATGGCGCCATTAAAAGGCGAGAAGAACCTTCCACCGTAAGGTGCACCGCCTTTATCTCGGGTCGGCGAGTAACACTGAACCGCATAAGCCGACATAGGGCCGTTCTTGCCGCTTGCCTTCACGGTAGCGAGGACGTCCTGAACAGTCCCGCAGGCACCGCATACGTAGTGAGATCGCTTCGGCACGGTTCCAGCCTCTGGATTGAAGCTGGCCTGCGTGTCCGGGCATGTCACCTGATCCGGCATATGCCCACGCACTTCGAGTAGCTTGATCTTTGAGGCTCGTGTGCTGTTCCAGCGCTCGGATGACGTGGCATCATCTTGCGAGGTGCCACCATAGGGCTGCCCGTCTGAAGCCGTCTTCGGGCACCCTGCAAGCCAGTCCGGATGGACAATCAGGCTCAACTCAATCTTTTTGTTCGAACCCTTCGCTAGCTTGACTAGCTCCGTGTAGCCACACTCAGGGCAAACCACGCCCCGTTTTTTATCAAGAACCGAATACGGTTGCTCTGCTGGTGAAATGTATAGCGGAACATCTGGAGCAATGCGGACGTCATTCTCCTCAATATGGAATGATGAACCACACTTTTTGCATTCGTGTTCCCAATGCTTAACGCTAATACTCTTTTCGGCCATTACGGGGCTCGTCATGATCGGCGTTCGATGACCACAACCCGTCACCTGACACGGCCCATGCTTTGCCCAGAAGGTGTAAATCACTTCCGGCCCAGAGTAGCTATAATCGCAGCGCTGATCCGGACTCAGCTTTATAGGATCGAAATCGCTAGGCATGACCTTCTTTGAAGAGATATGGGTCCATTGACCCTTTTCGCCATTCGGTCCGTCGCAACTATAAAATGGCATGATTTGGGGCTTTATTCTCCCCTCTATGTCACCGAGCAGTCTTGTAATCTCATCGACTTCGACGCTAGCAAGCTCCTGCTTCACTACAAACCACGCAACAGGATTAAGGTCGTTTCCCAGCATCTTCATGCCGAGTCTCGAACCTTCAACCAGGGTAGTCCCACCGCCCATAAATATATCGGCAACCCGCAGGTCTTTGAATGAGCCTTTCCTTTGGTGGTTAGCGTAGTAATTATCCCAAATCAGTTTCGCCGCATGGGATTTGTCTTCCGGCGCTTTTGTAGCAGCCGAAAGCAGCATGGACCGGAATACGCTGGAACGACGCCTCGCCCACCACTTTGACATTTGGTATATTGGTTTACCAGCATTACCTTCGATTATAGCGACTTGATTGATAGGCAGGATTGGAAAGTCAACCTCTAGACAGGTCTTCGGCCGATTTGGGTCATTGAAATCAACAGTTTCAAGAGACACTGCCTTGCCAGCGCCGACCAGCCTGGCGACTTCCTGCGCCATCAACTCTTTTTTCGATGCCATCTGGGCAATTCCTATTTGGTAAGCTCGACGAAGGGGGAAAGGACTTCCAAAATTGATAGCCCGCCATGCGTCATTGTTGGGTATCCGCCGGGGCTTTTCCATTTCCACCGACCGACAGCGAGACGACAATCTCCATGGGAGGTCGCAATCTGCATTGCGACGGGAGGGACGAATGGACCGCTTTCTCCCCTTCCGCGTGCATTGCGCCCGCTAGAGAAGGTCGATTTGAGAAATGTGCCTACTTCGCCGTCAGCGTCAGGAAAGTAGCCGGTTGCCGCATATCCGTGGTCAGAAGTGATAACCAGGCGCCGCCCTGTAGCGAGGCGCTCTACGAACGACCAGAAATCGGTGCTGTTGAGCTGTTCGGCTGCGTCACGGCTCAAGGTATCTAAACCTTGCCCGGCAACAGCTCCTTCGTGCACCTTGCTGTCCGGCCAATGGTGCCAAAACAGCCAGTTTTTGCTCGAATTTATGAGCCCCTCGCAATCTTTCCAGGGCATGTCGACGGATTCAGTAGCGGCGGGTTGCAGCTTGTGCGATTGGCCCCCGCCATTATTCTGCAACTGACTGCGGCTTCCAAGGCCCAGGGCCTTGGCAAACTCGTTCGTTTCTCCGGGCAGTTCCGAGCCGTAAGCGGAAACCTCGTGAACAGCAAAGCCGCGCTCGATCGCCCCCTGTAGAATCCACGGAAGCTCTCGGAGGGAAAGCCCGTCCAATATTAGAATGGCTTTGGCACTGTATGGCTCTGCCCACCAGCGGGCTAAACGTGCGGAATTACGTTCGACAGAATCCCCAAAATCCTGCCACAAATCCCAAGCTGCCGATGACACGAACTGATCGAGGAGGCCCACTTCGCGCTCGCGCTTTATGACCTCGCTTGGAGCATTGGCCGGAGAGAGCGGTTTCGAGGCTATGTCCAAGACGCGCTCGATTATAGTATCCCATGCGTCCTTGGCAGAGCCTTGGATGAGGCCGGCCACAACGGCAGCATTCAGCGCCATTATTCGCCTTCCTTCTCAAGACTAATTTCGAACGTCATGCCGTCAGGGAGCTTCTTCAGCAGCTCTCTGAGCTGAGCGCCGTTAGCCGCAGCAACCCGGATCGCAACGTCGGCAACCTTCGTTGCCGGCCCGATACCCCACCCTTCTAGTTTGCCGATCAGATTAAGAGAGGACGTGGCCGGGGTGCTAAACGGTGTGCGAGCCTTTGCGCCAGCAGCCGATGCTTCTCCGAAGATGCTTGTAGGCGGCGGGGTCGTGCCCTGCCCCGCGTCAACTTTGCTGCCTTCGTCGTGGATCGGCGACACTGGCGCAGGATTACCAAACAGACCATCCCCCTGCGGTGCTGCGCCTGATTGCGGGGTCGCGGGCGCGCTGCCGCCCGTACTTGGGGCGGCAGAAGGTAGCAGGAGCGTTATCTCATCTAACTGCCGTCCGGTATAAGACAGCTTCGGCCTGAGACGCTTCCAAGCAAGATCGTCATCCTCCCCAGAGTGAGCCTGCAAAAGCTCCATGCCACGAAGATTGATAGCGATTTTGCCTTTCGCGCATAGGCGGACGATCCGCTCCTTCATGGCGGTTTCACCGAGCCAAGGGATGCAGTCCTGTCCCGCTGGGCGAGGCTCCTGCAACTCGCGGAGGAGCTTGCCGACTGACGAATTGTCAGTGGCGGCCGCTATGACAAGATCCTCGAAATCCTCGGGAACAAAAAGGTCGTTTATGAGGGTCTCTACAATGGATTCCGGTATCTGAGCGCCTTGTTTTTTCAGTGTCTCCACGCTGAACAAGCATTGCGACGGGTCAGCGAAATTCCAACGATGAAGGACCGCAAATCTATCGAACCGCTTTTTCAGAATGTCTCGTAGCGCAGTTTCAAACTCCGTGTGGAGCTTTTTGTATTCCGGGCTTTGGCCGCTCCACTCTTGAGCCTTCATCTCGGCACGGGCGAGAATTAAGAGGTCGCGATCCTGAAAGGCATTCAAGGTTCCAGCGCCGGGCAGCAGAAAGCGGACCGTATTCCGCTTTGTCTGGAGCTGATCCTTGAGCCAGCGCCCCAACACTGGGGCCAAGTTCTCGGGCTCCTCCGGTAGCACCAAGATCGGAAGCCGATCGTCCCAGCGATCAGGGCGTTCGGCATCATCTAGCTTGGACCATGGATCGCTTTGCCATCCACGAGGCAGGGCGATGACGCGATACTGTTTGGCGACCTCATCCGTTCCGCTGATGACGTATCGGATTTGCTTCGTTAGTTGAAGTTGATCCGATCCATCCGTGAATAGCTTATCGTTCCTCGCGCAAGCCATGAGCTTAGCACGCGGGTTCTCTTCCTCGCGGAATACGAGACGCATACCGTCTTGATGAATATTGAAGCTATTCTCGACAATTGTAGATAGTTCGGCTTGAAAGCCGTTATCGTCTATTGGAGAGCCGTGGGTAATATCGACCTGTAGTGTTGCCGGTTCGGCGCCAGCCATGTTTCCGACGGCGATGGATCGCAACCAGAGCGCGCCGATCACTTCCTGCAAATGCGGGAGCAGGGTGGCGTGGTCGGCTACCGCTTCGGTAACGGAAATGATGTTCTGCCGAGCTTTCGCCCGAAGGGTGCGATGATGCTCATTCGAGACTGAGTCCAACAGGGCGCCGATCCCGGAGCCATCGTCGTCGAGCCGGAAATCTGCCGCTGTCAGAATCGGCGAAGCATCCCCCCTACTCTTGTAGAGGTTGGCGAGAATGCGGATCATATCGCGCGTTTCCTGGGCGTCGGTCGCGATCAGAACCTGCTCTTCAAGCAAGCGGAGGAGGTGCGGCGCGTAGGGCCACGACTCGTTGAACTCGCTTCGCTTGCGTTCCTGCTCGGCGGGGGGGACATCCAAAAGCCTGAAATTCTGCGAAACATGCGTCTCAATTGAGGCAGCTATGGTCACATTCGAAATCTGAAGTCGGTTCTCGAACAGGCGATGGAGAAGCATCCGACGCCGATCTTGCTGGATGCGCTCGGCGTTGCCTCCAGCTTGGAAGTCGATAGCTACAGGGTTGACCCGATGCACTTGCTGATAGGCATCGCTGCTACCATTTCGGACCGAGATCACGAGAACGAGAAGATCGGGCCTCTCTTTGGCGATCTCCGATAGAATTTGGATAAAATTGAAAGCCCATACCTTCCACGGGTATTGCTTGGTGTTCGTTAGACCGTCGAACCAGGTTTGAAATTCGTCGAGAAGCAACATCGTTGGTGCTTTTTCGAGCATCTCAACGATGAGCTGATCGGATGGGATGTCGGTTTTGGCAGCGCCCATCCCTTCCCACTTGCCCTTAATGTATGCGCCATGGGGATGACGATCAAAGAGCAAGTCCCACAGGAATTTGTAGCGTTGCCGATGAAGGCTCTCGCCGATCACGGTCATCGGATCACGCAGGCTGATGGCAGCTAGGCTAGCGTCGCCAAGCGTGACAGACCAATTTTTGAGCCACGACTGGGTGGAAGCGGGATCATTAACGGAATGGTATAGCGCCGCCATCAAGTGCGATTTACCCAATCCTCGCTCACCGATAACGACAACGGGGCGCCCCTTTCCTGGACCAACAGCCTCAATGCCCTTCAACAGGTCATGGGTAGGGTATGTGATGTTCAAAAACTCCTGCGCCGCAATCTGCGTGGCGCCGGTATTTGAGTCATTCGATAGTTCAATCGCAGTGCCCTTGAGGCGCTTGCTCTTGAACTCTTCGCGTAGCGTCAGACCCAACATAATCAGTTATTACCCCCGTTTGACGGAAAGCTCGCCCCCCGCTTCTCGTCACCACCATCTGTATGGTGCTGAGATTGAAGATCGCGACCAGTTTCGATCGAAGCTGGCATGAAGCGATAAACACTACCGCGTGAAATCCCCAGGCGCCGAGCGATGTGGGCAGGCTTCACGCCCTCCGCCGCCAGCTTTCTTATCTCCTCGGGATCTATCCTTGCCTTACCACCCTTGTAGACGCCCCTCGCTTTCGCAGCCTGTATCCCTTCAGCTTGCCGTTCGCGGCGAAGGTTCGTCTCAAATTCTGCGAATACGCCGAGCATGTCGAGGAACGCTTTCCCGGCCGCGGTGCCCGTGTCGATCGGCTGCTCGGTCGCTTTCAACACGACCCCCCGGCCCTTCAATTCGTGAACTATGTCCTGAAGATCCTTCATCGACCGCGCTAATCGGTCGATGCGGGTCACGACCAGTGCGTCACCCTCCCGCAAAAAGTCGAGGAGGGTTTGAAGCTCCGTGCGCGATCCCCGCTCGGTGCCCGACTTTTTCTCTGATCGGATGGTCTGGCAACCGGCAGCACGTAGAGCAGCGACCTGAATGCCGAGGTCTTGCTCTGATGTTGATACGCGGGCGTAACCAAAAAGTGACATGCGGGCCTCAAGTGTTCAATCAGGCTCTAGACCCGCCGTGAGATGTGTTCAATAGCTGAATTTTCGACCCTGTTTGAACGCTAAAGGTGTATGAGGCAATGGGTTCGTTGACGGTATACCCTGATTGACAGAAATAGTAGGCCACAGTCGAGTTGGGAAACTGACATGATGAAGCGCGCGTACCACTTTACACGGCCATCTCAAGACGAGCTTCTATCTAGTTGGCTAAGGCGGGTAGCTATCAATTTGGGTTTTACAAATACGAGGCCCCTTCTGAAGGCGCTCGACTGGCCAGTCTGTACAAATTTAGAAGTAGATTTCGCCTGCCCGCCCGATCTTCAGGCTAAAATAGCTAGAAACACGACGGCCGGCCTTCACACTATCAAACGTAATTCCACCACGTCATACGTCAGACTTCCTTCTCCCGAACGTCCTTCTTTTAAGGCCGAGATGGTGGGTTACGTATGGGGTCAATCTACGAAAGACATACTGAACCAAGTCAGGTTGATTTCCAAGTCAGGATGCGAATCTCTGATCGTCAAAAAGCCATCCAGTGTAATATACTCGCAATTTCAGCGTGAGTTGGCTTTTACATATATGATGAAATCTCCGGCGGGAACAACTTTTGTATTTAGCCATTATTCAGCGCTTGCATGGAATCCAGAAACCCTAGCGGAGCGATTGGATGAAGCAGTCAAAAAAGGAATTAGAGTTCATTTCGCTCGGAGCGGCGTGACATTTTCCGCCCCCGAGGAAGTAAGTGTTTTTTACAGAGTTTTAGAGTTTCTAGAAACAACAAGAAAGCGCTCGCCGCTTTCCGGGAGGAAGCGCAACCCGTCACATGCGAAAGCGGGGAGAAAAAGCGCCCTCACAAATGAGGATCATAGGGACGCCAAAAGTTTATTCCTAAGTGGAAAGGCAACGGCATACGACCTGTCATTACACTATGGCATCTCACTAGCGACAATGTACCGATATCTAGGTCGCGATGCTGTAGCCTCTGGCCCCATTCCTGATTTGCCTTCGATAGAGTCTTCGAACAGGAAGAAAAAGATGGGAGGGCGCAAGCCAATACTTTCAGCGGAACAAGTGGATTTAGTACGCGCACTGTACGCATCCCGAGAGCTGAGCCCGAGACAGCTGCAAGCGAAGTTTGGCATCAGCTCCGCGAGCCTCTATAGATATTTGGACAAGGCGAACGCCTCCAGATGAGCGCCAAGAGGGCCATTCTAGAGACTACGCCGCGCGAGCCGATGGTCGGCATTAAATTTCGTCAGTGCAGCCCATCTCTCCCCGATGCAATATGTCGGTCCCTCGCCACACCACCGCCGGTCAGCGCCGCCATCGATGCCGAGTGATGCGGGGTTCGGAACGGCCGCACCCGCGTCATCCGTCCGCCGGTCAGCGTCCCCGCGACCGACGCAACCATCGACACCTCCAGCGCCTCGGCCGCATCCAGCGGCGGCAGGATGCCCGGCAGGCACGACGCGAGCAGCGACTTGCCCGCGCCGGGCGGTCCGACCATCAGCAGATTGTGACCGCCCGCCGCCGCGATCTCCAGCGCGCGCTTGGCGGTCTCCTGCCCCTTCACCTGCGCGAGATCGTTGCCGCTCCAGCCATCCTCCGCCCCGCCGGGCTTCGGATTGCCCAGCAGTTGCTCGCCCTTCAAATGATTGAGGAGCGACAGCAAATCCGGCGCGGCGACGACCGGCGTGCCCGCCCATGCCGCCTCCGCCCCCTGTTCCGCCGGGCAGATCAGCGACCGCCCCTCCCCGCTCGCCAGCATCGCCGCCAACAGCACGCCGGGCGATCCGGCGATCCGTCCGTCGAGGCTCAACTCGCCGACGACGACAAAGTCGCTCAACCCTTCGGCGTCGACCACACCCATCGCCGCCAACAGGCCGAGCGCGATCGGCAGGTCGTAATGCGATCCCTCCTTCGGCAAATCGGCGGGCGAGAGGTTCACGGTGATCCGCTTGGGCGGCAGCGACAGGCCGATCGCAGCGATCGCAGCGCGGACCCGTTCGCGGCTTTCGCCCACTGCCTTGTCGGCCAGCCCGACCACGACGAATGCCGGGACGCCCGGTGCCAATTGCACCTGAACCTCCACCCGCCGCGCCTCCAGCCCGAGATACGCCGCCGTCGATACGATCGCGACCATGAATGCCCCTATTCCCCTTGGCCAGCCGTGTCCCGCATCGGGTCGACGCGGTCAAGCGACAGGGCATCGCAGGCGTCTTGAACCCGCAACACACGGGTGGCATGGCGACATATCATGCAGATCCTCCTCCTGGCGCTCGGTGCTTTGCTGATCCTCGCGACGCCGGTGGTCGCGGTGCTGCCGGGACCGGTCGGGATCTTCACCTTCGCCGCCGGGCTGGCACTCATTCTACGCAACTCGCGCTGGGCGCGACGCCGCTTCGCCCGGACCATGCGACGTTTCCCGCGGATGCGCGCCCTCTCCGACCGGGCGCTACGCCGACCCAGCGCGAGACGGCGGCGGCTGCGTGCCGGGATCGTCGCCTCGTCCGTTGACTTGGAAACCGCGCATCGCTAAGGGGCTGACCACGCGGCCGCCGTCACTGGCGGCTTTTTACGTTCTAGCAGTTTGAATACCCGGGGAATGAGTGATGAAGCGGACTTTTCAGCCGAGCAACCTGGTACGTGCCCGTCGTCACGGCTTCCGCTCGCGCATGGCGACGCCGGGCGGCCGCAATGTGATCCGCGCCCGTCGTGCGCGCGGCCGCAAGAAGCTGTCGGCCTAATCAAAATGCTTCGCCGCCGGGATTATCTGGCGGCGAATGCGGGACGCCGGGCCCCCATGCCCGGCTTCGTCCTGTTGGTGCGACCGCGCCGTACGGACGAACTGGCCGAATCGCCGAATGCGATGCGAATCGGCATTACCGTATCGAAGAAGGTCGGCAACGCCGTCATCCGTAACCGGATGAAACGGCGTTTTCGCGCGCTTGCTGCCGAAATGCTGCCCGATCTGGGCATCGTCGGTGCCGATCACGTGCTGATCGGACGGGCGAGCGGGATCGAACGCCCCTTCGACGATCTCAAGGCCGATCTGACCAAGGCATTGCGCAAGGTCCGGCGGTGACCGGCGACGGCGAATCGCCCCGGCCGGGCATCGCCGCCCGCGCGCTGATGCTCATCGCGCGTGCGTGGCAATTGGGGCCGTCGCTGATCCTGCCGCCGTCCTGCCGCTATCAACCTTCCTGTTCGGCCTATGCAATCACCGCCATTGCCCGCTATGGCGCGGCAAAGGGGGGCTGGCTGGCCGCGAAACGTATCGCGCGCTGCCATCCCTGGGGCGGGCACGGCCACGACCCGGTGCCTTAGAGCCTGAGGATTTCGCGTGAAGAACGACCAGAAGAATTTCCTGCTGTTCGCGGTACTGGCTGCGCTGGTGCTGTTCGGCTGGCCGTATATCGCCAACCACTTCTTCCCGGCTGCCAATCCGCCGGTGACGAAGCTGGAGGACGGCAAGAGCAAGCCCGTCGCCAATCCGGCGACCGATCCCGCCGCCGACACCGCGAACGCGATTCGCGACCGGGCGATCGTCCTGCGCGAAACCCCGCGCATCGCGATCGAGACGCCCAGCGTGCAAGGGTCGATCAACCTGCGCGGCGGGCGGATCGATGACCTCGTGCTGGTGAAGCACAAGGAAACGATCGCCGCCAACTCGCCGCCGGTGCGCCTATTGTCGCCGTCGGGCACCGCCGACGCCTATTTCGCGCAGTTCGGCTGGAGCGGCACCGGCGTGTCGGCACCGCCCGCCGATGCGCTGTGGACCGCGAGCGGCACCAAGCTGACCCCGCGGGCCCCGGTCACGCTGTCGACCACCGTCGGAACGCAGCGCTACCAAATGCAGATTTCCGTCGATGACGGCTATATGTTCACCGTCCGCCAGAGCGTGGCGAATGCCGGTCCGCAACCGATCCAGGTCGCGACCTACGGCCTGCTCAGCCGCCGCGGCGCGCCGATCGACAAGGATACGATGACGATCCAGGTCGGCCCGGTCTACGAAGCCGGCAACGGCGTGAAGTTCGACGTCGATTACAAGGATATCGACGAAGCTCCCGAGGCGTTCAACACCAAGGGCGGCTGGCTGGGCTTCACCGACCATTACTGGATGACCGCGCTGATCCCCGATCAGGGCGTGCAGCATACGCTGACGCTCAAGGGCGGCGACCAGCGGCATCAAGCGGACTATCGTTCGCCGACGCTGACCGCGCTCGCGCCGGGGCAGGCGCTGACGCAGAGCGTCCGCTTCTTTGCCGGTGCCAAGGAGAACAAACTGCTCAACGCCTATGAGGCGCAGGGCGTGCCCTATTTCTCGCGCTCGATCGACTGGGGCTGGTTCCGCATCGTCGAGGAGCCGATCTTCGTCTATCTCGACTGGCTGTTCCGTCTGGTCGGCAATTTCGGCGTCGCGATCATCCTGCTGACGGTGACGATCCGCGGCCTGATGTTCCCGATCGCCCAGCGCCAGTTCGCGTCGATGGCGGCGATGCGCGCGATCCAGCCCAAGCTGAAGGCGCTGCAGGAGCGGTACAAGGACGACAAGCCGCAACTTCAGCAGAAGATGATGCAGCTGTACAAGGAAGAGAAGGTCAATCCGGTCGCCGGCTGTCTGCCGACGCTGATCCAGATTCCGATCTTCTATGCGCTGTACAAGGTGCTGTTGCTGACTATCGAAATGCGGCACCAGCCGTTCGTTGGCTGGATCAAGGATCTGTCGGCACCCGATCCGGCGACGATCCTCAACCTGTTCGGTTATCTCGACTTCACCCTGCCGCACTTCCTCGCGATCGGCATCGTACCGGTGCTGCTCGGCATCTCGATGTATTTCCAGTTCAAGCTGAACCCGGCGCCGATGGACGACATGCAGAAGCAGGTCTTCGGGCTGATGCCATGGGTGCTGATGTTCATCATGGCGCCGTTCGCCGTCGGCTTGCAGGTCTACTGGATCACGTCGAACCTGCTGACCATCGCGCAGCAGCAGCTGCTCTATTCGCGGCATCCGGCGCTCAAGCAGGCGGCTGCCAAGTGAGCGACCTGCCGCCCCCGCCGCCGGGCGACGACCGCTTCGATCCCGACCAGATCGAAGCGGCGCGCAAGATCTTTGCGGGGCCGATCCAGTTCCTGAAGTCCGCGCCGTCGCTCGAGCATCTGCCATCGCCTGACGTGCCGGAGATCGCCTTTGCCGGACGATCGAACGTCGGCAAGTCGTCGCTTTTGAACGCGCTGACCGGCCGTACGTCGCTGGCGCGGACGTCGGTCACGCCGGGTCGGACGCAGGAATTGAACTTCTTCGACATCGGGACGCCGCTCAAACTGCGGCTGGTCGACATGCCCGGCTATGGTTTTGCCAAGGCGCCCAAGGACATGGTCCGCAAGTGGCGCTATCTGGTGAACGACTATCTGCGCGGACGGCAGGTGCTGAAGCGGACGCTGGTGCTGATCGACTCGCGCCACGGCATCAAGGATGTCGACCGCGAGGTGTTCGAAATGCTCGACAAGGCCGCGACCAGCTACCGCATCGTCCTGACCAAGACTGACAAGATCAAGGCGACCGAACTCGACGCGGTCTATGCCGCGGTCGGTGAAGAAGTACGCAAACGCCCGGCCGCGCACCCCGACGTCATCTCGACATCGAGCGAAAAGGGCATGGGCATCGCTGAACTGCGGGCGGCGGTGATCGAGTCGATCGGCTGACCTTTGCGGTCAAGCCCCTCCCTGACAGGGAGGGGTTGGGGTGGGTCGGCCAATTGGCGGACGTAAGCGTTCCTCGCAAGCCGCGCCCCCCCGGCCCCTCCCTTCCAGGGAGGAGAGAAATCACCCCTGCCGCGACACAAACAACCCTGCCCCCAGCGCCACCGCCCCCACCGACAGCGCACAGGCGACCACCATCAACACCCCGTCGCGCACCAGCAGCGCGATGCCGAAGGCCATGATCGCCGCCATCGGCGCGGTACTGGCAAAGGGGAGTAGTTCCAGCGGCGGTACCGTCAGGCAAAGCAGGATGATCGCGATGCCAGCGACCTTGACCATCGGTCCCTTGGTCAGCGCAGGCAGCCGGTCGTGGAACCATTTGTCCATGCGTTTCGCGATCGGCCGCCCCTTGTCGACGACCTTCTGCAACTTCTCGCCGCTCATTCCGCGATTGGCGAAGAAGCCCGGCAGCCACAGATGCTCGCGTCCCAACACCAGCTGGATCGCCAGCAAAGCCAGCACCGCCGCCAACGCGGTCGGCAGGCCGGGAATGCCGCCGACCGGCGAAATCTCGATCATCGGCAGGACGATGAGGAACGGGCCGTAAGCGCGGTGACCCATCGTCTCCAGCATGTCGCCCAGCCGCACCTTAGCCCCGCCGGCCTGCTCGCCCAGTTCCTGCAACCGGTCGAGTACGTCGCCCACGCTGTGCAGGTCACCGCTTTTGTCGTTATCCGCCATGGCGTCGGCAACGGATCGTTTCGGTCGCGGTTCCAATGGCTCGACACGCTGGGACCGACGTGGCACGACCGCGCCCATGCTCAAGCTCATCATCGGGAACAAGGCCTATTCCTCCTGGTCGCTGCGCGGCTGGCTGGCGGCCAAGCTGTCGGGCCTGCCGTTCGAGGAAGTCGTCGTACCGCTCTACGACGCCGACTGGGACAAGCGCCGCGAAGGCGACGAGTTCGCGCCGTCGTCGGGAAAGGTACCGATCCTGTGGGACGGCGACGAGATCGTCGTGTGGGACAGTCTGGCCATCGTCGAATATCTGAACGAAAAATCGGGGGGCGAGAAATTCTGGCCCACCGATCCCGCCGCGCGCGCGATGGCGCGGTCGATGGCGGCGGAGATGCATTCGGGCTTCGCGCCGCTGCGCCGCAAGCACAGCATGAACGTCCGTCAGGTCTATGATCCGACCCAGCCCGACGACGATGTGCTGGCCGACCTGTCGCGCATCTACGAGCTATGGGCGCAGGCGCGGGCGCGGTTCGGCCATGGCGGCGACTATTTGTTCGGCGAGTTCGGCGCCGCCGACATCATGTTCGCACCCGTAGCGACGCGGATCGTCACCTATTCGCTGCCCTGCCCGCGCTTCGCGATGGGGTACATCATTACCCTCATCAACCATCCGTGGATGCAGGACTGGATCGCCGCCGCGCAGGAAGAGGAATGGGTGCTGGAGCAGTATGAGCAGGTCGTGAAGTAAATCCTCCCCGGTACGGGGAGGATTTACGCCAAAAACGCAGCGATCGCGTCGCCCAGTTCCTTCTTTACCACCGCGCTCATGTGATTGCCCGGCGTCTCGACCAATCGCGCATCGGGCAACAGGTCGGCGAGCGCCCGATGGCTGCCATTATCGTCATCTTCCTCGCCGGCCAGCACCAGTACCGGCTGAGCGATGCCGGCAAGTTCCTCGCGCGACGTGTCAACAAAGGTGCCGAGGATGCCGAGCAACGCCACCGGATCGCCGCCGGTGGTCTTGAGAAACGCCTCCGCCATCCATTCCGGCGACCCACGCTCGAAACTGCCGAGATTGGTCAGGATCCGCCAGAAATGCGCCGCCCGCCGCCCGGTATCGAGCAGCCCTTCCAGCCCCATACCGCTCAACACCAGCCTGCCCGGCGTGGCGCCCATCGTCACCATCCGCACCGCCGTCCGCGCGCCGAGCGAATAGCCGCCTAGATCATAGTCGGTCAGCCCCAGTTGCTCGATCAGCGCCATGCCGTCCTTCGCCAGCGCATCGGACGGATAGGCGGCGGCATCATGCGGCCGGGCGCTTGCCCCATGCGCGCGCAGGTCGGGCATGATGACCCGGCGGCCGAGTGCCGCAACCTTTGCCGCATGGCCGTATTTGATCCAGTTGGTCTGTGCGTCGCTGAAATACCCATGGATCAGCACCACCGGCCGACCCTCGCCCAGTTCGGTCCAGGCGATCTCGACACCATCGAAGCTGGCGAAACGATGGGTCGTGGGTTCAGGATGTGCCAAGTGCGTTCTTCCAACGTTCGACGGTGGGGTCATGTTCGTCGGCGCGATATTCGGGCAGCCCGCGCGTGTCGAGCCATTACGGGTGCCAACTCTCGACCCTGAAATGGTGATGCGGCTGGAAACGCGCCGGTTCGTCGAAGCTGCTGATCGTCAGGTCGATATTGTCGCCATCGGGAAAATCGAAGCTGAGCGGCGTTCCGCATTCGCGACAGAAACCGCGCCTGGCGATCGGCGACGATTCGTACAGGTCGGACCGACGGTCCCACGCCACGTCGCGCCTGGCGACATGCTTGAACGCGATCGATACGCCGCCGGTCGCGCGCTGACACATCCGGCAATGGCACAGATACGCCTCTTCATCGCGGATCGTCACCGTATAGCGAACCCGCCCGCACTGACACCCGCCCGACATGATTTCGGCCATGCGCTTTCTCCGTTGCGCTGCCACAACCGCATCCGCACCACGCGGGTTCCGATCCGCATTGCGATCCGGTGCCGATCACGGCACCCTCGCATCAACGCACCCGATCGGAGGTCGTCATGCTGCTCGCCCTGCTACTGCAAACCACCCCCGCACCGCCGCCCGCACCGCCGGTCATGCCGCTTGGCCATCACGGCGGCATGGCGGCGATGACCTGCCCCGTCGGCGGTGAGACGTTCGAGGCATGGCGATCGGGCACCTACAGCACCTATGGCTCGCGCCCCGACGGGAAGCCGTACAGCTACATGCCCTTCCCTTTTCCGCTCCCCGAATGCCCGTCGAACCGGCTGGTGGTGTTCGACGACTTCACCCCGGCGGACGTCGCCAAGCTGACGACGCTGATCGCCACGCCCGACTATCGCTCCCTAGTCGCAGGCGACGTACCCTATTACCGTGCAGCATGGCTGGCGAACCGGCTCGGTCGGCCGGAGACCCAGTCGCTATGGCTGCTGCTGCGCGCGATCTGGACGGTAACGCCCGACGCGATGACGCAGGGCGATGCCGCACTGTCCAAGCGGTATCAGACCGAATTCGCCGCCCGCGTCGCTACCCTTCCCGCCACGACCGATCCGGCAGAGCGACGTGCACTGTCAGCGCGCGGAGCCAATGCGCTCCGCCAACTCGGCCGGTTCGACGAAGCCGAAGCGATGCGCCGTACCGCCGCCGCCCTGCCACCAGCGTCGGGGGAAGGCCCCGCTGAAACCAGCGGCTGGAAGCGCTTCCTGACCGAACTCGCCCCGGTCATCGCCGCGCGCGACACCCGAATCGAACCGATCGCGCTGCTCGGCGACATGCAGCAACCGCTCGCCTGTATCGATGCCGATGCGCTGACCGCCGCCGATCGCACGATTTGCGATAGCGAACCGGTGGCAAGCCAGGTCGCCGAACTGCGGCGATCGCGTGCGAAGACGCGGTCGAATTAGCCGCTTCACCTCTCACCCGATCCGCGATAGTGCAGCGCGCAACAAAAGAACAACGGGGGAGGATGCCGGCCTGACCGGAGACTGACGCCATCGCCCCCGCCCTGCCCCATGAAGTTGTGCCACACAGCCGGTCCGAGGACGTCTATGCCATCGTCGTCGGATGTGTGATGATCGCGCTCGGTCTGGCGTTGCTGCGTGCCGCGGGGCTGGTCACCGGTGGCATCGCCGGAGTTGCGCTGCTGGTATCCTATCTCATCCCGCTGCCGACCGGCGTGTTGTTCACGCTGATCAACATCCCCTTCTTCCTGTTCGCCAAACGGGCGATGGGCACGCGGTTCATGCTGCGCACGATCGCGGTCAATGCCGGCATCGCGCTGTTCTCGACGATGGCGCGATACGGCTTTCGCATCGTCGAGGTGCATCCGGCCTTTGCCGCGATTGCCGGTGGCACGGTGATCGGCATGGGCATCCTCGCGCTTGCCCGCCACGATGCGGGGGTCGGCGGGACCGGCGTGGTGACTTTGTGGCTGCAACGCACGCGGGGCTGGAATGCCGGCCGTACCCAGATCGCGATCGATCTCGGCATTCTTGCGGCATCGTTCGCGGTAGTGGCGCCGGTGCAGGTCGCATGGTCGGCATTCAGCGCCGCGGCGATCAGCGGCATCCTGATCGCGTGGCACCGGCCGGGACGCTATACCGGTTATTGACGCTCAGGCGGCCAGCACCGCTCCGCCATGATCGCGCAGCATCGCCGCGGCGCGTTCGGTCGCGGCGCGAATATCGTCGGCCAGCGATTTCACCTCGCGTGCGACTACTGCAAAGCCGGTGCCCGCCTCCCCCGCCCGCGCCGCCTCGATCGCGGCATTCAGCGCGACCAACCGGGTCTGCGCGGTGATGTCGCCGATCGACGCGACGATCCCGGACAATTGCGTCATCGCCGATTGCAGCGCTTCCTTCTGCCCCTCCAACGCGATGCGGAAGCGGTTGCCCTCGTCCAGCCGTGCCTGCACCTCGTGCTCCAGCACGATCTGCCGGGTCATGTCCGTGGCGATCTTGACGATTTTCGACGGGTGCCCCTGCGCATCGAGCACCGGGTTGTAGGTCGCCTGCAACCACACATCCCGGCCCTGTCGATCGACGCGACGATACAACCCGCCTTCGAACGCGCCCCCGGCAAGCTTGCGCCAGAACGCGGCATAGGCCGGGGAAACACCCTCGGCCGCCGAACAGAAGAGGCGATGATGCCGTCCGCTCACCTCGGCCAGGGAATAGCCCATCGTGCCGAGGAACGCGTCGTTCGCCCACAGGACCGTCCCGTCGAGCGCAAACTCGATGACTGCCTGCGAGCGACAGATCGCTTCCCAGGCGCCGCGGTACACGGCATCGTCGCGGACAGGTCCCTTATCCATCTGAAAAACCTACCGCAGATAGGTTAACGACCGTTTAGGACATACGCGCGGTTTGCAACAAACTGTGTCCGGCTACGGACCCTCAGTCCTTTTTCAGGTGCCGGCGGCCGAGCAATTCGGCGATCTGCACCGCGTTCAGCGCCGCACCCTTGCGCAGATTGTCGGACACGCACCACAGGGCCAGCCCGTTCTCGACGGTCGAATCCTCGCGCACGCGGCTGACATAGGTCGCGAAGTCGCCGACGCATTCGATCGGGGTCGCGTATCCGCCGTCCTCGCGCTTGTCGACCAGCATGATGCCGGGCGCCTCGCGCAGGATCTTCTGCGCATCCTCGGCCGACAGCTCGTTCTCCATCTCTATATTGATGGCTTCGCTGTGGCCAACGAACACCGGCACGCGGACACAGGTCGCGACGACCTTGATCTTGGGATCGAGGATCTTCTTGGTCTCGACCACCATCTTCCATTCTTCCTTGGTCGACCCGTCGTCGAGGAAGCTGTCGATGTGGGGGATCACGTTGAACGCGATCTGCTTGGTGAACTTCTTTGGATCGGCGCTGTCGCCGACGAAGATGTTGCGGCTCTGTTCGAACAGCTCGTCCATGCCCGCCTTGCCCGCGCCCGACACCGATTGATAGGTGGCGACGACGACGCGCGTGATCTTGGCGGCATCGTGGATCGGCTTCAGCGCGACGACCATCTGCGCGGTCGAGCAATTGGGGTTGGCGATGATGTTGCGCGCCTTATACCCGTCGATCGCCTCCGGGTTCACCTCCGGCACGATCAGCGGCACGTCGGGGTCCATACGGTACAGCGACGAATTGTCGATCACGGTGCAGCCGGCGGCGGCGAACTTCGGCGCATAGACCTTGGTCGCGTCGCTGCCGATCGCGAACAGCGCCATGTCCCATCCGGTCGGATCGAAATGCTCGATATTCTGGATCTTGTACTGCTTACCGGTCTCGCCGAAATCGGCCATCTCGCCCGCCGAGCGCGACGATGCCAGCACCGCCAGATCGTCGATCGGAAATTCGCGCTCCGCCAGGATGTTCAGCATCTCGCGACCGACATTGCCGGTCGCTCCGGCGACGACTACCCGATAACCCACTCGACTTCTCCGCGATCAAATCTTGCGCGCGGCATACCGGTTCTGCACCTTTTGTAAAGTCACGCGGGGACCAGCGTTGGGCCGGGCAGCACCTCCGGAACCTGATCGGGCCGCCGCCGGAACGGCTGACGCTGCCAATAGGACAGGCTGCGCCACGCCCATTCGAGCGGCCCGATCGCGAACCAGCGCGCCCATAGATTGGCAGCGATGGCGCTCACCACGATCACCCCCGTCGCGATCGCGAACTGTCCGGCATGGCCGTATTTCGCCCACAGGTTGAACCCATAGGGCGCGAACAGGATGTGCAGCCCGATGATCTGCTCGAGGAAATAGACCGAGAACGCCATCCGCCCGACCGCGCGGAACGGATGCAGCAACCGCGTGCCGCCGACCGTCTTCATCGCCAGATTGACCGCCGCGACATGGCCGATGCTGACCGCGATCCGCGCCGCCTCCTGCGTGAACCAGATCGTCTTGGCCGTCGGCAGCAGCGGCATCATCTCGACCACGCCGATCGCGCGTGCTGTCAGCCCGAAACCATAGGTGGCGAGCATCAGCCCCAGATAGAAACGCGCCGTCCGCTCGCCCTGAATGATCCGCCATTTCCAAAGTGCCACGCCGATCAGCATCACGCAGAATGCCTCGATCACCGCCATGCCGATCAGCCCCTTGCCGACCATGAACTTCGTCCAGCCCTCCCAATAACAGGTTGCATAGGGCATCCAGCCGCCGGAATGCGCCTTGCGTTCCTTGACCAGCTCCTTGGCCATCTTCTCGTTGGACTGGCGGCGTTCGATCTTCTTGTTCCATTCGGCCAGCGCTTTCGCGTCGTCCTTGGCGACCGGCTTGCCCGCCGCCTGCGCTGCCTGCGCGCGTTCGACCTTGGTCTGCATGCCGACCCGCTCGACATATTCCATGCCGCCCATCGCCACATTGAACAGCATCAGCAGGCTGCCCAGCGCCACCAGCGCCTTCGGCCCCAACAGGCGGAACGGAAACAGGAACAGCGACGCCAGCGCATAAATGGTCAGGATATCCCCCACCCACAGCACGACGAACACGTTGACCAGCCCGAAGAACAACAGCCACAGCGTCCGGCGATAGAACAGGTCGGCAATCGCCACCGGCCCGTCCGGCCGCATCGCCCGCGCGGTCAGCACCATGAACCCTGCGCCGAACAGCAGCTCGAGCACCCCGCGCTGCGTGCCTTCCAGGAAGACCATGACGAAGGCCCACGCCACACGGTCGATCGGCGTCCACCCGATCCAGCGGAAGTCGGCCATCAACACCGTGACCGGCGACGCCTGCATCGCTACGTTCATGTAATAGATGGCGAGGATGGCGAGGCCGCGCAGGACGTCCAGCACCTCGATTCGCGCGCGCCCTGTGATCGGTGCGATCCCGCCGGCAACTTCCCCCATCGCCCGACTCCCCCAAGTCCTTCGCCGCAAGGCTAGATGTGGGGAAAGTCGGACGTCAATACTTCATTCGGGGGTCACTTCTCCACGACTTGGCGATCGAGGAAGTTCAGGATCGTCTTCCACAGATGTTCGCTGACACCTTGTCCGCCGACACGATGCGTCTGTCCCGGATACAGCATCAGTTCGAACGGCGTCGCGCTCTTCTGCATCGCCGCCATCATCGCCGTCGAATGTTCGAGCACGACGTTATCGTCGGCCATGCCGTGGATCAGCAGCAGCGGATCCTTGATCTTCGCCGCATCGGGCACCGCCGCCGACGCGGTATAGGCATCCCGGACCACGCGCGGATCGCCCATATAGCGTTCGGTATAATGGGTGTCGTATAGCTCCCAGCGCGACACCGGCGCGCCCGATACGCCCGCGGCGAACACGCCTAGCGCCTTCTCCAGCATCTTGAGCGTCATGTATCCGCCGTACGACCAGCCATAGGTCGCGATCTTGTCGGGCGCGACGAACGGCAGCGTCTTCAGATAGTTCGCACCCGCGATCTGGTCGTCGACCTCGACCGTCCCCATCGCCTGATGGATCTGGTCCTCGAACGCCTTGCCGCGTTCGGGCGATCCGCGATTGTCGATCTCGAACCAGATCCAGCCGCGTGTCACCAGATATTGCCGGAGCGCACCGCCCCACGCACGCTTCACCACCTGGCTACCGGGGCCACCGTAATGCGAGAAGAACACGGGGTAGCGCTTGCCCGGCTCCAGCTTCGGCGTAATCATGTTCCAGTACAGCGTCGAACCATCGGCAGCCTTGATCGTCCCGAACTCGGTCGGGCGGTGGCTGGCGACATAGGGCGCGTAGGGGTGGTCGCCGGTCAGCGCATTCTCGTTGATCCACGCGATCCGCTTGGCGGCGGTATCGGCCAGATAGGTCTGCGCCGGCTGGTCGGGGTTGGAACGCGACACGATCAGCCGCGACGCCTTCCCATCCATCGACGCGCCATAGGACCAGCCGCGCTCGGTCAGCCGGGTGATGACGTCCGGCCGGTTCAGGTCGACGCGGTACAGCTGCCGCTCGAGCACATCGTCCTTGTTGCCGAGGAAATAGATGCGGCCCTTCGCCTCGTCGACGCCCGCCAGATCCGACACCATCCACTTGCCGCTGGTCAGCTGCGTCCATTTGCCGCCCTTCCAGCGATAGAGATGCGCGTATCCGTCGCGTTCCGACGACCAGATGAGGCTGCCGTCCTTCATCGCGTGATAGGCGTTGGACAGGTTGATCCAGCTCTTGGGCCCGCTCTCCTCGCTGAACAACACGGTTGCCGCCCCCGTCGCCGGATCGACGCGCAGCATGTCGAGCTTCGTCTGCGTCCGGTTCTGCCGCTGGACCAGCAGCGCCTTGCCATCCGGCGTCCAGTCGACCCGCGCCAGATAGATGTCGGGATCGGGGCCGAGATCGACCTTCACCCTGCCCGACCCGTCGGGCTTCATGACGTACAGTTCGACCAGCACGTTGGGCGTGCCTGCCTTCGGATAGCGCTGTTGATAGATGCTCGTCCCCTCGGCACCGATCGCCGATCGGGTGACGATGCCAACCGGTGCTTCGTCGAAGCGCTCGACCGCGATCAGCCGGTCGTCGGGCGACCACCAGTAACCGGTGCGCCGGTCCATTTCCTCCTGCGCGACGAACTCCGCCTCGCCGAAATGGACCGTGTCCTTGCCCTCGGTCGTGACCGCCGTCTCCTGACCGGTCTTCAGGTCGAGCGTCACCAGATTCTGGTCGCGGACGAAGCTGACATAGCGCCCCTCGGGGCTGACCACTGGGTTCAGCTCGCCGCTCTCGCTGTTGGTCAACCGCCGGACATTGCCGTCGATCGATGCGAGATAGAGGTCACCGTCCAGCGGCACGAGGATCGACCTGCCATCGGGTGCCCAGTCATAGGCGAGGATACCGCGCTTGCCGGTCAGCGACCGGTCGCGCTCGCGCTGCATCTTTTCCGCCTCGGACAGCGCGGCACCGGTGCCGACCTTCTTCGAATCGACCAGCATCCGCCATTCGCGGCTGGTCGTGTCCATCGCCCACAGGTCGAACCGCTCGCGCTCGTCGGGACGGTTGCGCAGCACCGTCACATATTTGCCGTCGGGCGACAGCCGCAGATTCTGCGGCGCGGCCCCGTTCAGATCGGGGTTGGCAAAGACGCGTTCGAGCGTCAGGTCGCCCGGCTTCGCCGCCTCGCTCGCCGCCACCGGCGCTGCCGGTTCACTCGCCATCCCGGCCTGACCCAATGCCAGCAACGCCGCACCCATCAACCATTTGACCATATCGCCCCGTATATCCTGCGGTGAAACCGCGCCGATCGTATCAGCGGTTATCGCTTGGCCGGGGGCGGAGGTAAATGGGGGAGTTTGGCGATGCGATACGGAGTGGGACCTGCCGCCCCCTTCGTCGCTCCCGCGAAGGCGGGAGCCTATAGACACCGAGGTCGCGCCTCCTGCCCCGGCGTCAGCGTGAATGGATTCCCGCCTCCGCGGGAATGACGAGCGCCAGAAATCTACTTCAAAAACTACATCGCCTCCCCCGGATCGACGCCCCACAGTCGCGCCTGCTCGACATAGCCCCCGCGCCCACGCACGTCGAAGAAGCACCACGCGCCATTGCACCGCGACAGCCGCCCGACCACGCCCGGTGCTGCACGCCACACCACCGCCGCGCCCGATTGCGGCGACGCGCGCAGTTCGACCACCTCGCGCCCGACGAACGCGGTACGGCGATCGCTCAGCAACCCGACCTGCAACCATCCACGCGTGCCGTCGGGATCCTCGACCCGGCGCCAGTCCTGATAGATATCGACGACCTTGATCGGCAAATCGGCGCGGCGATACACCCATTGCGTCGGGTAATTCTTGCCCGGACCGCTGCGCATCCGTGCCTCGCCCGCGGCGATCGACGCATAATAAGGCGGCTTGCGGCGCTGCGCCTCCGCCGATCCGGTCGCCAGCACCACCAGCATCGACGCGACCGCGATCGATCGCCTTGCGAAGCGCATGTTATCGTCCCCTTTATTTGAACCCCGCCTCTATCGGTAACGACACCATGCCCGCAAGCCGTTGACGCAGGTTCAACCAGCCGCCAATCCGGTAACCATGATCGGTACCGCGCCCCCGCCCCGCCATCCGCGAGTCCAGGTGACGCGGCGTCTGCCGGCAGCGACCGAGGGGCGGATGGCCACGCTGTTCGATACGGTGTTCAGCGCCGATGACCATGCCTTCACCCGCGACGAACTCGCCGCCGCCATGGCCGATTGCGACGTCTTCGTCCCCGCCGTCACCGACGTGATCGACGCCACGCTGATCGACGCCGCGCCCGACCGCCTGCGCCTGATCGCCAATTACGGCGCGGGCGTGAACCATATCGATCTAAAGGCCGCGCGCGCCCGCCGGATCATCGTCACCAATACGCCGGGCGTGCTGACCGAGGATACCGCCGACATGGTCATGGCACTGATCCTCGCCGTGCCGCGCCGACTGGCCGAAGGGGAAAAGCTGGTCCGCTCGGGCGAATGGAAGGGGTGGAGCCCCGGCGGGATGCTCGGCCACCGCATCGGCGGCAAGGCGCTCGGCATCATCGGCATGGGCCGTATCGGCCAGGCCGTCGCCCGCCGCGCCCGCGCCTTCGGCCTGTCGATCCACTACCACAACCGCCACCGCCTGCCCGACGTGGTCGAGGCCGAACTCGGCGCGACATGGCACGCCGACCTCGACCAGATGCTCGGACAGATCGACCTGCTGACCATCCACACCCCGCGCAACGCCGACAGCGAGAACCTGCTCGACGCCCGCCGCATCGCCCGCCTGCGCCGCCACGTCTATCTCATCAACGCCTCGCGCGGCGGCATCGTCGACGAAGAGGCGCTGGTCGACGCGCTGGAGGGCGGTCGTCTCGCCGGCGCCGGCCTCGACGTCTGGGCGCACGAACCGGCGATCAACCCGCGCCTGCTGGCGCTGCCCAATGTCGTGATGACCCCGCATATGGGCTCTGCGACGCTGGAGGGACGCGTTGCGATGGGGGAAAAGGTGATTACCAACATTCGCGTCTGGGCGGATGGGCATCGGCCGCCGGATCAGGTGTTGGAAGGGTTGCGGTAATTCATCTATTGAAGGCGCATATTCCGGACTACTCATTCATTTAGCTTTTCTCGCGTCCAAAATAAAAAAATTGCCGAACATATTCGGCGCTTATTCAGTCAGCTAATCCTACTAAATATCGAGATTACGTATTACAATGTCCGGGATTTTCGACGCAAGCCGATCGATGCCAATAATATCCTTCAAGGACGTCGCAGTTTCCGGGATTATCGCGCCGATAATTGGCAGCACATTGAGAACGGCCATATTCGTTTTGGGCATCATAGTTTATGAGGCGGCATCGTCTCGCACGGACGCAGCGCTAAATATCGCGTTGTTTTATCCGATCATTTTTGTGGTTAGCCTGTTAGGAACGATACCTGGATCGATTCTGATAGGAATACCGGCGGTGTATCCGCTTCGGAACGTGATAGCCCGTCACCCGGCTTGGACTGCATTGCCCATCGTTCTATACAGCATTGCATTACCAACAATTCTCGTGGCCTTGACGATCGACCCAAATTTGGAAAAATTGCTCTATTATTTACTTATCCTGATCTACTGCCCGGCATGCGCGCTTGGCTTTGTGATAACGCTGCGGAGAATATTCAGGATCGAACGCAGGCGCTTGGTATCCGAGGAATTGAGCGTGTGATCGAACCTGTGATATCTGTTTCCTTAAATCGACACACCCTGCCAATCTGCGGACGGATCTTTATTACCACCGCTGTTTGACACCGCCGCTCGCGCAATGCGCAAACACAGCGCAAGTGTGAACTTAGTGAACTTTGGCCGAAAACCCTAAGCCTTCAAGCCACTTAGCCACTCGGCAATCATCGCCTGCCCCGCGCGCACCGCCGCCGGCCCCAGCGTCCGATACGCCTTGGTCAGTTCGCCGCGATGGTTCGGGCAGTCGAGATAATCGAGCCACGCCTCGAACCGTGCATCCTCGCCCATTTCGGCATGGAATTGCAGCGCCAGCAGGTTGGCACCCCGCCGAAACCCCTGTCGGTATCGCTCGGTCGTCGCCAGCAACTCGGTCCCTCCGGGCAGGTCGAACGTGTCACCATGCCAATGCAGCACCGGCACCCCCGCGACATGCCGCAGCGGCGAGTGCTCATCGGCAAGCTCGATCGGCGCAAACCCGATCTCGCACCCGCCGCTGCCCTTGTAGACGTCCGCGCCCAGCGCCGCCGCCATCATCTGCGCGCCGAGACAGATGCCGAGCGTCGGCCGATCCGCCGCCAGCCGCCGCGACAGCGACGCGATCTCGCCCGGTATCCATGGGTTCTCGGCGACGTCATACACCCCCATCGGCCCACCCATCACGATCAGCAGGTCGGGCGCGGTCAGGTCGGCAGTGGCGAAGGCCGGATCGGTCACGTCGATCCGATCGATCGCATATCCCGCCGCCTCGACCGGCGCGCGGTATCCGGCACAGCCTTCATAGGGAACGTGGCGAACGATCAACGCGGACTTCATGCGCGCCAGTCTATCGCGCCGCAGGTTAATGGCACCTGTAATGTTTCTTTGTGTTGCAATGGGACGGGTTTGGAACCCCTGCCCCGCAAAACCATTGGCGGGGCACAGTGTATCACAGGAGTAACCCCATGAAAAAGATCGCGACTATCGTCCTCGCCGTCGGCAGCTCGCTGGCCGCCTGTTCGACACTGCGCGGCGGCGCGATCGGCGCGGCGGGCGGTGCTGGCATCGCGGCGGCGACCGGCGGCGATGTCGAAAAGGGCGCGGCCGTGGGCGGTGTCGGCGGTGCGGTGGTCGGCACCGTCGCCGACGACTGATCGGACGCATTCCCGAGTCAATTCGGCCCTGAACCGGGATTTCGCTGCTCTCTCGATTAAAGGGACAGCGGAACCCCGGTTCAGGGCCGGGATGACGTCCTCAATCCCCAGTCAGGATGCGATCGACCAGCTGCTTCACGTTCGGCACGAACCCGTTCGAATAGAAGGGATCGCGCTTGAAGTTGTACGCTGCATGCCCCGCGAACATTAGGTTCTGGTCGGTCGGCCCGCCATGGGCGATATCCTGCAACGTCTTCTGGATGCAGAAGCTGCGCGGATCGGCCAGCCGTCCAGTCGAGTTGGTCTCGCTATCGGCCCAGCTCGAAAAGCTGCACTGCGACAGGCAGCCCATGCAATCCGCCTGATCCTTGCGGATGATGCCCTTCTCCTCGGGGCTGACGAACACCAGCGTATTGTCCGGGGTCTTCAGCGCGTCGGTGAAGCCGAGGCCGAACCATTCGCGGGCGCGCAGCAAGTCGCCTTGCGTCACCCAGAAATTCTTGCCCTTCACCCCCACGTCGAGCTGGAAGACATGATCGCCCGCTTCCTGGGTCGAGAAGGCGATCTGCCGCTCCGACCGTGCCTCTAGCTGGCGCAGGAACGGGTTGCGGACCGCCGACGAATAGAAACCGGTCGGGCTGAACCGGTGCAACAGCACCTCACCCTCCTCGATCTCCATCAGCTTCGCCTTCCACTCGGGTGGGATCGGGCTTTCCTGCGTCAGCAGCGGGCGGGTGCCGAACTGGAACGCGATCTTGCCGAGTTCGGGGTTGTCGATCCAGTCGTTCCAGTCGCGCAGATACCAGACGCCACCGGCCATCACGATCGGCACGTCGTCGGAAATGCCGCCTTCGCGCATCGTCGCGCGCAGGTCGCGGACGCGCGGATACGGGTCCTGCGGGGCCAGCGGATCCTCGGCATTGGACAGGCCGTTATGCCCACCCGCCAGCCACGGATCCTCGTACACCACCGCCGCCAGCCATTCCGACGCCTTCGAATAGGCGCGCTTCCACAGCGCACGGAAGGCACGGCCCGACGACACGATCGGCAGATAGCTGACGCCGTAGGAAGCGGTGATCTCGGACAGCTTATATGGCATGCCGGCACCACAGGTCACACCCGATACCAGCCCGCGCGTCCGCTCCAGCACGCCGTGCAGGATGCGCTGCGCCCCGCCCATTTCCCACAGGACGTTGATGTTGATCGCGCCCTTGCCGCCGGCGATCTCCCATGCGCGCCGCACCTGCTGCACCGCGCCCTCGATCGCATATTCGATCAGTTCCTCATGGCGTTCGCGGCGGGTCAGCGCCTTGTACACCTGGGGCACGATCTTGCCCTCGGCATCGTAGCTGTCGGCATTGACCGCCGAGACGGTGCCGATCCCCCCCGCCGCCGCCCAGGCACCGGCCGAAGCGTGGTTGGTCGCGGCAACGCCCTTGCCCCCTTCGATCAGCGGCCAGACTTCGCGGCCGTTATAAACGATGGGCGACAGACCTTTGAACAACGTGACCTCCAACGGGAACTTCGGCGCGAACCGGGCAGAGCCGACGATCGCATCGAAGCGTCATTAATCGCAGCAGACGCCGAACGCGAGCAAATTGCGTGGACCGCACGCTGCCGGACCAGCACCATCGCTTTGGTCCGGATTGGCCCAGGTGCATTTTTCTCCTGGGTGAAGCATAGCCTGGCATATGACCGAACCGTCTTTGGCCATCGTGCACGACCATGCGCTGCGGACCGTCATCGTCACCCTTCACGGGCAATGGACGGTCGCAACCGCCAAAGCCTATATCGCCGCGGTCACCGCCGACATGCGTGCCACGCCCGCCCGGTTGATGCCGCGGAACCTGCTGTTCGACATTCGCGACTGCGCCCTGCACGTCCGCGGCGTGGTCGAGACGCTGGTCGAATTCCGCCGGAACCAGATCGGTGAGATGGAGCGGATCGCGATCGTATCGGCCTCGGCGCTCGACGCGATACAGGCTCGCCGCATCACCGCCGCCCGCGAAACGGCGGTGTTCGACGTGATCGAACCGGCCCGCGCCTGGCTGGCCGAAGCGGACGTTCAGACCGGCTGACCCAGCGCCCCCGGCCGCCCGATCGCGCGTTCGTACAGCGCCTTGTAACTGGTGATCATCGTCGCCTCGTCGAACTCGGCAAAGGCCTTGGCCCGATTGCTCTCGCCGACATAGTGCCGCGCCGCCGGATCGACCGCCAGCATCTGCAACCGGTCGCGCAGGTGCACTTCCATCCGGTCGATGCCCATGTACGGCTGGTTCGACTCCGACACCATCTTACCGATATCGCCCAGCGACGGCGCCACGACCGGCAGGCCGGCGGCCATCGCTTCCATCACCGAAATCGGCTGCTGCTCGCTCTTCGACGACAGTGCGAAGATATCGAACAAGCCCATATAGCGCCACGCTTCGGGCAGGAACCCGGGCAAGTGGACGCGGTCGTCGATCCCCATCGCCTCGGCGGCATCGAGAATATTCTGCCGCTCCGGCCCTTCGCCGACGATCACCAGCCGCACCTTGACCGCAATCCCGCCGACCGACCGCACCAGCAGCGGCAGGTCCTTCACCTCGCGCAAACCGGCGACGCAGCCGATGACGATCTCACCCGGCTTGCGGCGGAAACCGGGGATCGCGTCGGGCGCGCACCCTTGCGCGAACCGCGCGACGGGTACGCCGTTGCCGATCAGGTGCAGCCGCCCCTCGGGCTGTTTCCACACCGTCCGCGCGACGTCGAGCAACCGCTCCGACGGCACGACCAGCGCATCCGCCGCGCCCAGCGCGAACCGGCGATACAGGTTGCGCACCGGGTTCAGCCGGGTCGCCTCATCCTCGTTGAAGCCGTCCTCGTGATGAATCACCGGCGGCGCGCCTTTTGCGAACACCCGCCTTGCCATCACCCCGTCGATCGCGCCCCAATTATAGGTCAGCACCAGATCGAACCGCCGCATGTATTTCGCGATCGCCTCGAACCGCGCGACCGATGCCTTGCCGGTCAGCGCCGGCGGGTTCTGCGCGATCTCGTATCGGATATGGCTGCCGATCGCCGCCTGCGCCTCGGTCCGCTCGGGCACGCCCGACACGATCGTATGGACAGCGTTCGATCCCCATGCGTGCATTAGCCGGATCGCCCGCGCCTCCTTGCCCCCGTAAGCGAAGGAAGAGTGGAGGTGCAGGATGCGGACCGGCGCGCTCACGCCCCCGCGACCCGCGCCAGCAACCGGTCGATCGCCGCCATCGACGCCGGTTCGGTCAGTGTCGGGGCATGGCCGACCCCGGCGATCGTCGTCAGTTCGGCGGTACCGATCCGCTCCGCCATCGCCGCCCCGACCTGCGCCGGCAGGATATCCGACAGTTCGCCGCGAACGATCGACACCGGCTTGCCCGCAAGCGCTTCATAGGCGCGCCACATGTCCGGACCCGCTTCATTGCCAGGCACGCGAAACGGCTCGGCGATCTTCATGTCGTAATCGAGGATGATGCGCCCCGCCGAATTGAGCCGGTGCACCCGCTTGGCCATGTGCAGCCAGTCCTGCACCTCATAGCCCGGATAGACGTCGCCGTTGTTCTCGGCGACTGCGCGCGCCGCATGCATCCAGGTCGGGTGGCTGACCTGCCTGCCGACATAGCCGCGAATCCGCCCCAGCCCGACCGGATCGAGTTCCGGCCCGACATCGTTGAGCAACGCCGCCGCGATCCGGTCGCGATCGGTCGCCGCCAGTAACATCGTCAGAATCCCGCCCAGCGACGTCCCAAACGCGACGACCTGCGGCAGTTCCAACTGGTTCAGCAGGGCTTCGACATCCTGCAGATAGACCAGCGGCACATAGGTCATCGGATCGCGGGCATAGCCGCTTTCGCCGCGTCCGCGCATCTCGGGCACGATCAGCCGCCATTCGCCAGCAAGCCGGTCGGCAACATCCTCCCAGTCGCGCACATTGCGCGTCAACCCGTGCAGGCACAGGATCGCCGGCCGGTCGGCCCGCCCGGCATAGTCGCGATAATGCAACCGCAGGCCGTCGTTCGACCACCAATATGCATCAGTGAAGCGTTGCTTGTCGGATAGCGCCATCGCCCCCCATATCGCCGCATGGCCGAAAACCCGCAACCCGCTCGCTATCGCCCCCGCACCGATATCCTGTCGCTGGGCGAACCGTTCTACGATGCCGTGGCGCCGGCGGCCTTTCCCGAACATATCCTGCGCTTCCGCAACGATCGCGCGGCGGCGCAGATCGGGATCGTCAACGCGGACGCGACGGCGGACGCCCTGCGCCTTGCCGACGACGCGTGGGTCGATCATTTCGCCTGCTTCACCCCGCTGCCCGGCAGCATCCCGCAACCGCTGGCGCTGCGCTATCACGGGCACCAGTTCCAGTCGTACAACCCCGATATCGGCGACGGGCGCGGCTTCCTGTACGCGCAGGCGACCGACCATCGCGACCGGCTGCTCGACCTCGGTACCAAGGGGTCGGGACAGACCCCCTACAGCCGCTTCGGCGACGGCCGGCTGACGCTGAAGGGCGGCGTACGCGAGGTGCTGGCGACCGAGATGCTGGAGGCGCTGAACGTCCCCACGTCGCGCAGCTTCTCGCTGATCGAGACTGGCGAGGAACTGGTACGCGGCGACGAACCCTCGCCGACGCGCTCGGCGGTGCTGGTCCGGCTAAACCACAGCCATGTCCGCATCGGCACCTTTCAGCGGCTCGCCTATGAACGCAACGCCGACGCCATGCACCGGCTGGTCGACTATGTGCTGGTCCGCCTGCACGGCCGCACGCCGGGCAGCGCCCCCGCAATCGAGATGTTCGACGAGGTCGTCGGCCGCGTCGCCACGCTCGCCGCGCGGTTCATGGCGGCCGGGTTCGTCCACGGCGTGCTCAACACCGACAATATCAACGTCACCGGCGAGAGTTTCGACTACGGCCCGTGGCGGTTCGCCCCGATCTGGGACGCCGGCTTCACCGCCGCCTATTTCGACCATCAGGGGCTATACGCCTTCGGTCGTCAGCCCGACGCGATGCACTGGAACGTCATGCAACTGGCGGTGGCGCTACGCACGGTCGTCGAGGCGCCACCATTGATCGAGGTGCTGGAAACCTTCCCCGATCGCTATGCGACGGCGGCGGCCGATGCGATGCTGTGGCGTCTGGGCGTTACCCCGCGCGACCAGGCCAGCGACCGCGCGCTAGCCGATGCGGTCACCACCGCGATTGCAACCTCGCACATGCTGATCGACCACTTCTTCTTCGAGGCATTTGGCGGCTGGCTACCCGAAGGCGACGACTGGGCCGCGTTCGAGGCCGTCCGGGCGCTGCTGTCCGACTATCGCCCGCGCAGCGACCGCAGCCACCCCTATTGGTCCGATGCCGCCCCCTGTTCGATGCTGATCGGCGAAGTCGAGCAAATCTGGGCCGCCATTGCCGAGCGCGACGACTGGACGCCGTTCGATGCCAAGGTCGCCGCCATCCGCCGCATGGGACAGGCGCTTGCCTGACATCGACCGATCGTAGCAGACAACTGGCATCGCCGCGCGTTCTGGTCCAAGGATGCGCAATAATCAGGAGGCGGATACAACTACGCATGGCCGAACTCGTCTCGACCGAACCCGCAACCGGCGCGACCCTGTGGCGTGCCCCTGTCGGCGATGCCGATACCGAAGTCGCCGCCGCCCGTGCCGGCTGGGCCGGCTGGGCGTCGCGCTCGCTCGCCTACCGGATCGAAGCGATGCGCCGCTTCGCCAATGTCGTGCGCAGCCGCGCCGAAGCCTTTGCCGATGTGATCGCGCGCGAAACCGGCAAGCCGCTCTGGGAAGCGCGGACCGAGGTCGAGACCGTTATCGCCAAGGTCGAAATCTCGATCACCGCATATGGCGAACGTACCAGCCAGCGGCGGCTGGAGGCACAGGCCGGGTCGCGCATGGCACTGCGTCACAAGCCGCACGGCGTGCTCGCGGTACTCGGCCCCTATAACTTTCCGGCGCATCTGCCCAACGGCCATATCATTCCGGCGTTGATCGCGGGCAACGCGGTCGTGTTCAAACCGTCCGAAAAGACCCCGGCCAGCGGCGCGTTCCTCGTCGACTGCTACCGCGCCGGCGGTGTGCCCGAGGATTGCGTGCGGCTGCTGATCGGCGGTCCCGAACAGGGCCGCGCACTTGCCAGCCATCCCGACATCGACGGCTTGCTGTTCACCGGATCGGCCCGTACCGGCATCGCGCTCAACCGCCAGTTCGCCGAAACGCCCGAAAAGATCCTCGCGCTCGAAATGGGCGGCAACAACCCGATCATCGTGTGGAGCGCCCCCGATCTCTACGCGGCGGCGGTGCTGGTCGTACAGTCGGCCTTCACCTCCGCCGGACAGCGCTGCACCGCCGCGCGCCGGCTGATCGTCGAACGGCGGCTGGCCGAACCGCTGCTGGCCGAAATCAACCGGCTGTGCGAGCGGCTGATTATTGCCGAACCCCATGCCGATCCCGCGCCCTTCATGGGCCCCGTCATCGACAACGAAGCCGCCGACCAACTGACCGAAAGCTTCCTGTCGCTGACCTCGCGCGGCGGGCGTCCGCTCCGCTTCATGCAACGAATGATCGATGGGCGTCCGTTCCTGACCCCCGGCATCATCGACATGTCCGACACCGCCGAGCGCAGCGATGTCGAACTGTTCGGACCGCTCCTGCAGGTGTTCCGCGTCGACAGTTTCGAAGACGCGATCGCAGAGGCGAACAACACGCGCTACGGGCTGTCGGCATCGCTGATTTCTTCCGATCCGCAACTGTATGACGGCTTCTGGGCCAATATCCGCGCCGGCATCGTCAACTGGAACCGACCGACCAACGGCGCATCGTCGGCAGCCCCCTTTGGCGGTATCGGCTGGTCGGGCAATCACCGCCCCTCCGCCTATTACGCCGCCGACTATTGCGCCTATCCGGTCGTCTCGGCCGAAGCGGAGCAGGCCCGCGCCTCGATCGGCATCGGCCTGCGCAACCAATAGGTCGCTAAACAATCCCTTCCCGCCCCCCAAGCAAGCGTCGGTTGCCTGCGGGGCGGGGCGACCGCATCTACGCCAGCATGGCAACGTTACTCGATCCGACTGCGCGCGGGCGCGTCATCCTCGTCGGGGCAGGTCCGGGCGATCCCGGCCTGTTGACCGTGCGCGCCGTCGAGGCGCTGAAATCTGCCGACGTCGTCGTCCATGACGGGTTGATCGACCCGCGCGTACTCGATCTGGCACCGGCGACCGCACAGCGCATCTCGGTCGCCAAGCAGCGCGCGCGCCACACGCTGCCGCAGGAATCGATCAACGCGCTGATCGTCGCGCATGTGAAGACCGGTGCGATCGTCATCCGGCTGAAGGGCGGCGACCCGTTCATCTTCGGTCGCGGCGGCGAAGAGGTCGAAGCGGTGCGCGCCGCCGGCCTGACCGTAGAGGTGATCCCCGGCGTCTCGGCGGCGCTTGGCTGTGCGGCGGGCGCGATGCTGCCGCTCACCCACCGCGACTGGTCGTCGGCGGTCAGCTTCGTCGCCGGCCAGTGCAAGGGCCTCTCCGAACAGGACTGGTCGGGCCTTGCCGGACAGGGTCGCACGCTGGTGATCTATATGGGCGTCGCCACCGCCGAGGCGATCGCCGACAAGCTAATGGCCGACGGCGTCGCGCCCGACATGCCGGTCGCGGTGCTGGAACGCGGCACCTATGCCGATGCCCGTGCGCTCCGCACCCTGCTCGCCGACCTCGGCCCGATGGTCGCACGCGAGGATGTGCAGAGCCCGGCGGTGATCGTCGTCGGCGAAGTGGTGCAACTGGCCGATGCCGAGGATAAGCTCGGCAACTGGGCACGTGCGGCGGCGGCACTGGCATGAAGCTGCTGACCGGAAACGACCTCGCCAGCGGCGACGTGACGTGGTGGACCGGCAGCGACTGGTCGCGCCATGTCGAGGATGCGACCGACGTCGGTGAGGACGGCGAAGGCATCGCACAGGTCGAGGAAGCCGCTCGCCGCGTCAATGTGCCGTACGTGATCGACGCAGTGGCAACGCCCGAAGGCCCCCGCCCGGCGCACATCAAGGACCGCATCCGCGCCCTCGGCCCGACGGTGCGAACCGACCTGACGCTAAAGCCCGCCGATCCGGACGCCGGAGCGTGGGTCATCTAATCAAGCTCCTCCCCGTTCGCGGGGAGGGGGACCAGCCGCAGGCTGGTGGAGGGGGATGTCCCCAAGCGCAGCGCCGGTAGAGAACCCCCTCCACCATCGCTGACGCGACGGTCCCCCTCCCCGTGCCGGGGAGGATTTTGAATGTACCAGTACGACACCTACGACCAGTCGATCGTCGACGCCCGCGTCGCGGAGTTCCGCGATCAGGTCGAACGCCGCCTGTCGGGTCATTTGACCGAGGATCAGTTCAAGCCGCTGCGGCTGATGAACGGCCTCTATCTCCAACTCCACGCGTACATGCTGCGCGTCGCCATCCCCTATGGCACGCTGTCGTCGACGCAGATGCGCCTGCTGGCCGATATCGCCCGCACCTATGATCGCGGCTATGGCCATTTCACCACGCGCCAGAACCTCCAGTTCAACTGGATCAAGCTGGCCGACACGCCCGACATTCTGGAAAAACTGGCGAAGGTCGAGATGCACGCCATCCAGACCAGCGGCAACTGCATCCGCAACATCAGTTCGGACCAGTTCGCCGGTGCCGCCGCTGACGAGCTGACCGACCCTCGCCCGTGGGCCGAGCTGCTGCGCCAGTGGAGCACCTTCCACCCCGAATTCAGCTACCTGCCGCGCAAGTTCAAGATTGCCGTCATCGCCGCCGATGAAGACCGCGCCGCGATGCGCCTCCACGATATCGGCCTGCGCATCGTCGAGCAGGACGGCGTTGCCGGCGCGCAGGTCTATGTCGGCGGCGGCATGGGCCGCACCCCGATGGTCGCACCGCTGGTCAACGACTTCGTGCCGTTGTCGGACCTGATGAGCTATCTTGAGGCGTGCCTGCGCGTCTACAATCGCTATGGCCGCCGCGACAATATGTACAAGGCGCGGATCAAGATCCTGATCCACGAGATTGGCGTCGATAAATACCGCGCCGAGGTTGCCGAAGAATTCGCGCATATCAAGACGCTGGGCATCGACCCACCCCAGGCTGAATTCGACCGTATCGCCGCCTTCTTCGCCGACCCTGCCTTTGCCGACACCTTGACCGATGCCCCGGTCGATCGCAGCGATGCGGGCTTCGCGGCATGGCTCGACCAGAACACCCATGCCCATAAGCGCGCCGGCTATACGATCGTTACCATCAGCCTAAAGCCCGCTGGCGGCATTCCCGGCGACGCCTCCGCCGATCAGATCGACGCGATGGCCGATCTTGCCGAAGCCTACAGCTTCGCCGAACTGCGCGTCACCCATGCGCAGAACATCGTCCTGCCGCACGTCCGCTCGTCCGATCTGCGCGCGGTCTATGACCGGCTGGTCGCGATCGGGCTGGCCGAGGCAAATCTGGACCTCATCACCGATATCATCGCCTGCCCCGGCCTAGATTATTGCAGCCTTGCCAACGCCCGCTCGATCCCGCTCGCACAAAAGATCGCGACCCGCTTCGCCGATCCGGTGCGCCAACGTGATCTGGGCGAACTGAAGCTGAAGATCAGCGGCTGCATCAACGCCTGCGGCCACCACCATGCCGGCCACATCGGCATCCTTGGCGTCGACCGGAAGGGGACCGAGAATTTCCAGCTGCTGCTGGGCGGATCGGGTGCGGAGGACGTATCGCTTGGCAAGATCACCGGTCCCGGCTTTTCCGAGGACGGCGTGGTCGACGCGATCGAGCGAGTCACCGACCGCTATCTCGCCGAACGCACTGACGGGGAACGCTTCGTCGACACCTACCGCCGGATCGGCATGGAACCGTTCAAGGAGGCTATTTATGGGTAAGCGATCCGCCGCTTTCCCGGCCGCACCGCACGCGCTCTATGCCGAACATGGCTATTCGCCGGCGATCCGTGCCAATGGGTTGCTGTTCGTATCGGGGCAGGTCGGCGCCCGCAGCGACGGAACGCCCGAACCCGACCTTGCCGACGAAGTTGCGCTCGCCTTCGCCAACCTGACCGACGTGTTGGCCGGCGCAGGTTGCACCTCGGCCGACGTCGTCGACGTGCAGATCTTCACGACCGATCCCGAAGCGGTCCTGCCGCTGCTGTTCGCGCACCATCCGGCCTATTGGGGCGATGCGCCCCTGCCCGCGCTGACCGCGACCGGCGTGACCTGGCTCGCCGGTTTCCGCTTCGAACTGAAAGTCGTCGCGCGCCTGCCCGACAATGGAGAGACGGCATGAACGAACCGCTGCGCCTGCGCGACGATGTAGCGCATGACGAACCCGCTGTCACGTTGGACGCTTTTCTCGGCCAGTCGAACGCGACCGCCGTGCGGATCGAGGCGGGTGACGATGCCCGCCTGCTGCTCCCGCATCTCGACCGGCTGGCACTGATCGAAGTCAGCTTTCCCAAATTCCGCGACGGCCGCGGCTATTCCGCCGGGCGTATCTTGCGCGAGGCGGGTTATACCGGCGAGTTGCGCGCCGAAGGCGACGTGCTGATCGATCAGATCCCGCTGATGCGCCGCTGCGGCTTCGACAGCTTTGCGCCAACCGCCCCGGTCGATCCCGCCGCGCTCGAACGCGCGCTGGAACGCTACGACCACGTCTATCAGGCGGCGGCCGACGCGCAGGTGCCGGTGTGGAAGCTGCGTCATGGCTGATGCCGATCCCGACATTCGCGCGCGCGACCGGCTGGACATCGGCCCGCGTTTCACCGCCGCCGATGCGCAGGCGTTAAACGATCGCTTCCGCGACGCCTCGACGCAAGAGATGCTGACCATAGCCCTGCGCGACGGGCTGCTCGGTAATGTAGCCGCCGTATCGTCCTTCGGCGCGGAGTCAGCGGTATTGCTGCACCTGATCGCGTCGGTCGACCGCTCGGTCCCCGTGCTGTTTCTCGAAACGGGCAAGCATTTCCCCGAAACGCTCGCCTATCGCGATCTCCTTGTCGAACGGCTGGGCCTGACCGACTTCCGCAACCTCACGCCCGATGGCGATCTGCTGGCGGCAAAGGACGCGACTGGCTTGCGCTGGTCCTACGATCCCGATGGCTGCTGCGACCTGCGCAAGGTAGAACCGCTCGCGCGCGGCCTGCTGGGCTTCGACGCCAGCTTCACCGGGCGCAAGGCGTTCCAGTCGGCGACCCGCACCGCCCTGCCGCGCTTCGAACTCGACACGTCGGACGCGGTCGGCCGGTTGAAGGTCAATCCGCTCATCACCTGGACCCCGGCCGACATCGACGCCTATTTCGCCGAACACGACCTGCCCCGCCACCCGCTGGTCGAACAGGGTTTCCCATCGATTGGATGCCAACCCTGCACCAACAGAGTGAAGCCAGGCGAAGACCCGCGCTCGGGTCGCTGGACCGGCTGGGAAAAGGTCGAATGCGGCATCCACAAGCCGCTGCTCGACGGCGACCCGAACCTGCCGAGCTTCTGACCCCATACTTGCCCCGCCCGGGTTTCGGGCGCAAAGGGCGGCGATGCAGCAATCGGCAGTCGCCTACTTCACCAACGGCCGGATCATTATCGCGCCGGTGTCGCGCACCGTATCCGCCGACACGATCGCGACCGATCCCCAATGGTTCGGCAAGTCGGCCAAGAAGGCAGTGGTCGCGCAGGCGATCGGTGCGGCACTGGCAGCATCGCGCGGCGACGTAGCCGATCCGACCCCCGACCAATGGAAGCGTCAGTTCATCCCCTTCCAGGACGCGGCAGCCGTCAAGAACTTCAAGGCCTTTATGCGCGAGGCTCGGCGGGTCGATATCGACCGGACTGGCGACACAGTCATGCTTACGCCCTCCGACAATCTCGGCGCGAACAACGGCTTCGAAGCGCGCGACGGCGAAGCGGCTCCGTTGTCGACCGACGATCTGGATGCCGTCGCGGGAACGCTGTTGACGCTGCTTGGACTGCGACCCGCGACGACCGGTTGACGGGCTACCATCAAACTCAATCGCGGCCGAAGAAGTAGAGCGCTTCCAAGACCAGCCCGATCGCGATCAGAAACCGCTCATAAGGTAGCCGCGCCGGAGTCTTCTCGCTACGCTGGAAAGGCAAAGCGCCGCTCCGCCGCAGCAACTCGTCGCGGTGAAGGCGAGCGATGACGATACCGGGATCGCCCTCCGGCTCATGCCTGCCCGGCGAGCCGTACAGCATGGGCACCTCGGTCAGCAGCCCATGTTCCAACTTCTTGGCGGCCTCCGCGCGTTGCCGAAGGTGATCGGCGAACGCATCGGCGTCCATGTCAGATGGAGGCGTGGGAACTTTGTTGCGCAGCTCCTCCATCCACCGTTCGGTCACGCCGCGCCTCCCGTTACCACCGGACCGGCTTAACCCGACGTGGTAAATGAATGGTGGCGGCGCGGGCGAACCGCCCGCGCCTCTTGACATCAGGCCCAGGGCTTGGTCCGCACGGCATGGTCCGCCGCGCGGGCGGTCAGTGCCATGAAGGTTAGCGACGGATTGACGCACGACACCGACGCCATTTGCGCGCCGTCGGTGACGTAGAGGTTCGACGCGTCGTGCGCTTGGCTCCAGCCGTTCAGAACCGACTTGCGCGGATCGGCACCCATGCGTGCGCCACCCATTTCGTGGATCGCGTCGCCCGGGACGTGTGCACCTTCATAGCTGCGGACATTGGTCAGGCCCGCCGCCTTCAGCATCTTCTCGCCCTCGATCCGGGCGTCGGCCATCATCTTCAGTTCGTTGTCGCGGAACTTCACGTCGAACTTCATCAGCGGCACGCCGAACCGATCGACCTTGTTCGCATGCAGCGACACATGGTTGTCGGCATAGGGCAGGCATTCGCCGAACGCGCCCATCCCGAACTTCCACGGCCCATATTGCCGCATGCCATGCTTCATGTCCTTGCCGAAACCGACCGGCGCCATCGGTTCGCGACGCGCGCTGCCCTGATAGCCATAGCCGCGACGGAAGCCGACGCCTTCCTCACCCTTCAGGTTGCGGAAGCGCGGGACATAGACCCCGCCCGGCCGCCGACCATATTCGATCAGGTCGGTCATGCCGGGGATATCGCCCTCGGCCCCGACGCGGAAGATATGGTCCATGACATAACGCCCCAGCGTCCCGCTGGTGTCGAAATGGCTGCGACCGCCGCCGCCCATCCGCGAATTCATCAGGATCTGCGTAGATGCCATCGCCGACGCGCACAGGAAGACGAGGTTCGCCTGCACCGTTTCCGCCTGGCCCGTCTTCGCATCGATGAAGCGGACGCCGGTCACCTTCTTGCGCTTGGCATCATATTCGAGGTTGGTGACGACCGCGTCCGACCGGAGCGTCAGCCGCCCGGTCGCGCGTGCCGCCGGCAACGTGACCGCCTGCGTCGAGAAATAGGCACCGAACGAACAGCCATTGCCGCACTGGTTGCGGAACTGGCACTTGGTGCGGTTCTGGTCCGGCTTGTCCTCCGTCATGTTCGACAGGCGGGTGTTGATCAGCTTGCGGCCCGGAAACTTGGTTTCCAACTGCTGCTTCAGCCACTTTTCCGCGACGTTCATCGGCATCGGCGGCTGGAATTCGCTGTCGGGCAGATAGGGCAGGTTCTCGCGCGAACCCGATACGCCGATATATTTCTCGACATAGCTGTACCACGGCGCGACGTCGTCATAGCCGATCGGCCACGCACCATCGATGCCTTCGCGCTTGTTCGCCTCGAAATCGTCGGCGCTCCACCGGAACGACCAGCGGCCCCAGATCAGCGACTTGCCGCCGACCGCGCCCGGGCGGATCCAGTAGAATTTCTCCCCCTCGTCAAAGGCATAGGGGTTGAGCCGGTCGTCATTGTAAAAGGACCGGTTGCTTGGCGACACATAGCCATATTTCGCGATGAAATAATCGCTGTCCATCAGCGGCTTGGGCATCTGGTTGCGCGCCGGGACCTCGTACGCAGGCTTGCCGTCATACGGATAACCCTCGACATGCTCGACCATGCGGCCACGGTCGAGCATCAGGACGCGCAGGCCCTTTTCGGTCAATTCCTTTGCGGCGAAGCCGCCGCTGACGCCCGATCCGATGACGATCGCGTCAAACCTGTTGGTGACTGCCATAATTCCCCTCCAAGGGTATCTGTTTTAGTAACGCAGCGCCTTGAGCGTCCGGAAACTCGTGGTGATATCCGGAAGATACGGCGCGGGCGCCTCATCGTTTTCGACGTAGAAGTGGCGGACGCCGGCGCTGCCGCGGCGACGGAACAGCGCGGCGAAATCGGTCTTGCCGGCACCGACCGCAGTCATGCTGCCATCGGCGCGCGCGTCCTTGACGTGATAGGCGTAGAGGCGCGGCCCCAGCCGGTCGATCCACGCGCCGACGTCCTCGCCGGCATGGCCGACCCAGTAGAGATCGAGCTCGACCTTCACCAGGCCAGGATCGGTCGCCTTCAGCAACCGCTCGTACAGGCTGACGCCACCCGGCTTCACCGTGAATTCGAAATCATGGTTATGATAGGCGAAGCCCAGCCCCGCCTTGCGCAGATCAGTAGCGAAGCGGTTGATATTCGGCAGCGCCTCAGTCCAGCCGGCTTCGGTGCGATATTTGTCGACCATGTACGGCAAAACTATCGTATCCGCGCCCAGCGTCTTGGCCATTTCGACCTGCTTGTCGAACGCGCCGAGCAACGCCTCGTACGGCACATGGATCGACGGCGCGCGAAGGCCCAGCCGATCGGTGGTCCGCCGCAGCATCTTATGGTCCATGGCATCATAGCCGCCACCGCCATATTCGACTTCCTTGTAGCCGATGCGGGCGATGTCGCCGAGCGTCTTGACCGGGTCTTTCTGGAACAGGTGGCGCACGGTGTAGAGCTGGATGCCGACGGCCTTGATCTGCGCCGCCTGCGCGATGCCAGTGACGCCGAGCGCGGCGATGCCGCCTGCACCGGCCAGGACGTGCCTGCGATTGACGATCATGCGCTATACACCTTGTTGACCTGCGAATAGGGAAAGGCGCCGTTATATTCGCCCGGCACCGGCAGATATTCGCGTTCCTGCGTCATGCCGATTTCCGACGTGTAATAGCCGGCGATGACCAGCTGACGAAACGCTTCGAAGAACGTCTTGCCGCCCGGAATCTGGTCGTTCATCGCCAGCGTCAGCAATGCGTCCTGCTGTGCCGGCGTCGCCTTGGCACCCGCAACCTTGTAATCGGTCATGCTGCGCTTCTCGATCGCATCGAGCCCGGCGACGATCGGCACCCGCTCGGCAGGGTAGGACCAGTCGGCCAGCAGCTTTTCGATATAAGCCGGCACACCCGCGGCGATCGCGCCGGGCGTGTCGGTGGTCGGGATCACCCGTTCGCTCAGCGCCGTCATCAGCGCGCGTTGCGGCGCAGTGAACACGGCGGCGCTCGGCGGGCCATCGCTGATCGTCGGTACGCCGACCGGACCTTCGGCACCCACAGCGCGCGCGAGCGGCGCATATAAGGCCGTACCGAACATCGCCGCGACACCGGCAAGCGCCGTCCTGCGATCGATCATTTGCTGTTCTCCTTCAGATCCTGCGCGATCGCGCTTTCGGGCAACGGCCGTACCCAGATGTTGCGGAACGACACCGGCGAATCATGATCCTGCAACTGGATCGGCGCGGCATCGCCATGCGCCTCATATTTCGCGATCTGCCGCCAGATCGTCGTGCCCAGCATCGCCTGATGATTCTGCACCACCACCCCGTTCAGGAACGCGGTGACATAGGCCGGACGCACCAGCGACCCGTCGGCGGCGAAGCGCGGCCGTTCGAACACGATGTCGTAGGTCTGCCATTCGCCGGGTTTGCGCGATGCATTCACCAGCGGCGGCTTGAAGCCATAGACCGCACCGACCGTGCCATCGGCATAGGTCGGGTTCTGATAGCCATCGAGAATCTGCACCTCGTAGCGCTGCATGAACCAGATGCCGCTATTGCCGCGATCCTGCGACGTCTTGGTCGGCGGATTGGGGCTGCGGAATTCGAGGTGCAACTGCACGTCGCCGAAACTCTGCTTCGACACCAGATCGCCGCCGCCCTTTCCGTCCGGTCCGCGCGTCGGCACGGTCAGCACGTCGTCCTCGACCGACCATGGCGTACCCTTCGGCGTCCACGCATCGGCCGACCGGCCGTCGAACAGCACGATCGCATCGGACGGCGCACCACCGGGCTGTGCCGTCGGCGTCACCACGCTCGGCGTCGGCCGGTCGGCATCGTGCACCCGCCACTGGCCGCCGGGCAGCACCGGCGTATCCTTGAACCCCGGCTTGTCCTGCGCACCGGCGGAACCCGCCAGCGCTGTCAGCACGGAACCGAGCGCCGCTATCTCACGGAGCCTCATCATCCCCTCCCCTTCACGCCTGATCGATCCGGCGATAGGCCGCGACCAGCGCGTCCTCCCCGGCTCGACCCTTGATCGAATTGCCATGTTCCATGCCGATCACACCGGCATAGCGCTTGCCCCGCAGCCATTTGACGATGTTGGCATAATTGATTTCGCCGGTTCCCGGCTCGTTGCGGCCCGGATTATCGCCGAACTGGATATAGCCGATCTCGTCCCAACAGGTATCGAGCGTCGGGATCAGATTTCCCGACTGGATCTGCTCATGGTACAGATCGGCAAGGATCTTTACCCCCGGGCTGTTCGCGCCACGTGCGACGGTATAGCCCTGCGCCACCGTCTGCATATAGACGCCGGGATGATTGGTTCGCGTGTTCAGCGGTTCCATCACCATCGCTATGTTGTGCGGAGCAACGATATCACCCGCGCGCCGCATGACGTCGATCACCCGTGCGGTCTGGATGTCCAATGGCACCTTCGGGTCCATGAACCCGGTAACCACCGTCATCCGCGTCGCCGACAGCCGCTTGGCGACATCGATCGAGGCGCGGATGTCGTCCAGGAAGCCCTCGCGCTCCGCCCCGTCATTCGCACCCAGCAACGGTCGCGACTGCGACCATTTCGGCATGCTGGCGACGAACACGCCCATCGTCATGCCGCGCTGTTGCAGCGCCTTCGCCATCGCCGTCTGTTCGGCGATGCTGCGACCGGCCGCCTCATTATCTTCCCACGCGGTGAAGCCCTGATCGGCGGCATAGGCGATCTGTTCGATCCGGCCACCGCAGCTGGCGAAGCTGCCCTCGTGCGGCGCGAACTTCAGCGAGAAGCGCGCGGCATTGCTGCCGCCCCCCTCGCGACGTTGCGACGCGCCTACTCCGGCGGCCAGTGTCGTGGCGGCGGCCCCCGCCATTACCGTGCGCCGCGACACCCCGCTCATTTCGCCGACGTCAGGTAAGCGATGATCGCCGCGCGCTTGGCCGGATCGGGCGTGGCGATCGGCATGCGCGTTCCCGGCACCTTCTTGGCCGGTGCCGCCAGATATTCGTCGAGCGTCTTCGCATCCCAGCGCAGCTTCGACGCCTTCATCGCCGGGGAATAGTTGAAGCCCGGCACCGATGCCGCCGGCCGTCCGACGACGCCGAACAGATTGGGGCCGATGCCGTTGCGGCCGCCCTTGTTGACCGTGTGGCACGCCTTGCACGCATTGAATGCGGGCGGTGCCGCGGTCTGGGCGGTGGTCGGCGTCGCGGTCGCCAGCAACGCGGTCGCACCGGCCGCGACCACGATTGCCATACCCGTCAGCAGTTTCATCTTTACTCTCCCGCTTCCACTGGGGTCCATTTCCGGTCGGATGCCGCGTTCGCGATCACCGCCTCGATAAAGTTCATCGTCCGCAGACCATCGGTCAGCCCGGGAACGAAGCGGTCCTCCGACCCGCAAATCGCTGCAGCAAATCCCTGATACAGATTGGCGAATGCCTCGATATAGCCCTCGGGATGGCCCGACGGCGTACGCAGCAGCGCCTGCGTCGAAGCTGCCAGTCCCGGTCCGCCCGCGCGCACCACTTCCGCCGGCCGGTCGAGCCAGCGCAGCGTCAGCGTGTTCGGTTCCATCTGCGCCCATTCGAGCGTGCCATGTTCGCCCGACACGCGCAGTTTCAACCCGTTCTCCTCGCCCGCCGCAACCTGTGTCGCCTTGAGCGTACCGCGCGCGCCACCATCGAAGCGCAGCAGCGCGCTGACATCGTCGTCGAGCCGCCGCCCGGCGACATGCGCGGTCAGATCGGCCGACACCTCGCTCACCCGTACACCCGAGACATGCTCGGCAAGGTGAAAGGCATGGGTGCCGATATCGCCCAGACAGCCGCCCAAGCCAGCCTTGGTCGGATCGGTGCGCCACTCCGCCTGCTTGTTTCCTTCGCCATCGATGGGGAGGCTTAGCCAACCTTGCAGATACTCAACCTGAACGAGCCGGATCTTGCCTAGATCGCCGCGCGCGACACGCGTCCGCGCCTCTTCGACCAGCGGATAGCCGCTATAGGTGAACGCCAGTGCGAACTTCGCGCCGCTCTTGCGCGCCGCCATCGCGATCGCGCGGGCTTCGTCGCTGCTCATCGCCATCGGCTTTTCGCAGAAGACGTGGATGCCCGCGTCCAGCGCCGCGATTGCCATCGGCGCGTGCAGGTGATTGGGCGTGACGATCGCCAGCGCGTCGATCCGCTCGCCCGCCGGCAAGGCCGTTTCGGCGGCGATCAGCGCGTTCAGGTCGCCATAGACGCGCTGCGTATCTAGCCCGAGCGCGGCCCCGCTGCGCTCGTTGCGGGCAGCATCGCTGCTGAACGCGCCGGCCACCAGCTGCCAGTCACCATCCAGCGCCGCCGCCTTGCGGTGGATCGCGCCGATGAACGCGCCCTCGCCACCGCCGGCCATGCCCAGCTTCAACGCCTTCCCGCTCATTCCGCCGACAATCCCATCAGCTGGCGGATCGCCGCGCGGTCGACGCCGCTTTTCGCGAAATCGTCAAAAGCATGGTCGGTCAGCTTGATCATATGTGCCTCGATGAACGGAGCGCCTTCGCGCGCTCCATCATCCGAATTCTTGAGCGCACACTCCCATTCGAGCACCGCCCAGCCGTCATAGCCATATTGCGCCATGCGGCTGAACACGCCCGAGAAATCGACCTGTCCGTCGCCCAGCGAGCGGAACCGGCCCGGGCGATCGACCCAGTCCTGATAGCCGCCATAGACGCCCGAGCGCCCGGTCGGATTATATTCGGCATCCTTGACGTGGAAGCACGAGATGCGGTCGTGATAGCGATCGATGAAGTCGAGATAGTCGAGCTGTTGCAGCACGTAATGCGACGGATCGAATAGCAGCCGCGCGGCATTATGCCCCTTTACCGCTTCGAGGAAGCGTTCCCACGTCGCGCCGTCGTGCAGGTCTTCGCCGGCATGGACCTCGAACGCGCAGTGCACGCCGTTTTCTTCGAACACGTCGAGGATCGGGGTCCAGCGCCGCGCCAGTTCGGCGAACGCCTCCTCGACCAACCCGGCCGGCCGCTGCGGCCATGGATAGACATAGGGCCATGCCAGCGCGCCGGAAAAGGTCGCATGCGCCTTCAGCCCCAGATGGGCGCTGGCCTTCGCCGCCATCTTGACCTGCTCGACCGCCCAGACCTGCCGCTCGGCCGGCTTGCCATGCACTTCCGGCGGCGCGAAGCCGTCGAACAGCGTGTCATAGGCAGGATGCACCGCGACCAGCTGCCCCTGCAAATGAGTCGACAGCTCGGTTACTTCGATACCGTGCACCGCGAGCTTGCCGCGCAGGTCGTCGCAATAATCCTTGCTCTCCGACGCGGTCTTCAGGTCGATCAGGCGTGTGTCGCACGGGATCTGCACGCCGACATAGCCGAGGCCCGCGGCCCATTCGGCCATATTCTCCAGCGTGTCGAACGGCGCCTTGTCGCCCATGAACTGTGCCAGGAAAATGCCCGGCCCCTTCATTCCCGTCATGCCAGCGTCTCCTTGCGACGATCGTCGCGGAAGGTGAATTGAAACAGCAGCGCGATCGCGGCGGCGGCGACCGCCGGATAGACCCACATGCCCTGCCAGTCGGCGATCGTCGGCGCGCTCGGCAACTGTGCATAGATCAGCGCGCCGATCTGCGAGCCGAGCAACATGCCGACGCCATAGGTGAACAGTGTCAACATGCCCTGTGCCTGCGCATTGACGCCCTTCGGCGTGGCGATGGTGCCGACATAGATGGCCCCGGCGACGAAGAAGAAGTCGTAGCACACGCCGTGCAGCGCGACGCCCAGATAGATCGCCCACAGCCCCGATCCGCCGTCACCGATCGCGAACAGCGCATAGCGCAACGCCCAGGCGGCCATGCCGACCAGCAGCAGGGGTTTTACGCCGAAGCGGCGGTAAAGCCACGGCATCGAGAACATGAAGACAAGTTCGGACATCTGGCCGATCGCCAGCGTCCCGCTGACATTCTCGATCCCCGCCGCGCCGACATAGGGCGAGGCATAGGCATAATACATCGCCAGCGGCACCGAGATCAGCGTCGCGCAGACGATGAAGATCAGGAACGACTTCTGCCGCATCAAGCCGAACGCCTCGACGCAGAACACCTGCGCGAGCACGCTGCCGCCCTGCGGCTTGTCGGCCTCGACCGCCGGCAGGGTGAAGCTGTAGATGCCGAGCGCGACCGAGACGACCGCCGCGACCCAGAAGATCTTCGGGCTGGCCGACAGTCCCGCCCAGCCGATGATGAGGCCGGCGGCGATCCATCCGATTGTGCCAAAGGCGCGAACGAACGGGAAATTGTCGGTCCGCTCACCGAAGCTCTTCAGCGCGATCGTGTTCGCAAGACCCACGGTCGGCATATACAGGATCATGTAGCCGAGTAGCAGCCACACGAACGTGCCGCCGTTTTCGGGCGTCAGCAGCGTCGGCAGCAGGTACAGCAGCACGCCGCCGACCAGATGCAGGATCACCATCAGCATGCGCGGCGCGACATAGCGCACCGCGACCATGCCGAGCAGCAACGAGCCGACGATCGACGCGATCGGCCCCATCGAAAACGCGTTGCCGATCAGGTTGCCGATCCCGACCGTCTGCATCACCAGGCCGAGCGTGACCTGCCACGCCCCCCAGATGAAGAACTGCATGAACATCAACGCGCTTAGCCGCGCGGTCAGACTTCCGCCGACCGAATTTTCGGTCACGGGCCCGACACCCTCCGCTATGGCCATCAGCCACCCCTCCGCAGTATTGTCTGCTAATTCGTTTGCAAGGCTAGGTAGGTCCGCGCGCGGTGTAAAGACGTGATGTCATCGACTTCCGCAAACTGGCCATTTACAGGTTGTTACATCCGGCGCGTGGATGCCGGAGGGTTTTGGCAGGCATTTCCATATGACGCGCAGTTTTCAGCCAATCCGTGAATGGCACGGCGTCGATCGCGATCGGTTCGAGGCGGATATCGTGCCGCTACGCCAGCCGGCGGTCCTGCGCGGGATCGCCGCATCGTGGCCGGCGGTGCAAGCCGCGCGACAGTCGGACGAGGCGCTGCGCGACTATATCGAAGCGACCGACCTCGGCAAACCGGTCCCCGCCTTTCTGGGACCGCCGCAGATCAACGGGCGATTCTGGTACAGCAACGACCTGCGCGGGCTGAACTATCAGCAACGCATTGCGCCGATCGCCGAATTGCTGCGCGTGTTGATGAGCGTCCGTGACGAGGAACAGCCGCCCGCTTTCTATGCCGGCGCGGTGCCGATTGCCGAGAATTGTCCCGATTTCGGACGCGACAATGTGCTCGGCATTGCCGGACCGGGGGCGGTCGCGCGTCTGTGGATCGGCAACCGCGTTACCGTGTCGACCCATTTCGACATGTCGGAGAATGTCGCGGTAGTCGTCGGCGGGCGGCGGCGCTTCACGCTGTTCCCGCCCGAACAGGTCCGCAACCTCTATGTCGGGCCATTCGACTTCACCTTTGCCGGGCCGCCGGTCAGCATGGTCGACCTGCGCAACCCCGATCTCGACCGCTATCCCCGCTATGCCGAGGCGCTGGAAACCGCGCTCGAGGCCGAACTGGAACCCGGCGACGCGATCTACATCCCCTATATGTGGTGGCACCAGGTCGAGGGACTGTCGCCGGTCAACGTGCTCACCAACTATTGGTGGGATCTTTCGCCGCGCCATTGGCAAGGTTCCCCGTTCCGCACGCTGATGCATGCGGTGATGAGCATCCGCGACCTGCCCGAGCGCGAGCGCGACGTATGGCGGACGTGGTTCGACCATTATGTCTTCGGCGCCGGCCATGACGCCGTCACCCACCTGCCCCGCGCCGGTCGCGGGGCACTGGGCGAGATGACGCCCGACATGGCGCAGCGGGTGAAACATTATCTGATCGACGACTTGCGTCGGTAAATGCCGGCACGCCCGGACTGCAACGCGCGTCATCCCAGCGCGGGCTAGGATCTTCCGGTGATCGCGCGGGACAAGAGCCGCACGAGGCCCCAGCCTTCGCTGGGGCGACGTTTCCGCTTGGCTGAATCAGACGCTAGGACGGACTGCGACAAAACCGGTCGATGAACGCCATATGGCCGGGCATCGCCCGCACCCCTGCATCCATCGCCCCGGCGATATGGGTCATGCGCCGGTCGAGCTCCTCTTCCGTCAGAATGTCGGCGATCGGGTGATGCCGCTTCGGGTGGATATTCTGCCCGTGCAGCACCGCCAGCCAGCTCGTCTCGCTGAACAATTCATTGTCGTGGCGATAGAGCCGCGCATTCTCCCGGAAGATCGCGATGCGTTCCTCCAGCGACGCCGGGATCGCCATGTCGCGACAGCGGCGCCAGAACGGGCTGTCGTCGCGCGCCGTCGTCTTGTAATGCAGGATCAGAAAGTCGCGGACCTGTTCATATTCCTGCCGCGTCCGCCGGTTGTAATAATCGATATCGGGCTGGTTGAACGAACGGTCGGGGAAGTTGGTCAGCAGCCGGGCGATGCCGGTCTGGATCAGGTGTATCGAGGTCGATTCGAGCGGTTCGAGAAACCCCGCCGCGAGTCCCAGCGCCACGACATTCCGGTCCCACGCCTTGCGCCGCACCCCTGCCGTAAAGCGCAGGAAGTTCGGTCCGGCCAGCGGCGCACCGTCCAGCCCTTCATCGAGCATGGCGAGCGCGGTGTCGTCATCGACATAGTCCGAACAATAGACATGGCCGTTGCCGGTGCGCGACTGGAGCGGAATGCGCCAGCGCCACCCGACACTGGTCGCGGTCGCGCGCGTATAGGGCGTCGGATCGCCGACGCGGGCGCAGGGCCGCGCCACCGCCCGGTCGCAGGGCAACCATTCGCGCCAGTCGTCATAGCCCGCCTTCAACGCGCCTTCGATCAACAGCCCGCGAAACCCCGAGCAGTCGATGAACAGGTCGCCCGCGACGTTGCTGCCATCGTCGAGCACGACATGGTCGACATGGCCGTTGCCACCGTTCAGCGCGACGTCGACGATCCGCCCCTCGGTCCGGACCACGCCCGCCGCCTCGGCACGCTCGCGCAGATATTTGGCATAGAGCGCAGCATCGAACTGGAACGCATAGCTGATACCGGCCAGCGGCGATCCGCGCCGCGACGGATCGGGCCGCATGAACTTGCCCGCCCGCGCCGCGCCGACGCCGATGCTGTAGCGATCGAGCGGCAGCGCGCGCCCTGCCTGGGCATGGCGGTACCAGAAATGGTGGAAATGGATGCCTTCCATCTCCTGTCCATAGGTGCCGAAGGGGTGGATATAGCGCTCGCCGACCTGCCCCCAATCGACGAATTCGATGCCCAGCTTGAACGTCGCGCAGGTCCGGCGGACGAAGTCGTCCTCATCGATGCCGAGCAGCCGGTTGAAATACTGGATATGCGGGATCGTCGCTTCGCCGACGCCAACCGTGCCGATCGCTTCGGATTCGACGACGCGGATCGTCATGCCGCTGCCGGCCAGCATGTGCGACAGCGCCGCCGCCGCCATCCATCCCGCCGTGCCGCCGCCGACGATGACGATGCTGCGGATGTTCGCCTCGCTCATGCCGCCATCGCCTGTGCCGGGCAATAGCGGGCGAGGAAGTCGCCATGGGTCGGCATCCGCGCGACCGCCGCCGCCATCGCATCACGCATCGACGCCAAGCTGCGCGTAACATCTGCCTCGGGGAGCGTCGCGACGATCGGATCGGACGAATTCGGCACGATCCCCTGCCCCAGCATCACCGCGACCCAGCTCGGCCGGGTGAACAGTTCGTCATTGTAGCGGAACACCCGCCCCGTCTCGCGGAACAGGTCGATCTTGTGGAGCAGCGTATCGGGCAGGGTCATGGTCCGGCAATGGTTCCAGAACGGCGTGTCGTCGCGCGTGGTCGCGGCGTAATGCAGGATGATGAAGTCGCGCACCTGTTCGAATTCGGTGCGCATATGGCGGTTATATTCGGTGCGCAGGATGTCCGGAATGTCGCCGCGCGGGAATAGCGAGATGAACCGGCTGATCCCCTCCTGAATCAGATAGATCGACGTCGATTCGAGCGGTTCGAGAAACCCCGCCGCCAACCCGATCGCGATGCAGTTGCCCGACCAGAAGGTTTCACGGCACCCCGCCCTGAACCGGATGCGGCGCGGATCGGCGAGCGCGGGCGCGTCGAGATTGGCGAGCAACGTCGCGCTCGCCGCTTCCTCGGTCGTGAACGCGCTCGAAAAGATATGGCCGTTGCCGACCCGCCGCTGGGTCGGGATGCGCCATTGCCAGCCGGCATCGCGCGCGGTCGCGCGGGTATAGGGGGTCGGCGGCCCGGCATGTTCGCTCGGCACCGCCAGCGCGGTGTCGCACGGCAGCCAGTGACTCCAGTCGACGAAACCGCTGCCCAGCGTCTCCCCCGCCAGCAACGCACGGAACCCGGTGCAATCGAAGAAGAAATCGCCTTCGACCACCCGTCCATCGCTCAGCGTCAGTCCGGTAATCGCGCCGTCCGCACCCTGCCCGACCGCGCCGACGATCCCCTCCACGCGCACCACACCGCGCTTCTCGGCATAGCGGCGCAGGAAGCGGGCGTAGAGTGTCGCGTCGAAATGATAGGCATAGCGGATGTGCGACAACACCGCTCGCGGATTGGGATCGGGCAGCGCAAACCTGCCAGCCCGTGCCGCCACTGCACACAGGCTGTACTCCTCGATCGGTTGCGGCGCGCCATGCTCGCGGGCGCGCAGCCAATATTGGTGGAAATCGATCCCCTGCATGTCGACGCCATGCTGGCCGAACGGGTGGACATAGCGGTCGCCCTTCGCGCCCCAATCGACGAACTCGATACCCAGTTTGAACGTCGCCTGCGTCGCGGCCATGAACTCGGCCTCGTTCACGCCCAGCATCTGGTTGAAGGCGAGGATGTCGGGGATCGTCGCCTCGCCCACCCCGACCGTGCCGATCGCATCCGATTCGACCAGCCTGATCGCAACATCCTTGGGATCCAGCAGGCTCGACAGCGCGGCGGCGGTCATCCACCCCGCCGACCCGCCGCCGACGATCACGATCCGGCGCAACAGCGGCGCGCTCATATCATTCCCCGCTTCAGATATTGTTCGAGCTGCGCCCGATACACACGCGCCGGCGGCAGCTTCGTCACCGCCGCTTCGATATCGCCTGCCATCTTCGACAGGAACTGCCGCACCCGCGCCGGATCGGCGCGATCGGCCAGCCGATCATGGCGCGTCGGCTGCAACCCCATACCCAGATGCAGGATCGTCCAGTCCTCCGGATGGAAGGGTTCGAGGTCATAGGCGACCAGCACCCCGCGATCGGCGAACATGGTCAGCTTGCGCGCCAGCTTCTCCGGCACCGCCTGTGCCTTCGCCGCCTGCCAATAGGAACCGTCCGGCAGTTCGTCCGCCGTAAAGAACGCGCGCTGGAACAGCTCGGCATGGTCGTGATCGTCGGCGAAGCGCCGGTCATATTCGCGCGCCTCTACGCCCATGTCCGACCCCGTCGGGATCAGCGCCAGCAACCGTTCGATATCGCGTTCCAGCAGCATCATCGGTGTCGGCGTCAGTGGTTCGACCACCGCCGCCGCCTGTCCGATCCCGACGCAATTGCCGACCCAGCCTCGCGACCGTCGGCCGAGCACGACCCCGGCGCCTCCCGACGCAGACACCCGCATCCGGCGGACGCGCCCTTTTAGCGGCGTCTCGCTTTGCCACCCCTCGGGCGACACGCGCACCGTTCGCAGCGGCGCTTCGTCGGCACTTGCGCGCTCCTCGACCTCGATGGCGATCCGGCGATCGCCCTCCCAATCGGGTACGAGCGCCGACAGCAGCATCGCCGCCGGGCCGCTGCAATCGACATACCAGTCGGCCCCTACCGCCCGGCCATCATCCAGCCCTACGCTGACGATCGCGCCATCCACGACCTCGACGCCGACGACCGACCCGGCAAGCCGCTCGACCCGGCCCGCCGGAACCGCCGCCGCGAACAGGGCGGCATAGTCGGCCGGATCGAACTGATAGCCATATTCCGCGCGCGCCAACGGATGCTGCCCATCGCCCTCACGCGGCGGATGGACGAAAACACCCCGCCGCGCCGCCTGTACCCCCGCGACATAGGGCGTGATGCCGTCCGCGCCGACCAGCGTCAGATACTGGTGCATCTGCACGCCATCGACCACCGGAAACGGCAGCGCGAACCCCTGCATCCAGCCGCGCCCGCCCCAATCGGCATAGCGCGTCCCCCACGAGAAGCTCGTATCGCTGTCGAGGATCAGCCGTCGCTCATCGACCCCGGCGGACAGGTTGAAGGCATAGGCCGATGGCGCGGTAACGCTGCCATAGAACAGGTCGCTGGCACGCTGGTTGCCGGCATTGACACGCACGATCGCGACGTGCGCCGGCAATTGCGCCGCCAGCGCCGCGACCGTCATCTCGGCGGCCAGCCCGCTGCCGCACACCAATATGCGTCCGACCCGTCCGGCCGATTCCAAACCCTGCATCACCGTCCTTCAGGCCGCCAGACCGGCCGCGGCCGGCGATCGGCGGATATAGTCGGCATGGTCGGGCGTCGCCTGCACCGCTTGGGCCACCGCCCCGCGCAACGCCGCCGCGCGCGCGGCGATCGTCGCATCGTCCTGCGCCAGCACGCGCGGGTCATATCCCTTCGGCATCAGCCTCTGCCCCAGCATCACCGCCACCCAACTGGGCGGCAGGAACAATCCGAACTGATAGGGTACGACATAGCCACGCGTCAGCCACGCATCGATCTTCGCCTGCAAACTGTCGGGCAGGGTCAACGCGCGGAAATGCCGCCACATCTCGCTGTCCTCGCGCTCGGTCGCGACATAGTGCAGCAACAGGAAGTCGCGCACCCGTTCGAAATGCAGGGCCATCCGCCGGTTATATTCATCGATATCGGCCGGGTCGAACGCTCGCGTCGGAAACAGCGCCAGCAACTCGGTAATGCCGTCCTGGATCAGGTGGATCGACGTCGATTCGAGCGGTTCGAGGAATCCGCTGGCCAGCCCGATCGCGACGACGTTGCGTTTCCAGAAGTCGCGCCGCCGCCCGGTCGTGAAGCGCAACCGTCGCGGCTCGGCCTGCATCGGCGCGTCGAGATTGGCGAGCAACTGCGCCTGCGCATCGTCGTCGGAGATGAAGCTGCTGCAATAGACATGACCGTTGCCGACACGGTGCTGCAACGGGATCCGCCACTGCCAGCCCGCCGTCCGCGCCGTCGCGCGGGTATAGGGGCCGAGCGGGCCACGACTGTCGGTCGGCACGGCCACTGCGCGGTTGCACGGCAGCCAGTTGCTCCAGTCGTCATAGCCGGACCGTAGCGCCCCTTCGATCAACAGCCCGCGAAAGCCCGAACAGTCGACGAACAGGTCCGCGTCCAGCACCCGCCCGTCCGCCAGCGTCACGTCGCGGACATGCCCGCGCTCGCCATCCAGTGCGACGTCGACCACCTTGCCCTCGACCCGCTCGACGCCCCGCGCCTCGGCATAGCGGCGCAGGAAGCGGGCATAGAGTGAGGCATCGAACTGATAGGCATAGCCGAAGCTTGATTCGACCTGCCGCACGTCGCTGCCCGGATGGCGGAAGCGGTTGTTCTCGGCGGCGATCACCGGAAAGGAATATTCGTCGAGCCGGGTCGTATCACCCTGCTCACGCAGCCGCAGCCACTGGTGATAAAAGGGGATGCCGTCGTCGGTCGGGCCGTAATTGCCGAACGGGTGGATATAACGGTCGCCGATTCGGCCCCAGTCGCAAAACTCGATGCCCAGCTTGTAGGTCGCCTCGGTCGCCCGCATCAGGTCCGATTCGGCGATTCCCAGCGTCGCGTTGAACGCCCTGATATGCGGCAACGTCGCTTCGCCGACCCCGACCGTCCCGATTTCGTCCGATTCGATCAGCTGCACCCGGACGCCCAAACCGTGCAACCTGTTCGCAAGCGCAGCGGCGGTCATCCATCCGGCGGTACCGCCGCCGACGATGCAAACCCGTTCGATATCCGATGCAACAGTCATGCGATATCCGGCCCATTACCAGCGCATTTCGTCACGGAACCGCCCTCTCCGACCATTTGGTTCGCACTGCACAAGAACAGCGACGACCATATTCCTAACACGTTGCAATGCAGCAATAATTACATACGTAATGTTACTTGCGTTACCAGTCAAAGCGCCGCGCCCGGACAATTGTCAACGATGTCGGCTAAATATGTTACCGCTATCTTGTCGGGCTAAATCGGATCAGTTATGCCCCTCTTCGTTGCCGCACCATTGCTAGCCGTATCGTATCGATAAACGAAAAACGAGCAGTAAGGATCGAGCACAGGGGACACCGGGCGGCATGCACGACATGCCGCTACAGGGAGGGGATAGATTGATGAAGATGCAGGTACTCGCGTATCCGTCGCGCTCGGCCAAGCGGTTGCTCATGGCCACTTCGGCACTGACCTTGGCAATGACGCCCGCGCTCGCCAGTGCTCAGACCGCGATCACTCCCCCGGACGAGAAAGTGCCGACGCCGCTCGCCAACGCGCAGGATGCGACGCCGGAGGGTGAAATCGTCGTTACCGGCATTCGCGCCGCGCTCGAATCGGCCAAGGAAATCAAGCGCCGGTCGTCGACCTTCGTCGACTCGATCACGGCATCGGACATCGCGACGCTTCCCGATCTGTCGGTCGCCGAAGCGATCGGCCGTATTCCGGGCGTCACCATCTCGCGCTTCCCGACCGGCGGCGCCAGCCCCGACTTCCCCTCACCCGAAGGGCGCGGCAACCTGGTCCGTGGCCTCGGTTTCGTCCGTTCGGAATTCAACGGTCGCGACGCCTTCTCGGCCAATGGCGGCCGCGCGCTCGACTTTTCCAGCATCCCGCCCGAACTCGTCGGCGGCGTCGACGTCTACAAGAACCAGAGCGCCGACCTGATCGAAGGCGGCATCGGCGGCCTCATCAACTTGCGCACGCTCGAACCGTTCGACAGCAAGAAAGATCTGTTCGTCATCTCGGTCGACACGACCTATTCCGATCTTCGCAAGAACTGGTCGCCACAGGGCAGCATTACGGCCGGCAAGCGCTTCAATACCGGCATCGGCGAATTCGGCATTCTCGGGTCCTATTCGCGCTCGCGCCTCGACTCGCGGATCAATGGCTGGCAGCAGAGCCAGCCAATCCCTCGCGTGCTGGATGCGAACGGCAACGTCCCGGAAATCAGCAACCTGAATGACGATCCGCGTCCGAACGAATTCATCGGCGTCGATCCGTCGCGCATCATCGGCATCACACCGGGTTTCCAGCTCCGCACCAACGACGTCGATCGCGAACGCATCAGCTATTACGGGGCGCTGCAGTGGCGGACCGACAGCCTGCAGGCGACGTTCAAATACATTCGCGCGGAAAACAAGATCAACAGCACCGAGCGCACGCTCGAATGGTTCCCCGATCATAATGGTGGCGTGAACATCGGCGTCAGCAATATCGCGCGGAACAACAACTGGGGTTCTAATGGCCTGCCGATGTGCAGCGGCCCCGGCGGTCGTCCGGTCGCTCCCGGCGATTGCGAAACCCTGTATCCGACGCGGGGCGGTCTGATGGAATCGGGCCTCGTCACCAGCAACCAGGATTCGTGGACCGGTGCGCGTGGTCGTGACATCGGCATGCTCGGCATCGGCAAGATCGAAGAAGCGACGACCGAAGATTTCAGCCTCAACGTGAAGTGGAACGCCACCGATCGGCTGTTCATCGTACTCGATGGACAATACACCAAGGCTGACGCTCGCCAGCGTCAGATTTGGGGTGGCATGAACAGCTACTTCAACTATTCGATCAAGCAGGATCTCGACCATCCGCGTGTCGAATTCTTCATTGATCCCACGCATCGCTTCAACCCGAGCAACACCCGTTTCACCGGCGACCGCGATCCGGTCACCAACGCCGCCGGTGTTGTGACTTCGCCCGGCGTGTACATTCCGACGCCGACCAGTTCGGGCGACTTCAACGGCGCCAACTTCCAGTTCGCGGCGGATCAGTTCCAGAACGGTACCGGCGACCTGTACGCGCTACGCAGCGACCTTAGCTACGACGTGTCGGGTGGTGACGGTCTGGCCGGCTGGTTCGACAGCGTGAAGTTCGGCGCCCGCTTTGCCGAGCGCAGCCAGGTCAATTCGGAAATGGCGCTGAACTGGGGCGCGATCGCACCGGCATGGGCTGGCGGCTATGGCATTGCCGGCACGTTCCAGAACCCCAATCAGGGCTTCGAAGCGGTCAGCTTCAAGAACTTCTTCCGCGGCGACGGCGTCGTTCAGGGCAGCAACACCGACTTCGTGTTCGTCAATGGCAACTTGCTCAACAACTACGGTGCATTCCGTAACTATATCTCGAGCGAACCGCAGTTGGCGACATTGGGCAGCTGGGTTCCGCGCGGCACCAATGACGGATCGCGCTTCGGGCAGGCAATCTATCGTCCCGAAGACACGTCGGACATTACCGAGCGGACCAAGAACGCCTATGTCCGCGTCGATTTCAAACATGATTTCGACGGTGGCATGTCGATAGACGGTAACGTCGGCGTTCGTTATGTTCGGACCGAACTGCAATCGTCCGGTTTCCAGGCATTCCGCCCGTTCAATCCCGACCTGCCGTCGTGTAGCCCGACCGGCGGCCCGAACCAGACCGGCTGCCAATATACGTTCGACCCGACGACCGGCCGTCGTCTTCGCACCGACGATGCCGAGAGCCGCGACGACATTCGCGACTTTGCGCCGCAGGCCGCCGCCTATGCATCGCAAGCCCCGATCCCGACCTCCTACAGTCTGGTCGACGAGCGGTGGCTGCCGTCGTTCAACATGAAGTTCAACCTGAACCGGGAAATGCTGTTCCGCTTCGGCTACAGCAAGGGGCTGACCCGGCCGAGTGTGCAGGATCTGCGCGCTTCGCAGGAATTCGTCGTCACCACCCAACGCACCTCGTTCCAGCAAATTACCGATCGGAACGATCCGCTGTTCGGCGTAGACCGCGGTGCGCAGGAGATTTCGGCGAGCGAAGTCCGGGTCAGCCGCGGCAATCCGTTCCTGAAGCCGACCACTGCCGACAACTTCGATCTGTCCTATGAATGGTATTTCAAGGGCGGTTATCTGTCGATCGCGGGGTTCTACAAGAAGCTGTCGAACATCATCACCAACGGCGATCAGCCCTTGGGTACACTGGCCCCCGGCGATCAGTTGCAGGGAACGGTGACGTTGGACGGACGGACGCTCAACATCATTTACAACGGCGCGGTCAACCAAGCCAAAGCCACGGTGAAGGGTGTCGAGGTCGGCTATCAGCAATTCTTCGACTTCCTGCCCGGACCGCTCAAGCATTTCGGCATACAGGCCAACTATACCTTCATCGACGCGACCACAACGCCGCCGGGCAACGCGGTCGACGCCGATGGCGATGGCAACCCGGACGATCTGACCGCCGTGTTCCGTTGGGGCGTCAGCGATCTGCTGGGCCAGTCCAAGCATATCGCCAACGCGGTCGCGATCTATCAGGACAAGGTGGTCGAAGCGCGACTCGCCTATAACTGGCGCTCGTCCTACCTGCTGACCTATCGCGACTATGTGACGGGCAATCCGATCTATGCCGAGGACGCCGGCTTCCTCGACGCGTCGCTGAAGTTCAACATCGGCAACCTGCAGCTGCGCGGATCGATCGCCAACATTCTAGATACGAAGAGCAAGGCGTACGGCATCATCGACGCCGATGGCCAGCGGTACGACCGGTTCAGCTTCCTCAACGATCGCCGCATCGTGATCGGCGCACTGTTCCGCATCTGACGCGAAACGTTGGAAACAAATCGGGGGAGGTGCCGCCGGCACCTCCCCCCTTTTTTGTCTTCCGAAGATCGACCGGTTATTCGTCCAGCCCGCTGAACCCACCGCCGGCATAGTCGCTGAACTTGGTGATCTGCGGCTCGAACTTCAGCGTCACCTTGCCCGTGGCACCATGACGCTGCTTGGCGATGATCAGCTCGGCCAGACCATAGACACGTTCCATATCCATCGCCCATTTCGCATGGTCCTCGAACACCTTCGCATCGTCGCCGTCGCGCGGGCGTTTCGGCTCCTTGGCCGCGACATAATAGTCTTCGCGGTACACGAACCACACCATGTCGGCGTCCTGCTCGATCGATCCCGATTCGCGAAGATCGGACAGCTGCGGGCGCTTGTCTTCGCGCTGTTCGACGGCACGCGACAGCTGCGACAGCGCCATCACCGGGACACCGATATCCTTGGCCAGCGTCTTCAATCCGCGCGAAATCTCCGAGATTTCCTGCACGCGGTTGTCGCTGCCCTTGCCCGAGCCTTGCAAGAGCTGGAGATAGTCAACCACGACCAGCCCCAGTTCGCCGTCCAGCTTGCGTTGCAGACGCCGGACGCGGGTGTGCAGGCCGGAAATCGTCAGGCCGGCGGTGTCGTCGATATAGAGCGGCAACTGCTCCAGATCGGCGGCGGCGTTGGCGAGGCGGGTGAAATCTTCCTTGCGGATCTTACCCATGCGCAGCGCTTCGGAACTGATTTCCGCCTGCTCGGCCATGATGCGCGTCGCCAGCTGATCGGCGGACATTTCAAGGCTGAAGAACGCGACCTTCGCGCCGACCGACTTGCCCTTTTCCATCCCCGCGCGCTGGTCGTCCATATAACGTTGCGCGGCGTTGAAGGCGATGTTGGTGGCGAGCGACGTCTTCCCCATGCCCGGACGTCCGGCGAGGATGATGAGATCGCTGTGATGCATGCCGCCGATCCGGCCGTTGACCGACGCGAGGCCGGTGGTGACGCCCGACAGCCCGCCGCCCGAATTCATCGCGCGTTCGGCCATGCGCACCGCCATCGTCGTCGCCTGCGCGAACGACTTGACCGCGTTGGTCGTGTTCCCTTCCGCCGCGACCTTGAACAGCGCTTCCTCGGCCGCCTCGATCTGCTTCTTGGGATCGACTTCGGTCGAGGTATCGGTAGCGTTTTCGACCAGCGTGCGGCCCACGGTGATCAGCGCGCGCAACTGGGCAAGGTCGTAGATCTGCTGCGCGAACTGCCGCGCACCGATCAGGCTGGCATTGCTGCCGGTGATCTCGACCAGATATTGCGTGCCGCCCCGCGCCGCCAGCAATTCGTCATTGTCGAACATCGGCCGCAGCGTCACCGGACTGGCGATCATGCCTGTGCGGCGGACATCGCGAATCCGTTCGAAGATGCGCGCATGGGCGGGATCGTAGAAATGTTCGATATCCAGCCGTTCGACCATGTCGTCGGCCAGCCCGTTGTCGATCAGCATCGCGCCCAACAGCGCCGCCTCCGCATCGACATTGTGGGGCACGCGCGGTGGTTGCGGGGGGGTGCCCCCGCCGATGCTGTGAACAGTAGCCATCGCCCCTTGTCCCAGACCTCGGCCTTACGCTCAACCGCTTGACAGCGCATTTTGCGGTGGACGCCGGCAGATGAAGCGGCGACAGGAGGCCATGGCCGATCCCCGGATCATCGACGTGACCCTCGACGAGCGCACCATTTTGTGGCGCAGCGCCGATATCGAGCAGGAACGGCGGATCGCGATCTACGACTTGCTGGAGGCGAATCACTTCGCCCCCGCTCGCGTCACCGCCGACAACTATGCCGGTCCGTACCGCATCGCATTGTCGGTGCCCGAGGGGCGACTCGCCATCGACATCGCGCGCGAGGACGGCAGCCTGATCGAAACGCTGGTGCTCGGCATGGCCCGCCTGCGCCGCCCGATCCGCGACTATTTCGCGATCTGCGACAGCTATTACAAAGCCATCCGGCAGGCGACCCCGCACGAGATCGAGACGATCGACATGGCGCGACGCGGTATCCACAACGAAGCGGCCGAAGCGCTGCGCGAGCGGCTGGACGGCAAGGTCGAGATCGACTTCGACACCGCACGCCGCCTCTTCACCCTGATCTGCGTGCTGCATATCAAGGCGTGATGCGGTTCAAGTTGATTCTCGTCGCGCTGGCGGTGCTGGCGCTCGCGTCGTTGTTCGTGTGGCAATGGTCGTTCGGCTGGACGCCTGAACGCGCCCGGTTTCCGGTGCAGGGCCTGACGGTATCGGCCGACGACGGTCCGATCGACTGGCTGACCATCCGCGCCCGCGGCGCCGACTTCGCCTATGTCACGGCATCGCAGGGGACCAGACGCGATGCGGCGTTCGAGACGAACTGGAACGGAGCGCATGTCATCGGGCTGCGACACGGTGCGCTCCACGCCTTTTCGCTGTGCGAGCCGACCGCCGATCAGGTCACGGCCTATCTGACCACCGTACCGCGCGCGACCGATGCCCTGCCCGCCACGCTGGCGCTCGATTTTTCGCCCGACTGCACCGCCCGTCCGACGCGCGCGCAGGTGATGAGCGCCATCCGCGGGTTCCTGGGACCGGCCGAATATCATGACGGCCGGCCGATGATACTGCGCATCTCGCCCGCGTTCGAGCAGGAATATCGGGTCAGCGCCGCGATCGTCCGGCCGCTCTGGGCACAGCGGCGCTTCTTCGAACCCGATTATCTGGCGCGGCCGTGGCGGATGTGGCAGGCGAACCCGGCGCGGCGCATCGATGGCGTCGCCCGTCCCGTCGCGTGGAGTGTAGCCGCCCAATGACCGATCCCGCCACCCTGATCGACGCCGCACGCGCCGCCGCCGCCCATGCCCACGCACCCTATTCGCGCTTTGCGGTCGGCGCGGCGCTGTTGATGGAAGACGGTTCGATCGTCACCGGCACCAACTTCGAAAACGCCAGCTATGGTCTGTCGCTCTGCGCCGAAACCGTCGCCACCGCGACCGCCAGCGGGGCAGGCAAGCTCGAACAGATCGTCGCGGTCGGCATCGTCGGCGGGCGGATGGGCGAAGCGGACACCGATCCGATCCGCCCGTGCGGCCGGTGTCGGCAGGTGCTGAACGAAGCGGCGCAGATGGGCGGGCGGGATCTGGCGGTCCATTGTTCGGGCCTCGGCGGAGGCGACATAGAGACGCATCGGCTGTCGGACCTGTTGCCGCATGCATTTGGCCCGGGCAATCTGGGCATTGGGGGAAAGCAATGACGATCCTGTCGGACCACTGGATTCGCGAACAGGCGCTGGCGACGGGGATGATCGAACCCTTCGTCGAATCGCAGCGGCGCGAGGGGTGCATCAGCTACGGCCTGTCGTCCTATGGCTATGACGCGCGGGTGTCGGACGAATTCAAGATCTTCACCAACGTCGACTCCGCCGTCGTCGATCCGAAGGATTTCGCGCAGAACAGCTTCGTCGACCGCAAGACCGACGTGTGCATCATCCCGCCCAACAGCTTCGCGCTGGCGCGCACGGTCGAATATTTCCGGGTGCCGCGCGACGTGCTGGTGATCTGCCTCGGCAAATCGACCTATGCGCGCTGCGGCATCATCGTCAACGTGACGCCGCTGGAGCCCGAATGGGAGGGGCATGTCACGCTGGAATTTTCGAACACGACGCCGCTGCCCGCCAAGATCTACGCCAATGAAGGCGCCTGCCAGTTCCTGTTCCTGAAGGGCGATCAGCCCTGCGGCACCAGCTATGCCGACCGCGCCGGCAAATATATGGGCCAGCGCGGCGTTACCCTGCCGCGGCTGTGACGATGATCGGACGCAACTGGACCCGGCGCAGCGCGGTGGTGCGCATGTCGGCGCTCCTGCCGATTCTGGCGCTGTTCGCCCCGAAGCTCCCGCTGCCATTCGCTTTCGGTATCGGCGGCGCGCTGATCCTCTGGATGGCGTTTGTCTGCGCGCGGGTTGCGATCAACGATCACCGGGCGGCGTCGGAAATCGCTCCGTTCCGCCCCGCGCGGCGGTCGCGATAGGGCGGACGCGGCGGAGCGACCTTCTCCGGCTGCTCCCATGGATGGCGTCCACCCTGTCGGACCGTCGTCACCCGCCCGCTTGCCAGCGATATCGCGATGCCGCCGGTACGGGTGAGCGTCGTCCGGTCCAGTTTCAGCCAGCGCGGTGTGCACGCGGGCGGCAGGCGGCGGTCGCTGACGACGATGTCGGCGCGACGACACGCGGCGACCAGTTCGGCCCACGGCACCGCATAGCCGCTGCGCGTCGCGACGATCGTCCAGCGTCGATCGCCCGCCTGTCGGGTAGCGATGCACAGGTCGGCGCTGCATTTCACCCCCGGCTGTTCGGACAGCGGCGGCAGGTCGTCCTCGACCCCGCCGCCTTCGCCTAGGGTCGAGCGGACATAATCGCCCGCCCGGTCGCGCAGGATCGCCATGCCGCCATCGGGCGTCGCCAACGCCATATGCCGCCCGTCGCCCGTCACCAGCAGGTCGGGCGCAGGTGTCGCCAATGCCCACAGCGCGCCGATCGCCAGCGGCACCATCCCCCAACGCCGCATTGATGTCCGCCACAGCGCGATCCACAGCCCGCCGACGACCATCAGCGCGAACGCTCCGTCGGGCATCGCCCGCAATGCCGCGACCGATCCCGGCGCCGACGCGACCGTCCGCGCGATCCATAACAGCAATGCCAGCGACCGCTCGACCGCCCACCATGCCGGCGCGCCCAGCCCGACCGGATCGAGCGCCAGTGCCAGTGCCTCCAACGGCATCGTGACGAAGGTCGTCAGCGGAATGGCGACGATGTTGGCGAGCGCGCCGTACAGTCCGGCCTTGTGAAAATGATACAGGCCGATCGGCATCAACGCCGCCTCGACCACCACCCCGGTCAGCAGCAGCGACGCCAACCCGCGCGCGAACCTTTGCCAGTGCGCCTCGTCGCGTTTCAGGAACCAGCGCCGGACGCGGGGATGTTCGTGCAGCGCGACGATCGCGGTAACGGCGGCGAAACTCAACTGGAAGCTTGGCCCCGCCAGCGACTCCGGCAGCACCAGCAGGACCAGCAGCGCGCCCGTCGCGATCAGCCGCAGCGTAACCGCCTCGCGCCCCAGCGACAGCGCCGCCAGCACCAGCAGCGCGGCGATACATGACCGCACCGTCGGTACGTCTGCCCCCGACAGCCATGTATAGGCGACCGCCGTCATCGCCCCTGCCCCCGCTGCCACGACCGGCAGCCGAACCCTGAGTGCGAGCGGCGGGAACAGCGCGAGCAGCTTCAGCACCAGCGTCATCGTCCCGACGACGACCGCCGTGACGTGCAAGCCGCTGATCGACAACAGATGCGCCAGTCCCGATCGCCGCATCGCCTCGGCATCGGCTTCGGCGATCGCTCCCCGGTCGCCGGTCACGAATGCGGCGGCGATCCCGCCTTCGCTGCCGCGTACCCGCCCGACGATATGCGCGGTCAGCGCCGCGCGCAGTCCGGCATTGCCCGGATCGCCGGGTGCGATCACCCGCACCGGCGCAAAGCCGCGCCCGGTGGCGCCGATCCCCTGAAACCATGCGGTACGCGCAAAGTCATACGCCCCCGGCAACGCGGCGGAGGGCGGCGGCATCAGACGCGCGCGCAGGGCGATGGTCGCGCCGGGGGAGAGATCGGTCGGAAAGTCTCCTTGGGCGACGTTCACGCGGATACGCGGCGGCAATCCTCCCCTCCTTGGAAGGGAGGGGTTGGGGGTGGATTGACCCGCGAGAGACCGGGACGCTGCGCCAAGCGGAACCCGACCCACCCCCAACCCCTTCCTGTCAGGGAGGGGAGTTGTTGCGATCGGCGCTAACGTCAGCCGTACCAGTTCCCGTGCCGGCAACGGCTCGACCCGCTCCACCCGCGCCGCGAACGCCGCCACCACCGGTCGGGCAAGCACCGGTGCCGCAATCCGCTCCGCCCGCCACCAGATCAGCGCACAGCCGAGCATCGCCAGCAGTCCGGCGATCGTGATCGCCCGCGCCGTCCGGGTACCCCATGGCAGCACCGTCCCGCCCAGCGCCATTGCCAGCCCCGCGAACAGCACCGCGCCCCATGCCGCCGGCCCCGGCAACATGAACCATGCCGCGATCCCCGCCCCCAGCGCGACGGGCATCCACAGCGGCAATTGCCCCCGCTCCGCCTCCGCCCGACGTTCCAGCGCGGCAAGGAACCGAGCCGGGGCGCGCGTGGTTTGAAGCGTGCGGGGTGCCATGCTAGGGGCGGTCGCGGCTGAGCTGGCCATATCTGTTCCACCCGATTTCTGGGAGCATCCGCGCTTGGGCGCAACTACTTCCGCGACGCCTGTCGTCACCCGTTTCGCGCCGTCGCCGACCGGCTTTCTCCACATCGGCGGTGCGCGCACTGCGTTGTTCAACTGGCTCTATGCCCGTCGCCATGGCGGTCGTTTCCTGTTGCGGATCGAGGATACCGATCGCGTGCGCTCGACCCAGCCGGCGATCGATGCGATCCTCGAAGGCATGCGCTGGCTCGGCCTCGATTGGGACGGCGATGCGGTGTTCCAGTTCGCCCGCGCCGATCGCCATGCGGCGGTTGCCAATCAATTGCTCGACGCCGGCCATGCCTATCGCTGCTATGCGACGCCGGAGGAACTGACCGCGCTGCGCGAGGAACAACGCGCCGCCGGAAAGCCGATCCGCTATGACGGCCGCTGGCGCGACCGCGCGCCCGGGGACGCGCCGGAAGGCGCGCCGTTCGTCGTCCGGCTGAAGGCACCGAAGGAAGGGTCGGTCACCATCCCCGATCAGGTGCAGGGCGACGTCACCGTCGCCAATGCCGAACTCGACGATTTCGTGCTGCTGCGTTCGGACGGTACGCCGACCTATATGCTCGCGGTCGTCGTCGACGATCACGACATGGGCGTGACGCACGTCATTCGCGGCGACGATCATTTGAACAACGCCTTCCGCCAATTGGCGCTGGTCCGCGCAATGGACACGGTCGAGGGTGGCTGGCCCGATCCGGTCTATGCCCATGTCCCGCTGATCCACGGCGCGGACGGTGCCAAGCTGTCGAAGCGGCATGGTGCACTCGGCGTAGAGGCCTATCGCGACGAACTGGGCGTGTTGCCCGAAGCGCTCAACAACTATCTGTTGCGGCTCGGCTGGGGCCATGGCGATGAGGAAATCATCAGCCGCGAACGGGCGACCGAAGTGTTTGACCTGGGCGGCGTCGGCCGTTCGCCGTCCCGTTTTGATACGAAGAAGCTGCTGAACCTCAACGGCCACTATATCCGCGAGTCCGACGACACGCGCCTGACCGCACTGGTCGCCGAACGGCTGCCGGACGGGATCGACCGCGATCTGTTGCAGCGCGCCATGCCGGTGCTGAAGGTCCGCGCCGCCGACATCAACGAACTGGCCGCCAACGCCGCCTTCTTCTTCAAGTCGCGCCCCTTGGCGATGGACGACGGCGCCACCACGTTGCTGACGCCCGAAGCTCGTGCGATTTTGTCGCAGTTGCACGCCAAGCTTGACGCACTCGCAGCATGGGATACGGAGACGATCGAAGCTGCGGTACGCGAAGTGGCGGAGGCAGCGGCGTTGAAGCTGGGTGCCGCCGCGCAACCGCTTCGCGCCGCGCTGACGGGTTCGCGCACCTCACCGGGGATTTTCGACGTGCTTGCCCTGCTGGGTCGCGACGAAAGCCTTGGCCGCATCGAAGATCAGATGGCCAAACCGGCCGCATAACCTAACAGGAGACGCCAGATGGCCGATAACGCTAAACTGCAGGTCGCGGGCAAGGACGTCGAATTTCCGGTTCGTTCGGGCACGATCGGCCCGGACGTCGTCGACATCCGCAAACTGTATGCGCAGACCGGCGCCTTCACCTACGATCCCGGCTTCACGTCGACCGCCAGCTGCGATTCGGCGCTGACCTATATCGACGGTGACGAAGGCGTGCTGCTGCATCGCGGCTATCCGATCGGGCAGCTCGCCGAACAGTCGTCGTTCATGGAGGTCGCCTATCTGCTGCTGAACGGCGAACTGCCGTCGGGCGACGACCTCGGCAACTTCACCAACACCATCACCCGCCACACGATGCTGCACGAACAGCTCGCGACCTTCTATCGCGGCTTCCGTCGCGACGCGCACCCGATGGCGATCATGTGCGGCGTCGTCGGCGCGCTGTCGGCCTTCTACCACGATTCGACCGACATTACCGATCCGACGCAGCGGACGATCGCGTCGCACCGGCTGATTGCCAAGATGCCGACGATCGCGGCGATGGCGTACAAGTACAGCGTCGGGCAGCCGTTCCAGTATCCCGACAATTCGCTCAGCTATACCGGCAACTTCCTGAAGATGACGTTCGGCGTGCCGGCCGAGAAGTATGAAGTGAACCCGGTCGTCGAAAAGGCGCTGGACCGTATCTTCATCCTCCATGCCGACCACGAACAGAACGCATCGACCTCGACCGTGCGTCTTGCCGGTTCGTCGGGCGCGAACCCGTTCGCGTGCATGGCCGCCGGCATCGCCTGCCTGTGGGGTCCGGCGCATGGCGGCGCCAACGAAGCCGCGCTCAACATGCTGCGCGAAATCGGCACGCCCGAGCGCATCCCGGAATATATCGCCCGTGCCAAGAACAAGGACGATCCGTTCCGCCTGATGGGCTTCGGCCACCGCGTGTACAAGAATTACGACCCGCGCGCGACCGTGATGCAGAAGACGGTGCGCGAAGTGTTCGAATCGCTCGGCGTTAACGATCCGGTCTTCGAAACCGCGCTGCGGCTGGAAGAACTGGCGCTGTCGGACGATTACTTCATCGAAAAGAAGCTGTTCCCGAACGTCGACTTCTATTCTGGCGTCATCCTGTCGGCGATCGGCTTCCCGACCACCATGTTCACCGCGCTGTTCGCGCTCGCCCGCACCGTCGGCTGGGTCGCGCAGTGGAACGAGATGATCTCGGACCCCGAACAGAAGATCGGCCGTCCGCGCCAGCTCTATACCGGCCCCGCCCAGCGCGATTACGTGCCGGTGGGTCAGCGCTGAGATGCGCGTCGTCCGGCGGGTGCTGACGATCGTCGGTGCGATCCTCGCGTTCGTCGGACTATTCTGGCTGGGTCAGGGGATGGGCATCATCCGCTGGCCCGCCAGTTCGTTCATGATCGACCAGTATCTCTGGGTCGTGACCGGATCGGTGACCGCCGCGCTCGGCCTGTTGCTGGTCCTGATTGCACGGCGCCTGCCGCGACGCTGAGTCGCCCGCGACTCCACAGCGCCTTTTTGTCGGATCGATCGCCGGCATAAAAATTTGCGCGGACGACGTTTTCCCGCGAACGCACCCGCATTGCCGCCATGCGGCAAGTTACGGGCAACGCTATCTTTCCGGCTTTCGCATCGATCCGGACGTTACCGATTGATTAACGCCGAAACATCCGGAACGGCTCCGTACTTAAATCGATCTTAATCCCCCTCTGCCAGAGAAGTCGGCAGCTCTATTGGGGGCAAGATCGAATGAATTCCGCTTTTTGTGTACCTGCCAACTTGTCGATGGCCAATATTGGCGCCGTCGTCGACGAATTGCGCGTTGTTCCGCCCGACGGGGACCTCGTCCTCGACGTTGCCGATCTGGCCACCCCGGACCTTAGCGTCCTGCAACTGATCGAAAGCCTGCGCGCGCAGGCCCGGATGCATGGCGGCACCGTCCGCCTCGCCGCACCCGCCAACGACACCCTCGCCGCCCTGCTGCGCCGTGCCGGCTTTGCCGACGCGATGCCGGCCGACGACCATGATTTCTGGTTCCACGGAGTACCCCTGCAATGACCGCTTCCATCCTCGCCGTCGACGATTCCGCCAGCCTGCGCATGGCGATCCGCATCGCGCTCACCGGTGCCGGCTATACCGTGACCGAAGCCGGTGACGGCGTCGAAGGGCTGTCGAAGGCGACCGCGACCAAGTTCGACATGATCGTCACCGACCTGAACATGCCCAACATGGACGGGCTGTCGATGATCCGCGAACTGCGCAAGCAGCCGGCGCAGGCGGGTGTCCCGATCATCTTCCTGACCACCGAATCCGATCCGGAGATGAAGAACCAGGCGAAGGCCGCCGGCGCCACCGGCTGGCTGGTCAAGCCGTTCGTCCCGGATCAGCTGGTGAAGGTCGCGCGCAAGGTACTCGGCCGGTGATGGCCGACGATCCGATCGCCGCCTTCCGCGTGGAGGCGGGCGAGGTACTCGATCAGGTCGAGCAGGCGCTGCTCGACCTCGGACACCGGCTGGACGATGCCGATCTCGTCAACGCGGTCTTCCGTGGCCTGCACACGCTGAAGGGCTCGGGCGCGATGTTCGGCTTCGACGCGCTGGCCGGCTTCACCCATCACTGCGAATCGGCGTTCGACCGCGTGCGCAAGGGTCAGGTGCCGGCCACCGCCGGCCTGGTCTCGGTCATTCTGTCGGCGCAGGATCATATGCGCGCGCTGGTCGAGGGGGATGCCCCGGCCGCCGATGGCGACGCCATCCTCGCGCGTCTGCAACAGGCGATCGACGAAGCATCGGGCCCCGCCCCCGCCGCCGCCAACGCGAAGGCGCCAGCCCGCAGCGGCTGGCAGATCGCCTTCCGCCTGCCGGCCGATGCGATGGCCAACGGCACCAACCCGCTGATGCTGCTCGACGAGCTGCGCGAGCTGGGCGACTGCACCGTCGTCGCGCGGACCGACATGGTGCCGCCGCTCGCCGATCTGGTTCCGACCGAATGCCATATCGGCTGGGACGTGACGCTGGTCGGCGACATCAAGCGCGACGATATCGAGGATGTCTTCATCTTCGTGATGGACGACATGGAATTGTCGATCGAGCCACTCGGCCTCGACGATGCGGACGCCGCCGTCGACGACATCGTGGCCGACGAAGCCCCGAGTGCCGAAGAGACCGTCGCCGCCGCCCCGGTCGCGACCGCATCGACCGCCGACAGCCCCGCCGCCCGCTCGACCGCCAAGGCCGAGGAGAGCGTGCGCGTTCCCGCCGGGCGGCTCGACGCGCTGATGGACCGCGTCGGCGAACTGGTCATCGCCCAAAGCCGCCTGTCGCAATGCGCGCATCGCGGCAACGATCTGGTGCTGCGTTCGGTGTCGGAAGAGATCGAGCGGCTGGCCGGCGAACTGCGCGACACGATGATGGTGATGCGCATGGTCCCGGTCGGCTCGCTGTTCGCGCGCTTCCGCCGCCTGATCCACGACCTGTCGCGCGACACCGGCAAGACGATCGAGTTCGAAACCGCCGGTGAAGCGACCGAGGTCGACAAGACCGTCATCGAACGCCTGTTCGACCCGATGGTCCACCTGATCCGCAACAGCTGCGACCACGGCCTCGAAACGCCCGAGGACCGCATCGCCGCCGGCAAGCCCGCCGCCGGTTCGGTCAAGCTCGCCGCGCATCAGGCGGGGGGCGAGGTCGTCATCACCATCCGCGACGACGGCCGCGGCATCAACCGTGCCAGGGTCCGCGCGAAGGCGGAGGCGAACGGCCTGATCCAGCCCGACCAGGCGCTTACCGATTCCGAACTGCTCCAGATGATCTTCGCGCCCGGTTTCTCGACCGCCGCGACTGTCACCAACCTGTCGGGCCGCGGTGTCGGCATGGACGTGGTGAAGCGCACGATCGAGGGCCTGCGCGGATCGATCGATGTCCAGTCTACCGAGGGCGAGGGATCGCTGATCGCGCTGCGCATTCCGCTGACGCTGGCGATCATCGACGGTCTGCTCGTGCGCGTCGGGACCGGCCGCTACGTCATTCCGCTGACCGCGGTCGAGGAATGTATCGAACTCTCGCTCGAGGACGATATGCGGCATCGCGGCCGCAGCCTCATCACGCTGCGCGAAAAGCTGGTCCCGTTCCTCCGGCTGCGCGAACTGTTCGCGACGGACACCCGGCCCGATCCGTTCCAAAAGATCGTGGTCGTCGCCACGCCGCAGGGGCGCGTCGGGCTGGTCGTCGACCAGATCATCGGCAACCATCAGACCGTCATCAAGCCGATGTCGGCGCTGCATCAGGGTGCCACGACCTTTGCCGGTGCGACGATCCTCGGCGATGGCGAGGTCGCGCTGATCCTCGACATCGCCCAGTTGATCGCGCTGGGCCAACCGCATGAGGAGACGCTGCGTGCAGCCGGATAACGTGCAACCGACCACCGTCGCATGGAACCAGGACGATCGGCTCGAAGTCCTCGTCTTCGACCTGGGCGGACAGAGCTTCGCGCTGGAAGCGGTGCTGGTCCGCGAAATCCTCGACATGATGCCCGAAACGCGCGTGCCCGGCGCACCGCCGCTGGTCAGCCATGTCGTCAATTTCCGGGGGCGGATCATCCCGCTGGCCAATCTCCACCTCGCCTTCGGCATGGAGGTCGCCGCGATGACGCCCGACAGCCGCATCGTCGTGATCGAGATCGATCTGGACGGTCAGCCGACCATGATCGGCCTGCGTACCGACAAGGTGCACGAGGTCGCGACCTTCGACGCGGCCTCCAGCGAAGCCGCGCCCGTCGTCGGCATGCGCTGGCGCCGCGACCATGTCCGCGCGCTCGTCCGGCATGGCGACGACATCGTGGTGCTGCCCGATCTCGAAGCAGTTTTCCTGTTCATCGCGCAGGGCAAGACAGCTGGCGCAGCTATCCATTAAAATCTTTTGGGAGGTTTACGAATGCGTCCTACTATCAAGCTGAAACTGGGCGTGACCTTTGCCCTTCTCATCGGGCTGCTGATCGCTGTCGTAGGGGTCGGCATCAGCCGCTCGAGCGCATTGAGCGACGCGACTCGCGCAGTGATCGGCGTTCAGGCTGCGCAACTCGACCTTGCTTTGTCGATCGATGCCGACTCCGGACGCGTCGTCCGCAACGAAAAGAACATGGCAGCCACCACCGATCCCGTCGAAAAGAAGAAATTCGACGATCGCATGATCGAGATGCGCAACAGCGTCGATCAGAAGATCGCGCTGGGCGTGTCAAGGGCCACCGAACGGGGCAAGCCGATCTGGGCCGAAATCCTCCCGCGCTGGACCGCGTACAAGGCGATCAACGAACGGATCCGCCTGCTGGCCCTCGCCAACCGGAACGACGAGGCAATGAAACTGTCGATGGGCGAAGCTCGGACCGTCGTCATGGGCATGTCCGAACAAATCACCAAACTCGTCGAACTGCAGCGCTTGCGGATGCGAGAGGCCGATGCCGACACTTCCGCACTGTACGCGTCCGCTCGAAACACGTTGCTGATTGCGGCAGCCTGCGCACTGCTGATCGCCATCGCAGGAGCCGTCTACATCTCGCGTCTGGTTTCCAGTGGCCTCAAGCGCGTCGCGGTTGCGATCGACGCAGTCGCAGTCGGCGACCTGGACCAGGAGGTGAAGGTCACGACCAACGACGAGATCAAGGACCTCGTCGATACCGTCAACCGCATGACGCTCGCGCTGCGCCAATCGGCGGCGCTGGCCGACAAGATTGCGCAGGGCGACCTGACCGTCGATCACACCCCGTTGTCGGACAAGGACAAGCTGGGTCACGCTTTGGTGTCGATGGTCGAGCGGCTGCGCAGCGTCGTGGGCGATGCGTCGGGCGCGGCGGACAATGTCGCTGCCGGCAGCCAGGAACTCTCCGCCTCGTCGGAACAGGTGAGCCAGGGTGCTACCGAGCAGGCCGCTGCAGCCGAGGAAGCCTCGGCTTCGATGGAACAGATGGCCGCCAATATCAAGCAGAACGCCGACAATGCCGCCCAGACCGAAAAGATCGCCCGCCATTCGGCGAAGGAAGCCGAAGCCAGCGGTGTCGCTGTCGATCGCGCCGTAGGTGCGATGCGGACGATCGCCGAGAAGATCGGAATCGTTCAGGAAATTGCTCGGCAGACCGATCTCCTGGCGTTGAACGCCGCGGTGGAGGCAGCACGCGCCGGCGAACATGGTCGCGGCTTCGCAGTCGTGGCTTCGGAAGTGCGCAAGCTGGCCGAACGCAGCCAGACCGCAGCCGCCGAGATCAGCGCAGTGTCGGGCGACACGGTGCAGGCCGCCGCGCAGGCCGGCGAGATGCTGACGAAGCTGGTGCCCGACATCCGTCGGACCGCCGAACTGGTGTCCGAAATCAGCGCCGCGTGCCGCGAACAGGATATCGGT
>NZ_LMKE01000001.1:39609-40513 GCF_001421245.1 Sphingomonas sp. Leaf10 | reverse complement strand
GAATGCCTCGGCCTCCGAACAGATCACCTCGACCTCCGAGGAACTGGCCGGACAGGCGGAAGAACTGCAGCAGAGCATCGCCTTCTTCCGGGTCGAGCATGGTTCGGGCACCGTGACGAAGCGTCCCGCCGCCCGCAAGCCGAAGGCAAAGCCGGCACCCGCGCCCAAGGCCAAGCCCAATACGGTCGCCGACCAGCAAGCCCGCGCCCGCGGCTTCGCGCTCGACCTGATGCAGGGCGGGCCGGACGGTGACGACGCCGCGTTCGGACGCGCGGCATGACCGGCGCGGCACCGGTACAGGTCGTCACCTTCGGCCTGGGGGATGAGGTGTTCGCGGTCCCGGTGACCATGGTCCGCGAAATCCTCGACCATACGCCCGCCTTCCGCGTTCCCGGCGGACCGCCGTGGATGCTCGGCCTGACCGACGTGCGCGGTCAGGGGGTGCCGATGATCGATCTGCGCACCCGGCTGGGCCTGTCGCCGGTCGACCCTACGCTCGCGACGCGGGTGCTGATCGTCGACGTCGCCCTGCCCGACCGGACGCTCCCATTGGGGCTGGTGGTCGACCGGGTGATCGCGGTCGCGACCTTCGAACGCGATCGGCTGGAAGCGGCCCCCGATGTCGGGATGCGCTGGCGCTCCGACTATATCGAAGGGGTGGTGCGCGAGGCCGATGGCTTCGTCGTCATCATCGACGTGGCGCATGTCTTCGCCACCGACGAAGCGGCCGACATCGCCACGCTGGCACAGGCCGCCTGATCCCCTCGGATCGCCGCGCCCGCGGCGATCCGGCCTTCCCCATCCGAAAGTCCGCGTCATGCCCGCCGCCATTGCCACCGCATCGTCGATCGCCGATCGGCTAAGCCCGCACAAGTTCGCCAAACTTGCCGCGCTGATCTACGAT
>NZ_LMKE01000001.1:0-39533 GCF_001421245.1 Sphingomonas sp. Leaf10 | reverse complement strand
CAGACCGGCATCAAGATGCCGCGGACCAAGGCGACGATGCTGGAGGGCCGGTTGCAACGGCGGTTGCGCGACACCGGCATGGCGACGCTCGACCAATATTGCGACCACCTGTTCGACGGACGCGCGGAGCCGGGGGAACTGGTCCACCTCGTCAATGCGGTGACCACCAACAAGACCGATTTCTTCCGCGAACCCGGTCATTTCGACTATCTGGCCCAGACCGCACTGCCGACGATCGCCGCGACCGGGCAGCACCGCATCCGCGCGTGGAGCGCCGCCTGCTCGACCGGGGCCGAACCCTATACCATGGCGATGGTCCTCGACCAGTTCGCCAACGGGGGCGGTCCCGATTACGGCATCCTCGCGACCGATATCGACACCGCCGTGCTGGAGACCGCCCGCCGCGGCATCTATCCGGCCGAACTGGTCGAACCGGTGCCCTCGGCCCTGCGCCAGCGTTATGTCGCGACGCCGGTCGACCGCACGTCGCGCGACGTGCGCATCGTGCCGTCGCTGCGCTCGGCGATCGGCTTCGCGCGCCTGAACCTGATGGACGCCAGCTATCCGGTCGGCGATCCGATGGACATCATCTTCTGTCGCAACGTGCTGATCTATTTCGACAAGGAAACGCAGGAAAAGGTGGTGCGCCGGCTATGCGCCTGCCTGCGCCCCGGCGGCTATCTGTTCCTTGGCCATTCGGAATCGATCGCCGGCATGGACCTGCCGGTATCGACCGTTTCCTACACCGTTTTCATGAAGGACTGAGCATGGGAAAGATCCGCGTCCTTGTGATCGATGACAGCGCCAGCGTTCGCCAGGCGATGACCGCGATACTGAACGAAGACCCCGAGATCGAGGTGATCGCCGCTGCCGCCGATCCCTTCGCCGCCGCGCGCTACATCCAGGAAGAGATTCCCGATGTCATTACACTCGACGTAGAAATGCCCCGCATGGACGGCGTCACCTTCCTGCGCAAGCTGATGAGCCAGAAGCCGATCCCGGTGGTGATGTGTTCGTCGCTGGTCGAGGAAGGGTCGGAAACGTTGTTGCAGGCGCTGGAGGCGGGTGCGGTCGACGTGATCCTGAAACCGCGTCTGGGCGTCGCCGACCACCTCAACGATTCCAAGATGCGGATCCGCGACACGGTAAAGGGTGCCGCCCGCGCCCGGCTGCGCGCGCGCACCACGTCGAGCAGGATCAGTTCGCCCGCCGAAAAGCTGACCGCCGACGCCGTCCTGCCGCCGCCCACCGGGCGGGCGATGAGCCGCACGACCGAGATGGTGGTGTGCATCGGCGCATCGACCGGCGGGACCGAAGCGCTGCGCGAGGTGCTGGAGGCGTTGCCCGCCAACTCGCCCGGCATCGTCATCGTCCAGCATATGCCCGAGAGCTTCACCCGCGCCTTTGCCAAGCGACTGAACGGCCTGTGCCAGGTCGATGTGAAGGAAGCCGAGGACGGCGACACGGTGATGCGCGGCCATGTGCTGATCGCCCCCGGCGGCCTGCGCCACACCCTCCTGGAGCGACAGGGGGCGCGCTATGTCGTCGCGGTGCGCGAAGGGCCGCTGGTCTCGCGCCATCGCCCGTCGGTCGACGTGCTGTTCCGTTCGGCCGCGCGCAATGCCGGGTCGAACGCCGTCGGCATCATCATGACCGGCATGGGTGACGACGGTGCGCGCGGTCTGCTGGAAATGAAGCAGGCCGGCGCCCGCACCTTCGCACAGGACGAAGCGACCTCGGTCGTGTTCGGCATGCCCAAGGAAGCGATCGCCCGCGGTGCCGCCGACAAGGTCGTGCCGTTGCAGAATATCGCCCGCGACCTGCTGCTGGCGACGGCACGATGATCGCCGCCGCCGCCACCCCATCCTTTCTCGCCTAGGACCACCCTCATGCAGCACCTCCGGATCGATTCGGTACAGGGCCAGGCGATCGACGCCACGAATCTGAAGCGTACGCTGGCGCTGATGGCGGCCAGCATGGACGCGCGCTTCGTGCGCGCCGGTACCACTCTCTCCACCGCGATCGACACGATCGACCGCATCATCACCTCGATCGAGGGGGTGACCGGCGCGCTCGACGAGAGCGTGGCGGGCATCGCCGTCACCAGCCTGAAGGAAGTTGCCGCACAGCTCGACGCGCTGCCGGTGGTACAGGCCGAACGCGAGGCCGACATGGCCCGGATCGGCACCGCCTCGCGCGTGCTGCGCGACCATGTCATGGACATGCGACAGGCACTGCGCGTCCTCCATATCTACGGCATGAATATCAAGATCGCCGCGTCGGGCGAGGCTGCCTTTGTGGGCTTCGTCAACGACATGGGGCAGCGGCTGGCGGCCGGCGAGGAACATCTGGAGGGATTCCTCGCCAAGCTGAAGGAATTGTCGACCAGCGTCGGCAGCGTGCAACAGGCCGGGCGACTGCTGGCGGCCGAGGCGCGGAAGATCCTGCCCGCCGTGCCGCAGCGGCTGACCCGCGATGCCAACGCGCTGCACGGCCATCTGGGCGACGTCGCGGCGATGGCGCACCAGGTGGCGGAAATCGCCCGTACCGTGCAAGGCCGCGTCGCGACGATGCTCGGCGCGCTGCAGGTCGGTGACAGCACCCGCCAGCGGGTCGAGCATGTCGTCTCCGCGCTGCAACTGCTCGAAGGGGTCGCCCTGTCCGAGCCGGCGCAGAGCGAAGTGACCGGCGTCATCCACCATCTGCTCGCCGCGCAGCTGGAGGCGAGTTCGGCCGATTTCGACCGCGACGCCGCCCGGCTGGTCGCTTCGTTGAAGGCGTTGCAGCCCGATACCGACGCGCTGCGGACGCTGGTCGAGGACGATGCCGGCCGCAACGGCCGCCCGTTCCTCGCCCAGATCGACGAGGCGGTGGGTGAGATCGCGGTCATCACCGGACAGTTGCAGGAAGCCGATCAGCGCTCGGCGGCGATGCTGGGCCTGATCACCGAAACCGTCGACGAGCTGACCGGCCGTCTTGAACATCTGCAACGCGTCCAGTTCAACGTACAGGACATCGCCACCAACACCCGTCTGCTGTGTCGCCGCCATGGCGATCTGGGCAAGGCGGTGTCGGTCGTCGCGGGTGAGGTCGATATCTACGCCCATTCACTCGGGAACGCGATGCGCGGCATCGGCGCGCCGATCCGCGAACTGGCCGAAGTCAACGCTTCCCTCGCCGCCAAGCGTGGCAACACCGCCGGCGACATGGGTGGGAAACTCGCCCAGGCATTGAGCGTCATCTGCGAAGGATGCCAGCGCACCGACATGGCGGTCCGCGAAGGCGGCGACGATGCCCGCCAGCTGATCGAACTGCTGACGATCACCGGCGACGAAATCGGCGCCGAGCTGGAACTGGGCGCGACGATGCGACAGTCGGCGATCGTACTGGCGGTCAGCACCCTGCCGCACGACCTGTCGGAGGACGCGCTGAGCGCGCTCGGCACCCTGCTGCCGCAGATCGCCGCGCTCTATACGATGGCGCAGGAGCGCGACATCCATGCCGCCAACGTGCCGCCCTGTTTCGTGGTGGCGAGCACCGTCGTCGAGGAAGACGAAGACGACGACGGGCTGTTCTGATCGCGCGGCTCGCTCGGTACCGGGCGGGCCGCTATCCCCGACGCATCGAAGCCGCTAGACGGATCGCGTGTCCATCCCCCTGCCCCCGACCCGATCGCAGCGCCTGAAGGCCGCGACCACCGACCTCCACGACCGGCTCGACGCGCGGATCATGGCGCTCGATCCGTTCGCCGCGCCCGATCGCTATGTCCGCTTCCTGCAAGTGCAGCAGGCGTTCCATGCCGCCATCGCCCCGCTCTATGCCGACCCGGCGTTGCAGGCGCTGGTCCCCGATCTGGCCGAACGCGACCGGTCTGGCGCGATCGCCGCCGACCTGACCGCCGTCGCGCTGCCGCCGCCTGCGATCCCCGATCCCGCACCGGTCGCGACCGATGACATTCCCGCCGCGCTCGGCTGGCTCTATGTCGCGGAGGGGTCATCGCTCGGCGCGGCATTCCTCATCAAGGCGGCGCAGCGCATCGGTTTCGACGCCGATCACGGCGCGCAGCACCTCGCCGGTCATCCCGATGGCCGCGCCGCGCACTGGCGGCGCTTCACCGCCGCGATCGACGACGCAGCGATGACCGATGCCGACGAAGCACGGATGATCGACGCCGCCCGCACCGCCTTCGCCCGCTTCCGTTCGCTAGCCGAGGCGGCCTTCGCCTGACGCCACGGCCAGCGTCTCGCGCACGCGGGCCAGCGCCATCTCGACCGGCTCGCCTTCGCCCATCAGTGCGAAGCTGCCGGTCAGGTCGAACATGCAGTGGCCGTGGACCGTCGCCACCAGCGACCGGGCGAGATGCGGCACGTCGGGCGCTTTCTCGGGCGGCAACACCGCTGCAATCTCGTCGACCACGATCCGCGTCAATTCGCCGCGCTGCCGGTGATCCTCTTCGGGCAACGTGAAGTCGCCCGGCAGATGATGGTCGTAGATCGCCAGCCACAGATTGCGGTTGGTTCTGGCAAAGGCGAAATAGCTCTCGACCAGGCAGCGGATACGGTCGCCGCTGCACGTCGCCAGCACCGCCTCCAACTCCCTTGCCCACACGCCGAAGGTCCGCGTGTTCAGCGCGACGACGAACCGGTCATAGCTGCCGAAGACATTGTAGAGCGTGCCGATCGAATAGCCGATCCGCTTAGCGACCTCGCGCGCCGAGAACCGCGCGAACCCGGCCTCGGCCAGATGGCGATGCCCCTCGACCAGCAGCATGTGTTCGATTTCCGCGCGGCTGTGATCCGACCTGCGTCCCATGGCGCGGGTGATAGCATCGAACGCGGCCGATGCGACCGCGAAAACGGGGTCGACTTATGGCCGCCCCGACAGCACCAGCACGAACCGCGCGCCCTGCCCCGGCGCGCTGTCGACCAGGATGTCGCCGCCCATCGCCCGCGCCAGCCGCCGCGCGATATAGAGGCCCAGGCCGCTGCCCCCCGCCTCGGTCGGATCGACCCGGCCGAATTTGGTGAAGATGCGTTCCTGATCGCCCGCGGCGATGCCCTTGCCCTGATCGGCGACGATCACGCAGGCATTCTCGCCGTCGCGCTCCAGCCGGATCCAAACCGTGCCCGCGGACGGCGAATAGCGCACCGCATTGCCGATCAGGTTCACCATGATCTGCAAAACCCGGCGGAACTCACCCCGCGCCGGCAGCGAATCGTCGAACGACGGGCGGTCGATGCGGACATTGCCCTGTACCGCTCGCACCCCCAGCAATCCGGCCGCGCGCCGCGCGACATCGGCCAGGTCGATATCCTCGAGAGCGACCTCGAAATCGGCGCGTTCGATCGCCGAGAGATCTTCCAGATCGTCGACCAGCCCCATCAGGTGCCGGCCCGCGCTGGCGATATCGGCGGCATAGGCGACATAATCGTCGCGCAGCGGCCCGTCGGCCTGTGCCGACATGCTGTCGGCATTGGCGATGATCCGCCCCAGCGGATGCCGCAGCGCCCGCCCGATCCGCCGGCTGAACCCGTCGGGCAGGTCGGTATTCGGTTCGGCCGTCCCGCCGGTTTCGGCAGCATAGGGTGGCGACGGCAGCGGCGTGATCGCGTGCACCGCGCCGTCGAACCCGGCAAAGCGCCCATTCGCATCGAGCCGTGGCACCGCCGACAGCCGGACACGGTGTGCCGTGGCGCGGATCATCGCCTCCTGCCCCTCGAACCGGTTCTGCGATGCCAGCGCGCCGAGGATCGGAAAGCCACCGTCGCCATCGTCGCTCAGCGAAAACAGGCGCGTGATCGGCTGACCCAGCACCATCTGCGGATCGAAGCCGAAACTCTGTCCGGCATGGTCGGATACATGCGTCAGATGCAGTGCCGCATCGGTCGTCCACACCCAGTCGGCATCGGCGCGCAGGAAATCGCTCGCCCGGCGCGGCGCGTGCTCCGCCTCCCACGGCGCGCCGGCCCGCCAACCATTCACCTCCAGCCGGATGCCCAGTTCATCGGGTTCGGCACGCACGGTCAGCGTGATATCGTCCTCGCCATCCGCCGCCACGATCGCACGGGTCAGCGGGATGCCGAGCCGCCGGACCAGCCGGACCAGCGCGGCGATCTGCGGCACCGCCACCGGTCGGCCCGGCCCGCCCCCCGCACGGCGGTTCAGTTCGGCCAGACGCGGTTCGGCGTCGAGCAACAGCCCGTCCGCCGACAGCCGCCCGATCGCGGGCGCCGCGCCGAGGCGCATGTCGATCACTCGGCGGTCCCCAACGCCAGCATTGCCGCATGATATTCGCTATCCAACGCCATCGGCGCCAATGCGACCCGCGCCGCTTCGGGCGCGACCCCCATGATGCTGTCGAGCTGGTCGGCGAAGCGTTCGATGTCGCGAACCGGCTCGGCCTCCGCCAGCGCGAAGCCGATGCGCGCGATCGTCGCCCGATCGACCGCCAGCGCACGCAGCACGACCCACAACCGCGCGCCATCGCCATCGATCACCACGTCGCGGACCCGATCGAACGCCAGCCCGCTCGCCCGCGCGACCAGCGCGACGAACAGCACCAGCCGCCCGTCGCCGATCGCCTCGGTCAGCAGCGCTGGGACTTCGTCGCCCTGCGCATCAATCGCCTGTGCCAGCCGCATCGCCGCGATTTCCATCGGCACCAATTCGCCCTGCGCATCGATCGCACGCCGGACCGATTCGGCCAAGGCGGCGTCGAGCGCGGCGATCGATTCGCCGACCTCCGCCGCATCGCGCAGCGCCGCCGCGACCCACCATGCGATCCGGGCATGGAGCGGCCGGACCAGATCGACCGCCACCGGCCCGCCATCGATCACCGACCCGCGCCGCGCCTGTGCCGCCAGCATCGCCACGGCGGCGGCGGCAACCAGCCGGTCGCTCGCCTGCGCCAGCCGCGCGACCATCGTCGGCCGGTCGCCTGCCTCGATCACCATCGTCGGCAGCGCGCGGCCGATCGTGTCCAGCCGGACGCGCGCGTATAATTCATTGAACAGCGCGGAATCGCGGAACAGCCCGGCCCGCTGCACCCGGTCGAACGTCGATCCGACCGCGCGCAGCCCCTGCGCGACCGCCGCCTGCCCGCGCGACGCCAGCAGGCGTGCGGCATGATCGCGAATCTCGGTTTCGACGCTGGCGACGGTCGCGCGCATCGTCGCGTCCAGCCGGGCGGCGGTGCGATCGTCAATCCGCGCATCGACGGGCAGATGGAAATGATCGGCGGATGCACGCAGCCGTCGGTGCCCCGCGCGCTCGGCTGCGGCGACATGGTCGAGCAGATAAGCGGCGGACGCATCGGCATCGCGGGACTCGAGCAGATCGTCGGACATGGTACTCGCATTAACCAATAGCGGTTAAGGCGATCCTAAGCCCGACGCCGCAAATGTTCGATTGCATGGGCGAGGGTTACCCCCGCATGAATTGCGACCAATGCCAGCCCCGGCGTCACGGTTCCAGCCAGTGCGAACGGTGCGAGGAGGACCAAAGCGGTCGCCGGGGTCGCCGCCCAGGGGGGCCGGGGCGCTGGGATCCGCCGCGTCAAAATCGTCACCGCGACCCCGGTCGCCGCCAGCACCGCCGCCGTTCCGGCCGACACGATCAGCGACTGGACCAGCCCGATCCCAAGGATTCCCGCCACTCCCAGCACTTCGAGGCCACGTTCCTGCAGCGCGGCATGGCCGTCCTCGCCGCGCAGCCAGCCGAGCAACGAGCCTGCCGACAGCAGCACCATCGCCGCGAACAGCAGCACGGTCGCGCCGCCGGCGTCCCAAAATGGGATCGCGGCCAGTCCGAAAAGTCCGAGCACGCTGCCGGCGATTCCGACCGCGATATCGGGCACCTTGCGCCGCACCAGCAACGGCAGCACCAATCGCGTGACCGGCGTGAACACGAACCGGTCGATCCAGCCGGTGCGCTGTTCGGCCAGCGACGCCAGCACGTCCTTGCTCCGCACCTCCAGCGTGCCGGCATCGCGCTCGACCCCGTGGCCCGATCGTGCCGCCTTGGCCGGCAACAGGACATGCTTGGCCCGCGCCTGCGTCGCGACGCGCAGCAGCGTCGACTGGAAATCATATTCACGCGGCAGGCGCGCGGCATCCTCCAGCCGGTCGACCGACAGCGTCGCGACCCCGGCCCAGCAATGTCCCGAATCGACCCGCTCGACCGACGTCGCATCGCCAGTCGGCGTGACCAGCAGCGTGTCGGCCGGCTCCAACGCCATGTTGGCGACCACCGCATCGGTCGTGACCAGTCCGTCGGCCAGCGCGACGATGACGGCAAGCGGGTGCGCCTTGGCCTTCGCTTCCTCGGCCGATCGCACGATATCGACGGTCGCCCCGCGCCGTCCGATGCGGTTGACCGCCGCCGCCAGCGCGGGCGTCACGCGTCCCACTGCGACCAGCAACTGCGCCGATCCTGCCGCGATCAACAACCGCGCCTGATATTCGATCAGCGTCATGCCACCAAAGGGCAGGGTCGCCGCCAGCACGCCCGGCTGGTGTTCGGCTTCTTCGGTCGCGAAAATCAGGCCGGTCAGCATCGCGCCCGGTTAAGCGGTCACGACCCGCAACGCCAGCCCCGCCCGCGTCGCCCGGTATAATGTGCCGCCGGTCAGCGGCGCCGATACGCCGGTCGTCCCGGGAAAGGTGATCGGCAATCCTTTCAGCGACCGGACCGCCAGATAGGCGAAGCCCTCCGCCTCCAGCGCGTCGCCGTTCCAGCCATAGGCGTCGCTCGGCTCCACCATCACGCCGGTCCGCTCGGCGATCATGCGCAGCATCACCGGATTATGCCGCCCGCCACCACCGATGATCAGCCGCACGGGCCGCGCCGGCAACCGGTCGATCGCCTCCGCGACACAGGCGGCGGTGAACGCGGTCAGCGTCGCCGCCCCGTCCGCCGCCGACAGCCCGCGCGCCGGCTGGATCGTGAAATCATGCCGGTCGAGCGACTTGGGGTGCGGCAGTTCGAAGAACGGATGGTCGAGCATCGCGGTCAGCACCACCTGATCGACCTGCCCCGATGCCGCCAGCGCACCGCCCGCGTCATAGCGCGCGCCGCTTTCCGCCTCGACCCAACTGTCGACCAGCCCGTTGGCCGGACCGGTGTCGAACGCGATCAATTCGTCGCCTTCGCCGACATAGGTGATATTGCCGACCCCGCCGAGGTTCAGCACCGCGACCGGCCGTTCCATTCCCGCCGCCCGCGCGGCATGATAGACCGGCAGCAACGGCGCGCCCTGCCCGCCCGCGCGGACATCGTCGATGCGCAGACCGGCAACGACATCGATACCCGTAACCGCCGCCAGCGCGGCGCCGTCGCCCAGCTGCCATGTCCACCCCTTGTCCGGGCGATGCGCGACCGTCTGCCCATGAAAGCCGATAACATCGACCGTCCGCGCCTCGATCCCCGCCTGTTCCAGCAGCGCGGCAACGGCGGCGGCATGGGTACGGGTCAGCAACGTCTCGGCCCGCTCGATCAGCGGATGCTCGCCCGGATCGTTGAACAGCAGCGCCAGTTCGGTCGCGGCAGACAGCGCCGCACGATCTTCGTCGCTGTAGGGCGATCCGACGAACGCCACCGGCCGCACCTCGCCTTCGCCATCGGTCTCGATCAACGCGGCATCGATACCGTCCAGCGAGGTTCCAGACATCAGGCCGATCGCAAGCATGGACTTCTCCGCTAAGGCGTTCATCCCGCCCCATACACGCTTCATAACAGCGCGACGGCAAGCACCAAGTCGAGATGCGTGGACTTTGGTGCGGTGGCGACGCTTGGGTCCAAACCCAACCAGAACACGGATCGTGATTGGTTCGGGAAGGTCGTCGACAAGAAGCGCAGCGCAGTCGCGTAGCAGAGGCTACGCGCAAGCAAGCGACGCAGTGGACGGCCTTCCCGAACCGACCGCGCAACGGCGGGCGGATTATGGTGCCAAGGCAGGAGTGAGGAAGGAGAGCGATGCCCAAGCATCGTGATCGAACAGCGACGCCGCCTGGCACCAAAATCCGCTCTGTCCCGACCTTGTTCTGGTTGGGTTTGGACCCTACACGGCCGCATGACGAACTATAGCTCCGACCTGCTGCGCACTCTTAGCGAACGCGGATACATCCATCAGCTGACCGACGCCGCCGGGCTCGATGCGCTGGCGAACAAGCAGGTCGTCCCGGGCTATATCGGCTTCGATCCGACCGCACCGTCGCTGCACGTCGGCAGCCTCGTGCAAATCATGCTGCTGCGCCGGATGCAGCAGACCGGGCACAAGCCGATCGTGCTGATGGGCGGCGGCACCGGCAAGATCGGCGACCCGAGCTTCAAGGACGAAGCGCGCAAGCTGCTGGCCGAAGACGGGATTTCGGCGAACGTCGCGTCGATCAAGCGCATCTTCGAACGCTTCCTGACCTTCGGCGATGGCGCGTCCGATGCGGTGATGGTCGACAATGCCGACTGGCTCGACGCGCTGGAATATATCCCGTTCCTGCGCGAGGTCGGACAGCATTTCTCGGTCAACCGGATGCTGTCGTTCGATTCGGTGAAGCTGCGGCTCGACCGCGAACAGTCGCTGTCGTTCCTCGAATTCAACTACATGATCCTGCAAGCCTATGACTTCCGCGAATTGTCGCAGCGTCATGGCTGTCGCCTGCAAATGGGCGGCAGCGATCAATGGGGCAATATCGTCAACGGCATCGAACTCGCCCGCCGCATGGACGGGACTGAGGTGTACGGCGTAACCACCCCGCTCATCACCACCGCCGATGGCGGCAAGATGGGCAAGACCATGTCGGGTGCGGTCTGGCTGCACGAGGACCAGTTGCCGCATTTCGATTACTGGCAATTCTGGCGCAACACCGACGACCGCGACGTCGGCCGCTTCCTGCGCCTGTTCACCGACCTGCCGCTGGACGAGATCGCCCGGCTGGAAGCGTTGCCGGGCGCCGAGATCAACGAAGCGAAGAAGATTCTCGCCAACGAAGCGACCGCCATGTGCCGCGGCGCGGATGCGGCGACCGGAGCCGCCGAAACCGCGCGCCGCACCTTCGAAGAGGGTTCGGCAGGTGACACGCTCCCGACCTTCGGCGTCAGCGGTGCGATCAACGTCGTCGATGCGCTGGTCGCGCTGAACCTCGCCGCATCGAAAGGCGAAGCCCGCCGGCTGATCAAGGGCGGCGGCGCACGCGTCGATGGCGAGAAGGTCACGGATGAGGCGCAGGTGATCGCAGTCGACGCACCGGTCCGCGTTTCGGCAGGAAAGAAGAACCACGGCCTGCTGACGCCAACGGAGTAACGACCGTCCCACCGTAAAACCCGTTCGGTTCGAGCAGCTTCGAGCGAAGTTGAGAAGCGTCCGTCGAGAACGCCGTAGTTTGAGGCACCCCCTTCTCGACTACGGTTCTCGACAGGCTCGAACCTGCGCTCGAAGCAAACGGGTAGGGTGGCGTTGGATGGCGGGCAGACTCACCCCCGCCGAACCAGCATTGCCCCCACCAGCACCAACCCGACTCCCGCCAGCCGCAACCCGCTGATCGGCGCCTTCGGCAACCCGATCAGCCCGAAGCGATCGATCACCAGCGCCGCGACCAGTTGCGTCGCGATCATGATCGTCAGCATCGACGCCAGCCCCAGCCGCGGCGCGGCAAACGCCGCCGCCGCAACGAAGAACGCGCCATAGGCCCCACCCAGAAACATCCACGGCCGCGCCTCGCGCAGGTTCGCCAGCGGCGTCCGGTCGGCCACCAACCACACGCCCGTCAGGATCACCGTCCCCACCGCGAACGACACCAACGCCGCCAGCAGCACGGACCCGATGCTCCGTCCCAAGGCGGCATTGGTCGGTGGCTGCACGGCAAGACCGATACCGCCCAGCAGGGCGACGATGAGTGGGGCAAGGACGTTCATGAGAGGGGGCGCTATCGCCCGCCAGAGCGGACGGCAAGCAACCTTCGTCATTCCGGCGAAAGCCGGAATCCACGGATGGGGTGACGCCGCGGCTCCATCGCGAACACCCGACACAATGGATTCCGGCCTGCGCCGGAATGACGGGGGAGCGGATGCATACCGCCCGCCCAGATTCGTCATTCCCGCGCAGGCGGGAATCCATAAACGCCAGCCGCTCGGCTCCATCCGCAACGTCAGCGCATATGGACTCCCGCCTGCGCGGGAGTGACGAATGTGCGGGTAGCCATCACCCCGACCGCAACCGCCCAACCCCTGCATCCCGCTCGAACAAATACAACGCCACCCGCGCCGCCCGCCCTCGCGCACCCGTAAGCCCGCCATCGCGATCCACCAGCAATCGCGCATCGGCATTGGCAACCGGCAGCAACTCGCCCAGCATCTCCGGCGTCGCCAGCCGGAACATCGCTTCCCCCGACTGCCGCGTCCCCAGCAACTCGCCGCCCCCGCGCAGCCGCAGATCCTCCTCGGCGATCCGGAACCCGTCATTGCTCTCGCGCATCAGCGCGAGGCGCGCCCTTGACGTCTCCGACAGGCTATTGCCCCGCAGCAACAGGCACACCGACTTGCCGCCCCCGCGCCCCACCCGCCCGCGCAACTGGTGCAACTGCGCCAACCCGAAGCGATCCGCCGCCTCGATGACGATCAGCGTCGCATTGGGCACGTCGACGCCGACCTCGATCACCGTCGTCGCCACCAGCACGCCCGCGCGCGCCGCCGAAAACTCGGCCATCACCGCGTCCTTCTCCAGCGGCTTCATCCGCCCATGGACCAGCGCGACCTTGTCCCCGAACCGTTGCCGTAGCGCCTCCGCCCGCGCCTTTGCCGCGGCAAGGTCGGACTTCTCGCTCTCCTCGACCAGCGGGCACACCCAATAGGCCTGCTTCCCCGCGGACAGATGCCGCGCGAGGCCGTCGACCACCGCGTCAAGCTTGTCCTCCGACATCACCACCGTCTCGATCGGCTCGCGCCCCGGCGGCATTTCGTCCAGCCGGCTGACGTCCATCTCGCCATATTGGGCCAGCGTCAGCGTGCGCGGGATCGGCGTCGCGGTCATCACCAACAGGTGCGGCGGTCGCACCGCCTTCGCCTGTAACATCATCCGCTGCGCCACGCCGAAGCGATGCTGTTCGTCGACCACGACCAGCCCCAGATCGCGATACGCCACCGCCTCCTGAAAGATCGCGTGCGTGCCGACGAGGATATCGATCGACCCATCGGCCAATCCCATCAGCACGCCCTCGCGCACCCGCCCCTTGTCGCGCCCGGTCAGCGCGGCGACCGTCACGCCGGTCCCCGCCAGCTGCCGCTGCAACGTCGCATAATGCTGGCGTGCAAGGATTTCGGTCGGCGCCAGCAACGCCCCCTGCGCTCCCCCCTCCACCGCGATCAGCAACGCCATCAGCGCGACCAGCGTCTTCCCCGACCCGACGTCGCCTTGCAGCAGCCGTAGCATCGGCTGGGTCTGCGCCATGTCGCCCTCGATCTCGCCGATCGTTCGCGACTGCGCACCGGTCGGCGTGTATGGCAGGTCCAGCTTGTCCCGCAGCCGCCCGTCGCCGGTCAGCGACCGCCCTTTCCGCGCTCGCGCCTCGCCCCGCACCAGCAGCAGCGCCAACTGATTGGCGAACACCTCGTCATAAGCCAGCCGCTCGCGTGCCGTGGCATCGGCCGGATCGGCATGGATGCGCGCTAACGCTTCCTTCCACGCCGGCCACTGGTGCTTGGCGAGCAGACTAGGTTCGATCCATTCGGGCATCTCGGGTGCCCGCTCGATCGCCTGCGCCGCCAACTGCCCGACCCGGCGCGACGTCAGCCCCTCCGACAGCGGATAGATCGCCTCGCGCTCGGGCACCGACTCCGCTTCGTCGAGGGGCAGCACATGGTCGGGATGGACCATCTGCAATTCCTGCCCGTACGTTTCCAGCTTGCCCGACACCAACTGCGTCTCGCCCAGCGGGAACAGCTTCTTCACCCACCCCGACGACCCACCGAAGTACGTCAAATTGACGATATTGCCGTGCTTGTCCGCCGCATGGACCCGCGTGGGGCCGCGCCCGGCGCTCACCCGGTAATCGGTCGCGGTCAGCGGGATCGCGATCACCCGCCCCGCATCCTGCGCCATCAGTTCGTCGCGCCGCAGCCGGTCGACCCACCCGGTCGGCAGGTGGAACGCGACATCGACCACCCGCCCCAGTTTCAACCGCTCGAGCGGTTTGGCCAGCGCCGGACCCACGCCTTTCAGCGTGATGACTTCGGCAAACAGCGGGTTGAGCAGATCGGGACGCATGACTATCTGGTCCTATATCCGAACCGGCGGCCGCTGCCAGCGTCCGTCGGTCTATCGCCATTGGAGTCCCATGGACCGCGAGACCCGCCTCAAGCGCCTGAAATTCCGCAGCTGGCATCGCGGCACCCGCGAAGCCGACCTGATGATCGGCGGCTATTTCGACGCGCATGGCGCGACGTGGAGCGACGCCGACATGGACTGGTTCGAGGTGTTTCTCGAGGAACAGGACGTCGACATCATGGCATGGGCGATGGGCGTCGAGCCGCCGCCCACGCAGTTCGACCACCCGGTGCTGCACGGTATGCGGAAAATGGATTTCGTGCCGGTTTCGCGGTGAACTGAAGAGGGAAGCGAGATCGAATCTCCCTCTCCCCTTCAGGGGAGAGGGCCGGGGAGCGGGGAATGCCACAACGGCCGTCCCGCACTCCCCCTCTCCCAACCCTCTCCCCTGAAGGGGAGAGGGCTAAAGGTAAAAAATGCCCGACCTCTCCAAGATCCTGTCCGCCCCCCGCTCGCTGACTCTAGCTGGCGTACCCGCCGGCTTCCTCCCCGTCCTCCTCGCCGACCTCGCCCGCGGTGCGAAGGGCGACCTCGTCTACATCGCCCCCGACGAAGCAGCGATGCGCGCCATCGCGACCACCGCGCCCTTCTTCGCCCCCGACCTTTCGGTCCTGCAATTCCCGGCATGGGATTGCCTGCCCTATGACCGCGCCAGCCCGACGCTGCGCTCGATGGCGGAGCGTCTGTCCGCCCTCCACACGCTACAGGGCAAGGCCAAAGGCCCCCGCCTGATCGTCACCACCGTCAACGCCGCGACCCAGCGCACGCTGACCCCGTTCCGCATCCGCCAACTGGTCGCGCGCCTCGCGCCGGGCGAGCGCATCTCGCTTCCCCGCCTTTCCGCGCTCCTGCAAGCCAATGGCTATAACCGCGTCGATACCGTCCACGACGCGGGCGAATTCGCGGTACGCGGCGGCCTCGTTGATCTGTGGCCGTCCGGCTCCGACTCCGGCCTGCGCCTCGACTTCTTCGGCGACGAGATCGAAACCGTCCGCACCTTCTCTCCAGAAGACCAGCGTACCACCGGGCGCGTCGACGGCTTCACCCTCCTGCCCGCTTCCGAAGCGCTGCTCGACGAAGACTCCATCAAGCGTTTCCGCACCCGCTACCGCGAGAAATTCGGCGCGACCGCGACCGGCGACCCCATTTATCAGGCGATCAGCGACGGCCGCCGCCTGTCGGGCATGGAACATTGGCTGCCCTTTTTCGAAGAGCGCCTCGAAACCTTCTTCGACCACCTCTCGCCCGACACCGTCATCGTCCGCGACGCGGGCGTCCCCGCTGCCGCCGAACAGCGTTTCGAATCGATCGCCGACTATCACACCAACCGTGTCCGCGCGCAGACCAATGATCCGGGCAGCTATCGCCCGCTGCTCCCCGCCGCGCTCTATTTGTCGGCGGAAGAATGGGCCGATCGCCTGTCCGACACCGCCACACATCAGGTCACGCCCTTCCACGCCCCCGACAGCACCACGTCGGTCGATTTCGAAGTCGATGGCCCGCGCGACTTCACCCCCGAACGCACGCAACAGGCGAACATCTACGAAGCGGTCGTCGACCACATCGCCGCGCTGCGCAAACAGGGCCGCAAGCCGATCCTCGCCAGCTATTCGGAGGGCGCGCGCGAACGGTTGATGGGCCTGCTCGCCGATCACGACCTGACGGGCGTCTCGACCGTCGAGACATGGCAACAGGCGCTGGGCGGCGCGAAATCGACCGTCTCCTTCGTCGTCCTCCCCCTCGACCACGGCTTCACCGCCGCCGACGTCGCGGTGCTGACCGAACAGGACATGCTCGGCGACCGCCTCGTCCGCCGCGCCAAGCGCCGCAAGAATACCGACGCCTTCCTGCAGGAACTCGCCACCCTGTCTCCCGGCGACCTGGTGGTGCACGCCGACCACGGCATCGGCCGCTATGTCGGGCTGACGCAGGTGCCGGTGGCGAAAGCCCCGCACGACTGCGTCCAGCTCGAATATGCCGGCGGCGACAAGCTCTACGTCCCCGTCGAGAACCTCGAGGTCCTGTCGCGCTACGGCGCGGGCGAGGAAGGGGCATCGCTCGACCGTCTCGGCGGCGAGGCATGGCAGCGTCGCAAGGCGCGGATGAAGGATCGCATCCGCGAGATCGCGGGCGACCTAATCGCCACTGCCGCCAAGCGCGCCATGCGCCCCGCCGACGTCGCCGAACCCGACAGCGGCGGCTATCCCGCCTTTGTCGACCGTTTCCCGTATCAAGAAACCGACGATCAGGACCGCGCTATCGCCGACGTCCTCGACGATCTCGGCGCGGGCCGCCCGATGGACCGGTTAGTCGTCGGCGATGTTGGCTTCGGCAAGACCGAGGTCGCGCTCCGCGCTGCCTTCGTCGCCGCCATGGCCGGGATGCAGGTCGCGATCGTGTGTCCCACGACCCTGCTCGCCCGCCAGCATTACAACAACTTCAAGGCCCGCTTCGAAGGCTTCCCGTTGGAAATCGGCCGCCTCAGTCGCCTCGTCACCGCGACCGAGGCGAAGAAGGTGCGCGACGGCCTGACCGACGGCACGATCGACGTCGTCGTCGGCACCCATGCCGTGCTGTCCAAACAGGTCGACTTCAAGCGCCTGGGCCTCGTCATCGTCGATGAGGAACAGCGCTTCGGCGTGACGCACAAGGAACGGCTGAAGGCGATGAAGGCCGACGTCCATGTCCTGACGCTCACCGCCACGCCGATCCCGCGCACGTTGCAAATGGCGATGTCGGGCCTGCGCGAATTGTCGGTGATCCAGACGCCGCCGGTCGATCGCCTCGCGGTCCGCACCTACATCATGCCATGGGACCCGGTCGTGCTGCGCGAGGCGCTGCTGCGCGAACATTATCGCGGCGGACAGGCTTATTTCGTCACCCCCCGCATCGCCGACCTGCCCGATATCGAGAAGTTCCTGACCGAGGAAGTCCCCGAAATCCGCTACGTCGTCGCCCACGGCCAGATGGCACCGAGCGAGGTCGAGGAACGCATGTCGGCCTTTTACGACAAGCGCTACGACCTGCTCGTCTCGACCACCATCGTCGAATCCGGCCTCGACATTCCGTCGGCCAACACGCTCATCATCAACCGCGCCGACAAGTTCGGTTTGGCGCAACTTTACCAGCTTCGCGGCCGCGTCGGCCGGTCGAAGACCCGCGCCTATGCGTACATGACCACGCCCCCCGAACGGCTGGTCAGCGAGGCGGCGGAAAAGCGGCTGAAGGTGCTGTCCGACCTCGAATCGCTGGGCGCCGGTTTCCAGCTCGCCTCCCACGACCTAGACATTCGCGGCGCTGGCAACATGCTCGGCGACGAACAATCGGGCCATATCAAGGAAGTAGGCTTCGAACTCTACCAGTCGATGCTGGAGGAAGCGATCCTCGACGCCAAGGCCGGGGGTCTCCGCGACGACAAGCCCAAGGACTTCTCACCCGCGATCACCGTCGACGCGCCGATCCTCATCCCGGAGGATTATGTCCCCGACCTCGACCTGCGCATGGGCCTCTACCGCCGCCTGAACGATGTCGAGGACCGCGCCGGCATCGACGCCTTCGCCACCGAACTGATCGACCGCTTCGGCAAGCTCCCGGTCGCCACCGCCAATCTGCTGCAACTGATCGAGGCGAAACTGAACGCCAAAAAGGCCTGCGTCGCCAAGATCGACGTCGGCGCAAAGGGCGCGATCGTCAGCTTCCACGAGGACAAGTTCCCCAGTGTCGAAGGGCTGCTCGCCTATGTCGACAAACTGGCCGGCACCGCAAAACTTCGCCCCGACATGAAACTGGTCATCAGCCGCAGCTTCGCCGACCCACAGGCACGACTGAACGCCGCGCTCCAGATCTCGCGCGGGCTGGCGAAGGCGGCGGGGTAGCGGCGGGAGCGACCCTCAACTCAGCCAAGCGAACGCATCGAACTCGCGCGAAAAATGGGAACGTGCGGCACGTTCATACACCCTGCGCCCACTATCGCCGTTGGTAAGGACGACGATCGCCGCCCGCGACGCCAAATCGACGGCGAATAGATTGGCAACACCATCGTTCGCACCCCAATGCCATGCGAACGACTGCCCTGTGCCACGCTCCAACCCCCATCCCAAACCCCAGTCCAGCGTTCCGCGGACCGGTATCGTCGGCGTCGACAGCTCCGGGTAGCGCTGCGCAAAGATCAGGAACCGGGCGTAATCACCCGCCGTCGTCCATAGTCCGGCTGCCATGTTGGGCGTCATGAAGATCGGCATGGCGGGTCTGCCCAACGCGACAGCGGCCTTTTCGCGTTCAGCCTGCGTCCAACGGTCGACAGGTGTCGACGGTCCGGCGTCCCGGCGGATGGCGAAAGCTGCCGGACCCTGATCGGCAAGGACTGCGCCACTGCCGTCGTGCGCCCATGCAACGGCAGGTTCGGTGCCGCGGGGCCAGCCATAGGTACTGCGATGCATTCCTGCCGGTCGCAGAACGCGGGTCTCGACGACCTGCGCTGCGGTCTGACCGGTAACGACCTCGACCATACGACCGAGCAGCACATAGCCTTCGCCGGAATATCGGAATTTCGTGCCGGGAACGAATGCGCTTTTCAGTCCCTCGTCCGCCTCGTCGCGCCAATTGGGCAGTCCGCTGGTGTGCGAAAGCAGGTGTCGCGCCGTTATCGTACGAGTCCGGATATCGTCGCTGAACGACACATACGCCCCGACCGGCCGGTCAAGGTCGATCAATCCGACGCGCACCAAATCATGGACGGCAACCGCCAAGACGGCCTTTGACAACGACGCTGCCTCGAACAACGTATCCACCGTCGCGGGCACGCCGCTCGCTTTGGCGTAGCCCGCCGCCCCATGCGAAATGCCGCCCGCGGCGTTCACCACCGCCCAACTCACGCCCGGCACGGATGCCAGTTCCATCCATGCCGGCAACCCGGCAAGCGGATCGCCCGGTGGCACTGAAGCGCCGCCGACCGCAGACGTCGCGAGCGCTCCCAAGCATGGCGCGGCAAGAACGGTACGTCTGGACACCGAAAACATATCATCTCCCGTCACCGACCAAGAACGTTCGTACGCCGTCACCATCCTGTGGTCACCGACTTCCCGTCCTGGCTGACAAAAGCCGATCATCGGATGGATAACTAGAGCGTGATGACATGGTTTTGACCCGTCGTGACGGAGCGAAAATGACTGCGTGGCAAGGAGCGAGGAGGGAGCGGGGCTTTGCCCCCGTGACCGACGAGGGACGCCGCCACGCGGTCATTTTCGCCCGCCGCTAAGCGGTTGCGCCTGGGCGCTCGCCGGACGTCGTCAGGAAGCTTGCCCGGGCCGACAGCCCGCGCTGCGCGTCCTTCCTTGCCGGCAACCGCCCAGGCGCAATCCCGACGGGTCGCAACCATGTCATCACGCTCGAGCGCATGCGGGCTTTCCTAAAACGCTGCGTCCTGCAAAATGCGGTACGCGGGGTACTCCCTCGTGCTCTTTGACACCGCCCCTCCCGTCACGCGCAAAACCGCCATGAGTGTGAACTTTGTGAACTTTGGCCGCTGCCTGGTCAAAAACCCTAATAATTCAGCTGTAACTGCGTCCGGAACACATCGCCCTCGGCGCGGCCCGCGCGCCGCTCGTCGGCCTCGGCCCGCTCCATCCGCGCATAGGCGATCGTCCATTCCAGCGCGGGTACCGGCTGGAACTCGATGCCCAGTTCGACCTCGTCGGTCTCCAGACGGGGTGCGTTGACCGCCGCCTTCCATCCGCCGCGATAGGTCTGCCAACGGACATAGGGCATGAACGGCCCGACCGGCGACTGCCGCACCCGCGCCGTGCCCTGCACATAGCCGCCGTACAGCGACCTCGTCGTGATGCCGCGCAGCACCGGATCATATTCCGGCCCCCGCCCCCAAATCCATTCGGCCTGCAACCCGAAAGGCTGCGGATACAGGATCGCGTGCAGCCCGATCCGGTCGTCGGCGAACGCGACCGGGCTGACCCCGCCGGTACGGATTTCGGGCTGGACGCGGTTGGTATAGGCGCTGCCCCCGACCTCCAGCACCTGCTTGCCCCCGATCTCGAACGGCCATGTCGCCAGCGCCACCGCCATTACCGCGTCGTTCGCTTCCTCGCGATTGGTGCCCTGCCCGTTATACAGCCCAACACCGAACGCGCCGTAATTGCCGAACAGCTTTTGCCCGTCCTCTGTCAGCCGCTCCCATATATCCTCGACATGGCTCGGAGTATAATAGGCGACGACCCCGATATCGCGCTCGCTCGGCACGCCGCTATTGATCGCGTCGCTGCGGTCGAGCGTCAGCCGGTTCGACGACGACTGCATATTCTCCCACCCGAACGGCACCTTCGACTGGCCGAAACGCAGCCGGAACCGCTTGTCGCGGTCGAGGAACGCGTCGAAATAGGCGTCGCGCAGTTGCAGGAACCCTTCGCGCCGCTCGCCGACCGACTGGCTCGACACCGCGGTCGCGAAATCGGGTTGGAGATAGAACGACACCCGATCGCCCAAATCGCCCTGCAGGATCAGGCGAATCCGGCGGAAGGTGAAGCCGGTATTGTCGCCGATGCCACTGTCATGCACCGACCGCAGCCGTGCGAGACCTGCGGACGCGGTCCGGTCGCCGGCGATGATCTCGTTCAACCTCAACTGGGTATAGCCGCGAATGCGGATGCGATCGTACCAGCGTTTGGACTGGGTCGGCGTCGTAGCGACCTGGGTCGGGGTGTTCGCAGCGGCTGCCGGAATGGCCGGTGCCGGCGCTTCGGCGGCCCGCTGCGGCTTCTCGGACGCGGCAGCGAGCGCCGGCACGTCGGCGATCACCGGCGGTTTGGCGGCCGTCGCCTGCGCGGCCTTCATCTCGGCGATGACCGCCTTCAATTCGTCGATCTGCCGTTGCAGCTCCTGCACCGTCTGCGCCGACGCAGGGGTCACGACCACGGACGACGCGGCGACCGCCGCTGGTAGGAGATACTTCATGGACCCGCGCCATGGCGCTGCGCAATGGCGCGGGTCAAGTCGTCTTTATGACGGTGCGATGACGATCAGATGTGGATCGCCCGACCATAGGCCGCGAGCACCGACTCGTGCATCGATTCGGAAATCGTCGGATGCGCGAACACCGTCTGCGTCAGTTCGGTTTCGGTCGTCTCCAACTGACGGGCGACGACATAGCCCTGGATCATCTCGGTCACTTCCGCACCGACCATGTGCGCGCCCAGCAGCTCGCCGGTCTTGGCGTCGAACACCGTCTTCACAAAGCCTTCCGCCTCGCCCAGCGCAATCGCCTTGCCATTGCCGATGAACGGGAACTTGCCGACCTTGACGCTGTAGCCCGCTTCCTTGGCCTTCGCCTCGGTAAAGCCGACGCTGGCGACCTGCGGACGGGCATAGGTGCAGCCGGGGATGTTGTTCTTGTCCATCGCGTGCGGATGAACGTCCTTGTTGCCCAGCGCCTTGGCGATGGCTTCGGCGGCGATCACGCCCTCATGGCTCGCCTTGTGCGCCAGCCACGGCGCACCCGTCACGTCGCCGATCGCCCAGATGCCGTCGACATTGGTTTTGCCATAGCCGTCGGTCTTGATGTGGCCGCGCTCGGCCTCGATCTTCAGCGCTTCCATGCCGATATTTTCGGTATTGGGCACGATGCCGATCGCGACGATCGCGTGGCTGAACTCGACCTGTTCGACCTTGCCGTCCGGCCCCTTGATCGCGGCCTTCACGCCCGCCGGGGTCGCTTCCAGCTTTTCCAGACCCGACTTGGTCTTGATCGTCATGCCCTGCTTGGTCAGCGCCTTGTGCATGAACTCGCTGACTTCGGCGTCCTCGACCGGCATGATCCGGTCGAGCATCTCGACGATGGTGACGTCGGCGCCCATGTCGTTGTAGAAGCTCGCGAACTCGACGCCGATCGCGCCCGAACCGATGACCAGCAGCTTGGTCGGCATTTCGGGCGGCACCATCGCGTGACGGTACGTCCAGATTTTGGCGCCATCGGCCTTTGCGAACGGCAGGTCGCGGGCACGCGCACCGGTCGCGATGATGATGTGCTTGGCATCCAGCTCGGTGGTCTTGTCGCCCTGCTTGACGCTCAGCTTGCCCTTCGCAGTGATGGTGCCGACGCCCTCGTGCACCGCTACCTTGTTCTTCTTCATCAGCCCCTTGACGCCGGCGTTCAGCTGCCCGGCGACCTTGCGGCTGCGATCGACCACCTTGGCGAGGTCGAAGGACGGCTTCTCGTTCGACAGGCCGTATTGGGCGGCGTGCATCATGTAATGATAGATTTCAGCCGACCGCAGCAGCGCCTTGGTCGGGATACAGCCCCAGTTGAGGCAGATGCCGCCCAGCCGCTCGCGCTCGACGATCGCTACCTTCAGGCCCAGTTGGCTCGCGCGGATCGCGGCAACGTAGCCGCCGGGGCCGGAGCCGAGCACGATCAGGTCGTAAGATTCAGCCATCACTTTACCTTTTCGCTCGATGCTGCCCGGTCGAGCAGCCATGATTGTTGCAGCAGGATCGTCTTCAGCCCACGACCGCCCGCGGCTTGCGATCCTCGTCGATCGCGACGAACACGAACCGCGCCTGGGTCACGCGGTCGACCGCCTCGCCGAAGCGGTCGCGGCGCCATGCCTCGACCTCGATCGTCATCGACGTGCGTCCGACCTTTACCATATCCGTATAGACCGACACCTCGTCACCGACCGCGACCGGCGCATAGAATTGCATCGCGTCGACGGCGATTGTCACCGCCCGCCCCTTGGAATGGCGTGCCGCGACCAGCCCGGCCGCCATGTCCATCTGCGACATGATCCAGCCGCCGAAGATATCGCCGTAAGGATTGGTATCGGCGGGCATCGCGGTAACACGTAGCGCAGGCTGCCCGACCGGTGGCACGGCATTATTCTCGACCATCCATGCCCCCCTTGGCACGTTCCTCGGCCATGGCGCGCTGCACCTGCCGAATGCCCAGCACGATGACGATCGCCATCGCCACCCATGTCACCGTCCAGATATCACGCCGTCCCAGCGGATAGGACCATGCCGACAGCGACCCGATCGCCCATGCCGCCGCAACCCCGGCGGCGACATGCGCGATCTCGGTCAGCAGCCGCGCGCGCATTTACGCGATCAGGCCGAGCGGCGACTCCACCAGCGCCTTGAACAGCTTGAGCATCTGCGCACCGTCCGCACCATCGATCGCCCGGTGGTCGAAGCTGCCGGTCGCGGTCATGACGGTCGCGACACCCAGCGCGTCGTCGACGATGTACGGGCGCTTCTCACCGGCACCGACCGCGAGGATCATGCCCTGCGGCGGATTGATGACCGCTTCGAACTGCTTGATGCCGAACATGCCCATGTTCGACAGCGATGCCGTACCGCCCTGATATTCCTCGGGCTTCAGCTTGTTCTCCTTGGCGCGGCCGGCCAGGTCCTTCATCTCGGTGCTGATCTTCGCCACGCCCTTGTTGGCGGCGTCGCGGATGATCGGGGTGATGAGGCCGGTCGGCGTCGACACCGCTACCGACACGTCGGCGCGCGAATATTGCACCATTTCGTTGCCGAGGAAGGTGACGTTGCACTTCGGGCTGTTTTCCAGCGCGACGCCCAGCGCCTTGATGAGCAGGTCGTTGACCGAAAGCTTTACGCCACGTGCGTCGAGCGACTTGTTCAGATCGCCGCGCAGCTTGAGCAGCGCATCGAGACGGATATCGACCGTCAGATAGATGTGCGGCACCTGCTGCTTCGATTCGGTCAGGCGACGCGCGATCGTCTTGCGGATGTTCGACAGCTTTTCGACGGTGTGCGGGATCGAATCGTCGAACCAGACGGCCGCCGGCTTGGGCGCTTCCGCCGCCGGAGCGGGCGCAGCCGCCGCGCTTGGTGCGGCCGCAGCAGCCTCGGCCTTCGGCGCGCTCGCGGCACCGGGCTTGGCATTCTCGACATCGGCCTTGACGATGCGGCCGTTCGGGCCGCTGCCGGCGATGTCCGACAGTTCGAGGCCCTTGTCGGCGGCGATGCGACGCGCCAGCGGGCTGGCCTTCACGCGGCCACCGTCACTCTGCGCAGCACCGGCACCGGCCGGACGACCATGGTCCGACGTTCCTGCCGGAGCCGGCGCGGCTTCGCTGCCGGTCTTGTTCGGATCGGTCGGATCGGGCTTGCCCTTGAACTGATCGTCGGCAGGCTCGGGCGTTTCCGCTTTCTTGGGCGCGGCGTCGATGGCCGATGCGTCCTCGCCCTCTTCGAGCAGGATCGCGATGACCGCGCCGACCTTCACATTGTCGGTGCCCTCGGCAACCAGCACCTTGCCGATCGTACCTTCGTCGACGGCTTCGAATTCCATCGTCGCCTTGTCGGTTTCGATTTCCGCCATGATGTCACCGGATTTGACGGTGTCACCTTCCTTCACCAGCCATTTGGCCAGCGTCCCCTCTTCCATGGTGGGGGACAGGGCGGGCATCTTGATCTCGATCGGCATGGGGCAGAGTGGTCCTCTCAGGCTCGTCGCGCCTCTTCGCCGCCGGGCGGCTCCGGGTCAAGCCCCGGTACAGCTTGCACGACGCTGCGTAACCGGCGCATGAACGATCGCTTAAGGCGAGGTTATCATGCGGACATATCTGGTCGTCGTCGACGAAAGCCCCGAAAGCGCGGTCGCGCTCCGCTTTGCCGCACGCCGTGCGGTCAAGACCAATGGCGGCGTCGAGGTGCTGGCGCTGGTCGAGCCGCAGGAATTCGCGCCATGGGGCGGGGTGCAGGCGACGATCGAGGAGGAAGCGACCGAACGCGCCGAGGCACTGGTGCAGGCAGCCGCAGGCACGCTGATCGCCGAATCGGGTCTGCAACCGCATCTGACCGTGCGCACGGGCGACGGTCCGCGAATCGTTCGTGAGATGATCGCCACCAATCCCGATATCGCCGCACTGGTGCTGGGGGCCGCCGCCACCGGATCGCCCGGACCGCTGGTCACCCACTTCGCCGGCACCGATGCCGGCGCCCTGCCCGTGCCGCTGATGATCATCCCCGGCAGTCTCGACCGCGAGGGCATCGATCGCCTGAGTTGATCGCCGGACAGCCGGCGTTCAGCTTCGGTCGGCCAATGTGCAACATGGAAAGTACCGTGCGGGGGAGAGCCGCGCTTTGCGTCGCGCTCGATCCCCCGCGGGCTGCTGCTGTTCGCCGGATGTCCGGCAGCGTCCTCTCTTATAATTCAGCGCAGCGCTGGTGAGGGCGCGTTAGCGCGGTCGGCGCACAAAAAAAAGGGCCGGCAAGGCCGACCCTGTAAAAGTTTTAGGAGAGGATGCCTGAAAGGCACAGTCGTTGTGCACCGCACCCGACCAGTTAGCAATTGCAAAAAACGAAACCAAACATTCGTTTTAAGCAATTTCACCCATTCGAACGATGGGTTTTCGGCAGCGATGGGTATCTGGCGAAACCAGTTGAGCCGCCGCGCGGAAGGCGGCATCCTCCCGCAAATGCGCCAGATTCTGTTCCTTCCCGCCCTGTTGTTTGCTACCGCCGCCCCGGCCCGCGACTTGCCCAAGCCTGACCGGCTGCGTGCGGACGTCGCCAAACTGGTCAGCTTCGGCACCCGGCATACCGCGTCCGATCCCGATCATCCGACGCGTGGCATCGGTGCGGCCCGCCGATGGTTCGCCAATGAACTGACCCGAATCGGACGCGATTGTGGCGATTGCATCACCGTCGCCAACATCGCGCGCGGCTTTACCGGCCCGCGCGCGCCGCAGGGCGTGAACGTCGTCGACGTGCTCGGCTTCCAACAGGGTCGCGATCCGCGCCGAGTCGTGATCGTCATGGGCCATATCGACAGTCGGGTCAGCGACGTGATGAACGCGACCAGCGACGCCCCCGGCGCAAACGACGATGCCTCGGGCGTAGCACTGGTGCTGGAGGCGGCGCGCATCCTGTCGAAGGAAAAATTCGACGCGACCATCGTCTATGCCGCGCTGTCGGGCGAGGAACAGGGGCTGTGGGGCGCGCAACTGCTCGCCGACACCGCCAGGGAAAAGGGCTGGAACGTCACCGCCGTCCTCAACAACGACATCGTCGGCAACACCGTCGGACAGGACGGCCGCCGCGTCGCCGACCGCGTCCGTGTCTTTTCCGAAGGCATTCGTGCCTCCGAATCGATCGAACAGCAGATCGCCCGCCGTGCCGCCGGCGGCGAGGATGACGGCCCGTCGCGCGCGCTTGCCAAGACGGTCGATGCCGTGGCGAAGACCCTGCCCGGCGGCGTCGATGCGTTTCTCGACCGGCGCCCCGACCGCCTCGGGCGCGGCGGCGATCACGAACCCTTTCTCAAGCTCGGCTATCCCGCGATCCGCTTCTCGGTCGGGGTCGAGAATTACGACGCGCAGCATCAGGATCTGCGGACCGAAAGCGGCCGGGTGTACGGCGACACGATCGACCGGATGGACTTCCAATATCTGGCCAAGGTCACCGCGCTGAACGTCGCCACCATCGCCCGCCTCGCCGTTGCTCCCGCCGCGCCCGTCACCGCGTCGATCGACGGCGCGCTATCGACCGATACGACGGTGCGCTGGTCACCGGTCCCCAATGCGGCCGGCTATCGCGTCCGCTGGCGGCGCAACGATGCGCAGGACTGGACCGACCAGCGCGACGTGACCGGCGCGGAGGCGGTGCTGAAGGGCGTCATCGTCGACGATCACTTCGTCGCGGTATCATCCCTATCGGCCAGCGGAGCAGAGAGCGTACCAACGTTCGCCGGCCGCCCGCCGCGCTAGGCTTCCCGTTCGGTTCGAGCAGCTTCGAGCCTGTCGAGAAGCGACCGTCGAGAACGCTTACCGCCGCAACGTCTTCGAACGAACCACCCGCCGCGACGCCTGCGGTGGGTAGGTCACGACCTCCTCGGTCGTCGTGGTGACCACAGGCGGATGCTCGACCGTCACCGTCGTCACCGTACGCGGCGGATAGTAATAGCCGTTGGCGATATAGCCCGCCTCCGGACCTTCGGTGGTCGTGGTCGTCGTCGTATAGCTGCGCGCGACCGGGGCCGCGCCGATGTGCCGCTCGACATAGCGCGTACGCGGCGGCGGCGGCGGTCCGATCGGCTGTACCTGTTCGCGCATCGGACCGAACACCACATCGGGTGCGACCGGCATGTCGTCGAAGCCGTCGTCATACCCGTCGTCCGGCGCGATCGGCACGTCTTCATACGGCATCGGATAGTCCGCGCCATAACCGGGCGGCGGCGGCGGCGGCGCAGCGCGGCGATCCTCGGCCCGATCGATCGCGGTCCCGGCCAATGCGCCGACCCCCGCCCCCAACACCGTACCGCCCAGCCGGTTGCCGCGCCCGGCGATGACGTTACCGGCGACTGCCCCGGCGACTCCGCCGATCACCGCGCCGCCGACACCGTCGTCGCGTCGCTCGGCGGCATAGCGTTCATAGGCGCGATCGTCGCGGACATAGCGCCCATCGTCGCGCGCATCCCAGTCGAGCCCGCTGCGCACGTCGTACACCCGCCCGTCGCGATCGGCGAGCACGGCATCATCATAATAGCGATACCAGCCATAGCCGGACTGCGGCCGGGTCAGCCCGTATGCCGACCAGTCCTGAACGAAGAAACTCGGTGCCACCCAATAGCGCGGCAGCACCCATCCGCGCACCGGCGGGCGATACGCTGCCCAGCCACCCGGCGCATATTGGCCGCCGACCCAACGCCCGCGCACCTTCCCGCCCCAGCGCGGTCCGGGCAGGTTCACGCGCGGCGCGCCGGCCTGAACCGCCGGTCCGCGCGGCAGTGCCTCGGGCGCTTGCCCCACGCGTTGCGCTTGCGCTGCCCCCGTCGTCAGACCGGACGTAGCAAGCAGCGCGACAGCGGCGGCAAAGAACGGCGTTCGCATCGGCCGACAAACTCCCTGAACGGCAAGACAGAAGATCGAAACCCTATCACGCCGCCCGGTTCCCGGCCAATCCACCGCCTACGCGCCGCCCGTCCCGCGCCGGGTCAAGCGATCCGTGGTCCCAGCAACGCGACCAGCGCCTCGCACCCCGCCCGATCGGCGTCATCGAACCGGCCCGGCAGCGGACTGTCGAGATCGAGCACACCGATCAACCGCTCGCCGACGACGATTGGCACGACCAGTTCGCTGCGGCTGTCGGCATCGCAGGCGATGTGCCCCGGAAAGGCATGGACGTCGGCAACCAACTGGCTCTTGCGCGATGCCGCGGCGGCGCCACACACCCCCCGCCCCATCGCGATGCGGATGCACGCCGCCTTGCCTTGAAACGGCCCGAGCACCAGTTCGTCCCCGACCAGCCGGTAAAACCCCGCCCAGTTCAGGTCGGGCAGATATTGCATCAGCAGCGCCGATGCATTGGCCATATTGGCGATCGCATCGCTCTCATCGCCAGTCAGCGCATCGAGCGCGCCGAGCAGGTCGCGGTACAGGTCGCCGTTGGCGCCGGCGGAAATGTCGAACTGGTACATGCCCCGCGATGTAGGCGGAACGCAGCCACGTTCCAATCCTCCGCGCTCGCAGGTAGAATCTAATCCAACCGCACCTTGCCCCGCCCCGCCTTCACCTGCGACCGCCCCTTCTTCGCATCGACCCGCCGCACCTGCGACGCCTTGGTCGGCTTGGTCGCGCGACGCTTCTTCGGCACGATCGTCGCCTCGCGGATCAGCTCGAACAGCCGCTCGCGCACCTCGCGCCGGTTCATCTCCTGCGATCGCGACGCGTCGGCGCGCAGCGTCAGCACCCCGTCCTTGGTCAGCCGCGATCCCGCCAGCACCGCCAGCCGGTGCTTGACCGCCTCCGGCAACCCAGGCGATGCGACCACGTCGAAGCGCAACAGCACCGCGCTGTCGGTCGTGTTGACATGCTGCCCGCCCGGCCCCGATGCGCGGGTGAAGCTTTCGACCAGTTCGCCGCTATCGATCGAAATCGACCGGGTGATCGCAATGCGCGGCACCTTAGATTTCGTCGAACCCCGCCGCGACGAAGCTGCGCGGCCAGGGCGCGGTTACGTCGATCGCGGCCTTGTTGTCGCGCGGCACCATCAGCCCGGCGGCATGCAGCAACATGCCGCTCCGTCCACCCTGGCCATAGACCGGATCACCCGCCACCGGACAGCCCAGCCCCTCGGCCATGTGGACGCGAATCTGGTGGGTCCGCCCCGTTTCCGGGAACAACGCGACCAACGCGCGGTCGCCGACCGTCCGCACCACGCGCCAGTTGGTCCGCGCCGGCTTGCCCTTCGCATCGCCGACCATCCGCCAGCCTTCCTCGACGCTGCTGACCTTCGCCAGCGCCATGTCGATCTCGCCCGATTCCCCCTTTGGAATACCATTGAGGATCGCCAGATAGCGTTTGGTCACCCGCCCCTGCTCGAACGCCTGCTGGAACCTCGCATGCGCCTTGGGATTGCGGGCCAGCAGCAGGCAGCCGCTGGTATCGCGGTCGAGCCGGTGCACCGGCGTCGGTTCGCGTTGAAAGGTGAAGCGCAGTTCGTCGGCGCGCGCGACGATGCTGGGTGATCCGTCACGCGGCGGATCGACCGGCAGGCCGGCGGGCTTGTCGAGGACGATCGCTTCGCCGTCGATGAACAGGACTAGGTCGTCGAGCATTTCCCTCCCTTGCCATCGTTGTCGACGCCGTGCCAGTGCGCTCGCGCGGTCGACCGCCCCAGCCGGAGACCATCGTGCGTCGATCCTTCGTCCTTGCCTGTATCTTGCCGCCACTTGCCGCCTGCGCACCCGCAGTCCGACAACCCGCTGTGCCGGTCACCACGCCGACGCCGGTCGCGATTCCACTCACGCCGCCGCCAGCCGTCGCACCACCGCCGCCAGCCCCTGTCACCGGCCCGGTCGCGCTCTGCGGTCGCGGCACCGTGCAGCGCACCGCCGACGGCCGCCTGTTCAATCATTTCCCCTATCCCGACATGCCGGCAACTGCGCTGGTCGAAGCCCCGCCCGCGCTCGGGGCGTCGTGCAAGATCCACCCTGCGATGCTGCCAGACCTCACCCGCCTGCTTGCCGCAGCCGATGCCGATCCTGCGATCGCCGGCACGCTCCGCGCGGTATCGTGCCACCGCTCGGTCGCGCTCCAGCAGCTGACCTTTTGCGGCGGGATCGGTCCCGACGGATCGGGCAGCTTCGCCGAACGCGCATGGGCCTCCGCCCCGCCGGGCTTCAGTGAACATTCGACCGGTTACGTCATCGACTTCGGCAGCGCGACCGCGCCCGCCTGCGATGCGGAGGGGTGTTTCGGCGCCACCCCCGCCGGCCGCTGGCTCCGCGCCAACGCCGCCCGCTTCGGCTTCGAAATGTCATTCCCGGCGGGCAACCGGCAGCAGGTGAAATGGGAGCCGTGGCACTGGCGCTGGGTCGGCACGTCGGCGAACGAGGCTGGTGCCGTTCCAGCAAGAACCATGTTCGCGACGGCTCGCACACGGTTTCCGGCTGAGCCAAAGGTCGACTGAGGGAAGGACACTCCATCGTCGTTCCCGCGCAGGCGGGAACCCATAGCCTCCAACGCTTCGGATCAACCGCGAACGTCAGCGTCTATGGATTCCCGCCTACGCGGGAATGACGATATCTTGCGACAGCGTAGCTACTTCGCCGCCGTCACCCCCGCATCGGTCTGCACCACCGGCTTCATCGTCCCGTCCGCATTGTAATAGAGCCGCTCGACCGTCACCGCCCTGCGCCCGATCGCCCCGTTCATGTCGCCGATCGCCAGCGTCGCATTGTGCAGGAACAGATACCAGTCACCCTTGAACTGTGCGATCCCCGGATGGATGGTGAAGCTGTACTTCCCCGAGCCGGTAAGCTCGCCGCGATAGGTCCACGGCCCCTTGATCGACGGCGCCGTCGAATAGGATACGCGCTCATCGCGATGCTTCGACCGGTCGAGCGAGGCGTAGGTCAAATAATAGGTGCCGTTGCGCTCGTGCAGCCACGGCCCCTCCTCGAAATGCGGCGGGGTGATTTCGGTGATCGGCCCGTCGATCTCGATCATGTTGGGCTTCAGCTTGGCGATATAGCATTGGCGGTTGCCCCATGCGATCCACGTCGTCCCGTCCTTGTCGGTAAAGACGGTCGGGTCGATATCCTCCCAGCTATGCGTACCCTTGGGCGTCATCTGGTTGGTGATGAGCGCCGATCCCTTGGCATCGACGAACGGCCCGGTCGGCTTGTCCGACACCGCGACCGCGATCGCCTTGCCCGGATGGGTATTGTCGTGCTCGACCGCGGCATAGAACCAGTATTTGCCGTTCTTGAAGATCGTCTGGCTGGCCCAGGCATCGGCCTTCGCCCATTTGAAATCGGCGACCTTCATGATCGGGCCATGGTCGGTCCAATGCCGCATGTCGGTGGTCGAATAGACCAGCCACTCGCGCATGTTGAACATCTCGTCCCGCTGCGCCTGATCATGCCCGACATACAGATACAGCCGGTCGCCGACGACCAGCGGTGCGGGGTCGGCCGTGAACTTGTCGCGGATGATCGGATTGCTGCCTGCTACCGGCGCGGTCCGTTCCTGCGCCGGCAAAATGCTCGCCATTGCGCCCGCCAATGCCATGGTCTGCCACCAACCGAACGTCCGCATCCGTCTCTCCCATCAAGATTCTTTTGCGGCGATGATAACCGATAGCGCTAACAATCCAACTACCTGATGCAGTCGCGACAGAAGCGCCTTGAAAAGCGCCATTCGCTTCGCCGCGCGTCCCGCCCGCGTCGCGGGGATGACGGAACCAATTGCATATAACTTACTTGGATTAATTGGTATGCTGCGGACCGAGTGATCGGCGGCCGATCCGACAGGAGGATGCAATGTCCAATCCGCTGACCCAAAAACTGGCAAGCTTGGCCAATTTTTCCCCTGACGATGCTGACGCCCTCGACCGGTTATGCCGCAACACCTTCGACATCCGGGCCGGACGCGACCTGATCCGGGTCGGCGATCGTTCCGAACAGGTGTTTCTGCTGCTCGATGGCTGGGCCTGCCGCTACAAGGATCTGCCCGACGGCAAGCGTCAGATTCTCGCCTATCTTATCCCCGGCGACCTGTGCGATCCGCATATCTTCATCTTCGAAGAGATGGACCATTCGATCCGCGCGCTCGGCGATGCGCGGGTCGCGGCGATCCCGAAACAGGTGATCCTCGACTTGACCGATCGCTATCCCGCGCTGGCCCGCGGCTTCTGGTGGTCGGCGCTGGTCGACGAAGCGATTTCGCGCGAATGGCTGGTCAACGTCGCCCAGCGCGATTCCTATACGCGCATGGCGCATCTGTTCTGCGAGATGTGGTTGCGGATGTGTCAGGTCGACCTGGCGCGCGATGGCACCTTCGACCTGCCGGTAACGCAGGAACAACTGGGCGACACGCTGGGTATCACCCCGATCCATGTGAACCGCGTCTTGCAACGGATGCGGGCGGAGGGGCTGATCTCGACCAACCGACGCCAACTGACCATCCATGACGTCGACGCGTTGCAGGACGCGGCCGAGTTCGATCCGCGCTACCTGCATCTCGACGCGCGCACGCCGGCGTGACGGGGCGACCCTCAGGCCGCCCCATCCCTCTTACCCGAACACCTTCGCCGCCAGTTCGGCGATCCGCTTGCCCTGATGCCGGGCACCGCCCAGTTCGATCTCGGTCGGCTGACGGCTGCCGTCACCACCCGCGATCGTCGACGCGCCATAGGGCGTGCTGCCATTCACCTCGTCCAGCCCGGTATGGCCTTCATAGCCATAATCGAGCCCGACGATGGTCAGCCCGTGGTGCATCAGATTGGTGATGATCGAGAACAGCGTCGTCTCCTGCCCGCCATGCTGGGTCGCGGTCGAGGTGAAGGCACCGCCGATCTTGCCGACCAGACCGCCCTTGGCCCAAACGCCACCGGTCGTGTCCCAGAACGCGGCCATCTGGCTCGACATCCGGCCGTAGCGGGTGCCGGTACCGACGATGATCGCATCATAGTTGGTCAGTTCGTTGGGATCGGTCAGCAGTTCGTGATGATCGGCGACGACGAAGCCCGCCGACTTGGCGACCTCATCGGGCGCCGTCTCACGGACCCGGCGGACATCGACCTCCGCGCCGCCCGAACGGGCACCTTCGGCAACGACGTCGGCCATCTTCGCGATATGCCCGTAGGACGAATAATATAGCACCAATACCTTGGTCATGCGGCGATACTCCCGTTGGTTATTCGCTGTCGACCAGGACGATTTCGGCGTCCCTGGTCGCGGTGATGGTGACGGTCTGCCCGCCGGTCAGCGCGGCGCCGTCGCGCGCCTCGAAGGCGACGCCGTCGATGGTGATCGCGCCGGTTGCCGCGACCAGATAGGCGTGACGCCCTGCGCCTACGCTATGTTCCACGCTTTCGCCGGCTTTCAGCGTCGCGCCCAGCACGCGGGCATCGGCGCGGATGCGCAACGCATCGTCATCCTCGCCGAAACCGCTCGCCAGCGTCACGAACTTGCCCGACCGTTCGCCCTTCGGGAACGGCTTGGCACCCCATGCCGGCGCGCCGCCCTTCTGACGCGGCTCGATCCAGATCTGGAAGATGCGCGTGGTTTCGGCTTCCAGATTATATTCGGCGTGGCGGACCCCGGTGCCGGCGCTCATCACCTGCACGTCGCCCGCAGCCGTCCGGCCCTTGTTGCCCATCGAATCCTGATGGGTGATCGCGCCGGAACGGACATAGGTGATGATTTCCATGTCCTTGTGCGGATGCGGCGGGAAGCCGCTGTTCGCGCCGATCTCGTCGTCGTTCCACACCCGGATCGCGCCCCAACCCATCCGCTTGGGGTCGTAATAATTGGCGAAGCTGAAATGATGGCGGGCGTTCAGCCATCCGTGATCGGCATGGCCCAGGCTGGTGAAGTCACGTTTGTCGATCATCGACGATCTCCTTGCTTGACCCCCAAGATAAGCGCCGCGATCATGACGTAAATGGAAACGTCGGAAACCGATCGTTTCGCAGCGGAGGATATATGCGGCTCCCCGATTTCGAAGCCTGGGCGATGTTCGCCTGCGTCGTCGAGCATCGCTCGTTCAGCGCCGCCGCCCAGTCGATCGGCGTGTCGAAGGCGACGGTGTCGAAGGCCGTCGCCCGGCTGGAGGCGTCGCTCGGCACCACCCTGTTCCACCGCACCTCGCGCCGCCTGACGCTGAGCGACGCCGGCCAGTCGCTGGCCGAACGCGCCGGCCGCATTCTTGCCGAGGCGCAGGCGGCGGAGGAGCAGGCGCGCGATGCCGCCGCCGCGCCGACCGGGCTGGTCCGCGTCGCCGCACCCATGTCGTTCGGCCAGACCCATGTCGCGCCCGCCATCGCCGAATTCCTGAAGGCCAACCCCGGCGTCGAGATCGACCTGACCCTGTCCGATGCGAAGGTCGACATCGTCGCCGACGGCATCGACATCGCGCTGCGCATCGCCGAACTGCCCGACAGTTCGCTGCGCGCGCGGCGGCTGGGTCCAGTGGCGGTCCGCATCGTCGCTGCGCCCGGCTACTGGCAGGACCATGGCCGCCCGACCCATCCCGCCGATCTCGGTCGCCACGCCTGTTTCCGCTACACCAACCTGCCCAACCCGCTCTGGCATTTCCGGCGTGGCGAGGAGGAAGTGACCGTCCGCCCCGGCGGCCCGCTGGCGGTGAACAATGGCGAGGCGATGTTGCCCGCGCTGCGTCTCGGTCTCGGCGTCGCGCGCCTGCCCGATTTCCTGGTCGATGCCGATATCGATGCCGGTCTGCTCGAACCGGTGCTGCCCGACTGGTCGAACGGTGCGGTCGCGTTGCATCTGCTGACCCCGCCCGGTACGTTGCGCCCGGCGCGGGTTGCGGTACTTATCGACTTTCTTTCCAACCGCTTCCGCAGCGCCTGTCCGCGTGGTTAGACTGCGGCCGCAGCCGCAATGTTTTTAACCAACGGATTTCACGGAACGTTTTCCATTAGTCAGAAATTAACCTTTTGCGTTCAGAGGTGTTTACGTTAATGTTTTGGTCGCGCGCAGATATGGACGCGTGCCGCGAAACCGGGGACTGCCCATGCGCGTGCTGTTGATCGAAGACGAGCCGACGACCGCCAAGGCGATCGAGCTTATGCTCACGACCGAAGGGTTCAATATCTACACGACCGATCTGGGCGAAGAAGGCCTCGATCTGGGCAAGTTGTATGATTACGACATTATCCTGCTCGACCTGAACTTGCCCGACATGCACGGCTACGACGTGCTGAAGAAGCTGCGGGTGGCGCGGGTGCAGACGCCGGTGCTGATCCTGTCGGGCATCGACGAAATGGATTCGAAGGTCCGCTCGTTCGGCTTCGGCGCCGACGATTATGTTACCAAGCCGTTCCACCGCGAGGAACTGATCGCCCGCATCCACGCCGTCGTCCGCCGGTCGAAGGGGCATTCGCAGTCGGTGATCCGCACCGGCAAGCTCTCGGTGAACCTCGATGCCAAGACGGTTGACGTCGACGGCGCGCGCGTTCACCTGACGGGCAAGGAATATGCGATGCTCGAGCTGCTGTCGCTGCGCAAGGGCACCACGCTGACCAAGGAAATGTTCCTCAACCATCTCTATGGCGGGATGGACGAACCGGAACTCAAGATCATCGACGTCTTCATCTGCAAGCTGCGCAAGAAGCTCAGCATGGCCTGCGAAGGCGAGAATTATATCGAGACCGTCTGGGGCCGCGGCTATGTGCTTCGCGAACCCGACGAAATGGGCGAAGCCGCGGTCGCCTGACGATCGCGTACCAACCCCGATTTCCGACATGCCCTGGCAAATGCCGGGGCATGTTCGTTTCGGGGCCGGACGAAACCCCGCCGACGTTACGTAATCGCCCCGCCCATCGCCAACCGCTTGCCGTTGGTGATGATGACGCGGTCGCCCAGCCGCGCCACCGCGAACAGCTTCTTCGCGAACGCGGTCGGCACGCCGATACAGCCATGCGTCGCCGCGCCTTCCTGCACGTCGCTGCCATGGATCGAGATGCCGTCATTGGTCAGCCGCAGCATGTACGGCATCGGCGCGCCGTAGAGGTTGCTGACATGGTCGGCGTCCTTTTCGGTGATCTTCAGCGCACCCAGCGGCGTGGGTTTCCAATCGGCCCCGTACAGCACCACCGCCGCGCCGATCTCATAGCCGTCGCGGAACACCGACAGCACCTGCGCATCGAGGTCGATGGTGACGACCAGCGGTCCCGCAGGAGGCGCGCCGTCCTCGTCCCAGACCCAGCGGCCATGGGTGAACGGCCCGTCGATCGGCAGCACCCGGCGGACGACCATCGCTTCCGGCCGGGCGATCGGTGAAGGCGCGGCTGCGGGTGCAGGCATCGGCTTCGCCTGCACGACCGGCGCGTTCGCCACCGGATCGGCGCGGATCGGCACCGGCGGCGCCGCCGGCTCGGCGCGAAGCAGCAACGCCGCCCCGCCGGCGGTCGCCCCCGCGACCCCGACCAGCAACGCAATCCCTAAACCGGTCCGCCAACCAACCTGCATCGATCCTCCGATCCGACGACCGACCTATAGCATTACGCTTACCAAATCCTCCCCGTGCCAAGGAGGATTTACCGCCCCGCCGCCGCCTTCGCCTTCTCGTCGAGCGGCCACGCCTTATACCCGCCAACCCATGTCTCGATCACCTTCGTCGCGCGCAAATCCGCCGCGCTCCCCGCCACCGGATCGCGATCGACCACCAGGAAATCCGCCTTCTGCCCCGGCAGCAGCGACCCGAAGCGCTGCTCGGCGAACCCGGCGAACGCCGCATCCTGCGTGAACGCCTTCCATGCCTGTTCCCGCGTCACCTTCTCCTCGGGCCGCCACCCGCCCGGGGGCTGGCCGTTCGCATCCTCGCGCGTGAACGCTGCCGCCCAGCCGATGAACGGGTTGGGATGCTCGACCGGATAGTCCGATCCGAACGCCAGCCGACCGCCATCGCGCAACACCGTCGCCCATGCATAGGCCCCGGTCAGCCGCGCCGGCCCCAGCCGCGCCTCGGCCATCGTCCGGTCGCCGGTCGCATGGACCGGCTGCATCGACGCGATGATCCCGTTCCTGCCCAGCCGCGGCAGATCGGCCGGATCGAGCACCTGCGCATGTTCGATCCGCCAGCGGCGATCGTCCTTGTACGACGCCGCCAGTTCGTCGATCGCGTCGAGCACCTGCCGGTTCGCCCGGTCGCCGATCGCATGGATCGCGAACTGGAACCCGTCCATCGTGCCCCGGCTCAGCAGGTTGAGCAGCGTCGTATCGTTGATGAACGACAGCCCGCTTTGCTGCGGCGCATCGGCATAGGGCGCCTTCAGCCACGCGCCGCGCGACCCCAGCGCGCCATCGGCGTACAGCTTGATCCCGCCCATGCGCAGCCGGTCGCCATAGAGCCACGGCGTCGGCCCCGCCCCGGCGACCGTCAGCGCCGTTTCGAGGCCCGCGCCATAGCTCATGATCCGCACGCGCAGCTGGCCGATATCGCCCATCCGCCGGAACACCAGCCAGTCGTCGACCGAGGTACCCATGTCCGCGGTCGCCGTGATGCCGTTCGATAACAGCATGTCCTGCGCCTTCAGGAACGCGGCATTGCGTTCGCGTGGGCTGGGCCTGGGCTTGGCGGCGTCGAACAGGCTGGCGGCATTGTCGACGAACACGCCCGATGGCTGCCCGTTCGGCAGCAATTCGATGCGTCCGCCCGCCGGAGCGGCGGTTTTCGCGGTGATCCCCGCCGCCTTCATCGCCGCGCTGTTCGCCCATACCGCATGGCCATCGGCACGTTCCAGCAGCACCGGCTTGTCGCCTGCCGCCGCGTCCAGTTCGGCAGCGGTCGGGAAACGGCCCAGCCCCCATGCCTCCTGGTTCCAGCCGCCGCCCAATATCCACTGCCGGTTGCCGTTGCCGCGCGCATAGGACTGGATCGCCGCCTGCGCGTCAGCCAGCGACTTGGTGTTCGAAAGGTCGAGTTCGAGCGCGCGATAGCCCAGCGACATCACATGGCCGTGCGCGTCGATCATGCCCGGCATCACGGTCTTCCCGCCCATGTCGCTGCGCCAGTCGAGCTTCTTCGGCGCCTTCTCGCCCTTGGGCACCAACCGCACGACCTTGCCCTCGCGGTCGATCAGGATGCCTCCGAAGCGCACCACCTTCCCCTGCGAATCCAGCGCGACGCCGTTGATATTGTCGACCAGCCCATCGGCCTGTGCGGTGCCGGCGAGCAGCAGCGCCGCGACGGTCAGGGCATGGCGGATCATTTCGCGATCCTCCGCACCAGCGCGCTGGTATCCTGCCGCCCGCCGCCCATGGCCTGCACCTCGGCATAGAATTGATCGACCAGCGCCGTCACCGGCAGCGTCGCGCCGTTGCGCCGCGATTCGTCGAGCGCGAGGCCCAGATCCTTGCGCATCCAGTCGATCGCGAAGCCGAAATCGAACTGGTCCTGCGCCATGGTCGGCCAGCGATTGACCATCTGCCAGCTCTGCGCCGCGCCGCCCGACACCGCTTCCAATACCTTGTCGAGGTCGAGGTCGGACGCCTGTGCGAACCGCAGCGCTTCGGAAAGTCCACCCAGCACGCCCGCGATACAGATCTGGTTGACCATCTTGGTCGTCTGCCCCGCGCCCGCATCGCCGACATGGACGATGCGCTGGGCATAGGCCTGCATCAGCGGTTCCGCCGCCGCAAAGGCTTGCCGCGTGCCGCCGCACATGATCGACAGCTTGCCATTCTCGGCCCCGGCCTGCCCGCCCGATACCGGTGCGTCGAGCACCAGCAGCCCGTTCGCGGCCCCGGCCTCGGCCAGTTCGCGTGCGATCGCCGCCGACACGGTGGTATGATCGGCGAACAGCGCGCCCGCCTGCATCGCACCGAACGCGCCGTCCTCGCCCAGCGTCACCTGCCGCAGATCGTCGTCATTGCCGACACAGGCGAACACCGCCTCCGCCCCATCGGCCGCCGCAGCCGGCGTTTCGGCAACATCGCCGCCATGCTGCGCGGCCCATGCCTCCGCCTTGGCGCGGGTGCGATTATAGACGGTGACCTGATGGCCGGCGGAAACGAGGTGCCCGGCCATGGGCGCGCCCATGACCCCGGTGCCGATGAATGCGAGTTTTGCCATGGGGCAGCGGTCTATGGACTTAACAGGTCATGGGAAAGAGGCGATGTGGTGGGAAATACGGCTCCCCCTTACTCCCCTCCCTGGAAGGGGAGTGTTCACCTCGGACTCAACAGGCGTTTTCTGGCGAGGAATAT